>NZ_JALJZZ010000001.1 GCF_024171565.1 Okibacterium sp. HSC-33S16
GTGGAAGAGAGGACTAAAGACTCTCGGAGCTGACCGGTACTAATAAGCCGATAACTTACCAATCATCCCACCCCCTGGGTGGAGCATGAGTTTTGGTAAATCATTAACGAACTCAGATCGAACATTGACATGTTCTCTGATGCGACGCGTCCACTATGTGGTTCTCGATGTACGGTCGAGAACCGAACAACACACTCAAACGTGTTTGTTCGATTCAACTTTTGACTACACGTCACAAGATGTTTCGGCGGCCATAGCAAGAGGGAAACGCCCGGTCACATTCCGAACCCGGAAGCTAAGACTCTTTGCGCCGATGGTACTGCAGGGGGGACCCTGTGGGAGAGTAGGACACCGCCGGACTTAACTTAGAAGAGCCCACCCCCAAGGGGTGGGCTCTTCGCATTTAACCCACCAACACACAGCCCGCCCACACCAGGACGGGCTCTTCGCATTTAACGCTGCTTTACGTAGGCTTGGCGTGCCACGAATCGAAGGGGAGCCATGCGTGAGTTGAGCGAAATCGACATCCGGACGTCATTCATGAACTGCTCGAAGGGTGAAGCATTCCGCATCATGGTTCCCGTCGGGCTCGAGCATCTCGACTGGGAGCGCCGTGATTACCTCGGTTGGCAGGATCCGAAAGCTCCACAGCGTGCGTACCTCGTTACATGGCGTGGCGACGAGCCGGTCGGAATCGTTCTCCGCCGCGCAGACCAGTCCACACGCGCTCGCTTTCAGATGTGCTCACTCTGCCAAACACCGCAGCCAGCAGACAATGTCGCGCTCTTCGTCGCTCCCCGCTCGGGAGACGCCGGGCGCAACGGCAACACTATTGGCACCTATCTTTGTGCTGGGCTGAACTGCTCCGCACATGTTCGCGTCGAACCGCCCGTTTCGGAGATTCAGCCTGACCCCTCGGTCGTTGTCGCAACTAAGATCGCTGGACTGAAGAGCCGGCTCGACGGTTTCGTCGCCAAAGTCGACAGCGTCTAAGTCGTCAAGTCTGACACCGCGGGCACCAGTAGCTGTCCCGCAGCCGAGTCGGGTCGCTGCCGATTGAACCTGAACGAATCCTGGTGCCGCAACGGCGACAGGGCTTACCGCCGCGGCCGTATACCCAGACCTGGCGTCCCGGTCGTGTGTCACCGGTCGTTGTGCGCTCGGTTCGGTCTCGGTTGGCCATGATAAGTCGATACGCCAGCGCAACCATTGCGGGGATATCGGTCTCACCGATGGGTCGAGTAGGCAATACGCCACGAAGGAAGCACAATTCGTTCGCGTACACATTGCCCAAGCCTGCGAGGTTCCGCTGGTCGAGGAGCGCCACCGCTGACGGAACCGCGGGGTCCGCGCTCAACCGTGCGATTGCCTCGTTGACGTCCCAATCGGCACCGAGGAGGTCGGGGCCGAGGTGGCCAACTACAGAGTCTTCATCGGCGCGAGCAATGAGCTCGACCACCCCAAGATCGAAACCGACGCTCACCCAATCGCTCGTCGTGAGTACCGCTCGCGCTTGGAAGGCAGGGCGCTTCCATGGCGACCCGGGACGGTACAGGTGCCATGATCCTTCCATCTTGAGGTGACTGTGTAGGGTGTAGTCCCCAATGCGATGAAGCAGGTGCTTGCCCCGGCTCACCACCTCATCGATGCGTTCACCCGTGAGATCCGACGTTGCGTACGCCGGTACTCGAAGATCCCAGCCGGTGAGCGTTGCTCCGTTCAGTGCCTGATCCAGGTGAACCGCTGCCCGGTAGACGGTATCGCCCTCAGGCATGCCGCATCCGCAATCCGCGCGGTGTCTCGCTGAAGCCAGCTTCGCGAAGCGCCGCCGCCACGGGAGTGCCCAGTAGGAACTCGCCGTTCACCTTCTCTACAGCAAGCTTGTCGATCGCGCCTTGTCTCACAAGGGTACCGACAGACGCGGCAGCAGCAGCTAGCTTGCCATCATCATCACTGAAGTTGAGCAGGGTCTTACCGCCTCGCTCGAAGTACAGGACGAGCTCACCGTCGACGAGCGTGACCAGACCACCTGCCTTACGGCCCGGGCGATGTTTGGTGCCCGCCGTCTCAAGGGCTGGCCATGGGAGGGCGGCGCCATAGGGATTGGCCGGGTCGCTCGCAGCGAGCGTGACCACGTCGACGGGGTCCTTAGGCTCGTCATCATCGGCGCGAGTGAATGCCCGGAGCCGGTCGACGGTGCCCGCGAGGGAGAACTGAGCGGCACCCAGCCCGTCGATGAAATAGCCACGGCGAGCACGACCGGAGTCTTCAAATCCGCTCAGCACGCGGTACGTCAGGGCGAACCCACCGGGGACGCCCTCGGTCATCACCGATCCACGAGTGACGACGCCATAGCGCTCAAGCAGGATCTCCGCCGTGGCCGCACCGCGGATGGTGGCGTCTTGCTCGGCCAGCGGCAGGATGGACCAACGACCTCCGAGTATGGGGGCTCCCACCCGGGTCGCCATCGTCGCCGGGCGCAGCGGGCGTCCTCGATACATTCGGGCTCGGGGAACGGCACGAGTCGTGCGGTGCGCACCCTTCCCGTGACCCGTCAGTGTGCGCAAGGGCGCGAACGTGTCGTTCGTGATGAGCCCAGCCCAGACGAGTTCCCACAACGCAGTGACAAGGGAAGCATCGTCGCGTGCTCCAGTAGCCTCGGCCAGCTGCGGGAAGAAATAGGCGCCGCCACCACCGAGTGCGAGCAGCACCTCGCGCTGGAGCTCATCGGGTTCGGCGTCGACGGGGACGGGCAACGTCAGGGATGCGGCTTCTGCGAGGTGCAGGCTGACCCATCCGTCGTTGCCAGGAAGTGAGCCTGCTCCGGCCCAGACCACTTCTCCGGTAGCGGTGAGCTCGTCGAGCATCGCCGGGGAGTAGTCGGACACGCGTTGTGGAAGGACGAGGGACTCCCATGCCGAGGCCGGGAGGGCGACACCCGCGAGTTGATCGATGACGGTTGCCACACCATCCACTCCACGAAGGCGTCCGCCGATGTGCTGCCATACGGGGAGGAACCGGGCGAACGCGGACTGTTCCACCGGCTCGACCTCGTGCCGCAGTGCGGCGAGGGAGCGCACACGCAGCCGACGGAGGACTTCACTGTCGCACCATTCGGTATTGTCACCCACGGTCTCACGACCGGTTGCGAGGAACTCCCCGCGGACGATGCGGCGTGCGTCCGCCAATCGGACGAGGGTGTGTGAGGCGACGGCACTGCCGAGTCCGAACCGGTCGGCGACCTGCTGTGTGGTGAAGGGGCCGTGTGTGCGCGCATATCGGGCGACCAGGTCGCCCACTGGGTCGGCGACCGGTTCGATAAACGCGAGCGGGACGCCGATCGGCAGCGGGACGCCGAGTGCGTCCCGGAGTCGCGCGGAGTCTTCTATCGCGGCCCACCAGTTGGTCCCCGCGAAAGACACAGCAATGGCACGTTTCGCGCTTACGAGGTCGGCGAGGTGTTGTGCGGCGACGGCAACCTCTTCGGCAGTGGGAACGCGAGTGGTGGTAACCGTGGTGGCCGGCTCGGGGCTGGTAGGGTCGGCGGTCTCGGCGAGAGCTGTGGCATCTGCCGTTTCCCTGAACTCGGTGCTGGTCGGAGCGGGCGGCGCAAACTCGAGCCGGGCAGCGACCTCCTCGGCGGTGAGCGGGCCCAGCATCCGCAGGAGGTCAGCGACCCCCTCGAGGCCTTTGGCGTGACGCGACTCGGCGAGGCGCTGGAGCTCTGACTCGGTGCGCGCGATGACACCCGGATCGAGAAGCTCGCGCAGTTCGACCTGGCCGAGCAGTTCGGCGAGGAGCCCGCTGTCGAGGGTCAGTGCTGCTGCTTTGCGCTCGGCGATCGGGCTGTCGCCCTCGTACATGAAGGCACCGACGTAACCAAAGAGCAGCGACTTGGCGAACGGCGAAGGCAGGTCAGTTGTGGTCTCGACGATGCGGATCGCTCGGCTGGCGAGCTTCTTCGTGATGGCGAGGAGTGCGGGCAGGTCGTATGCGTCTTGCAGGCACTCGCGCACCGTCTCGAGGATGATCGGAAACGACGGGTACTTGCGGGCGACGTCGAGCAGTTGGGCCGAGCGCTGTCGTTGCTGCCACAGCGGTGCCCGTTTGCCGGGCGAGTAGTTGGGCAGGAGGAGGGCTCGCGCGGCACACTCGCGGAAGCGGGAGGCGAAGAGAGCGGAGCCACCCACCTGCTCGGTGACGAGTGCCTCGAGCTCGGCCGCGTCGAAGACGAAGAGTTCCGCGCCCGGTGGTTCTGTCTCGGTGTCGGGGATGCGAACGATGATGCCGTCGTCGCTGGCCACCGAGGCGCCGTCGATGCCGAACCGCTCCTGCACCCGTGCACTGACAGCGAGGGCCCACGGCGCATGCACTTGCATTCCGTATGGGGAATGAAGGATGACTCGCCAGTCGCCGAGTTCGTCTCGCGTGCGTTCAACGACGAGCGTCTTGTCGGAGGGAATGTGCCCGGTCGCCGTGCGTTGCTCGGTCAGGTAGGCCACAAGGTTGGTGGCTGCGCGCGCATCGAGACCGGCGCTGGCAAGCCGGGCCGTGGCATCCGCTTCGCTTGCTGTATCGATCTCGCGACGGAATGCTCCGACCGCTTCGCCGAGTTCGGCGGGGCGGCCGAGGCTGTCGCCTTTCCAGAACGGCAGGCGGCCGGGTTGGCCGAACGCCGGGGTGACGAGGACGCGGTCGTGGGTGATCTCCTGAATCTTCCAACTGGTGGCTCCGAGCGCGAAGACATCGCCGACGCGCGACTCGTAGACCATCTCTTCGTCGAGTTCGCCGACGCGGGAGCCGGGAGTGGCGTCACCGGACACCATGTAGACGGCGAAGAGGCCGCGGTCGGGGATGGTTCCGCCGCTCGTGACAGCGAGGCGCTGGGCGCCGGGGCGGCCGGTGAGGGTACCGGCGTCACGGTCCCAGACGATGCGCGGGCGAAGCTCCGCAAACTCGTCGCTCGGGTATCGACCGGCCAGTAGATCGAGAGTCGCCTCGTATGCGGAGCGGGGGAGCCGGGAGAACGGGGCGCTGCGTTTGACCTGTTCGTACCACTCCTCGACGCCGATTGGCTCGAGAGCGGTGGCCGCGACGGTTTGCTGGGCGAGAATGTCGAGCGGGTTGGTGGGAACGGAGAGGGACTCGATCTGTCCGGCCACCATGCGTTCGGCGGCGACCGCCGAGTTGACGAGGTCGGATCGATGTTTGGGGAAGAGGACTCCGCGAGAAATCTCGCCAACCTGGTGCCCGGCTCGGCCGACGCGCTGGAGTCCGCTGGCGACGGAGGGCGGCGATTCGACCTGCACGACGAGGTCGACTTCGCCCATGTCGATTCCGAGCTCGAGGCTGGAGGTCGCAACGACACAGCGCAGTCGACCTGACTTGAGGTCATCTTCGATGAAGGCACGCTGCTCTTTTGACACCGAGCCGTGGTGGGCGCGAGCGAGTTGAGGACCGTCGTCGGAAGAACCCTGCGTCTGCCCGCTTCCACCCATCAGCGCAGCGGGTGGTCGGGTCGCCGTGCCGGTGGCTGCAGCGACCGCCGTGCCGGCCAGCTCGGGTTCGGTGGCGAGGACCTCAGCGTCGAGCCGCGCCTCGTAAATCTCGTTGAACCGCGCCGTGAGGCGCTCGGCCAGGCGCCTCGAGTTCGCAAAAACGATGGTGGATCGATGCTCGAGGATGCGATCGACGATGGCTTCTTCGACGTGGGGCCAGATGGACCCGGTGCGCTCGCCGTCGAGGGCGCCTGACGTGGACCCTTCGGGGACGAATGGAGCGTTTGAGGCGAGGTCGGTCATGTCGTCGACGGGGACGATGACGCCGAGGTCGAAGCGCTTGGAGGCCGGCGGGGCGACAATTTCGACGAGGGAGGAGCCCCCCAGGAAGCGTGCGACTTCTTCACAAGGGCGCACGGTTGCTGAGAGGCCGATCCGCTGGGCGGGCTTGGTGAGGAGCGCGTCGAGCCGTTCGAGGGACAGAGCGAGGTGGGCACCGCGCTTGGTGGCTGCGACGGCGTGGACCTCATCGATGATCACGGTCTCGACCGAACGCAGGGTTTCGCGGGCTGCCGATGTGAGCATGAGGAACAGCGACTCGGGCGTCGTGATGAGGATGTCGGGCGGGTTCTTCGCGAGCAGACGGCGGTCGGCGGCCGGAGTGTCACCAGAGCGCACGCCGACCGAGACGTGCGGCGGCTCGGCACCGAGTCTGATCGCGGTTTGGGTGATGCCAGTCAGCGGGGCGCGCAGGTTGCGCTCGACGTCGACGCCCAGCGCCTTGAGTGGGGAAATATACAACACACGGGTCGCCGTGTCATCGGTGCGCGGTTCGCTCATCAACCGGTCGAGCGACCAGAGGAACGCAGAGAGGGTCTTACCGGAACCGGTTGGCGCTACGACGAGCGCATGTGACCCGCGCGAGATGGCGTCCCAGGCGCCGGATTGTGCACTGGTAGGTGCGGCGAACGCCCCACTGAACCACTCACGGGTGGCGGGGGAGAACCGCTCGAGGACATCACGCACGTTTCCATCCTGCATGACGCCACTGACAGCATCCGCTTTTCTGGAATTTTTGGGTGATGGGTTTACAACTGTCGTTCGATGAACGCTCGGATGTCGGCGAGCTCCTGCTGCGAAATCGAGTGGTCGAGCCCTTCATAGATGCGACCGGCCAGCGTGGAGTGTTCGGGAAGCCACTCGACGGTGCGCGCAACGGCGGACGCCGGGATGACCTGGTCATGAGTTCCGCGCCCCCAGAACACCGGTGGGCGGCGTTCGGCGAGGACAGCGTCGCCCTCGAGGACACCGGGCGACACGTAACCGGAGAGGTTCACGGCGTAAGCGAACCGCTCGGGGGCGTGGCGGATCAACTGCATGGCCATGGCTCCACCCTGCGAGAAGCCGAGAACTCCGATCGTTGCTGGCTGGTTCGGTAACGCGTCGAGCCAGGCGAGCACAGCCTGGGCGGCTCCATCCACTCCCGCCTCGTCGGGCTTGCCGGGCGCGTCGATGGGGTACCAGGAGAAACCCTCAACAGGCCAGGGCGCATCCAGCGGCGCACGTAATGACGCGATGACCGGTTCGAGCGGCAGGTAGGGCGCGAGACTGAACAGGTCGGCTTCATTCGAACCGTAACCGTGCAGGACCAGGAGTAGTGACCGGTCGTCGTGGTCTTCCTCGGCGGCCGACCACAGAACGGCATCGCGGTCAATCGTGGGGTTCGTCATGCGGCTGTTCTCTCTGATTGGGGCCTTCGGTCAAGCCTACAGATGTGAACGCTGGTAAGAATGGACCATGAGCGTTCGCACTCCCGACCCAGACCAGCCGCAGGAACCGTCGTCGAATCCCACTCCGGGCTGGCTCAGCGACATCGAACTCGCCGAGGTGCGCCAGCGGCTTCCACTGCTCTACGTTGAAGCTGTTCCGGTGCGGGTCGACGGGCTCGGTATCGTCACCGAGGTCGGCGTTCTGCTGCGGGCGACACCAACCGGGCAGATGACCAGGACCCTGGTCTCCGGTCGGGTCATGTTTGGTGAGACACTGCGCGACGCGTTGTTCCGGCACCTGGAGAAGGACCTCGGACCCATGGCGTTCCCGCTGCTGCCGGCGTCGCCGACTCCGTTCCACGTCGCCGAATACTTTCCGATGCCCGGCATCTCGCCGTACACCGATGACCGCCAGCACGCGGTCGCGCTCGCCTACGTTGTGCCGGTGACCGGCACGTGTGAGCCGCGTCAGGACGCACTCGAGATCACCTGGATGACGCCTGAAGAAGCGCAATCGGATGCCGTCAGTGACGAGATGGAAGGCGGGCGCGGCACCCTGCTTCGCCTGGCGCTCGCATCGGTCGGTCGACTGCGGTAGGAGTTGCGCAGTTCAGCGTGCGCGATGAGTTCGCGGGCGTCTCGCTATCGCACGTACCGAACTTCGTGGATCTCTTCGCCGAGGAACGGCTCGGTGTGCTCGGCACCGTCGGCGACGAAGCCGTTCTTCTCGTAGAAGTGGCGCGCTCGACCGTTCGCCGATGAGACCCAAAGGTAAGCGGGTCCATCGCCAATCGCGGCGTCGAACAGTTTCTGGCCGGTGCCGGTGCTGCGGAACTCGGCGAGCATGTTGATGAAGTACAGCTCTCGCTCTCGCGGAGCATCCTCGTCACGAGCGGGGCCCGATCCGGCAAAACCGATAATCTCGCCCTCGAGCACGGCCGCGAACTGCATGTACTCGGGACCCTGATTCATCCAGTGCGTCCAGAGCTCAGCCATCCGCCGCGGCGAGAGGCGCTCAAGCGCTGCCTTGGAGATGAGCTCGTCGTACGCTTCATGCCAGCACTGGGCGTGAACGCGACCGAGTGACTCCGCATCGACATCGCGGACCGGGCGGACAATGACTTCACGGGTGGGAGTGATGGAGGCTTCGTTGCTCATACCGTGACCATACCCCGTGGTTTTGACTCTGAGAAATCCTTGAGCCGATTTGACGGAGCGTCCGAGTGTTCCCTCGCGCTCACGAAAAACACCGGCCGCCGCTCCGGGAAAAGGAGTGAGGCGACCGGTGTTTGTCGAGCGTGGGAGTGCTTAGCTTCCGCTGGAAACGCGGCGGTGCGTGCGCTGTCCGCCCGAGGCGGCCGGGCGAGATGAACGCTCGGGGCGCGCGGCGCGGTCAGGCCGAGCCTGAGCCGGGCGGCCCGATGCCGCACCTTCGTGACGGCGACCGGTCGTTCCGGCCGACGACGTCGAGTAGTCGCGCGATCCGGCACCCGAGCGAGTCCGTCCGCTGCCGCCCTGGCCCGACCGTGCGGTGCGCTTGCGCTGGGCGTTGGCGCCCTGTGAGCGTCCACCGCCTTGCGCCTGGACGACGCGGGGGACCGGCTTGACGTATGCGGCAACCTCACCGACGAGAGCGGTGACTTCGGGGCTCTTGGGTGTCACGGCGATCGGGGTCACCTTGATCTCGGCCTTCCGGAGCAGGACGGCGAGGTCCTTCTTCTGGGTCGGAAGGCAGATGGTGACCACGTCTCCGGCGCTGCCGGCGCGAGCCGTGCGGCCCGAGCGGTGCAGGTACGCCTTGTGCTCCATGGGCGGGTCAACGTGGATGACGAGTTCAACGTCATCGACGTGCACGCCGCGAGCCGCGACATCCGTTGCCACGAGAACGCGGGCCGATCCGTCGCTGAACGCGGCGAGGTTGCGGTCGCGCTGCGGCTGCGAGAGGTTTCCGTGCAAGTCGACGGCGGGGATACCCGAGTCGGTGAGCTGCTTGGCGAGCTTCTTCGCGTGGTGCTTGGTGCGCATGAAGAGGATCCGGCGACCGGTTCCCGATGCGAGCGTCTCGATGAGCTCCTTCTTGGAGTCGGCGCCCGAGACCTCGAACACGTGGTGGGTCATCGCGGAGACGTGGCTGGTGGCCTCGTCGACGGAGTGCAGAACCTCGTTGTGCAGGAAGCGGCGCACGAGCTTGTCCACACCATTGTCGAGCGTTGCGGAGAACAACAGGCGCTGTCCGTTGGACGGCGTCTTGTCGAGGATGCGGGTGACGACCGGCAGGAAGCCGAGGTCGGCCATGTGGTCGGCCTCATCGAGCACGGTGATCTCAACGGCGTCGAGGTTGACGAAGCCCTGCTTCATCAGGTCCTCGAGGCGGCCGGGGCAGGCTACGACGATGTCGACGCCAGCCTTGAGCGCGGTGACCTGGCGGGTCTGGTTGACGCCACCGAAGATCGTGGTGGTGTTGAGCCCGTAGGCCGCTGCGAGTGGGTTGAGCACGGCAGAGATCTGGGTCGCCAGCTCGCGGGTCGGTGCGAGCACCAGTCCGAGCGGACGGCCGGGGCGGCGCTTTCCACCGGCGAGCTTGCCGCCGAGTCGAGCGACCATCGGAATGCTGAACGCAAGCGTCTTGCCCGAGCCGGTCTTTCCGCGGCCGAGAACGTCGCGTCCACCGAGGGTGTCGGGGAGCGTGTCGACCTGGATCGGGAAGGCGAGCGTCTTGCCGTCTGCGGCGAGAGCCGAGACGAGAGCTGCAGGAACGCCGAGTTCAGCGAAAGTGGTGTCTGGAACAGTTTCTGACAAAGAAATGCCTTTCGGGGCACAGTCTCCCGTACTGGATCTCGACAGGCGAAACCGGCTGGAGCGGGAGTAAATGGCGAAGGTGGCAGTGGCCACATCCGTTCGCCGTATGAAGAGTCATCGACCCGAACTCTCGAAGAGTGTCGGGGAGAGAGGAAGCGTTCTACGACGCAAGGGGCACGTAACTGGGCCCGCAAGTGTTTCCAGTCTAGCGGATGTCACGTGGTGACGTCTGGCAGGTCGCCGAGAGCGCCTGCCTGCCCGCCGCTTTTTCGGCTGTCAAGATTTTTCGCTCATCCACTCGCCAAGCGATAAAAGACAATATAGGATCGACGATCGTATGGACCCCGCTGGAGATCCTTCCGGCCGGAACCGTTTTACAAAGGAGTAAGCGTTTTGACAACCACAGCACCCAAGCCCGCCCCGACGCCGGTTCGGCGCACGATGAAAAACCTGCGCTGGTGGATCCTCGGTTGGGCCCTCTTCGCGGGCATTCTCAACTACATGGACCGCAGTGCGATCTCCATCGCCGCACCGGAGCTCATCGCCGACCTGGGCCTCACCCGCACCGATATCGGCCTGCTCGGAACCGTGTTCTCCTGGACGTACGCGTTCTGCCAGCTCCCGGCCGGGTTCCTCGTCGACAAGCTCGGCGCTCGCCGCATGTACTTCATCGCGATCGCCGGCTGGAGCATCGCAACCGCGCTGATGGCGTTCGGCACCAAGCTCTGGCACTTCATCACGTTCCGCGCGTTGCTCGGACTGATGGAAGCCCCGAACGGTCCCGCATCGGCCAAGCTCACCGCCGACTGGTTCCCACGCTCAGAGCGTGGACAGGCGACGGCGATCTGGGACAGCGGCTCGAAGTGGGGACCGGCTATCGCCCCGCCGATCCTGACCTTCTTCCTCATCACGTTCGGCTGGCAGTCGATCTTCTTCTTCCTCGGCGCAGTGGGACTCGTTCTCGCCGTGGCGTTCTACCTCTTCTACCGGATGCCTGAGGACCACCGCCGGGTGTCTGAAGAAGAGTTCGCGCACATCAAGTCGGAGCGCGACATCGAAGCCGCCGGCAGCACCAAGGCCTCGTGGATCAGCCTCTTCCGCCACCGCCAGGTGTGGGGCATGATGGCTGGGTTCTTCTGTGTCATCTGGATCTGGAACATCTTCATCGTCTTCCTCCCGCTGTACCTGCAGGACGCGCATGGTGTGACCATCGCGGGCACAGGCATCCTGGCAGCGATTCCTTATCTCGGTGCCGCCATTCTCGGAATCACGGGCGGTTGGGTGATGACCCGCTACACCAAGCGTTCGGGTCGCGATGCGCTGACCGCCAAGCGCTACGTCATGTCGGTAGCCGCGATCGTGGCCGGAATCCTGGTTGTGCTCATCCCGTTCCTGCCAACGCTTCCTCTCGCCATTGCCGTCATGACGGTTGCCCTGGGCTTCGTGGCCACCATGCAGGCAGCGGCCTGGGCTATGCCCGGCGACATCGTGCCGCGCAGCCAGATCGCGTCGGTCGGTGCCATCCAGAACTTCGGTGGCTACTTCGGTGGAGCATTCGCGCCGCTGGTCACCGGTGTGATCTACGACGCCACCGGCTCATACACCCCGTCATTCGTCATCGGCGGCATCATCGCGTCGCTCGCCGCCGTGGCCTACACGGTCCTCGTACGTAAGCCCATCACCGCACAGAAGCTGGCCACCGCGTGACCGGCGCCGCGCTGACGGAGGACGAGATGGCGACAACGAACCCGAAGGGTACTAGGGCGAGCGCGTACCGCGTGGCCGTCACCGCTGATGTCGTGCGGCCCGACGGCTCATCGGTGCACGGCGACCTGGGATTCGACCGGCTGGTCGAGCGGGGCATCGACTGGTCGGTGCTCCCGGGCGACGCGCCGGTGCTTCCGCCGGAGTACTTCGACGACGTCGACGCTGTTCTCGTGATGGGTCACACGTACTTCGATGCGGAAACTGTGGACCGGACGCCGCGACTTCGACACATTGCGCGGTTCGGCGCCGGCTACGAGACCATCGATCTCGACGCGTGCACCCGCGCCGGGGTGGTCGTCACGAACACGCCGACCGCCATCCGGCGCACGCTCTCCACGGCTGCCGTCACCATGATCCTCGGGCTGACACATCATGTCGTTCCGAAGGACCGAATGGTGCGCGAGTCACGGTGGAGTGACCGCGAGCACTTCCGCGGCGTCGGGCTCGAGGGCCGTACCCTCGGCATTGTCGGGTTCGGTAGCGTCGGGGCGGATGTCGCTCGACTGATGCAGAACTTCGACATGACGATCCTCGGCACCAACCGCAGCGGAAAGAGCGCGGCGGCCGACGAGCTCGGCGTCAGCCTCGTCTCGTTCGAGGAACTGCTTGAGCGCTCCGATGTGGTGTTGCTGACCGCGGCTCTCACACCGGAGACGACGGGAATGATCGACGAGGCGGCTCTTGCGCGGATGAAGCGCTCGGCGTTCCTCGTCAACGTGGGGCGCGGCAAACTCGTCGACACCGACGCGCTTCGTGACGCCCTGCTCGACGGGCGCATCGCGGGTGCCGGGCTCGACGTCTTCGACCCCGAACCGCTCACCCCGAACGATCCGATCCTCGGGCTCGACAACGTGCTGCTGAGCCCGCACGCCCTCGGTTGGACCGATCAGTTCACCGACGCGGTGTCGACCGCGGCTCTCGACGCCATCATCGCGATCGCCGATGGTGGGCGCCCCGACTCGGTGCTGAACCCCGAGGTCTTCGAGACCGAGGCGTGGCGGGCGAAGGTTGCGTCGGACTAGCTCACACCGTTGAACGGAACCCCCGCTTCGCGCTCGCTCAGTGCGCGGCGGGGGTTTCTGCGTTCGACGCGTCGTCGGTCGGCTCGCCCGGCTCGCCCGGCTCAGCTGCGGGCACTGGTTCGAAGGCCCAGTTCGGCGCCATCTGCGCGAGCCGCAGCCCGCGCCATTGCCACATCGTCCACAACGGCATCCAGAGCGGAAGCGCCGCGGGACCCGTGACATCGAGTCGGTCCCGGTAGAGGGTTTTCCCCTCGGCTCCTGCCGCTGGCGCAACAGCCATGCGATGGTGCCAGCTGTCGAGGAGCGACAAGGGGCCGCTGAGCGGCCGACCGCTGTCGACAAGAATCCGTACCCCAGGCATCCGCTTCAGATCAAAATCAAGATCGATCAACTGGCGGCCAACCGGAACGACACCGGCACCCTTCATGGTGACGTTCATGGCACCGGGCTCCCACAGCGTGGGCATCGGAGAGTCGGGAGCAAGTTGCAGCAGCGGCCCGTACAACTCCTGGAGCACAGCCGGGGAGCGCAGGGCCCGCCAGGCATCGTCGGGTTCGCAGTCGAGAATGAGCTTCAGTTGCACACGCATGTGCCCAGTCTGGCCCTACTTCTTTCCCGGCGGCAGGGAGAACGCTCCGAGAGCGCTGCGATGCGCTAAACAGGGAGGATGGCGATTCGATACTGGCTGGCCGTTGCGTCGCGCGACCACGTACGGAACGCCGTCGACCTCGGAATCGCGCAAGTGAACCACGGCCAACGGGGCGGGCTCGACGCGATGGGCGAAGCCGACGGGCTCGTCTATTACTCGCCGAAGACCGACTATCCCGACGGCGAGACGATTCGCGAGTTCACGGCGATTGGGCGCATCGCGGCGGGCATGCCGTACCAGGCGGTGTCGCTCGATCGTCGGCCGTGGCGTCGACGCGTTGAGTATGAGCGCGATGCCGAGTCCGCGCCGATTCGGTCGATGCTCGGCATGCTCGACTTCACCCGCGACGCACCACAGCAGTGGGGCTACCAGTTGCGCCGTGGGCTGATCGAAATTTCGCGCCACGACTTCGAGCTGATCCGTCAGGCCATGCAACGCCCCAGTGCCGATGACCGCACGTGGCCCGAACCGCGACGTTAGACGGCGTAACAGTTTTTTCATCGAACGGATGCTCCGCCTACCCTTGCATCATGCCCGAACTTCAGCGTGAAACGACCGCGACCGCCCAATCGAAATATCAGGTGCGGTTTGACGTCGGTCTCGATGGCCTCACTCGAGTGGGCGCTGCAGACATTGTCGTGTGGGTGGACGCGCTTGGCGTCAGCGACACCGATGCCGTACTCGACGCGTTGGACTCCGGAGCGACCGCGGTACGTGCCGGACTCGTCAACCGTCGTGCCGTCGCCCAGTGGGTGCTCGACCAGCAAGTCGGGCGCGGGCGTCGGGTGTCGATCGCGATTGTCGCGGCCGGTCGCGGCGGCGGGTTCTCGAGCACTGACGTGCTCGCGGCCGGGGCCGTCATCGATGCGCTCGTCGCTCTGGGCATCGACTTCACCTCGCCCGAAGCGGCCGTGGCCTGCGCCGCGTACGAGTCGCTCCGCAACGCGGTGGGCCACCTCTTCACCGCATCGGTCAGCGGACAGGAACTCCTTGCCCGGGGTGAGCGTGACCGGGTCGTTGCTGCGGCCCAGGTCGACTCGTCGACCGACGTGACGGTGCTGCGGCTCGTCTGAGTCGGCCGGTTCCTCCGGGAACCCTGTTAGCTCACTGCGAACTCGCACGCAAGGCACCGGTGCCTTCGCGGGCCGGGCGTAGTGTCGGGCGCATGAAGGCTACCTATCGCGACACCGTCATTGCCGATTCACCGACCGAAGATCTCGTCAAGATCGAGGGCAACTGGTACTTCCCGCCGTCGAGTATCTCGGAGGAGAAGTTCTCGAAGAGTCCAACGCCGTACACCTGCCCGTGGAAGGGCGCGTGCCAGTACTGGAACGTCACGGTCGACGGCAGCGAGCAGAAAGACCTGGCGTGGAGCTACCCCGACCCGTACCCGACCGCATTTGACCGCGTCGGAAAGGACTTCTCGGGCTACGTCGCGTTCGACCGCTCGGTGACGATTACCGAGTAGCTGTGGCGCGTGCCCGGTGCGCGCGCACCTTGTGCCGGTTGCCGCAGCGCTGCATGGAGCACCACCGGCGGTTCCCGGCGCGCGAGGTGTCGAGGTAAATCAGGGCGCAATCGTCGGCGTCGCATTCGCGGATGCGACCGAGCGTCTCGCCGGAGAACAGAGCGACCGCGTCGCGTGCGATCGTTGAGAGCGCCTGCCCGGCTCGAGGTTCGGTGCGGCCGGCCTGAACGGTGCCACCGGCGAGCCGCGGCGGAATGTCGGGCGTAGCCGCATAGAGGTTGAGCAGGTCGATATCGTGCGCGTCAGGCGCGCTGCCGGCGCTCGCCGCGAGGGCGAGCCGGGTGATCGAGCCACGCAACATCAGCGCGTCCTGCAGGTCCCGGTCGGTCGCGCTCACGCTCGGCAACCGGGTCGCCAGCCAGGCCGAGAGGTCCTCGGGGCCCTGCAGCGTTTCGCTGTTGCCGTCCGCCGTCCCGCCGCTGGCGCTTACTGGGCCGGTGTACGCGAAGTCCAGCGCCAGCGAGCTGGTGTCAAACCACCATCGCGTCCCGTCGGTGACCAGCCACTGGCCCGTGGGGTTCTGTGCGACGCCGGAGTGAGGGTGCGAGGCCTGAGCGTTCTGAGGCACGGCGGATTCGCCGAAAGCAGGGGATTCCTGCGCGGGGGAGGGCATACCTCCATGGTACTGAGTCGCCGTCTGCCCCTCCTGCGGCAACGAGCTCAGAGCAGCTTGCGCAAGGTCCGCAGGTTGCGGGTGGTCGTGACCGCAGGACCTTTCTGCCTGGTTGTGCGTTTCGCGAACGGGCTGTCGGTCGACATGCCACGCCGCACCTCCCAATAGAGAACACCGTCGCCGCGCACGACCCGCTCGACGTCGTCGTTTGAGTAGGCGCCCTCACCGAGATCGTGCAACAGTGCCGGGTCTGACGCGAAGACGACGTACGGCTGCGTGTCGTCGACCTCAGGGAATGGGTATGCGGCGACCACCGCAGCAAGCGTCGACTGTTTTACGAGAACCACCCGGGCGGCGTAGCCGAACGTGTCGCTCAGCGCCGACTCGATGCGGCTCGTGAGTGCCGACACGTCGTTCTCTCCTGTGCTGAAGAGCACATTGCCCGAAGCGAGCACGGTCCTGACGTCATCGAGCTCTAACCCCCGAAACACCTCGGCGAGTTGCGCTGACTTCACGGTGACGCCCCCGACGTTCACGCCGCGAAGCAGCGCAACCCAGCGGGTCACAGTCCGGGCGCGGCCGCGCGGCGCCGCATCGACGGCGTGATCTCGCGGTGCTGCCAGCTGATGGTGAACCGGTCGTCGAAACGACGCGAACACACGCCGCAGCTTGTCACGTGCCGCGGCTTGCGGTAGCGGTACAGCGTGTGCCCATTGGGGCAGGCACCGACCCACGGCGCGAGCTCGTCGGCCGTTTCACCGTGGTGCAGCCGCGAGCCGACATAGCCGAGCTCTTTCGCCACGCGATCCCAACTGGGACCGTGCCCGGCGCGAGGCCCGGCGAGTGCGTGCGCGACTTCGTGGAGGAGGATTTGATGGACGTCATCGTCGTCATAGCGCGCGGCAAGGTAGCGCGACACGGTGATGCGGTGCGTGTTGAAATTGCAGAGCCCGGCACGGCGCTTGGCATTGTCGAACCCGAATGACCACACGGCCGGGTCGAGATGCAACCTGATTAGAGAATCGGCCCAGAGCCGAACCTTCACCAAATCTGACATGCCATCACGTTAGCTTCCGCCTCCGACATTCCCGGCTCAGACGCGGTTGCCAACGAACGATTCGGTCACCGCCACCGCGATGAGAGCCGATTCAATCTGATCCTCGGATGCTCCCAGCTCGGTCCGCAAAGACACGGCGGCTCTGAAGTCGGTGAGAGCGGCGGTGAACTCGCGCTGGTCGAAGTACACCTTGCCGCGGTGCTGCAGCGCGAGCGCCTCGTGCAGCTTCCACTCGTGGGTGTGCGCTTCGTCGATGAGGGAAGACAGTTCGTGAATTGCTTCCTCATAAGCGCCACGGAATTGCAAAACCTGGGCTCGAAGCATCCGTGGTTGCATCAATCCTTTGCGGTCACCGGTGAAGCGTGCCAAACGCACGCACTGGTTCGCCACGTCGAGTGCATCGTCGAGTTGCCCGGCCACTTTGAGCAGCCAGGCCTTTTCGCAGAGCGCGCTGAGGCTGCGCATATCGCCGAGTTCCTCGAGGCGCTCGCCCACGGCCTTGAGGTCTACTTTTTCGCGCAATGTTTTGGCGTCGTAGCCAAGAATGATGCTCAGGGTGTACTCCAAGGGTGGTGCTCTGCCCGGTGTCGCCGATTTCCCCGGGGCTACGTTCGACTTTAACCCTCGACGAGCGGGGAGAGGGTGACCTCAACCAGCCTGTCGTCATCCGGCGTCGGATTTCCACGACCGTCTGTATTGTTCGTGATCATCCAGAGCGAGCCGTTCGGGCCAGGAACCACATCGCGGATGCGCCCGAACTCGCCGTCGAAGAACGGGTTCGCCGAAATGACGCCCTCGAGTCCGACACTTCCCTCGGGCACGTGGACACCGTCGAGGATCGACCAGAGCCTCTCGCCTCGGAGCGCGGCCATAAACAGGGTGTTGTCGACGACGGTGAGTCCGCTCGGGCTCGCGTCGCTCGTCGACCACTGGAACGCGGGATCGACGTAGTCAGCGTTTCCGCCGTGTCCTTCAACGATCGGCCAGCCGTAGTTCTTCCCCGGTTCGATGATGTTGAGCTCGTCCCAGGTGTTCTGCCCGAACTCGCTCGCCCACATCCGGCCGTCCTCCGTCCACGCAATGCCCTGCGGGTTGCGGTGGCCCAGCGAGTACACCGGCGATGCGAACGGGTTGTCCTGCGGTACGTCACCGGTTGGCGTGACCCGGAGGATCTTGCCGTTGAGCGAGGCCGGGTCCTGCGCACGGTTCGGCTCACCGGCGTCCCCGACCGTGATGTAGAGCATGCCATCAGGGCCGAAGGCGATGCGGCCGCCGTTGTGGTTGCTTGCCTTGTCCAGCCCCTCCAGAACAACCTCCGCCGCGCCGAGGGTGAGCGAACCGAGTTCGCCACCCAGTGACATCCGTATCACGCGGTTGTCGTCAGCCGTCGTGAGATAGGCGTACACCCATCGCGTTCCACTGATCTCGCGTGCGGCCAGGCCGAGCAGTCCGCCCTCGCCTGCGGCGTCGACCTCCGGAACGACGGCTGCCTCACGCAGATCGCCGGCGGTCGTGAGTTCCATGATCTGCCCGGTGTCGCGGTAGCTGATCAGGGTGCTGTCGCCAACCGGGAGGACCGACCACGGGGCGTCAAGCCCGGTCGCGAGCACCTTCGTCTCACCGGTCGGCGCGACAGGGCCTTCGCCGATTGGAGCAGGCGCCGGGGTGGTGGCTGGCGAGCCGGAAGGCGCAGACGTTGGTGGTTCGCTTGCGCTGCAGCCCGCGAGGAGGGCGGCCGCCGTGAGCGACGCGACAAGAAGGTGCGGAACGCGGCGGGTCATCTCAGCTCCCGGACTTCACCTGGAAGATGCTCTTGGCCGGCGGCGGAGACGGGATCGCCGTCGCATCGGTCATCACCGGGGCCCCGGCGACAAACTGCCTGAGCTCGGCACCCGCGACCGCTTTCGCCGGGTGCGGCCCGCCGGCCAGGAGCCGCGGAATGAAGTCCATCGGCAGCTCAGCATTCGACCCCACGAGCACGAGGTTGCCGAACCGGCGCCCCTTGAGAATCTGGGTTTCGGCGAGAACAGCGACCGACTCGACTGCGGCACCGAGCGTCGCCACCTGGCTGCGGGCGAAGGCCAGGCCGGGGCCATCGGCAACGTTGACGACGATCACGCCGTCTGGTGCAAGAAGAGCGGATGCTGCGCGATAAAACTCGAGGCTCGTCACGTGGGCGGGCGTGCGGGCTCCCGAGAAAATGTCGACCACAACGAGGTCGACGGTTCCGGCCAGTCCACCGGGGAGGCGACCGAGCACCTCGCGGGCGTCTCCATAGCGCACGCGAATCGCCGAGCGCTTGGGCCACGGCAGGTGCTCGCGCACGAAGTCGACGAGGTCTTGCTCGATCTCGATGACCTGCTGCCGGCTGCCCGGGCGGGTGGCTTCAACGTAACGGGGGAGCGTCAGTGCGCCGGCACCCAGGTGAACGGCCGTGATGGCCTTGCCAGGGTCCCGAAACTCGTCGATGACATGCCCGATGCGCTGGATGTACTCGAAAAACAACTGGCTCGGATCGTCAAGGTTCACGTGTGACTGCGGAGTGCCGTCGACCACGAGCTGGAAGCTGCCCGGGGTGAAGCGGTCAACCTCGATCACCGCCTGGAAACCGCTGAGGGCCAGTTTGATGCTGGGGTTGTCGGTTTCGCGTGATGCCATGGATCGAGCCTACCTTTCGAGGGTTCGACCGGGCAGCTAGCCTGAGGGGGTGCGCGTTGACCTCAACAGTGACCTCGGCGAGACGGTGGATGGCCACCCGACCGCCGATGACGCCGCGATGTTTCGGCTCATCTCGAGCGCGAATATCGCCTGCGGGTTCCACGCCGGAGACGCCGACTCGATGCTCGCCTCCTGCCGCCTCGCGGTGGAGAACGACGTGAGCGTCGGGGCACACGTCTCCTACCGCGACCGGGCGCACTTCGGCCGGGCCGACCTCGAAGTGCTGCCCGCTGTGCTCACCGACGAGGTGACCGAACAACTGGCGGCGCTCGCCGAGGCGGCACACGAAGCAGGCACGGGCATCCGTTACGTGAAACCACACGGAGCGCTCTACAACAAGATCGTCTCCGACGATCGGCGAGCGGATGCTGTCGCGCGCGCGATCGCAGAATTCTCGCCAGGGCTGCCGTTGATGGGCCTCGGCGGATCGGCGGCTGAACGTGCCGCGGTGCGTCACTCCCTTCCTTTTGTGCGCGAGGCGTTCGTCGACCGGGCCTACCAGCACAACGGTGCCCTGGTGCCGCGGAAGCTGCCGGGTGCCGTGTTGCACGGGACATCCGAAGTGGCCGAGCGAGCCGTCGCCATGGTGAGTGAGGGCACCGTTCGGGCGATCGACGGTCGGATGCTGCAGGTCGAGGTCGATTCGCTGTGTGTGCACGGTGACACCCCGGACTCGGTCGAGATGGCGACGGCGGTGCGCCGGGCGCTCGCCGCGGCTGGAATCGAGATCGGAGCGTTCGCATGAGTCGAACCGTTCGGACGGTTGGCGACCGCGGGGTGCTCGTCGACTGCGCATCGATGGATGAGGTGCTCGCAGTGTCGGCGGGGCTGGCTGACGACCCGCCAGTCGGGGTGGTCGATGTGGTGCCTGCGGCGCGGAGTGTTTTGGTGAGGATCGACCCGACGGTGTTGCCTGTCGACCGGGCCGTCGACTGGGTGCGGAGAACTCCCGAGCGCCCGACCGGCGGCGTGGATGTCGACGATGCCGTCGTCATCGACGTGGACTACTCGGGGGAGGACCTCAGCGATGTCGCGCGGTTCCTGGCCTGCACCGAACGCGATGTTGTTGATCGGCACACCGGCACTCACTGGCGGGTCGCCTTCGTGGGCTTCGCACCTGGCTTCGGCTACCTCGTGGCCGACGATGCCGGCCTGACCGTGCCGCGCCGGGTCTCGCCGCGAACGAGTGTTCCGGCCGGGACGGTCGGGCTCGCGGGCGAGTTCACCGGCATCTACCCGCGCTCATCGCCCGGCGGCTGGCAAATCCTCGGACACACCGACACTGTGCTGTGGGACCCGGCTGCTGCCGAACCCGCGCTCCTTCGCCCCGGGCGGCTCGTGCGGTTTCGGGAGTCGATATGACGGCGCTGACCGTGCGCACGGCGGGCCCGCTCTCGACGGTGCAGGATCTTGGGCGCCCCGGCCACGCGGCGATTGGTGTGCCGTCGTCTGGCGCCCTCGACCGCAGTGCTCTGCGGCTCGGTAACCGGCTGGTCGGCAACGCCGAGGGCGCTGCCGGCATCGAAGTCACGGTTGGCGGGCTCTCGGGCTCGTTCGACGGCGACGTGTGGATTGCGGTGACCGGCGCGTGGGGCCCGGTCACCGTCGGTGGGCGAGCCGTCGACATCAACCACCCGGTGCGGATGGTGGCCGGCGAGCACCTCGAGATCGGAATGGCCGAGGCCGGGTTGCGCTACTACCTCGCTGTCGCGGGTGGCATCGCGGTGCCGCCCGTGCTCGGGTCGCGGTCGACCGACCTGCTCTCCGGCACCGGCCCGGCCGTGCTCGTCGACGGGGACACTCTGCCCATTGGTCAGGCACACCCCGAGTCCATGCGCCCGGTCGACATCTCGCCGTGGGGCCGACCGGATGTGGGCGTCGTCACGGTGCCGCTCTTCGTCGGGCCGCGCGATGACTGGTTTACGCCTGCCTCGGTCGACGCACTGTTCACCCGGACCTGGACGCTGAGCCCGGCCTCCAACCGGGTCGGCGCGCGGCTCGAGGGCACACCGCTCGAGCGGTCAGCCCGGGCGGTCGAGTGGGGCGAGCTGCCGAGCGAGGGCATGGTCGCCGGCGCGCTGCAGGTGCCGCCATCGGGACTTCCCACAGTGTTGCTGGCCGACCACCCCACGACCGGTGGATATCCGGTGATCGCTGTTGTGGCATCCGCTTCGCTCGATCGTTTCGCACAGCTGCGACCGGGTCAGGAAATCAGGTTCCGGCACGGCCGGTGACTGCTTCGCCGCGAGTTGCTGACTCTGCAGGTGTGCAATTGGGTTGATCCGTGCACAGTCGGCAACTCGCGGGGAGGGTGGGTCTCGGGGTGGGTTCAGGCTGGTGTGCGCGCGAGGTGGGCGTGGACGAGGCCGATGAGGGTGCGTGGATCCCGGAGGTCGGCAGCCGTGACACGAATCACCCGCCAGCCCTCAGCTTCAAGTTGGCGGGTGCGTTGAATGTCTCGCTCCCACTGGTCGGCAGTGAGGAGGTGTTGGATACCTTCGTATTCCAGGATGAGCCGGTGCTCGCGAAACATCATGTCGACCCGGGCGATGAACGTCCCATGACGATCGAGGACATCCACATTGAGTTCCGGCGTCGGCAGCCCCGCCAGCACCAGCTCCACGCGGAGTACCGACTCTTTCGGTGACTCTGCGCGGTCATTCAGGAGTGCGAGAGCTGCACGAAGGTTCTTCGCGCCCCGCCGCCCGCGGCAGGCATCCACGGCGCGCGCCAACCGTTTCATCGACGTGAGCGGGCGCCGCCGACGGATGAGGTAGTCGCCCGCAGCGACGAGGTGCGTGAGACTGAGGAATCGCGCGAGGTCGCACCAGGTGCGCTCGACGGTCGTGAGTCGTCCGACCGAGTGCGTCAGCACGTCGGCGGGATCGATGCTGTAGCTGTGGCCGATGGCGCCAACGACTTGTATCGCTCGCCGTCGTCGGGGGTATCCGACGTGCAGGCGCCGGTCTGCGGAGAGTCGATACGGAAGGGGAATGCCGTGCAAGAGTGCGGCGGTTGGTCCGCAGAAAAATGCCGCGTGTGGCATCCGCAATGAATAGGCGGCGCAGAGCTGTCTATTTCGCCGCTGATGGGCGGCGAAAATGTGGAGCCATTCGGCGTCGGAGGTGGGAGGCCTGACATCTCCACCCGCCGGAATGCGGATGCCGGTGAATGGCCGCTCGAGATCAGCGCCGGCAAGCCGCCCCCTGCCGATGCCAAGAGCGCTCGCGTGGGCAACGGTAAATGCGCGGCCCGACAAAGCCGGCGGCAGGGGTGTGCGTTTACTCATCGAACCAGCGTGGATCGACTCGGTTCGATCTGCCCCGCTGAACAAATTCTGTGAATCCGAGGATCCGAGTTTCGCTTTGTGAAGGACCGGAACGGAGCCGACTGGCCCGGAATCCCGGGACTTTTTGAGAGGATGACGGCGGCGAGTGAGGTGATTGGCTCGCTATATACCGCAGCTGTCGAACTCAGTCAACCCGAATCGCTGGACATGGTGTAACGGAAGGCATATAGTAGACCTTTGCGCTCCCAGACGTTCCCCATGCCTTCATATTGCGGTCGGCCCAGTGTTTCTTTCACGCGAAAGACGCACCATTTTTGATGGCGTTTGACGAGTTCTCCATTACTACCAGTAACTAGAGCCTGTACGAGGGCCCACGGAGGTTATTTCCTTGGCTGCTGCGCGCAACGCATCCACCAACTCACCCAAGAACGGCCGCAACGCATCGCGTCTGTCGTTCGCGAAGATCACCGACACCCTGACGGTTCCGGATCTGCTTGCTTTGCAGACCGAGAGCTTTGACTGGCTCGTAGGCAACGACGTGTGGAAAGCACGCGTCGAAGAAGCTACGAACGCCGGTCGCCAGGACCTGCCGACTCACTCCGGCCTCGACGAGATCTTCGAGGAGATCTCACCGATCGAAGACCTCGGCGAGACCATGCAGCTGAGCTTCACCAGCCCCTTCCTGGAGCCGGAGAAGTACTCGATCGACGAGTGCAAGGAGCGTGGCAAGACCTACGCTGCTCCGCTGTACGTCGAAGCCGAGTTCATGAACCACCTCACCGGTGAGATCAAGACTCAGACTGTGTTCATGGGCGACTTCCCGCTCATGACCGAAAAGGGCACATTCATCATCAACGGCACCGAGCGTGTCGTCGTGTCCCAGCTCGTTCGTAGCCCGGGTGTGTACTTCGACCGCAACCAGGAGAAGACGTCTGACAAGGACATCTTCTCTGCACGCATCATCCCGAGCCGCGGAGCGTGGCTCGAGTTCGAGATCGACAAGCGCGACCAGGTCGGCGTTCGCATCGACCGTAAGCGCAAGCAGTCGGTCACCGTGTTCCTCAAGGCCCTCGGCCTGACGAGCGAAGACATCCTTGAGCAGTTCAAGGGCTTCGAGTCGATCGAGCTGACCCTCGAGAAGGACACCATCCTCACGAAGGAAGATGCGCTCCGCGACATCTACCGCAAGCTCCGTCCGGGCGAGCAGGTTGCCGCAGAGGCAGCTCGCGCTCTCCTCGACAACTTCTACTTCAACCCGAAGCGCTACGACCTGGCGAAGGTCGGTCGTTACAAGATCAACAAGAAGCTTGGTCTTGAAGCACCGCTCAGCGACAGCGTCCTGACCGTCGACGACATCGTCGAGACGATCAAGTACCTCGTTCGCCTGCACTCGGGTGAGACCACCTTCAGCGGTCTTCGCGATGGCAAGCCCGCCGAGATCCGTCTCGACATCGACGACATCGACAACTTCGGTAACCGTCGTATCCGCGCAGTTGGCGAGCTCATCCAGAACCAGGTTCGCACCGGTCTGTCCCGCATGGAGCGCGTCGTTCGCGAGCGCATGACCACGCAGGACATCGAAGCGATCACCCCGCAGACCCTGATCAACGTGCGCCCCGTCGTCGCAGCGATCAAGGAGTTCTTCGGAACATCGCAGCTCTCGCAGTTCATGGACCAGAACAACCCGCTCGCGGGTCTGACCCACAAGCGCCGTCTTTCGGCTCTGGGCCCCGGCGGTCTGTCGCGTGAGCGTGCAGGTGTTGAGGTTCGAGACGTTCACCCGTCCCACTACGGCCGTATGTGCCCGATTGAGACGCCTGAAGGCCCGAACATTGGTCTGATCGGTTCGCTCGCATCGTTCGCGCGCATCAACGCGTTCGGTTTCATCGAGACCCCGTACCGTCGCGTTGTCGACGGACTGGTCACGAAGGACATCGACTACCTCACGGCAATGGAAGAGGACGACTACATCGTTGCTCAGGCCAACGCGCCGCTGAACGACGATGGCCGCTTCACCGAAGACCGCGTTCTCGCCCGTCGTAAGGGCGGAGAGGTTGACCTCTTCCCCGCGAGCGAAATCGGCTACATGGACGTGTCGCCTCGTCAGATGGTTTCCGTCGCGACGAGCCTCATCCCGTTCCTCGAGCACGACGACGCGAACCGCGCACTCATGGGTGCCAACATGCAGCGTCAGGCTGTTCCGCTGCTCCGTTCGGAGTCGCCGATCGTCGGAACCGGTATGGAGGGCTACGCAGCCATCGACGCCGGTGACGTGATCACCGCCGACAAGGCTGGTGTTGTTGCTGAGGTTTCGGCCGAGGTCGTCACCATCCAGCTCGACGAGGGTGGAACACAGGACTACTACCTGCGTAAGTTCGACCGCTCCAACCAGGGCACCAGCTTCAACAACCGTGTCATCGTCTCAGCGGGCGACCGCATCGAGGCCGGCGAGGTTATCGCTGATGGTCCGGCAACGGAGAACGGTGAGCTCGCACTCGGAAAGAACCTCCTCGTGGCATTCATGTCATGGGAAGGCCACAACTTCGAGGACGCGATCATCCTGAGCCAGAACCTGGTCAAGGACGACACCCTCTCCTCGATTCACATCGAAGAGTACGAGGTTGACTCGCGCGACACGAAGCTGGGTAAGGAAGAGATCACCCGTGACCTTCCGAACGTCAGCCCCGAGCTGCTCAAGGACCTCGACGAGCGCGGCATCATCCGCATCGGTGCCGAGGTTCGTCCCGGTGACATCCTCGTCGGAAAGGTCACACCCAAGGGTGAGACCGAGCTTTCCGCCGAAGAGCGACTGCTCCGCGCAATCTTCAACGAGAAGAGCCGCGAAGTTCGCGACACTTCGCTGAAGGTTCCCCACGGTGAGCGCGGCACGATCATCGCTGTCAAGGAGTTCAACTCCGAAGATGGCGACGACGAGCTCGGCTCGGGTGTCAACCGTCGTGTTGTCGTCTACATCGCCCAGAAGCGCAAGATCACCGAAGGTGACAAGCTCTCTGGTCGTCACGGCAACAAGGGTGTTATCTCGAAGATTCTGCCTGTCGAAGACATGCCGTTCCTCGAAGATGGAACCCCGGTCGACATCATCCTCAACCCGCTCGGTATCCCGGGTCGAATGAACTTCGGCCAGGTCCTCGAACTTCACCTCGGCTGGATTGCCCAGCAGGGTTGGAAGGTCGAAGGAACTCCCGAGTGGGCGAAGAACCTCCCGGCACAGGCGCACGAAGCTGCACCTGGAACCAAGGTTGCCACCCCGGTATTCGACGGTGCGTCCGAGGAAGAGATCGCAGGTCTCCTCGATTCGACCAACGTCACCCGTGACGGCGACCGCCTCATCGGATCAAGCGGTAAGGCCCGCCTGTTCGATGGTCGCTCCGGTGAGCCGTTCCCGATGCCGATCTCGGTTGGCTACATGTACATCCTCAAGCTGCACCACCTCGTCGACGACAAGATTCACGCTCGTTCGACCGGGCCGTACTCGATGATCACCCAGCAGCCGCTCGGTGGTAAGGCTCAGTTCGGTGGACAGCGCTTCGGTGAGATGGAAGTGTGGGCGCTCGAAGCTTATGGAGCTGCATACGCGCTCCAGGAGCTGCTGACGATCAAGTCCGATGACATCCTTGGCCGCGTCAAGGTGTACGAGGCCATCGTCAAGGGTGAGAACATCCAGGAGCCCGGCATCCCCGAGTCCTTCAAGGTTCTGATCAAGGAAATGCAGTCTCTCTGCCTGAACGTTGAGGTCCTGTCTGCTGACGGCACCGTCGTCAGCCTGAAAGACACCGACGATGACGCCTTCCGCGCAGCGGAAGAGCTCGGCATCAACATTTCCTCCAGGTTCGAGTCCTCGTCAATTGACGAGATCTAAGCCTGGCCAACTGAAGACCTCAGAGAACTTTCTTTAGGAGAGAAATTGCTCGACGTAACAACTTTTGATGCGCTTCGCATTGGCCTGGCTACTGGTGACGACATTCGTCGTTGGTCCTATGGCGAGGTTAAGAAGCCTGAAACAATCAACTACCGCACCCTGAAGCCCGAGAAGGATGGTCTGTTCGGTGAACAGATCTTCGGCCCGAGCCGTGACTGGGAATGCTCCTGTGGCAAGTACAAGCGTGTCCGCTTCAAGGGCATCGTTTGTGAGCGCTGTGGAGTGGAAGTCACCAAGTCGTCCGTGCGCCGTGAGCGCATGGGTCACATTGAGTTGGCCGCGCCCGTTACCCACATCTGGTACTTCAAGGGCGTTCCGTCGCGCTTGGGTTACCTGCTCGACATGGCACCGAAGGACCTCGAAAAGGTCATCTACTTCGCCGCTTACATGGTCATCTCCGTTGACGAGGATGCTCGTCACGAAGACATGCCCGGCCTTGAGAACGAGATCCGTCTCGAGATCAAGACCCTCGGCGACCAGCGCGACACCCGCATTGCTGACCGTCTGAAGAAGCTCGAAGACGACCTCGCCGCCCTTGAGGCAGAAGGCGCCAAGGCCGACCAGAAGCGTCGCACCAAGGACGCCGCTGAGAAGGAGATGAGCCAGGCCCGCAAGTCGTATGACGAGCAGATCGCTCACCTCGAGCGTGTGTGGGACGACTTCCGCAGCCTGAAGGTCGGCGACCTGAAGCCTGAGGACGCTGTCTTCCACGAGCTGCAGGACCGCTTCGGTCTGTACTTCGAGGCGTTCATGGGCGCTGAGGCGATCCAGAAGCGACTGCTGAGCTTCGACCTGGCCGCAGAATCCGAGCTGCTGCACACGCAGATCGCTGAGGGCAAGGGTCAGAAGAAGATCCGCGCCATCAAGCGCCTCCGTGTCGTCAACTCGTTCCTTCAGACCGGCAACTCGCCGGCCGCGATGGTGCTCGAGGTTGTCCCGGTTATTCCACCGGAACTGCGCCCGATGGTGCAGCTCGACGGTGGCCGGTTCGCTACCTCTGACCTCAACGACCTCTACCGTCGTGTGATCAACCGCAACAACCGTCTGCGTCGACTGCTCGACCTCGGTGCCCCCGAGATCATCGTCAACAACGAGAAGCGCATGCTTCAGGAGGCTGTTGACGCGCTGTTCGACAACGGTCGCCGTGGTCGTCCGGTCACAGGAACGGGAAACCGTGCCCTCAAGTCCCTGAGCGACATGCTCAAGGGTAAGCAGGGTCGTTTCCGTCAGAACCTGCTCGGAAAGCGCGTTGACTACTCCGGCCGTTCGGTGATCATCGTTGGACCGCAGCTCAAGCTGCACCAGTGTGGTCTGCCGAAGCAGATGGCTCTCGAGCTGTTCAAGCCGTTCGTTATCAAACGCCTGATCGATCTGAGCCACGCTCAGAACATCAAGGCTGCGAAGCGCATGGTTGAGCGCAGCCGTCCCGAGGTCTGGGACGTTCTCGAAGAGATCATCCGCGAGCGTCCGGTCATGCTGAACCGTGCACCAACGCTTCACCGCCTCGGAATCCAGGCGTTCGAACCTCAGCTCGTTGAGGGTAAGGCCATCCAGCTGCACCCCCTCGTCTGTGCCGCATTCAACGCCGACTTCGACGGTGACCAGATGGCTGTTCACCTGCCGCTCTCGGTTGAGGCGCAGGCCGAGGCTCGCATCCTGATGCTCGCTTCGAACAACATCCTCAAGCCGTCTGACGGACGCCCGGTCACCCTGCCCACGCAGGACATGATCATCGGTCTGCACCACCTGACCACCCTCAAGGAGGGTGTCGCAGGTGAAGGCCGTGCGTTCTCGTCGATCGCCGAAGCGATTCTCGCGTTCGACCAGAAGTCACTCGACCTCAACGCCAAGGTGCGCATTCGTCTTCACGACATCGCCTTCGCGAAGGGTGAGGGTCCTGAGGGTTACGAAGGCACCGGAGTTGCACTGGTCGAGACCACGCTTGGTCGCGCCCTATTCAACGAAGCGCTGCCTGCCGACTACCCGTACGTCGAAGCAGTTGCCGACAAGGGCAAGCTCTCCGCGATCGTCAACGACCTCGCTGAGCGCTACCCGAAGACCGTCGTAGCCGCGACCCTTGACAACATCAAGGACGCTGGTTTCCACTGGGCAACCCGCTCCGGCGTGACCGTTGCACTGAGCGACGTTCTCACCCCGCCGAACAAGCGCGAGATCGTCCAGGGCTACGAGCAACTCGCCGCCAAGGTGCAGGGCCAGTTCGATAAGGGTCTGACCACCGACGCTGAGCGTCGTCAGGAGCTCATCAAGATCTGGACCGAAGCGACCGAGAAGGTTGCAGAGGCGATGCGCGCCAACTTCCCCGAGGACAACACGATCAACCGCATGGTGTCGTCTGGTGCTCGTGGTAACTGGCTGCAGATCCGCAACATTGCGGGTATGCGTGGTCTGGTGAACAACCCGAAGGGTGAGATCATCCCTCGCCCCATCATCTCGTCCTACCGCGAGGGCCTCTCGGTTGCGGAGTACTTCATCGCAACCCACGGTGCTCGTAAGGGACTTGCTGACACGGCGCTTCGTACGGCTGACTCGGGTTACCTCACGCGTCGACTCGTCGACGTGTCGCAGGACGTCATCATCCGCGAGGAAGACTGTGGAACGACCAAGGGTCTCGAGACCGCGATCGCCGCAGTTGACTCCACCGGAACCCTCGTCCGTGACGCCAACGTTGAGAACTCCGTGTTCGCTCGTTCGCTCGCTGCAGACGCCATCGACCCGAAGGGCACCGTTGTTGCGGAGGCCGGTTCGGATGTCGGAGACGTTCTCATCGACCAGCTCGTCGAGGCAGGTGTCGAGAGCATCAAGGTGCGCTCGGTTCTGACTTGTGAGTCTGCTGTCGGTGTCTGTGCAGCCTGCTACGGCCGTTCGCTCGCAACCGGAAAGCTCGTCGACATCGGAGAGGCCGTCGGTATCATCGCGGCACAGTCGATCGGTGAGCCCGGTACGCAGCTCACGATGCGTACGTTCCACACCGGTGGTTCGGCATCAGCAGACGACATCACGCAGGGTCTTCCGCGCGTTCAGGAGCTCTTCGAGGCTCGTACCCCCAAGGGTGCGACGCCGATCGCAGAAGCTGCTGGTCGCGTCAACATCGAAGACACTGACCGTAGCCGCAAGGTCATCCTCACACCCGACAACGGTGACGAGCCGGTGGTCTACCCGGTCCTCAAGCGCGCGACCCTCCTCATCGAGGATGGCCAGCACGTTGAGCTCGGACAGCCGCTGCACCTCGGTGCCGTTGACCCGAAGGAAGTTCTCCGGGTTCTCGGTGTGCGTGAAGTTCAGAAGCACCTCGTTGGTGGCGTCCAGGGCGTTTACCGCTCGCAGGGTGTGCCGATCCACGACAAGCACATCGAGGTCATCGTTCGTCAGATGCTCCGCAAGGTAACCGTGGTTGACCACGGTGACACCGGGCTCCTGCCTGGTGAGCTCGTCGACCGGATGAAGTACAACGAGCTCAACCGTGCTGCGCTCACCGAAGGCAAGAAGACGGCTTCGGCTCGTCAGGAAGTCATGGGTATCACCAAGGCTTCTCTCGCGACCGAGTCCTGGCTCTCTGCCGCATCGTTCCAGGAGACGACCCGCGTTCTGACGCAGGCCGCCATGGAGGGCAAGAGCGACCCGCTGCTTGGCCTCAAGGAGAACGTCATCATCGGTAAGCTCATCCCGGCCGGAACCGGACTCGGAAAGTACCGCAACGTCACCGTTGAGGCTACTGAAGAGGCCAAGGCCGAGCGTTACCCGAACCGTATCTTCGCAACGGATGGTGCATTCGATGAGGCCGACCTCGGCTTCGTTGACTTCGACACCTTCTCGAGTGACGATTTCACCCCCGGTACCTACAACTAGGTAGGTAACAGGCACAGTCGCTTCGGCGGCTGACCACGAAAGGCCCCGACTTTGAGTCGGGGCCTTTCGTCGTTAAACGGATGCTCCGGGGCGGCACACAACGCACGCGGCAGCATCCGTTTCTCACATTTCCATTCCCGACCGTCGACTATCGCGGCGTCGTGCGTCGCGCTAGGCTGACCGGCGAGGGGGCCCGTTCAACGATGAGGGACCCATGCACACTCGTATATCGCGGCCGGTGGGCCAGCGGAGGAAGCGCGGTCTGGCAGCAGCCCTGACTTTCGCGCTGCTCATGCCGGCGCTTCTCGCCGGGTGCGCGTCGAGCGCCTCGTCGGAGCCCTCGTCGGAACCGGCCCCGGTGGCGCCATCGAGTGCCCCGCCGGCCCCCTCGACGCCTCCCACTCCCGTGCCGGTCGACACACCGATTCCCGCGGCGTGCGAGCAGGCGTACAGCCCCGAACTCCTGGCCACCCTCCAGGCTAACCACCCTCCGCTCAACGACCCCTCGATGAGCACGGCTACCTTCTCCGACATAGAGCGGCTCGACAACACGATCCGGGCGAGCCAGCCTCTGGTCTGCACCTGGGGCGTCGCGGGCCCAATCGGTATCGCCACGGCGGTGTCCCGCATCGCGGAGCAGCAGGCGGTCTCCGCGCGATCCGCGATGGAGGAGGGCGGCTTCGCCTGCACACCTCTGGGGGACGCGGTCAGCTGCGTGATCCAGCGGGAGGGCGACAAGGGCTTCACGGTGGGGGAGTCGCACTACCTGCGCGGCACCATCGCTGTCTCCACGCGCTGGATTAACACCTCCATCGACGGCTACACCGAGGGCATGGTTGCCGCGATCTGGGGTTAGTGGGCCGACCATGTGTCCGAATCGTGATCGGGCCTTCCCGCACGCGTCGCAGACTTCCCGGTAGTTTGTGGGGAGTCGCCGCGCGAAAGGACACTATGTCAGACCAGTTCGGACTGCCCGCAGAGGATACTCCGTCGACCGACCGCGCTGATCAGCGACGCCGACGCATCATCCTCGGGGTGTCGCTCGGGCTGGCCGCCATCGTCGTGATTGCGCTCGTCATCTTCTGGGCGCTCCGCGGTGCCGGTGACGCTGAGCCAGAGCCCACGCCCATCTCGTCGGCCACCTCGACTCCGACGGCGACACCGACCCCAACGCCGACACCCACGCCGACGCCAGACGACCCCAACACCATCGCCCTCCCGACCGAGTGCGCTGAGGCGTTCAGCCCCGAGTTCTTCGAGGGGCTCTCCACGTCAGGTCTGCCGCTCAACGACCCGACCGTCGCCGACTCCCCGATGACGAAATCCGAGTCGGTCGAGACCCTGCGCGAATCACTGCCGCAGCTCCGCTGCACCTGGGGAGCCGCGAGCGAGACCGGTATCCTCTCCGCGATCAACGAGGTCACCGAGCCGCAACGCAACGCGGCCATCTCGGCGTTCGAAGACGAGGGATACACCTGCGGTGAGCAACTCGGCGGCACGCTGTGCACTCTCGATTTCCTCGACGAAAGCGAGCAGTTCGCCGTCGCCGGCGAGGAACACTACCTGCGCGGCAACGGCTGGGTCTCGTCGTACTGGACGCAGATCGACTTCTCGGGTTACACCGCAGACATCGTCGCCACCCTCTGGGAGTAATCGAACGGATGCCGCGTCGCGCCTGAACAGGCGCGTCGCGTCACGCGAATGGGGGCGGTGAAATCCCCAACGGGGGACTGTGGCGACCGACACGCCTCTCGGTAACTTGGCAAGGCTGCACCGCCCTGACCCGAAGCCGGAGGTGATCCTGTGGCGTCCATTATGGAGACCCTTATCCTCCAGGGCATCTTGCCCTTCGACCAGCTTGACCGAGTCAGCCGCAGCCAGGCCGACGACGAGGTGGCGCTGAGCGCGCTCCTTGAGCAGAAAGTCGTCACCCCGGTACAACTTGCCCGCGCCCGCGCCACACAGGCGGGTATCGGCTTCGTCGAATTGCTCGAGTACCCGGTCGACCGCACCGCGGTATCTCTGGTCCCGGCTGCGCTGTGCCGGCGCCACTCCGTGCTGCCCATCGGACTCGTCGACGGTGTCCTCCAGCTGGCGATGGTCACCCCAGGCGACGTTTTCGCCATCGACGACGTTCGGGCGACCACTCAGCTTCGCGTGGAGAAGGTACAGGCCGAACAGGCTGACCTGCTCGCCGCGATCGACCGGTACCTCCGTGCCGACGACGAGCTCAACGACCTCACCAACACGCTCGAGGAAGAGAACGCGCCGCAGGACACCGGGCTGGGCATCGCCGATAACGGCGACGACGACGCCCCCATCGTGCGGTTCGTGAACCTGCTGGTTTCCCAGGCGATCCAGGACAGCGCGTCCGACATCCACATTGAGCCGGGTGAACACGAGCTCCGGGTGCGGTACCGCATCGATGGTGTGCTGCACGAGATGCAGAGCGCACCGAAGAGCATCCAGAACGGCGTGATCTCGCGGCTCAAGATCATGAGCGAGATCGATATCGCAGAGCGACGTAAGCCGCAAGACGGTCGGATGTCGGTCATGCACGGCGGGCGCAAGATCGACCTGCGTGTGGCAACGCTCCCCACGGTGTGGGGCGAGAAGGTCGTCATGCGAATCCTCGATAACTCCAACACCAGCCTCGACCTGCGCGACTTGCAACTGCTCGACCGCAACTTCGAGGCGTACAAACGGTCCTACACCAAGCCATACGGCATGATCCTCGTGACCGGACCCACGGGCTCGGGCAAGTCGACCACCCTGTACACCACGCTCAACACGGTGGCCCGACCTGAAATCAATGTCATCACCGTCGAAGACCCCGTCGAATACCGTATGGCTGGCATCAACCAGGTGCAGGTCAACCCCAAGGCCGGCCTAACCTTCGCCAGCGCACTGCGCTCGATCCTGCGGTCCGACCCCGACGTCGTCCTGCTCGGTGAAATTCGTGACCACGAGACCGCGCAAATCGCCATCGAGGCCTCTCTCACCGGTCACCTCGTGCTCTCCACGTTGCACACCAACGATGCCCCGAGCGCGGTGGTGCGACTCACCGAAATGGACATCGAACCGTTTCTCGTCGGCTCCGCCCTCGACTGCGTTGTCGCCCAGCGCCTCGCCCGCCGATTGTGCGACCGGTGCAAGGCGCCCGCCGAGCACTCAGCAGATGACCTGCAACGGATGCGCTTTCCGCAGGTCGAGGTGAGTCGCCGCATGCCGGGCATCTTCCGCCCGGTCGGCTGCAACCAGTGCTCGAATACCGGGTACCGGGGTCGCCTCGCGATTCACGAAGTGATGACCATTTCTGAGGAGATCGAACGATTGGCTGTCGCCCGGGCATCCAGTGCCGAGATCGGCAGCGTCGCCCGCGAGCAGGGCATGCTCACCCTGCGTGAAGACGGCTACACCAAGGCGACGATGGGCCTCACGTCGCTTGAAGAAATTCTGCGAGTGGTCGTGTAAGGGGGCAGAGCGGCAGCGACGGGGGTCGCGTTCCGCAACCACAGCCTGCACCACACCGACCAACACAGCAGCACAATTGAGGGAGCGAACGCGTGAGCGATCCGATCTATGAGATTCCCATCCTTCCGGCCGGCACGAATGTCGCCGGATGGACGCCGGGAATCAAACCGCGGACGGATGCCGCGACCGCCGTTACTGGCGGGAACCAGCCTGACTCTGCCACCCCAGTTGACCCCGTAGCCGACGAACCGAGCTATGCAGGGGTCGAAGCGTTCGACGACCTCACCATGTCTGCACCACTTCTGGGCGAGGGGCGCCAGGGCCGTCGGGCACGAGCGGCCGACACCGCTGCCATCACGGAGCAGCTTCCCGCGGCCGACGCACCAACGATGGCGTATGCGCAACCGATCGCATCCGCTGTTCCGTCATATTTGTCCACCGTTTTGAGGGACACGCCGGGCACGCCCATGACACGGAGCGAAGCCAACCGCCGAGCACAGGCGGAGGCCGCGTCCCGATTGGCAACGGGCGGTGCGGAGAGCGCGGCACAAGCTCTCGCCGATATCTCACTGGAAGAAGCGTTGGCGATTGTGGTGAGCTTGGGTGCATCCGATCTGCACATCACCGCAGACGCGCCGCCAATGATCCGTGTCAACGGGGCGCTGCGGCCGATCGATGGTGCCGCGGCCTGGTCGCGCGAAAAAGCCACGGCAGAGCTGGCTGGGATCGTCACCGACCGGCAGCGTGAGGCGTTCTACGAGCACCTCGAGCTCGACTTTGCGCACACGCTGACGGCGGAGAGCCGGTTCCGCGCCAACTATTACATGCAACGTGGCGCGATCGGGGCGGCGTTCCGGCTCATCCCGACCGAGATCAAGCGACTGAGTGACCTGGGAGTTCCCGACACGGTCAGTCGCTTCGCCGCTCTGCCACGTGGGCTGGTGCTCGTCACAGGCCCGACCGGTTCGGGCAAGTCCACGACGCTGGCCGGACTCATCGACTTAGTCAATCGCACGCGCGCCGACCACATCGTGACGGTCGAGGACCCGATCGAGTTCATGCACACGAACCAGAAATCGATCGTCAACCAGCGCGAGGTCGGGGCCGACACTCACAGCTTCGGCAATGCGCTCAAGCACGTGCTGCGGCAGGACCCCGACGTGATTCTCATCGGAGAGCTCCGCGACCTGGAGACCATTTCGGTCGCACTCACCGCAGCAGAGACGGGTCACCTCGTCTTCGCCACGCTGCACACACAGGACGCGGCGCAGACCATCGACCGCATGATCGATGTGTTCCCGGCACACCAACAGGAGCAAGTTCGTACTCAGCTGGCCGGTGTGCTGCAGGGCGTGGTCTGCCAGACCCTCGTACCGAAGGCGAGCGGCAATGGTCGGGTGGTGGCGACCGAGGTGATGGTGATTACCCCGGCCCTGTCGAACCTCATCCGCGAGGGGAAGACCTACCAGATCCTGTCGGCCATGCAGGCAGGCAAGGAACTGGGGATGCACACGATGGACCAGCACCTCGCTGAACTCGTCAACAGCGGGCGTGTAACCCGCCAGGCCGCGGAGGCGAAAGCCCACGATCATGAGGGCTTTGCGCGCTCGTTGCATACGGTTCAGTCGCCGACCGAAGCGTCCACCCGAGCCATGCAACGGTCCGAAATCGACTTCGGAGACTCGTTCTCAACCCGAGTGGAGCGGTAGATGCCCTCGACTGTCGCCTACGCCTATAAGGGGCGAGATGCCGCCGGCAAGATCGTCAAGGGCAAAGTGGATGCCACGAGCGAAGCGGCGGTCGCGACACGACTCCGAACGATGGGCCTGTCGCCCGTCGCTATCGAAGCCGCACCAGACGGCACCGGGCTGAGCCGCGAAATCACAATCCCAGGACTGTCGAAGGGCGTGACGCTCAAGGATCTCGCGATCATGAGCCGTCAGATGTCGACAATGGCAAGCGCCGGTCTGTCGCTCATGAGGACCCTGACGATCCTCGCAGACCAGACAGAGTCAAAGCCGCTCGCCAAAATCCTCGTCACAGTGCGTGACGATGTCGAGACCGGTTCGTCGCTGTCGGATGCGATGCGAAAGCACCATCAGGATTTCCCTCCCATCATGATCAACATGGTGAAGGCGGGGGAGACCGGTGGGTTCCTTGACAAAGCACTCGATACAGTCGCCACCAACTTCGAGAAGGAAGCCAAGCTCAAGAACAGCATCAAGAGCGCGATGACGTACCCGGTCGTCGTTGTCTGCATGGTGATCCTGGCGGTTGCCGGAATGCTGATCTTCATCGTCCCCGTGTTCAAGGACATGTTTGAGGGGATGGGCGGAAGCCTGCCCCTCCCGACGCAGATACTGGTCACCATGTCTGAGCAAATGATTTGGCTCGGGCCCCTGATCGTCATTCTTGCGATCGTCGGAACGATATTGTGGCGCACCCATAAGAACGATGAGAACGTGCGGCGGTTCCTTGACCCGCTGAAGCTCAAAATGCCCGTGTTCGGCCTGCTTCTGAAGAAGCTGGCCGTTGCGCGGTTCTCCCGAAACTTCGCGGACATGATCGGCGCTGGCGTGCCGATCCTGCAGGCGCTTCACATCGTGGGGGAGACCTCCGGCAACTACGTCATCGAAGAGGCGCTCAAGAAGATCGCTGACTCCGTGCGGCAAGGGAAAACCATCGCCGGGCCGATGGCTGACGAGGATGTCTTCCCGCCCATGGTGGTGCAGATGATTTCCGTGGGTGAAGACTCTGGGGCGATGCAACAGATGCTCGAAAAGATTGCTGAGTTCTATGACCAGGAAGTTCAGACAATGACGGACAGTCTGACCTCTCTCATCGAGCCGCTCCTCATCGCCTTTCTCGGCATCGTGGTCGGCGGCATGATTGTGGCGCTCTACTTGCCGGTTTTCAATATTGCCACTTTGATGCAATAACCTGAGGAACCTTCAGCTTAACGCTCAGTTCGCCCCGTTCTGGGGCCGACAAATGCTCATTTTACCCCCATTAGTGTGTCCTCATCAGGCCATTGGCTCTCCTAAGGTCAGAGGACGGAGGGCCGGTACGGCGCTCCACATAGCACCGACCCTTACCCCAAAGATCAGAAGGAAAGCCTCATGGTTTCTCGCATCACAGCTGCGCTCGCGGCACGTTACAAAGCCATCCAGGAGAAAGAAAAGGGCTTTACCCTGATCGAGCTCCTCGTCGTCGTCATCATCATCGGCGTGCTCGCCGCAATTGCCATCCCGATCTACATTGGCGTGCAGGAAAGCGCGAAGGACAGCGCCGTCAAGTCGGACCTCACGAACGCCAAAATCGCGGTTGTATCTTTCTACACGCAGGAAAATAAGATGCCCGCCCTCCCCACCAGCGCGAGCGCCCTTGGTGATGGTGCGGTACTCAAGAAATTCGGATTGACGCAGTCCGCCCAGACGCTGGCGTATTCGATCAAGTTCGCTGGAGCTGGAGGGTCGGGAGCTGAAACATTCTGCATTCAGGCGCAGCGCGCCGACAAGACCGGTACAGACGGCCTCTTCAAGATCACCTCTTCGGGAGGCGCCGAAGCCGGAGGCTGTTAGTAAGGCTTTCGCCGCGCCTCAACTATGCAAATAAGCGGGCGCGGCACCCCGCGGGGCATCGCCTTTAGGCGGTGCCCCGCTTCAGAACAGGGTCACCGGTCACATCTTCCGCCCCACAGTCCGTAGTCCTCGCACCGCCCGCCTTACCCGAAGGAGGTGACCGCTGTGCAACGCTTCCATAACTCCATTTCGCAACACGACCGTGACGGCGGCCTCACCCTGATTGAACTGGTCGTCGCCATGATGGTCTTTGCCATCATCACGGTCGGCGTTGCCTACTCGATGGCCTCGGTTCTCGCCGCGACTCGCGACGCTCGCGGGCGTGAGGTTGCTGCCAACCTCGCCGCTCAGGAGATCGACCTTGCTCGCTCGATCGAGGATGTGTTCGACCTCCTGGATAAGACAAAAACCCAGACTGTCAATGGCACCGTCTACACCATAAGCATCGTTACCGACTGGGTGACGGCCACTGGCGTTGCCGCCGACTGCGGCGTCGGTGGTGGAACGCTGCAATACAAACGCATCAATGTGACCGTGACCTGGCCGGGAAAGATGGGCGCAACGCCGGTCCGAGCCGACACCGTACTGGCACCCGCGTCGAAGATCAACGACCCGACTCTTGGAACGATCCTCGTTCGGGTGAAGAACGCCAGCGGCACGGGAAGCTCGAACGTGACAGTAACCGCAACTCCCGTTGCCGGAACGGGCGCGGAGTCGATCACGGAGCCCATCCTCCCCACCGATGCTGAAGGATGCACGTATGCGCTGAAGGTCAAACCGGGAACGTACACGGTAAAGATCTCGCGGGCGAACTCGGTCACGGAGAAGCAGGAAACTCTCCCCGAGAGCCAGAAGGCCGTCGTCGCCGCCGGGGCAACCGCGTCCGCCGGCTTCGCATTCGACTACTCCGGGACAATCACCGCCAAGTACGCCGCCAACTACACGGCGTCGGCGCCCAGAATTCCCGTCGACCTCCATACCAGCATGGTCAGTACCTACGGGATCTACCTCAATCAGGCCACAGCGGCAGCGGCAACCCGGACCTTCTCGCTGCATCCCTTCACCGGTGGGTATCAAGTCTTGGCCGGAAAATACGCGACAGCGAGCGACGCCACCATGGCGTGTGCTTCCATCAACCCCACGAACTGGCCGGACGGAGTCAACCCGGCCGGAACACCGATACGCGCCGTCCCACCCGTCACGGTGACGACCGGTCCCGCGGGCATCGCAACGGTTGATGTCCCGATGGGCGTTGTGACGATCAAGAACAGCGGTACGTCGAGCGCCACCCTCCGCGCGATTTCTGCGACGCCTGATCCCGAAAGCGGAGACCCGGGGTGTGATCTCAGTCAGGCCCTCAAATTTGCGGATCTCGCTGCGGGGGCCAGCGCGGTCGTGGCCTTGCCGTATGGCACGTGGAAGATGCAGCTCGGCGGATCGGTAGTGGGATCGAGCGCTCTCTCCGTACCGGCGACCTCACTCGGCACGACCATTCGACCCGATGGCACTGTGCTTCTCGACCCCCGGCGGGTGGTAGCCCCGTGATGCTTGCACGCGAGGTGACAGCCAAGCGCACCGAGGAGTCCGGCATCAGCCTGACTGAGCTGATCGTCGCCATGCTGATCTTCGGCATCGCGTCGACAATGGTTATTGGCTTCTTCATTAGTACGACCAAGACCATGAGTTTGGCCCAGTCGCTGACCACAAACACCAAACAGGCGTCGAACGCGATGAACCAGACCGCTCGGCTGATCCGTGCCGGAACGGAAAATCCGGTCAAAGGCGAGACGAACGACCCGGCCTTCCTGTTCGCCTCGACCGAGACGCTCACGATGTATGCATATATCAACTTGCAATCCAGCGAACAGAAGCCAATCGCTGTGCAACTCTCCCTGAACACCAAGCGGCAACTCATCGAAAAGCAGTGGCCGGCGAAACCGGGTGATGTCGCTGGCTATTGGACGTTTGACGTCGGGGGCCCGCCCGCCTCTACTCGTATTCTCGCTACATCGGTGGCGCCCACGGGATCCGGTGGACCTCTCTTCAGCTATCTCACGGCGGACGGATCCGTGCTCCCCGCTGGTTCGCTGAACAAAGACCAGCGACGCAGTGTTGCGGCTGTGAAAGTCACCCTCACGCTTCAGGAAGAAGGGGCGAGCGACGAGCATCGCGTTAGCCTTCAGAACACTGTTGGGATCCCCAACCTTGGATTTCACCGGGTGGTGTCATGAACGCCCACAGCCGAATCCCGGTGTCCAGAGGGAACAAAAATGAGCGCGGTGCTGCACTGACGATGGTCATTGTCATCGGGGCGGTGTTGATGATGCTCATCGCCACCAGTACCGCGTTCTCGCTCAGCAGTCTTCGCAAGTCAAGCACTGATGCTGACTGGAACGGCGCGATGGCCGCGGTGTATGCGGGCGTCGAAGACTACAAGTCAAAGTTGTCGAATGACAACGCCTATGTGAAGTATGGCAACAAGCTTGCTCCGTTCAGTGTGGGGAGCGACCTCCAGCTGCCCACTGGAGTGATGACGAACCCAGCATTCGGGCTCGGAACGGCAGGCACATGGGCGACCGTCTCGGGTTCCAACGGAACGGCAAGCTACCGATACGAGGTAGACAACTCGAAGTACTCCGCCTCCGGTATCCTGCGACTCCGCTCGACGGGACGGGTGAACGACTCCATTAGGACGCTTGTCGTGAACGTCAAACAACAGGGGTTCATCGACTACCTCTATTTCACGGACTACGAGATCGTGGATCCTGCTCAGCAGCAAAACAGCAACTGCGTCGTCACCCACGCCTGGGAACAAAATGACAACGAGCACAAGAACTATTGCACGGAGATCCAATTTGCTCCGGGTGACGTCATCAACGGCCCGATGCACTCCAACGACACACTGTTGATCTGCGGTACACGATTCAAAGGTCAAGTCACCACCTCCAACAACAAGCTGCCGATATACCGCAAGGCTTCAAACTCGGGTTGCACGCCGACATTTGAAGTTCCGGGCTCGCCCGAGTTCAGCACGAGCATCGGCATGCCGGCTACGAACTCGGAGATGCGCTCAGAGACACGAACCGACCTCCCAGATATCGTGACCCGCCCCGGTTGCCTGTACACGGGCCCCACCGTTATCACGTTCCTTAATGGTGGGCTGATGAACGTCAAGTCCCCGTTCACCGTCAAGACACGTATCGCGGGCGCACCCGCGACCTCGGGTACTACTCCGGCGGAGTGCGGAGTCCCGGGAACGTCTGCGGGCTCGCTGGGGTCCTCTGGTGGTGCGACGATCGCCGTCATCGAGCAAAACCTCATTTACGTGCAGAATGTCCCTGGCCTCTCCGACGACCCCAACTACACGGCCCCGACGTCTAGCCCGACAGGCTTCACCTGCACCACTGCGACCGGCAAAAAGGGCTGGTCATTTGGCGGCAACCAGTTTCCGCTCGCGGACGAGATCATCCCGTGGGCGGAGCCAGCCCACTACGGCTGCCGAAACGGGGACGCGTATATTAAGGGAAAACTGGGCGGACAGGTATCCGTCGCAGCGGAGAACTACGTCTATGTGACTGGAGACCTGACCTATTCGGACGAAACCGCGGACATGCTCGGAATAGTGGGCCAGAACGCCGTCTGGGTCTGGAACCCGCTGATCTGCGAGGAGTACTACTCGAATAACGGAAACGGGGCCAAAAACGGTACCTGCAAGGAGAACAAGCGGGAATTCTCGCTGCCAAAGAACCGCACGATCAGCGGCGCCATCCTGTCGGTCGCACATACCTTCATGGTGCAGAACTATGACCTCGAGGATTCTCGCGGCAAGTTGACGGTGAAGGGCGCCATTTCTCAGAAGTTCCGCGGCACCGTGGCCACGACCTCGGGCTCGGGTTATGTGAAGGACTATAACTACGATCCACGGTTCAGGTTCATGGCCCCGCCGAAATTCCTCTCACCCGTGTCGACGACCTACGGCATCAGCGAATTGGTGGAAGTGTCTGCAGCGTTCAAACCGAACGGTGTGGCGAACTGATGAGTGCGACGCTGGCAACATTCGTTCCCGTCGTGGTTGTCACGGTCGGCATGCTCGGCCTTCTCGTCGGCTCCTTCCTCAATGTTGTCGTCTATCGAGTGCCCAACGGTATGTCGGTTGTCGCCCCTCCCAGCGCATGCCCGGGCTGCGGATCAGGCATCAAAGCGTACGACAACATTCCGGTGTTGTCGTGGCTCGCGCTGCGCGGCAAATGCCGGACGTGCCATGAGCCGATTTCGGCCCGGTACCCCCTCGTCGAAATCGGGGCTGCGGTGTTCTTCGCCGCGGTTGGTGTGTGGTGGTGGCTTGCCTCAGGTTCGTCCCTCGCCTCTTCGGTCGGCCTGGTCGCCACCGTGCTCCTGCTCGTCGCTTACCTGTGGCTTGCAGGGGTCAGCGTCGCGCTCGCGCTGATCGACATTGATACGCACAAACTCCCCAACGTGATCGTTTTGCCGAGTTACATCGTTGGTGGAATTTTGCTGGCAACCGCCAGCATCCTGCAGTCGGATTTTGATGCCCTGATTCGCGCCGGTATCGGTATGGCCGTCCTGTGGCTCGCCTACTTCGCGATGGCGATGCTGTATCCGGGAGGCATGGGCTTCGGCGACGTGAAGCTCGCCGGACTACTTGGCCTCTATCTCGGATACATCGGGTGGGGTCCGTTGCTCGTCGGTGCTTTCGCCGCGTTCTTCCTCGGTGGCATCTATGCCATTGGGCTGATGACCGCGCGGAAAGTCGGCCGGAAGAGCGGCATACCGTTCGGACCGTGGATGCTTGCGGGCGCGTGGATCGGCATCTTCGCCGGCCCCGAACTATGGACTTCTTACCTCGCGCTGCTCGGCGTGGCGTAGGCACGGAAGCAAGAGGAGAACAATGTCAGCAACAATCGTGGGTATCGATATCGGCAGTGTGGCCATTCGAGCTGTCGAGCTGAAAGACGCCGATAAGGCACACCCGACGCTCGTGCGGTACGCGGAGCTGCCACTTCCCGTCGGCGCCGTCAGCCGTGGAGAAGTGATTGAGCAGAGCACCGTCTCCTCGGTGTTGAAGCGCCTCTGGTCTACCAACGGCTTCAAGAGCAAAAACGTCGTCTTGGGTATGGGTAACCAGCGGGTGTTGGCTCGCGACCTGACCCTGCCGCGAATGTCTCAGGAACGGATCCGCGAAGCGCTTCCGTATCAAGTGCAGGAACTGCTCCCTGTGCCGGTTGGAGAGGCGATGCTCGACTTCTATCCGGTATCTGAAGGTCAATCCGACTCGGGTCCTGTCGTGCATGGCCTTCTCATCGCAGCCATCAAAGAAGCGGTCCTGGGTAACGTCCGTGCGGTCGAGAAATCAGGTCTCACCACGACCGGAGTGGACCTCATCCCATTCGCGCTTGCCCGGGTGCTTCTTCGCGGGGAGCACGGGAACGGCACGGTCGCGATCGTCGATATCGGTGCGTCTGCCACGACAGTCGTCATCGCGACGAACGGCGTTCCGCAATTCCTGCGGATCATTCCGGCCGGGGGCGATGACCTGACGACGACGCTGGCCCAGCGCCTCGAGATCGGTTCGGAGCAGGCCGACGAGCTCAAGCGGGGTATCGGGTTGCGCACCAAAGTCGATGACCCGCAGTACCAGCTCCCGATGGACGTCATCAACGAGGTCACGAGCGAGCTGCTCATCAGTGCGCGCAACACACTCGACTACTTTCGGCAGTCGCGACCGGATGCGCCGATCGAGCGGATCGTGCTCACCGGCGGCGGAGCGAACCTGAGCGGGCTCCCGGATGCGCTCGCCGAATTGACCCGCACTGTGGTGGTGCAGCCGGACCCATATGCCGGTGTCACCGTATCCAACACGTTCAATGTCGATCAGCCGAGTGATGGCCCATCAGCCATTGTTGTTGCACTCGGCCTCGCGCTGGGGAGCAAAGTATGAGCAAGCACACAGAGGCGCTTACCGTCGGAGGAGTCCCTCGGGCAGACCTGCTTCCGTTCGAGATTCGTGCGGAACACAAAGGTAAGCGCACCCGACGCTCCCTGATCTTCGCCACTCTCGGTGTCGTGTTGCTGGTGTTCGTCGCGACCGGAACATCCTTCTACTTCATGCTGACCTCGCAGATGTCCCTCGCTTCCGAACAGGTGCGCACCACGGACTTACTCGCTGAACAACAGAAATATTCGGAAGTCCGGGTCGTGCAGGACACTCTCTCTGCCGTGGAAGCGGGTCAGATGGTCGGTGCCGCAACGGAGATTGACTGGAAGGCGTATCTCGACCTCATCGAAGCCAGCCTTCCGGCGAACGTCGCGATCCTGGAAGTCGCCATCGATGGCGCCTCCCCGCTCGTTGACTTCGGGCAGCCCAGCGCTCCACTTCAGGGCATGCGTGTCGCCACACTGACCTTCGGCGCGGCGACGGTGGCCCTGCCTGACACCGATGCGTGGCTCGTTGCCTTGTCGGGACTTCCCGGCTACGCCGATGCGAACCCTGACTCGATTGTCGTCGACGAGGAGACCGGACTCTACAAAACCACGGTCACCATGCACATCGGCGAGGGCGCCTGGTCACAGCGCTTCGTGCCGGAAGAGGACAAGGTCGTCGATAGCGACGAGGCGTCGGACGCCGAAGGCGACGTCGCGGAAGGTGGCGAGTAACCATGGATCGAAACAAAATCTGGATCCTCGCGTCAGCGATTGTGATGATTGGAATCCTCGCCCTTGGGTGGTTCGTCGGAGTAAACCCGCTCCTTCAGACCAAGGCGTCGACCGACGAGCAAAAATCCTCGGTCGAGGCCCAAAATACGGCGACCGAACTCGCCATCGCCAAGCTCAAGGGTGACTTCGAGAGTATCGACGAGCTGCGTACCGAGCTCGCCGGCCTGCGTGAATCAATTCCGGCAGACGGCCAGTTGCCGGCCTTTTTGACCCAGCTAGACACACTCGCGAGCGAGAGCGCGACAAAGGTCACCGCACTCACCGTCTCGGAGGCGATCGAATACACCGCGCCGGCTACGTCGGTGGTCGCGCCCCCGGTTGACGAGGCGACCGACGGAGCGACGGAGGGTGAGGCCCCGGCGGAACCCGACGCGGCAGCAGTGGTTCCTGAAGCGCCAGAAACGCCAACGGTCATCACGGATACGCGCATCACCTCGGACAATTTCGTGGCAATTCCGATCACTGTCACGGTGCAGGGGGACCGCAACGGTGCGCGCCTATTCCTGGACAAGCTGCAGCACGGTGAACGGCTCTTTATGGCGATACAAGTGGCAATCGCACCGAAGGACGACGAACTGGGCCAGTTCGAGACCACGGTGAATGGATACATCTACGCCCTGCTGGAGAATACCGGCGAATAGGTCGGAGAATTCCGGCATAAATTCGAGAAGCGGCGCGTTGTTGCTCTGTGTAATAGCGCGTCACGCAAATTTGCGCGCGAGCGGGGGCAATTTAGGGTCGTAAGGCGGAACATCCGCTGATCTGAATTTTCAGCGCCTCCCGTTCTCTCGACATATTGAAGGAAACCCCTATGAAGTTCCGCCTCACACAGGTGCTCGCCGTAACCGCCGCCGCAGGTCTCGCCCTCTCTCTCGCCGCATGCTCGTCAGACTCAGGCGAAGGATCGACGGAGAAGACGTCGAGCGGAAGCGCTCTGGAGCGCGTGACCGAAGCGGGCGAGCTCGTTGTCGGAACCGAGGGAACCTACCGTCCGTTCAGCTACCACGAGGGTGGCTCCGGTGACCTCACCGGGTACGACATCGAAGTTGTGACTGCCGTCGCCGACAAGCTCGGACTCGACGTGAGCTTCGAAGAGACCCAGTGGGACGGCATCTTCGCCGGACTCGACGCAGGCCGCTTCGACATCATCGCGAACCAGGTCTCGATCAGCCCGGAGCGCGAAAAGCAGTACAGCCTCACCGACCCGTACGCCGTGTCGCCTGGTGTGCTGGTTGTTCCGAAGGACAACACCGACATCACGTCGCTTCCTGACCTCAAGGGCAAGACCACCGCGCAGTCGCTCACGAGTAACTGGAAGACCATCGCCGAGGAGAACGGCGCCACCGTCGAAGGCGTTGAGGGCTGGGCCCAGGCTGTCGAGCTGCTCGAGCAGGGTCGCATCGATGCAACCGTCAACGACGAGCTGGTCGTGCTGGACTACCTCACGCAGAAGCCCGACGCCGGAATCAAGATCGTCGACGAGACCGAGGACCCCTCGCTCAGCGCCTTTGCACTTAAGAAGGGCAGCGACGACCTCGCAGACGCCATCAATGAGGTGCTCGCTGAGCTCAGCGCTGACGGCACTCTTGCTTCTATCTCTGAGAAGTACTTCGGTCAAGACGTCACCAAGTAGGCGGCTCGGCTGAGATACTGCCCTCATGACCGAGTGGCAATTTCTGAGTAGTGCACTGTCGGTCGCCGCTCCCACCGCGGCGACCGATGGTGTCACCGAAACCGGGTGGCCACTCTTCTTCAGCTCGTTCTGGCCGCTGCTCTCCGGTGCAATCACGGGGACGATCCCGCTCGCGCTGATCTCGTTCGTGATCGGGCTGTTGATCGCGTTGGTCGTCGCGATCATGCGACTCTCACGCAACCGGTTCGTGTCGAGCATCGCCCGCATCTACATCTCGGTCATCCGTGGCACCCCGCTGCTCGTGCAGCTGTTCGTGATCTTCTACGGGCTGCCATCGATGGGCCTCACCATCGACCCGTGGCCGAGCGCCATCATCGCGTTCTCGCTTAACGTCGGCGGCTACGCGGCCGAAGTGATTCGCGCCGCGATTCTCTCGGTGCACCAGGGCCAGTGGGAAGCCGCGTACACGATCGGCATGTCCCGCGCTCGCGCACTGCGCCGGGTGATCCTGCCGCAAGCGGCACGGGTTTCGGTGCCTCCGCTGTCGAATACGTTCATCAGTCTCGTGAAGGACACGTCGCTCGCCTCGCTCATCCTCGTGACCGAGATGTTCCGGCAGGCCCAGAAGATCGCGTCGTTCACGTCCGAGTTCATGCTGCTGTACCTTGAGGCGGCGCTCATCTACTGGCTGATCTGCCTCGTGCTGTCGTCAGGCCAGAGCCTGCTCGAAAAGAGGTTGGACCGCTATGTCGCTCACTAACCCCCGCCCCGCCAGCGGCGAGAAGCTCCTCGACGTCACCGGGCTCCACAAGGCGTTCGGCTCGAATCAGGTGCTCCGCGGCATCGACCTGTCGATCGAACGTGGCCGGGTGCTCGTGCTGATCGGCCCTTCCGGCTCGGGCAAGACCACCGTGCTGCGGTCGATCAACGGCCTGGAGATTCCGGAGGCCGGCGTCGTGACGGCGGCAGGAGGCATCCGTGTGGATTATGCGGCGAAGCCCGCGAGAAAAGACATTTTGGCGCTGCGCGACCGCACGGCCATGGTTTTCCAGCACTACAACCTCTTCCCGCACATGACCGTGCTCGAGAACATCATCGAGGGCCCGACCCAGGTGCACGGCGTGAAGAAGGCGCAGGCGATCGCCGAGGCTGAGGCGCTGCTCCAACGCGTGGGGCTGGCCGAGAAGCGCGACGTCTACCCGTTCCAGCTGTCGGGCGGGCAGGCGCAGCGTGTCGGCATCGTTCGGGCACTCGCACTCAAGCCAGACCTGCTGCTCTTTGACGAGCCAACCAGTGCGCTCGACCCTGAACTCGTTGGCGACGTGCTTGCCGTGATGAAAGAGCTCGCCGACGAGGGCTGGACAATGCTCGTCGTCACCCACGAGCTCGCGTTCGCGCGCCAGGTTGCCGACGAAGTGCTGTTCATGGACGGCGGTGTGATCGTCGAGCGCGGTGCTCCCCGAGACATCTTCACGGCACCGCGCGAAGAGCGCACGCAGCAGTTTTTGCACCGCATCCTGAACCCGCTGGATGATGACTAACCCCAGCGCGGTTGCCGGAATCCCCGGTCCCGTCGCGCTAAAGTGACCACACTGGGGCACATCAGGCCCTGATCGACGAGGAGTGTCACCATGAGCAACACCACCCCGGAATCGGGCAACGAGAACATTGACGCAGCCGGTCGGAACACGCCACCGGTCGAGAACATCGACGGCGACACCGCTGTGCAGCCAACTGTCGCGCCCGAGAACGCCGACCGCGAGATCGTGATCGACTACGGCTCGGCGGTTGACCCCGAACCGGTCGAATCAGCGGGCGAAGCGGATGCTGTCGCTCCCGTCGCGCACGAACACCACGTTCCTGAGGTGGCCGATCAGGCATATGCCGAAGAGCCAGACACCCACACCCTTTCCTCGGCCGAGCCCACCGTGCTCACCCAGGCCGACCTTCGCGAAGAGGAGATTCGCGCAGCTGAAGCGGGCACCGGAGCCGTCGGCGCCGAGCAGACCGTCGCGCAGCGCGCGATGGCCGAGCGAGCCGAAGCCGATCGCGTCGAAGCCGAGCGAATCGAGAACGAGCGCCGCGAAGCCGAACGCGCCGATGACGAGGCCCGGCGCGCCGCCGCGATTCGCGCCGACGCCGACGCCCAGCGCACCGAGAACACCACGGCCGCGCCAGCCGCAGGTCCCAGCTCGCCGGTCGCTCCCGTGCGCCAGCCGATATACGTTCAGGCACCATCGAAGCCCAAGCCCAAGAGTAACCGCGGCTTCGGTATCCTCGTCTCGCTGCTCGCGACCGTCGTGTTCGCGGCTCTCTACGCCGGCATTCTCGCGTTGATCCTCGCCGTCAACAACGGCTCAGTCGACCTCGTCGGCGAGGTGCTTTCGCGCGCGCCGTACTGGATCCCCGTTCTCTTCTTCTTCCTCGCCATGGCGCTTCTCGTCACCGTCGTGAACCGCGGCGGCTGGTGGGCATACGTACTCGGCGGATTCGTCGTTGCGGCGATCGTTTACGGCTCCTACCTCGGTGGCGTGCTCATCGACGTCGCCAACGAAATCAGCCCCAGCGAAGTCGGCGACACCGTGCGCCGCGCCCTGCTCTCACCGGCGGCCATCATCGCGTTCCTCGTTGCACGCGAGGTGCCGATCTGGTTCGGCGCCTGGATCGCCTCGCGCGGCCGCAAGGTCCGCGAGCGCAACGCTGAGGCCCAGGCTGAGTACGAGCGGGTGCTCGAGCAGGGTCCCGTCGTCGCGTAGTGGCTGCCTTCACTCCGCAGCGCGTCCTGGCCGTCGCTGCGGGCTACGTCCTTGCCCTCGGCGTCATCGCCTGGCTGATCGCCAGCGTGGTCGGACAACCCATTGCGGGCACGGATGTCGCGGGCTGGCTCGCTCCGGTCATGGTCGTCGCTGCGGTGGCCGGCTGGCTCGTCGTCCTGGTCCGTCTTCCTCACGAGGTGCGGCCGGTCGCGCGGTTCGTCCTCCCCGCGCTCGGCGCCGGTGCGGCATTCCTCCTCGCGGCGCTCGTGCTCGACGGGTTGGGCAGCGGTGACCCGGTGAAAGGCCCGATGCTCGCGCTCGCGCAACTCGGATACCCGACGTTCTACGCTGCAGTGGTGCTCGCGCTTGTGGCAACGGCGGTGGCTTCGATGGGGACTCCTCCACATCGCACGGCGAGTGAGCGCCCGATAGTGTGACAAGTACTTCCGGTCCCGGCGATCACTCGCCGGGACCGACCTGCGAAAGGGATTAATCGATGCGCCTGAAACTGACCCTCGCGCGCCCGAACGGCTCGCGAGAAGACATCGTCGTGACAACGGATGCCGCAGCGACGATCTCGGAGGTCGCGTCGACCATCGCTCGGGTCGACCCGGCACAGCCGGTGCCCGCCGACGGTGACTACACGCTTCAGGCCGCACTTCCCGGTCATACCGAGTGGCTGCCACTGCCTCCGGACGGACCGGTCGGCGAGGCGTGGATCGGTTCGGGCGCAACGGTGCACATCGCCGATGCCGGCAAATACTTCTCCCAGGCGAAAACCGGCCACGCGCCGACCATCGCGAACATCACCATCCTGTCCGGTCCCGAAGTGGGCCGCAGCATTCCTCTGAGTGTCGGAAGTTACACGGTCGGGCGCGACGCGTCCTGCGATCTCGTGCTCGACGACAAGCTTGTGTCGAAAAAGCACGTCAGGATCGAGGTGGGCGATGGCGTCGATGTTATTGACCTGGGATCCGCCAACGGAGTCGAGGTGGACGGCGGACTGGTCACGCGCCTTCACGTCACCGACTCCGACACCATCCAGCTCGGCGACACGCAACTGAAGATCAGTCTCTCGGAGTCTGTGGTGCACTCGGGCGTCGCGCCGAAGGCCGGACCGATCTTCTTCAACCGCTCGCCGCGCGTGGAGAAACGGTACCTGGGGCAGGAGTTTGCCGGTCCCGAGGTCCCGGTCGAGCCGGACGACCAGCCGTTCCCGTTCCTGGCCATGCTTGCACCGGCCCTCATGGGCTTCGGGCTCTACGCCGTGACGCAACGGATCACGTCGCTGATCTTTGTTGCCCTGTCGCCGATCATGATCATCGCCAACTTCGTGATGCAGAAGCAGCGCGACAAGCGAAAGCTCAAAAAGCAGATCAAGAAATTCGAGACGAGGCTCAAGGCCCTCAACCTCGAACTGGAGAAGGAACGGCCGACCGAACGCGAACTGCGACTGGGTGAATCGCCCTCGACGCAGGAAGCCTACGAGCAGGCCATGCGCCGTGGGCCCATGGTGTGGACCCGCCGCCCGGAGCACTGGTCGTTTCTCAACGTTCGGCTCGGCGTCGGCACAATGACGAGCCGCAACACCATCAGCTCGGGCGCGCGAGGGGAGATGCTTCCCGAATTCCAGGAGCGTCTCGATGCCGTCATCGAAGAAAACCGCACAATCGATGGCGTCCCACTGATCGACAACCTCTACGATTCCGGAGCGCTCGGTATCGCCGGCTCACCCCGGTCGGCTGCCGGCTCGGTCAACTCGGTGCTCGTGCAGCTCACCGCCCTGCACTCTCCCGCCGAGGTGGTCGTCGCAGCCCTCGTCACCCCCGACTGGTCGCACGAGCTCGCCTGGCTGAAATGGCTCCCGCACACGTCTTCACCGCACAGCCCCATCGATGCGGTTCACCTTGCCGACAGCGCATCAAGCGCTGGCACACTGTTGTCGTCCCTCGAAGAGCTCATCCAGTCCCGGCTCGACAACAACCGGAACAGTTCACTCCGTCGCGGTGCGATGACGCAGAACGCCGCAGCGCTCGAGCGCGGAGCCGACGTCGGTAAGGAGTCGGTGTCGAGTGGCACGAAGTCGCAGATTCCGGCCGTCATCGTGTTGATTACCGATGACGTTGCCGTCGATCGGGCTCGGCTGGTCCAGCTCGCCGAACTGGGAGCGGACGCTGGCGTCTACCCGATCTGGATTGCCCCCGACGTCGCCTCGCTCCCCGCCGTGTGCCGTACGTTCCTCTCGGTGCCTGACGACGGGACCACCGCCAGCGTGGGCTTCGTCCGCCTCGGTGAGTACATCGACGACGTCGAAACCGAACTCATCGATCCCGAGACCGCCCTCGACTACGGCCGCCGGATGGCCCCCCTGATCGACGCCGGTGCCCTGGTCGAAGACTCGAGTGACCTACCGCGCTCCGTGTCGCTGGTCACCCTGCTCGGTCATGACCTGGTCGAGTCGAGCGACGCCGTTGTCGACCGCTGGCGACAAAATGCGTCCATCCATGATCGGACGCCCGGCGCACCGCATAAACCGCGCCGCGCGGGAAAGCTCCGTGCGATCGTGGGTTCCGGTGGCGTCGACGCCATGCATCTCGACCTGCGCACCCAGGGGCCACACGCACTCGTCGGTGGAACGACAGGTGCGGGTAAGAGTGAGTTCCTCCAAGCCTGGGTCCTCGGCATGGCTGCCGAATACAGCCCCGACCGGGTCACCTTCCTGTTCGTCGACTACAAGGGCGGATCAGCGTTCGCGGACTGCGTGTCACTGCCACATACGGTTGGGCTCGTCACTGACCTCAGCCCGCACCTCGTGCGCCGGGCCCTCACCAGTCTTCGCGCTGAACTCCACTTCCGCGAGCACCTGCTCAACCGAAAAAAGGCCAAGGACCTGCTCGAGCTGGAGAAGCGAGGGGATCCAGACAGCCCGCCAGCGCTGATCCTCGTTATCGACGAGTTCGCCGCACTTGTCGGCGAGGTTCCCGAATTCGTTGACGGCGTCGTCGACATCGCCCAGCGCGGTCGCTCGCTCGGCATTCACCTCATCATGGCGACCCAGCGCCCCGCTGGCGTCATCAAAGACAACCTCCGCGCAAACACCAACCTCCGCGTCGCCCTGCGGATGGCCGACGAATCGGACAGCCAGGATGTGGTCGGCATCCAGGACGCCGCCCACTTCGACCCGTCCATTCCGGGCCGCGGCGTCGCGAAGACGGGTCCGGGACGGCTGATGAAGTTCCAGTCGGGGTACGCGGGCGGCTGGACCACGAAAGAGATCGACCGGCCTGATATCGATGTTGCCGAACTGAAGTTCGGCGGCGAGACCCGCTGGGAAGAACCCAACGCCACCCAGGCAGTGGAAAAGGATCTGGGGCCGACAGATCAGCAGCGACTCGTGGCATCCGTCGTCGCCGCTGCCTCCGCAGCGGGCATACCGGCTCCGCGACGGCCCTGGCTCGACGAAATCGCGTCGGTCTACGACCTGGGGCTGCTGCGCCAGCGCAGCGACACCGACCTGCTTCTGGGAGTGTCTGACCTTCCCGATACGCAGCAGCAGAAACCCGTGTACTTCCAGCCCGACGTTGATGGACACATCGCGATTTTCGGAACCGGTGGCTCCGGAAAGTCTGCGGCTCTGCGGACCATCGCGAGTGCGGCCGGGATCACCCCCCGGGGCGGGCCTGTTCAGGTGTACGGCCTCGACTTCGGTGCCGGGAGCCTGCGGATGCTCAACGAGCTTCCGCACGTTGGGGCTGTAATTGCGGGTGACGATACCGAACGGATTGTCCGGCTGTTCCGCCGGTTGAACACCGAACTCGAGGAACGCGGACCGCGCTATGCCGAGGCCAGTGCGGCGAACATCACCGACTATCGGCGTCTCGCCCAACGGCCGGACGAGCCGCGCATCCTCCTCGTCATCGACGGGTATCCCGCGTTCCGCAACGATTGGGAAGTTCCCGCTGGACGCTCGATCTGGTACGACGTGTTCAAGAACATCCTGACCGACGGCAGGCAACTCGGCATGCACGTCGCGTTCACCGCAGACCGACCGGGGGCCGTTCCCAGCAGCATCGGATCCAACGTGCAGCGCCGCGTGGTCCTGCGCCTCTCCGATGACAGTGGGTACAGCCTTCTCGATGCGCCGAGCGACGTTCTGTCTCCGAGTTCGCCTCCCGGACGAGCCATCGTCGACGGCTTCGAAACGCAGATCGCCATTATTGGCGGCTCCCGCCAGATGTCTGACCAGGCGGCTGCGACGAAGCGACTAGCCCAGTCAATGCGGCGCGCGGGCATACCCGACACACCGCCGATCGGCTCACTGCCCAAGGAGTACTCGCAGGCAGAGCTCCCGGCGGGCCTCGACGGGAAACCCGTACTCGGCATCAGCGAAGGCGAACTGGGCCCATATGGCATCGACCCGGCAGGGACGATGCTTCTGGCCGGTGGTCCGGCAACCGGGCGAACAAACTCATTGCTGGCCATCATCGACGCGTTCCAACGCTTCGATCCGGAGACCAGGTTCTACTACATCGGCAACTCTCGATCGGTGGTTTCCAGTTCTCGGGAGTGGGTCGAAGCAGCAACAACCATCGAAAGCATCGCGGCGCTGGCCAAGAACCTGGCGGCCGCCGTCGCGGACCCGGAGACCGAGGGTCGGATTGCGGTGTTCATTGAGGCCATCGGTGACTTCCTCCAGACCCCGGCTGACGCCGCCATCGTCGAACTCACCAAGGCTGTGAAGCGCAGTGATCACTTCGCGCTCGCAGAGGCGGAGACATCGTCATGGAACTCGTCCTGGCCGCTCATGAGCGAGTTCAAAAACGCCAGGCGCGGGCTCTTGCTTCAGCCGGACATGATCGAGGGTGACCTGATTCTCAAGACGCCACTGCCCCGCATCGCTAAGTCAGAGTTCCCGCCTGGACGAGGGATGTACATCGCTCGCGGCAAATTCGCCCGAGTACAGCTGCCCCTCGTCGACCCCGCGTAGGGGATGGGGAGTCCTGCCCATTGGTGGGTGGGGTGTTGGTGGATAGTGTTTGGTGTGCTGGTCGGCCGTAGGGGTGGGCCTTTCAAAATCTGAGGAGTGTTGTCATGGCGAATATGAATGTGACCTACAGCGAGATGACGGATGCTGCTACGCGTCTGACCACGGGCAAGGAAGACCTGGTGTCGAAGCTGACTGAGCTTCAGACTCAGGTGAACAGCCTGGTTCAGAACGGGTTCGTCACGGATCAGGCTTCGGGTGCGTTCCAGACGTCGTATGACCAGTTCACGAAGGGAACGACGGAGGCTGTGAATGGTCTTGAGGGTATGAGCCAGTTCCTGACGAAGGCGGCAGAGGCTCTCGGTAACGTCGACAGCGAGCTCGCTAAGGGCATCAGCGGCTAACACCCACACCACTTACGGCCGGCCCACGTGGGCCGGCCGTCCATCCTCGCTGAAAGGAGTCCGCCATGAGCGACCTGCAAATCCGCACCGACCTGCTTGAGCAGTTGACAACAGACCTCGACGCCATTGCGAAGGAGTTCGACAAAGCGGACGAATTCAGCGATGAGGTTGCGCACGCCGTCGGACACGAGGAACTTTCCGGCAAAGTCGAGGACTTTGCTCACAAGTGGAATGACAAGCGCAAAGAAATGACCGAAGCGGTCAAAGCACTTCAGCAGCAGATCCAGGCGATCTCCGACGCGTTCACCGAAGCGGATAACGAGCTGTCGAAAGCGCTCGAAGAAGCGGCAAGCGAGACGGCAACGACCAATCCAGACGCAGCGCCCGGCTCGCGGACACCGTCCACACCGGACGCTGTCTAGTTTCTTTCGACTTCCACCCATTTCCCGCGGCACAAAGCAGAGGACACGCCATGGCTGACATTGAGTTCCAACCCCTCGAGGGCGACGACGCCGTCGTTTCGTCGAAGGCGGCTCATTACCTTGAGATCGCGCACGCGATCACTCGATCGATCGCGTCCCTCAAAGCTGTTGCTGACACCAGCCAGATGACAAGCAAAGCGATCGACGCGGTCCGAAAGAGTGCCGAGTCTGTGGCAGAGGACATTGGCAAGGCGCAGGAGCGCTATGAGGTCACGGCAAATGCACTTTCGACATATGCGGGAAAGTTGAAGACCGCGAAGAGCAACGCGGATACGGCGATAGCCAGCATTGGGAACGCCCAGTCCAACGTGGAGACCGCAGAGACCGCCAAGACGACAGCTCAGCGGGCGGCGGAAGGCGATCCGACTCTGCCCACGACGGCCGTTGATGACGCTGACGCGGACCTTATTGCTGCTGCCGGTGCCCTGTCGGGGTACCAGCAGGACTGGCGAGACGCGCGGACATACAAGAACAACGCGGCTGACGAGGCCGTCGCCGCGATCATTGCGGTGACCGAGGGCAAAAAGGGCAAGACACTCAACGACTCCTTGTGGGACAACGTTGGGTCGAAAATCTTCGAGGCATTCAAGACGATCTGCAAGTGGGCTGGAATCCTCGCCATCTTCTTCTCCTGGGTTCCCATCGTTGGCCAGATCCTGATGGTTCTCGCCGCCATTGGTGCGGTGCTCGAGCTCATTGACGCACTGGTCAAGGCCATCGGTGAGGGCGGAAGCTGGATGGACGTGCTTGGCGCTGCGGCCGGTGTTGCCCTCACCTTCTTCGGTGGCGCCCTCATCAAGCACCTGGGGAAGCTCGCCAAGTCGTCAATCATCATGAAGAGCGCCGTCAAGGTCAAGGGCAATATGACTGCCTTGAAGAGGATGAAGGGCACCCTTGGACTCAAGAATGGTCAGAGCATCGCTCCGACCATGATGGAAGCTGGCGGCCGGATGCGCATGGGCGTGAAGGACATCTTCTTCAAAGAACCGTTCAAGGCGATGTTCAAGCTGGAAAAGGGCATGACCCGCGCCGACCTGGGTGATTTCAAGACCATGTTCAAGACGTTGGTCACCGACCCCGCGCTCGGTGCCGTCAAGTTCAACAAAGACACGTTCATGGCATTCAAGCTTGCCGCGCTAAATCCGTCGGTTCTCGCCGATCCGATGACGTTGTCACGCCTCGGACTCGCGGGGACCGTGCACGGTGCACAGTCGGTGAACGCCGTGCTGAACTTCGATGTTTCGAGCTGGGAAAGCTACGCAATCGGGCCCGTCGGTGACACCATTGACGCGGTCAAAGAGACCGTCGACGTGGTGTCCTCCGCTTTCCGTAGATAGGGCGTGCTATCTCCGGCCCGTAGGCTGGATGAGCACCCAGTTGCAATCGAATCTATTCTGACCCGGGGGAGCCGAATGCTGCGCGGTAAACGTAACCGAATCATCGCTGACTATGACATTGGATTGACCGAAGACTGGTATCCGATTGATTTGGATCCAGCGACCTCCACAGGATGGCCCCGCACGCTTTCGGGCGAACTGGGCCTTACCGGCGATTCGAAGGAACGCTTGGTCGGGCGTCTCAGCACCATTCAGGAAACGATGAGACGGATGTCGACGCCTCAGCTGGCGACGGCGGTCTGGATCCCGGAACCCCAATCCGGTGAGGTAGCGAGCATCCTTGGATTCGGTCTCGTGCAACTCGCCGACGACCAGGGTCCTGAGACGTACCTGGAGAGCCTCGCAGCCGACGAAGGCCGCCGCGAACTCGGTGTCGAGTTCCAGAATGTTCAAACCTGGACGGCTCCCGTCGAGGCGGGGCTCGCCGTTGGGGCATACAACCTCATCGCACACACCGATCTGGGCGAGGAGCCGCGGGTCGAGGAGCGCACTGTAATTGGAGTGTTCCCTCCCCGCTCGAAAGAGATGATCGAGTGCATCTTCACCGCCCAGTCGATCACAGCGTACGACGACATCATCCAGCAGACGATGGGGCTCGTCGCCACGATCGAGGTCCAGTTGGAGCGCGCATGAAGACCCGTCAAGTTCGACTCGGCCTGACCGACTTTCACTTCATTCTGCCGGGAACCTGGGCGGCAATTCCCATGGCAGACGCCGAGTCGATGAAGAAGCGCGTTGCTGCGCTCGTGAAAGAACAGATGGGGCGGGATGACCGCCTGGCCAGCCGCAGACTCCAGATGCGCAACGAACTTATCGAGGTCGCCGGCAAGGCTGCCGAGCAGGGTGCTGTGTCGTTCGCACTCGCCCTCGAACTGCTGCCGGGGGTGCCATTCGGTGCGGCTCTCATGGCGCGGTTTCAGCCGTGGTCTGACAGCGGCGACGGTGATGTTGCAACCCGGCTTGCGGCCACATTTCCTCACGCGGACATTATCGCCCTCGATGGTGGCGGCGTTGCTGCGCGGGTGGCAGCAGCGGGCTCACAAAAATACGTGACCGAAGAGACTCCGTCGCTGTTCGTTGAGTATTGGACACCCGCGCCACATTCCGACGACCTTCTGTACATCACGGTGTCAGCGCCGATGGCCCCACAGGCCGATCTGTTCACACAGCTGTTTGACGCGGTGATTGGGTCATTGACCTGGGACGTGGACGTGGCCAAGGAAATTCTGGAGAGTGAATTTGTCGAAAACGCAGGATAAGGCGAGACGAGCCGGAAGCGCGGCGAAGCATCGCACGCTCAACGTCGTTGTGGGGATCGGAGTCGCGCTCGCGATCCTCGGCCTCGCAACCCTCGCTGTAAACCTGATCTTCTTCTCGCGGGTCTACGACGTTGCCGCCTGGGAAACGGATGTCACGGTGCCAGGCGGGTTCTTCGCCCTCTCGCCAACCGTCGTCGACCAGCTGTCGTTCTTCGTTGCTGTTCCCGGCGGGCTGTTCCTTCTCGCCCTCTGCTTCATCATGACGGGCCAGGTGCTACGCGGGCGGGTGGGGACCCGTGAAACGAAGGGACTGCAGGGCGGAACCGTCGTTTCGAGCAATGCGATTCTCTCCGCTCGCGCCCAGCTGGCGTGGATTGGTGTCGCGCTGGCGTTCTGGGTCGCGCTGATCATCGTTCCGATGCTGCTTGCCTTGGGCGGCGGCTGGCCGTCGACCGTTCGGGAGCTTCCGCAAACGTACGTCTGGATCAACCTCGGAATGTACGGTGCCTTGGCGGCAGCCATCGCCGGTGTCCTTCTCGTGTCCCATGTGAAGAAGCAGACGTACCTCGCCCTGGTTTCCGCTGACGATGCGCGTTTGCGTGAGGAGCCCAGCGGAGTCTGGCGCTGGATCACCTTCCGCTGGCGCTTTGACCTGTGGCTCGGCGGAATTGGCGGAGCGTTGATCGGCTCGTGCTGGCTCGCGTTGGTCTCCGGAGACATCGTGCTTCTTCTCGTAACACTCGTCATCGGCATCGCGCTGTTCGTCGTCGCTGTCTGGATGGCCCGCCAGTACTGGCGTGCCGGTGTTCCCCTCGGTATGGCGGAGTCATTCGCGTAGGGGATGGGGAGTCCTGCCCATTGGTGGGTGGGGTGTTGGTGGATAGTGTTTGGTGTGCTGGTCGGCCGTAGGGGTGGGCCTTTCAAAATCTGAGGAGTGTTGTCATGGCGAATATGAATGTGACCTACAGCGAGATGACGGATGCTGCTACGCGTCTGACCACGGGCAAGGAAGACCTGGTGTCGAAGCTGACTGAGCTTCAGACTCAGGTGAACAGCCTGGTTCAGAACGGGTTCGTCACGGATCAGGCTTCGGGTGCGTTCCAGACGTCGTATGACCAGTTCACGAAGGGAACGACGGAGGCTGTGAATGGTCTTGAGGGTATGAGCCAGTTCCTGACGAAGGCGGCAGAGGCTCTCGGTAACGTCGACAGCGAGCTCGCTAAGGGCATCAGCGGCTAACACCCACACCCAGACGGTGTGCGCGAAGGCGGTCCGGATTCGGGCCGCCTTCGGCGGTTAACCGCACACCCGGCACTTCGATGGGGACAACTCCCCATCGAGACTGCCCGGGAACATTCATAGGATTGCATGAACATGGCTGCCCACGTAGAAACCATCACAACGTCCCGCTCCGAGGTCACGGTCACCGTCACGGGCAGGAGTGACACGGGACACGTTCGAGCCCACAACGAAGACAGCCTCATTGCCGAGGCGCCGATCTTCGCGGTCGCCGACGGCATGGGCGGGCACACCCGCGGCGACCTGGCCAGTCAAGCGATGGTGCATCAGTTGTCGCACAGCATCCGTCGCGGTGAGCCGACGACGCCCGAGGCAGTTTTCACGGCGATCACTGCGGCCAATTCACTCATTTCGTCATGGGCAGAAACGACGGGGATCGCGGGTACCACGGTGGCCGGTCTCGCTCTCGTCTCACTGTCGAGCCAGGCCGACTGCCACTGGATGGCGTTCAACATCGGTGACTCCCGGGTCTACCTCTGGGACGACCACACCCTCCGCCAGGTCACCGTCGACCACTCGGCGATCCAGGAGATGCTCGACGCAGGCACAATCACAGCGTTCGAAGCGCTGACTCACCCCGAGCGCAACGTCGTCACTCGCGCTGTGGGCGTTGAGACCGACGCCGACCCCGACGTCTGGTTGCTGCCGGCGTCAGACCACCAGACATTTCTGATCTGCTCTGATGGGTTGACCCGCGAAGTGTCGACGGAGCAAATCGAAGCCGTGCTCCGCTCCGGGGTCGAAGATCCCGCCGACCGGCTGCTGCAACTGGCGCTCGACGCGGGCGCCCACGACAACGTGACAATCCTCATCGTCGACTCACGGAGCGTCGATACGACGCCTCCCCGCCCGGGCTATCATGAAAATCGGTCGCTCGGATTCCTCGAGCAGACCCTGCCGAGGATCTGAGGGTGGCATGACAGGGTATCTCTACGCCGACGCGCCTGAGCACGACTGGCTCGCCGTCGCGACGACCGGGCGGGTTCTTGTGGCTCGAGTCGGAGGCGATTCCGAACGCATCGCCCAGGTGGCGGCCGCGGGCGAACCCGCGGCATCCGTTCAAAATGTTCTGGAGATGCTCACGGCGAGGGGACTGTCCAACGTCGGACCGTTCGCGCTGGTTTTCTGGGTCGACGGCGCCATGGCGAGCAACGGCCTCGGCGTCATCGTGCGCGGGGGAGCGACCGTCACCGTCGTCACCGATGACGACACAGTGGTCATCTCGTCGCGCGGAGTCACCACCTGGACCGAGCAGGTCATCGAGAACGCGCTCACCTTCACTGTCGACACCGGCACGAGCAGCGCAACGGCCGAGCTGCTTCCGCTCGGGCAGGGCGCCGCGTGGGTGTCATCGATTCGGTTGGACGCCGATGCGCCACAAGCAGTGACAACGGATGCCGTGGGTACGGCCGTCGCGCCCGAACCGGTTGCGACGCGTCCCGACGTCGAGCCTGAGGCCAGTACGCCCGCCGCGAGTGCGGCTACGCCGGCGGCCTCGACAGGCAGTGCCTCGACCGAGAGCGCCCTCGCCGAGAGCACCGAGGAAACCCGCGTCTTCCACACGACCACCGGGGGCAAGCGCGAGCCTGAAGCCGCAGCAGCGGAGCCCGACGTCGATGGCTACGACTACCTGTTTGGCGCCACCGTTTTTCGCACGGTCGGGTCGGCTGCCGTTGAGCAGGCCGGAGACGCCGAGGACGAATCTGGTGCGCCGAGTGCTCCTGCCGCTCAGGGGCCGACCGCCGCACTGCCCGTAACGCCGCAGCAACCGAGTCAACCGGCCGTGGCTCCCACGTCGACGCTCGGTGATCACGACGGTCACACCATGCTCGCCGCCGACATCATTGAGGCGCGGCGTCGGGCGAAGGAGCGGGCCGGGCGGCACGCGCCCCAGCAGCAGGCCGCGCCGACTCCGCCGGAGTCACCCTCCATCCTCCCGCCCTCGCACGCCTATGTTCTCGAACTGCCCGACGGTGGACGGCAGGCGCTCAGCGCACCCGTCATCCTGGGGCGCGCTCCGAGTGTGTCGAACGTACCGGCATCCGTTCTCCCTCATCTCGTGACGCTCGTGGGTGACGACATTTCGCGCAGCCACCTGCGGGTTGCCGTTGAGGGCGGAACCGTTGTGGTGACCGACCTGCACTCGAGCAACGGCACGCATGTCATTGCTCCCGGGAAGCCACCGCAGTTACTGCGCGGCGGGGAGCCCACGCCGGTGATCGTCGGCACCACCATCGACCTCGGCAGCGACGTTCTGCTGCGCATCACGGAGGCTTAGAGTGGCCGGTCGTTCGGTCGCCACTCCACCAGAACTGCCCGGATTGCACTACGTTCGTCCGCTCGGTGCTGGCGGGTTCAGTGACGTCTACCTCTACGAGCAGGAGTTGCCCAAACGCCATGTGGCCGTGAAGGTCCTCGCGTCTGACGACCTCACCGACAGCTCGCGGGCGGCCTTCGTTGCCGAGGCGAACCTGATGGCGCAGCTCTCGGCGCACCCGTACATCGTGACGATCTACCACGCGGCGGTGGCCCCGGACGGGCGCCCGTATTTCGTGATGGAGTACTGCTCGGGGCCGAGCCTGGCTGAGCAGTACAAGCGCTCACGGTTCAGCGTGGCTGATGCGCTGCGCACCGGTGTGCGGTTGTCGAGCGCCGTAGCTACCGCGCATGCGGGCGGAATCCTGCACCGGGACATCAAGCCGGCCAACGTGCTCACCAACGGCTACGGCTGGCCGGCACTCACCGACTTCGGTATCTCGAGTGCCGTCGACATTGAGCTGCCCGTCAACACGACGACGCGGGAGGCGATGAACGCGTCGGCTGGCGCAACGGCGACCGGCTCGATTGGAATGTCGATTCCGTGGTCACCGCCGGAGATGTTCGACGACAACCCGCAGCCCGACGTCCGCAGCGACGTCTTCTCGCTCGCGGCCACGCTCTACACGCTGCTGGCCGGCCACACGCCGTTTGAGGTTCCCGGCAAGCCCAACGGCACCGTCGACCTGATCGGTCGGATCGAGCGGGGGACGGTGACGCCGATGGAGCGAACCGACATCCCGCGCTCGCTCACAGCCATCCTCGCCAAGGGCATGTCGGTGCAGGCCGACGATCGGTTCGCTACGGCCATTGACTTCGCCCGCGCCCTGCAACGGGTGGAGATGGAACTCTCCTACGCACCCACCGCAATCGACGTGCCCAACCTCACGATCCTCGACCGCCCGGGCGGTTCGGCCGAGGACGTCGGGGATAAAACGCGCATCCGCGGAGTCGCGACAGTGCATGCCCAGCCCGTCGCACCGATCGTGCCTCCGCCATCGGCTGCTCCGGTCGCCGTGGCGCAGGGTGCCGATCCAACCGTGATCCGGCGGATGCCGACCGTCGAGCCCGGGGGAGCGCCACCGACTCCGGTTCCCGAACACACGGTGATTCGGGACCGTCCTCAACCGGAGACCCCTGTCGACGAGGAACCGACGCCCGAGTCTCAGCCGAGACGACTGCTTCCGCTCATCGCTGGGGCCGTCGCCGTCGTGCTCATCGGTGGTGGCGTCGCCGCTGCCGCGATCTTCGGCTCGGGGCAGCCAAACCCGAACGCCAGTCCGACGCCGAAGGCCAGCTCCGACATCGTGGTGGCCGGAGTGCCGTCGCCGGAGCCAGTATCGGTCACGCCGATGGGCGACGGCAGCAGTGTGACGTTTGCCTGGTCGAACCCTGAACCGCAGGAGGGCGACACGTTCATCTGGCGTCGCACCGGCGGGGCGGCAGACGACCAACCGAAGACGGCAACCGAGCCGTCGGTGACTGTGGAGTCACTCACGCCCGGTGATCGGGTGTGTATCGAGATCGTCACGAGACGCAGTACGGGAAAGGTATCGGGGGACCCCTTGGAAATGTGCACACAGTGAAGGCGCCACGCATAGAATTCTGCGGCGAGTGGTACGACATCACTCCAGGGCAGCCATTCTTTGTCGGTCGTGAGTCGGACTTGATCATCGACGAGAACCCGTTCCTGCACCGTCGCTTCCTATCGATTAGTGACGAGAACGGGCTCTGGTGGCTGTCCAACGTCGGCAACCTTCTCTCGGCAACCGTCACAGACACCACCGGGCAGGTTCAGGCCTGGCTCGCTCCCGGTGCTCGACTGCCCATCGTCTTTCCCGAGTTGACGGTCATGTTCAGCGCAGGGTCGACAACGTACGAGTTCGCCATCCACTCTGAAGCCGAATACTTCGGTACGAGTTCGATGACCGCGATGTCAGCCGGTACGACAACAGTCGGTCCCGTGCACCTCACGAGTAGCCAGCGCCTCCTCATCGTCGCGCTCGCCGAAAACGTCCTGCGCCAGGACTTCCCCGGCCGTGGCGAGATCCCCGCCTCCGTCGACGCGGCCGCCCGCCTCGGCTGGACCCAGACCGCGTTCAACCGCAAGCTCGACAACGTCTGCGACAAACTCGACCGCATTGGTGTGCGCGGGCTCCGCGGTGGTCGAGGCAAGCTCGCCACCGGTCGCCGTGCGCGCCTGGTCGAGTACGCCGTTTCCTCGCGCCTCGTCGACGCAAGCGACCTCGTCCTCCTCGATCGAGAGAAGGAGGAACGCGACAAAGCCGATGCCGCGTCGGCGACCGCCACGTCCGAGGACCCGGGTGTGGTGGATTCAGGGCTCTCGGCGGCACCGCCACTTACCCGCTCCTGAGAGCACAACGGTGCGCGTGCATGCGAACGCATGTGACCGGCCGCGCCGGTGCATGCTAGCGTTTGCTTGGGTTTCGGGGTTATCCCCCAAACGGGCAAGCGCTCGCATGGGATGCTACGAACTGGTGTCAGCCCCGGGGGGACTACAACGTGTTGAAATGGCTCAAAGGTCGCAAAGTCACGGCCTCGGTCGTCGCACTTTCCGTTCTCGTCGCCGTTCCCGTCACCGTCGCCGTCCTGCACGAAGGATTTCCGGTCACCGATGTTGACTTGAGTGCCCGCGACGTCTGGGTCACCAACGGTACCGAGCTCATGGCCGGTCGCCTCAACCGCCAGATCGAAGAGCTCAACGCCTCGGTCGCCACGGTCTCGAACGACATCGACGTGCTGCAGAACGGTGAGAACGTGCTCCTGCACGACCGCTCAGGCTCGACGGTCGAGCGCGTCGACTCGGCTTTCACGACGCTCATCGAGCGTGCCGACATGCCGCCCGGCGCTGAACTGTCGCTCGGAGACACCAAGCTCAGCATCGTCGACCCCAAATCCGGCGAGCTCTGGGTCACGAACACGGCCGGTGAGCTCCGGTTCTCCACCGTCGACACCAAACCACTCGCGAAGCTCGGCAAGAACGCGAAGGCGGTCGTCTCCACCGAGGGCACCACCTTCGCGGTTTCGCCCGAGAAGAAGAAGTTATACGCCTACCCCAAGGGTGGCGGAGATCCGAAGGTCACCGATCTGCCGAAGCTGGACGACTACCTGCTCACGGCCGCCGGTGAGCAGGCCGTCATCCTCGATCGTGACAAAAATCGAATTCTGACGGATGCGTCCAGCTCTATCTCGCTTCCCGACCAGGGCGTCAAGCTGCAACAGGTCAGCGCCACCGGGGGTGAAGTCATCGTCGCGACAGGATCGTCCCTGCTGCGCGTGCGACTCAACAACGATCAGCCGCAAACCATCAAAGCCGAGATCACCAACCCGGTGAAGAAGGCCAACGAGATCTCGTCGCCGGTCAACCTCAACGGCTGTGCACACGGAGCCTGGTCCGGCGCGAGCAAGTACATGGCCGTGTGCGGCGACGGGTCCCCGTCACGCCAGGCAATCGAACCGCTCGCCGAGGGAGCGACCCTCGAGTTCCGGGTCAACAAGAACGTCATCGCGCTCAACAACCTGCAGACCGGTGACGTTTGGCTCGTCGACGCCAACATGCGCCTCGTCAAAAACTGGGAAGAAGTCACACCACCTCAGGAAGACGACGGTGAAGAGGGCGACGAGAAGGCATCGACCCAGTCGTTCGAAGACACCCTCGCCGACCGCACCGAGCAGAACCGTCCGCCGATCGCTCGTGACGACGTCCTGGGCGCGCGCCCCGGCAAGAGCACAATTCTCCCCGTGCTCGACAACGACACAGACCCCGACGGTGACGTCCTCACCATCAACGAAAATTTGCAGGGGCTCGCACCTGAATCCGGTCTCATCGAGTTCATTGATGGCGGACGTGCGCTGCAGTTCACCCCGAACCCCGCACAGTCCGCCGGAACCATTTCCTTCCGCTACTCGGTCTCCGACGGTCGCACCGGCGGTGTCGCCGAGGCGACGGTGAGCGTCACCATCATGCCGATGGAGACCAACGCCCCGCCGGTCGAACAGCGCAAGGGTGCGGTGAGCGTCGAGGTGGGTCAGTCCATCTCCTACAACCCGCTCATCGACTGGCGTGACCCCGACGGAGACGACGTCTTCCTCCAGTCCGCCGTTTCCGATAACGGCGACCTCGTGCGGTTCTCGCACGACGGCTTCGTGACCGTCACCCATACCTCCGCTCAAGAAGGTCCACGCGATATCGTCTACGTCGTCTCTGATGGCTACGAAACGGCATCCGGAACCTTCACGGTTGACGTCAAACCGGCCGGAACTCTCGGGCCGATCGGAACCCCCGACCACGTCCAGACCTTCGTGGGCGAACCGGTCGAAGCGTTCCCGCTCGATAACGACCTGTCGACGAACGGGTCGCAGCTCGCCCTGCTCGGTGCCGAGGCGCAGAGCGGCGGCCTCTCGATCACCATGAAGCCCGACACCAATTCGATGCAGCTGGTCGCCGGAAACTCCGGTGTCTACTACGTGCAGTACACCCTTGGTGCGGGCGCGGCCACGAGCATCGGCATGCTGCGGGTCGACGTGCGCGATGCACCCACCGAGGTGCAGAAGCCGATCGCCGTCCACGACACCGGCTATCTCCGCCCCAACGAACCGACGTCGCTCAACGTCCTCACCAATGACGTCTCACCCGGCGGGGCCGTCCTCGCGATCCGCTCGCTCGACATTCCTGACGAGTCCCGTGTTCTCTCGATCGAGGTGCTCAACTCCTCGGTGATCCGGGTGACGTCCTCCGGCGCGGTCACCGACCAGCTGCAGTTCAGTTACACGCTCTCCGACGGTACGAACGAAGCCACCACGACGGTGTCGATCGTGCCCGTTCCGCCGCTCACGAAGCACCAGGCGCCCATCGCGGCTGATGACACCGTGACCGTCCGCGCCGGCGACATCGCGAGCGTTCCTGTGCTTGAGAACGACGTGCACCCCGACAATGCCGTGATGACCCTGGCAACAGAGCTCGTCGAGCCCGCAACGGCCGGCCTGGCATTCGTCACCGATGACAAGGTTCGGTACCAGGCTCCGCGCGAAACCGGTGTGTACACGGCCGTGTATATGGTGACGGATGCCTTCAAGCAACAAGCCGTCGCCCGCATCACTTTCAATGTGGTTGCGCCGAACAAAGATGAGAACCAGGCTCCGGCGCCGAAGACGCTGACGGCTCGCGTCTTCGCCGACTCGTCCGTCGTCGTTAACGTTCCCCTCGACGGGCTCGACCCCGACGGCGACTCGCTCGTCTTCGACGGGCTCGCCAGCTCACCGGCGCTCGGCAGCGTGGAGACCTCAGACAGCACGACCTTCACCTACACCGCGGCACCCGGCTCAGCCGGAACCGACGTGTTCTCGTACACACTCAAAGACACCTACGGCGCCACCGCAACCGGAATGGTGCGCATCGGCGTCATCGAGCGCGCCGCTCAAGACTCCCCGCCGATCGCCGTCGATGACACCATCGAGGTGCAGCCAGGCCGCGTTGCGACGGTTCCCGTGTTGGCGAACGACTCAGACCCCAACGGGTACGAGATCGAGGTTGTGAAGAAGCTCAAGGAAGTTCCCGAGGGCGTCACGGCAACCGTCAAAAAGAAGCAGTTCGTTGAGATCGAAGCGCCCGACGAAGAGACCACGCTGTCGATTCGATACGAGATCACGAACAACAACGGTGGATCCGACACCGCGTTCGTGCAGGTGCGCGTGACGAACGAAGCGACTATCCAACCGCCGACGCTCAAGGACCACATCGTCGAACCGGGCGACGTGGTCGGCGAGAAGACGGTCGACATTGACGTCCTGGCCGGGGCGAACAACTCCGGCGGACGCACCGAAGACCTTGAGGTGTCCCTCGAAGGACCGAACGCATCCAACGCCGAGAACCTCGGCAACGGCAAGGTGCGCGTCACCCTGGTCGACAACCGGATGGCCATCACCTACCGGTTGACCAACACCATCGACGACCTCAGCTCCTCGGCCTTCATCGTTGTGCCGCCGTTCTCCGACGGCCTGCCGCCGGTCATGCGTGAACTGCCGATCCAGTACGTCGAGAAGAACGGCACCCGCACCTGGAAGCTCGATGACATTGCCTACTCGCCGACCGGCAAGAAGATCAGCATCACCGACGCGAAGAAGGTCACCAACGCGAAGAGCAACGGCGAGTCGAGCTTCGTCAACAATCAGACGCTGACCTTCACCCCGGCGCTCGACTACCGCGGTCCGGCGAACATTACCTTCGAGGCATCCGACGGGTCGTCGACCGGCGTGTCCACACTCGTGCTGCCTATCACCGTCGGTGACCCCGAAATGAAGGATGAGCCGCCGACATTCACTCCGCCCGACCTGACGATCGAGGCGAACGGCGACCCATACACCGTCGACCTCCGCGCGGCGAGCTTCCACCAGAACCCTGAGGTCCTGGCTGCGCTGACCTACTCGGGACTCGGCGGCATGGCTGGCGGCATTGCGGCGAACCTCAGCGGGTCCACGATCACGGTGTCCGCGCCGTTCGGTACTCCAACGGGAACGGCGGCCACACTGACGTTCCAGGTAAAGTACCGCGAGTTTGTGATCGATGGCTCTGTCCACGTACGTGTTGTCGCGTCGTCGAGGCCGATGCCGTCCACAGTTGACGACTCGGAACCGAACGGACGCAGCAGCAAAGCGGTGACCCTTCCGGTGCTGGCTAACGACTACAACCCGTTCCCCGGCCAGTCGCTGACGATCGTCGACACTCAACTCAGCTCTGGGAACGCCCAATGCAAGGTGTCAGGAGAGAACCTGATCATCACGCCTGGGCCAGAGAAGAGCCAGCAGATCAGCTGCATCTACACGATCCAGGACGCGACTAAGGATGCGTCGCGGCAGGCCCAGGGTCGCGCGGACGTGGTTGTCACGAGTGCGCCGGATGCGCCCGCGCGGCCAGTTCTCACCCCGAGCGACAGCAAAATCGCGGTGAACATCAACGCATCTCCTTCCAGCAATGGGGCGACCATCACCACGTACACCGTGAAGCGCAACGATGGTGTCGAGCAGTCCGGTAAAGCTGGAGAGACAAAAACCTTCAGCGGAACCAACGGCGTGAACTACACATTCACCGTGACGGCGACCAACAATGTCGGCGAGAGCGCCGCGTCACCGCCCGCCTCAGCCGTCTCGTATGGCATCCCAAGCAAGCCGGGGGTTCCAAAGATGGACCAGAGCGGCCCGCACGAGGGGTCCTCCGTAACTATGAGTTGGACCGCGTCCACTGATGACGGAGGAGACCCAACATTTGAATACAACTGGCGAATTAGCGACGGATCATCGGGCTCCGGCAAAGCGAAGTCAGCGACAGTGGCCAAAGCTGGAATTGGGGTATACAACGGGTCGGTCAGGGCATGCAGCCGAGTCGGCTGTACTGACTGGGTCGACTCAAGTAATAGCGTGGCGATCACGAAGAAGCCCGACCCGCCCAAGCAGGTGACGAACATCAGAGGCTACGACGGTCCTTCCAGACACTGTGACGACAACGGCTGTGTTGATAACAGCGTGAAGATTCAGTTCTCCTACGAGAACTGGCCGGCAGGAACGTATCAGGTTACGCCTCAGTTCAAACAGAACGGCGAATGGAAAAACATTGCCCGTACGTACCCCACGTCCATGAGCGGGAATGGCACCGTCCAGTTGACGTCCTACATTCAGCCGGCGTACGCACCGAACGGCGTTCGTGTCCTCATCGACGGCTACACCAGCGAAACCTTCTACCTCTAGTCCGGCCTCAACATTCGACATGACCAACGAAAGAGAACCTCAGTGCCAGTAACTCAAGAGCAGTCGGCGTGGTTCGCCGGCGCCTTCGATTCGCTCGTATCCAACGTTGGGCAGGCAATCCTCGGCAAGGAGGAGACGATCAAACTGATCATCGCCGCCATGCTGAGTGAGGGGCATGTGCTGCTTGAGGACTTCCCTGGGACCGGAAAGACGGTGCTTGCGAAGGCGCTGGCGAACACACTCGAGGGCACGAACTCGCGCATTCAGTTCACTCCCGACCTCCTGCCGTCCGACGTCACGGGCGTCACGATCTACAATCAGGCGTCGAACAAGTTCGAGTTCCACAAGGGACCGATCTTCTCGTCGGTCGTCCTCGCCGACGAGATCAACCGAGCCTCGCCGAAGACCCAGTCCGCGCTGCTTGAAGTCATGGAAGAGGGCGTCGTGACGGTCGACGGCGAAAGCTACCCGGTCGGCAAGCCGTTTATGGTCATCGCGACGCAGAACCCGGTTGAGCAGGCGGGTACGTACAAGCTCCCCGAAGCTCAGCTCGACCGTTTCCTCATTAAGACTTCGCTCGGATACCCGGACCGGGACACCGCCGTAGACCTTCTTCTTGATGCCGCGAACCGGTCACGCTCGTCGAAGATCACCCCGATCATCGCGGCACCGTCGCTGATTGCCATGTCTCAATTGGCATCCGAGGTTCACGTGGATCGTTCGGTGATGGAATTCATCACCGACCTCGTGCACGCCACGCGTTCGCACAAGGACGTTGCCCTGGGTGTCAGCATGCGTGGGAGCCTCGCGCTCGCACGCATGATCAAAACCTGGGCGCTTGCCCACGGCCGGTTGTACGCAACGCCCGATGACGTGCACACCCTCGCGATTCCGGTGCTCGCGCACCGGCTCATCGTCGACGCGGAAAGCGAGTTCGCTGGGGTGAAGGCCGAAGACATCATCGCCGGTTTGCTCGTTGACCTGCCCGTTCCCGCCTACCGCGCCGCATAGACTGCCCCGCCCCTCATGACGACGAGCCTCGACGCACCCCCGGTCGCTCCTGAACAGGACACTGCCGGTGATCAGGCGACCCCGCAATTTGTGTTGCCTGCGGAGAAGAAGACTCGTATGGCCGGCCTGGCGCCGGTCGTGACGTCTGTGCGCAACGGTACGGGGGTTCTCACCCGCGTGACCGCTCGAGCCGCGCGGCGCAGCTGGAGCGCGGTGTTGCCTTACCTGGAGATCATCTCCGGTTTGGGTGCGCTCGTATCGCTCTCGGGAATCGTGTCACTTCTCGTCGGCTTGATACTGGGCTGGCCGGAACTGACCTTCATCGGGATGGCGCTGCTCGTCGCTGTGGTCGTCGCCTTGCTGTTTCTCATCGGTCGCGCGAACTATTCGATTGACATCGAATTGAATCCACGTCGCGTGGTCGTGGGGGACCGGGCCATCGGCAGGGTGCTCGTGCGGAACGTCGGCAAACGAGCGTCGACCGCAACGACGCTTGAGGTGCCGGTGGGGGAGGGCCTCGCGGAATTTGCGATCGGTGGCCTGCAGCCGAACGAGGAAACCGAAGAGTTGTTTGCCGTGCCCACCAACCGCCGTGCCGTGATTCTCGCTGGCCCCGCGGTTTCGGTGCGAGGCGATCAACTCGGGATGTTCCGCCGGGCGGTGAAGTGGACCGACCAGATCGAGTTGTTTGTGCACCCGATCACGACGCGACTGCACCCGACGGCAGCCGGCCTGGTGCGTGACCTTGAGGGTCAGGTCACCAAGAAGATCACCAACAACGACATCTCGTTCCACGCCTTGCGGGCCTACGTCACCGGCGATGACGTGCGGTACGTCCACTGGCGGACATCCGCACGTACCGGCCAGCTCATGGTGCGGCAGTTTGAGGAATCGCGCCGCAGCCAGCTGACCATCATTTCTTCGAGTGACATGCGCTACTTCGCCAGCGACGCCGAGCTTGAACTCGCTATCTCGGTGACGGCATCCATCGGCTCACAGGTGATCCGTGACGGTACCCAGATCAGCGTGGTGACCGAGGGGCGGATTCTCAAGACGCACTCGGTGACGTCGTTGCTCGACGACACCTGCCGGATCGAGGCGATCACCGACTCGACCGCGACCGCGCGTGACTTCGCACGTGAAGCCACCAAACGCCTCCCACCGCCCAGCGTCGTGGTCATCATCGCTGGGTCCAAGATGGAGGCATCGGATTACCGGGCCATCCAGCGGTTGTTCGGCGGCGAGACCAATGTGCTGGCGTTGCGTATCGACGTCGACGCTCGCGCCCGCATTCAGGATGTTGCCGGTCTGTCCATCGTCACCATCGGTCAGCTCTCTGACCTGCCTCGAGTGATGGCGAGGGCGGTATGACCGAGCCACTGCCAAACGGCGACGAGCGCGCACCCCGGAAGGGGAAGCTTCCACGGCCAAAGCTGCCGCGGCGCGCACCTGAGACCGAGGACACCGCTGCACCGGCAGTGCCCCGCGCTCCCCGGCAGCCGAAGGTTGCTCTGCCTGGCGGGACCGTGTCAAATGCCACCTGGCGGGACCTCGGCATCGTCACTGTCCTGTCGCTCATCGGAATCTGGGGCTTCGCGCCGGCCTTCGGTAATGCCGGCTTCCTGCTTGCCGGTATCGGCGGCGTCGTGGTCGGAACCGCTGCCGGCTACCTGTCGCACCGCTACCGCCTGAACGCGTTCGTCACCGCGCTCGGGGCTATCGTCGCCTACTTCATCGTGGGCAGTGCCTTGGCGATGCCGGGACACGCGCTCTTTGGTGTCCTTCCGACACTCACCACACTGCGCGGGCTCGCGCTCGGCGCCGTCTTTGGCTGGGCCGACATCGTGACCCTCGCGGCTCCGGTCGGCGCACCGGACTACATCACGGTGCAGCCGTATGTCGCCGGCTGGCTGGTCGGCCTGGTCTCTGCGGTGCTCGTGTTGCGGTGGATGCCCCGGCACGACCGCACCCCCGGGCGGCTCGCCGTCCTGCTGATCGGGCCCGTCGTGCTGTACGTGCTCGGCGTGCTCATCGGTACCCAGACCCCGTTCCTCGCGAACCTGCGGGGCATCGCGTTTGCGCTCATCGCCCTGGTGTGGCTGGGCTGGCGGAAGGGCTCGGCCCAGAACGCGAGCCTCTCCGAGCGCAAGGGCCTCAACAAGAACAAGGTCATCGGCACGGCCATCATCGCCGTTGCGGCGGTGCTCGTCACCGGACTGGCGGGGTCTGCGCTCGTTCCTACTCCCGAGTCGCGATTTGTCCTGCGCGACGAGGTCGTTCCTCCGTTCGACCCCCAGGACTATCCGAGCCCGCTTGGCGGATTCCGGAAGTACACCAAAGACCTCGGCGAATCCGAACTCCTGACGGTTTCCGGCATCAAGGCCGCAGACAAGATTCGGCTCGCCGTCATGGACACCTACGACGGTCGCCTCTGGGACGTCGCAGGGCCCGAAGCGCAAACCGGCGGGTCCGGTTCGTTCAGCCTCGTCGGTGAGACGATGCCCGAGACTCCGTTGCTGACGTCGAAGTCGTCCCGCACGATCGACGTGTCCGTTGAGTCATACTCCGGCGTCTGGCTGCCGGTGGTCGGATACCCGACCGAGCTCACCCTTCCCACCGAGCCCGAGGACAAGACGCAAGACCTGCGGTACAACGCCGCGACCGCAACCACGGTGCTCACCTCCGGTGTGGACAAGGGCTACCGCTACTCCTTCACGACCGACGTGCAGGACAGCTACTCCGACGATGCCTTGAAGAATGTCCCGACCGCCGACGTCACCCTCCCCGCCGTCGACCGCGTACCGGATGTTGTCGCCGCGAAGGCCGCCGAGTATGTCGGAACTGCGACGACCCCGATTGGCCAGTTGCGGGAGATCGAGCGTCAGCTCAAAGTGAACGGCTTCCTCAGCCACGGCCTGGCCTCCGACGCCGTCCCGTCTCGCGCTGGTCACGGCGCCGACCGCATCGAGGAGCTCTTCACCCGCAACCAGATGATCGGTGACGAAGAACAGTTCGCCGCGGCGTTCGCGCTCATGGCCCGGTCGCTCGGCTACCCCGCCCGCGTCGTTATGGGTTTCGCCCCCAAGAACGTTGACGAAGGCGCCGCCGTCACGATCACCGGTGAAGACGTCACCGCGTGGGTGGAAGTCCCGTTCGAAGGAGTCGGCTGGATCTCGTTCGCGCCGACTCCCGACGAGAAGGAAATCCCGCAGGACCAGAACCCGAAGCCGAAGACCGAGCCTCAGCCGCAGGTTCGCCAGCCGCCACGAGCGGAGAAGCAGGCCGAAGACCTCCTGACCAACGTCGACATCAACGACAGTGACGACGACAAGAAGGACGACGACGCTTTCGCCCTGCCCGGTTGGCTCGTCGCCATCCTCTGGGTCGTCGGCATTCCCCTCGTGCTCTACCTCGTTCCGCTGTTCATCATCGCCGCCCTGAAGTCTCGCCGTCGCACTCGGCGTCGCGAGGCCGCAACGGCCGACGCCCGCGCAGCCGGCGCCTGGGACGAGACCCTCGACAGCTACGCCGAGCTCGGCTACACCGTCCCAGCAGCGGGCACGCGCGGCATGGTCGCCCGTGACCTTGGTACGCAAGTGGGGACAACCGCAATCCTCGATCGTGAGAAAACGGATGCTTCGCCCACCGACCCAGAGACAGCCTCCGATTTATTGACGCGGCTTGCCCACGGCGCCGATGAAGCGGTGTTCTCTGGCGTCGATGCGCCCAACGACCGCGTCGACGAACTCTGGCAGGCGTCGGAGCACTCCTCGCGCATCGCGGCCTCCGCTGTAGGCTGGTGGCGTCGTCAACTCAGTAAGTTCCGCATCAGTTCGAGGTCATCGGGTGCGAAACCGAAAACGGCGCCGACCGCGAGAACGAGCAAACGTACGAGGGGCACGAGCAAAAAATGACGAACGGATCCGAGTTCCCCGACCGGTGGAACGGCACTCCGATCCCGCCGCGACCTCCCCTCCCGAACGCCAACGCGTCCCAGGAGCCACCGGTTACCCCCGAAAAGCCGAAGTTTAAGATCGGTATGCCGCCCGGGATGGACGTTCACCTCGACACGGTCCCATCCACAGACGTCCAGACCCCAGTCACCGTCTCAAAACCAGAGTTCGGTCCTGCGCCCACCCCGTTCGGTCGTCCACCCGTCCCCGGTGTGCCGGCCGCACCCGCGACCCGGGCAGCTCCGGCCGCGAACCCGCGCCTCGTGCTTCCGGATGGCGCGGTCCTGCCGCTCGCACAGGGGCTCATCGTCGGGCGCGACCCCCAGCACCAGGACGGGTACGGCGTCAGCGCCCTCGCCCCGCTGCACGACGTCGAGCGCAGCGTCTCCAAGACCCACGCCGTTCTCGGCGTCTCCGAGGGCCGAGTCTGGGTCATCGACCTCAACTCCACCAACGGCACCTTCCTCATCGCCCCCGATGGCAGCACGACTCCCTGCCCGCCCGAAGTCGCCACCCCGCTCATCCCCGGCGCCGACATCCGGTTCGGCGAGTACCGCGTCCGCGTCGCGCTCGACTGAGCGGGCGCACCATGACGAGTTTCCGACCCGACGATGACACCCCGCGGCCGGTCGCCTACTCCTCGGTCCTCTCGATCTTCGCGACGTTCACTTACTTCGCCCTCGTCGTGTGTGCGTTCGGATTCATCAGCCTCCTCACCAACACTGAAGTCGTCGCGCGTCCTAATGCCGGCCCCCTGATCGGACCGGTCGCGACGGCCAGCGCCATCCTCACCGTCCTGATCGCCCTTCTCAGTGCAGCACGACGATTTGAGGCCGCGGTCGCCCGCGCGCGCGACGCCTCTCTCGGTGATCCGGTCCGGGTGCCGCTCGGTCGCGCGATCTCCACGGGCGTCGCCGCCTTCCTCGCCTATCTGCTCGTCGGTTCTGTCCTCTACGCGTTTGCGTCCGACCACCTGTTTTCAGGCGTCCTTTTCGCAGCGGATGCCATCCTCAACCTCTATGCGGTCGCCGTCGGTCTTCTTGCGGTCCTGATCTACCTCGCATTCGCGTTCGTCCTTGGGGCGGGTGGCTCGCATCCGGCGCGCCCCCTGTGGCCGTGGGAGAAGTAGGGCGGTACCCTCAGACTCATGGATCGGTCGCTCGAGACGAGGGTGAGCCAGGCTGTCGACGCGTGGCTCAAGTGGCTGCCCCGCTGGCAACCCTCAACGCACCGAGGGCGCACGCGGTTGTGCCGGCGCTGTTTCGGCTCGCCGGTGATGGCGGCTGTCGGGCTCGACCACGACGTTCCCCACGCCGTGCAACACGGCCTCTCCACACGCATCAAGGCCATCGTCGACGATGTCGTTGACGAATACACGGCGCGCAACCTGCCACTGCTGCAACGCGAACTCGACGCAGCCGAGGAGCGTAAAGCGCGATCCTACCGACCCGACCGCGGGCTCGAACCCGAGTACGACGGGCTTCCGGTCGACCCCGACCCGGTGCCCGGTGAACCGTACCTCTTTACCCTCGCGGGCTTGGCGGGCGAGGATGAGCCCGCCGCAGCCGATCAGCCTGCACCGCTGACCGAGGAAGAGAAGCAGGCGCTTCGCACCGAGATCCGCCTCGCCGACGAGTGCGCCATCCACGCCGGCAAACTCGTTTGCCTGGCCATCGAGCCACACCGCGAGCGCATCCTCGAGGCCGTCGCACTCTACGTCGAACCGCAGATCGAAGCGCTGCTCGCTGACCTCACCCTCGAGCTCGACTCGCCGCCGTCCTGGTGAGCACATGGGGAGTTCTCCCCAGTGCCCCGGCCGGATCGCGTCGATAAGCTGGCGCTACCGACGCCAGCGCTCACACTCGGGGGAGTCATGACAAACGACAGCACAGGCCCGCACGAACCGAACCCGTGGGGCCAGCCGCCGCAGCCGAATCCCTGGGGCCAGCCACAGCAACCGCCTGCGCAGCCGCAGCAGCAACCACAGCAGCCCGCGCCTCTACAGCAACCAGCACAGCCCCAGCAGCAGCCGTACCCGGCAGAAGCTCCGGCGCAGCCATACATCCAGCAGCCTCCGGCGCAGCAGACGCCGCCGTATGCGCCGCAACCGGGTGCGTACTCGCAACAGGCGACCGCGGCCTACCCGACACAGCCCACGGCGGCCGGCGGGTACCCGCCGCAGCCGCCCGCGGGTGCGTACCCCGCAGGCTCGCCCGCGCCGGCCCCGGCGCCGCGCAAGAAGAAGAGCCTCGTCCCGTGGATTGCGAGCGGCTCCGTCGTTCTGCTTTTGCTGATCGGCGGGATCGTCGGGTTCAACCTGGGCTCCGCGGCACACGCCCCTGAACTCCAGGTGAAGGCATACCTCGACGCACTCAAGAAGGGTGACGTCGCTGCCGCGTTTGACGTCGTCGGTACGAAGGTCGAGAAGAGCGACCTGCTGCTCACCAAGAAGGCGTACGCCGAAGCTGACGATCGCATCACCCGGTACACGCTCGGCGACGTGGTGACCGAGGACGAGACGGCGAGGGTCACGGCGAGTATCACCCAGGGCGGCGAGAAATACGACCACGAGTTCACCCTCAGCAAGGTCGGGAAGGACGCCGTCATCTTCGATACGTGGAAGCTCGAGGCTCCCGAGCTTTCGAGTATCGCGGTCGGCGCCAACGCTCCCAATGACGCCGTCGTCGAGGTTGCCGGTGTTGACGTGTCCGGGCTCGAGAAGGAGGGAGGCGTGTACACGCTGCGCGCCCTTCCCGGAACCTACTCGGTTGCACTCGGTGGAGAGGCGAGCTGGTATGCCGCCGAGGAGCTGCAGGCATCCGTCGTCGGGTTCGGCGGAGACGCGGACTCTCCGGAGCCGTCAATTCTCGAGATTGCCATGACTGAAGAAGGAACGACAGCGGCAACGGACGCGGTCACGGCCTGGCTCGACGCCTGCATTGCGTCCACCGAGCTTGTGCCGACCGGATGCGCGTTCTTCGCGACGAACTCGCAGGGCTACGAACTGTCTGGGATCACCTGGACCGTCACGAAGCCGACGTTTACGATTGGCGAGTTTGCTGACGGATCCTGGCCCGTGACCACCGACAGCAAGGGCAACGCCCAGGCCGCCGCTGACGCTCGCGACCCGTCCAATGGAGCAACCGGTCGCATCTCGACCGACGAGTTCTCGTTCGACATCGATGGCGTGATCGAAGCGTTCGGAGAAGACGGGGCGACGTTCGTCTACGCCCCGTAAGGCGCATTCACAGTTTCTCGGCAGCGAGAGCGCCAGGGTCCCGATTCCGCGAGAATCGGGGCCCTTTCGTTGCGGTGAGAGAACGCGACGGCTCCGGCGGCTGAGAAGCGCACGAACGCGGGTTGGGGCGAGGTCCGTTCGCTTGACCCGTGTGGCAGCCCCGGGTAGTATTTCATGGGTGTGCGCTTTGTCGCGCTCTTAACTCGAGCCCGAAACGGTCCGCTTGAGGTCAGGCAACTCTCACACACTGGGTCGGATAGCGAAAGCGCCGACTCCCACGGCATACCCACCACACCAAAAGCACCGCTACTCAGCGTGGCCGGTGGGTCCATTGAACTCGCCTCGCGCGAATGCTAGCAACATTGCCGCTGTCACCGTGCAGCACAAACAAGGAGAAGTAGTGCCAACTATTCAGCAGTTGGTCCGCAAGGGTCGCACGCCGAAGGTCACCAAGACCAAGGCTCCCGCCCTTAAGGCCAACCCCCAGCAGCGTGGCGTATGCACCCGTGTGTACACCACTACCCCGAAGAAGCCGAACTCGGCGATGCGTAAGGTCGCTCGTGTGAAGCTCTCCAACGGCACCGAGGTCACCGCCTACATCCCAGGTGAAGGCCACAACCTCCAGGAGCACTCGATGGTCCTGGTCCGTGGTGGACGTGTGAAGGACCTTCCGGGTGTCCGTTACAAGATCATCCGCGGCGCTCTCGACACGCAGGCCGTGAAGAACCGCAAGCAGGCTCGCAGCCGCTACGGCGCAAAGATGGAGAAGAAGTAATGCCTCGTAAGGGACCAGCACCTAAGCGCCCCGTCGTCGCAGACCCCGTCTACGGCGCACCGATCGTCAGCCAGCTCGTCAACAAGATTCTCGTTGACGGCAAGAAGGGCCTCGCCGAGCGCATTGTTTACACCGCGCTCGAAGGCGTTGCAGCCAAGAACGGCCAGGACGCCGTCGTCACGCTCAAGAAGGCGCTCGACAACGTTCGCCCGACCCTTGAGGTTCGGTCTCGCCGCGTTGGTGGCTCGACCTACCAGGTGCCGATCGAAGTCAAGCCTCACCGCGCCAACACCCTGGCACTCCGCTGGCTCACCAGCTACGCCAAGGGTCGTCGCGAGAAGACCATGACCGAGCGTCTCATGAACGAGATCCTCGACGCCTCAAACGGCCTCGGTGCCGCGGTCAAGCGCCGCGAAGACACGCACAAGATGGCCGAGTCGAACAAGGCATTCGCGCACTACCGCTGGTAGTCACGACGAGGGGATGCCTCGGCGCTTTCGCCGAGGCATCCGCTCGCCTGTTCACACTCATCTCACCAAACTTCCTGGAGGAACCCAGTGGCACTTGACGTGCTCACCGACCTGAACAAGGTCCGAAACATCGGCATCATGGCTCACATCGATGCTGGTAAAACCACTACTACTGAGCGCATCCTGTTCTACACGGGCGTCAACCACAAGATCGGTGAGACGCACGATGGTGCATCCACGATGGACTGGATGGAGCAGGAGCAGGAGCGTGGCATCACGATCACCTCTGCTGCGACCACGTGTTTCTGGAACAACAACCAGATCAACATCATTGACACCCCCGGCCACGTTGACTTCACCGTTGAGGTGGAGCGTTCGCTCCGCGTTCTCGACGGCGCCGTTGCAGTGTTCGACGGCAAGGAGGGCGTTGAGCCCCAGTCCGAGACCGTCTGGCGCCAGGCCGACAAGTACGATGTTCCGCGCATCTGCTTCGTCAACAAGATGGACAAGCTCGGCGCTGACTTCTACTTCACCGTCGACACGATCGTCAAGCGCCTCGGCGCTAAGCCGCTCGTCATTCAGCTGCCCATCGGCGCTGAGAGCGAGTTCGAGGGTGTTGTCGACCTCGTTGAGATGCGTGCACTCACCTGGCGCGGCGACGCAAAGGGTGACGTCGAGATGGGCGCCAAGTACGCCGTCGAAGAGATCCCCGCTGACCTGGTTGAGAAGGCTGCTGAATACCGCAAGCTCCTCCTTGAGACCGTCGCCGAGACCGACGACGCGCTGCTCGAGAAGTACTTCGGTGGCGAAGAGCTGACCGTTGCCGAGATCAAGGGCGCGATCCGTAAGCTCACCGTCAACAGCGAAATCTACCCGGTTCTCTGTGGTTCAGCATTCAAGAACCGCGGTGTGCAGCCGATGCTCGACGCAGTTATCGACTACCTGCCGAACCCGCTCGACGTACCTGCTACCGAGGCACGCGACCCGCGCGACGAAGAGAAGATCATCCTCCGTCACCCTGACGCGTCTGAGCCGTTTGCTGCTCTCGCGTTCAAGGTTGCTGTGCACCCGTTCTTCGGTCGTCTGACCTACGTTCGCGTGTACTCGGGTCGTCTCGACTCAGGTGCTCAGGTCATCAACTCGACCAAGGGCAAGAAGGAGCGCATCGGAAAGATCTTCCAGATGCACGCCAACAAGGAAAACCCCGTGGACTTCGTGACCGCAGGTCACATCTACGCGGTTATCGGCCTCAAGGACACCACCACCGGTGACACCCTGTGTGACCCGAATGAGCAGGTTGTTCTCGAGTCGATGACCTTCCCGGAGCCCGTCATCTCGGTTGCAATCGAGCCGAAGACGAAGCAGGACCAGGAGAAGCTGGGAACGGCTATCCAGAAGCTTGCTGAAGAGGACCCGACGTTCCGCGTTGAGCAGAACCAGGAGACTGGCCAGACCGTTATTCACGGAATGGGCGAGCTTCACCTCGACATCCTCGTCGACCGCATGAAGCGTGAGTTCAAGGTTGAGGCAAACGTGGGCAAGCCCCAGGTTGCCTACCGCGAGACCATCCGCCGCGCGGTGCCGAAGCACGACTACACCCACAAGAAGCAGACCGGTGGTTCGGGTCAGTTCGCGAAGATCCAGTTCGGCCTCGAGCCGCTCGAGATCACCGCAGAGCAGACCTACGAGTTCGACAACAAGGTCACCGGTGGACGTATCCCTCGCGAATACATCCCCTCCATCGATGCTGGTTTCCAGGACGCACTTCAGGTCGGTATCCTTGCCGGGTACCCGATGGTCGGCGTCAAGGCAATCCTGCTCGACGGTGCTGCGCACGATGTTGACTCGTCAGAAATGGCGTTCAAGATCGCGGGTTCCATGGGCTTCAAGGAAGCCGCACGCAAGGCTGACCCGGTTCTCCTTGAACCGCTGATGGCCGTTGAGGTGCGTACCCCCGAGGAGTACATGGGTGACGTCATCGGTGACATCAACTCTCGCCGTGGACAGATCCAGGCGATGGAAGACGCCGCAGGCGTCAAGGTCGTCACCGCGAAGGTGCCGCTCTCCGAAATGTTCGGATACATCGGTGACCTGAGGAGCAAGACCTCGGGCCGCGCCGTGTACTCGATGGCGTTCGAGAGCTACGCGGAGGTCCCGAAGGCTGTCGCCGACGAGATCATCCAGAAGAGCAAGGGCGAGTAATCGCCCTGTGGTTGGGGAGAGCACGAGCATTCGTGCGATCCCCAGCCGCGACCTAGTAACATAAACAACACAAATCCCCGTAGTAAACCGGTTGCAATCCAGTGCCCGGCGTCGCTACATCAGTCCTGAGGAGGACCATAGTGGCTAAGGCCAAGTTCGAGCGGACCAAGCCGCACGTAAACATCGGTACGATCGGTCACGTCGACCACGGCAAGACCACCCTTACCGCCGCCATCTCGAAGGTGCTTGCTGACAAGTACCCTTCGGCAACGAACGTTCAGCGCGACTTCGCGTCGATCGACTCGGCTCCTGAAGAGCGCCAGCGCGGTATTACGATCAACATTTCGCACGTTGAGTACGAGACGCCTAACCGTCACTACGCTCACGTTGATGCTCCCGGCCACGCCGACTACATCAAGAACATGATCACCGGTGCTGCACAGATGGACGGCGCAATCCTCGTGGTTGCTGCTACCGACGGCCCGATGGCCCAGACCCGCGAGCACGTTCTGCTCGCAAAGCAGGTTGGCGTTCCTTACCTGCTCGTCGCACTGAACAAGTCCGACATGGTCGATGACGAAGAGATCCTTGAGCTCGTTGAGCTCGAGGTTCGTGAGCTTCTTTCCAGCCAGGGCTTCCCCGGCGACGACGCTCCCGTTGTCCGCGTTTCGGGCCTCAAGGCTCTCGAGGGCGACGAGAAGTGGGTCAACTCGGTCCTCGAGCTCATGGAAGCCGTCGACTCCAGCGTTCCTGACCCGGTGCGCGACAAGGACAAGCCGTTCCTCATGCCGATCGAGGACGTATTCACGATCACCGGTCGTGGAACCGTTGTCACCGGCCGCGCCGAGCGTGGAACTCTTGCCCTGAACTCCGAGGTTGAAATCGTCGGCATCCGCCCGACGCAGAAGACCATCGTCACGGGTATCGAAATGTTCCACAAGCAGCTCGACGAGGCATGGGCCGGCGAGAACTGTGGTCTTCTTCTTCGTGGAACCAAGCGCGAAGACGTTGAGCGTGGACAGGTTGTTGTGAAGCCGGGTTCAGTTACCCCTCACACCAACTTCGAAGGCACCGCCTACATCCTGTCGAAGGAAGAGGGTGGACGTCACAACCCGTTCTACGCGAACTACCGTCCGCAGTTCTACTTCCGCACCACGGACGTCACCGGCGTCATCACGCTGCCCGAGGGCACCGAGATGGTCATGCCTGGCGACACCACCGAAATGACCGTTGAGCTGATCCAGCCCATCGCCATGGAAGAGGGCCTCGGCTACGCAATTCGTGAGGGTGGCCGCACCGTTGGTGCAGGCACCGTTACCAAGATCATCAAGTAGTTTCTAACTACTGACGATTCCGAGAGGGGTCGGGCCGAAAGGCCCGGCCCCTTTTTTGGTGCCCGCTTCGGTCACCCGAACTGGGGGAGTGATCGCGCTCTCTGGCATATATGACGAATGCTCAGTTATCGCTACAGTGGAGTCAAGCGTGACAATACCCCCCTCGGTCACGACCACCGACGGCCCCACCCCCCTCAGGGGCCGTCGGCTGGGAGGGCAAACTTCGCAGCAGCACCCGCTCTCCGTGTTCTTTCGCGATCGGTGATCCGTGCAAGACGGAGTCGACAAGGTGGTCCGAAGGTCGCAGTCCGTTAAAACGCCGTGAAGAGGTCGCCGGCGGAGGGGTCATTTCGCGCTTTGCCCCGCAATTGTGCGGCAGGCGGCGCGACACGCCCGGGTTGCAATAACGGCGTCGATCTGTCAGACTCGTCTAGTTCAACATTTCCGTGCCTTCGCGCCGGAATCACTGCCAGGTAGTGCATAGATCACCCCCGAGTTCGGGAGTAGAGCTAGGCCGCGGGCAGCAGGACATCGACTTGGTCGACAATCCCCAACACTGGCTAGAGCCACAATCGCAGAGCATTGCTGTGCGTGTGGCCCGGCGGGCGGCGGGGGAGCGACAAAGACTTGACAGAAAAATAGTGGTGCGACAGCAAGTGGTGCCCAGCGTTGAAAAACGCTAAGAAGCGCGTCCAATGCGAAGCAATTCGTAAGACGCAAGACAGAGAGTGAGTCAAACATGGCGGGACAGAAGATCCGCATTCGACTTAAGTCATATGACCACGAGGTCATTGACACCTCGGCGCGCAAGATCGTCGACACGGTTACCCGCGCGGGTGCCACGGTTGTTGGCCCGGTGCCGCTTCCGACCGAGAAGAACGTGATCGCAGTTATCCGTTCACCTCACAAGTACAAGGACAGCCGGGAGCACTTCGAAATGCGCACCCACAAGCGTCTGATCGACATCATTGACCCGACGCCCAAGGCCGTCGACTCGCTCATGCGACTCGACCTGCCTGCCGACGTCAACATCGAGATCAAGCTCTAAGGGAACGCATGTCTACGCAGAACAAGACCAGCAAGGGTCTGCTCGGCAAGAAGCTTGGCATGACTCAGGTCTGGGACGAGAACAACAAGCTCGTGCCCGTGACCGTAATCGAGATCACCCCGAACGTTGTGACGCAGATTCGCACGCCCGAGGTTGACGGCTACAACGCGGTTCAGATCGCTTATGGCCAGATTGACCCGCGCAAGGTGAACAAGCCGGAAGCCGGACACTTTGACAAGGCAGGCGTGACTCCTCGCCGCCACGTCACCGAGGTTCGCACCGCTGACGCATCGAACTACGCACTCGGCCAGGAACTCACCGTTGAAGGCACCTTCGAAGCCGGCCAGAAGGTCGACGTCGTCGGAACCAGCAAGGGTAAGGGTTTCGCCGGTGTTATGAAGCGCCACAACTTCAAGGGTGTTTCCGCATCCCACGGTGCACACCGCAACCACCGCAAGCCCGGTTCCATCGGTGCTTCGTCGACCCCGAGCCGTGTCTTCAAGGGCATGCGCATGGCTGGTCGTATGGGTGGAGAGCGCGTCACCGTGCTGAACCTCCACGTCCACTCGGTCGACACCGAGAAGGGCCTGCTGCTCGTCAAGGGCGCCGTTCCCGGCGCTCGTGGCCGCATCGTTTTCGTTCGCAACGCAGTGAAGGGAGCGTAGTCATATGACTGACGCAACTCGGATCGCTACGGTCGACGTTCTCGACACCAAGGGCAAGGCGACCGGAACGGTCGATCTTCCTGCTGAGGTGTTCGACGTCCAGACCAACATCCCGCTCATCCACCAGGTCGTTGTGGCACAGCTTGCTGCAGCCCGCCAGGGAACGCACAAGACCAAGGGTCGCGGCGAGGTTTCCGGTGCAGGCCGTAAGCCGTTCAAGCAGAAGGGAACCGGTCGCGCTCGTCAGGGCTCGATCCGTGCTCCTCAGATGACCGGCGGTGGCATCGTCCACGGTCCAGTGCCCCGCGATTACTCGCAGCGCACCCCCAAGAAGATGATTGCTGCTGCACTCCGTGGCGCACTGTCCGACCGCGCACGCGGTGAGCGTATCCACGTTGTGGAGACCTTCATCGTCGCCGAGGAACGTGTCACCAAGGCAACCACCGAGTACCTCGCGCAGATCACCGACTCGAAGAACGTTCTTATCGTTCTCGAGCGTGACGATGTGCTGAGCTACAAGGCAGTCCGCAACATCCCATCCGTTCACGTCATCAACTACGACCAGCTGAACGCGTACGACGTTCTCGTCTCGGACGACATCATCTTCACCAAGGCCGCATACGACGCTTTCGTCGCCGGTCCGGTCAAGGGCAAGTCGGTCAAGGCAGTTGCTTCGTCTGCTGACGTCACTGAGGAGGCCTAGTCATGTCCAACATTCACAAGGACCCGCGCGACATCATCATCTCGCCGGTGGTCTCCGAAAAGAGCTACGGCTTGATCGACGAGGGTAAGTACACCTTCGTTGTGGACCCCCGTTCGAACAAGACCGAGATCAAGCTCGCTATCGAGAAGATCTTCAAGGTTGAGGTCGCGTCCGTCAACACACTGAACCGCACCGGTAAGACTCGTCGTACCAAGTTCGGTATCGGCAAGCGCAAGGACACCAAGCGCGCGATCGTCACGCTCAAGTCCGGTTCCATCGACATCTTCACGGCTGTCGGCTAAGGGGCGTAAGGAAAAACTATGGCTATTCGCAAATACAAGCCCACGACACCTGGTCGTCGTGGATCGAGCGTCGCTGACTTCGCTGAAATCACGCGTTCGACCCCGGAGAAGTCGCTTCTGCGTCCCCTCTCCAAGACCGGTGGTCGCAACAACCAGGGCCGCATCACGACCCGTCACATCGGTGGTGGCCACAAGCGCCAGTACCGCGTTATCGACTTCCGTCGTAACGACAAGGACGGCGTCAACGCCCGCGTCGCTCACATCGAGTACGACCCCAACCGCACGGCGCGCATCGCGCTCCTGCACTTCGTTGACGGCACCAAGCGCTACATCCTCGCTCCCAACAAGCTCTCACAGGGCGACATTGTTGAGTCGGGCGCAAGCGCTGACATCAAGCCGGGCAACAACCTGCCGCTGAAGAACATCCCCACCGGTACCGTCATCCACGCAATCGAATTGCGTCCGGGTGGAGGCGCCAAGATGGCTCGCTCAGCAGGCGCATCGGTTCGTCTCGTCGCCAAGGACGGCCCCTACGCGCAGCTTCGTCTGCCGTCGGGTGAAATCCGCAACGTCGACGCACGCTGCCGCGCCACCATCGGCGAGGTCGGCAACGCCGAGCAGTCGAACATCAACTGGGGCAAGGCCGGCCGTAGCCGCTGGAAGGGCGTTCGCCCGACCGTCCGTGGTGTCGCCATGAACCCCGTCGACCACCCGCACGGTGGTGGTGAGGGCAAGACCTCCGGTGGACGCCACCCGGTCAGCCCGTGGGGCCAGAAGGAAGGCCGCACCCGCCACCCGAACAAGGAAAGCGACAAGCTCATCGTTCGTCGCCGGACCGCCACCAAGAAGCGTAAGTAGGAGTTGTAGAAGATGCCACGCAGTCTTAAGAAGGGCCCCTTCGTTGATGACCACCTGCTCCGCAAGGTGGTTCGCGCGAACGAGGCCAACAGCAAGAACGTCATCAAGACCTGGTCGCGCCGTTCGATGATTGTCCCCAACATGCTTGGGCACACCATCGCGGTGCACGACGGTCGCAAGCACATCCCGGTGTTCATCACCGAGTCGATGGTCGGGCACAAGCTCGGCGAGTTTGCACCCACCCGCACCTTCCGTGGACACGTGAAGGATGACAAGAAGGGTCGTCGCCGCTAACGCGGTGACGAAAAGGAGGAGAGAAATGGTGGAGTCAGTCGCACGAGTGCGTCACATCCGCGTCACCCCCATGAAGGCCCGCCGCGTCGTCAACATGATCCGCGGAAAGCAGGCCACCGAGGCCTTGGCCATCCTGAAGTTTGCACCTCAGGGTGCATCTGAGCCCGTCTACAAGCTGGTTGCTTCTGCCATCGCGAACGCTCGCGTCAAGGCAGACAAGGACAACCAGTTCCTGGACGAGCAGGACCTGTACATCGCAAAGGCGTACGTCGATGAGGGTGCAACCCTCAAGCGTTTCCAGCCGCGCGCACAGGGCCGGGCATTCCAGATTCTGAAGCGCACCAGCCACATCACTGTTGTGCTCGCCACTCCTGAGGAGGGTACGAAGTAATGGGTCAGAAAGTAAACCCCTACGGCTTCCGCCTCGGCATCACCACCGACCACGTGTCGCGGTGGTTCGCCGACAGCACCAAGCCTGGCCAGCGCTACAGCGACTATGTTGCTGAAGACGTCAAGATCCGTAGCCTGCTGAGCACCTCGCTTGACCGCGCCGGTGTTTCGCGCATCGAGATCGAGCGCACCCGTGACCGCGTTCGCGTTGACATTCACACTGCCCGTCCGGGCATTGTGATCGGTCGCCGCGGTGCCGAGGCGGAGCGTATTCGCACCGACCTCGAGAAGCTCACGGGCAAGCAGATCCAGCTGAACATCCTCGAGGTCAAGAACCCCGAAGCGGACGCTCAGCTGGTTGCACAGGGTATCGCCGAGCAGCTCACCGCTCGTGTGGCTTTCCGCCGCGCGATGCGTAAGGGCCTGCAGGGTGCCCAGCGCACCTCGACCGTCAAGGGTGTCCGTATTCAGGTCTCCGGCCGTCTCGGCGGCGCTGAGATGAGCCGTTCGGAGTTCTACCGCGAAGGCCGTGTGCCACTGCACACGCTCCGCGCGAACATCGACTACGGCTTCTACGAGGCCAAGACCACCTTCGGCCGCATTGGTGTGAAGGTCTGGATCTACAAGGGCGACATCACCAACAAGGAACTCGCTCGCGAACAGGCCAACGCTAAGTCGAGCCGTCCCGAGCGCAGTGACCGTCCGCGTCGTGCACCTCGTACAGACGCTCCGGTTGCAGAAGGGGCTACGGCTTAATCATGCTTATTCCACGTCGTGTCAAGCACCGCAAGCAGCACCGTCCACACCGTACTGGCCAGGCCACCGGTGGAACCGTTGTCAGCTTCGGTGAGTACGGCATTCAGGCCCTCACCCCCGCTTATGTGACCAACCGTCAGATCGAGTCCGCTCGTATCGCCATGACGCGTCACATCAAGCGTGGTGGAAAGGTCTGGATCAACATCTACCCCGACCGTCCGCTCACCAAGAAGCCTGCTGAAACCCGCATGGGTTCCGGTAAGGGATCACCTGAGTGGTGGGTCGCGAACGTCAAGCCCGGCCGTGTGCTGTTCGAGGTTGCCGGTGTCCCCGAGACGCTGGCCCGCGAAGCACTGACCCGTGCAATCCACAAGCTGCCTCTCAAGGCACGCATCATCAAGCGCGAGGAGGGCGACGCATAATGGCGATCGGTTCCAAGGAGCTCACTCCCGTAGAGCTCGACACATTTGAAGACGAACGTCTTGTCGACGAGCTGCGCAAGGCCAAGGAAGAGCTGTTCAACCTGCGCTTCCAGTCGGCCACCGGCCAGCTCGAAACCCACGGCCGCCTCCGCGCTGTCAAGCGCGACATCGCTCGCATCTACACGGTTATCCGTGAGCGCGAGCTCGGAATTCGGGCTACCCCGGTTCCGGTTGAGGCTCCGGTCAAGGCTGCGAAGAAGACCAAGAAGAAGGATGCCGTTGACGCGGCACCCGAAACCGAGACTGAGGAGGCCAAGTAATGGCTAAGTCTGACGCTAAGGGCGCAGCTCCCGAGGTCGCCGCAGCAGAGGCTGAGGCCGTTGTCCGTGGCTACCGCAAGACCGCACGTGGCTACGTCATCAGCGACCGCATGGACAAGACCATCGTCGTTGAGGTCGAAGACCGCGTAAAGCACCCGCTTTACGGCAAGGTCATCCGCCGCACTTCCAAGAGGAAGGTGCACGACGAGCTCAACGGCGCCGGCATCGGCGACCTCGTTCTGATCAGCGAGACCCGTCCGCTCAGCGCCACCAAGCGCTGGCGCCTGGTCGAGATCCTCGAGAAGGCCAAGTAAGCCGCGCGCGGCCTACTTGTCAGAAGGAGTAAAAAGTGATTCAACAGGAATCTCGAGTCAAGGTTGCCGATAACACCGGCGCCAAGGAGCTGCTCACTATCCGCGTTCTCGGTGGATCAGGACGTCGTTACGCCAGCCTCGGCGACACGATCGTCGCCACCGTCAAGGACGCGATCCCGGGCGGCAACGTCAAGAAGGGTGACGTCGTCAAGGCCGTCATCGTTCGTACCAAGAAGGAAGTTCGTCGTCCGGACGGCTCCTACATCAAGTTCGATGAGAACGCAGCGGTGATCTTGAAGAACGACGGCGACCCGCGCGGTACCCGTATCTTCGGACCGGTCGGTCGTGAACTTCGCGACAAGAAGTTCATGAAGATCGTTTCGCTGGCACCGGAGGTTATTTAGTCATGGCGAAGATCAAAAAGGGCGACCTCGTCCAGGTCATCTCTGGCGCAACCCAGGCTCGCGGCGGTTCACGCGGCAAGCAGGGGCGCGTCATCGAGGTCTTGGTTGAGAAGAACCGCGTCATCGTTGAAGGCGTCAACTACGTCACCAAGCACGTCCGCCAGGGTCAGACCCAGCGCGGCACGAAGACCGGTGGCATTGAGACGCACGAGGCTCCGATCCACATCTCGAACGTGGCTCTCGTTGACCCCGAGACCAAGAAGCCGACGCGAGTTGGCCACCGTAATGAGCAAGTAACGAAGAACGGCGTCACCAAGACGGTCCGCGTTCGTTACGCCAAGAAGTCAGGTAAGGACCTTTAATGACTGACGCTGCAGTGGTGTCTGGCAAAATCCAGCCCCGTCTCAAGCAGAAGTACCAGAGCGAGATCCAGCAGCAGCTGCTCAAGGACCTCGGCCTGACCAACGTGCACCAGATCCCGACGCTCACCAAGATCGTCGTGAACATGGGTGTCGGTGAAGCAGCCCGCGATGGCAAGATCATCGATGGTGCCGTTGCCGACCTGACCAAGATCACTGGTCAGAAGCCGCAGGTCACCAAGGCACGCAAGTCGATCGCACAGTTCAAGCTGCGCGAAGGTCAGCCCATCGGCGCCCACGTCACGCTTCGTGGAGACCGCATGTGGGAGTTCCTCGACCGCCTGCTGAGCCTCGCTCTTCCCCGTATCCGCGACTTCCGCGGCCTGAGCCCGAAGCAGTTCGACGGCACAGGAAACTACACCTTCGGTCTGACCGAGCAGTCGATGTTCCACGAAATCGACCAGGACAAGATCGACCGTGTCCGAGGAATGGACATCACCGTCGTCACGACGGCGAAGACCGACGAGCAGGGTCGCGCGCTTCTCAAAGCGCTCGGTTTCCCCTTCACGTCAACAGACTCAGGAAAGTAGCGGTAGAGTGGGTCGGTTGCTTGCAGCCGACCCGCCCTGCGGTCGCTGACAACTGAAGATTTCTCTCGCACGGTTGCGCCGGCGCACATTTGGGTAACAAATGGGTGTCCGGCGCACTCGAGCGTGGAGATCAGGGGGGCGAAGCATCCGTTTCTCCCCTAACCACCACAGGTCGTCATTCGTGTAACGGGTGAACGAAACCTGGTGAACAAAGGAAATATCACATGACAATGACAGATCCGGTCGCAGACATGCTGACCAGACTGCGCAACGCGAACTCGGCGCACCACGACACCGTGTCCATGCCGCACTCGAAGCTCAAGAGCCACATCGCGGAGATTCTCACATCTGAGGGCTACATCTCGGGATGGGAAGTTGCAGACGCACGCGTCGGCCAGACCCTCACGCTGAACCTCAAGTTCGGCCCGAACCGTGAGCGCTCCATCGTGGGCATCAAGCGTGTATCGAAGCCAGGCCTGCGTGTATACGCAAAGTCGACGGAGATCCCCAAGGTTCTCGGCGGCCTCGGCGTCGCCATCCTGTCCACCTCCTCTGGTCTGCTCACAGACCGTCAGGCTGAGAAGAAGGGCGTGGGCGGAGAAATCCTCGCCTACGTGTGGTAGCCAGATATGTCGCGTATTGGAAGACTTCCCATTGAGATCCCTGCTGGGGTCACAGTATCGGTCGACGGCTCAGCCGTCTCCGTCAAGGGCCCGAAGGGCGAGCTCGCGCTGAACGTCGCCAGCCCCATCGAGGTCAAGGTTGAGGATGGCCAGGTTCTGGTCACCCGTCCCGATGACGAGCGCGAATCGCGTTCGCTGCACGGACTCACCCGCACACTCATCAGCAACCAGATCATCGGCGTCACTCAGGGTTACACCAAGGGCCTCGAGGTCGTTGGAACCGGTTACCGTGTGGCTCAGAAGGGCAGCTCGGTTGAGTTCGCTCTCGGTTTCTCCCACCCGGTCCTGATCGACCCGCCTGCCGGCATCACGCTCACCGTAGAGGGCAACAACAAGCTCACGGTGTCGGGAATCGACAAGCAGGCCGTCGGCGAGGCTGCTGCCAACATTCGTAAGATTCGCAAGCCTGAGCCGTACAAGGGCAAGGGTGTGCGTTACGCCGGCGAGATCGTTCGCCGCAAGGCCGGAAAGGCTGGTAAGTAACCATGGCCGTAAAGTCCAAGTCGGCTGCCCGTGACCGTCGTCACGCGCGGCTTCGCAAGAAGGTCGTTGGGACCGCGGCTCGCCCGCGTCTCGTCGTAACTCGTTCGGCTCGTCACGTATTCGTGCAGGTCGTTGATGACAGCAAGGGCTTCACCCTCGCGTCGGCATCGACCCTCGAAGCTGACCTCCGTACCTTTGACGGTGACAAGACCGCCAAGGCCAAGAAGGTCGGTGAACTCGTCGCTGAGCGTGCGAAGAGCGCCGGTATCGAAGAAGTCGTTTTTGACCGCGGTGGTAACCGCTACGCGGGTCGCGTCGCGGCAATCGCCGATGGTGCTCGAGAGGGTGGGTTGAACCTGTGAGTGATGTACAGAAGACCGAGGCTGTGGCAACTCAGGACCAGTCGGTCGCTGAGAAGCCCGTCGAAACCGCTGCTGGTACCGAAAGCTCGGGTCGCACTGACTCGCGCGACGGCCGCCGTGGCGGTCGTGGAGAGCGCAACCAGGGCCGCGAGCGTAACAGCCGCGACGCTGACAAGAACCAGTTCCTGGAGCGCGTTGTAACCATCAACCGTGTGTCCAAGGTCGTCAAGGGTGGTCGTCGTTTCAGCTTCACCGCTCTGGTCGTCGTCGGAGACGGCAACGGCATGGTCGGCGTTGGCTACGGCAAGGCCCGTGAGGTTCCGCTCGCCATCTCCAAGGGCGTCGAAGAAGCGAAGAAGAACTTCTTCCGCGTTCCTCGCGTCGGCTCGACCATCCCGCACCCCGTCCAGGGTGAGGCAGCCGCAGGTGTTGTTCTCCTGCGTCCCGCCGCTGCGGGTACCGGTGTTATCGCCGGTGGTCCGGTGCGCGCCGTCCTTGAGTGCGCTGGCATCCACGACGTCCTGAGCAAGTCGCTCGGTTCATCGAACACGATCAACATCGTTCACGCCACTGTTGAGGCGCTGAAGATGCTCGAAGAGCCTCGTGCCGTTGCCGCACGCCGTGGCAAGGAGTACGACGAGATCGCTCCTGCCAAGCTGCTGCAGGTCGAGGCCCAAGCCGCTGCCATGGCAGCCGCAAAGGTAGGTGCGTAATGGCTTCATTGCGAATCACGCAGATCAAATCCAAAATTAGTGAGAAGCAGAACCAGCGCGACACGTTGCGCAGCCTGGGACTGAGGCGAATCGGCGCTGTTGTTGTTCGTGAGGACAACGCGCAGAACCGTGGCTACGTCAACACTGTTGCTCACCTCGTCAAGGTTGAGGAGATCGACTAATGGCTGACAAGAACGACGTCACCGAGGAGACCGCCAAGAAGGCTCCCGCGAAGAAGGCCGCTGCAAAGACGGCTGACGCCAAGGCGCCCGCCGCCAAGAAGGCTCCTGCCAAGAAGGCCCCGGCCAAGGCAGCTTCCGCCAAGGCTGAGACCGCAGCAGCTGACGCCCCCGTGGCGAAGGCTCCTGCCAAGAAGGCCCCCGCTAAGAAGGCTGAGGAGTCCGCTCCTCGTCCGCAGGTGCTCAAGGTCCACCACCTTCGTCCCGCTGAGGGTTCGAAGAAGGACCGCACCCGCGTCGGCCGCGGTGAAGGCTCCAAGGGTAAGACGGCAGGCCGTGGTACCAAGGGAACCAAGGCACGCTACTCGGTTCGCCCCGGATTCCAGGGTGGCCAGCTGCCGCTGCACATGCGTGCTCCGAAGCTGCGCGGGTTCAAGAACCCGTTCCGCGTCGAGTACCAGGTTGTCAACCTCGAGCGCCTCGCCGAGCTCTACCCGACAGGAGGCGACGTCACTGTTGCCGACCTCGTCGCCAAGGGCGCCGTTCGCAAGAACGAGAAGGTCAAGGTCCTCGGAAACGGCGACATCGACGTGAAGCTGAACATTGCCGTAGACAAGGTCTCCGGTTCAGCCGAGCAGAAGATCGTTGCTGCTGGCGGCTCGGTAAAGTAAAACAAGAGACGCCGGTCGAGCGCTCGCCCTCAGCGAGTAGGTCACCGATTGTTCGACAGGCCCGGTAATCGAGTAGATTCGATTGCCGGGCCTGTTCGATACGGGGCCATCAACCGGCATTAAGAGCCGAATTCTTCGGCTCGAAAACCAGGAGGCCTTTTTTGTTTAGCGCCGTTGCGCGGATCTTCCGCACTCCAGACCTTCGACGGAAGATCGGGTTCACACTGGGCATCATCGCCCTGTACCGCCTCGGTTCGTTCGTTCCCGCACCGTTTGTGGACTTTGGCAACGTTCAGGCCTGCCTGGCTCAGAATCAGGGAACCTCCGGCCTCTACGAGCTCGTCAACCTCTTCTCAGGTGGCGCGCTCCTCCAGCTGTCGATCTTCGCGCTGGGAATCATGCCGTACATCACGGCGTCGATCATCGTGCAGTTGCTGCGCGTCGTGATCCCTCACTTCGAGACTCTGCACAAAGAAGGACAGGCGGGTCAGGGCAAACTCACCCAGTACACCCGCTACCTCACCATCTTCCTCGGCGTCCTGCAGTCGACCACGCTGATCACCGTTGCTCGGTCAGGCGCACTGTTTGGAACCAACGCCAGCGCGGAATGCAGCCAGCTGCTGACCAACGACACCTGGTACGCCGTCCTGCTCATGGTCATCACCATGACCGCCGGAACCGGCCTGATCATGTGGTTCGGCGAAATGATCACCGAACGTGGCGTCGGTAACGGCATGTCGCTCCTCATCTTCACCTCGATCGCCGCGACATTCCCGAGCTCGCTCGGCGCCATCTGGGCCGCGAAGGGCTTCGAGACGTTCCTCCTTGTGCTGGCGGTAGGAATCGTCATCATGATGCTCGTGGTCTTCGTCGAGCAGTCGCAGAGACGCATCCCCGTGCAATACGCCAAACGAATGGTCGGTCGACGCACCTACGGCGGTAACAACACGTACATCCCGATCAAGGTGAACATGGCCGGCGTCGTGCCCGTCATCTTCGCGTCGTCGCTGCTGTACCTGCCCGCGCTCATCGCACAGTTCAACACTCCCGCAGCCGGTGAGCAGCCCGCAGCCTGGGTGACCTGGGTGACCAGTTACCTCGTGCAGGGCGACCACCCGCTGTACATGGCGCTGTACTTCCTCCTCATTGTCGGGTTCACCTACTTCTACGTGGCGATCACCTTCAACCCCGAAGAAGTCGCAGACAACATGAAGAAGTACGGCGGATTCATTCCCGGCATTCGGGCCGGTCGTCCGACCGCCGAGTACCTGGACTACGTCTTGACCCGGGTCACTCTGCCGGGATCCGTGTATCTCGGACTCGTCGCGCTCATCCCGTTGATCGCACTTGCTCTCGTCGGTGCAAACTCCAACTTCCCGTTCGGCGGCGCATCCATCCTGATCATCGTTGGTGTCGGTCTCGAGACGGTCAAGCAGATCGACTCGCAACTGCAACAGCGCCACTACGAAGGGCTCCTGCGATGACCCGTCTACTGATCGTCGGTGCTCCCGGCGCAGGCAAAGGAACTCAGGCCGCCATCATCGCGGAAACGTTCGGTATCCCGGCCATCTCGACCGGCGACATCTTCCGCGCGAACATCAAAGAGGGCACAGAGCTCGGACTGAAGATCCAGGAGATCGTGTCGTCTGGAAGCTACGTCCCAGACTCGCTAACCAACGAGATCGTCCGTGACCGCCTCCGGCAGGCGGATGCTGCAGACGGATTCCTCCTCGACGGTTACCCACGCACGGTTGACCAGGTCACCGAACTCGACTCCATCCTGGCCGAGACCTCGGCTCAGCTCGACGCCGTTGTGCGCCTGGTCGCCGACCCGGACGAGGTCGTGGCACGACTGCTGAAGCGTGCATCTGAGCAGGGACGTGCGGACGACACCGAAGAGGTCATCCGCCACCGCCAGGACGTTTACCTCGAGCAGACCGAGCCGGTTGTTGCGGCATACGCCGAACGCGGTCTTCTGGTCGACGTGGACGGGCTCGGAGCGGTCGACGAGGTCGCTGCACGTGTGCGGGAGGCTCTCGCCGCTCGCGGCATTGCCGTCGCCGTCTAACGACGTCGCTCGATCGACGAACTAGCCAGAAACGAAACACCTATGTTGCGCAAGTCCATCTATAAATCTCCCGCCCAGCTTCGCTTGATGGTGGAACCCGGGCTCGCAACCGCCGCGTCCCTCGTCGCTGCTCGCAACACTGTGGGGATCGGGGTCACGACGTTGGAGGTCGACGCCGCCGCTGAAGCTGCGATCGTCGCTCGAGGCGGACAGCCCAACTTCAAACTGGAACCGGGCTACAACCACACGATTTGCGCGTCGGTGAATGAAGAAGTCGTGCACGGCATCCCGACCTCTCGCGCACTGCAGCCCGGCGACATCCTGTCCGTCGACAGCGGGGCGATCCTCGGTGGCTGGAACGGTGACGCGGCCATCAGCATCGTGCTGCCCGACCCCGCCCGGCCGGAACTCGTCGCTGAGCGGCAGAAGCTCTCCGACGTCACCGAGGGCTCGATGTGGGCAGGGATCGCCCGCCTGGCCAGGGCCAGCCACCTCAACGAGGTCGGCGAGGCCGTGCAGGAGTACATCGAGAAACGCGGCGCGTACGGGATTCTCACCGACTACGTCGGCCATGGCATCGGTCGCTCGATGCACGAAGCGCCGCCCGTCTTCAACTACCGGGTTCGCCAAAAGGGTCCCGAGGTCAAGCCGGGACTCGTCGTCGCCATCGAACCCATGGTCGTGCTCGGCAGCATCGACACCCACGTGCGTGAGGACGACTGGACTGTCGCAACCGACGACGGACTCGCCGCAGCGCACTGGGAGCACAGCGTCGCGGTGCACAAGGACGGCATCTGGGTTCTCACCGCCGAAGACGGCGGCGCTGCAGGGCTCGCTCCATTCGGCGTGACACCCACTCCCATCGCCTGAGCTCCGAGCGCGCTAGGGTCGATCGCATGACGCCTCTCGTGCTCCTTCTCGATCCGCTCTCCGCTGACGCTCGACCCACCGAGGCCGAGTTGGCAGCGACGCTCCGGTTCGTCCCGTCGACGGAGCCCATCCTCACCGCGTTCGACGCCGGCGCCGGCCGTGGCGACGGCATCTTCGAGACGCTCGGCGCGCATGACGGGTTCGCCCGCGGAGTTGACGCACACCTCCAACGCCTCCGCGCGTCGGCCTCGAAGCTCGACCTCCCCGCTCCACACGACGGTCAGTGGCGCGCGGCGATCGCGCAGGTCCTCGCCGAACTGCCCTCCGAGGGGCAGGCGTCCATTCGGCTTACCATGACGCGTGGAACCGAGGCTGCCGGCCCCACCTGCTGGGTTACCGGGACGGCCATCACCGGTGACTTTCCTGAGCGCACCAACGGCGTTCGGGTCGTCACCCTCAGCCGCGGCTACGCGAACGACGTGGGGGAGTCCGCACCATGGTTGCTCGTCGGCGCCAAGACCCTGTCCTACGCCATTAACATGGCCGCTCTCCGCGAAGCACACCGGCGTGGTGCCGACGACGTCATCTTCACCTCGACAGACGGTTTCGCGCTCGAAGGACCCACATCGTCGCTCCTGGTTCGCCACGGCTCAACGATCGTCACCCCAGCCATCCAGTTCGGCATTCTCGCCGGCACGACGCAGGCTGACCTGTTCAGCTTCCTCGACGCTGAGGGCTTCAGCTGCGAGTATCGCACCATCGCCGTCGACGAATTAATCCAGGCGGATGCCGTCTGGCTCGTCTCCAGCGTGCGTCTTGCTGTTCCGGTGACCGAGGTCAACGCCACGACCATCTCAACCGACCTCGGTCTGACCGAACGAATGAACGCGGCGCTTCTCTCCTGAAGGAGCCTACGAGTCCATCGTGTGCACGAGTTCATCGATGAACGCCGCGAAGTTCGTGGACTTCCGAATGATCCGCTGCACGTCCTGCCGGTCGGAGAACACCTCGACGAACTGATCGAACACCCGCTGGAAGCTTGACCTGCCCTCCTCGCTGAACGCGATCAGGGCGACGACGTTCACCCGGTTGTCACCCCACGGCATGCTCGACTCGTTCACGGCGATGGCGATCGACGTGCTCGTGGCCGTCATAGCCATCGCATGCGGAACGGCGAGGGAGTCCGTGAACGCTGTCGATGACATCCGTTCTCGCTCAATGGCCCCCACAATGTAGCTCTCATCGATCACGCCGCGCTCGCGCATCAACTCGCCGAGTGTGCGGATCATGCTCTCTTCGTCCTGTGCGGCAGCATTCCGCAGGAACAGTGCCCCGTCAAAGTACTTGAGCACCTCGTCCTTGATGACCGCCCGACGACGAAGCCGTTTGAGTCGGGCGATGGCCGCGCGAACCCGATCAGCGTCAGCGTCGGTGAAGAACGGCTGCACGGTGAGGATGCTGTCGGAGGGGACCGGCGGCTCGATCGTGGTGAGCACGAGGTCAGCGTCAAGTTCGGCCCAGGCCACGTCGCTGCGGGTGACGACCTTGACTACCTCGAGTGCGTCGCCGAGGAGCACGGTGACCCGGTCGCGGAGCAGCAGGTGCATGTCGTAGTAGTTCGGGCAGACAATCACGCAACGGAGGAGATCGTCGCGCCGGATCTGCTGTTGCAGGTGCGCACCGACGTGCATGGCGATGTAGGCGATCTCGTCGTCGTTAATCTCGATCGAACCCTGCCGTTGCAACTGGCTCGCGATGAACACGGCCAGCTCGTAGATCATCGGGTATGACGTCTTGATGCTGCGGGCGAGTGGGTTTCGCGAGTATGAGTGGTCCTGCGCGCGACGGAGGAGATTCTGCACGTGCAGGGTCAGCCTCGTGATGAAGTCTTCGTCGCTGAGGTCGACGAGGTACTCCTTGCCGGCGGAGAGCACAATCGAGCGCACCGTCTCGAGGTCGGCCGGGTTGAGGTAGTTGGGCCGCGCGTCCGGGCTATCGGTCGGGCCGGGCGCCGCAACACCCCGGGTGGCGAGGAGATAGGCGAGGTACTCGACGTCCGCCGCGCCAACCCGGGTGGCGAGGTGTGTCTCGATGAGTTCACCGAGCCGGCGGGTCAGTTCGGTGGAGGCGAGGTGCGGTTCGGAGCCGAGCTCAGGAACCAGCCGGTCTTTCGAAACCCGGTCAACCGCGATGGCGATGTGCAGCAGGACGTTGTCGATGCCGTAGTCGTTGAGGAGGTAGCCGAGGTCGGTGAGCATGGACAGGAGCGCCGTTTTGAATTCGCTCAAACTGTGTGACGAGAACTCACGCTGGATGGACTCAAGCTCAATGAGGCCGCGCTCGGTCTCGTCGCGAAACATCCGGCTCAGCAACCGTCGGCGCGCAAGCTCACTGCCGCTGAGCGTGACGACGCTTCCCGAGCGCACCAGTGAGAGCTCAGCCTCGGCGAGCAGCAGCCGCACGCGGGACAGGTCGGCTTCGATGGTGGACTCTGAGACATGCAACCCCGAGGCGAGTTCGAAGACGTCGAGTCCGTCTGGGCTGTCGACGAGCCGACGCACGATTCCGTAGAGCCGGTCGCGCGGCGTCTCGAGCTGGGGCTCGGCCGTTGCCGACCGGAACGAGGCCCAGGCGTCGAGCGAGATGCGGTAGCCGTTCGGGCCGGCGCTGACGAGGTCGAGTGAGCCCGCACGTTCCTTGAGGGCGAGCACGTAGTTGCGAACGCTCCGGGTCGTGACGCCCAGCGCATCGGCGAGCTCGGCAGCGGTAACCCAGTCGCTCGCGCGCGCGAGGTACGCCCCGATGCGGTCTTGTCTTTCGCGTGTCACGTATGGCTCCCGTCGAACCCGGCAAAGCGGGCCGAACCTGTCTCGTCAATACCTCGAGTCAACCATCTTCCGCACGAAACCGCGGGATTCCCGCCCGGTTTCCTACCGGGCGGAAGAGGATGTGTTGGCAGCAGGGCGCGTAACTCGAAACAATCGTGAGGCTGGGGATTTCCAGCGAGAACCACAGCACTAAGTCGATGGAGGCGGATCAATGAAGATCCTCGTGGTCTGTGGCGCGGGAGCGTCAAGCACGTTCGTCGCCCAGCGCATCCGCACGGCGGCCAAGAACCGGGCGCTCGACGTCACAGCGCAGGCCTGCCCGCTGAGCGCGCTCGACACGCAGTTGGCGTCCGCCGATGTGGTTCTTCTTGGTTCGCATCTCGCGTCTGAGATCGACAGCATCCGTTCGACGGCGCAACCCCATGGTGTCGCGGTCGTCGCTATGCCAGCCTCAGTCTTCACATCGCCCGCAGGCGATGAAGCCCTCGACCTCGCTCTTTCTGCTGCCGGAGCCGGGGTCGCGCAAGGGGAAACACACCGGCACGCGACGGAGGACACATTTCATGGTTGAACGCACGGTTCGAATCGGATCATCACACGGTCTTCACGCTCGCCCCGCAAAGCTGTTCACGCAGGCTGCGGCGGCATCGGGCCTTCCGGTCACGATCGCCAAGGGAAGCGGCAAGCCAGTCAATGCGTCGAGCATCCTCGGGGTCATCTCGCTGGGCGTCGACTTCGGCGACTACGTCACTCTGAATGCCGACGGTGACAACGCAGACACGGTTCTCGACCAGCTCGTTGAGCTTCTCGTCACGGACCACGACGAATAGTCGGGAAGACAGTCATGACTGAGACCGCAACCCACAGCACACTGACCGGGACAGGCATTGGGCAGGGCGTCGTCGTCGGCGTCGTCGCGCGCATGTCTGACCCGCTCCCCGAACCGGCCGATACCTCGAGCACCCGCACCGTTGAGGAGGAGACCGAGCGCGCTCGGGCTTCGCTCAGTGTCGTTGCTCGTGACCTCGAAGCGCGCGGCAAGACTGCGGGTGGCACGGCCGCAGATGTTCTCGAAGCGCAGGCCATGATGGCCGAAGACCCCATGCTCTCCGAGATCATCGACGAGAGCCTTGCCCGCGGAACCACCGCCGAGCGAGCCGTCTTCGAGGCGTTCGCGAGTTTCCGTGACCAGCTCGCTGCCATGGGCGGGTACCTGGGGGAGCGCGCCGCCGACCTCGACGATGTGTCGCAGCGAGTTATCGCGCACCTCACAGGAGTGGCTGCTCCCGGAGTACCCAACCCCGACCACCCCTTCGTTCTCGTCGCCCGCGACCTGGCACCGGCCGACACTGCTCTGCTCGATCTCGATAAGGTGCTCGGTCTCGTCACGAGCGACGGCGGCCCGACATCGCACACCGCCATCCTCGCCCGCGAGAAGTCGATCGTGGCTATTGTCGGTGTGACGGATGCGTCGGCCCTCGCCGACGGCACTACCGTCGTTCTCGATGCGGCCGCTGGAACCGTCACCGCCGACCCGAGCGATGACCAGGTGGCCGATGCCGAACGCCGCATCGCCGAGCGCCAGGCAGCGGCCGTTGCACCGGTGACGCCGGGTGCACTCGCCGACGGAACGGCCATCCCGCTGCTCGCGAACCTCGGCTCATCGGCCGGGGCACAGTCCGCCGCCGATGCGGGAGCAGAGGGAGTCGGACTGTTCCGCACTGAATTCCTGTTCCTCGACGCCGGTGGGTCCGCTCCGACCGTGGAACAACAGCGCGAGCACTACATCCGTCTCCTGCAGGCATTCCCCGGGAAGAAGGTCGTCGTTCGGGTGCTCGACGCCGGCGCCGACAAGCCGCTGCCGTTCCTCAACGACGCCCACGAGGAGAACCCGGCACTCGGGCTCCGCGGACTCCGCGCCCTGCGGGCCAGCGAAGACATTTTGCGTGAGCAGCTGACGGCGCTCGCCGACGCCGACCGAGCCACCGACGCCGACCTCTGGGTGATGGCACCGATGGTGTCGACCGTCGAGGAGACCAGATACTTCGTCGAGATCGCCCGGGAGTACGGCATCAAGACGGCCGGCGTCATGGTCGAGGTCCCCTCGCTTGCCCTTCTGGCGCCACAGGTGCTCGCCGCGAGCGACTTTGCGTCGATCGGCACCAATGACCTCACCCAGTACACGCTTGCCGCCGACCGCATGCTCGGTTCGGTCGCCGCGCTGCAGGACCCCTGGCACCCCGCCGTCCTCCGCCTGGTCGGAGAAGTTGGGGCGGCCGGAGCGTCCACCGGCAAGCCGGTCGGTATCTGTGGTGAGGCTGCAGCAGATCCCCTCCTCGCCGTTGTCCTGGTCGGACTCGGCGCCACCACCCTGTCCATGTCCACCCCGGCGCTCGTCGATGTGCGAGCGTCCCTCCTGAAGTACACGCTCGACGAGGCCCGACAGCTCGCCGACATCGCACTGGCCGCCGATGGCGCGGCTGAAGCCCGTGCAGCGGTTGCCGCCGCTGCACTCACCCTGAAAGAGGCACACTCATGACATCCACCACGACGACGACGTCGACAACCAAGCCGGGAGGTGCCCGGGTTCGCGTCCAGCGATTCGGCACGTTCCTCTCGGGCATGGTTATGCCCAACATTCCGGCGTTCATCGCCTGGGGCCTGATCACTGCCCTGTTCATTGACACGGGGTGGACGCCCAACGCCCAGCTGGCATCGCTGGTTGCCCCGATCCTGTACTTCCTGCTTCCGCTGCTCATCGCCAACACCGGTGGACGCATGATCTACGACCAGCGCGGTGGCGTCGTTGCGACGATCGCCACGATGGGTATCATCACGGCGACCATGGGTGACCCGGTCTTCAGCGGCTCGCCGATGTTCCTCGGTGCCATGATCGCTGGACCGATCGCCGCCTGGCTGATGAAGAAAGTCGACAGCATTTGGGACGGCAAGATCAAGGCCGGCTTCGAGATGCTCGTCAACAACTTCTCCGCCGGTATCCTCGGAGCGATCCTCGCGATCATCGCCTACTTCGGACTTGCCCCGATCATCCAGGCGATCACCACGGCGCTCGGTGCCGCGGTCAACTGGCTGGTCGACGCCGGTCTGCTGCCGCTTGCCAGCATCCTGATCGAACCGGCGAAGGTGCTGTTCCTCAACAACGCCATCAACCACGGTGTGCTGACCCCGCTGGCCCTCCAGCAGTCGGAGGAAACCGGGAAGAGCGTGCTGTTCCTGCTTGAGGCGAACCCTGGCCCCGGCCTCGGCTTGCTGCTTGCGTTCACCTTCTTTGGTCTCGGTGCAGCTAAGGCGACCGCACCAGGTGCGATCATCATCCAGTTCTTCGGTGGTATCCACGAGATCTACTTCCCGTACGTGCTGTCAAAGCCGGTTCTCCTTCTCGCCGTTATCGCCGGTGGAATGAGCGGTGTGGCAACCAACGTCATCTTCGGATCCGGACTCGTCAGCGTGGCGTCGCCCGGCAGCATTTTCGCGATCCTCGCGGTAACCGAGCGCAACAGCTTCCTGGGAGTGATCCTTTCGGTTCTCGTTGCAGCAGCCGTGTCGTTCGTTGTGGCATCCGTCATCCTGCGGGCATCGCGCAAGCGTGACATTGCCGCAGGCAACGCCGGTGACCTGAGCGCTGCCGTCGCGGCGACCCAGGCCAGTAAGGGCAAGGAGAGCTCGGTTCTCGGCGGCCTCGTTTCTGAGGGCACCACCGACACCGGCTCGGCTACCGGAACCGGAACGGCAACGCTCGTGAAGAACATCGTCTTCGCGTGTGACGCCGGAATGGGATCGAGCGCCATGGGAGCATCCGTTCTGCGCAACAAGATTAAGAAGGCCGGTGTCACAGACGTCACCGTCACCAACCAGTCGATCGCCAACCTCACCGGTGACGCTGACCTCGTGATCACTCACCAGGACCTCACCGATCGGGCTCGCCAGAAGTCTCCGAATTCGCAGCACGTCTCGGTGGACAACTTCATGAACAGCCCGAAATACGATGAGGTTGTAGAGATCGTCAAGCGCAACCAGGGGGTAACCGAATGACAGACAACATCCTGACGCCCGAGAACGTCGTCGCCGAGGGCACGGCAACCACGAAGGACGAGGCCATCCGTGAGGCGGGCGCACTGCTCGTCGCGGCTGGCGCTGTGAAGCCTGAGTACGTCGACGCGATGATCGAACGCGAAGCATCGGTGTCGACGTACATGGGCAACTTCCTCGCCATCCCGCACGGCACAAACGAAGCGAAGGACGCGATCACCCGGTCGGCCCTCTCGCTCGTGCGCTATGCGAACCCAATCGACTGGGACGGTGACGAGGTTCGCTTCGCGGTCGGCATCGCCGGGCTGAACAACGAGCACCTCGAGATCCTCTCGAAAATCGCCATCGTGTTCTCCGACGAGGACGAGGTCGCGAAGCTCATTAACGCCGCAGATGCGAACGAACTGTTCGCACTGCTCGAGGAGGTCAACGCAGAATGAAAGCGGTTCACTTCGGCGCAGGCAACATCGGGCGAGGATTCGTCGGTCTGTTGCTCCACGACGCCGGCTACGAGGTTGTCTTCGCCGACGTGAACGCGGGGCTTATTGACGCACTCAATGCGGCCCCAAGCTATGACGTACACGAGGTCGGTGACGGTGGGGGAGTCCGCACCGTCACCGGCTACCGTGCCGTCAACAGTGCGACGAGCGAGAACGAGCTCATCGCCGAGATCCAAACGGCCGACATCGTCACCACGGCTGTTGGCCCGAACATTCTCAAGTTCGTGGCCCCGGTGATCGCGCGCGCCCTCGCGTTGCGTGACTCCGGGCTCCCGCCGCTCGCCGTGATGGCGTGCGAGAACGCGATCAACGCCACCGACCTGTTGAAGACCGAAGTGCAGGCGAGCGTCGGACCCGACGAGTGGGACGCACTTTCCGCCCGCGCCGTCTTCGCGAACACGGCCGTCGACCGCATTGTGCCCGGGCAGGACCCGGCCGCTGGCATCGACGTCACCGTTGAGACCTTCTACGAGTGGGTGATCGAGTCCACCCCGTTCGGCGACGCGCGCCCGGACATTCCCGGCGCTACCTTTGTCGACGCCCTGGGGCCATACATCGAACGCAAGCTCTTCACGGTGAACACGGGCCACGCCACAGCGGCCTACTACGGGTTCGCGGCCGGTATCGACAAGATCTCCGACGTGCTCTCCAATAACGATGTAGCGGATGCCGTCCGTCACGTTCTCGAGGAAACCTCCAGCCTGCTGGTGGTCAAGCATGGAATCGACGCCGAGGTACAGCGCGCCTACCGGGAGAAAATCCTCACCCGCTTCGCCAACCCGCACCTCCCGGACACTGTCCAGCGCGTCGGCCGTCAGCCGCTGCGCAAACTCAGCCGTAACGAACGCTTCGTCGGCCCGGCCGCTGAGCTCGCGGAGCGCGGTCTTGGGCACTCTGCCCTCGTCGATGCCATCGGCAAGGCGCTGCAGTTTGACGTGCCAGACGACGAGCAGTCGGCCGAGATGAAGACCCTTCTGGGTGAACTGAGCCCCGCTGAATTCGTGGAGCGGGTCTCAGGGCTTGCGCCGGAGCATCCGCTCTTCGACGACCTCGTTGCCGTCGTCGCCACGCAATCGCGGTAGCGCACCCGCCGGTTGGCGAAATCCGGATAAATACCATAAGATTGTCTGTTGGTGCTTTGTGCACGTTTCTGGCGTGTCATCCACAAGGACTTAGAAGCACCAAAATCCACCGCACGACCAGTGCAACTACTTTTAGCGACAGTGAGGCTATGGCCAAAAAAGACGGTGTCATTGAGATCGAAGGCTCGATCGTTGAAGCTCTGCCCAACGCGATGTTCCGCGTTGAGCTGACCAACGGTCACCGCGTTCTTGCCACGATTAGCGGCAAGATGCGTCAGCACTACATCCGCATCCTCCCCGAGGACCGCGTGATCGTGGAGTTGAGCCCATACGATCTGACCCGCGGCCGGATCGTTTACCGCTACAAGTAGGTCGCACTGTAAGTAACGGCCGCATTGCGCCCGTTCGGACACTGCTGTGTTCGAGTGGGTGGGGTTCGGTACGACGACAGCGAAAGAGAGAAGCTCATGAAGGTCAACCCCAGCGTCAAGAAGATTTGCGACAAGTGCAAGGTCATCCGTCGCAACGGACGCGTCATGGTTATCTGCGAGAACCCGCGCCACAAGCAGCGCCAGGGCTAATTCTCCATTCTTCGGAGAATCGCAGCACCAGCACAACGCAGCTTCGGCTGCATCTATAACGGCAGTTCCAGAACTCATTCGAGGGACACCTCGGGTCGGAGGCCCGGGCACAGGAACTGCTCCACACCTCCACTAACTCCTAGGAGAAGCCACCATGGCACGTCTCGCCGGCGTAGACATTCCCCGCGATAAGCGCGTGGAAATCGCACTGACGTACATTTACGGTGTTGGACGCACGAGGTCTCTGAAGACCCTCGCCGACACCGGCATCAGCGGAGACATCCGCGTGAAGGATCTCAGCGACGACCAGTTGGTCCTGCTGCGTGACTACATCGAAGGCAACTACAAGGTAGAGGGTGACCTCCGCCGTGAAGTTCAGGCCGACATTCGCCGCAAGGTTGAGATCGGTAGCTACGAGGGCATCCGTCACCGTCGCGGCCTGCCCGTTCGTGGACAGCGCACCAAGACCAACGCTCGCACCCGTAAGGGTCCGAAGCGCACTGTTGCCGGCAAGAAGAAGGCTCGCTAGGCCCCGGCCTTCGAGCGCTCTGCCGAAAGATTTAGGAGATATTCATGGCTGCACCCAAAACGGCTGCTCGCAAGCCGCGTAAAAAAGAGAAGAAGAACATTGCTGTGGGCCAGGCCCACATCAAGTCGACCTTCAACAACACCATCGTTTCGATCACCGACCCGACCGGCGCTGTCATCAGCTGGGCCTCGTCAGGTGGAGTGGGCTTCAAGGGTTCGCGTAAGTCGACCCCGTTCGCCGCTCAGCTTGCCGCAGAGTCCGCTGCCCGCCAGGCGCAGGAACACGGCATGAAGAAGGTTGACGTCTTCGTCAAGGGACCCGGCTCCGGCCGCGAGACCGCGATCCGTTCGCTTCAGGCTGCTGGCCTCGAGGTTGGTTCGATCAACGACGTCACCCCGCAGGCGCACAACGGTTGCCGCCCGCCGAAGCGTCGCCGCGTCTAAGCCCTTTCGACAGTTGACGATTGAGCGGCGCCAGATTTCTGGTGCTGCTCAATCGTCGGCTCAGACACAACTTCATACCTCGTCATTGCAAGTGTCATATAGCGGACACTTAGCCGAAAGGAACACATAGTGCTTATTGCACAGCGCCCAACGCTCACCGAAGAGAACATTTCAGAGTTCCGCAGCCGGTTCGTGATTGAGCCCCTGGAGCCTGGCTTCGGTTACACCCTCGGTAACTCACTTCGCCGTACCCTGCTGTCTTCCATCCCGGGCGCTGCTGTAACCAGCATCCGCATCGACGGTGTGCTGCACGAGTTCAGCACCATCCCCGGTGTGAAGGAAGACGCCACCGAGATCATCCTGAACATCAAGGGTCTCGTCGTCTCCAGCGAGCACGACGAACCGATCACCGCTTACCTCCGTAAGACCGGTGCCGGTCAGGTCACCGCCGCAGACATCTCGGCTCCGGCCGGTGTCGAGGTGCACAACCCTGAACTGGTTATCGCGACCCTGAACGACAAGGCGAAGTTCGAACTCGAACTCACCATTGAGCGTGGCCGTGGCTACGTGTCCGCGACGCAGAACCGCAATGAGTTCTCCGAAGCTGGCCAGATTCCCGTCGACTCGATCTACTCGCCCGTCCTCAAGGTCACCTACCGTGTCGAGGCAACTCGTGCCGGTGAGCGTACAGACTTCGACCGCCTCGTTGTTGACGTTGAGACCAAGCCGGCCATCACGCCGCGCGACGCCATCGCATCCGCTGGTAAGACCCTGGTTGAGTTGTTCGGCCTCGCTCGCGAGCTGAACAACGCAGCAGAGGGCATCGAAATCGGCCCAGCGCCGGTTGACGCCGTTCTGCCCGGCGAGCTTTCGATTCCGATCGAAGACCTCGACCTCTCGGTTCGTTCCTACAACTGCCTCAAGCGCGAGGGCATCAACACCGTCTCCGAGCTCGTCGCTCTGAGCGAGACTCAGCTGATGAACATCCGCAACTTCGGACAGAAGTCGGTTGATGAGGTTCGCGACAAGCTCGTGGAAATGGGCCTTTCGCTCAAGGATTCGGTTCCCGGATTCGACGGCGCCCACTTCTACTCGGGCTACGACGACGAGACAAGCAACTAAGGCTCGTCCCCGGACGCCCTTTCATTTTTTGATACTGGAGATACAATATGCCTACGCCCACTAAAGGCCCCCGCCTCGGAGGCGGCCCAGCGCACGAGCGTTTGATGCTCGCCAACCTGGCCGCTGCCCTGTTCACGCACAAGAGCATCAAGACCACCGAGACCAAGGCCAAGCGTCTTCGTCCGGTCGCTGAGCGTCTGATCACGTTCGCCAAGCGTGGCGACCTGCACGCTCGTCGTCGTGTGATGCGCGTCATCGGTGACAACTCGGTCGTTCACGAGCTTTTCACCGAGATCGCTCCCCTCGTTGCAGAGCGTGAGGGCGGATACACACGCATCACCAAGCTCGGCTTCCGTAAGGGCGACAACGCTTCCATGGTTCAGATCGAGCTCGTTCTCGAGCCCGTCACCCCCAAGGTGAAGAAGTCGAAGCCTGCTGCTGCAGAGGCTGAGGCTCCTGTTGTTGCTGAAGAGACTGCACCCGAGGTTGAGGCAGAAGAGCCCGCAACCGAGGTTGCTCCCGAGGCTGAGGCTGTTGAAGCCGACGCTGAGGTCGTTGAGGCTGACAAGGCCGACGACAAGTAATCTTCGTTTCTTCGAAGCCCCCGTTATCTTTCGAGATGACGGGGGCTTCGTCGTTCCGTGTCGACTTCGCACGGCTCCCGCGTGAGCCGGTGCGCAAGGCTCGCCCGGTACACTTCCGAGGTGGACCCCGCCTCGACCAGCACCAGATTCCGACTCGATATCGCCTATGACGGCACCCACTTCGCCGGCTGGGCCAAACAGCCCGGTCTCAGGACCGTCCAAGGGGTCCTCGAAGACGCGATCACGACGATCCTCGGGAACCACGGCGATCAGATTGTGGTGTCGGTCGCCGGACGCACAGATACGGGCGTTCACGCCAGTGGACAAGTCGCCCATCTCGACCTCGACGAGGAGCGCGCCGCACGGGTGCGCCGTGGGCGCCCGGCCAGGGACGGTTTGCACCCGACAGGAAGTGCTTTGCGCCGAAAGGTGAACGGTGTGCTCGGGCAGTACCCGGACGTTGTCATCACCAACGCGCGTCCGGCGGCACCCGGGTTTGATGCCCGCTTCTCAGCAATCTGGCGTCGGTATGAATACCGAATCGCCGACAGCCTGTCCTTTCGGAACCCGCTCGAACGCGCTCACACCGTCTGGCATCCGTCCCCGCTGGACGTTGATCGCATGAACGCAGCAGCACAGTCGCTCGTTGGACTGCATGACTTCGCCACGTATTGCCGGCCCCGAGAGGGCAGGACAACCATCCGGACCCTGCAGCGGTTCGGCTGGCACCGAGACGCGGAGGGTGTGCTCGTCGCCGATGTCCGCGCCGACGCCTTCTGCCACAGCATGGTCCGCGCCCTCGTCGGCGTGTGCGTTGCAGTGGGGGAGGGCAAGCTTGAGGTTGCGGATGCTGAACGCCTGCGGGCCGGGGTCGCTCGGTCGAACGAGTTCGCGGTGATGCCTGCCCGTGGACTCACGCTGGCCGAGGTGGGTTATCCCAGCGACGCGTTACTTGGACAGCGTGCGGTGCTGACGAGGCAGCGTCGAACCCTTCAGGACGGGCGGGATCCGTTCGCTGAGTTTGACGAGGATGATGACGCCGGGTAAGGTTGGTCCTTGGTGTCCAAACTCCCTGCAGTGCGGCACCCGAAGTTGAGCCCTCCACCTGCGGCGTTCTAATCAGAACTCCCAACGGAGCGGGATTCACGAGCAACCAACTTACGACAAGAAAGCAGCACTACTGTGACGCGCACTTATTCCCCTAAGGCATCAGAAATCCAGCGTGACTGGTACATCATTGACGCCACCGACATCGTGCTCGGCCGTCTGGCCAGCCAGGTCGCCGTTCTCCTCCGTGGAAAGCACAAGCCGACGTTTGTGAACCACATGGACACCGGTGACTTCGTCATCATCATCAACGCCGAGAAGGTCGCCCTCACCGGCCAGAAGCTTCTCCAGAAGAAGGCATACCGCCACTCGGGTTACCCGGGCGGAATCAAGGCTGTCACCTACTCGGAGCTCCTCGAGAAGAACCCGACGCGTGCCGTTGAGAAGGCCATCCGTGGCATGCTCCCGAAGAACTCCCTCGGTGCAGCACAGCTGCGCAAGCTGAAGGTGTACACCGGTAGCGAGCACCCCCACGCTGCACAGCAGCCCAAGACGTTCACCCTCGACCAGGTCGCCCAGTAAGCGCCCGGAATAGAAATAAGGATTCCTACAGTGGCGAAGATCGCAGATTCCATTTCAGAGACCCCGGAGAGCTTCTCCACCGAGACGCCGGTTGAGGCAGCCCCCAAGGCAGCACGCCCCGCATTGAGCGTTCCTGGTGCAGCAGTTGGCCGTCGCAAGCAGGCTATTGCCCGCGTGCGACTCATCCCGGGCACCGGCACCATCACGGTCAACGGCCGTGAGCTCGCCGAGTACTTCCCGAACAAGCTGCACCAGCAGCTCATCAACGACCCGTTCACCATCCTCGACCTGGCTGGTGGCTACGACGTGATCGCCCGCATCTCCGGCGGTGGCCCCTCCGGCCAGGCTGGTGCACTGCGCCTCGGCATCGCTCGTGCGCTCAACCAGATCGACGAAGAGAACAACCGCGCAACGCTGAAGAAGGCCGGCTTCCTCTCCCGTGACGCTCGCGTCAAGGAGCGCAAGAAGGCTGGACTCAAGAAGGCACGTAAGGCACCTCAGTTCTCGAAGCGCTAATCGCGCATCGGATCTGGACTGCTCTCTATGCCTCGTCTGTTTGGTACTGATGGTGTTCGCGGCCTCGCGAACAAGGACCTGACGGCAGACCTCGCTCTCGGCCTTGCCCAAGCCACCGCTGTGGTGCTTGGGCAGGGCCGAAGTGCTGAGGCCCGTCGTGCCGCTGGGAAAAGGCCGGTCGCCGTGCTTGCACGTGACCCGCGCGTTTCCGGTGAGTTCCTCGCCGCGGCCGTTGCTGCCGGCCTCGCCTCGAGCGGTGTCGACGTTCTCGACGCCGGAGTTATTCCGACCCCAGCCGCCGCGTTCCTAATCGCGGACATCGACGCCGATTTCGGTGTCATGATCTCTGCGAGTCACAACCCGGCGCCCGACAACGGAATTAAAATCTTCGCTCGCGGAGGCACCAAGCTTCCCGACGCCGTTGAGGAGCGCATCGAAGCGACTCTCAACGAAACGAAATGGGCACCGACCGGTGCCGACGTCGGTCGCATCCGGCGCTTCGCTGACGCAGAAGACCGCTACGTCCTTCACCTGCTCGGTAGCCTGCCGCACAGACTCGACGGGATCCACGTCGTCCTCGACTGCGCTCACGGTGCCGCTGCCGGCGTGTCACCCGAAGTATTCCGTGACGCGGGCGCTCGTGTCACGGTGATCGGTAACGATCCTGACGGCATGAACATCAACGATGGTGTCGGCTCCACCCACCTGGATCTCCTCGCGAAAGCCGTGCTTGAGCACGGTGCAGATATCGGAATCGCGCATGACGGCGACGCCGACCGTTGCCTCGCTGTTGACGCTAACGGCAAGGTCATCGACGGCGACCAGATCATGGCGATACTCGCGGTGTCGATGAAAGAGCGCGGCCATCTCACCGATGACACGCTCGTTGCCACAGTGATGAGTAACCTCGGTCTTCGGATCGCCATGGAAGACCACGGAATCTCGATGGTCAACACCAAAGTTGGCGACCGTTACGTGCTTGAAGCAATGGACGGTGGACGATTCGCCCTGGGCGGCGAGCAGTCCGGCCACGTCATCATGAGTGAGTTCGCTACGACGGGCGATGGCATCCTGACCGGACTCCACCTGGTCAGCGAGATGGCTCGTACCGGCAAGACGGCGGCAGAACTCGCGAGCGTCATGACCGTGTACCCGCAGATCCTCGTCAACGTGCGAGGCGTCGACCGCGAAGCAATCCACAAGGACGAAGTGCTCGCGGAAGCCGTGCGCAGCGCAGAAACTGAACTGGGTGAAACCGGCCGGGTGCTTTTGCGCCCCAGCGGCACCGAACAGCTGGTCCGGGTCATGGTGGAAGCCGCCGACCAGACCACGGCTGACCGCCTTGCGCACCGCATCGCGGATGTCGTTCGCGTTCAGCTCGCCGTCTAAACACTCCCCGCTAAACGGACCGCCGCTGCAACTCGCAGTGACGGTCCGTTTTCGCTTTCACACCTTGCGGAGCAGCACCGAACTGACCTTGTGGTCTGATGCCTTTCGCAGGACAAGCTTCGCCCGCGCTTTCGTTGGGCGAATGTTGTCGATCAGGTTCGGTTCATTGACCTCGCGCCAGAAGTACCGGGCACGCTCGCGGGCCTGCTCCTCGGTGAGGTCGGCGTACACATTGAAGTATGAGTTCGGGTTCGTGAATGCGCCGCGCTGGAGCGCCATGAAGCGTTCCTCGTACCAAGACGCAATGTCACTGGTGCGGGCGTCAACGTAGATGCTGAAGTCGAACAGGTCTGCAACCGTGAGGCGGTGACCGTTTCCCGCTGGCTGCAGGACGTTGAGTCCTTCTACGATGAGAACGTCGGGTCGTCGAACCACCACGTTCGCGTCGGGCACGATGTCGTATTTGAGGTGGGAATAGAACGGAGCGCGCACCTCGGGCGCCCCGCTCTTCACCGCACTGACGAACCTCAGCAGCGCGCGGCGGTCATAGGCCTCCGGGAACCCTTTTCGCTCCATGATGCCGCGACGTTTCAGCTCAGCGTTGGGGTAGAGGAAGCCGTCGGTCGTAATCAGTTCTACCCGTGGGGTGTCCGGCCAGCGCGACATCAGTTCGCGAAGCAACCGCGCCACCGTTGATTTGCCGACGGCTACCGAGCCGGCCACTCCGATGACAAATGGGGTGCGATCGGCGGATCCACCGAGAAATGACATCGTCGAATCGTGCAGTCGTTTCGCTGCGGCGACGTACAAACTCAACAGGCGGCTGATCGGTAAGTACACCTCAGCGACTTCCGTCATGTCGAGGCGATCGCCCAAACCACGCAGCTGCACGATCTCGGCATCGGTCAGTGGCGACTGCGTCGTTGGTGCGAGCCGAGACCACTCAGACCGATCGATTTCAACGAACGGGGTGATCTGCGTGCCGTTGTGGTGGCCGTCTCCGTGGTCAGACATAAGGTTCTCAGTCTATTGCCGCTATTCTTGAGCCCATGTGTGGAATCGTGGGATACGTAGGCGCCAATGACAGCATCGATGTACTTTTGGGCGGACTGAGCCGTCTCGAGTACCGCGGATACGACTCCGCTGGTGTCGCCGTCATCGACGAGGCAGGCACCCTGCGCACTCGCAAGCGCGCCGGTAAGCTAGCGATCCTCGCCGGCGATCTCAAGGCTGGCGCCATGGAGACCAGCCACACGGGCATCGGCCACACCCGCTGGGCGACGCACGGCGCACCGACCGACGGCAACGCGCACCCGCACCTGGGTGACGACGGCAAACTCGCCCTCATCCACAATGGCATCATCGAGAACTTTTCGCCGCTCAAGCAGGAGCTGCTTGACGAAGGCTTTACCTTCGAGAGTGAAACGGACTCCGAGGTCGCCGCGGTTCTGCTCGGCCGCGAATACCGCAAGACCAACAACCTCCGCGAGGCATTCCAGAACATCGTTGCCCGCCTGGACGGTGCGTTCACCCTCCTTGCCGTCCACGAGAATGAGCCCGGCCTCGTCGTGGGGGCCCGCCGCAACTCGCCGCTCGTCATCGGGCTGGGCGACGGAGAGAACTTCCTCGCTTCGGACGTTGCCGCATTCGTCGAGTACACCCAGAACGCCCTCGCCATCGGCCAGGACCAGATCGTCTCCATCACGCCAGAGACGGTCGAGGTGACCGACTTCTTCGGTGCTCCCGTCGAGGTCGAGCCGTTTGAAATCCAGTGGGACGCCAGCGCTGCTGACAAGGGCGGCTGGCCCAGCTTCATGGCCAAAGAAATTTCCGAAGAACCGGATGCCGTCGCCAACACCCTGCGCGGACGCATCGATGCAGATGGCCAGGTAGTTATCCCCGAACTCAACGGCCTCGATGACCTGTTCGTCGACATCAATCGCATCGTCGTCATCGCTTGTGGCACTGCAGCGTACGCCGGCCAGACCGCGAAGTACGCCCTCGAAAAGTGGGCCGGAATCCCCGTCGACGTCGAACTCAGCCACGAGTTCCGTTACCGGGAACCGGTGATCACACCGCAGACCCTTGTCGTCTCCATCAGCCAGTCCGGCGAAACCATGGACACGCTCATGGCCGTCAAGTACGCCAGCGAGAAGGGCGCCAAGACACTCTCGATCTGCAACACCCAGGGAGCGACCATCCCTCGCGAGTCCGACGCGGTTGTCTATACACACGCCGGCCCCGAGGTTGCTGTCGCATCGACGAAGGCCTTCGTCGCGCAGATCACGGCCCTCTACCTCTTCGCTCTGCACCTCGCACGTGTTCGCGGTGCCCAGCCGACCGACGTGCTCGCCGCGCAGTCCGCTGAACTCCTTGCCGTGCCCGCGAAGATTGCCACCATCCTCGAGGAAAGCGACGTTGTCTCGCAGCTCGCCCGCTGGATGAGCGACTCCCGTGCCGTGCTGTTCCTCGGCCGCCACGTCGGATTCCCGATTGCGCTCGAGGGTGCCCTCAAGCTCAAGGAACTCGCCTACATTCACGCAGAAGGCTTTGCAGCCGGCGAGCTCAAGCACGGCCCCATCGCGCTCATCGAACCGGGCCAGCCGGTCTTCGTCGTCGTGCCGAGTCCCCGCGGCTCAGCCATGCTGCACTCGAAGGTCGTCTCCAACATCCAGGAGATCCGGGCACGCGGCGCCAAGGTCATCGCAATTGCCGAAGAGGGAGACGCCGCGGTCCTGCCGTTCGCCGACACCGTCATTCGGATCCCGCTGGCCGCACCGCTCTTTGAGCCGCTCCTCGCCGTTATTCCGCTGCAGATCTTCGCGATGGAGCTCGCCATCGCCAAGGGACTCGACGTCGACCAGCCACGCAACCTCGCTAAGTCGGTCACTGTCGAGTAGCCACCCAGCCGAAGCCCGGAAAGGACGCGCGTGATCGTCGGAATCGGCGTTGATCTCGTCGATCTCGCCCGTTTCGAACGGGCCGTGGACCGAACTCCCAAACTGCGGGAACGCCTGTTCGCTGAGAGCGAACGGGACAAGCCGCTTCGATCACTGGCCGGCCGGTTCGCCGCGAAGGAAGCCCTGATCAAGGCGTTGGGCAGCTCCGACGGCGTGCACTGGCTCGAGATCATCGTGTCCAACAGCGCCGAGGGAGACCCCGGCTTCGAACTGTCCGGCGAGACGGCCGCTGTCGTGGCCCGGCGCGGTATCACCAGCCTGCACCTGTCGATGAGCCACGACGCAGGCGCAGCGATCGCGTTCGTCATCGCCGAGCGCACCGACGCGGCAGACCAGAAAGAGAGCGCATGAGCGGGTTCCGCGAAGCCATCATCGACACGGACGCGATGACCCACAACATCCGTCACATTGCCGCCCTGGTGAACGTTGACCACCTCATCGCGGTGGTCAAGGCTGACGGGTATGGTCACGGTGCCGTCCCTGCCGCTCGCGCCGCCCTCGCGGGAGGTGCCGACTGGCTTGCGACCGCCGATCTTCGCGAAGCCACCGAACTGCGCGATGCCGGGCTCACGGCACCCCTGCTCTGCTGGCTCCACGCCCCAGACACCGACTTCCGGCTCGCTCGGGAGCGGAACATCGACGTTGGCATTTCGTCTCTTGACCAGCTCGAGCAGGTAGCGGATGCCGTCGGAAACGGCCCAGCGTATGTTCACCTGAAACTTGAAACCGGTCTTTCCCGCAATGGCATCGACCCCTCCGACTGGCAGGCCACGTTTGCGCGTGCCGCCGAGCTCGAGCACGCCGGCCGGCTGTCGGTACGCGGTATCTTTTCGCACCTTTCCAACGCCTCGGATGCCGACGATCTGGCTGCCGCCGAGGAATTCGCACGCGGCGTCCGGCTCGCCAAGGACACCGGACTCCGGCCGCAACTCGTGCACCTGGCCGCAACGGCAGCCGCGATTCGATTGCCCGAGACACGGTTCAACACGGTGCGCATCGGCATCGGGCTCTACGGGCTCTCACCGTTCGATGACGCGAGCTCCCGCGACCTTGGCCTCATTCCTGCCATGACCCTTCGCGCCTCTGTCGCAGCCGTGCGCCGGGTTCCCGCCGGCAAAGGCGTGTCATACAGCTACACCTACCGTGCGCCCCACGAGACCTCGCTTGCCCTCGTGCCCCTGGGCTACGCCGACGGTATTCCCCGGCAGGCATCCAACGCCGGGCGGGTGTCGATCGGGGGCGAGCTCTACACCGTGGCCGGGCGCATTGCGATGGACCAGTTCGTCGTTGCGGTCGGCGATGCCGCTGTCGCACCGGGCGACGACGTGGTGATCTTCGGCGACGCCGCGCACGGGGCGCCGAGCGCGACCGACTGGGCCATCGCGGCCGGCACCATCAACTACGAGATCGTCACTCGCATCGGGTCGCGGGTGTCACGGGTCTACCGGTCAGCGTCATGATCGAGCTTCCCTTCGACGGCACTGTCGCGACCGCCGACGACATGCATGATCTCGGAGTCGGTCTGGGCGCGAGTCTTCACGCGGGCGATCTCCTGGTCCTGACCGGCCCGCTCGGCGCCGGCAAGACGACCCTCACCCGCGGTATCGGTGAGGGCCTCGGAGTGCGCGGCCCCGTCACGAGTCCTACCTTCGTCCTCGCCCGCACGCACCCGAGCCTCACCGACGGGCCGCCGCTTGTGCACGTCGACGCCTACCGCCTCTCCAGCCCGCTTGAGCTCGACGACCTCGACATCGACTTCGCGGGCAGCGTCGTGATCGTGGAGTGGGGACGCGGCATGCTCGACGGCATCGCGTCGACGTGGCTCGACATCGAGATCGAGCGTCCGACCGGAGCCAGCGACACGCGTTCCACATCAGGAATGTCAGCGGATGCCTCCGGCTCGGTCACCGACGACGCCAGCGTGGACACCGTGGTAGACAACGATGAACCGCGCCGCGTTCGCATCTCGAGGCACGAGGCCCCTGCGACCGCGTAGGCTGGATCCGTGCTCCTTGCCATAGATTCATCCACGGGTACGAGTGTCGCTGTGGTCGATCACGACGGCGGTATCCTCGCTGAGACGACCATCGACAACACCATGAGCCACGCTGAAGTGGTTGGGTCTTCGATTCGTGCGGTGATGCTGGAGGCGGGAGTAACAGCATCCGCTCTCTCGGGTGTTGCCTGTGGAATGGGTCCGGGACCGTTCACCGGCCTGCGGATCGGGATCGCTGCAGCCCGTGTCTTCGCGCTCGCGATCGACAAGCCGCTCGTGCCGCTGGTCAGCCATGACGCGGTTGCGTATGACTGGTACCGGGCTGGCCATACCGGCGGACTGCTCGTCGTGACCGACGCCCGCCGAAGGGAACTGTACTGGTCGGCCTATTCGGGGGCAGACGCCGACGGCATTCCGGTGCGGGTGGAGGGTCCAGGGCTGTGTAAGCCCGACAACCTGGGGCACGACGACCTCGTCCGGCTCGACGCCACCACCGTCTCCGCGGGGTCGCTGGGAATGCTCGGCGAAACGATCTACGCCACCGGCGGCTCGTTCGCGGCCGACGAAGCGCTCTACCTGCGCTCACCTGACGCGGTCCCATCGCTCGGCACGAAGCGGGTCACGGCATGACCTGGCAGATTCGACGGGCCGGGGTGGCCGACCTCGCGCACATCCTCGCGATTGAGGAATCGACGTTCAGCTCAGACGCCTGGTCAGCGGAGCTGCTGCGCTCCGAACTCGCGAGCGAGAACACCTATTACATTGTGGCTACGCCAGTGGGCGCCCCCGAGATCATCGAGGGTTACGCCGGGCTCATGGTTCCGCCGCGCGCCGAAGACGCCGACGTGCAAACCATCGCGGTTGCCGCTGAGGTTCGTCGGATGGGGCTCGGCCGGATTCTTCTGCGTGCGCTGCTGAGCGAGGCGCGGAAGCGCGGCGCCCGGCAGGTGTTTCTCGAGGTACGCGCGGATAACCCGGGAGCACAGGCGCTCTATCGTGAATTGGGATTCGAGGAAATCGCCGTTCGTCCCGGGTACTACCAGCCCGACAACGTCGACGCGGTCGTGATGAAGCTTGAGTTGGGGACTCGCGTGCCCGGGCTCGCGGTAGGAGTGCAGTGAACGACAGCGTGACCAACCGCTCGAACCCCCTTGTCTTGGGGATCGAGACCTCGTGTGATGAGACGGGCATCGGCATCGTCCGAGGGTCGACACTGCTCAGCAACACGATTGCCTCGTCCATGGATGAGCACGCCCGCTACGGCGGCGTCGTGCCCGAAGTGGCGGCACGCGCCCACCTCGAAGAAATGGTGCCCGCGCTGAACAAGGCCGTCGCCGAAGCGGGCATCACCCTCGACCAGCTCGACGCCATCGCCGTGACCACCGGACCGGGGCTCTCGGGCGCTCTCATGGTGGGCGTTGGAGCCGCAAAGGCCCTGGCCGTTGCTCTCGATAAGCCGATCTACGCCGTCAACCACCTCGTCGGCCACGTCGGTGCCGACATCCTTGACCCGTCGGGGACAGCCTTCGAGTACCCCACGATCGCTCTGCTCGTCTCTGGCGGGCACACGTCGCTGCTGCTCGTTCGTGACCTCGTCGGTGATGTTGAGCTTCTCGGTGAGACGATCGACGATGCTGCCGGCGAGGCCTTTGACAAGGTGGCCCGGATTCTCGGGCTGCCGTACCCGGGCGGCCCGCACATCGATCGCGTGGCGGCGACAGGCGACCCGAAAGCCATCAGGTTTCCCCGCGGGCTCAGTCGGCCGAAAGACATGGAGAAGCACCGCTACGATTTCTCCTTCTCGGGACTCAAGACTGCGGTGGCGCGGTGGGTCGAGCAGAAGCAGGACGCCGGACTCGAGGTTCCGGTTGCCGATGTGGCGGCTGGCTTCCGGGAGGCAGTGGCCGATGTGCTGATCACCAAGGCTCTCGCCGCCTGCGAGGACCATGGCGTTCCGCGCCTGTTACTCGGCGGGGGAGTGGTCGCCAACGCCCGGGTCCGGGAAATGGCCACCGAGCGCGCCGCCGCAGCTGGCGTTGCCCTGCGGGTTCCGCCACTGTCGCTCTGCACCGACAACGGCGCGATGATTGCCGAACTCGGTGCGCAACTGATCATGGCGGGGCACGAACCCTCTACACTCGACTTCTCGGCTGATTCGACCCTTCCCGTGACGGATATCCAGGTGCGGTAGCACCGCGACGACAGGAAACTCTCATGTCTGATCCTTCCCGCCCTGACGGCACACCCCCGGTACCTCCGTTGCCACCGACCGTGCCGGAAGAGCCGGGTGCGCCATCGACACCTGCTGAGCCTCCCCTTCCCGCCGAGCCGCCGACTCCGATGGAGCCGCCGGTGCCCTCGCCCTCAGAGCCCATCGCCCCCCACCCGATCGAGCCGCCGGTGCCTTCGCCGGGAGAGCCGGGGCCGCCCGCGCCCAGTGAACCGAGCGTTCCCCTACCCGGCGAGCCGTCACCGCCAGCGTATTCATCCGGGATGACGTATCGTCCATCGGCTACGCCTCCGGTGAACCCGTATGCACAAGCCGCTCCCGTCGCTGGAAACCCGGCCCCACTGAGCTCGAATCCCGGTTCCGGGTACCCTGTCCAGCAGCAGCAGCAGCGCGCCGTACCCGAGCAGACATCATTCGCTCCGACCGCAGCGCACGGGTGGGCACAGCCCGCCGGGGCGACCGGGTATCCGGCAGCTTCCGCGCCGCAGCCCGCGTTCGAGAGCCCGGCACCCGCCTACCCCTCTGGGCAAGGCGCGCCGCAGCCTTTTGCGTACCAGGGCCAGCCCTCGTACGCAGGCCAGCCAGGCTATCCCGTCCAGCCGGGCTATCCCGCGCAGCCCGGTTACCCCGGTCAGGTGGGCTACGGCGGTACCGCCGGACAGCCCTATCCGGCGTATCCCGGCACTGTCCCGGCGCTGAAGGCCCCGTCGACTCCCAAGCAGGGGCTCGTCGGTCTGATTCTCGGAATCGTCGGAGTCATCGGCGGTGTCATCTTTGGGTGGACCCTTCCTCTGTCGATTGCGGCCGTGATTCTCGGCTTCCGTGCGCGCAAGAGGGAGCTGACCACCCCTGGTCGATCACTCGCCGCAATTGTGACCGGCATCGTCGGCGTGCTCTTGTCTCTGGGGTGGCTGGCCTACAGCGTCATCACGATTGCCGCTCGGGCGGCTGGCTAAGCGATGTCCAGGCGCAGGGACGAACGGCTGCCGCGGGCTCTGTTCACGACCGCCGCGACGAGCTACGCCGTCAACTGTGCCCTGGGGGCCAGCGTTGCGGCGGGGATCGTGCACACCGGGAAGTTTCGGTGGATCCACCACGCGATATACATCGCTACCGTCACAACTAGCATCGGTGCGGGAAGCTCCCTGCTGTGGAGTCGTAATCGCGCTGGGTGGTGGCTAATCCCGGCCGCCCTTCCGCTGGCTGTCATTCCTCGAGCGAGCGCGCGCTCCTCGCAACACGTGCGCACGGCGCTGTCAGCGGCGCCCTTTTTCCTGTTGAGTTTGATCAAGGCCTGGAGGTAGGCGTGGAGTTTCTCGATGTGGTTCGCCGGCGGAAGACAACGAACGGCCCGTTCCTGCCAGACAAGGTCAGCGAGGAACACCAGCGCCTTCTCATGGAGGTGGCCGGTCGAGCGCCGTCGCAGCTGAACAGCCAGCCCTGGCGATTCGTGATCATCGACGATCCGAGCACTATCGATTCCATCGCGACAATCAGCGGCGACAGCATGACCGAGGCGATGTCGAACGGCACGTTCTTTGAGCGTTACAAACCCTACTTTCGCTTCAGCGCCAAGGAGATGGCTGAACGCCGCGACGGCATGCTCTTCGACAAGCTCCCCGCGGCACTGCGGCCGTTCACTGACCAGGTCTTCACCAAACGCGGGCAGAAGCTCATGAACGCGATGCGCGTGCCGCACAAACTCGGTGAAGAGAATCGCAAGCTCGTCGCTGGCTCACCGCTCCTGATCGGCGTCATGCTCGATCGGTCGGAGTACCGCCCTGGAGAACTGAGCTCCTTCTATTCGGTCTTCAGCATGGGTGCCGCGATGGAGAACGTCTGGCTCACCACGGTGGAATTGGGTATGGGCATCCAGTTTGTGTCCTTCCCCATGGAAGTCCCGGGGATGTGGGCCAAGATCGAGACCCTGCTGCATGTGCCGGACTCGCTCGAGTTGATGGCGGTCTACCGGCTGGGGTATGTCCCGGCCGAACAGCGACGCCCGGCGATCGACTGGACCAGCCATGAACGGAAGCTGCCGTCGCAATATGTGTTCCGCGGCACATGCCAAACGCCGCAGACCGGCTGGGACACTCCCGCTTCTGCGGGATAGTCCGAGCCGACCTGCGGCGTCAAGCCCTCGGCGCATGGTCGAGGGCACAAAGTCGAATTAGCGACCGGTGGCGTCCGGGGAGCGGTCGACTGATCCGCGCCACGCGCCGGTCTCGAAGCCGTTGGACTCGATGAGCTCCTTGAACTTCTTGAGGTCGCGTCCGATCTGAATGTCATCGACCTGAAGCAGCGCTCCTGCCTTCTCGACAACTCCTTCTGGAGCCCAGTCGAGGCGGAGAGAAATGCGCGTCTCATCGTCGCTCAGGCGGTGGAACGACACAACGCCGGCGTGGTCTTCGCCGCCGGTGCTGGTCCAGGCGATCCGGGTGTCAGGAATCTGTTCGCTGATTTCAGCGTCGAATTCGCGCTTGACGCCAGCGATCGAGACCTTCCAGTGGGTGTGAGTGTCACTCGTCTGCGTCACTTCGTCCACGCCGCTGAGGAACTGAGGGAAAGTTTCGAACTGTGTCCACTGGTTGTACGCCGTGGAAACGGGGACGTTTACGTCGATGTCTGAGTTAACTGTGGCCATGAGTGTTCCTTCTTTCTGAAGTTGCTCGACTGGGGTAACCACAGGCAAACACACCGACCTGAGGGGAAGGAGGGGGTTGCGCCCAGAACGCGAACCTGCCTAACCTCGCGCACGGTAAATGGTTATCGGACCCGTTCGCAGAGCAGTGCAGCGTGCTTGCCGTCAACCCGCGTCAGCACCAGGGTGGCGCTCTCGCTCCCGCGCAGCGCCATCTTTTTCCGGAAGGCCGCCGGGTCGATATCGGCACCGCGTTTCTTCACCTCGAGCGTCCCGATTTTGCGGTTCGCGAGTTCGCGCTTCAACGTGCGCTCGTCGAGCGGGAACCTCTCGAGCACCCGGAACGTCGACACGAACGGCGAGCGCACCTCCTGGTCGCCGGTGAGGTAGGCGATGCCGGGGCTCAGCATTCCGGCGTCGAGCGTGCGCGCAACATCACCGATCAGCCGTGCCCGAATCACCGCACCATCCGGCTCGTACAGGTACTGCCCGAGCGGCCGAACATCGACGTCGTCGCTGTCAGCCGCCGCTGTGAGTTCGTGCGTTCCCTCGCTGTTGAGCACGAGTGCCGATCGATGAATCCCAGGTCGCCCCAGGGCACCAAACCAGAGGCCAAGCTCAACCACCTGCCCGTCGACACTGATCCACTGCGCTTCGGCGGTATCGGGGATGAGCGAGCGGTCGTACCCTGGTCCCAGCTTCACGCCAACCGGCCGGCTGGCGGCGCGGTCGAAGACGAGATCCAGCGACGGGCTGTAGTCCTCGGGCCGGGTCAGCCGCGTCGTGTTCGAGTGCCCGGCCGAACGCCTGGCCGGATCAAAGTAGAGTGCATCGAATTCACTGGCGTCCACGTCTTCCGCCCGAGCGTGTCGCACATCGGCAGTCGGGAACGGTGCGAGGTTGTAGCTCGCGACGGTTGCGGTGACTTCGTCGGCGTCCACCGCCGTGACAGCGAGGTCCATTGCCGCGAGGGCCATGGCGTCGCCGCCGATGCCGCAGCCGAGATCGGCGACACGGCGAAGACCGGCAGCGCTGAAGCGACCCGCGTGCAGGGCAGCGACCCGGAGTCGAGTCGCTTGCTCCAACCCGGCCTCGGTGAAAAGCATCCGCGAGGCAAAATCGCCGAATTTACCGACAGCCTTCCGCCGGAGTTTGACCTGGGTCAGAACGGCGGCGACGAGCGTGGCCGAATGGCCTTCGGCGCGCAGCCGTGAGACGGCCCCAACAACGTCAGTGACGGCATCCGTTTCTCCCACAGAATCGAGGAGGGTGAGCCCGCTCGGAGTCAGCAATTCAACGAGTTCGGCTCTATCCATCAGGCAAACCTATCAAGACGGATGCCTGTGGCTGGCGATCCATTGGCACTCACGTTGCGAGAGTGCCAATCGATCCCTACACTGGCATTAGCACTCTCGATGTGAGGGTGCTAACTCAAGTCTTAGTTCAGAAAGAGGTCAACCGTGTCGGTCAGCATCAAGCCGCTCGAGGATCGCATCGTCATCAAGCAGGTCGAAGCAGAGCAGACCACTGCTTCGGGACTCGTTATTCCTGACACTGCCAAGGAAAAGCCCCAGGAGGGCGTTGTTGAAGCAGTCGGCCCCGGCCGCATCGACGACAACGGCAACCGCGTTCCGCTCGACGTCGCCGTCGGCGACAAGGTGATCTACTCCAAGTACGGCGGAACTGAAGTCAAGTACGACGGCCAGGACTACCTGGTTCTCTCGGCTCGCGACGTTCTCGCAATCGTGGTTCGCTAACACCAGCAACCTCAAGAAAGACCCGGACGGTGGAAACACAGTCCGGGTCTTCTTCTCTTAACGGGCTCGCCCCGACGGGGTTCGCTCGTCAAGGGGCGTGACACAGTTCCGCGCCGCAGTATTCTCGGAAAGTGCAAACGCCCTCTGATCCCGCCGCCGTCGACCTCAGTTCACCCGCAGTTGCGGTTCCGCCACCCGCCCAGTTGAGCCGCTCCGGTCTCATCTACGCGGTCACCGCGTATGTCATGTGGGGCATCCTGCCGCTGTATTTCTTGCTGTTGGCGCCAACCGGCCCGTTTGAGCTCGTTGCCTCGCGGGTGTTGTTCTCGCTTGTTTTCTGCGCGCTTCTCTTGAGCGTCACCCGAAAATGGAGTCCATTCCTCGCACTGGCCCGAAATCCCCGCGTATCGCTCACCATGGGGCTCGCCGGACTGCTGATCTTCGTGAACTGGCAGACCTACGTGTGGGGAGTGCTCAACGGACAGGTCATCGAGACGTCCCTCGGGTATTTCATCAACCCCATCGTCACCGTCTTCCTTGGCGTCTTCTTCCTTCGCGAGCGGCTGCGGGTTGTGCAGTGGATCTCGGTCGGGCTGAGTATCGTTGCTGTCCTCGTGCTCGCCATCGGATCCCACGGGGTGCCATGGATCGCCCTGATTCTCGCGTTCTCGTTCGGACTGTATGGCTTTATCAAGAAGCGCGTCGGATCCACCGTCGATGCGGTGTCCGGCCTCACACTGGAAACGGCATGGTTGACCCCGATCGCGATCGTGCAACTCATCGTCGTCGGCATGACGACGGGCCTGACGATTGGGCAAGTCAGTCCGCTGCACACGGCGCTCCTGATCGGCACGGGCGTTGTCACCGCTGTTCCGTTGCTGTTCTTCGCCTCAGCGTCCCGACGGCTGCCGCTCATTTACATGGGCTTCATTCAGTTCTTCGCCCCCGTCATTCAGTTCCTCGTTGGCGTGTTTGTGCAGCATGAAGCCATGCCCCTCGAGCGATGGATCGGCTTCATGCTGGTGTGGCTGGCGCTGGTTGTGCTGACCACGGATACGGTAATTGCCGCGCGGCGTTCGGCAATTCGACGCAATAAAGCTGCATTCGAGAGGAAATGACCGCAAAATTGCCCAGTGAACTGTAACGATTGCGTCGCCGTTACACGGATGTAACCCCGATGTATTGTTCGGTGACGATTGCTCGAATATGTTGGCACCACGACAGTATCTAGCGCTGTCTTTGGATACACGACACAGCATAGGAGCAACATGGGCGTTTTCACCCGGGCTACGGCCTCCCGCTCACGCACCCGCACGATCACCTTGAGTGGCCTTGCAATCCTCGGAGCCAGTGCACTGGTTCTCACCGGTTGCAGCAGTTCAGGTGGCGGCGAGGGTGACACCAGCAACAAACCGGCAGGCGACCTTTCCCTGAAAATTGGAACGCTTCTGCCACAGACCGGTCAGCTCGCATTCCTCGGACCCCCCGAAGAAGCAGGCGTCGGACTCGCAGTCAAGGAAGTCAATGACGCTGACCTTGGCATCGATATCGACGTTTCGTACGGTGACTCAGGAGACCCCGACAACAAGGCGTTTGCAACCACCATCCCGAAGCTGCTTGGCGAAAACGTTTCGGCGATCATCGGGGCCGCATCCAGTGGTGTGACCAAGCTCGTCATTGACGAGGTCACCGGCGCAGGCGTGATTCAGTTCTCGCCGGCAAACACCTCGGCCGACTTCACGACGTGGGACGACAACGGACTGTTCTGGCGAACAGCACCCAGCGACGTTCTTCAGGGCGAGGTCCTCGGAAACCTCATCGCTGAAGATGGTAATGAGACCCTCGGCATCCTGTACCTCAACGACTCCTACGGAACCGGCCTCGCCGGCTTCACCAAGGAAGCATTCGAGGCAACGGGCGGCAGTGTCGTTGGCGAAGAGTCATACAACGCTGGCGACACGTCATTCGACGCGCAGATCAGCTCGCTGAAGGCGCAAAACCCCGACGCGATCGCCCTGATCGCTTTCGAGGAGACGAAGACGATCGTTCCGGCTCTGTCCGGCTTCCCGTCCGACAAGCTGTACTTCGTGGACGGCAACCTGGCTGACTACTCGGCAGACTTCCCCGCGGGCACCCTCACCGGCGCCAAGGGAACCTTGCCCGGCCTGGACACGGCAGATCTCGGTGACTTCACTGACCGTCTGCAGGAGTTCTGGCAGGGCGAGGGCAACGAGGAGCTCAAGGACTACAGCTACGCGGCTGAGTCCTACGACGCTGTGATTCTGATCGCTCTGGCGTCGCTTGCGGCCAACTCAACCGAAGGCGCCGACATCGCGGAGAAGCTCCAGGAAGTTTCTGGCGGCTCGGGCGATGGCGAGAAGTGCACCACGTTCAAGGAATGTGCTGACCTGATCATCGACGGCAAGACGGCTGACTACGACGGAAACTCCGGACCGGTGACGTTCGACGAGAACGGCGACCCAACCGAAGCAACCATTGGAATCTTCCAGTACAAGGAAGACAACAAGTACGAGCGCATCGCGAACTAGTTCACAACGCGCACACGCCGCAGGGCCACGGGAAACCGTGGCCCTGCGGTCGTTAAGCCACTGTGTTCTCGTCGGGTTCTTCGAGGATGATCAGCGACAGGTAGTCGCGGAGGCACGCGGCCATATCGATACCCTCCGGATCAAGCAACCACTGGGTTTGAATCCCGTCCCACAGGGCGATGAGGCTTGCGGCCGCTCGTGCGGGATCGACCCCCGGACGAAGCCGCCCTTTCTCGGCTAAGCGAGTGAAGTCGGCGAAATACGTCGCACGTAGTGTGTCGAAGCGTTCACAGAAGTAAGCCCGGCCGGGATGATCGTCGGTGAGCGACTCCGCACAGAGCACGGCATACAGCTCAATGACGCCGGGTATTTTCTCGTTGAAGCGCGCCTGGCGAAGGATCGATTCGCTGAAGGTCTCGGTGGGATCGGGTGGGGTCTGGCCGTCACCGGTGATGGAATCTCGCCAGTTCAAGACTGCGAGCAGAAGCTCCCGTTTTGAGGGAAAGTAATGCAACAGGCTCGTCTGGCTCATGCCGACGCGGTCGGCAACATCCTGGAGCGAGCCGCCGACGTAGCCTTGGGCGGCAAAGACGGTGTGCGCAGCCTCCACGATGGCCTGCCGCCGATCAGCTGACTTTGCGTATGGGCCTCGTTTACCTCGAGTGGACTCCGCTTTTGTCATCATTGCCGAAGCGTACCTCGCAGTCCGGAGATTTTTCGTTAAAATCGAGTGCTCACTCGAACTTTGTGTTAGCGTCATGACACCCGTTTACGGGGGTGTGGCCGGTTCGGTCGCACTCATTGACCATCCACGACGAAGTGAATGCACATGACACCAATCTCTCGACGCCAATTGCTCGGAGCGGGACTCAGTTCAGCAGCCATCGCCATGCTCACGGGCTGCGCCACACCGGGAACCACATCGGTCAACTCCCAACCCGTGATCGCCGGTGCGGCCGGCGGGGAAAAGATCACACTCACATATTGGGCATGGCTCAAAGACCTGCAGAAGGTCGCGGACGTGTGGAACGCCTCGCACCCGAACGTGCAGGTCGAAGCCGTCTGGATACCCGGTGGGAATGACGGCGGATATCAGCAGCTTTACGCGGCCCTTGCAGCCGGCGGAGGCCCAGACATCGGTCAGGTGGAACTTCGCTCCATCCCGGAGTTCATGCTCGTCAACGGTCTCGTCGACCTGTCGCGATACGGCGCAGACGAGTACGCGCACCTCTACGACCAGACCCTCTGGAGCCAGGTGAGTTACGTGGATGGGGTGTACGGCATCCCGCAGGACTCCGGCCCGATGGCGCTGTTCTATCAGCCCGAAGTGTTCGACCGAGTGGGCGGTGCACCGCCCGGAACATGGGACGACTGGTTGGGGCTCGCGCGCGAGCTGCGCGGTGCCGACGCGTATATCGACTGTTTCCCGCTCGCCGATGCATCGTTCTTCGCTGCGCTCGCCACCCAGGCTGGAGCGAGCTGGCTCCGCGCCGACGACGACGGCTGGGTGATCAACATGACCGACGAAGCAACGCTGCAAGTGGCCCGATTCTTCGACGGAGCCATCGACGAAGACCTCGTCGAGACCGGTTATGCCGCGTACTCTCCGGCATGGTTTGCGGCTGCCGCGAAGGGCCAGATCGCCTCCGTCGTCACCGCGAGCTGGGGTGACGCGCTGATCGAAGGCGTCAGCAACGGCTCGGGTAAGTGGGAAGTGGCACCGATGCCGACCTGGGGCGATTCCGGATTCGGGTCGAGCTACCTGGGCGGTTCGACGGCCGCCGTCTTCGCCAACAGCGCCCACCCAAAGGAAGCGCTCGAATTTGCTGTCTGGATGACGACGTCGCAGGAGGGCATCGACGCGATGATCGAGAACAGCGGCATCGGCTGGTCGCCGTCCCCCGAGACAATCGGCTCAAAGCGTCAACAGCCATCCGAATTCTTCAGCGGCCAGAACTACAACGAGGACATCTTCGTTCCGGCCACCGAACAGCAAAACACCGAATGGTCGTGGTGGCCAACCACCCAGCAGTCCTTCAACATCCTCAGCGACGGATTCCGGCGTAAGGCCTCGGGCACCTCCCTCGTCGATTCGCTGGCGACCTCCGAGAAGCTCGTCATGAAGTCCTTTGAGAATAAGGGCCTCAGTATCCGCAAGGAGGAGTCATGACGTCAACGACGACACGTCCTACCGGCCAGCGTCCCGCCGTCAAGCGAGGCGCGAGGGTGGCCGCAACCACTCGAGCGCCCTGGATGCTCCTCGCGCCGTTCCTGGCGCTCTTTGTCCTGACCTTCCTTCTCCCGATCGTTGTGGCGATCGGGTCGAGCTTCACCAAGGTGACCCGTCGGGGTCTTTTCGGTGAAGAGGGAGTAACCAGCGAGTTCGCGTGGTTCAGCAATTACGCTCAGGCGCTCGCCGACGGCAACTTCATCGCATCTATTGGTCGAATGCTTCTGTTCGGTGTTGTCCAGGTCCCCGTGATGATCGCGCTCTGTACGGTCCTGGCCCTGATGCTCGAGTCGGCATCCGCAAAGTGGCCCGGCTTCTTCCGCGCCGCCTATTTCCTTCCATACGGGGTTCCCGGTGTGATTGCGACAATCCTGTGGTCGTTCCTCTACGTTCCTGGGCTCTCGCCGCTGTTCGACATCGCCGGGCTCTTCGGTGTTACCCCCGACTTCCTTGGCGCGGACACCGTGCTCTGGTCCATCGCCAATATCGTGCTGTGGAGCTACACCGGCTACAACATGCTCATCATCGTGGCGCAACTGAAAGCCATCCCCGTCGAGCTGTATGAAGCCGCCAAGGTGGACGGAGCATCGACGCTGAGAGTTGCGACGAGTATCCAGTTGCCGCTCATCCGGCCCGCCCTGCTCTTGACGACCGTTTTCTCGATCATCGGTACCCTGCAACTCTTCGCGGAAGCGCAAGTGCTGCAGACCGTGGCGCCAGCGATCGATAGCCAGTACACGCCCAACCTCAGCGCGTACACGACAGCCTTCGCTTACAACGACTACAACGTCGCGGCCGCTCAAGCGGTCCTGATCGCCATTGTCGCATTTGTCCTTTCCTTCGCGTTCCTGAAGCTGACGAACAGGAAATCATCATGACCACTTCACCGACAGTTTCAGACGACCGGGTTGCTCCCGACTCCGTGTTAACTCGTCCTCCGGCCCCAGCGAAAACTCGACAATCCCGATCACCGCGGGCGTCGACGATCATCGTCACTGGCATTCTCACCGTTGTTGCGCTGTACTTCCTCATCCCTGTCTATTGGGTCGTTGTTGCAGCGACAAAGTCGACCGAAGACCTTTTTTCCACCTACGGATTCTGGTTCGCACCGACGATCTCGCTTTGGGAGAACCTCGGTCAGGTGCTCAGCTACGACGGTGGCATCTTCGTCCGCTGGTTTGCCAACTCGGTGCTCTATGCGGGCGTCGGTGCCCTGCTCGCAACCTATTTCGCGGCGGCGGGCGGCTACGCGCTCGCCAAGTACGAGTTCAAGGGCCGCAACCTTGTCTTCGGAACGATCCTCGGTGGCGTTCTCGTCCCCGGCACAGCGACGGCTCTGCCGTTGTTCCTGCTGTTCAGCCAAATGGGAATCGCCAATACCTACTGGAGCGTGTTGTTGCCGTCACTGGTGTCGCCGTTCGGTTTGTTCCTCTGCCGAATCTACGCGCAAGCGACGGTCGATTCGTCGCTCGTCGAGGCCGCACGAATCGACGGTGCCGGCGAGATCCGGATCTTCCATACCATCGGCCTGAAGATCCTCACGCCGGCGCTCGTTACGGTTTTCCTGTTCCAACTCGTCGGCATCTGGAACAACTACTTTTTGCCGCTCGTGATGCTCTCTGACTCCGACCTGTATCCGATCACCCTCGGCCTCAACAACTGGTTGAGCCAGGTCGATCGGCTTCCGGAGTTCTACGAACTCACCACGGGAGGAGTTCTGTTGTCGATCATCCCGCTCGGCATCGCCATGATCGTCCTGCAGCGCTTCTGGCGCGGCGGGCTTACCGAAGGATCAGTCAAGTCGTGACACGCAGCTCCACGTCGAACTCATTCACCGTCACCTCGAAAGGACCGGGAGCCGGTCGGCGAACACCGGCTCGGTCCTGGCTCCACTCGGACGCTCCCTCCCTCTCCCTCAACGGCCCGTGGCGATTCCGGTTACTGCCGGGAACCCCGGGAATGCCCGGTGCGGCCGGGGTGCTGCCGGAGGGGGAGTCGGAATCTGCCGTTGCCACCGAGGACTTCGACGACTCGGCGTGGGACACCCTGGCGGTGCCGTCGCACTGGGTGCTGCAGGGTGACGGCAAGTATGGGTTGCCGATCTACACAAACGTGCAGTATCCGTTTCCGGTCGAACCGCCGTTCGTGCCGGACGACAACCCCACCGGGGACTATCGGCGGACCTTCGAGCTCGATGAGAGCTGGGACGAGGCGGCAGCCGTGCTGCTGCGGTTCGACGGTGTCGAGTCGCATTACCGGGTCTGGGTGAACGGGGTTGAGATCGGAGCGGGTGTCGGTTCGCGGCTGGCTCAGGAATTCGACGTCACCGGCGTCGTCCGGCCAGGTTCGAACCTCATCGTCGTGCGCGTGTCACAGTGGTCAGCCGCGAGTTACCTCGAAGACCAGGACCAGTGGTGGCTGCCCGGGATCTTCCGGGACGTCACCCTGCAGGCCAGACCGGTCGGCGGGATCGACGACGTGTGGCTCCGCACCTCGTATGCCGGGGACGCATCGAGCGATGGAACCGGCGTTGTGACGCCGGAAATCACGGCTCCGGGCGACGCTTACCCGGTCACGCTCCGGATACCCGGGTTGGATGTGGACGTGACGTGGCAGACGGCGGACGCCGTGGCATCCGTTTCGATAGGAAATGTGAAGCCGTGGTCGGCAGAACGGCCGACGCTCTACAACGCCACCGTGTCGAGTGCCACCGAGACGATATCCCTGCGGCTCGGCTTTCGCACCGTCGAAATCATCGGCGACCAGTTTCTCGTCAACGGACGCCGACTGGTGTTTCACGGAATGAACCGGCATGAGACCCATCCCGACCGCGGCCGGGTCTTCGACGAGGAGTTCGCCCGCGACGACCTGCTCATGATGAAGCGGTTCAATGTGAACGCGATTCGGACCAGCCATTACCCGCCGCACCCGCGCCTGCTCGACCTCGCCGATGAGCTCGGGTTCTGGGTGGTGCTTGAGTGTGACCTCGAGACGCACGGCTTCGAGGCGCACGGCTGGGTAGACAACCCGAGTGATGACCCGAGTTGGCGTGAGGCGTACCTCGACCGGATGGAGCGCACGGTTGAACGTGACAAGAACCACCCGTCGATTGTGATGTGGTCGCTCGGCAACGAGTCAGAAACCGGGCAGAACCTTGCCGCGATGGCCGCGTGGACTCACGCGCGGGACGCCAGCCGCCCGGTGCACTACGAGGGCGACTACACGGGCGAGTACAGCGACGTGTATTCGCGGATGTACTCGTCGGTTCCGGAGACGGAGACCATCGGACGCGACGATGCCACGAACCTGCTGCTCGGCTGCTCGGCCACGGAGTCTGCCCGTCAGCGCTCGAAGCCGTTCGTGCTCTGCGAGTACGTGCACGCCATGGGCAACGGCCCGGGTGCCATCGACCAGTACGAGGACCTCGTCGACCGCTACCCGAGGTTGCACGGCGGTTTCGTTTGGGAGTGGCGTGACCACGGTATCCGCACGCGCACACCCGACGGCACCGAGTACTTCGGGTACGGCGGTGACTTCGGCGAGGTCGTGCACGACGGCAACTTCGTGATGGACGGCATGGTGCTCTCCGATTCCACCCCGACGCCAGGGCTCTTCGAATACGCGCAGGTCGTCGCACCGATTCGCCTGCACGTCGTGCTGAACGCGGACGATCAGCCGGTCGCCGTCATCTCCAATCTGAGACACACAGCGGATGTCACGGACGTCGCGTTCCGCTGGACGGTGGAGCACGACGGCACGGCCGTCGCAGCGGGCGAGCTCGATGTGGCCGGGGCAACCGGGGCGGCGCTCGCCGCGGGGGAGACCGTCACCGTCGCGCTGGGTTCGGTCGAGCTCGGTGACGGCGAGACCTGGCTCACCCTCGAGGCGGTGCAGCGCGACGCCACCGAGTGGGCGGACGCCGGGCACCGCATCTCCGCAGCGCAACTCGACCTCACGCCGCGGACACCGGCGGCGATCGGTCCCCGGCCGGTGGCGACCGTGTCACCGGACGCGAACGGTTTCGATGTCGGGCACATTCCGGCCACGCTGAGCCTGGGGCCGGCGGTATTCGAGCACGGGCGACTGACCCAACTCGCCGGTCTTCCTGTATCCGGTCCGCGCCTCGAGCTGTGGCGCGCACCGACCGATAACGACGAGGGGGAGGGGCGTGGCTCCTATGACCTCGCCGACCCGACACGTCACAACGGAAACGGCGTGCCGGCCCCCTCATCTGCCGCGATGTGGCGCGCGGCCGGTCTGGATCGGTTGACCGGACGGGTCGAGCAGGTGATCGCGGCGGCTGATGGCATCCGTTTACGAAAGCGGTATGCGGCTGCCGAACAGAAGCACTCCGTCGTTGTGGACGAAGACTGGCGTCTGGTCGACGGGGAGCTCACCCTTCGGGCCGAGATCGTGCCGAGCGCCGGCTGGAACATTATTCTGCCGCGCATCGGGTTGCGCTTTGACCTGCCCCCTGAGGTGAATGCGGCGTCGTGGTTCGGCACAGGGCCGCACGAGTCGTATCCCGATTCCACGCACGCAGCGCTCGTCGGGAGATTCTCGGCGACGCTCGATGACCTCACCGTTCGGTATGCGATGCCGCAGGAAAGCGGGCATCGACGCAACCTGCGCTCGCTGCGGCTGGCACGCAACGGAACCGACTGGCTCGGTATCGACGCGGTGCCGGATTCCCGTGGGCGACGGATCGGATTCACGCTGAGTCCGCACACCGCGCAGCAGGTGGGCACCGCCAAGCACCGGTATGAGCTGCCGGAACCTGATCGCACCTATCTCTACCTCGATGCTGCCCAACACGGCGTTGGATCGCGGGCGTGCGGTCCTGATGTCTGGCCGGACTTCGCGTTGCGGCCCGAGGCTCGCACGATCACCGTGCGGTTCACGGCCGTCGACTAGGTGGTAGACGCGAAACGCCCTGTCACGGAGACAGGGCGTTTCGTGGTTGCGGGGCGTGCGCGGGTTAGTCGTCCTGCCCCAGCGTGCCCAGATAGAGGCCGATCACCTTGTCGTCGTTCAGCAGTTCGCGACCGGTGCCGGTGTATGCGTCTGTGCCTTGGTCGAGCACGTAGCCACGGTCACAGATCTGCAGGCACCGGCGGGCGTTCTGCTCGACCATGATGGTGGTTACTCCAGCCTTGTTGATGTCGGACACCCGGATGAACGCGTCGTCCTGCCGCACGGGGGAGAGGCCAGCACTCGGCTCGTCGAGCAGGAGAACGGCCGGATCCATCATGAGGGCTCGCGACATCGCCACCATCTGGCGTTCACCACCGGAGAGCGAGCCTGCGCGCTGCTTGAGGCGCTTGCCGAGTTCGGCGAAGATACCCGTGACAAACTCGAGGCGCTCCGCGTAGATCTTCGGCTTCTGGAAGAGGCCCATCTGCAGGTTTTCTTCGATGGTGAGGCTCTGGAACACGTTGTTCGTCTGCGGAACGAAGCCGACTCCGCGCGCGACCAGCTTGTCGGCCTTGAGTCCCGTGATGTCGTCGCCGTTCAGCCGGATCGCGCCCTCGCGAACTTTCACCTGCCCAAAGATGGCTTTGAGCAGCGTCGACTTGCCGGCACCGTTAGGGCCGATGATGCCAATGAGCTCACCCTTGGCTGCCGTGAGGTTGGCGCGGTTGAGAATGTTGACGCCGGGAAGGTATCCCGCGGTTACATTTTCGACCTGGACGACGACCTCGGGAGCAATTGTTGCGGTCACTTGGAGTCCTCGTCCTTCTCTGGCGCTACGACTGGCGGCTGTTCGATCTCGTGCTCAACTCCGGTCTCCGCGTCGATTTCCTCAAGCAGGTCCTCAACTTCCGAGGTAATCTCCCCGGCGATCCGCCCGGTCACGACACCAAGGTCGACGTCCTGGTGCGAACCGAGGTAGGCGTCGATCACCGCAGGGTTTTGCATGACGTCCTCAGGGGGTCCTTCAGCGACAACACGACCTTCAGCCATGACGACAACCCAGTCGGCGATGTGCCGCACCATTTGCATGTCGTGCTCAACGAACAGCACGCTCATTCCCTGAACCTTGAGGTCGAGGATGTGCTCGAGCAGCGACTGGGTCAGCGCCGGGTTGACTCCAGCCATCGGCTCATCAAGCATGACCAGTTTGGGCTGGCTCATCAGGGCCCTGGCCATCTCGAGCAGCTTGCGCTGTCCACCCGAGAGGCTCGCCGCGAAGTCGTCCTTCTTGGTGTCGAGCTTGAAGCGCGCGAGGATGTCGAGCGCCCGCTCCTCGATCTCTTCCTCTTGCTTGTTCCACAGCGGCTTGATGAGGCTGGCGAAGATTCCCTCGCCTTTCTGCTTCTGTGATCCGAGCTTCATGTTCTCGAGGACGGTGAGCAGGCCGAGCGCCTTGGTCAGCTGGAAGGTGCGAACCTGGCCCATCCGAGCGACCTTGAACGCGGGAACCCCGTTGAGCTGCTTTCCGTCGAACACCCACGTGCCGGTGTCGGGCTTGTCGAAACCGGTGAGCAGATTGAACAGCGTGGTCTTACCGGCACCGTTGGGTCCGATGAGCGCCGTGATGGCGTTCCGCGGAATCTCCAGGTGTTCGACGTCGACGGCCTTGAGGCCGCCGAACTGACGGGTCACGTTGTCGGCGATGATGATCGGGTCGACCTTGGCCACGCCGGGGGCGGCGTCTCCAATGTGCAGCCCGGTGGATTTGACCGGCTTGAGCGGTGCAGCGTTGCTACTTGACAAAGGTCAGCTCCTTCTTGTTTCCGAGGATGCCCTGTGGCCTGAATATCACGATGAGCATCAGGGCGAGTCCAACGAGGATGTAGCGGAGCGTCGCAGCCTGCGTCGTCGACATAAACGGGAGGAAACCGCTCGAGGCTAGAGCCGGAAGCACGTTCGACAGGAAGCCCATGATCACCCAGAAGATCACAGCGCCGAGCAGCGGTCCGAAGACCGTCGCGGCACCTCCGAGCAACAGGATCGTCCAGATGAAGAAGGTCAGGCTCGTGACGTACACGCTGGGCACAACTGCTGACGGCAGTGCGAACACGACGCCACCCAGCGCGCCGAAGACACCACCGACCATGAGTGCCTGCATCTTGTAGGCGAACACGTTCTTGCCGAGGGCGCGCACAGCATCTTCGTCTTCACGAATGCCCTTGAGTACGCGGCCCCACGGGCTGCGCATGAGCAACCAGACGAGCAGTGCGGCGACCGCCAGCAGACAGATGCCGAAGATCCGCACCCACCAGCCGTTTTCGTTGTAGGTCCACGGCCCGAACCCGTATGTTCCCTCGGGGAACGGGTTCGCGGCACGGAATCCGGCGTGGTAGTTGCCGAGTCCGTCTGCGGAATTGGTTACGGAGTCGAATACCTGCGTCGTAAAGAGCAGTCGAACGATCTCAGCGGCTGCGATCGTCGTGATCGCCAGGTAGTCCGCGCGCAAACGTAGCGTCGGAATACCCAGAATCAAAGCGAAGACAACGGATGCCAGGCAGCCAACAATAATTCCGGCCCACCAGGGCAAACCGAACGTCAAGATCGAAATTGCATATCCGTATGCGCCCAATGCCATGAAGGCGGCCATACCGAAGTTGAGCAGTCCGCCGTATCCAAAGTGGACGGCGAGGCCAAGGGCGGCCAGTGCGTAGGCGATCGTCTCAGGGCTAATCAGCCAGGAGGCGGTGTTTGAAAGAATTGATCCCCAGTCCATGGCGTCCTCCTATCCAATTCTCTCTTTGCGGCCCAGGAGTCCCTGGGGTTTCACGAGCAGGACGGCGATGAGCACGACCAGCGCACCGACGTACTTGATATCCGACGGGATCCACAGCGTCGACACCTCAACGAGGAGACCGACGATGATGGCGCCGATGAGTGCACCGAACGCTGTTCCGAGGCCACCGAGCACGATGGCGCCGAAGACCAGGAGGAGGATCTGCGTTCCCATGTCCCACTTGATACCGGGGCGGAAATACGCCCAGAGGATTCCGGCGAGACCGGCGAGTGCGGCAGCCAGGATCCAGACGATTCGGATGACTCGGTCGACGTCGATACCACTCGCTGCGGCCAGTGACGGGTTGTCCGAGATCGCTCGGGTCGCCTTGCCGGTTCGGGTGCGGAGGAGCCACCACGCAACGGCGAGGAGCACAACGACTGAGACGGCCATGCTCACCATGTCGGTCACCGAGAGAGCCACAGTGCCGAACAGAGTGATGCGCGCTTCACCGGCACCGGGCAGCTGATACGTGCCGCCGCCAATGAAGTAGAGAAAAATGTACCGGATGAGGAGTGACAGACCGATCGACACGATCATCACCTGAACAATTCCGATGCCTTTCCTTCGCAGCGGTCTCCATAAGGCGGTATCGAGTGTGAAGCCAAAGAGCGCGCTCATGATGACAGCCGCGACGAGAGCACCCCAGAGCGGCCAGTGCAGAACGTTGGCGAAGACGTACGCCATGACAGCCCCGAACGTCACCATTTCACCGTGGGCGAAGTTAGACAGGCCGGTCGTGCCGAAGACGAGCGAGGCGCCGACCGCTGCAAGGGCCAAAAGCAGCCCAAAGTTGAGACCGTTGACGAGACGTTCAGCGAGTTGGTCCCAGAAACTGGTCGTGACGCGTACGCCCTCACCGAGGAAGTAATTCACGATCTTCGAGCTGGTGAGTTTGATCTCCGCCTCAACGCTGGCGGAGCCTTCGGCGACGATCACCCCTTTGGGCAGCGTCTCCTCGTCCAACGTCACCGTGTAGGTGCCTTTCTCTGGAACGCCAATTTTCCACTTGCCGTCTGCAGCTGTGTCGACCTCTGCCTCGTACCCGTTGCCGTCGACCGAAATCGTCACGCCCTCGAGTGGCTCACTGTCGTACTTCACGTTGCCCGCAAAGTAGAAGTCGTACTCCGTTCCAACCTCATCGGCTCGAGCCGAGGTCGCCGACACCGATTGCAGTACGAGTGCTGCAAACAGGAATCCGAGGAATAACAGAAGGGTGCGCTTGTGGCGCGGGGCATGGGCTGAATGAGTGAGACTCACTGCACCTCCAGAACGGGACCGCCAGGTCCCTCGAGTGAAGAGACCGCCAGGTCTCTTGTGGTTCTTCGCCGAACGGCTCTGTTTGACGATACGACCCGATTATGACCTACATGTTTCGTACATGGGTATTCCTCACATCAATGTCGGACGACCCGGGCATAATCGTTACCTTTTCCCGGTTAGCATTAACTACCGGTGCGATGTCCCCTTTTACGTGGCATCCGTTAGCTACCAACACCGGAAACTCGCGCTTCTGTGAAGGGATGCAATGGAAACCTCAAACCCATTTGGCTTCGTCGGACTTACCTATGATGATGTCCTGCTTCTTCCGGGACATACCGACGTCATTCCAAGTGAGGCGGAAACCTCCTCGCGCCTGACCAAGCGCATCAGCGTCGCGACTCCGTTGCTCTCCAGTGCCATGGACACAGTGACCGAATCGCGGATGGCTGTCGCCATGGCGCGTCAGGGTGGCATTGGAATCCTGCACCGCAACCTGTCGATCGGTGACCAGGCTGAGCAGGTTGACCTCGTCAAGCGCAGTGAGTCAGGCATGATCACCAACCCGGTCACGACAACGGCGAACGCGACGGTCGCCGAAGTGGACGCCCTGTGCCGCAACTTCCGGGTCTCCGGTCTTCCCGTCATCGACTCCGACGGTGTTCTCGTCGGCATCATCACGAACCGTGACATGCGCTTCGTCGCTCCTCAGGAGAAGGCCACCACCCCGGTCAGCGCCGTCATGACCCGCTCCCCGCTCATCACCGCTCCGGTCGGCATTACGCCCGAGGACGCAATCGGCATCCTGGCCGAGCACCGCATCGAGAAGCTTCCGCTGGTTGACGCCGCAGGCAAGCTCAAGGGCCTCATTACGGTCAAGGACTTCGATAAGCGCGAAAAGTACCCCTCCGCGACCAAGGACGACTCGGGCAGGCTCCGGGTTGGAGCGGCCATCGGCTTCTTCGGTGACGCCTGGCAGCGTGCGGGTGCTCTCCTCGACGCCGGAGTTGACGTGCTCGTTGTCGACACGGCCAACGGAGACTCCGCCGGAGTCCTGGACATCGTCCGCAAGCTCAAGTCTGACAAGGCTTTCGCTGGCGTCGATGTGATCGGCGGCAACGTCGCTACCCGTGACGGAGCCAAGGCCATCGCCGAGGCCGGAGCCGATGCCGTTAAGGTCGGCGTCGGACCGGGCTCCATCTGCACAACACGCGTTGTCGCCGGTGTCGGTGTTCCTCAGGTCACCGCTGTGTACGAAGCGTCACTCGCCGCTCGGGAGTACGACGTCCCGGTCATCGCCGACGGTGGTCTGCAGTACTCGGGCGACATCGCCAAGGCCCTGGTTGCCGGCGCCGACACGGTCATGCTCGGTTCGCTCCTCGCCGGGTGCGACGAGAGCCCGGGAGAGCTCGTCTTCGTCAACGGCAAGCAGTTCAAGATGTACCGCGGCATGGGCTCGCTGGGCGCGCTTCAGACCCGCGGCGAGAAGACCTCGTACTCCAAGGACCGGTACTTCCAGTCCGACGTGCCAAGCGACGACAAGCTCATCCCGGAGGGCATCGAAGGGCAGGTTCCTTACCGTGGCCCGCTGTCCTCCGTGGCCTACCAGCTCATCGGTGGTCTCCGTCAGTCGATGTTCTACGTCGGAGCACGCACCATCGACGAGCTCAAGGCCAAGGGCAAGTTCGTCCGTATTACCCCGGCAGGTCTCAAGGAGTCTCACCCGCACGACGTTCAGATCGTCGTCGAGGCCCCGAACTACAGCCGCTAAGCCTGGCTTTCACAAACCCGCACGAGCGCACACTCGTGCGGGTTTGTGCGTATCTGGCCACTTCGCCCCCGGCACTACAGGGCCGCGAAGCTGCAAACGGTAGGGTGGAGGAGTGAGTATGGAAACTGAGATCGGCGCTTCCAAGCGCGCACGCCGGGCATATGCCTTCGATGACATCGCCGTGGTCCCGTCCCGGCGGACGAGGGACCCCGAAGACGTCTCGGTCACCTGGTCGATTGACGCCTACTCCTTCGACATTCCGATCCTCGCCGCACCCATGGACTCGGTCGTCTCCCCGGCGACCGCCATCATGATGGGTAAGCTCGGCGGTGTTGGTGTGCTTGACCTTGAAGGGTTGTGGACGCGCTATGAAAACCCGGAGCCGTTGCTGGCTGAGATCCGCAGTCTTCACGCCGACACCGCCACCGCGCGTATGCAGGAAATCTATTCCGAGCCGATCAAGCCGGAACTGGTCACGGCTCGGCTCGCTGAGATCCGCGCCGCTGGCGTAACCGTCGCTGGTGCACTCTCGCCGCAGCGAACGCAAGAGCTGCACGAAACCGTTGTCGCCGCTGGCGTCGACCTCTTCGTGATCCGCGGAACAACAGTTTCCGCCGAGCACGTTTCCAAGAACCAGGAACCGCTCAACCTCAAAGAGTTCATCTACGAGCTCGACGTGCCCGTAATCGTTGGCGGCGCTGCAACCTACACGGCCGCACTCCACCTCATGCGTACCGGAGCGGCCGGTGTTCTTGTCGGCTTTGGCGGTGGAGCGGCATCAACCACCCGGGCGACGCTCGGAATCCACGCGCCCATGGCGACGGCTGTTGCTGACATCGCCGGTGCTCGCCGCGACTACATGGACGAGTCCGGTGGGCGCTACGTGCACGTCATCGCAGACGGTGGACTTGGTACCGCGGGAGACATCGTCAAGGCAATCGCCTGTGGGGCGGATGCCGTCATGCTCGGCACGACATTGGCTCGCGCCACCGACGCGCCCGGTGGTGGCTTCCACTGGGGTACCGAGGCATACCACTCGCAGCTTCCCCGAGGGAAGCGCGTCGAAGTCGGCCAGATCGGAACGCTCGAGGAGGTTCTCTACGGACCGGCCACAGTTGCGGACGGGAAGGCCAACCTCGTCGGTGCGCTCCGACGCTCGATGGCGACCACTGGGTACTCCGACCTCAAGGAGTTCCAGCGGGTCGAGGTTGTCCTCGCTCCGTATCGAACCTACTGAGGCATCTCTCTACTTCAGGATCCTCCGAACAACGTTGGTGTGCGCAAGATCGATGAGTTCTTCGCCGCGTCCCGACAGAACCGTTCGGATCGCATACAGCGTGAAGCCGCTTGCCTGCTCCACAGTGATCGTCGGTGGGAGTGAAAGCTCCTGCCTGGCGGTAACCACATCAATGAGAGCTGGGCCATCGTGCCCGAACGCTGCACGTAGTGCCTCGGGCAGGTCATCGGGACGTTCAACGCGCTGACCGTGAATGCCCATCGCCGTTGCGACGTCGGCGAAGTTGGGGTTCGTGAGATCAGTTCCGTAGTTCACCAACCCCGCCGCCTTCATCTCGAGCTCCACGAAGTTGAGCGACGAGTTGTTGAACAGCACGATCTTCACGGGCAGACGATTTTGCGTCAGGGTGATCAGTTCGCCGAGAAGCATCGTGAGTCCGCCGTCTCCAGCGAGAGCGACCACCTGTCGCCCCGGGTGTGAGGCCTGCGCGCCGATCGCCTGGGAGACGGAATTGGCCATGGTTCCGTGCGTGAACGACCCAATCATCCGACGCTTGCCGTTCATGGTGAGGTACCGGCACGCCCACACGACAGGCGACCCGACATCCGGAATAAAGACAGCGTCGTCCGTGGCAAGTTCATCAACGAGCCGGGCGAGATACTGCGGGTGGATCGGCGCCCGGTTTCGGTCATTCGTCGCGAGCTCGTCGAGCCCCTTGCGTGCCTTTCGGTAGTGCTTGAGCGATGACTCGAGATGATCGCGGTCCTTCTTCCGTTCGATCAGTGACAACAGGGCTTGGCTGGTGTCGCGCACGGTGCCGACGAGCCCGAGATCGAGCGGGGTGCGACGTCCCAACTGCTCGCCTCGAAGGTCAACCTGAATCTTCACCGCCTGCTCGGGGAAGAACTGCTGGTACGGGAAGTCGGTCCCCAGCATGAGCAGTGCATCACAATTTTCCATGGCGCGGTATCCGGAGCTAAAGCCCAGCAGACCGGTCATGCCCACGTCGAATGGGTTGTCGTATTCAATGTGTTCTTTGCCGCGGAGCGCGTGAACGATGGGAGCGCCTAAGGCGTCAGCGAGGGCGATAACGTCCGCGTGAGCGCCAGCAACACCGGCCCCAGCCAGGATGGTCACCTTCTCTGCCGAATTGAGTAGACGGGCAGCCTCGGCAAGTCCCTCAGCGCTCGGCAGGACGGAACTCTCGGTCGGGAAAATGGACGCAACTCGCGTGCTCTCCGCCCTGGCCTGAAGGACATCGCCTGGAATCACCAGAACGGCGACGCCTTTCTTCTCGACCGCGGTTCGCATCGCGATCTCAAGGAGGCGGGGCATCTGTTCAGGAGAGCTGACGAGTTCGCAGTAAACACTGCACTCGCGGAAAAGTTCCTGGGGATGGGTCTCCTGGAAGTAGCCGCTGCCAATCTCTCCGCTGGGAATGTGGGCAGCAATGGCGAGGACAGGAACCCGGGATCGCTGGGCGTCGTACAGGCCGTTGATAAAATGCAGGTTGCCGGGGCCGCAGCTCGCTGCACAGACCGAGAGCTGTCCGGTGAGGCCTGCCTCGGCAGATGCGGCTAGTGCGGCCGCTTCCTCGTGGCGAACGTGAACCCATTCCGGCTTCCCGTCACCGCGAAGCGCTTCAGTGAACCCATTGAGCGAGTCGCCCGGGATGCCGTAGACCCGTTTCACCCCGCTCGCCTGAAGAGTGTCGACGATGTTCGCTGCAATTGTTGCCATTCGTGTCCCTCGCTTCCCTCGTGGCGCGTCCGTTCCAGCGCGCGTCTCCGAGTCCAGCACACCCGGTTCGCGAAGTTAAGGGGGTGGCGCGCACACATCAAACCGTGTGTGCAACCCGTTGTCAGGGCACAACGTGTGCATTAGCTTCGAAGGAAGAGGTGTGGCGTAGCCTGTCGGTGCCACCCACCACGAAGGGTCTGGTGACCGCGACAGGCTCGGTCGCTGGAGGAGACAACAATGGCCAATTCGAACACCGTTTCACATTCGACCAAGCTCGGACCCGAAGAACGTGCCGCTGCCATCGAGGCTCTGAAGACCAAGGAACTTGACGTCCTCGTTGTCGGCGGCGGTATCGTCGGCGCTGGTGCGGCGCTCGACGCGGTCACCCGGGGGCTCTCCACCGGAATTCTCGAGGCTCGTGACTGGTCGAGCGGAACATCGAGCCGTTCCTCTAAGCTCGTTCACGGTGGAATTCGTTACCTTGAGCAACTCGACTTCCGCCTGGTCCGCGAAGCGTTGATCGAACGTGGACTGCTGCTCCAGCGCATTGCACCTCACCTTGTGAAGCCGGTCCGGTTCCTTTACCCACTGAACCGCCCGCTCTTTGAGCGCCTGTACATCGGTGCAGGCATGCTCCTCTACGACATCTTCAGCTACACGGGTGGACGCCCTCCCGGTGTTCCCCACCACCGCCATTTGCTCAAGCGCCAGGTTCAGCGGGCCATTCCGTCGCTGCGCAACAACGCCTTTGTGGGCGGGATCACCTACTACGACGCTCAGGTCGACGATGCCCGGTACACGTCGACGGTCGTACGGACGGCCTCCTCGTACGGCACACACGCGGCCAGCCGGGTGAGGGTCGAAGGGTTCCTCAAGGTCGGGCAGCGCGTTGTCGGCGTCAAGGCACACGACCTTCAGACCGGTGAGCGGTTCGAGGTGAGGGCAAAGCAGGTGGTCAACGCGACCGGTGTGTGGACCGACGACACCCAGGCAATGGTCGGCGAGCGTGGCCAATTCAAGGTGCGTGCCTCAAAGGGCATCCACCTCCTCGTGCCACGTGACCGGTTCCAGTCGACAATGGGACTACTCCTTCGCACGGAGAAGAGCGTGCTCTTCGTCATTCCGTGGGGTCGGCACTGGATCATTGGGACGACGGACACCGACTGGAACCTTGACAAGGCTCACCCGGCAGCTACTGCGGCGGACATCGACTACCTGCTTGAGCACGTCAACAAGATCCTGGCCGTGCCGCTCACCCGGGATGACGTTGAAGGCGTCTACGCGGGACTTCGCCCCCTGCTCGCCGGAGAGAGCGACCAGACCTCGAAGCTGTCGCGCGAGCACCTCGTCGCGCACTCGGTGCCGGGGCTCGTCGTCATCGCCGGCGGTAAGTGGACCACCTACCGCGTGATGGCGAAAGACGCTATCGACGCAGCCGCCGATGCCCTCGACGGGAAAGTGCCTCCGTCGGCGACTGAGAACATCGCGCTCATCGGTGCCGAGGGTTACCAGGCGGCGTGGAATAAGCGTGCGAAGATCGCGCGGGCATTCGGGATGCACACGGTGCGAATTGAGCACCTGCTCAACCGGTATGGTGTGCTCACCGACGAGTTGCTCGATCTCATCCGTGAACGGCCCGAACTCGGCGAAGCTCTGCCCGGCGCCGATGACTATATCGGCGCTGAAGTGGTCTACGCGGCAACGCATGAGGGTGCTCTGCACCTCGAGGACGTCCTCGCCCGGCGTACTCGAATCTCGATCGAAGCGTGGGACCGCGGCGTCTCGGCTGCTCCCGTCGCCGCGAGACTGATGGCCGAAGTGCTGGGCTGGGACGACGAGCGCACCGAACGCGAGGTGGCGGTGTACCTCAAGCGGGTCGCTGCAGAGCGCGCCTCGCAGGAGCAACCTGACGACGAATCAGCAGATCGGATTCGTCTCGAAGCTCCGGAAATCGTTACTCCGTAGCGCGCACCCGCGTTCACGCTGGCCCCGATGCCCGAAAGGAATCGGGGCCAGTTCTCTGTGCGCTGGACCACGGGTCCTGCTCGCCGAGTGCGTTCTGCGCTCCGATAGACTGGCAACACTTCCCATAAATCCCTAGGAGTCCGACCATGGTTGACGTTCGGCGGGTAAAACTTCCCGGTGTGGGAGTGCTGCACACCTTCATCACCGCCGACGGAGGAAAGGTCGGTGTCATTGCGCACCGGTCTGGACACAGCGATCTGATCACCTTCGCCGACGACGAAGATGGATCTGACGCCAGCAAGGTCTCACTGCGACTGAGCGAAGACGAAGCACACACACTCGCCGAATTGCTCGGCGGCACCCAGATCACCGAGTCGCTGACAGCGCTGGACCAGATTCCCGGTCTGAGCATCGACTGGTTTACCGTCGATTACGGCGACCATATTGCCGGCCAACCGCTTGGTGACCCGGCAGACCGTGGAATTGTCGGCCTCATTGTTGTCGCCGTTGTGCGTGGCGAATCAGCGAATCCTGCTCCAAGCGAGGACTTCCGAGTCTTTCCGGGAGACACCCTCGTCGTGGCTGGAAGCCCGGAAAAGGTCGCCAAGACCTTTGCCTTCTTCCGCACCGGTGCGTCGCGCCTCGGCGGTTCTGCTGACTCTCCGCCGGGAGTTTGACCCGCATGATCAGCGCAGCAGCCGCGGAAGCGTCCTCACTGGGAACGGACCTGGTCGTTCTCGGCACCCTGCTGGTTGTCGCGTACATCCTGGGTCGACTGGGTAAAGTCATCGGCCTTCCGGCGATCCCGATCTATATGATCGTCGGGTTCCTCGCGAGCCCAAACAACGGTTGGTTCCCGCTCAACTTCCACAGCGACTACATCGAACTCATTGCCGTGTTCGGGCTGATCTTGCTGCTCTTCAACCTGGGTCTCGAGTTCGATCAGGACGAGTTCTTCGGGAATGCCGGGAAGCTGCTGATTTCCGGCGGGTCCTATCTCATCCTTCTGATGGGCGCCGGGTTGATCTTCGGCTTCGCGCTGGGATGGGGCACCAAGGAAGCGCTCATCATTGCGGGCATCATCGGTACGTCGTCGAGCGCCATTGTCACGAAGCTTCTCATCGAGCTGAGACGGCTCGCGAACCGGGAAACGCCGATGATCCTTGGCGTCACCGTCGTGCAGGACATCTTCCTGGCGATCTACCTCGCCATTGTCTCCGTCGTGCTGAGCGGCGAAAACGAGCCGTGGCTCGTGGCAGGCAAGCTCGCCATCGCATTCACATTCCTCATCGTCATGTTCAGCATTGCGCGGTGGGGAGGTGCGTTCGTTGGCCGGCTCTTTCGCACAAAGGATGACGAGCTGTTCACCATCCTCTTCTTCGGGCTCGCCGTTCTCTTCGGTGGGCTGGGCGAGGTGCTCGGCGTCAGCGACGCCATCGGTGCGTTCCTCATCGGACTGGTGCTTGGCGCCACCCGGTACAGCACGAAGATTGAGCACGTGGCCGTGCCGCTGCGAGATGTGTTCGGTGCGTTTTTCTTCCTCAACTTCGGGTTGGGGCTCGACCCCACCGAGTTCCCACAGGTCATCTGGCCGGTGATCGTCGCTGTGGTGCTGACTGTCGTGCTCAACGTCGTCGCCGGGCAGTTTATGTCGAGGCTCTACGGCTTCAGTGCGCAAGCGGGTATCAACGCGGCCGCGATCCTCATGAACCGAGGAGAGTTCGCGCTCATTCTCGCGATCCTCGCCCTCACCGCCGGCCTCGACCCCAGGCTGCAGCCGTTCGCCGGACTTTACGTTCTCGTCGTGAGCGTGATGGGACCGCTTCTCGCATCGAATTCCGAACGCATCGGCGCGGCGATCCTGCGCACAAAGCGGACCGCGCCGGCGCGACCGCGCGACGCCATGCTCGCCGAAGAGATTGCCCTTGTCGAAGCGGCAACCAGCGGCGACGGGACCCCGGACTCAGCAACAACGGCGCGAGCCGTCGACCGGATCATCGAGCAGGCGATGAACGCGACGGAGAACAAGCCAGACCTCACGAAACGAGACGACGATTACTAGCAACCCCCCGACACCCTCCGGCACGAGGGATGAGCCGAAGACGCTCTTCCGGACCATGCTTGAACCGCGCTGGATTGCCATGCTTCTCCTCGCGCTACTGGTATCGGGGGCATTCGCGTGGCTGGGGCAGTGGCAGTTGGAGCGTGCGGTCATCTCCACGGAGACGGTTGACCAGCCGACTGAACGCACTCGTGCGCTCGAAGATGTTGCCGAGCCGGGCGGACCGCTGCGTGACAACGCCATTGGCCAGCTGGTTGAGTTGAGCGGGACATACGTACCCGGCGACTTCCTCGTCGTCAGCGAGCGGGTGAACCTCGACGAGACCGGCTATTGGGTTACCGGACACCTGATCACCGAATCGGAACCAGAGGCCTCCATCGCTATCGCACTCGGGTGGACGAACGATCGCGAGGTTGCGGAAAAAACGGCCGCTGATTTGAATGCCGGCACCGAAACATCCGTTGTAGCCATAGGCGGCAGGTTGAACGCGTCTCAGGCGCCGGAGGTGCCCGACGAGGACGGCGATCCCTTCGAACTCACGACGATGTCAACGGCGGCGTTCGTGAATATCTGGACGCAAATGGGCGACCGGCCGGTGTACAACGGATACGTCGTCGCCGATGAGGCTCCCGACCCGCTCACGGTGATCGATGCTCCACCGGTTGTCGAGGACGTCACGCTCAACTGGCTCAACATCTTCTACGCCGTCGAATGGGTCGTTTTTGCCGGGTTCGCGATCTTCGTGTGGTTCCACCTCGTGAAGGACGCCAAGTCCCGCCGAGACGAGGAAGCTGAGCTCGAACGCACAGGAACCGGGCACGTAGAATAGAGTCATGCCACTTGAACCTCGCGAGAGCGATTTACCGCGAATTGTCGGTGCTCTGAAGTTTTACCAGATCGCGTCGATCATCACCGGTGTCATGCTGCTCGCACTCTGTGCTGAGATGCTCGTGAAGTACGTGTTCGGGCTCGAGCTCGAACTCGGCGGTGCCTACGGATTCCTCGCCTTCGTGCCGAGTGGAACCGCGCAAGCCGTGAACCTGTCGACGGGTATCCTGATCGCTCACGGCTGGTTCTACGTTCTGTACCTCTTCAGCAACTTCCGGTTGTGGAGCCTCATGCGCTGGGAATTCCCACGCCTGCTTCTTCTTGCCCTCGGCGGCGTGATCCCGCTCCTGTCCTTCTTCCTGGAGACACGCGTCGCCCGCGAGGTGCGCACGTATCTCGCTTCGCGTGCCGAGCGCTCGGCATCAGCATCATCTGCTGCACCATCATCGAACACCGTGGAGGCATCCCATTAGCGAGCAGGCAACCAACGCCCGCCCCGTCCTCGTCGTCGACTTCGGCGCCCAGTACGCCCAGCTGATCGCACGTCGCGTACGTGAGGCCGGCGTCTACTCTGAGATCGTTCCGCACTCGATCACCGCCGCGGAGGTCGCCGAGAAGAACCCGGTCGGCATCGTCTTGTCCGGTGGACCGTCGAGTGTGTACGAAGAGGGCGCTCCGGCGCTCGATAGCGGCATCTTCAACCTCGACGTGCCGACTCTCGGCATTTGCTATGGCTTCCAGGTCATGGCCCGTGCCCTCGGCGGCGAGGTCGCGAACACCGGCCTGCGCGAATACGGATCAACCGACGCCTCACTCGCACCGGGCGCCAACGTGTTGCTCGACGGTCAGCCCGCCGACCAGACCGTGTGGATGAGCCACGGTGACTCGGTCGCTCAGGCTCCCGAAGGTTTCACCGTGCTGGCGTCGACCGCATCGACCCCGGTTGCGGCGTTCGGAAACGACGAGCGCAAGCTTTACGGTGTGCAGTGGCACCCCGAGGTGAAGCACTCGGCGTATGGCCAGAGTGTCCTCGAGAACTTCCTGCACCGTGCCGCCGGCATCCCTTCCGACTGGAACCCGGGCAACGTCATTGCCGAGCAGGTTGACCGCATTCGTGCCCAGATCGGCACCGGCAAGGTCATCTGCGGCCTATCCGGTGGCGTCGACTCTGCCGTTGCCGCCGCGCTCGTGCACAAGGCCGTTGGCGACCAGCTGGTCTGTGTGTTCGTCGACCACGGTCTGCTTCGCCAGGACGAGCGTAAGCAAGTGGAGGAAGATTACGTTGCCGCCACCGGCATCCGTCTCATTACGGTTGATGCTCGCGAGCAGTTCCTCAACGCCCTCGCGGGTGTCAGCGACCCCGAAACGAAGCGCAAGATCATCGGCCGCGAGTTCATTCGCACCTTCGAGAAGGCCCAGGCCGACCTCATCGCCGAATCGCTCGAAGACGACGGCGACCCCATCGCGTTCCTCGTGCAGGGCACCCTGTACCCCGATGTTGTCGAGTCGGGTGGAGGCAGCGGAACCGCCAACATCAAGAGCCACCACAACGTCGGTGGACTGCCCGACGACCTCACTTTCGAGCTCGTCGAGCCGCTGCGAACCCTGTTCAAGGACGAGGTGCGTGCCATTGGACGCGAGCTCGGCCTGCCCGAGGTCATCGTCGGTCGCCAGCCATTCCCTGGCCCAGGTCTCGGAATCCGCATCGTCGGTGAGGTCACCGCCGAACGTCTCGAATTGCTTCGCACAGCGGATGCTATCGCTCGCCACGAATTGACGGCCGCCGGTCTCGATAACGAAATTTGGCAGTGCCCGGTCGTTCTCCTCGCCGATGTGCGCTCGGTCGGTGTGCAGGGCGACGGTCGAACATACGGTCACCCGATTGTGTTGCGTCCGGTGAGCTCGGAGGACGCCATGACGGCTGACTGGACGCGCCTGCCGTACGACGTTCTCGCCAAGATCTCGAACCGCATCACCAACGAGGTGAATGGTGTCAACCGCGTCGTTCTCGACGTGACGTCGAAGCCACCGGGAACCATTGAGTGGGAGTAATGACAGTGTGAAAGGACCGGCTAGCGAGCCGGTCCTTTTGCCTTTAAGGGGTGGGCGCTGCAGCCGTCCGCTGACTGGGGCGCCGAGTGCTATGTGGCGGCGTGTATGTGTCGGAACGCACGAGGATCACCCCGACCAGGATGCCAACGCCGCCGAGTAGCTGGAGCCATCCCGGCAACTCGGCGAGCAGAAGCCAGGACGCGATCACAGCAAAAACCACTTCAGAGAGTCCGACGAATGAGGCGATGCGCGTGCCGAGTTTCGCCGTGGCCACGATGCCGGAGACGTAGGCCGCTGCCGTCGAGATCAACGCAAGGGAGAGTATCGGCACGAGCCACGAGAGCTGCACGCCGAGCATCGTGACGTCTGCGCTCGAGAAGGCCAAGGGAAGCAAGCCCACGATGCCGCAGAGCGCAACGACCACGGTGCCCACAACGAGACCGCCGCCGGCGAGCACGAGCGGTGAAAGCTCGTCACTGACCTTCGTTCCAAGGATGAAGTAGGTCGCGAGCGACACGGCGGCGAGGAGGGCCCAGGCGACCCCCGCGGGATGCACGGTCTGGGTGCCGGTGAGGTTGAGGACGAGAACCATGCCGACAATGGCGACGACGGTGCCGATAATAGTGCGGACGCCTGGCCGCCGGCGCGTTTGCGCCCAGACAAGAAGAACGAGAAGCACCGGCGCCAAATACTCAATGAGGAGGGCGACGCCCACTGACATGTACGAGACCGCGTTGAAGAAGCCGACCTGCGCCCCGGCAATAGCGATCGTTCCGTACAGCGCAATGACCTTGCCACTTCGGCGTAGCGAGCCCCAGCGTCCCCGGAGCGCCACCACCGTGGGAACCAGCAGAATCAACGCCGCGCCGCCGATGCGAACGAGGACAGCAGCGCCGGGGGACCAGCCCGCGTCCATCAGCGATTTCGCGAACGGGCCACTGAGAGCAAACATCAGGGCGCTCGCGAGAGCGACGGCGACACCCGCAAGCTGTGCACGCGCAGGGTGTCCGCCATTCGTGATGAGTGCGTTCGGTGCTGAAGTTGTCATGAGCGTCGCGCGACTCCACCGGGGCGCCGCTTCCCCCTGTCAGGAGTAAATTGGTTTATGGTGATGACACTAATCCCGCGAACTGTCAGGAGTCAACATGCTTTTTGCACATGACACCGAGGTGTCGCTGGCGTCCACGGCGGCGCTCATCAACACGCTTCCCGGGGCGTCGAAGAGTGGCGATGACGAATTGTCGACGCCCGCGCAGCTCGTGCAATTCCTCGACAGGAATGAGTTCACCGGGTCACGCACAGGCGCGACCGAGGAGCTGGACGACGTTCGGGCGCTTCGAGGCCGGCTCCGTGAGCTGTGGACACACGATGAGGATGGAGTCGTTGCTCTCGTCAACGAACTTCTCCAGGAAGCTCACGCATTGCCGCAACTGGTGAAGCACGACCACTGGGACTGGCACCTGCATGCCACCGAGTCGTCCGCACCGGTCGCCCACCGGCTTCAGGTTGAGACGGCGATGGCCGTCATCGATGTGGTTCGCGCGAAGGAGCTTGACAGACTTCATGAGTGCGCGGCCGACGATTGCACGGCGGTCGTCGTCGACCTCTCGCGCAACCGGTCCAAGCGCTATTGTGACGTCGGAAACTGCGGAAATCGCATGCACGTGGCGGCATACCGCGCTCGGCTGCGCGGCGAGAAGGTCAGCGAGCGAATCTAGTTCTCGACGACGATGCCGAGCTGGGCCGCGAACAGTGGCGCCAGTTCGCTTAACTGATAGTCGCTGACCGTCGCCCCTTTGAGCCCCTCGAGGCCATGGATTGTCTGGAACTCGAGGCCCCGGAGGTCCACGTGGCTGAGGGTGGCGCGGGTCACATCCAGCGTCTGTGCTCGAGTGCCGGTAAAGGCTACGCGTGTGGCGGTGGTTCCGCCCAGGTCGAGCTCGTCGATCGTGCAATCTTCGAACAGCACGTCGGTAAGAGATGAGCCGCGCAGGTTCACATAACCGAGCTTGCACCCCGAGATGTGCACCGACTGCCAGGTTGCATCGAAGAGTTCACCAGATCCGATCCGTGACCGCGTCAGCGTGACGTCGCGCCACGTCGACCGGCTCGAGCGCAGGATCGGGGCGTTCACCGTGGTCAGGACGCTCTCGATCAACCGGGAGCCACGCAGGTTGGTGTCGGTCAGGGTCACGTCCTCGAACGAGCACTCGCGAAAGGTTGTCCCTGAGAGATCGCGGTCGCTCAAATCAACGCCGACAAACTCCTCGAGTTCTCGGTCATCGTCGATGTCGAGTGCGTCGGCGTTTCCGAACGAGCGCTGTACCGCACGGAGAGCGTCGAGACGCGGGGGATGGGTGGTCGGGCGGTGAGCCATGAAACCTCAGACGGGAGTTGCGAACAGGAATGTGGGCACAAGAAAGCCCCTGCGTCACCGTTTGCGCGGCAACCAGGGGCTTTCTTAGAAGTGCTAGTCGCGGGTGATCGCGATCATGCGCAGGATCTCAAGGTACAGCCAGATGACCGTGACCATGATGCCGAAGGCGCCCGACCAGCCGTACTTGCGAGGTGCGCGGTTCTGCACGCCGCGCTGGATGAAGTCGAAGTCAAGCACGAGCGAGTACGCACCCATGATGACGCACAGCACACCGAGGATCAGCCCGAGCGGGATGCCGGCGATGTCGGCGCCCCGAAGTCCGAACGGGTTGTCGGTGAGGCCGAACATCTGCATGCCGACGTTGACCAACGAGAACACGAGGTAGCCGACCATCGCGATGAGGAAGATCTTCGTGGCCTTCTTCGATGCACGGATCTTTCCGCTCGCGAAGAGGGCGAGAGTCACACCGACTACGACGAGGGTGGCGAGCACAGCCTGGAGCACAACTCCCGACCAGGTCTGCTCGAAGATGTACGAGATACCGCCGACAAATACACCCTGCAGGCCCGCGTACGCGAGGATCAGGGGAGCGGACGGTTCCTTCTTGAAGGTGTTGACCAGTGCGAGAACGAATCCGATGATTGCGGCGCCGAAAACGAGCGCCGGCATCGTTGCTCCAAGCGCCCACCCTGCGACAGCGCCGACGACGAGGATGCCGAACGCAATTGCGCTCTTGACGACAGTGTCTTCGATCGTCATGCGGTCGGCGGCAGCTGCGCCGGCGGCCGGACGGTTGTACATGTCCTGGAGCTCAGACGCGGTTGCCGTCTGAACGGCCATCGCGTTGGGCTGGGTGAATGCCGGGTTCTTGAACGCCGGGTTGTTCGTTGCCATGAGTGTGGTTGTCCTTCTCAGTCGAAACGGCTGGGATGTGATCGGGCCGCGGAGCGGAACCAGTTCCAAACCTATCGGTGTTTACTGTGAAACAGCGAGGATTCCGGGCCTATTCCGAGCAGGGGTCTGTGCTAAGGAAGCACTCGAATAGGCTCGAATCATGACTTCGTCCGTACCCGCCGGTCCGCTCATCATCGGTCACCGGGGCGCTCCCGGGTATCGCCCCGAACACACCCGTTCGTCATACGAGTTGGCGTTCGCTCTCGGGGCCGACGCGGTGGAGCCGGACATCGTTGCCACTCGCGACGGTATTCTCGTTCTCCGCCACGAGAACGAGATCTCCGGCACGACCGATGTTGCCTCACACCCGGAGTTCGCTGACCGCCGCACGACGAAGAACATCGACGGCTCTGAACTGACCGGGTGGTTCACCGAGGACTTCACCTGGGCTGAACTCTCCACCCTGCGGAGCCGGGAGCGGATTCCCCAGCTTCGACCCGCGAGTGCAAGCTTCGACGGATCGGCCGGCATCCTCCGCCTCATCGATCTCCTGCCAATCATCGACGAGGCGTCAGAGACACAGGGGAGGCAACTCGGACTCGTTGCCGAAATTAAGCACGCGACCCATTTCGAGAACGTGGGTCTTCCTCTTGACGACCTTGTCACATCCGCTCTCTCATCGACGTCGTGGGCGAATGGAGCCGGTCTGGTCGTCGAGTCATTCGAGAAATCCGTGCTCGCAAAGATGCACGCGCGTGGGCTGACCGCGCGCTATATCTATCTGCTGGAGAAAAAGGGACGCCCGTTCGATGAGGTCGCCCTGCGCGGCACACAGGCGAGTAAATATGCGGATGTCATCACTGACGTCGGTCTGGACGCCCTGTCAGCAGGCGAAAACGGGTTCGCGGTTGACGGCATCAGTGTCGACAAGGCCATGCTCTTCCAGGGGGCACCGGGAGGACAGACGAACGACCTGGTCGCCCGAGCGCATCGGCGGGGGCTCGACGTGTTCACCTGGACTCTTCGACCCGAGAACAAGTTCTTGACCAAGCACTTTCGGACCGGAGGGGAGCCGTCGGAATTTGGCGAGTGGGAGCTCGAGTTCGACCGTATTCTCGCGACCGGAGTCGACGGCGTGTTCTGTGATCACCCGGATCTCGGTGTCGCGGCACGGCAGGCGCGGCGAGAGCTCGGCGGGTAGCGAGCGGCTGGAGCCTACTGTCAGACGCCCGGCCTAAACTTGGTAACGATATGGCGAGCACCTCAGAACCGAACGCGCAGTCCGCGACACCCGTGATTGTTGACGGCTGGCACACCGCCACCATCCCGACGAGCGACCCCAGCGAGTCCCGCGGCGAAAGCCGACTGCTCGCCGGCCTCAACCCGCAACAGCGGGAGGCCGTGCTGTACCGGGGGCAGGCTCTCCTCATCGTCGCCGGCGCCGGGTCGGGCAAGACGAGCGTGCTGACCCGCCGCATCGCCAGTCTGCTCGAGAACCGCGAAGCGTGGCCGAGTCAGATTCTCGCCATCACCTTCACCAACAAAGCAGCCGCCGAAATGCGCGAACGTGTCGGTGCCCTGGTGGGCCAGGCGTCCGAAGGAATGTGGATTTCGACGTTCCACTCCGCGTGCGTGCGCATCCTCCGCCGTGAAGCCGAGAACTTCGGGTTCACCAAGAACTTCACGATCTACGACTCCTCCGACTCGCGGGTGCTGATCAAACGGATCATCAAGGAACAGGGCGCTGACGTGCTCGGCTTCACGCCGGCGAACGTCTCCGCGAAGATCTCGAAGCTTAAGAACGAGCTGGCCGACGTTGACAGCTATTCGCGCAACGCCAACATGGAGGACCCCAACGAAGCGGCGTTCGTGCAGATCTTCCGGGCATACACGCGAGCACTCACCGCTGCGAACGCCTTCGACTTCGATGACCTCATCGGTCAGACCGTCTACCTCTTCCGCGCGTTCCCACACGTTGCCGCGACCTACCAGAACCGCTTCAAGCACGTCCTCGTCGACGAGTACCAAGACACCAACCACGCCCAGTATTCACTCATCCGCGAGCTGACGCGGCCGCCAGCGCTCGACGACAATGCCCTCATCACCACGTCGCCGGGAGCATCGCTCACCGTCGTGGGTGACTCTGACCAGTCGATCTACGCCTTCCGCGGTGCGGACATCCGCAACATCGTTGAATTCGAGCGTGACTTCCCCGGGGCAAAGGTCATCCTGCTCGAGCAGAACTACCGTTCAACCCAGAACATTCTGACCGCGGCCAACTCCGTTATCGCGAACAACTTCGATCGCAAAGACAAGAAGCTGTGGACCGCCGTTGGCGACGGCGAGAAGATCGTCGGCTACACCGGCTATTCGGGCCACGACGAGGCGCAATTTGTTGCCGACGAGATTGAGAAGCTGCACTCGGAGGGCACCCCGTACAGCTCGATCGCTGTCTTCTATCGCACGAACGCGCAGACTCGAGCGCTCGAAGAAATTTTCATCCGGTCCGCGCTGCCCTATCGGATCATGGGCGGCACGAAGTTCTACGAGCGAGCCGAAATCAAGGACGCGATGGGGTACCTCGTCTCAGTGGCGAACCCCCAAGACACCCTTGCCCTGCGCCGCATCCTCAATACACCGAAGCGCGGCATCGGCCCGGCCACGGAGACCCAACTTTTCCGATTCGCCGAAGACAACGGAATCAGCTTCCGTGACGCGATGCGCGAGGCCGCGTCGCTCGGCCTTGGCCCCAAAGTGACCAACGCCATCCTGTCTCTCTCGGCGCTGCTCGACGAAGGTGCCGCCCTGGTTGCTGAAGGCAAGGTTTCTGAGGTGATGAGCACCCTCGTGACGAAGAGTGGGCTCATCGAGTCTTTGCGCCGAAGCCACGATCCACAAGACGAGGCACGCGCGGAGAACATCGAAGAGCTCATCGCGGTGACGAAGGAATTCGAACGCAATAATCCCGACGGCGAACTGGTGGACTTCCTGACCGAAGTGTCGCTGGTTGCCGCGGCGGATGATCTCGACGACTCGAGCGGAACAGTCTCCCTGATGACGCTGCACACCGCGAAGGGCCTCGAATATGACGCCGTCTTCCTTACAGGTATTGAGGAAGATCTGCTTCCTCACCGAATGAGCGCGACGGAGCCTGGCGGCCCCGCCGAAGAGCGGCGGCTGTTCTACGTCGGAATCACACGTGCCAAAAAACGCCTGTTCCTCTCCCTGGCCATGACTCGCGCGCAGTACGGCGAGACAGCGGTCGCGATGCCGAGTCGGTACCTCCAGGAAATCCCGGGTGATCTCATCGAATGGCGCCAGTCACCTGGAATGGCGAACTCGCGCGGTGGCACCCAGCCGCGTGCACTCAATGCCAACCGGTCCAAGTGGAACGGCACCGACCTGGCCAGCCGGCCGCTTACCGAGAAGCGTGACTGGCCTAACCGCATAACGAACCAGGTTCGCGATAACGGTTCGCTGGAATTAGAGGCGGGAGACCGCATCCGTCACAGTGATTTCGGTGAGGGCAGAGTTCAGACCGTGACCGGCGCTGGAGCGAAACGAATCGCCCACGTCCAGTTTGAATCGGCAGGCTTCAAAAAGCTGCTGATCAAGATCGCACCGATTGAGAAGTTGTAACACCATGCTGCGCACTATGTTCACCGCGAAAATTCACCGCGCGACGGTGACCCAGGCCGATCTGCACTATGTGGGTTCGATCACGGTCGACCTCGACCTGCTCGATGCGGCAGACATCCTCCCCGGCGAGCTGGTGTCAATCGTCGACGTGACCAACGGCGCCCGACTGGAGACATACACGATTCCCGGCGAACGGGGCAGCGGCGTGATCGGGATCAATGGCGCTGCAGCGCGCCTCGTCTTCCCCGGTGACACCGTGATCATCATCGCCTACGGCCAGATGACGACCGAGGAAGCTCGCGAATTCGAGCCACATGTCGTACACGTCGATGGATTGAATCGCATCGTCGCACTCGGCAATGATCCCGCCGAGGCGATCGTCGGCGACGTCGAGACGCCACCCCAAGCACTGCTTCGCTAAGCCTTCAGGCGGCGCTTTCGGCGGCAGGCCAGGCACGCCGTTCCGACGGCGAACAGCACGATTGTGACGGCGAGAAGTTGCAGCACGGGGCTCACCGTGCCGCCGGTCTCCGGTAGCGACCGCACAACCGGGGGCGTGACGCTCGCTGGGGGAATCGGAAGCACAGCAACGGTGGTGATCTCTGTGGCCACTCCAAATGGGGAGCTCCACGGCAGAATCCGCGAGCCACCTTCGGTGGAAGCTGTGTCGTCGGGCGAGATGGTTTCCACCCAGACGTAGCGTCCCGGGCCACCGATGGTGCACGCCGGGGTGCTGTACTCACCAGGTCCCGTGGCGACGAGCAGACTTACTTCACAGACAACCGGGGCGCTGGCCGGTGGCTCCCGAGCGAGTTCGATCTCACCCTCGAACGGGCCCAGCAGTCTGCTTCGCACGGTCACAGGGACGGGCTCGAATGGACCGCCAGGAGGACCGAACACCGGCCACTCGGAAACCGTCGCCGGAGTCACTCTCACACCGAGCACGACGGTGTCGTGCAGAGATGCACCAGCCTCGGCGACCGAGGCACTCGTGCGTGTGGTCACCATCGGCTGGAATTGTCGATCGGACGGAAGCGTCGATGCGAGTTCCGCGCCGGCCGTCACCGGTGCGGTGTGCGCGGTGAGAAGATTCTGCGCGCTTCCCCGTGCCACAGCCATACGAAGGCCCTTCCCGTAGGGGAGCGCCTCAAACCGGGCTGTTGCCATCACGCCGGCCAGCGCCGTTTCGGTGGGGACACGGATGGTCGTGGACTCCCCGTTCGCCACCATCGCAGTGGCTTCCCCATTCGCAAACGTTCCACCGCTGAGCGTGACAACGGCTCGATGCAGACCGGCTGGAACGCGCACATCACTCGCGGTGAGAGTGCGCAGGAAGAGCGCGGGAGTGACGGTCGTTTCTCCGTCGGGAGTGAGGGCGAATTCCAACGCGGCCGTAACAGCGAGAGAGGCGGACTTTTCGGTTTCCTCCAGCATCCGCCGTGCCAGATCGCGTACGGTACTCGCGTTCGCGTCAGCCTTTGCAGCCAGCTCGTCCTGAGTGTGCCGACCAAGGCCGGTGATTGTCCATGTCGCGATTTGTCCCGCCGCCGCGACGATCGGGTCCGTCGTGCCTGCCCACGTTCGTGAGATGTATGCCAGTCGAGCCGAATCGTTCGCGTCATACCAGTCGAGCGCGGCGCCGTCGGCATAGCTGTACTCCTGGCCATTTGGGGTACTGCGCTCCGTGTTTACACAGAAGGCGAGAGTCCCGTCAGCGAGCCGCCACGATCCGAGCCAGAACCCGCCATCACCGGTCGAGAGGTAGCCAAAGCCGCGGGCGGTGACCGGGAGGGCCGATGCGGCGGGCGCCATCATGATCAGCGTCGCCATGCAGCCGAGAACGGCGACAACGAGAGTGGTTATCCGAATATGCCACCGAAAAGGACGGTACGAGCGCGAAGAAGATGCTGCTGAAGTCATACCGACGAGTGTCAGGCGACGAGGGAGACGGGGACCGCATCAGCGGGCTTCGGGGGAACGCCCAGCACGGTGTCTCCCTGTGGAGGAAAAACAAGCTCAGTCGACGTCGACGTCGGCGCCGGTGCGCAACCTTCGCAGGTAGAAAGAAGAGAGGGAGAAACGGATGCTGCGCGGCAGCCTGGGCCACACTACGCGTGTCATGGCAATGACGCGGTCGAATCGACGTTGCTGCCGTGGCGTCCAATGAAATCCGTAGGCCTCGCGAAGGCGAGGAGACAGCAGGCCCGCAGTGACCAGCCGGACCAGCGGCATCGCCGCCCGAAGCGGAGCCGGGAGCACCCGACCCGCCAGGAGCGACGTGCTGACGGCGAGAGCCTCCGGGGTGACCTCTAGTCGATCGCTTTCCGCCGCAAAATACGAATCGAAGTCAGAGCGAGTGGCTGGCCACAGGGCGGCTGGCATCTGCAGTGCAGTGCCCAGCACCGCATACTCCCGGTAAATCTCGTCAGCGGCCGCGGGATCGAGGGGGCCGTAGACCAACTCGCGCAGGGTGATGGCGGTGTCATAGAGCGTCGCGGCGACCCACAGCTGTAGGTCGGGGTCGAACGCGGAGTATCCGGGCGTGTCCGTGGTTGCGTCGGCGGAGACCGGCGCGTGCGCGCGATTCACGCGACGCCGCACAACGCGTTTGTCTGAGTCGGTCCCAAACGCCTGTGCGTAGACGAAGGTCAACGTGGAATGCAATCGATCCAGCGGACGCGTCGCGAAGTTGCTATGCGCGGCGACCCCGCGCCCCACGCTCGGGTTGGCGATCTGAAGCAGGATGGCTCGGCCGCCACCCGCCACCAGCAGAGCGTCACGACCGACCTCCGAGAGTGTGCTCACGCGCCAACAGTAGCCCACAGCCTGAAGGTGAGCGCTCGACGGGTGCGGGCGGTCGGGTTGAGAAGAAGTAGAGTGGTAACGGCTTTTCTCTCGGCGTCGAGATACCTGACGCTGGGGCCGCCAGCAACTGCGCACATCAGTAATGCACTAAGCAGAAACGGAAATCCACGTGGATCTTTACGAATACCAGGCACGAGACCTGTTCGAAAAATACGAGGTCCCGGTCCTGCCGGGTATCGTCGCTGAAACGCCGGAGGAGGTGCGCGCCGCGGCGGAGAAGCTCGGTGGTGTCGTCGTCGTCAAGGCGCAGGTCAAGGTAGGCGGCCGCGGAAAGGCCGGAGGAGTCAAGGTCGCCAAGACCCCCGACGAAGCTTTCGAGGCGGCTCAGGCCATCCTCGGACTCGACATCAAGGGCCACATCGTCAAGCGCGTCATGGTCGCAGGCGGTGCCCGGATCGCCCAGGAGTTCTACTTCTCCGTACTCCTCGACCGCGCCAACCGCTCCTACCTGTCGCTGACCAGCGTTGAGGGTGGAATGGAGATCGAGGTCCTCGCGGTTGAGAAGCCCGAAGCGCTCGCTCGCATCGAGGTCGACCCGATCGAAGGAATCGACGCTGCAAAGGCCCGCGAGATCGCCGTCGCAGCGAACTTCCCTGCTGAGCTCGTCGACAAGGTCGCCGACGTATTCGTCAAGCTCTACAACGTCTACAAGGGTGAGGACGCGACTCTCGTCGAGGTCAACCCACTCGTCCTGACCGAAGAGGGCGACATCGTCGCACTCGATGGCAAAGTCTCACTCGACGAGAACGCCGGCTTCCGCCACCCCTCGCACGAGAAGCTCGAAGACAAGGACGCTGCTGACCCGCTCGAGGCCAAGGCGAAGGCTTCCGACCTCAACTACGTCAAGCTCGACGGAGAAGTGGGAGTCATCGGAAACGGTGCTGGCCTCGTCATGTCGACTCTCGACGTCGTCGCGTACGCTGGAGAGAACCACGGCGGCGTCAAGCCCGCAAACTTCCTCGACATCGGCGGCGGAGCATCCGCAGAGGTCATGGCAGCTGGCCTCGACGTCATCCTCGGAGACCCCCAGGTCAAGAGCGTCTTCGTCAACGTCTTCGGTGGAATCACCGCCTGCGACGCTGTCGCTAAGGGCATCGTCGGTGCGCTCGCCGAGCTCGGCTCTGCAGCGAACAAGCCGCTCGTCGTCCGTCTCGACGGTAACAACGTCGACGAGGGTCGCCGCATCCTCAACGAGGCGAACCACCCGCTGGTCACCCTCGCCGCAACCATGGACGAAGGCGCCGACAAGGCCGCCGAGCTGGCTTCGAAGTAAAAGGACGCACGAAACAATGTCAATTTTCCTCAACAAGGATTCCAAAGTCATCGTCCAGGGCATCACCGGCGGTGAAGGCACCAAGCACACCGCACTGATGCTCAAGGCAGGCACTAACGTCGTCGGTGGTGTGAACGCTCGCAAGGCTGGCACAACTGTCGTCCACGGGGACGTTGAGCTTCCCGTTTTCGGCACTGTCGCGGAAGCCATGGAGAAGACCGGTGCAGACGTGTCGATCGCGTTCGTTCCGCCAGCCTTCACCAAGGACGCCGTCATCGAAGCCATCGACGCTGAGATCCCGCTGCTCGTCATCATCACCGAGGGCGTTCCCGTCGGTGACTCGGCCGAGTTCTGGGCCTACGCTCAGCAGAAGGGCAACAAGACCCGCATCATCGGGCCGAACTGCCCCGGCATCATCACCCCCGGTGAAGCGCTCGTCGGAATCACCCCGGCGAACATCACCGGCAAGGGCCCCATCGGCCTCGTCTCGAAGTCAGGAACCCTGACCTACCAGATGATGTATGAACTCCGCGAGATCGGCTTCTCGACCGCTATCGGTATTGGTGGAGACCCGATCATCGGCACTACCCACATCGACGCTTTGGCTGCGTTCGAGGCCGACCCCGAAACCAAGGCCATCGTTATGATCGGTGAAATCGGTGGAGACGCTGAAGAGCGTGCCGCCGACTACATCAAGGCTCACGTTACCAAGCCGGTCGTCGGCTACGTGGCTGGCTTCACCGCTCCCGAGGGTAAGACCATGGGCCACGCGGGCGCCATCGTCTCTGGTTCCGCCGGAACCGCAGCGGCCAAGCAGGAAGCGCTTGAAGCTGCTGGCGTCAAGGTCGGCAAGACCCCGTCCGAGGCCGCTCGCCTCATGCGCGAGATCATCGCCGCTCTGTAATTCAGCGCACGCACAACGAAGGGCGACGGGAAACCGTCGCCCTTCGTCGTCCGTGGCGTGGCAGGCCGATCCGGCCCAGCTCGGGAGCTAAACTTCTTCTCGAATGAACCGCACAACACTTGCCCTGCTCGCCGCGCTCGAGGCGATCATCACCGTCGCCATCGGCATCGGCATTACCCTTGTCCCGCTGAGCCTCCTGTGGGCAACAGACTACGGATTCTCCGTCGACTGGGTCGTTTTTTGGCGCGCAGCTGTAGACATCTGGCTTCTCGGAAACGGCGTCGACCTCACCGTCGCCCTGCCCAGCGCCACGGTCGCCGCGATCGGTATCCCCGAAGCGGCAGCTCCGTTCGTGGTGAGCATTGCGCCGCTCGGCGTTGCCCTCTTCACCGTGCTGATGGGGGCCCGCACAGGGCGCCGAATCGCTGCCTCCCGCTCGTGGCCGACCGGGCTTGTCGCTGCCGTTCTCACCTTCGCGGTTCTCACCGGCGTGCTCGCGCTCACAGCCCTCGACCCGGCGGTTCGCCCCTCGGTCTGGCAGAGTTTCCTGATCCCGGCCGTTGTATACGGGCTTGGCCTCGTCATCGGTGTCTTCCGTGTGCTGTGGAGAGCGGATGCCACTGGGCAATCCAGCGGTGATGGTCTCGTTGCCCGCATCACCGATCGTTTCGATGACACCAGCCTCGCTCTGATCGGTGCCTCATTCCGCGGTGGCCTCACCGCGGCGTTGGGTATCGTCGCGGTCGCGGCGGCCCTGCTCGCGATCCTCATTTTCGCCAACTTTGGAATCATCACGAGCCTCTACCAGGGCTCACAGCTCGGAGTGTCCGGCGGAATCATGGCGACGATGGCGCAGATCGCCTTCCTCGGCAATTTCGTGATCTGGGTCGTGTCCTGGCTGATCGGCCCCGGCTTTGCCCTGGGCGTCGAAAGCTCCATCTCGCCCGTCAACACGATCGTCGGTCCGGTGCCCGCCCTGCCGATTCTCGGAGCCGTCCCGAGCGGCGACCTCCCATTGGGCTTCCTGGGCCTTCTCGTTCCGCTTGTCATTGGGTTCCTCGCCGCGGCGAGCGTTCGGTCCCGCCTGGTCTCTGACCTGCGCGGGGGGCCGGTAGCGAGCCGTTTGGCGCTGGCTGCCGTCGGTATCGGTGTGGTATCCGCCGTCATCCTCGGGTTGCTTGCCTGGTTCTCCGGCGGCGCCGCCGGACCCGAGCGGCTCGCTGTGGTGGGACCGAACCCCTGGCTGATCATGGTCTTCACCTTCGTTGAGATAACCATCGCTGCCCTCATCGGGATGGCGTCGGGTAAGACGGATTCGGCTCAGCTCGATGTACCCGCCCGCCGCGCGGCCGCACGTATCGGCTGAGCGGCTCAGGGCGATCGTCGGTTCTCTGTAGAATTGCCCCGTGCTGAATCTCGTCGTGCTGATCTCGGGCACGGGGTCCAATCTCCGTGCGCTCCTCGAGGCGTCAGCCGACGCTGAATACCCCGCTCGGGTTGTGGCGGTCGGCGCAGACCGTGAAGCCGAAGGGCTCGCACACGCCGAGGAGTTCGGCATTCCGTCGTTCGTTGTCCCTTACAGCTCCTTCGAATCACGCGAGGAGTGGGGGCAGGCACTGCTCGAGCAGATTCAGGTCTGGACGCCCGACCTCGTCGTTCTCAGCGGGCTCATGCGCCTGCTGCCGCGCAATGTCGTCGACGCCCTCGCGCCGCACCTCATCAATACGCATCCCGCGTACCTGCCCGAGTTCCCCGGGGCTCACGGCGTCCGCGACGCCCTGGCCGCTGACGTGACTGAAACCGGGGCATCCATCATCGTTGTCGACAATGGTGTCGACCAGGGCCCGATCATCGTCCGCGAACGCGTTCCGGTTCTCCCCGGGGACACCGAACACGAACTCCACGAACGGATCAAACCCGTCGAACGTCGCCTGCTCGTGCAGACGGTTCTCGACATCGCCAATGGGCTCGACCTCGCTTCCCTCTAGCGCGACCGGCCTTTAAGCCCGAGTTTCCTCGGCAATCAGAAGGAGCACATAATGGCAGGCCCCAGTCACGACAAGAGCCTCTACCGCGAGCGTGACGTCGTTCGAATCTCCCGCGCACTGATTTCGGTCAGTGACAAAACCGGACTGATCGACCTGGCGCGTGCCCTCGCTGGCGCCGGCGTTGAGATGGTGTCGACCGGATCAACCGCACAGACGATCCGTGACGCGGGCTTCGACGTTACCGATGTCGCCAACGTCACGGGTTTCCCCGAGTCGCTTGACGGTCGCGTCAAGACCCTGCACCCGTCCGTGCACGCTGGCCTCCTCGCCGACCTTCGTCTCGAGTCGCACGAGCAGCAACTCGACGAGCTTGGCGTTGAACCATTCCAACTCGTCGTCGTCAATCTCTACCCGTTCGTCGAGACGGTCGCGAGTGGAGCGGTCGGTGACGACGTTGTCGAGCAGATCGACATTGGCGGGCCGGCCATGGTCCGTGCTGCGGCGAAAAACCATCCCAACGTCGCGATCGTTGTCTCTCCAGCGAGCTATGGCGAGATCATCGAAGCCGTCGCCAACGGCGGAACCACCCTGGCCCAGCGCCGGGAGCTCGCCGCCCGCGCGTTCTCGCACACCGCCGCGTACGACACCGCCGTTGCCGGCTGGTTCACCGACACTGCTGAAGGCTTCGGTGCATCGCTGACCATCCAGGCCGAACTGGCCCACGTCCTGCGCTACGGCGAAAACTCCCATCAGGAAGCTGCCCTCTACCTGCGCGCCGGCGGGCACGGTATCGCCCAAGCCACGCAGCTAAACGGCAAGGAGATGAGTTACAACAACTTCGTCGACGCTGATGCGGCGGTTCGGGCGGCATACGACTTCAGTGCACCGGCTGTTGCGATCATCAAGCACGCGAACCCGTGCGGCATCGCCGTTGCGGCACCGAAAGCGCCGGACGCGATCGCTTCAGCGCACACTCGTGCCCATGCCTGCGACCCGGTTTCCGCGTTCGGCGGCGTCATTGCGGCCAACCGCATGGTGACCCTTAAGATGGCCGAAACCATCAAGGAGATCTTTACCGAGGTGCTCGTCGCTCCGGGATTCGATGAAGACGCGCTCGATGTGCTCCGCACCAAAAAGAACCTGCGCATTCTCGAGCTCCCGGCAGACTTCGCCCCCGAGCCGCTCGAGGCTAAGCAGATTTCCGGCGGCATCCTCGTGCAGCAGGCTGACCGGTTCGCGGCCGACGGCGACATCACCAGCTCGTGGACCCTCGCCGCCGGCGAGGCGGCCGACGCTGAAACGCTCGCCGACCTGGCTTTCGCCTGGACCGCCTGCCGCTCGGTCAAGTCCAACGCTATTCTCCTCGCCAAAAATGGCGCATCGGTCGGCGTTGGCATGGGCCAGGTCAACCGTGTCGACTCCTGCCACCTTGCGGTGACGCGCGCCGGTGATCGCGCCGCCGGCTCGGTGGCAGCGTCCGACGCGTTCTTCCCGTTCGCCGATGGCCTGCAGGTGTTGCTCGACGGCGGTATCCGCGCGGTCGTTCAGCCGGGTGGCTCGGTTCGTGATGGAGAAGTGATCGCTGCCGCGCAGGCCGCGGGCGTGACGATGTACTTCACGGGAGAACGCCACTTCTTCCACTAAGAACGCTGACTCTCAACGTCCGGCACCGGTCCTCCCGGTGCCGGACGTTGTTATGAACGGATGCCTCCGGTCGGCTTCCTCTCAACACCCAATGAGTACGCAGTACAGAAGCTTCGAGTGTCCGCAGCGGCGTCTTCCCCGACGGGGCGCTGTTCGGCCAGCCGGTAGGCTCAAGCCATGAGTGTTTCGTGGGGCCGCAGGCTCGTTTCATCCGTCCTGGCCGCACTGGCGACCGTTGTCGTCACGCACGCAGCGAGCGTCTTCGTCTTCTTTGTGTCTCAGCAGTACCAGTCCGCTGTGATCACCCAGGTCAGCGACTACTACGTTCTGGGCAGCCTCTTTGCTATCGTTTTCGTCTTCGTCTTCGCGCTGGTCGGGGGACTGCGCCTCTGGTGGACGGCTCTTCTCGCCGGTCTCTTCTCCGGCCTGCTCGCCACCCTCATCGGAACGGGTATCACCACGATCGCCGGGGGGTTCGCGCTCAACGGTGAGGTCGTCCAGTACCTCTTCGGCACCCTCGTCAGCATCAACGGCGTCTACGTCGTCGCCTCCACGATCATCGCTGCGACCATCGGGCGCGCGGTCTATGTTCGCGCACTGGGGTGGAAGGCCAACCGAGCCGAGGCTGGAACTCGCGTTGCCCTGGTCCGGATGCCCGCCTCCAACCTCGCTGACGGCGTTGTCACGCACATCGGTCGCACCTCGGTCGACACGGACCTCGCCGACAAGCAGTGGGACGCATACACGAAGGCCTTCGAGGAGCACGGTTGGACGACGCGCGAAGTGCCCTTCGCCGACAAGCTCGCCGACTCCGTATTCATTGAAGACGCGCTCATCGTGCTCGGCTCTGTCGCCGTTGTCACACGGTCCGGCGTCGAGAGCCGTCAGGACGAGGCCGAGGGCGCCGAAGAAGCCGCGCAGTCGCTGGGTCTGACCATCGAACGCATCATGAACCCCGGCACCATCGATGGCGGCGACGTCCTCGTGGTCGGCACCCGTGTCTACGTTGGTCGCGGTGGACGCACCAACGCTGAAGGCATCCGCCAGCTGCGCAGCATTGCCGCAGCGCAGGGTTTCGACGTCACTGTCGCTCCGGTCAGCAAGGCGCTTCACCTGAAGACCGCGATGACCGCCCTGCCCGATGGCACGCTGCTTGGCCACCCGGACCTCGTCGACAACCCGGCCTTCTTCCCCCACTTCGTCGCGGTGCCCGAGAAGGAAGGCACCAACATCGTCGCGCTCGACGATCGAACCGTCCTGGTTTCACAGGCCGCCCCGTTGACCGCCGAGCTGATTCGCGAACTCGGTTACACCGTCGTGTCTCTCGACATCAGTGAATTCGAAAAGCTCGAGGGGTCGCTCACCTGCCTCTCGGTCCGCGTGCAGTAATCCCCCCGCAAGATTTTTCTTGCGCGTTGCAGCCCTTCAGTTCTAGGCTGAAGGGCTGTTTGGGTGATGAGGAGGACGTGATGAAAACTACGACACAGACACCCGCGCCGAGCTCGGTTGCGTCTGTCGGCACGTCGCGTCGTCGTCCGCCGGGCGAGCAACTCGCCGCCTCGCGCAGAGCCCGGTATTTCCGGCCCTGACGCCGTAGCCCGCGCAGCGGGCCTGAGTGTTTCCGGATTCCGCCTGGTGAGGAATCCGATGCTCCCCTTTACCAGTTGAGAACAGCAACGGCTTGTGCCGTTTCCGCGCCCGACATTCGGGCCGTACCGTTGAAAGAGAAGTTCCCGCTATGGCGCGCCAGACCAACGACCCCGCTGCACCGGTGTCGAACCACACGTCAACGCTCAGTACCTTCAAGGCACTTATGCGGATCTACCCGTACGCCAAATCGGCTCTGCCGCGCATCTACCTTGGCATGGGTGCCGCGCTCGGTGCCGGTCTGGTCGCGCTCGGCATCCCTCTCGTGCTCGAGGCGCTCGTCGATGGCCCCCTCGCCACCGGTGACGTGTCGCAAATCTGGTGGGCGGTCGGAGCGGTGCTCGGCCTCGGCGTTCTCGAAGCTGTATTCATCGCCTTGCGACGCTGGTTCGTTCTCACCCCGGGCACCCACGTTGAAGCAGCTATGCGCAACTCGCTATACAGCCGTCTGCAGGATCTCCCTGTCGCCTTCCACGACCGGTGGCAGTCCGGCCAGCTGTTGTCGCGCGCGGTCAGTGACCTTAACCTCATCCGACGCTGGTTGTCGTTTGGACTCGTGCTGCTCGTCGTCAACGCCGTGACCATCGTCATCGGTGCGGCAGTGCTGTTCTACTGGCACTGGTTGCTCGGCAGTATTTTCCTTGTCCTGGCCGTTCCGGTCTGGGTGTACGGCTTCATTTTCGAGAAGAAGTACTCCATCATCGCGAGGCGGAGCCAGGACCAGGCCGGAGATCTCGCGACGGCTGTCGAAGAATCAGTTCATGGCATCCGCGTTCTGAAAGCGTTTGGGCGCGGCACATACGCGCTGCGCAACTTCGAATCGCAAGCCGAGGATCTCCGTGGAACGGAGATTGAGAAAGCGAAGGCGATCGCCGGAATCTGGTTGTGGCTGCTGCTGCTTCCTGACGTCGCGTTCGCTCTCTGCCTCTTCACCGGGGTCTGGTTGGCGTCGATGGGGGAGATCACCGTTGGTCAGCTGTTCGCGTTCTTCGCGACGGCAACCGTGCTGCGCTTCCCGATCGAGTCGATCGGATTCCTGCTGTCAATGACCTTCGACACCCGAACAGCCACAGACCGGTTCTTCGAGGTGCTCGACACGGCCAACACGATCACCGACCCCGACAACCCGACGACGATCACGTCACCCCGTGGGCTGCTGAGGTTCGAGAACGTGCACTTCCGTTACGCTGATTCGCCGTCGGGAGTGCCGGACCTGCTCGACGGGGTCGAGCTCACCCTGGAGCCGGGGGAGACGATGGCACTCGTCGGCCTGACCGGTTCAGGGAAGTCGACGCTCACGGCCCTGCCCACGCGACTCTACGACGTCACCGGTGGTCGCGTGACGCTGGACGGCGTGGACGTTCGCGACCTCAGTCGCGAGGAGTTGCGCCGTCACATCGCCATGGCGTTTGAGGACGCGACGTTGTTCTCGGCATCGGTTCGTGAGAACGTGCTGCTCGGCAGGGACGACCTTGACATCGACAGTCCTGAAGCGGATGCCATTTTGGCCGAGGCTCTGGACATCGCGCAGGCCAACTTCGTGCGAGACCTGCCCGATGGCGTCGACACCACAGTCGGTGAAGAGGGGCTGAGCCTCTCGGGCGGGCAGCGGCAGCGACTCGCGCTCGCTCGAGCGGTCGCAGCGAAGCCCGCTGTGCTCGTGCTCGATGACCCGCTGTCAGCGCTCGACGTGGACACTGAGGCGCTCGTCGAGGCGGCGCTGCGGCGCATCCTCGCGTCGACAACGGCGCTGATCGTGGCACACCGCCCCTCGACCGTGATGCTGGCCGACCGGGTAGCACTGCTGGAAGACGGCAGAATCACGGCCCTTGGAAAGCACAGCGACCTGCTCACCTCGAGTGAGCACTACAAGTTCGTCATCTCGAGTCTTGAAGATGAGGAGAAGCGCGAGGCCGCGGAGCAGATCGATCGAGCTCTCTCCGACGAGGCTCGCGAGCAGGAAGAGGTGAGCAAATGAGCTCAGCAACCGTCACCGGAGTCGAAGGTGAAGAACGCGACGACTTCACGAAGCAGGAGAGTGCTCAGATCCGACGGCGTTCGCTGACCCTGCTTGGGTCGCTGCTCGCTCCGCTCAAACTGCGTGTTGTCCTGACGATGCTCGTTGTCGTCGTGTCGACCGCGGCGCAGGTCGCCGGCCCGGCGCTCATCGCGTTCGGTATCGACCGCGGGCTTCCCGCCGTGCTCAACTCGAACGACTGGATGCCGGCGTTCTTCATCGTCGGCCTGTACCTCTTCACGGGCGTCATCGGCGCGGTCCTCATCGCCTGGTACACGGTGCTGAGTGCGCGCATCAGCCAGGCGATCCTTCTCGACCTGCGCAAGCGAGTTTTCCTGCAGACGCAGAAACTGAGCCTCGAGTTCCACGAGAACTACACATCCGGGCGCATCATTTCCCGGCAGACCAGTGACCTGGACGCGATCCGGGAACTCCTCGACTCGGGAATCAACCAGCTCGTCTCCGGGTTCCTCTACATGCTGTTCACCGGTATCGCGTTGTTCCTGCTCGACGGCATCAGCGGGCTTGTTCTGCTCGGTTCACTCGTTCCGCTGTATTTCCTCACTCGCTGGTTCCAGAAACGGTCCCAAACGCTGTTCCGGCAGTCGCGGGTGGCCTCGGCCAAGGTCATTGTGCAGTTCGTCGAAACGATGACCGGGATCCGGGCCGTCAAGGCGTTCCGCAAGGAGAAGCGCAACGAGAAGCACTTCGGCGGTCTCGTCGAGGATTACCGTACGGTGAACGCCAAAGTCATCCAGCTCTTCGGTGTCTTCGACCCCGGGCTTGTCTTCATCGGGAATGTGACGGTCGCAGCCGTGCTCCTCGTCGGCGGATTCCGTGTCATCGATGGTTCGCTGGCGATCGGAGCACTGCTCGCCGTCGTGCTCTACACCCGTCGGTTCTACGACCCGATGGAGGAGATGGCGATGTTCTACAACTCCTACCAGTCGGCGGCCGCGGCGCTTGAGAAGATCTCGGGTGTTCTCGAAGAGAAACCCACCGTCCCTGACCCAAGCCACCCGATCGACCTGTGGACAGCCCGCGGGCACGTGCGGTTCGACGACGTGCGATTCGCTTACACGGGCGATGCGGTGATTCTGCCCGACTTCAGCCTCGACATTCCGGCAGGCCAGACGATCGCCTTGGTCGGGTCGACAGGGGCGGGCAAGTCAACGCTCGCCAAGCTGATTTCGCGTTTTTATGACCCCACGGCAGGAACGGTGACACTTGATGGTATTGACCTCCGGATGCTGCATCCGAAGGACCTCCGTCGCGCGATCGTCATGGTGACCCAGGAGGCCTACCTCTTCTCCGGCTCGGTGGCCGACAACATCGCGATTGGTAAGCCTGAGGCGAGTCTCGACGAGATCAAGGCCGCCGCTCGCGCGGTAGGCGCGCACACCTTCATCGAGTCGCTTCCGAATGGATACGACACCGACGTCAATAAACGAGGTGGCCGGGTATCGGCTGGGCAACGCCAGTTGATCTCGTTCGCGCGAGCGTTCCTCGCTGATCCGTCGGTGCTGATCCTCGATGAAGCGACCGCATCGCTCGACATCCCGAGCGAGCGACTCGTGCAGGAGGCCCTGCAGACCCTTCTGGCCGATCGCACCGCCGTCATCATCGCGCACCGCCTGTCGACCGTGGCGATCGCCGACCGCGTGCTGGTGATGGAACACGGCAGGATCGTTGAAGGCGGCACACCGGCTGACCTCATCTCGGGCACCGGCCGGTTCGCCCAGCTCCACGCGGCATGGCGGGACTCGCTCGTGTAGCAGGCGATGCAGATTCACAGGAAGGCGGATGCCGCGATGCGGTATCCGCCATCGGCGCGCGTTACGAGCGGCGTACCTTCTGCGTCGTAGTGTGCCCGCGCCTCGTCGTCGTGGCACTGAGGTGGCAAGCCGCCGGCACGAACAACTCGCCACCAGGGGAGATCGCTGCCGTGTTGGGACATGACCCGCCCGACGCCACGAGCGGATCGAGAGCCGAAGGTCGCCGCGATCTGGCCATAACTCATCACCCGGCCGCGCGGAATCGACTCGACGATGTCGAGGACGATTGCGACGAACTCGTCGGGTGATGGGCCTGCCGGTTCTGAGGCGTCTGCCATGTGCGTTAGAGCTTGCGTACGCCGATGGTCTCGCCGTACTGGGTCTCTCCGACCGGCTCGAAGCCCACGCGCAGGAAGAACGCCTCCGGGCCGGATTCGCCCGGTTCGTAAATGACGTTGACGTGGTCGAAGCCCCGCTTCGCTGCCTCGTCGCTCAGGGCCTGCACGGCGAACGTTCCAACACCGCGACCCTGGTCATCAGCATCAACATTGATGCGCCAGAGAATGGACTGGAACTCGCCCTCTCCGTCGGGGTCGAAGTTCGCCTGAACGAAGCCGACGACCTCGTCGCCGTCGAGCACAACGCGCTGCCAGGTGGTGGCGGGGTCGAGTACGGCCGCCGCGACGGAGTAGGAGACGGGAGCGACGAACTGTTCCTGTCCGGGCTTGAGTGTGAGTGCGTTGACGGCAACGATCGTGGAAGCGGACAGTTCGACGAGTCTCAGTTCAGGCATGCTGCAAATCTAGCCCGAACGGGGGGAACTCGGCTAGCGAACCGACGCCGGGCGTAAAGTTCACCTCCCGTTCAGGCTCCACCGGGGCAGTGTCGGTTGCACACAACCGGCCCCCGCTCGAGGTGCGAACGGTGCGCACGCTAGCGGTTCCCCACGTACCATCGAGGGGGGAGGTTCGAACATGGCGCCAGCACCATCGGATGCATCGTCGACCACAGGAGACGCCACGCCCCTGACCGGCAAGGAACTGCTGGTGCGGGTTCTCGCCCGCATGGACAGCGAGCTGCCGTGGTTCCGTGTGCTGCCGATCGCACGACACACCGCCATCGAGTCGATCATCTCGTCGCTGATCGAGGCATTCGTCTCCTACTGCTCACATCCCGACCCGTCGGCGGTCCCACGGGTGTTCGGCCAGGCTCCCGCCGAACTCGTCCGCTCGATCAGCCTCGAGCAAACCCTGCAGCTCATCCGCTCCTCCGTCGTCGCAGTCGAAGACAGCCTGGTGGGTCCCGATGCCGCCGCCTACCGCGAAGCGAGCCTCGACTTCTCCCGCCAGCTCGCCTTCGAGGCAGCCGAGATCTACGCCATCTCCCGCCCATCGTCCGGACTGTGGGACCCGCGGCTGGAACAACTCGCCATCGATGCCGTGCTCTCGGGCCGCGGGCTCACCTCCATGGCCGACCGGCTCCGCGCCGTCGGCTGGCGGGGCGGTGGACCAACCATCGTCATCGTCGGTGCGCCGGGCGATGAGGTCGATGAAGACAAGCTCCGACGCGTCGTTTGGAACGCAGGTGCCGACGCGCTGGCCGGTGTTCGCCAGGGCCACTTCGTCCTCGTGCTCTCGCTGCCGCTTCCCGATGACAAACTTCCAGCGACGCTCAGCGAACCGACCGCACCAGTAAGCGAAGCGGATGCTGTCGCTCACCTCGATTCCCTCGCTCGCGATGTCATCGGCCAGCTCCTCTCGAAAACCGCTGTGCTGGGCGAGCCCGCCCCCGAGTTGGGCGCCGCCGCGCCAGGTGCGCAGGCTGCCATGTTCGGTGCACGCGTCGTTCACACCTGGCTTCAAGCCCCGACGGTTGTGCGGGCCGACGAGCTCTTGCCGGAGCGGGCGCTCAACGGTGATGGCGACGCTCGGTCCGCTCTCGTGCACCAGGTTCTCGTTCCCCTCCAGGACAGCGCATCTGAGTGGCTCGAAACTGTGGCCATCTACCTCGACAACGGCCGGTCGATCGAAGGCTGCGCTCGAGCGCTCGACGTGCATGCAAACACCATCCGTTATCGGCTTGCCCGGGTTTCGGAGACGCTCGGATTTGACGTCACCCTGCCCCGCAACGCGTTTGTCGTGCAGTGCGCGCTGCGCCTCGCAAGCTGACTCCTCCGTCCGAATTTCTCTCGATATCAAGAGAGTTGCCCTCCTCGGGTAAGCTGGATCGCGGCCCGTAAGGCCCCACAAGCTAGGAGCTTTCTATTGTCAAAAATTAAGGTTGAGGGCACAGTCGTCGAGCTCGATGGCGACGAGATGACCCGCATCATCTGGCAGTCCATCAAGGACACGCTGATCCACCCCTACCTCGACGTGAACCTCGAGTACTACGACCTCGGCATCCAGAAGCGCGACGAGACCGATGACCAGATCACCATCGACGCTGCCCACGCGATCCAGAAGCACGGCGTCGGCGTCAAGTGCGCAACGATCACTCCCGATGAGGCGCGTGTCGAAGAGTTCGGCCTCAAGAAGATGTGGAAGAGCCCGAACGGCACCATCCGCAACATCCTCGGCGGTGTGATCTTCCGCGAACCGATCATCATCTCGAACATCCCGCGTCTGGTTCCGGGCTGGAACAAGCCGATCATCATTGGCCGTCACGCATTCGGTGACCAGTACCGTGCGACAGACTTCCTGTTCAAGGGCGAGGGAAAGCTCACCGTTGAGTTCACGCCGGACGACGGCAGCGAACCGCAGAAGTTTGAGGTCTACCAAGCCCCGGGCGATGGCATCGCCCAGGTTCAGTACAACCTCGATTCGTCCATCCGCGACTTCGCCCGTGCGAGCCTCAACTATGGCCTCACCCGCAACTACCCGGTGTACCTCTCCACGAAGAACACCATCCTCAAGGCATACGACGGTCGGTTCAAGGACATCTTCCAGGAGATCTTCGACGCCGAGTTCAAGGAGCAGTTCGAGGCTGCCGGACTGACCTACGAGCACCGCCTCATCGACGACATGGTGGCATCCGCCATGAAGTGGGAGGGCGGATACGTCTGGGCCTGCAAGAACTACGACGGCGACGTCCAGTCCGACACCGTCGCGCAGGGCTTCGGCTCGCTTGGCCTGATGACATCCGTCCTGGCAACACCGGACGGAAAGATCGTTGAGGCTGAGGCTGCACACGGAACGGTGACCCGTCACTACCGCCAGCACCAGCAGGGCAAGCCGACGTCGACCAACCCGATCGCGTCGATCTTCGCCTGGACCCGTGGGCTTCAGCACCGCGGCAAGCTGGACGGCAACGATGCACTGATCGAGTTCGCGTCGACCCTCGAAGACGTCGTCATCAAGACCGTCGAGTCGGGCAAGATGACGAAGGACCTCGCGCTCCTCGTCGGACCCGAGCAGTCCTACCAGACCACCGAGGAGTTCCTCGCTGAGATTACGGCGAACCTCAAGGCTCGCCTGGGCTAAACCCGCACCACGAGAAACGCTCCCCGATCATCGGATCGGGGAGCGTTTTTCGTTAAGCGAGCCAGATTAGCCCTGGCACACTTCCTGCAGATCGGTGAAGGTACTTTGCACATCGGCGATCGCGTCGCTCAGCGCCGTCTGGTCGGCGGCTTCGGGGTCTGCTGCGGCTGTCTCCATCTCGGCCGCGAAGGTGTCGAGTGCCTTCGTGGCGTCGGAGCTCTTCGGCTTGACGTCCGAGTTGGAAATCTTGTCGTTGGCGTCGGAGAAGCTATCAGCGAGCGTGGTCACGGCCTCGGCGCCGGCAACCGGGTCGTCACCGAATGAGGAGACGCTCTCGGTGAGTTCGGTCTGCGCCTGCTCGAGGGTGTCCTGCACGATGGTGCAGGCCTCAGCCTTCGACTGGCCGCCAGCGCAACCGGTGAGGAGGAGCCCCGCGACGGCGAGGATGCCGATCGCTGAGGCGCTGGCGGTTCGGTTTCTGGACACAAGTTCCCCCTGGAGAAAAAGGCTGGGCGAGAGCGATGGCTGAATGGTTTTCGACTGTATCAGGGCGCTCCCTCGATTGAGGGGGCCTTGCCAAGCGGGCCCGCACGAACCGGGGCGCGCTCGCATGGCAGACTGGGAGTCGCTACTGCCGACCCCGCACCGAATTGTGAGCCCATGGCCGAAGTCGTAATCGTCGAGAATTCCCGTGCCGCTGGCGAACTGGTGGCCGGTGCCATCCTCGCGCTCGTCGCCTCGAAGAAGGACGCGGTGCTCGGGCTCGCGACCGGCTCCACCCCGCTGCCGGTGTACGAGGCACTGGCCACTCGCGCCGCCGAAGCCGATTTCAGCCAGGTCTCCGGTTTCGCCCTCGACGAGTACGTCGGGCTTCCGGCGTCGCACCCCGAGAGCTACCGCTCGGTGATCACGCGTGAGGTCGTCGAGCCGGTTGGCCTCGATCCGCAGCGCGTTCACGTGCCCAACGGCGCGACGGAGACCATCGAGACGGCGGGGGCCGACTACGAGCGCGCTCTTGAGGCGGCCGGCGGGGTGGACCTGCAGATCCTTGGCATCGGCACCGACGGCCACATCGGATTCAACGAGCCCGGCTCGTCGTTCGCCTCGCTCACCCGGGTGAAGACCCTCACCGAGCGTACCCGCGCCGACAACGCCCGGTTCTTCGATTCACCCGATGACGTTCCGATGCACTGCATCACCCAGGGGCTCGGAACCATCCTCAGGGCGCGTCATCTCGTTCTGCTGGCGTTCGGGGAAGGCAAAGCGGATGCTGTCGCCGCAGCCCTCGAAGGACCTCTCGCTGCGATTCTCCCTGGCTCAGCCATCCAGCTGCATCCCCACGCGACAGTAGTCCTCGACGAAGCCGCAGCGTCGAAGCTCAGGCTCGCCGACTACTACCGGTACACCTACAACAACAAGCCGACCTGGCAGGGAATCTAGAAGACCTTGCCGGGGTTCAGGATCCCGCTCGGATCGAAGACCGCCTTGATGCGGCGCTGAAGCTCGAGCTGGGTATCACCAAGCTCGTCGCCGAGCCAGCGCTTTTTGAGAATGCCGATGCCGTGCTCGCCGGTGAGGGTTCCACCGAGTCTGAGTGCGGTCTCGAACAGCTCGTCTGCCGCCTGCCAAATGGAGTCGGGAACCTCGACGCCCTCAAAGATGAAGTTGGGGTGCAGGTTGCCGTCTCCGGCATGCGCCACCGTCGGAATGCGGATGCCGTAAGCCTGCTCGATGCGCACGATCTCGGCGAACATGGCCGGGAGTGCGCTGCGCGGCACCGAGACGTCTTCGATCAGTGTTGTGCCGAGCCGTTCCATGGCCGGGTGCATGGCACGGCGCACCGCGAGGAGTCGTTCGCCCTCGATCGGGTCGGTCGACAGCTCGGCTCGGCCGCCCGTGGACTGGATGATCGCGAGCACCTGTTCCGCTTCGGCCGCAGCAGCGGGGCCGTCGGTTTGCACAACCAGGTGGGCCTCCCCGGTCGAGATACCGGGCAGGGCGAGGAGCGTGGATGTGGCCTCGAGTGAGGCGGCGTCCATGATTTCCATGACGGCGGGTTGGACGCCAGACGCGGTGATTCCTGCTGAAGCGGCCGCGGCATCCGTCACTGTCGGGAAAAAGGCGGCGATCGTCGCGACGGTTCCAGCCACGAGGGGGCGGATGCGCACCGTGGCGCCGGCGATGACGCCGAGCAGTCCCTCGGAACCGACGAAGAGGGCGGTGAGGTCAAGACCGGTGACGCCCTTGACGCTGCGGTGGCCGAGGTCGAGCACGTCGCCGCTGGCCAGCACAACCGTGAGGCCAAGTACGGCGTCGCGGGTGACGCCGTACTTGGCGCAGAGCAGTCCGCCCGCGTTGGTGGCGATGTTGCCGCCGACGGTGGAGATTGCTTTGGATGCCGGGTCAGGGGCGAACCAGAAGCCCTGTTCGGCGAGGATCTCGTTGAACCGTCCGTTAAGGATGCCCGGTTCGATGACGGCGAGCTGGTCGGCCGGGTTGATCTCGAGGACCCGGTTCATGGCGAGGGTGGAGAGCACTATCTCACCGCCGGCCGCGATGGCGCCGCCGGCCAGCCCGGTGCCAGCGCCGCGGGTGACGACCGGGGTGCCGGTGGCGCTGGCGATGCGGAGGGTCGTGGAAATGTCGTCAATCGACGTGGCATTCACAACGGCCAGGGGAGCGGATGTCGACATGTGCCCGGACTTATCGGCACGCGCCGCGGCGAGTGCTGCTGGGTCCGTGCTGACGGCCCGCCCGAGGGAGGCGGTCAGCTCGTCGACGACGGTCATCTGCTGAACTCGCGCCGACCGTTGAGGACTCCGCTGATCACGGCGACGATCGCGAAGACGAGGGCGACGAAGGGAACGCCGAGGTCCCACCAGGCGAGGGCGGCAGCGCCCATGACGAGGAGCTCGATGAGTGCCTTCACGTACGGGTCAACGGACAAGACGGCCTTGGGAGAGCGGAACAGGGCCCAGAGCAGGATGGCGACGACCGGTGCGCCGATTCCGATCACGAAGTTCCACGGCAGGTCCCAGCTGAGGAAGCCCCAGATGCCGAGGGAGACCACGGCGAACAGCTCCAGGAAGAGCCGGAGAATGTCGTTGGGGGTTACGGAGGGCTGCGAGGTTTCTGACACGAGTCCAGTTTAGAGCGGCTGGCGACCGGGCCAGCCGACCGGCGGGCTACTTGAAGATGATGGTGCGGGCGCCGTCGAGCAGCACACGGTCTTCGGCGAACCACTTCACGGCCTGGGTGAGGGTGCGGCTCTCTTCGTCCTGGCCGATGGCGACGAGCTCGCTCGCATTGCGGGAGTGGTCGACCCGAACGACGTTTTGCTCGATGATCGGTCCCTCGTCCAGGTCGCTGGTGACGAAGTGCGCGGTCGCGCCGATGAGCTTGACGCCGCGGGCATGGGCCTGGCGGTAGGGGTTCGCTCCCTTGAAGCCCGGCAGGAAGGAGTGGTGAATGTTGATGGCCCGGCCGGCAAGCTTGTCGCACAGTTCGGGGGAGAGGATCTGCATGTATCGCGCGAGCACGACCAGTTCAATATCGAACTGCTCAACCGCCTCAAGAATGCGACGTTCAAATCCGGCTTTGCTGGCGGCATCCGTCACCGGAATGGATTCAAAGGGCACGCCGTAGAACGAAGCAAGGTCGCGCAGAGTGCCGTGGTTGGACAGGACCAACGGAATCTCAACGGGCAGCTGGCCGGCACGCTGGCGGAACAGCAGGTCGTTGACGCAGTGCGCGGCGGTTGACGCCAGTACGAGCGTGCGGAGGGGACGGCCGACGACATCGAGGCGCCAGGTCATGCCGTAGTTGTCGGTAACCGGAGCGATGGCCGCTTCGAACTCGTCACGGGTGACGGGCGACTCAACCTGAAGGCGCATGAAGAAGCGACCGGTATCTGAACTCGAGAACTGTTGGCTTTCGGTGATGTTTCCCCGCGCGGCAACGACCGCGCCACTGATGGCGTGCACGATGCCAGGGCGGTCGCCGCAGACGAAGGTGAGAACCCAGTGATTCTGGGGTTCGGGCTGTTCAGGAGCTGTGTTCACCCTCCAAGGTTAATGGGTTCGGGTGCCTCCCGTGCCGGTCGGGTACACTGGACAACGGTTGACGCGTCCCGTTCGGCCCTGGGCGCGCACATCAGCGCGTAGACGAACTCGACTCCGCTGTGTCAGCCGATCGAGTGAACGCCATCGTGAGATTTCTTCGATGACCACATCTTCTCTTTCTTCCCCGCGCGCCGCTGTGCCCGCACCCGCTCCGGTCCCCGCTCCCTTTCCCTGGGTTGGGTTGATCGCGCTCGCCGCGACCGTGTTCCTCTCGGTCTCGAGCGAAATGATTCCGACCGGTCTGCTGCCGGAGATGAGCATGTCGCTCGGCGTCACACCGTCGCAGGTCGGGTTGCTCGTCACCTTCTTCGCGTTCACCGTCGTGGTGTCCAGCGCGCCGCTGACCGCCGCGACGGTCACACTGCCGCGGCACACGTTGATGGTGGCGATTCTGCTCACCCTCGGCCTGAGCAACCTGTTGACGGCGCTGTCGCCCACCTACGAACTGGTGGTCGCGTCCCGAGTGCTTGGCGGACTCGCGCACGGCCTGTTCTGGGCGCTGGTACCGGCATACGCGGCGCACCTCGTTCCCCAGGAGCAGATCGCTCGCGCCGTGTCGATCACCCTCGGTGGAGGAACCCTGGCTTTCGTGCTGGGCGTCCCGCTCGGCACGGTGCTTGGCCAGTCGATCGGCTGGCGCTGGGCCTTCGCGGCGATCGCCATCGCGTTCGGTCTTGGCGCGCTCGCCGTGCTGCGCTGGCTGCCGAAAGTGCAGCGCGCGACTCACTCCGCTCGCACGGATGCAGAGCCGCGGCGGGACCCAACCGTTCTGCCTGTTATCGCCATCTGCGTGACCACCGCCATCGTCATGATCGGCCACTACGCCCTCTACACCTTCATCGCTCCGTTTGTGACGGACAGCATCGGCATCGCCCCCGAGTACCTGAGTGCGGCCCTGTTCATCTACGGAGGCGCAGGAGCCGTCGGCCTCATCCTCACCGGCACGGTCTTCGCGCGGCGCACCTCCCTCGGGTTGATCGCTGCGCTCGCAACGACGGCTGTCGCAGTGACCGTGATGGCGCTGTCCACCTCGACGCTGTGGCTATCCGGCCTCGCGCTTATCGTCTGGGGACTGGCCTTCGGGCTGATCGCTCCGCTCCTGCAGACCCGGATGCTGCAGACGGCAAGCCCGCGAATCCGTGACACGGCGAGTGCGTTCTACACCACAGCGTTCAACGCCGGCATCGGTGGTGGAGCTCTCGTCGGCTCGCTCCTGCTCGACTGGCAGGGCGTCAGCATCCTGCCCGTCGCCGACGTTGCGCTCACCCTGCTGGGGCTCGTCATCATCGTGGCGACGATCCGGCTCTCTCGACGGCGGAAGAACAGTCCCGAGTCAACCCCGGCCTGAGGTCGTGCGCGCGTCGGTTAAACTGGACGTCAATCGATCGACAACCCGAGAGACCTTATGGCGCTCCTCCTGCTGGCCTTCTTCGTTGTTTCGTGCGCCACTCCGTCGCTTACCCGGTGGATGTCGACGCGCGTCTTCTACGCGATATCTGTGCTGCCATTCGGAGCGTTCGCATATACGCTGACCCAGACCCCGACGGTCACCGCTGGCGAGACGATCACCGAATCGATCCCCTGGATTCCGCAGCTCGGCATCGTCCTCTCCTTCCGCGTCGACACGCTGGCCTGGGTGCTCGCGCTGATCGTCACCGGAATTGGCGGACTCGTCCTCATTTACTGCGCGCGCTATTTCTCACGCAGCGAACCAGGACTCGGCCGCTTCGCAGCGCTTCTCCTCGCGTTCGCCGGAACGATGTACGGGTTGGTGACCGCCGACGACATCATCGTGATGTTCATGTTCTGGGAAATCACCAGCGTGCTGAGTTATCTGCTCATCGGTCACTACATCGACCGCAAAGAGAGCCGCGGTGCGGCGCTGCAGGCGTTGCTCGTGACCACATTCGGTGGTCTCGTCATGCTCGTCGGCGTCGTCATGATCAGCGTGCAGGCCGGAACAACGTCACTGGCCTCGATCGTCGACCAGGGCCTGGACTCACCGGCAGCAACAGTGGCCATTCTCCTGATCCTTGTTGGAGCACTGTCGAAGTCGGCCATCGTGCCGTTCCACTTCTGGCTCCCGGCCGCGATGGCGGCACCCACCCCCGTGAGCGCCTACCTCCACGCCGCAGCAATGGTGAAGGCCGGGATCTACCTCGTCGGCCGACTCGCCCCCGGCTATGCAGACGCCCCTGGGTGGCGGGAAACCCTCGTTGTTCTGGGTGTCTGGGCCATGCTCGTCGGTGCCTGGCGGTCGCTGCGCCAGTACGACCTTAAACTCGTGCTCGCGTACGGTACCGTCAGCCAGCTCGGATTCCTCATGGTGATTGTCGGTTTCGGCGGATACGAAGCAGGCCTCGCCGGAGCCGCACTGCTGCTCGCCCACGCATGCTATAAAGCCGCGCTCTTCCTAGTCGTCGGCATCATCGATCACCGTGCGGGGACCCGCGACTGGCGAAAACTGTCGGGCATCGGCCGGCAGTCCACAGTCCTCGCCGCCATCAGTCTTATTGCGGTCGCATCCATGGCCGGTATCCCGCCGCTCTTCGGTTTCGTCGCCAAAGAAGCCGTTTTTGCGGCCTTCCTCGACGCTGCGCAGTCGGGAGACGGCTGGGGGTGGGTCGCCCTCATCGGCACGGCCGTTGGATCCGTACTCACCGTTGCCTACAGCATGCGCTTCTTCTGGGGGGCCTTCGGTCGACGCCCAGGAATGGAGCCGACGGAATTGCACTCCGACGGGTGGGGAATTCTCGTTGCCCCGGCCACTCTCGCGATTATCACCGTGGTCTTCGGGCTCGGAGCGTCCCTCGTTGATCCGTTCCTCGCCCCCTACGCAGAAACTATGCCGGGACCCGGGGACTATCACCTCGCGCTCTGGCACGGGTTTGAACCCGCGTTGGCTATCTCAGCGATCGTTGTGATCCTCGGCGTCGTGATGTTCGTCAAACGCAAATCGGTCGCCCGTATGCAGGACGCTGTCTCGCCGATGATGGACAGTTCGCGCGGTTACTGGGCAACCGTGCAGTTCATCGACCGGTTGTCTGCACGGACAACGATCTTTGCTCAGCGTGGGGGACTGCCTCAGTACCTCGGCACGATTCTCGTCGTTTACGTGCTCACTCTCGGCGCTGCGTCACTGATGAATCGGACCTGGCCGGACAGCATCCGTCCCTGGGATTATCCGGAGCAGGTGCTCATTGCCGTGGCGATCGCGATCGCCGCTGTGATGGCCGGGCAGGCGAAGCAGCGGATGAGTGCGGTGCTGCTGGTCGGAACCACCGGCTTCGGAATGGTCGCGTTGTTTGCGCTGCACGGCGCTCCCGACCTGGCGCTGACCCAGGCGCTGGTCGAGATGGTCACACTCGTGGTTTTCGTGCTCGTCCTGCGTCGTCTGCCGACCCGTATCGCCCAGCGCAACAAACCGGTGAAACGACTGGTGCGCGCCACGATCGGTATCGCGGTCGGCCTCATCATGGCGGTTGTCGCCGTCGTTGCGCTCGGAGCTCGACAGGCCGAGAGCATCGGGAAGGAATGGCCACGGCTCGCCGTCGAGGAGGCGCACGGCATGAACATCGTGAACGTCGTGCTCGTCGATATTCGAGCCTGGGACACCATGGGTGAGATTTCGGTGCTTGTTGTGGTCGCCACCGGCATCGCCAGCCTGCTCTTCGTGACCGGCCGCGTTGGGGCGATCCCTCGGCTCCAGGGGTCCCGACAGCAACGGCGCGGGCGTAACCGTCGCCGCGTTATCGTCGACCCGCTCGCCCCGGGCCCCGAGGCCAGCTCCAACCGGATGAGCTGGCTCCTCGCCGGACGCACGCTCGCTCGCGGACACCGCTCAGTTTTGCTCGAGGTTCTCGTGCGACTGCTCTTCCACCCAGCCATCCTGGTTTCGGTGTACCTGCTGTTCGCCGGGCACAATGCGCCCGGCGGCGGCTTCGCGGGCGGCTTGCTTGCCGGATTGGCGCTTGTGGCACGGTACCTGGCCGGTGGGCGTTACGAACTGGCCGAAGCGATCCCGGTCGACGCTGGCAAGATCCTCGGAATCGGACTCATCCTTGCCGTTGGCTCCGCCATAGGATCGCTGGTCTTCGGCGGTGCGGTGCTCGAATCCGCTTACTTCGAAGCCGACGTACCGGTTCTGGGGCACCTCTCTTTCGGTACATCGACGATCTTCGACTTCGGGGTCTATCTCGTCGTCGTTGGCCTCACGCTCGACATCCTGCGAAGCCTCGGTGCTGAGATCGACCGACAGCAGGAAGACGCTGATCTGTCCGCGGAAGCCCAAGACGACTTCTCCGAGAGCGAGGCAGCGCGATGACCGCCTCCGCAACACTCATCATTTTGATGGCGGTGCTCTACGCCGTCGGCATCACCGTCATGCTCGAGCGTTCGTTGACCCGGGTCCTCATCGGGTTCATGCTCGTTGGAAACGCAACGAACCTGCTCATCCTGTTGGTGAGCGGTCCGAGCGGAAGCGCGCCGATTGTCACCGGCACGGCGACGGATGAGTCGATGGCTGATCCGGTGCCGCAAGTCCTGATGCTCACCGCCATTGTGATCAACTTCGGTATCACGGCGTTCGTTCTCGCCCTCATCTATCGTTCCTGGTGGCTGGCCCAACTCGGCGATCAGGGCGACAGTGTGCCCGACCAGCACACCGAGGACACCAGCGCCCAGACTGAAGCAACATTCGACGCGGTCGATCTGGACGACGCAGCTATCCAACAAGTGCTCGCCGATAGCGACGAACATCCAGATGACGACGAGAAGGAACCGGAGAAGCGCTCATGACCGCGATCCTTCCCCTCCTCGTCCTGATTCCACTGATCGCGGCTGCGGTCGTCCTGGTGCTCGGCGCTTACCGGCGGGCACAGGTCGTTGTCAGCGGGGTCGCGCTTGCCGTGGTCTCCGTGTTGGCCACCATCCTCCTCGTGCACGTTGATCGGTCCGGCACCGTCGTTGTCGACGTTGGCGCATGGGATGCGCCGTTCGGCATTGTCCTGGTCGGCGACCGCCTCGCCATCATCATGGTGCTGATTTCAGCGCTCATGCTGCTCGGCGTCCTCATCTTCGCGGCTGGCCAGGGTATCGCCGACGGCGATCGGGACACCCCTGTGTCGATCTTTCACCCGACCTATCTCGTGCTGGCAGCCGGGCTGTTCGACGCCTTCGTTGCCGGCGACCTGTTCAACATGTACGTCGGCTTCGAGATGCTGCTGTCGGCGAGCTACGTGTTGCTGACACTAGCGGGCACCGGCGCACGGATCCGGGCAGGTGTGACGTACATCATCATCAGCCTGACCTCGTCGATCATCTTCCTGGCGTCGATCGCGTTCATTTATGCAGCAACGGGCACGGTCACCATTGCCCTTGTCGCTGAGCGTGTACGGGACCTGCCCGCTGACGTTCAACTGATCCTCTGCATCTCGCTGCTCGTCGCCTTCTGCGTCAAGGCCGCGGTCTTCCCGATGTCGTTCTGGCTGCCGGACTCATACCCGACGGCGCCCGCCCCGGTCACAGCGGTTTTCGCCGGGTTGCTGACCAAGGTCGGCGTGTACGCGATCATCCGCACGGACACCGTCATGTTTACCGACGTGAACATCGACGTGCCGCTCATGGTGATAGCCCTGCTGACCCTGCTCGTCGGAATCCTCGGGGCGCTCGCACAGGCAGATATCAAGCGGCTTTTGTCGTTCACCCTGGTCAGCCACATCGGGTACATGATTTTTGGAATCGCGATTGGAAGCCAAGCCGCGCTCGCCGCGACGATCTACTACATCGTTCACCACATCACCGTGCAGACGACCCTGTTCCTAGCCACCGGTCTTGTGGAGCGTGTCGGCGGCACGACGTCGATCAACCGACTCGGTGGCATCTTGAAGGCCGCACCCTTCGTGTCGGTGTTGTTCTTCATCGGGGCTATGAACCTCGGCGGTATTCCGCCGTTCTCCGGTTTCCTGGGAAAGATCGGTCTCTTCGAGGCCGGCGTCAACCTCGGCACCCCGCTCTCCTATGTCCTCATCGCCGTCGGTGCGCTCACCTCGCTGCTCACCCTGTACGCGCTCGTGCGAGTCTGGAACATGGCATTCTGGCGATCCGAGAACGAGGTAGAGGGCTATTCGTCTCCGCTCCTCGACTCGCTTGCTGAAGACCCCGAGGATCGGGGTGTTACGGTCAAAACGAAGCGCGTGCCGGCGCTCATGCTGACCGCCACGACCGGAATGGTGGCGCTGACCGTCTGCCTGACCGTCTTTGCAGGCCCGCTGTTCGATCTCGCCGCACGCACAGCATCCGACTTTGAAAACCACTCGACCTACGTCGACGCCGTCTTTCCAGGAGGTGTGGAATGAGTCCTGAAACCGGGCGCCGCATCAGCGCGCGCAGCCAGATCGTGTTGCTTTCCGGCCTGGTAATCCTCTGGTGCCTCGTCTGGGGAGAGGTCACTGTTTTAAATGTGCTCACCGGGCTGGTGCTCGCCGTGGTGATCTCCCTCCTGTTCTACCTGCCGGCCATTGATCTCAGCGGCCGCGTCAACTTCTGGTTCGTGCTGGTGTTCTTCGTGCGGCTCCTCATCGACATCGCTCGAGCGTCGCTCGAGGTCGCGTGGCTGGTGATCGACCCGCGCTACAAGCCGTCGAGCGCCATCCTCGCGATCCCGCTCGACACACGCTCTGATCTGATCATGATGTTTACGGCCGAAGCCATCTCGCTCGTCCCCGGGTCGATTGTTGTTGACGTCGACCGCCAGGAGTCTGTGCTGTACGTGCACGTCATCAACGTTCGCAGTGAGAAGGATCTCGAAGATTTCCGAGACGAAGTATTCGCAACGGAGAAGCGCCTGGTGATGGCGATCGGCTCGCACGACGACGTCTGGCGCGTGCGCCAGCCCAACCACCTGACCCGCTCTCACACAGGAGGGACCGCCTGATGCAGATTGCAATTATCGTCGCGGGGGTGTTCTTCAGTATCGGCGCCGTCGCAGCTCTCTACCGAGTGATCACAGGCCCAAGCCTCCTCGATCGCGTTATCGCGTCCGACGTCTTCGTCGCAACCGTGATGTGCGTGCTCGGCAGTGAGATGGCATTCAATGGGCACACCGAAACGTTGCCGGTTCTTCTGGTTCTTGCTGCCTTCGGCTTCCTTGGCTCGGTGAGCTTCGCACGATTTATGGCAAAGCAGGACGAGACATGACCGGTGACGGTATCCGCGAGATCATCACCATCAGCCTGGTCATGGTGGCCGCCCTGATGTGCTGCGCTGCAGGCATTGGTCTGTTCCGGTTTCCCGATGTGCTCTCCCGCCTACACGCCGCGACGAAGCCGCAGATTCTCGGCCTGATGTGCGCGTGCGGCGCGGTCGCCGTCAACAGCCCGCGAATCAGCACATTCCTGTTGTTCACGGCAATCATCATCTTCCAGGGGCTGACCGCGCCGATCACGGCCCACATGGTGGCGCGAGCCGCATACCGGTCGAACCACTTGCGGCGCGACCTGCTCATCCGCGACGAACTCGAGACCCGAGTTGAGCGCATCGAACGGGGAGAAGAATCGTCGAAGACTCCGCCTGAGTCTTAGGCGGTCAATTCGCCCGCCCCTCGACCAGTGCGAGGATCGCGTCAGCGACTCCGGGCGGGTCGACGAGCATGTGGAGGTGCCGTCCGTTCAGTTGCCGTACCGGCCACGACAGTGCCCGAGCCCGTTCCATTTCCGCAGCATAGGTGGAGCCGAAGGCGAGATATCCGGCCGGAGTGGATTGCCAGCCCGGATGGATCTCAAGTTCGCCGGTGAGAAAGTCCCATCGCACTTGTGGTTGTTGCCGTTCGACGTGAGTGCGAAGCGCACGGGTGGGAAACAGAGCGGCGACGTCAGGCTCGCTGAACCACTCAGTCCATGGCGGAAGAAACCCCTCGGCGTCTGCGCGGTGCTCGAGAGCGTCGACAAGGTTTTTGGGTGCGATTTTTTGACGTCCGGATGCCACGGGGATCGTGGCGTCCACAAACACGACCTTCACGACGTTGCGAATCTCGATCAGGGTCGGCACAAAACTGCCGGCATTTGAATGCGGGATAAGAATCACCGGCCGGTCCGCCGGGGTGGCTGTTGCGTAGCCGAGTGCTGCGTCCGCTGGTGTTTCGGGGTCCGCTTCATCGGCCGGTGGCGCGATGACGACGTCCCGACCACGCGCGCGCAACTCGGCTTCGACGGGAACCCAAGCGGCCGGGCCGAGCAGCGCACTCGACATCAACACCAGGACCGGATCGTCCGGAATGTCCTCTGCCATGAGAGTGAAGTCAGGGGTCTGCATCGTCACCTCCGTTCACGGTACGGTACCAATCCCGCGGCCTGAACGGAGCCGACCGTCCGGTGATGTCAAGAAAACTAGCCCGATGGCTGGTGAGCGGAGGTAGGGTCGGGCTATGGCCGAGACCAGCGACAACGAGCGGTACGACGAACCGGACCGCCAGCCGACGCTGACGGATCCGCCGTACCAGGCGCTCTTTCCCCGCCTCGATCGGGTCTCACGGGAGTCCTTTCGCGCCGGCACTGTGAGCAGGAGACGCATCGTCCGAGCCTCGGCGTTCCTCGGGGTCGTGCTGGTGATCGTCATCGCGCTCGTCGTCTTCGCCGACTCGCTGTTCGGTGTCGGTGGCCCCCTGCGCTAGGAGTCAGCGGCTGCCCGCGCGGTGGCCTCGAGTCGCGAGACGTAGTCGATCCACCATGCCTCGTTTTGCTCGGGCAGGTTCGACACGTTCGGGCGAAGACCGGCGGCACCGTCGATGAGTTCGCGAACGATGTCGGCATGTCCGGCGTGACGGTTGGTCTCCTCGATCATATGAATGAGGATCCGATGCAGCGTGGTTTCGCGGCGCTCGACCGGCCACCATGCCACTGAGCCCAGGGCATCGAGGTCGAGAGCGGTGATGGTCGCATCCGAGTGAGCCCAGACGCGACGGTAAAAGTCGACAACGGACTGGCGGGACTCGTCCGCCGTCGCCCACATGTCGGCATTCGGCTCGGCGTCCTCGGCGAGCCAGGGCACGGGCTCCGGGTACGGTCGATTGAAACTGTCACCCAGGTAGCCGGCCTCGATGCTCGCGAGGTGTTTGACGAGGCCAAGCAGATTGGTTCCGGTCGGAACGAGCGGTCGACGCACGTCGTATTCGGAGAGCCCATCGAGCTTCCACAACACAGCATCCCTGGCCCGTTGCAGGTAACGCTGGAGGTCGTCTTTGGGATCGGTGGCTGGCATGACGCTAGCCTCGCACAGCACTCACTCCACCGCACCGTCTAGTGCCGGACGAGCACCCCCGCTGCCCAGACCGATCGCACGCGAAGGTCGTCGTCGAGGAGAACGGCGTCCGCGCCGAACCCCGGCGCCAACTGGCCAAGATCGTCAGCCCGGCCGATGGCCCGTGCCGGCGTGCTGGTCAGCGCGGTCACGCTGTCGACGAGAGTCAGCCCAACGTCACGAACCGCTCGCCGCAGGGCTTCGTCCAGCGTCAGTGTGGACCCGGCAATCGAGTTACCCTCCGTCAGCCGGGCGACACCGTCTGTGACGGTGACTGACAACGACCCGAGCTGGTACGTGCCGTCGTCCGATCCAGCAGCGGCCATGGCATCCGTAATTAACGCGATGCGGCCGGGAGCAGCAGCGAAGGCCAGTCGAACAACCTCCGGGTGCACGTGCACGCCGTCGTTGATGATCTCGAGGGTCACCGAGTTCGTCGCGATCGCAGCCGCCACGGGGCCCGGCGACCGATGATGAATGCCGTTCATGGCGTTGAAGGCGTGCGTGAGTATGCTCGCTCCGGCGGTGAACGCGTCACACGCTCCGGCGAAGTCGGTATTGGTGTGCCCAATACCCACTACAACACCCGCGTCCACGAACTGGTGCAGTGCCTCGAGGCCCCCCGGAAGTTCCGGAGCAAGCGTCACCTGCCGCAGCGTGCCGCGGGCGGCCGCGACGAGACGCTCGATGCTCTCGCTGTCGGGCGCACGCAACAATTCGGGATCATGCGCGCCCTGGTGGCCGACGTCGAGGAAAGGCCCCTCGAGGTGTGAGCCGAGGATCGTCGGGTCACTGTCGGCGAGGTCGGCGATGATCCTCACCCGGTCGACGAGAGTGTCGACCGATGCTGTGACGAGGGAAAGCACGGAGCGGGTCGTGCCGTGAGCACGGTGGACGCGAAGGGCAGAACGGATGCTGTCGGCTCCGTCATCGAAAGAATGCGCGTTGCCGCCGTGGCCGTGAATGTCAATGAAGCCCGGTGTCAGGGTGAGGCCGGAGGCGTCAACGGTTTCGACGGCGTCGAGTTCGCGCCAGGCCGTACCGGATCCGACCAGTGCCACCGTGTCGCCGGTGAACGCTACGAAGGCGTCAGAAGTGACACTGCCGCCCGAGACCAGTCGTGAGGAGTGGATGATCAGGTCAAGGGGAGCGGGCGGGGCCGCGGAGGTGTTTCCGGTCACGAGGCAACGATAACGTCGATGCCCGCGTCGGTGAATGAACGCCGCTGGTCGTCTGAGATGCCGGCGTCGGTGATGAACGCCGAGAAAACATCGTCACTGCCGATGCGAGCGAAAGCACGTTCCCCGATTTTGGCGGAGTCGGCGACCACGATGGCGCGGGTCGCGCGCGTAGCCATGAGTCGGTTGACGTGCGCCTCGGCTTCGTCGTTCACCGACGCGCCGTGCACCGGATCGATGGCGTTCACTCCGATGAAGGCGAGGTCGAGGGCAATGCCGGAGAGCACGGCGTCGCTGTACGGGCCGACCAGTTCATAGGACCGGGGGTGAACGACGCCGCCCGTGACGACAACCTTGAACTGTGGGCGCACGGCGAGTTGAGCCGCAATGTTGACCGCGTTGGTAACGACGGTGAGGCTCGGCTCGGGGGAGGGCTCCATCAGGTCGGTTCGGGTCGAGAGCACTGTCGCGATCGCTGTTGCCGTTGTGCCTCCGCAGAGGCCGACGACGCTTCCTCGGTGCACGAGTGCGCTCGCTGCGTGGGCGATCCGCTGCTTGGCGTCGGCGTTCGACTCGTGTCGGTAGCGAATCGGAAGATCGTACGCGACCGAGTTGCGGACCGCCCCTCCGCGGGTCCGAGTGAGGAGCTGTTGGCGAGCGAGCGTGTCGAGGTCGCGCCGTGCCGTCGCCGGGGAGACGCCGAGGCTCGCGATGAGGTCATCCACCTCAACGGATCCGTTTTCCGCGAGGAGATCGAGTATTGCCGTAAGACGTTCATCCCGGTTCATCGCACGTCGCCTTCCGCGCTCTGGGCAAAGAGCGTGAGGAGCCGTGCGGCCTCCGCTTCCAGTGCGTCGCGAGCCGGTGAGAGATACTTCCGCGGGTCAACGATGCCCGGGTCGCGATCGAGGACCTCTCGGGCCGCTCGGGTGTAGAACCCGTTGAGGTGGGTCGACACGTTGACCTTCGTCATTCCTGCGGCAATCGCCGCGACAAGGTGGGCGTCGGTGACCCCGGACGAGCCGTGCAACACGAGCGGAACCGGCACGGCGGCCCGAAGTGTCGCGATGAGGCCAAGGTCGAGCGCTGCAACGCGGTCGGTCATGGCGTGTGATGACCCCACAGCGACGGCGAGAGCATCGACTCCGGTGTTCGCCACGAAGGATCGGGCTTCGTCCGGATCGGTACGCACACCTGGAGCGTGCGGGCCATCCTTGCCACCGACCGTGCCGAGCTCGGCTTCGACGTACACGTCGGCGGCGTGGGCGGCCCCGGCGACGCGTCGGGTCGCAGCGACGTTCTCGGCGTACGGCAACCGGGCTCCGTCGTACATCACGGAGCTGAAGCCGAGATCGATGGCCTCGAACGCCAGCGCTTCATCCTCGGCGTGGTCGAGGTGGAGGGAGATCGGCGTGGCGGCGTGCTCGGCGAGGTGAAGTACGGCTTTCGCGAGTGGGGCCAGCGAGCCGTGGTAGCGCGCGCAGTTTTCGGAGATCTGCAGGATGACGGGAAGCCCGGCGTGTTCGCTGGCGGACACGAGGCCTTCGGCGGTCTCAAGGGACACCACGTTGAACGCTCCGATCCCGGTGCCTGAGCGGTAGGCCTGGTCAACCAGTGCCCGAGTGGCGGAGAGAGTCATGAGAGGTCCTCGCGTGGTGTGACAGTGATCTCGAGTTCAGCCTCGAGTTCCGCAACGCGCGTGGGGTGCACGCTGCCGGCGAGCGGCTCGAGAACGGCCGCGGCTGACCACGCGGTGGCGCGGCTGAGAAGGGTCCGCGTGTCTACGGGTGTGGTTCCTGTCGCGAGCGCCGACGCTATGGCGGCGACAGCGGCGTCGCCCGCTCCGGTGGGGTTCCCTGACAGCACCCGGCCGAGGTGTGCCGACCAGAGCGGGTCGCGTTGGTCGCGCGGAACCGCGATCATGCCGTCCTCACCGAGCGACACCAGAATGAGGCCGGCGCCACGTGCCTGCAGGGCGCGGGCCCCGGCCACCGGGTCGGTCTCTCCGGTGGTTTCGGTCAGTTCTGCCGCGTTCGGTTTCAGCACGGTGGCTCCGGCTTCAGCCGCGAAACGCAGGGCGGAACCGGTCGCGTCAGCGACCACCGGAATTTCCCGATCACGCCCGAGGGCAACCAGGTTCCCGTACAGGGCCGGCGAGCAGCCGGGTGGGACGCTGCCGGAAATGACCAGGCAATCAGCGCTATCGAGCCGGGCTGCGACGCGCACGAGGAGTTCCTCCCAGACGGCGTCGTCGAGAGCCGTTCCGGTCTCATTGAAGACCGTCGTCTGGTGCGGCTCCACCACCGCCGTTGACTGCCGGACCGAGCCGGGAACGTCGAGAAAATCTACCGGTATTCCGTTGAGATCAGCAGCGAACCACGCGCGGTCGGAGGATCCGACCGGAGCGATGGCGACAGCATCCGCTCCCATGATGGTGAGAACGCGAGCGACGTTGATGCCTTTGCCGCCGGCGCGATGGACGCCAGGAGTGACGCGGTGGGTGTGCCCGGGCTCGAGGCGATCGACCGTGAGGGTGATGTCGATCGCCGGATTGGGCGTGACGACGACGATCACGACGCCACCGTGGGGCTGATCAGAGAGCGGGCGCCGAGTGCGGCACCAACGAGGCCGGCGTTCTCTCCGACGGTCGCGGGGAGCAGAACCGGGCGGCGGTGGAAAGTGAGGAAGGAGTTCATTCGAGCTTCGACCGGAACGAACAGGGCGTCGCCGGCCTGGGCGAGGCCGCCGCCGAGGACGATGGCTTCCGGAGCGAGCAGAGCGACGCTCTGTGCGAGCACCTGGCCGATAGCATCCGTGGCGGTCGTCCAGACCTTTTGAGCGAGCAGGTCGCCGGCCTGCGCCCGCTCGAGGACTTCACGGGCACCAATCGCGGTGCCGACGGATTCGATGTCGTCGAGGGCGGCTCGATAGAGGCGGCTGATCGCGCCGGCGGATCCGATCGCTTCGAGGCAGCCGCGGCCGCCGCAGGCACACTCGACGCCGCCCGGGTCGACAACGGAGTGACCAATTTCGCCGGCGTAGCCGTGAGCGGAGTATGCGCGGCCGTCGATAAAGACGGCCCCCGCAATTCCGGTGCCGATGACGACCACAAGAACGCTCGAATACTGACCGGCTCTGCCGAGTGCATATTCGGCGGCGCCGGCGGCTCGCACGTCGTGCGTGAAGTAGACCGGGAGGCCGAGCCGTGCGGAGGCAAGATCTCGGAAAGGGACGTTTTCCCAACCGATGTTCTCCGAGAACACCCCGACGCCGAGCTCGTCATCGACGAGGCCGGGAACGATGAGTCCGGCTGCGCGAATCTCGACGGTGGGATGGGCAGTACGAAATTCGGCGGCGAGCGACTGGATCCGGGCGAGGACGCCATTTCCGGTTCCGTCGGTGGAGAGCGGGGTCGGAACACGAACGGTGTCGAGCAGGGCACCGGACTGGTCGACCAGTGTTGCTTTGGTGTCGGTGCCGCCAACGTCAAAGGCGAGGACGGCGGGTCCCGGTCCGAGCGGCGTGACCGGTGTGCTCATGCGTCGAGGATGACCGAGCGAGTGAGGTTGCGGGGAAGATCGGGGTTGAGGCCAGCCCGGAGTGAACGCTCGAGCGCAACGCGATGGGCGCGGACGAGGTCGGCGAGCGGGTCGAGGTCTGAGTGCTCGAAGTGTGCCCCGGTTGCGGCGACCTGATCGTCGAGGCCACTCGGCACTTCGCCGAACGCCCAGACGGCCCGGCCGGGCGCGGCGATGGCGAGTGGCCCGTGCCGGTACTCCATGGCGGGGTAGGACTCGGTCCATGCCTGCGACGACTCGCGCATTTTGAGAGCGGCTTCGTGAGCGAGACCCACAGTCCAGCCCCGGCCGAGGTAGGTGATCTGCTCGGCGCTGACCAGTTCATCGGGAAGGTCTGCGGCGAGGGCCGTTCTCGCGTCGGCGATCGACTGGGAAACGTCGGCGCCGGTGGATGCGCGGAGGAACGTCAGCGCTGTGGTGGCGAACCGGGTCTGCACGACGCTCTTCTCGTCGGCGAAGGGGAGCGCGATGATGTCATCCGCCGCGTCGACGAGGGGGCTCGACGTGTCACCGACGATGCCAACCGTTCGAATTCGCCCGTTTACGGCGGCGAGGAGTTCCAGCACTTCCGACGTCGTACCCGAGCGAGTGATGGCAACGATTGCGTCGTACTGACGATCAATGAAAGCTTCCGACGCTGCGAAGGCATCCGTCAGTCCGCCACCAGCGCGCTCGCGCAGTGCCGCATACGACTGCGCCATGAACCATGACGTTCCGCAGCCAATAACCGCGACGCGGGCGCCCGCTTGCGGAAGGAGCTTCGGCTCGTGACTCAGTTCCGCGGCGCGCGCCCAGACGTCGGGCTGGCTCGCGAGTTCTTCGGCCATGTTTGCGCCAGCTGCGGAAGTGTCCACGGAAGCTCCAGGTGTTCAGAGTGATTGAGAATGATCATAAAACCATCTTCCAATCAGTATCGATCAGATCGAGGTCGAGCGCAAGGACATGGCGGTTAGTCGACAGCCGGGCCGCCCGGTCGGATCCCGAGTGCTCGGAACCGCGACGCGAATGCCTCGAGGCGGATCGAGAAGTCTTCCCAGGTGCGCCGCTCAGACGCATCGGGCACAACGGACCACGCGATTTCAGCGACAGCGGCAAGGCGCGGGAAGACGAGGTAGTCGATATCGGCACGAGACCTCACTGTCTCGGTCCAGAGCGGTGCTTCGACACCGAGGATGGCGCTTGCCGCCTCGGGGAGAATCGTCGTAGGTTCCCATTCGTAGGACTCACGCACAGAGGTCGGCCCGTCGGCCCAGGACAGTCCGATCGGGCTGTCGTCGTCGTAGGTCATGTCGAGGTAAGCCACGTCGGCGGGGGAGAGGATGAGGGAGCCCCCCTGCCGCACGAACGACAGCGCACGGTCGGCGGAGTCGTCCTGCGGGACGCGGTAACTCCAGTACTGGCCGATGGTTCCTGGCGCGAGGTCCGAGCTAATTCCGGCCTCGTGCCAAGCGATCGGGACCTTGCCGTGCTCGGCAACGAGCCGGCTGGCGCGACCGACGAACTCCCGGTAGTCGTCGGGGGGCGTCGCGTGTGACTCGTCGCCTCCGAAGTGCAGCCAGGGTCCGGGAGATTGCGCGGCAACGTCGCGAATGACATCGCCCAGGAACGCCCACGTGGCGTCGCTGTGCGTGTCCAGGCTCGAAAATCCGACCTCCGTCCCGACATACGAATCCGGAGCGGTCCCGCTCGGATTCAGCTCGGGGAGCGACGCGAGTGCTGCGTTGGTGTGCCCGGGCAGATCTATCTCAGGAACGATGGTGATGAACTGCGCCGCCGCGTGCTCCACAATCCGAGTGAAGTCTTCGCGTGTGTAGAAGCCGCCGGGTCCACCGTCGACCTCGCTGGAGCCGCCAACATCGGTGAGTTCCGGTCGACCGTCGATCGAAATGCGCCATCCCTGATCGTCGGTGAGGTGCAGGTGCAGCACGTTGATCTTGAACAGCGCGATGCGGTCAAGGAAAGCACAGACCTCAGTGGCATCAAAAAAGTGTCGTGCCACGTCGAGCATGGCTCCGCGATAGGAGAAGCGCGGCCGGTCGGTGATCGATGTTGCGATGGCTTCCCACGCGGCGGAACGCACGGAGTGCTCTTCGAGATCCGGCGGGAACAGTTGACGAAGCGATTGGATGCCGTAGAACAGTCCGGCGTTCGTGGTCGCCGTGATGACGCATCCCCGTTCGGAGGTTTCCAGACGGTACCCCTCCGCGCCGACCCCGGCGATGTCGTCGAGGTCGAGGTGCAGGGTGATGTCGTGGCCGGCGTTTGTGCCGGCGGGGGCCGGGCGCGCTTCGAGAGCCGTTTCGACGGGCAGTGCGAATCCGGTCGACCGCCGCAAGACCGAGGCGAGATACGTCGCAACGGGCGCCGACGCATCCGTTGCAAGAATTCGTGACGCGCTGGTCAGCACAAACGGTGGAGCGCCTGGCGGGACGTGTTGTTCGGTCGGTAACGGGATGACGCTGCCGGGGTGTCTCATCTGCGGTCCGTTTCTGTCGCCCTGTGAACGTTGTCGAATGCTATTCGCCGGTGGCTCCGTCAAGCATCTCGCGCAAAATGTCGATGTGGCCGCAATGGCGTGCCGTCTCTTCGATCATGTGCACGAGGATCCAGCGCAGCGTCACGTTGGCGTTGTGGACACCGCGGTCGTTGAGGTGGAAATTGGCAGCGACGTGACGTGATTCGTCGCACGCGCGCTCGTAGTCCGCGATGATGTCGGCCAGGCGGTCTCCGGCTGTGACCCGGAACTCCGCATCAGGATCGTCGTCGCTCCACCGGGTCGGCACGCTGGTTTCCCCGGCGAGGTCATCGCGGAACCAGGAACGCTCCACATCCGCGAGGTGACGGATCAAGCCGGAGACCGACGTCTCGGAGGGCAACAGTCGTTTTGCGGCGTCGTCGTCGCTGAGACCGGTCGCCTTGTAGACAATGGTGGCCCGATTCACCTCGAGGAAGCTCTCGAGGGTTTCTCTCTCGGTTGCCCCGTTCGTGGGTTCGGGGCGGGTATCTTCCGGAAGTCTTCCTGTCGACGTTGGCATCTGACCACTGTAGTCAGCGGCGCGATATCCGACGAGCCTGAAGCGGCACGTCCCCTGATACCATTGCCGTGTCGTAACTGGCGTAAAAATTCCTCGCACGAACCAAGAGACTTCTGAGCTCCCGGTTTGAGTTGGGATTTGGATGGTCACCATCAGGGAGCGACTGACACGGATTCGGCCGAACGCCTGGGTCGATACGGATTACCTCTTTTGTCCGCCGCTGTCTTAAGGAGCCAGTTTGTCTTCCACCTTCAACGCGCCTCTCTCTGAGGTCGATCCCGAAATTGCTGCCGTTCTCGAGAACGAGCTTGGCCGCCAGCGCAATTACCTCGAGATGATCGCGAGCGAGAACTTCGTTCCGGTCTCCGTCCTGCAGTCGCAGGGCAGCGTGCTCACCAACAAGTACGCCGAGGGCTACCCCGGACGTCGCTACTACGGTGGCTGCGAGTATGTCGACGTGGCAGAGTCGCTCGCCATTGAGCGCGCTAAGAGCCTGTTCGGCGCTGAGTTTGCCAACGTGCAGCCGCACTCGGGCGCGAGCGCCAACGCAGCAGTCCTCTCGGCGATCGCGACCCCCGGTGACACCATCCTCGGCCTCGAGCTGGCACATGGTGGACACCTCACCCATGGCATGAAGCTCAACTTCTCCGGCAAGCTCTACAACGCTGTGTCCTACGGTGTTGACCCCGAGACTTTCCTCGTCGACATGAACGTCGTTCGGGAGAAGGCACTCGAGCACAAGCCGCAGGTCATCATCGCTGGCTGGTCGGCCTACCCGCGCCAGCTCGACTTCGCCGCCTTCCGTGCCATCGCCGATGAGGTCGGCGCGAAGCTCTGGGTCGACATGGCCCACTTTGCCGGGCTGGTCGCCGCAGGCCTGCACCCGTCTCCGGTTCCCTTCGCCGATGTCGTGTCGTCGACCGTGCACAAGACGCTCGCCGGTCCGCGGTCGGGATTCATCCTCAGCCGTGACATGGAGCTCGCCAAAAAGCTCAATTCGAACGTCTTCCCCGGCCAGCAGGGTGGACCGCTCATGCACGTCATCGCGGCGAAGGCCACCGCCTTCCTTCTCGCCGCGCAGCCGGAGTTCAAGGACCGTCAGGAGCGCACTCTCCGTGGTGCCCGCATCCTGGCCGAGCGTCTCACAGCTGAGGACTCGCGGTCTGCCGGCATTGACGTTCTCACCGGAGGCACGGACGTGCACCTCGTCCTGGCCGACCTGCGCAACTCTGAGATCAATGGGCAGCAGGCAGAAGATGCCCTGCACGAGGTCGGCATCACGGTGAACCGCAACTCGGTTCCGTTCGACCCCCGTCCGCCGATGGTCACCTCGGGTCTCCGCATTGGTACCCCGGCATTGGCAACGCGCGGATTCGGCGACGCCGAGTTCACCGAGGTCTCCGATGTCATCGCTGCTGCCCTGATGCCGGGTGCTGACATCGAGGCTCTTCGTGCCCGGGTGTCGACCCTGACCGAGGCGTTCCCGCTGTACCCGGGTCTCGCCCAGTAATGACGGCACAGATTCTCGACGGCAAGGCCGTCTCATCAGTCATCAAAGCGGAGCTGAAAGAACGGGTCGCGGCACTCCGGGAACGCGGCATCGTTCCGGGGCTCGGTACCGTGCTCGTCGGTTCCGACCCCGGTTCACAGTGGTACGTCGCGGGCAAACATCGCGATTGTGCTGAGGTCGGCATCGACTCGATCCGACGGGACCTGCCCGAGACCATCACGCAGAAGGAGCTCGAGTCTGTCCTCGACGAACTCAACGCTGACCCCGCGTGCACCGGATACATCGTTCAGTTGCCGCTGCCGGCTCACCTCGACACCGACGCGATCCTCGAGCGGGTCGACCCGGAAAAGGACGCCGACGGCCTTCACCCCACGAACCTCGGCCGCCTGATCCTCAACGTCAACCGGCCCATCTCGACCCCGCTCCCGTGCACGCCACGCGGAGCAATCGAGCTGATGCAGCGGCACGGCATCGACCTCGCGGGCAAGCACGTCGTCGTTGTGGGCCGTGGTGTCACGGTGGGGCGCGCTATCGGCCCCCTGCTGACGCGGCGCGAATACAACGCCACGGTCACCCTGACCCACACCGGCACGGTCGGACTCGACGACCTGCTGCGCACAGCCGACATCATCGTGGCGGCCGCAGGCGTTCCGGGCATTGTGAAGGCTTCAGCTGTGAAGCCTGGCGCCATTGTCCTCGATGTTGGCGTGAGTCGTGAAACTGATCCGGAGACCGGTAAGAGCCGCGTCGTCGGAGATGTCGACCCTGCCGTCGCTGAGATTGCCTCGTGGATCTCGCCGAACCCCGGCGGAATCGGGCCGATGACCCGGGTGCAGCTGCTCACTAACGTCGTTGACACGGCTGAGCGACTGAACCCGTAATCAGCAGCACTTCACAACGTCCGGAAGGGCTGCTCATTCGACCAGGAGCAGCCGTTCCGGACGTTTCGTAGCGGGACGAGCGACAACCGACCGGCCCGTTTTTCGGCGCTTCGCTAGGATCGTCCGCATGACCGACAGTGAGCCCAGCCACCCCTCCGTCGCTCGAGTGCTCGAGCAGTTGCGCGCCGGCGGTATCGGCGGAGACGTGCGCTGGTTCGAGGACGCCACCCCGACCGCTGTGCACGCCGCAGAGGCGCTCGGCGTCGACGTCGGCGCGATCGCCAACTCGCTCATCTTCACCCTCGACGGCGAGCCCGTGCTCGTGCTCACCTCGGGATCGCACCGGGTTGACACCGGATGGCTCGGTGCCCAGCTCGGCGGCACTTTGAAGCGAGCGGATGCCGCGACCGTCCGATCCGCGACGGGGCAGGTGATTGGGGGAGTAGCTCCGGTCGGACATCCCCAGCCCGTCCGCACATTCGTGGATACGGCTTTGGCCAACTATCCCGAGGTGTGGGCAGCCGCCGGCCATCCGCACACCGTCTTCCCGACCACCTTTGACGAGCTGGTTCGGTTGACCGGTGGCACTCCACTAGCGGTCGAGCCCACCGCTGAAAGCTAGCGCAGTCGGCCCGCTCCGTCGGCCGCTGTCACGGTGAACAGTTCCGGTTCGCGGAACGCGGCGTCCGTGAATGCGCGACGGACAGCATCCGACACCGAATCGAGGTCTGCGGTACGCACCAGCGCGATCGCCGCGCCACCGAAGCCGCCACCGGTCATCCGGGCACCGATCGCGCCTGACGCCAGGGCGGTCTCAACGGCGAGGTCGAGTTCGGGTACCGAGATCTCGAAGTCATCCCGCATCGAGGCGTGTGACGCCACCAGCAGGTCGCCGATCGCCGTCGGGCCCTCGAGGCGCAACGTGCGCACCGTGTCGAGCACCCGACGGTTCTCCGTCAGGATGTGCCGCACCCGGCGCAGCGTTTCGTCGTCGAGCACCTCGGCCGCCCGTGGCAGGTCGTCGACGTCGAGATCGCGCAGTGACGAGACACTCATCTCGGCGGCACCGCGTTCGCAGGAGGCGCGTCGAGCGGCATAACCGCCGGTAGCGTGGGCATGTGAGACCCGCGTGTTCATCACGAGCAGCACGAGGCCGGCCGCTTCGAACCCGAGGTTGATCACCTCAGCATCGAGGCTGCGGCAATCGAGGAACACTGCGGCGTCTTTCTTGCCGAGCAGCGATGCAGACTGATCCATGATGCCGGTGGGTGCTCCGACCGCCTTGTTCTCGGCGAGCTGGCCCACCTTGGCCAAGGTCTCGCGCGAAAACCCGAGCTGCCAGGTGTCGTTGAGCGCGACGGCGACCGCACACTCGATGGCGGCCGACGACGAGAGGCCAGCGCCGATGGGAACGTCCGAGTCGATGAACGCGTCGAACCCCGTCGCTGCAGCGAGGTCTGCACCGAATTCACCGAGTGCCCAGACCACCCCGAGCGGGTACGCCGACCAGTCCGAGAGCGAACCGGGGGTGATGTCATCGAGGATGACGGTCACGATCTCGTCGCTGAACGCCGAGGTGACCCGAACGGTGCGGTCGGCGCGAGGAGCCAGTGCCACGACGGTCGCCCGGTCGATGGCGAACGGAAACACGAATCCGTCGTTGTAGTCGGTGTGCTCGCCGATGAGGTTCACGCGGCCGGGCGCCTGCCACACTCCCGCAGGTTCTGCGCCCTCGAAGCGGGCCGCGAATCCGGCGGTCGCGCGGTCGGCGAGTTCGATGAGGTTGGTCATACGGGGGTCTCCTTGTCGGCGAGAGCGATCGCCTCACGCACGCGTTCTGCGGTCTGCTCAGGCGGAATATCGCCGATCCAGGCGCCCATGGCTGCTTCAGATCCGGCCAGATACTTGAGTTTGTCAGACGCACGCCGGGGAGATGTCAGCTGCAGCATGAGCCGAATCTCGTCGCGGCCCACGTTCACCGGCGCCTGGTGCCATGCGGCGATGTAGGGGGTCTGGGTGTCGTAGAGCCGGTCGATGCCGCGCAGCAGTCGCAGGTAGAGCACCGCGAGCTCGTCGCGTTCCTCGTCGGTCGTGCCCGCGAAGTCGGCGACCTGGCGATGCGGCAGCATGTGCACCTCAACGGGCCAGCGCGCCGCGAACGGCACGAACGCGGTCCAGTGCTCCCCCGTCACGACGACGCGTTCGCCAGCCTGCTCGCTCGCCAGAATGTCGGCAAACAGCGTTGGACCGTATTTTTCAACGGATGCCATGAGCCGCTGCGTTCGCGGCGTGACGTACGGGTACGAATAAATCTGGCCGTGGGGGTGGCGCAGCGTCACACCGATTTCGATGCCCCGGTTCTCAAACGGGAAGACCTGCTCGATGCCGGGCATCGCGCTCAGCGCGGCTGTGCGGGAGGCCCACGCCTCGATCACCGTGCGGGCGCGTGAACGGCTGAGCGAGCCGAACGATCCCTCGTGCTCGGGGCTGAAACAGACCACTTCGCACCGACCGACCGAGGTACGGGTGCGGCCAATGCCCACTTCGGTGAGGTCGTCGAGCCCGCGTGGCGCGTTCTCGTCCTCGAGTAGCGGCCCGAACGACGGCGAGCGGTTCTCAAACACGGCAACGTCGTAATTGCTCGGAACTTCAGACGGGTTGGTCTCGGTCTGCGGCGCGAGTGGATCGAGGTGAGCCGGCGGGAGGAAGACACGGCTTTGCCGGGCGGCGGCGATGGAAATCCACTCGCCGGTCAGTGGGTCCTGGCGCATGCTCGCTGTCGCGGGGCGATCGGGCAGGTCACGCATGTCCGCCGAGCGCTCGGGAGCGAGCGTTGTGTCAGCGTCGTCGAAGTAGATGATTTCGCGCCCGTCCGCGAGGACGTGGGACTGCGAGGTAATGGAGTTCATAGGTTGGCCTTCCGCACACCCGACTTTCACAAGTGCAAGCAATTCTAGGCTTCGTTCGACACATTGACAACCAAACGAAACTAACTGAAGATGAGCGCATGACCGATTTTCCGCTGGCACCCGCGCGGGGGCAGGGCGATGCCATGCCGGCCGTCGTGCGGCGGGAACGCATGGCCGACCTCATCGCGGCACGCGGGTTCCTCAAGGTCTCCGACCTCAGCGAGACCTTCGGGGTCAGCGAGGTCACCGTGCGTAGCGACCTGGCCGCGCTCGACGACGGCAACGCCATTCGGCGGGTGCACGGAGGCGCGGTGCCGCGCGGCCAGCGCGTTCGCGAAGCGAGCTTCGAAACGTCACTGGAAGCATCCGCTCTGGCGAAACAGGCGATCGGAAGCCGCGCGGCCGCCCTCGTCTCCTCGGGGCAGAGCGTCCTGCTCGATGTGGGCACGACGGCGCTCGCCGTTGCGCAGGCGCTCGCCGACCGTGCCGACCTCGAAGACCTCGTCATCATCACCAACGGCCTCAACATCGCCCTCGAGCTTGAAGCCCAGATTCCGCGGTTCACGATCATCGTCACGGGCGGAGCGCTGCGCCCGCTGCAGCACTCACTCGTGCACCCGCTTGCTCGAACCGTGCTCGAGCAGGTGCACGCCGACATCGCGTTCATCGGTTGCAACGGTGTTGACGCGGTGGCCGGAGTGACCAACGTCAACCTCCCCGAGGCCGAGGTGAAGCAACTGATGGTGTCGTCCGCCGATCGCGTGGTCGTACTGGCCGACGCCTCGAAGCTGGGCCAGGTGAGCCTGGGTTCGGTTTGCGGCATCGAATCCGTCGATGTCCTGCTCACCAATGAGGGGGCGGATGCCACGGTGCTGGCCGACCTGGCCGCCGGCGGTGTTGAGGTTGTCATCGCGTGACGCGCCGCCGGGTGGCGGCTACGCTTTTGCCACACGATAACGAGGAGTGCAGTCATGACCGCAGTGACCGGTGAGCAGTTCGAGCTCAGGCTCGACACGTCGTCAGGAGGTGCTGTTGAGGCCACCATCACGGAGGTGGCCGCAGGCATCCGCCGATTGAGCGTTCACGGCATCGACATCATGCCGCCGTATGACGCCGGGGTGCAGCGACCGCTCGGCAGCGGAATCATCTTCGTGCCGTGGACCAACCGGGTGCGCGACGGCCAGTGGGTGCTGAACGGTGAACCGCAACAGCTTCCACTCACCGAGCCGAAGAAGCACAACGCGAGCCACGGGCTGCTGCGGTTCAGCTCGTACTCCGTTGCCGAGCGCACCGAGTCGAGGCTGCGGCTGGAGGCGCGAGTGTTTCCGCAAAACGGATACCCGTTCATGCTCGACGTCGCCGTCACGTATCACCTGGTCGACGCCGGCATTGAAGCGACGATCGCCGTCACCAACAGGTCGGACGCCGCAGCGCCGCTCGCGGTGGGAGCGCACCCGTTCTTCACCATCGGTGACGTTGAGCCCGAAGACCTCACGGTCACCGTCAACGTCACCACGCACTTTGAGGCCGACGAGCGCTCCCTTCCGGTGGCCGAAGTGCCCGTCGACGGCACCCCGTACGACCTGCGGAACGGGGTGCGCCTCGGCGACCTCAGCGTTGACGACGGGTTCGGCGGGGCGGTGATCATCGACGGTGTGTCCGAGCACTCGGTGACGGCGCCCGACGGTCGCTCGGTCACGGTGTGGGGCGACGAGAACGTGAAGTACTGGCAGGTGTTCACGACCGACAAGTACCCGGGCCAGTCGAAGACCGTCGCGATCGAACCGATGACAGCACCCGCCGACGCGCTCAACTCGGGGCAGGACCTGCACTGGCTCGCTCCCGGCGAGACCTGGGAGGTCAGTTGGGGTGTACGCGCCGACGGGTTTGCACCGGTCTAACCGCCCTGTGTTACTCGCCGGTGTGGACCTCGAGCACGAAGCGCTGCACCCGCTCCTGAAGGGTACTGACCTGCTTGTCGCGCGCCGCCTCAACGTCGAAGCCGAGGTAGGCAACGGCTGGCAATTTGCGCGCGTTACGTGAGCAGCCGAAGTCGGCGCAGACGAGGGTTCCAATGGTGTTTCCGTTGCGGCCGGCCTTGCCCGCTCGACGAACACCGTAAAACACGACGTCGTCTTCGAGGGTGATGTCCTGGCACCAGGAGCACAGTACTCGGGCGCGCGGGCGTGCCTCGGCCTGCTGGAGGAGGATGCCGGCCGGGCCGTCCTCCCGTTGCACGAACACGTAGCCCCGGCGCGGGAACTTACGGTCACGCCAGCCCAGGAAGTCGAGGTTGTCCCAGTCGAGGGAATCGAAGTCCGTCGGCAGGGAGAGGTCACTGACCTGGCTGCGAGAGGCGTTGATAAAGGAGGTAGTGATGTCTTTTTCAGTGAGGGGAAGCATGTTTCTTCTCTGAACAAGAGCCGCGAGGCTCGAAATCGGGCGGGATCCGCCGGTACAGGGTTCATGGCGCACGACAGCGCATCAATGAACGGTCGCGAAGAGCGAGGAATCAGCGAGAGAAAATCGCTACCTCGAGCCGGCGAAGAGAACGCCGGCAACCTCCCCATGTCCCGAGGGCGTCGCGAGTGAAGAATTCATCCGGCCAGTGTAACGCCGAGTGGGCTACGTCGAGCACCCCAGCCGCCAGAGCGACGTGACCTCGGCCGCTCGTGCGGAGTGCAGTGGGTCTGTCGGGTCTGAGGCGCGGGCGTGTGTCGGGCGGGTATCCATCCGGGCAAGAACGACAAGGCCGGCATCCTCAATGGCGTCGAGGAGACTCCCGCGTGAGCGCAGGCCCAATCGTTCGGCAATGTCGGAGATCACCAGCCACCCCTCGCCGCTCGGGGTCAGATGCTCGGCGAGGCCGGAGAGAAAACCAGCCAACATTTGTCCGTCGTGATCGTAAACGGCGTAATCGGTTGCCACCTTGGGTGTTGCGGGAATCCACGGCGGATTGCAGACGATGACATCGGCGCGGCCGTCCGGAAAGAGGTCGATATTTTCAACGGTGACGACATCGGCGAAACCGAGTCGGGCGAGGTTCTCCGTCGCGCAGGCAATGGCGCGGTCGTCCTGGTCGGTGGCAGAAATGGAGCGGATGCCCCGGTGGGCGAGAAGCGCGGACAGAACGCCGGTTCCCGTTCCGATATCGAAAGCGACGGAGGCGTTGGGCGGAATGGGCGCTGCCGCCACCAGGTCGAGATACTCACCCCGAACCGGGGAGAAAACACCGTAGTGCGGATGGATCATGGCATCGAGCGCCGGAACCAGGACGCCGCGCGTTCGCCATCCCTCTGCCCCGAGAACACCGAGCAGCTCGCGAAGCGAGACCACGGATGCCTCGGTTGTGGTGCCCCAGGCGTTGGCCGTTGCGCGTGAAACGTCGGGGGAGCGGCGCAGGGGGATGGTGCCATCCGCATCGATGGGAACGAGAAGCATTCCGAGCAGTGTCGACCGGCGAAGGGCATCGTCACGTGAGCGGAGGAAGGCTGCGGTGATGTCGTCGTTTCTGGGTCGGCCGGTCGTGCCGAGGCGCTTGCCCATGGCGACGAGAAGCTGTTTGGCGGCGTGGAAGTCGCCGGTCCACAGCACAGCGGTTCCGAGTGCGGCCAGTCGAAGGGCGGCCGTGGCCGTCAACGACTCGTTCCCGGTCACAACGGTGGTTGGTGCTGGCCATCCGCTCTCGGAGCGCCAGAGTTCGGATCGGACGGTGCCGTGATCTGACCAGGTGATCCGGGTGGGTTCGACGGTCGTCGTTCTGTCGTTCGTCCGTTCGGACATGGGTCTCAATTCGCAGATCCCCGTCGAGTGGCGATCGACGTTCAGTATGACAGCGGGAGTTGTGTGGACCCGCAGGAAAGGGAAACCAGCCGCCCGGAAAGAGTGCAACGACGACATTCGAAACGACTCTCCCGGGGTGTTCGACCCGATTGACTTTATCGAAGATGTATTCGAGTATTAACCCATGTCCCTGGCCGTTGCACCCCCGCGAACCCCGGATTTCGCCGCGGGTCCGAGCGCTGTGGCGAGCCAGGTTGCTGAACTGCAGGCCCGCATTCGAGGAATGCAAACCACTCGAATAGATTCGCACGGGCTACCGACATCGCCCGGGGTGGCCGAGCTGCTGCCGGGTGGGGTGCTCCGTGCTGGTGTGGTGTATTCGGTGCTCGAGTCGACCACCCTGGCACTGGCGATGCTCGCCGGTCCCAGTGCGGCCGGGGCGTGGTGCGGGGTCGTTGGTGTGCCATCGCTCGGCGTCGAAGCCGCGGCAGCGGCGGGTATCGACCTCGACCGACTCGTTCTGGTGCCCGAGCCGGGCGACCAGTGGTTGCAGGTCACCGCGGCGCTTGCTGACGTGGTGACCGTTGTGATGACGCGCCCACCGGCATCCGTTTCTCCTGCAGAAGTGTCTCGCCTGGGGTCACGATTGCGCCAGCGCGGTTCGACGCTCGTCACTCTCGGTGACTGGCCGCAGAGTGAGGCGACGCTGCGAGTGACTGACGATCGGTGGATGGGTCTCGGTGATGGCCATGGCTACCTGGCGGCGCGGCGGGTGACCGTTGCCGTGACCGGTCGCACGCTGTCGGGTAAGCCCAGGCGCAAGCAGATGTGGCTGCCCGACTCGGAGCAAACGGTTCGGTCCGCTGGCCTGGCCGGTGTGCCTCCCGTGCGCTCTGACCGTCACGAGACGGCGGCGGCGTCATGACGACCGGGCCGCTGCGCACGTTGTTGCTCTGGTGTCCTGACTGGCCGACAAACGCCGCAGCAATCGAATATGATTTCGGTCTCGATACTCCGCTTGCGCTCATTGAGCGTGGCGAGGTTTTTGCCTGTTCGCCGACCGCTCGCCGTGACGGTGTCCGCCGCGGGCTGCGGGTGCGCGAAGCACAGTCACGCTGCACCGACCTGATCGCCGTGCCCTATGACCCCGTGCTTGACCACCGGGCATTCGAGCCGGTGATCGCTGCGGTCGAGGAGATCGTTCCCGGAGTGCAGCTCTCTCGCCCGGGCACCTGCGTTATGCGAGCACGCGGGCCGAGCCGGTACTACGGCGGTGAACGGCAGGCGGCCCAGGCATTGCTCGACACCCTGGCGCACGTCGGTGTGCGAAACGCGCGCGTCGGAATCGCCGACGGCCCGTTCGCGGCTGAGCAGGCCGCGAAGCTGAGGTCGGATCAGGGCACTGATGCCATTCGCATCGTTCCGGTAGGCAGTTCGCCGGAGTTTCTCGCGCCGTTTGGCGTCGACCTCCTCCAGCGACCGGAGCTGGCCGTGTTGCTCGTACGACTCGGCATTCATACCCTCGGCGATTTCGCAGCGCTCGATATCCTGCAGGTGCGTGACCGCTTCGGGCCGGACGGGGTGCTCGCCCACCGGCTCGCCTCGGGTTATGACCCCAGCGATGTTGATGCTCGCGTGCCGCCGGCCGATCATTCGAGTGTCGTGGAGTTTGAGACCCCGCTCGATCGGGTGGACCAGGTGGCGTTCGCCTTCCGGACGGCAGCCGACGAATTTGTGGCACGCCTGCAGGCGTCGTCCCTGGTTGCAACGGCCATCCGTATTGAGGTGCGCACGGAGAGCGGTGACTCCCGCGCGCGCACATGGCTGCACCCGCGGTGGTTCACCGCTGGTGATGTGCTCGACCGGGTGCGCTGGCAGCTGCAGGGGGCCGGGCTGGCCGAAAGCGGGTTGAGCAGTGCGATCTCGGCTCTGCGGGTCGAGCCCGAAAGCGTTGACCCGGCGGGAAACCACGAAGCCGGGTTATACGGTGGCGCCACGGACGAGCGCATTCACTCCGGCCTCTCTCGAGTGCAGGGGATGGTCGGGCACGCCGGAGTGTTGACGGCGCGCATCGGTGGCGGCCGAAACCCGTCCGACCGGCGGGTGCTCGTTCCGTGGGGAGATTTGCCGCCGGGGGGAGAGGCTGCGGTCGAGGCCTCGCAGTCGTTGCCATGGCCGGGGAAGCTGCCCGGACCGCCACCGGCGACCGTGTTTCCGGAGCGACAGCGGGTGGCCGTGAACGCCGCACACGGTGGAAACCTTCTCGTCGACGATCGCGGTGAGCTCTCCGATGTGCCCGTCGAGTTCCAGGCGCCGGGAAAGGCGCCGGTTCCTGTCAGCGCCTGGGCCGGACCCTGGCCGGTCGTCGAACGCTGGTGGGACGCCGGCGGTACGCGGCTGCACCGATTTCAGATTGTCGACGACTCGGGGGCGGCGTGGCTGCTCGTGCTCGACGACTCGGGCTGGTGGGCCGAGGCTCGGTATGACTAAGCAGCGACAGAGGAGTAGTGCTCATGGGCTGGCATAACCCTCCCGTGTCATGGTCAGAGTTCGAACGCACCCTGACCGATTTGTCGCGCCCCGAGCATGCGCCGATGGGTGCAGACGGCGGTGACAGTCCGGCCTGGTCTCACAAACGTTCGCCATACGAGCCGGTGCCGATCGAAGCGCCACCGGCCGAAACGACGGTGTCCTATGCCGAACTGCACGCGCACTCGAACTTCAGCTTCCTCGACGGCGCGTCCTCACCGGAACAGTTGGTGGAGGAAGCCGTTCGCCTGGGGCTGACCGGACTCGCCCTCACCGACCACGACGGTCTCTACGGCATCGTTCACCTGGCCGAAGCGGCCGAAGCGCACCCCGAGCTGGAGACGATCTTCGGCGCCGAGCTGTCGCTCGGCCTGAGCAAGCCGCAAAACGGTGAAGCCGACCCGGAGGGCACTCACCTGCTTGTGCTCGCCCGCAAAGAGGAGGGCTACCACCGGCTTGCCGGTGCCATCACCCAGGCACAGCTGGCTGCAGGTGCCGAGAAAGGCAAGCCCAGTTATGAGCTCGACGATCTCGCATCGGCGGCAGACGGAACCTGGCTGATTTTGAGCGGATGTCGCAAGGGCGCCGTTCGACAAGCTCTCGTTTCTGAGGGCGACACGGGCGCCCGTCGCGAACTGCGCGAACTCATGCGTCTGTTTGGCGCCGACAACGTGGTGGTGGAACTGTTCGATCACGGCAATCCGCTCGATACGGCCCACAACGACGTGTTGGCCGGGCTCGCCGATGAACTGGGCTTACCGGTGATCGCGACGATGGCTGCGCACTATGCCACCCCGGCCGAGCACCCGCTCGCCTCAGCACTTGCCGCCGTGCGCGCACGCCGAAGTCTTGACGATCTGGATGGCTGGCTACCGGCATCCGGTTCAGCACATCTTCGAAGCGGGGCAGAGATGGCCCGCCGATTTGCGAGGTACCCCGGAGCCGTCGCCCGCACCGTCGAGATTGCCCACGAACTCGCGTTCCGGCTGCGCAGCGTCAAGCCGGGCCTGCCGCTTCAGGAGGTGCCGGATGGGCACACCCCGATGAGCTGGCTGCGTGAACTGACCTGGCAGGGAGCGGCACGCCGGTACCCAAACGCCGACGCATCGGTTACCGAGCGTATCTCCCGTGAACTCGACGTCATCGAGCAGAAGGACTTTCCGGGGTACTTTCTCATCGTTCATGAGATCGTGCAGTTCGCCCGTAGCCGCGGCATTCTCTGTCAGGGTCGAGGCTCAGCTGCGAACTCGGCGGTTTGTTACCTGCTGGACATCACCGCGGTCGACTCGATTATGTACGGGTTGCCGTTCGAGCGGTTCCTCTCCAGCATGCGTGAGGAAGAACCCGACATCGACGTCGACTTCGACTCCGACCGACGTGAAGAAGTGATTCAGCACGTCTATGAAAAGTACGGCCGATTCAACGCCGCCCAGGTCGCCAACGTCATCACCTATCGGCCGAAGTTCGCGGTGCGCGACATGGCCAAGGCGCTCGGGCACAGTCCGGGGCAGCAGGACGCCTGGTCAAAACAGGTGGAACGCTGGGGTGCGCTGACATCGAGCGACGACCATGACATTCCCGAGCCGGTCATCGACCTCGCGCAACAGGTGCTGAAGTTTCCGCGGCACCTCGGTATCCACTCCGGCGGGATGGTGCTCACCGACCGGCCGGTCGGCGAGGTCTGCCCGATCGAGCATGCGCGGATGGATGGGCGCACCGTGCTGCAGTGGGATAAGGACGACTGCGCCTGGATGGGCCTCGTCAAGTTCGACCTGCTCGGCCTGGGCATGCTCGCCGCCCTGCAGTACGCCTTCGATATTGCCGACGAGCACTGCGGTGAGCGGTGGGACCTGCAGTCAATGCCGAAGGAAGAGCAGGGGGTGTACGACCAGCTCTGCCGTGCGGACAGCGTCGGGGTGTTCCAGGTGGAGAGTCGCGCGCAAATGGGCATGCTCCCGCGGCTCAAGCCGCGATGCTTCTACGACCTCGTGGTACAAATTGCCATGGTGCGGCCAGGCCCGATCCAGGGCGGGGCGGTGCACCCGTACATCAGGAGGCGGACCGGGGTGGAGCCCGTCACCTACCTTCACCCCGACCTTGAACCGGTACTCGAACGCACCCTCGGTGTGCCGCTGTTCCAAGAGCAGCTCATGCAGATGGCCATGGTGGTCGGCGGCTGCACCGGTGAAGACGCCGACCTGCTGCGCCGGGCCATGGGTTCCAAGCGCGGGCAGGAGAAGATCGCCTCACTCAAGGAGAAGTTGTACGCGGGAATGGCTGACAACAACATCACCGGTGAAGACGCTGACACGATTTACTCAAAGATCCAGGCTTTTGCGAACTTCGGCTTTGCCGAGAGCCACTCGATCAGCTTCGGTCTGCTCGTCTACGCAAGCGCCTGGATGCGCCTGCACTATCCCGCCGCGTTCCTGGCTGCACTTCTCCGCGCCCAGCCGATGGGTTTTTACTCGCCGCAATCGTTGGTGGCGGATGCCCGGAGGCACGGAGTCGAGACCCTTCGCCCTGATATCCAACTCTCCGGCGTCGAAGCGGGGCTTGAACCACTCGACGGCGAGAGCGGCGGTATCCGCACAACAGGTCGGGATGTATGTATTGAACGAGAGCAACCTGCTGTGCAGCCGTTCGACCGGGACGTGCCATTCGATTCAGACGATCACCGGCGAGACGGAGCCTATGCCGTGCGGCTCGGGCTCGCCGAGGTCGCGTCGATCGGCAAGCGAAAGGCCACGCACATCGTCGAGGAACGCGAGCGGAGCGGGCCATTTCGTGACATGCGTGACCTCGCCCGCCGGGTGGGCCTCAACTCCGCCCAACTCGAAGCGCTTTCGGCGGCGGGAGCATTCGACAGCATGGGACTCTCACGACGCGGGGCGCTGTGGGATGCTGCGCAGGCGTCGCAGGAGCGCCCCGACCAGCTCGACGGCAGTCACATCGCCGTTCAGCCGCCGCTGTTTGCGATGCTCACCGATGAAGAGCAAGTCGTCAACGACCTCTGGTCGACGGGTGTCACGCCCGACGACCACCCGATTCGCCATGTTCGGTCGGCGCTCGCGGCTCGAGGTGTATTGAGTGCAGCGCAACTGCAGTCGGCGGAATCCGGGCGCCGAGTCGAGGTTGGAGGGGTCGTCACCCATCGCCAGCGTCCGGCGACGGCGAGCGGCATCACCTTCGTCAACCTCGAAGACGAAACCGGCCTGGTCAACGTGATCTGCAGTGTCGGTGTGTGGGGGCGCTACCGACGCACAGCGCGTGAAGCGCCCGCGATGATCGTGCGCGGCATCCTCGAACGATCACCGGAGGGCATCGTCAACCTTCTCGCCGACAGGCTTGAGCCACTGGGGCTCAGCGCCCGCACCCGATCGAGGGATTTCCAGTAGGCACGCCCGTCGTCTGCACTTTGCCGGAACTTCGCTAGACTGGAGTCATGGCTTTCGTGCTCTCAATTGTGCTCTTCCTCGGCGGCATCTTCCTGTTCTACTTCGCCTTCGCTGCGGAGAGCCTGCACGCCATCATCTTCTTCGCTGGCATCATCGCGATCAGCCTGTCGTTCGGCATTCCGGCACACGTCCTCTCCAAGCGCTAGTCATCCGACTCAACGTCGGCGGTGAGCCGTCGATGAGTGGGCACTTTGTCCTCACCGCTTGGTAGCGAGCGGCACCGCGACGATACTGAGGTGATGACGACGCCGGACCCGGCGCACTTCGAGCACCACGCCGCACTCTACGATGACGCCCGTCCTCCCTACCCGGAGGAACTGTGGCAACGACTGCGTGACCTGAGCCTTCTTATTCCTGGCGGCCATGCCCTCGACCTGGGGGCCGGAAGCGGCCAGGCGACGGGCCGACTCCTCGCGGAGGGGATGCACGGTACCGCTGTTGAGCCCGGTGTTGAGCTCGGTCGGCACCTGCACGAGCGTTTCCCGCAGGTCAGCCTTCTCGCAGCAACCGCGGAGCAGGTTGCCATTCCCGATGCAACTTTCGACATTGCGGTCGCAGCGACATCCATCCACTGGATGGACCTCTCCATCGTCCTCCCCAAAATAAGCCGGGCCCTTCGTCCCGGCGGACACCTTCTCGTGTGGCGCCACATATTCGGCGACCCGCTCAGCGAAGCCACACCGTTCCGACAGCACATTGCCGATATCGTCAGCCAGCGGCACGCTCCGCCCCGGCCAGGACCCGCCGACGTCGACACGACTGGCTGGGCAACCGCGTTGGTGTCCGGGAATTTCTTCACCGAAACGCACCGCGAAGAATTTCGATGGGCCATCCGGCTCGACCCTGCAGCAGTGACCAAGCTCTTTACGACGTTCAGTGACTGGTCCGCCGATGAGGTTCGCCAGGCAGCGCAAGCGGTGAAAGACGAGGGCGGAAGCGTGGTCGAGCATTACCTGACAGCACTCATCGTGCTGGAGCGGCTCTAATCAAGGGGGAGGCGGTGCAACAGCTCCAGCTGCGACGCGCCAAGCGCCCGATAATGTGCAAGGGTGGGCCCCGCCGGGCTCGAACCGGCGACCCGCGGATTAAAAGTCCGATGCTCTACCAACTGAGCTAGAGGCCCCAACCCTTTTAATCTACCGGTTCCCGCTGAGAGATTTGACCACTTACGCTTCCTTTCGACGAGTACCGTTAACCGGTGCAATCAGAGAGGCGGATGTCGATGGCCGAGGAATTCCACAAGCCCACCAAATTTCCGGGGCGCGTCTTCGAGTCGTTCCAAGGCGGCATCGATCCCGCTGAAACGAGTCGGATCGCCCACGAAACCGCCGTCGCGTTGCTCGCCCGCGTACGCACCGACCCGGATCCCAGCGTCATCGACCGACTGGTCGCCTATACCGAGGAACACGGCATCGACGCAATCGCTGAGCTCTGGTCCCGAGCAACCCCGCGCAGTCTTCCCGGCGCGCTGTGGCGCATCTACCTGCTCCAGCTGATGATCCGCGAAGATCCCGAATCCGCCAGCTACCTGTTCACCCGCGGAACCGAGATCATGCAGACCATTGACCCGGTCGTCGCTGGCGCTCCGATACCCGCGGGGCCACAGGAGATCGTCACCCTTGCCGACCAGATCCTACGCGGACTATTTGAGGGCGACTTCGCCGTTGCGCTCGAACGGGCAGCCGCTTTCTGCCGGGTCTCCGCTTCCGGCGCGGCCAGTGTGGCCGATGACGCCGACGCGGCCGAGCCGGTGCGGTCGCTCGACTTGACCACGCGCGCCCTGCGACTCACTACCCTGGCGCGTGACCTCACGGGCTGCGCCCGACTGTGGCGCCAGGACTCCCTGGACTGACGATGTCGAATGGGCAGAACCCCTCGTTATCCTGAACGCATGAGGCTCCTGAGATTCCCCCTCGTCGCGGTACGCCGAATGGCCCTGCTTCCCGGCTGGGTCCGTCGGGTCGACGGCACAGCGGGTCGCCTCATCAACACACGACGCGCCTCGCACCAAACTGACCGCGCGTTGAGACGGTTGTCCCGCGCAGCCGATCGCAGCGTGCTCTGGTTCGTGGTCGGGGCAGCGCTGGCACTCCTCGGCCAGCATCGTGCAGCGCTCCGAGGCCTTGCCTCGCTGACCGTCGCGAGTGCGCTCGCTAACCTCGTCGGAAAACAGCTCTTCGGCGGTGACCGACCGCTCACGAAAGATATCCCGGTCGGCCGGCGACTCCGGCAGGCTCCCACGTCCCCATCCTTCCCGTCCGGGCACTCGGCCAGCGCGGCGGCCTTCGCCACTGGGGTGGCCCTCGAGCGGCCCCGGATCGGACTTGCGATTGCTCCGGTCGCCGTCGCCGTCTCGTATTCTCGCCTGCACACCGGCGCACACTGGCTCTCCGACGTTCTCGGCGGCGCCGCCATCGGAGCAGGAGTGGCTGCGTTCGGCAAAGCGGTCATCCCTGCTCCGCCGCAAAAGCCCGCCCGCCACGGCGGCACCCCCATCAGTCTCCCCGCCGCAGTCGGCGGAGCCGGGCTCCTCGTCATCGCCAACTCGTCCTCCGGGGCAGACGTCATCGGCCGTGATGATCCGCTTCCCCTCATCCGCGAACGGATGCCACAGGCTCGCGTGCATACCCTGACCGACGATGAAACGCCGAGCGACGTCGTGGCCGCCGCGCTGGCGGCGGCGCAGCCGCCCCGCATGCTGGGCGTCTGCGGCGGCGACGGCACCGTCACGGCGATGGCGCAGTGCGCTCGCGACGCATCTCTTCCGCTCGTCGTCGTGCCGGGCGGAACGTTCAATCACTTCGCGCGTGCGCTCGGTATCGAATCGGCAGGAGACGCACTCGACGCCGTCACGAGCGGGCAGGGAGTCCGCGTCGACACCGCGGAACTTCGCCTCGACGACAACGAGCCGAAACTCGTGCTCAACGCCGCATCGATCGGCATCTACCCGACATTCGTGGCCGAGCGGGAAAAGCTCGAGGCCACGCTCGGAAAGTGGATTGGCGGTATCGCAGCGGCGACCCGGGTGCTTCGGAGTGCGGATCCCATTGACATCGAGATCGACGGCGTGCGCAGGGCAGTGTGGTCGGTGTTCGCCGGCGTCAACCGAAACGTCCCCGGCGTCCCCGCACCACTGCGACGGCAACGACTGGACGATGGCCAACTCGACATTCGCATTCTCACGGCCAGGTCGCGACTTCACGCCATCGCGTCACTGTCCTTTGGACGGAAGACCAGTGCGGTTCTCCGTGCCGTTGGACTTATCCCGCGAACCGGCGTCGAGTCGTTCACCGTGCCATCGCTCGAGGTCACCGTCTGGCGCAGACAAGGCCAGCCTGCCGGGTTCGCGCACGACGGGGAGGTTGAGCAGGTCGAGGCTGATGCTCCGGCCGGACCATACCCGTCAACGGTGACGCTGGTTCCCCAGTCGCTCGACGTCTACGCACCGGACACCCGGAGTCGATAACAAAGAAAAGACCCGTCGCCTTCGGGAAGCGACGGGTCTTTTCAGTCAGACAGCGGACGAGCCGCCGTTCGGTCTACTTACTCAGCAGGCGGCATCAGCACCGTGTCGATGAGGTAGACAGTTGCGTTGGCGGTGTGGACACCACCACAGATAACCGAAGCGCCGTTGACCATGAGGTCGTCGCCTTCACCGGTGACCTCAACGGATCCACCCTGCACGGTCTCGTGCATGCCGGCGATGGCGTCAGGTGCAACCTGGCCAGGAACGACGTGGTAGGTGAGGATTGAGCTGAGCAGCGTGGAGTCTGTCTTGAGCGTCTCGATCGTCGCGGCGTCGATCTTCGCGAAGGCGTCATCCACCGGTGCGAATACCGTGAACTCATCACCGTTCAGGGTGTCGACGAGGTTGACGTCAGGGTTGAGCTGGCCGGAGACCGCTGCGGTCAGCGTTGTGAGCAGTGGGTTGTTCGACGCGGCGACCGCGACGGGGTCCTGGCTCATGCCGACGACCGATCCTGCTCCATCCGGAACCATTTCGGCGTAGCCAGCGCAGCCAGCTCCGACGAGGTCAGCGGCCGGGTCCATCTCGTCCATGGACGGCGCCGATGACTCGGTGGTCTTGTCTCCTCCACCTGAACCGACCGCCGGGTCCTGTCCCATGGTCGACGAACAAGCGGTGAGGCCGAAAGCCGTAATGGCCAACAGCGACAGTGCTGCAAGTGTGTTGCGCTTCGTTTTCATAGCTGGTTCTCCTTCAGTTGTGGCCGGAAGACCCGACCCCTCTGCCACGTGCTGTGCGGCTGTGAAAGGTCCTTCGGAGCCGGATGCCGAATGGTTTGGAAATCTCAGAAAAAAGTTTTCTCGGCACCCAATGTCGGCTACTGCCCCATCTCTTTGGGCCTCCGCTCCGAACAGCGTTCAACCACATACGGAGGCACCATGTTCACGCTTGCTCTCATCGGCTTGCTCGGCGGATTGATCACCGGCATCTCGCCGTGCATCCTGCCGGTCCTGCCGGTCATCTTTCTGTCCGGCGGCGTTCAGGGCGCCAGGCCCACCGACGAGACGGGCACAGTGCTCGCCCGGGCGCAGTCGCTGCGCCCGTACCTGGTCATCGCCGGTCTCGTGGTGAGCTTCAGTCTCTTCACGTTGCTCGGCTCGCTGCTGCTGGCACTGCTCAATCTGCCCCAGGATTTCCTGCGCTGGGCCGGCATTGTCGTGCTCGTGCTGATCGGCATCGGGCTCATCGTTCCGAAGTTCCAGCACATCTTGGAGAAGCCCTTCTCCAAGATCCCGCAGAAGAACGTCGGCACGGACCGCTCCGGCTTCGGGCTCGGCATCGCCCTCGGCGCCGTCTACGTTCCCTGCGCCGGACCGGTACTCGCGGCCATCACGGTCGCCGGGTCGACCGGACGCATCGGCGCAGACACCGTCGTGCTGACCCTGTCCTTCGCGATCGGTGCCGCCGTCCCTCTGCTCGTCTTCGCCCTGGCCGGTCGACGGGTCGGCGAGCGGGTCAAGACCTTCCGCAAGCACCAGTCCGCCATTCGTCTCACCGGCGGCATCGTCATGATTGCCCTGGCCATCGGCCTAGTCTTCAACGTTCCTCAGCTGTTGCAGCGGCTCGTACCCGACTACACGAGCGCCATCCAGAACCAGATCAATGAATCCGACGAGGTGCAGAAGGCGCTCAACCTCGGCGGTATTGTCACCGACGAGAACCGTGACCTCGATAAGTGCTCCAACGGAGGAGCCGAACTTGAGAGCTGCGGCACCGCGCCCGAACTTAGCGGCATCTCCGAATGGTTCAACACCGAGAACAACTCAGCGGTCACGCTCGATGAGCTGCGCGGGAAGGTTGTTCTCATCGACTTCTGGGCCTACTCCTGCATCAACTGCCAGCGCTCGCTGCCCCATGTCACCGCCTGGTATGACGCTTACCGTGACGCCGGACTCGAGGTGATCGGCGTGCATGCGCCCGAGTACGCGTTCGAGAAGGAGGTTTCCAACGTGAAGGCCGGAGCGAAGAACTTCGGCATCGACTACCCGGTAGCCATCGACAACAGCCTCTCCACCTGGACCACCTACCGCAACCGCTACTGGCCCGCGTCCTATCTCGTCGATGCGAACGGCACGGTCCGCCACATCAAGCTCGGTGAAGGTGGATATGAGACGACCGAGAAGCACATTCGTGAGTTGCTGACAGATGCGAATCCGGATGTCACGTTGCCGGCCGCAACGGACGTCGCGGACGAAACGCCAGACACGGACGCCATCACCAGGGAGACTTACCTGGGCAGCACCAAGGAAGCCAATTTTGTCGGTGGCGAGAAGTACACCACAGGGCAGGCCCGATTCGACCTGCCCTCCGAACTGCCGGCGAACGCGTTTGCCCTCGAAGGCGGATGGGAGATCGGGACCCAAAGCATCACGCCGACGGGCGCCGACGCATCCGCTCGCCTGAATTACACCGCACAGGAAGTGCGAATGGTGCTCGCAGGTGAAGGAACCGTCACGCTCAGCGTTGGCGGGACCACGCGGGAGATCGAGGTCAGCGGAACACCGACGTCGTATCACCTCGTCGAAACGGGCTCTATAGAGACGGGCACAATCGATGTCAAGGTAGGGGCCGGTGTCGACGCATTTTCGTTCACATTTGGGTAGACTTGCACGTGGCCGGGCCGCAGTAACCCCGGGCTCCAATATTCGCCGCTCTGAGCGGCCTCACGCCGAGAGGCGTTCTGCGGCCCGGTCACTTTCATGTGCACGCCCATGTGAGAAGCTTGGAAACGTGCCAGAAGAAGCAGAAGCAATCGTCACGACGGATGTCTCCGACGACGATCGCGCAACCGTGCTGCTCAGCTCGGTCGCTGGCGGAAGCCAGGAGGCATTTGCCCAGCTCTACGACCTGCTCGCGTCGCGGGTGTTTGGACTGATCCAGCGGATCCTGGTCGATCGCGCCCAGGCCGAAGAAGTCGCCCAGGAAGTGTTCCTCGAGGTATGGCAAACCGCTACGCGTTTCGCTCCGAATAAAGGGGGAGCACGCGGCTGGATCCTCACGATGGCACATCGCAGGGCGGTTGACCGTGTGCGGGCGTCGCAGGCCGGCCGAGACCGGGACGTTCGGATCGGGATTCGTGACCAGAAAATGGACTACGACAGCGTCTCGGAAGATGTTGAACTGAAACTGGAGTCGGAAAGGGTTGATCGGGCGCTTCTCACGCTCAGTGATATCCAGCGGCAGGCGATCAGCCTCGCCTACCATGGTGGGCTGTCGCAGAGTGAAGTGGCGGAGCGGCTAGGAGTGCCATTAGGCACGGTGAAAACCCGAATACGGGATGGGATGATCAAACTGAGAGAGGAATTGGGGGTGGCGCTGTGAATGACAACAACCTGAACGACGAACGACTCGGCAACGAGCCCGACGACGCGACCACGCTCGCTGCCCTGTCTGCTCTCGGTGCTCTGGATGCCGACGACGCCGCCCGGTTCGACGTCAAGCGAGCGTCATCAAGCCGGGTGCAGGCCGATGCAGTCAGCTTCGCGGAAACCGCCGATCTCCTGGCCACGGGCATCGAACCGCCACCGTCGCTTCGGGCGAGCCTGCTCTCGCAGATCGCCGCTCTGCCGCAGCTGCCTGCCGAAAACTCTGACGTGTCTGAAGGCTCTGACCCGCCCGCCGTTGCGGCACCGGCGCCGGCGGCGGCACAGCCGACACCCGCAGGACCAAACGCCGCTGGTCCCACACCGACCACCAAGGCATCGTCGGCCGCCCAGTCGGCACGGACCTCGAAGGCACAGCAGAAGGCGAAGAGCCGATGGTATTCCGGTCCGGCGTCGGCGCTGGTTGCGGCCGTTGCCCTCGTGGCTGTGCTGATTGGGGCGAACGTCATCACCGGTGCCCTCAACAACGGCAACGGGCTTCAGGAAGCACTGAGACTCGCTCACATTGACGCTCAGCCCGACGCGATGCGCGAGACCATTCGACTGACGAACATCAACGACGAGAAGCAGGTGACCGCAACGCTCGTCTGGTCGGGGGCGCTCGCTGAGTCGGTGCTGATCGTCGACGGTCTCGCTACCCTTCCCGACGAGAAGACCTACGAACTCTGGTACATCGGTGAGAGCGGTCCGATCTCTGCGGGCGTGTTCAACACGCATCGCTCGGGCGAGAGCTGGCGGGTGCTTGATGGCGCGATGAGCGCCGGCGACGCAGTCGGCGTCACCGTCGAACCGGCGGGCGGTTCTGAACAGCCCACCACCGATCCGCTCATCGTCATTCACACGAGCTGACCCGGTTCCGGACACAGAAACAGCCCGCTCGATGTGAGCGGGCTGTTTCTTTCTGTACGGATGTCGCGGGGTCTAGCCGAACCGGCCGGAGACGTAGTCTTCCGTGGCCTGCACGCTGGGCTGGGTGAAGATCGTGTTGGTGTCGGCGTACTCGATGAGTTTTCCGGGCTTGCCGGTGCCGGCGATGTTGAAGAACGCTGTGCGGTCGGACACCCGCGAGGCCTGCTGCATGTTGTGGGTGACGATCACGATGGTGTACTCGTTCTTGAGCTCTTCGATCAGGTCTTCAATGGCAAGCGTCGAGATCGGGTCGAGCGCGGAGCACGGTTCGTCCATGAGGAGCACATCGGGGGAGACCGCGATGGCTCGGGCGATGCAGAGACGCTGCTGCTGTCCACCGGAAATACTGGACCCGGGCTTCTCGAGCCGATCCTTCACCTCGTTCCAAAGGTTCGCACCCCGCAGCGATTTTTCGACGAGGTCATCAGCATCCGTTTTGGTGATTTTGCGGTTATTGAGCTTCACACCGGCGAGGACGTTGTCGCGGATCGACATGGTCGGGAACGGGTTGGGCCGCTGGAAGACCATGCCCACCTGGCGGCGGACGAGAACCGGGTCGACGCCGGGCGCGTAGAGGTTGTCACCGTCAATGAGGACCTCGCCTTCCACGCGGGCACCAGGGATGACCTCGTGCATGCGGTTGAGCGTCCGGAGGAAGGTCGACTTGCCGCAGCCGCTGGGTCCGATGAATGCGGTCACCGTTCGCGGTTCGATGGTCAGTGAGATGTCCTCGACAGCCAGGAAGCTGGAGTAGTAAACCTTGAGGTCTTTGACCTCGATGCGTTTTGACACGAGTGTGCGTTCCTTCGGGTTGAGGTTAGCGGCCCAGTTTGGGCGAGAAGATGTTCGCGATGAGGCGCGCGATGAGGTTGAGCGCCATCACGATGAGGATGAGGGCGAGTGCCCCGGTCCAGGCGCGGTCAATGTAGGCCTGGGCGTCGGTGCCCTGCTGCGCGTACGAGTTGTAGACGAACGTGGGCAGTGCCATCATCCGGCCATCGAACAGGTTGTAGTTCATACTCTGCGTGAAGCCGGCGATGATGAGCAGTGGCGCCGTCTCACCGATCACGCGGGCGACTGAGAGCATGACGCCGGTCACGATGCCAGCGAGCGACGTCGGCAGGACGACCTTGAGGATGGTGAGGTACTTGGGCACCCCGAGTGCGTAGGACGCTTCACGGAGTTCGTTGGGGACGAGCTTGAGCATTTCCTCGGTGGACCGCACGATGACGGGGATCATCAGCACGCTGAGTGCCATGGCACCGCCGATGCCCAGTCGGACACCTTCGCCGAAGAACAGGACAAGCAGTGCGTATGCGAAGAGCCCGGCGACGATCGACGGGATGCCGGTCATGACATCGACGAGGAAGGTGATCCACTTCGCCAGCTTGCCGCGACCGTACTCGACCAGGTAGATGGCGGTGAGGATGCCGATCGGGACCGAGATGATGCTCGTCGCGAGTGTGATGAGCAGCGTTCCGACGATGGCGTGGAGTGCTCCTCCGCCCTCACCGACGATGTTGCGCATCGACATGGTGAAGAAATCGATATCAAACCGGGCAGCACCATTTCCGATCGTGGTGATCGCCACGGAGATCAGTGGGACGAGCGCGATCAGGAACGCGATGACGACGAGGCTCGTCATCAGTCGGTCTTTAGCCTTGCGGGAGCCTTCGACGAAGAGTGAGAGCAGCCAGTACACCAGGACGAACAGAACGGCGGTGACAATGAGGATCCCCGCGATGTTGACGGCGCCGAGCATGGCGAACACCGCAACCGACACCGCGAGGGTGCCGAGGATGATGTACAGCGGTGTGAACCGATGAAGTTTGCCCGCCTTGAGGGCGCTCGTCATTGGCGCTGGGGTGATTGCCATTAGTTCGCTCCGGAGAAGGCCTTGCGGCGGTCAACGATCGCACGCGAGATGAAGTTGACCACGAAGGTGATCACGAAAAGGATCAGTCCGCTCGCGATGAGAATGTTGACGCCGACGCCGTGAGCTTCGGGGAAGTTCAGGGCGATGTTCGCGGCGATGGTGGTGGGGTTCTGTGACTGCAGGAGAACCAGGCTGATGATGAGGCTGGGGGAGAGCACCATCGCGACGGCCATGGTTTCGCCGAGGGCACGGCCGAGGCCGAGCATCGACGCCGAGACGATGCCGGGGCGGCCGAAGGGGAGCACGGCGATGGTGATCATTTCCCAGCGCGTCGCTCCGAGGGCGAGCGCTGCTTCCTCGTGCAGTTTGGGCGTCTGCAGGAAAATCTCACGGGAAAGCGAGGTGATAATCGGCAAAATCATGACGGCGAGCACGATGCCGACCGTCAGGATGGTGCGACCCGTGCCAGAGACAGGACCGGCGAAGAGTGGGAACCAGCCCATGTTTTCGACCAGCCAGCTGTAGACCGGCTGCACGGCCGGGGCGAGGACGCCGATTCCCCAGAGGCCATACACGACGCTCGGAACGGCTGCGAGGAGGTCGATGACGTAGCCGAGGCTCTGGGCGAGCCGACGCGGCGCGTAGTGGGTGATGAAGAGAGCAACCATGATCGCCAGCGGGACGGCGATGATGAGTGCGATGAAGGCGGCCCACACCGTACCGAAGACGAGGGGCCAGACGTACGAGAAGAAGTTGGTGGCGTCGCCCTTGATCTCGCTTTCATCGGCGACGAAGGCCGGAAGGCTCTGTGCGACGAGGAAGATGGCGACGGCGGCAAGCGTCGTGAGGATGAGGATGCCAGCGGTCAGCGTGGAACCGCTGAAGATGCGGTCGCCGGGGCGCTGGACAACCTTGGCGGGGGTGGCAAGTGGCTTCGGTTGACCGGGATCGACGGGCTGCACCGGTGCTGCCGGTGGCTGCGTGGTTGTGGTCATGTGCCCTCGTCCTTACCTGATTTGGCGGGTTCGGCTGAACCCAGTCTGCTCGCCTGGTCGACGCACAGCGTCGACCGGGCGAGCAGGGATGGAATTGTTTACTTGATGGATTCGATGGCCGTAGCGACCTTCTCGCTCAGTTCGCTGGAGAGCGGTGCAGCTCCCGCAGCGTCGACAGCGACCTGCTGTCCGTCTTCGCCGGCGATGTAGGAGAGGTACGCCTTGACGAGTTCGGCGTCTTCGGCGTCACCGTACTCCTGGCAAGCGATGGCGTAGCTCACGAGAACCAGCGGATAGTGGCTCGGGTCCGTGGTCATGCGGTCCAGCTGGATCGCGACGTCGTTGGCTTCGCGGCCTTCAACCATTGGCGACTCTTCGACGACCGCGGCAGCGGCTTCTGCGGTGTAACCGACGAACTCTTCGCCCACCTTGATCTTGGCGGTGCTGAGGTCGCCGGCCTTGGACGCGTCGGCGTAACCGATTGTGTTGATGCCGTTGGTGACGGCGTCAACGACACCGGAGGTGCCCTGTGCACCTTCACCGGTCTGGAACGGGAAGGTGTCGCTCGGCTCTTCGGCCCATGCGTCCGGCGCGGTCTTGTTCAGGTAATCCGCGAAGTTCTTGGTGGTTCCCGAATCGTCCGAGCGGTGCACTGCGGTGATCGGTGCAGCGGGCAGGCTTGCGTCGGGGTTGAGGGCGACGAGTGCCGCGTCGTCCCAGCTGGTAATTTCGCCGGAGAAGATCTTGGCGAGGACGGTGGAGTCGACGTTGAGCTCGTCGACGCCCTCGACGTTGAAGATCACGGCGATGGGCGAGATGTAGACAGGAAGGTCGATCGCCTTGGTGTCGGGAGCGCAGCTGGCAAAGTCGCCGGCCAACTCGTCGTCGCTGAGGAGCGAGTCCGAACCCGCAAATGCGGAGGCACCTGAAATGAAGCTTTCGCGACCGGCGCCGGATCCCTGCGGGTCGTAGTTGACAGTCACGTCGGGGTTGGCGGTCTGGAAACCGGCGATCCAGGCCTCCTGCGCACTACCCTGGCTCGATGCGCCGATGCCGACGAGCTCGCCGGAGAGCGCGCTGTCCGAGCCGCCTTCGGATGCGCCGCTTTCGTTGGCCGCGCAGGACGTCAGGGAGAGAGCCGCCACAGCTGCGATGACCGCAACGCGGCCGACTTTCGAGAACTTCACGGAATTTGTTCCATTCGTTGTGATTTCGGGACGGGCCGGTGCAGGCCCAGGAGAAACGTTAGGCACGTGGCCTTACGAGAGTCCCTCATCGCGGTAAACGGAAGGTTAACGACTGCCGAAGTTCGACAGGATTATGCGCGTGGTTCGTGAGTTTCGATCGAGATGATCCCCGAACTTGGGTTCGTTGAGGAGAGATGCACAACGCTGAAGGCGCCCGTGGTCAGGCCAGCGGCGCTCGAGAGGTACGATCCGGTGATGCTCCCCGTTGCGAGGGCGATCTCGCGGAGAATATCCGGAAGCACCGGGCCGTGGCTGCAGAGAACAGCGGTCTTGCCAGCCCTGACCCGCTTGCCAACGACTTTCCGCACGTCACTCTCGCCAGACTCGAAAGCGTCCTGACTGATCAGGTCGGTGCGGCGCGGCTCGATCTTCGTGGCGGCGGCGAGTGGGGCGACGGTCGTTGCGCAGCGCACCGCCGTGCTGGTGACAATCCGCCGTACGCCGAACGCTCGCAGGGTTCCGACGATCTCGTTCGCCTGCTCCACCCCGCGCGCGGTGAGCGGCCGGGAGGCGTCCGATCCCTTCCACGACGATGGAGACACCGCCTTGCCGTGACGCAGCGCGATGATCGCAAAGGTGGAGGTGACGCCCTCATCGACGAGTTTCGAGAAGGTGGTGAGGATATCGACGTCGTGGTCGTAGCTCAGATAGTTCCGCGCGCGCTTCAGAGTGACCCACTCCAGGGCGGCCACTTCACCGTTCGGAACGAAGGTGGAGGCCCGGACCGCAGCATCGGTCACCTCGCTGGCCCAATAGTGGACGACCTTTTCGCGACCGCTCGACAGCGTGTACGCGGAGACGCCGAGCGGAACCCCGAGCGTCACGGCCAAACCGGTCTCCTCGCGAACCTCACGTACTGCGGTTTGCGGGAGTGATTCTCCGGGGTCGACTTTGCCCTTGGGCAGTGTCACATCGGCGTACTTGGTGCGGTGTATGACCAGCACGTGGATCTTGCCGTCGATCAATCGCCAGCAGACAGCGCCGGCAGCGTAGACGGCGGTTGTCACCGGCGGCTCCTCGGTCGACGACGCAGGCTCGTTTTCAGCATCAGCCGATCCTGCAGGTCAACGAGCGGCTCGCCGTTCTCCCCAACACTGTGCCGCTCCCAAAGACCGTCGGCGTCCAGGTGCCACGACGACGTGTTGTCGTCCATCGCCACATCAAACAGTCCTTGGATCTCAGCCAAATGGGCCGGCGCTGTCAGCCGAACGAGTGCTTCCACCCGGCGATCGAGGTTGCGGTGCATCATGTCTGCGCTACCGATGAACACGTGCGGGTCACCGTCGTTGACAAACGAGAAGATGCGCGAGTGCTCCAGGAACCGACCGAGGATCGACCGCACCCTGATGTTCTCGCTCATGCCTTCCTGACCGGGTCGAATGCTGCAGATTCCGCGCACCCAGATATCGACGGGCACGCCGGCCTGGCTGGCCCGGTACAGGCCATCAATGATCGCCTCATCCACGATCGAATTCACTTTGATTCGGATGCCACTTGGCTTGCCTGCTTCGGCGTTCCGGCGCTCCTGATCGATGTGCTTCAGCAGCCCCTTGCGAAGGTGAAGGGGAGCAACCAGGAGCCGCTTGAACTTCTTCTCGATGGCATAGCCGGAGAGCTCGTTGAACAGGCGGGTGAGGTCCTTGCCGACCTGGGCGTCCGCGGTGAACAGTCCGAGGTCTTCGTAGATCCGGCTGGTCTTCGGGTTGTAGTTTCCGGTTCCAATGTGGCTGTAGTGCTTGAGCGTGCCCTTCTCCTCGCGGATAACGAGCGCCAGCTTGCAGTGGGTCTTGAGGCCGACGAGGCCGTAGACCACGTGAACGCCAGCCTTCTCGAGCTTGCGTGCCCAGGAGATATTGGCCTGTTCGTCGAAACGAGCCTTGATCTCGACAAGAGCGAGCACCTGCTTCCCGGCCTCCGCGGCGTCGATGAGTGCTTCGACAATGGGGGAGTCGCCGGAGGTCCGGTAGAGCGTCTGCTTGATGGCGAGCACGTGCGGGTCAGCGGCGGCCTGCTCGAGGAAGGCCTGAACGCTCGTCGCGAACGACTCGTACGGGTGGTGGACGAGAACGTCTCCTCGGGAGATCGCTCCGAAGATGTCAGCCTTGCCGTTCGGCTCGGCCGGCTGGAATTCCAGGGCCGTGGTCGGTACCCGCGGCGGGTACCGGAGGTCGGGACGGTCAATGCCGGAGAGCCCGAACAGTCCGCCGAGGTCGAGCGGTGCGGGGAGCCGGTAGACCTCACGCTCGCTGACGTCGAGCTCGCGCACCAGCAGGTCGAGGGTGACGTCGTCCATGTCCTCGGTGATCTCGAGGCGGATGGGCGGTCCGAACCGGCGCCGTAGCAGTTCCTTCTCGAGTGCCTGGATCAGGTTCTCGGTCTCGTCTTCTTCGATCTCCACGTCTTCATTGCGTGTCACGCGGAAGACGTGATGCTCGAGAATCTCCATACCGGGGAAGAGATCACCGAGGTGGTTGGCGATGAGGTCCTCGAGCGGGAGGAACTGAACGTTGTCGAGGGGCGCCGACGGGTCGACCCGGACGAACCGGGGCAACATCTGCGGAACCTTGAGTCGCGCAAACTCCTGGCGCCCGGTCTTCGTGTTGCGCACGCGCACTGCGAGGTTGAGCGAGAGCCCTGAGATGTAGGGGAACGGGTGCACCGGGTCGACGGCGAGCGGCATGAGGACCGGGAAGATCTGGCGGGAGAAGTACTCGGTGAGCCGGAACTTGTCGTCGTCGGTCAGCGCGTCCCACGTGACGACATTTACGCCAGCTTCAGTGAGGTCAGGCTTGACGGCGTCGCTCCAGACGTGGGCGTGCCGCAGTTGCAGTTCGTGGGCCTTCTCCGAGATGTCGTCGAGCACGTCGGCGGGAGCGCGTCCCACGTTGGTGGGAACGGCGAGGCCGGTGAGGACCCGACGCTTGAGCCCGGCGACGCGGACCATGAAGAACTCGTCGAGGTTGGAGGCAAAGATAGCCAGGAAGTTCGCCCGTTCCAGGGCCGGAACTGAGGGGTCTTCGGCGAGTTCGAGTACGCGTTGGTTGAACGCCAGCCAGCTCACCTCGCGGTCGAGGTACCGGCCCTCGGGAAGAGCAGGATCGTCACGCTCGAACGCGGGGTCGAAGTCGTCGTCGTCCCATCCGAGTCCTGAGTCCTGGGCCATGCTGTCTGATGCCATTGAAACATCTTGTCACTTCGAGCAAACGCCTGCGCGCATTGCCGGTAAACAGTTGCCGACTATGACGGTTGCTGCGACGAGTCGTTCTGGTGTGGATGTGCGAGCTCGTATTGCACATCGATGGTGTGGTCGGTGAATCCCAGTGAGCGGTACAGCTTGACGGCCGGAACGTTGTCAGCCTCGACGTAGAGTGCCGCCGTTGTGCAACCACGGTCGCGCATACGCTCGAGCCCGGCCTGCATGAGGGACCGGCCGAGACCGCGTCCAGGGGCGTCGACCCCGACGACATACACCTCGCCGAGTTCGCCCTCGATCTTGAGCCAGTTGTAGCCGATCATGCGTCCGTCGTCGTCGCGGGCAACGAGGAAGTCTCCGGCGTCGAACCACTCATCGGCTTGGCGATGGCGCAGGTCGTCGACGGTGATGCTGCCCTGTTCCGGATGCGACGCGAAGACGCGAGCGTTGAGGCTCACCCATTCCTCGTCATCGATTCCAGGACGAAAGGTGTCGAAAACGGGCGCCGCTGTGGCGGCCGCCGCTACCGGCATCCGTAATTGAAGGAGAGTGCGGACGGGTGAGAAGTTGAACCGGCGGGCGAGCGCCGCAGCGGCGGGATGGTTGCCGTGTGACCATGCCTTCAAGCCGGGCGACGCTGAGGCGACGAATTCGGCGGCGGCTTCCCGGCCGAATCCGGACCCCCTCCACTCAGGGTCGATGACCAGTTCGAGCTCGTCGTCGTTCACGATGGCGGCGCCGACCAGGTGCTCGGCAGCACTCGGCGACTCTTGCGGCTCAAGGATGAACACGAGGCGACGAGTTCCGTTCTCCGCGTCGACGAGAGCCTGGTCGTTGAACGGCGCCTGGCCATCGACGGTGGTCGCCATCCGCACGAGGCGGGTGAACGCGGCGTGATGCGCAGGAACCTGAAGGCTACGCCTGCGCAGAACCGGCGGTCGCACCGTCCTCCTCGTACACGTTGAAGCGGTAGCCGACGTTGCGCACGGTGCCGATGAGCTGTTCGAGGTCGCCGAGCTTGGCGCGCAGGCGTCGGACATGCACGTCGACCGTGCGGGTTCCGCCGAAGTAGTCGTATCCCCAGACCTCGCTGAGTAGCTGCTCGCGCGTGAAGACACGGGATGGGTGCGTGGCGAGGAAACGGAGGAGCTCGAATTCCTTGTAGGTGAGGTCGAGGGGCTTTCCCTGCACCTTCGCGGAGTAGCTGGCCTCGTCGATGACAACGCCGGACGTCTGGATCTTGGTATTGGTCTGCTCGAGTGATTGCTTGCCGATGGCGAGGCGAATGCGGGCATCGACTTCGGCTGGCCCGGCGTTCTCAACGATGACGTCGTCGACGCCCCAGTCTGCGCTCACCGCGGACAGCCCGCCTTCGGTGAGGACGATGAGCAGAGGAACGGTGAGGCCGGTGGTGCGAAGGATCTTGCACAGCGACTTCGCGCCGGCCAGGTCGGTGCGGGCGTCGATGAGGATCAGATCGCACGAGGGCGCGTTGACGAGTTGAGCCGGCTGGGCCGGTATCTGACGCACACGGTGGCTGAGCAAACCGAGGGAGGGAAGCACGTCATTGTCGACCCGTGAGGTCAGAATCAACAGTTGCGCCACGCATGACCTCCAGTGATTACCTGCGTTCATACTAGCTGCAGCGCAGAGCGGGTCGTGCTCAGGTGGCGGCGCGCGGACACGGCGGCGGTGAATCGGGCACAATGGGAGGGTGACCGACGCACCCATGACTGTAGGACGCACCTGGACGGGCATCGTCTCTGTGTGGGGCGTCGCCGTTCTCGCGGTCGTCTGCGTCACCGTCTTCGCGACAGGTGACTCCCGCTTTACCCTGCTCTGGCTGGCGCTCGCCGCGTGCAGCCTGGTCACCTTCGTCATCCAGCTGTCCACCCACCGCAAGGTCGGCTTCATCGACCGGGTCGGCGCAAGCATCGTGGGGGCGCTCGTCATCATCGGCGGCACCGGTGTGTACCTCAGCCTCGCTGCTCTTCTCGAGAGATAGACTGTCAGCATGAATCTCGTCGCACTCGAACTCTTCTATGTCGGATTGCTTGGCCTGGCAAGCCTGGCCATCGCGTTCACCGCTGTCGTGGTGCTCTGGAACCTGTACCGCGGCCAGCGCTAGTTTTCGCGGGCGACCATGATCGAACTGCCTCTCGACCTTCCTGCTGAGCTTGTCCCGCTGTCGTGGCTGCTCGGAGTCTGGGAAGGCACCGGAGTAATCGACTACACCGTGAACGGGGAGTCGATCAGCCATGAATTCGGCCAGCGGGTCAGTTTCAGCCACGACGGCCTGCCGTACCTCAACTACAGCTCATACACCTGGCTGCTCGACGACGAGCAGACACCGCTGGTGGCTGAGTCCGGGTACTGGCGGCTGCACCGTCAGCAACAGGCCGGCGACCCCGGCCCCGCGATGCTTCCCGGGGTGGGTGAGCGTCCGTTTCCCGACGCTGAAAGTGTTGAATCCCTGCGCAACGCGGATGGCGGCTTCGACATTGAAGCCGCCCTCGTCCACCCGGGTGGAGTGAGCGAGCTGTACCTCGGTCAGATCAAGGGCCCACGCATCGACCTGGCCACCGACGCCGTCATGCGCACGGCCGGCGCCAAGGAGTATGCCGCGGCCACCCGGATGTATGGGCTCGTTGAGGGCCACCTGCTGTGGGCCTGGGACATTGCCGCCCTCGGCCAGGACCTCCGCACCCACGCCTCCGCGCGCCTCGGCAAGGTGGACTAATGACCGGGTCACCGTTCCTCCTGCTCGACGGTGCCGTGCAGCTGCCTGACGCCGCTGACCTCGGCGTGCCATCGCACTACGGCAACCCCAACATTGAGCAACGCCACCTGGCCGACGGCTCGGCGATCGTCGACCTGTCTAATCGCGGAGTGCTCGCGGTGTCCGGTCCCGACCGGCTGACCTGGCTCAACTCCATCACGTCGGCCGAGCTGCGCTTCCTGCAGCCCGGCGAGTCGAGCGAGACCCTTTTCCTCGACCCGCAGGGGCACATTGAGCACGCCGCCGGACTGCTCGACGACGGCGAGACCGCCTGGCTTTTCGTCGACCCGGCCTCGGTTGAGCCACTTGCCGCCTGGCTGAACCGCATGAAGTTCATGCTTCGGGTGGAGATTACAGACCGCACGCCGGAGTTCGCGCGCATCGGATACCTGTCGGACGACGTCCCGGCCGGCCTTCCCGTGGCATCCGCTTCGAATGTCCCGCTGGTGTGGAGCGACCCCTGGCGTGCCGTTGTGGCCGGCGGGCACTCCTACGCGGACGGCGAGCACCCCGGGACCTCGTGGAACTGGCACGAAGCACTGGTTCCGCGCGACCAGCTCGCCGCGATCAGTACGCACTATTCGGTGGCCGGTTCGCTGGCTGCCGAGGCGCTGCGCGTGGCCGCCTGGCGACCGCGATTCGCCACCGAGGTCGACGAGAAGACAATTCCGCACGAACTCGACTGGCTGCGCAGCGCCGTTCACCTGTCCAAGGGCTGCTACCGCGGCCAGGAGACTGTCGCCAAGGTGCACAACCTTGGGCACCCGCCGCGTCGACTGGTGATGCTTCACCTCGACGGCTCCGATTCCGTGCTGCCGGCTCCCGGAGCATCGGTGCTGGGCGAACGCGCGGGTGAGCAGGTCGAGGTGGGCCGAATCACCACAGCGGTCATTCATCACGAACTCGGACCGATCGCGCTTGCCGTCATCAAACGTTCAGTGAAAGCGGATGCTGTGCTGACCGTGAATGAGGATGGCCAGCTGATCGCTGCGGCGCAGCAGATCATCGTTCCGGCTGACGCCGGAGCTGTCGCCGACGTCCCGCGCTTGCCGCGGCTGGGAGCGGTTCGGCGTCCGTAACTCCCGGGCCTAGCTCGGGGCCACCGAGTCCCACGCGACTGTCAGTTCACCGAGGCGCCAGCGTGCGCCGGTGCCGAGAACCGGCCAGCCGGCCGTGATCAGCCCATCGACGGTCGCCAGCCAGCGCTGCACCGGACCGTAGGCTGCGAGCGGTGCGCTGTATTGCCACTGCCGGTCAAGCTCGGTCATGAGGTCGGCGATGCGCTCACCGGCAACGTTGCGGTGGATGAGTGCCTTCGGCAGCCGCTCGGCCACAATCGACGGTCGCTCGAGCTTCTTCAGCCGCAACGACATGGTGAGCGACTGGGGCCCGTCGGCCGTCACCGTCGCCCAACTCGAGATTCGTCCGATCTCATCGCAGGTGCCCTCAACCAGGACCCCTCCCGGCTGCAGCCGTGAGACCATCAGCCTCCAAGCATCCGCCACCGCACTTTCGTCATACTGGCGCAACACATTGAACGCGCGAATCGCTGCCGGTCGACGACCGTCGCGCACGGGCACCTCGAAACCACCGCGGGCGAAACTCACGGCCGCGTCCGAAGCGAACGAGGTCTCTCCACGTCGAACGGCGTCCAACTGCTCGGTCGCCGTGCGTACCCGGTCCTTATCGATCTCAAGCCCGAGCACCTCGACGTCAGGCCGGACCTTACGCAGCCGTGACTGCAATTCGAGGCTCGTGACAGCGCTCGCACCATATCCGAGGTCAACAACGAGTGGGTCAACGCTCGAGCGCACAACGGGGAGGGTCTGCATGAAACGGTCGACCCGACGCAGGCGATTTGTGTTCGTCGTCCCGCGGGTGATGGTTCCAATGGGCATTGGTTCATTCTCTCAGCAGTGTGCCTGTCCGTTTGCTGACCGCGCCGCCTCGATAGAGTGGAACCATGTCTTCGCCATACACTCTCATCCTCCTGCGCCACGGCAACAGCGACTGGAACCAGAAGAACCTGTTCACGGGTTGGGTCGACGTCCGACTGAGCGAGCAGGGCGTCGCCGAAGCCACTCGCGCGGGCGAGTTGCTCATCGAGTCGGGCCTCACCCTCGACGTCTTGTACACCTCGGTTCTGACCCGGGCCATTCAGACTGCGAACATCGCGCTCGACGTCGCCGACCGGGCCTGGATCCCCGTGAAGCGCAGCTGGCGCCTCAACGAGCGTCACTATGGAGCGCTGCAGGGTAAAGACAAGGCTCAGACCCTGGCTGAGTACGGCGCCGAGCAGTTCCAGACCTGGCGTCGGTCGTTCGACGTTCCACCGCCCGAGATCGATGACGACAACGAGTACTCGCAGGCTCATGACCCTCGTTACGTCGGTATCGACGGCGACATTCCTCGCACGGAGTGTCTGAAGGACGTTATCGAGCGGATGCTTCCCTACTGGGAATCGGACATCACCGGTGATCTTGCGGCCGGCAAAACGGTGCTCGTCACCGCGCACGGCAACTCCCTGCGCGCCCTTGTGAAGCACCTCGACAACATCTCGGATGACGACATCGCCGAGCTCAACATCCCGACGGGCATCCCGCTGGTCTACCGCCTCGACGAGAACTTCCGTCCGACCCAGCCGGCCGAGTACCTCGACCCCGAGGCTGCGGCAGCCGGAGCTGCTGCCGTCGCCGCACAGGGCAAGAAGTAACACCGGCCCTCAGGCACAACTGCCCGCCTCGACCAATCGGTTGAGGCGGGCAGTGTCGTCTGAGCGACCGGTTACGAAACGTCGGGGTCAGGGATCCACGCGCCGGTCGCGAGGTACTGCACCTTCTTGGCGATGGAGACCGCGTGGTCGGCGAAGCGCTCGTGGTAGCGGGACGCGAGCGTCGCGTCGACGGTCGCCAGCGGCTTGCCCTTCCATGTCTCGCCGAGCACCTTGTCGAACACGCTCACGTGCAACTCGTCGATCTTGTCGTCCTCGTTGCGGATCTCCTCCGCAAGTTGCACATCCTGCGTCCGCAGGAGCTCGGTGAGCTTGTGGGCGATTTCGACGTCCAGCCGACCCATCTCGGCGAAGGTTGAGCGAAGACCCTTCGGCACCGCTCGCTCCGGGAAGCGGTAGCGCGCGAGCTGCGCGATGTGTTCAGCCATGTCACCCATGCGTTCGAGGGATGAGCTGATCCGCAACGCGCTGACGACGATGCGCAAGTCGCGTGCGACCGGCTGCTGCCTGGCAAGAATGTTAATGGCTAGTTCGTCGAGGGCGACGGTCAGTTCGTCAATGCGAACGTCATTCTCGATCACTTCTTCGGCGACGCTGACGTCGGACTCGTTGAAGGCACGAACGGCGTTCTCGATGGAAATGGCTACGAGTTCCGAGATGGCGATCAGGCGTTCCTGGACTTCGGCCAGTTCCTGCTGGAATACATCGCGCATGTGCTCTCCGTTTCTTGTGTCAGGGTGCGTGGCGCCGGGCACCCGTGTGTCGCAGGAGCCCCCAGATAACCATGCCTGCCTCAGGTTAACGTTTGGGGTCCGGCGGTTGAACGATGATCAAAATCCCCTGATCAGCCAAGAACAGCGCCGGATCGGCTCCTGCTGTGCCTCTAATCTAGTCGTATGGACACACCCTGGTTGGTGCTCGCGTCTCTGGCACTCGGGCTTGTCGTTGGCGCCGGATTCGCCACTCTGTTGTACGTCGCGGCCAAGCGCGGACAACGCGTCGCCAACGTCGTAACCCCTCGGGTGCCCGACGGGGTGTCGCAAGTTCTCGACGCCCTGGAGAGCGCAGGAGTTGTCGTCGATCCATCGGGCAACGTGATTAAGGCCTCTCCGGGTGCTTTGGCCATGGGCCTGGTCCGAGACGGCATGCTCGTCAGTGAGGAACTGCGCAACCTGGCCAACGAGGTTCGGGACCACGGAGAATCGCTCACTCGCGAGGTCGACCTCAGCCGAGGCCGGTTTGGTGACGCCAGCCTGCACCTCGACGTTCGCTGCGCTCGACTCGGTACCCGATTCGTGCTCCTGCTCGCCGAGGACCACACCGAGTCACGCCGGCTCGATAACGTCCGCCGTGACTTCATCGCGAACATCTCGCACGAACTGAAGACACCGATCGGCGCCGTCGGTCTCCTGGCCGAAGCGCTCGAACCGGCCGCAGACGACCCCGAACAGGTGCGAAAATTCGCGGCTCGACTGACAACGGAGGCGGCCCGGCTGGCCCGGATCACGCGCGAGATCATCGACCTCTCCCGGCTCCAGGCAGCGGATGCCCTGCACGCCCCCGAGCTGCTCGATGTCGACCGGATCATCGTGCAGGCCGTGGACCAGAACCGCGTGGCTGCCGAAGCGACCGGTGTCACTCTCCGCGCCGGAGGCGAGAAAGGGACCCAGGTGTACGGCGATGAAGCGCTCCTCGTTGTGGCCGTGCACAACCTCATCTCGAACGCCATCACCTATTCACCCCCGGGTGGCCGGGTGGGAATCGGCGTCAGCACCTCAGGCGGTCTCATTTCGATCGCCGTCACAGACCAGGGTGTCGGTATCCCCGACGAGGACCAGGAGCGGGTGTTCGAGCGATTCTTCCGCATCGACCAGGCCCGTTCCCGTCACACCGGAGGTACCGGCCTTGGACTCTCCATCGTCAAGCACACCATCCAGAACCACGGCGGCGAGGTGAAGGTTTGGTCACGCGTTGGTCGTGGTTCCACGTTCACGATTCGACTGCCCGAAGCGGCAACACCCCCGCCCACCACCGAACAGCTGGCCCTGCCGACGCTGAACGGATCACACAGTGAGGACATGTCCCATGACACGCGTACTGCTCGTTGAAGATGAAGCGGCGCTGAGCGAGCCACTGGCCTACCTGCTGGAGCGGGAAGGCTACGAGGTCGAGGTGGCGGCGGACGGCCCGACCGCTGTGACCACGTTCCTGGCATCAGAACCGGACCTTGTGTTGCTCGACCTCATGCTGCCAGGCATCCCGGGAACCGAGGTGTGCCGCCAGATCCGTGCGGTCGCCCAGACCCCGATTATCATGCTCACCGCTAAAGACTCCGAGGTGGACATCGTCGTCGGGCTTGAGCTTGGCGCTGACGACTACGTCACGAAGCCTTACTCGAGCCGCGAGCTGCTGGCGCGCATCCGCGCGGTGATGCGGCGTCGCCAGACGGACCAGGCGGACCTCGAGGAGTCCATCCTCGAAGCCGGGTCTGTGCGGATGGACGTGGAGCGGCACACCGTCGAGGTCCGCGGCACAGAAACAGCGATGCCGCTGAAGGAGTTCGAGCTGCTCGAGCTGCTCCTGCGCAACGCCGGGCGGGTGCTGACTCGTGGCCAGCTGATCGACCGGGTGTGGGGGAGCGATTACTTCGGCGACACGAAGACGCTCGACGTGCACATCAAACGCATCCGCTCGCGCATTGAGGAGAGCCCGTCAGAGCCGAAGATGCTCCTGACCGTTCGGGGCCTGGGTTACCGCTTCGAGGCCTAATACCGATCACGCCGCCAGAAGTCGCCGCTCCTGGCGGCACTTCCGGGCGAACTATTCGGACTCTGAGGACGCAGGGAGCAGTTCATCGTACGGCGGGATGCTGCCGTCAAGAACCGGAACGAGAACCTTCTTGCCGGTCTCGTTGCCGTACTGGACGAAGAGGGGAAGCAGGGCGCCGGGCTGAGTCTCGATGCCCTCGAGTGCGATCGGCTCGTTCTCTTCGCCGCCGAAAACTGTGCTGGTCTCGCCGTCAATGACCGTGGTCACTGTCGTGTCATCGTCACCGAACTGGAGCGAGACCGAGTGGGCGCTGCCTGTGTTCTTGGCCGTGAAGATGAGGTTTCCGTTGGTGCCGTCTTCAGTGAGGACGATCATGTTGTTCAAGCGCAGGTCACCAACGTCGACGCTGACGCCGTCACTGGGGTCATACTCGCCGGTGGTGGCTTGTGGGGAGACCAGGTTGCATCCGGTTGCACCAAAGACGACGGTTGCCGCCAACGCTACGGATGCGATCAATCGCGCCTTCACAGGTCCTCCAAGAAAACTTCGAACGCAGGCGGGCCAGAGCGCTCGCGTGCGGGGTACGCATCGAGTTTAGCCTAGCCATCGTGACCGTCGGGGCACCTCGCGCGCGCGGAGCATAGTGCATGCCGCTGTGGTAAACTGACAGGCGCTGAAGGGACACCTATCCATGCTTTTTGAAGTCGGTGAAACCGTCGTATACCCCCACCACGGAGCCGCAACGATTGCCGAAGTGAAGACGCGAGTCATCAAGGGTGAAGAAAAGCTCTACCTGAAGCTGCGGGTTACCCAGGGCGACCTGGTGATTGAGGTTCCCGCTGAGAACGTCGACCTCGTTGGCGTTCGCGACGTCATCGGTGAAGAGGGGCTCGAGCGCGTCTTCGATGTGCTGCGCGCACCGTTCACCGAAGAGCCCACCAACTGGTCCCGCCGGTACAAGGCCAACCTTGAGAAGCTCGCATCGGGTGACATCATCAAGGTCAGCGAAGTCGTCCGTGACCTGTGGCGCCGCGACCAGGATCGCGGCTTGAGCGCCGGTGAGAAGCGCATGCTCGCCAAGGCCAGGCAGATTCTCGTCTCCGAACTCGCTCTCGCCGAAAAGACCGACGAAGACAAAGCGTCGACCGTTCTCGACGAGGTCCTCGCGTCCTGATCTGCAGCCGCGCCGCACTCTCGGGAGTGCTCTACGCTCGAGAACTATGAGTTCGAACCCTCCAGGCGCCTCCACCACTCAACCGAAAATCCCGGTCCGTCGGGGCCCGATCGTCGGAGTCATCGTCGTCGCTGCCGGAAGCGGAACCCGGCTCGGCGCTGCCCGTCCGAAGGCGTTCGCGCCCCTGGCCGGTCGCACCATCCTCGAACACGCGCTGGATTCCGTGTTCGGTATGCAGCGCGAGGCGCAGGTTGTTGTGGTTGTTCCCGCCGACCTCGTCGATGATGCGAAAACCCTGGTGACGGATGCCGCCGGTGCGGCACACGAGTATCTCTCGGTCGTCCCCGGCGGAACCACCAGGCAGGAATCGGTCTCGCTCGGACTGGCAGTCCTAGACGCGTCGGTACGAATCGTCCTCGTACACGACGCTGCGCGCGCCCTTACGCCGTCTACCCAGTTCGACGCCGTGGTCACGGGGGTCGCCCAGACCGCATCCGGAATTGTTCCGGGCGTTCCGGTGACCGACACGATCAAGCGAGTCGACGACGACGAGAGCGTCGTCGAAACGGTCGACCGTGCCGAGCTGCGAGCGGTCCAGACCCCGCAGGGCTTTCCCCGCGCAGCCCTCGACGCGGCGTACGCCGAAGCTGACCGCGAGCACACCGACGACGCCGCACTTTTCGCGGTCGCTGGCAACACCGTGTCGATCATCGATGGAGATGCCCGGGCATTCAAGATCACCACCCCGTGGGACCTCCGTCGCGCCGAGGGACTCCTGGCGGACGCCGCACCGACGGGAGGTCTCCGCACCGGCATCGGCACCGATGTGCACGCCTTTGACGATGCGTCCGAACTGTGGCTCGCCGGGCTGCACTGGCCGGGGGAACGTGGCCTCGCCGGCCACAGCGACGGCGACCCGGTCTGCCACGCCATCACCGACGCTCTCCTCTCCGCAGCCGGGCTCGGCGACATCGGCTCCGTGTTCGGCACCGCCGACCCGCGGTTTGACGGCGCACACGGCGACGTTTTCCTGCGTGCCACGCTCGAAAGGCTCGCCACAGCGGGGTTCACGGTGTCCAACGTCTCGGTCCAGATCATCGGCAACAGCCCACGATTCTCGCCCCGCCGGGCCGAAGCAGAGCGGTTGCTCAGCGGGCTGCTCGCGGCCCCGGTGAGTCTCGCGGCCACGACGACCGACGGGCTGGGTTTCACCGGCCGTGGCGAGGGGATCTGCGCGATCGCAACGGCGATCGTTTCCCGCCAGTACGCTTAACCCGTGGCAATCCAACTCTACGATTCACGGGCACAGGCCCTCCGCGACTTCACCCCCCTCGTCCCCGGCAAAGTAGGGCTGTACGTTTGCGGACCAACCGTTCAGTCATCGCCGCACATCGGACACTTGCGTTCCGCTCTCGTCTATGACCAGCTGCGTCGTTGGTTCAACTACTCCGGCTACGACGTGACGCTCGTGCGCAATGTCACCGACATCGACGACAAGGTGCTCGCGAACGCCTCCGAGTCCGAAGAGTGGTGGGCTCTCGCCTACCGCATGGAGCTCGAGTTCACCGCCGGGTACCGTGCCCTCGGAATTCTCGCGCCGACTTACGAGCCCCGCGCCACGGCCAACATCCAGCAGATGCACAGCATCATTGCCTCGCTCATCGAGCGGGGCCACGCCTACGCCGCAGACGACGGCTCCGGTGACGTTTACTTCGACGTGCAGAGCTGGTCCGCCTACGGTGACCTCACCCGCCAGTCCATCGACAGCATGGAAGCGGCGACGGATGCTTATCCTCGCGCCAAGCGTGACCCTCGCGACTTCGCCCTGTGGAAGGGACACAAGGCCGACGAGCCGGCATCTGCGACCTGGCAGAGTCCGTGGGGCGACGGTCGGCCGGGTTGGCACATTGAGTGCTCGGCCATGGCGTCCCGCTATCTGGGGGATAACTTCGACATCCACGGCGGCGGACTTGACCTGCGGTTCCCGCACCACGAGAACGAACTGGCCCAGTCAACGGCTGCCGGGCAGGACTTCGCCAACTACTGGGTTCACAACGGCCTCGTCCACGTGAACGGGCAGAAGATGTCCAAGTCGCTTGGCAACTCGGTTTACGCGGCAGATTTGCTCAGTGCGGCCCGCCCCATCGTTGTCCGTTACTACCTTGGCCAGGCGCACTACCGGTCGACAATCGACTTCCATGATGGTGCGCTCACCGAAGCTGAGGCGGCGCTCGACCGCATTGAGAGTTTTCTCGAACGGGTAGCTCGCCGGCTGTCCGGCACCCGCTTCGCGGGGACCGGAGTCGTCGAGATTCCGCCAGCATTCGCGGAAGCCATGAACGACGATTTGTCGATTCCGCAGGCCCTTGCGGTATTACATGACACAATAAGGCAGGGGAACTCCTGGCTGGATGGGGAAGACCTCGCACTCGCGGCGACTGCTCAAGGCCAGGTTATGGCCATGACAGAGGTCCTCGGAATCAATCCGCTCTCTCCGGAATGGTCCAAAACCCAGGACACGTCGGTGCACGCAGCACTGACAACACTCGTCGACCAGCTGCTCGACCGCCGCCAGCAGATGAGGGCTTCGCGTGATTTCGCCGGAGCCGACCAGATCCGTGACGATCTCGCTTCCGCGGGCATCACAATTGAAGACACCCAGCAGGGTGCACATTGGAGTATTGATGGCAGCCAGTAAGCAGAACCGCCCAGGCGCGGTTCGAAAGACCAAGAAGGGCCCGGCCAAGGGCACCGGTGGACTTGGGCGACGTTCGCTTGAGGGCAAGGGCCCGACGCCGAAGGCTGAAGACCGCACCTACCACGCCGCCGGAAAGCGGAAGATTGCCAAGGAGCGCCTCGCAGCGACCCAGGCCAAGACGGGTGGCGGGCGCCCCACGTCCACCGGTCCCGCGATCCGCAAGCCGAAGCCGAAGCAGTCTGACGACTTTGAGGTCGTCACCGGCCGAAACTCGGTGGTTGAGGCGCTTCGCGCCAAGATCCCCGCCACCGCACTGTACATGGCGACCCGCATCGAGTTCGATGACCGGGTCAAAGAAGTTCTCGCGCTCGCGACCGCTCGCGGAATTCCGATTCTCGAAGTGATGCGACCGGAGCTCGACCGCCTGGCCGGGTTCGACTCTGTGCACCAGGGGCTCGCGCTCAAGGTGCCGCCGTACGAGTACGCTCATCCCAATGAGCTTCTCGAGACCGTCATCTCGCGGGGCCAGAAGCCGCTCTTCGTTGCCCTCGACGGCATCACCGACCCACGCAACCTGGGCGCGATCATCCGGTCGACCGCAGCATTCGGCGGTCAGGGTGTCATCGTTCCGCAGCGTCGCTCCGTTGGACTCACCGCATCCGCGTGGAAGACGAGTGCCGGAGCCGCGGCTCGCACACCCGTCGCCATGGCTCCCAACCTGACGCAGACACTCAAGTCGTTCAAGGCGGCCGGTGTCTTTGTCATCGGTCTCGATGGCGGCGGCGACACCGACCTTCCCGGTCTCGAGCTCGCTGACCGTCCTGTCGTCATCGTGGTCGGCAGCGAAGGCAAGGGCCTCTCCCGCCTGGTCACCGAAACCTGTGACGCCATCGTCTCGATTCCGATTAGCTCGGCGACAGAGTCACTCAACGCAGGAATCGCCGCTTCCGTAACCCTGTATGAGGTGTCGAAGCTGCGCGAGGCCGCGAAGGCAGCCAAGAAGAAGAAGTAGCGAGAAGTTTCGCACCGAATTGGCGCGATCGGGTCTAGACCCGGTCGCGCCAATTCGTTTCTGCCTCGTCCTCGCTGATTACGCGCGTGGGGAGTGTAATTGTCCCCGTCAGCGGAGCAATCACCGTTGCCTCGTCACGTCGGTGACGGAGCACTGTGTTGATGTACGACGTAAGGGCTTCGGCAAGCGGAATGCTCCGTGTTTCGTTCTGCGACAGATACCAGCGGTGTTCCAGGAGCTGGTGGAAGACCTCAGCGGGCTCCAGTTTGCCCTTGAGGTCGCGGGGAATGGACTTGATCACCGGCTCGAACACCCGGGTGACCCACTCGTGCGCAACCATCTCCTCATCCAGGTCGTTCTTGCCGTGTGTTGCGGCGTACGAGTCGAGGTCGTTGAGCAATCGGCGAGCCTGGTTCTCTCCAGCGTCGAGGCCGGTGAGCCGGAGCAGGCGGCGCTGGTGGTGGCCCGCGTCGACGACCTTGGGCTGAATGCGAACGGTGGTTCCGCTGGAGTCGGTCCGGATGGCGAGTTCTTCGATGTCGAATCCCAGGCTGTTGAGCCGCTGCACGCGCTCGCTGATGCGCCAGCGTTCATTCGATGAGAACGACTCGCTGCCGGTGAGCTCTTTCCAGAGCGACCGATACGCAGCGACGATGCCGTCTGACACGCTGATCGGGTCGAGCTCGTCGTCGACGCGACCGCCGGCCTCCAGGTCCATCAGCTCACCGGCGATGTTGACCCGGGCGATCTCGAGGTCGTTTTCGCGCTGGCCGTTGGACAGGCCACCATCGTACAGCTGGCCGGTTTCGGCGTCGACGAGGTACGCGGCGAATGCTCCGGCGTCCCGTCGGAACAGAGTGTTGGACAGTGACACATCACCCCAGAAGAAGCCAGCGATGTGCAAGCGCACCAGCAGAACGGCGAGGGCGTCGACGAGACGGTTCGCGGTATCGGGGCGGAGTGTCTGAGAGAACAGCGCCCGGTAGGGGAGCGAGAACTTGAGGTGTCGGGTGACCAGCACGCTGGGCAGGGGGTCGCCCGACTCTTCCGCGCGGCCGGTGATGACGGCGACCGGGTCGACGCACGGAATGTCGAGTCGCTGCAGGTTGCGCAGCATGTCGTACTCGCCGCGTGCCATTTCGGCGGTGGTCTCCTTGACGGCGACGACATAGCCGGAGAGGTTGGCGAAGCGAACGAGGTGGCGGGAGATTCCCTTGGGCAGCGAGGCGATGGTGTCGTTGGGCCAGGCCTCGAGGGGAAGCTCCCAAGGGAGGTCGAGGAGGGCGGGATCGACGGTCGCCGCTGTGATGTTGAGTGAGGCGCTCATGGTGCTTAAACAGTAGTGCCGATCGGCCGGGCGTGCGCCCTGCCGATCGGCACCGAACTGCTTAGTTGGCGGTGACAGCCTTGTTGCCGAGGCGGAGACCCGACTCGACGTCGAAGACGTGCACGTGGTGCGGTGCGGGGATCAGGAAGACCTTCTCGCCGGCGTGCGCGTGAATGCGTCCGTCGACACGGGCGACCAGGTCGGTGCGCTTGCCGTTGACGTCAGCGTGACCGTAGAGGTAGCCGTCTGCACCGAGTTCCTCGACCAGGTCGACCTGGACCTCGAGGCCGTTGCCGGGCTCGGTCGATACTTCGATGTCCTCGGGACGAACACCAACGGTGACCTGGCGGGCGCTGGTTTCGCTGAGGGTGTCGCGGTCGACCGGAACGACGCGGGCACCGAACTGGATGCCTCCGTCGGCGAGGTCTGCCGTGAGCAGGTTCATCGCGGGCGAGCCGATGAAGCCGGCAACGAAGACGTTCTGCGGCTTCTCATACAGGTCACGCGGGGTTCCGACCTGCTGCAGGATGCCGTCCTTGAGGACCGCGATGCGGTCACCCATGGTCAGTGCCTCGGTCTGGTCGTGCGTGACGTAGACCGTGGTTACTCCGAGGCGGCGCTGCAGCGACGCGATCTGGGTGCGGGTCTGGACGCGGAGCTTGGCGTCAAGGTTCGACAGCGGCTCGTCCATGAGGAAGACCTGGGGCTGACGGACGATGGCTCGGCCCATTGCGACGCGCTGACGCTGGCCACCGGAGAGTGCCTTCGGCTTGCGGGTCAAGTACTCCTCGAGGTCGAGGAGCTTGGCCGCCTCGAGGACACGAGCGGCCCGCTCGTCCTTGTTGACGCCGGCGATCTTCAGGGCGAAGCCCATGTTCTCAGCAACGGTCATGTGCGGGTACAGCGCGTAGTTCTGGAACACCATTGCGATGTCGCGGTCTTTCGGCGGCACATCGGTGACGTCGCGGTCTCCGATGAGGATGCGGCCGTCGTTGACCTCTTCGAGGCCGGCGAGCATGCGCAGTGAGGTTGACTTTCCACAACCGGACGGTCCAACCAGAACGAGGAATTCGCCATCGGCGACCTCGAGGTTGAGCTTGTCAACGGCGGCGCGGGTACCACCGGGGTACAGGCGTGTGGCGTTGTCAAAGGTTACTGATGACATGGGTACTGCTCCTTCACCGGCAGGTACGTGCCGGACGATCCGAGTGAATGGATTCATGCGCCGCATGCTGCATTGCATGCCCTCGGCACATCGTGAGACGTGCGAGAGATCATCAGTATGACAGATTTCCTGTTCGTTACCCTCCCCGCCACGTTTCGACGTACGGTTCGCACCGACGTGGCATCCAGCATCCGTTTGGGAATTTCCCAGTGAGGGCAACTACGATCGATTCGTGTTTGGCACCTCAGCGTGCCCGCAAACCCGACATATCACGAAGCGAGGATCCATGACGAACGGGGGACCAGAGTCCAGTCCGACGAAGAACCAGCGACGTGAAGCAGCACGCGAGAAGGCGAAAGAACTTCGGAACGCGCAGCGGAGGCGGGATATTCGCAACCGGATTTTCCTTCAAGGTGGACTTGTCCTCGCTATTGTCGCGGTTGTCGCGGGAATCGCTTTCGTCATCTCGAGTGCCATCCGACCGCCGACAGCCGGGCCAAGCAACATGGCGTCGGACGGCATCGTCATTGGGGAGCAGCTCAAGGCTGCGCAGACGTCGGCCATCCCCGCCGGCTCCGAGCCTGTTCCCACCGAGATCGACGCCAACGTTCCGAACATCCGGATCTACGTTGACTACCTGTGCCCAATTTGCGGGGAGTTCGAAAAAGCGAACGCTGAACAACTCGCGACCTGGGCTGAAAATGGAGTCGCGACGGTTGAGTACCACCCGATCGCGATTTTGACCGGCCGCTCGGCCGGTACGCAGTACTCACTTCGTGCGGCCAACGCAGCGGCCTGCGTCGCCAACTACTCGCCGGACTCCTTCTTCGTGTTCAGCACAATGCTCTTCGACGACCAGCCGGAGGAGGGCACCGAGGGCCACAGCGACGAGGAGCTCAGCGCGATCGCGAAGACAGCGCTCAACGCGGGTGACGAAGCGGGAAGCAAGGCGGCGCTCACGTCGATCTCCAACTGCATTGACGACGGCACCTACAAGAGCTGGGTGGAGGAAGCCACCGACCGGGCAACAACCGAAGCTGTGCCCAACTCCAAGCTCGAGAAGGTCAAGGGAACCCCGACGGTGCTCGTGAACGACAAGCAGTACACCGGGTCGATCACGGACCCGAAGGAATTCCAGGCGTTCGTGCTGTCGGTTGCAAGTGAAACCTACGCACAGTCCTCGGCCACGCCGACGCCGACGCCCACCGAGGTGCCGGCCGGTTAGATCGTCTCGTCCTGGCTGCGGCTGAGTTGCACCTGGAGCCCCATGAGCGGTCCGACGAACCGGCGTTGGATGCGTCGGGCCGGGCCGAGCAGGCTCTGGATCACGTATTGCCCGAGCAGCGCGCCGGCCGCAAGGGCGACCGCAATCGCGGCCGCCTCAAGCATGCTCAGCAGCCCGTTGATCGACCCGTCACTCAGTTCGAGCAGTCCACGGAACAGGCTGGCACCTGGGACGAGCGGCACGAGGGCGGAAACGACGAGCGGTAGGGCGGGAACCCGCGCGGCACGGGAGGCAAATGCGCTCAGCACGCCGACAACGAAAGCCGCAACGCCTCCGCTCCAGGCCACGCCGAAGTCCGACGTTACCACCGCGGTGAAGACGAGGTAGCCCAGCACTCCGAGCACGCAGACGGCCCAGAGGGCGCGGGCCGGAACATCGACGCCGAAGGCAAAGCCCACGACGATGATCACGCTGCCAACCAGAGCCCAGGTGACTCCCTCGAGAGTCGGCGGCACATACGGCTCGATGTTGAGCACAAGGCCGAACCGCGCCAGCAGCATACTGGTCCCGGCTACGCCGGCGACGAGCCCACCGGTGATGAGCAGTGCTTCGAGGATTCGCGCTGTACCGGTGACATAGAAGCCGGAGAGTACGTCCTGCACGGCGCCGAAGGAGGTGACACCGGCCAGCAGCATGATGATGGTGGCCACCACGACGAGTGAAGAACTCGCACTCGGCTCGATCACGTGAACGAACGCGGCAACCAAGGGGCCGATCGCGCCTCCCGCGAGCGTCTGGTAGAACACCGAGATGCGGGTGCGGGCAAGCCAACTCGTCACCAGGTCGACCACGAAGGTCGCGATGAACGCGGCGACGATGACAAGCAGGCCGCCGCCGAGCAACAGGGCGGCTCCTGCACCGACGAGGCTCCAGCCAACCCGGCGGACAATCTTCGGATAGGTCGGTTTCGCGCGGATGATGGCGTCTACCCGTGAGCGCGCCTCGGCGACGGAGACCGGGGCGTGCAACAGGTCACCGATGAGGGTCGACGTGTTGGTGAGACGGGTGTAGTCGAGGGTGCGGTACTTGACGTTGCGGCTCTTGGTGATGCCGTCGCCCGAGTCGGGATCGTCGTAAGACAGCGTGATCATCGTGTGTGTGACATCCGCTTCGCAGCCTCGAAGGCCGTAGGCCCGCGTGACGGCCAGCATGGACGCTGTGGCGTCTTCGGCACTGGCACCGGACGCAAAGATGACTTCACCGCATCGGATCGCGAGGTCGAGAATGGAACGGCTGGCGTTTGTTCCGCCGGCGGGCGCGGACGACGCGAGTGCCATGAAAATCCCCAAAGTTTGTTACCTCAAGGATGCCACGCGCAGCGGGCGTTCCCGGTGGCTCGAAACGGTCCGGCCGTTCGTTATGATTGACAGGTCCACGCCGCCTTAGCTCAGTTGGCCAGAGCAGCGCACTTGTAATGCGCAGGTCGTCGGTTCGAATCCGACAGGCGGCTCTTTTCGCGAGATGCTTCCCGCAGTGAGACTGTGCCTCGCATCACGGAGAGAGATGGGACGCTGCCGTAGTGAATTCTTCCCCGTCGCGTCGGCTCCCGGCCTGGGCATCCTTGGTCCTCGCTGCGTTGTGCGGGGCCGGCATCGCCGTTCAAACGCGGATCAATGGTGCACTCGGAGTTTCACTCGGTGACGGCTTCACGGCCGGGGTGATTTCCTTCGGCTCCGGGTTAGTGATTCTTCTCGTGGTGATGGTTCTGGTGCCATCGGGGCGGCGAGGGGTCCGGGCCGTCTGGACTGGTGTGCGCGACGGAAGTATGCCGGTGTGGAGTGTACTCGGGGGAGTGGCGGGCGCTTTTTTCGTCCTGTCGCAGGGTGTCACCGGTGCGGTGATCGGAGTGGCTCTGTTTAGTGTTGCGCTGGTCGCTGGACAGACGATCTCGGGGCTCGTGCTCGATCGTCGTGGCTTCGGCTCGCAGTCACACGTGGGGTTCACCTGGCCACGGCTTACGGGAGCGGCGCTCACCGTCGTCGCCGTCGCTATCTCGATGTCGTCGCAGCTGCGTGGCGACTTCCCGGCGTGGATGTTGCTCATGCCCCTGGTCGCGGGTTTCGGCAGCGGGTGGCAGAGCGCGGTCAACGGTCGGGTTCGAGCCCGCGCGGGCAGCGCCCTGTCCGCGACGTTCTTGAACTTCCTCATCGGCACCACTGCGCTCGTCATTGTTGCGGTCATTCGTAACGCTTTCGCCGGCTGGCCGACGACTCTTCCTGCCCAGCCGTGGCTCTACCTGGGTGGTGCTATCGGGTGCGTCTTCATCGGCGTCAACGCCTATCTGGTCAGCCACACCGGTGTGCTGGTTCTCGGTCTGGGCACTGTCACCGGTCAGCTTTTGACATCGGTCGCCATCGACGCATTTGCTCCGGGAGCACACCCGCTGGCGGTGACGACCGTGCTCGGCGCGTTGCTCGCACTGATCGCGGTCAGTATTGCCACGCTCCGAGTGCGGCCGCGCGACGCTAGGGAAGTCGGCTGAGAAACTCTTCGCCATCGATCACCTTGCGGTGGCCGACCTTGGCGTTCTCGGGAATTCCGCCGACGTAGAGCCAGCCGAGCAACTGCTCTTTCTTCGTGAGCCCGTGCAACTTTCGCACGGGCTTGGTCCGCGTGGTGTGACCGGTGCGCCAGATGACGCCCCAGCCGGCGTCTGCCAGTAGCAGGCTCAGGGTATGCGCGACGCCCGATGCGACAGCTTCCTGTTCCCAATGCGGAACTTTCGCGCTCTTCTTCGGGGAGACAACAACGGCGATTAAGAGCGATGCCCGAAGCGGCTTCTGCGACGGTTTGTCATCGTGTTCCGCCTGGGCGATCGCGTCGCCCAGGCGAACCCGGTCGTCACCACGCAACTCGATCAGCCGCCAGGGACGCAACGCCCCATGGTCGGCAACGCGAGCGGATGCCGCGACGAGCGGCACGAGGTCGTCATGCGTTGGTGCCTCTGCCGTCACCCGCGAATACGATCTCCTACCCTCGACCGCGGCGAGCACACCCGACATTCTTAGTCTTGAGCCTTGAAGTTCAGCGCAATGGAGTTCATGCAGTACCGGTCGCCGGTCGGCGTTCCGAAACCGTCATCAAAAACGTGCCCCAGGTGGGAGTCGCAGTTGGCGCACCGAACCTCAGTCCGAACCATTCCGAGTGACTTGTCTTCGATGAGCTTGACCGCTTCCGGTCGCACGGATTCGTAGAAGCTCGGCCAGCCACAGCCGGAGTCGAACTTCGTTCCGCTCTTGAACAACTCGGCGCCGCACGCTCCACAGGTGTATACGCCGGCGCGGCTCTCGTCGAGCAGCTCTCCGGTCCACGGGCGTTCGGTCGCGGCTTCGCGAAGTACCGCGTACTGCTCCGGGCTCAGCTCGTCGCGCCACTGGTCGTTGGTCTTCTGTACCTGGTCTGTCATGTTCTTCTCCTCCGCGAAAGTCTTCGCCTCCCATTTAACCCGCCACGCCCCCGCGATGTTCCCTTGTGACGGAATGCTGAGCGAAGGCTGAGCGTTCAGTTCAGGCCCACCCGTGTGCCCTCGCTGATCACACAGGATGTCGCGGTTAGGATTGCCACCGATGTGCAGGACAGGCCCGTGCCGGAGGGAAGACGAGTTGTGAGCGATACCGACAACCCAGCGCCCCAGCCCAGCCCGACGTCATCATCGACCTCTCGGAGTCTCACCGAGCGTGACATTGCCATTCTTGAGTTCGAGAACCGCTGGTGGCAGCACACAGGACAAAAAGAAGAGGCGATTCGCGACGCCTTTCAGCTTTCGCCTACCCGCTACTATCAGTTGCTGGGCGCGGTGATCGACACTCCAGCCGCGCTGCGGCACGATCCCATGCTGGTGAAACGTCTTCATCGACTGCGGGACGCCCGGCAGGCCACCCGCCGGGCGCGAGCCCGGGGCACCGCCGACTGACGGGTTCCCCCCGCCATTCCGGCGGACGTAGCCACCGACACAACATAGAGGACCAGACACAGCCACATGGCCGATCACTACGCCAAGGACAGGTTCGACGACATCCCGGACGATCTCAAACGCGTCGGTGCTCACCGTGCCCCGCCCAAGGCCGGCAGGGGTTGGCTTGTCTTCCTGTGGGCGGCGCTCGCCACAGTCGTCCTCGTCACGGCTGGAATTCTGGGTCTCTTTGCGCTCAGCGACCGGGTCAATTTCACCGACACGTCCACCACTCCAGCGACCGCGGTTCCTGAGCCGACGGAGACTCCCACCGCCGAAGCGACCATCGATCCCGAGTCCATGGTGACCGTCCTCAACGGAACAGGCACGAAGGGCCTCGCCACCCGAGCCATCGAACAGTTGAACGGTGCGGGCTGGACACAGAACATCACTCCGGGTAACGCCAGCGCAACGGACGTCACCACCACGACTGTGTACTACGAGGACGCCAGTCAGGAAGGCGCTGCTCGCGGTCTCGCGGAGGCGCTCGGCGTGACCAATATTCAGTTGTCCACCCAATTCCAGATTCCGGTGGAGGAAGGCGAAGAACCCATCCTGCAGCTCACCGTCCTACTCGGCTCCGATTTCGACCCTGTGGAGTAAATGGTGGCAGCCGAGTCCCGCCATGTTTCGGGCGGGTTTCGCGTCCGTTCACGCTCGGTAACCATCCGCGACATTTGACAGAAAAACCTATTGCTACCGGCTGTTCTTTCATTAGTATCTGGAACTGGTCGAACATTTTGCTCCACAGTCTGCGCCACACCCGCAGAGTCGAGGGTCAGCACGATGGCCACACCGGATGTGGCGGACCCCAGCCAGCGCCTGCCTGGGTGGAGTGGAACACAGCAATTGGGAGTGACAATGGCGAATGGAACCGTGAAGTGGTTCAACGCTGAAAAGGGTTACGGGTTCATCACCGATGACGGAGCGGGGCAGGACGTCTTCGTCCATTACTCCGCCATCGACATGGGCGGATACAAGGTTCTCGAAGAAGGCCAGAAGGTTGAGTTCGAGGTCGGAACCGGTGCCAAGGGCCCACAGGCAGAGGCGGTGCGCCCGGTCTAACAGCCCAATTTCATCCCTCACCTTTCGCAATGCCGCCCGATTCCCGGGCGGCATTGTCATGTCCGTCCGAACTGGCTTGCACTCGCAGGTGGAGAGTGCCAGAATCGAATTAGCACTCGCAATCATTGAGTGCTAACTACGTTCATCACGTCCGGGAGGGACGAAAAACCACATGGCAAAAATCATTGCTTTTGACGAGGAAGCCCGCCGCGGCCTCGAGCGCGGCCTGAACATTCTGGCCGACACTGTAAAGGTAACGCTCGGCCCACGCGGTCGTAACGTTGTCCTGGAGAAGAAGTGGGGCGCTCCCACGATCACCAACGATGGTGTGTCCATCGCCAAGGAAATCGAACTCGACGACCCGTACGAGAAGATCGGTGCCGAGCTCGTCAAGGAGGTCGCCAAGAAGACTGACGACGTCGCCGGTGACGGTACCACCACCGCAACCGTGCTCGCCCAGGCACTCGTCCGCGAAGGCCTGCGCAACGTTGCAGCCGGCGCAGACCCCATCTCGCTCAAGCGCGGCATCGAGAAGGCAACCTCGGCTGTTATCGCCGAGCTGGTCGTCAACGCGAAAGAGGTCGAGTCGAAGGAAGAGATCGCGGCAACCGCATCCATCTCCGCCGGCGACCCCGAGCTCGGTGCCATCATCGCTGAGGCGATCGACAAGGTCGGCAAGGAAGGTGTTGTCACCGTTGAGGAGTCGAACACGTTCGGCACCGAGCTGGAGTTGACCGAGGGTATGCGTTTCGACAAGGGTTTCCTGTCGGCATACTTCGTCACCGACCCGGACCGCCAGGAGACGGTGTTCGAAGACCCGTACATCCTGATCGCCAACTCGAAGATCTCCAACATCAAGGACCTGCTCCCCGTTGTTGACCAGGTCATCCAGTCGGGCAAGCAGCTCCTCATCATCGCTGAGGACGTCGACGGCGAAGCACTCGCAACTCTCGTTGTGAACAAGATCCGTGGCATCTTCAAGTCGGTCGCCGTCAAGGCTCCCGGCTTCGGTGACCGCCGCAAGGCTCAGCTGCAGGACATCGCCATCCTTACCGGTGGTCAGGTCATCTCCGAAGAGGTCGGCCTCAAGCTCGAGAACGCAACGCTCGACCTCCTCGGTCGCGCACGCAAGGTTGTCATCACCAAGGACGAGACCACCATCGTCGACGGTGCCGGCGACGCCGAGCAGATCGCAGGTCGCGTGGCTCAGATCCGCAAGGAGATCGACAACACCGACAGCGACTACGACCGCGAGAAGCTGCAGGAGCGCCTGGCCAAGCTGGCCGGTGGCGTTGCAGTCATCAAGGCCGGAGCGGCAACCGAGGTTGAGCTCAAGGAGCGCAAGCACCGCATCGAAGACGCCGTTCGCAACGCGAAGGCTGCTGTTGAAGAGGGCATCGTCGCCGGTGGTGGCGTTGCACTGATTCAGGCCGGCAAGACGGCATTCGAGAAGCTTTCGCTCTCGGGTGACGAGGCAACCGGTGCGAACATCGTCCGCGTGGCAATTGACGCTCCGCTCAAGCAGATCGCCCTCAACGCCGGCCTCGAGCCGGGCGTTGTCGCTGACAAGGTGCGCAACCTGCCCGTCGGACACGGCCTCAACGCCGCGACCGGTGAGTACGTTGACATGCTCGCTGCCGGTATCAACGACCCGGTGAAGGTCACCCGTTCGGCCCTGCTCAACGCAGCGTCGATCGCTGGACTGTTCCTCACCACCGAGGCCGTCGTCGCTGACAAGCCGGAGAAGAACCCGGCTCCCGTCGGCGACCCGACCGGTGGCATGGACTTCTAGTCCAAGTCAGTTTCATCGAACTGGGCGTCTCCTTCGGGAGGCGCCCAGTTCGCGTTTAACCGGCGGTCGTTAGCCCATGCGGAAAAGATCGGCGTTGCCACGCTCGACCTCCTGGTACTGGGTACCGGCGCGTCCGAGCGCATGGTTGATGGTGCTGATGCTTTCTTCAACCCGCTGTTGCGTAGCGCGCCAGTCGGACACCACGCTTTGAAACGCGACCGACGCCTCGCCGGTCCACGTGCCCTGCAGCTCGGTGAGCTGCCGCATTAGCCCAGCCACCTCACTCTGGATGGTGTCGATGCTGCCGCGCACACGCGCGGTCGTTCCCATCACAAGGTCGCTGTCGACCTGATATCTGGTCATGATGCCCTCCTCGGCAATCAGCCCCGACCGCCAGATGGTCGGGTCGGGATCGACAGTAAGACGATTGCGGGCCTTGGCCCGTTGCATCCGCTGTGCTGAGGAAAATGGCGCTCGACCGGATTTTGTGAGGGACGTCGATTAGACGTTGGAGGGCGCCTCAACCGCGGCCGCGGGCTGGGCTTCTGGCTCGTGCGACTCATCGGCAGGAGCAGGCGTGTAAAGCGGCAGGGTGACGCGGAAGGTTGCGCCGCCTCCCGGTGTTTCGGTGACGCTCACGGTACCGTTGTGGGCTGCAACGATGGAGGAGACGATGGCGAGACCGAGGCCGGATCCTCCGGTTTCGCGAGCGCGCGAGGAATCGGCACGCCAGAAGCGCTGGAAGATCTTTTCACGAATCTGCGGTGGCACGCCCTCTCCATGATCGATCACGGAGATGGTTGCGGTATGGGTGAGCGGATTCGCGGACACACCAATCTCGAGCGGGCTCCCGGCCGGAGTGAAGCGCATGGCGTTGCCGATGAGGTTCGTGACAACCTGACGGAGCTTGTTCTCCTCGCCGAGGACGATGGCAGGGACTTCGGGCAGCGGCGATGGCTGGATGACGGGCAGATCACCGGAGAGCAATACGCCGGTGGGATCGGACCTACGGGGGCGCCTGCGAAGGCGCGCAAGCGTTGCGCCAGCGAAGGCGATAGGCCCGGTGGCCGGGGGTTCTTCCGCTGGCTGCGGCTTAGTGACGGTTTTCGACGGCGTCTTGTCAGCCTCGACAGGCGGAAGAGGGGCGGTCGGAGGATTGTCAACGACGGCTCGCACGACCCGGTCGGGCGCGGATGCGCTGGCATCCAGCGCGGCGTCACGGGCGATGGGGGAGAGGTCAACGGGCGCCATGACCATCGGCTTGGTCTCATCGAGTCGGGCGAGCTCGAGAAGGTCCTCGACGAGGCCGCCCATTCGGATCGCTTCTTTCTCGATGCGGTCCATCGCTTTGGCGACGTCTTCTGGCGTCTGCAGCGCGCCCATCCGGTACAGCTCCGCATAACCCCGAACGCTGACGAGCGGAGTACGAAGCTCGTGGCTGGCATCACCGACGAAGCGGCGCATCTGTTCGATGGTGCGTGCGCGGTCGGCGAAGGCCCGGTCAATGCGGGCAAGCATGGTGTTGAGGGACCGATTGAGTCGGCCGACCTCGGTATTGGGCGTTGATCCGGCCAGTCGTTGGCTGAAGTCGCCATCAGCGATGGCGGATGCGGTGCGTTCCACTTCGCGCAACGGGTGGAATGCGCTCATCACCAGCACCCGGGTGAGCAGCGCGCCCAGGATGATGACGCCGAGACCGAAGCCGAAGAATATCGTGAAGAGGGTGGCGATGATGGTGTCGGTCTCTCGCATTGAGACGGCAACGAGGATGACACCCATCTCACCCTGATGGTTCCACTGGTAGGGGACGATGACCGCGTGGAACAGCTCTTTTTTGTCGGCGGTGTGAAGCTCGAAGACCTTCTCGCCCTGGAACAGCGCCTCAGAGAGCGTGACCGTCGAGGGCACGATCGGCAGATCGCTCTTGTCACGGTTCTGCCAGGTCGCCGCTCGCAACTTGCCATCGGCGTCGTAGACGGCCGTGAAGTAGTCAGAGGAGACGGCTTCCTGCACCAATTCGCCGGCGTCATCGTCATCCTCGCCGTCGAGGTCCAGGAAGCCCGGAGGTGTTGGGGCCTGCGCGGCAGCCACAAGGTCGGCGTTGACTTTGCCCTCAAGGGCGGGCCGGAGCATGGTCATGGTGCCGACGCCGGCAACAATAAGTCCGAAGGCAAGCACGAGTACCGTGACGCTGGTGATCTTCGTCCGAAGTGAAATCGCGTTCCACCACTCGGCTACTGAATCGTGCATTACACCGTTCGTTTACGCCTTCGCTGTTTTCAGCATGTAGCCGAACCCGCGCTTGGTCTGGATGAGAGGTTCTGTCGAGAACTGGTCGAGCTTCCTCCGGAGGTAGGAAATGTAGCTCTCGACGATGCCAGCATCCCCGTTGAAGTCGTACTCCCAGACGTGGTCAAGAATCTGCGCCTTGCTTAGCACCCGGTTGGGGTTGAGCATGAGGTAACGCAGCAGCTTGAATTCAGTCGGGCTGAGTTCGATTGGTGTTTCTCCGACGAGTACCTCATGAGTGTCTTGGTCCATGGTGAGTTCGCCGGCGCGGATGACAGCATCCTCATCAGCATGCATTGTGCGCCTGAGGATTGCCTTAATGCGGGCGACGATCTCGTCGAGACTGAACGGTTTGGTGACGTAATCGTCGCCGCCAACCGTAAGGCCCATGATCTTGTCTTCGGTGTCATCCTTTGCGGTGAGGAACAGGATGGGCGCGGTGTATCCGGCTGAACGGAGACGCTTCGTCACGCCGAAGCCGTTCATGTCGGGAAGCATGACGTCAAGAATGATCAGGTCAGGCTCTTCTTCGAGAACAGCGGAGATGGCCTGGGCTCCGTTTCCGACGGCTCGCACGGCGAAGCCAGCGAAGCGGAGGCTCGTTGTGAGCAGATCGCGGATGTTCGGTTCGTCATCGACAATGAGAATGCGTGGTCCAGTCATGGCTTCAGTATCTGCGTGTTGCCTGAAATGTTCCTGAACGTAGCCAGTATGGGACTTAGCTCCGGGCGCTAGACGCATATCTCGCACAAGCCTATGGTCGGCTTACTTCGAGAAGGAGGGACCGATGTCCTCACTGAATTCTCCCCACGCCGACCTCTCCGGAGGAATCGTCATTGTCGGCGCGGGGCTGGCTGGAGCCACGACCGCGGAGGCGCTACGCTCCGAAGGCTTTGAGGGCGACCTGCATCTGGTCGGCGCAGAGATGCATCGTCCGTATAACCGGCCGCCGCTCTCCAAGGAAGTCCTCACCGGTGCGGCGGCTCCCGACAGCGCTTTTGTCCATGACTTCCAGTGGTACCTGGACAACGATGTGGAGCTTCTGACCGGCGACGCCGCGGTGGCGCTCGATCTGCCCGGTCGAAGGGTGAGACTGAGCTCGGGCCGCGTTCTTCCGTACCGGCGGTTGGCACTGGCGACCGGTGCCTCTCCGCGAAAGCTTGACGTCCCTGGCGCGCATCTCGCCGGCATTCGATATCTGCGCACCGTCGACGACTCGGCGGTGCTTCGTGCTGATCTTGAGTCAGGGGCAAAGCACGTCGTGGTGGTCGGCTCCGGGTGGATCGGTCTGGAGGTCGCGGCAGCAGCGAGGAGCTACGGCAATCAGGTGACGGTCGTCGCGCCCGGAACTATCCCGTTGGCATCCGCGCTCGGTGCCGAAATGGGAGCGTTCTTCCGAGAACTGCATCGCCAGCACGACGTCCGGTTCCGCATGCGTACGAGGGTGACCGGATTCGTGGGATCCGATGGCGAAGTGCGCGGGGTGATGACGGATGCCGGTCACACCATCGGAGCCGACCTCGTCGTCGTGGGCATCGGCGCTGTTCCCAATGTCGCATTGGCGCGTGAGGCAGGGCTCGATGTCCACGGTGGCGTGTCGGTCGATGCAGCGCTCCGCACAGAGGATCCGGCGGTGTTTGCGGTCGGGGACGTAGCCGACGCCTGGCATCCGACCTTGGGGCACCGACTTCGAAGCGAACATTGGGCGAATGCTATCGATCAAGGGAAGGCTGTGGCTCGCTCCATCCTGGGCCAGAGGGTTTCATACGACGTCGTCCCCTACTTCTTCACCGATCAATATGACGTCGGGATGGAATATGCCGGCTTCTTCTCGCTCAGTTCGGGAGCGGACGTTGTGTACCGCGGCGATGTGGAGTCTGGCGAGTTCGTCGCTTTCTGGCAGCAGTCGGGCCGCGTTGTGGCGGGGATGAATGTCAACGTGTGGGGTGTGAACGACGCCATTAAGCAACTGGTGAGTTCCGCGCGAGTTGTGAAGGCTTCGCGTCTCGCCGATCCGAGCGTGCCCATCGGTGAACTCTGATGCGGGTGCGGCACGATGGGTGTCATGACTGCATCCCGGCCGACCGCCTCTTTTGGATCGCCCCCGCTCATCGCACCGATCCGCACCATCGGATCGCAGAGCTTTGACTTTTCACAGCGAGTCGCAGTCATGGCGGTAGTGAATCGCACGCCCGATTCCTTCTATGACCGCGGGAGTACGTTCGCCTTTGACGCGGCCGTTGCCGCTGCGTTGGCCGCCGTGGCAGATGGCGCGGACATTATCGACATCGGCGGCGCTCCCTTCGCCCCAGGGCCGGAGCTTGCCGTCGCCGACGAGGTAAACCGGGTGATCCCGGTGATTGAGGCCATTCGAGAATCAAGCGATGTCGTGATCTCGGTCGACACGTTCCAGCCCGAGGTCGCGAGGCGCAGTATTGAGGCCGGAGCCGACGTCGTCAACGACACCACTGGGCTACGAAATCCCGACATGGCGGCAGTGATCGCGGACAGTAAGGCCCACGTCGTCATCACTCACAGCCTCGCTGAACCCCGAACGGTGTACGGGAGGCCGACCTACGGCGACGTCGTGGCGGAGGTCGCCGACTTTTTAGGACGGCAGGTGAATCTCGCCCTTGCCTCGGGAATCCCCGAAAACCGCATCATTGTCGACCCGGGGCACGATCTTAACAAGAACACGTTGCACTCACTGGAGTTGACTCGCCGATTCTCGGAGATAGCCGCCCTCGGCTATCCGGCGCTCGCCGCGGTGTCCAATAAGGACTTCGTCGGTGAGACCCTGGACCGCGACCGTGGTGATCGCGTTGCCGGGTCGCTTGCTGCCGCTGTGGTCGCAATCACCAACGGGGCACGGATCCTTCGAATGCATAACGTTCGTGAGTCGGTCGATGCTGCCCGGATGACTGAAGCCATACTCGGTTTCCGCGAGCCCGCCTATCTGCGTCACAACATGGGCGACCGTAATGAGTAAACCTCGCATCACCCTTTTGCAGCAGTCGACCGCAGACGTCACGGACGAAGAAATCCTCGACCTTTATTCGACGCCAGACCGGTCAAGCCCGTGGCTTCGGGTGAACTTCATTTCCAGTATCGACGGGGCGGCGACGGCCAACGGGTTGAGCGGCGATTTAGGGTCCCCGGCCGATCGCCGGGTCTTCGACTTGCTGCGTCGGTTGTCCGACGTCATCGTGGTGGGCGCTGGCACTGTTCGTGCGGAGGGCTACGGACCGATGCGGCTCGACGACGCGTCGGTCGAGTGGAGGATGCAGCACGGTTTGCCGCCGCACCCCGTGTTCGCGATTGTGTCGTCATCGCTCAATCTGGATCCGGAATCAGCGATCTTCACGGGCGCACCTATTCGTCCCATCGTGGTCACGGTAGACGAGGTGTCGGAACGTCGGCGCGAGCGTTTTTCCGAAGTGGCCGACGTCCTTGTCGCGGGACGGTCGTCCGTCGACACGGTGCTCATGCGACAGTCGTTATGCCGACGTGGGTTGACGCAAATGCACTGTGAGGGCGGACCGAGCTTCTTCGCTGACCTCATCCGTGAAGACACGGTCGATGAGCTTTGTTTGACCGTGAGGTCAGTGTTGGAGGGGCCGGGCGCGCCGCGCATCGTGGCGGGAGCGCCAGTCGAGCTTCGGCGTGACTTCGACGTCGTCCACGCGCTGAACGCGGACGACGCTCTGCTCCTGCGGTACGTCCGTAAGGCGGCCGCCAAGGTTTAAGCCGCGATGGAGTTCGCGTCGAGGATCGTGTAGCTGTAACCCTGCTCGGCGAGGAAGCGCTGACGGTTCTGCGCGAAGTCCTGATCGACGGTGTCCCGCGCGACCAGTGTGTAGAAGTTCGCGCTCAGGCCGGATTCTTTCGGCCGGAGCAGGCGGCCGAGGCGTTGTGCCTCTTCCTGACGTGATCCGAACGATCCGGAGACCTGAATCGCTACTGTGGCTTCAGGAAGGTCGACGGAAAAGTTTGCAACCTTGGAGACGACCAGGACGGTGATCTCGCCCTGGCGGAAGGCCTGGAACAAGCGCTCTCGCTCGTCGACCGGTGTTGAGCCGGTGAGCTTAGGCGCGTCGAGCTCCTCCGCGAGTTCGTCGATCTGGTCGAGGTACTGCCCGATGACAAGGATCCGTTCGCCCTTGTGCCGGGCAACCAGGTCACGCACGACGTCGAGCTTTGCCGGCGCCGTGGCGGCCAGCCGATAGCGCTCGTCATCGGCCGCAGCAGCATAGGTCAGCCGTTCCGACTGCGGCAGGTCAATGCGCACCTCGTAACAGGTGGCGGGGGAGATGTACCCCTGGGCTTCGATCTCCTTCCATGGGGCGTCGAATCGCTTCGGTCCGATCAGGCTGAAGACATCGCCTTCGCGACCGTCTTCTCGTACGAGTGTCGCGGTCAATCCCAGTCGACGCCGGGCCTGCAACTCGGCCGTCAGCTTGAAGACCGGTGCGGGGAGGAGATGAACTTCGTCGTAAACGACCAGTCCCCAGTCCATGGCGTCGAGCAGCGCAAGGTGGGCGTACTCACCCTTCCGCTTGGCCGTCAGGATCTGGTAGGTGGCAATAGTGACAGGTTTGACTTCTTTGACTTGGCCGGAATACTCACCGATCTCCTCTTCGGTGAGGCTCGTACGGCGCAGCAGCTCGTCCCGCCACTGCCGCGCGGACACAGTATTGGTGACCAGAATCAGGGTGTTTGTTTTCGCGGTGGCCATCGCGCCCGCTCCGACGAGCGTCTTTCCAGCGCCACAAGGGAGGACAACGACGCCCGAGCCGCCTTCGAAGAAGTTGTCGATGGCCTTCTGCTGGTACCCGCGCAGGTGCCAATCCTCGAGCGTCAGATCAATCTGGTGCGGTGTTCCCGGCGTGTATCCGGCAAGGTCTTCCGCGGGCCAGCCCAGCTTCACGAGTTCCTGCTTGAGCTGCCCGCGGGCCCACGTGTCGACGAGATAGGTGTCGGGAGTGGGGTGGCCGATGAGAAGCGGCGCGATCTTCTTCGCACCTGCGATCTCCGTCAGGACCGCTTCGTCTGTCGAGCGAAGAACGAGCTGGTTCTCGTCGTCCCGCTCGATGATAAGGCGGCCGTAGCGCGACACGGTCTCTGCGATGTCGAGGGAGACGGTGGTTGGGATGGCGAACTTCGAATACTTCTCGAGGGTGGCCAGCATGTCGTCGGAGTTGTGGCCGGCGGCGCGAGCGTTCCAGAGCCCGAGGCGAGTGATCCGGTAGGTGTGGATGTGCTCGGGGGCGCGCTCGAGCTCGGCGAAGACAGCAAGGTCATGTCGCGCGTCCTCGGCGAGGGGATGAGCGACCTCGAGCAGAACAGTGCGGTCACTCTGGACGATCAGTGGGCCATCAGACATAACTAGAAACCCTATAACCGAAGGCTGGGAACGACGTCTGTCTCTATTTCAATTCGAGGATGCTTGAGAGCGGGAGCGTGCGCTCGATGTCGGCCCGTTTGTCGCGGGCTCGCAACCGGCCGCCGGATACGCCGGTGGGTTCGAGCACAAAGTCGAGTGGGCCGGCGCCGGGCACCTGCACGGTAACCGTCACCGTTTGCTTCGCGCGGATGGCCGCGTCCAACTGGCGCGCAACCCAGGCCTGCCGTGAGTCACCCGCCGACTCAGCTTCGGCTGCGCGGAGGTTCGCGAGCAGCTCGGCATGGTCGGGCTTGCTCTCGATGATGGGAACTGTGGCCATTCGCTGGCGGCGCAGGCTGAGGAGCGACCCGTCGGGATTCTCGGCCGCGACGGGGTACCGGGCATCACTGAGCGCCCAGAACACCACCTCGAACTCGAACCGGCTGACGAGTTGCAGGTGCCCGGTGCGGCGAAGCCCGATCGGGCCAAGGGCCTGATCCACCTCGAGCAGCCCGATCATCGAGCTGTCCGGCGATCGAACGTAGCTGCGCACGTCAGGATCACTCGAAGATCCCGACGCCACCATCCCGACCCGGACGGTGCCGAATCGCGCCGCCGCCTGCGAGATGAGGTAGTGCACGGGCTGTGGAATCCCGGTGAGTGAAATGCTCTCGAGGAAGGCGAGCATGTCCTCGGCCGATCCACCGGCGGACAGGCCCCGGTTTACGCTCTCCGGCGAGAGCCGGTAACTGTACGCCTGCGCCCGGTTCTCCAGCTCGGCAAACGCCCGCAGCCGAAGGTCGAGCTCAGGGTGCAGCGGCCCGGGAGCAATGATCGAGAGGTCGTGCTGCAGGTAGACCTGCCGAACGTGGGCGGGAAAAAGGGGAGCCATCGCGCTCGCTGCTGCCGTGGCATCCCCTGTCAAGAGAAGTGAACCGGCCGTGCTCAGGACCTGTGTGGACGGCGATGGTCCGCTCGTGATGCCGAGAAGAGCCGCATGTGCGGCCACCCGGGCAACCGCCTCGCGAATCCAGTCCCCGCCGGCGGGGTAGAGCCAGTGTGCGTAGGCGTGCAGCGCGTCACCCCAGTTGGCCCTGGCGCTGAGTACCGAACGCACCTCAAGTGGGATGGCATCGAGCCATGCGGCCGCGAGGGCCTGCCAGCGGTGGTCAGTCGTCGTGTGCAGCCACGCCTCACCGGCCGCTGTCGGGTGCCAGCCGCCGGGCTCGTGCGACGCCAGGCCGCTGCGCACCGCGAGGTCGAGGTGACTGTCGACCGCGGGCTCATCGACCTGCATGGCGTGGGCCAGGCGGCGCCGTTCGGGCAGGGCAGGGCCGCCCTTGCCCAATTCCCGGGCCGGGTGAGAGAGAAGCTCGACGATCAGCTCGGCGGTCGCCATGGTCGTCGAGAACGCCCGTTCAGCGGCGGCAGGATCACTCACTGACACGGATGCCCCTGCGCGCGCCCCAGGGACGGCCGGCGGTTCGATGGTGGCCAGTTCGGCAAGGTCCGGAAGTCCAGCCTTGGGCCAGCCGTCGAGCACAGCCGAGACCGCGATCAAAGCGGCGTAGCCGGTGGCTGACCGGGTGAGGAGTGCAAGGTCGACGGCCGCATCGGCGCGCTCGGTCACCTGCTCGGCGCTGAGCGTGCCGATGCGTTCGGCGAGTTCGGGCGCACCGCTGGGCTCGTGCGTTGCGGCGGCGAGCACGGCAAGCGTGTGCCGGTCGAGACGCTGCAGGATCGCCCGGATGCTGGTCGGATCGAGGAGCGACTCGGCTAGGTCGAAAAAGTCCTTGACCCGGCCGCGAGCGGAGAGGGGACGTCGAGTGAGGAGGTTCTCGAGCGATGCATCGTCCCGCAAGCGAAGGCTGCCTGCGAGGGTCATAATGTCCGTCATGAGCAGCCTGCGACTCAGTGTTGGGTCGTCGTGCGCTTGTTTTCGCGGGACCGTCGAATCACACTCGTGATCATCAACGTGATGAGAACCACGAAGGCGAGCGGGAGGCCAATGTACGGCACCATCACAACGACGGGCCAGATGCCGCCTGCGAAATCGCTCGACCCCATTCCCTGCCAGGTTCCGATGATGATCGCCAGGAACGTGCCGACAGAGAGAAGAACGAGGCCGAGCAGCATAAACGCGAGAACGCGTTCGAAACGGCTCACGGGGGCTGGATTATTGACGCTCACACTGTTCAGGATATCTCTCCGAGCGAAATCCGGCAGAACTCGCTCGATGCGCGACGCTCTAAGCTTGAGGGAAGCGCGCATACTGCCCGTTTCTCGTTCGGCTCTCGCCGTAACGAGTGCACCACTCGCCGGTACGCCGGCGTCTAGTTTCCTGCGAGGTTGAGTCCATGCCCACCGGCAAGGTTAAGTTTTACGACGACGAGAAAGGCTTCGGCTTCATCTCGAGCGATGACGGACAGGAAGTTTTCCTGCACGCCTCAGCTCTGCCCGCCGGCGTGACCTCGGTCAAAGCCGGCACTCGACTCGAATTCGGCATCGCCGATGGCAAGCGCGGCGTTCAGGCGCTCTCGGTGCGGGTGCTCGACGCACCGCCGAGCCTGGTCAAGATGAAGCGCAAGCCCGCAGACGACATGGCGATCATTATTGAAGACCTGGTGAAGCTGCTTGATGGCCTCGGTGGAGATCTCCGCAAGGGTCGTTACCCCGACAACGCACATAGCCGCAAGGTCGCACAGTTGCTGCGCCGGGTGGCCGACGAACTGGACGCGTGATCGCCGCGCCACGTTGGGCCCGCCGTCTTTTCACGAGGAGCACTCCGATGAACACAGCCGAGAACTCCACGACTGAGAATCCCATGGCGGAGCCGTCAGCACCTGAGGCATCCTCCGACCTGTTGACCCGACCCGAGAGCGCGGTCGAGGCGCCAGCCGTCGACAACGGTCCCGGCGACTCGTCCGAGCAGTCGGCGGTTGGACGCATGGAGCGTGAGGACAAGATTCAGGCCACGGATGCCGTCGGTGCGGCAAACGCCAGCGGTTCGGTCGAATCGCCAGCTGGCGGTGCCGCGAATGCCGAGGAGCCTGAGGTTGAGGTGGCAGAACCAGTCGCACCCAAACCGGCTCCCGTAGCAGATGAGGTCCTTCTCGCCGCTGTTGACATCGCGCGCGCCGCGCTTCGTGATGTCACTCCAGCGTCAACTATCGGCGAGCCCGTTGGGCATGTCGTGGAAGACGACCACGTGCTCTCGCTGCTGTTCGCAACCACCCTTCCCGGGTACCCGGGCTGGAACTGGACCGTGACGCTGGCTCGGGTTGAAGATGGCGAACCGATGGTTCTTGAAACCGAGTTGATGCCGGGCGACAAGGCTCTGCTCGCTCCGGAATGGGTGCCGTGGTCTGAGCGACTCGCCGACTACCGCGCGTCCCAGGAAGCCGCTGAGGCTGAGTCTCGGGCGCTCGCGGAGGCGGCAGCGGAACTCGAGGACGACGAAGACGACGAGGACGAGGGCTTCAGTATTCTTCACGCCGGCGACCTCGACGGGGTAGACGTCGACGAGATTGATCCGTCAGAAGACGACGATTCCGAGGATGATGACGACGAGTCCGACGATGATGATGACGAGTCGGAGGATGATGACGACGAGTCCGAGGATGATGACGACGAGTCCGAGGATGATGACGACGAGTCCGACGACGACGATGATTCGGACGACGACGAGTCCGAGCGCACCTACTAGATCCTCAGTCCCTCGTCACAGCACAATGCCCGCCACTGAAAAGTGGCGGGCATTGTGCGTGAGGGCGGTTGCCGGGGCTAGAGCGCGTCGACGACGAACTCGATGCTGCGGGTGAGCTGACGGATGTCCGCGGGATCGATAGCGGTGAAGGTCGCGACTCGAAGCTGGTTGCGTCCGAGCTTGCGGTAGGGCTCGGTGTCGACAATGCCATTGGCGCGCAGCGTCTTGGCGACGGCACTTGCGTCGATCGCGTCATCGAAGTCGATGGTGACGACGACCTGCGAACGATCAGTGGCATCGGCCACGAACGGAGTCGTGTACGACGTTGCCTCGGCCCACTCGTACAGATGTGAGGACGACTCGCGAGTCCGGGCGTCAGCCCAGGCCAGTCCGCCGTTGTTGGCGATCCAGGAAATCTGGTCGTCGAGGAGCACCAGAGTGGACAGGGCAGGTGTGTTCAGCGTCTGATTGAGGCGCGAGTTGTCGACGGCGTTCTTCAGGCTGAGGAACTCCGGAATGTACCGGTCGCTCGCGGCAATCCGTTCGACCCGCTCCAGCGCTGCGGGGGAGAACAGAGCGAACCAGAGGCCGCCATCAGACGCGAAGTTCTTCTGCGGAGCGAAGTAGTAGACATCCGCCTGGCTGGCGTCGATCTGCACGCCACCGGCCGCGCTCGTCGCGTCGATGACGGTGAGTGCCCCCGCGTCACCGGAGACGCGGGTAACCGGTGCCATCACGCCGGTTGACGTTTCGTTGTGCGTCCATGCATACACGTCGACGCCCTCAACAGGCTCAGCCGTTGCACGCGTGCCGGCCGGAGCCGAACGCACGTCGGGCGCTTCGAGCCACGGCGCCGCTGCTGCCTTTGCGAACTTGGACCCGAACTCGCCGAAGGTTAAGTTCTGGCTGCGTCGCTCAATGAGGCCGAAGGACGCGGCATCCCAGAAGGCGGTCGACCCACCATTCCCGAGGACTACTTCGTAGCCTTCAGGAATGGTGAAGAGGGTACCGAGACCTTCACGGACACTTCCGACGAGGTTCTTCACCGGTGCCTGACGGTGGGAGGTGCCCAGGAGAGTGGCACCAGCCTCAGCGAGAGCTGACACCTGCTCCGGACGGATCTTGGACGGGCCGCAGCCAAATCGTCCGTCGGCGGGCTTGAGGTCATCGGGAATCACAATGTCAGGCATGCTCCGATTCTAGAATGGCCACGCTGGTGCCAACGGTTCCGTGACGGCGGGAGACGCCGGGAGTCTCCCGTTCGCACAGTAGGCTGGAATTTATCGCGCTGAACCATGGGAGACGTCAATGACTGATCTGATTGACACGACCGAGATGTACCTTCGTACCATCCTCGAACTCGAGGAAGAGAACATCGTGCCTCTCCGTGCCCGGATTTCCGAACGGTTGAGCCACTCGGGTCCGACGGTGTCACAGACGGTCGGTCGCATGGAGCGTGATGGCCTCGTCGTCGTTTCGGACGACCGCCACCTCGAACTGACCCCCAACGGTCGAAGCAAAGCCGTTCATGTGATGCGGAAGCACCGCCTGGCTGAGCGTCTTCTCAGCGATGTGATCGGTCTCGAGTGGGAGTACGTCCACGAAGAAGCCTGTCGCTGGGAGCACGTGATGAGCGAGCAGGTCGAGCGCAAATTGCTCTCCATGCTCAACCATCCCACCGAATCGCCCTACGGCAACCCGATCCCTGGGCTCGACGAGCTCGGAGACACCCCGGCTGGCACCTTCGCACAGGGCGTGACGAACCTCGTCGAGCTCGTCCGCGGTCGCGGCGAGCCCATCACGGCGACCATACGGCGACTCGGCGAGCCAGCTCAGGTGGACCCCGAACTCCTCTTGCAACTCAAGCAGGGTGGAATCATGCCCGGTTCCGTGGGAGTGTTTTCTGCGGCTGGATCTTACGTTCTCGTCCAGGTTGAAGGTTTTGGAGCTGGGCTCGAGTTGCCTAACGAAGTCGCGGGTCACATCTTCGTCGAAACGCCGTAATCGTGGCCCAGTAGGGCCCGTCTGACGTGCGCTGCGTCGACCTCGTAGCGTTCATGCGCCCTGAGTGTTCGTTACCAATTCGTTAAAAAACGGCCTCAAAAGGTGACAAATTGGTAACGCTCCCGTACGCTCATACGAGTCCGAAGGTCAGCATTGGCCGCAGGAACCCGATCTAAGGCGCCTCTCCCGCTCGTCTCCTTGGCTCGGAAAACCCGAATTTTTGTTGTAGACGAGACCCATTCCTAGCGTGGTGTCGAGGCGCCGGAGGTTCACACTTTGGCCGTAAACAGTAACCCAGAGCCGTTCGACGGCGCGTCGGAGAATATCGACCCGTCGACGTCGCACCAGGTGGCTGTCGCCTCGTCGCGTTCGGTTCGCTCATTCCAGCGGACTGTAGCGACAGGAACACCGCTAGCCCGCTCCGCGAAGCCTGCTTCCAATGAAGCTGGGTGGCGCAAGTTCCGGTCGACGGCCATCATGGCGATTCTCGTACCGGGGCTCTTCGGAACCGTCGCCCTTCCCGCCTACGCATTTTCTCCGACCGCTGACGACACCGCATCGTCGGCGTCGTCACTGCAGACGCTCAAAGAATCCGGCGCGCAATCGCTGTCCGTTGACGAAGGAGTGACGGCAGCAGCCGTCGTCCGTGATGGATACTCGGCGACCACCGCAGCCGAACTTGCGAACGCCCGCGCCGTGGCTGAGGCAGCTGAAGCAACAGCGCGCCGCGCCACCTTCGCCACCCAACAGACGTCCTTCTCCGGCCCGAGCGCGTCTGATTACCTCGCAAATCCGCCGTACCCGAATTTTAGCCTCGACCAGGTGTTCAACGTCGCGCTGCAGTACCAGGGCGTTCCATATGTGTACGGTGGCGCCACCCCGGCTGGTTTCGACTGCTCGGGCTTCGTGAAGTATGTTTACGCGCAGTTCGGCATCGACATGCCGCACTCGTCGACCGCTCAGGGCAACATGGGGACTCGAATTGCCGTCGAAGACGCCGTCCCGGGCGACCTCGTCGTAAGTTCCGGTCACATTGGCTTCTACGCGGGAAATGGCATGATTCTTCACGCATCCCGTCCCGGAACCCCGCTCCGTATCGGCCCCATCTACGCCGACAACTGGTGGATCGTCCGGATCGGTATCTAAGAACTGATTCAACCCGCAGATGTCCAGTTGATGACATTCAGCTAGGAATGGCGTGCTTCCATGCGGAAGTACGCCATTTGTGCGTTACATTAAATGCCTGACCTCAGGAAGAAGTTGCGGAACGCTCATGATTCGACAAGCCGGTATCCACACCACGGATGCGTGCGCTTGCCCGGGCCGTGAGCATTTCGGTTCACTCTGTTTCAGCCACGATGTGAGTTGAGATTAGGCGCAGTCTGCATAGACTGCGCCTTTTGTTTACCCGGATCCTCTTTTCTGCCTCCGGTCAGGACACCGAATAACCGCGAAGCCGTCGCGGCCGTTTGAGAGGAAAAGCACATGCGCACACTTGTGTTGAATGCCGGATACGAGCCACTCGCCATCGTCTCGTTCCGCCGGGCACTCGTCCTGGTAATGAATGAGAAGGCGGCCATCATCGAAGTCGATGCGGACCACCCGGTCTGGGGCTCGGATGGAGTGCACGAACGGCCAGCCGTCATCGTGCTCAATCGGTATGTGCGTATTCCCAATTCTCGCCGTGTGCCGGTAACGCGCCGCGGCGTCCTTCGCCGCGATGCGAACCGTTGTGGGTACTGCGGAAAGGCGGCCGCGACCATCGATCATGTGATCCCGCGCTCACGCGGGGGCGAGGACTCCTGGGAGAACCTCGTCGCGTGTTGTCTGCGGTGCAACAACGCGAAGAGCAATCGGACGCCCGCCGAGATGGGTTGGTCGCTCCGTACCAAGCCGCGGATGCCCCACGGCCCGACGTGGGCGGTGCGTGGAGCGGAAAAAGCGATTCCCGCATGGGACCCGTACCTGACTCCTGCTGCGGCTTGAGCACCTACGGGCGAACCCAGGCACGCCCGTGTCCTTCTCCCGCGGGGGCAGCGACTCTTCCGCTAAACTTCTCAGGTCAGCCTCTGTAGCTCAACGGAAGAGCACCTCCGTCCTAAGGAGTTGGTTGGGGGTTCGAATCCCTCCAGGGGCACCCCTAAAATCATGGATTCTGCACTAGTTCGTGACGAGACAAACGTGGCCGGGACCGAAAGTACGTTTCGGTCCCGGCCACGTCGTTGTTGCGCAGCTCTCATCGGAAGAACTGTAGAGCGAGGAACTCATCGCGCAGGGCGTCACGGTGCCGACGTGCTTCTTCTGCCTGTTCACTCAGGTACCTCGTGGAGCGGCCATCCGCTTTGACGGGCCGCCGCCCCCATTTGATCAGCGCGACGCCCAGGTGCAGCGCCGCACGGTCGAGCGGTCCGACCCTCCGGGTGGCGTATGGCGTCTCCGGGAGGGTCGTTTGTGGTGGGTGGTCGTGGCGGACCGAAGTCGTGGCCAGTGTCGTTTTCATGGAGTATTTGTCCTTGATCGTTTGCGACCGAGCACGCCAAAGGCGCGTTCGGGGTCGCCGAAAGAGAGAATTGCCGCTCATGCGACAGAGAAGGAGCATGAGAATGCCCCGGGTGGGTGGGCGCGCAGAAGGGTTCGCGACAGACGCGACCTCACTGGGCCTTTTGACTTCGAGAGCGTCACCACCGTCTGGATCGGTGGGAGCTACCTACCGAGTCAGATGGAGACGACGCCGACGAAGTCTGCGGTGTGGAATGCGATTGCATTTGCTGGGTTGAACACGGGAGACTCCTTTCGTGGAACGGCGTAGGCCAACGGTAGCGGAGAGCTGTCGCGCAGCGCAACAGTTTTCTTGATCCGGTGATTCCGCGTTGGCAACTAACGGTTGGGGAACTCTTGCCTCATCGAAGAAAACTGAGGTAGGACAGAGCATCTGCCACTTGTCGTTCCGGTGCTTGGGCATCCGTCAGGCGGTCCCGCTCGCGTACAGCGACGTCCGGGATGTCCGTAACGATGCCGTCGACTCCCATCCGGATCAGACTCCGAATCGCTGGCTCCTCGTTCACAGTCCAGACGTAGACCGGTTTTCCACGTCTGTGAGCTTCGGTGAGGAACTCCGGTGTGAAGGACCCCTGCTCAATGACGAAGAAGTCACAGTCGAGTCGAGGGACGTCGCCCACGCTGAGTGCGATGGTGTACCCAACACGCAAGTGGGGCCGACGCTCTTTCAAATCCGCCACTACATCGGCATTCAGCGAGTGGTACGTGTTCTGATCCGTGTCGTCAATGCTGTCTAGTTCTGTGAGGAACCGGTCGAGGAAGTCGGGGCTTTCGTGGCCATGAATTTTCAATTCGATCATGAGGGGCACCTTGAGCTCGGCGGCGCGACCGACGTAGTCGACCATCGAAGGGATCTTGCCGGTGAAGCCACCTTGATATTGCTCGACGGCAGTGGCTTCCCGAAGCGTCATGTTGAAAATATCCTCGTTCAGCCCGGCGACCATCAGCAGGTTTGTGTCGTGGCTGGCGACGAAATAGCCATCTGCGGTTTGCTGCATGTCGACCTCGACATAGTCGGGATGCGTCCGTGCAGCAGCCTCCAGCGCCTCGATGGTGTTCTCAACACCTCCGCCAACGAAACCACGGTGAGCCAAGATTGCCGCGTCAGATCGTCCGGACGAAGCGGAAGCCATGGTCGGGCCGGCGCTGAGCTGACTCACCGCAATTGAAGCGATCACCACGACTGCGAGACCAACCATCCGATGCGCCATTGAGAGCGGCGCGCGTGCAGTGTGCTGTTTCGCTGGGACGCTGGGGAGACCCAGGTCGTCCCTGGTCAATCGAACGAGAATTTGAAGGACGACGACTGTCGCCGCGCCAATGAGGATGAAGCCAAATGCGTGTCCCATCGCGATGATCGCGGAAGCGATTGCCGGACCAGAGCCTTCCGTGTTCGCCGTCAGGAACACCAGGACCTCGACGAGGAAGGATCCGGCCACCGCGGCGGCGCCAATCGACAGTCCCAAGGCTCCAGCGACGTGCCAGAGCCCCGATCGGGTGGCCTTGAAGCTCCGGGCGAACGCCTTTGCAAGTGGCTCTCTGCCGACAATCATCGTCGGAAGGATCAACGACAAGCGCAGATTGAGGTAGATAACGATGCCGACGAAAGCGGCGCAACCCAGAGCGCCAATGGGAGTCTTCATGAATTCGCGAGTGACAAACTGAGGCACAACCGAATCGGGCATCAGGGCGGATGCAAGTCCAACCCCCGCTAACGGAATAACAAGGACAAGGTAGAACAGCAGCAGGGGAAACTGAACATGGAGGATCTTTCGAAGTGCCTTGCCGGTGTTCAACATCACCGCTGACATAGTGGTGGGCAGACCGGACTGCTGCCGGTTGATCATGATCACGGTCGCGGAGAGCTGCACGCCCAGTGCTGCAAGGGCGATCACGGCGATCGCGAAGAGCAGGAGGTCTGCGAGCGGTGCAGACAGCAGCGAGAGGAGCGTGCGGTCCGTGACATTTTCAAGGCCCGACACCCGGAGTGCGAGAGTAAACAGCGCACGAATCGCGGGAATGACGGCGAAGTAGTTGACCGCCTGCAGAATCGCGATTACCACGAGGTACCGCGTCAGGTTGGCCCGCGTCCTCCGCAGAGCGGACGACACGAGCTCCGTCGTTGGCGCGAAGTAGTTCCTGCAACGGGTGTAAAAGGGGACTGGCTGGCCTGCCGTCATCTCAGATACTCTCCGCGACCGCAGCGGCAGCGCATGTGGGTCGGCCCTTGTCCGTAACTATCGTGCGACCCGATCGATGAATCCCGGTCGGTAAACATCGTCCCATTGTCTCGCTTGATACGAAACGGGGGAACGGGGTGTTCGATGGGGTTATAATCTCGCGGGCTGTCCGGTGCTGAAAAGGCTCTCTGCGATGTCTACGTGCGGAGGAAGAAGGGGCAAACTCGCGAAAAACCGGTGACGCTACCGGGTATTGAGGGTCCCAGAGCTTAGGGTGTGGATGTGTGGCGGCTAGACAAGAAACCAGAGACGCGCGATTCAGACATCGCTGACGTCGATACTTCGCTTGCGCGTTCAGTCACCAGTCCCACTGGTCTGAGCGTGGGAGACCCCAATTACACGGTGGGAAACGTGGCAGACGAGACCCGGAAGCGGTGGCGCGAGCACCTCGCGACCGTCGGCGGGCCGTCGCCGCTGCTGCACTTCGTAGATGAGCCGAGGAACCGCATCGAGCTGAGTTCCACCCACCCCGGCGGGCTACCGCAGTTCATCACCGGGCACTCGACGCTGCTCTCGAACCTCATCCGTGACGAACTCGCTCTCCGCGGCGCAAAGGCGGCGGCCGACCAGATCACGGTCAAGGGCGTCGAGTTGCGTACCGTCCGTGGTATCGAGTCCGTTCATCTGGCCATCGGCCTCGCCCAGTGGCGATTTGGCGACGAGGATTTCTCGGCACCGGTTCTGCTCCGACCCGTGGCGATTCGTCGTTACGGCCGTGACTTCGAGCTCAAGCTCAAGGGAAGCCCGTTCCTCAACCCCGAACTGGCCCGTGCACTGCACGAGCAGTTCAAGATCACGCTCGACGCCGAGGCCTTCGAAGCGCTCGCCGTGACGAATGGGGCGTTCAAGCCGCAGCCCGTCATCGACCGGCTGCGCGGCCTCACGCAACACCTCGAGTGGTTCAGCGTCCAGCCTCGCCTCGTTGTCTCATCCTTCGCAGATATCGGAACAGCGCTCGCTCGCGATGCGAAAGATCTTGACCACCCCATTCTCAACGCGCTCGCCGGTAACCCCGGCGCCCGCCGTCTCGTCGAGGGACTTTTCAGCCCTGTCGACGCCGTTGGCCAGGACGACCGGCCGCCAACAACCGACACACTCCTCCTCGACGCGGACACCGAGCAGGAGAATGTTATTGCTCAAATTGCGGCTGGACATTCCATCGTCGTGACGACTCTTCCAGGGACCGGTGGGACCCAGACGGTGGTTAACGCCATCGGCAGCCTCGTTTCACAACACAAGCGCGTCCTCGTCGTCAGCGCTCGACGTTCCAGCCTCGATGGCATCCGTCATCGTTTCTCCAAGGTGGGCCTTCCCGGATTCACCGTCTCACCCGCGACGATTCGCCGCGACTTGATCCAGGCCATCTCCCGAAACGAGAAGGCGGTCGCACCCAAGGTTGCGGACGTCGACGACGCCCTCGTTCGCCTGCGCAAGGTACTCCTCGACTACCGCGGCTCGCTCAGCCGTATTGATAGCGGGCTTGGAGTGAGCGTCATCGATGCGCTTCAGGCGTTGACCCGACTGGGTAACCTGCCGGACCAGCCGACCACGACGGCCCGGCTGGACCTCGCCTCCCTGGAGAAACTTGCCGGCAACCGCGAAATCATCGCTCGCAAGTTGGCGACCGCTGCCGCGCTCGGAGAATTCCAGTACGGTCCCGACGATTCACCGTGGTACGGCGCCCAGTTCGCCAGCACCAAGCAAGCCAAGGCCACGCACGACCTCGCGAAGAAGCTGCACCGCACGGAGCTTCCGCGACTGCTTGAACGCGGTTATGAACTCATCGGGCAGACCCGGATGCGCGCATTTGAGTCCATCGAAGAGCTCGGAATTTACCTGCGCTTGCTCCTCGACATTCGCGAGACTCTCGACAAGTTCCAGCCGAGCGTCTTTGACCGGTCGCTGGGTGAGCTCATCGCGGCCACTAGTGCCCGCCGTGACGCGCCGAGTATGACGAGCGCGAACCGGCGTCGTCTCAAGAAACTGGCACGCGAATACGTACGGCCCGGCGTGCACGTTGCTGACATCAACGCGGCTCTGCGCCGGATCCAGCAGCAGCGCACCCTTTGGCAGCGTTACGTCGCCGCGGGCGTCAATCCTGAAGTTCCACTCGGAATCGCTGACGTTCAGGTTGCATACCAGCGCGTCGTCGAAGACCTTTCGCAACTCGATGCTCCCCTCAGCCGCACCGCGAAGACCGAATCGCTCGTGGCGATGCCCGTCAAGGAACTCGTTCGGTTGATGTCCGGGCTTGCAGCGGACTCGGCTGTGATGGAGAACCTGCAGGAGCGAACAACACTCATCGCCGAGCTTCGGGAGAAGGGGCTCGCTCCGCTGATCACCGACCTCTCGGTGCGCCACGTGCCAGAAGCGCGGGTCGCCAACGAGCTGGAGCTTGCCTGGTGGCAGTCGGTCCTCGAGCACATGCTCACCACCGACAAGGCCCTGCTCGGTGCAAACACCAGCGTCATCGACCGGCTCGAGGCGGACTTCCGTCTTGTCGACGAGGCACACGCTTCTTCCTCGGGCGCTCTGCTCGGCGCACTCCTCGCGGAAAACTGGAAGATCGGACTCGTCGATTATCCCGACGAAGCGACCGCACTCAAGAAGCTTCTGCGCGCTGACCAGACATCGCCCGCGAAGCTCGAGAGCACGGCTCCGCACCTGTCACGCGTTCTTTCACCGGTATGGCTCACCTCTGCGTACGAGGTCCACCTCATCCCCGAGAACGTCCGTTTCGACACCGTGTTCCTCGTTGACGCGGGTGCCACGACGCTGGCCGAGAACGCCGGCGCCATTCGCCGCGCCCGCCAGGTAATCGCTGTGGGCGACCCGGTCACGCAGAGCCCGACTCCATTCACCGTCGCAATCGGCGCCCCCGCTCCGGCCGCCGAAGCGGACGACGTTGACGCGCGCCACGCCGACTCAGCGCTGGCCCGGCTCTCCGGTCTGCTCCCGACGCTCACACTCACGCGCAGCTACCGCGCCGGAGGAGAAGATCTCGCCGAGCTCGTCAACCACCGGTTCTACGGCGGCGAGATCGAGTCCCTGCCGTGGGCAGGTTCCTTCCTGGGCCACGGCAGCCTCACGCTCGACTACGTGCCAAACGGGCACGGCATGCCCGACCCTGAGACCGGGGGAGTGGAGAGTGTCGACGCCGAAGTTGCCCGCGTGGTCAACCTCGTGCTCGAGCACGCCATCAACCGTCCGCGTGAGTCGCTGATGGTCGTGACCGCGAGTGAGAAGCACGCAACCCGCGTGCACCAGGCCGTCATTTCCGCCTTCGCCATGCGCAGCGACCTCTCTGACTTCATTCTTAAAGAGCGACCAGAGCCATTCACCGTTCTCACCCTCGAGCAGTCTGTCGCCGAGAGCCGGGACCGCGTGATCTTCTCTCTCGGCTATGGGGTGACACCGCACGGTCGCGTCTTGTCCAATTTTGGTGCCCTTGCCCGGCCGGGCGGGGACCGGCTGCTCGCCGTAGGCATGACTCGTGCTCGCCGCTCGATGGTCATTGTCTCGTGCATTCGCCCCGAAGACATTGACACCGACCGCATGCAACACGGAATCGGCGCCCTCGCCGAGATCCTCAAGCAGCCCGTCCAGCACGTGCCCGCTCCGCCGGCCACCGACGGTGCTGAACCGATGCTCATCGACCTGGCAGAGCGGCTCTACCGCCAGGGCCTGTCCGTCGAGGTCGGCTACCGCGGCAAGCTCGCGCTGGTCGCCGCGTACCAGGGCAAAGCGATTGCCGTCGAGTCTGACCCCGAAGTGAGCAGCGACTCTTTGCGTGAGTCCCTGAGGTTGCGGCCAGACGTGCTCCGCCGACTGGGCTGGCATTACCTTCGCGTTCACAGCTTCGACCTGTTCAGCGATCCCGACGGCGTGGCACGTAAGATCCTCACAATGCTCGGTGTCCCTGCGCCGGTGAAGGCCGGCGATGCCGGAACTTCACAGGTGACGGATGCCACAGAGCACGACACACAAACCCTCGAAAGTCTCGAAGACGGGCACGTAAACTAGGGCCGTGTCACACAGCGCCCCACCCGAAGACCCGCGCCACGGTGAGCCCGTCGATCCCGACGTTCGTCGTGTTCGCCGCGTCCCCGGATCTCGCCGCGCTGTTCTCCCGCCCGTCCCGGGCACCGACCCCACCCCGCAAGCACAGCGCGACATCGTGCTGGCCACGGAAGACAAGGAACAGGGCTGGGGCGGTCGTCCGTCGGCTGCGACCGGTCCGGCCGGAGCGAACGATGCGCAGCTCCGCGCCGACGTCCCACCGCACTGGGGCTAGGCGGGTCCGCTTAACGACAGAAGCCGTGCACCACCGAAGTGAGACACGGCCCGAGCGCGGCAAAGAATTACTGCTTGAGGTTGTTTCGTGCGAGCAGGTCACGAATCTCGGTCAGCACATCGATTTCGGTGACCGGTGCTTCCTCCTCGACAATTCCGGCCTTTCGCTTCGCTTCGGCGTGCTTCTTCATCGTGTTGATGGGAAGAACGAAGACGAAGTACACCACAGCCGCGACAATCAGGAATGTGATGACGGCGCCGATGACAGCGCCGAGCTTGACCTCAGCATTCCCGATGGGAATGTCGATGGCGTTCGTGAGATCGTCGGCGTTGAACAGTGCCCCGATGAGCGGGTTGAAGATGTTCTCCACGATCGAATTCACGACAGCGGTGAATGCGGCTCCCACCACGACGGCGACGGCAAGGTCAATGACATTGCCCCGCATGATGAAGTCTTTGAATCCCTTGAGCACGCTGCCCCCTTCCATTACGACGCGGCAGCGGAACTGCTGGGCGTCGACGATCCAGTCGATGAGCCGGTCGATGAGCCGGATGTCGTCGACGATACCTTCTCGCCTGCCGGCTTCGACTCTTTCTTCGTACTCGACGTGTTCTTCGCTGTCGAGGCGCGCGAGTCGTTGCGGTAGAAACCGGAGCCATTGAACGACACTCCGACGGCGCTATACAACTTGCGAAGCTTTCCCTGGCATTCGGGGCACTCGGTCAGCGAGTCGTCGGTGAACGACTGCTGGATGTCGAAAGCGGTGTCGCAGATGGTGCATTTGTATGAGTACGTGGGCATAGAAAATTCCTGAAAATAGATGCGGCGTCGTGCCGGCGGAGTCGAGGTGACGCTTAGAACTCGACGATGTTTGATGGGGTGACAACCCCGTTGACCCGCTGGTCGTGCTTTTCGTGCGGGACGTCAGGTTGGACTTCATTGTCAAAGACGATGGCGTAGACCGGAGGGCATTTTTCCATGGAGCCCAAGGTCTTGTCGAAGAAACCGCGGCCCCAGCCCATGCGCATTCCGTCGGGGCTGACCGCGGCTGCCGGAACCAGGATGAGGTCCACTTCGTTGATCGCTATGGGGCCCAGGGGCTCGCCGACCGGTTCCGGCATGCCGTAGAGGCCCTCAACCTCGGTTCCCGACTCGCCGACGGTCCAGTCGAGCAGTCCGTCTTCGCGGCTGATGGGGAAGAGCACTCGAATGTCGTGGGCCAGCGCCCAGTTGAGAAACGGGCGAGTGTCGGGCTCGTTGGGGGAGGAGAGGTAACACGCGACACTCGACGCACTCAGCGCGGTGACGAGGGCGATGAGGTTGTTGGTGATGCCGATCGAAGCGTTCTCGCGCTCCGAAGCGGTCAGGTTCTGGCGCCGCTCGCGCAACTCTGCGCGCAGTGCGCGCTTCTGGTGGTCCACCTGGCTGGGCATAGCCCCATTCTAGGCGGGCGTTACGGGAGAAACGGCATAAGGGACATCTGCGCGGACTTCCCACACCTGAGGGGAGATGTCGCAACACCAACTCGCCGCAGCGTCCCGCTACGCTGGAACCATGTCTCAGCCCGTACGCAAAGTCGTGATTCCTGCCGCAGGCCTCGGAACCCGGTTCCTTCCGGCGACCAAGGCCCTCCCGAAAGAGATGCTGCCTGTCGTAGACAAGCCGGCCATCCAGTACGTCGTGGAGGAGGCCGTCAGCGCCGGACTCAACGACGTTCTGATGATCATCGGACGCAACAAGAACGCGTTGGCCAACCACTTCGACCGCGTGACCGAGCTTGAGCTCGCACTGCAGGAGAAGGGAGACAAGAGCCGCCTGAACCGCGTCGTCGAGTCCAGCGAACTCGCTGACATACACTTTCTCCGCCAGGGCGACCCGAAGGGCCTCGGCCACGCCGTGCTTCGGGCACGCCGCCACGTCGGCAACGAGCCGTTCGCGGTTCTCCTCGGTGACGACCTGATCGACGCCCGAGACCCGCTGCTGACGACCATGATCGAGGAGCAGGAAAGCCGCTCAGCCACCATCATCGCCCTCATGGAGGTCGACCCGGCCACCATCTCGATGTACGGCTGCGCGGCCGTTGAAGCGACCGACAACCCTGACGTTGTCAAGGTCACCGGTCTGGTCGAGAAGCCGGCACCCGAAGACGCTCCGTCCAACCTTGCCATCATCGGCCGGTACGTGCTTCGCCCAGAGATCTTCGATGTCCTCGAAACCACCGAACCCGGCAAGGGCGGCGAGATCCAATTGACGGATGCCATGCAGGTGCTGGCGGCGGACGACACGATCGCGGGCGGCGTCTACGGCGTCATCTTCCGCGGCCGACGCTACGACACCGGTGACCGCCTCGACTACATCAAGGCCATCATCCAGCTTGCTTCTGACCGAGAAGACCTCGGTGCCGACCTCAAGCCGTGGATCAAGGAATTCGCCGACAAGCTCGACTAGGCTCGCCGCAATTCATCGAAGGGAACTCGCGGTGGCTCTTCCTCTGCCCGTGCTGACAGACGGTCCGATTACCGTTCGTCAGGTGCGCCTTCGTGACGCCAAAGCGATGGAGCGGGAACTCCTGTCGAACCGAAGCTGGCTGCGGCCATGGGAGGCGACCAGTCCTTACGCTCCCCGATCTTTCGACATGCGTGCAAGCATCCGCTCACTGTTATCGAACGCCCGCTCGGGTGGTGGACTTCCCCTGGTGATGGAGTACGACGGTGAGCTCGCCGGCCAGCTCAACGTCTCGGGAATCACCTACGGATCGCTCTCGTCGGCGACACTCGGCTACTGGGTGTCTGAGCGGTTCGCGGGCAAGAGTGTGACGCCGACCTCGGTTGCCCTTGCCACGGACCATTGCTTCTCGCAACTCGGACTGCACCGGATGGAGATCTGCATCCGGCCCGAGAATGGCCCCAGCCTGCGCGTCGTCGAGAAACTTGGTTTTCGCTACGAGGGCCTCCGCCGCCGGTTCATTCACATCAACGGCGACTGGCGCGACCACTTTTGTTTCGCGCTCGTGCGTGAGGAAGTGCCGGACGGCGTGCTTCGACGTTGGAAGGATGGCAGCGTTCCACCAGACGCGGCCGCGATCCCCGAAGCCGACCGTCGGGCAGCCGATGAGCCACTTTTGCCGCCTCCCGCACTGTTTTAAACCTTCAACCTCAACTTTCGGGTGACACACCCCGCGCAATGCGGCGTGTCTGCCGCACAAACTCGTACCGTTGAGCCATGGCTGGCAGCGGACTCTTGAGTGGTGGGATCGTCTTTGCGATCGCCGCCGCCCTCTGGATCATCTATCTCATGCCGACCTGGCTGCGCAGGAACGAGTTTCTGGCCACCGAGCGCAACGCCATTCGGCTGCAGCAGACCCTCCGGATCCTCGCTGAAACGGCCGAGGCGCCGCAGGAGGTGCGCGTGGAGACCACGGCGCGCAGCGTGGCTGAGCAGCAGAAGATTCTCAAAAAGTACGAGGCCGAAGCGCTCGAACGCGCTCGACGTGACGCTCTTGCGCTCGTCGAGGAACAGAAGCGTGCTGAAGCAGTGCGACGGACCGCTGAAGTGCGGGCGGCTGCCGCTGCTCACACCGCGCGGCTCAAGATGCGCCGTGCGCGTCGTCGTGCCCGACTCACCACGACCATCATCATGACGCTGTCCCTGACAGCTGCCGGGTTCGGCGGCTGGTTGTTCGCAACGGAGGGTTCGGTGGTGCTTCTGGCGACGGGATCCGGCCTTGCCGTTGTGAGCGTTGCGCTCCTCAGCCGCATGGCGCGCGTGTCGAAGCGCACTCCCGTCGCAGCGGCGGTCGTTCGCGCCGCTCCGGTGGCACAGGCGTTCGAGCCTGTCGCGTTCGATAACGTCGTTGCCGCGAGCACGACCTGGACGCCCACCCCGTTGCCGAAACCACTCCACCTGTCGCAGGGCTCCGCTGCTGCCGACACGATCGCCCAAGCGGATGCCCACGCTGCTCTTCGCCGCGCGGCACTTGCCCAGGTGATGGCCGAACGTGCCGCGCAGCTCGAACCGGCGCTTCCCAGCATCGTCCCGGCCGCTCGAGTCGACGAGGAACTCGCGCCGCGTCGCACCGCCCCCGAGGCGAGCCGCTTCGCCGGCATGGGTGTCGTGAACGAGGCTGAGATCGCCCCGGCCGACCTGTCGACACTGCTTCAGCGTCGCCGGGCAGCCAGCTGATGCGCCTGAGCATTCGCGGGGCGTGATACTGTTTTTCTATCAGGGCCTATGGCGCAGTTGGTAGCGCGCCTCGTTCGCATCGAGGAGGTCAGGAGTTCGAATCTCCTTAGGTCCACACTATCCCTGTTCCCCGCTCGAGGCGTTCGCGCCCTCCCGTCCGGAGGATAACTTCATGTTCGACAGCATTCCCGGCGGCTGGATTTTCGGCATCTTTGTGATCGTCGCCATCATCGTGGTGCTCGCGCTCTTTGGGCGTCGACTCGGCAACGTTTTTTCGGGGCCAGGGGCTCAGGCCCGCTTCGAGACCACCGAGATCCCGCCGCTCGACCCGGAGACGCGCGAGTTCATCGTGCGCGACGATCACACCGGGTCACGCCTCCAGTTCGCTACGCTTCACACGCGCGGACGGGTGGTTGAGGTTGTCGTCCCCCCGAAGCACCGCAGGAAGGGTGTCGAGGTTGACCTGTTCGAAGCGGCACTTCCCTCGGCGCCCAACGTGGACCACTGGACCTGGCCGCCGACCACTCCCGACGGTTACGCGGCGCTGCAGATCATTGCCCGCCGAATGCCCGACGTCACGTTCCTCGACGCAAACGGGACCCGGGTGCTCTGAAGCCCGTCACGCGGACGCGACCGGAGTGTCGCAGCGCCAGCAGGCGTCTGCTGACGCGTCGACGAGCGCCCCGCAGACGTCACAGACCCGGTTGAGCCAGCAGACGGGCTCACCGGCGCTCTCGTCGTCCTCGAGGTCGTGACCCGTCATGTCAGGAGTGGGAGCTGAGTGTTTCTTCGGCGTTCGCGTAGGCGTATGCCACGAGCTCGCGCAGAACATCGGTGTCGATGTCGTCGAGTCGTTTGACGTAGACGCATCCTTTACCGAGCGTGTGGGTTCCGAGCGAGGCGAGGAGCTTATCGCTGTTCGGGTGGCCCTGAAGGCCGTAGAAGGTCAACGCGGTCTTGCGCGGAGCGAAGCCGACTTTCATGGTGTCGCCCTCGTGTCCCGACGCATAGCGGTAGTGGAACGAACCGAAGCCGATCATCGACGGACCCCAGAGCTTCGGCTGGTCGCCCGTGGCCTCGGCCATCAGCCGAAGCAGTCGGGCGGCGTCGGCTCGCTTCGCTTCACTCTCGATGGACTCGATGACCGTCTGCGGGTCAGTGTCGTTCTGGGTTGTTTTGAGGTCGGCCATGCACTCATGGTGACATCGCCAGCGGTGCCGGTCAACGGGGCCGAATCAGCCGTGGCGTCGGGCGATTAGCTCCCAAAGGCGAGTGTGGCGACCGTGAAGATCGCCAGCCCGGCAAGTGAGCCGACGACTGTGCCATTGATCCGAATGAACTGCAGGTCCCGACCCACCTGAAGTTCGATCTTCTCGCTCATTTCCCGTGGGTCCCAGCGCTCGACGGTGTCGGTGATGACACTCGCAATTTCGTGACGGTACGTGTTGACCAGATAAACCGCAGCATCCGTCACCCACGTGTCGAGCTTCGCGCTCAGGCGAGAGTCGGTCGAGATGCGTGAGCCCAGGTCGGTGATGGTGCGAGCCAACTGGACGCGAAGCCCGCTCTCGGGGTTGTCCAGTGAATCGATGAGTGCCGCTTTGGTGGTGTCCCAGGTCGACGCGGCAAGCTCTCGAACGCGGGGGCTGTCGAAGATTTCTGCTTTGGCGTTCTCGAACCGGGCGATCATGAGCGGCTCGTGCTGCAGGTCGGTGGCGATCGTCAGGAGGTAGTTATCGATGGCGAGTCGAGCTGGATCGGATTCGTCGTCTTTCATGCGCTGGATGAACGCAAGGGCTTCGCGGTACAGCCGGTCGTCCACGATCTTGTCGAGGAAGGAGGGCACCCAGGACGGGAGCCTCGACGAGACGAGTCGCGCGAACGCGTCTGGGTTGTTCCTCAGCCAGTCGTCAACGCCGTCGAGGACGAGTCCGACGGCGGCGTGGTGACCACCGGCCGAGACAACGCCCTCGCCCCAGGCTCCGATCGACTCACTCCAGGGCTGCTCGATGAGGTGGGTTCGCGCGAGCTTCTCCATCACGTCCTGCACATCGGAGTCGGAAAGCAGGGCGAGCAAACCCTTTGCGCCGACCGAGGCCTCCTCGGCCAGACGTGTGGCGTTCTCGGGCCGCGCCAGCCACGTGCCGAGCTTCCGGCCAATCTGCGCTGATTCGAGCTTCTGACGGACGACGGGCTCGGAAAGGAAGTTGGACTCGACGAACTCGCCGAGGCTCGCACCGATCTCGTCCTTGCGGCGCCGGATGATCGCGGTATGCGGGATCTTGAGGCCGAGCGGGTGCCGGAACAGGGCAGTGACCGCGAACCAGTCGGCGATCGCACCGACCATGCCGCCCTCGCTCGCCGCGCGCACCCAGCCCAGCCAGGGGATCTCGTCCTGGAGGGCGAATGAAATGCAGAAGATCACGGCCATGGCGATCAGCAGGGCCGTCGCGGTGCGCTTCATCGAGACGAGGCCTCTGCGTCGTTCGATATCCGAGGGCGTGAGGAGCGGGATCGTCATCCGGCCATGCTACGTCGAGCAGCCGGATTTGCCGGGTCAGGCGGGGGAGTCTGGTGTTTGGTTGTGCGGAGTGGTACGAGAGTGTTCGGGCGGAAGCGGCGGCCGGGGCGGTGCGGATGGTTCCGTGGCCTGGCCTGGGCTGTAGGAGTTGGTGTCGGCTGGCTGCACGGGCTCTACTGGCGCGGCGCGCCGGCGGCGCAGCCCAAACCAGACGGCAGCAGCCATCAGGCCGAGGAGGATCAGCCAGGGAAGGAGGATCCCGAGCACAACAAGCAGCCCTGAGAAGAAGGCGACGAGCGACGTGAATCCGACGACGATGCCGCCCCAGAAGTCGCCGGGAGCGGCCCCGGCCACGGCAGCAGGGGACTGCACCTCAACCTGCACCGTCGCGTACTCGACAGCATCGGTGAGGGCGTCTCGCTGTGCTTCGAGGCTGTCGAGGTCGGCCTGTCGCTCGCTGAGTGCGGACTCCAGCTGGATGAGGTCTGCTGTGGTTGAGGCCCGGTCGATGAGCGCGAGAAGGCGGGTGGTCGAGGCGCGGAGGGCGGTGACTCGAGCGTCAAGATCGATGGCCTGGTCGGTGACGTCCGTCGAGCTCAGCGACGAGTGCCGCAACTCGCCGATCTCCTTGATCGCGGTGAGTGCACTCTCGAGACGGTTGGCGGGAATGCGCACCGTCAGCGACCCGGACGCGGGGGTGTCAATGGTGGCGGGGGAGTCGGTGCGGTTGTCGACGCGGCCACCGGCATCCGTCACAATCGTCACAATGCGTTCGGTATCTTTCGCGGGATCTGACGAGATCAGGGAGACCGACGCCGTACTCACTACCGAACGATCGGTGTCGCCCGTTTCGGTGCGAACACCGCCGTCCCCGGGCGAGAGCTGGGCGATGTCGGGCGCCGAGCCACCGGAGGGCCCGCCGCCGGCCGTGCAACCGGCCAAAACGGTGGTCGCCGCCAGAATCGCGAGAACGGCGGTCAAACGGTGAGCGAGTCTCATGGGCTCACTCTAGGAGGCGGCATGCGCGGGTGGACCGGCGGGAGCTCACGGAACGATCACGATTGACGGATGCCTGTGGCGCCAGCAGGTGCTGATGGTGAGTGTCCCTCAGTTACGGGGTACCCCCTTGGGGGGGTTGAGTTCTGACGAGACGAGGCCATGCTAGGTACCAACACAGGCGGCCTGCCCCTCCGCTCGTGACCCCCGACCCTCGCGAGGACTGCTGCCCCCAGTTGTTCGCCGTTGCAGGAGTTACCCGATGCTGGAATCATCCGATACTGGACCCTCGAACTCGCGCCCGATCCGACTCATGGTGGTCGTTGGAAGCGTGAGGCCGGGTCGCGCAGGTCTATCCGTTGCGCTGTGGGTGCACGAGCACACCACTCAAGTGGGCGGGTTCGACATCGACTTCGTTGACCTTGCTGAACTGAACCTTCCGTTCATGAATGAGCCGAAGCATCCGAAATTCCAGGAGTACCGCTATCGGCACACCATCGCCTGGGCCGAGCGGGTCGCTGCGGCCGATGGATTTCTCTTTGTGACGCCTGAGTACAACTACAGCTATTCACCAGCGCTCAAGAACGCACTCGACTACCTGCACTACGAGTGGGCCGGAAAGCCTGTCGGGTTGGTCAGCTACGGAGGGCTCGCCGGCGGGACCCGCGGCGTTGCTGCCCTGCAGCCGGTTCTCTCGGCGCTCAAGATGTCAGGCGTCGGCTCGAACGTCGAGATTCCGTATGTCTCACGCCAGATTGACGACGGCTTCTTCCAGCCGAGCGAGCGTCAGGTGGAGAAGCTGACGCGCATGCTCGGTCGGATCTCAGCGTCGACGCAGGGCACGCCGAGCGGGGTCCTCGTCGAGGTGTGATTGGCCCGGGCTTCGCACCGTGCTAGCTAGCCTTCCGAGGGCTGGATCTGGATCGGTTCGGTGTCTGGGATCGGACTGGCGTCCCGGCCGCGAAGGTCGGGGTGCCAGCGCTTGCCGAACGTGGGAACCAGGACGCCGACAAATGCGAGAGCGGTCGCCGCCCAGAATGCACCGATCGCGCCGTTGGCATCGATCAGGATGCCGGCGACAGCGGAACCGAGCGCCGCGCCGATGAGCTGACCGGTTCCCATCCAGCCGTAGGCCTCGGCGGTGTCACTGAACTTCACACTCGCGCTCACCATGGCGAAGAGCACGGTCAGCGCCGGCGCGATTCCGATACCGGCGACAAAGAGCACGATGGACAGCGCCACGGCGCCGTCGACGAAGCAGGCGAGCCCCATGCCGAAGAAGACGATGAACATGCGCCGAGCGAGCGCCCACGGACCAATGCCGATGTGACCCAGCGCCAGTCCACCCGCGAGGCTGCCGAGCGAGAAGATGCCGAGCACGATTCCTGCCTCGAGGCCGTCATGGCCAAACGTCGCCACAACACCGGCTTCAAGTGCCGATGTGGCACCGATCAGCAGGAACCCGACCACGGTGGCGAGCAGGACGGGCGGGCGCTTGAGCACCTGGCCGAGCTTGCGCTTGCTGCGCGGAATGCGAACCCGACCAACCTCAGGAGAGGCGATGAACCAGGTCCCACCGATCGCCAGGATGACGACGGCCGTGAGGATTCCCCACTCGGTGCCGACCTGGGTGGAGATGAAGGTTGTGATGACCGGACCGAGAACCCAAATGATCTCCTGTGCACTGGCGTCGAGAGAGAACAGGGGAGTGAGCTGCTTGGAGTTGACCATCTTGGGGTAAATGGTGCGAACGGCGGGCTGCACGGGCGGGGTCGAGAGCCCGGCCACCAGTGAGAAAGCCATGTACCACGGAACGCTCATCTCGACGAGGGCGACCGTCGTCACGCTGGCGGCACAGACGATTACGGTGAGGATGAGCACGGGGCGCATTCCCCAGATGCCCATCCACCGGCTGGTGAGTGGTCCGGCGATTGCTTGCCCGACGCTCGATGCTGCGAGAACCAGTCCGGCCGCCGCATAGGACCCGGTGACCTGCTCAACGTGCAAAAGAAAAGCGAGCGACAGCATCCCGAACGGAAAACGGGCGATGAGCTGGGCGAGGATGATTCGAGCGACGCCGGTAGTTTTCAGCAGGCTCGAATATGCACTCATAAAGTCAATTGTATTGATCGGTTTCATGCGTACGGTTCGATCAGCGGATGCCTCGGCGCGGCAATGCAGACGACACGCCCTGTGGACAAAATCGGAAAGAAATTAATGTCGGTGGCTGCATTTAGCGTGGCCCTTGTGGAGAACTCATCGCGAGTCGTTGTGCATGGGCGGAATTGCCGCGTTTTCGCTCTCCCGAGGGTGTGGAGAAAAGGGTGGAGAGATGGTGGATAAGGGAAGAAAACAGTGGAATTGCTTGTTGATAACTACAGGCATGTAACTACTAGTGGTTGGGGTGCTCCCCAAAGCGACCAACTATATGTAGTATTGGACCACCGGCAGGCACTGCCGAGAAAAACATCGAAATCTTTCCCAGGAAGGGGCCTACGTCAGATGACAATTACGGTCTACACCAAGCCTTCATGCGTGCAGTGCACTGCGACCTACCGCGCCCTCGACAACAAGGGTATCGAGTACAAGGTCCTCGACCTTTCTGAAGACGAAAGCGCCCTCGAAGCCGTCAAGGCTCTCGGCTACCTTCAGGCTCCGGTCGTCATCACCGACGAAGACCACTGGTCTGGCTTCCGTCCCGACAAGATCAACGAGCTGGCTTCTCGCCTCTCCTAATTTCAACAGTTCGCGATCGCCGTGCCGTTCGCGGCAGGCAAACTCTCGATCAACTGGGGCGTGACATGGCGAAGCTGGTGTATTTCTCCAGCATCTCTGGCAACACACAGCGATTCGTTCGCAAGTTGAATGTTCCCGCCGATCGAATTCCGCTCTACGCGACGGAACCGCACCTGACGGTCACCGAACCGTACATTCTCGTCACGCCGACCTATGGCGGGGGAGACGGTAAGGGAGCGGTTCCCAAGCAGGTGATCCGGTTTCTCAACGATGAGAACAACCGGGGCCTTCTGCGCGGGGTGATCGCTGCGGGCAACACCAACTTTGGCTCGGCGTACGGGCTTGCCGGGGATGTTATCTCCGCCAAGTGTAAAGTGCCGAACCTCTATCGATTTGAAGTATTCGGAACACCGGACGACGTGCGTGTCGTTCACGAGGGATTGGAATCATTTTGGCTGGAACAGTAGTAACCGAGGTCCCCATGGACACCGGGATGGACTACCACTCGCTCAATGCGATGCTCAACCTGTACGGCCCGAACGGTGAAATCCAGTTCGACAAAGACCGTGAAGCCGCGCGGGAGTTCTTTCTCCAGCACGTCAATCAGAACACCGTCTTCTTCCACTCGCTGCGCGAGCGCCTCGACTACCTGGTTGAGAAGGAGTACTACGAAAAGGCCGTTATCGACGCCTACTCGTTCGACTTCATCCAGAGCCTCAACGATCTGGCCTACTCGAAGAAGTTCCGGTTCCAGACCTTCCTCGGCGCGTTCAAGTACTACACCTCGTACACGCTGAAGACGTTCGACGGCAAGCGTTACCTCGAGCGCTTCGAAGACCGCGTTGTCATGACAGCGCTCGGTCTGGCCCAGGGCGATGAGAAGCTTGCTGTCGCCCTCGTCGAAGAGATCATCGCCGGTCGATTCCAGCCCGCAACGCCCACCTTCCTCAACTCGGGCAAGGCACAGCGTGGAGAACTCGTCTCGTGCTTCCTGCTCCGTATCGAAGACAACATGGAGTCGATCTCGCGCGGCATTAACTCGTCGCTGCAGCTCTCCAAGCGCGGCGGCGGTGTCGCACTGCTTCTCTCCAACATTCGTGAGGCCGGCGCGCCGATCAAGCAGATCGAGAACCAGTCGAGCGGCATCATTCCCGTGATGAAGCTCCTGGAAGACTCCTTCAGCTACGCCAACCAGCTCGGTGCTCGCCAGGGTGCCGGTGCTGTGTATCTGCAGGCGCACCACCCCGACATCATGCGGTTCCTCGACACGAAGCGTGAGAACGCCGACGAGAAGATCCGTATCAAGACGTTGTCGCTCGGTGTTGTTGTTCCCGACATCACCTTCGAGCTCGCCAAGAAGGGCGAGGACATGTATCTGTTCTCGCCGTATGACGTCGAGAAGGTCTACGGAGTCCCGTTCGGCGACATCTCGGTGACCGAGAAGTACTACGAAATGGTCGACGACTCCCGGATCAAGAAGACCAAGATCAAGGCGCGCGATTTCTTCCAGACGCTCGCCGAGATTCAGTTTGAGTCCGGCTACCCGTACATCATGTTCGAAGACACCGTGAACAAGGCGAACCCGATCGAGGGGCGCGTCAACATGTCGAACCTCTGCTCGGAGATCCTCCAGGTCAACACGCCGACCACCTACAACGCTGACCTGTCATACGACGTCATCGGTAAGGACATCTCCTGCAACCTCGGTTCGATGAACATCGCACTGTCGATGGACTCGCCCGACTTCGGTCTGACCGTGGAGACCGCGATCCGCGGCCTCAGCTCGGTCTCTGACCAGAGCCACATCCAGTCGGTTCGGTCGATCGAGGACGGCAACGACAAGTCGCACGCCATCGGCCTCGGCCAGATGAACCTGCACGGCTACCTCGCTCGTGAGCGCATCTACTACGGCTCCGAAGAGGGCATCGACTTTACGAACATCTACTTCTACACGGTGCTCTACCACGCACTGCGCGCATCCAACCGGATCGCGATTGAGCGTGGAACGGCGTTCGACGGATTCGCCAACTCGACCTACGCGTCCGGTGAGTTCTTCAACAAGTACACCGACCAGGTGTGGGAGCCCGCAACGGCCCGCGTAGCTGAGCTGTTCGCGAACTCAGCCGTTTCGATTCCGACGCAGGCCGACTGGGCTGCGCTGAAGGCATCCGTTATGGAATTCGGTATCTATAACCAGAACCTGCAGGCTGTACCGCCGACCGGATCGATCTCGTACATCAACAACTCGACGTCGTCGATCCACCCGATCGCGTCGAAGATCGAGATCCGCAAGGAAGGCAAGCTCGGCCGCGTCTACTACCCGGCGCCGTTCATGACGAACGACAACCTGGACTACTACCAGGACGCGTACGAGATCGGTGCTGAGAAGATCATCGACACCTACGCGGCTGCAACGCAGCACGTTGACCAGGGCCTGTCGCTCACGCTGTTCTTCAAGGACACCGCGACCACTCGTGACATCAACAAAGCTCAGATCTACGCATGGCGCAAGGGCATCAAGACGATCTACTACATCCGTCTGCGCCAGCTCGCGCTCGAGGGCACCGAGGTTGACGGCTGCGTCAGCTGCATGCTCTAACCTCGGCCTCTTCGACACCTAAGGAACACAATGATTGAGAAGCTCAAGCTGGTCGACCACGTCCAGGCGATCAACTGGAACAAGATCGAGGACGAGAAGGACGTCGAGGTCTGGAACCGCCTCGTCAACAACTTCTGGTTGCCGGAGAAGGTGCCGCTGTCGAACGACATCCAGTCGTGGAACACGCTGACTCCTGAGGAACAGCAGCTCACCATGCGGGTGTTCACCGGCCTCACCCTGCTCGACACGATCCAGGGCACCGTCGGCGCCGTTTCGCTGATTCCCGACGCGATTACGCCTCACGAAGAGGCCGTGTACACGAACATCGCGTTCATGGAGTCGGTGCACGCCAAGAGCTACTCGTCGATCTTCTCGACCCTCGCGTCGACGAAGGAGATCGACGAGGCGTTCCGGTGGTCGGTGGAGAACGAGAACCTTCAGAAGAAGGCCGCGATCGTGATGGACTACTACACCGGTGACGACCCCCTGAAGCGCAAGGTCGCCTCGACGCTGCTTGAGTCGTTCCTCTTCTACTCGGGCTTCTACCTGCCGATGTACTGGTCAAGCCGCGCCAAGCTCACCAACACGGCTGACCTGATCCGTCTGATCATTCGCGACGAAGCTGTGCACGGGTACTACATCGGCTACAAGTTCCAGAAGGGTCTCGAGAACGAGACCGAGGAGCGTCGCCAGGAGATCAAGGACTACACGTTCAACCTCCTGTTCGAGCTCTACGACAACGAGGTGCAGTACACGCAGGACCTCTACGACTCCGTCGGCCTGACCGAGGACGTCAAAAAGTTCCTGCACTACAACGCCAATAAGGCGCTGATGAACCTCGGCTACGAGCCGATGTTCCCCAAGACCGTCACCGACGTGAACCCGGCGATCCTGTCGGCGCTCTCGCCGAACGCAGACGAAAACCACGACTTCTTCTCGGGGTCCGGATCGTCGTACGTCATCGGCAAGGCTGTTGTCACCGAAGACGAGGACTGGGACTTCTAGCTCGACTGAGTTCGAGAAGGGCGGCGAGCAACTGAGGTTGCTCGCCGCCCTTCTCTTGTGGTCGATCGCAGGCTCGATTTTCACGGAGGTGGTAGGCCACCATAAGTTCCATCGCTCGTTGAAGCTGTGGGAGGGAATGCGAGTGCCACCGATCCCAACCCTCAGGGCCGCTCAGGACGCGCCGTCGGCGGTCGCCGAACGCGCCCTGCCGGTAAACCCCTGAATAGCAAGCCATGCCAGGACGCGGTCGGCAACCTCTCCCCAGCCGGAGTCAATTGTCAGCGAATGGCCCTTGCCGTCGAATTCAACGTAGTCAGTGCGGGACAGGTCATTGCGGGAATACAGCTTCGCAACCTCAAGCGTGACTTTTCGGGGAACCGTGTGGTCGACGGAGCCCGACATAAGAAGCAACGGACCGCGAATCGTTGTCGCCGTGTTGACCGCCGCAGGAGACGCCTTCGCGAAATTTGCGGTCGCATCCTCGAAAAGCGGACGGCCCGGACCCGGAATTGTCCATCGCTCGAACAGTGCGTTTGACTCGTCAGCGGGAAGCGCGTTCCCGAATGCGTACTCAAACTGCTTCGCCGTTAGAGAGACGGTACGTTTCTTATTGGCGGGATTGCCGAGGACCGGGAATCCAGCCTTCAGCTGCGAGAAGGGCAGGGCTTTCACTCCTTTGATGGGGGCGGGGTCGATGGCGACGGCCGCCGATGCAAACCGGTTGTCGAGTAGTTCCTGGGCAATCAAGCCGCCGAAGGAGTGACCGATCACGATTGGCAAGGGTTCGTCCGTGCCAATCAGGTCGGCATAGTGATGACAGATGGCTTCGATACCCACGTCGTTGAGGGCGTCCGCGTTTTCGCGTGTTTTCTCGACCGTATCTGAGTCTCCGGGCCAGCCCGGCGCCGACGCGGAAAAGCCATGTTCGGCGAAGCGATCGATCCAAGGTTGCCAGGCTGATGAGTGTATCCATAAGCCGTGAATGAACAGGACGGGCGGTGATGAAATCGGAGTGGACATTGAGACCTCCAAAGTTTGACGTTGATAAGAGATGGATTACAGCGTTTTGACGAGGCCGCCGTCGATCAGGAAGTCTGATCCGTTGACGTTCCCGGCGCGCGCACTGGCAAGTAGCAAAACGAGGTCGGCGACCTCGCTTGGCTCGGTGAAGCGGCCGGTCGTGAATCCGCCTTGTGCTTCTACAACACGCGCCTTGGCCGTCTCGAAGTCGACACCCATGGTTTTGGCGTTGGTCGCTGCTACGCCGGATGCACCGAGCCAGAGATCAGTAGACACTGGGCCCGGGCTAATTGAGTTGAATCGGATATGGCTGGGGCCATATTCCTTGGACAGCGCTTTCGATAGATTCCACACGGCTGCTTTCGTTGCCGAATAGTCGACGACGCCGGGGTCGGGTAGGAACGCATTGACGGATGCAATGGTGATTACGGTGCCTCCACCACGGTCGAGTAGCAACGGGATCGCCGCACGAGTGGAGCGGACTGCTGTCATGAGGCCGAGGTTCAAGCTGGCGAGCCAATCGTCGTCCGTAACGCTCAGAAATCCTTCCGTGCGAGGTGTGACGGCCCCGACGTTGTTGACGAGAATGTCAAGACCGCCAAACTCTTCCGCTCGGCCGATGAGCTGAGCTGGTGCGCTCGGATCCGATAGGTCCACTTTCACGGATAAGACCGCCCCGGTTTCGCCAGCTCGATCCAGTGCCGCTGACCCGCCTCTCGACCCTGCGACGACGGCAACATCCTCCGCAACAAGCGCCTGCACGATTGCGAGGCCGATGCCTTTGCTCGCGCCCGTTACAACGGCGACTTTCCCCGCTAGATCGAGGTCCATGTCGTTCACCTTCGTTCTCGGTGCTAATGACGGGTACAGCGGCCTGCCTGAAAGGTAGAGCACAGCGCAGTGAATCCGCGTGTCCCTGCCACTTACAGTCTCTTCGGGGACAGCCAGACCGGGGTGGTGAAACTTTGAGCGGCACGACACCGCGAGGACTACCATCACTCCCATGCGCGGGAATCCCTTGGGGCTTTACCTCACGGCGAAGCGCGCCCAGATTCGCCCTGTCGACGTGGGATTACCTTCCGGCGACACGCACCGTCGAGTTCAAGGCCTTCGTCGCGAAGAAGTCGCTGCACTTTCCGGCGTGAGCGCCCAGTATTACCTGCGGCTAGAGCAGGGCACGGACGATCACCCCTCCGCTCAAGTACTCGAAGCGATCGCGCGCGCTCTGCGGCTAGATCCCGCGTCGACCGATCACTTGTATCACCTAGCGCACAGCGCGCTCCCTGAGTTTGGCAGCCAGGCGGACGGTGAGATCGACGAAAGTGTACGGTGGCTTCTCGAGTCGTGGACAACGACGCCAGCCATCGTTCACAACCGTCACCTTGATGTCTTAGCCTCCAACTCGAGCGCTCGCGCATTGTCGGCCGAATTCGCCGAAGGCACTAATCTGCTGATCACGTTATTGCTCAGTCCTGCCCAACGGGAGTTTTACGAGAACTGGGAGGGGATCGCTGAGGGTGCCATAGCGTTTTTCCGAGCCCTCGTCGGCCCGGACACGGATGATCCACGACTCCAGCACATCGTCGATGAGCTGTCAGGGACGAGCGAGTTATTTCGGCGGGTATGGGCTCGGGGAGACGTCCGTTTCGCGTCTGCGGGGATCCACCGAATACGGCATCCCGCGATTGGTGCGCTTGAACTTCATCACCAGAATCTGGTTCTGACCGGAGGGCGCCGACAGTCGCTGTTCATTTACCACGCAGCACCCGGATCACCCTCTCAGCGCTCCCTCGCTTTGTTGAGTACAGGAATGTCTTAGCGTCGCGGGAGGATCTCGGCCCAGATTGGGGGCGTGACGCGTTGGGAATCTTGGCTTATCCTCGGGGCAGTTGAAAGTGTCCGTCTGGCTATGAAAGGTCTCGCAGCCAGATCACCTGAGGAGTCCTCGGGGCCTACCGAAGAATTCGCGTACACCACTCTGGTGAGGTCACGCAGATGCAAACGACGCAGAGATGACGACTCGCGTCGCTCCGCGCCCTGGCTGGCCCGGAGAGAGCGACTCCAGGTCGATGAACGTGCGGTCGCGTCGTGTTCGTGGGGGCCCGCGCACTGGCGCCAAGCACGCCATGCCCAGGAGCCGTTCGGTCGCTCTCAGGGGGCGTCATGCCCAACCGGTGACGTTCCGATGGGGCGCGCTTCGTGCGGCGTTTGCGATCGTGCTCGCAGCTTCCGGGGCTTTTGGGGTTGTCGCTCTGCCGAGTCACGGACTTTCTTCGGCGTTCGCAAGCACGTCCGGCGATCAGGAGTTGAGCGGCGCGCAGTCACTCACCGTCGGCGATTGGACTCGGCCGGAGTTTGACCGCGACACCTATTCGGCGACGAGCATGGCCGAGCTTCTCGCAGCGCGAGCGGCGGCTGCGGCGGCTGCGGCCGCTGAGGCTGCAGCCGCAGCCGCCGAAGCGGCGATAGCCGCCATGGAGAGCGCGAAGCTTGAGTCGGCTGTTTCGCAGGACACGCCAACACGGGACTCGGAGAGCCTCTCCGATCCGTATGACAGTGAGCTGAGCGCATTTCTCGTCGGCAGGTCGACGTCGTGGACTCGGCCGGTTGACGCTCCCATTTCCTCTCCGTACGGGCCCCGGGACATCATCTGCAACCCGGCGGGGTGTTCGAACGCGTTTCATGACGGTGTCGATTTCGGTGCAGCTTGCGGAACACCGGTTGCGGCTGTTTCGGCGGGACGCGTCGTCTTCGCTGGTCCTGCCGGTGGGTACGGCAATCGAGTGATCGTCGACCACGGTTCAGGGATCGAGTCAATCTATGGACACATTGGAGGGGACTCATACGCCGTCGCCGTCGGCGATCTCATCGAGACGGGCACGGTCGTGGGGGAGGTTGGAGTCACCGGCGTCACGACGGGGTGCCACCTGGACCTGAAGATTCGTGTGAACGGCGAATATCTCTCACCCCTGCACTACCTCCTCGCCCGGGGCGTCACGGTGTAGCGTCGGCGGTGTCTTCTTTGGGTGCGGAACCGGCGTGAGGCCGACTCCGCACCCGACGAGTGGCGGTAACGGATCAGAAGATGCGCATCCCGATCTCCGCTGGCGCATCGAGGAGGCCCTCAATCTCGTCGTCCAGCTTGACCAGAGTGAGCGAGAAGCCGGCCATGTCGAGCGAGGTGCAATATTCGCCGACGTAGCTCTTCGCCACGGTGATGCCCTTCTCGGCCAATTGCTTGTGCGCGTGACGGTAGGCGATATAGAGCTCGCTGATCGGGGTTCCTCCGAGACCATTGATCATGAGTGCGACGCGGTCGCCGCTCTCGAACGGCAGGTCACCGACGACAGGCTCGAGCAGGGTGTCGACGAGTTCGTCGCCGGGCATGATCTTCGCGCGCCTGCGACCCGGCTCACCGTGAATGCCGACGCCGATCTCGATCTCATCGTCGCCCAACTCGAAGAGGGGTGAACCCTTTGCTGGTGGCGTGCACGCGGTGAGCGCGAGTCCCATGGTGCGGGTCATCGAGTTGACCTTCTCGCCGATCCGCATGACCTCGTCGAGGTCGGCGCCCGCCTCCGACGCGGCACCGACCGCCTTGATCACGAAGAAGTTTCCGGCGACCCCGCGGCGGCCTACTGTCCACGTGGAGTCCTGCACAGCGACATCGTCGTCGATGAACAGGGTCTTCACGTTGACGCCGTCGGCGAGGCTCATTTCCTGCGCCATGTCGAACGCCATACGGTCACCCGTGTAGTTGTTGACGAGCAGAAGCACACCTTTTGACGAGTTCACGAGCTTGGTGGTCTCATAGACGTAGTCCATCGGGGGTGCCGAGAAGACGTCACCCGGACATGCCGCGTCGAGCATGCCCTTACCGACCGCCATGACGTGCGCGGGTTCGTGACCGGAACCAGACCCCTGAACGATCGATACTTTGTCGTCTCGCGGAGCATCCGTTCTCATGATGAGGTTGTATTCGGGGACATACCGGAGCGAGTCAGGGTTGGCCAGGGCGAGGCCCTCGAGCATCTCGGGGACGAAACGCTGCGGATCATTGACAATTTTTTTCATTCGTTCTTCTCCACTGTTGTTCGGGTGTTGCATCGGTGGGTCAGCGTGGGCCGCCCCGGGAATCCCAATTCGAGGCGATGGCCTCCAGAATGACGGCAACGGCCACGGCTCCCGCATCGGGCGAGCCGATGCTGCGCTCGCCGGTGTAAGAGGCGCGACCTCGACGAGCGATCATCGGCGTGGTGGCTTCAGCAGCGGCGCGGGCAGCTTCCGCCGCCGCTGACACGATTTCGGAAGTGGTGGTTCCTGCGATGAGTTCTGCCTCGATCGCATCGGTGAGTGGGGCGAGAGCATCAAGGAGTGTCTTGTCGCCAAGCTCGGCGTTGCCGCGCGCCATAATGCCAGTGATAGCGCTCCGGAGCATGGCGACCGCGTCGTCTCCGGTGATGTCTGTTTTCCCTTTAGCGACGGCCGCGGCCCGCAGGAATGCCGTGCCCCAAATTGGGCCGGATGTCCCACCGATCCGCCCGGTGATCGTGATGGCAACTTTCGAGAGGAAGGTGCTGATATCGGTGCGGTCGTAGGAGTCCCAGTCCTTCAGCACGATTTCAAATCCTCGGGCCAGTGAGTAGCCGAAGTCGCCGTCGCCAACGACGGCGTCGAGATCGCCGAAGTATTTCTCGTTGTCGACGGCCGTTTGTGCGATGGTGCGAACAACAAATTCGACGTCGGACATGTTCGTCATTGGTTCTCCTGAGTCGAGCGGGCCGTATGCGAAAGAATTGCGGTGAGGTCATCGAGAGAGACCTGGCTGCTCGGACTGATGCCCAGAGGGTCGGCGAGAACACGGGCCGGTTCGTCCCGGTCCCCGAGCGAACTGACGACCAAGGCAGCGCCCGTGAAGTCCTCATTCTCGGTGTAGGCGCTGACCGTGACGACCGTGGCCAGGCCAGCGTCGACGGCTGCCCTCATTCCGTTCGCGCTGTCTTCGACGACGATGGTGTCAGTGGACGAGGCACCGAGCTCGGAAAGGGCGAGTAGGTAGATGTCAGGGGCTGGCTTCTTGTGCGGCACGATGTCGCCAGCGAAGACGGAGAAACGGGCGGCGGCGTCGGGGCCCACCGCGTGCTCAAGCACGGCGCGGACTGATGCCTCAGCAGAGGTGGACGCTACCGCGAGCCTCCAGCCGGCTGATGCCGCCTCCTCGGCGATTCGAGAGATGCCGGGACGGCCGGGGAGCGCTCCGGTAGCCACGAGTTCGGTGTAGATCTCCGTTTTGCGGCGGTGCCAGCGAGCAAGCATGTCTCGCTGGCCATCCTCGTCGGTGGGAAGGTTGTGTGCGGCGACGAACTCGGGAGTCAACAGGCTCGCCATTCGTTCCTTGCCCCCGCCGATGAGTACCTTTTCTGCATACTCCGCGTCACTCCAGGTCACCGGCAGCCCAAACTCCGCGAACGTGCGGTTGAACGCGGGGAGGTGGCCGTTTCGCTCGGTGTCGGCCAGGACACCGTCGCAGTCGAAGATCAGGAACGGCACAATTACCACGCCTTTCCGGCGCTGCCGAACGTTGAGGCGAGGCCGGTGGTCAAATCGACGATGTGCTTCCGGACGTCCGCAAAGAGCGACGGCGGGTCCCACTTGTCACGCTGCTCAGCACTCTTCAGGAACGCAAGGCTGGACGTCATGAACTCGATCTTGAGCGCCGTTGAGATGTTGACCTTGGCGCAACCACGGGAGATGAGATCGGAGAACTGCTCGTCAGTCATCCCACTGCCGCCATGAAGCGCGATCGGTGTCGAGGTCGCTTCGACGAGGTCAGTCACGCGCTGAAAGTCCAGGTCCGGTGTCACGGAGTACACGCCGTGGGCGTTTCCGATGGAGGGCGCGAACACGTCGACACCGGTCGTCTCGATGAAGTCGACAGCTATTTCGAGGCTCTGGCGTCGAGTGGCTGTGTCCACTCCGATGCCGTCCTCGACACCCTGGATGGCCTCGATCTCTCCTTCGACGTGAGCGCCGTACCTGCGCGCTTCCGCCACGACCTCCACGGTTTGTCGTTTGTTCTCCTCGACCGGCATGGTGGAGGCGTCAAAGAGAACTGAGTTCCATCCGCGGGCGAGGCAGTCGCTGATGACTTGCCTTTCCGGGCAATGGTCGAGATGCAGTGTCACTGGCACGTCGATGTTTCGCGTCATCGACTCCCACATTGCGAACAGCACATCTACACCGATCGCTTTGACGGTCTTCACCGACGTTTGGACGATCACCGGTGACCGTGCTTCCACAGCCCCGGCAAGCACCGCTTCGAGAGTCAGGTCGTTCACGATGTTGATCGCGGGCACACCATATTTCTCGGCGAAAGCCCGATCCACGATCTCCTTCAGAGACACGACTGGCATGGCAACCTCCTTGACGCCCGGTTCCCTGAGCGTAGGCACCCGGGGGGAATTACCAATAGAAGGGCTTTCCCTACCCTGCGGTAGGGAATCCCCTCCGTGTCAGGATCGAGCGGCCAACCCGGCCAGCATCGTACGGTTCCGGGCGCCTGTCTTCCGAAGGATCGAACCGACGTGCTTCTCCACCGTTTTCACCGAGATGGACAGTTCCGTAGCGATCCGTTTATCTGGAAAGCCCTGTTCGACCAGCGCCCGGACTTCCCGTTCCCGGGCGGTGAGAGCATCCGCAATGGTGCGCGACCTCGGCGCGGACGTCAACGAGCTGAGGAATCCAGCCGGAATGAGGGAATCGCCCCGGGCCGCCGCAACGAGAGCACGCGCAAGCGCTCCGGCTTCCGTGTCGTTCTCGACGAAGCCGACAGCGCCGATTTGAGCGGCAGCGCGCACGCGATCGTCGGCGAAGGAATCGATGAGTAGAACGACGGCGACATGGTGGTCGATGGCCCGGAGGTATGACGTGAGCTGGGTGCCATCGATGCGGGGGAGCGCCAGATTCCCGAGCACGACATGCGGGTGGACCAGCTGGTAGGCGTCGACAGCATCCATGGCACTGGCGACTTCGCCCACCACCTGGATGTCAGGTTCGATCTGGCTGAGCATGCGAACAAGGCCCGCGCGCACAACAGCCCGTTCATGGACGATGAGTACGCGCCATCGAGAGCGCGACGTGTCGAGAGCCGCACCGGCCGCGTATGGCACCTCGGCGCGGATCCTGGTGCCCCACTCAGGTGTCGAGTCGACGACCAACGTGCCCCCGAGCAAGTGAGCGCGCGCGGCGAGACCCTGCAGGCCAAACCCACGAGTCGATCGAGCAGAGGGGTCGGTGGTCGAAGCCACATCGAAACCGACACCGTCGTCGTCGATCATCACCGAGACCTGCAGGGAACCATAAACCAGCCCGACCCGCACTGACCGCGCGCGGGCGTGCTCAACGACATTCGTGAGGGCTTCCTGCACGATTCGGAAAAGCTGGCGCGCCGTCTCCGGTGCGAGTGTTTGCGGTTCACCAGCAACCACCAGTCGTGTGTTCATTGTCGCCGTCGATTGCACCCACGCGAGCTCAAGTGCCACCGCCTCCTGCAGCGAGCGACCCTCCAACAGCGACGGGCCCAGCCCGAGTACGGTGCGCCGAGTTTCGACCAACGCAGAACGGGCCGCTGTGCGAGCGGAGCGTAGCGCGGTCGACGGGTCGCGAGCACCGCTCACCTCCCGTTCGGCGGCGTCGAGTTGCAGCAGCACGGTGGCAAGGCCACGGCCGACCGTGTCGTGGACATCACGAACCACGCGCTCTCGCTCCGCCATTCTCGCCGCGTCGCTTTCCTTCTCGGCGGCGCGGGCATGCAGCCGCGCGTTCGTCATGGCGATAGCGGCATGGGTGGCGAAGAGCTCCACGAGCCGCGCGTCGTCGGCCGAGAACTGCCTCCCCGGCTCCGAGCTGAAAACAACGCACGTCCCGATAATTGTGCCGTCCCAGCGAATCGGGACGCCGATGACCCCGTGCAGCCGACCGCGATCCTCCGCGCGAATGTGACCGCCGTGCACATCGGCGTACTCGGCGAACTGCACCGCGCGCCGCGCCCGAACGACCTCACCGGTCACACCCTCGTCAAGTGGAAAGGTTCTCCCCGAGAGACAACCCACGCCGATGTCGACCTCCTTGCGGTACGTTCCCGCGACCTCGTCGACCGTGCAGATCGATCCGTTCTCGCAGCCGAGCAGTGTGAGTGTGTGGCGCAGAATGCGTTCCAGCAGCGGAGCAAGGGCGAATCGCCCGGCCAGATCAGTGGCGAGGGCCGCCAGCGAGGTGAATCGCGCGTCGTTCTGCGCCGACACCGAAGTGCCCGATGTGGTGGTCATGTGCTCGATCCTCAGTGATTGAGTGCGGTGAACCCCTCGACCAGCCCATCATGGCCCGTCGAACGACTACGCGCCAGCATCGCGCTTCCGTCACCGCTGGCCGTCGTTCGACGGAACCAGCCGAAGCGTTGTGGCCGGTGCCTTCGGTCCGACGACCGTATTCACAATGCGCGGCCCGTATCTGTCGTATTTCTCGTGGTACGCCGCGTCGATATCTGATGAAACGGATGCCTCGGCATCGTTAAAGAGGACGTCTCTTTCCAGCGCTCCGGCGCGTATCCGTCCCGATCCGCTCCTCTTCGCGCGGACGAACCACGGGTTGCTCGCACCGTACGCCGAACGAACGTACACGTCATTCCCGGCCCGAACCACCCAAATGGTGACGAACGGGCGAAGGGTTCCGTCGGGCCGCCTCGAGGTGATCTGCAACTCATCTGCGGCGGCGAGCTGGGCAAGCTCGTCCTCGGTCCACTCAGTCATGGGTATTTCCGCCTTTCTCACGAGAGCCTCACGCTACGCCGGACAAGGCAGCGACGGGAGTGCTTGGCATGACCGGCCACGCCGCAGGCTACGGCCGACGGCGGTTACAACTTGATTGCGTGCGCATGGCGAATTCCGGCGGTGAGTTAGTCTCGGTGTATCGTCGCCGTGAACGTGACCCGAATAAGGAATGAACCATGCGTAGAAAATCCCTCGTCGCACCCCTGGCTCTCGCTGCAGCTGCGGCCTTCGTGCTGACCGGTTGTGTGAACAACGAAGAAGCTCCCACCGGTGGATCATCCGCTGGCGGCTCGGTCAGCGCAGACGACAAGCTCGCTGCGCTCCTGCCCGACGACGTCGCGAAGTCCGGCGTGCTCAAGATTGGCGTTGACGCCAGCTACGCCCCCAACGAATTCGAAGCAGACGACGGATCGGTCACCGGCTGGGACGCAGAGCTGGCTGAAGCGGTTGCTGCCAAGCTCGGCCTCAAGGTTGAGTGGGAGAAGTCCCTCTTCGACGCGATCCTTCCGAAGGTCGCAGGTGGAACCCTTGACCTCGGCTGGTCGAGCTTCACCGACAACCCCGAGCGCCAGGCTCAGGTCGACTTCGTCGACTACTACAACGCCGGTCTGCAGTTCGCCAAGGGTAAGGACGCCGAAGACCTCACCGAGTGGTGTGGGGTCACCGTCGCGATCCAGGCGTCGACCACGTCCGAACAGTACCTGCAGGACGCCAGCGACGCGTGCGTAGCTGAAGGTAAAGCGGCGGTCGACATGCTGAAGTCGGACGGCCAGGATGAGGCGACGAACAATGCGGTCCTCGGTCGCGCCGACTACCTGCTCGGTGACTCGCCCATCATTCAGTACGGCGTCGCACAGTCGGAGGACAAGCTTGTTCTCAGCGGTGACGTCTTTGACGCGGCACCGTACGGTGTGGTGATCGAGAAGGACGGCGACCTCCTTGAAGCCATCCAGGCGGCCATGCAGGCACTCATCGACGACGGAACCTACGAAGACATCCTCGCTGAGTGGGGTGTCGAGGGTGGAGCCGTCGACGAGGCAACGATCAACGCCGGCTAACGATCATGGACCCTGCAACAGAACCGATTAAGGCGGTCAAGCTCCGGCACCCGGTGCGCACGGCGTTTGCCGTCGTCATCGTGCTGCTCGTGGCCCTGTTCGTCTGGGATGCCGCGACGCGAGAGGCCTATCAATGGCCTCTTGTGGGGCAGTACCTGTTAGACCGTCGGATCAGCCAGGCGGCTGGCGTCACTCTCGCCTTGACCGTGCTTGCGATGATCCTGGCCATCGTGATGGGGCTCGTCCTGGCTGTCATGCGGCTCAGCGACAATCCGGTTCTGAAAGCCGTGTCCTGGTTCTACCTCTGGCTGTTCCGTGGCACCCCGGTGTACGTGCAGTTGGTGTTCTGGGGACTGCTCGGAACGATTTACCGCTCGGTCACGATCGGCATCCCGTTCACGAGTGTTGAGTTCTTCACGGTGTCGCCGTTCTCCGCCATCGATTTGTTCTGGCTCGCCGTGCTCGGTCTCGCCTTCAACGAGGCCGCGTACATGGCCGAGATCGTGCGGGGCGGAATCCTCAGCGTCCCCCGTGGCCAGGACGAGGCGGCACGTGCTCTGGGCATGAGCTGGCGGCAAACGATGCTGCGCATCGTTGTTCCGCAGTCGATGCGCGTCATCATCCCGCCGACCGGCAACGAGGTCATCTCGATGCTGAAGACGACGTCGCTCGTCACGGCGCTCGGTTTCTCGCTCGAGCTGTACGCGCGCACCCGGGCCATCTCGGCACAGATCTACGCGACAGTTCCACTGCTCATCGTTGCCAGTATCTGGTACCTGCTCGTCACGAGCATCCTGATGGTGGGGCAGTACTACCTTGAGCGCTACTACGGTCGCGGAGTAGCGCCACAGCGGGCACCTGAGAACGACCCTGACGTTGCCGACGCGGCAGGCGTCGACCCAACGACCGGATTGAGCGGCGATGAGATTGAGGCTGTCGCACCGCCGAAGAGGGAGCACCAATGACCGACGTCCCTATGGTCCACGCCGATCACATCGTCAAGAGCTATGGCTCACACCAGGTGCTCAAGGACGTGTCGGTGACCGTCAACCGCGGTGAAGTTGCCTGCCTGATCGGTCCGAGCGGTTCGGGCAAGTCAACGTTCCTCCGCTGCATTAACCACCTGGAGTCGATCAACGGTGGCCGCCTGTCTGTCGACGGCGAGCTGATGGGCTATCGCCAGCGCGGTGAGAAGCTCTACGAGATGTCACCGGCTGAGGTGTCCCGGCAGCGGGCGGACATCGGCATGGTGTTCCAGTCGTTCAACCTGTTTCCGCACATGACCGTGCTCGAGAACATCATTGAGGCGCCGACGCAGGTCAAGGGCATCAAGAAGGCCGCGGCGGTTGCCACAGCCATGGAGCTTCTCGACCGTGTCGGGTTGGCGCACAAGGCCAAGGCCTACCCGTCGCACCTCTCCGGAGGCCAGCAGCAGCGCGTCGCGATTGCGCGGGCACTTGCGATGAGCCCCAAGCTCATGCTGTTTGATGAGCCAACCAGCGCACTTGACCCCGAGCTCGTCGGCGAAGTGCTCGACGTGATGAAGGGTCTTGCGCGCTCCGGCATGACGATGATCGTTGTGACGCACGAGATCGGCTTCGCGCGCGAGGTCGGCGACTCGCTGTTCTTCATGGACGGTGGTGTCATCGTCGAGTCGGGTGACCCTCGTGAAGTGCTGACCAGTCCGAAGCACGAACGGACGCAATCGTTTCTCTCGAAGGTGCTGTAAGCATCCGTTCGAGAAGAAATGGTGCTGGCCGACTTAGCCGGCCAGCACCTTTCGGATGCGTTGCAACGACACCGTTTCGTTGGCACCGATGTTTTGCGCGAAGAGGCTGAGGCGCAGCTCTTCGATCATCCAGCGCGCATGAACGATGTGTGGGGCGGCAAACCGAGCGGGCGGCAATGTGCCCCCGGCTGCCTCGTAGAGCGCTGTTGCGGCCTGGACTTCGTTCATCCAGACACGGTCGCGGTTCGGGTTGTCGGCCAGCTTCTCCACGCGGTGCGTGATGCCGTTGAGGTAGCGGGGAACCTGCGCCAGCCGCTGCATTCCGGTTCGGGAAACGAAGCCGGGGTACACCAGGGCGGAAAGCTGCTGGGTGGCGTCTGACAACGCGGGGAGCAGGGCAAGGCTCGTTGCTTTCTTCACCGCTTTCTCGGCCGTTCGCGCCGCGGTCAGGACCTTGGCGACGAGCGACGCCGTGTCGAACATGGTGTTCATCATCGCCCCGGAGATGCGGTCTCGCACGGTCTCAAACTCGGCGCGCATGAAGATTGAGCCGTCAGGCTTCACCCGGAAAAGCACATCGTCGATGCAGGCCGCGAGGCAGTCATCGAACAACGCCTGCGTGGTCGGGTACGGGCTCGTGGCGAGGGTGAGCTTCTCTGCTGAGGTGAGGTGCTGCTGCACGTAGGACACCGGCGAGGGGAGGGCGAGGAGCAGCAGGCGTCGGATTCCGTCTGGCATGGCCTGTGCCTGGTCCTGTTCGGTGGCCATGATGCGGATAGCGACGGAACTGCCTTCGTCGACGAGCGCCGGATAGCCGCGAATCATGTTGCCCGCCTGTCGGGTGTCGACGTAGCGCGGCAGTTCGTCGAAGTCCCAGCGGGTGATGCCCGATCGCTCGAGCGCGTTCGGTGTGGCTTCGGCGATCTGCGCGACGCTCTGGCGGGTGCGGGCCTTCAGCCGGTGCTGCAGCTCCGTGAGGTCTTTGCCGTTCGCCACGTGGCGGCCCTTTTCATCGACCACCCGGAAGGTGACCTTCAGGTGGTCGGGGATGCGCGACAGGTCGAAGTCGCTCGCCTCGATCTGCATGTAGGAGAGCCGTTTCACAGCCATGGCGAGATGCGCGGTGAGCGTGTCTGCGTTGGTCGCCTCGGGCTCGGGAGGACCCGAAGGAAGCTCGGCCAGGAGGCGCCGGGCCCAGTCCGCAGCGGGGACGATGTTGCGCCGGATCGCCTTGGGAAGCGACTTGATCAGTGCCGTGATGAGTTCGTGCCGAAGGCCGGGAACCTGCCAGTCAAACCCGGCAGGGGAGAGGCGGGGAAGCAGCGCGAGCGGGACCTGTACGGTCACTCCGTCATCCTCGGCGCCCGGCTCGAACCGGTAGCGCAGGCTGAGCTTCTGGTCGCCCTGGCGCCAGATCGGCGGGAACTCGGTCTCGTCGACGTCGGGTGCATCGTCGGGAAGAAGATCCTCCTGGCGCATGGTGAGCAGGTCGGGGGTGTTCTGCTTCGCCTTACGCCACCACCCCTCGAAGGTTCGAGTCGAGAACACGTCGGCGGGGATCCGAGAGTTGTAGAAGTCGAAGACAGCCTCATCATCGAACAGGATGTCGCGGCGGCGGGTGCGCTCCTCGAGCTCGGCCAATTCCTTGCGAAGCTTTTTGTTGGCCCGGTCGAACGCTTGCGGGGAGTCCCATTCACCCTCGACGAGCGCGTGGCGGATGAATAATTCACGCGAGAGCTCGGGATCGATCTTCGAGTACTGCACCCGACGGCGGGGGATGATCGCCAGGCCGTAGAGCATCACTTTCTCCCACGCCACGACGGAACCCTGCTGCTTCTCCCAGTGCGGCTCGGAGTAGCTGCGCTTGACCAGGTCGCCGGCGATCTGTTCCGCCCAGGCGGGGTCAATCGATGCCGTTGTCCGCGCGAAGAGCCGAGACGTTTCGACGAGCTCAGCAGCCATGATGGCGTTCGGTTGCTTCTTCGCGAGGGCCGAACCCGGGAAAATGACAAATCTGGTCTGCCGCGCACCGATGTAGTCGCCCTTGCGGGGAGGACCAGGCCGGTTCGCAGCTTTACTGCCGCGCGCAGAGTTCGCCGCTGCCTGGGCCGCGTCCTTGATTCCGATATGCGAAAGAAGTCCGGCGAGTAGAGACCGGTGGATGCCGTCTGGGTTTGTCGTCCGCTCGCTGAGAGTCAGGCCGAGAGGTTTGGAGAGCTGGCGAAGCTGACGGAAGACGTCTTGCCATTCGCGGATACGCAAGTAATTGAGGAACTCGTTCTTGCACAGTCGACGGAATGCGCTTGAGCCCAGTTCCTTCTGCTTCTCTTCGATGTAGTTCCACAGGTTGAGCAGTGAGAGGAAGTCACTGGTCGGATCCGTGAATCGCGCGTGCTTCTCGTCGGCCTGCTGGCGTTTCTCCAGGGGGCGTTCGCGCGGATCCTGAATGGTGAGCGCCGCAACGATCGCCATGACCTCGCGCGACACGTTGTGCTTCTTTGATTCGATGACCATTCGCGCGAAGCGCGGGTCGATCGGAAGCCGGGCGAGGTCTCGCCCGATCCGGGTGAGACGGGGGGTGGCGCTTGGTTGCGCGTCGATGGCGCCAAGCTCGCGGAGGAGGTCAAGTCCGTCTTTGATTCCTCGTGAATCCGGCGGCTGAACGAACGGGAAAGCGGCGATGTCGCCGAGACCCAGCGACACCATTTGCAGGATCACGGCGGCAAGGTTTGTGCGCAGGATTTCCGGCTCGGTGAACTCGGGACGGGCAAGGAAATCCTCTTCCGAGTACAACCGAATGGCGATGCCCTCGCTGGTGCGCCCCGATCGACCGGAGCGCTGGTTCGCTGACGCCTGCGAGATCGCCTCGATCGGAAGTCGCTGGACCTTTGAGCGCACACTGTATCGGGAAATGCGCGCCGTTCCCGCGTCAACGACGTACTTGATCCCCGGTACGGTCAAGCTCGTCTCGGCCACGTTGGTGGCGAGAATGATGCGTCGCCGCACGCCAGCCTTGGTGCTGGGTTGGAAGACCCTGTGCTGGTCAGCGGAGCTGAGGCGACCGTAGAGGGGCAGGATCTCGGTGACACCGGCTCCGCCTTGGGCGTACCTGGCGTTCAGAGCGTCGGCCGTGTCACGAATCTCCGTCTCACCGCTGAGGAAGACGAGAACATCTCCCATCGACTCTCGGGCCAGCTCGTCGAGAGCGGCCGTGATGCCGTCGATCGGGTCCAGATCGGGCTGGGTGGGTTCGTCGCCATCATCGGCTTCATCGTCGTCACCGACTTTGTCCGCAACGAGGGGGCGGTAGCGAATCTCGACAGGGAATGTCCGACCGGAGACCTCGACGATCGGTGCGCCTCCGAAGTGACGCGAGAAGCTCTCCGGATCGATGGTCGCCGACGTGATGACGACCTTGAGGTCGGGACGTTTCGGCAGCAACTGCTTGAGGTAACCCAGGAGGAAATCGATGTTGAGGCTGCGTTCGTGCGCCTCATCGATGATGATGGTGTCGTACCCGCGCAAAAGGCGATCCCTGTGGATCGCATTGAGCAGAATACCGTCGGTCATCAGCTTGACCTTGGTGTCTTTGCTGGCCTGGTCGGTGAACCGGACCTGATAGCCAACCACGCCACCAAGTTCAACGCCGAGTTCTTCCGCAATGCGTTCAGCGATGGTGCGCGCCGCCAAACGCCGGGGCTGCGTGTGAGCGATTGACTCGCGTCCCAGTTCGAGGAGGATCTTCGGCAACTGGGTAGTCTTTCCCGAACCCGTCGCGCCGGCAACAATAACAACCTGGTTGTCCCGGAGAACTTCGGAGATCTCGTCCTTCATCTGGCTGACGGGCAGCTCGGGAGGGTAAGAGATCGTAAAAGACATAGCCCTCTATCGTAAGACACCGTGCACTGAGTTGTCCGAGCGCGGCGCAGTTCGTTCTCCGGTTCCGCTGAGGGCGAAGTGGTGGGGTGAAGGTTGGTTGTGCTTCCCGCCAAATGGTTAGCTGGAGTAATGGCACATCGAGGACCTGTCGAGTTCGAAACTGAACGTCGTTGACTTCGAACTGACCGAGCACGAGGTTGCCGCTATCCCGGCCCTTGAGCGCGATGGCCGCGTCGGCTCCCACCCGAGCGACGTGAACTAACAGAGGATGACTTCTATGGCAACGCCCGACACTTTTGATTCCGGCACCGACACCTTCACTGCCGACTGGGCCAGCTGGCACGAAGCGCGTGAACGCGGTACCGCATCGCCCTTCGGGCTGGCATCGCTCGTCGCGACGCACTGGCTGACCGGAGCGCCGGAACCTCTTGATGGCGTGTTTGGCACCTGGCACGCCGGCCTCGACGGGATCGTCGGAGAGGGCCATGAACTGGATGGGCTCACCGTTCTCCAAGGCGGCCGACCGGTGCGAGTGATCAGCGGCAGCACGGTCACGCTGACGAGCGGCCAGGACATCGAGTGGGGAGACCGTCGGTTGCGGTACTTTGAACGCGATGGAGCCCTTGCCCTGCGGATCCTCGACCCGGACGCCCCCACTCGCACACGACTTCGCGGTATCGACGTGTTCGCGCCTGACCCGTCGTGGGTGGTTGAGGGCAGCTTCAGCCCGGCCGCACAGGATTCGCGGATGGAAATCACCGCGATCGACGGACACGTGTCTGACGACACCCCCGCGGGCACGGTCGCCCTGGCATTCCCTGACGGGCTGGAAACGCTGACTGTCGTCTCCGAGCGCGGTGCGTTACATGCCGTGTTCGCCGATGAAACGAGCGGGGACGAGACCTATCGGTTCCGCTTCCTCGACATGCCGGCACCCGACGAGGACGGCCGTGTGAGGGTCGACTTCAACCGAGCGTACGTGCCGCCGTGCGTCTTCAGCGACTTCTACGTGTGCCCGCTCCCGCCCGCGGGCAACCGGCTGAGCCGACCGATCCGCGCCGGCGAGAAGAACGTAGTTCTCGAACCCTGATTGCCCATCCGTTACGCCGTGTTGCACCCCGACCGAGGGATGCCACGAAACCGGCGTAGCGTCGCAGCATGGTCGAGAACGCAGAACAGCAGCCGCTCCGGGTCGTTGCCGTATCCGGAAGCCTCCACGCGCCGTCGAAGACAAGTGCGCTCGTGCACGCGATCCTCGCTCGGATCGCCGAAGCGCAACCGGTCTCTGCGCATGTCATCGAGTTGAGTGAGATTGGGCCCGCATTTGCGGGAGCGCTGACCCGTGATCAGGTCGCTCCGAGCGTCGAGACCGAGCTTCGGCGCATCGAGGACGCTGACCTCTTGATCGTGGCCAGCCCGGTCTACCGTGGGTCGTTCACCGGCCTGTTCAAGCACCTCTTCGATTTCGTCGGTCAATACTCGCTCGTCGACAAGCCCGTGCTCGTCGCAGCCACCGGGGGAGGAGAACGCCACGCACTCATCCTCGAGCACCAGTTCCGTCCACTGTTCGGGTTCTTCCAGGCGCTGACCCTTCCGATTGGCGTCTACGCCTCAAACACGGACTTCACCGAGTACACGCTGACCAGCGAATCCGTCCGACAGCGGATCGACCTCGCCGTCGTGCGCGGGCTGCCGTTCGTGCGCAACCGAGTGCGAGACGCAGACACCGTTTCCGACTACGTGGGGGCATGGTAAGCGGGCGGCTTCCCCACGTAGGCTGAAGTATGGTCAACCGTCTCGCTTCAGCCATGAGCCCGTATCTTCGCGCCCACCGGGACAACCCGGTCGACTGGCGCGAGTGGGGGCAGGACGCGTTCGATGAGGCCAAGGCCCGCGACGTGCCGGTCTTCATCTCCATCGGATACGCCACCTGCCACTGGTGCCACGTGATGGCGCGCGAGTCGTTCAGCGATCCGGCCATCGCCGAGTTCCTCAACACAAATATGGTCAGCATCAAGGTTGACCGGGAGGAGCATCCCGCCGTTGACGCGAGCTACCTCGCCCAGGCGAGTGCCTTCACACAGCAGCTGGGCTGGCCACTGAGCATCTTCGCCACCCCGGGTGGTGCCGCCTTCTTTGCCGGAACCTATTTTCCGCCCGCGCCGGTCTCCGGGCATCCGTCATTTCATCAGGTTTTAGATGCGGTGATGGATGCCTGGACGAACCGTCGTGACGCCGCCAACGCGAACGCTGCGGCGATTGGCGCTGCCGTCACGGCGGTGGCTGAGCAGGTTTCGAACTCAGACCTTCCGTCTGCCGAACAGATCGCGACCGCCGTCGCGACGCTGGCTTCGTTCGAGGACCGTGAGTTCGGCGGGTTCGGCGGCGCACCGAAATTCCCGGTTGCCCCCATCCTGAGCTTTCTCCTCACGACGCCCACCGGGGCACCGCTGGGTGCTCGAACCTTGGAGACGCTGAGCCGATCGCCACTCGTCGACCCGGTTGATGGTGGATTCTTCCGGTACGGAACCCAGCGCGACTGGTCAGAACCACACTACGAGCGCATGCTCTATGACAACGCGCTGCTGCTCGAGGGGTACAGCGAGGCGTACCGTCAGGATCCGACGCGGGAGTGGGCTGCGATGACGGCTGACGGTATCGCTCGGTTCCTCACCGGCACACTCCAATTGCCGACCGGTGGGTTCGCGAGTGCGCAGGACTCGGAATCAACCATTGATGGTGTCCGGTCGGAGGGCGGCTACTACGCACGCGACGCTGAGGGTCGTGCCGGGCTCACGCCTCCGGCCCTGGACGAGAAAGTTCTCACGGGCTGGAACGGCCTCGCCATTCGCGCGCTGACCCGCGCCAGCGTGATCTTCGACCGGGCCGACTACCTGGAGTCCGCTCGGTGGGCCGCGGATTATCTGCTCGAGAACCACCGCAACGCCGACGACACCCTCGTGCGCGCATCGGTGGCCGAACGCAAGTCGACCGCGCGGGCCACGCTGGAGGACTACGGAATGCTCGCAGACGCCCTGCTCGAGCTTTCCCTGGCGACGGGTGAACTCGCCTACGCGCAGACCGCCCGCTTGCTCGTTGACGCGACGCTGGATGCTGGAACCCCGCTCGCTGTCTTCGGCGAACCGGGCGGTGGCGACCCGGTACTCACTGGGCAGGGCATCGCGCTCTCGGGTGACCCATCCGAAGGGGCATACCCCTCTGGCCTCAGCGCGACGGCAACGGCTGCCTGGCGGCTCTACCTGGTCACCGGCGCTCGCCGGTATGCCGAGGCGGCCGAGGCTGCACTCGCCCCGATCGGGCAGCTCGCTGTGGCGAACCCGATGTCATTCGGCGCATCGCTGCAGCTGATGGCCTCGATGGCTCGCGCCGGGAAACAGCTCGTGGTCGTGGCACCCGACGGCATCGATACGCCTGTGCCCGACAGCGTTCGACACAGTGCAGCGGACGTGGTCACAGTGGTGTCCGAGCGGCAGGCCCGCGAGTTCACCGCAGCGGGCTTCGAGCTGTTCGAGGCGCGGCTGCCCGTGAACGGCAAGCGCATGGCCTACGCCTGTGAGGCCTTCACCTGTCAGTTGCCGACCCCGGTGTAGCCGAGGCGTGCGAGTCAGCACTCGATGACGTTGACCGCGAGTCCGCCCTCGCTCGTTTCCTTGTACTTGCTCGACATGTCGACGCCGGTCTGCCGCATGGTCTCAATAACCGCGTCGAGTGACACGAGGTGGCTGCCGTCCCCGTGCAGCGCCAGGCGGGCCGCGCTCACAGCGGTTGACGACGCGATGGCGTTCCGCTCGATGCACGGCACCTGAACCAGCCCGCCGACCGGGTCGCAGGTCAGTCCCAGGTGGTGCTCCATCGCAATTTCGGCCGCGTTCTCCACCTGGCTGGTTGTGCCGCCGAGCACACTGCACAGCGCACCGGCCGCCATGGCGCACGCCGATCCCACTTCCGCCTGGCAGCCGCCCACCGCGCCCGAGATCGAGGCGTTGGCCTTGAACAGCGAGCCGATCGCGGTTGCCGTCAGCAAGAATCGCCGGATGCCATCTGCTGACGCCCCGGGAACGAAACGCAGGTAGTACGACGCTACTGCCGGAATGATGCCCGCAGCACCGTTGGTCGGTGCGGTCACCACTCGACCGCCGGCCGCGTTTTCCTCGTTGACCGCCAGGGCAAACGAGTGCAGCCACTCGGTGGGCAATTCGCGCCCGCTCTCGGCCTCGGCGAGCTCGAGGTGTTCCCGAACCGCTGCGGCACGCCGCTTCACGCGGAGCCCACCCGGGAGAATGCCGGACGCCGCGAGGCCGTTGGTGACCGATTCGTTCATGGCGGCCCAAATGGCGTCGAGCCCGCGGTCGACCTCGTCCGGGCTCCGTACGGACTCTTCGTTGCGACGGGCCACTTCGTCAATGCGCAGCCCATCGCGATCGCAGATCTCAAGGAGCGCAGCGCCGGTGGGAAAGGGGAGCGGATAGGTGATGACAGGCCGCTCGGCGGAGTCCTCGCCGTCGCGTCGGATGAAACCGCCCCCGATCGAGTAGTAGGTCTCGGCGACGAGGGGCTCGGCAGTCGTGCCGCTCCAGGCGGCGAGCGTCATGGCGTTGGGATGGCCGGGAAGTCGGGTGCGCGGTTCGAAGCTGATGTCACCCTGTTCGAAGGCAATGGCCCGTTCTCCGCCGAGAAGAAGTGTCGACCCTGGCGTCAGCCCCGACCACGACCCGTGAACCGCCGTCGGGTCGCACGTCTCCGGTGACAGGCCCTGCAGCCCGGCGACGACAGCGTCCGGAGTACCGTGCCCGATACCGGTCGAGCCGAGCGACCCATAGAGCACGCAGGTGACCCGGTCGATGGCGCCGAGGAGGCCCGCAGCGGTGAGGCGGGAGGTAAAGGCGAGGGCGGCGCGCATCGGTCCGACGGTGTGCGAACTTGAGGGCCCAATACCGATCGAGAAGAGCTCGAACGCTGAAACGTAGGCCGTCATGGGAACACTCCTTGCTCGATGCTGTCCTGCCACTATAGGCAGAGTCAGCGCGAGTCGAGCAGGATCTCGCGTCCACGCGCGTGCGCTCGCAACGTTCGTGCGAAAACGCTCAGTTAGAGCGGGTTAACTGCGATTCAGGTGAGTTGCTTCTTCGACGAAATCTGGCCGGTGTCGAACCCAAAGAGGTTGAGGCCGCCGTGGAAGCGGGCGTGCTCGACCTTGATGCAGCGGTCCATCACCACGGTGAGGCCGTGCTCTTCGCCGTAGCGAGCGGCCTCTTCGTTCCAGATACCGAGTTGTACCCACACGGTCTTCGCTCCCACGGCGAGCACGTCGTCGATCACAGACGGGATGTCGCTGGCCTTGCGGAACACGTCGACGATGTCGGGTACCTCGGGCAGCGAAGCCAGGTCGGGGTAGGCCTTCTGGCCGAGAATCTCAGTGGCGTTGGGGTTGACGAAGTAGACCCGGTATTTGCTCGACTGCTGCAGGTAGGTGCCGACGAAGTAGCTCGAGCGGGCCGGGTTTGGCGAGGCGCCGACGATCGCAACCGACTTCGCAGTCCGGAGAATGTTGAGTCGCGCTTTCGCGTCTGGTCCTACCCAGGTGCGCTGGGACTTGAGCAGCTTGGCGAGGGGCGAGTCCGATGGCAGTGAGCAGGTGAGCCCGTTCTGAAGCTGGGTGGTGACGAGTTCTGACATGGCTTAAACCTCCACTGCCTGGGCGAGTGCCTGGTCCAGATCGTAGATGATGTCGTCCGCATCTTCGATCCCCACACTCAACCGAACCACACCGGGGAGGACGCCCGCGTCGAGCAGCTGCTGTTCGGTGAGCTGCGCGTGGGTCGTCGACGCCGGGTGGATGATGAGAGTTTTGGTGTCACCGATATTGGCGACGTGGCTCGCGAGATCGACCGATTCGATGAGCTTTTGCCCGACCTCGCGACCGCCCTTCACGACAAAGCTGAACACGCTGCCGGGGCCCTTGGGAAGGTACTTCTCGGCGCGGGCGTGGTGCGGGTGCGAGTCGAGCCCGGCCCAGTAGACGGCCTCGATGCGCGGGTCCTGCTCGAGCCAGGTGGCGACGATCCGGGCGTTGTCGACGTGCGCCTGCATGCGGTAGGACAGTGTCTCGACCCCTTGCGCCAGCGTGGCCGCGGCCGTTGCCGCGAGCGAGGGGCCGATGTCGCGGAGCTGCTCGGCGCGGAGTCGGGTGAGGAACGCGTACTCGCCGAAGTTGCCCGACCACTCGAGTCCGCCGTAGCTCGGAACACTCTGTCCGAACAGCGGGAACTTGTCGCTGTGCCAGTCGAAACGGCCGCTCTCGACGACCACGCCACCGAGCGTGGTGCCGTGCCCGCCGAGGAATTTGGTGGCCGAGTGGGTGACGATGTCGGCGCCCCACTCAATCGGCCGGTTGAGGTAGGGAGTGGCAATGGTTGAGTCGATGACGAGCGGGATGCCGTGTGCGTGGGCGACGTCGGCGAGGGCCTCAATGTCGGCGATTTCGCCGGACGGGTTGGCGACGGTCTCGGCGAAGATCAGCTTGGTCTTGTCGGTGATTGCGGCCGCGTAGTCCTCGGCGTTGGCCGACTGCACAAACGTGGTCTCGACGCCGAACCGGCGGAGGGTGACATCAAGCTGGGTGATCGAGCCACCGTAGAGGTTCGCGGAGGCCACGATGTGGTCACCTGACCCGACCAGGCTGGCAAAGGTGATGTACTGCGCCGAGAGGCCCGATGCCGTCGCGACGGCGCCGAGGCCACCCTCGAGGCTGGCCACGCGTTCTTCGAAACTCGCCACTGTCGGGTTGGCCAGCCGCGAATAGATGTTGCCGTACTTTTGCAATGCGAAGCGGGCAGCGGCATCCGCTGTGTCATCAAAGACAAATGCCGTCGACTGGTAAATCGGAAGCGCACGCGCTCCGGTCGCCGGGTCAGGGATGTTGCCCGCGTGAATTGCACGCGTGCGGAAGCCGTATTCGCGATCTGCCATGGCCTCACGCTACCGGGTTGCTCGCGGCGCTCCGGCCGAGTGTCGTAACACAACGCAACGAGGGTGCGGGCTCAGGAGAACAGGTGTACGGCGCCGAGCGCGAGCGCCGCGATGAGCACCCACGACAGGAGCCCGACGGCGAGCGCGCGCCAGCCCGTTGAAACCAGTCGCTTGAGCTGGACGGCCGTTCCGAGGCCGAAGAGAGCCAGTGCGAGCAGGGCGGTCTGGAGCCCATCGAGGACGCCGAGTACCGGCTGCGGAATGTCGAGGAAGGTGCGCAGCAGGATCGCGGTGAGAAAGCCGACGACGAACAGGGGAACGAGGGGCGGCTTCGTGCCGGTGGTCGCCGCGGCGAACCGGCGGCGCTCAACCACGGCGGCAACGGCGACCATGGGGGCGAGCATCACCACGCGGGTGAGCTTGACGACGAGGGCGACCGCGAGCGCACTTCCACCGGCGATCTGGGCGGTGGCAACGACCTGCCCGACATCGTGCACGCTCGCACCGACCCAGTGACCGTATTGGACAGTGTCCAAGGTGAGCGGATGCCAGAGGGCTGGCAGGACAGCGATGGCGAGCGTTCCGCAGAGGGTCACCAGGGCGACCGGTTGCGCCTGTTCCGACCGACCGGCTCGGACGACGCCCGACATCGCGCCGATGGCGCTTGCCCCGCAGATGGCGAAGCCCGTTGCGATGAGCAGCGGTTCGTGTCCGGGGAGGCGGAACGCTCGACCGAGCAGCCAGGTGCCGCCGAAAGTGACCAGCACGATGGCGACGGTCGAGAGGAAGACGCCCCAGCCGAGCGAGGCGACGTCGAACAGGGAGAGTTTGAATCCGAGCAGCACGACGCCGATGCGCATGAGCCGGCGGGAGGCCAGGGCGAGCCCGGGGGCAAGGACACCGCTGAGCAACGGTTGGGCCGCGGGGATCTGGGCGACCACGATGCCGAGTACAACGGCGGCTGTGAGCAGCGGAACGGCTGGAACGAGCGTTGAGATCGCCCAGGCGACTGCGGCGGCTCCGGCGGCGGCCGCGACCCCGGGAAGCCAGGCCGGGCGGGTCAGACCCATGACGGTAACCAGGAGTGAAGTGTCCAGAACCAGAACGGCACGGTGGTCGCGCTCCAGAGCGGGTACCAGAACACGCTCAGGGCGCTGGCCAGAACAAGGAACACAGCGGTGAGGGCTACGCCACGGGTGCGTTCATAGCGTGGGTCGGTGCGGCTGCCGAGGACGAGCCCAATAACGAAGGTCAGAGCGAGCACGAGGTAGGGCTCGAACGCGATGGTATAAAACTGGAACACCGTGCGCTCGGTGTACATCAGCCAGGGCAGGTAACCGGCGGCGACACCCATGAGGATGAGGCCGATCTGCCACTGTCTGGTGCGCACGAGCCGGTAGACGAGATAGAGCATGGCGGCGACCGCTGCCCACCAGATCAGCGGGTTCGCGATCGAGGTAATGGCCTGCGAGCACGGCGCGAGTGCGCAGCCTGCTGTGCCGGTGGCGGGTGAGTCGTACCACATGCTCGTCGGGCGCAGCATCGCGAGCCAGCCGAGCGGATTGGCGGAGTACGGGTGGGGTGCGGCCAGGCCGACGTGGAAGTTATAGATCGACTGCTGGTAGAAGAAGAAACTCTGCCACACCGACGGCACCCAGGAGAAGAAACCGGTCCAGGCGTTGCCCGCTTGTTCGGCCCAGTGTCGGTAGTAGCCGTTGTCGGTCACAAACCAGCCGGTCCAGCTGGCCAGGTAGACGACGATGGCGACCGGGACGAACAGGAGGAAGGTGGCCGGTCCCTGCTTGAGGACGGCTGCCGAGAACCAGGCGTCGAGCCCCAACCGCCGCCGGGCCAGGGCGTCGACGACGATGAGGTAGAGCCCGAATGCTGCGAGGAAGTAGAACCCCGACCACTTCACTCCGGCCGCGAGGCCAAACGCCAGCCCAGCAGCGATCAGCCACGGCCTCGCCCAGATCACCGGGCCCCAGTCGGATGCTCGGCCGCGCTGCCGCTGCTCGGCCAGGCGCTCGCCGAGTCGGTGTTCGTGCCAGCTGCGGTCGGCGAGAACGCAGGCAAAACCGAGCAGGGTGAAGAACATGAGGGAGTTGTCGAGGATCGCCACGCGCGACATCACGATCGCGTGCCCGTCGATGGCGAAGATGAACCCGGCGATGACGGCCAAGAGTGTTGAGGCGAAGAGTTTGCGGGCCACCAGGGTGAGCACCAGGACGGCGAGGGTGCCGATCACCGCCGTTGAGATGCGCCAGCCGAAGCTGTCGGTGGCGCCGAAGGCCGCGAGGCCCAGGGCGATGAGCCACTTGCCGAGCGGCGGGTGAACCACATAGGCCGGGTCGGTGAGGTAGCCGTTTACCTGGCCAGCGTTGAAGTCCGGGTCGGACTCGGCGGGCCAGGATGACTCGTAACCGTGCTGCAGCAGGGTCCAGGCATCCTTGACGTAAAAGGTCTCGTCAAAGACCAGGGCGTGCGGTGTGCTGAGGTTCCACATCCGCAGGACAGCGGCCAGGAGGGTCACAAGTAGCGGTCCACCCCAGTACCAGAGCCGGCGACGGGCCGGGGTGGAGAGCAGTCGGCCCCACCAGTCGTCGAGTCTCGAGCCGCGAGGTTCGAGGTCGGCCGGGCTCTGGGTCGCCGCGCCACTCACCAGTTGGGAGAAACTTTCACGGGAAGGCACGGGCACCCTGCAATGCTAGCGACCCGGGTGCGGCGGAGCGCTGCCGGGCGGCGTCGCCGGTGAGGCTGGCCGCGAGTGGGAGACTGACAGCATGATCATTTTGGCGGCAACACCCATCGGAAACCTCGGGGATGCGTCGACGCGACTCATCGACGCGCTGAGCACGGCCGAGGTGGTTGCGGCCGAAGACACGCGAACCACCATCAAGTTGCTCAAAGGTCTCGGCATCACACACAAGCCCCGCCTGCTCAGCCTGCACGACCACAATGAGCGGGAGAAGTCGGCCGAGCTGGTCGAGTTCGCTCGGGACGCCGACCTGCTGGTGCTCAGCGACGCCGGCATGCCGACGGTCTCCGATCCCGGCTACCACCTCGTGGTTGCTGCGGTCGACGCCGGTGTTGCGGTCACCGTTATCCCCGGTCCGAGCGCCGTGATCACGGCGCTCGCCGTATCCGGCCTTCCGACGGACAGGTTCAGCTTTGAGGGATTCCTCCCTCGAAAGCAGGGCGACCGCCTGGCCACCCTGGCCTCACTCGAACACGAGCGCCGGACGATGGTGTTCTTTGAATCTCCCAATCGGTTGGCGTCCTCTCTCGCGGACGTGGCATCCGTTCTGGGAAACGATCGTCGTACGGTTGTCTGCCGGGAGCTGACGAAGATGTTCGAAGAGGTCAAGCGGGGTACCGCAGCAGAACTGGCGGAGTGGGCGTCGGAGGGAGTGCGCGGGGAGATCTGCATCGTCGTCGCCGGAGCTGAGAAACGCGAGTTCAGTTTGCAGGACGGTGTTGTCGAAGTGCTGGAGCGGGTAACGGCGGGGGAGCGGTTGAAGGATGCCGCTGGCTCGGTTTCGGAGGCGACCGGGCTGAGCAAGCGCGAGCTGTACCAGGCCGCGCTTGCCGCGAAGAAGTAGCAGCGTCGTCTCGTAACCGGGCGGGAGAGGTGCGGCGGCGGCCATAAGATTGACAGCATGGCCAGCGGTAACTCTTTCTACATCACGACGCCCATCTTCTACGTGAACGATGCGCCCCACATCGGGCACGCATACACGGAGGTGGCTGCTGACGTTGTTGCGCGCTGGCACCGGCAGGCCGGGGATGACACCTGGTCGCTCACCGGAACCGATGAGCACGGTGAAAAGATCCTGCGCACGGCAACGGCCAACGGTACGACCCCGAAGAAGTGGGCGGACAAGCTGGTGACCGAGGCGTGGAAACCGCTGCTCGAGACCATCAACATCGCGAACGACGACTTCATCCGCACCACCGATGAGCGGCACGAGTCGAGCGTGCAGTTGTTCCTGCAGCGCCTCTACGACGACGGCTACATCTACTCGGGCGAATATGAAGCGCTGTACTGCGTGGGCTGTGAAGAGTTCAAGCCGCAGTCGGAGATCGTAAACGGCACGGGGCCGTTTGAAGGCCAGAAGGTGTGCGCGATCCACTCCAAGCCGCTCGAGCTGCTCAAGGAGAAGAACTACTTCTTCCGGATGAGTGACTTCACCGAGCGCCTGCTCGCCCTCTACGAGGAGCGTCCTGACTTCGTGCAGCCGGAATCGGCCCGCAATGAGGTCATCCAGTTCGTGCGGCAGGGGCTCAGCGACCTCTCGATCTCGAGGTCCAGCTTCGACTGGGGCGTCAAGGTGCCGTGGGACGACAGCCACGTCGTTTACGTCTGGTTCGACGCGCTGCTCAACTACATCACCGCGGTCGGCTATGGCCAGGACGAATCGAACTTTGACCGGCGCTGGCCGGCCACGCACATTGTGGGCAAAGACATCCTCCGCTTCCACGCGGTCATCTGGCCCGCCATGCTCATGGCTGCCGGGCTCGAGGTGCCCAAGCAGGTCTTCGGCCACGGCTGGCTGCTCGTCGGCGGCGAGAAGATGTCGAAGTCGAAGCTCACGGGCATTGCGCCGACGGAGATCACCGACACGTTCGGCTCTGACGCGTTCCGTTACTACTTCCTCCGCGCCATCGCCTTCGGCCAGGACGGCTCGTTCAGCTGGGAAGACCTGTCTGCGCGCTACCAGGCTGAACTGGCGAACGGCTTCGGCAACCTCGCCTCGCGGGTCATCGCGATGGTCACGAAGTACTTCGACGGAGTCGTTCCGGCTCCAGCCGAATACACCGACGTGGACCTCGCTATCCAGGCGGTCGTGCAGAAGGCCGCGGAAGACGCCGACCGGTCGATCAACGCGCTTGCTATCCACGATGCGCTCGCGTCGATCTGGACGATTGTCGATGAGCTCAACGGGTACATCACCGATTCGGAGCCATGGGCCCTCGCCAAGGACCCGGCGAACGCCGCACGTCTGGGTACCGTGCTCTACACCGCGCTCGATGGGCTCCGTGCGCTCGCCGTGCTGCTCTCGCCCGTACTGCCGCAGGCCACCGACAAGCTGTGGGAAGCCCTGGGCGCGGCCGCGACCCTCGGTGCACTCGTCGACCAGCCCCTCCGCGAGGCCGGTCGGTTCGAGCAGCTGCCGGAGGGGAGCACCGTCTCCGCGCTGCAGGCTCTGTTCCCGCGCATCGAACCAGCCGTCGCCTGACCGGCGTTTCGAATGCTCTCAGTCGCGGTGAGGTAGCGTCGAGATATGACTGAATCCGCCCACGTGCGCAAGCGCGACGCTGGGGAGCGCAAGGACATCAGCTTCCCTCCGCTGCCGGAGAGCCTCGCCGTCTCGGTCTACGACAACCACACGCACCTCGAAATCGCCGACGGTGACATCGCGCTCGATTACCGCGAGCACCTCGATCGAGCGTCGAGCGTCGGGGTTCGCGGAGTCGTGCAGGTCGGCACCGACGTTGCAACGTCGATCTGGAGCGCAGAGACGGCAGCAATCGAGCCGCGCATGCTCGCCGCCGTCGCCCTTCACCCCAACGAGGCACCGGATCTGGAACGGGCCGGCACCCTCGACGACGCGCTCGCCGTGATCGCTGAGCTCGCCACCCGCCCGCGGGTTCGTGCTATCGGCGAGACCGGGCTCGATTTCTTCCGCACGCAGGAAGACGGCCAGGCCGCCCAATACACGTCCTTTGAGGCGCACATCCAGATAGCGAAAGAGAACAACCTCGCCCTGCAGATCCACGACCGCGACGCCCACGCCGAGGTGATCGCTACGCTGAAGCGCGTCGGCGCCCCCGAGCGCACCGTCTTCCACTGCTTCTCCGGTGACCGTGAACTTGCCGAGATCTGCACCGAGAACGGCTGGTACATGTCGTTCGCGGGGACGTCGACGTTCAAGAACGCAGCCAACCTGCGGGAAGCCCTCGCCGTCGCACCGCGCAGCCTGCTGCTCATCGAGACCGACGCCCCGTACCTCACCCCCATGCCGTATCGCGGCCGACCCAACGCGCCCTACCTGATCCCGCACACGCTGCGGTCGATGGCCGCGACGCTCAACACCGACCCGTCAATGCTGGCGGCCCAGATTTCGTCGAACACCGAGTACGTGTACGGCCACTGGGACGACGAGCCCGTCGTCTCCCCACCAAACCCCTATGAGGATGTACGCGCATGACGCTTCTTGGCCCCGCCGAGATCCGCGACCTCGCTGAACTGCTGAACGTCCAGCCGACCAAGAAGCTTGGACAGAACTTCGTCGTCGACGCCAACACGGTGCGCCGCATCGTGAAGGTCGCCAAAGTCGCCGCCGGCGAACAGGTCGTCGAAGTCGGCCCCGGCCTGGGGTCGCTGACCCTCGGACTGCTTGAGGTCGGTGCGAGCGTCGTTGCGGTCGAGATCGACACCCGGCTGGCCGAGCAGTTGCCCCGTACCGTGTCGCTGCTGCAGCCGGATGCCGACCTGACCGTGGTCACGGCCGATGCGCTCCGCATCACCGAACTGCCCGGCGATCCCACTCGGCTGGTCGCGAACCTGCCCTACAACGTCTCGGTCCCTGTGCTGCTGCACCTGCTCGAAAACTTCTCCTCGTTGTCAGCGGGCGTTGTGATGGTGCAGGCCGAGGTCGGTCACCGCCTCGCCGCCGAACCGGGTTCGAAGGTGTACGGAAGCCCCAGCGTGAAGGCTGCATGGTACGGAGCATGGCGAACAGCCGGCAATGTGTCGCGCCAGGTGTTCTGGCCGGTTCCGAACGTCGACAGTGTACTTGTGGCCTTCGAACGGCGAACGGATGCCCTGGGTACGGAAGATGAGCGGCTGACGACGTTCCGCCTCGTCGACGCGGCGTTCCAGCAGCGGCGCAAGATGCTGCGCCAGTCGCTCGGACAGATCCTCGGCGGATCGCAAGCGGCGACGGATGCCATGGTGGCCGCCGGTATCGCACCGACGGCACGCGGTGAAGAGCTGACGGTACATGACTTCCTCGCGATCGCGAGGAAAATCGGGAACGTGACCGAGGCATCCGCTCATGACGATCTCTGAACAGACGTCAAGCGTGAACGACGAAGCGGTACTTCGAGCGACCGGACGAACCCGCAGCACCTGGCATGAACTCCTCAGCACCGCGGGTGCTCACGACTGGAACCATTTCGATACGGCCGCGTGGCTGGTGCGTGAACACGGCGTTGACGGCTGGTGGGCGCAGGGCATCAGCGTCGGCTACGAAAAGCAGACCGCGCGGCGTAAGCCCGGGCAGCGCGCCGACGGGAGGTTCGAGGTGACGGTGAGCCGTCGGGTTCCGCTCGACCAGCAGGAAGCGCTGCACGCGGTCATCGCACGGGTGGGGAACGAAATCGGTGCTGATCCCACCTCGACCCGGGCGAAGACCAAGTACGTCACAGCGAAGTGGAAGCGCGAGGGGGGAGTGATCACGGCGCGCGTCGCCCCGAGCGAGAACGGGAAATCACCGATCGCCCTGGCGATGACCGTCGCATCCGACACCGACCTGCCCGCCGCAAAGGCCCTTCTGACGAGCTGGCTGCCCGAAGCCTGACGTTCGTGGGGCGTGAACTCGAGGGATTAGGTTGGAATCATGACGGAACCGGTAGGCCTGCACTTCGCTCACGCCAGGGCACCGGGAAAGATCAACGTCTTCCTCAAAGTCGGGCAGTTGCAGAGCGACGGTTATCACGAGCTCGCGACGGCGTTCCAGGCCGTCTCGCTCTATGAGGACGTTCGTGCCTACCCGGCCGCTGACTTCTCCGTCTCCTTCTCCGGGAGTATCGACACCACAGCGCTGGTCACCGACGGGTCGAACCTGGCCATCAAAGCGGCTCGTCTTCTCGCTAAAAAGACCGGCTATCGCGGCGGGGTGCGCCTCGAAATCGAGAAGAACGTGCCCATCGCGGGCGGGATGGGTGGCGGGTCCGCAGACGCGGCGGCAACGCTCGTGGCCTGTGATGCTCTCTGGGGCACGGCGGCATCCCGCGACGAGCTGGTGTCTCTCGCCGCCCAGCTCGGAGCCGACGTGCCGTTCGCTCTCTCCGGCGGAACCGCGATCGGAACCGGACGCGGCGACCAGCTCAGCCCGGCCCTCGCCAAGGGACGATTCCACTGGGTTCTCGCGATCGCCGAGTTCGGCATGTCGACACCCGAGGTGTACTCGGCGCTTGACCGGCACCGCGAGAAGCACGCGCAGGACATTTACCCGGCCACTCTGCAGCCGGTCGTCGACACCGAGGTCCTGCAGGCTCTCCGTGCCGGCGATGCCCGGCAGCTCGCGGAAGCGCTGCACAATGACCTGCAGGCGCCCGCCCTGGGGCTTGCCCCTGGCCTGGGTCGAATCCTCGAGCTCGGTGAGCAAATGGGTGCACTGGCCGGGATCGTCTCCGGGTCAGGACCGACCCTCGCGTTCCTCGTGCCCGACGCCGACAGCGCCCTTGAACTGCAGGTCGCGTTGAGCGCGTCCCGGTTGACTGCCCTGCGCGTGACCGGGCCGGTCCACGGGGCACGGCTCGTTCAGGAGTGGTGAGCACCAGCCTCCCGGGCGCATAGTCTTAAACCGTGGCCCATCTACTCGGAGCTGAACAGCTCCACCTTGAATACCCGACGCGTGTGATCTTCGACTCCGTGACCGCCGGGGTGAACGAAGGAGACAGGATCGGCGTCGTCGGCCGCAACGGTGACGGCAAGTCGACCCTGCTGTCCCTCCTTGCCGGTCGTCTTGAACCCGATGGTGGCCGGGTGACGCGCCGCCGTGGAATTACCGTTGGCGTCCTCGACCAGAGGGATGAGCAGCCGGATGACCTGACTGTCTCGGCCGCCATCGTCGGAACCACCGAAGAGCACGAGTGGGCGGGTTCCGCACGCGTCCGCGATGTCATTGCCGGGCTCGTGCAGGACATCCCATGGCACGCCACCATTGGTTCCCTGTCCGGCGGCCAGCGTCGCCGGGTCGCCCTGGCAGCCCTGCTGGTCGGTGACTGGGACGTCATTTTCCTCGACGAGCCGACCAACCACCTCGACGTTGAGGGAATCGCCTGGTTGGCCGGCCACCTCAAGAAGCGGTGGGCGTCGAACGCCGGTGGACTCATCGTCGTCACACACGACCGGTGGTTCCTCGACGAGGTCTGCACGGCAACGTGGGAAGTTCACGACCAAATCATCGAGCCGTTCGAAGGCGGATACGCCGCGTACATCCTCCAGCGCGTCGAACGCGACCGGATGGCTGCGGCAAGTGAGGCGCGTCGACAGAACCTGATGCGCAAGGAGCTCGCCTGGCTCCGCCGCGGCGCCCCCGCACGCACGACCAAGCCCAAGTTCCGGATGGACGCTGCGTTTGAACTCATTGCCAATGAGCCGCCGCCCCGCAACACCGTCGCACTGACCCAACTGGCCACCTCCCGCCTCGGCAAGGACGTCGTCGACCTGTTGGACGCGGGAGTCGTCTACCCGGATCCCGAGTCGGACACCGGGTTCAAGACGGTACTCAAGGATGTTGAGTGGCGGATCGCCCCGGGGGAGCGCACCGGAATTCTTGGCGTTAACGGTGCGGGTAAGTCCACCCTGTTGGGCCTGGTTACCGGAGACGTCACCCCGACCTCCGGGAAGGTGAAGCGGGGAAAGACTGTCAGGATCGCAAGCCTGACCCAACAACTCGATGAGCTGAAGGAGATCGAGCACGAACGGGTCTCCACCGTCGTTGGTATGCAGAAAGCGGCATATGTCGCCGGTGACAAAGAGCTCACGCCAGGTCAATTGCTCGAACGACTGGGCTTCACCAGCGCTCAACTGTCCACTCCGGTAAAGGATTTGTCGGGCGGACAACGCCGTCGGCTTCAGCTTCTGTTGATTCTTCTCGACGAGCCGAACGTCCTCATCCTCGATGAGCCCACCAATGACCTGGACACCGACATGCTCGCGGCGATCGAGGATCTCCTTGACTCCTGGCCAGGAACGCTGCTCGTCGTCTCGCACGACCGGTACCTCCTGGAGCGCGTCACCGATCAGCAGTACGCAGTGCTCAACGGACACCTGCGACACCTGCCCGGTGGGGTGGACGAATATCTCGCGCTGCGGTCGGGGCAGGAGGTTGCTCCACTCATTGCACCGCTCGCCGGCGACGTGGCGTCCGGACAGGTTAAGGCGGCGAAGCTCGGCGGAGCGGACCTCCGTAACGCTCAGAAGGAGATCGCTTCCATCGAGCGCAAGATTGAGAAAGCACGCCACAAGGTGGCAACGACGCACGAGTTGTTGGCTAACGCCGACCAGAGCGACTATGTCGGGCTAGGCGAACTGACGGCGACGGTAACCGAAATGGAATCCACCATCGCTGATCTCGAAACACGCTGGCTCGAGCTCTCAGAATTGCTCGAGTAGTCGCCTTCTGACTGGGCTGTGCGCTTGGCTTCGGTGGAAACACCGGAGCCAAGTGGTCGCCTCCATGCCCGCAAGTGGCTCTGCCCGCTGATCAGTCGTGTGCACAATGCAAAAAAACACCGGCCCCGCCGGACAACCATTTCTGGTCGGTCCGTGCGGGGCCGGTGTTCAAATAATTACAGCGAAAGCCGAAGCCACCAGAGTAATAGTTTTAGTTACAGCGGGCGGATGTTCTCAGCCTGCAGGCCCTTGGGGCCCGTTGCGGTTTCGAATTCAACCTTCTGGTTCTCTTCGAGCGTGCGGAAGCCGCTGGAAGCGATGGCCGAGAAGTGAGCGAAAACGTCGGCGCTTCCGTCATCGGGAGCGATGAATCCGAAGCCTTTTTCTGCGTTAAACCACTTGACGGTTCCTGTTGCCATGATGATCTCCTTAGGAGTCTTGCGTGGATGTCGACTGTCGACATCCCAAAGTGCGGCGTACCTGTCCGCTCCTACAAGAAACGGCGGCTCTTCAGATGAAGGAACCGCCGTAAATCAATCACTGCGTAACACTACTACTGCGGTTACAACCGTAGCCCAGAGGTCCGCTCAAAGCAAGGCCGAGTTTCGAGACACTGTGTATATGCCGAAATACGAGTCATTTTCCACTAATGGAATGGACTCTCCCGTAGTCTCGGACCATCCTGGGCATATGCCCGATTTTCAACTCTCACGGCTGGGAAGTCGAGCTTAACCCTTTTTGGAGGTGCCTTGACTGTTACAGCAACACTGGGCCCTGTTCGTAAAACATCTGCACGCCTCACCGGGCTGGAAAACCCGACAAATACTTTCTCCTCTCTGCTGAAGACTGTCCGCGAGGCCGGGCTGCTGCAGCGCCGCCGAGGGTTCTACCTCGCAACTCTCGCGGTCCTGACCGTGGCCCTGGTGGGCCTCGGCGTCGGGTTCGTCTTGCTGGGCGATTCCTGGTTCCAGTTGCTGATCGCAGCCGGTCTGGGGATCATCTTCACGCAGTTCGCCTTCGTCGCCCACGAGGCATCACATCGCCAGGTGTTCGAGTCCGGACCCGCAAACGACCGTCTGGGTCGCATCCTCGCCGACGCTGTCGTCGGCATCAGCTACGCCTGGTGGATGACCAAGCACACGCGGCACCACGCCAACCCCAACACGGTCGGTAAGGACCCGGATATCGAGATCGACACGATCTCCTTCATCGAAGAGGATGCGGCAACGGCCAAGGGGCTGCGTGGCTTCATTACCCGGCGGCAGGGTTATCTCTTCTTTCCGCTGCTGACGCTCGAAGGCCTCAATCTCCACTTCCGTTCCATCGTGACGCTTTTCACCGCCGAGAAGGTCGACAAGCGCTGGTTGGAACTGACGCTCATTGCGCTCCGGCTTGGTATCTACCTCGCGATCCTCTTCACGTTCCTCCCGCTCGGAATGGCGTTTGCCTTCCTCGGCGTGCAAATGGCTGTCTTCGGCGTCTACATGGGAGCGTCATTCGCTCCGAACCACAAGGGAATGCCTTTGATTCAGGAAGGCGCGAAGATTGACTTCCTCTCCAAGCAGGTTCTCACCTCGCGAAACATCCGCGGCTTGGGCATGAGCTACTTCATGGGTGGACTTAACTACCAGATCGAGCACCACCTGTTCCCCAGCATGCCGAGGCCGCACCTCAAGCACGCACGAGAGATCGTCGTTGAGCACTGCAAGACGCTCGGCATTCCGTACACCGAGACAACGCTGGTCAATTCCTACGCGATCGTCATTGACTACCTCAACCGTGTCGGTTTGTCCGCGCGCGACCCGTTCGATTGCCCCATGGTGAATCAGTTCCGTCGCCCGTAAGCGCCGCTGAACCAAAAGATACCCCCGCGGACCAAATAGGTTCGCGGGGGTATTGCTCTATCTCTACATCGATGTAAAGCTGTAATCCCTCACGAAGGAGTGTCGGATGCACGGACAGTATTTTTCGTCGAATTCTCCACTTACGCGTCGATCCGTCTTGCTTGGCGGTGCCGCGGTGCTCGGTGGCGCCGCGCTTGCTCCCGCCCTCTCTGGGTGTGCTGCCGCCGGCGCCGGTGAGACCACCTACCCGCTCAAGTTCTGGCATCTGCTGTCCGGCGGTGACGGAATCGTCATGGCCGGTATGGTTGACGCCGCCAATGAAGCCAATCCGGAATTCTTTGCCTCGCAGACGGTTCTCGCCTGGGGTACGCCGTATTACACCAAGCTCGCCATGGCATCTGTGGGCGGCCGTGCTCCCGACGTTGCGATTATGCACGCGTCGCGACTGCCCGGATATGCGCCTGGCGGACTCCTCGATCCCTGGGACACTGATCTTCTGGCTGAGTTTGGGGTCACGGAACAGGACTTCCCGCCTCGCGTGTGGGAGAAGGGGGTCGTCGATGGGAAGCTTTACTCCGTCGCTCTGGATGCGCACCCGTTTATCCTCATGTACAACACGGACGTGGCGGAGAAAGCCGGAGCGCTCGGACCCGATGGGCAACTCGTCGAGATCACCTCGCCGGAGCAGTTCTTAGACGTCGCGTCAGCCATGCAGGCCGTCACGGGAAAGCACGGACTGTCCTACGGATACCTGGGTGACGGTGCTCAGATGTGGCGCCTGTTCTACACCTTCTACAAGCAACTCGGCGCGGAGATGGTCCTCGAAAACGGGAAAGAAGCTCAGGTCGATGAGGAAGCCGCGGTCACCGCATTGTCCTTCATCCAGCAGCTGCTCGACGACACCATCGCCACAAAGAGCGGTGACTACGCCACAGCCGTTGCTGAGTTTGTGAACGGTGAGAGTGGCATGTTCTTCACCGGCGTGTGGGAACTGCCCACCGCGAAGAACTCAGGCATTCCCTTTGACGCCCAGCCCATCCCGACACTGTTCGGAACCCCCGCAGCGTATGCCGATTCGCACGCATTCGTGCTCCCGCACCAGTCAGCTCCCGACGAGAACAAGCGAAGGGAGGTGTACCGGTTCGTGTCAGAACTCTTCAAGGGATCTATTGACTGGGCAGGCGCGGGACACATTCCCGGATACCTACCCGTTGTGGAGAGCGACGAATACTCCGAACTGATACCGCAAGCGCACTATGCCTCGGCCGCAGACGTGCTCAATTACGATCCATCGGCCTGGTTTACGGGTTCAGGATCGGACTTCCAAACCTATTTCGCAGAAAACGTGCAGGGCGTCTTCCTCGGCGGCGACGATCCTGCCGAGGGCATCCGCGGATTCGTTCGGCGGCTGAACGTCCTCCTGGCCAAACCCAACCCGGTCGCCAAAGGCTGAGAGAGGAGCTCAACGTGACGACATCAGCGGTAAGCAACCGAGCGCAGGCCACCACCGGGGCCAAAGGCGACACGAAAGCCGCGCGCAGACGTAAGGACAATCTTGCCGGCTGGGCATTTGTGGCTCCGTTTGGTGTGTTCTTCGCGTTGTTCCTGATCTGGCCCATTCTTTTTGGTCTCTACTTGAGCTTCACCGGCACCACCCTCACGGGAGCTGGGGGTTCGTTCGTTGGCTTCGCCAACTATGCCGAGGCGCTCGGCAGCAGTGACATGTGGCGTGCCATGCTCAATACGGTGTGGTTTACGGTCCTGTCGACCATTCCGCTCGTCGTCATCGCTCTGGTTATGGCACTGCTTGTCGATCTCGGTCTTCCCGGTCAGTGGCTCTGGCGTCTGTCCTTCTTTATGCCGTTCCTCCTGGCGTCGACCGTTGTCTCCCTGTTCTGGATCTGGATGTTCAACCCCCAGCTGGGATTGATCAACGAAATGCTCAAGCCGTTTGGAGTCGCGCCGATCGCCTGGCTTCAGGACCCGCAGTGGGCGATGCTCGGTGTGGTCATCGCAACGGTCTGGTGGACGGTTGGATTCAACTTCCTCCTGTACCTCGCGGCTCTTCAGAACATCCCCGAGCAGCAATACGAAGCGGCCGCGCTCGACGGTGCGGGGAAATGGCGCCAGCTCTTTTCCATCACCATTCCGCAACTCGCTCCAACGACCGCGCTTATTTTGATCCTGCAAGTTCTCGCGTCGCTCAAGGTCTTCGACCAGATCTACCAGATGACGCAGGGTGGTCCCGCTGGCACCACCCGAACCGCTGTCGTCTACATCTTCGACACTGGCTTTACCGGATACCGCTTCGGCTACTCAGCAGCGGTCTCGTTTATCTTCTTCGCCCTGATCATCCTGGTTTCGCTTGTCCAGTTCACGTCTCGAAAGGGGGCGCGGTCATGACCACAGTCGAGCTGCCGCCGGAAGCACGCGTCGCCGAGTCACGCCCACAGGTGCCACACCGGCCGGGCGAAAAGCGTTTCGGCGCGGGCCGGGTCATTGCCCTCATCATTCTCATTGTCATGGCCGTCTCGTGGCTGCTTCCCTTCGCCTGGGCACTGGTCACCTCGCTTAAGACCGAAGCGGATGCCGGCGCGACGCCGGTCAGCTGGCTCGCGCCGCACGGTTACACACTCGAGGCGTACGCCAACGTCCTGGCCGAGGGAAATATCCCAATTTGGGCGCTCAACAGCCTGTTGAGTTCGACGATTATCACCATTCTCACGGTGGCGACGTGTGCGTTGGCCGCCTACGCGTTTTCTCGACTGGACTTCACCGGTCGCAGGTGGCTGTTCTTCGTCGTCATCGCTTCCATCATCATTCCGCCGCAGGTACTGATCATCCCGTTGTTCTACGAGATGCTCGCGTTCAACATGGTTGACACCTATTGGGGCCTGATCCTCCCACAGGTCGTTGCGCCGCCGATGGTGTTCATTCTGAAAAAGTTCTTCGACCAGATTCCGATCGAACTTGAGGATGCCGCTCGAGTTGATGGGGCGAATCGCCTTCGGATCTTCTGGACGATTGTGTTGCCCCTGTCCCGTCCGATCCTTTCCGCCGTATCAATTTTCGTTTTCATCGGAGCCTGGAACAACTTCCTCTGGCCGTTCATCATCATCAACGACACCTCGCTGATGACCCTTCCCGTCGGGCTGCAGACGGTCAAGAGCGCATACGGCGTGCAATACGCACAGAACATGGCCATGGCGCTCCTCGCAGCGGCGCCCTTGATCATCATCTTCCTCTTCTTCCAGAGGCAGATCATCAAGGGGATCGCGACGACTGGCTTTGGTGGCCAGTAGTTCAGACGAGCGAGAAACGGACACGATGACTTCCTGCCGCATCACCCTCGACCGAGACTTCATCGTCGGCGACGTCCCCCACCGGCTGTTTGGCTCTTTCGTCGAGCACATGGGCCGCTGCGTCTATACAGGCATCTACGAACCAGGCCACCCGACAGCCAACGAATCGGGCTTTCGTACCGACGTCCTCGACCTGGTTCACGAGATGGGACCGACGGTCGTGCGGTATCCCGGCGGAAACTTCGTGTCCGGATACAACTGGGAGGACGGGGTTGGCCCGGTCGACCAGCGTCCCCGCCGGCTGGATGGCGCCTGGCACACCCTCGAAACCAACGAATTCGGCTTGCACGAGTTCATGGAGTGGTCGAAGTTGGCCAACGTCGAGGTCATGCAAGCGATCAACCTCGGAACGCGGGGAGTGGACGCCGCGCGCGAACTGGTCGAATATGCCAACCACCCGGGCGGGACCTACCTCTCCGATCTGCGCCGAAAGAACGGCGCAGACGACCCGTTCGACATTCGGCTGTGGTGCCTCGGTAACGAACTGGACGGCCCGTGGCAGATCGGTCACAAAACACCCGAAGAGTACGGCCGCCTCGCCAAGGAAGCAGCCAAGGCGATGCGATACGTCGACCCGACGATCGAACTCGTCGCTGTCGGCAGCTCGAACTCAGGGATGCCGACCTTCGGTGAATGGGAACACACCGTCCTGACCCACGTGTACGAGGAGGTCGATTTTATCTCGTTGCACGCCTATTACCAGGAGCACGACGGTGATGCTGCGAGCTTCCTGGCCTCTGCGCTCGACATGGATCACTTCATTGAGTCGGTGATTTCTACGGCCGACGCCGTGCGGGCGCGCGGGCGACACAACAAACACATCAACCTCTCCTTCGACGAATGGAACGTCTGGTACCAGCGCGGTCGCAACACCGAGGATCAGGAGCATCGGGTCAAAGAGTCGGGATGGCGAGAGCACCCGCGGTTGATCGAGGATGAATACACGATGACGGATGCTGTCGTGGTCGGCACATTCCTCAACTCACTTCTTCGACATGGAGACCGGGTCCACATCGCTAATCAGGCGCAACTGGTGAACGTGATTGCTCCGATTCGCACTGAAGAGAATGGGCCCGCGTGGAGGCAGGCCACCTTCTGGCCATTCGCGCGAATGGCTGCTGTAGCGAGGGGCAAGATTCTTCGAACAGCGGTGACAAGCGACCGGATCCCGACCGCCCACTACGGCGACGCGGATGTCATTGATGTCAGCGCGACGTGGGACGAAGAGAACGGCCGTGTAGCGCTCTTCCTGGCCAATCGGAGTCTGGACGATGCCGCCGACGTCCAGGTGGCGTTGCACGGCCTTCGCGGAGACCGCGTTGTGCGGGCCGAGGTGCTCGAAGCTCCCGACGGTGCCGACCGGCACGTTTCCAATACCGCCAAGGCCGAACGGGTCTCGCTCACACATCTTGCCGGGGTCTCGGTGTCAGAGGCAGGTGTGGCCCTGTCCCTCCCGGCATTGAGCTGGGCGGTCATCGAAGTGACCGTTTCGTCGGTCTAAGGGGAAATCAACCAAAGTCGATTCGGAGTCCTTCACACTCGCGGATCTTCCTCGAGCCTGCCGCGAGCGCGCAGATAATCCGCCCAACCGGCGCACCGCCGAAGAATCTGTTACGAACGGTGACGCTCCGTCTCGCGCACGACAGAAAACGCGGATATCTTAATTCTGTGCCCCGGTGCTGGGAGCACGGATCCCTTCCTTCATAACGCTTCGTTTTCCGGAGCGTTAGTTTCCGTGCCCTGCACTCCCGAGGAGACACACACACAGCGAAGAGGAATCACCGTGAAGAAATCCAACCTGAAGAGCGCACTCGCCGCCCTCGCCATCCTGCCCGTGGCTGCACTGCTGGCGGGCTGCGCCGGCAGCGCAGGTTCTTCGAGCGAAGGCAGCGAGAACGAGACCGTCAAGATTGGCGTTGTCGGAGCGAGCGACCCGTACTGGGAAACGTACGTCGACGCTGCGGCCGACGAAGGCATCACCGTCGAACTCGTCGACTTCTCTGACTACAACCAGCCCAACCCGGCGCTCGCCGAGGGTGAGATCGACCTCAACCAGTTCCAGCACATCATCTACCTGGCTGACTATAACGAGGCGAACGGGCAGGACCTCGTACCCGTTGGCGCGACGGCAATCTACCCGCTCGGTCTTTACTCTGCGAAGTATGACTCGGTCGAGGAGATCCCCGATGGCGCCACCATCGCGATCCCGAATGACGCCACCAACCTGTCGCGTGCGCTCCTCGTGCTGCAGTCGGCCGACCTCATCACGCTGAAGGGTGGCGGAAGCGCTTACTCGACCGTGTCGGAGATTGACGAGGCGAAGTCACGGGTTACGGTCACGGAACTGGACCCGACGCTCACCGCTACGTCGCTGCCCGACGTCGCTGCCGCCATCGTCAACAACGACTTCATCGTTGATGCGGGACTCGACGCCAACGACGCGATTGCGCAGGATGACCCGTCCGACCCCAATGCTCTTCCGTACGTCAACATCTTTGCCGCTCGTGCCGAAGACAAGGACAACGAGACCTACGCGAAGCTCGTGGAGATATATCAGGACACTCAGGCCGTCACCGACGGCGTCATCGAGAACTCGGGTGGAACGGCGGTTATGGTGAAGACTCCGGTCGCTGACCTGGTCGAATCGCTCAAGACCGTCCAGAAGCAGATCGCCGAGCAGGGCTAGGCCCAGCTGAAGCACCACGTGTAGCAAAGGCGCCGGAGTTCACAACTCCGGCGCCTGTTCGCGTCACCGAGAGGAAACCCCGTGAGCATCGTCAGCATGACGGATGTCGTCAAGTCATATCCACCGTCCCAGAAGGGCGGTGACCCGGTCGTCGCCATCGATGGGGTGAGCATCGAGGTGGAACACGGTGATGTCTACGGGATCATCGGATACTCGGGCGCCGGCAAGTCCACTCTGGTTCGGCTCGTGAACGGTCTCGAGAAGGCCACGTCGGGCAGCATCGTGGTCAACGGCACCGAGATCACGTCGCTCAAGGAACGGTCGATGCGCACGGTGCGCGGTGACATCGGCATGATTTTCCAGCAGTTCAACCTGTTCAACTCGAAAACCGTGGCGAAGAACGTGGCATACCCGCTCGAGGTTGCCGGTCGCCCAGCTGCGGAGATCACCGCCAGGGTCACCGAAATGCTCGCCTTCGTTGGATTGAGCGACAAGGCAAAGAACTATCCCGACCAACTTTCGGGCGGACAAAAACAGCGGGTGGGAATTGCCCGTGCGCTGGCGACATCGCCGTCGCTGTTGCTCGCGGATGAAGCCACCAGCGCCCTGGACCCGGAGACGACGAGCGAGGTCTTGTCGCTCCTCGACCGGGTGAACCGGGAACTCGGCGTCACGATCATTCTGATCACCCATGAGATGGACGTCATCCGGAGCCTCGCCACGAAGGTGGCTGTGATGGATGGCGGACGTATCGTCGAGCGCGGCGATGTCTTCGACGTGTTCTCCCGTCCGCAAAACCCGGCATCGGCGCGATTCGTGTCGACGGTTGTGCAGGGTGTTCCATCGCCCGTCGAGGTGCAGACGCTCCGTACCCGTCATGACGGTCGAATCGTCACCTTCTCTTTCCGCGACGGCAATAACTCGCAAGCGCAGGTTTTTCTCGATCTCGCAGCCACAGGCATCCGTTTCGAATTGGTTTATGGCGGCATCAATGACATTCGTGGCCGCGCATTCGGCCACCTCACCCTTGCCCTGCAAGGCGAGTACGCAGCGATCGACGCCGCGCTGGCCCGCATTGGCAGCTACTCAGAAGTGACGGAGGTGCACTGATCATGGAGAAACTTCTCGATCTTCTGCCCCAGCTCGGCGAAGCCGCCTGGGAGACGCTCTACATCGTTGCCGCGAGCCTGGTTTTTGGTGGCATCGCCGGACTGCTCATCGGGCTGGGTCTGTATGTCACCCGGCCGGGCTCGATTCTTGAGAACCGGGTCGCTTTCACGGTAATCAATGTGCTCGTCAACATCTTCCGGCCGATTCCATTCATCATCTTCATCGCGGCGATCCAGCCGCTTGCCCGGCTGGTGCTCGGGACAGGCATCGGTAACGGCGCTCTCATTTTCGCGATCTCTATCGGTGCGGCGTTCGGTATCAGCCGTATCGTCGAGCAGAACCTGCTCACCGTGTCACCGGGAGTGATTGAGGCGGCGCGAGCGGCCGGAGCAGGGCCGCTCTACATCGTTCGCACCGTGCTGCTGCCGGAAGCGCTCGGCCCACTGATCCTCGGCTACACCTTTGTGCTGGTTGTGCTCGTCGATATGACGGCGGTCGGCGGCTACATCGGCGGCGGTGGCATCGGTAACTTTGCCATCCAGTACGGCTACCGGCAGTTCAACCCGATCGTGACCTGGGCCGCCGTGCTCGTTGTGATCGTTTTCGTGCAGCTCATCCAGTTCTTCGGCAACGCCCTGGCGCGGAAGATCATGCGCCGCTAGAACTCGGTCGGCCCTGCCGCGTCGAAGTCGAGGCTGAGCTTGCGCAGCAGGGACGCGAGTCTTTGCTGGTCGGCCGGGGAGAGCGACGCGAGGATTTCGGACTCGGCGTCGACGAGCCGCGTGATGGCCGCGTCGACCCGGGTCAGGCCGGTCGGTGTCATCACGACGAGGATGCCACGGCCGTCACCGGGGTCGGCCTTGCGTTCGGCCAGCCCTGAGGCGACGAGCCGGTCAATGCGGTTGGTCATAGTGCCGCTTGAGACGAGTGTCTGCTGCAGCAACTGCTTGGGGCTCAGCGTGTACGGCTCACCCGCACGGCGGAGCGCGCTCAGCACGTCGAATTCCCACGACTCAAGCTTCGAGCGGGTGAACGCGGTCTTGCGGGCACGGTCAAGGTGCCGGGTCAGCCGACCCACCCGTGAGAGCACCTGCAGCGGGGCGAAGTTGAGGTCAGGGCGTTCGCGCTCCCACGCCTCGACAATGCGGTCGACTTCGTCACTCTTTTCGGGCATTTCCTTATTATCCCGTGTGAGAGCGCACGGGCCCGCGGTCATTATCTGGCAGACTTGACTCGTGCGTACGTTTCGGCGGGCGCGGTCCGCCTTAGTGTAATGGCAGCACGGCAACCTTTGGAGTTGTTCGGTCCAGGTTCGAGTCCTGGAGGCGGAGCGGAACGGACGGCTCCCAGCCGACGGAACACTACGAACAACATCGAGTCAGCTCGATTCAATCTCCGGGGGACCCGTGGCAGATACTCAACTCGCGATCGTTGTCCTGGCGGCCGGCCAGGGAACCCGGATGAAATCCGCAACCCCCAAGCTGTTGCATCCGCTCGCGGGCGTGCCGATGATCGGTCACGTGCTGGCCACGGCCCGCGCACTGGAGGCCGAGCACGTCATCGCGGTCGTGCGCCATGAGCGTGACCGACTGGTTGAGGTCATCTCCGCCGAGCTGCCCGAGAGTGTCATTGTCGATCAGGACGAGGTTCCCGGCACGGGGCGTGCGGTCGAGCAGGCCGTGGCAGCGATTCCGGAGAGTTTCGACGGCGACGTCCTCGTGATCAACGGTGACGTGCCTCTCCTCGACGCCGACACCCTCGCCACCCTCCTCGCGCGTCACCGCGCCGAAGGCACTGCCGCAACGCTCTTGTCGGCGATCCTCGACGACGCCACCGGCTACGGGCGCATCATCCGCACGGCAGACGGCACCGTCGACTACATCGTCGAGCAGAAGGACGCGTCCGACGCCGAGCGCGCGGTCGCCGAAATCAATGCTGGGGTCTACCTCTTCACTGTCGGTGCTCTTCGCCAGCAGCTGGCGAAGCTCACCACCGACAATGCGCAGGGCGAAAAATATGTGACGGATGTTGTGGGCCTGCTTCGTGCGGAGGGACTCAACGTCTCGGCACTGCCGGTTTCGGAGCCGTGGCTCGTCGAGGGCGTCAACGACCGCGCCCAACTGAGCGCGCAGGCTGCCCGACTGAACGCCATGATCATCCGCGGCTGGCAGTTGGCCGGCGTCACCATCCAAGACCCGTCGTCGACGTGGATCGACGTTAAGGCAACGCTCGCGCCCGACGTCACCGTCAAGCCCGGCACCCAGATTCTCGGCGCGACCGCGATCGCCACCGGTGCGGTTGTGGGCCCTGACACCACTCTGGTCGATTGTGAGATCGGCGAGAACGCCGAGGTGAAGCGCACAGACGCAACCCTCGCTGTGATCGGTGCCGGAGCATCCGTTGGTCCGTTCTCCTACCTCCGGCCCGGCACAATCCTGGGCGCTGACGGGAAGATCGGTACGTTCGTTGAGACCAAAAATGCCCGCATCGGGACGGGCAGTAAGGTGCCACACCTCTCCTACGTCGGCGACGCCGAAATCGGTGAGGGCTCGAACATCGGCGCCGGAAGCATCTTCGCCAACTACGACGGGGTCAAGAAGCACTCCTCGGTGGTCGGCTCACACGTTCGCACCGGCTCACACGGCGTCTTCGTGGCGCCGGTTAGAATTGGTGACGGCGCGTACACCGGCGCCGGGACCGTCGTTCGCAAAGACATTCCTGCCGGGGCTCTCGCTATCAGCGTTGCTCCGCAGCGCAACATGCCCGGCTGGGTCGAGAAGAACCGACCCGGTACCGCGGCAGCGGAAGCTGCCCTCGCGGCCCAAGACTCCAACCCCCACGAAGAAAACTAAGCAGTACAACGCCGGTTCGACCGGCAGGAAGCGGGCTACGTGTCTGGCATCAAAATGAGCGGAGAAAAGCGACTCGTTCTCGTATCGGGTCGTGCTCATCCACAACTGGCCGCAGACATTGCCGCAGAGTTGGGGTCCGACCTGGTCCCCACCGACGCGAGGACCTTCGCCAACGGTGAGCTCTACGCACGTTTCGACGAGAGCGTTCGCGGGTCGGATGCGTTCGTCATCCAGTCGCACACGGCCCCCATCAATGAGTGGCTCATGGAGCAGCTCATCATGGTCGACGCGCTGAAGCGGGCATCCGCCAAGCGGATCACCGTTGTGGCACCGTTCTACCCGTACGCCCGCCAGGACAAGAAGGGCCGCGGCCGTGAGCCGATCTCCGCCCGCCTCGTCGCCGACTTGTTCAAGGTCGCCGGCGCCGACCGAATCATGTCGGTCGACCTGCACGCCGCCCAGATCCAGGGCTTCTTCGACGGCCCCGTTGATCACCTCTTCGCCATGCCTGTGCTGCTCAACCACTTCCGCGAGAAGCTCGACCCGGAAACTCTGACGATCGTGTCTCCCGATATGGGCCGTGTTCGCGTCGCCGACATTTGGAGCGACAAGCTCGGCGTTCCACTCGCGATCATCCACAAGCGCCGCGACCCGCTGGTTCCCAACCAGGTGTCGGTGCACGAGATCGTCGGTCAGGTGGAGGGTCGCGTGTGCCTCCTCGTCGACGACCTCATCGACACGGGCCGCACCATCGTCCGCGCGGCGGAAGCCCTCAAGGCTGCTGGCGCGCTCGGCGTTGTCGTCGCGGCGACCCACGCGGTCTTCAGCGACCCGGCCACCGAAATCCTTCAGAGCGACTTCATCGACTCGGTCGTGGTGACGGACACGCTTCCAATTCCGGAGGAGAAGCGCTTCGAACGGCTCACGGTGCTGCCCATCGCCCCGTTGCTCGCTCGCGCAATTCACGAGGTCTTCGAAGACGGCTCCGTGACGAGCATGTTCGACGGCGCCGCATAGCCTTTAACGTGAGGGAGGACGGGATATCCCGATTATCCCGTCCTCCAAGGCCCTCAGGTCTGACCCGGCGTCCGGGTGCTCTCAATAGCACCTAAGCGGGTCATCTCGGGGAGGGCCTTATACCTCAAGTGTAGAAAAGCGTTGTCAAGCCCGGCGAGGGCTTGACAACGCTTCGTGGTAGGTGTTCCTAGCTCGAATACCCGTCGGCGTCCGAACCGGCGATGCGTTTCGCCTGTTCCAGCAGGTCATCCTCAGAAATAGCGATACCCGCGTCGGCGAATCGTTGGCGAAGCGCCTCGATGATTTCGGTTTCCTCGTGGCCGGCGAGATCCGCTTCTTCCTGGATCAGGATTCCAGCGACTTTCTCATCGAGCGGTTGCGGGTGCTGGTCCTGGACGGGCACCGTTGTGTCTCTTGCAGGTGTGTTGTCGACATCCGACATAGTGGCCTCCTCGAATCGTTCATTCCATTCTGGCGGTACCGGATGGCGTTCGGCAGAGGCACTCGCTCAGTAGAGGAAGATTGCCAGCCAATCGCGATTGTGCGCGTGCAGGAGTACCAGGAAGAGAACGAAGTCGAACAACAGGTGCACGCTCACGATGTAGCTCAGTGACTTCGTCTGCCGGAAAATCCACCCTTGCAGGACGGCAAAGGGGTAGATGAGGAACGGACCCCAAGAGTGGAAACCCAGCTCCCAGAGGAACGACGTAAACAGAACGGCCTGCAGCAGGTTGGCTTGCCAGTCAGGAAAGTGACGGCGCAGCAGTGCGAATGTCGTGCAAATGAAGAACAATTCGTCCCAGATCCCCAGTGCATTCGTTCCCAGGAAAAGTCGGGCGATGCTTCCAGGGTCGGATGCTGCCGGCCAGTTTTCGTAGACACCGGTCGGAATCATATAGACCGGAAGCAGGAACCAGCCGAGGATCACGACAGCAACGAGGTAGCCGAACTCGAATCGAGACCATCGTTTTCCGGTCCACACCGGGAAACGGATGGCGTGATCGCGGTAGACGAACCGGGAGATGAGGTAGGGGAGGAGCACCGCGGCCGCGAGGGCGGCTCCCATCAGGAGCATGTGGCCCCACTCGATGTCAGTGTTGATCGGCACGAGGCTGATCGCCGTGAGCCCGATCGCGATGAGCAGCAGATCTTTCGCGAGGGCTCGATCGATGGCCACGGCCGCAACTAGGCTCACGGCGAGGGTGAGGTAACCGGCGGGGCGCTCGTCTAGTCCGAACAAGAGAAACCCGGATGCGGCGAGCAGAATTCCGGGAAGGAGGTTCCAGCTCACCAGCGGTCGAGCGGGGGCGTGAGCGGCGGTTGGGCGTGGCGTCGTCATGACTCTGCATTCCTCGGTGAACTCGGGGCTACGTTCGAGGCTACAGGGGGTTGCCGTGTCGTTCGAGCGGGGCGTTCCCCGACGCGACCAGAAATGGACCCCTCGCAATGCGAGGAGTCCATTCCTGTAACTCGTGTATTGGTGGTGCTTAGTGGGTGTCCACGGCTTCGATCTCGGTGCGGTCACCGGACCAGAGGGTGTGGAAGGTGCCTTCGGCGTCGACCCGGCGGTACGTGTGTGCTCCGAAGAAGTCGCGCTGGCCCTGAACCAGGGCAGCGGGGAGGCGGTCGGCGCGCAGCCCGTCGTAGTACGAAAGCGATGACGAGAACGCGGGCGAGGGGATGCCGGCCTGCGCCGCAGCGACGACAACTCGGCGCCAGGCGTCCTGCGCCTGCGAGACGGCGTCGGTGAAGTACGGTGCGGTCACCAGCGCGACGAGCCCGGGGTTCTCGTCGTATGCCTCGGTGATGCGGTTGAGGAACTGGGCACGGATGATGCAGCCGCCGCGCCAGATCTTCGCGATGTCGCCCTTCTTGATGTCCCAGTCGTACTGCTCAGCACCGGCGACGATCTCGTCGAAGCCCTGGCTGTATGCGATGATTTTCGAGGCGTAGAGTGCCTGGCGAACGTCCTCGACGAACGCGTCGGCGTCGTCGACGGTCCACTCCGACGAGGGGCCGGGAAGGTCGGACGCTGCCGCACGTTGCGCGGGCTTTGACGAGAGGGAGCGGGCGAAGACGGCTTCGGCGATCCCGGAAACCGGGATGCCCAGGTCGAGGGCGGTTTGCACGGTCCACGCGCCGGTTCCCTTTGCTCCGGCCTGGTCGACGATGACGTCGACGAGGGGCTGACCTGTCTTGGCGTCGACCTGGCGAAGAACCTCTGCGGTGATTTCGATCAGGTAGCTCTCGAGTTCGCCCTTGTTCCACTCGGTGAAAATGTCAGCGATCTCGGCGGGGGACTTGCCGGTGCCTCTGCGGATGAGGTCGTATGCCTCGGCGATGAGCTGCATGTCGGCGTACTCGATGCCGTTGTGGATCATCTTGACGAAGTGTCCGGCTCCGTCGGTGCCAACGTGTGTGACGCACGGCTCGCCCTCGGCGATAGCGGCGATCGACTTGAGGATGGGGCCGAGGGTCTCCCAGGCTTCTGCGGAGCCACCGGGCATGATGCTCGGGCCCTTGAGAGCGCCCTCTTCACCGCCGGAGATTCCGGCGCCAACGAAGTTGATTCCGGTCTCACGAACGGCCTTCTCACGGCGAATGGTGTCGGTGAACAACGCGTTACCACCGTCGACGATGATGTCACCCGGCTCGAACACCTCGGTGAGTTGCTCGATGACCGCGTCCGTGCCCGCGCCCGCCTTCACCATGATGATGGCGGTTCGGGGCTTGGTCAGGGATGCGGCGAAGTCCTCGATGGACTCGGAAGCGACAAAGCCGGCCTCAGGGAACTCGGAGACGACCGCACGCGTCTTCTCAGCGGAGCGGTTGTAGATGGCGACGGTGTTGCCTTCGCGGCTCGCGAGGTTTCGAGCAAGGTTCGATCCCATCACCGCCATCCCGATCACGCCGATGTTTGCCTGTGCCTGGGCCATGAAGGTCTCCTCTAGTGTCATGCAGTGGTTCGGGAAGAAAAACTGGGAGCGGTGTCGTCAGGAGTAATACCGAATCGGGAGAAACATCCGCTCGACACAACGCTAGCAAAGTCCGTATGTCGCATCAGGGAGATGACGGCTCCGGCGGTGAGCTACAGGCGGGTACCGAAGGTGTCGCACCAGACGTTGTCGTTGAACGTTCCGGTGAAGCCGGACGTGCCCGTCATTTTCGCAACAGTGGCCGCGATCGCTTCGCGGCTGGGCGCATAGGAATGAATGACGGTCTTCACCATCGGCACATCGATCAGGTGATTGGGCTGAGCCAGGGAGACGAAGATCGTGGGAATCTCGGTCACATACCAGGGAATCTCGGCTGCCATCGGCGTCGACCAGTGAATCCGCACCGTCGCCTCCTGCGCGAAGCCGGTGACGTTGGCGAAAATGATGGCTGCGTCGTACTTCTCGGCGTATTGTTCGTTCGCCTCGTCGGCCATCACCGTGTGGAAGTACACCCCTTCCTCGCCGTCGGCCTTGCGCTGGACGGCGTCGCGGAACACGTGCACCTCAAAGCCGGCGTTCTCCAACTCCTGCCTGGCGATGTCGAGAAACCCGCTCGGGTCTGTGCCGGTGAAATCGGCCTGGCCAGAAATGCCGTACAACCGAATTCGCTTGTGGGTCTGTGGAGACAACGGCAGGTTGTTCTGGGTGTCCTTGACGAGGGTGACGTTCTTGTCGGCAACGGCCGCCGCGATGGCCAGGTGCTCCTCGCTTCCGATCACGTCGAGCGCTTCCGGGCCCGGGACAAGTTGGTCGCGCGGGATCGTGTGCAGGCCGATGGAGGCCTTCAGCCCCAGGATTCGAAGGAGCGCGTCGCGAAGTCGTTCCTCGGTGATGACGCCCGAGCGGTAGCCCTCGAGCATGTAACGGAAGTCTTCGTCGGCGTTGCGGAAGAAGAGGAACATATCGCAGCCTGCAGCGATCGCCGCTGGCACCAGATCCTTGCGCTTCATGGCCTGGGTCATACCGATCATGGCTGAGGCGTCGGTGAGGATGAGCCCGTTGAAGTTCAGTTCTCCTCGCAACAGGTCCTGGAGAAGTTCAGGGGCAAGGGTGGCGGGCATGATCTCGGAATCGGCGATGCCGGGACGGAAACGGCGCGACAGCTCCGGCGCACCGATGTGGCCGACCAGGATCGACTGCACGCCGTGATCGATCAGCTCGCGGTATACCCGACCGTAGGTCGAGTTCCACTCGTCGTACCCGAGCGTGTTATACGTGGTGACCACATGCTGGTCTCGTTCGTCCATGCCGTCGCCGGGAAAGTGCTTCATGGCGGCAGTGGATCCGGTCTCACTGAGCCCGTCAAAGTAGGCCTTGGCCCGCTCGATCACGACATCGGGGGTGTTCCCGAACGACCGGGTGCCGATCACCGTGTTACGCCAGTTGTAGTGGATGTCAACGATGGGAGCGAACGCCCAGTTGCAGCCCAGGGCTGCCGTTTCACGCCCGCCTACGTAGCCGAGGTCGCGTGCGATGGAGGCATCGGGGTGGCTGCCGGCGCCGAGGTGGGTGGTGACCAGGGTCCCATCGTTGATGCTGCCCGCTCCGCCCATCTCGGGGTTGGATGCGATGAGCAGCGGAACCTTGGACTTCGACTGCGCGTAGCGGATGTGGCTCTGCACGGTCGCGGAATCAGCACCCATGTAGCGCATCCCGCCCACATGGAAGTTGTCGAGAACGTTGTCGAGATAGCTCGGCTCAAACGAGGTGTTGAGGTTAATGAAGAGCTGACCGATCTTTTCCTCAATCGAGAGTGAGGCAAGCGTCGTTTCGACCCACTCGACGCCAGCGGCGTCAAGGTTAAACGGGTGTGCTGTCAGATCGACCATGGGACGTCCTTGTTCTCGGGAAAAACGGGCGCGACTGTGCATCCGTCGCACTCCTATGAGACACCGCGGAGCGCAGTTTTGTCAACCGGTTGCCAAATCCGTCCTCGTCCACCTAGAGTGAATCATGCCCGCGGACTGGCTCCACCGGGTTCCCAATGAAGCGAACAGACGTAAGGCGGCACTGAAGCAATGACGATCGGAACCGACACAGTTACCTGGACCCTCTCCGGCTTCGGCGATGAGATCGATACTGACCCGCGAATACAGATCGCCGTCCTCAAGGCGCTCGGCAGCGAACACATCGAGGTTCGCAGCGCGTGGGGCACCAACGTCGTCGACCTGGATGATGACCAGCTGGCTGCGCTCGCCACGCTTCTCTCCTCCGAAGGGATGAAGGCTTCCGCGGTCGCGTCGCCGATCGGCAAGGTCGACGTTTCACTCGACGCCGACCTCGAGGTCGCCCGTCTTCGCCGAATCATCAGAGTGGCTCACGCGCTGAACACTCCGAACATCCGTATCTTCTCCTTCTTTCGTGCCGAGGGCGTGCCCGTCGCCGACATCCGCGACGACGTGATGACTCGAATGCGCCTTCTCGCTGACGAGGCGGAACGCGAGGGCGTCGTTCTCCTCCACGAGAACGAGAAGGACATCTACGGCGACACTCCGGAGCGTGTCCTCGACCTCGTCGAGTCGGTCGGGTCGAGCGCACTTCGACTTGCCTGGGACAGCGCCAACTTCGTTCAGGTCGGTGTCACCCACCCGCATGATGCGGGCTACGCCATGCTCCGCCCCTACCTCGATTACCTGCAGATTAAGGACGCGGATGCCGCGAGCGGCTCGGTCGTTCCTGCCGGCCAGGGTGACGGCCAGGTGTTGGCCACCCTCACCGCGCTTCGTGACGATGGCTACACCGGTTTCGCTTCGTTGGAGCCGCACCTCGATGAAGCTCACACGCTGGGCGGCTTCTCCGGCCCGACCGCATTCGGCCAGGCCGCTCGCGCATTCGACGGACTGCTGCGCAGCATTGGAGTGTCCACCAAGTGAGTACCGCTCTTCGCGTGGCCGTCATCGGCTGCGGTGACATTTCCGCGCTGCACTTCGCCGCCATCGCCGGCCAGGACAGTGCGACACTCGTCGCGGTGTGCGACGTCGATGAGGGCCGTTTGAGCAGCGCGAGCGAATTACACGGTGTTCCCGGTTTCACCGACCACCGGCAGATGCTCGACCAAGTCAGGCCCGACGTTGTCCATATCTGCACCCCGCACAACACCCACGCGGCGCTGGCAATCGACGCGCTCGATCGCGGCGTCTCGGTTGTGCTCGAGAAGCCGGTCGCGCACACGCGAGACGAGGCCACACGGCTCGTCGAAGCCGCCGGTCGAAGCGAGGCCTCCATCGCAGTCTGCTTCCAGAACCGATACAACGCCCCGGTCCAAGCGGCGGCCGAGATGCTCGCGAGCGGGGCGGTCGGCACCGTGCACGGCGCCGCGGCGACGGTGATCTGGCACCGCTCGGCGGAGTACTACCTGGATCGCCCCTGGCGCGGACGCTGGTCGACCGGCGGTGGCGGGCTGCTGATGAACCAGGCCATCCACACCCTCGACCTGGTGCAGTGGCTGATGGGACCGGTGACAACGGTTCGGGGCAGCGCGAGCACACGCTTCCTCGATGATGTCATTGAGGTCGAGGACACGGCCGACATGGTCCTCACCCACGAGAACGGCGCGCGATCGGTGTTTTACACCACCCTCGCCCACGTCACCAACGCTCCGGTCACCCTGGAGATCGTGGCAGAGAACGCCACGCTGCGCCTGTGTGGAGACCTCACGGTGAGCTGGGCGGATGGCCGCGTCGAGACGGTGCACGAACGCGCACTCCCAACCGGCGAGCGCGCCTACTGGGGTGTCTCACACGAGCTTCTCATTGCGGACTTCTACGAGCACCTCACGGCGGGATCGTCCTTCTGGATTGACGCGGCCGAGGCGCGTAAATCCCTCGACATCATTCAAGACGTATATGACCAGTCCTTCCCGGAACGAGCCGGGCGGACACAACCGACAACAGAACGGAAAGCTTTTTCATGACACAGAAAGTGCGCTTGGGAATCATCGGCCTGGGAACCCAGGGATCGATGTACGCCAAATTCATCGCTGACGGCATGGTGCCCAACATGGTCGTCACGGCCATCGCCGACACTGACCCGGCCAAGGCCACGGTTGTGCGGGACACCTACCCGGATGCCCACTTCTACGACGACCACATCGCCCTGCTCGAGAGCGGAGACGTGGACGCTGTCGTCACGACGGTTCCGCACTTCCTGCACCCTCAAATGGGAATCGACGCTCTCTCGCGAGGCGTGCACGCTCTCGTCGAGAAGCCGGCTGGCGTCTATACCAAGCAGGTTTCCGAGCTGCTGGCCTTCGCCGAAACGGTGCCGCAGCTGAGCTTCGGGATCATGTTCAACCAGCGCAACAACCCGCTGTATCGACGCCTGAAGGAGATCGTCGATGCCGGCGAAATTGGGGATATCCGCCGCACCAACTGGATCATCACAACCTGGTGGCGTCCGCAGGGGTACTACGACCAGAGCGAATGGCGGGCAACCTGGGGCGGCGAGGGCGGGGGAGTCCTTGTGAACCAGGCGCCGCACCAGCTCGACCTGTGGCAGTGGATTTGCGGAGTTCCCGAGAAAGTCTTCTCGAAGGTGGCCTACGGCTTCCGTCGCAACATCGCCGTTGAAGATGAAGTCACTGCGGTTGTCGACTATGGAAACGGCGCAACCGGTGTCTTCGTGACCGCGACGCACGACCTGACCGGAACCGACCGGTTTGAGATCCTCGGTGATGCCGGCAAGATCGTTGTCGAAAACAGCAAGACCGCAACGGTTACCCGCCTGAAGAAGCCCGAACGCGAGTTGTCCGAGAGCATGAGCATGCAGGATGTCGGCAAGCTGTTCATGGGTCAGCTCGACCCGACTGAGTACTACACGACCGAAACCATCGAGTTCGAGTCGGCTTGGGGTGACCAGCACTCAGGGGTGCTGGAAAACTTCGCCGCCAACATCCTGGACGGCACTCCGTTGCTCGCACCGGGGTCCGATGGCATCAAGGGCGTGCGTCTCGCCAACGCTATCCACCTCTCGAGCTGGACGGGCAAAGAGGTTTCGCTGGACTTCGATGAGGACGAGTACCTCGCCGAACTCAACAAGCGAATCGCCGACGAGGCCAAGTTCCCCGTCCGCGCCTAGATGAATCACGAAGGCCCCGCAGCTCGCGCTGCGGGGCCTTCGCCGTGTCACGCGCCGCCTACTGGTCGCCCGAGGGGCAATCGATTGCATAGCTGGTTTACGGGGTTGTGACGTCACTTTGTAACTATTTTGACAATCGGTTGCCAAATGACAAGATGCCGATTAGTGTGGTCCCCAGATCGGAAGCCAAGCGTCACTCAGATATCGGCAACCGGTTGCACTCAGAGTCGAGCATCCCTCCCAAGGAGACAACAATGAAGTTTGGTCCCCGTGCGACGTCCGTCGCCATCGTCGCCGCGACAGCCGTCGCCCTCGTCGGATGCTCCTCAGCAGCCGGCGGAAAATCCGGCGGCGGTTCAGCCGTAGACACACTGTCAATCGGTTCCCTCTCGAACATCCTGTCCTTCGATCCGGCCCAAGCGCACCTGGGCCACCAGATGCCGCTGTACCAGGCCGCGTACGACACCCTGGTTCTGCGCAAGCCCGATGGATCGTTCGCTCCAATGCTCGCTACCGAGTGGGAGTACAACGACGACCAGACCGTCCTCACCGTCGACCTCCGCGATGACGTCACGTTTACCGACGGCGAGAAGTTCGATGCGGAAGCAGCGAAGGCGAACCTCGATCACTTCAAGAGTGCAAACGGACCTGACGCTGCGCAACTGGGGTCGGTCAGCGCCGTGGACGTCGTCGACGAAGACACCATCGACATCACGCTCGCAGCAGCAGACCCCGCACTCGTGTATTACCTCAGCCAGGCCCCCGGCCTCATGGGCAGCCCGAAGGCGCTCGGAACCGAGGAGATCAAGACGGTTCCCGTGGGATCCGGCCCCTATGTCCTCGACGCCAAGAGCTCGGTCAACGGCTCGCAATTCGTCTACACGGCCAACGAGGACTACTGGAACAAGGATCTTCAGAAGTTCGCAAAGGTCACCATCAAGGTCCTCACCGACATCACGGCGCGAACCAACGCCGTCGTGTCCGGGCAGGTCAACGCCACACTGCTTGACGCAAAGAACGGCAAGCAGGCTGAAGGTGCCGGTCTCAAGGAAGTCTCGTACCCCGTTGACTGGAACGGCCTCTTCCTCTTCGACCGCGACGGGCAGAACACGCCAGCACTCGGCGACGTCCGCGTCCGCCAGGCCATCAACTACGCCTTCGACCGCGAAACCATGCTCGAGCAGCTCTCGCTCGGACACGGAGAAGTCACCGCGCAGATCTTCGGCAAGACGACTGATGCCTATATCCCGGAACTTGACGACGCATACGCGTACGACCCCGAGAAAGCCAAGTCGCTCCTCGCCGAAGCCGGATACGCCGATGGCTTTGAGTTGACCCTCCCGGTCCTGCCCGGCACAGAGGCCATCATGGCAATGGTGCAGCAGCAGCTTGCCGACGTCGGGATCACCGTCAAGCAGGAAGCCGTTCCCCAGGCCAACTACGTCACCGACCTCCAGGCAGCCAAGTTCTCGGCAGCATGGTTCTCCGTCTTCCAGGGCGAGCCGTGGGTTGCAATCAAGCAGGCGATTGGCCCGCAGGCCGCATACAACCCGTTCAAGACGACAACTCCTGAACTCCAGGCAGCAATCGATGCCGTCCAAACGGGCGGCGACAAGAGCGGCGAACTGGCGAAGGACGTCAACGAGTACGTGACCGAGCAGGCCTGGTTTGCTCCGTGGTACCGCATCGACCAGATGTTCTACATCGACGACAAGATCACCGTTGAGCCTCAAGCCCAGCAGGCAGTGCCGAGCATCTACAACTACGCTCCGGCATCCTGACCCACCGCCAGGGGGAGGGGCAGCACGCGCCCTTCCCCTGGCGTCACACCACCGCGAATTACATCAACACCGGAATGAGACCATGGTCACCTTCATCCTGAAGCGGATCGGATCGGGACTTGTCGTACTCGCGGCGATCTCCTGCCTGACCTTCTTCCTCCTGTACTTCTCAAGCACGAACATCGCCCGCAATATCCTCGGCGAGTACGCAACACCCGAGCAGGTCGCTGCCAAGCAGTCCGAACTCGGGCTCGACCAGCCCATCCTCACCCGCTTTGCAACGTGGGTGGGCAACGCCCTCACCGGCGACTTCGGGACCTCATGGTTCACCAACGAACCCGTCGTCCAGTCGCTTCTGACCCGACTTCCGGTCACCCTCGCACTCGTTGTTACCTCCATCCTGATCATCGCCGTCCTGTCGACACTCATCGGCGTTGCTGCCGCGGTGAAGCGGGGATGGATCGACCGCGTCGTGCAGACCGCCGCGGTCATCGGAGACGCGATTCCCAACTTCGTCCTCGCGATCGTCTTCGTCACGATTTTCGCCATTCAGCTCGGGTTCTTCCCGGCCACAAGCAGCATCCAGCCCGGCGCAGACGCCGGAGCCTGGGTCGCTTCCCTCACCCTTCCGGTAATCGCCCTCGTGATCAGTGGGCTGACCAGTGCTGCCCAACAGGTTCGAAGCGCCGTCATCAAGCAGCTCGAAAAGGACTACGTGAGGACGCTCCGCAGCCGCGGCATCTCTGAAGGCGTGATCCTCTTCAAACACGTTTTGCGCAGCGCTGCGCCGGCCGGTCTCACCGTGTTGAGCCTTCAGTTCATCGGAATGCTCGGCGGTGTCGTCATCATCGAGCAGATCTTCGCCCTCCCCGGGATGGGCGCCCTCGCCGTTCAGTCGACCACCCTCGGGGATACCCCCCTCGTGATGGGCGTCGTGCTCTACACGGTCATCATCGTCATCATCGTCAACCTGCTCGTGGACCTCGCGAACGGCTGGCTCAACCCCAAGGTGCGTGTCTCATGAGCGAACCCGTTGAAATCAAGGCAAGTACGGCCACTCTGGCCAGGACAAACGTCTTCAAGCGCATACTCAAGAACCCCCTGGGCATCTTCGCGGTCGCCGTTCTCACGATCATGGTTCTCGTGGCCATTTTCGCGGGCTGGATCGCCCCCTTTGGTGAGAACGCCGCCAACATCGGCAAGACCCTGTCAGGGGCCGACTCGGTCAACCTGCTCGGAACCGACAGCGCCGGCCGAGACACCTTCAGCCGCCTGGTTTACGGTGCCCAAACGACGCTGCTGTCGGCGCTACTCTGTGCAGCGGTCGCCATTGCGATTGGGCTGCCAGCTGGCCTCATCGCCGGCTACTACTCCGGTCCGTTCGACTCCGCTGCGAACTGGGTCGTCAACGTCCTGATGGCGCTGCCCGGCATCATCGTCCTGCTCACCATCCGCGCGGCCTTCGGACCGTCGGTGTGGATCTCGATGATCGCATTCGGCATCCTCATCAGCCCCGGCTATTTCCGCCTCACCCGGACCGCCGTGCAGTCGGTGCGCAACGAACTGTATGTTGACGCCGCCCGGGTCTCCGGACTGAGCGACGCTCGAATCATCACCCGCCACATCTTCTCGGTGGTGCGCGCACCGATCATCATCCAGACGGCCATCGTCTGTGGTGTCGCAATCAGCATCCAATCAGGACTGGAATTCCTTGGACTCGGTGACCCGACGGTCGCGACCTGGGGCGTCATGCTGAGCGAGGGGTTCAAGAACGTCTACCTCGCTCCCACGCTGCTGCTCTGGCCGGCTCTCGCCATTGGCCTCGCGGTCGGCTCGCTCGTGCTCCTCGGCAACGCCGTGCGCGATGCCCTCGAGGACCGTGAGAAGGTCACGGTCTCCAAGCGCAACGACCCGCCAACGGTTGCCCTGCAGATGCAGCGCGGTCCGCGGAAGAAGAAGGCGGCGAATGTCGAGGTCGGTACCGAGAAGCACCTCGTCAAGGTGTCACACCTCGCCATCGGTTACCCGCAGGCGAACGGGACTCTGAAGCCCGTCGTGAACGATGTCTCCTTCACGGTCGACCGAGGTGAAGTGCTGGGGATCGTCGGCGAGTCCGGATCCGGTAAGTCACAGACCGCCTTCTCCATCCTCGGGCTGCTCCCGCCGGAAGCGCGGATCATGTCCGGCAGCATCCAGTTCGACGGTGAGTACACCGTTGAGCCGGGGGAGGACACCGTAAACCAGGGCCGCCTCTCCGCGCTCCGCGGGAAGCGCATCTCCTACATTCCGCAGGAGCCGATGTCGAACCTCGACCCGGCATACACGATCGGTTCCCAGCTCGTCGCTCCGATGGTGACCGTGCTGGGCATTTCGAAGGCGGAAGCCAAGAAACGTGCACTCAAACTGTTGTCCGACGTCGGCATCGTCGACCCGGCGCGCACCTTCGGCGCGTACCCGCACGAGGTCTCCGGCGGAATGGCGCAGCGCGTACTCATCGCGGGTGCGATCAGCTGTGAGCCGGACCTCATCATTGCCGACGAGCCGACAACCGCGCTCGACGTGACCGTGCAGGCAGAAGTGCTGGATCTCATCCGTGACCTTCAAAAACGACTCGGTGTCGGTGTCATCCTTGTGACCCACAACTTCGGCGTCGTTGCTGACCTCTGCGACCGTGTCGTCGTCATGCAGGCCGGTCGCCTCGTCGAGGGCGGACAGGTGCGCGAGATTCTCGGCGCGCCGCAGGACCCGTACACGATCACCCTCCTCGACTCCATGCTCGAGAACAAGAAGCCCATGACGATGCTCGTCAGCCAGGGAGGAACCACATCATGACCGGTGCATTTCAGGACGACTTGCTCGTCGTCGACGACCTCGTTGTGGAGTACCCCAGCAAGGGCTTCCGCAAGAAACCGTTCCGTGCACTTACCGACGTGTCGATCCGTATCGGGCAGGGCGAGACCCTCGGTCTTGTGGGGGAGTCGGGCTCCGGCAAGACGACCCTGGGCCGTGCCGTGCTCGGCCTGGCCCCGGTCACCGCCGGAACCATCACGTTCGAGGGCGAAGACATCAGCCATGCGAGCCGCAAGCACCGGCAAAAGCTGAGCCGTGACCTGCAGGTGGTGTTCCAGGACCCGTATACCTCGCTCAACCCGGCCATGGAGATCGGCGACATCCTGGCTGAGCCGCTCACCATCCAGGGCATCGGGCCCACCGAGTCGAAGGCACGGGTCAAGGAGCTGCTCGACCACGTCAACCTGCCCTCCGACGCGTTGCACCGCCAGCCCCGTGAGTTCTCGGGCGGCCAGCGCCAGCGGGTGGCCATCGCCCGGGCGCTCGCCCTGTCGCCCAAGCTCATCGTCTGCGACGAGCCGGTATCTGCGCTCGACCTCACCACACAGGCCCGCGTGCTCGACCTGTTCCTGCAGATTCAGCAGGACACCGGCGTCTCCTATCTGTTCGTCTCACACGACCTCGACGTGGTGCGGCACATCAGCCACCGAGTCGCCGTCATGTACCACGGCGAGATTGTCGAGCAGGGGCCGGCGGCGCAGGTCACTGTCTCCCCCGAGCACCCGTACACGCAGCGCTTGCTGCTCGCATCGCCGGTGCCGGATCCTGACCGCCAGGAGGAGCGCCGGGCCAACCGTCGGCGCCTACTCGACGAGCAACGCGCCTCGGCCGAGCTCGCCGCGGCGGGGGCGTGAGTGCCGTGCCGTGCGATAGCGTAAGAGCAATACGGGCCGGTCGAACGGCCACGCGCGATGCGCACGCCCAGAGGAGATACCGTGTCGAGTGAGAGCGTCGAGGAGCACGCCACCAACGTCGTGCCCAAAGCGCGAACGGCCGCGCGGGGCGGGCGTCCAGCGAAGACAGCGCCGACCATTTATGACGTCGCCGAGCTGGCTGGGGTGAACCCGTCAACCGTGTCTCGCGCACTGAGCCAGCCCGGTCGCATCAACATCAAGACCGAAGAGCGCATCCACGCCGCAGCCAAGACGCTCAACTATCGGCTCAACCCGATGGCTCGGGCGCTGCCGACCGGTCGCACCAGCACCCTCGGCCTGCTGCTCGCTGACATCACCAACCCGATGATCTTCGGCATCGTCCGTGGTGCCGAGCACGCTGCCGCTGAGCAGGGCTATACCCTGGTCATCGCCGAATCGCAGGAGTCGGGGGAGCGTGAGGCGTCAACGGCTCAACGCATCCAGCCCTCGGTTGACGGCCTCATTCTTGGCACCACCCGACTGAGCGACACGCAGATCCAGGAGCTCGCGACGAACAAGCCGCTCGTTCTCATCAACCGAGACGTCGAGGGAGTCGCCAGTGTGCTGCCCGACGTCAACCCGGGGATCGACGGGGCGCTCGCGCACCTTGAATCGCTCGGACACCATTCGATCGCCTACCTCTCGGGCCCGGCCAACTCGTGGATGAGCGGCACCCGCTGGGCAAGCCTGCTCGAACGTGCCGTCGCGCGCGGCATGAACGTCGTCGAGATCGGGCCCGGTGTGCCGACCCTCGACGGCGGCCGCGCCGCGCTGACCCGTGTGCTTGCTTCCGGCGTCACGGCGGTGGTCGCATACAACGACCTGATGGCGATTGGCCTGCTCCAGGCCGCGGGCGATGAAGGCATCTCGGTGCCCGATCGCTTCAGTCTCGTCGGCTTTGACGACATCTTCGGTTCTGATTTCACCACGCCGGCCCTCACGACGATTCGCACGCCGCTCGCCCGGGCGGGTGCCCGCGCGGTCCGCCACGCCCTCGCGCTGGTGAGCGGAACAGCCGACGAATCGTCGACCGCTGCCGACAACGACGAAAAAATTGAAACCGAGCTTGTCATTCGGCAATCGACGGGGCCTGCGGCCTCTTAACTTCTTCTCCATGACGGATGCCGTCGCGCACGACGTGCGTGACGGCATCCGTTATTCGAATTCAGGCATACGAAAAGGCGCCCCCTCGCGGGAGCGCCTTCGTCGTCTGCCTCGAACGGCTTAGAACAGGTTGCTGTAGCCGAGGGCGACGAGGTTGTCGTATGAGGTCTGCAGGGCGTCGAAGACATCGCGGCCGTAGAGGTCGTCCTGCTCGACGAGCAGGTACTGCACCTCGCTGGCCAGGCTCTCCTCAATGATGGCGCGGAAGTCGAGGTTGCCCTCGCCGACCTCGGCGAACTGAACGACTCCGGTGAACGCGGCCATGAAGGTCTTGTGGTCGCCCGTGGCGAGGGCGGCAAATGCTTCGTCGGGGATCTGTCCGATGCGGTAGTCCTTGAGGTGAACCATGGCCACCCGGTCACGGTACTTGCGAATGGTCGAGACGGGGTCGAGCCCACCGCGCTGCACCCAGTGCACGTCGATCTCGAGTCCCATGTCGGGCGCGCGGTCGGCGATGATGTCGAGCAGGTGCTTGCCGTCGTACTTTGCGAACTCAACGTGGTGGTTGTGGTAGTACAGGCTGATGCCCTCGTCGGCCAGGCGGCGGGCGATGGCGTTGGTCTCGTCGGCGAACTCGAGCACCTTGTCGAGTGAGCCCATGGCGTCGAACGGCAGCATGCCGATGCGCAGCATGGTGGTGTCGAGGGTGCGGCAGTCGGCGACGATCTTGTCGAAGTCGGCAGTCAGCGATTCGCCGGGCATGCCAGCGGGAACACGCAGTGCCGCTGACAGTGCGGCGATATTCATTCCGAGCTCGTCGCGAGCGCGTGCCAGTTCGGCCACGTTCTCGGTGGTCATCGGGATCTGTGACACTTCTACGGCGTGGTAACCGATGCCGCTGATCTTGCGCAGCGTCTCGAACGGTCCCACCTCCGCGAAGCTGTTCTTGAGCATCATTGCCTGGACGCCGATAGTGGCCACGTGAGTTCCTCCGTTGGATCTGGGCTGCCGTCGTTGGAAGCCGATTGCCGTTGTGGGAGTCGGTGAAGATTCCCTACGGTGTTGCCCTCAGTCTGTCATGAGGTTACGATGTTTGGCAACCGGTTGACAACGATATCGCAGCCGACAAGATTATCCATATGAAGGTGTGTCAATGAAGCTGCAACTCGATCCAGACCGGCTCTTTCCGGTCGACCCCTCCACGCGCTCGATCGCCCGTGCCCTGTACGAGCAGGTGGAGAGCCTGCCGATCATTTCGCCGCACGGTCACGTCGACCCGGCAATCCTCGTCGAGGACCAGCAGTTCCCCGACCCCGCTGAGTTGTTCATCCGCTATGACCACTACGTCACCCGGCTCATGCACGCGGCCGGCATCGACCTCGACCGGCTGGGCATTCCGAACCGCACGACAGGGAAGCCGGCGGCCTCCCCGCGTGAGGTGTGGCGCACCTTCAGCGAGAACTGGCACCTCTACGCCGGAACGGCGTCGGGCTATTGGTTGCAGTCGACGTTCGCGCAGATCTTCGGGATCGACGTCCAGCCGAGCGCTGACAACGCCGACGCCGTCTATGACACGATCCAGAGCGCCCTCGATACCGACGCGTTTCGCCCGCGCGCCCTGTTCGAGCGGTTCAACATCGAAGTTCTCGCCACCACTGACGACCCGATGGACTCGCTGGCGCCGCACCAGGCGCTCGCCGCTGACCCGACGTTCTCGGGTCGCGTGCTCCCGACGTTCCGCCCAGACGCCTACCTCAATCCGGCAACCCCGGGCTGGGTAGACAAGGTGGCAGCACTCGCCGACTGGAACGGTTCCGCCGTGGGCAGCTACGCCGGCTACGTCGAGGCGCTCACCGGTCGCCGCCGATACTTCGTCGAGAATGGTGCGGTTTCGGCCGACCACGGCGTACTCCAGCCGCTCGCGGTTGACCTCGACCCGGCCGAAGCGGCAGCCCTGTTCGCCAAGGGCCTCGCCGGAAACCTCTCCGACGCCGAGTCGCGCGCCTTCGCCGGTCACATGCTGCTCGAGAGCGCACGCATGAGCACCGAAGACGGACTCGTCATGACCGTGCACCCGGGCGTCTACCGCAACCACTCGAGCGAGACCTTCGCGACGTTCGGCCCCGACACCGGCCACGACATCCCGGTCACAACGACCTACGTCGAGAACCTGCGCCCGTTGCTCGAGAAATACGGCAACAACGCCGACTTCCACCTCGTCCTGTTCAGTGTCGACGAGACGGTGTACTCACGCGAAGTGGCACCGCTCGCTGGCTTCTACCCGAGCGTGTACATCGGTGCACCGTGGTGGTTCCTCGACGCTCCCGACTCCGTCCTCCGCTTCCGCTCGGCCGTCACCGAAACCGCGGGCTTCTACCGCAGCTCCGGCTTCATCGACGACACCCGGGCGTTCCTCTCCATTCCGGCTCGCCACGACATGGCTCGCCGCCTCGACTCCGCGTTCCTCGCCCGACTCGTTCGTGAAGGACGCATCGACGAACAGGCCGCTGGCCGAATCAACGTCGACCTCGTCGACTCGATGCCTCGAAAGGTCTTCAAACTGTGACGAACACCGCTTCCGCTCCCCGTCCGCTCAACCGCTCCACATTCGCCAATTCGAATCGAGCGGATGCTTCGCGGGGCATCCGCATCGTCCACGTCGGTCTCGGCGCTTTTTCGCGTGCGCACCAGGCCTGGTACACCGAGGTCGTTGACGAAACGGGGGAGTGGGGGATCGCTGCCTTCACCGGTCGGAACGCAACGGCGGCCAATGAACTCGCCCCGCAGGACGGGTTGTTCACGCTGATCGAGCGCTCGGCTGCTGGCGACTCCGCAACGATTGTCTCGAGCATCGTTGAGGCCGTCGACGGCGCCAATCTCAACCGTTTTGTCGAGCTCCTTGCCGCGGCACCCACCGCACTCGTGACGCTCACCGTCACCGAGGCGGGCTACCGGCTGACTGCGAACGGCGAGCCCAACCGCGACGATGCCGCAGTGAACCACGACATCGACTGGCTCAGCTCGGCGCTCGGTGACAACCTTGACGAATCGTTCGACGGTGGACCCGTCACGACACTCGGGCGCCTCGTCCTCGGTCTTCACGTCCGGCGACTCGCCGGTGCTGGCCCGCTTGCCATCGTGCCGTGCGACAACATGCCCGACAATGGCCCGTTCGTGAAGTCGGGGATTCTCGCGCTCGCCCGGCTGGCGAACGCTGAGACCGCGAGCTGGATCGCAGGCAACGTGTCCTTCGTGTCCACGTCGGTTGACCGCATCACGCCCAAGACCACAGCGGCCGACAGTGAAACGGCCGCAGCGCTCACCGGCTTCGCTGACCGTGCTCCTGTCGTCACCGAGCCCTTCCGCGACTGGGTGCTCTCCGGGGATTTCCCGGCCGGCCGCCCCGCATGGGAGAAGGCCGGCGCCCGGTTCGTCGACGAAATTGAACCGTTCGAGCGACGCAAACTGTGGCTGCTCAACGGCGCGCACAGCCTGCTGGCCTACGCCGGTCGACTGCGCGGCCATGAGACGGTCGCCTCAGCCATCACGGACGCAGTATGCCTGACCTGGGTGAACGAGTATTGGGACGCGGCCTGCGCCCACCTCGGCGAGGACCTTGACCTCGACGCCTACCGCGCGGCGCTTCTCGACCGGTTCGAGAATGCCCGCATTGAGCACCGCCTGGCCCAGATCGGCATGGAGGGAGTGACCAAGCTCCGCGTCCGTGCTGCTCCGATCATCCTCGCCGAGCGCGCCGCTGGGCGCACGGGCCAAGCGCCGATCCGGGCGATCGGCTCCTGGGCAGCGTTGGTGATGTCTGGAGCCGATCTGGCTGATGCTGCGGCCGACGGCATCGCCGCCGCTCTCGCGTCAGGCGGGGATGTGCTCACTGAGCTCGTGCGCCTCATCGATCCGCGGCTTGCGGAGGATGCGTCGGTGCTTGCCGGCATCCGTTCGGTTGCCACCGAATCGTTGCCGACTCACGCATAATTCCGGGGCGGAACCTCTCGAACCGAGAGGTTCCGCTCTTATTTTGGCAACCGTTTGCCAAATGCCCAAAATCGTGCTTGAATGTACTTCATCAGGTCGCAGGCTTTCCCGTCTGCTCCACATATTTCGCAAGGACGCGGTTCGCAACGACGCGTAAGGAGACACCCATGACGGCACTGTCCGCACACCTGTCCCTGCCGCTCGTTGCCATACCCTCGACCTCGCACCGGCGCGTTTCTGACGCCGACTTCTTCGGCAACTCCGCCCGTATGGCGAGCACCAGAACTGGTGGAGTTGCCGGATTCCTCGACAGGGCGCTGTGCTCTGCCTTCCTCGTATTCACATCATCGGAAGAGCAGTAGCCGACGCGCTGCCCTTCGGGTAAAGGAGCCCCCATGACAACCTCGGCCACCGAGGCGCCCCAAGCGGCGCTTGGCAAGCTGCCGAAGATCAGCATCATCGGCTACGGTGCCGGCGACGCGGCGAACAATCTGGCGTTCACGACCGCCACGATGTTCCTGCTGATCTATTACACCGACGTTGCGGGTATTTCCGCCGCTGCGGCTGGAACCCTGCTGCTCGTCGTTCGCGTTTTCGACGCCTTCGCCGACTTGCTGGCTGGCCGAATTGTTGACCGCAGCTACAGCAAGCGCTTCGGAAAGTTCCGCCCCTTCCTCATGTTTGGTTCGGTTCCGCTCCTGCTTTTGAGCGTTGCGACCTTCTCGATCCCGCAGATCGGCGAGACCGGCATGCTGATCTACGCGTACCTCACCTACGCGGCCCTCGGCCTGGCATACAGCCTCGTCAACATCCCGTTCGGGTCACTCGCTGGCGCTATGACGCAGGATCCCAGTGAGCGGGCCAAGCTCGCGAGCGCTCGCACCATTGGCGCGATGATCGTGGGCGCCGGCCTCGGCATCTTCGTTGCACCGCTGATCACCCCCGAAAACGACCTGCAGTCGATCTTCACGTTCATGACCCTCGGCTTCGTGGTCGTCGGAACTGCGCTCTACTTCTTCACGGCCTTCACCGCGAAAGAGCGTGTGCGGCGCGATGTTCCTCACGTCACCATGAAGCAGAGCTTCGCCATCCTGAAGAGCAACAAACCGCTCGTCATGCTCTGCATCAGCTCGTTCGTGTTCCTCACTGGAATGCTCGCGCTCAGCACAGTTCAGCTGTATTACCTGCGCGACGTCCTCCACGCGCTTCCGCTCTACGCGGTCTTCTCTATCCTTCAGCTGGTCATCACCTTTGGCCTCGCGGGCTTCGTGCCCAAGATCGTCCGCACTTTGGTAAGCGGGCTGCATACATGGTGGGCGGCGGGATTATGGGCTTCGGTGGCCTCATCGTCTTCCTCGCACCGCCGAGCATGGTGTGGTTGGGCTTCACCGGATTGGTCGTCGCGCAGCTCGGAATTGTCCTCGTCAACATGCTGGTGTGGGCGCTGGAGGCCGACACGGTCGAGTACGGCGAGTGGAAGACCGGTGTTCGTGCCGAGGGCATCGTCTACGCGCTCTTCTCCTTCACGCGCAAAACCGGACAGGCCGTCGGTGGCGCTCTCGCCGCATACGCCCTCGCTTGGGGCGGTTACGTCTCCGGCGGTGCCGTTCAGTCGGTCCAGGCCGAGTGGGGCATCCGCGCCGGCGCTGGCCTGATCCCCGTCGCCGCAGCGGTCATCGCAATCGCCATCATGATCTTCTACCCGCTGACCGACAAGAAGCACAAAGAAATCGTCGCTGAAATCGCCGAACGCCGCCTCACCCGCGGCTCGGCAGCGCCGATGGACCCGTCGCTCTCCACTGCGGCATTCATCGTCAACCGCGCACAAAGCACTCCCACCGAATAATCCTTCTCGTTCGCACCGTCGAACGTCATCGCTACGCAAAGGGAAACCCATGAAAATCGAAAAAGCTGAAGTCATCGTCACGAGCCCTGACCGCAACTTCGTCACACTTAAGCTCACCACCGAAGACGGAGTCACCGGTCTCGGCGACGCAACCCTGAACGGTCGTGAACTGGCCGTCGTGTCCTACCTCACCGAACACGTCGTACCGCTGCTGATCGGTCGCGAAGCACACAACATCGAGGACACCTGGCAGTTCCTGTACCGCAGCGCGTACTGGCGTCGCGGACCGGTCACGATGGCTGCCATCGCTGCGGTCGACGTCGCGCTCTGGGACATCAAGGCCAAGGTTGCCGGCATGCCGCTGTACCAGCTTCTCGGCGGCGCTTCGCGTACCGGCCTCATGGCATACGGTCACGCCTCGGGCAAGACCCTGCCCGAATTGTTCGACAGCGTGCGCGAGCACCAGGAAAAGGGCTACAAGTCCATTCGTATCCAGACCGGCGTCCCCGGCCTCAAGTCGATCTACGGCATTGCGTCGAACGCGACGTTCGAAGCCAACAAGGGCGTTCGCTACGACCACGAGCCCGCCCAGCGCGGTGCACTGCCCAACGAGGAAGACTGGGACACCCGCAGCTACCTGCGCCACGTACCCACCGTGTTCGAGGCCGTGCGCAACGAGTTTGGCCCCGAGATCCCGCTCCTTCACGATGGTCACCACCGTATGACGCCGATCCAGGCCGCGAAGCTGGGCAAGTCCCTCGAGCCGTACGACCTGTTCTGGCTTGAAGACTGCACACCGGCCGAGAACCCTGAGGCCCTTCGTCTGGTTCGCCAGCACACCACGACGCCACTGGCGATCGGCGAGATCTTCAACACGGTCTGGGACTACCAGCAGATCATCCGCGAGCAGCTCATTGACTACGTGCGCAGCGCCGTGACGCACACTGGTGGAATCTCGCACCTCAAGAAGGTGCTCGACTATGCCGCGCAGTACCAGATCAAGTCGGGCATGCACGGACCGACCGATATCTCGCCGGTTGGTATGGCTGCAGCCATGCACTTGGGCATGTCCATCCACAACTTCGGAATTCAGGAGTACATGCAGCACGGCGAGAAGACCAACAGCGTCTTCGAGCAGTCCTTCACCTGGAATGACGGAATGCTGCACCCGGGCAACAAGCCGGGTCTCGGCGTTGAGCTCAACGTCGACGAAGCAGGCAAGTATCCGTACGCCACGGCTTACCTGCCCTACAACCGTCTCGCCGACGGTACCGTCCACGACTGGTAGACGGTAGATCTCGTCGGATGTCAGTGAACACCACAGTTCCCGAGGGCACACAGATTGTCGTGATGGGGGTGTCGGCGTCGGGGAAGAGCACGATCGGGGCGCTCATTGCCGGTGCCCTCGGGGTCCCCTTTGTCGATGGAGACGCACTGCACCCGCAGTCCAACATCGAGAAAATGGCGGGCGGACATCCGCTGAATGATGACGACCGTTGGCCGTGGCTCGCCATCGTCGGGGAAACCCTGGCGACGGCGGGTGCGGCCGGCACCGGTATGGTCATCGCCTGCTCGGCGCTCCGCCGAGGCTACCGCCAGGCGATCATCGACAACGCGCCGGAGGTGCGATTCATCCACCTTGACGGCAGCCGGGAAGTACTCGCTGCTCGGATCGAGGGACGCAGCGATCACTTCATGCCGCCCAGCCTGCTCGATTCGCAGTTTGCGACCCTCGAGCCCCTCGCCGAGGACGAGCCGGGGATCGTTGTCAACATCGACCAGACGGTTGCGGCCATTGTCGCTGAAGCGGTCGAAGCCATCACCGGGAATCAGAACGCCGCCTAGGTCTCGAGTCGAGCGATGTCGCGGTGACCGGACCGCTGTCGAGCCGCGTGCCGTGATTCCCGCCTCGCCACTGAACGATGCCTCGCGCGGCATGCTGTAGACTCGACGATTGAACTTCGGCGAGGGATGCTGCCTGCTTACGCAATCTGCGGCATCCGTTATCGACGCGGTGGGCAAGGCATCCACTTTTCTTACCCAAGAACTGGCTTTTCCTCACGCTGACATGCGTTCGAGTTGATTCGTAGCCGGTCATCCGGCTACCCAGACCACACGGAGCACCGCTCCGGTAAGCGAAAGAGCTGCAAAGCTCACCAAAGGAGAAACCATGGCTGACGAGAACAAAGTTGTCGCAGAAGTCCGTACCAAGTTCGGCAAGGGCGCTGCCCGCAAGCTCCGCGCCTCCGGCAAGATCCCGGCCGTTATGTTCGGTCGCGGCACCGAGCCCAAGCACCTCGCGCTTCCCGCGCACCAGGTGAGCCTCATCATCCGCAAGTCGAACGCTCTTCTCGAGCTCGACATTGAGGGCGAAGAGAACCTCGCGCTCGTCAAGGACGTGCAGAAGGACCCTGTGCTCCGCATCATCGAGCACCTCGACCTCATCGTCGTCATCAAGGGTGAGAAGGTTGTCGTCGACATCCCCGTGCACCTCGAGGGCGAGACCGCAGCTGGCACCGTTCACAATCAGGACGCCAACACGCTGTCGATCGAGGCAGAGGCAACGAACATCCCCGAGAACATCGTTCTGTCGATCGAGGGTCTCGAGGCTGGTACACACATCCTCGCAAAGGATGTCACCCTGCCCGCCGGCTCCACCCTGCTCAGCGACCCCGAGCTTCTCGTTGTCGCCGTTTCTGAGCCTGAGGCCGAGGAAGCCGACGAAGCAGCTGGCGAGTCCACCGAGGCAGCAGCCGAGTAACTCGACGTACATCCGGGGCCTGTCGGCTCGCGAATTCGACTCAATCGGATTCTCGGGCCGGCAGGCCACTCGGCTTAAGGGGCGCGCGTGCTGTGGCGAAGGAAGAAGGAACCGATCGTGTCTGAGAACACGTGGCTCGTCGTTGGACTGGGTAACCCCGGTCCGGGATACGCGGGCAACCGACACAACGTCGGCCAGATGGTGCTCGATGAACTTGCTCGACGGATTGGTTCAACCTTCACCCGGCACAAGACTCCAGCCGTGGTCGCCGAGGGCTTTCTCTCTCCGGGCGGTCCCAAACTCATTCTCGCCAAGCCGAACAGCTTTATGAACCTGTCAGGCGGGCCGGTCTCTGCGCTGCTCCGCTTCTACTCGCTCGACCCGTCGCGCCTGATCGTCGTCCACGACGAGCTCGACATTCCCTTCGACAGCCTGAAACTGAAATCTGGTGGCGGGCACGGCGGACACAACGGCCTGCGTGACATCGCCAAGGCCGCGGACACTCCCGACTTCATCAGGGTTCGCGTAGGTATCGGACGGCCGCCCGGACGGCAGGACCCGGCGGACTTCGTCCTGAAGGACTTCGGCTCCACCGAGCGCGCTGCGCTCCCTACTCTTCTCGCAGAAGCCGCGGATGCGGTGGAACTCATCGCAACGGAGGGGCTCGCAGCGGCGCAGTTGAAAGTGCACTCGAGAAGCTAACAGCGCAAGCCCCGCTTCGGTGTCAGTGCGCGTGCGTAAACTGATTCGGTGATCCTTTCGGGCTTAATCGCAGCACTTTCGCGCGCCTCCACTTTCGACAACGCTCTTTCGTATTCCACGAGAGACGCTGATTTCTCCGTCACCGATGGGCTGCGTGCACCTCTGCTCGCCGGGCTTCTCGAAGAGCGCGGCCGCGCGGATAAGCCCGCGTGCCTGTTCGTCGTCACTCCAACCGGGCGAGATTCCGAGCAACTTCGGGCGGCCCTCGCCGATGTGTCCCCGGAAGCGACAATCGTTGACTTCCCGGCATGGGAGACGCTCCCACACGAGCGGCTGAGCCCGAGCGCCGAGATCGTCGGCAAGCGCCTCGCTGCCCTGCGGACAATGAAAGCCTGGACGGGAGCCAAGCCGCTCATCGTCGTCGCTGCCGTGCGTGCTGCGCTCCAGCCCGTCGCCGATAACCTCACAGACACCGACCCGATCGAACTGGTTGCTGCCTCACGCGGCCACGATCTGGCTGAACTGGCCGTGCAGCTCGTCGAGCTGGCCTACGTCCGGGTCGACATGGTGTCGCGGCGTGGCGAATTTGCCGTGCGTGGTGGCATCCTCGATGTCTTCCCTCCAACGGCCGATCACCCGTACCGGGTTGAGTTCTTCGGTGACGAAGTCGAACAGATTCGCGCTTTTTCCGTCGCCGACCAGCGATCCATTCCGGATGTCATTTCCAGCGTGTCCCTTCCGCCCAGCCGCGAGTTGTTGTTGTCAGAGTCGGTACGCCAGCGGGCCCGTGAGATGCGCGACGAATTTCCCAGCATGTCGGGAATGCTCGAAAAGATCGCCAACGGCATTCCGGTCGAAGGAATGGAATCGCTGGCTCCCGCCCTGCTTGACCGGCTCGTACCGGTGAGTCACTACTTGCCAGCTGGTACGGCTGTTGCCGTGATGTCCCCGGAGCGGGTGGCAACGCGCGCCATCAGCCTCGCCGAAACGAACCGGGAATTCCTGGCTGCGGCGTGGAGCGCTGCCACCGCAGGCGCCCAGGCACCGATCGACCTCGAGAGCGGTGAGTTCATTACCCTCGGCGATCTGCGCGATGCCACGAAGTTCACGCGACCCGGGGAGCCGGCCAGCGACCACCCATGGTGGACGTTCAGTACCTTCCAGCAGGGGCCAGGCGATGTGCTTCCCGAAGAGCTGGAGATGGACGAACTCCTCGCGGTGCGCGTTGCCGCCGACCCGGTGCCAAGCTTCTCCGGCAATGTCGACGGCGCCATCGCCCACGTGGCCGAGCGCCTTCGTGACGGCTGGAGCATCGCCATCACCGCACGAGGCACCGGTCTCGTTGAGCGCGCGCGAGATGTGCTCGGCGAGCGGGAGGTGGCGGCTCGCGTCGTCGACGAATTCCCCGAGAACCCCGAGCCTGGGCTGGCCTACATCGTTCAGGCCACCACCGAATCCGGCTTCGAACTGCCCGAGATCAAGCTCGCGCTCCTCGGCGAGAACGAGTTCTATGGCCGGACGGTCGGCTACGACTCCAGGCAAGTGAAAAAGCTGGCGTCCCGACGGAAGAACGTCGTCGACCCGCTGCAGCTCAAGCCGGGCGACTTCGTCGTCCACCAGACGCATGGCATCGGCAAGTTCGTTGAGCTCACCCAGCGCGAGGTCTCCAGCGGCGGCCGCAACGCGACCAAGACCCGGCGCGAGTACCTCACCCTCGAATACGCTCCTTCGAAGCGTGGTTACCCTGGAGACAAGCTCCTGGTGCCGACCGACCAGCTGGACCTGCTGAGCCGCTACGTCGGAGGCGAAGCGCCTCAACTGTCGAAAATGGGCGGAAGCGATTGGGCCCAAGCCAAGGGCCGTGCCCGTAAGGCTGTCCGCGACATCGCCGTTGAGCTCGTCAAGCTGTACTCGGCTCGCATGGCATCGAAGGGATTCGCCTTCAGCAAGGACACCCCGTGGCAGCGGGAGCTTGAAGAGGCGTTCCCGTTCGCGGAGACCCCCGATCAGCTGACCACCATCGATGAGGTCAAGGCCGACATGGAGCGGCCCATTCCCATGGACCGGCTGCTGTCGGGCGATGTCGGTTTCGGTAAGACCGAGGTCGCCATTCGCGCAGCCTTCAAAGCGGTGCAGGACGGCAAGCAGGTGGCCATGCTCGTGCCGACCACTCTTCTCGTGAAGCAGCACTTCGAGACATTCTCCGAACGCTTCGCTGGCTTCCCGGTACACCTCCGGGCGCTGAGCCGGTTCCAGAGCGCCAAGGAAGCGAAGGAGACCCGCGACGGTCTTGAGCGTGGAACCATCGATGTGGTTATCGGAACCCATCGGCTGCTGAGTGAGAACATGAAGTTCAAGGACCTCGGCCTCGTCATCATCGATGAGGAGCAGCGGTTCGGCGTTGAGCATAAGGACGCCCTCAAGAAACTGAAGACCAACGTCGACATCCTGGCGATGAGCGCGACGCCCATTCCGCGCACCCTGGAGATGGCGGTCACCGGCATCCGCGAAATGTCGACTCTTGCCACGCCGCCGGAGGAACGGCACCCGATCCTGAGCTTTGTCGGTCCATACAGCGACAAGCAGGTGGGCGCCGCCATCCGCCGCGAGCTCCTTCGTGAAGGCCAGGTCTTCTTCGTTCACAACCGCGTATCGAGCATCAACCGGATTGCGGCGCAGCTCGCCGAGATCGTGCCGGAAGCCCGTATTGCGGTCGCCCATGGTCAACTGTCCGAAGCGACGCTCGAGCGCGTCGTCGTGGACTTCTGGGAGCGCAAGTTCGATGTGCTGGTCTGCACGACCATCATCGAAACCGGACTGGATATCCAGAACGCCAACACGATCATCATCGACCGAGCGGATAAGTACGGGCTGAGCCAGCTGCACCAGTTGCGTGGACGTGTCGGTCGAGGCCGCGAACGTGCATATGCCTACTTCCTCTACGACGAGAACAAGCCGCTCTCGGAGACGGCACTTGACCGCCTCTCCACCATCGCTGCCAACAACGAACTCGGCAGCGGCATCCAGGTCGCGCTCAAGGACCTCGAGATTCGCGGCGCCGGAAACCTGCTCGGCGGCGAACAGGCCGGACATATCGCCGGCGTCGGATTCGACCTCTACCTGCGCATGATTGGCGAGGCCGTGAGCAGCTTCCGTGGAGATGTGGCCGAGGGGCAGACCGAATTGCGACTCGAGTTGCCGGTCGATGCGCACATTCCCGAGGACTACGTCGACAGTGAGCGGCTGCGACTTGAGGCCTACCAGAAACTGTCTGCGGCGAGCGCCCCTGCCGCAGCCGATGACCAGATCGACCTGGTCCTCGACGAGCTGACCGACCGCTATGGGGAGCCGCCGGCACAGGTACAGAACCTCATCGCGGTGTCACGGTTGCGGCAGCGCGCCCAGCGGGTCGGGTTGGGCGAGCTGGTGGCCATGGGCAGCAACCTCCGTGCGGCACCCGCGAACCTGCCGGATTCGCTGCAAGCGCGACTGCGCCGGATGTACCCCGGCGGCAAATATCTGGCCCAGGCCAATGCGTTGATCGTTCCGATGCCCGAGAAGCACGGCGAGAAGCTCACCGACGCTGAACTGATTGCTTGGGTGAAGCAGTTCCTCGACGCCCTGTTCCCGTTGCCCGTCGCCGAGAAAGACACCGCCGTACAAGGCGCCGCGACCGCGTGAGTCATGGAGAACCCCCGTTCGTGCATGGAATAGTCTCTTCCACAGACACCAACGGAGGTTCTTCATGGCATTCACCGTCGCGAACGCACGGGTACTGATCACCGGCGGTGCGTCGGGAATGGGCAGGCTGTATGCCGAACGCGCCGTTCGGGAAGGCGCATTGTCTGTCACCCTCTGGGACATCGAGCCGCTCACTCTCGATTCCACAGCGAGCACCCTCTCTGGCTACGGCACCGTCATCCACACCCGCGTGGTCGATGTGTCGAAATTGAATGATGTACGGGATGCTGCGAGTAGCGAACTCGCCGAAGGTCGCGTTCCTGACGTTCTGATCAATAATGCGGGCATCGTCCGCGGTAACGCTTACTTCTGGAACACCGACTCCGAACGCGATACTGAACCGACCATGCGGATCAACGCGATCGCACCCATGCACGTCACGCGGGAGTTCCTGCCCGCGATGATTGCTGATCGCTCGAAGCAGAAGCGGATCCTCAACGTGGCGTCCGCTGCCGGCACTCTGGCCAACCCCCGGATGAGCGTCTACGCGGCGTCGAAGTGGGCGTTGATTGGCTGGAGCGACTCGGTCAGGCTCGAACTCGAGCGCTCGGGCAACGGGCACGTGAAGATCACCACTTTCTGCCCCTCCTATGTCACGACGGGCATGTTCGAGGGTGCACGCGGGCCACTGCTCACGCCGCTCCTGGCCCCGGACGTTGCGGTGGCGCGAGCATGGCAGGCCATGCTGTCCGGCAAACCGTTCCGGCTGACGCCCTGGACCGTGAGCCTGGCCCGCGGGCTCAAGGGGGTCCTTCCTACGGCGGTGTGGGACCAGGTCGCAGACAAGGTGTTCGGGGTCTACTCGACGATGGACGACTTCACAGGCCACGCCGATACCGTTGCATCGGATCCGGCCGAGCCAGCGAAGGAAACGAGACCGTGACGATCACCGACACCGAGACATCCGCTCGCCCCCTGGATATCCAGGCGACACTGAGCGAGCTGCGGCGAACGTTCGCGCGCGGAACGACAAAGCCGCTCGCGTGGCGGCTGCGCCAGCTGCGGGCACTCAAACAGATGCTCGTCGAACGCGGGCCGGAACTCGAAGACGCCCTGGCTGCCGACCTCGCGAAAAACGCGACCGAGGCACAGCTGTCTGAAATCGGACCGGTGATCGGAGAGATCGACCACGCACTGCGGCACCTGCGCTCGTGGGTGCGCACCCGACGGGTCGCCGTTCCGCTGACGCTCGCCCCCGCATTCGGCCGGGTGGTTCGTGAGCCGCTCGGCGTCGTCCTGGTCATCGGTCCATGGAACTATCCCGTGCAGCTCACCGTCACGCCGCTCGCTGGCGCGCTGGCCGCTGGCAACGCCGTTGTGGTGAAGCCGAGCGAGCTCGCGCCGGCGACGTCGGCGCTTCTGGCCCGCCTGATCCCGCAGTACCTCGACCGGTCGGCCGTTCGGGTCATCGAGGGGGGAGTAGAGGAGACCACCGAACTGCTCCGCGAGCGCTTCGACCACATTTTCTACACCGGCAACGGAGCGGTGGGCCGGATCGTCGCCCGCGCCGCCGCCGAACACCTCACCCCGGTCACTCTCGAGCTCGGCGGCAAGTCACCGGTGTTCATCGATGACAGCGCCGATCTCGCCGTTGCCGCTCGGCGCATCGTCTACGCCAAGTCGCTCAACGCGGGGCAGACCTGCGTCGCCCCCGACTACCTGCTCGCGACGCCGCGCACGGCGGCCGCGCTGCTGCCGCACCTGAAAGACGCCATCGCCGAGTTCTACGGTCCGACCCCGCAGGACAGTGCCGACTTCGGGCGCATCGTCAACGCGCGGCACTTCGACCGCCTCACCGGCCTGATCGCCGACCGGAAGGTCAGCCTGGGCGGCGGTTTCGACGCCGAGACACGCTACCTCGAGCCGACGGTGATCGATGGTGTCGACGTGGACGATCCGCTCATGGCCGAGGAGATCTTCGGTCCGATCCTCCCCATCGTTCACGTCTCGGGCGTCAGCGACGCCATCGACATCATCACGGCGCGCGACAAGCCACTCGCTCTCTACGTGTTCACGGCGCGCAGATCAGTCGAGCGCCGTTTCCTCCGCGAAACGTCTTCGGGCGCGGTCGGCATCAACGTGCCAGCCGCGCACCTGCTCGTCCCGCGGCTGCCCTTCGGCGGGGTGGGCCCGAGCGGCAGTGGCCGCTACCACGGCAGTTACTCGATCGACACGTTCAGCCACACGAAGGCTGTGTTGTCGAAGCCGCTGAACCCCGACACGCTGCGCCTGATCTACCCGCCGTTCACCGAACTGCGTGACCTCCTCGTGCGCTTCGTCGTCGCTCGAACCGGGCGATCACGACGGTGACCGGCGGCTTTCGGCAGATGGACGCGCTCGCCGCGTCGATGAGCGCCGTCCTTGACCGGTGCGTCTGGAGTCAGACCATGACGCACGAGTCGCTTGTGACCTATCTCGTTGAAGAGAGCTACGAGCTCATCGATGCGGTCGAGGCCGGCGACCGTGACGCCCTGCTCGAAGAGCTTGGCGACGTCCTGCTGCAGGTAGTCTTCCACGCGGAGATCGCCCGCCGCACCCCGGGTGAGGAATTCAGTCTCGACGACGTCGCACGCGCCGCGAACGAGAAGATGATTCGACGGCATCCGCATGTCTTCGGCGACGAAGTCGCCCTCACCGTAGACGACGTCTACCGGGTCTGGCGTGCAGCGAAGGCTCGCGAAAAGGCGTCACGCACGAGTGTCCTCGAGGGCATCCCGCAAGCAATGCCCGCCCTGGCGCTCGCCGATAAGGTGCTCGGCCGGGTCGCGCAATCGGGAATCACTATTTCTCGAACGGATGCTGTTCCGCCGCCGGTTTTCGACGATGAGGCTGAGCTCGGTGCCCTGCTGCTCGCCATTTCGGCGAGCGCGAACAGTCGCGGGCTCGACGCCGAGCGGGCACTGCGAGCTGCCCTGCGTGGGGTCCAGGATGAGCTTCGCAACGCCGAGGACGCGGCTCGCGTGCCGCCGTCCGACCAGGGACCATCCGCACCCTGAGTCCCTCTGGATCGAGGCGACTGATCCTGCGTGCCAGAATTGGAGTATGGCTCCTGGCGTAACTCCTCCCCGTGGCATGCGAGATTTCCTCCCGGCAGAGAAGGCGCGACGAGAGCACGCGCTCGGTGTGATCCGCCGGGTGTACTCAAGCTTCGGTTTCGATGAGATCGAGACCCCCGTCGTCGAAGACTACGCACGCCTGCACTCGGGTCTCGGCGGAGACAACGAAAAGCTCGCCTTCAACGTGCTCAAGCGCGGACTCACCGGCGACGACCTCGCCCAGCCCGCCGAGACCGGCGACCTCTCGACGCTCACCGACCTGGGTCTCCGCTTCGACCTCACCGTGCCCCTTGCCCGGTTTTACGCGACCCACCGCGCCGACCTTCCGCCGGTGTTCCGGTCCATCCAGATCGCACCGGTCTGGCGAGCCGAGCGCCCGCAGAAGGGGCGCTACCGCCAGTTCGTCCAGTGCGACATCGACATCATCGGTGAATCCGGTCCGCTCGCCGAGATCGAGTTGATCACCGCGACAGCCGCAGCGCTCCGTGAGCTCGGCCTCGCCGGCTGCCGCATCCGCATCAACGACCGCCGTCTGCTCACCGGAATGCTCGACGTCTTCGGTTTCGATGCGGCCGAGCGCTCGCAGGTTCTCATCACCATCGACAAGCTCGACAAGGTCGGGGTCGGGGGAGTGCTTGAGGAACTCCGGTCGCGCGGTGCCACCGCCGGTGCCGTCGACGCGCTCGAGCTGTTCCTCACCCGGGTCGCCCCGGAGAACCCTGGTCAGTTCGGCGAAGCGGCGATTCGCGCGCAGCTGCCCGACGGCATCGACGACACCGTTATCGCCGAACTTGCCTCCATCGGCACCGCCGCGGAGCAGGCCGACGCTGCGGCGACCGGTCGTGACGTGAACGACACCCCCTTCGTGGTCTTCGACCCGTTCCTCGTTCGCGGCATGGGCTACTACACCGGGCCGATCTTCGAGATTGAGCATCCCGAACTCGGCTACTCGCTCGGCGGCGGCGGCCGCTACGACGGCATGATCGGCCGGTTCCTCGGCTCCGATGTGCCTGCGACCGGCTTCTCGATCGGTTTCGAACGGATCGTCGACCTCGTTTCGTTGCCCGAAGCATCCGTTTCAGAAGCGATCGTCCTGATCTACGACAAGACCGTGCCGCCGGCAGCTCTCGTGTCGCTTAAGGCGGAACTCGTGAGCACCGGGCGTCGCGTTCGGCTGGAACCGCGCGCGAAAAACCTCAAGGCCTTGCTCGCGCGTGTGCAGGCGGCGGGATTTGGTGCGTTCGCCTTTGTGGCCGATGAAACGGCATCCGCTGCGGACCTGGAGATCAAGCCGCTGGGCTGACGTGCGGGTGGTACCGACACGGTGCCTGCTGGCAAAGACCACAAAGCGCCGGCCCGGGTGTATGCACCCGGGCCGACGGCCGTTTCTTTCTGGGGGTTATGCCTCCTGTGCGGTGGCTGACATCATGCGCCGGATGATCAGTGCGGCCGCACCGAGGACCAGGACGAGCAGCACGATCCAGAGCATCGGGGAGCCGGCCAGCTCGGACAGGCTGAACGCTGCAGCACCGCTGTGCAGCTCGGCGCTGCCGTCGTCGATTTGAGTGTTGCCCGCTGCGAGGGACGCAGCGCCGTCGGCGAGGGTGGTGGTGCCGTCGTTGAGGGTGCCAGCACCGTCTGCGAGTTCCGCCGTTCCCTCAGCCAGGCTTGTCGATCCGGCGTAGAGGGCAGCCAGTCCGGTGTTGAGCGTCGCCGATCCGGTCGCGAGAGCGCCGTTACCCGTTGACAGGGTTGCCGCGCCCGTCGCCAGCTTGTCGTTTCCGGCGGAGAGAGACGACGCACCGGTCTGCAGCTCCATCAGTCCGGCGTTGAGGGTTGTCGCGCCGGCGAACAGGGTGTTCACTCCGGTCGAGAGCGCTGTGGCTCCGGTGGAGAGTGTGGTGCTGCCATCTTGGAGCTTCGCCATACCCGGGAGGATCTGGGTCGCGACGCCGGCGTTGAGCTCTGCTGCGCCCCCGACCAGAGCAGGAAGGTTGGTTCTGTACAGAAGTCCGCCGGGGAAACCATCCGGATCGACAGCGCCACTGGGCAGGAGATCTGGCGCTCTGTTGCTGAGTCCGTCACGGAGCGCTTCTGTGCCTCCTACCAGAGTCGGAAGGTTGGTGCTGTACTGCAGCCCTCCGGGGAAACCACCCGGAACCAACTCGCCCTTTTCGTCAAGATCCGGTCCCCTTGTGCTGAGGCCATCACGGACCAATGCGGTACCACCCACGAGCGCCGGGATGTTGTCCTTGTAGAGCAATCCGCCGGGGAAGCCTTTCGGGATCGGAACGCCCTGCGCGTCCAGGTCAGGTCCTCTGTCGCTCAGATATGCGGCGATGGCTGAGGTGCCCCCGACGACGGTGGGGAACTTACCGAGGGCTTGCATGGCCGTGGGCATCGTAGCGGTGGAAGTAGTCATCCCTGCCAGGTGCTTGGTCGTCTCCGCGACCGAGCCCGTCAGTTTTTTCGCTCGTTCGATCGCCTCTTTAGTTTCCGTAATGGCGCCGACGTTCGTGACGGCATCTTTTTCAAGCGTGGTCAGGAGAGAAGTCAGCGTGGTCGTCAACGAGTCAGCCTCTCTAGCGGCAGCCGTGTTGGTCGTCTCGGCGGCAGGAACAGCCTGCTGCACCGCATTGACGAACGGAGCAATCTGCGCTGCCCCCGTCGAAACTTCGCGCGCACTGGTTCCCAATTCCGCGACCTTACCGTTAAGCCTTAGGGCTCCTTCGGCCACGTCAGCGGCCCCCGGGTGAAGGGACGTCTTAACTGCAAATTGGAGCTTGCCCGCTCCGGTCGCCAGCTCTGAAGCGCCGGGGAGCAGTTTGCCTTCGATGGCGGCTTGAATCTTTGCCGCGCCCTCGGAGACCTGCTTCGCACCCGGAGCGACCTTCCCGGAGAGACCGGCATAGAGAGCCTGTGCTCCCGCGTTCAGTTCGGTAGCACCATCAGCCACCTGGCCAGCGCCGCCCGACGCGGACGCCGTTCCGGCGGCGAGTGCTTTTCCACCGCCTGCGGCTTTTGTCGCGCCGGCAGAAACCTTCGCAGCGCCCTCGGCGGCGCTGGTTGCTCCGGTTGACAGAGTGAGCGCGCCGTCGGCGGCCGTCTGTGCTCCCGTGGCGAGTTTGACCGCCCCATCCGCTGCAGTCTGAGCCCCCGTCTCGAGCGACACTGCGCCATCGGCTGCCGCCTGCGCACCTGTTGCAAGCTTCCCAGCGCCGTCGTCGAGGTCACCCGCGCCGTCGGAGACGAGCGTCGCTCCCTCTGATGCCTCGGAGGCACCGGCCGTCAGCCTCGCCGCTCCATCAGTGATCTTCTGAGTGAAATAGAAGAAGAAGGCGAGGCCGGCCACCATGAGGACGGCAAGCACTGCGGTCGAGATTTTCCAGGCAAGCACCGGTGCTTGGTCTGAAGGGGACGTTCTACTCACGAGGAAACTCCTGTCTTCGGGCGCGCCACAAAGGCAGCAGACGGTGTTCCCGAGGGCGGGGCGGAACTCGATCTGTCTTCGTTGACGTACCGTTAGTTCGGGTGCCGGATTGACCGGCCGGGATGGGCAAGGCTGTTCGTGCTCCCAAGCCGTGGTTTGTGACCTCACCTCGGTCAATTCACGTCTACGGTGATGCGAATTGAAGGTTGCCTGGCAGCAGGCCGAACGTAACAGTGTTGGCGAGCGTGGTACACGACTGCTTCGAATTGTTGAGGATCTCTACAACGAGCCCTTCGTCGCGAACCCCTGCGTTGTGCACCGACTGCAACTATGCCGCCCATACAGGGGAGTATCCGGTCGTAACGGCCCCTCCCGCGAGGAACGCTCATGGCTAGACTGGCTCCGGGTCAACGTCGCTCCACACAATCCACTGGCAACACCTTGAACAGGAGAAATACTGTGGCACTCATTGAGGCTGTAGGCGCTCGCGAAATATTGGACTCCCGGGGAAACCCGACGGTAGAGGTCGAGGTTCTGCTCGACGACGGAACCGTCCAGCGAGCGGCTGTACCGTCGGGCGCCTCGACGGGCGCATTCGAGGCTTACGAACTGCGCGATGGTGACAGCGACCGTTACCAGGGCAAGGGTGTCCTCAAGGCTGTGGATGCGGTTCTCGATGAGATCAGCCCGGCCGTCGAAGGCCTCGAAGCCGACGACCAGCGCCTGCTCGACAAGGTCCTCATCGAACTCGATGGTACGGACAACAAGGAGCGCATCGGCGCAAACGCCATTCTCGGTGTGAGCCTCGCCGTTGCCAAGGCCGCGGCCGACGCAGCCGACCTGCCGCTGTACCGCTACCTCGGTGGACCCAACGCACACGTTCTTCCCGTACCGCTGCTCAACATCATCAACGGTGGATCGCACGCCGACAACGACGTTGACATCCAGGAATTCATGATCGTTCCGCTGGGTGCAGAGAGCTTCTCTGAGGGCCTTCGCTGGGGCGTCGAGACCTACCACGCGCTGAAGGCGCTGCTGAAGTCCAAGGGACTCGCCACCGGACTGGGTGATGAGGGCGGATTCGCGCCGAACCTGCCGAGCAACCGTGCAGCACTCGACCTCATCGTCGAAGCAATCACAAACGCAGGATTCACGCCGGGCAAGGACATCGCGCTTGCGCTTGACGTCGCAGCCACCGAATTCTTCAAGGACGGCTCGTACCACTTTGAGGGCAAGCAGCTCTCGGCTCAGGAGCTCAGCGCCTACTACGCGGAACTCGTCGAGGCATACCCGCTCGTCTCGATTGAAGACCCGCTGGAGGAAGAGGACTGGGAGGGCTACCAGCACCTCACCGCCGAACTCGGCAACAAGGTGCAGATCGTTGGAGATGACCTGTTTGTTACCAACCCGAGCCGCCTCGGAAAGGGAATCGAGCTTAAGGCCGGTAACTCTATCCTCGTGAAGGTCAACCAGATCGGTACCCTGACCGAGACGCTCGACGCGGTTTCGCTCGCGCAGCGCTCGAGCTACACGGCGATCCTGTCGCACCGCTCGGGTGAAACCGAAGACACCACCATCGCCGACCTGGCCGTTGCCACCAACGCCGGCCAGATCAAGACCGGTGCGCCTGCCCGGTCCGAGCGTGTCGCTAAGTACAATCAGTTGCTGAGGATCGAAGAAGAGCTGGGTGAGTCTGCCGTATACGCAGGCCGCAGCGCTTTCCCGCGTTTCACGGCGTAGTTTCCGGACACTCCCGGTGGCGCGTTGCGCTGCCGGGAGTGTTCTTTTTTGGGTTTACGCCGTACAACATTGCAATTGAGAGGGGCCGGTTACGTGGCTAAGCGACCACACCCCACACGCAGGGGCGCTCAGCGTGGCGCAGCACAACCGGGTGTCCCCGTAGCGGAAAGCGAGGCTGGAAACTGGCTTCGCGGCATCCGTTTCTCAGGATTTTCGCTCCTTATGATGGGGGTCGTCGTTCTTGGGGTTATCGTGGTCGGCCCGAACCTCAAGGCGTACATCGACCAGCGGCAGCAGATCGCGGCTCTGCAGGAGTCGGTGGATCAGAGCTCGGCCGATATCGCCGACATCCGGGATGAGCGCGAGCGCTGGAACGACAGCACGTTCGTGATGACACAGGCCCGCGACCGCCTCTACTACGTCAACCCGGGTGAGATCAGCTTCATCGTGATCGACGATGTCGACGCTGGGGTCGTTGGTGAAGACGAGGCGCCGGTCAGCGACAGCCTCAAGGAAACGCAGATCAACTGGGCCGAGTCGATGCTGGGGTCGCTGGTCAACGCCGGCTACGCAGACGTGGTCTCCGGCGACGGTCAGGGATAATAGGTCAATGACTACTCCGCCGTTTGGGCCCGTGTCCGACGAAGACATTCGCATCGTCTCCGCCCAGCTGGGCCGACCCGCGCGAGACGTCGTCGGCATTGCCGCCCGGTGCGTATGTGGTGCGCCGACCGTGGTCTCCACGGCCCCGCGCCTGACAGACGGTACGCCGTTTCCCACGTTCTACTACCTCAGCCACCCCGCGGCGACTGCTGCCGTATCTACCCTTGAGGCAACACTCGTTATGGGCGAGTACAACGATCTCCTTCAGGCTGACGCTGAGCTGCGGGACCGCTACGCGGCCGCTCACGAGGCGTACATCGCGGATCGGGAGAGTGTCGGAGTCGTTCCGGAAATCGCCGGGATCTCGGCGGGCGGCATGCCCGTTCGGGTGAAGTGCCTCCACGCGCTGGTCGGTCATGCGCTCGCTGCGGGCCCCGGTGTGAACCCCATCGGCGACCTGGCGCTTGAGCGCGCACTGTGGAGCCCCGACATCTGCGAATGCGCCGACTACTCGGCCGAGGCCGCAACCGGAAGGTAACTCCGTGCATTCGAGACGCCGCATCCTGCCAGCAGCCCTTGCCACACTCTTCGTTTTCGGCACGGTGTCGGCCGGATCAACCGCAGCGCACGCCGACCCGGTTCGGGACGCTCAGTATTGGCTCGCGAACTATGGCGTCTCCGAGGCGTGGAACACGACGCGTGGCGCCGGCGCGACCATTGCGATCATCGACACAGGCATCGCCAACGGACCCGCCGAATTCAACGGTGCCGTTGTCGCCGGGCACGACGCGTCGGGTGTCGGAAGCGCTGACGGGCGCACTCCCATCGGAGGCGCCGATGAGAACCCCCATGGAAGCTGGGTGGCGTCCCTTGCTGCCGGTCGTGGGAACGGCGACGGCAACGGAGTGCTGGGCACTGCTCCCGAAGCGAACCTCATCTCCATCTCGGTCGGGTTCCAGTCGAGCGGCTCCACCCTTCCCTTTGCCGATCAAATTGCGGATGCCATTCACTTCGCAGTTGATAACGGTGCCGACGTGATCAACATGTCTCTGACGACAAATACGCTCGACTGGCCAGAGAGCTGGGACGAAGCGTTCTCGTATGCCAACGAAAACGACGTGATTGTCGTGGCAGCCGCCGGAAACCGGGGGAGTGGAACCGAGCAAATCGGTGCGCCGGCGACCATCCCAGGTGTCCTTGTTGTCGCGGGTGTTGACCCGGCCGGAGCGGCAAGCTGGAACGCGTCGAGCCAGGGAATCACTCTTGCGGTCGCCGCGCCCAGCGAAGAGCTTGTCGGTGTTTCGCCCGACGGCACCTACGTCTCGTGGGCTGGAACAAGTGGCGCTTCGCCCATCGTCGCCGGTATCGCGGCGCTGGTTCGAGCGAAATACCCCGACATGGATGCCGCAAACGTGATCAACCGCATCATCGCAACCGCGACGCCGGCGGCGGACCAGACAGCGGTACCAAGCCCGATCTACGGGTACGGTTACGTCAACGCCAGCCGGGCCGTTACCGCTGATGTTCCCACGGTCGACGCAAATCCGATGGGGGACCTCGCAGCGTGGATCACCCAGCACCGCAAGGCGGAAGCTGCACCACCCGAAATCCCCACAGATGAAGGGAGCGTGCCCACTCTGCCGCCGCTCGAGACCTCGGCCGATGCGCACAATCCGTTCCTGCCGACTACCGAGTCACTGCTCTATGTGAGCATTCCGCTCGCCGTCTTTCTCGGAACTGCTACCCTAGTAGTGCTCGGTGCCATAGGCGCCACCCGGCAGATCAAGCGGGTGGCTCAGAAGTAGTAGCCTGTTTGAGTCCTTGCGACCCTCAGTAGGAGAATTCTCACCGTGCCAAAAATCCTTATCGTCGGCGGCGGCTATGCCGGTTTCTACACAGCATGGAAGCTCGAAAAGTGGCTTCGTCGTGGCGAGGCAGAAGTCACTGTTGTTGACCCGCTGCCCTACATGACGTACCAGCCGTTCCTCCCCGAGGTCGCGGCAGGTTCGATCGAGGCCCGCCACGCCGTTGTTGCGCAGCGTCGCCACCTCAAAAAGACCACGGTTATCACCGCGAAGGTGACCAACATCAACCACGCCGAGAAGAAGGCGACCATCACTCCGGCCGTCGGCGAGTCGTGGGAGTTTGACTATGACATCGTCGTCGTTACCGGCGGCGCTGTCTCGCGCACCTTCCCCATCCCCGGTGTGGCAGATCAGGCCATCGGCCTCAAGACGATCGAGGAAGCAGTCGCTATCCGCGACCGTGTGCTCGCGAACTTCGACAAGGCAGCCAGTCTCCCCGCCGGCCCCGAGCGCGCGCGTCTGCTCAACTTCGTTGTCGTCGGTGGCGGTTTCGCTGGTATCGAGGTTTTCGCTGAACTTCGCTCCTTCGCCAGTTCGCTGTTGAAGTTTTACCCGCAGCTGTCCTTCGACGACGTCGAGTTCCACCTCATCGAGGCCATGGGACGCATCATGCCTGAGGTCAGCCTCAAGACGAGCCACTGGGTTCTGAAGAACCTGGCCGAGCGCGGCGCTCTCGTTCACCTCGACACCCAGCTGCAGTCGGCCGTTGACGGAAAGATCGAGCTCTCCACTGGCGAGAAGTTCGAATCCGATCTCATCGTCTGGACCGCCGGCGTCATGGCGAACCCCCAGATCGTTCGCAACACCGACCTCCCGGTCGAAGAGCGCGGTCGCCTCGTCGTGCGCCCCGACCTCCGTATCGGTACCGCGGACGAAATCATCGCCGACGCATGGGGCGCTGGAGACATCAGCGCCGTTCCGGACCTGTCCGGCGGCGGTGTCGGTGGTTTCTGTGTTCCCAACGCGCAGCACGCTGTCCGTCAGGGCAAGCTCATGGCGAAGAACATCGTCGCCGTCCTCCGCGGGGAAGAGCCGAAGGAATACCTGCACAAGAACATGGGTGCTGTTGCCGGCCTCGGTATCGGCGTCGGTGTCTTCCAGTCCGGAAAAATTGCCATCAAGGGATCCCTTGCATGGCTCGCCCACCGTGGATACCACGGGCTGGCCATGCCAAGCTGGGAGCGCAAGCTTCGGGTTGTTGGTGGCTGGGTAGCTAACTTCTTCCTCGGTCGCGACATCGTCGGCATCACTGCTGTTCAGACCCCGCGTTCCGCTTTCGAGGAATTCGCGTCTCGTCCGAAGCCCGCCGCAAAGCCGGCTGAAGAAGCGCCGGTGGTGAAGAAGCCTCGCGCGACCAAGAAGGTAGCTCCTGCTGCCGAGTCCGAGGCTGTCGCCGCCTCGAAGTAGGTTCGTGATGAAGAGCCCGGCCCATTGGGCCGGGCTCTTCTGATATCAGCCGTGTTCATCCCAGCGGGTTCATCCCCATAAGCTGGAGAGGCACGCCCCCGTAGTCCAATGGCAGAGACAGGCGACTTAAAATCGCTCCAGTGTGGGTTCGAGTCCCACCGGGGGTACTCATTCATTGACAAGCACATCCGTCCGATCGCGGCCGTCGTTGGCGGTGATCCGGCAAGGCGCAGTATCTGGCGGCGCCGCAGTGATGGGCGACGCTGGCGGGCCTCATGGAAGGAACGTTTCTTGGGGTCCGATAAACCGCTCAGTTATTGGTGCGTTTGATCGGAGCGTCTGAGGGACACTCTCAGCGCCACACGGGAAAGCTATCGAGCAGGGCGCCCATACATGGCGGCGACCGCCCGAGCGTGTTCTCGTCGTTTCATTTGCTGGATTATCCTGATGCCCAGCCATCCGGGCACGAGGCGCATAGCCCCCTGTCGCGACGCTGATGCGACGGTTATCCGTCCGCGGTAGTTGTCCAGGTCGGGCGGTTCCACAGGCTCCGGCAGCGCAGGCGTATCGATGTTCTCATGATCGAGGTCTGCGAACCGGGCCGCCCACTCGTGCGCCGCTGCACTGTCTCCGGCGGCGTAACCGCCGACCCGAACCCAATCGCCTCCGTCGGGATGCTGGAAAATCTCGGCGAAAGACGTTGCCCTTGACCAGTTACACACCCGCGATACTAGCCACCGCTCATTGCGCGAGTACACGAGTTCAGCACGTGGCATGCGTGCATTCTCCACAGTCATCGGACCTCCATTTCTCGAGGCGAACACTCTTGCCTCACCATAGGGGCGCGCGCCCCTGCGCGCACTAGTGTCCACGCTCGGGCGCTCCTCTGGAGCCGCTGCGCGACCGACTCACGCCGAGCGCTCGTGGAGCTTGAGCGCTCCCCGGCAGGCGGTCGACAGTTCTTGACCAACAAAGTGCACGCCGGGGCTTGACGCCGCACTTGTATTTTGCAAGTGTGTCCACATGAGCCTTTTCATCACCTGCCCGGTCGAAAGCGTCGACCGTGCGACCGCCTTCTACACCGCCCTCGGGTGGACCCTCAACACCGAAATGTCCGATCATAACGTTTCGTGCTTCGCGATCGCGCCCGAGCAGTTCGTCATGCTTGGGAGCCGTGAGATGTATGCAAGCGTCGGCGGCGTCGAGGAACTTATCGGCGGACCCAACACCCCCTCAAAGGTCACGGTGTCGTTCAACCTCGCCACCCGCGAGGCGGTCGACGAGATGGTCGAGCGTGCCGGCGCTGCCGGGGGCCGGATCGGCGACACCGACGACTACCCCTTCATGTACCAACGCCAGTTCGACGACCCCGATGGCTACCACTACTCACCGTTCTGGATGAAGCCGGCCACCGACCCGACCGAGTGAGCGACCTCGCAAAAGCCCTCGACATCATCGGAGCCCGGTGGGCCCTGCTCATCGTGGAGCGGCTGCTCGAAGGGCCGCAGCGCTACGGCGACATGCAGCGCGACCTCGGAGTGCCGACAAACATCCTCGCGACCCGCCTGCGCGAACTCGAAGCGGCTGGCGTACTGTACCGGCTGCCCCTCCGACACAACACCCGAGCCTACGCGCTGACCGATCGCGGCCTCGCGCTGCGCGAGGCGATTATGGCGCTCGCGCGCTGGGGTACCGGGGAGATGTAGGCCGCGTATGGGTGTCGCGTGGCCGTCGTGCTCCGGTGCATTCCCCGCGTCCCTGAGCGGCACGTCAGCAGTTGCAGGAACGCTCTACGGGACACGGAAGCGTTGGATCCGCTGACGCCGGAATGTCGTCGCCTCGTTCCCATGCCGGACGTCCCCGGACCGGAACGTCGTTTGAGGGACGGTGTGCGAACTTCAATGGATTCCGCACTGCTGGAGATCGCAGAACGACCTGGCCTACCTGTCCTGTGTTGCAGTCAACTGTCTGTATGCGCTGTCATCACAATCGACACGAGGATGCCTGGCAAGTTCGGTCCGAGGCGAGCGACGGCACGGGCCGGAGGAGCGTCTGGGAAGAAGGCTGCGTATGCCTCGTTCATCCCGATGAAGTCCTCTGGTTGAGCGAGCAACACCGTGACCAGCGTGACGTCAGCAAGAGTGCTTCCGGCCGCGTGAAGGATGGCCTCGCAGGCACGCAGCGCCTGCTGGGTTTGATCCTGGATCGATGGCCCGGCGGGCACCCCGGTTGCCGGATCGATCCCAACCATTCCCGAGAGGTAGATTGCCGAACCTGCTCTCACGCCCTGGCTGTAAAGCGGAGAGCGCGGTGCATTCTCAGTGCTGATGATTTGTTTGTTCATGCACCGGAGCATATGCCTGGAGCAGGCATGACCGAAGGGCCGTGCGCCTCCCAATATGGAGAGGACTCGGTTGCTTTCATGTTGCCGCCTAGAGGCGTTCAAGGGGACGAAGATCCGCTGAGACTGGCGCTAAGAACGTTTGCGTACCGCGTCCTGTTGACGTCCGTCCGGTCAGTGCTTCGAGAGGTGCGTTGAGGGGGCGCTCGCGTGCGCGAAGCGGTCGGCGAGAAGGCGAAAGGCGTCGGCAAGTTGGGGTGGATCCTCGACCTCCATTGGTGCATCAAAGCGTCCCATCGATGCTGCCAGCGCCGTCCATGACCAGGAACCGGCTCGGAGACGGCAGCGCTCGGGGCCCATGACCTCGACTGTGCCGTCTCCGGCGAACGGTATGACGCTGCCTGCGGGGAGGTCGAGGATCACAGTGCCGATGCATGGCCAGGCGTTCGTGTTCGCGGCCCCCTTGAATTTCGCCGAGACGTAGTTACTGACGTTTCCCCCGGGCACGACGCGAGGGGAGTACCGGGGTCCGGCGGGAACTTTGGGCGAAATACGGTCGACGCGGAACAGCCGCCAATCGTCGTGATCAAGGTCCCACGCGACCAGATACCACAGCCCGTTCGCCATGACGACGTGATGAGGCTCGGTTCGCCGCGGTGAACTGCTGCCACTGCGGGCGTAGTCGAACCGGAGGATGGCGTGGTCTCTGATGGCAGTGCTGAGTGACAGCAAGACATGCGGGTCAGCGCGCGTCGAACTATCGGGCTGGGCGGCGAGCGTCGTGAAGCGGAGCGCATCAAGTCGGTGTCTCAATCGTGACGGCATCACCTGTCTTACCGTCGTTAAAGCCCGGACGGCTGCTTCCTCGATGTCCGCCCCGGACCCTACGGCTGATTGGAGTACCACGGCCAAGGCGATGGCCTGTTCGTCGTCGAAAAGCAGGGGCGGAAGCGCGCTGCCCGCTTCCAGGCGATAGCCGCCGTCCGGCCCTTTCGAAGCGTGGATGCGGTATCCCATCTCGCGGAGTCGATCGACGTCTCGGCGAACCGTGCGGTCGGTGACGTGAAGCCGATCTGCCAGGACGGCGCCCGGCCAGTCCCGTCGCGTCTGCAGCAACGACAGTAAGAGGAGGAGCCGGGACGTCGATGACATGACTTTGAGTCTAAATAGAAAAGCGGACCGAAACTGTCCTGTACTGCTGGGAGGGTGGCTACACCGGGATCGACCCGGGCGCAACCAAGGAGCAAAACATGCCTGTCACCACCACTCCCCATCTCAACTTCCGCGGCGATGCGCGAGCCGCCCTGGAGTTCTATCAGTCCGTTTTCGGCGGGCACAGCGTAATCGTGACCAATGAGGACGCCCACAGCGTTGAGACGCCTGATGAGGCCCAGCAGGTGAAATTCGGTCAGGTGATTGGCGAGAACGGATTCCAGATCATGGCCTACGACGTCCCGGCAAGCGTCTCCTATGACCAGGGCGACAAATCGATGTTCGTCTCGGTTCGGGGAGGCTCAGCGGAGGAAATCGCCGAGCTCTGGAACAAGCTGACTACCGGGTCGACGATCATCGACGACTTGTCTCCATCGTTCTTCTCGCCCGCCTACGGGATGTTGAAAGACCAATTCGGCGTGGTCTGGGTGCTGGACGTTGCAGTTGCCTACAGCGCAGCGTGATCATTGCGCTCGACCTGTCGCGGGTCTATAACTGAGCACATCCGCGACGCAACGGGGCGACGACCACGACACTGTCGGAAAGGACGGGCGCATGCCGAACCTCACGATCATCGAACGGTCACCAGACCCCGAAGAGGTCGACACCGGTGCGAAGCGGAGCTCGGTTGCTGAGTACATTCGTGCGATGGGGCAGGTGCGCGTTGGCGCGCTCCTGCTCCTCGCAGCGACGGTGCTGGCGATTGCGTGGGCGAACCTGTCGTCCGGCTCGTACCACGGCTTTTGGGATACCCACGTGACGCTCGGCGTCGCTGACCTCCGGTTGGATTTCACCCTTCACGCGCTCGTCAACGATGCGCTCATGGCCGTCTTCTTCTTTACAGTCGGACTCGAAGTTCGGCGAGAGTTCGCAATCGGAGAACTCACCACGTGGTCCCGCGCCGTGGTTCCCGTGCTTGCTGCGGTCGCTGGTCTTGCGTTGCCCGCCCTGCTCTACGTTCTCGTGAGCTCGGGGTCGGGGTACGAGAACGCGTGGGGAATTGTGATCTCCACGGATACGGCTTTCCTGGTCGGCGCTCTCGCCCTCATCGGACCCAAAGCGCCCGGCCGCCTTCGGGTCTTTCTTCTTGCGCTCGCGGTCGTCGACGACATTGGAGCGCTCAGCATCATCGCGCTCGTCTACACAGAAAACTTCAATCCGGTTCCGCTCATTGTCGCGGCAGTGGGCCTCGCCGGAATCTTCCTCACCCGCTACCTCCGCAGCGGTCGCGGCCTCATCTACGGGACACTGTCGATCGTCGTCTGGCTCTCTTTCCTGGGATCCGGTGTGCACCCGACCCTGGCCGGCGTGGCCATCGCCTTACTGGTGCCGGTCTACCGGCCCGACCGCCGGGAGGTCGAGCATGCCCTCGATCTTGCACGGACCTTTCGCCAGTCGCCGAATACGGAGTACGCCCGAGCGGCCGCGAACAGCCTGCGTGAGTCGATCTCGATCAATGAGCGACTCCAGTCTGCGTACGCGCCCTACGTTGCCTATGTCGTGTTGCCGCTCTTCGCGCTGGCGAATGCCGGGGTGCGATTGAACGGTGACATTCTTGCTGCGGCGGCAACGTCATCCGTCACATGGGGGATCATCGTCGGACTCGTTGTGGGGAAGTTCCTCGGTGTCTTCGGCTCGACCGCCCTTGTTCGGCTCTTCCGACTTGGCGAGTTCGGCCCTGGCCTCACGACGGAACGCATCGCCGGCGGCGGTGCTTTGTGTGGAATTGGCTTCACGATTTCCCTTTTCATTGTCGATCTCGCGATTGAGGATGAGGCGGTACAGAACGAAGCTCGCGTCGGCGTGCTGACCGCGTCGATCGTCGCGTTCCTTCTGGCGGCGCTGATCTTCCGGATTTCCGATGCTGTAAAACCGGCGCAGGAACTCGGCCGAACGCTTGAGCGCCCGGTCGACGCCACTCGCGACCACATCTATGGCGCGCTTGATGCGCCACTGACCCTTGTTGAGTACGGCGACTTCCAGTGCGGATTCTGCTTGAAAGCGACCGGGTCCGTCGAAGAGGTCCATCGGGAACTGGGGGACCGGTTGCGTTACGTGTGGCGGCACGCCCCGCTGACCCGTTACCACCCCAACGCCCTGGCCGCAGCCGAAGCGTCAGAAGCCGCGGCTCTGCAGGGTATGTTCTTCGAGTTCGAGCGCAGTTTGTTCGCCGACCAGGAGAACCAGCTGCCGTCTCACATCATTCGTCGAGCCCAGGACCTTGGCCTTGACGTGGAACGGTTTGAGGCCGATCTCAAGTCGGCAGCTGTCGCCGCTCGGGTTCGAGACGACATGCTCGACGCCGAAGCGATGGACATCACAGCGGTTCCGACGTTCTTCGTGAACGGCAAACGGCACATAGGGCCGTACGACGCCCAATCGCTCATCCGAGCATTGGAAGAATCCGCGCAGCCGCAGGCCGCCCGGAACTGATCACGTCAGGGAGAACACAATGGATCTTGAAGCAGCGGTGTCGGGACACTACAGTTCGGGTCGGCTCGAGGAAGTGCTTCTCGGTGCACTTCGCGATGCCGGCGTGGACCCCGAGCAGTTCGATCCGGTCGACCTGTTTCCCGCAGACGAGTTGCACGTGGGCGGCGCTGTGGCTGCCCACGAGCTTGCCGAGGCTGCCGGTATCAGCCGAAGCACTCGGGTGCTCGACCTGGGCTGCGGCATCGGTGGGCCCGCGCGACTCTTTGCATCGCAATTTGGTGCTCATGTCGTCGGGGTGGATGTGACGGAGGAATTCGTTCACACGGCCACATCCCTCACTGCACGCAGCGGTCTGGGGGAGCTGGCGACGTTCGCGGTCGCGAGTGCTCTCGATCTTCCGTTTGACGCGGGCAGCTTTGATCGGGCGACGCTCCTTCATGTCGGGATGAATATTGAGGACAAGTCGTCGCTGTTCACCGAGGCGTTCCGAGTGCTTACCGACGGCGGCGTCTTCGCCGTATTCGACATTATGCGCACAGCGGACGGCGACCTCACCTACCCGATGCCGTGGGCTTCAACCGCCGATATCTCGTTCTTGGCGACGCCCGGCGACTACGAAGATCTAGGTCGCGCGGCCGGATTCGTGGTCGACGGTACCCGGGACCGGCGCGAACTCGGGATCGAATTCCTCACGAAGATGCAGCGGGCGGCGGCCCAGGGTACCGACGCTCCCGGGCGGCCTCGTCTCGGGCTTCCGCTCGTGCTCGGTCCAGACAGCGGCATGAGGGTGGGCAACCTTCTCGCCGCAGTGCAAGCGGGCGTGCTGTCACCGGTGGAAATCCTGTTCCGGAAGCCCTGAGTGAGTTATTTGGCCTGGTCGTAGCTCGACACAGCGACGATGGTGAGGGCGAAATTCACCGGGAAGCTGCCAAAGAGCAATCGTCCGGCGTCTGCAGCGGCCGCGGAAATGGCATCCGTTACTGCGTCTGTGAGGTCCTCAGGACTGTGAACGATGACTTCGTCATGAAGGAAATAGGCCAAGTGCGGTTCGCCGCGTTCGTCGGCGAGGGCGCGGAGCCGGATGCGAAGGCCGGCCATCCAGCACAGTGCCCATTCGGCGGCGGTGCCCTGGGCAACAAAGTTGCGGGTGAAGCGGCCCCAATCGCGGGCGAGCTGGCGGGCGCGACGTTCGTCGACGGCGGTGGCCTCAGCTTCCGCGGCCGCACGCTGGGCGGCGTGCCAGGTGGGGCCGGGCGTCGGTGAGCTCCGCCCCAGCCAGGTGCTGACCTGGTCGCCACGCTCGCCGGTGCGAGCCGCATGCTCGACGAGCCCGATGGCTCGCGGGTATGCACGGGCGAGCTTGGGCATGAGCCGTGCGCTCTCGCCGGTGGTCGCGCCGTAAAGCGCACCGAGCATCGCGAGCTTGGCGTGTGGCCGGGTGTCGACCACGCCGGCATTCACGAGGCCCTGGTACAGGTCGCCCTCGCGTCCCGCGGCTGCCATCTTTTCGTCCCGGGACATGGCCGCGATGATCCTCGGCTCAAGTTGGGCGGCGTCGGCGACCACCAGCGTCCAGCCGTCACCGGCACGCACGGCCCCGCGCACCTGTGCCGGAAGTTGCAGGGCCCCGCCGCCGCGGGTGGCCCAGCGCCCGGTGACGACGCCACCGACCACGTACTCGGGGCGGAATCGCTCGTCGCGAATCCAGGCATCCATCCAGGCCCAGCCATTGGCTGAATGCAGCCGAGACAATTTCTTGTACTCGAGAAGCGGCTCAACCACGGGGTGCTTCTGCGACCGGAGTTCCCATTTACTCGTGCTCGTTACGGAAAGACCGGCGCGCTTCAGGGCACGAAGGAGGTCGTGTTGTGAGTCAGGGTTGAGCCCGGGTGCCTGCAGCAGCTCACCAATAGAGTCAGCGAAAGCCTGCAGCTTGCGCGGGCGACCGCCGAATTGCGGTCGTGGGCCGAGCAGTTCGGTAAGGGCGGCGTCGTGCACGGCAGTGCTCCACGGCAAACCCCGAGCGCGCATCTCCTCGGCGATGAGGGCGCCGCTGGATTCGGCGGCGAGGAGCAGCTGCAGCCGGGAAGCAGCTGTCGGGGAACCTGCCGCCACGGCGTCGAGGGCTGCTCGTTGCAGGGTGAATTCGGCGATCGGATCACGAGCTCCGGGGTCAGAACCAGCATCGGACGCTTCGGCCAGGTCGGCGACGTCGTCGAAGAGAGCGGTTCCGGACGCGGTTTGCTCGAGAGGCGCGTCATCCCATGCATTCGGTTGAGCCCGGGCAAGCTCGGTGTCTCGCGCCGCCTCCGCCAATCGCAGAATGCGATGACAGAGTCGCAGGTCATGGCAGCGTTCGACGGCGAGTCCTGCTGCCAATAGAACGGGATACCACTGTGAGGTGTCATCCCAAACCCATCGCGGGTGTTCTGGTTCGCGTCGGGCTACTTCGCGGAGGAGTTCGGGCCGTGACAACGACTCGGTTGCGACGGTGGCTCCGGCCGCGTTCAGCTCGGTGAGGGTCGTTCGACCGCTGGGCGACCCGCCGAGCACGATGAACATGTATCCATTCTGCCGTCGACCGGTGACACCGGCGGGCGAGGTCAGCTGACCGTCAAATTCGGCGACACCATTCGCCGCCATACCCAGAGCGACATTCCCACAGCGGCAAATCCAACGACGGCGATGAGGATGACGAGCGTCGCGACCTGGCCCTGCCACGCATCGACGGTAGGACTGAGGAAAGCGAACAACACGGTGAAGATGACGAGGGCGGTGGCGAACCAGGCGGGGCGTGACCAGTTGAGCACGGCTCGGCCGCTGAGCTTCCCCAAAGGAACCATCATCATCGCTGCCGAACCGAGGGCCGTCATGGCGACGATGTTGATGAGCTCCGCGGCGAACGAATCAACGAAGCCAACCGGCGTTCCGATGAGCGACGTGATGAGCCACCCGACCAAACCGAGCGTGAAAACCGCGACGATGCGGGACAGGCCCAACTGGCCTCGATCCGCCCGACTACTGTTCGGCAGGGCGACGACAAACAGCAGCCCGAAGAGGAAGGCCGGCTGCAGGTCGAGGAGGCGGGAGACGAGCGCCACAGCGACAATGACCGGGAACGCGACCATCGACAGTCGCTGCTGTGGCTGGTCGAAGCCTCGCCACGCGGCGAACTTGGCGGGAGCCCAAGTTGCGGCAGCATTCACAAGGACGAGGGCGAGAACAGACGCCACGAAGAGACGGAGATACACCGGCTGTCCGTCAACGGGGCGTGCGAAAAGCTCGAGAGCTCCCGCAATACTCAGAGCGATGATCGATCGGGCGACGTTTCCCGGTGCAGCGAGGAGAGGAGCCGGATCGTCGTGAGTGGGCGTTCGATTACGCCCGGTCAGTGCTGCGCGCAAAGTTTCGGGGGAGTGTCGCCGCCGCGCCACGGTGGTGGCAACCATCCGGGCGGGAACCAACAGGAGCACCACAACGGCGACGGCTAAGAGAACCGCCCGGAGCCAGGTGAAGTCAGCGCCGGGTCCGACCGCGGCCTGCACCGCCGTTGTGAACGGGGTGCGTTCGGCCCAATTCCCGCCGGGTGGTACAGCGGCGCCTGGCGCCGGTGCTGCACTGGATGGCGGCGGCGCGGCCGGAGGGGCAGCCGGTGTGGCGGGCTGCTCGTCAGGGGGAGTTGATCTCTGGCTGGGGGAGGGTGACGCCGTCGGTCCCGTGAACAGGACGTTGAACGGTGGGCTGCCTGCGCCGGTGTTTCCCGCCGCGTCACGCTGATACGCCGTGATGGTGGCGCCCCCGGCGGGGACGGCGGCTCCCGTGCAACTCCAGCGCCCGTTGGTGACCGGTACGTCCGCACAGAGCTGAATGTCGATTCCTGACGCTGTGACCGCGAAGACGGTAACCGTTGCGCCGGTCTCTCCGATCCCAGCGTAGGTGGTGCTCCCGGCAGGAATTGCTCCGTCGGGCACCGGCGTGGTGATCGATGGTGCACCCGGTGCGTCACGGTCCAGCGAAATCTGCACGGGAGCGCTCGCCCGTGATTGCGCTGACCCGCTGAACGCAGTGCTCTGCGTCGCGGTCAGTCGGAGAGAACCACTGGGAACGCCCTGCGGCAGAACGTACACCCAACTGCCCGTCCCGGAGACAGTCACCGTCCATGTCGCCCCCGCCGAACTGCGGAGAGTCAGTGTTGCCCCCGGGTACCCGGTGCCCTGCAGAAAACCGTTTGATGCCCCCGCTGCGGAGAGGGCGATGGTTGGCGGAAGGAGAACACGGATCGGCGATGTCGCCGTCGAGGTTTCGGCACCGTCGAGCAGTTGGACGGCGGTGAGCGGAACCGACGATCCCTGGAGGAGAGACGTGACTGTGCAACTGAAGGAAGTCTTGTCGCTCGCCGGGACCAGGCAGACCGGGTTGCCGCTATCGCCAACATGGAGTTGCACCGAGGCGCCCGTTGCCTTCGTGCCGCGGACGGTCAGCGGAACGGCATCGACCAGCTCATCGGAGACGGGCGACGTGATGGTCACGGGCTCAGGGGTGAATGACACCGGAGGCGGTGATGGAGTGGGCGTCGGCGCGGCGGAGGCCGCGGTCGGTGCGGCCATCACCAGCAGCGCCAGCAGCATCGCCGAGAGAAGCGCAGGACGGCGTCGACGCTGAATCCGCGTGGCGGCGCGCGGACGAAGACCTGTCGGCAACGCCGACGAGCCCCCCGATTGCTGTGCCGAGATCCCCACCTTCCTCCCATTCCACGGGGCGAAAGCGCGTAAGTCAACCACTACACCCAATTCGGGGGCCTTTCTCAGGGCATGTGCTCACCAGCCACGCCGCGTGGTCATACTAAGTTTGACGCGGAGGACACCATGGCTATTGCACTCTCGGCACAGGGGCGCGCGGCGAGTTCCCCCGCCCGGTGGCTGACGCCCGAGCTCTTCTGGCCCGAACTTGATGCCTCCACCGCAGCCCTCGAAACTCCGCTCGGCGTTCTGCACCTCGGAGCCTTGCAATTCAACGCCCACGACATGGTGCGTCGGGCAGCCGGGAAACCCATTCGAGTCGCCACCAAGTCGATCCGCGTGCGGTCGGTCATCGATGCGCTCCTCGCAACCGACGGCTACCGGGGAGTCCTGGCCTTCACCCTTCCCGAGGCACTGTGGCTCGCAGAAGAAGTTGACGACGTCGTCGTCGGTTATCCGACAGCCGACCGTGCCGGTCTCATCCGGCTCGCCACCGATGAACGGCTCGCCTCTCGAGTGACGATCATGGTCGACTCGGTGGAACAGCTTGATTTCATTGACGGATGCATTCCGCCTGGCGATCGCGAAAGCATCCGTTTGTGTCTCGAACTTGACGCCTCGTGGCGCGCTGCTCCTCCCCTCGGCAATATCGGCGTTCTGCGCTCGCCGATATTCACCGCTGACGACGCTGTGCGGTTCGCCCGGGAAATCACTCGTCGCCCCGGATTCACGCTCGTCGGGATGATGGCGTACGAAGCGCAGATCGCGGGACTTGTGGACGACGTGGGGTCGCGAGCGGCCTACTCGGCCGGGATGCGGTGGATCAAGAGACAGTCGGTGAGCGAGCTGTCCGAGCGGCGGAAAGCAGCCGTCGAGGCCGTGCGCTCGGTCTGTGAGCTTGAGTTTGTCAATGGGGGAGGCACCGGGTCGCTCGAGAGCACGAGCGCTGACGACTCGGTCACTGAAATCGCCGCCGGTTCGGGCCTGTTCGGTGGCCACCTGTTCGACAACTACCGCGAATTTCGGCCGGCGCCCGCCGCGAGTTTCGCGCTGTCGGTCGTGCGAAAGCCCCGCGAAGACACGGCAACCGTGCTCGGTGGCGGATGGACAGCCTCCGGCCCGCCGGGGCGCGACCGGCTCCCGCAGGTGGCATGGCCCCAAGGGCTCGACATGGTGCCGCGAGAAATGGCTGGTGAAGTCCAAACACCACTCGTCGGAAAGGCTGCCGTTCGCCTGCGACCCGGTGATCGGGTCTGGTTCCGGCACACCAAGTCGGGTGAACTGAGCGAGCACCTCAACGCGTTCGCCGTGGTGGACGACGGCACGGTCATCGACACCCTGCCGACCTACCGCGGTGAAGGAAAGGCTTTCCTGTGACGGCAACCGGGGCGATGTGGCACAACTGGGCACGTACCGAGAAGGTGCGCCCGCTGCGGGTTGAACGCCCGCGCACAACGGCGGCTGTGCAGCGTGCCGTTCGGGCAGCCGCCGGATCCGGCATCCCGATCAAGGCGGTCGGCGCGGGCCACTCCTTCACGGGAATCGCGATTGCGCCCGGCATCCAGCTCGAGCTTGAAGACCTTGTCGGCATCGTGGGCCAGCCGACCAGCGATGGCCTGGTCACCTTCCTCGCCGGCACCCGCTTGCACCAGATTCCGCGCCTGCTCGCGCCGTACGGTCTCGCCATGGAGAACCTGGGCGACATTGACGCCCAGAGCATCAGCGGCGCTGTGTCGACCGGCACCCACGGCACCGGTGCCCGCTTCACCGGAATCGCCGGCCAGGTACGCGGCGTGGTGATGGTGACCGCGACCGGCGACCTGCTCGAGGTGAACGACGAGGCGTCTCCCGAACTGCTGCCCGCCGTCGCCCTGGGGCTTGGCGCCCTCGGCATCCTCGCTGAGGTGACTGTGCAGTGTGTTCCCCGCTTCCTCCTCCAGGCGGTTGAGCAGCCCGAGCCGCTCGATGATGTCCTCGACACGGCGCTTGAGCGGGCTGGCACGGCCGATCACTTCGAGTTCTACTGGTTCCCGCACACCCGAACCGCGCTGACCAAGACCAACACCCGACTGCCGGTCGGCGCCAAACGTAAGCCGCTCAACCCGGTATCGCGGTTCATCGACGATTCCGTGCTCGCCAACGGACTGTACCGCGTCACCTGCGCCACCGGAGTTGTCGTGCCGCCACTCATTCCGCGGGTCAACCGGCTCGCCGAGAAGCTCACAGGCAACCGCAGTTTCACCGACCTCTCGCACCGCGTGTTCACGACGAAGCGCACTGTACGGTTCCGGGAGATGGAGTACGGCATCCCGGCCGAACACGTTCCCGCAGCGGTACGCGACATCGAAGCGCTCATCGGGAGCCGAGGCTGGCGCATCAGCTTTCCCCTCGAAGTCCGGTTCGCGGCAGCTGACAACCTGTGGCTCTCAACGGCACACGGCCGGCCCACCGGATACATCGCCGTCCACCGGTACTACCGCGAGCGGCCGACCGCCTACTTCGCGGCCGTTGAGGCGATCCTGCGCGGCTACGGTGGGCGTCCGCACTGGGGAAAAATGCATACACAGGATGCCACGGGGCTGGCAGGCGAATATCCGCATTTCGCCGATTTTCTCGCGGCACGTGACCGGCTTGACCCCCGCCGCCTCTTCAGTAACCCCTACCTCGATCGCGTGCTCGGGCACTGAGGGTCCCGAGCGTTTGCCCTGAATAGGGGTTCTCGTCCCGGTCCGGCGCGCGCCCCGGCCGCTAGAATGGGCCGTAGAGTTCGAACCCGCTAGCAAACTTAGGAGCACACGCATGGAATGGCTCATTCCTGTACTCATCATCGTCGCGCTGGCGGTTATCGTCGGCATTTACTTCTGGGTCACCTACAACTCGTTGGTGTCACTGAACGTACGCGTCGACGAGGCCTGGAGCGACATCACGGTCCAACTGAAGCGTCGTGCTGACCTGATTCCCAACCTCATCGAGTCTGTGAAGGGCTACGCGGCACACGAAAAAGCTGTCTTCGAGAATGTGACACGCGCCCGGGCAGAGACGCTATCGGCGCAGGGCCCGCACGACGCATCGGCTGCAGAGAATCACATGCAGCAAGCGCTGAAGTCTATCTTTGCCGTCGCTGAGGCATACCCGCAGCTGCAGGCAAGCCAGAACTACCTTCAGCTCCAGGGCGAACTGGTCGACACCGAAGACAAGATTCAGGCATCGCGCCGGTTCTACAACGGTGGCGTGCGCGAACTCAACACCAAGATCAAGGTGTTCCCCAACAACCTCATCGCCAAGAACCTCGGGTTCAGCGAACGAGAATTCTTCGAGGTCACCGACAACGCAGCGATCGCCGAGCCGCCGCGCGTGCAGTTCTAGCGACAGCGAAACAACTTCTTCTCACAGGCTCGGGCGCGGCGATAGGCGCGCTCGGGCCTTTGTTGTATCTCCTGAAAGGACACTGAATGTATAGGGCCATCCGCAAGAACAAGGTGAACACCGTGTTGATCATCTTGTTCTTTCTGCTGATCATCGGCGGACTCGGAGCCCTGGCCGGTTACGTCTACAACAGCCCGACGATCGCGATCTTCACCCTCGTCGGCGCCACGTTGTACGCCGTGATCCAGTACTTCTTCGCGGCGAGCCAGACGCTCGCGGTGAGCGGTGGCCGCCAGATCGAGAAGCGCGACAACCCGCGCCTGTATCGCATCGTCGAAAATCTCGCCATCACGACCGGATCCCCGATGCCGAAGGTGTACCTGATCGATGACCCGGCGCCGAACGCCTTTGCGACGGGACGCGACCCGCAGCACGCCTCGGTTGCCGCGACTACCGGACTGCTCGACATCCTGACCGACTCCGAACTTGAGGGGGTCATGGCGCACGAAATGGGACACGTGCGCAACTACGACATCAGGGTGTCCATGATCGTGTTCGGGCTTGTCGTCGCCGTGGGTTTCATCGCCGACATGTTCGTTCGCCTGGCGTGGTTCGGTGGAGGAAACCGCAACAACAACAACGGTGGTAACCCGATTGTCTTGATCTTCGGACTCGTCGCGATGATCGTCGCCCCGTTGCTCGCAAGCCTCGTCCAGTTGGCTGTTTCTCGTCAGCGTGAGTACCTCGCTGACGCGACTGCCGCGATGACGACGCGGTACCCGGATGCTCTCGCCAGCGCGCTCGAAAAACTGCAGGCGTATGGGCGACCGATGAGGCGGCAGAATTCTTCCATGGCTCACCTCTGGATTGCTGACCCCGCGAAGCCGGGCAAGGTTGAGCGTCTCTTTTCCACCCACCCCCCGATCGCAGATCGTGTCGCTCGTCTTCGCGAGATCGGCGGCGGGTTCTAAACCGTCGAACGCACAAAAAAGCGGGGCGAGCCGAATGGCTCGCCCCGCTGTCGTCTGCGACAGGACTGTCGATTTAGTACATGTCCTCGATGGTGACCGCGTCACCGTCGATCACGATGTTTCCTCGGACTGTCCAGTCGTCCCAGGTGTAGACAGCGCTGCCCTGTCCGCCGGGGTAGGAGAGCTCACCGGTCGCTGTTCCGGTGACCTGGCCCTTATTGGCGTCGAAGTAGGCCCCCGACTCATCCACGGTGACCACCGGGTACTTGTCGACCTTGTAGGAGAAGGCGGGATCTCCGCTGAAGTCGAAGTAGTAGAGGCTGCGGAGCCCGCAGTTCTCGGGGTTCGGAACCGTCTGCGCGGCGCAGGTGTCGAGGTGGGCGTTGACCTGCTCCTGGACGGCGTCGGTCAATTCTTGCGTCGGCGTGAGTTCAAGGTCGATGGAGTCGTAGGTGGCCTTCGATCCGGTTGCAGCGACGAACGTCTGTGCCTCGGCTTCGAAAAAGCTGCTCTCCGGCGCACCGATTTCGTAAGCAGCCGGGTAGGCGGCGAGCTCGTAGTTCTTCCCGAAGTCGACGTCCACGCCGTTCACCGCGACGAGGCTTCCCTCGGTGGTGTACACGTACACCGACGCGAGGAGGGGCTTATCGATCTTCCACTTGTCGAAGAAGAGGCCTTGCTTGCCATCCTTGCTGAGTTGGAGGACACCGTCGAAGACGGTGCCGTCGATGCTGTAGCTGACCTCGACCTGAGCCGCGTCACCGCGCGTGTTGACGTCGGTGATCTTCGGGTTCTTCATCAGTTCCTTGGACTCCTTGAGGACGTCGTCGGAGAGAAGAGCGGCTGCGTCTTTGGACACTCCCGGGTCAACCAGCTTGTTAGCCGCGGATGCTCTGCCCTGGCTGATTGCGGTCAGGTAGTTCTTCACCGTAGCTTCGGGGCCGTACTGAGTGGTGTTGACGGCGTTGATCACGACGATTGCGATGACGAGCAGCAGAACAAGTCCGGCCGCGAGGGAGCTGAAGAGAATGATCTTCTTCTTCTTCGCTGGGTTCACCGGAGGGCGAGGCGCGCTCTGCGGGAATCCGGGACCGTTCGGCCCGCCATAGCCGCCGGCCTGAGGGTAGCCGGCTCCCTGCGCGTACGCGCCGGGGGCACCGGCGGTGTACGGCTGCTGTGATGCCGGGTTGCCGGGGTTGGGCTGTCCGGGCTGGGGGTGCGCGCCCTGGGTGTAGGCCCCTTGGGTGTACGCCCCCTGGGTGTAGGCCCCTTGGGTGTAGGCCCCTTGGGTGTAGGCCCCTTGCGTGTACGCAGCTGCTGCATCGGCCCCATCGGTCGGCTGTGCCGGAGTGCTGTTCTCCGGGGCCTGGCCGTAGGCGTTCTGGGCATAGTTGGAGCCCTGCGAATAGGCCTGTGAGGCGGGATCAATTACCGCGCCGTCACCCGGCGGTGTTGCGGAGTTGGGCTCGTTATCGCCCGGCACCGAACTGTCGCCCCCGGGAAATTCTGGTGTCTTGTCATCCGTGACCATGGGGAAGTTTCTACCTCTCGTTGAATGTGATCGAAGCCAACCTAGCAGGGCTGACACCCGAATCGGGGCCACGAGAGGCGCGGAAATACGCGGAACTATGGGGAGTAGTCCCCATCGGCAGTGAGCGCAACGCCCAGTGCCGATGCGAGCGGCGCTGCAAGTGTTCCGCGGTCAACGACGACCACGCGCTCTGACCCCTGCCACTCGGCGGTGCGACGCAGCAGAGCTGCGAGACGTTCCGCGGTGTTCTCGGGGGCGCCCGGTTCGAGCCACGCGGCCTGAACCCTGAGGGCCCTCGCCTGCCGATCGTTCTTGAGATCAACGCGAGCGGCGAGGGTGTCGTCGAGGAGGACCGGGAGGACGTAGTAGCCGTGGATACGTTTGTGCCGAGGGGTGTAAATCTCGATTCGGTACCGGAAGTTAAACAACCGTTCGGCGCGGGGCCGAGCCCACACGACCGGGTCGAACGGGGACAGCAGGGCGTCGGCCACGATCGATCGCGGCTTCCGGGCGTCTCGGGCCAGCCATGCCTGTCGGGGCCGAGCGCCGCGGTTCCAGCCCAGCACGGTGACCGGGAGAACCTCGCCCGCATCCTCAAGCTCCGCGATTGCGACGCGGGCGTCAGCGATGGGCAATCGGAAGTAGTCGGCAAGGTCTTCCAGGGTGCCGACCCCGTGCGCGACCGCACCTCGCCTCAGCAATTCGCGGATGGCATCCGTTCGATCAATCTCTCGCGAACGAATGTCGTCCGGGACGATCTGGGAGGCAAGCGCGTATCGCCGTTCGAAGCCGCTTCGCCCCGCCGAGACGATCTCACCCCAGCGAAACAGGGTCTCCAGGCCGATCTTGACGTCGGACCAGCCCCACCACGGACCGGTGCGCCGATTCGCATCATGCTCCACCTCGCTCGCGGCGAGCGGACCCTTTTCGGCGAGCTCGTCGCGCAGCCACTGCAGGAACGGGCCGTGCGCGTGAGCCCAGCTGTCGGGGTCGCTGAGGCTCCGTTGCCGGAACGCCTTCATCCGCCAGCGGAACAACGGCCAACTCTCGACCGGCATGAGCGTCGCTTCGTGGCCCCAGTACTCGATGTATCGTCCGGGGCTGAAGGTCAGTCGGTCGAGCTGTGACTTATCGAAGGCTCCGAGCCGAGCGAAAACGGGCAGGTAGTGGCTGCGCTCAAAGACGTTGACCGAGTCTATCTGCAGCACCTCAAGCCGGTCGACGAGGCCGTGCAGCTGTCGGGTTCCGACTGTGGCCGGGCGGGTTCGACCCAAGCCCTGCGCCGCGAGGGCGACCCGGCGCGCCAGGGCAGGCGAGAGAGTGTCGTTCATCGGGAAAGGGTATCGGCAACCTCCGACACCAGATGCATTCCTGTGGGAGCAAACGGCGCGGCATAGACTAATGCGGTGCCGAAGTCGACAGACAAAACGTGGTGGGAGCGAGCGTTCTCGCGGCCAACCCAGGAGTCGTCGGAGCCCGCGAAACCAGAGCTCGACGATGACGACGTTCCGCGCGGGGTGCGCATCGCTGGCGCGTGGGCGTGGCGCTTCCTGGTCATCGTCGCGGCCATCGCCGTCATCGTACTGATCGTCATCCAACTGCGACTCATCGTCATCCCGCTGTTCATCGCCGTTCTGGTGTCGGCGTTGCTCACTCCGCTGATCACCGTGCTGGTTCGACACGGCTGGCCGCGCGGACTCGCCATCGCAGCGGCCATCCTCAGCGCCGTCGCCGTGGTTGGAGGACTTCTCTGGCTCGCCATCTGGCAGATCACCCGTGACTTCAGCGAGGTGCGAGCCCGCACCGTCGAGTCGTTTGGAGAGCTTCGCCAGGCTCTGCTCCAGTCACCGTTCGGGGTCACCGAAACGCAAATCAATGGCTTCATCGCGGATGTCATGACGAGCGTTCAAGAAGACAGCGCTGCGTTGTGGAGCGGTGCGTTATCGATCGGAACCACCCTGGGGCACGCCCTCACCGGTGTGTTCCTGGCCCTGTTCTGCCTGCTCTTCGTTCTCATCGACGGCGAGGGCATCTGGCGCTGGCTCGTCCGGTTGAGCCCGAAGAAGGCCCAGCGGGCCATCGATGGCGCCGGTCGCGCCGGGTGGTCGACCCTCACCAACTACGCCCGCACCCAGATACTCGTTGCCTCGATCGACGCGCTCGGCATCGGGCTCGGAGCCGCGATCCTCGGTGTGCCGCTCGCTATCCCGATCGCCGTTCTCGTCTTCCTCGGTTCGTTCGTCCCGATCGTCGGAGCCGTCGTCACCGGCACCATCGCGGCGTTCATCGCGCTCGTCTACAACGGCTGGGTCATCGCGCTCATCATGGTCGGCGTCGTGCTGTTCGTGCAGCAGCTGGAGGGGCACGTGCTCCAACCGCTCCTGATGGGTGCGGCGGTCAAGGTGCACCCGCTCGCCGTGGTGCTCGTCGTCGCAGCGGGCAGCATGGTGGCCGGCATCCCCGGCGCACTCTTCGCCGTGCCGGTCGCAGCCATGATCAATGTGATGACCCGATATATCTCCTCCGGGGCATGGCGGATCTCTTCGCCGGGCACCCCACTCGTTCTCGACAGCATGATTTGGCAGATGGTGCCGGCCGAACGCCGGATGAGACGCCCGCGCCCCGAACGAGAAAAGCCCGCCCCCGCCACGCCAACCCCCACAGACAAGGTCGACCCGGATGCCTGAAACCTCCCTCGCTGGTCCCACCCTCGAACAGCTGGAGGCGGCCCGCGTTCTCGTCAGCCGTGTCGCCCAGGAAACTCCGATGGAGAGTTCGCGCTACCTCGCCGAGCTGCTGGGGGCGCCGGTCTATCTCAAGTGCGAGAACCTACAGCGAACCGGCTCATACAAGATCCGGGGCGCCTATAACCGGATGGCCCAGCTCAGCGACGAGGAGAAAGCCAGGGGAGTGGTTGCCGCCTCGGCGGGAAACCATGCCCAGGGCGTTGCCTTCGCGGCGCGCGAACTCGGCATCACTGCCACGATCTTCATGCCGGTCGGCGTGCCGCTGCCCAAGCTGCAGGCCACCAAGAACTACGGCGCGCAAGTCATTCTTCGGGGCCACACGGTGGCAGAGCCGTTGCTGGCTGCTGCCGAGTACGCGGAAGAGACCGGGGCGATCTTCATCCCGCCGTACGACCACATCGACGTGATCACCGGCCAGGGCACGCTCGGCCTCGAGATCTACGACGAGGTACCCGCTGTCGAAACAGTCATCGTGCCGATCGGCGGCGGTGGACTCATTTCAGGAGTCGCAGCCGCGGTGAAGCAGCGCGCCGCGGCGGAAGGCCGAACGGTGCGAGTGATCGGCGTGCAGGCAGCCAACGCCTCTGCATACCCGGCTTCCCTTGACGCCGGCTATCCGGTCGACGTGCCCATCACGCCGACGATCGCCGACGGCATCGCGGTGGGGCGCCCAGGCGCCGTCAACTTCGATATCATCCGTCACCTTGTCGACGAGGTGACCACGGTCAGCGAAGACGACATGGCGAAGGCCCTGCTCGTCCTTCTCGAGCGCGCCAAACTCGTCGTCGAGCCCGCCGGGGCCGCCGGCGTCGCGGCCATTATTGCGGGAAAGGTGACGCCAAGCGGGCCGACCGTTGTGGTGCTCTCGGGTGGAAACATTGACCCCCTGCTGATGCAACGGGTGATCAGCCATGGCCTGGCGGCATCCGATCGATATCTCACCCTTCGCATCCCGCTGCCCGATCGCCCCGGTCAGCTGGCGAGGACCTCCGAACTCGTCGCACAGGCCAACGCCAACGTCATCGAGGTGCTGCACACCCGGCACGGTCACGGCCTCAAAATCGGTGAAGTCGAGCTGGAACTCAGCGTGGAAACCCGCGGCGCCGAACACCGCGACCTGGTCGTCGAGACGCTGCGCGCGGCCGGGTACCACCCGCACATCGTCGAGGATTAAACGACAAACGCATCGGGCCGGTCTTCCGGTCCGATGCGTTTCTCTTGTGCCGAGCGGGCGATTAGCCCATGTAGGTTTCGACCTTGAGGATCTTGACCGAGATCTCTTTGCCGTTGGGGGCAGCGTATGTCGTCGATTCGCCGACCTTGAGGCCGAGGATGGCGCCTCCGAGCGGGCTCTGCTCGCTGTAAACGTCGATGTTGGATCCTGCGGCGATCTCGCGGTTGCCGAGGAGGAAGACTTCCTCGCCACCGGCGACGTCAGCGGTAATGACCGTTCCGGACTCAACGACTCCGTGGCTTTCGGGGGCCTCGGACACGGTGGCGTCACGCAGCAACTGCGTGAGCGTGCGGATGCGGGCTTCCTGCTTGCCCTGCTCATCCTTGGCAGCGTGGTAGCCGCCGTTTTCTTTCAGGTCGCCCTCTTCGCGAGCGGCCTCAATCTTCTTGGCAATCTCTTCGCGGCCAACCGTGGACAGTTCCGCAAGCTCGGCAGCGAGTCGATCGTACGCTTCCTGCGTCAGGAACATGACCTGCGTCGTCTCTGCAGCCATGGCGAACTCCTTACATAAACGGACGCCCTGACGGTTGCGTCAGGGCGTGTCACATACCCGTTTGCGGGTATCAGGAGAGCTTAGGCCAGCCAACAACGATAAATCAAACCCGTACTGGCACGTTCCGTGGTTCTCACAGACTCCGTGATCGTGCGGTTGAACGCGTCAGACGCTGGCACGTCGATGATCTTCCAGCCGACGACCGCGAAGCGATCGTTGAGTGCCTGGACCGCACAGTAGGTGGGGGTTCCTACGGGAACGGAGAGCTGGAATGTGACGTCCACCGAGGTGTCGGAGGTGACGGAGTGTGCGATGTCCTTCGCCTCCATGTTGGAGCCGCCCGCATCGAGTCCGGCCCAGACCACCCACGCCACGAGTACAACCGCGAAGATGGCGGCGGCGACAACACCGAGTCGCTTCTGCTGGGTTCTCGATCGTTTGGAGCGGCCGTATCGTGCGTCGAGGATGTCTGGCTCGCGCGAACTGTCCGAAACCATCAATCCTCATCCGTACAACCGTTTAGTCTGTAGGTACAAGGTTATCGTTTCTCGGCTCACGGTCGGACGAGAGCCAGCACGCACACTCAGGGAAGACGCAGGCGACATCGTGACTCTCCGGCTCCTGTCGGTCCACGCCCATCCGGATGACGAATCCAGCAAGGGCGCAGCGACCAGCGCGTATTACACCTCTCGAGGCGTCGAAGTTCTCGTCGTCAGTTGCACCGGTGGCGAACGAGGCGACATCCTCAACGACGCGCTTCCCGACCGTCCGCACGCCGAGCGCGACATCGCCGGACTTCGTCGGCGCGAGATGGCGGAGGCCGCCCGCATCCTCGGCATCCAGCACCGCTGGCTCGGCTACGTCGACTCCGGCATGGCCAACGACGATGGCAGCCTGCCACTGAACTCCTTCGCCTCCATTCCGCTCAGCACCTCCGCCGAGGCACTCGTGCGCATTGTTCGTCGGTTCCGGCCGCAGGTCATGGTGACGTACGACGAGAACGGTGGCTACCCGCACCCCGACCACATTCGCTGCCACCAGATCTCGGTTGCCGCTTTCGACGCGGCCTCCGACGCCACCGTGTATCCGAACGCCGGCCAGCCGTGGCAGGTGTCGAAGCTCTACTACGACAACGTCTTCAACTACCAGCGCATCAAGGCGAACGCCGACACGCTGCTCGCCGAACAGCCTGACTCACCGCTTACCGAACAACTCGGAGAGATGCTGACGTGGATGAAGGACCGCCCTGTCCGTGCGACGACGCACGTTCCCGCTGGCGAATTCTTCGAGGCCCGCGACGCCGCGCTCCGGGCTCACGCCAGCCAGGTTGCAGGTGACTCCAGCTTCTTCTTCTGGCCCAATGATTTGCAGCGGCGAGCCTGGCCGTTCGAAGACTTCGAATTGGCCCGCAGCCTGGTGCCGACAGAAGACACAGAGAGCGACTTGTTCGCCGGAATTGAGGACACGGAATGATCGCCGGATTTAACGCTGTGACGGATGCGATGTGGCGCTTTGCCGCCACACCGGTGCCCACCCCGACCGGGGTGGACGCCGACGATGTCACACCGGGCGTCTGGGGATTCGCGATCATCTTCCTGATCGCCGTGGTCGTTGTACTCCTGATCATCGACATGCAGCGCCGGGTACGCCGGGTGAACTACAAGGCCGAGATCGATGAGCGGCTGCAGGACGAGCTTGCTGAGTCACAGCGGACCGATGCGTCTGGCACTCCGCAGGATCCGGGCGCACCCCGGCAGAACGGCGACGGAACCGAGTTCCCGGGCCGGTAACGGTTCCGTCACGGGATCCACTCCGAAGGTGCATAGCCTGCCTAAGCGTGAGATTGTCACCCCGGCGCAGCTTACAGCCACACCACTAGCTGATCGAGAAGGCTGCTGGCGACCCGCGTCTTCGGCGCCGCGCCGAGTTCGCTAGCCAGCGACTCTAAGGCGGCGCCATCTCGAGGCCGAGTCCTCGCTTTCGGCAATGGTCTGCCAATGAGCATCGAGCCGAGCAACATGTGAATCGATGCGCGATAGGTTGTCGATATGAATCCACCCCGCCCTCGGCTCTTTGCTCTGGCTGGGATCGTTGTCGTGGTCGGTGCTCTTTCCGGGTGTGCGCCGCAGGATGTCGACGGAACCTTGTGGCGGCAGGTTGCCGCCTTCAAGGATCCGTTCGGCCGCTCTCTTGTCGGCGCGGTCGAAGGGATGGCGACCGAGGATCTTGCGCACGGCATTAGCGAAGACAACTTACTCGCGGGCAACTATTGGGACGGCGACGAATCGAGTCTCGAATCTCTTTCGTTGGTGAACGGGGGCGCTGTGATCCACAACCTTGAGGAACACACCCCGGGTATTTCGTTCGATGTTCTAATCACCTCCGGACCTCGCGATGTCGAAGCTGACACTTTGGCCAACCCAGCAGGTCCGTATCTTGGACCGAACTCTGTGTTCACCTGCTCAAGAATTGCGATCGGATTCGAGACTCGAACGTCGTGGCGATGGACCGATACGGATTGTGATGATGCTCTCACAGGGCAGCTGGGGCCTGGGGCTCAGCTCGTCTCGATACACGAGTTCGACGGGTGAACCCTGCCGTCCAGATCTCCTGTTCCGTTCACCGACCGGTCATTGGGGCACTTCCAGAGACGGCCTTACGATTCAGAGGAACACTTACCGGACCCCACTACTAAGCGGTTGGATCGGGTTGCACCCTGTCGCGGATAGATTCATCGGTGTTGATGGTTGCTGCCCAGTTGGCGAGCAGTTGAAGTTTTTCGTGTGAGGGGGAGCCGGGATCAGTTGTGTAGGCGAGCAGTAGCAGGCCTGGTGCACTGGAGAGTTGAAGGCCTTCGAATGACAGAGCCATGTCCCCGACCGTTGGGTGATGAATTTCCTTGAAACCGGTGCGGTGTTCGCGGACGTTGTGCGATGCCCAGAGGGTGCGAAAGACGTCGCTGCGGGTGGAGAGCTCTCCGACGAGGTTGCTCAGGCTGCGGTCGTGTGCGGAACGGCCAGCCTCGCTGCGAAGCAACGCGACGGTTTGCCGCGCGGCTTCTTCCCAATCGAGGTAGAAGTCTTGTGATTTCGGGTCGAGGAACACGAACCGTCCGAAGTTCGGTGTTCGCTGCGACTGCTCGAAAATCGGAGAATAAAGGGCCTGCCCGAGGCTGTTGGCGGCGACGATATCGCCCCGGCCGTTCTGAACAACCGCGGCGACGTCTTTCATCGCGTCGATCATCTGGCGGACACTCGGGGAGATCTGCGCCGCCTTTGCAGAGCTACGACGACGGGCCGCGCCTGGGCTGGCGGTCGCGGCTCTGACGAGGTCGTGCAGGTGCGCATGCTCCGCGTCGTCAAGTTGCAGAGCGCGGCTGATGCCATCGAGGACCGATTCGGAGACTCCGGTGGCGTTGCCGCGTTCGAGGCGGGTGTAATACTCCACACTGATTCCGGCGATCAGGGCCACTTCTTCACGGCGCAGACCGGTGACGCGGCGGCGACCCCCGAAGTTAGGGAGTCCAGCTTTCTCGGGGGTCAGCCGGGCGCGGCGAGTCATCAGGAACTCCCGAATGTCGTTAGAACTGTCCATTCCTCGACGGTACGTCAGCGGACGGCCTTTAGGGGGTCCCTGGTATTAACCGGATAGGTAGGGACTGCCTCGCGTGTACGAAGTTGCCTTTACTGGAATCACCGACAGGAAAGGAGTCACCGATGAGTGACAGCAAAGTTTGGCTTATCACCGGCGCAGCGCGGGGGATGGGCGTCGACATCGTCAACGCGGCTTTGGCCGCCGGCCACTCGGTTGTCGCTACAGCTCGAGACGCCGCCCGCGTCACAGAGGTTTTCGGGGAGCAGGAGAATCTCCTTGCCGTGCCCCTGGACATCACCGATGAGGGTGCCGCGCGGATGGCTGTCGAAGCCGCTGTTGAGCGTTTTGGTCGAATCGATGTGCTCGTGAACAACGCTGGGTTGTTCTACGCGGGGTTCTTCGAGGAGATCAGCCCTGAGCAGTTCCGCCACCAGATGGATGTGAATTTCTTCGGCCCGCTGAATGTCACCCGCGCCGTCCTGCCGGTCATGCGCAAGCAACGCAGCGGCCAGGTCGTCACGTTCAGCTCCACCGCGGGCCTGGTCGGTCAGGAGTTCGTCGCCGCTTACTGCGCTTCGAAGTTCGCGCTTGAAGGCTGGATGGAATCCATCCGGCTCGACCTTGCCCCGTACGGGATCGGAACCACTATCGTGGAGCCCGGATTCTTCCGAACGGAACTGCTTGTCGAAGGCTCCTCAACGTTGTGGCCGGAACTGTCGATCCCCGACTATGCCGAGCGCACCGCCGCGACAATCGAAGGGTGGAAAGGCATGAACGGCAAGCAGGGTGGGGACCCTGCGAAGCTCGCCGCAGCTTTGATTACCGTCATCGACCGTGCGGAGCCGCCGCTGCGGTGGCTCGCCGGAGCCGACGCTGTCCAGACCGCAGAGCAGAAGAGCGATGACCTTCGTGCTCAGGCGAATGCCTTCCGTGAACTGTCGACCTCGCTTAACCACGACGACACCTAAACAACAACCTCACCGTGTCGTTGCCCGGGCACTCCGTAAGCCGTACCGTGCCCGGGCACACAGCCGATGTATTTCGGCGCCCCTGCTTCTATGGGATTTCTGGCTCCGCGTGATGGCGACGTGATTATCCGATCACCCATGTGGCGGACACCGGCCGTAAAGTGTCGTGCAACGGGGCTATTGCTTTTGTCGAGAGGCAAGTTGATCATTCAAGGGTGGTTGTGCCGTGTCGTGCGTCTGTCGGCGCGCGCGGCGAGATGATCTCGCACGCGAAAGGGGATATTTCTCATCGAGGTGCGGTTCCAGGTAGAGCCTGCGGATCGCAAGCAAGATCATTGTGCCGCCGATCCAGTAGCCCAGGAACAGGACCAATCCTTGTGCGAAGGTGAAACTGACCAGTGTCAGGACAACACCGATGCCAATGTAGAGCCATCGCCAGGCACCGGTGATCCGATCACGGGCGGCCTGCTGCTGATGGGTGCGGTTGTCTAAAGAATCGACGCGGCTGATGAGCCCCGCGTCGTCAATGGCGAAGAAGAGATCTCGGACCGACACTCGCAGGGCCTCCGCCACAAGCGACAACGTTTCAAGGCTCGCATCTTCTCCTGCTTCCAGGCGCTGGACGGTTCGGAGTCCGATACCGCTCTCGGTTGCGAGTCGTTCTTGGGTCCAACCTTGGGCTTGTCGAAGCTCGATTATTCGTGTCTTGTTCATAGACCCCATGCTTGCTCCGACCATGCTTCAACACCACGCCACTACGACGCCAGTGGGCCGCCAGATCACCGCCAGAAGGCCGCCACCCAATACTCTCAGCCCTCGCCATCGAATGGCAGCAGTCCAGTCGGGTAGCGGCTGGGCCTGAGGCGCTCCGCTGAGCGTCGGGCCGACGATCTTATGGTCGCAAACCTCCAGCGGACGTTGGCTATCGAACTTGTCGCGCCGATGGCGGTTCTCACACTCACATTCCTTCATTGGCGCCCAGCGCGGAGTGCCGGGTGAACTACAAGGCCGAGATCGACGAGCGGCTGCAGGACGAGCTGGCTGAGTCACAGCGGACCGATGCGTCTGGCACTCCGCAAGATCCGGGCGCACCCCGGCAGAACGGCGACGGAACCGAGTTCCCGGGCCGGTAATGGTTACGGCGATTCCAACGCGTCGGGATCCACGCCCCAGGCCATCAGTTCACTCCGGAAGTAGCTGGCTGCCTGGGCCGGATCCGCGACCGCGCACACGAACCCATCGGGACGCACGAGGTAGTACCGACCGGGCCGAAGCCGGGTTCGACCCGGTGTCGCGAACGCGTGAAACTCGACAGGCAGCTGCCGGGTGAACCGCACGGCGGCGCGAGCGTCGAATGGGCCGTAGACGTGCACTTGCCAGCGTGTTGAACGCAGCGCGGAAAGGTTCTCGCCCGTCCACGGCAGTCGCCGACCCACGACCGGGCCGCGTCGACCACGGCCCTCTTCTCTCGAAGCGTCGCTCATCCAGTAGTGAATGCGAATTTGCGAGAGATAGCCGAAGAGCCGTGGCGCGAGCGGGAGGCGTGGAATCCCGCGCACCAGGAGCGGAACGAGCAACCGGGCGAGCACCCGGCGTGCGAGTTGCATGGTGCCGGTCCCCGACGTGACCAGCCCGAACGCCCGATCCGTTGTCGAGACGAGCCGCTGTGCCACCGGCCGTCGCTCGGCGTCGTACCGGTCGAGGTACTCCGCGTTCGCCCGCCCAGCGAGCACATCGGCGAACTTGAGCGCGAGGTTGTGGGCGTCCTGCAAGCCGGTGTTCATGCCCTGAGCGCCGACGGGGGAGTGCACGTGGCCGGCGTCCCCGGCCAGGAACACAGCCCCGTCGCGAAAGCGGTCGGCGACCCGGTGATGCACGCGGTATGTCGCGAACCACGTGGTCGCGCCATACTCGACCCCGAACACCTCGCGCATCTTGGCTCGCGCCGAGCGCTCACTCACCTCCGTGACGTGGTCAGACAGCCGAACAGTTCCTAACAATCGAAAATGAGAACCGGATGCCATCGGAAACGCCAGCAGAAATGCATCCGTTCCGAAACGGAGAGTGACGGCATCCTCCTCAACTCCCGCAACGTCGTGGGCGTCAGCGACATAGAAGGTGTGCTCGTTTGTGACTCCCGTGAATGGAATCCGGCGGAGTCGCCGCACGGCAGACGAACCGCCGTCGGCGCCGACGACGTACCGGGCGAGGATGCGCCGGGTACCGTCCGGGCCGGTCACCGTCGCGATACAGCCGCCGGACGGGTCGTCGACCAGGTCTTCGAGCGCCGTGCTCCAGTGAACAGAACCGCCCAGGGCGTTGAGGTTCTCGCCGAGGATGCGCTCTGTTCGCGACTGCTCCAACACGAAGAGGCCGGGAAACGGTGTGAGGCCGGTACCCAACTGGCCGACCGGCACCGACCCGAACGAGTGCGATTCGAAGCCGGGTGACACTCGCCGTGCGGCAAACGCCTCGGCGGCGACGGCATCCGCAACGCCGAGCTGATCGTAGATCTCCATGGTTCGCGCCTGCACGACGAGCGCCCGCGACTCGCGGGTGGGTCCCTGCTTGGAATCCACCGTCAGAGCGTCCACGCCCGAGCGCTGCAACCAGTTGGCAAGCATCAGCCCGGTGGGGCCGGCGCCCACCACCAGGACGTCGACTCGTTCCTCGACCGGCAACGCGTGCACAGCCCCATGCTAGGCATTTCACCGGGTGGCGACTACTACTCTGGTTAAGCGCTGCCGAATCGGCGGCGCAGGAAGACACCGAGGGGAGAGCTGTGCCACTGACCGGAGAATACGCACCGTCAACCGCTGACTGGGCTCGCGAGCAAGTGGAGCTTTACGAGAGCTCCGGAGGGACGAAAGGCACCACACTGCGCGGGCTGCCCGTCATCGTGCTCACCAGTGTTGGCTCCAAATCGGGCAAGCTCCGCAAGACCGCGCTCATGCGGGTCGAGCACGAGGGTGCATACGCGGTCGTCGCCTCTCTGGGCGGAGCACCGAAACACCCGGTCTGGTACTTCAACCTGCTGAAGGAACCGCACGTTGAGCTTCAGGACGGACCGGAGAAGCACGACTACCTCGCGCGCGAGGTCACGGGCGAGGAGAAGAGCGTGTGGTGGGAGCGTGCCGTTGCCGCGTACCCGCCGTACTCGGACTACCAGGAGAAGACCGACCGCGAAATCCCCGTGTTCGTTCTTGAGCGGATGTCGGACGACACAGCGTCCTGATCGCCCGGCGGTCCGTTCGCTGACGCCGTCGATCCTGCTCTAGCCCACGTGGTAGACAGGATCGATGGCCAGCAGGAAGATCCCGGTCCAGTGGCAGAGGAACGCGAGAACCGTGCACACGTGGAAGATCTCGTGGAACCCGAAGTGCCCGGGCACCGGGTTCGGCTTCTTGAGCGCGTAGACCACCGCGCCTCCGGTGTAGAGCAATCCACCGACGATGATGAGGGTCATCGTGGTCGGGTTGGCCTGGAAGATGTCGACGAGGTACATCACAGCGGCCCAGCCCAGGGCGATGTACAGCAGCACGTAGAGCCAGCGCGGCGCGTGGATCCAGAAGACCCGGAAGCCGATGCCGATGACGGCGCCCGCCCAGACCAGGGCGAGCAGAAGGTTCCCCTTCTCCGGCGGCAGGGCGAGCATCGCGATGGGCGTGTAGCTCCCGGCGATGAGCAGGAAGATGTTGGCGTGGTCGAGGCGCTTGAGCAGGATCCGGGCCTCTGCTGACCAGGTGAACCGGTGGTAGAGCGCGCTGATGCCAAAGAGCAGCAGTGAGGTGAGCGCGAACACCGCGGTGCTGAGCTTGGCCGCGGTTCCCTGCGCGGCAAGCACGAGCACGATGCCAGCGACGATCGCCACCGGGGTGGTCCCAGCGTGGATCCAGCCGCGCCAGGTCGGCTTGACGTCTTCCGGTGACGGCACCGACGCGTCGATGACCGGGATATTCGGCAGGTCGGCACCGCGCTCATCATCCGCGTGCACGGCAGCATCTGCGGGGGTGCGCGGCGAGCGAAGTTCGTCTGCGGTGTCGGAGACACCGTTCGGTCGCGGTGACTCGTTGTCGGACATAGAAGACAGAATACAAGCCGCTCACGCGAAGCTCTGACGGAATGTGCACTAACGTAACTGTGTGATGAAGAGTGGGACGAAGCCTGGTTCCGGCTTTCTTTACAACCTGTACCAGAAGCGCATCCGCCGCGGGTTGAGCGGCGCTGCCCTGCCGCACCATGTGGCCATGATCATCGACGGCAACCGTCGCTGGGCTAAGCAGCTCGGCTACGAGACGGCTGCGCACGGACACCGGGCGGGCGCCGCCAAGATGCGTGAGTTCCTCGAATGGTGCGATGACATTGGCGTTCAGGTCGTCACCCTGTACCTGCTCTCCAGCGACAACCTCACCTCACGCTCATCCGACGAGCTCCACGACCTCGTCGAGATCATTGCCGACCTCGCCGAAGAGCTCTCGCACTACCGCGACTGGCGGGTCAAGCACGTCGGTTCCACCGACGGACTGCCTGAGCCGCTCGTGGCGACCCTCGAGGCCGCCGAGGCGCGGACCGCACAGAAGTCTGGGCTGCACATCAACCTCGCCGTTGGCTACGGCGGTCGCACCGAGATCGTCGACGCCATGCGCAGCATCGTCGAAACCCATTCCCGCAAGGGCGGCAACCTGGAGACACTGGCCGAGCTGCTCACCCCCGACCTGATCGGCGAGCACCTCTATACCAGTGGCCAACCCGATCCCGACCTCGTCATCCGTACATCGGGCGAACAGCGGCTCAGCGACTTCATGCTGTGGCAGAGCGCACACAGCGAGTTTTACTTCGTCGAGGCGCTCGGTCCCGACCTGCGTGAGGTGGACTTTCTCCGCGCGATGCGTGACTATTCCCGACGCCAACGCCGCTTCGGCGGATAGGAGTACCCCGTGGCTGAGCTCTCAGACTTTCTCGCCGACTTCGACAGCGACCCCGGTTACCTCGACTACGCGAGCATCGGGCCGTTGTCGGTGGCCGCCCAGGCAGAACAGCGGGTATCGCTCGAACTGCTGGGGCGCGCCCGCTTCGGCGGACTCGGCGCATTCGCGGCGCAGGACGAACGGATGCGCACCGCCGTTGCGGCGGTGACCGGATTTAGCCCGTCGCAGGTTGTCGCCCAGCCGAACACGAGCATGGGACTCATGCACGCCATGTTCGGCATGACCGGGAGTGTGCTCATCTCCGCGGCCGATTTCCCGAGCCTTCCGTTCGCTGCGGTGCGGGCCGCTGAATCGATGCACGTGCTGACTCCCGTGTGGCTCGATACGGATGGCGGCCGCGTGACTCCTCACGCCATCAAAGAGCAACTCACACCGAGCATCACGGCGGTGGCCGTGAGCCTCGTCGATTCGCGCACCGGTTACCTCGCGGACATTGAGGGTATCCGGCAGGTCATCGGCGATCGGCTGCTGATTGTCGATGCCATCCAGGGCTTCACGATTGTGGATGCTCCGTTCGAGGCCGCCGATGTGGTGGTCTCCGGCGGGCGGAAGTGGGCACGTGCCGGCTGGGGAACGGGCTTTATGGCGCTGAGCGATCGTGCGCTGGAACACCTGGTTCCCGTGGTCAGCGGCTATACCGGGACGGATGAGGACTGGCCGTGGGATTCCGTGCCCCCGCCCACCTCGGGCGCTGCGGCGTATTCGGTGTCGCGCCCGGACCCGACAGCCGAAGCGCGGTTCGCAGCTTCGCTGGAGCTTGTGGCATCCGTGGGAATATCGGTGATCTCTGAGGCCGTGACGTCTCGCGTCAGCGACGTGATTGAGCTGGCTGACGAATTCGGCGTCGCGGTCGCATCGTCTCGCGCGGAGAACGAACGTGCCGGCATTGTCGTGCTCGACCCGCCGGACGAGCAGGTCAGCCTGCTGGTCGCGTCGCTGCACAATCACGGGGTCACAGCGACGGCCAGGCAGAACAAGATCCGGCTGTCGGTGCACGCGGGGACGAGCGAGGAGACGCTCGGAATGCTGCGGGACGCGCTCGTGTCGTTCCAGACCGCCGTCGCATACTGACACTCGGTGTGGGGGCAGTGTTCACCGCGCCGCAACCTGGGCTTCAGCGTGTCGTTCGGTTCTCGCCCGCCCGGCGTCGTAGCGTTCCAGTTATCAGGTACGGCACCTGATCGAGACGGCCACATAAGTTCGACTCGAAACTGGTAGTGGCTGCTCGTGTGAGAGAACCGGACCCCGGTCCGGCTGGGAGTGGCTATGACCGCGACACGAACCTCAGCACCATCACAACGACAGGAAAGGACCGAGCACCGCACAGCTGCAGAGCAATCGTCAAAGCAAACCGAGCGTACCTATGTATTGGATACCTCGGTTTTGTTGTCTGACCCGAAGGCGTTCTTTCGGTTCGCCGAACACGCAATCGTCATTCCGGTGGTGGTGATCTCCGAGCTTGAGGGCAAGCGGAACGACCCGGAGATCGGTTACTTCGCCCGCCAGGCGCTGCGGATTCTCGACGAGCTGAGGATCGAGCACGAGCGACTGGACTTCCCGGTGCCGGTGGGGGAGGGCGGCTCACTGCGGGTCGAGCTCAATCACTCGAATATGGCGGTGCTGCCGAGCGGACTGCAGCTCGGCGATAACGACTCGCGGATCCTCGCTGTGGCGCTCAACCTCGCGAACGACGGCCTCGCGGTCACCGTGGTGTCAAAGGACCTGCCGCTTCGCGTGAAGGCAGCGTCGATCGGGCTCAGCGCCGAAGAGTATCTCGCCGAACAGGCCGTCGACTCGGGCTGGACCGGGATGACGGACATTCGGGTGTCGCCTGAGGAGATGAGTGACCTGTACGAGAGTGAGGTCGGGTTGTCGAAGGCCGTGGAGAGCCTCCCAGTCAACACCGGGCTCATCATTCACTCCGACCGCGGGTCTGCGCTCGGGCGAGTGACCGGGAAGCGCGAGTTCAAGCTCGTTCGCGGCGACCGTGACGTGTTCGGGCTGCACGGCCGAAGCGCTGAGCAGCGGCTCGCCATTGACCTGTTGCTCGACCCTGAGGTCGGCATTGTGTCGTTGGGAGGTCGAGCCGGGACGGGGAAGTCTGCACTCGCCCTCTGCGCGGGACTTGAAGCCGTTCTCGAGCGACAGCAGCACCGGAAAATCATGGTGTTCCGCCCGCTCTACGCTGTCGGCGGCCAGGAGCTCGGTTACCTGCCCGGTGACCAGGGCGACAAGATGAGTCCCTGGGGCCAGGCGGTGTTCGACACCCTGGGTTCGGTAGTCTCGCAGAACGTGCTCGATGAGGTGATCGAACGAGACCTGCTGGAGGTGCTGCCGCTCACGCACATTCGCGGTCGCTCGCTGCACGACGCCTACGTGATCGTTGACGAGGCACAGTCGCTCGAGCGCAATGTGCTCCTCACTGTGCTGTCGCGGATCGGACAGAACTCACGGGTCATCCTCACGCACGATGTCGCCCAACGCGACAACTTGCGGGTGGGGCGGCACGACGGTGTCGCATCCGTTATCGAAGCGCTCAAGGGACACGACCTGTTCGGACACATCACCCTTACCCGGTCGGAACGGAGCTCGATCGCAGCCCTCGTCACCGAACTGCTGGAGGGCAACGAACTGGCCTGACCCGCCGTCACGCGCAGCCGGGCTGTGGATAACCCGCACGCGGGTGTCGCAGCCCGGCTAGCGTGAGGCCATGATTCTCGCGGGAGATCGAGACACAGCGCGGAGCACTCGTGCCCGTGACCTGGTCGCGCTCCTCGCGATGGCGGGTGTCCTCGGTGCCATTGGTGTTCTGGCCGTCGGTGTGCGCCCGCTCGCGATCGCCGTGGTCGCGATTGCCGCCGTCACCGAGACACTCGTGCGCGGAGACATCGAGCGGCACCGGCTGCCGAATCGCCTCGTGCTTCCGCTCTACCCGATCGTTGCGCTGAGTGTCGGAGCAGACGCGGTCGTGCTCGGCCGTGAACCGCTCAGCGCGCTCACTGCCGGCGCCGGCTGGTTCGCCTTTCTCCTGGTGCTTTGCGTTGCCGGCGGCCTGGGCATGGGCGACGTGAAGCTCGGCGGCGTGCTCGGGCTCTGCCTCGGGAGCCTCGGGCTTGCCGCAGCCGGTGCTGGACTCGTGATCGCTTTTGGCACCGGAGCGATCGCCGGGCTGATCGTGCTCGTGCGACCGGGAGGTGGGGTGGCGGACGCGAGACGACGGCGCCGGATCCCGTTCGGTCCGTTCCTCCTGGCCGGCTTCTGGATCACGGTGGTGTGCTTCCCGGTGCTGACAGGGAGCACGGCTTAGTCTGGGGGAATGGAACAACGCACTCTCGGACGCACCGGTCGTCCTGTCTCAATTGTCGGCCTCGGTACCTGGCAGCTCGGAGCGGACTGGGGTGAGGTGTCGGAGAACGACGCGCTCGCCGTCCTCGACGCCTCGGTGGACGCCGGCGTCACCTTCTTCGACACCGCCGACGTCTATGGGGATGGCCGGAGCGAAACGGTCATTGGCCGGTACCTCGCGGCTCACCCGGATGTCAACGTTACGGTCGCCACCAAGATGGGGCGGCGCGAAGCGCAGGACCCCGCGAACTTCACACTCGCGAAGTTCCGGGAGTGGACCGACCGGTCACGCCGCAACCTCGGTGTTGACCGGCTCGACCTCGTGCAGTTGCACTGCCCGCCGACTCCGGTGTTCTCCTCGGATGAGGTCTACGACGCCCTGGACACGCTCGTCGCAGACGGAGCGATCGCGAACTACGGTGTGAGCGTCGAGACCACCGAGGAAGCGCTGGCTGCGATTGCACGGCCGGGAACGGCATCCGTTCAAATAATCTTCAATGCGTTCCGCCTCAAGCCCCTCGACGAGGTGTTGCCGGCGGCTCGCGAAGCCGGTGTGGGCATCATCGCGCGAGTGCCCCTGGCGTCGGGGCTGCTGAGCGGTCGGTACACGACAGACACTGAGTTCGCCGAGAACGACCACCGCACCTTCAACCGCGATGGCAGCGCTTTCGACGTGGGCGAAACCTTCTCGGGAGTGGACTTCGCGACCGGAGTTCGCGCGGCGACCGAGCTGTCGGCATTCGTTCCGGAAGGGCTCACGCCGGCCCAGGCCGCCATCGCCTGGGTGACCCAGCAGCTCGGCGTTTCGACGGTCATTCCGGGAGCCCGGTCCATCGCCCAGGCGACCTCGAACGCGACGGCCGGCACCACCGGCGCTTTGCCGCAGGAGTACCTCGACGCCGTGCGCTCGATTTACGACACCAACTTCCGGGCCGCGATCCACGACCGCTGGTAGTCAAAGACGGAAAAACCGGCTGTGCGGGTCAGACCCGCACAGCCGGTTTTTTCTTGTCGTGAAGCTTCGTGACGCTTGGTGAAGCCCTAGCCCGGGTGGGTCATCGAGAGCAGGTCGAGCGCTGAATCCAACTGCTCCTCGGTGATGTCGCCGCGCTCAACGAAGCCCAGCGCGACAACGGCCTCGCGAACCGTGATTCCTTCGGCAACGGAGTGCTTGGCGATCTTCGCGGCCTTCTCGTAGCCGATGATCTTGTTCAGCGGGGTCACAATCGACGGGCTCATGCCGGCGAGGGCAGCGGCACGCTCGGTGTTCGCCTCGAGACCGTCGATGGTTTTGTCGGCCAGCACCCGGCTCGCGTTGGAGAGCAGGCGGATCGACTCGAGCAGGGCCGTTCCCATGACGGGGATCTGCACGTTGAGTTCGAATGATCCCGATGCGCCGCTCCACGCAATGGTGGCGTCGTTTCCGATGACACGCGAGGCGACCATGAGAACGGCTTCGGGGATGACGGGGTTGACCTTGCCCGGCATGATCGAGGAACCCGGCTGCAGGTCCGGAATGTGTAGTTCACCGAGTCCGGTATTGGGGCCGGAGCCCATCCAGCGCAGGTCGTTGCAGATCTTAGTGATGCTCACCGCAATCGTGCGAAGAGCACCGGATGCCTCGACGAGACCATCGCGGTTCGCTTGCGCCTCGAAGTGGTCGGCTGCTTCGGTGATCGGAAGTTCGGTGTCTTCCTGGAGCAACTGGATGACGAGCTGCGGGAAGCCCTGCGGGGTGTTGATGCCGGTTCCGACGGCTGTTCCGCCGAGGGGAACTTCGGCAACGCGGGGGAGTGCGGTGCGAACACGCTCGATGCCGAGGCGGATCTGGCGCGCATAGCCGCCGAATTCCTGGCCCAGGGTGACGGGCGTTGCGTCCATCAGGTGGGTGCGGCCTGACTTGACCGCGTCCTTCCACAGTTCGGCCTTGGCCTCGAGCGAGACGGCGAGGTGGTCAAGGGCCGGGATGAGGTCGTCGATGAGTGCGCTGGTGACGGCGATGTGCACGGAGGTCGGAAAAACGTCGTTCGACGACTGTGAGCAGTTCACGTGGTCATTCGGGTGCACCGGGGAACCGAGTCGGGTGGAGGCGAGGCTCGCCAGCACCTCGTTCATGTTCATGTTGGAGGAGGTTCCTGAGCCGGTCTGGTAGACGTCGATCGGGAACTGGCTGTCGTGGCTGCCGGCAATAACCTCGTCTGCCGCGCTGCCGATGGCCTCGGCGATGGCTGAGTCAAGAACGCCGAGCCTGGCGTTGGCCGCAGCGGCGGCCTTCTTGATTCGGGCGAGCGCGGCGATCTGCGCCGACTCGAGTCCCGAGCCTGAGATCGGGAAGTTCTCGACGGCGCGCTGGGTCTGGGCGCTGTAGAGCGCCGAGCGGGGAACCCGCACTTCACCCATCGTGTCGTGCTCGATGCGGTAGTCGGTTGTGTCTGACACTGTCTGTGGTCTCCTCGTGGTTGGTCCGACGCTACTTTGCGGCGGAGTCGGTAGTGATGTCGGCGGGTGAAATGTTTCCGACGATGATGTCGGCAACGGCAGTGCCCTCGTGCAGCTTGTAGTTCGCTCCAACGATGCCAAGCACTCCGCGGGCGACCGCGTCGCTCACGAGCTCGGATCGCTCGAGCAGTTCGGCGACCGTGTCACGCAGGTGCTCGCGGCCGACCTCGCTGGCGTCGACGCTGGCGGGGTCGTGCCCGTTTCCGCCGGACACACGGCGGACTGCCGGAACGATCTGCTGGATGAGTCCATCGATGTACGGAGACACCGACTCGGCCTCAGGCGCGATGGAGTCGATCGCCGCACGAACCGCACCGCATTCGTCGTGCCCCAGGACGACGATGAGCGGAACCTCAAGAACCCCGACCGCGTACTCGATCGATCCGATCACCGAGTCGGAGATGACCTGACCGGCGTTTCGAACGACGAAAAGATCGCCAAGTCCCTTGTCGAAGATGATCTCGGCGGCCAGCCGAGAGTCTGAGCAGCCGAAGAGCACGACGTCAGGTTTCTGCACGTGGGCGAGTGACTCGCGGCGTTCAATATCCTGACGCGGATGCCGTGGCTCCCCGGCAACGAATCGCGCGTTGCCCCGCATCATGACTTCCCACGCCTTGGTTGGTCTGGTTGTTGGCATCAGCGGTTCCCCATTTCCAGATTGGCAGCGACGTCGTCGGAGATCGACTGGGCAACCGTGACAAACTCGGCATCCTTCGCGGTGCCATACACCAAAAAGGTGCTGTCCCCGGCGACGGTCGCGAGCGCGTAGTGCACGTTGCCGTATCGGTCCGCCTTGTCGCGGTTGTCGTAAACGGTCCACTCGAGCCCATCGATGGTGACCGTCGATGACGCGAGTGATTTCTTGAGCTGCTGCGCCATCCAGGTTTCGTTGGCATCGATGCCCTGGGTGATACCGATGAACTGGTCAGACGGAGTGATCAGGCCGATGTTCCAGGTCTGTACGCCGTCGGTCTTGTTCACATCCGCGCGGTTGGCCGACCAAGACCCGGGAAGGTCAGGATTGGCCAGCGGCTGCGGATAAGCCTCCTGCGCGGAGGCCTGGACTGCGGAGTAATCGACGCTTTCCAACATCGAGGAGTCTGTGCGCGGAACAGCGAGCACGATGATGACGACGAGTGCCACCGTGACGAGCAGCGAATAGACGAGGTTGTTGACCGTCTTCGCACCGCGATACTTGCGGGAGTTCTCTGCCTTACGTGCGGCGGTTTCCTCGGGAGTTTCGGGTCGGCCGAGCTCGGCGACAACCCGGGGTGGGCGCTGGCGGCTCATTCTGTGGGCTGTCCCGATGTCTGGGTGGCGGCGCGAGCCGCGTCGAGTCGTGCTTTCGCTCCAATGAGCCAGTCTTCGCAACGCTGAGCGAGGGCCTCTCCCCGCTCCCAGAGAGCGAGCGACTGTTCGAGAGTGGATGCACCCTGTTCCAGTTCAGCGACGACTCGCATCAATTCATCGCGCGCCTGCTCGTAGCTGAGGCTTGAAACCTCGGGGTTTTCTTGCATGAAGCCATCCTATCCGCGGCGGAACTTACTGTTTTCCGGCGAGGGCTCCCTCGCTCGATGCCGCGAGGACGCCTTCCGCGAGGGTGAGGTGGAACGTGGTGCCCTGCGGGGCGTCGGCGGCCGAGCGGAGCACGTGACCGTCGGGTCCCTGGGCGATGGAGTAGCCGCGATCAAGGGTGCGCTGGGGGGACAGCGCCCGAACATGGGCCCGCAGCTCAGCGGTGGTTCGCAGTTCGTGGTCGATCGCGCGTTCGACCAGTTCTGTGCCGCGCGCAACGTACCGGGTGAGTTCCTGCGACCGGGAGTCCACGATCCAGGTCGACGAAGCGAGAGCCGGGCGCGAGCGGATCGAGTCCAGCCGAGCTGTTTCGTTGCTGAGGAAACCGGTCAGTCGCATAGTGAGGCGAGTGCGTGCCTGCTGAACCCGAGACAGTTCTTCGGTGACGTCCGGAACGACGCGTTTGGCGGCATCCGTCGGTGTCGATGCGCGTAAATCGGCAACCTCATCGATGAGGGGGCGATCGGCCTCGTGGCCGATGGCGCTGACGAGCGGCGTGGAGCACTCCGCCGCAGCGCGAACGACGCGCTCATCGCTGAAGCCCAGAAGGTTTTGGAAGTCGCCGCCGCCGCGAGCGACGATGATGACGTCAACGCGCGGATCTGCATCGAGGGTGCGGATCGCGGAGATCACCTCGGGGACCGTGCGGTCGCCCTGGACAGCCGCGTGCAGGACGCGGAAATCGACGGCCGGCCATCGCAGCTGGGCGTTGCGGAGAACATCTTTCTCAGCGTCGGAGTCTTTGCCGGTGATCAGACCGATGCAGTGCGGAAGGAACGGGAGCCGCTTCTTCTTCATCGGATCGAAGAGCCCCTCACTCGCCAGCTGTCGCCGCAGTCGTTCCAACCGCTCAAGCATGTCGCCGAGACCGACATGCTTCATCTGGAACACCTGCATGGTGAGGCTGCCGCCCTTGACCCAGTAGTTGGGTTTGATCAGGGCGATGACACGGTCACCATGCTTGAGGTCGTCGGGAAGCTTGGCTTTGACCGATGACCAGATGGTGAAGCTCACCGTTGCGTCGCCGTCGACGTCTTTCAGCTTGCCGTAGACGTTGCCACCGGAGAGGCCCCACTGGGTAATTTCACCTTCGACCCAGACGGTTCCGAGCCGGTCGATGTACTCGCGGATCTTCGAACTGAGCAGCCCGACCGGCCACGGTTTTTCTGCCGTTGCCGGTTCCGTTGCCATTCGTTCGCTCCCTCAGCGTCATCCAGCCTCCGCACAGTGGGGGCCGCCTACAATTGAGTCGTGAGTAACGTTACTGTCAGCCTGCCCATGCCGAGGATCCCCGGCGTGCGTTCGAGGCTCAAGGATACCCCGGTCGTCGGACACAAGAGGGTGTTGCTCGCCGCCCCCCGCGGCTACTGCGCTGGCGTCGACCGCGCCGTGATTGCGGTGGAGAAGGCGCTCGAGCACTACGGAGCGCCGGTTTATGTGCGCAAACAGATTGTGCACAACGTTCACGTCGTGTCGACTCTGGAGGAACAGGGCGCGATCTTCGTGGAAGAAGTCGACGAAGTGCCCGAGGGCGCCCACATCGTCTTCAGCGCGCACGGTGTTTCACCCGCCGTGGTCAACGCTGCCGCTGACCGTGGACTCCGCGCGATCGATGCAACCTGCCCGCTGGTCACCAAGGTGCACCGCGAAGCTGTGCGGTTCGCGCGAGACGACTTCGAAATCCTGCTGATCGGCCACGAAGGACACGAAGAGGTCGAAGGCACCGCGGGCGAGGCTCCCGAACACACCACTCTCGTCGGCAGTCCTGACGAAGCAGACACCGTTGAGGTGCGCGACCCCGACAAGGTTGTCTGGCTGTCACAGACCACGTTGAGCGTCGACGAAACCATGGAAACGGTCCGCCGTCTCCGGGCTCGATTCCCAAACCTGCAAGACCCGCCCAGCGACGACATTTGCTACGCCACCCAGAACCGCCAGGTGGCCATCAAGAAGGTCGCTGAAAACGCTGACCTCGTGATCGTCGTCGGCTCGGCCAACTCGTCGAACTCGGTGCGTCTGGTCGAGGTCGCGCTCGAGTACGGTGCCAAGGCTGCGTACCGCGTCGATTACGCCAGCGAGATTCGCCAGGAATGGCTCGACGGTGTCGAAACCGTCGGAGTCACCAGCGGCGCATCGGTGCCTGAGGTTCTCGTCGACGAGGTTCTCGCCGACCTGTCTGGCGCGGGATACCGTGACGTTGAGGAAGTGAAGACCGCGGAGGAAGACCTCATGTTCTCTCTGCCCAAGGAGCTTCGCACGAACCTTAAAGGCGCACGCGAGGAGCGGGCCCTCGGCGGGCGCACGCGCTAATGGCCGACAACGAGCGGCCGCGGCCGCAGTTCGGTGAGTACGCCACTCCCGACCAGCAGCGCGACGCCATTAAGGTTCCGCTGACGGAACACGAGTCGATTCCGGTCGAGTCGCAGGTGTCGCCAACCAGCCACATCAGCGTGCAGGGCACACCCCACCGGGCTCCGTCGGCGGGCGATCGCTTCGCGACCGTCGTCTTGCTCGGCATCGGGCTCATCACCGTCCTGATGACGATCCCGGCGCTTACCGATCTTCCGACAGCCATTTCGTCGGCGTTCACCCAGCTGGACGTAGGTGCATTCACATCCGACCAGCTTGCGCGGTCTCTGGGCTGGGGTGCACTGATCGCGGAGAGCGTCCTCTGGCTGGTGGCTTTCTGGCTCTCCACCCGGGCGCTGCGCCGCGGCAAGAAGGCGTGGTGGATTCCGTTGGTGTTCGGTGTCATCGCGAACATCGTTGTCTTCGCGATCATCGCGGTCGCCATGACGTCTGACCCCGCGTTCACCGAATACGTGAATCGAATGAGCACAGCCGGATAACTACGGCGGAGCGGGTTGGTCTGGAGACCAGTCGTCGATTACCTGTACTGGATAGGCGTCGATGATTCAACGCTCGCCCGGCAAGATCTGCGCGAGCTCAGTCCATCGGCGGGATCGGTGGTGGTTGCGGCGTCGCATTCCCGTAGAGGGTAAGGGCGGTGTAGCCCACGACCAGGGTCACAATTGTGCCGAGTACTGCAAGACCGATATGACGCGCCGCAGGCTTGCCTGTGAGCAGCGACACGCCGATTCCGAGGAACCCGGTGACCAGCAGCCACAACATCGACAGCCCAACCGAAAAGGTGACGCCGATGCGCGCTTCACCGGGGTCAGATGACGAGTCACCAATGATGTAAAACGGCAGCGACAGGGCCCAAAATATTGCCGGAACAAGCGAGAACAGAGCGGAGCCTAAATAGTAAGCGGCGGGGACAATCCGCACGGTGACCCGGGATGTCAGCCCATTCGTGCTCACAGGATTATCCTCAAAGCAGGTCGAGCCGCTGCAGCAGCACATCGCTGGCGCCCGCGATGATCGACACAGCACCAACAATCACGGCTACAGCTATCGCCGCATAGGTGATGATCTCGGAAGGCCGACTTCGAGTCACGATGCGCGACACGAACAAACCGACAACTGTGACTATCGCGATCGTCTGACCCGCGACAGCCGCGAAGGCCATCCGCACGAACGCGGCATCATCTGGTGCGGAGAAACTATTGAACAGCAGTGCGAGCAGGGCGGGGATCGCAATGACGCCCATGATCATCAGGGTTGGCGCACTCCACTGTCCAAGCAGACCGGTCTTGGGGTGTTCGGTTTCCGTGCTCGTCATGCGCTCAACCTATCGGCTGGGTGACAGTTTGTCTCAGAATCCCTGTGGCTGGGCGGTCTTTTACCGGCGCGGGTTTCACGCGCATTCTGGCAAGTCTTCACTACATGTGGTTGAAGCCGTGATCGGAAGGGGGCGCGACTGCTCTAGACCGAAGCAGGTCTCCCTGCTAGCTTGACCATGCACCCAGAAAGGGTGCGTGACGGGGGGAAATGTGCGTCGATCGAAGGCTGCATGGGCAGCGGTAACGGTTTTGTCGACCGGCGTTCTGCTCGCCGTAGTGGGCTGCACTGCACAGAAAGGTTCGAGCAACGCGGAACCGCTGGCACCGGCCGCCGCGGCGGCTGTTGATAGCGCGACGGACCCAGCGTGGCCTGTCATCGGGTTCGGTGGTTCGGGCGTACTGAGTGAAAGCACGGCGGTGCCCAAGGGAGCGAACTCGCTCATAATCACCGTCGTCTGCACCGACGGAGGATTCCTCATCAGCACGGGCGGCGACATGTCCAAGGACCGCCGCGGAGGTTGTGGCGGGGCGCAAACTTATACCTTCTCAGTAACCAACTCCGCGGACCTCGTCGTCACAACAACGATGTTCAAGGAAGACGCTACTTTCGCACTGACCGGTGAGTTCAGCCGGGACAAGACAGAACCGGACGTCGACACGGCCTCTGACTGCGAAGTGATCTCGGCGATTCACAGCGCCGTGTACAACGCCAAAGAAGGCTTCAAGATAGGCGACATCGATGGCGGAGACTGGTTGACGGTGCTTGCGGAGACCCGTGCAGATCTCGAGAAGCTCGGCACGAACCCGAGTGGGCTGATCGGCCAGCAAGTCATGGTGCTGACGGAAGCCCTGGCGGCCGATCACGCCACCCCCGACTCACTCGCCGAGAGCAAGCAGTTCGTGACCACGTCAGACCTCATTGGCCAGGCGTGCGACGCCAACGGAACGCCACTCATCATCATGGCCGAGTACGGCGGTTAAGTGATTTCTTGGCGAATCGACTGTCTGGGAGCCCCGGATTCCGTTGAAACTGCCCCCTCCTTAACGAAAGATGCCCCGACCACGTGGTCGGGGCATCCGTTCGTTAAGAATCGATTTAGCGGATGGAGTTTCCGGCAGAACCGAGCTGACGGGTCGACTCGCCAACACGAGCGGCGAGGGCGCTCTCGGCAGCCTTGCCCCAGGCGCGCGGGTCGTACAGCTTCTTGTTGCCGACTTCGCCGTCGATCTTGAGCACGCCGTCGTAGTTCTTCAGCATGTAGTCGGCGATCGAGCGGGTGAAGGCGTACTGCGTGTCGGTGTCGATGTTCATCTTCACGACACCGTTGGCAACGGCTTCAGCGATCTCGGCATCGGTCGATCCGGATCCGCCGTGGAAGACGAGGTCGAGCGGCTTGGCTGCGGTGCCGTACTTGGCGGCGAGGCCGTCCTGGATCTCCTTGAGGAGCTCAGGCTTGAGCTTGACGTTGCCCGGCTTGTAGACGCCGTGCACGTTGCCAAAGGTCAGTGCGGCCATGTAGCGGCCCTGGTCGCCGAGGCCGAGAGCCTCAACGGTGGCGATCGCGTCGTCGAGCGTTGTGTAGAGGTGCTCGTTGATGTCGTGGCTGACACCGTCTTCCTCTCCGCCGACGACACCGATCTCGACCTCGAGAATGGCGTTGATCGCGCGGGTGCGCTTGATCATGTCCTGAGCGATCTCGAGGTTCTCGTCGAGGGGAACCGCGGAGCCGTCCCACATGTGCGACTGGAAGAGCGGGTTGCGTCCGGCCTTCACTTCTTCTTCTGACGCAGCAATGAGCGGCATCACGAAGCTGTCGAGAGCGTTCTTCGGGCAGTGGTCGGTGTGCAGCGCGACGGTGATCGGGTAGTTCTTGGCGACCTCGGTGGCGAACTTCGCGAAGGCGATGGCGCCAGCGGCACGGTTCTTCACCGTGTGACCAGCGAAATAGTCCGCTCCGCCGGTGGTGACCTGGATGATGCCGTCAGATCCGGCTTCGGTCAGGCCCTGCAGTACGGCGTTGATGGTCTGTGAGCTGGACACGTTGAATGCGGGGAAGGCGAAGCCTTTCGCCTTAGCGGTGTCGAGCATCTCGGCGTACTGCTCTGGGGTTGCGACGGGCATAACTGCTCCTTGAGAGAGGGGTTGTCTTCGTCGCTAGCTTACTGACGACCGGGCAGGACGACGCAGACAAGGCAGGATGGACGAATGAGCGAACGATTCACGCCCCCCGAGCGGGTGCTGTCAGAAGAGGTCGTGACGGGGTTTCACCTCGCCACGGTGAGGGCAGCGCAGGCAACCATTGATCTCCTCGGCTCCGGCAACAAGTACGAGGTCGACCGTGTCGCCGTCGTCGCATTGCGGGAGGCTCTCAACGGAGTGAACGTCGACGGACTGGTTCTCGTCGGGGAGGGGGAGAAGGACGAAGCCCCCATGCTCCATATCGGCGAAACCTTCGGGACCGGTTCCGGACCGAGCGTCGACATCGCGGTCGACCCGGTGGACGGCACGCGACTTGCCGGAGAAAACCTGCCCGGTTCTGTTGCGGTGCTCGCGGTCGCCGAACGAGGAGCGCTTTTCGACATCGGACCGGCGCACTACATGGAGAAGCTGGTCACCGGCAAGGCAGGCTCAGAGTTGTCACTGGACCTGTCGCTGACGGAAAACCTGAGCCGGCTGGCCTCCGCGCTCAGCAAGCCGATATCGGACATCGTGGTTGCCGTGCAGGACCGTCCACGAAACGCCCGGTACATCAGCGAAGCGCTCGCGGCAGGGGCGAGAGTCGACAGGTTCGCGGACGGCGACGTCGAGCGGTGTCTTCGGGCGGCGCGGCCCAATTCAGACATCGACCTGCTCGTTGGCATCGGCGGAGCTCCCGAAGGGATCCTGACGGCGGCCGCGGTTCGAGCTCTCGGCGGTGTGATGCAGGGACGGCTTGTTCCTCAGAGCCGGCGAGAGGCGGGGCGCGTGCGTGACGCGGGCCTCGACACCGGTCGGGCGTTGGCGCTCGAGGAACTCTGCTCTCGGGACTCCTGGTTGTTCCTCACCGCCATCACTGACTGCCGGGTCGGTGGCGAAGGGATTCTGCGCGGTGTCCACCGCGACGGCGATGTGATCGTGACAACGTCATGGATAGTCGGCGCCGGCATCCACCCGCTCATTCTGGTGAAGCGGAACACCCCGTAGCTCCCGGTCTGGCCTGCACATTTGGCCGCAATGGGTTCGGGGAGCGTGCTCTGGCGAGTCGTCGCGGATAGGGTGGAAGGGTCAACGCGAGCCCGCCATCGCAACCACCGTCGTTTTCGATAAAGGACCATCGTGACCAGTACAGATACCGCTTCGCTCTTTCTTCACCCCGACCGCAACCTTGCTCTTGAGCTGGTTCGCGCAACAGAGGCAGCGGCCATTCGCGCTGTCCCGTACATCGGACGCGGAGACAAGCTGGCCGCAGACGGTGCCGCCGTGGATGCGATGCGGGCGTTCCTCGGCACAGTCAACTTCGACGGCGTCGTCGTCATCGGTGAGGGCGAGAAGGACGAAGCTCCGATGCTCTTCAACGGCGAGCACGTGGGCAACGGCCGTGGTCCCGCCTGCGATATCGCCGTAGACCCCATCGATGGAACAAGCCTGACCGCCGCTGGTCGCCAGAACGCTCTCTCCGTGATCGCGGTGTCAGACCGCGGCACGATGCTGGATGCCTCAAGCGTGTTCTACATGGACAAGATCGTGACCGGACCGGAGGGTATCGGTGTCGTGGACATCCGTAAGCCCATCGGAGAAAACATTCGGGCACTCGCGAAAGCGAAGGGCAAGGACGTTGGTGACATCACGGTCGCCGTGCTTGACCGTCCCCGCCACGCTCAACTCATCGAGGAAATTCGGGCGGCGGGCGCCGGCACCCGACTCATGCTCGACGGTGACGTCGCTGGCGGCATCAACGCCGCACGCTACGAAACCCGGATCGACATGTGCGCGGGTATCGGCGGTAGTCCCGAAGGCATCGTCACGGCATGCGCGGTCAAGGCCATCGGCGGACTGATCCAGGGAGTCATGGCTCCCAAGGATGACCTCGAGCGCCAGAAGGGCATCGACGCCGGGCTCAAAATGGATTATGTCTACGAGGCCAACGAACTCGTGAACAGTGACAACACGTTCTTCGTGGCGACCGGTGTGACGGATGGTGGACTCGTGGACGGCGTGCGACGGATGGGCCCGATCATCCGCACTCACAGCGTGGTCCTGCGGTCGAAATCCGGAACGATCCGCCGGATCAGTGCTGATCACCTCGCCGCAAAGTGGCTGGAGGAGTAGGTCGCACACGCGTACCTCCCGTTGTAACGAAACCGGTCAGACCGAATGTCTGACCGGTTTCGTGCGCTTCGACTGAACCGCTAGTGTTCGTCCGGAGCAGCTGGCAGGGGTTCAGCGGCAGCGCGATCGCGGATCTCTCGTGAGATCTCCGCTTTGTCGAGCTCGGCGAGCAGTTCGAACGCGGTGAGGTCTCGAGGCGCATCCTCGACCTCGGTCAGCGGAGCAATTGCTTTGGAATCGTCGAGAACAGTGAGCTTGCGTGCCGAGGGGAGAACCTGGCGTTCGAGTGAGCCGACGAAGCGGTTGTAGTCGTTCACCGTTGCCCGCACCGACCGGCCGAGCTTGTCGATGTGGCCGGCCATGGTGGCCAGTCGGCTGTACAGTTCGCGGCTTGAGTCGAAGAGCGTCTTGGCTTCCTGGGTGACGACGTCTTGCTGCCAGCTGAACGCAACGGTTTTGAGCACCGACCACAGCGTGACCGGTGACGACAGTGCGACCCGCTTGCTGAAAGCAAACTCCATGATTGTGGGGTCGGCCTCCAGCGCGGAGGACACCAGCGACTCACTTGGGATGAACGCAATGACCATCTCGGGGCTCGCATCGAGACCCTCCCAGTAGGTCTTGCTGCCGAGCGTCGTGATGTGGGCTCGCACTGCCTTGACGTGTTCCTTCATGAGCTGGGCGCGCCGGGCCAGCTCAGGTTCAGGCGCGGTGAGCGGGATGGCACTCGCTTCGAGGTAGGCGTTGAACGGAACTTTGGCGTCGACCGCAATGCTCTTGCCCCCGGGCAGGTAAACGACCATGTCGGGCCGACCGGCGCCGCTGTCGGAGGTGATGCTCGACTGCACATCGAAGTTCACTCGCTCGATCAGGCCCGCCGCCTCGACCACGCTGCGCAGCTGGGTCTCGCCCCACACGCCGCGCGTTGAGTTGTTGGTGAGGGCCGCAGCGAGCGACTCCGCAGTCGACCGCAGTCGCTCTTCGGACTCGGTCGCGCTCCGCAACTGCTGGGCGAGCTCTCCGTGTTGCAGACTGCGCTGCGACTCGAGTTCGGCGACCTTCTGGTGCATGTCGTGCAGGCTCTCTCGAACGGGCGCGAGCGCCTGCAGCACCCGGCTTTCGGTGCGGGCTCGGTCAGCCTCGGCGTCGCGCTCACGACGGTGGCGTTCGACCAGGTCCTGGTACTGCTCACGTTGCGCGTCGATGCGTTCCTGCAGCGCGTCGGCCCGCGTCTCGGCGCGCCCGAGCAGCTCGGCCAGCTGTGCGCGGCGCTCGGCCTCGTGCGACTGGACCCGGGTGAGTTCGGCTTCGTGACGTGCCGCGACGAGTGCCGGGTCGTCGGTGCCGGAGGCCCACGCCGAGTGCGAACGCACCAGCCACCCCATCGCCACGCCGACGACCACACCGAGAAACAGTCCGAGCAGGAGGGAAACGAGAGGGTCCATAGCGACAGTGTGACAGCGGCCGCCGACACCGCATTCCGGACGCGCGCTGCGAAGTCGATACGATCGAGTAATGGCTTCGTGGCGCGTCTACCTGTTCCTGGTGCTGGCGAACCTGTTCTGGTCGGGCAATTACGTCGTCGGCCACCTCCTCGCCGACGGCATCAGCCCGCTCCAGCTCACCGCCATCCGCTGGGCGATCGCCGCACCGCTCCTCATCACGCTTGCGATCCTCATCGAGAAACCGTACTGGCGCAACGCGCTTCGCGAATGGCCGATGCACCTCGTTCAAGCCGGCCTCGGACTCATCGCGTTCTGCCTGTTCAGCTACGAAGCGCTGGCCCACACCACGGCCCTCAACGCGGCGCTCGTCGGTGCCACAAACCCGGTGCTCATCGCCGTTGTCGCGGCCCTGATCGTTCGGGAACGGTTGCGCGGCTCGAGCATCCTCGGCCTCGCGACGTCACTGCTCGGCGTCCTGCTCATCCTCACCCAGGGCCGGTTACTCGAGGTCTTCACCACCGAATACAACGTCGGCGGCCTCTACATGCTGGGTGCCGTCGCCGTGTGGACCGCGTACACGATCCTCGGCCGCACCCTGAAAACGGCCCCTGTCACCTCCGCGGCCATCCAGTCGGTCTTCGCGGCGGTGATCCTGGCCCCGATCGCCCTCGGCAGCGGCGCGCCCATCACCCTCGATACCGCCGGCTGGTGGGGAGTGCTGTACATCGGCATCTTCCCGTCGGTGCTGAGCCTCATGCTGTGGAACATCTCGGTCAAGAAGATCGGCGCCGCCCGCGCCGGAATCTACCTCAACCTCATGCCCGTCTTCACTGCGCTCATGGCGCTCGCCCTCGGCACCCCCATCACCCTCATCCAACTGGTCGGTGGGGCCCTCGTGATCACCGGCGTGTGGCTGACCAGTCGACCGGCGCGGAAAGCGGTGCCGCTGCAGGCGGCGTGACCAGCGGCATCCGTTTCTGAAAATTGTGAACGGATGCGTGCGCGAACGATTCGCGCGTATGCTGCGGGTGCGACGGCGCGAACGGTGCGACGTGGCAGCCGAACGTGAACGGGGGAGAGCGGTGAGGGATCGAAGCAGGCTCACGGCGCACGCGCAGTCGTTTGGCCAGGCGGCAGAGACGTACGCGAAGGCACGCCCGAGCTATCCCGCTCAGGCGGTGGACTGGCTTGTCCCCGAGGGGGCGAGCCGGGTGCTCGACCTCGGAGCGGGCACCGGCAAACTCACCGAAGTGCTGGTGGCGCGCGGTCTTGATGTGGTCGCGATCGACCCGTCCGGGCAGATGCTCGACGAACTGTCGAAGCGGCTGCCCGCCGTGGAGGCGATCGTCGGCACGGCCGAACTACTGCCGCTGCCGGATGCGAGCGTCGACGCGGTGACGGTGGCTCAGGCGTGGCACTGGATCGACGCTCAAGCGGCCGTTCCCGAGATCGCGCGTGTGCTGCGGCCGGGTGGAGCCCTCGGCCTCGTCTGGAACACCCGCGATGAGTCCGTCGATTGGGTGGCCGAGCTCGGCGAGATCATGGGCGGCACCGCGCACTACGACCTTGAGGACGGCGAGCCCACGATCGGGCCGCCGTTTGGCGCGACGGAGCGGTGGCAGACGACGTGGACGCAGACCCTCAACCGCGACGAGTTGCTGGATCTCGTGCGCTCGCGCAGCTACGTTCTTGTCACGTCCGACGCCGAGCAGCGCGCCACGCTCGCCGCGGTGACCGAGCTGATTGAGCGGCACCCGGCGCTTCGGGGCAGCGAGAACGTTGAGCTGCCTTACCTGACCGAGTGTTATCGCGCACGGCTTCCGGAGGATGGCCGGGTACGATAGACCCTCGTGGCTCTAACTATCGGTATCGTCGGTCTCCCTAACGTCGGCAAGTCGACGCTTTTCAACGCGCTCACGAAGAACTCGGTTCTCGCGGCAAACTATCCGTTTGCCACGATCGAACCGAACGTCGGCGTGGTGAACCTGCCGGACGCACGCCTGAACGTGCTTGCCGAGATCTTCGGCAGCGAGCGCATCCTGCCCGCGGCCGTGTCGTTCGTCGACATCGCCGGCATTGTGCGCGGCGCAAGCGAAGGGGAGGGGCTCGGCAATAAATTCCTCGCCAACATTCGTGAAGCGGATGCCATCGCGCAAGTCATTCGCGGATTCTCCGATGAAGACGTGGTGCACGTTGATGGCGCGGTGAACCCGGCCGGTGACATGGAAACCATCAACACCGAACTCATTCTCGCTGACCTCGAGACCCTCGAAAAGGCGCAGTCGCGCTTTGAGAAAGAGGTCAAGGGCAAGAAGCTCGACCCCAGCGTGCTGACCGCGGCGAAGGCCGCCAAGGAGTACCTCGACTCCGGGAAACCGCTGTCGAGCTCGGGTCTCGATCTCGAGCCGATCAAAGAACTGGGTTTGCTCACGTCGAAGCCGTTCATCTACGTGTTCAACGTCGACGAAGCCGTGCTGCAGGATGACGCAAAGCTCGCGGAACTCGCGGCTCTCGTCGCCCCGGCAAAGGCGATCTTCCTCGACGCGAAGCTCGAATCCGAACTCGTTGACCTCGACCCCGAAGACGCCGCCGAGCTCCTCGCGTCAACCGGCCAGACCGAGTCAGGTCTCGACCAGCTGGCGCGCGTCGGGTTCGACACCCTCGGGCTCCAGACCTACCTCACGGCCGGCCCGAAGGAATCGCGTGCGTGGACGATTCCGAAGGGCGCGAAGGCTCCCCAGGCTGCCGGTGTCATCCACACCGATTTCGAACGGGGCTTCATCAAGGCCGAGGTCATCTCGTTCGAGGACCTCGTGGCGACCGGCTCGGTGGCCGAGGCCCGTGCCAAGGGCAAGGCCCGCATGGAAGGCAAGGACTACGTCATGTCCGATGGCGACGTGGTGGAGTTCCGCTTCAACGTTTAGTCGTTTCTCGTCAGCTCAATTGCTGCCATCACGTTCGCAACCATGACACGTCGTTACCGTCGTGCGGGCGTGTGTCGAACCACGGAGTAGAAGTCCAGCGGCACCAAATCCCGTGCGTTGCGGTGTCCGGATACGGCACCTCTGCGGGAAGACACCGCGGGCGGGTCAAACGGACATCGGGGAACGCGTCGTTCGCCACGGAAGCCGGGTTTACGCGGTGCGCCCCGCTCAGGGTCCGGCTAACGGCTGACTCCGGGCGACCTACCAGAAGTGAGTTCACCCATAGGCTCCGTATGTGGATAACGAAACTCAGGCTGCTCTTATCGGTTTATGGGGAGTGGCGATAGGCGCCATTGTGTCGTTGATCGCTTCCGTGATCGTCCCTTGGATTCGTGACTCGATCGGGAGCCGGCGCCGGTTGCGCGATCAGATCGCATCGGAGCGACGCTCGTGGCTGATGGCGTGCCTCGCGGCCTTGCTTGAGCACCGGCAGGAGCGCGGCAACAGGCAAGTAGCCAACTCGGGATCCAGCCAAGCTCGCTTCGGTGCTGCGCTCAACGAGTTAACAGTGCGACTCACGTCAGAGGAACAGCCTGTGCTCGACGTCCTTCTCGCCATGTTCTCGATGGTTCAGGAACCGCGTCGCGGTGTGGAGAACATGATCGGTGAGGCGATGGCCGTTCTCACATTATGGGCGCGCGGGGATTTGAAGACAGATCAGATCATCTCTGAAACCGAGCGTCGCGCCGGAGTTGCTTTCTCGGCCGATAGGAGACTGGTATCGGTTGCGCCACCAGGACCATCGACCAACGAACCGTCAGCCCGGTGATTCTCACCACGAAGGAAGCAGTCCTAGATCATCACAGGCCGAGGGATGGTAGAGGCGAAACCTCAATGTCTTGGCGGTATGCGCGATGCTGCTACCTACAGCGACACCATCAGGATGAGAGGGCTCTATGTATGGCCGCCGAGAAGCAAACTACTAAAAAACTTCACCACTTCGTGCCTCAAGCGTATTTGCGAGGCTTCGCGAACGAGAAGGAACGTTTGACGGCCGTCCGCTTGCCTGGTGATCATTCCTTCACCACAATCGTCAGGAACGTGGCTGCGCAGATGCACTTCCACCGAGTGGAGGGGCTCGATAAGCCAGACGAGTTCGAAGATGTATTGGCGAGCATCGAGGGTGAGGCCCAAGCCATTATTCGAAAGCTCGAACGGCGGGGTGGGCCACGGTTGACCGACGTTGAGCGTCACACTTTCGCGTTCTACATCGCACTCCAAGCCGTTCGTGGGCCCGAAACCCGCCGCACTTCAGAAACGATGCGGGCAAATATCGTGCGCATCGAGGTGGGGGCGGGCGGACGCCGAAACGTTGGAGCTTGGGCGAAGGAAAACCTTGGTTTCGAGCCCAACGAAGAGCAGGAAGAGCGGATCTGGCAAGAAGCGACGCAGGAGGGAGGCCCGCCTATCGCCCTGCCGAACGTCGCCCACATCAAGCACATGATGCATATGGCCGAGCACCTCACCAAGTATGTGTTGGCCCGCCCATGGGTAATGGTGCATTTCACGAAGCGATCACTTATCACCTCCGACGCCCCCGTGAGTCTCGTACGCAAGCCCGACGACGACGCATGGATGGGTGTTGGCTTTGCGACAGCCGCATTCATCACATTTCCGCTCACCCGCAGGCTCGGTTTGCTTATGGGCGACCCAATGAAGTTCGTCGCAGAGCTTGGTGCCGACGATCCGAAGTTGCAGGTCATAGGCAACTCGGTTCGGAGTGGAAAGTTCGATCTGGTTCAAGAGGAAACTGCTGCGTTGGCGAAGTTCTTCAATGAGCACACCACCGATAGCGCAAGTCAGTACCTCTTCCATCACCCCGACGATCAACGCTACGTCCCCGAGGAGCTTCCTGAACCGCACTTGGTGACCATGTCGATGAATGGCGGTCTGACTGACGTCGAGTGGGACGGAACGCCCATGTTCGGCCCGGCGTCCGAGGAGTAAGGCAGCTCCGAAAAGCGCTCGCGCCTTGCGGCGCAGATGGCTACATTCTTTGGAGACGGGCCGTCGCACTCAGCGTTGGCTTTGGAGGGGTTCAGCTTTGTCTGAACTTTGATGCCCATGTTCAAGACGCGGACGGCATTGCACGGGTCCTGAAAGCGAGGGAGATGTGAGGAAGGTGTTCACGCGCCACGACCGCCGTGAGTATCAGATCATCCAGTGCCGCTCCGACAGCATAGACATGCGGGTCAGTGTCGATGCGCATGCCGCGCACGTCGACTCCATCGATGGGGACATTGACAGCCTCGATGTGCCGCTCTGCGACCGGGGAATCCAGCTCGCCTGGGATGCCGCCGACCACTCGCAGTTCGCGGAAGCTGTTCGTCAGGATGTGATTGACATGCCCGACGAGTGTCGACTCTGGCGTCTGCCAGCCCTCCTCTGACGTGCGTGTCGTCATGACGGCCTCCCATAACATCGGATACCGCATCAGCTCGCGCTGCTTCATCACCCATCTGGTTAAAGGCCTTACAGGGTCGGCGTCGAGTGCGTCGCGCACCGAATCGGCGAGGTCGGCGAGGTTCGTGGGGTCTTTGCGATCAGAGGGATTTCGCCAGAACGTGTAGGAGATCGCCACGCTATCCAAGGTCATCACACCGCCGTTTGAGGATGACCCGGTGGTTGAGGGGATCGGCTGCTCCTCCACCGGGGGCTGAGGGATGAGAGACATCAATGGAAGGCGGAAGATCCTGGCCACGTCGTCGATCGTCTGGGGCGGAGGAAAGTCGTCCGGGTCACGATCGGAAATGTACATGCCCACAACTTACAGAGATGGGAGCCAAGGGGGCCGACTAATTCTTGATTCCGCTGATCAATCGTCGACTTCACATTGAGGGTTCCCGCTGAGTGGTCCCGCTGTGGGCCGATCGATCGCCGAGCAACGCCAAGCCTCGGTAGGCCAGAATCGACACGACCTCGCTGCTCCTCGATATCCTGCAGGAGTGGATGAAAACTGGATAATCGAGCGTCTGGAATGGTGGATTGACACCGCCCGCGCTGCCCGTCGGACTGGGATGAGTTCCGGCCAGCTGACTGTTTACGGCTTCATGTACGACACCAACGGTTCGTACACAGAGATGCGCGAGAGATCTGCGCAGACTCAATCGATAATCATGAAGGTGCTCGGACGCAGTGACGTACCCAGCCTGATGAGTCGACGTGACAAAGCCTATTGGGTCGATGAGGGCATCGAGTTTGCTGAACACGCGCTGGCGGTAGTGAGAACTCGCGCAGAAACTCGAGCGAAACTCGGAACCAGTGCGCCAACCATGAAGGCTGATGCGCTCCACTCACTCATCTGGGATGCTGCATCTAAGCGGTGGGAATCAGGGCACTATTCCGACGCGGTTCAGCGAGCGGCGACATCCCTGAGCGGCCATGTCAAGAACCTGACCGGTCGCCACGAACTGGGAGACAACGAGCTAATGACCCAGGCTTTCTCTCCTTCAGCCCCGCAGGCGGGAAAACCAAGGCTGCGCTGGCCCGGGAACGACGACGATCTCACCGTCAAGGCGATGCGAGTGGGCATCCTAAACACCGCGCAGGGCGTATTTTCCGCCATTCGGAATCCCGCGACACACTCGACAGACGAACTCCCAAAACAAGAAGCCCTGGAGCAACTGGCCACACTCAGTGTGCTCGCACGATGGATCGATGGGTGCGAACTGATCCATATTGCGAGCGCGTGACCTCGAGCTCCGCTGACTGGCTGAATGCGGGGCTGCGGCAACGCCGGTACTGTGTTCCCGTTCAGAGTGCGGTTTTAGGCGTCCGGTCTCTGGCACACGAGCCCTCGTCCCACAGCGACGAGCGAGCCTCGGCACCCACGCTGCGCGAAGGACGACACGCTCCGCGCGCTTGTCGGAACCGGGGAGCAACAAATCGGGCGCCGAAAGCTCGGAGCACGCGCTGCCATATGATCCGAAGATGATCGGAAACCACGACCGACAGGAGTCGGACGAGCAAATGCAGCTCGGAATCCGCGCCATTCAAACCGCGCGCGTCCGATATCGCGACCTCCCTGATCAGCTTCCGGCCCCACTTTCAGGATCGATGCTTGATCTGGAGCGTGCCTACACGGCGAGGGAGCCTTTGGACACGCTCGTAATGGCGCATCGTGCTCGGGCGAGCGAGAATCTCGATCGAGTGTTCGAGATGATGATGATCAAGGAAGACGAGGGGAAGCTGCTCGCGTATCCATTCTCACTCTATTCACTCATCCGGACGGCGGTTGAGGCGGCAGCGACGGCAGTGTGGCTTCTCAAATCCTCAAAGAAGGCAGATCGAGTGCTTCGCGCACTTCAGCTTGCCTACCGAAACTCGCAAGAGGCAATGAGGTTTGCCGAGTTGATCAAAGGCAAAGCCGGTGCTGGTCCCGCACGGCAGGGCGCCGCGAAGACCATCGACCGACTCAACCAGTTGAAAGACACAGTCGGGCCACTTCGACAAGTGGAACTTGGCCCACCACCGAAGTACACCGCAATACTCACGGCCGTCTCGCCCAAAAGCCGCGACAGCAGCCGCGCCGGCTATGAGATCTCGTCGCCACTCGTAGTTTGGAAGGTGAGCAGCGCCTTCCTCCATGGCAGCGAGCAAGTCGTGCGGGCGCTGAGCGACGTTCGACAGATGGGCAGGTTTACCGACGGTGTCGCATCATTCGAGATCACCCCTAGCATTCAGATGCTGGCGGTTTCCCTCGGAACATGCGTAGATCTCATTGCCCAGTTAGACGAGCGCTATACGTATCTCGCCACACACGACTACGCAGGGCGTTCAGTGTCGAGCTGATGCCGGCGGCTAGTGACGACCCTTGTCGCGTACTAGCGTCTGAGAATGTGTAGCTCTCATCTAGTTCTGGCCAAGGTCCGCCATGCGACGGGGCCTCGGGCCTGTCGCCCGCCCATGAGTAATGTCGGTGGGTGGACGCATCATGTAGACGTGTCGAAACTTCGCTCTCCGCTCATGTCCTCTTCCGTGCCGTACGTCACCGATCGTGTGCCAGGTGAGGCAGCGCACTATCTCCCGCACGACCCCTACGAACCGCTTGATGTGGATCGGGTAAAGGCGTTCGTCGACGGCACGAGCGACGAGCCGGACGTGCGTCTTGCCGTCCTCGGCGTACTTCGCGCGCACAGCATGAACGGGGCTGAGACGCCAGCCGCTGTCTTCGCGATCATGGTCGCCGCGTTGACAATGCTTGCGAGCTCGATGGGTGCATTATCCGCGTTCGGCGGTGCGGTGGGCTGGGCGCTCGGAATTTCGATGATCATTGGCTGCGTACGGTTCACGACGTTCGCATTCGCCGCTCACATTCGAAGAATGACGTGCGGTGTATGGCTCGCCGCGTACGAGGACTCTCTGCGCTGATGCATTGAAAGTCCGGCATACGGATCGTCGTTGACTGTAGACTTCGTGCACTTCGTGCACTTCGTGCACTTCGTGCACTTCGTGCACTTCGTGCACTTTGTGCCGATCCGAACTGTTGGAGGCTCTGTGTTCGACGCCAATGTCTTGCGGGTCATGATCGCTTCGCCGTCGGACGTGCGTAGTGCTAGAGATATGGTTGAGCTTGCCATCGCCGCGTGGAATGTGAAACATGCCGAGTCGCGAGGGGTGGTGTTGTTGCCTTGGCGTTGGGAAACCTCGGCTGTGCCAGACCTGGCGGCGCCCGCACAGGCACTTTTGAACACCCAAGGTGTTGATCAGGCCGACATTGTCGTGGCTCTCTTAGGGAGCAAACTCGGATCGCCGACTCAAAATGCCGCCTCCGGTACAGTCGAGGAAATCGAACGCGCGCGAGCACGAGGCATTCCGGTTCACCTGTACTTTTCGACCGAGTCAGTGCCAATAGCTCAGATTGACGTTGATCAGGTGCTGGGCCTTCAGCAATTCAAGAAAGCCGTGAGCGACCTCGGACTCTACGCAGAATTTCAAGACCTGGGCCAGCTCGCAAGCGATATAGACCGAGCTTTGACTCATGACGTGGAGCAGGCAGAAAAGCGCAAGGTTGACTCGTACTTCCACGTGGATTCCGACCGTGTATACGACTTGTACGAATCTCGCTGGACTCTTTCGAAGTCAGGCACCTCGCCCCATGCGATAAGTGGACACCAGGAATGCCACCGACGATTTACTAGCAGAAGTGGCGAAGGGATCGAACGTTTCGAGATAACGCTCGCCCGAGATTCTGACAAACAAATCGGGTTTAGCCGCGAAAACGCTCCGATGTTTCGGCTTCTTGACGACTCGTCGCGTTCAGATGCGGGAATTTTGCGTCTGAAGCCGCCATATAAAACGCAAGGCGGAACCTTCGCTCAAGTCATTTCCTTCGAACCGCCGTTGGACGACGGAGCTTCCGTCCATCTGCACTATTCCGGAGAAGTTCCCCATTTCAAGTTCGCTACGCTGGAGCAACTTGAGCCAGCAACGCGGAACTCTCAACTCGGTCTCCGCGACTGGGATTCCGTGGCGGTGAAGGTCAGCTTTCCGATTTCCCGCTTCGTCTATTCGGTATTTTTTCCTGACGACCTCGGCGTCGACGTGCTGGGTGTCCGCGCAGGAAGAGGGTCCATTGACGTCGCTGAGAGCGCCCGTATCCGGCGCGCCGGATACGTTTCACAGCACCAAACAACGCGCGACGGCGTGTCCGGCATCGAACTCACTTTGGACATGCCGCGGCCTCAGCTCAAATGGACCTATCGGATCTGCTGGCGACCGCCGTCCGAAACTGTGGCCGACTGAGCACAGGGACCCGGACCCCTGAGCGTCTGTTCGATTGAGTCCGAGCGTTGGGAACGAAGCGCTTCGCGAATCGTGATGCTCAGGTCAGCGATTTGGCAAGCGAGAGCCGATAGCGTCGACGCGCCAGTATCGAGTAGGGATTCAAAATGACTGAGATCGGCGACGCCAAAGTTCAAGTTGAGGAGGCCCGCGCTGCGCTCGACGCTAAGCTGCCGGGCATGATCGAGTTTCTCCAGCAAGGTGTTGGCGCTGCACTGGCAAGGATGGTGGAGTTGGCGGTGATTGAGCAGCACAAACACACCGCAACTCTCGACCCAGCCCAACTGGGTGTCTTGAAGTTCAATGTCGCCGAGGCGAGGAAGTCCGCTCTGTCTGCCGTCGACGGAATCGTCGACGGACTCGATTTCGACTCGCTGACGTCGAAGGCCCGAAGCAACATGAGCGGAGAGACCTTCGTCGACGCGTCGGGTCTGCTTTCGGGGCTACTGAAGCCGACAGGTGATCTGCTGGAATCCGCGGGTTACAACGTTAGCGTTCTCAAGGGGTCGTCCTTCGACGACGGCTATCGGCTGTCGGCAATTCGCGGCACGGGCTTCAACGCAGAGGTAGCCGCGCGGGGTTTGGACGACGCGATCGAGAAGTACGGCAAGGCGAAACTCGCTCTGGCAAAGACCCAGACTGCCGCTGCCCAGGCTGATGCGCGCTCGGCCTGGGACAACGCCTAGGTCCGCCCAGCCATACTTGGGCGCAGTTCAGGCGTCGCCGCTGAGTGTCGCTAACGCCCAGCGAGTTGGTGCAGCACTCTTGCCTGCTCGCTGGTGAACGACCACGCCCGCGCCTTCTCGTCAGCGACTCGCCAGCCTTCTGCCCGAGCCCACCGGCGGAGTGATTTCGCCGGTACCCCTAGTTCGACGGCGAGCTTCTCTGGCCTCCACAGTCCATCGAACTGCCCCTCGACCGAGATCGAAGCGTCAGGGTCGCGGAGCTGTCGACGGTTCCAGAGGCCGTTGTTACGGAGAGTGCTCTCTACTCGCGCGAATACCCAGCGACGATTGGACAAGTGCGGCTTGGCACATTCGTCGTTTGCAGCAATGTTTGCCATGAGCCGACTCTAGAGGAGGACGGAGGCCTACTACGGCCCACCGTCGCGCGAGGCGTTTCCCGTAGCTATGTCTCACAATCCCACGCTAGGCCCGTGAGGGTTCCGCCAGCGCGGCCCGGTGGGTGCCGCTACGGGACTGCGAAGGACATAAGCTATGCCCCACGATGACGGACAGCGATGAGTGGGCTCGATACGTACCGATTCGACCAGAGTCGGCCGGTACCGTGCCCGCTCATCGTCTGCCGTTCGACCTTTCGAACCTGTCAGTGACCGGTCTGGTGATCATTTGCGAACTCGATGACCCGTCCCCAGAAAACCTCAGGCCTTCCATGAGCATGAAGATGACTCAGTACTTGCGGCTGTCGGACGAATCGATGATTCGTCTCGATATGGATCGCGGAGTGTCAGCGTCCAAGCTGGGGCGGCTCGTCGAGCCCGTTTCTTGGAAGCGACCCGCGGCCGATGTGATCTCAGAAGTTCTCTACCTGGTGCAAGCAGATGCACCTGAACCCAATTCATTTGCGTGGGAACAGTACGCGGAGGCCGCACGGTTGCGGGGAATTTCGGTTGACGCCGAGGCGCTGCGCGACCTCCCACACACGGTGCTGCTGTCGGATGAGATTGCCGCGACCTACGAATTCTGATCGACACGTCTCACGGGGTGCCAGCTCGGCTGACCCTTCGATCGGCCAGACATGAACGCCAGCACATAGTTGCCGTTGAGGGTTCCGCTTACCGTCCGGTTTGCGGGCATAACCGGCGGGAATATCGTCTGGTGACAGCCTCCACGCCCTATGCCTGTACGCGCCACCCCTCAAGCGTGGCATTGATCGCGTGGGTCGCCGCGACCAGTTGCGCGACGGTCTGGTCCGGCGCCTTCACGTAGCGGTACACGAACGACGGAGCGAAGTGCCCGAAGCGGTCGCGCGGCATGACCTGCCCGTCTGGCGATGCTAGGACTTCGTAGAGCGGCGCGAAGTCGAACAGCTCCGGGTGCGCTGTGGCGAATTCCTCGCGGGCGCCTCTGTCCTCTCCCGAGCGACCCTCGAGGTGTGGCAGCACGACACACAACCGGAACTGTCCTTCCTGGTACTGCCACCCCGCTTGGATTTCGACGCCACCAACCCGAACGTGACGTCGCCAACCGACTAGCGGCTGGCCGTGGCTAATAGCCGCCTCCGTCCATCCCACAGCCGGGCCCTCCGCCGCGAGCACGGCCTGCACCCGCCGCGCGCGGAGCTTTTGTAGCGCGGTGCGGGTTTGGGTCGAGTCAATCTCAGCGAGTTGTGAACTGTCCAGCCACGCAGACTCCTCCATGGAGTGCACGACAGTGGTGTCGAGTAGCGCGCTCAGGAGCCTCACGACTCGCGAGTAGCGTCTGACAGTCTCGAGCTCGTAGCTACTGCCGTCATTGTCAGGGAGGGCGAGGTCGATGCGCTCAGCGAGTTCCTGATAGCTCAGGTACGTCCAGCCGTCGACAGGCTCGTTCGGTGGTGACATGCTCAGCAGGATGTGCTGCGCGGGCTCACCCTTCCACCGCCCTGTCTTGCCGCGATATTCCTCGAGCTGGGCTCGCTCGGGGAGCGAGAACACCTTGTTCTCGATAACCAACGGCGCCGCGTCCGGCCAATGGAGCACGAGATCGAGGTTCTCTCTTTCTCGTTCGACGCGCCGCACTGTGGAGAAGCTTGTGACGTCGTCGGTCGTGAGATCGCGGAACACGGCATCGGCGAGCTTCGGCAACGCGTCGAAAAACCAAGCGAGGAAGTTGCTGTGGAACAACTCGCGTTGCCCGTACATGATCCGCGCGAGCGGCTCGACGTTCAGTTCGCGGGCAATCGCCTGCACCGGCTTCTCATCGCTCGTTGGGATGCCGTCGAGGTAACGACGCACCGGATTCGCCGCGCCCCTGGGAGGTGCAAGCCGTTCGACGCTCGTCCCTACGGCGCCGAGCTCTGGCGCAGGTACTCCGTCAAAGCCCCACCGCCCCTCTTCATCACCGGAATGCCAGGTTTGGATTCGATACGCGCCTCGGACAACACCGCCTGCGACGCCGAGCGCGTAGACCGCACGTTCCCGAGTGTTCGCGCCCACGCGCCAGTACATGCGGGTGGCATCGTACGTCGCTTTCGCGTCTGCCTCGGGGGACCATTCCCTGTTGATCACGAAGATCACTGTGGGCTCGGCAATTGCGGGGATCGAGTTAGGTGCTTGCACAAACGCAATCTAGCCGTGGCGCGACGTTTCCCGCTATCCGCGAACGGGCGGCGTGGGTACTTCGTCGGAAGGCGTTCGTCACTGGTAATCACTCGGCTCGACTAACCATACGAAGTGAGCAGTGCTTCAGGGTCCAGCAACAGACGGTGTCGGATGCACGCTATGTTTCACGCATGGACGACTACCAACCTCTTTGGCATGGCGGCGCTCCAGGGTTGGTCGCCGGCGATCTGCTGCTCCCACCCTCGGAAACGATGGTTCCGTTCACACGTAAGAACGATGCTGAACTACTGGGACCCGAGGCAAAGATTACGCAACGGGCCGACCGGGTATATGTCACAACGAACCGCCAACTTGCCCAGGTGTTCGCGAGTAACTGGTCATTAGACGGCGCGAGGTTCGGCTTCGGAACGCTCTACAGGGTGACAGTTCCGGTCGAAGATTTAGAGCAGGACGAGGATCTTCCTTTCCTGCCGGGCCACTTCCAATGCGCGTTCGCCACAGTCGAAAAGGTATGGCAGTTGAGGGTGAAGCGCGCGCCCGCGTTCGCTACGCAAGTGCTCAATGCCACGCTCAAGGCTCATGAGGAAGCGGTGAGGGATACCGGGGACTCGACCGAATCCAAGCCGTCGTAGCTCCTCACACGGAGGGATAAGGCGGCAGGGCTTGGCCGAATGCGCAATGTGAGCCCGGCCTTCCCGCAGAGGGTTCGCGCTTCGGCACGTTCTTCGGGAACACGGGTCAAGACGACCGGACTGTGGTTAGCTTCTGCAATCGTGATCAACGAGTATCTGGAGGACAGAATCGTGAAGAGATGGATCGTTGGTGTTGCGAGCGTCCTTGGGTTGAGCATTTTCGCGCTATTGGCGGTCTACGTCTACGCCGGCATTGGTAGATCCCTGGGCTGGCAATTCGGCAGTCTCGAGGGTGCTGAAGCTGTATCTCCAGTGGCGGTGGGATTCGGCGCCATGTACCTCATCCCCATGAGCGCAGCTGTCCTGGTCGTACTCATCATCATCGCTATCGTGCGGGCTTACATCCCCCGGGGGAACCCACACGAATAGCGACTTGCCCAATTTGGCAAATGGTGGTTCCAGGAGTAACTGCGCATAGCGGCTACAACCCCGTGAATCCGTCGACGGAGTGCATGGCGCCTGCGCTGCCCACTTGGATGTCGCGAGAGGGGTTCCCAATGAGGATTCCAGTTCCACGTGTCTGGTTTCGGGGGCCGGTCTCCCCGTCGTCTCGATCCACGAGCTGGCTAGGCGCCCGTTAGAGGAGCTGCAAAAGGATGAAGATCATGGCTGTGCAAATCCAAGCGCAGAGTGACAAGACGCCGAGCGATTGAGCCATTTGAGGTCGCACTGACCGGAGGAGGTGGGCCAAGGCGATGGAGACGGCCATGGGAAGTGCCAGCCAGTGGAGCCAAATCCAGCCTCCAATGAACGGGATGGCGAGCACACCTAAGAGAACGAGGGTGGCAGCGGTTGCGGCGATACTTTTTTCGACATATCGAGTTGGGCGCGCGAACAGCCTTCCAATGGCAATCGTGCCGAAGACGAGTAACCCGATGCTGATGAAGTTCCCGCTAGCCACGCCGACGTAGTTGTAGGTGTGATTTAGCGCAAGGATGAGTGCCGAGATAAGTGCCGCAGCTCCGCCAGGAGCACAAAGCATCAACGCGCTAAGCGGTGACTTATTTCGCGTCATTTCCGTCAGTGCCATGCTCGCACCTTACTAACTGATGAGCACCGCCCTCGCCTTATTGCTCGGCGAACATTCCCACTGGGGTCCCGTTGAGGATTCCCATAGGGGTTCAGCACCTGGTCTGAGCTACTCCGTGCCTTCGAGGACTGACAAAAGAATTTTCGGTGCAAGTGGAACCAATTCAGGTGTGCCGGACAATACAGAGTATGAGCACCCATGCGGACGACGCTGACGACTGGGCTAAGTCGATTGCCGGTGACGGCGAGGCCTTCGGCCGGATCTTCGATCGACACCGCGACCGGATCGCACGGCACAGCTACCGCCTGGTCGCCAGCCCACATGAGGTGGACGATGTTGTTGCAGTGACTTTCGCAGAAGCGTGGCGAAGCCGAGACCGGGTACGAATTGTGGACGGCTCCGTCTTACCGTGGCTTCTCGTGACCGCCACCATGTCCGCACAGAACCTTCGCCGCTCAACCCGTCGCCACAAAGCACTTCTTGACCGGTTGCCACCATCATCGGCCACCACCGATAACACCGACCACATCGACGGTGGCCCCGCATCAGATGCTCTCCGGCAACTCGCTCTCCCCGACCGGCAGGTGATTGTGCTGTGTGTGCTGGAAGGGTTGTCGACCAGCGAAGCCGCTGTCGCGCTGGGAATCCCGGTCGGCACGACGAAGTCGCGTCTGTCCCGCGCCAAACAGCGCCTCGCACATCACATCACCCAACAAGCTCACCTGTCACTGAGCCGGCCGGAAGAAGCATAATGAACACGAACCCAGGCTCCGAACACGACCGGAACGCGGCATTGCGCAGCGAATTGGTCGCGGCCGTGAACGCCACACCCTATCTCAAACCACGGATCCAACGACGCTCGCTTGGGGCAGCGATCGCTGCTTTCGCTCTCGCCGGCGCCATCACCGGTGGCGCGATCTCCGCAACGGCGTTGTCCGCCTCGACTACGGCATCCGTAGTTGATGATTCGTCAGTGACAATCGATATTTCGACGATGGCGTCCAGCTTCGTCGGAACGCACACGAAGTTGTTCGGGACTCCTTTCATCCTGTCCGGGCACGACGAGACAGTTATCGAAATGGGGGTCCGGCCCGAGGGGGCAACATCGATCGCCGTCACCTTCCACTGCATCGACGCCGGTGAATTCACCACAGCGTTCAACGGCAAGATCGACACTCATATGTCCTGCACCCATGAAGACGCCTCCGCGAGCAAGAGATCCTCAGCAGGCATGAGCGGCCACCACGGCGTCGACACTGACGAACCACAAACCCTCACCATCAGAGCTCACGGATCGAGCCGATACATGGTCTGGGCATCCTGGGCGAGAAAGACTCCCGCCCCTGAATCGTCCGCCACGCAACTCGCGGAACTCTCCGACGGACAAGTAACTCGAGAAGAATACGACGCCGCGTTCGACCGATTCGCTAGCTGCATGACCGCAGCCGGTTACCCGATCGCGTCCACGAACCGGACAGGCACCGTCATCCAGTACAGCCTCACCGGAGAGTCCGTCGCCGCAGGCGCGGATGCCCAGTGCTACACCGCCGAATTTGAACAGGTGGACATCAGCTGGCAAATCGCGCACGAAAACACATCGGAATCCACCGAACACTTGCGGCGATGCCTCGTAGCAGCGGGAATCGAGCCCTCGGCGACGAGCAAAGAAATCGTTCAGCAGCTCAAGGACGCTGGCATCTACGACCTCTGTACCTCGTGACGTCTTCGGCGGCCTTCTTCCTTGGTCCAGCATTTCTGCGCTGCTGTGTGTAAAAGCTGGCGTTCCCGGACATGACATAGATAGGAGCTAGATTTCGAGTGAGAGGTGCGACATGTCAGATCGGTTCGATCGACTGCTTAATGCCAGCAAACCCGCGGATGTGACCGACCTCCCCGGAGTCACCGAAAGAGCACGTCAGGTCGCCGAGCGCACTGCGAACGATCGTGACACTGTGACTTCGCGGCCCGAGCGTCGACGGTTGTGGGGCGTTCTTGCGTTTTCTGCAGTCGTGGTGGCGGTCTCTGCCGCCGCCATTCCAACGATTATTTCGTGGGCGCCATGGGAGCCCGACGCTGTGATCAGTCGCGAGTTTCCGATCACAGATGGAGGCAAATCTACTGACTGTGTTGTCATCATCCGTGCAGTCCAAGCCGAAAACGCCACCGGTGCAGAGGCAGAAGCAGACCTAGAGAACGCAAGACGATTCCTGCAAGAGGAAGACTGGTCCGCGATTAGCGTCGATCTTGACGATCTCGACGCGTACCTCGACAGTATGCCGCCGGAGCAACGCGCGCTTCGGGAGGAAACCGGCATCAACCCGCCAGCGCTTCTTTCCATGCTGACATCAAACGAAGTGTCGGCCGTGTTTGAACAAGCCGGCTATCTCACCTCCTCGGTGTTCCTGGAGTCCACAGGCCGCTGCGGCGAGGTGACCAAATGACCACCACAAGTTCTAACAAGGAGCGAATCACTGCTCTGTACGTCAGCGTTTCCGGTCCGCTGTTGAACTATCTCGCCCGCCGAGTCAGCCCGGTCGAAGACGCTGCGGACCTGCTCAGTGAAACATTCATCGTTGCACATCGACGGGCCACGAATCTTCCTGCCGATGATGAGGAAGCACGGATGTGGCTGTTCGGCGTCGCACGTCGAGTGCTCGCCAACCATCACCGCGGCTCAAACCGTCGCATCGCACTCGCCGACGTCCTCCGCGCGACAATCCGGCTCTCCTACGTGGACGATCACGAGCAACATTCCGATATTCGAGAAGCGATCACGTCCTTGCCCGCCAACCAACGAGAACTCATACAGCTCATCCATTGGGACGGATTCTCAATCCGCGAAGCAGCCACACTCGTCAAAACAACGGAATCCACCGCGAGAGGACGATACGAACGAGCAAAGAAACGCCTACGCGAGCGCATGACGATGTCCGACGCAACAACAACCGATCGAATCATCTCCGCTGTCAACGCATCAGGCGTTCAGTGAGGGCTTCGTGTCCCGTTGAGGGTCCGTCTTGCGGACGCATTCCCTGCGTTTGACGCGTTTAGAATCGCTAGATGATCCCGAAACTCCACGAAGCACTCATGGGTGACGGGACGAAAATCTCGTACTCCGTCTTTGACGGTGCGGAGCCGGCGGTCGTTATCTTGCACGGACTCGGTGGCTCCCATCGAGAATTCATCGAGACAGCGCGGGCACTGCCGGGGCGCAAGGTCATCCCGATCGACCAGCGCGGCCACGGACGCAGTACGACGGTTCCGGCGGATACCTCTCGCGACGCTTTCGTGCGCGATGTGGTGAGCGTGATTGAGGCCGAGGCCCCCGGCCCTGTGGACATTGCCGGGCAATCGATGGGGGCACACACGGCAATGCTCGTCGCCGCTGACCGACCCGACCTGGTGCGACGGCTGGTGATGCTTGAAGGAAACCAAGGCGGCGGGACAGCTGAGGAACACGCCGCGTTGGGCGACTACTTTCGGTCGTGGGAGGTGCCTTTCGCCGACCGCGCGGCTGCGCTGGCAGCACTGGGTGACGGGCCGCTCGCCCACGCCCTGGTCAACGATCTCGAAGAACGCCCGGACGGTCTCTATCCGCGATTCGATGCCGAGGTGATGCAGCTCATTATCACGGGCGTGGCGCTACAACGCTGGGCCGAGTGGGAGGGCACCCACGTTCCCGCGCTCGTTATCTACGCAGACGGGGGAATTTTCTCGGAAGAACAGAAGGCCGAGTTCATCCAACGGGGCCAGAACGTTCGGCGCTTCGACCTGGCGAACGCATCGCATGACGCCCACCTTGACGCCTTCGAGCAATGGATCGACGCGCTGACTCGCTTTATCGACGTCCCTTGAGGGTTCCCAGCTGACGCGGTCGATGCGTTAGCCATGGGCCGCGTCAGCCAACGGCAGTGGTTGTCAGTGGTCCGCTCGGAGTTGCCGTTCAATCGTTCGGTAGACGGTGGATCGGGCAACGTTGAAGAGCTCGGCTATCTCCGCCGTTGAGTGGGTGCCGGCATTGTGGACCTCCATGAGGTGCTTCTGCTGCGCATTCGAAAGCTTGGGCTGCTTCCCTCGAAGTCGCCCTTTTGCCTTGGCGACTTGCATCCCTTCGCGGGTTCGCGCTCGAATCAGGTCAGATTCGAACTCGGCAACCATCGCGAGAACGTTGAACAGTAAGCGCCCGACAGGGTCATTCGGGTCGTGCACGGAACCACCGATGCTGAGCTTGACATCTTTGGCAGTTAGCTCATCGATGATGTCTTTAGCATCTCGGAGGGAGCGGGCCAGTCGATCGAGCTTGGCGACGACCAGCGTGTCGCCGCTGCGGCAAGCCGCCAACGCCTCACGCAAGCCGGGTCCGGCGCGGTTGGTGCCGGTCAATCCGTGGTCGGTGTAGATCAGTGCCGCTCTCACGCCGAGGCGTTCCAGAGCGTTTGTTTGAGCAGTCAGATCCTGTTCGTTTGTGGATACGCGTGCGTAGCCAATCAGTAATTCAGTCATGACGGGCAGACTGGCTCTTCGGCCAATCACGGTCAAGACTCGACGCGTCGAGCTTTGGTGCAGCGGTGATGGTTCCCGCTGAGCGTCATCACTCGTAGTTCATTAGTGGGCGACTAGATTGACGACATGGACATCACTTGGCTTTCCGTCGTGCTCGTGCTGGTCGTCATCTTCGCAAGCATCAGCGTCGCGGGTGCCTTGCGACGGATGGCGGATGCTGCGGAGAAGTCGGCGTCCGATCTAGCGAAGCTGGTGGCGGTACTCGACAAGTCCGATTCGCAACCCTAGAAGGTTCCCGATGAGGACATTCAATGAACAGCCACAATAGTTCGCCCCGCTCAAGGCTCCTCCGAGTGTCACTACGATCCCCTCAGGCCGAGTCTCCTTGTTCCCAAGGTCTCGGCCAGTGACGGGCAGCGACCCTAACCGCTATATGGTGGACGCCCCACCCGCTACTAGGTAGCCAACGTTCTCCGCTACCTCGAGCCGCCCTCATAAACGAGATCCCGTCACCGGATTCTCGCAAGCATACGTTGCCGAGCTGCAGGCCCACGCTCCGCGAACCGTCGACAGGGCAGGGTCATTTTCTATCTCTCTGTGTCAAAAGCAAGGGGCTATCTGGTCTGGCCGCAGCCTACTTACAGTGAGACTTACGTGCGCGCTCGCGTGCGGCCCCCACTCAAGATAAGGAGATGCCATGAGCACGAAGGTTGAAAAAAGCATCCTCGTAAACGTCCCGCTGAGCATCGCGTACAACCAGTGGACCCAGTTTGAAGAGTTCCCGCACTTCATGGGCGGAATCAAGTCGGTTACTCAACTCGATGATGAGAACCTGAAGTGGGTCGCAGAGATTGGCGGAGTTAAGCGCCAGTGGAACGCGAAAATTCTGGAGCAGGTTCCGGACAGGAAGGTTTCGTGGGCTGCAACCGAGGGCGCGACTAATGCAGGGTCGGTGATGTTTGAGGACGTCGGGGGAGGGCAGACGCAAGTTCACCTCGTACTCGAGTACGAGGCCGAGGGCTTGGTCGAGAAAGTTGGAGACAAACTCAACGTCGTGGAGAACCAAGCCGAGCGCGATCTCGACCGTTTCAAGGCCTTCATCGAGGACGAAGGATATGCGACTGGAGCTTGGCGTGGCTCGGTGGCTGGTGCCACTGCGGAGCCCGGAGTAGATGCCGCTTCAGGCTCTCGTGGCGACAGCGGAAAAGCGGGGATCTCAGGCAAGGTCGCCGCTGGTGTTGGAATCGCTGCGGCTGCCGCGGCAGCCGGCGTGGCAGCTAGCAAGAAGGGCGACAAGGACACAGCACGTGTCGATACTGACGTCACGCTGGAGTCGCCAATCGTTGAAGCTCCGGTGCGCGATCTTGATCCGACGGTCGCCGAGACGACGACGGTGCAGTCGGAGATCGTTGCGGAGGAAGACCCACTTCTGAACGGGGAACGACGCGACGGTGGGGTTCTGTAGTCCCTCTGACTCCTATTCGACTACTCGCACCGCCGGCGGCTCACCATTCGGATGGGCCGCTGGCGTTGCCGTTGCGGAGATGTGGATGATGGATCTCGACGACCTCCTGCGTTCGCTGAATGCCGGCCACACAATTACCGGGGACTCGCCACTGCACGAGGTCATGCATCGATGGAGCCAGGAAGCGCTTCGCATCACCGCGGAACTCAACAACGGGTACCGTGAACCCGCGATCGTTCGCAGATTGCTGGCTCAACTTACCGGGGCTCCAGTTGACGAATCCGTAACGGTGTTCCCGCCTTTTTATTCGGACTTCGGCAAGAACATCACTCTCGGAAAGCGGATCTTCATCAACTCGGGATGCAAATTCCAAGACCAGGGCGGCATAGTCATAGGAGACGATTGTTTAATCGGGCACAACACGGTGATGGCCACACTCAATCATGACCTCTCACCAGACCGGCGCGCGGACATGCACCCGGGCCGAATCACCGTCGGCAGAAATGTGTGGATCGGATCGAACGCGATCATTCTGCCTGGCGTGACGATTGGTGACAACGCGGTCGTTGGTGCTGCAGCCGTGGTGACGAAGGATGTACCGGAGAATGCAGTTGTCGTGGGCTCTCCCGCTCGAGTGGTGCGATACGTTACACGCTGAACCGCACGCCGATCCTGTGAGGCTTGCTTTGCAAGGTGGCGTGCTCCGGTTCAAGGGCGCCTTCACAGGTGCGATATGTATCTGTTAAGCGATCCCTTCAGGTTGCAGCCCGTCCACTAATCTGTGGGAATGACAGGTTCTCCTCCGATCGACGACATCGCGATTGGCGGGGAGACCATCCGCCTCGGGCAGTTCCTGAAATTCGCTAATCTTTCGATTCCGATGGAGACGTGAAAGAGGCGATCGTCGACGGCCTTGTGGCCGTGAATGGTGCAGTCGAACTGCGACGGGGAAGGCAGCTACAGCTGGGCGACGTCGTTAACTTCAACGGGCGCAGGGTCCGCGTCTGCCCGTGACCTCGAGCTAACAGCCCGAGCTGGGAGAGCCTGAGCGCCGGAAACCGGTGCATGTCCGTCGGCGCGCTTTCCGTAGGAAGGCCGATTTGGGGTCGAAATACTCGCGGGCAAGAAGTCGTACACGGGGTATGGGGATGACCGTCAAACTCCAATCTGTGACGTTCCGCCCCCTGAGCTCGCAGTTCGACTCAGAGTCGTTTGGGGGCGCGTTCTGCACCTGCCCAGGAACACGACGGCCGCAACAAATTGCTCGCCAGGGAACACAGCCGGATACGCCGGGAGATTGAGGCGACGAGAGTCAACAGCGAGCTTTGTGGGCTCATGGTGGAGGGGGCTCGTGAGGTGAGGTGGAAATAGCCACCAGCATTCCTTCCGACGACGCACGACTAGCCGAAATGTAGGCCTCACGTCCTTCCGGAGATGTAACGCTCTCGCACCGGGAGATGGCTCGATCCCAAGCCGTTTGTGTTGTGAGGAGTGCCGCTCTTGGCCGCAAAGCACGGGGAGGGAATCGGGCAAGCTGGCGAGTGAACCGCACAGAAGTGCTGCGCCGCAGGCGTACTGGAGTCAACCCCCAACGCGAAGTTTTTCCCACTTCTAGGTTATAGATGCCCTGTCCCCAGACGGGTTGCCTGGCCAGCAAGACGCTGTCGCCGGGAGCGATCACATCGAGACTTCAGCGATGGCCCTCCACATCCGGCCGTCAGGGTTGCAGAGAAGTCGCGCGATTGGGATGTTGACGGAAGGCCTCACCTCTGCAGGGAGGCCTTGATTGAGTTGAGGAGAACGACCTTGGGATTTTTGGTCCACGGAGCTGGTACACGATTCGAGTTCGACGATCGATTACTGGCGCACCTCAAAATAGTGATTGGTTCGAAACTTCGCCGTCAAGAGTGCTTCTACCTCAGCTGGACTCAAACTGCAGAGCAAGGGTCCGGGCGTACGTCTTTGTGGATTTCTCCGTGGACCCCTTTGCAGTTTCAATTCCGTGGCAACCGACCACCCTCCTTGAACAAGGCCTGGTTGGAGTCGCTGGCGAGCGCGTCTTTCGGACCGAACGGGCTCGTCATTACGGATGAGATGGAGCTGCCACAAGCCCCAACTCCTGTGATGGCGGAACCATAGGTGGCCCTCGACGGTACCGTCGGTATCCTCGAGCCAGAAGATGCGCAGCCAGCATGAATGCCCGCGCGGCAGGAGGGCGTCACGGCAAAGTAGGTTCAGACCCAGAAGAGATCGTCGTGTTGCCACGCGCGCGCTCTTCAATGTCGACATATGTCTGGAGGAGACGGCGCGCGCGATCGGCCTGCTCACCACCCTCCGCGGATTCCTTGATCAATGCCGAACGCATCTGATCGACCTTCTCTGATGCTGCGGCCAGCGGCGGCAGCATCGGAGTGGCGGGGTCGGTTCGGATGGACAATACACAGGGACGGTCTGACGACCATGCGCGTTGCCAGCCCGCGTTGAGCTCTTCTGTTCTCGACACACGTACTCCCTCAAGTCCGAGCAGACGCGCATATTCCTCATAAGGCACGGAAGGAAGAGTCTGACTGGCCTCGAATCGCGGGGCGCCCTCCATCTCACGCTGCTCCCAGCTCACCTCAGCGAGATCGCGATTATCGAAGACGGCGACGACATACCGGGGGTCCGACCACTCCTGCCAGTGCGCTGCAACGGTAACCAGCTCTGCTAAGCCGGTCATCTGCATTCCCCCGTCGCCGGACAGAACAGCCACGGGTCGATCGGGTGCGGTGAACTTCGCCGCCAAGCCATACGGGATGCCACATCCCATACTTGCGAGAGTTCCTGAGACATGCGCCTGTATCCCCGGCGGGAGAATGAGCTGCCTTGCGTACCAGTAGACGACGCTGCCAACGTCCAGAGCCACCCGGGCGTTGGCGGGCAAGTGATCGTTGAGGGCCCGCATCGCTGCCTCAGGATTGACGTGGTCAGTGGCCACAGCAGCGCGTTCGCCGCTTATCTTGCGCCATCTCTCCACGACATCGCGGACGTACTCGGCCCAGACCTGGTTGGATGGCGCCGAAGTGGCATCACGAAGCGCACGCAGGGTTGCAGCCGCATCTCCGACGAGTCCGACGTCGACGCGGCTGCGGTTTCCTATGGCCCTCGGATCAATGTCGATCTGCACGGTCTTCGCCTGTCCGGGAGCCGGGTAGAACTCGGTCCATGGATCGTTGGAACCGATGATGAGTAACGCGTCGCAGTCGGCGAACACTTGTGCGCTCGCGGTCGTGCCGAGGTGCCCCATGGTGCCAGCGGCATAGGGTAACCGCTCGTCAACGTAGGGTTTGCCGAGCAAGCTCGTCACTACGCCAGCACCCAAGTGCTCCGCGAAATCCTTCACTTCGTCCACCGCTTGGGCGGCACCCTTTCCGACCAGGAGTGCCGGTCGTTTCGCTGCGGCCAAAAGCGTCGCGGCTGCGGCGACGCGCTCGTCCGTCGCCCGAACAACTGGGTGGTCAAACACGGCCGTGCTCGGCACAATGCCGTGTTCATGCGGATGCTCCGGCGCAGGCTCAGTCTGTACGTCATGCGGAAGGATCACGACCGCCGGCGACCCGGAGCTGAGCGCAGCACGAAATGCACGGTCGATAACCATAGGCACTTGCTCTGCGCTCGTGACCTCTGCGATGTACTGCGCCGCAACATCAGAGAACAGAGTACGCAGATCGATTTCCTGCATATAGCCAGCACCGAGCACGCTGCGGTGCTGCTGTCCGACGAGAGCCACAACCGGAACACGGTCCAGTTTGGCGTCGTAGAGTCCGTTGAGCAGGTGCACCGCTCCAGGGCCCTGCGTAGAAATAACAACACCAACGCCGCCGGCGTATTTGGCTTCGCCAACGGCCATGAAGGCCGCGTTCTCCTCATGCCGTGCTTGCACGAACACGATATCGCTGGTGGAGCGTCGCATCGCTTCTAAGACCCCGTTAATGCCGTCTCCGCTGTACCCGTACACGCGAGTGACGCCCCACTGACCGAGACTGTCGACGACGGCATCCGAAACGGTTCGCTGCTGTTCGGCCACGACCCTTCCTTTCACATGTCCGGGGCGTTCCATCGTGATGCGGGGTGCCCCAGACGCCAGCGTGCGCCGAACATTACGCATGCGACAAGCCGTTGACGATCGAACTGGTTCCAGATAGTAGGGATCGGCGCGGCGCTGACCCGTCAATCCGGGGCAATCGACCATATGCGGACGGGGTGTGGAGAGCACCATGATTGAAGGGGCTGGCAAGGAACTGTGGACCGTCAGGGGTGGAGCAAATGGAAGCCTTCAACGCGAGGACGGCGGCTCCGTGAATTGATCAGCCCTTTGTCGTATTCGAGGCCGCCTGGCCCACGCTCGGGAGGATCGACTGGAAAGCGCGAGCAGGACCAAGATGTCGCACGCCAGCGTAAGCAGGGTAGTGCGAATCGTGATCTCTTGGCCGTCGAGGAAGTAGTCGAGGGCGGCGGTGGTGATGCTTCCCATCGCCACCACCATGACCGCGATTCTCGCCCAATTGCTGCCCTGAGAGACGAGCCACGCGAACACGAGTTCCGCTGCGAGCAGGAGGCTGCCAAGGACAAGCACCACCGTCAATACCGTTCCGGAAACCGCCGACCAGTCGCTATCGCTCGGCGCGATGCCTAGATCGTTTTCGAGCACCGTATTCCAGTCCAATCCCAGAGCCAGCAACCAGACAGCACCGAGTAGAACCCTGACGACAATGAGTCCCGCTCCGAGCGTTGTCGGTACTGGCCTGGCTGCCGTTCGTGCAGCGCGTTCGTCCTCGGCCAGTACAACTGCGGACTCGAAAGCGGGCCGCTTCGCCACGGGCATTCGGGAACTGTCGGGGTGTGGCTTGGCATGCGTTGCCTCGGTTCGAGGAACCTCGACCATTTGTCTCGCATCAATGACCGGCAGATCTCCATCGGTCCGGATCGTGTCACCACCGCCATTGCGCGAGTGATAGCCGGTGGAGAAATCCTCAATAACATCAATGCGAACATCAGCGTTACTATCCATCACCGTTCGTACGATGTGATCACGCTCAACATCGATGTCGGCGTCGATCTTATGGGTGATTTGAAGCGTGAAAAGTGAAAATCCCACCGCCCGGTCGAAGGTGCCCGCCGCAAGCCAGTCGACCCGCCTTCCCCCCGGGAGCAACCAGCCATCGGGAGTCCGCCAGAACCGGACATGGTGTCGCTTGGCCGGGTTTCCTGCCACCTCCTGCTGATAGGCGAAGTCTTGTTTTCGTCCGAAGAGGAAGAGTGGACTCACCGGCGCTTCGTCGTAGCTCCGACGGTTGAGTGTCGACATCACGATGCGCCATCCGCTGGCCAGTGTCAGACCGTCGGCTCGCGTCCATCCCGCTGCGACCAGTGCTGCGTGCAGGTCGGCTTCATCACCGAGACATGCCAGGTTGACCGGGTCTCCGAGCAAACCGTCACTCGTGCGGGCTCGGCCGATGAAGTAATTAGGGACGTAGATCGTGGTAAGTATGCGGTGAAGGCGGGGCAACACGAGATACGCAACAACCAGCCAAAACGCCAGAAAGAACAGGATGCCGAACCAGCCGAATTCGAATGACTCGCTGAGCACTAGCCAAGCCAGCCACACCACCGCGAGTCCCGCGTAAACGAAAACAAATCCGTCGAGGAGCGCATTGCCGGACAATCGCGCCGCTCTCGGAGGCGCGCCAACAGTCGGTCGCTCGACGGCGCTCATGCGGGCAGACTACCGGCCGAGCGGCAGAGGAGTGAAGGCGCCGCTGCTTGTTCGAGTGTTGAGGACCCGACGCGCTATTCAGCGTTTCCTTCGTAGCCGATGAGCCAGCAGAGACCGTATCGATCCACCACCTGGCCATCAGTCGCGCCCCACGGCCGTCGAGTCAGCGGGTCGACAACCGACCCGCCGTCAGCAAGCTTCTCGAACCATTGATGGAGGATCTGGGGCCCCGCCGTCCCGAGCAGGGCCAGTTTGATGCCTTCAACCGATACAGCCCTGTCGCCCTCGGTGATATCTGATCCCGCCAGCGAGACGGGTCCGTCGAGAACACCGTGAGCGATCGCATCCGGGGGACCATCGGTCCGACCAAAGTCCTCGAACGTGTGGAGGTTCAGCTCTCCGCCGAAAACCTGAGCGTAGAAGGTCAACGCGTCATGAGCTGTATGGGGGAAACTCACGTAGATCAGAGGGGACGACACCTCGCAAGCCTAACCTCGGGCGAAGGCCTTGGGTAGAGTCAGCGTCCCCTGAAGGCCCGTGCCCCTTGCGAGTTGTGCGATGACAACACGTCGGCGAAGCTTCGGTCCCGTGACTCAGGACCTTCCCGCCCACGGGTCGTAGTCGATCTCGAGCTCCGCCTGCTCCGGCCGCTTCTCAATGGGAACATGCTGCAGATTGACTCGAATCCGATACCAGAGTGAGCTTGAGCCGCGCATCCCGTCGACGAGGACATCTGCGGGATCCAGGAAGTCGACCACGCTAGCGTGCTGTGACTTCCATCGTTCCAGTCCCTCCAGCGCCTCGGGCTTTGTCTTCGCTCGAGCGATCTCGATGAGCGGCATTGTGGACTGGCGTCGGCCGGACCCATCCGAGGCCTTCGGAGGCTTCTCCGCAGGTCCCAGCTCCGTCGCCAAGGCGAGGAGAGAATCGAGCTGGCCTGCCGCCTGGTCGATTCCAGCGAAGGGGTCGCCACGCTCAGCGAATCGTTGGATAACGGACCGGACTGTGAAGGTTTCTGGCCGAGATATGGCGACCTCGTCCCAGTCGAGCGGTGTGGACACTCGGGCATCGGGCAACGCGCGCACCGAGTATGCCGATGCGACCGTGCGGTCCTTGGCGTTTTGATTGAAGTCGACGAATACGCTTTCGCCGCGTTCCTCTTTCCACCACCGTGCCGTTGCGAGTCCCGGAGCCCGTCGCTCCACCTCGCGTGCCAACGTCTCAGCGGCGAGACGAACGTCTCGGAATCCCCATCGCGGTTCGATGCGCGCGTAAACGTGGATGCCGCGCGACCCCGACGTCTTGGGCCAACCGACCAATCCGTGGTCTGTCAGGACGTCCCTCGCGATCATGGCCACGTCGACAATCTGGCGCCACTCCACTCCGGGCATCGGATCGAGGTCGACACGGAGCTCGTCGGGATGCTCCAGATCCTCTGCGCGCACCGGGTGAGGGTTCAGATCGATACAGCCGAGGTTCACAACCCAAGCCAGGGCGGCGGCATCTCGCACCACCACCTCCTCCGCGGAATTACCGGACGCATAGTGCAGCGTTGCGGTGTCGATCCACTCGGGTCGTTTGTCGGGCGCGCGCTTCTGAAAGAACGCCTCCTGATCGATGCCCTTCACGAAACGCTTGAGGACCATGGGCCGCCCGGCAACACCGCGCAGGGCGCCCTCCGCGACGGCCAAATAATACTCGACCAACTCAATCTTCGTGATTCCGACCTCGGGGAAGATCACCTTCTCCGGATTCGAGATTCTCACCTCGCGCCCGTCGATCTCCAACACCTGTGCGGGACTCGTCGTGGGGCTCACGTGTTCACCATAACTGTGCCGCCTCGTCGCAGGTAGCCCCTTCCATTACCGACGCCGTCCGGGTCAAAAGCGATGCGGTCGCATTAATGGTATTGGTTTTCGATATGTTCGTATTGATTAACGATAAGAGGCTGTCATGACCCGCACCGCGATCGTTTTGTCGAAGATCTTCATTCTGCTGATGGTGGTCGCCGGACTCTTCGTGCAATTCGTGATGATTCCCATTCAAACGTCGGAGTCGGCGGCGGATAGCCCCGACCTGGCATTCCTGCGCCTGCCGCTCCTCATCGCTGGCATTCTCTTCGTGCTCTGCGGACAAGTTGTCCTCGCGTGCGTGTGGATGTTGCTGTCCCTCGTTCGCCGAGAGGCTATCTTCACCACACGCGCATTCAGATTCGTCGACACCATGATCGGTGCGCTCCTCTTGGCGGCGGCGGTCATCGTCGCGGCACTTCTCACCATGGAACTCACGGCAGACGCGGGGGAGCCGGGATTCTTCGTTCTCGCGCTCGGCGTCGCCTTCGGCTGCGCGGCTCTCGCCCTCGTCGTCTTCGTCATGCGGGGTTTGCTTGTCAAAGCGTCCGAGCAGGCACGCTACCTCGACGAGGTGGTCTGATGGCCATCGTGGTCAATCTCGACGTTGCGCTGGCACAACGCAAAATGAGCGTGACTGAATTAGCGGATGCTGTTGGCATCACTGTCGCAAACATCTCCATTTTGAAAAACTCCCGAGCGAAGGCCGTCCGGTTCAGCACCCTCGACGCAATCTGTCGGGTGCTCGACTGCCAACCGGGTGACATCCTCGAGTGGGCTCCCGACCGCTAAGGCCTCATTTGGTGAAAAACATGGCGCCCGGAGATGGTTCCTCAATATGCTCTCGTCCATGCCCCTCGTGATCTCGGCCATCTCCCTCATCCTGGTGATCGGCGCCCTCGTCGACATCATCACGCGCCAAGACACGCAGGTGAAGCACATGCCGAAGATCGTCTGGGTGCTGCTTGTCGTCTTCCTGCCGCTGATTGGAAGCGTGCTCTGGTTCAGTCTCGGTCGGGAGTACGAGCGGTCGAATGGCGACCGCCCGCGAATTCCCGTCCAGGTGTCGCGCCGGCCGCGCGACACTCCAGGTCGCCCTGTGGCGACGCCGACCGCTCGGGTTCGAAGCACCGAGGAACAACTTGCCGACCTTGAACGAGAGATCGAGTTTCATGAGAAGCAGGCGCGGATCGAGCGACTGCAGCGTGACGTCGAGGAGCGCCGCAAGCCGGACTGAGGCCCTTCGCGAAAGCGTGCGCACTCCTGCGCAGAAATCTGAGGGTTCACCCCGGAGGCGGCGACGTGCAGGGGCCACTACGGTGCGAGAGAACCGGGGCCGAAGGCGCACCGTGGTTTGCGCGTGCGTGGCACCCGTTCCTTGCGATGGGAGTCCGAAATGGACCGTCGACTCAGGTGCCGTCTGAGATTTCACAAGTGGGTCATGAAACAAGATTCACCGGACGTGCACCGCTACTGGGGATGTCGGTACTGCAACGCCACCCGCGACCTTGAGAATCGCCCCACCCACATCACGTTCATGGGTTGAGGGCTCGGATCGAATTTGTTGCATAGAACAACTTGTGCCGATCGGCTGTCATCCGTACGCTCGAATCATTCCCACCTCCTTCGGCACCAGCGCCGAAGCTTGTCGAGAGGCGTTCGAAGATGAACAGTTCCCGTACCGCAGTCAGGCCTGCCCAGTGAGCATGGACCACCGACGCGGATCAGCCGAGGTCACGGTCGTTGGGCCAGATGGAGCACCCCTCGCCAACGCCGACGTGACCGTCGAGCAGACCCGCCATGCATTCACCTTCGGCAACATCGGATTCGACTTCATTCCGCTGGCCAACGCCGAGGCCGCAGCGAGCGCTCCTCCGTCAGCATTCGGCGCGGCGGCCGTCGAGGGACTGGCCGAACTCTCCGATCTCTGGCTTGACCTCTTCAACACGGCGACTCTCCCGTTCTACTGGCGTGGTTTCGAGCCGGAAGAGGGGGCACCCGACACCGAGCGTCTGCTTCGCACGGCACGGTGGTTCGCTGACCGCGGTGTCTCTGTGAAGGGACACCCGTTGACCTGGCACACACTGGCGCCCGAATGGCTCGTCGATCGTCCGATCGACGAGATTGAGCAGCTGCAACGGGGTCGAATCCAGCGTGAGGTGTCGAACTTTGCGGGCGTTATCGATACCTGGGATGCCATCAACGAAGTGGTGATCATGCCGGTGTTCACGGCGGAGAAGAATGGCATCACCCGGTTGGCGCACAGCATCGGACGCATTCCGATGGTGCGGTTGGCGTTCGAGGAAGCCCGCAACGCCAATCCCTCTGCGACCCTGATCCTCAACGATTTTGACCTGTCGAGCGCATACGAGTGCCTCATCGAAGGGGTGCTCGAGGCAGGCATCCAGATAGACGCAATCGGGCTGCAGACCCACATGCACCAAGGGTACTGGGGCGAAGAGAAGATGCTCGCCATGGTGGATCGCTTCGCTCGCTACGGTCTGCCGTTACACCTGACCGAGACGACACTGTTGTCTGGCCACCTTATGCCGCCCGAAATCGTCGACCTCAACGACTATCAAATACCGGCCTGGCCATCGACTCCTGACGGCGAGGCACGGCAGGCCGACGAGATCGAGCGGCACTACCGGTCGCTCGTCGGGCACCCGGCCGTGCAGGCGATTACCTACTGGGGCCTCACCGATGACGGTGCCTGGCTGGGCGCACCCGGCGGACTAGTGCGCGCTGATGGCTCTCCCAAACCGTCCTATGACGCGCTCAAGGCGCTGATCAAAGGGGAGTGGTGGCTGCCGCGCACCGCTTTGCGCACTGACGCGGACGGGAAGCTCGAGCTCTCAGGATTCTTCGGTGAGTACGCCGTGAGTGCACACGGGCACACCGCGAACGTGACGCTGACGGCTGCGTCCACGAACACGGAAGCCCGGCTGGTATGACCAGCCGGGCGACCGTGCTTGCTTCGAGTTGTGCTCGACCGTTGCGCGCTGAGCGGTTAAGCTGCGGCGGTTGTGCCGGATGTGTTCTCCGTCACAGCGGCACCCTCCGGCGAGGCCGGGTTGAGCGCGTTCTGCAGCGCCGCTTCGGCTTCGTCGTTGTCGATGCCGAGGGAGAGAGCGATCTCGGTGACGAGCGGTCCCTGCGCGTGGCGAAGGAGATCACGCTCGGCGAGTGACAGGCCCTTGTATTCGCTGCGTCGGGTGAGGTCGCGAACGACACCGGCGACCGTGAAGATATCACCGACCTTGAGCTTCTCCTGGTTGTCCTTCATGCGACGAGACCATTTGTCTTCCTCGTCGATGGTCGGGGCACGGAGAACCTCAAACAGGGCCTTCATGTCTTCAGCGCCCAGGACGGCGCGAATGCCGACCTTCTCAGCGCTGGCGAGAGGAACGCTCACCTCGAGCTTGGAGTCGTGTACCTCGAGCTTGAGGTATTCAATCTCGTTTCCCTTGACGGTGCGCGAGAAGATCGACGTAATAGTGGCGGGACCGTGTACTGGGTAGACGACGGTTTGGCCTTCGGAAAACTGCATGGAATGTACCTCCGGGTGCGCGTGAGCGCCACACTCAACCTCAGCGATCGACGAAACGAAAGTCTCTCCGACAGCTGACAGTCGTCCCAACTCCCGGCGGACAGGACAGCGGGTCCGACGGGGTGCATGGGCGCGCGGGCAGTTGAATTCACGTGGGTGAAAGCGACTGGAGTCGCGAGCTTGGCTGGTTCAATTCTCTCACATCAGGCCGACAGCTTCCTGAGCAGACTGCTGGTGCAGGCGGTGTGACCGAAACGAAAACCGTCAGGACAGCATCCGTCGCATGATCACGCGTGGGAACCCGCCTGACACCGATTGGGTGTCGGCGACCTTGCGGAAACCGGCCCGCTCAAACATCACTCGGGTTCCGACAAACGCCATGGTGAGGTCGACGCGCTCGCCGTCGTTGTCGACCGGGTAGCTCTCGACGCCGGGCGCACCCATGCTTTTCGCGTAGTCGACGGCGCCAGTGATGAGTGCGTCGGAGACGCCCTGCTTGCGAAAGCCCGGCCGGACCCGAATGCACCACAGCGACCAGACCGGGAGGTCGTCAAGGTGCGGAATGCGGCGCGAATGTTCGATGGGGTGAAGCTCTGTGCGTGGGGCGATTCCCGCCCAGCCGACCACCTCGCTGTCGCGGTAGGCGAGGACGCCAGGGGCGTGGTCGCGGGCCACCAGCTCGCGGACCTTGTCAGCGCGATCGGTGCCGGCGAGCGAGCGATTCTCGGCGGAGCTAAGTCGCCAGGAGAGGCACCAGCAGACCGAGGACTGAGGGTTCCTGGGCCCGAGCATCGTGGCCACGTCGGTGAAGGAATCCGCAGGGCGGATCGTGAGCTGCTGCATCGCGCACCTCCAGGCGAACCAGTGTCGGTATATCGTGTCACGGGCGCCGGGGGAGTGGAAGAGAACCTGCAGGGTGCTCGGCTACCCTTGGGGAACACATGCGTTCAAAGCCGGGTGGGCCTTGTGCGATATCCCACCTGAGAGGACGACTGGCATGAGCCTGATCCGACTGAATGACGTCACTGTTCGATTCGACTCGATGCAGGTGCTGCGCGAGGCCTCGTTTCGCCTGGAAACCGGGGACCGCGTTGGATTGATCGGCCGAAACGGCTCGGGTAAGTCGACTCTTCTGAAATTGATCCTCGGTCAGGTCTCTCCGGATGCGGGGACGCTCACGCTGGATAACGGCATCCGCTTGGGATATTTTTCTCAATTCTCTGAGCTGGACGGAACGGCGACGATCACCGAGGTTTTGAACGACGTGTTCGCATCCATTCGAGAGGTGGAAGCTGAGCTCGCGTCGATCGACGCCCACATCGCTGCTGATCCTTCGGCGGACCTGACGTCGCTGATCACCCGCCAGGGTGAGCTGTTCGAGGAGATGGACCGGCTGGACGGCTGGGACTACACCCGCCGAATCGACGAGGCGCTGACCCGGCTGGGCTTCAACGACGCACATCGTGTGTGCCCGATCGACCAGTTGTCAGGCGGATGGCGGAACCGGGCCGCGCTGGCCAAGCTGGTTCTCGAGCGACCGGATGTGCTGCTGCTCGACGAGCCCACCAACTTTCTCGACGTCGCCGGAGTCGAGTGGCTTGAAGCGTGGTTCCGTGACTTCCGTGGTGCCGCGATCATCGTGTCGCACGACCGGAAGTTTCTTGACACGGTGGTCACCCGCATCGTCGAACTCGAAAACTTCCACCTCCACGAGTATCCGGGCAACTTTGGCGAGTACGTCGTGCAGAAGCAATTCAGGCTCAAGACGCTCGAGGCACAGTTTGTGCACGAGTCGGAGCTCCTCGCCTTCGAGGCCGAGGGCATCGCCGATCGACGGGAAGCGGCCAAGGCGGCAAGCCGTGGGCTCGACAAGAAGTTGTCTGGCATCAAGAAGTCACGCGCGCCACGACCGGTCGACCAGATCATCACCGAAATCTACGGCGGGCTGCACGTGAAGGATGTGCTGTGTCGGGTGACCGGACTAACGAAATCGTATGGCGAAAAGGTGCTGTTTAGAGACCTCACCTTTGAACTGCGCCGGGGGAACCGCATCGTTGTGCACGGTTCGAACGGAAGCGGAAAGTCAACGCTCCTGCGGGTGCTCACAGGTGAAGAATCGGCGGATTCCGGAGAGGCCGTGTGGGCCAAGGGGAGCGGCGTTGTCTCCTACAACCAGATGCTCGCCGATCTTGATCTGGATGACACGATCACCCACGCCGTCAACGCGGCGCCGGGGAGCCTCGCCTTCGCGGCCACTCGCAAGTCGGTGGCACGGTTCCTTGCGATGTTCCAGTTCTCGGAAGACGATCTCAAGCAGCGCATCGGCAACCTGTCGGGTGGGCAGCGCGCTCGAGTGGCTATGGCGCAGTGCCTGTTGTCTGGTGCGTCCGTGCTCGTGCTCGATGAGCCCACGAACCACCTCGACCTGGCGAGCACCCAGGTGATGGAGCGGGCCCTCGTCCATTTCCCCGGCGCTGTCGTTGTGGTCAGTCACGATCGTTTCTTCAGTGACAAGGTCGCCAATCGCAAGATCGAGTTCGGCGTTGACGGTGCTGACGCCGGTGAACTGGTCGTCCGAGCCGCGTAGCGCTGGTGCGACCTCGACGCGACAGTCGGTGGTCGACGGTAGCGTGGCCGCATGAGTTCGCCCGCTAAGACCTGTTCGATTGAGGACACCCGCGGCGGTCGTTGCGGGCTGCCGGCCGAGGCGCAGGCTCCGCTCAGTGTGTGCAGCCACCACCTTGCGCTCGCCTCCCAGTGGGCAGACCGAGAATACGGCGTAACCGACGCCCTCGAGTCGCCCTGCATTGCGTGCGGATCCCGGCTGGGCGTTCGATACCCCTCGGGATGGTTGTGCGCCGTGTGCGAATGGAAAGTCGGCGACTTCCCCGACGCCGAAGTGATCTCGGCACGGGTTGACGTGGTCTACTACCTCCGGTTCGACGACCGGATCAAGATCGGAACGTCGTCGAACCCCCGAAGCCGACTGGGCAACATCGTTCACGACGAGCTGCTCGGCTTCGAGCTGGGCGGCCGCCAACTCGAGCGCCGGCGTCATACCCAGTTCGCGAGCCATCGCCTGCACTCCAGCGAATGGTTCGCGGTACACGACGCGCTGCTCCGGCACATCGGAGTCGTGACCGCTGGCGTCGACGATCCGTGGCTGCTCTACAAACGCTGGGTCAGCGAGAAGATCGCGCTGCAGGGATAGCGAAGCTCTGGACAACCGCTCTGCTGGCCGGTAAGCACACCTGACTGCGAAGATGGAACCATGACCGGCACCCTGAACATCACCGGCGACGCGAATGCCGACGCCCTCCTCTCCACTGACCCACTCGCGCTTCTCGTCGGGATGCTCCTCGATCAGCAGGTACCGATGGAATCGGCATTCGGGGGTCCGCTGAAGATCAGCGACCGGCTCGGATCGTTTGACGCTCAGTCAATCGCTGGCGCAGACCCCGATGCGTTTGCCGACCTGTTCAAGACCCCTCCGGCGGTTCACCGCTATCCCGCCAGCATGGCAGGCCGTGTGCAGGCGCTCTGCCAGGCCATCGTTGACGAGTGGGACGGCGACGCTGAATCTCTCTGGACGAAAGACCTCCCGGACGGCGCGGAGGTCTTCCGTCGGCTGAAATCGCTTCCGGGCTTCGGCGATCAAAAGGCGAAGATTTTCGTGGCGCTCCTCGGCAAGCAGTACGGCTTCACGGGCGACAGCTGGCGTGAGGCTGCGGGGGCATACGGCGAACCGGGAAGCCACCGCTCTGTCGCCGACATCGTCGACCCTGATTCGCTCGCGAAAGTACGGGAGACGAAGAAGATCGCGAAGGCCGCCGCTAAACGCAAATAGGGCCTACCGGCGTGTTCTGAGAACGTGATTCAGGAAATCGGTGACGGATGCTGTCACGTGCGCAGCAACATCCGTCGCCTTAAGAGGCGATGACGCCAGGACCTTCATGCCGTGGTCAGCGCCCGCGACGGGAACCACGCGCACGGTCGATGTATCGGCGATCTCACGCTCCAGATCGATGGCCGTGCCAAACGTGTCGCGGTCGCCCTGCAGCACGAGGGTGGGAACGGTGGGGAGGAGCAGCTCGTCTCGCCGGGTCTTCTCCGGCTTGCCCGGAGGATGCAAGGGGAAGGCCAGACAGATCACTGCAGCGGCTTCGAGGTCATCAGCGGTACGGCAGGCGACTCGGGCACCGGCGCTCCGGCCGCCCACAACCAGCGGCACGCCAGACGCAAGCTCGAACACAGCACCGGCTGTCTCACGCCACGCGATGTCGAGAGCGGCCGGCCGCGGTGCGATCTTCTTGCCGGCGACTCGCCAGGGTTGCTCATACCGGGCGACGGTGAATCCCTCGGCGGGCAGCTGCTCTGCGAGGGCGACCAAATCAAGAGCACCGATTCCGCCGCCGGCGCCGTGGCCGAGCCACACCACAGCGCGGGGAAGGGCCGCCTCGCTGACGGTGAGCCGCCCGGGGCCGAGCGAGGTCGGCACGTCGATGATCATGGACTCGAGGGTACCGAACGGGTTGCGTCGACGTCAGTGGGTATCGGCGTTGTGCCTGGTCGCGGCGCGGTGAGTGCGCCAGGCTCGCCACGCACCGGTTGACCAGAGCGCCCAGAGAACGAGCAGCGGTTGGAACAGGAGCCGGATTCCTCGGCTCAGATCGTCGTTGAGGCCGAATGAGTCGGTACCGGTGGTGAACTGTGAGATGTTGCCAGGGAACACCGCCACGAAGAAGGCCACGACGATCCAGCCGACCGGAACTCGCCAGCGCCACAACACCAGAAGAGCGAGGCCAAGCAGGATTTCGACAATGCCGGAGGCGACGACCACAAAATCGGCCTCGAGCGGAAGCCACGTCGGCACTTGTGCCTGAAACGCATCTCGAGCGACGGTCAAGTGGCTGACACCGGCGGTGAGGAGAAAGCCACCGAGGATGATCTGCCCGAGAGTCGCGGCTGGAGAATTGCGACGCACCGGCGGTGGAGTGGCAGCCGCTGTCATCAGCGGGACTGACGTCGTTTGCCGGGCCGCGGCTGGCCCTTCACCGCCGGAGCCCTGCCCTTGCCTTTGTTCGCCTTCGCTTTGCCGCCGGCGGGCTGGGGCTTGTTCTGAACCGACGCTGCGGTCTCGGCGCGTTTACGCTGCTGGTCGGCCAGCAACGCTTCTCCGGCAGGCGTGAGCGTCGTGGTTGGTGCATCCATATCGAACAGGGGTGTACCGAGTTCGCTCTCAAGCTCGCGCACCGAGGCAATCAGCGTCGACCGCGGAATGTTGAGGTGTTTCGCCGCATGCGCGAAGTGAAGTTCCTCGGCAGCAGCGACAAAACGCCGGAGCGCGATCGTGTCCATGGTCTCGTTTCTGTGTGCCGAGAGAAACGCGGCACAGCCCAGCGTACGGGTACGCCTGCGATCGCGCCCGCAGCCCTGCCGTTACGGTGCCGGCGCGGTGCCGTCGGTCGGCTCCGGAGTGGGGAGGATTCCTTCGTCACCGGTCTCCGCGCTGCGCGACTCTTCGCCGGTCAGCGTCTCCGGAGTCTCGGGGTCGTGGGTGGTCTGCCCGGTCTCGGTGAGCGGGCTGGTGACGTCGTCGGTGAAGTTTTCGCTATCAGTCATGACGTCACGCTACGGCCCTGGGTGAGAAGCGCTCAAGGGCTTGCGAGCGCGATCGTTTTCAGGCACTCACTCTAGATCGACCGGCGTGAAGGTACGAGAAACTTGAAGCCGCGGTGCGATCCCACGAAGCCGAGTCGCTCGTAAAAACGGTGAGCATCGGCCCGTGCTTCGTCTGAGGTGAGCTGCACAAGGCCCGCGCCGAGCGTCGGTGCCGCGATTCCGGTCACCCACCGCATGATTGCGCTGCCGATACCGCTCGAACGCTGAGCGCTGGACACCCGCACCGCTTCCACGAGCAGGCGGGTGGCGCCCTGCCGAGCCAGTCCCGGGATTCCGGTCAGTTGTACGGTGGCGACGACCGTGCCGTGCTCATCCTCCGCAACAAGCAACTCGTTCGCCGGATCGGCCAGCACATCCGAGAGCGCGGTCGCGTATGCCGGCGTGTCTGCGGCGTCGGCCCGATCACCTCGAGCCGCGCTGATCGGGTCATCCGACATCAACCTGATCAGCGCCGCCAGGTCGTCGCCAGTTGCGCGCCGGAGCGTCACCTCGCCAGAACGCGCGGTCAGGGCAGTGGGAAGGCTCAGCGCTGCAATCACTCGCCCAGTCTGGCACCGGCTTCGAGGCTAGAAGTCACTTCCCCGTGAGTCGTACCCCTTCGGGTAAACGCGACCGGGTGGCTTCGCTGGAGTCGAGCGCTGCGCCCGCGTCGCGCGGTACGGCTGACCGTCCGTCGGGTTGGCTGCCGGTAGCCAGTTCGAGAGGATGCTCACCTCCGGAACCACGACCTTCTCGGCCTTGCGCATGTTGCTTTTCTCGTCCGCCGGACGAGCCTCATCTGTGCCGACTCTGCGAACCGGCCCCCATGCCTTGCTCATACCCTCACCGTACGCCTCCGCCCGGGGTTGTCAAGCACTGCTGGTCGTGCGCCACCGCTGCGTCGGCGGGCGTCAGCGGCGAATATTCGAGAGCGAGAAAACGGATGCCGCGACGGCGTTCGCCACCGCCTCGAGCTCCTCCGCTGTAATGTCCGCCGAAAACGTGAATCGCACAGCCGTCTGCGCCAGCTCCGCCGGCAACCCCAGCGCGGTGAGTACGTGTGACGGCTCGCTGCGTCCGGCCGCGCACGCTGACCCGCTCGACGAAATGACTCCGCGCCGCTCGAGTTCGAGCAACACAGCCTCGCCGCTCGTTCCGGGAAAGCAGAACGAGGCGTGACCGGGGAGACGGCGGGAGGGATGCCCGGTCACGATCGCGCCCGGTACGAGCGCAGACACGCGCTCAAGGAACGACGTGCGAAGAATGGCGACGCGCGCCGTGGCATCCGCTCGCTCGCCTTCGGCCAGTTCAAGTGCCGTGGCGAACGCGACGGCGAAAGCGACGTTTTCGGTGCCGGAGCGGCGACCGCGTTCCTGCCCGCCGCCGTGGATCAGCGGCTCGATGGGGAGCCGTCCGCGGATGGCAGCGACGCCGATGCCCTTGGGTGCTCCAATCTTGTGGCCGGAAAGCGAGAGCGCATCGACGCCGAGCGTGGGAACCGAGAGGTCGAGCCAGCCCGCGGCCTGCACGGCATCACTGTGGAACGGGACACCGTGCTCCTGCGCGATCGCGGCGAGGGCCGGGATGTCCTGGATGGTGCCGATCTCGTTGTTGGCGTACATCACCGAGACGAGCGTGGTGTCGTCGCGGAGCACGCTCGCGAGCGCATCCGGCGTCACGGTGCCGTCGGCGGTCAGCGGAACGTACGACACCTCGAAGCCGTGCAGGCGGGTGAGGTACTCGACCGACTGCAGCACGGCCTCGTGTTCGATCGCTGTGGTGACGAGGTGCCTGCCGCGCGGTGCGCCAAGCGCGATGCCCTTGATCGCGAAGTTGTCGGCTTCGGTGCCACCCGACGTGAAGACGACCTCACTGGCACGCACGCCGAGCACGGCTGCCACGCGGGCCCGGGCGTCGGCGAGGGCGGAGGCCGCGCGCTCGCCGACGGTGTGCACGCTCGACGGGTTGCCAAATTCACCGGTCAGGTACGGCCACATTGCCTCGAGTGCCTCACGGCGCACCGGAGTGGTTGCGGCGTTATCGAGATACAGCATCGGGATCCGCCTCGAGCACGACATCGAGACCGAGGTCGAGTGAGCGCACGCTGTGGGTGAGCGCGCCCGAGGAGATCACGTCGACGCCGGTGTGCGCGATCTCGCCGACCGTGTCGAGAGTGACGTTTCCGGAGGCCTCAACGAGCGCCCGGCCGGCGATGAGGGCGACCCCGGCGCGCAGCTCGTCCAGGGTGAAGTTGTCGAGCATGATCGTGTCGACACCCGCGGCGAGCACCGGCTCGATTTGGTCGATGCGGTCGACCTCCACCTCGAGGTGCGTGGTGTGCGACAGCCGGGCACGCACGCTACGGAGCGCATCGGTGACCGAGATACCGCCGGCCGTGAGTACGGCCAGGTGGTTGTCCTTCGCCATCACGGCGTCGGAGAGTGAGAACCGGTGATTGAACCCGCCGCCCGAGCGCACGGCGTGACGCTCGAAGGCGCGAAGGCCGGGCGTGGTCTTGCGGGTGTCCACGATGCGCGCCTTCGTGCCGGCGAGCCGGTCAACGTAGCGGGCGGTCTGGGTGGCGATGCCCGACATGCGCTGCACAAAGTTGAGGCCAATGCGTTCGGCCTGCAGGACGCCGCGGGCCGGTCCGGAAACGGATGCCAGTGCATCACCCGGGGCGAACGTTTCGCCATCCGCGATTCGCAGGGTGACCGTGATGCTCGGGTCGGTGAGCCGGAAGGCGGCGGCAAACACGTCACCGCCGCTGAACACGCCGGCTTCCCGCGCCGTGAGGGTCGCGGTCGCCACCGCGGTCGCGGGAATCAGGGTCTCGCTTGTGAGGTCACCCCAGGGGGCGTCTTCCTCGAGTGCAGCCGAGACGACGCGGTCGATGTGGTTCGAAGTCAGCATGCGGGAGATACCTCTCGGGGACGGTGTACCGACGCGGGGTCGGTGAGATAGATCGGGCCGGCCAGTGTCGGCTCAGTGGCGGGGAAGTCAGTGCGGGTGTGTGCGCCACGCGATTCGGTGCGCGCGAGCGCGGCCGCGACGAGCGCGCAGCCGAGCGCGAGCAGGTTGCGGTCTTCAAGCTCTCGCTCGCTGGTGGCGGGCAGGTCGAAGGCGCTCCACGCCGCGAGAACGCCAGTCGCGTCGAGGAGCGCGTCGGCCGAGCGGTGCAGCCCGGCGCTCGACCACAGCAGGCGCTGAAGGGCGTCGCGGGAGAACGGTGGAATATCGCTCGTGAATCCCCGCTCGATCGGACCGAGCGCCGACGCGGGGCGCACTCCGTCGAACCGGGCTGCGTGAGTGAGGTCGCCCGAGAGGGCCCGTGCGGCGCGATGCCCGAACACGGCGCCCTCGAGCAGTGAGTTTGAGGCGAGGCGATTGGCGCCGTGCACCCCGGTGCGAGCCACCTCGCCGAGGGCGAAGAGCCCGGCAATCGACGTGCGACCGTCGAGGTCGGTGGCGATCCCGCCCATCCAGTAGTGGGCGGCCGGTGCGACGGGAACTCCGACACGCGACCAGTCGATGCCTGCCGCACGGACGGCCGCGTCGATGCTCGGAAAGCGCGTGGCCAGGAACGAGGCGCCGAGGGCGGTGGCGTCGAGGGTGACCGGCCGCCCGCCTTGCGCGGCCATGGCTGCCGCGATGCCCCGGGCGACGACGTCGCGGGGTGCGAGTTCTGCGTCGGGGTGCACGTCGACCATGAACCGGTGCCCGGTTTCATCGCGCAGCATGGCACCCTCACCGCGCACGGCCTCGGAGATGAGGAAGTTGCCGGCGGTAACCAGGGCGGTGGGGTGGAACTGGTAGAACTCGAGGTCTGCCATCACCGCACCGGCCCGCACTGCAGCAGCAGCCCCGTCGCCGGTGGCGGCCGGTGGGTTGGTGGTGAACGGGAAGAGTTGGCCGGCCCCGCCGGTCGCGAGGAGAACGGCATCGGCGTCGAGTCGGAACGGCACGGCGTCCGGTCCCTGCAACTCGGCACCGGCTACCCGGCCGTCGGTGAGCACCAGGTCGCGGAGGAAGGTGCCCTCGAGCACCGTCACGTTGCTCGCGCGGAGGCGTTCGACGAGCGCAGCCTCGATCACGGCCCCCGTCGCGTCACCGCCGGCGTGCAGCACCCGGGGGTAGGAGTGCGCGGCCTCGCGTCCCCGGGAGAAGTCGGTGCCGTCGCGGTCGAAGGCGACGCCGAGCTCGACCAGTTCGCGAATCCGCAGCGGTCCTTCCGCACAGAGCACCCGAACGGCGTCGACGTCGCAGAGGCCAGCACCGGCCACGAGCGTGTCGGCGACGTGGGCGTCAACGCTGTCGTCGTCAAACATCACCCCGGCGATACCGCCCTGGGCGAACCGGGTGTTGCTCATGCCGAGTGCACCCTTGGTGATCAACGTGACGGCGGAGCTGGCGCTCGCCGTGAGCGCTGCCGTGAGGCCGGCAATTCCCGACCCGACGACAAGAACCCGAGGCATGGTCAGGCTCCGGTGGAAATTGGAGGCTTGGCCGCAAGCATCCGCTCCAGGGCAAGGCGCGCCGGTTCGGCCACGTCGTCCGAGACCGTGATTTGGTTGAGCACGACCCCGTCGAGGAGAGAGTCGAGCACCCAGGCCAGGTAGCCCGGGTGGATTCGGTACATGGTCGAGCACGGGCAAATCACCGGGTCGAGGCAGAAGATGGTGTGCTCGGGGTGTTCGGCTGCGAGCCGCTGCACGAGGTTGATCTCGGTACCGATGGCGAAGGTGGTGCCGGCCGGCGCCGCCTCGATCGCCTTCCGGATGTAGTCGGTCGAGCCGTACTCGTCGGCCGCGTCGACGACGGGCATCGGGCACTCCGGGTGCACGATCACTCGAACACCGGGGTGCTCGACGCGGGCCTTCTCGATCTGGTCGACGGTGAACCTGCGGTGCACCGAGCAGAAGCCGTGCCAGAGGATGACCTGTGACGACTCCAGCGCGAGCGCGTCGTTTCCGCCAAACGGCTTGTTCGGGTTCCACATCGGCATTTGCTCGAGCGGCACACCCATGGCTTTCGCGGTGTTCCGGCCGAGGTGCTGGTCAGGGAAGAACAGCACACGCTGCCCACGCTCGAATGCCCACGCCAATACGGTTTCCGCGTTCGATGATGTGCAGACGATGCCGCCGTTACGGCCGCAGAATCCCTTGAGCGCAGCCGAGGAGTTCATGTAGGTGACGGGAATCACCGGAACGCGCCCCGTGGCATCCGGTTCCGTTCCGAACAGTTCGGTCAGTTGTTCCCAGCACTCCTCGACCTGGTCGATGTTGGCCATGTCGGCCATCGAGCATCCGGCCGCGAGGTTCGGCAGAATGACCGCCTGCTCGGGGGTCGAGAGCAGATCGGCGGTCTCAGCCATGAAGTGCACCCCGCAAAAGACGATGGCTTCGGCATCGGTTCGAGCTCTCGCGGCGGTGGCGAGCTGGAACGAGTCGCCCACATAGTCGGCATATGCGACAACTTCGTTGCGCTGGTAGAAGTGCCCGAGGATGACGAGTTTGTCGCCCAACGTTTTCTTTGCAGAGCGGATGCGACGGTCTAACTCGTCGCTCGACGCCTCGCGATAGAAGGCGGGCAGTTCCCCCTGGCGCGGGGAGCCGACCGGAATAAGATCACCCATCGATGATCCGGGGCCGTAGCTCGGTGGGCGGGAGTCGAATACCCAGGGCTTGGCTACGAGGTCGGGGCTGCAAGCGGCGCCGGGGGCGGAGCCGGACGCGATCTCGATGAGAGTGGTGTCGACGGAGGCGGTGAGGGTCATGATCATCCTTGAGTGCGGCCGGGGAGCGGGCGGGCGCCGAGGGGGCCGCTCGTCGTGTCGGGAGCCGCTGTGTTGTATCGATAGAGACGGGCGGGGCGATGACGTCCCCCGGTTCGCAGCTGTTCGGTTGGAACAACCTGGCCGGAGCTCTCGACCTGGCGCCGGAAGTTGGCGGGGTCGAGGGGTTTCTGCAGCACAGCCTCGTGGACTTCGCGCAGTTCGGAAAGGGTGAAGGTGTCGCCGAGGAAGGCGGAGGCGATGTGGCTGTACTCGAGCTTGTTGCGGAGCCGCCACAGGGCGTAGTCGACGATGACATTGTGGTCGAACGCCAGCTCAGGAACAGAGTCGGCCTCGAACCAGCGCACGTTCTCGGTCTCGACTGCGACGTCGGCCTCGTCAGACCGCACCAGTGCCCAGTAGACGATGGAGACGACGCGCTCGCCGGGGGAGCGGTCTGTGTTACCGAACGCGTAGAGCTGCTCGAGGTACTGCGGGGTGAGGAGCGTGGTTTCGGCCAGGGTGCGCGCGGCCGATTCTGCCAGGTCTTCGTTCGGGCCGAGGGGCCCGCCGGGAAGCGCCCACCTGCCGTCGAACGGTTCACGGATGCGGCGGACGAGGGGGAGCCAGACGGTCATCCGGTCGTCGGCTGGTGACCGACGCAGCGCGAAGATCACCGTGGAGACGGCGACCTCGACGGCAGCGGCTGCGGTCATGTCGGCCTCCGTTCAGATCCAGTTAAAGTCACCGTGACCATAACTAATCTCATCTTAGTGTCAGAGTGACCAGAACTGCGAGAAAAACTTTCCGCATGTCGCCGGCAGCCGAGCGCTGTCAGCGTCGCTCACTGTAGGCTGAAGCAAAACCAAATATCGGGCCGCGCACGCGATGCGGGAGAGCCGGGTTCGCCCCGGCACCGAAGGAGCAAGCCTCCCTGCCAATCTCTCAGGTTTATGTACCGCATCGAACTGGCCACTCTGGAAAGTGAACGTCCGCGTTCCGCCGACGGTGAAAGCCGCCTCCCGACATCGTCGGGTGGCGCGTGAAACTCTCAGGCTCATGACAGAGGGGGAGTTCCTCAGGCACCTCGAGTGCCGCGACCGCTTTTGCGACCGTCGCCGACGTGCGACACCTGGAGAACTCGTGTCAGATCCCGTACCAGAACGCACCAGCCCGCTACACGCGGTGCACACCGAGCTTTCAGCGAGCTTCACCGACTTTGCCGGGTGGCAAATGCCGGTGCGCTACACGAGCGACCTCGCCGAACACGCTGCCGTTCGTTCGGCTGCCGGTATTTTCGACCTGTCTCACATGGCGGAGATCCTCGTCTACGGAACACAGGCCGGGGAATTCCTCGATTTCGCGCTCGCCGGGCGACTCTCGGCGATCGATGTGCTGCAGGCGAAGTACAGCCTGCTGCTCACCGAGGGCGGCGGCATGCTCGACGACGTCGTGGTCTACCGGCTGGGCGAGACGACCTTCCTCGTGGTCGCCAACGCAGGCAACCGGGAGGCCGCGTGTGAGGCCCTGCAGAGCCGGGCGGCGACCTTCGACGTGACCGTCGACGACCAGAGCGACGACTACGCGCTCATCGCCGTGCAGGGCCCGCGCTCCCGCGCCATCCTCGAAGCGACGACGGGCATCAGCGAGCTCAGCGTCCCGCTCGACGAACTCAAGTACTACCGTGCCGCCGATGCCTTCTTCAACGGTGTCCCCATGGTCGTCGCGCGCACCGGATACACCGGTGAAGACGGATTCGAGCTCTACCTGCGCACCGACGCCGCCGTGCCACTGTGGCGCGCCCTGTCGGAAGCCGGAGAGGCGCACGGGCTCGTCCCCGCCGGGCTCGCCAGCCGCGATACCCTGCGCCTCGAAGCCGGCATGCCGCTCTACGGCCACGAGCTCAGCACCGAGACCTTCCCGGTTCAGGCAGGACTCGGCCGGGTCGTCGCGCTCACCAAGGAGGGCGACTTCGTCGGGCGTTCCGCCGTCGAAGCGGGGCCAGCCGCTGATGCCCGCGTTCTCGTTGGCCTGGTGTCAGAAGGCCGCCGTGCCGGCCGGGCCGGGTACGCGCTTGTCTCGGGCGACACCGAGGTTGGGATCGTGACGAGCGGTGCGCTGTCACCGACGCTCGGGCATCCGATCATGATGGCCTACGTCGACCCCGCCCTCTCAGAAGTCGGCACCGAACTCGCCGTCGATGTGCGAGGCACCAGAATTCCCGCAACCGTCACCACACTGCCGTTCTACCGGAGAGAGAAGTAAGCCATGTCGGACAAGACCACCCTCAAGTACACCCCCGAGCACGAGTGGCTCGACATCGACGGTGACGTCGCGACCGTCGGTATCACCGACTATGCCGCTGAGAAGCTCGGCGACGTCGTCTTCGTTGAGCTCCCCGCCGTGGACAGCGACCTGGCGTCCGGAACTGTCGTCGGTGAGATCGAGTCGACGAAATCGGTCGGCGAGCTCTTCGCACCGGTCAACGGATCGGTGGCCGAGGCCAACTCCGCCGTGGTCGACGACCCCTCGCTCGTCAACAGTGACCCGTTCGGCGACGGCTGGCTCATCAAGGTGCGGTTCACCGAACTGCCCGAGAACCTGCTCAGCTGGGACGAGTACTCCGCACTGGTCGGCGAGTAATGCCGGAGCTGTTTTCAGAACGCCACATCGGAACGGATGCCTCGGCGCACGCCAGCATGCTGGCTGCGGTCGGCTACGACTCGGTCGACGCGCTCGTTGAAGCCGCTGTCCCCGAGTCCATCCACGTCCAGGAACTGCTGAACTCCTCCATCCCGGCAGCGGCCAGCGAGCGGGAAGCCCTCGCCGAACTGCGCGAGCTCGCCAACCAGAACACCGTGCGCACCTCAATGATCGGGCTCGGCTACTACGGCACCCTCACGCCAGCCGTGATCAAGCGCAACGTGCTCGAGAACCCGTCCTGGTACACCGCGTACACGCCGTACCAGCCGGAAATCTCCCAGGGCCGGCTCGAAGCGCTGATCAACTTCCAAACCATGGTCACCGACCTCACCGGTCTCGACACCGCCAACGCGTCGATGCTCGACGAGGGCACGGCCGTCGTCGAGGGTATGCTGCTCGCCCGTCGGGCATCGAAGCTCACCACGAACGTTTTTGTGGTCGATGCTGATGCGTTCCCGCAGACCAAGGCGCTGCTGGCGAGCCGGGCAGAAGCCGTTGGCATCGATCTCGTTGAGGTCGACCTCGCCGGTGGCGCCGCGCTGCCCGAGGACGCGTTTGGTGTCTTCGTGCAGTACCCGGGAGCGAGCGGACGAGTGTGGAATCCGGCATCCGTTCTCGCAGCGGTGAAAGACCAGGGCGGGCTCGCCGTTGTCGCGGCCGACCTGCTCGCGCTCGCCCTGCTGACCTCGCCGGGTGAACTCGGTGCAGACATCGCGGTGGGCACGAGCCAGCGCCTCGGTGTTCCGATGGGCTTCGGCGGACCGCACGCCGGCTACATGGCGGTGCGCAAGGGACTCGAGCGCCAGCTGCCTGGCCGACTCGTTGGAGTGAGCCAGGACGCCGCCGGGCACCCCGCCTACCGGCTCACCCTGCAGACCCGCGAACAGCACATTCGCCGTGAGAAAGCCACGTCAAACATCTGCACCGCCCAGGTGCTCCTCGCGGTGATGGCATCGATGTACGCCGTGTACCACGGCCCTGCTGGCATCCGCCGGATCGCTGCCGAGACCGCGGCACGCGCGGACGCGCTCGCCGCTGTGCTCACTGGATACGGACTCACGCTCGTGAGCGAGTCGTTCTTCGACACGATCCGGGTCCACGTTCCTGGCGAAGCCTCGACCGTTGTGGAGCGCGCCCGCGAGCTCGGCATCAACCTGCACCTCGTCGACGACGCAACGGTCGGTATCTCCGTCGACGAGACCACCACCGAGGCCGAACTCCGCGCCGTCGTCGTGGCGTTCGGGTTCTCGGCCGACGAGTCCTTCGCCGGGCTCGGCTCCGAGTCGACGCGGCTGCCCGAGGACCTCGTTCGCTCGAGTGAGTACCTCACGCACCCGGTGTTCAACACCCACCACTCCGAGACCGCCATGATGCGGTACCTCAAGCAGCTCGCCGATCGCGACTATGCGCTCGACCGCGGCATGATCCCGCTCGGCTCGTGCACGATGAAGCTCAACGCGGCCACCGAGATGGAAGCCATCACCTGGCCCGAGTTCGCGAGCCTGCACCCGTACGCTCCCGAAGCCGACGTGCTCGGCTACCTGGGACTGATCGAACAGCTCGAGAGCTGGCTCGCCGAGGTCACCGGATACGATTCCGTCTCGCTCCAGCCCAACGCCGGCAGCCAGGGCGAACTCGCGGGGCTCCTCGCGATTCGCGGCTACCACCGGTCAAACGGCGATCTGAACCGCACCATCTGCCTCATTCCATCCAGCGCGCACGGCACCAACGCGGCATCCGCTGTGCTTGCCGGTATGAAGGTTGTCGTCGTCGCGTGCGATGACATGGGTAACGTCGACCTCGACGACCTGCGCGCGAAGATCGAGCAGCACGCCGAGAACCTGGCCGCGCTCATGATCACCTACCCGTCGACCCACGGCGTGTACGAGCACGAGGTGACCGCCATCACGCAGGCCGTTCACGACGCGGGCGGACAGGTCTACGTCGACGGAGCGAACCTCAACGCGCTGCTCGGCTACGCCCGGTTCGGTGACTTCGGTGGCGACGTCTCGCACCTCAACCTGCACAAGACGTTCTGCATCCCACACGGTGGGGGAGGCCCCGGCGTCGGACCTGTTGCAGCAAAGGCGCACCTCGCGCCGTTCCTGCCCGGTCACCCGATGGCGCAGCGCGACGACCACGGCGCATTCACGCACGCCGGCGGCCCGGTTTCGGCGGCACCATACGGCAGCCCGAGCATCCTGCCGATTTCCTGGGCATACGTACGCATGATGGGTGCGGAAGGGCTCAAGCAGGCCACCGGCGCCGCGGTCCTCGCCGCGAACTACATCGCCGTTCGGCTGCGTGAGCACTTCCCGGTGCTCTACACCGGCGACAACGGACTGGTCGCACACGAGTGCATCCTCGACCTGCGTCCGCTCAAGGAAGCAACCGGTGTCACTGTCGATGACGTCGCCAAGCGGCTCATCGACTACGGTTTCCACGCGCCGACGATGTCGTTCCCGGTCGCAGGCACCCTCATGGTCGAACCGACCGAGAGTGAAGACCTCACCGAGATCGATCGCTTCATTGATGCGATGATCGCGATTAAAGCCGAAGCGGATGCCGTCGGTGCCGGCACGTGGCCAGCCAACGATAACCCGTTGGTGCACGCACCCCACACCGCACAGTCGGTCATTGAGGGCGACTGGGACCACGCGTACACCCGTGCCGAGGCCGTCTACCCGGTGAGGTCGCTCATCCGCGGCAAGTACTGGCCGCCGGTGCGCCGTGTCGACAACGCGTTCGGTGACCGCAACCTGGTCTGCGCCTGCCCGCCGCCGGAGGCGTTCGCCGACTAGGCACCGCGCTGGCGCACGGATAACGGCCCGAGGTAAGGACGAAGTTTGACACGTCATCCATACCTCGGGCCGATTGCCGTATCTCGGGCGGTTTACTCTCTTCCACAGAGGCACCGGGGCGCGAGCGTGAGGCTTAGTGCGAGGAGGCTTTCTCCGCACCGTGACCGGTGAGGGAGCGCACCTCCATCTCGGCGGCGATACGCGGATCTTCCTTCACGCTTGAGGTGATCGTGCCGAGCCAGCCCAGCAGGAAGCCGAGCGGGATGGAGACGATGCCCGGGTTGTTGAGCGGGAACCAGGAGAAGTCCACGTCCTTGAACATTGACGTCTCCGCACCGGAAATGACCGGCGAGAAGATGATCAGGATCAGCGCCGATGCCAGCCCACCGTACATGCTCCAGAGCGCACCACGGGTGGTGAACTTGCGCCAGAACAGCGAGTACAGGATGGTCGGCAGGTTGGCGCTGGCCGCAATGGCGAAGGCCAGTGCGACGAGGAAGGCAATGTTCTGCCCCTGCACGCCGATGCCGCCGATGATGGCGAGGAGTCCGATCACCACAACGGTGATGCGGGCGACCTTGACCTCGCCGTTCGGCGGGACCGCACCCTTCTTGATCACGTTGGCGTAGACATCGTGAGCGAATGACGTCGCGGCTGTGATGGTGAGCCCGGCGACGACCGCCAGGATCGTCGCGAACGCCACCGCCGAGATGATGCCGAGCAGGATGGAACCACCCAGCTCGAACGCCAGCAGCGGAGCGGCGGAGTTCACTCCACCCGGCGCGGCCAGGATGGTGTCCTTGCCGACCAGGTACGCCGCGCCGTAGCCGAGCACGAGTGTGAACAGGTAGAACAGGCCGATCAGCCAGATCGCCCAGACCACGCTGCGACGTGCTTCCTTCGCGGTCGGCACCGTGTAGAAGCGCATGAGCACGTGGGGGAGACCCGCCGTCCCGAGAACGAGCGCGAGTGCGAGCGAGATGAAGTCCAACCGTGACGTGCCCGTGACGCCATACTGCGCACCAGGGTTGAGGATGCCTTCACCGGCCACCGAGACGGCGTTACCGAGCAGCGCCGAGAGGTTGAAGCCGTTGAGCGCGAGAACCCAGACCGTCATTACTCCGGCGCCGGCGATCAGCAACACAGCCTTGATGATTTGCACCCAGGTCGTGCCCTTCATGCCACCGATGAGGACGTAGGCGATCATGATCACGCCGACAACGGCGATGACGACCGACTGTCCAACCCGATCGTTGACCCCGAGGAGCAGTGACACCAGCCCACCGGCGCCGGCCATTTGGGCCAGCAGATAGAAGAAGCACACAGCGAGCGTCGCGGTCGCAGCCGCAAGGCGAACGGGGCGTTCCTTCAGGCGGAAGGAGAGAACATCCGCCATCGTGAATTTTCCGGTATTGCGAAGCAGTTCCGCGACCAGAAGGAGTGCGACGAGCCAGGCCACGAGGAAGCCGATGGAGTAGAGGAATCCGTCGTACCCATTGACCGCGATGGCGCCGCAAATGCCGAGGAACGATGCCGCCGAGAGGTAGTCACCCGCGATGGCTGTGCCGTTCTGGCCACCATTAAAGGATCGACCCGCCGCGTAGAAGTCGTTCGCTGTCTTGTTTGAGCGTGAGGCCCTCAACACGATGATGAGGGTCACGACGACAAACGCCGCGAAGATGGAAATGTTCAGAATCGGGTCGCCAACAGTCATGCTCGCTCAGCCTCCTCGAGCTCGTTGCGGAACTTCTCGGCCGCCGGGTCAAGCTTCCGGTTGGCGAATGAGACGTACCAAGTGGTGATCGCGAAAGTTGTGACGAACTGGCTCAGGCCCAGGATCAGACCGATGTTGATGTTGCCGATGACCTTGGTTGACATGAAGTCGTGCGCGTAGTCGGCGAGCAGCACGTATGCGAAGTACCAGAGCAGGAACGCAACGGCGAGCGGGAAGACGAAACTTCGGTGCCGACGTTTGTGGGCGATGAAGTCGGGGGATTGTTCGATGGCTATGTAATCGATCGCCGAGCCTGGGGTGTGGGTACCCGTGTCGTCGTGTGGCATGGTCCTCCTCAAGTTCGCGCAACGTTGCGCGGCGCACCACCCTGTGCGCTCCGGCAACCATAATCGTTTGTTGCTTCAGCAAACAAGGGCTTGTGCGTCTTACTGAGGCACCTTGAAAAAGTCGGGGAACAGGGCGACTGCGAGCGGATAGCCAACGAACGAGACCACGTCGAGCAGTAAGTGGGCGACAACGAGCGGCATGACACGGCCCCATCGTCGGTAGCACCAGCCGAACACGATGCCCATCACGACGTTGCCCACGAACGGTCCAATGCCTTGGTACAGGTGATAACTGCCACGAAGAACCGCAGCCGAGAAGATGATCGTCCAGTCGGACCAGCCGCGCTCGCGCAAGCGGGTGAACAGGTAGCCGATGACGATGACCTCTTCGACGAGGGCAGCGCGGAGCGCCGAGAGAACCAAAATCGGGGCGGTCCACCAGTAGCCGTCGAGCGGTGAGACATCCAGCGGCACCGTAATGCCGAGTGCTTTGCCGACGAGGTACAGGGCGATGCCCGGAATGCCGATCGCGAGGAACAGGGCGGCCCCACGGCCCGCATCCCGACCGGGCTGCGCGAATGTGAGCCCGATACGCGCTGGTCCGCTCATCCGAGCGGTCCAGAGCAAGTAGAGCGCCAAGGCGACAACGAAAAGTTCAAAGAAGATGCCGAGAAATTGATACGTGAAGTCGAGCCATTCGCGCGTATTGCGAGACGGATTGAGACTCGCGCTCTGCTCCGAAAGGGGCACGCCCGCTGTGAGCCTGGCGATCAGTGACACGACGGAATAGACGGCGGAGGCGCCAACCGAGAGCCCGAGAACGATGGTGATCTCCCACCACGCGCGTGCCCGTGAATTGTGAATCATTGCGCCCCTTCGCTATCTCCGTGGTCATCCTCGCCCGAGATTTGCGTATGCACTCGATCATGTGCAGAAATCGTGCGAATTACACAAGAATCTGCAAGTTACGTTTCCAGTAAGTAACGATTCACCCGAGAAATTTGCAGATGGGCCTAAGCCTACTTATGGTTCTTTGTATCCAGCACCGCAGTCGGGGCACAATTCTGTCTGCCGTGCGAACTTGCACAGGAGGAAAATTGAAAAGATCACGCGTAGGCCTTGGGGCCGTCGCGCTGTTGTCTGCCGGCGCACTTGCGCTGACCGGCTGCAGCAACAGCGGTGGTTCCGGCGAGAAGTCGTCGGGTGCCAACACTGACGCCATCATCACAACCAACGGCAGCGAGCCGCAGATGTCTCTGCTTCCCGCGAACACCACCGAGACCGGTGGCGGAAAGATCATGACGTCGATCTTCGCCGGACTTACTTCGTATGACGCTGACGGCGCCATTGAGAACGAAGTGGCCAAGTCGATCGAGTCTGATGACGCCACGAACTGGACCGTCACGCTCGAAGACGGCTGGAAGTTCACCAACGGTGAAGACGTCACGTCTGACTCGTTCGTCGACGCATGGAACTACGCCGCGCTGTACGACAACGCACAGGGCGGATCGTACTTCTTCGACAACATCGTCGGATTCAGCGACCTGCAGAACGCGGTCGACGACCCCAGCGGCGCGGTTGACGAAGAAGGCAACCCGCTGAAGGTCGGCGCTCCGCTCGCCGAAGAGATGTCCGGCCTCAAGGTCGTCGACGACAAGACGTTCACCGTCGAGCTCGCCAACGCAGAGGCTGACTGGCCGCTCCGCCTCGGATACACGGCATTCATGCCGCTGCCGAGCGTTGCGTTCGAGGACATGGAAGCTTTCGGTGAAAGCCCGATCGGCAACGGCCCGTACATGCTCGATGGTAAGGACGCCTGGGTTCACGAGGAAAAGATCAACCTCGTCACTAACCCGGACTACGACGGCGTTCGCAAGCCCGTCAACGGCGGCCTCGAGATCATCTTCTACGCAACGCAGGACGCCGCATACGCCGACGTTCTCGGTGGAAACCTCGACGTTCTCGACGCCATCCCGGACTCCGCATTTGAGACCTACGAGAGCGACTTCGGCGACCGTGCGGTCAACCAGCCGGCCGCGATCTTCCAGGGCTTCAACATGCCGTACTACCTCGAGCACTGGAGTGGCGAAGAGGGCAAGCTCCGTCGCGCGGCAATCTCCATGGCGATCAACCGTGAGGAGATCACTGACGTGATCTTCCAGGGCACTCGGACCCCGGCTACCGACTTCACCTCCCCGGTGATCGACGGCTGGACCGACAAGCTCGAAGGCGCAGAGGTTCTCGAGTACAACCCTGACGAAGCTAAGAAGCTGTGGGCTGAAGCAGACGCAATCGCCCCATACGGCGACACCGTCTTCGACATCGCATACAACTCCGACGGCGGCCACCAGGGCTGGGTCGACGCTGTTACCAACAGCATCGCCAACACGCTCGGCATCACCGCCCAGGGCAAGCCGTACCCGACGTTCGCTGCAGCGATCGACGACCGCGACAACGACAAGCTGACCGGTGGCACGCGCGCCGGATGGCAGGCCGACTACCCGTCGCTGTACAACTTCCTCGCTCCGCTGTACCAGACCGGTGCCGGATCGAACTACGAGGACTACTCGAGCGAAGAGTTCGACAACCTCCTCAAGGAAGGTGGCCAGGCGGAGACCGTTGAAGACGCAACGGCGAAGTACCAGGAAGCTCAGGAAGTCCTCCTCAAGGACCTCCCGGCCATCCCGCTGTGGTACTCCAACGTCACCGGCGTCTCGGCTGACACCGTTGACAACGTGGTGTTCGGTTGGGACTCGGTTCCGCTGTACTACCAGATCACCAAGGGCTAGGCTTTCCAGCCCAGACCGACCGAAGTGAAATGTCCGGGGCGAATTCGCCCCGGACATTTCATTGACTAGAATCAACCAGTGATTGTGACATTCATGTACGTTCGACCCGGCGAAATAACCTGATGCTCTGGTACACAGGTAAACGCATCCTCCAGATGATCCCCGTCTTCTTCGGGGCCACATTTTTGATCTACTTCATGGTGTTCTCCCTACCCGGAGATCCCATTGCTGCGCTGTTTGGTGATCGACCGCCAGCGCCGAGCGTGATCGCGCAAATCCGGGCTGAGTACAACCTCGACAAGCCATTCATCGTTCAGTACTTCCTGTACATCGGCGGGCTCTTCCAGGGCGACCTGGGGACTACTTACTCCGGCCGTCCCGTCGCTGATGTCATGGCATCCGCTTTCCCGATCACGGCACGCCTCGCACTTCTCGCGCTGGTATTCGAAGCATTCGCTGGAGTCCTGGTTGGCCTCATCGCCGGACTTCGCAAGGGCAAGTGGTTCGACGCGACCGCCCTCGTCGTCAGCCTCCTCCTGATCTCAGTGCCAACCTTCGTAGTTGGTTTTGTTCTGCAGTATGTCTTCGGAATCCAACTGGGTTGGTTCCGGCCAACCGTGAGCGGCGACGCTCCCTGGGGCGAACTCGTTCTCCCGGCCATCGTCCTTGCGTCCGTCTCATTTGCCTACATCGTGCGTTTGACGCGCGCGAGCGTTGCCGACAATCTCAATGCTGACTTTGTTCGCACCGCAACGGCCAAGGGCCTTTCACGCCGTCGCGTTGTCACCGTCCACGTTCTGCGGAACTCGCTTGTTCCCGTCGTGACCTACCTCGGAGTTGACCTGGGTGCGCTCATGGTCGGCGCAATCGTCACAGAGGGCATCTTCAACATCAATGGCGTGGGTGGAACCGTCTACCGCGCGGTGACGCTCGGTGAAGGTCCAACCGTTGTGTCATTCATCGCGGTCATGGTGATCATCTTCGTGGTGGCCAACCTGCTCGTTGACTTGCTCTACGCTGCACTGGACCCAAGGATTCGTTATGCAAAATAAGAACTACACTCCGCAGGGTCACTACGTTGCACCCCTCGAGGAGACGCCCGTTGCGGCCATCGACAAACTCGATGAGTCGCAGAAGGCTCGAAGCACCTGGGCTGATGCCTGGGACGCCATGCGCCGTCGACCCACCTTCTGGATCTCGGCCGTTCTCATTCTCCTGATTGTGGTCGTCGCGGTATTTCCTGCTTTGTTCACGTCGGTTTCGCCTGACAAGAACTGTCTCCTGGCGAACAGCAACGGCGGCTCAGAAGCGGGACACCCGCTCGGGTTCACGCGTCAGGGCTGTGACGTCTACGCTCGCCTGATCTTCGGAACGCAGGCGTCAGTGACGGTCGGTCTTCTCGCCACGCTGCTCGTGACGCTGGTCGGCATCGTCATTGGTGCGCTGGCGGGTTACTACGGTGGCATCCTCGACACGCTGGTCTCGCGACTTGGCGACATCTTCTTCGCGATCCCGACCGTTCTCGGCGCTATCGTTCTCATGAGCGTGCTCCCGAACCGGACCCCGATCACGGTCGCACTCGTGCTGTCGATCTTTGCCTGGCCGCAGATTGCTCGCATCATGCGTGGTGCCGTGCTGAGTGCGAAGAACTCCGACTACGTCATGGCCTCGATCGCGCTGGGTGTGTCCCGGTTCAAGATCCTCGTTCGTCACGTGGTGCCGAACGCGATCGCCCCGGTGATCGTGATTGCGACCGTCTCACTCGGAACATTCATCGTCGCGGAGTCGACACTGTCGTTCCTCGGCATCGGCCTTCCGCCGAGCGTCATGTCCTGGGGTAATGACATCGGTCAGGCGCGCACCTCGATCCGCACCAGCCCGCAGACGCTGCTTTACCCGGCAGCGGCCCTCTCAATTACTGTGCTCTCGTTCCTCATGCTCGGCGATGTCGTCCGTGATGCACTCGACCCGAAGGCGAGGGCACGTCGATGAGCCTGCCAGTAACGGATGCCGCGACCTCGCGGTATGACTCTTCTCACGAACCACTTCTCCAGATCCGCGATCTTGAAGTGGGCTTCCAGACTCAACGTGGCCTCGTTCCGGCCGTTCGTGGCGTCGACCTCACGCTGTACGCCGGCCAGACGCTCGCCATCGTGGGCGAATCCGGTTCAGGAAAGTCGACGACCGCACAGTCGATCATCGACTTGCTTCCCGGTACCGGGAAGGTCACAGCCGGACAGATCCTCTTTGAGGGTCGCGACCTGACGACCCTGTCTGCTCGCGAGATCCAGGAGGTGCGTGGAAACCTTATTGGCTACGTGCCCCAGGACCCGATGTCGAACCTCAACCCGGTCTGGAGCATCGGTTTCCAGGTCGAAGAGGCCATCAAGGCGAACAACATCGCGCAGGGTAAAGAAGCACGCCTTCGCACCATCCAGGTGCTGCAGGAAGCGGGCCTGAGCGACGCGGGTGACCGTCTCAAGCAGTTCCCACACCAGTTCTCCGGCGGAATGCGCCAGCGGGTTTTGATCGGTATCGGTCTTTCGAGCCGACCCAAGCTCCTGATCGCGGACGAGCCCACCAGTGCGCTGGACGTCACCGTGCAGCGGCAGATCCTCGACCACCTGGGTACGCTGACCCGCGACTACGGCACCAGCGTGCTATTCATCACCCACGACCTGGGCCTCGCGGCCGAACGCGCCGAGCAGCTCGTGGTGATGTACAAGGGCAAGGTCGTTGAGTCCGGCCCATCGCAGCAGATCCTCGCAAACCCGCAGCACCCGTACACCCAGCGGCTCGTCGCTGCGGCACCGAGCCTCGCCTCGCGCCGTATTCAGGCCGTCAAGACGCATGATTCTGTCGAAGGCGAGATCTTCGCCCAGGGCGCCATCGACAACACGCTTCTCGAGCGTGCGGCCGAGCGTGAGAACGCGGCCCCGGCCAAAGATCTCATCTCGGTGCGCAACGTCTCCAAGGTCTACCGCATCCGCAAGCAGGGTTTCCGGACCGACGAGCTCAAGGCTGTGAACGACGTTTCCTTCAGCGTTCAGAAGGGAACGACGACGGCTCTGGTCGGGGAGTCGGGCTCGGGCAAGTCCACCGTCGCCAAGCTCCTCCTGAAGCTTGAGTCGATCACCAGCGGTGACATCGAGTTCGACGGCCACGACGTCTCTGCGCTCAAGGGCGCGGAGCTGTTGAAGTTCCGTCGTCGCGTGCAGCCGGTGTTCCAGGACCCGTACGGTTCTCTCGACCCGCAGTACAGCGTTGGCAACACCATTGCCGAGCCGCTGCTGGCCCACAAGGTCGGCACGGCACGCGAACGCCAGATGCGCGTCCTCGAACTGCTCGACCAGGTATCGCTCCCGGCCTCAACCCGGTATCGCTACCCGAGTGAGCTGTCCGGTGGACAGCGGCAGCGTATCGCGATCGCTCGCGCCCTCGCGCTCAAGCCGGATGTCCTCGTTCTCGATGAGGCGGTGTCTGCTCTCGACGTTCTGGTTCAGGGGCAGATCCTCAACCTCCTCACCGAGTTGCAGACCGAGCTTGGACTGACCTACCTCTTCATCACCCACGACCTCGCTGTCGTGCGGCTCGTCGCAGACAACGTCTGCGTGATGAGGAAGGGTCAGATCATCGAATCGGCCACCACCGATGAAGTGTTCGATAATCCGCGCGAGACATACACGCAGGACCTCCTCGCCGCCATCCCCGGAGGAAACTTCGAGTTCGGCCGCTAAGAGCGCTTAGTGAGCACCGGCGCGACGCCTGGAGATCCCATCTCCGAGCGTCGGGCCGGTGCTCTTTTTCGTGGAATGACGAGTTGTCGGGGGAGCGTTCACTCCTGAGGGCGGATGCCACGCGGCACGCCAGCGCGGCGACCGCGCGAGACGCGAAGCGTTGCCATTGACCAAACCTGTGGGCCGTCCCAGCGAACGAACGGCTCTGTGCGGTAAGATATTCTGTTGGGTCGAATTCTGTCCCGCATTTGTACATTTCTCGTCGCGCTCATCGTACTCGCGACATCTCTTCTTGTAAGGAATTTTTTCATGGCGCTTGCTTCGCGCGACGACCTCCGAAACGTAGCTATTGTTGCTCACGTTGACCACGGCAAGACGACGCTGGTTGACGCCATGCTCCGTCAGACGGACTCGTTCGCCGAGCACTCACACCTTGAAGAACGCGCCATGGACTCGAACGAGCTCGAGCGCGAAAAGGGCATCACGATCCTCGCGAAGAACACCGCGGTGTCGTACAAGGGCAAGCACGCCACCAACGGCCCCATCACGGTCAACGTGATCGACACCCCGGGTCACGCTGACTTCGGTGGCGAGGTCGAGCGCGGCCTGTCCATGGTTGACGGCGTCGTTCTGCTCGTTGACGCGAGTGAGGGCCCGCTGCCGCAGACCCGCTTCGTGCTCCGCAAGGCCCTCGAAGCCAAACTGCCCGTCATCCTCCTGGTCAACAAGACCGACCGCCCGGACGCTCGTATCGACGAGGTCGTTGCCGAGAGCCAGGACCTCCTGCTCGGCCTGGCCAGTGATATGGCTGACGATGTGCCCGACCTCGACCTCGACGCCGTCCTCGACGTCCCGGTTGTCTACGCATCCGGTCGTAATGGTGCTGCGAGCTGGAACAAGCCCGAGAACGGTGCTCTTCCCGACAACGATGACCTCGAGCCGCTGTTCGACGCCATCATCAAGCACATCCCGGCTCCCGTCTACGACGACGAGCACCCTTTCCAGGCTCACGTCACCAACCTCGACGCGTCGCCGTTCCTCGGCCGCCTCGCACTGCTGCGTGTCTTCCACGGCACGATCAAGAAGGGCGAGACCGTTGCCTGGGTCAAGCACGATGGCTCGGTTCACAACGTGCGTGTGACCGAACTGTTCATCACCAAGGCTCTGGACCGTTACCCCGCCGAAAGCGGTCGCCCCGGTGACATCGTCGTCGTGGCCGGTTTCCCGGACATCACAATCGGTGAGACGCTGGCTGACCCCAACGACGTGCGCCCGCTCCCGACGATCACCGTCGACGAGCCTGCAATCTCGATGACCATCGGAACCAACACTTCGCCGCTCGTCGGCAAGGTTAAGGGACACAAGCTCACGGCTCGGATGGTCAAGGACCGTCTCGACCGCGAGCTCGTCGGTAACGTCTCGCTGCGCGTCCTCGACATCGGCTCCCCGGACAAGTGGGAAGTACAGGGTCGAGGTGAACTCGCGCTGTCCATCCTCGTCGAGCAGATGCGTCGCGAAGGCTTCGAGCTCACCGTCGGTAAGCCGCAGGTGGTTACGAAGAAGGTTAACGGCAAGACCCACGAGCCGTTTGAGCACCTGACCATCGACGTCCCCGAGGAATACCTCGGAGCGATCACCCAGCTCCTCGCCGCTCGTAAGGGCCGCATGGACAACATGGCGAACCACGGCACCGGCTGGGTTCGTATGGAGTTCATCATCCCGTCGCGTGGACTCATCGGATTCCGTACCGAGTTCATGACCATCACCCGTGGTACCGGGATCGCCAACGCCATCTCGCACGGCTACGACGAGTGGGCCGGACCCATCGTCACCCGTAACAACGGCTCGATCGTTGCCGACCGCGCCGGTGTCGTGACGCCGTTCGCAATCATTGCCCTGCAGGAGCGGATGACGTTCTTCGTCAACCCGACTGAAGAGGTCTACGAGGGAATGGTCATCGGTGAGAACTCGCGCGCCGACGACATGGACGTCAACATCACGAAGGAAAAGAAGCTGACCAACATGCGTCAGTCGACCTCAGACACCTTCGAGTCGATGACGCCGTCACGTCAGCTGTCGCTCGAGGAATGCCTTGAATTTGCTCGTGAAGACGAGTGCGTCGAAGTGACTCCGGGCATGGTTCGGATCCGCAAGGTCGAGCTCGACGCCAACGCGCGCGCCCGGGCAACCTCGCGACTCAAGAAGCAGAACGAGTAATACTGACCACCGCGTGAGCGGGAGAGCGCCCGGGATCGACGATCCCGGGCGCTTTGTCGTTGCGGATAATCTTGACTCATGTCCTGCACGTGCCCCGACCCGGTCTTCGTCCCGACGGCTCGAGCAGGGGTGTCATGGGCCTGAGGAGCAGAACGTCTCGACCGGTCCCGCCGCTGACCGTCGCCACCCGCCAGGGCGTCGCGGTGGGTATCGCGACGGCGGCATACGGGGTGTCGTTTGGTGCGCTTGCCGTCGCAGCGGGCCTGGACGTCTGGCAAACGTGTGTGCTCAGCCTCCTCATGTTCACCGGGGGCTCGCAGTTCGCTCTCGTGGGCGTTCTGGCCTCCGGCGGGGTGAGCGCGGGGCCCGCTGCCATCGCGAGCGCCGTGCTTCTCGGGTCCCGAAACGCCGCATACGGCATGCGCATGAAGCCGGTGGTCGGCGGCAACGGCTGGCTGCGCGATGCCGCTGCTGCGTGGATCACCATCGATGAGTCGACCGCCGTCGCCCTCGCCCAGGACGACCCAGCCGCACGTCGACGTGGATTCTGGGTGACCGGAGCCGTCGTCTACATCGGCTGGAACCTCACGACACTGATCGGGGCACTCATCGGCGATTTGCTCGGGGACACGCGCGCCTACGGCCTCGATGCCGCAGCCGCGGCCGCGTTTCTCGGACTCCTGTGGCCCCGGTTAAAGAGCCACCAGACGATCGCGGTCGCCGGTGCGGCGGCAGTGCTGGCCGCTGCGCTCACCCCCGTTGTCGCGCCGGGGCTGCCCGTAATCGCGGCCGCCCTCGTTGCCGTTCTTGTCGGGACGACCAACTGGTTGGGGTCGCGCGATGAACCGCAGGCGGAGGCAGGGACATGACACTGTGGCACATCGTCCTCGTCGCCTCCATAGCGTGCGTCGTCATCAAGCTCGCCGGGTATGCCGTGCCGCCACACTGGCTCGAGAAGCCTGCGACGGCCCGGACCGCCGACTTGCTCACCGTTGCGCTGCTCGCTGCCCTCATCGCCGTCCAGACACTCGGCAGTGGCCAACAGCTCGTTCTTGACGCGCGGGTTCCCGCGCTCGTTGTCGCTGCGGGGTTGTACTGGCTCAGGGTTCCGTTCCTCGTCGTGGTCATCGCCGCAGCGGCAGTTGCCGCCGTTCTTCGGGCTACAACGGGTATGGCCTAGAGTCAAGCGGCTCCGCGCGTTCAGCTGGGGGCTGATCGCCGTCGATACACTGAGGTCGTGAGCGGATACAACGGCAGCCAGAACCAGTACGCTGAGCCGCATCGGCCGCTCGGGACGACGGACCCGTACGCAGCTCCGCTCGAGGCTCCGGCGTCATCCACACCGCCCGCATCGACACCCGGCGGCAGGGTCGTCAGCTGTATCCTCGCCCTGGTCGTCGGTGCCGTGTTCGGCGCGGTCGGCACAGTTGCACACCAGTCGACACTGAACCTCGGGGACACCCGGATCCCGCTCGGGCTTCCATTGGCGCTCGTGGGCGTCCTGGCCCTGCTTCTCGGTTTCCGCCTTCTCCTTCGCGACCGGCTCGTTGTGTTCTTGGCAGCGGTGGGGATCGTCGCGGTCATCGCTCTCTTCTCGGTGCCCAGTCCCGGTGGAGCGGTGCTCATTCCACAGGGTCTCGCGGGCATCATCTGGACCATCGGCCCCGTGCTGATCGCCACCGTCGTCGTCGCGTGGCCACGGCTGCCGGAACGGATCACTCCGCCCGGCACCCCTCCCGCCGAGGCGTAGACTGAACGAAGCCGTCATTTCGGAAGGAACCGACCAACTGTGACCTATGTCATCGCCCTCCCTTGCGTGGATGTCAAAGACCGTGCGTGCATCGATGAATGCCCCGTCGACTGCATCTACGAGGGTGAACGCTCGCTCTACATTCACCCCGACGAGTGCGTTGACTGCGGTGCCTGCGAACCGGTCTGCCCGGTCGAGGCCATCTACTACGAAGATGACCTCCCGGAAGAGTGGGCCGACTACTACAAGGCCAACGTTGAGTTCTTCACCGAGGTGGGTTCGCCCGGCGGCGCTGCCAAGGTCGGCGTGATCAAGTACGATCACCCCGTGATCGCGGCTCTTCCGCCCCAAGCCGGCGCCTAAGGCGTGGCTCTTCAGCCTTTACCGGACTATCCATGGGATGCCATGGTGCCGTTTGCGAATCGTGCGCGGCAGCATCCGGATGGAATCGTTGACTTGTCGATTGGGTCGCCGGTCGACCCCACGCCCGACGTCATTCGAGCGGCACTGGCCGGTGCGACTGATGCTCACGCCTACCCGACGACCGCCGGAAAGCCCGCACTCACCGAGGCGATCGCCGCATGGTTCGATCGGCGCAGGGGAGTCCCCGGCCTCACTTCGAAAAACGTGCTGCCGACAATCGGCTCCAAGGAGCTCGTCGCGCTTCTGCCGTTCATGCTCGGAATCGGCGAGGGTGACGTCATCGTTCACCCCCGCGCTGCTTACCCGACCTACGCCATCGGCGCCGCCATGTGCGGTGCAACGGCGGTGGCGTCAGATGACCCCGCCGAATGGCCCGTCGGCACGAAACTGATTTGGCTCAATTCGCCCGGCAACCCAGACGGAAACGTTCTCGACGTGGACGACCTGCGTCGCAGTGTAGCCCGGGCACGCGAACTCGGCGCACTCATCGTCAACGATGAGTGTTATGCCGAACTGGGCTGGTCAGGCCCGTGGTCCGTGGATCCAATTCCGTCGATTCTTGATCCGCAGGTTACCGACGGAAATGTCGTCGGCATCCTCGCGATCTACTCGCTGAGCAAGCAGTCCAACATGGCCGGGTACCGCGCCGCGTTCGCTGCGGGCTGTGCCGCAACCCTCGCCCGCCTCACCACGGTTCGGAAGCACGCCGGGCTTATGCTGCCCGCTCCGCTGCAGACGGCGATGATCGCGGCCCTCGCCGACGACGAACACGTTGCGGCCCAAAAGGCGCGGTACGCCGCTCGCCGAGCGTTGCTCCTGCCAGCGTTGGAGCGTTCCGGATTCCGACTCGACCGCTCTGAAGCGGGACTCTACCTCTGGGTCACCGAGGGTCGAGACGCATGGGAGTCGATCGGCCGGCTCGCGGATCTCGGCATCCTCGCGGGGCCCGGTACGTTCTACGGGGACTTCTACCCGCAGCACATTCGGTTATCGCTGACAGCGACGGACGAGAGGATTTCCGCTGCCGCGGAACGCCTCGCCAGCGCCGCCGTTGGAGGATAACTCCAACAGAAAAGCCCAAGCGTTGGCCGATGCGGTAGTTGGTCGCTCAGCGGATTAGGCTGTATCCGGACCCGTCGCCGCGGCCACTCATTCGCGGGGCAGGAACGCCGCACAATTACCTGGAACAACCAGTACAAGGAGGCGCCGTGGGCGACGTCGAGCAGGAGTTCAGCGAAGTGACAGAAAAAGCCACCCTGACTTATCCAGGCGGAACCGCAGAGTTTCCGATCCTGAAGTCGAGCCAGGGCGCATCGAGCCTTGACGTTTCAACGCTGACACGCCAGTCGGGTCTCACCGCACTTGACTACGGGTTCGTGAACACGGCCGCAACGAAGTCGTCGATCACGTACATCGACGGTGACGAGGGCATCCTGCGCTACCGCGGATATCCCATCGAGCAGCTCGCCGCGTCGTCGACATACCTTGAAGTGGCGTGGTTGCTCATCTACGGCGAGATGCCGACCGCCGACCAGCTTGGCGAGTTCGACGAGAAGATTCGTCGCCACACTCTGCTGCACGAAGACCTCAAGCACTTCTTCTCCGCCCTGCCGCACACGGCTCACCCGATGGCGGTGATTTCGAGCGCCCTCTCGGCACTGTCCACCTACTACGAGTCGGCCGCAGACCCGCGCGACCCCGAACAGGTCGAACTCACGACGATCCGCCTGCTGGCGAAGCTGCCGGTGATTGCGGGCTACGCACACAAGAAGGCCCTCGGCCAGGCGTTCCTCTACCCGGACAACAGCCTGAGCTTCGTCGACAACTTCCTGCGCCTCAACTTCGGCAACATGGCCGAGCCGTACGAGATCGACCCGGTGCTCTCCAAGGCCCTCGACCGACTGCTTATCCTGCACGCCGACCACGAGCAGAACGCGTCGACCTCGACCGTTCGACTCGTCGGCTCGACCGGTGCGAACCTCTACGCCTCGGTCTCCGCAGGGATCAACGCTCTGTCGGGTCCGCTGCACGGCGGCGCCAACGAGGCCGTCCTCGAGATGCTCGGCCGTATTCGCGACTCAGGCGAAGGCGTCGCGAAGTTCGTCGAGCGTGTGAAGAACAAAGAAGACGGTGTCAAGCTCATGGGCTTCGGACACCGCGTCTACAAGAACTACGACCCGCGGGCGAAGATCGTCAAGGAGAGCGCAGACGAGGTGCTCGCCCAACTCGGCATCTCGGACCCGCTGCTCGACCTCGCTAAGGAGCTCGAGCAGATCGCCCTCGAGGACGACTACTTCAAGGAACGTCGCCTCTACCCGAACGTCGACTTCTACACCGGCGTCATCTACAAGGCCATGGGATTCCCGACACGCATGTTCACCGTGCTGTTCGCGATCGGCCGCCTGCCCGGCTGGGTGGCGCACTGGCGCGAGATGAACACAGACCCGCAGACCAAGATCGGTCGCCCGCAGCAGCTGTACACCGGCTCGGTCGCCCGGGACCTGCCCCAGCGCTAGACACGCACGATCGAACAGCCCCACCGACGTTTCGTCGGTGGGGCTGTTTCGTGCCAGGACGTTTAGGGGGAGAGCGTCAGGACGTCCGCTGCTGCCTGCCGAATGGCATCCGTTGTGAAATTCCATTGCCGCGTTCGATGCTCCTGCCACAGCGTCGTCTGGTCGGTGTATGTTGCCGCGAAAGCGTGACCGGATGCTCCGGCCAGGTTGATCCAGGTGGAGCTGTCGAAGTCGGCCACATCGATCACCTGGCGCATGGACGGCACCCAGTCGACGACGTAACCGTTTGGCGCGTACCACCCGGCCGCATCGACGACGGCGGAACCGCCGGCGAGCTCGTATGGTCCACGGTTGAACAGCCACTCGATCGGGGCGATGCCGGACTCACCGAAGCTCGCGTTGCGGAGCGTGAGGGTGTGCAGTTCACCCCACGACCACGTGTCAGGATCGTCGCCCATGCGGTCGACGGCTTCGGTCCACGCGGCGCTCAGAGCAGCGGTGAGGGCATCGTCGCGGTTGCGGGTACCCGCTTTCTCGTTCGTCCACCACGGCGAGTTGGGCTGGGTGAGCAGCTCGCTCACCACCTGGAACCACTGTGACCCGCCGGCCGGTGGCAGGTCCTCTGGCAGCTGCGGTGCGAAGGTGTCCTCGAGCAGATTGCGCCAGAAGATGTTGAAGTATGCGCTCTGTGCGCTGTCGGCATCATCGGCGAAGTCCCATCCGTCGAGCAGCGATGTACCGTTTTTGGCGTTACCCGCCGGGGTCAGTTCGGCGAGGTACGGGGCGACGGTCTCGGCAAAGGCGTTGTGGTTATCGGCCTGGATGTCGCTCATGAGCTCGGGCGTGATCGGGGTCGCCGCGTCGATGAGGGCCCGAATCCGTTCGTCGATGCGCTCGGCGCGGTACCCGGCGTCCCAGTCGCGGGTGATCAGGTAGGGAAAGGTCGGCCCAACGACCGCGTTGTTGGCCGTGACGATGTAGCCCGATGGCGGGTTGAATTGCGTCGGCAGCGCCTCGAACGGGATGTAGCCCTGCCAGCCGGAGGCGCTGGTCCAGCCGGGCTGGGGAACCGTTCCGTCACCTGAACTGCGGATCGGGATGAGTCCGGGTGCTTGATAGCCGATGTTGCCGTCAACGTCGGCGTAGACGAGGTTTTGCGACGGCACTTCGAAGAGCCTCGCCCCCTCGCGGAAACTGGCCCAGTCGGTCGCCGTGTTCACCGCGAAGATCGCCCCGGCGGTGCGCCCGGGCGTGAGCGCCGTCCACTGGAGGGAAAGCTCGTACGTACCCTCAGGCACGCCACTGACGGCCGGGTAGTCGGTCGCGATGTCCTCAAAGTCACCGGTCAGGCTGGTGACCAGTGGTCCGCGCCCGGTCGAGCGGATCTGGATCGGCACGTCCTCGCCCCCGGCCACCTTCACCACCTCCTCGCGCACGGTCAGGGGTCGAAGCGTTCCGTCGAGCTCGTAGTTGTCGTCGGCGACCTTCTCGAGGTAGAGGTCGGCGGTGTCCGGCCCGAGGTTGGTGAAGCCCCACGCCACCCGGGCGTTGTGACCGATGATGATGCCCGGCATGCCCGAGAAGCTGAACCCGGCCACGTCGAACGGGCATTCCGCCGACACTTTCGTGCAGCGCAGGCCCATTTGGTACCAGACCGAGGGGAGTGACGGGCCGAGGTGCGGGTCGTTGGCGAGGAGCGGTTTGCCGCTCGCGGTGAGGTCGCCAGACACCACCCAGGAGTTCGACCCGATGTCGCTTCCGGCGCGGCCGAGCAGTGTCGGCATCGACGCCACGATTTTCTTGAGGGACAACAATGACGTGACGGATGCCTGTGCGCTTTTTTCACTGTCGCCGGTGGCGTTTCCGAATGGCCGGGCGTCGTTCGACAGCACTGTCGGATTCTCCCCGTACGGGTAGGGCGGGTAGACATGCGCCACCTGCTCGGGGGTGAGGCTGGTGGCGAGGATCGTTCGGTCGATTTCGTCCTCGAGGTTGGAGCGAAGGTCCCAGGCCATGGCTTTGAGCCAGGCCACTGAGTCGGCCGGCGTCCACTTCTCTGGCTCATACCCGGGGTTCTGCAGGCCAAGCACCGCATACTCCAGCGACAACTCGGCACCCGACCGCGCATCAAGATAGGCGTTCACCCCGTCGGCGTACGCCTGGTACCAGCTCAGCGTGAGCGGGTCGAGCGCCTCCACCTCCTTCTCGGCGACCTTGCGCCAGCCGAGGGTGCGAACGAAGGTGTCGGTTCCCACCTGTGACTCGCCGAACAACTCGGCCAGTCGACCACTCGTCACGTGCCGACGGAAATCCATCTCCCAGAACCGGTCCTGGGCGTGCACAAAGCCCTGGGCCCGAAACAAATCGGTGGCCGAGTCCGCCTCGATCATCGGAATCCCGGCATCGTCGCGGGACACGGTCACCGAGTTGTCGAGGCCGGGCACAGTGAGCTCGCCGCTGACCTGCGGAAAAGAGCGCTGCACCGTGAACGCCACGAAGCCAGCGGCGACAAGCACCAGGACGACGAGAAGGCCCACAGTGCTGAGCAGTACGGTGAACCAGCGCGATCGCGCCGTCCGGGGCGTCCTGGGAACCACATCACTCCTTTGTGAACGGGCTAAGTCGTGCGGCCTGAGGTCAGGCGTGCAACGCTTCGTTGAGCTGGATTCCCGCTCCAGTGCGGTTCAACACTTCGACGGCGCCGGTGAGGGAGTTCCGTCTGAAGAGCAAGTTTGGCACGCCGGAGAGCTCAACGGCCTTCACCGTCTGCGGTGCGCCGTCGGCGGTTTTCGGTCCGCCGACGACGACGACCTTGGTTCCGGCCGTGACATAGAGCCCAGCCTCGACGACGGAGTCGTCTCCGATCGAGATGCCGATTCCGGAGTTCGCGCCGAGCAGCGCGCGCTGGCCAATAGTCACCCGTTGGGTTCCGCCTCCGGAGAGGGTTCCCATGATCGAGGCGCCACCACCGATGTCGGAGCCGTCGCCGACGACGACACCCTGGGAGATTCGACCCTCGACCATCGAGGCGCCCAGCGTTCCGGCATTGAAGTTCACGAAGCCCTCGTGCATCACCGTTGTGCCCGGTGCCAGGTGTGCGCCGAGTCGCACGCGCGACGCATCGGCGATGCGCACCTTCGGCGGGGTCACGTAGTCGAGCATGCGCGGGAACTTGTCGATTCCGGTGGCCGAGATGCCGGCACGGGACAGGGCCGGTCGCAGTGTGTCGAAGTCGGCAGGGTGGACGGGCCCCGCGTTTGTCCAGACGACGATCGGCAGGTGACCGAAGATGCCGTCGAGGTTGAGACTGTTGGGTGCGCTGAGCAAGTGTGACAGCAGGTGCAACCGAAGGTAGGCGTCTGGCGTGTCCTTCGGAGCCGCCTGCAGCTCGATCTCCACGGTGACGATGTCGATGCGCACGTTGCGCCGTGTATCTTCGCCGGCGAGTGCCTCAATCGCGGCCGGGGCAATCCACCGCTCACGACCGGCCGGAATCCTTCCCAGCTGCGGTTCCGGGTACCAGGTGTCGAGGACGGTGCCGTCGGCGGCGATGGTGGCGAGGCCATAGCCCCAGGCGTGCGTGGGAAGAGCGGAGTCGGTCATACTCCAAGGCTAGCGAACGGGGATGACGTTCGGCGCGGCGGGCCGCGACCGTAGACTGATCGCATGCCGGAATCGCCTGTGTCACCGTCCGTTTTGTCCCTCTCAGCCTCGAGCATCGACATCACCCAGGCGATTTGCGACATCGAGTCGGTCTCCGGAAACGAAGCGCCGCTCGCTGATGTGATCGAGCGCACACTCCTCGACTACCCGCACCTCGAGGTCATCCGCGTCGGCAACACCGTCGTGGCACGCACTTCCGGCGGCAAAGCACAGCGCGCGATCATCGCCGGGCACATCGACACGGTCCCCGTTCACGCTAATCTTCCTACCCGGTTTGAGACCGTCGACGGCCGGGAGTACCTGTGGGGCCGCGGCACCGCAGACATGAAGAGCGGAGTGGCGGTGCAGCTCAAGCTCGCGGCCGAGCTCACCGACCCGGCCATCGACGTGACCTGGATGTGGTACGACGGCGAAGAAGTGGAGAGCGCCAAGAACGGGCTCGGTCTCCTCGCCGCCGCTCGACCGGACCTCTTCGTCGGGGATTTCGCGATTCTGGGTGAACCCACCCGCGGCGACATCGAGGGCGGCTGCAATGGCACTGTCCGGATCGATGTGGTGACCCGCGGACTCCGAGCGCACTCAGCCCGCAGCTGGGTGGGCGAGAACGCCATCCACAAGATCTCGCCCGTCCTAAACATCCTCGCCGCTTACCTGCCCTCATCCGTCGAGGTCGACGGGCTGGTCTACCGTGAGGGACTCAACGCCGTCGGCATCAGCGGTGGCATCGCGGGCAACGTCATTCCCGACGAGTGCCGGGTGCACGTGAACTACCGCTTCGCACCGAACCGCTCGGCCGCCGAGGCGATCGAATACCTGCGCGAACTGTTCACCGGGTTCGAGGTGGAGGTGCGCGACGCCGCCGACGGCGCCCGACCAGGACTCGACGCTCCGCTCGCCCAGGAGTTCACCCGCGCCATTGGCGGACAGGCGTTGCCGAAGTACGGCTGGACCGATGTTGCACGGTTCTCGGCGCTCGGCATCCCGGCGGTCAACTACGGCCCCGGTGACCCGTTGACCGCGCACGCCGACGACGAGCGTGTCGCCCTCGACGAGATCGTGGCGGTCGAGAACGGATTGCGCACCTGGCTGACCGGTGCGCTCGCCTAAGCTCTGGCACTCGCTGCGCTGGCAGTGGCGCGTCCTCCTCATCGCGCTCGCCGGTCGGCTGATCAGCTCGGTCATCCTTCTGGCCTTCGCCCGGGTGCAGCCTGCCAACGCGTGGACCGGAGCCTCTCCGTCGTACCCCGACTTTGCGTCGATGTGGGACGGTCGCTGGTACGAGATCGTCGCGTTCTCCGGGTATCCAACCGACTTGCCCATGACCGCAGACGGCCACGTCGCCGAAAACGCCTGGGCGTTCATGCCGGTCTACCCGGCTGTCGTCCGCATCCTCATGGGGCTCACCGGCCTCGACTGGGCACCCGCCGCCGTGACGGTCTCCGTTCTCGCGGCGCTGGCGACCTCCCTCGTCTTCTATCGGTTGATGCGGCTCGTCCTCGGCGAGGGCACGGCGCTGTTCAGCGTCGTGGTGTTCTCGGTCGCCCCGCTGTCACCCATCCTGCAGGTGGCATACGCCGAGTCGCTGCACCTCCTCCTGCTCTCCAGCGCCCTCTACCTCGTGCTCACCCGGCGCTACCTCGTCGCGCTGCCGGTCGTCCTGGTGATGTGTCTCACTCGCCCCGCCGGCCTCGCATTCGCGTTGTTTCTCGTATTGCACGTCCTCGTGCGCTGGGTTCGCCGCCGATCCACCGGTGACACGGTTCACGACCTCGTGCCTCCGTTCCTGCTCGCGACGGCGAGCGGAGCCCTCGGACTTGCCTGGCCAGCCATCCCCTGGGCCGTCACCGGTTCGATCACCGCATACACCGACACCGAACTGGCTTGGCGCAGCGCCTACATCGGCCACGGCCACCTTCTGCCGTTCGCCCCGTGGTTCCAGGGCGTCCAGTGGTGGGCGACCAACGGCCTCGGGCTGTCCGGCACCGTGTGGTGGGGCGGCATCGGCGTCGTTTTGTTCGTCACACTCGCGGTCATCGGGCTGCTCTCGCCGGCGGCCAAGCGGCTCGGCGTCGACCTTCGGCTCTGGCTCGCCAGCTACCTCATCTACCTGTTCGCCGTCTTCTTCCCCCAGTCGAGCACGTTTCGCCTGCTCGTTCCGCTCTTCCCCGCGGCGGGCGCCCTCGCGGTTCCCCGATCACCGGTCTATCGCGTGCTTCTGGTTCTGGTCTCCATCGCCGCCCAGATCGGCTGGGTCTCGATCGCCTGGCGGGTCGACGGCTACGACTGGACTCCGCCCTAAACCGCCCCAATTCGGGTGAGTGTGACGGTCGATTTCGCTCGTTCCCCGTGGGTAGCGGATAATAGGAGGACAAAGCAACGAAAGGGGAGCCGAATGGCAGCGATGAAGCCGAGGACTGGCGACGGGCCAATGGAGGCCGTGAAGGAGGGTCGGTTGATCATCGTGCGGGTTCCGCTCGAAGGTGGAGGCCGCCTGGTTGTGTCAGTCAACGACGCCGAGGCCCGAGAACTTCACGATGCGTTGGCTGGAGTCGTAGCAGCCGCCAGCTAACTGATTTTTTTACATCAGCGGATGCCTGTGGTCGCCGACCACAGGCATCCGCTGTTTAATTTTCGAAGCGTCAGGCGCGCTTGGTGATTTGCAACAGACCGTCGCCGACCGGGGAGAGGGCGCCGACGACGGCGCCAGACGACGCGATCTCCTGCACGAGGAGACGGAATGCGCTCGTGATGTCGTCGCGCTGGGCCGGGTCGGCCACGCGGCCCTTCCAGAGGGCGTGTGGCACGAGGACGGTGCCACCGATGCGGGCGAGACGCAGGCCGTGCTCGACGTTCTCGATCACCTGGCCGGGGTCAGCGTCGACGAAGACGATGTCGTAGGAGTTCTCGTTCATGCGGGTGAGCACGTCGAGCGAGCGGCCCGTGATCAGGCGCACCCGGTTCGGGGCGATGCGGGCGTCAGAGAACATCTGCCGGGCGTACCCCTGGTGTTCGGCCTCGGAGTCGATGGTGGTGAGCACTGACCGCTCAGAGGGTGACAGCAGCCAGAGTCCGGAGAGGCCGGCACCGGTTCCGATTTCGACAATGTTGACCGCTGCTGTGGTCGCCGCGATGACTGCGGCCTGTGCGCCCATGGCCGGTGAGATCGGTTCGATGCCGAGTTCGAGCGACTGGGCACGCGCCTTCTGGATCGAATCGGACTCGGTGACGATGTAGTCGGCGTATTTCCAGTTCGAATCTTGTTCAGACACTTCAGCTCCCGTGTGGTTCGACCCCACAGTATCCCAGCGTCATCACGCCATTTGTCAGGCGCGGCGCGATAGTCTGAACTCGTGTTCTTCGGCCTCACTTTCGAGAAGCTCCTCATCATCGGGGTGATTGCTGTCTTCCTGCTTGGGCCGGAGCGGCTTCCCGGCTATGCAGCGCAGTTCGCCCGCCTCATCCGCTCGCTGCGCGACATGGCGCAGGGAGCCAAGGAACGCATGCGCGACGAGATGGGGCCGGAGTTCGACGAGGTCGACTGGAAGAAGCTCGACCCCCGCCAGTACGACCCGCGCCGCATCATTCGAGAGGCGCTGCTCGATGACTCGCCGCCGGCGCCGGTGATCTCGCCGCCCAGTTTCGATAAGTCGGCGTCGACGGCCACGGCCGATGACGACGTCATCTGGCAGAAGCCGCGGCTGAGTACGGCCGCTGACCGGCAGCGCAAGATCATCGAGGGCGAAACGGTCGCCGCACCGCCGTTTGACCTCGAAGCGACCTAACGATTTCTCACGGCATCCCGCAGACGGACTTCACAAAGGCATAGAGCGCCTGGCGCGTGCTGTCATCGACGGGGAACCGCGAGACGCCGTCGATGCCGTCGATCCGCACACTGAGCACGAGCACGGTGCCAATCTTGTCTTCGGCGAGAGCGTGGCTGTCGCAGCGCGCGGGTCGAATGCGCAGATCCACGGTCTGAACAGCGGATGTCGCCTCCACCGTCAGCGAGAGCGGCCACCTCTCGGCTCCGTCGGCGGGTGCGAGCAGGGGAGTGGAGCCGACTCCGGTGAGTTGCACGGTGCCGTCGGCGCCGGTCGGCGTGAGCCGGAGGGAGAGCACCGCCACCGCGTCGTCGCCGGAGCCCTCAAGGCCCAGCGGGCCGGCGAGGTCGATGGCGGCAATCCGGTTGAGGCGAACAGTCACGCAGCCGGTGTCGTGAAGGCGGGGGAGAGTCGCGAGCGGATCATCGGGCGTCACCGTGACGGCGCGACTGCTTCCCGATGTCCGGACGGAGAGAGTTGGCGCCGCTGTGGACGCCGCGTCGCAGTCGAGGGCAGGGACGTCGGTTCTGAGATCGACGGTGCGCCCAGCATCGAGAGTGGTCGCGGACCATTCTGCGGCGTCGCTGAAACCGGCCCAGGTCAGGTCGGAGCGCGTGAGCGTCACCGCCGACGGCCCCCCGTTGATGACGCGGAGCACGAGTGTGCCGCTGGTGTAATCGGTGCGACCCTGCATCACCTCAAACCGCACACCGTCGAGCGGGGCCGGAGATGGGGCCGCCGAGCACCCCGCCAGCGCGGGAAGAAGGGCAGCGGCGATGACTCCTACCCAGAGAAACCGCCGCCGCATGACTGCCGCCACTCAGACCGGGGCGAGCCCCAGTGAGCGACCGACGAGGCCGCGACCGCGGGAGAGCAGTGCGTCGGCGACCGAACGGATCGCGACGCTCGCCGGGTCGTCCGGATGCTCGAGGACCACCGGCGCACCGGCGTCGCCACCGGCCCGCAACGGCACACTGAGCGGAACGCTCGCGATGAGCGGCACCGCGTCGCTATCTGCGCTCAAGCGGCGCGCGACCTCCGCTCCGCCACCCTCACCGAAGAGGGAGAGCACCGAGCCATCGGGTTGGGCCAGCCCGGCCATGTTCTCGATCACGCCAATGACCTTCTGGCCGGTTTGCCGGGCAACGATGCCGCTTCGTTCGGCGACGTCGGCGGCGGCAGGCTGCGGTGTGGTGACAACGAGGACCTCGGCGTTCGGAAGCAACTGGCCCAGCGAGATCGCCACATCACCGGTGCCGGGCGGCAGGTCAAGGAGCAGCACGTCGAGGTCACCAAAATAAACATCGGTGAGGAACTGGTTGAGCGTGCGGTGAAGCATCGGTCCGCGCCAGGCGACGGCCTGCGGTTTGGTGTCATGTCCTGCGGCCTGACCGAGGAACATGCCGATCGAGATGACCTTCACGCCGTAGCCGATCGGAGGAAGGATCATGTCTCCCACCTGTGTGGGTGTGGTGATGGTGCCCGGCTGCGCCGTGGCATCCGTCAGTCCTAACAGGCCGGGGATAGAGAAACCGTGCACGTCAGCGTCGACGATGCCAACGGAGAGTCCCCGCGAGGCCAGTTCGGCCGCGAGGTTAGCGGTGAGTGTCGACTTGCCGACGCCGCCCTTGCCGCTCGTGATGGCGTACACCCGGGTAAGCGAGTCGGGGCCGAATGGCATGTGCCTGGCTCCGCGCGAGCCGCGAAGTGATTCGGTGAGGGCGCGGCGTTCGTCTGCGGTCATCACGCCCACCGAGATGTCGGCGCGGGTGACGCCGGGCACACCAGCGACGGCGGCGGTGACGTTGCGTTCGATCGCCGTGGCGGCCGGGCAGCCGACGATGGTGAGTTTGATGGCGACCGAAGCCGTGCCGTCCTCGGTCACTGAGACGTCGCCGACCATGCCCAGCTCGGTGATGGGACGCCGGATTTCCGGGTCGATCACGGAGCTCAGCGCCGTGCTGACGCGGGAGACCAGATCAGCGGGGAGCATCGTCCTTGTCTTTCTCGAGTTCGTCGAGGAGGCTGCGCAGTTCCTGCCGGATGAAATCCTTCGACGCCATATCCTTCATGGCGAGCCGCAGGGCGACGACCTCGCGGGCAAGGTACTCGGTGTCGTTGAGGTTGCGCTCGGAGCGCTGGCGGTCCTGCTCGATCTGCACGCGGTCACGGTCGTCCTGCCGGTTCTGCGCCAGGAGGATGAGGGGGGCCGCATACGACGCCTGCAACGAGAGAATCAGCGTCAGTGCCGTGAAACCCAGGGCCGCCGAGTCAAAGCGGAAATTCTCGGGACCCCAGGTGTTGTAGGCGATCCACGCGAGGCAGAAGATCGTGAGCCCGGCCAGGAACCCCGGGGTTCCCATGGCACGAGCGACCCACTCGGTGAATCGACCGAACCTGTCGCGTGACTCACGTTTGCGCCCGGGAAGCATCGAGGTGCGAAGCCCCTTTGGAGCGTCGAGGCGCACGTCGTTCTTGCGGTTCCTAGCCACGAACTGCCCTCCTTCCCTGTGGTCTATGCGTCATCACTGGTTCATCGTCGTTCTGACTTCGCCAGTCTTCGGGCAACAGGTAGTCGAGGACATCGTCAATTGTCACCACCCCGACGAGTCTGTGAGTGTCGTCGACGACAGGCACCGAAACGAGGTCGTAGCTCGCGAGGATCCGTGACACCTCCGCGGCCGATGACTTGGCGGTCACCGGATCGAGGCTCTGGTCCATGATCGCGCCGAGCCGTTCGTGTGGCGGATAGCGCAGCATCCGCTGGAAGTGCACGATGCCGAGGTAGCGCCCCGTAGGCGGTTCATACGGCGGAAGCGTGACGCACACGGCGGCGCCAAGCGCCGGCGGCAGTTCCGGTCGCCGAATGAGTGCGAGCGCTTCGGCCACCGTGGAGTCGGCCGAGAGGATCACGGGCTCTGTCGTCATCAGGCCACCGGCGGTGTCCGGCGCGAAGGCGAGGAGCATGCGCACATCTTCGGCCTCTTCGGGCTCCATCAGTTCGAGCAGGTGTTCACCACGCTCAAGCGGAAGCTGCGCGATGAGGTCTGCCGCATCGTCTGGCTGCATCTGGTCGAGAACGTCTGCAGCACGCTCGTCGCCGAGTTCGGTGAGGATCGACACCTGATCGGACTCCGGCATCTCCTCGAGCGCGTCCGCCAGACGGTCGTCGGGAAGCTCTTCGACGACCTCGATCATGCGGTCCTGCGGCAGGTCGAGCAGGGTGTTGGCGAGGTCGGCCGGTTTGAGGTCGGAGTAGGTTGCGATGAGTTGCTCAGCCGATTGGGCTTCAGACCCGGTCTGCTTCTCCCGAATCTCGCGCCAGGTGGCGAAAGTGGTGGTTCCCTTGGCAAACGGCGACGCCGACAGCTTCGGCCTGCGCACAAAGTACTGGCTCACGGCCCACGCGCCCGGCCCGACTTCCTCAATGGCGACGTCTTCGATGGTGGCCTCGCCCGATCCGTCAACAAAGAGCACCTTGCGGCCGAGCAGTTCGGCGATCACTCGAACTTCACCGCCGCGCTGCTCAAAGCGGCGCACGTTGATGAGGCCCGTGGTGATGATCTGGCCGGAGGCGATCGACGTCACGCGCCCGATCGACACGAAGACGCGTCGTTTGCCGGGGATTTCGACGATCAGGCCGACCACGCGGGGCGGGTCGTTTTTTCGGTAGACCACGAGCACGTCACGCACCTTGCCCACACGGTCACCCGCGGGGTCGAAGACTGTGCACCCGGCCAACCGGGCGACGAAAACTCTCGAGCCACTCACCCCTCTAACTTAGTGCCGATTGCCGACAGAAGCTGGAGAGTCGGTGAAGCGGATGCCATGGGGCTGCGTTCAGCCCCATACCGGTGGGAGAATGGGAGAGTGAGCAATCCACAACAGCGCCGCGGCGCCAACCAGTACCCCTTTGAGGCCATGATTCCGCGGGGGGAAACCGTCGCAAGCTTCGAGAGCTACAAGCAGGCGCAGAGTGCCGTTGACACGCTCGCGCAAGCCGACTTTCCGGTGAAGCAAATCTCCATCGTCGGTGACGGGCTCAAGAGCGTCGAACGGGTAACCGGTCGCCTGAGCTACGGACGCACCGCCGGAGCCGGCGCGCTGAGCGGCGCCTGGCTTGGCCTCTTCTTCGGGCTGCTGCTCATCATCATCAACCCCGCAGCCAACTTCACGTTCGTCGGCGCAGCTGTGCTCATCGGTGCCGCATTCGGCATGATGTTCTCCGTCGTCTCCTACGCGCTCAATCGCCGCCGCAAGGACTTCACCTCGGTGATGCAGGTGATCGCCACGAGTTATGCGGTCACGGTCGCCCCCGAGCTGGCCAACCGCGCCCGCAACCTCCTCGATGGATCGGCGCAGGAGCAGCAGCAGCCGTAAGACCGGTTCTTACACGACACAGGCCGTGCCCGAGGGGCGCGGCCTGTGTCGTGTATCGAGTGAGCGGTTAGCGCTGCGAGCCGGCGATCCAGGCCTCAACGTCGTCTGCCGTGCGCGGAATCGCGGCAGAGAGGTTCTCTGCGCCGTTCGCGGTGACGAGGATGTCGTCCTCAATGCGCACGCCGATTCCGCGGAACTCCTCCGGCACGCTGAGGTCATCGGGCTGGAAGTACAGGCCAGGCTCGATGGTGAAGACCATGCCCTCCTTCACTTCGCCGTCGTGGTACATCTCCCGGCGGGCGCGAGCGCAGTCGTGAACGTCGAGCCCGAGGTGGTGGCTCGTGCCGTGCACCATGTAGCGGCGGTGGAACTGTTTGGTGGGGTCAAGTGACTCCTCGGCGCTCACCGGGAGCATTCCCCACGCAGCCGTGTGCTTCGCGATGACCTTCATGGCTTCGGCGTGCACGTCGCGGAAAATGATGCCGGGGCGAACAATCGCGAACGCAGCGTCTGCGGCTTCGCGCACCGCTTCGTAGACCGCGCGCTGCACGTCAGAGAACCGACCGTTGGCGGGGAGCGTCCGGGTGATGTCTGCGGTGTAGAGGCTGTCGACCTCGACGCCGGCGTCGAGGAGCATGAGGTCGCCCGGCACGACGGGGCCGTCGTTGCGGGTCCAGTGCAGGATGCAAGCGTGCGGCCCGGACGCGGCAATGGTGTCGTAGCCGACGGCGTTGCCGTCGAGTCGCGCGCGGGTGTAAAACACGCCCTCCACCGCACGTTCGCCGCGCTCCTCGGCGGTGATGCGCGGGAAGTCGGCGATGACGTCGGTGAAGCCTCGGGCCGTTGCGTCGACGGCGAGGCGGATCTGCGCGATCTCGAACTCATCCTTAACGAGCCGCATCTCCGAAAGGAAGGTGGACAGTTCGTCGTCCTCATTAACCGTCAGATCGGCATCCGTCGTGTGAAAATCTTCGAGCGCAGCGGTACGGATGTCGAGGTCTGCGGCGACCTGCGCCAGCGAGGGACGCGGGCCGATCCAGAACTCACCGATGGCCGGGTTGGCATAGAACTCGCTCGAGCTGCGATCAGCGCGCTCCCGGAAGTAGAGCGTGGCGTCGTGGCCATCACCGGCGGGCTCCAGCACCAGCACCGAATCGGGTTCGCTGTCGGCGCCCCAGCCGGTCAGGTGGGCAAATGCCGAGTGCGCACGGAACGGGTAGTCGGTGTCGTTGGAGCGTTCCTTGAGCGAACCGGCTGGCACCACAATGCGCTTGCCGGTGAAGGCCGCGGAGACGAGCGCACGGCGCTTCGCAGCGAACGGGGCCTGCTCGCGTGCGGCGGGCAGTTCGTCAACCCGGTCGGCCCAGTTGGAGCCGATGTAGTCCTGAAACTCGGTTGACGCCGGGGTGGTGGAGCGGTTTGACGTGCCCCTGGGCTCTTCGCTCGTGGTTTCTTCGCTCGCCGGCGCGACGCCGGTGGTGGATTCGATGGTTTCGCTCTGCATCCCTCCATTGTCCACCCGACGGCGGGGCAGAGCGAGGCCCGCCTGGTTAGCCTTCGGCGGGTGTGCGGCTTAACTGCACGATGACCGGGCGGTGGTCGCTACCGGTGCCGTCGACCTCGGTCGCTACCCGCATGCCCGTGACCGTCCAATCCGGCGTCGCCATGACATGGTCGATCGGAGCGCCGAGCAGTGCAGGAATTTTGCTTGGCCAGGTGCCGACCGCGCCGTTGCCCGACGCGCGGCCCGCGTCGACACACGCACCGAGGGTCGCCTCATCGGTCGAGCCGAGCCCGGCCATGTTGTCGACGGTGGCGTTGAAGTCTCCCGCCATGATGACGCTGCCTGCGACACACTGGTTGGAGAGCCAGTCGAGGTCGTCGCGCCAGTTCTCCATCTGGCCGTCGATGGGCGCAACGGCGTGGGCGGCCACGATGGTGGGGCCGTCGCCATTAATCGGCTTCACGATGACGGTCGGCAGAACCTTGGTGTTTTCGCTGCGCTCTTCGTTGCTCGTGACCTTCGTGTAGTCGCCAAGGTCGGGGCTCACCAGGACCGTGGTTGAGCGAGCAGGAGAGATCTGGTCGAACCATTCGGTGTGCACCCACATGGGTCGACCGACGTCGCGCATCGCCTCGGCGATCTCGATCCCTGTCTCCTGGGTGGTCTCGGGCAGTGAAATCACATCGACGTCCGCCTCGACGGCGAGCTTTGCTACAGCCGCAGACCCCGGTGCGTCACCGAGGGTGTTCCAACTCATTACGGTAATCGAATCCGGTGCCTTGTCGGCGAATTCAACAGTGCCGAAACCACGACCATTTAGAATCACGACGTTGACAATCGCGAACGCAACGAGCAGCACGACCATGGTTCCCGCGAAAGCACGAAGCGGGCGCGCCGCTGCCAGCAGGAGAAAAAGGACGGCGGCGAGAACGGCACCGGCGGTGACAAGTGAGCGCATGCTAATGACCTGGGCGAGGATCCATGTCGTGTGGAAGCCGAACAGGCTGGGCCAGGTGATGATGAGAAGCAGTACAGCGACCGCGATGGTCACAACGGCGCCGAGGAACTTGAGCATTGTGAGCCCCACACTATCGATACCAGCCGTCACCCGGCTGGGAACCGCGCCGGTGCCTGGAGCTGCCTCTGTGCCCCATACACTGGCTCTATGTCAGGGGATATGTTGTTCCGCGGGCCCAGTGACCTGCACACGCACTCGCGGGTATCGGATGGCACGGAATCACCGTCCCGGCTGGTCCGCGAGGCGGCGGCTGCAGGGCTTGGCGCAGTCGCACTGACCGATCACGATTCGACGGCCGGCTGGCATGAAGCGTCCGGTGAAGCGCAGAAGCAAAACATCACGTTCATCCCGGGGATGGAATTCAGCACGCGCTACGGCTACAAGAGCGTCCATCTGCTTGCGTACCTCTTCGATCCGCTGTCCGCTGATCTCGTGGCCGAGACAGCGCGGATCCGCGAGTCACGTCTCAAGCGCGCGGAGTCCATCGTGCGGCGCATTGGCGTCGACTACGACCTTGACTGGGACGATGTGCTTGCCCAGACCACGCCAGGGGCGACAGTGGGACGTCCGCACATCGCCGACGCTCTCGTCGCGCGGGGGCACGTGCCGACGCGAAGCGAAGCGTTCACCGGCATCCTGCATCCACGAAACGGCTATTACCTGCCGCACTATGCCCCCGACCCGCTTCTTGCGGTGACGCTGGTGCGTCGGGCCGGGGGAGTGCCCGTCATTGCTCACCCGGCGACGCGCGGGCGGGACGCCATGATCGACGAGCAACACCTGTCACAGCTCGTCGACGCCGGCCTGTTCGGTCTCGAGATCGATCATCGTGAGAACACGGACGACGGCAAGGTGCGGCTGCGGGAACTGGCGAAGAAATTTGGTCTCGTCCTGACCGGGTCAAGTGACTACCACGGTGCGGGCAAGCCCAACCGTCTCGGTGAGAACACCACGGCGGATGAGGTTCTCCAGGCGATCATCAATGAGGGAACCGGTTCGAGCCCCGTCTACCCCGGCGCGCGGTAGCGCAGGCGTTCTGCTGCGGCGTTGCTCCGTCAGTAGTGGCGATGCCGTTCGTTGCTCCGCCAGTTGTGGCGAGGAAAGTCAACCTTTTCTCGCACATAGTGACCGAGATTCTGGTGCGACGATCAGTAATGACCGAGCGCTAGCGCATGGGCATTGCCGCGGCGTTATTCGGTCAGTAGTGGCGGTGGGCGTTCGCTGCTCCGTCAGTTGTGGCGACAGTTGTGGCCGTGCTGATCGTTGCTCCGTCAATAGTGGCGACAGCTGTGGCGAGGTAACTCGTTGCTCCGTCGGTAGTGGCGACGCAGAGCGTTGCTCGGTCGATTGTGGTGAGGAAAGTCGACTTTTTCTCGCGCATAGTGACCGAGATTCCGCTGGAACGACCAGTAGTGACCTCGATTTCGCGTGAGTGACCGTTTCTGACCGAGCACCGCCGGTCAACCACCAACACACAGGCCCGCCCGACACATGGTCGAACGGGCCTGCTTAAGGTGGACGAGTTGCTACTCGGGGCGGTTCGTGCGCCGACGAGTGCGGGTGCGACGGCGAGGACCGCTGTTGCCGTCGTGGTGCTCTGTACCCTGGCCGTCGTGAGTGCCGGCGGCGACGGGAGCCTCATCGCGAGTCGCTTCCGTGGAGGCCGGCGCGGTGCGAGTGCGCGTCCTGCTCCGGCTCGAACCACGTGACCCGCCGTCTGTGCGTGCGCTGCCCTCGCGACGTGCGCCGTCGCGTGAACCGGTGCGCTTCTCGGACGGGGCACCAGATGCAGTGGATGCCTTGAGCCGGCCCTTGGTTCCCTCGGGAATGTTGAGGTCGGTGAAGAGGTGCGGGCTCGACGAGTACGTCTCGGTCGGCTCCGGCTGACCGAAGTCGAGCGCCTTGTTAATGAGCGCCCACTTGTGCAGGTCGTCCCAGTCCACGAAGGTCACGGCAATACCGGTCTTGCCGGCGCGGCCAGTGCGACCGACGCGGTGCAGGTAGGTCTTCTCGTCTTCGGGAATCGTGTGGTTGATCACGTGGGTGACGTCGTTGACGTCGATTCCGCGCGCCGCGACATCCGTTGCAATGAGGACGTCCTTCTTGCCCGCCTTGAACGCGGCCATGGCCCGCTCACGCTGCTCCTGACCGAGGTCGCCGTGCACGGCGGCGGCGTTGAAGCCGCGGTCGTTCAGTTCCTCGACGAGCTTCGCTGCCGCACGCTTGGTTCGGGTGAAGATGACGGTCTTGCCGCGTTCTTCAGCCTGCAGGATGCGGGCGATGACCTCGTCCTTGTCCATGTTGTGTGCGCGGTAGACGAGGTGCTTGATGTTGGCCTGGGTGAGGCCCTCATCGGGGTCAGACGCGCGGATGTGGATCGGCTTTGACATGAACCGACGCGCCAGCGCGACGATCGGGCCCGGCATGGTTGCCGAGAAGAGCATCGTGTGCCGGGTAGCCGGGGTCTTCGAGAAGAGCTTCTCAATGTCGGCCAGGAAGCCGAGGTCGAGCATCTTGTCGGCCTCGTCCAGCACCATCTCGCGCACGTTCGAGAGGTCGAGGAGTCGCTGGTTGTTGAGGTCGATCAGGCGGCCTGGCGTGCCGACGACAACCTGCGCGCCTGCCTTGAGCTGCTCGATCTGGCCCTCGTATGCCTTACCGCCGTAGATCGAGACGATCTTGGTCGGGCGGTTGCCCGCTGCGAGCTCGATGTCCTCGGTGACCTGAACGCAGAGTTCACGGGTCGGAACAACGATGAGCGCGACAACGCCGGGAGCCGGGTCGCTGCCGATGCGCTGGAGAAGCGGAAGGCCGAACCCGAAGGTCTTGCCGGTTCCGGTCTTCGCCTGGCCGATGATGTCCTGCCCGTCGAGGGCGAGGGGGATGGTCTGTTCCTGGATGGGGAAGGGCGAGAGGATGCCCTTCGCCGCGAGGGCGTCGGCCATATCCTGGTCGACGCCGAGGTCAGTAAAGTTCACGTTTATAGTTGCCTGTTCATGCATAAAAGAGGTCTACGCCCTGCATGTTTACCCAGGCGTAGGGTCCCGATCCGTTGCCGGGACAGTTCCACACTACCCGAGCACCTATGCTTGAGCCGTGGTTTCATGGTTTCGCTATCCCCGGCCGGGTGCGCCGCTGCCCCGACTTCGGTCACGTGCAAGCCACCTCGTCTCGACCAAAGTTGACTTCGCCGAACTGGCTCCGGACACCTCGAGCTATCTCGGCCTCGTCGCTTATCTCCAGCTCGGCTTCTTCCAGTCGATCTCCATGGTCTCCGCGATCAGCGAGTTGGCGGCGAAGGAGACCCTCTCGACGGCTGCAGGTTTTGCGCTGGCCAAACACCACGGTCTCGTCGCCGAGATCCGTCGCCGTGGCGAAGACCCGACCGAGGCAATGGCACCGTATGTCTCTCGAGTTGACCGTTTTCTCACTCTGACGCGCGGAGCATCCGTCAATGAGAATCTGCTGAGCATCTACATCACGCAGGGATTTCTCGACGATTTTTTTATTCGGCTCTCGGACGGGCTGCCGCACGATTCGGGCGCGCGGTATGCAAGCCTTCTCGGAGCCGATTCCGGTGCGGCCGGGATTGTGTCGTTATTGACGGATGCCATCGGCGTCGATCCCAAGCGCGCTCATTTCCTTGCCATGTGCGGCAGGCGACTGCTGGGCGACACCCTTCTCCTCGCGCAGTCTGCGCTCGTTCTCGAGGGTCACAGCGAGTCGGAGGAAGCGCGCATCGAACCCGTCTTCACCGAACTGATTGCGACGCATACGCGGCGCATGGACGCCCTCGGCCTCACGGCCTAAGCAGGTCGTCGACCGACGCGAGTTCGACGACGCCAGCGACGCGCCCGGCGAGCTCATTCTCGAGCGTCACAAACGCGTCACCCTGCAACTGGGTGAGCGCGATGTACTCGGCGTCGTAGGTCGAGGACCAGCCGAGTTCATCGGCGACGATCCAGGCGCGGCGTCGGAGAGCAGAGTCGCCGAGGAGGCGGATCGACAGGTCGGAGAAGCGGGCCAGCTGGGCCATCGCGTCGTGCGGATCCAGTTCGCCGCGCGCCACGGCTTCGTGGAGCAGTGACAGCAGTTGGGATCGAATCAGGCTGGGAGCCAGGAGGGAGTGGGCGGGAGCCACCGAGAGTTTCTCGTGCAAGAGATGCAGCACAACCGAGGCGTCGACCACAAACCGTGTCATCTGTGTCGACCATGTGCCGGGACCATGGTTTTACTTTCGCACGAACCGCGTTGGCCCAAAAGGGCAATTGCCGACCACGAAGAGTTGTGAGACACGAATGGCCGGGCGCTCATGCGCCCGGCCATTGATGTGTGTGCTTCTGCTGCGTCAGCCACCTAGAGCGACAAGTCGCTTCTCGTCTGACGTCGCTCGTGTGCGTCCGAGAACCAGTGCAACGACCGCCGAAACGACGGCGGAGGCCAGCAGGGTGACGACCCAGATCATGCCACCGTCCCACGCCCAGCCGAGCCAGGTCAGACCGAGCCAGACGACACCGGCGACGATGCCGCCGATCGCGGGCATCAGGGCAACCCCGTGCGTGTCGCGCCGCGGCGCCAGGTACCTGGCGCCTGTTCCGAGCGCGATGCCGAACAGCATGATGAAGAGGAGTTCCACGAGGACTATCCGACGAAGCCGATGCGGCGGGTTTCTTCGCTGCCGATCTCGACGTAGGCGAGGCCAGCGGTGGGGATGATGTAGCTCTTTCCCTTGTCGTCGCTGATTGTGAAGTAGCTCTTGCTCGAGTCGAGAGCGTCGGCGATGAGCTTCTCGATCTCTGATGTCGACTGGGACGACTCAAAGCTGAGCTCGCGACCGCTGTTCGTAATACCGATACGGATTTCCACTTGGCAGCACCTTTCGTTGCGTTACGCCCCACATTACGGCAGTTGATCAACGGCCCTCGACCTCGGGGCACTCGCCGAGAGCGAACAGTGCGGCGGTGCGTCCGGGGGATGTCGGTGGTGGCGAATAGCGTGGTCGTGTGGCTATTCGAGGATTCCAGATCGAGCGCGACGTTCACACCGTCAGCGACACCGTTTCCCTCGATGAATCACAGCGAGCGGCCGTGAACCTGGCTGACGGTGCGTCCGCCGCTGTGTCAGGAGCGCCCGGCAGCGGGAAGACCACCACCGTGGTCGAACTCGTCGCCGATCGCATTCTTCACCGGGAATACAATCCGGGCGAGGTGCTTGTCCTCGCTCCGAACCGGCGTGCTGCTGCACGGTTGCGTGACCGATTGGCCCTGCGAATCGGCGTTCCGACCCCGGGCCCGCTCGCCCGGACCTTGAGCTCGGTCGCGTTCTCCATCGTCGGCGCTCGAGCGGCGCTCGAGGGGTATGACGCCCCGAGGCTGCTCACCGGAGCCGAGCAAGACACCGTGCTTGCCGAGATGCTCGCCGGGCATGAGCTTGACGGCACAGGACCTGCATGGCCCGACCCGTTGGTTGCCGACGTTCGCCGGCTGAAGGGCTTCCGCACCGAATTGCGCGAGCTGATGATGCGCACCGTCGAAGCGGGGCTCCGCCCCGAATCGCTCGCCGGCCTCGGCCGGGCACACGGACGCGAGGAGTGGGTCGCGGCCGCCCGTTTCATCGACGAGTACGAGCGCGTCGTCGACAGTTTCGGCACGCAGTACCTCGACTCAGCGGAGCTCATCGCCCAGGCCACGGCCGAGCTGCGCCGCGGTTTCGGGTTGGAGGGTATTCGACTCGTTGTGGTCGACGACCTGCAGGAGCAGGGCAGCAGTGCGCTCACCCTCCTGGGCGTGCTCGCCCGCCGCGGTGTATCCGTGGCTGCTTTCGGTGATCCTGACGTTGCGGCCACGACGTTCCGCGGGTCGGATCCGGCCGCACTCGGTTCACTCGGCGCAACCCTCGGGGTACCCGTGACTGCGCTGACGCTGAGCACCGTGTACCGGCACGGGCCGGGCCTCCGCACGGTCGTGCAACAGATCACCAGTCGGGTCGGCGCTGCGGGCACTGTGGTTCATCGCTCGGCGGCGGCGGCGGCCACCGAGGGTGTTGACGTCGACGAAGCCGTCATCCCACCGGTTCTCCGGGTCGAGGCAACGTCAACAGCCGCGGAATACCAGGCGCTCGCGCGTGTGCTCCGTGAGCACCATCTCTTCGGTGACATCCCGTGGCGGAGGATGGCAATCATCGTGCGCTCCGGCGCGACGATTCCACAGCTGTCGCGCTCGCTCGCCCTCTCCGAAGTGCCGACCTCAACCCCGGCGGGCGGGCGTAACATCCGTTCTGAGTTTGCGTCAGGCCAGCTCATCGACGCTGTCGCACTGGCGCTCGGCCGCATGCAGCCCGACGCCGACCTTCTCACACGCCTGATCACCGGTCCACTGTGCGGACTCGACCCGGTTGCGCTTCGACGGGTACGGCTGGCCCTCCGCCACGAGGAAATCGCCGGCGGAGGAAATCGCTCCGGCGACGACCTGCTGATCGACGCGGTCGCTCAGCCCGGGCGGTTCGCCACCATCGACTCTGCGGCCGCCCGCGCTGTGGGTCGATTCGCGACAACTTTGGCTCAGGCCACCTCCGAAGGAGCGGCAGGCGCCAGCGTCGAAGAACTCTTCTGGTTGTTCTGGGAGCGCAGCGGCCTGGCCGCGTCCTGGTCAGCGCAAGCGCTGGGCTCAGGATTGGCCGCTGACGAGGCCAACCGACACCTCGACAGCGTGATGGCGCTGTTCACCGCTGCCAAGCGCTTTGTGGAACGGAACCCCGCCGAGCCCGCAGGCAGGTTCATCGACGAGGTACTCGCCTCTGAGGTGCCTGAAGACTCCCTGACGCCGCAGGCCGCGAGCGACGCCGTCTTCATCGGAACACCGAGCGGTGTGGTCGGTGCGGAGTTCGACGTGGTCGTCGTCGCCGGGCTCCAGGACGGTGCCTGGCCCAACCCACAGGTGCGCGGCACCCTGCTGTACCCGCAGCAACTCAGCCAGGTGGCCGCTGGATTGCCGGTCGCCGATCTGGACGCCCGCGCCGAGGTGATGTCAGACGAGCTGCGGATGTTCGCCCTCGCGGTGTCTCGGGCCCGCCACCAGGTCGTGCTCAGCGCCGTCGTGAACGACGACGAGCAGCCTTCGGCTTTCCTTCGTTTCCCAGCCATTCGCGCCAGTGAGGTGCGTCGAACGGCTGACGCGCGGCATCCGTTATCGCTTCGAGGCATGGTGGGTGTTCTCCGAAGGCGATTGGTGACCACCGGTGATGCGGGCGCGGCCGAGGCGCTGGCCAGGCTTGCGGCCGAAGGCGTTCCGGGCGCCGACCCGAGGGAGTGGTACGGGTTGCTCGACCCGTCGACGACCGAACCGCTCGTCGACCTCACCGATCCTGACGCCCGGGTATCGGTCTCGCCGTCGAAGCTCGAAACCTTCGAGAAATCACCGCTCGCCTGGTTCATCGATACCATGGCCGCTGCCCCATCGGGACTTGCCGCTGGAATCGGAACCGTCGTACACGCCGCCATGGAGCATGCGGGTCACATTCCCGCGGGCGAACTGACGCCGGCCGACGTCAGCGTCGAAGCGTTGTGGCAACAGATCGACGCACACTGGTCGGAGCTGTACTTCGAGTCACCGTGGCTGGCGGAGCGGCAGCGACGTACCACGCACCAACTGGTGGAGGGGCTGAGCCAGTACCTCACCAATTTCCTCGCGGCCGGAAGTGAAACGATCAGCGCCGAGGGCACCTTCGCCGTTGAACTCGGGCAGGTCACCCTGTCTGGCAAAATCGACAGGGTCGAACGGATGCCCAACGGTGAGGTTGTCATCGTTGACCTCAAGACGGGCAAGAATGCGCCGACAAAGTCCCAGGTCGCCGATAACCCGCAACTGGGCGGCTACCAGCTCGCTCTCGCCGCGAATGCGATCGAGGGCACGTCGGCCGACGATGCATCGGGCGGAGCAGCCCTGCTGTACGTGTCTGGCGGAGCGAGGGGGAAGTCCTACAAGGTGCTCGCCCAGCAAGCGATGACCGACGAGCAGCGAGCCGATTTCGCCGAGCGCGTGGTTGCCGCAGGCACCGGCATGGCCGCCGCCGAGTTCGTCGGCGTGCAAGACCTTGACGAACGAGACCCGAAAGCAGGTTTCATGTACCGAATCCACCTCGTGGCGGCGGTGTCCGCATGACCCGGCCGACCTACTCCGCCCGCGACATCGCCGGGCTTCTCTCGCTCCCGTCGCCCACAGACGAGCAGGTTGCGGTCATTGAGGCGCCGCTCACCCCGGCCCTGGTTGTCGCGGGAGCGGGCAGCGGTAAGACCGAAACCATGGCTAACCGCATCGTCTGGCTGCTCGCCAACGGTTACCTTCGCGTTCCTGAAATCCTCGGCCTCACCTTCACCCGTAAGGCCGCCGGTGAGCTCGCCACCCGGGTGCGCGAACGCATCGGTCAGCTGCAGGACGCCATTGCCGACACCGACGAGGCTGCCGACATCGACGTGCTCGAAGCGCCGTCCATCGCGACATACAACTCGTTTGCGAGCAGTCTCTTTCGGGAGTATGCCCGGCTCATCGGTCGTGAGCCCGACCAGACCGTCATTACCGAGGCATCCGCCTGGCGGCTCGCCCGGTCCATCGTCGTGGGCAGCACCGACGAGCGGCTCCCCGCCCTGGACAAGAGCGTCGACCAGATCACCGCAGCGGTCATCTCACTCAGCCATGCCCTGAGCGACAACGATATTTCACATCGAACGGATGCCATTCGGCACTTCTCCGAGGAATTCGCAGGTATCGCAGCCCTCGATATTCACGATGGCACTCGTTCCAAGAAGACACCGTTTGCGTGCGTGACCGACTCGGTGCGCGACGTCAGCGCGCTGGGCGTCCTTCTCGACCTCGCCGAGAAGTTCGCGGATGAAAAACACCGCCGTGGATACATGGAGTTCAGCGACCAGGTGTCGCTCGCGCTGGAGATTTGCCGCCGGGTGCCTCGCGTGGTTGACGAGTACCGCGCCCGGTTCAAGGTCGTCATTCTCGACGAGTACCAGGACACCGCCGTTGTGCAAACCGACCTGCTCGCCATGCTGTTTTCCGGTCACGCCGTGATGGCCGTAGGCGATCCCAACCAGTCGATCTACGGCTGGCGGGGAGCGTCAAGCGCCAACCTCGCGCGCTTCGCCGAGGACTTTGGCCGTGCAGGGGGAGCAGCCACCTTCGCTCTCTCCACCAGCTGGCGCAACTCGGCCCGTGTTCTCGACGCGGCCAACGCCATCGTCGCGCCGCTGCCGGTTGCCGCCTCCGTTCCGGTGCAGCGACTCACGTCGCCGCCGTGGTCCGGTAACGGCGACGTTCGCGTTCTCTTCCCTGAGACGGTCGTCGACGAGGCCGATGTCGTGGCCGGCTGGCTCGCCGCCGAGCTCGAACGGCCGGCCGCCAACGGCTCACGCCGCAGCGCCGCCATGTTGTGCCGGTCGCTCAAGAACGTCACGGTCTTCACCGAAGCGCTGGCCCGCCACAACGTTCCTTTCCACATCCTCGGCGTTGCTGGACTTCTCGAGCAACCGGTCATCGTCGACCTGGTCTGTGCACTGCGGGTACTCAACGACCCCACCGCAGGCAGCGAGTTGATCCGACTGTTGACCGGGGCGCGCTGGCGTATCGGAGCCAAAGATATCCAGGCGCTCAGTTCGCTGGCGCGCTGGCTCGCCGACCGCGACCTGTCGCAACAGCCCATCTCCGCTGAGGTCAAGCAAAAGCTCTTCGAATCGGCCTCCTCTGACGACGGCAAGTCCATCGTTGACGCCCTTGATTTCCTGCAGACCGCGCCGGCGACCCACACAGCGCTTCGACAGTTCAGCGAGACAGGGCTTGAGCGCATGCGGGCGGCGTCTCGCCAACTGACCGCACTCCGCAGACGCTCCGGACTCGACCTGTACGACCTCGTCAACCTCGTCGTGCAAGAGTTCCTGCTCGATATCGAGGTTGCTGCGAACGACCAGTCGCCACTCGGCCAGCCCAGCCTTGATGAGTTCACCGAACAGATTTCGTCGTACCTCTCTCTCGACGAAAGCGGCTCCCTCGGCTCCTTCCTGTCCTGGCTTGCCGACGCGGAGCAGCGCGAGAACCTCAGCCCCCGCGGCGAGGACCCCGAGCCTGGCACTGTGCAGATCCTCACCATCCACGGCTCGAAGGGACTGGAGTGGGACAGTGTCGTCGTTCCTCGGATGGTCGCCGGTGAGCTGCCGTCGCCCCTGCGCAGCAAGCGTGGTTGGACGGCTTTCGGCGAGCTGCCGTTCGAGTTCCGCGGTGACCGCCATGAGCTTCCGGTCTTCGCCTGGCGTGGAGCGGCCACCCAAGCCGACGTTGACGACGCCTATGCGCAGTTCGGCAGCGATCTCGACGCCCGAAACGATGCTGAGCAACGCCGGCTGGCCTACGTGGCGGTCACGCGCGCCAAGGACGCTCTCCTGGTGACCGGCTCGTTCTGGGCAGCACAGAAGCAACCTCGCGGCCCGGGTGCGTTCCTCACCGAGATCGTCGACGCCGTACCGGGATCCTGCGATGAGCTTCCCGAGCGCCCGCAGGCTGAAGAAAACCCGTTGGCGGCCGACGAGAAGTTCGTGGTGTGGCCGCTCAACCCGCTCGGAGCCCGCGCCGACGCCGTGCACGCAGCGGCCGCCGCGGTGCGCGATGCTGACCCTGCCGGAGACACTCCGTGGTCGGGCGACATTGACCTGTTGCTGGCCGAACGTCGCCGCCGCCTGCACACCGAAGAATATGTGGCGATGCCTGACCGGGTACCCGCTTCCCGGTTTAAGGACTTTGTGACGGATGCTGCGGGGCTGGCAGCGCGATTACGTCGCCCCCTTCCAGAGAAGCCGTACCGCCAAACCCGGCTCGGCACCCTGTTCCACAGCTGGGTGGAACAGCGGTCGGGGATCGCCGGTGGGCAGGAGAGCCTCGACGCCGACCGGTTTGAACTTGACAGTGATCCCGACTCAGGCTCGGGCACGGGGGAGGGCACGCTCATGCCCGTTGAGCAGCAGGAGCTCGACGCCCTGCAGGCGCTCCAACGCACGTTTGAGGCCTCCGAATGGGCCGACCTCCAGCCGATCGACGTCGAGCGCGAAATCAACTTTGTGCTCGAAGGGCAGATCATCATCTGCAAGCTCGACGCCGTCTACGAGCGCAACGGGCGGTTCCAGATCGTGGACTGGAAGACTGGTCGCGCACCGAAGACGTCCACTGAGCTCGACGAACGCCAGTTCCAGCTTGCCCTGTACCGCCAGGCCTACGCCGAGTGGAAGGGTGTGGATCCCGAGCTCATCGACGCCGTGTTCTACTACGTCGCTGACGACCTGGTGCTGCGGCCGGAGAACCTCTACTCGGCTGACGAGCTCGGTCGACGTTGGGTCAACGGAGTGATCTCCCCCGACTCCGCTGCCTCGAGTGTCGAGAAGTCCAGTTCGGCGGTGTAGGCGTCCGGCGCCGAGTCGGAGCCGGACGAGTTCGCAGTGCCGGCCGAACTCGCAGGGCTGGCGGTGCCAGCCGAACTCGCCGGGCGCGAACGGGCATCGGCGGTTGGGTGGTCCGCATCCTGCGCGACCCGAGACGCCGCGGCTGCCTGCTGCACGCTGACGAGGTTGATGGGGCCGGTCTCGATCGCATCCGTGTTCGACAAAGAATTCGCGTTCGTGTCTTCGTCGCGCGTGCTCCGGCCGGCATCATCCGCAGCTAGCGCTTCTTCGAGCTGTGAGCGGTCGTAGCTGTCGGTCTCCATGGCGATACCGCTCGACGACGGAGCGGAACCGCGTGTCTGGGGCGTGTGTGCGAGCATCTCTTCGACATCGGCGACGGCCATGATCGGACCGGTCTGCGGTGACAACGGGTGCATGAGATCGCCAAGCACATGGTCGACCAGTCCATCGAGCAGCGAAACGGCGTCATCAATGACCTGCTGGTCACGAGTGTCGACACCGTGCAGGAGCCAGCGAGCGAGCTCGAGTTCGGCGTGAAGCATTGAGCGCTGGCTGATCAGGCGGTCAGGGTGCCGGGTGGCGCTCAACCGGTAGGCGGCCAGGACGCTGTCTGCGGCCTCGCCCGCGCCGCTGAGCCAGTGCAGGTCGCGGGCCGGGTCGCCAACGCGCAGGGAACCCCAGCCGATGACGCCCGTCACGATGGGACCCACCTCGTGGTCAGTGATGACGAACGACTCGGCGCTCAGCGAGCCGTTGATCACCGTCGGCTGGAACTGCCAGAGCGCGTCGTCTGCGGCCGCGTCGGTCCAGCGCTGCTTCACAGCCGCGGGAAGCAGCCGAGTCGCCGCGGCGCGTTCGATGATGTTGTGTGCCGCCGTGCGGCAATCTGCTGCGGTCAGCGCCGGCAGCCCGACCTCCGCAACGAACGAGCCGGGAAGCGAGTGAATGGCGGCAATGGCCGCGCCGATCGAGGTGGCGACACCGTCACCGGCAGGAATGCGTGCGGCGTCGACGTTGTATCCCGGAAGGTAGTCGTACACGACGGCCCGGGTGCCGCGGATCGATGCCTGGCCCTGCACCGTTGGTACGTCAAACGGCAGGCGGCTGCGGATTCCGGCGGTCATGGCGGAGAGCGCAATCAACTCGACCGACTGGTCACTCGCCGACTGCTCGTTGGCGGGAACACGGATGACGAGTTCACGATCGTCTGTTGTGCGCAACAGCGCCGAATCGAAGTCGCCGGTCTGGCCGTGACCGAACGGGCCGCTTCCTACGAGCTGCAGGTCCGCGACAGCTGATGTTGCCAACGCGGCTAGAGTTAGATGCGATCTGGCCATGGCATCTAGGTTAGGTCGCCGAGCGGCGTGGCAGCCACACGCCACGCCCTTCTGAACCGGAGTGTATGTCGTTGATTCCTGCCGCACTCGCTGATCTCCCGCTGACACCGAGCGCCGTAGACCGCGACGCTGATCTGAGGGAACGTCCCGATCTGTTCGCCGAACTCGCGACAGACCCGGCCTCCCGCGTCCTCGTGTTGTGGCGGGGACGGTTGCTTCTCGACGGCGACGACATGCGATTCTTCCCGGCCGACGTCCCGGTGGGCGACTCGACGCTTGCCTACCTCGGACGCACACTGGTTGACGCCCCATCGCTTCCCACCGGAACACGCGTGGTGCTCGCCATCGCTCCCGACGACGTTGCCCGGGCTCTCGAAGCTGATGAGGAGAAGTGGGTCACGTTCCGCACGGCGGCACCGCTCCTCAGCGAGCCGTTCTCGAGCCTCGGAACCGAAGCGGTCGCCCTCTCCAACTGGCACCTGAGCTCCGCCTTCTGCCCCCGCTGTGGGTCAGCCACTCAACCGCAGAGTGCCGGATGGGCCCGGCGCTGCCTGGCGTGCAAGAACGAGATCTTCCCCCGCACCGACCCGGCCATCATCGTTCTCGTTCTCGACGATGACGACCGCCTCCTGCTCGGCTCGAATATTCTCTGGCCCGAAGGCCGGTACTCTCTGCTGGCCGGGTTCGTGGAGGCCGGAGAGTCGCTCGAGCAGGCCGTCATCCGCGAAATTCTCGAGGAGGCCGGGCTGCACGTCACCGACCCGCACTATCTCGGCTCACAGGCCTGGCCGTTCCCACGGTCGATCATGCTCGGGTTCTCCGCCCGGGTGGCCCCCGGCCAGGACCCGGCAGCAATCGAACCGGACGGCGCCGAGATCGTCGACCTGCGCTGGCTCAGCCGAAACGACCTTCGGGCCGAGGCGTCGACCCTGCTGCTTCCCGGCTCCACCTCGATCGCTCGAGCCCTCATCGAACACTGGCTTGCCGCTGACGGCGGCCCGTCACTGGACGAGGCCGCGCGGGCCGCGACCACCCGATCGGAGTTGACGCAGGCAGAGGACGCTGCGCACACCGACCCCATCACCGAGGCGGATTCCGGAACCGAGGCCGAGCCAGCCCCTCCGACCGACGCTTCGGCACCGGGGACGACCGAATGACGGCATCCGTCACCGAACCATCAGCGCTCCTCGCCGGGCTGGACGACGACCAGAGAGTCGCGGCCGAAGCCCTGCGCGGACCGGTCTGCATTCTCGCCGGAGCCGGCACCGGCAAGACCCGGGCGATCACGCACCGCATCGCATACGGAGTCGCGACAGGAACCTACGCGGCCAACCGGGTGATGGCGCTCACCTTCACCAACCGCGCGGCCGCTGAGCTGCGGGGGCGACTCCGCCACCTCGGCGCCGGATCGGTGCATGCCCGCACCTTCCACGCCGCAGCGCTCAGCCAGCTCAACTACTTCTGGCCGCACACGGTTGGCGGCACCATGCCCGCCCTCATCAACAGCAAGGGCCGGATGCTCGGTCACGCGGCAGAACGGCTGCGGCTCAAACTCGACACGGCGACCCTGCGAGACATCGCCGCTGAGGTGGAGTGGCGCAAGGTGTCCGGCCTGAGCGTCGCACAGTACGCCGCAGCGGGCCGGCCGGCGCCGCAGGGCCTCACCGGCGAACAGGTCGCCGACATGCAGCAGGCCTACGAAGACCTGAAGGACGAGCGCAAGCAGCTCGATTTCGAAGACGTGCTCCTCGCCTGCGCGGGCATGATCGAAACGGAGCCCGCCGTCGCCCTGCAGGTTCACGAGCAGTACCGGTTCTTCGTGGTTGACGAGTACCAGGACGTGTCGCCGCTTCAGCAGCAGCTCCTGGACCTGTGGATCGGCGCCCGCAACGACGTCTGCGTGGTCGGTGACGCGAGCCAGACCATCTACTCCTTCGCCGGCGCGAAGAGCGACTATCTTCTCGATTTTCCTTCGAGACATGCGGATGCCACCGTCGTGCGTCTCGAACACAATTATCGGTCGACGCCGCAGATCGTTGACACCGCCAACCGGCTGATGCGCGGACGAACGGGTGCGCTCACGCTCCAAGCTCACCGGTCCGCTGAAGCCCAGCCGACTCCGGAAATCACCGCGTACCCGCACGACCTGGCCGAGGCGCGTGGCATCGCGCAGTCGGTTCTCGCCCAGATCGCCTCGGGCGTCAAGCCGGAGAACATCGCGATCCTCTACCGCATCAACGTGCAGGCCGCAGCGCTGGAGACCGCGCTCAGCGATGTGGGAGTGCCGTATCTGCTGCGCGGAAGCAAGCGGTTCTTCGAGCTGCCCGAGGTGCGCCAGGCGATCCTCACCCTACGCGGCGCCTCGGTGTCGGTCACCGGCGAACCGCTGTTCAAGTCGGTGTCTGACGTGCTTCGCTCGCTGGGCTGGACCCAGACCGCACCCGAGACCGCCGGCGCGGTACGGGACAAGTGGGAATCGCTCAACGCCATCATGGGTCTCGTCGATCAGATGCCCGCTGGCACCACGTTCCGGCAGTTCACCGATGAGTTGCTTGAACGCCAGGCCGGCCAGCACGAGCCCACGGTGTCTGCCGTCACCCTCGCGACGCTGCACTCGGCGAAGGGCCTCGAGTGGGACGTCGTGTACCTCCCTGGGCTCAGCGAGGGCCTCGTGCCGATCAGTTACGCGAAAACGTTCGAGCAGATCGACGAGGAGCGGCGCTTGCTCTACGTCGGAATCACCCGAGCGCGGTCGCGGCTCTTCCTGTCATGGGGGGAGCAGTCGGGCCGCGGGTCTCAGCTTCGGGAACGGTCTCGGTTCCTGACAGAGATCGGCATCCGCAATCCGGGTGTTGCCGGTGCTCGACGCGGCGACCCGTCAACGAATTCGCGTCGAAACTGACGCTCGCGAAGGCGAGGTCTGAGCTGCCGTTCCTGAGCCGGGCCTCCACCAGCCGCACGGCGAGCCCGGCAACGGTGCTGACGAGCGGCTCGCGTTCCGACACCGCACCCTGCCCGAGGAGCTGTGAGGCGATGGCCGGCCACGCCGGATCACGGTCGGCGGTCCACCGGGCCAGGCAGTGCAGGCACGGGCCGACACCCGGCTCGACCAGTGGTCCGATCCGCACCCCGGTATCGGTGTAGACCACGGCAAGATGCGGGATGTCGCGGCTCAACCAGCGGATGTACCGGCTCGGTTCCAGCACATGGTTCGCAACGAGAATCGCCAGCCGTGGCCGACGCGGTCGGAACGCATCCGCGTGAGCGGACCCCGCGTTGGCGTACCCGGTGTTCGCGTACCCAGCGTTGCTGAACCCTGCGTTGGTGGATGCCGTGCTCGTGAACCCGGCGCTGGCCAGCAAATCACGAACCAGCTGCGCGGTTGGGCCTGTGCCCTCGACGACACACGCCCCGTCGCTCGACCGAAACGGTTCCGGGCTCAGGGCGGGTGAGATCCGTTCGAGGAACTCGGGCAGTTCTCCGGGAGGAAGACCAACTTTGAGGGCCAGCCGATCGAGTTCCTCGCGGCTGACACCGGCCATCAGCGCGCCGATGATCTGTTCAAACGGTCGGCTGACGTCGACCAGTGTGGCCACCGGGGTTTCGGCGCCGATCTGAATCGACGTGGTGTCTCGCCACACCACGGGGTAGTGCGGATCGAGTCGAAGGAACATGCTCGACATCCTGCCGCAGCGCGGTTGCGGCCGAAAAAGTTATCCACAACAGCCCGGGTCGAGCGGTCTCCGGCTAGACGTTCGGTGGTGTCTCGTCGTTCGAGCCGAGCGATCCGCCGCTCTCCCCGCGGAGCAGGTCTTCGAGCGCGGTGTCGAACTCATCGGGCTCGGGCACCTCGCCGCGGGCACGCGCCTCCAGCCGCTCGATCAGAGACGTCGGGTCGTCGATGTCGCCAGCCGAGGGGATGAGATCGGGGTGCGACCACAGGGAGTCCCGCTGTTCGTTACCGACAGCATCCGTTATTTTCTGCCACATCGCCGCAGCCTCGCGCAACCGACGAGGGCGAAGCTCGAGGCCGACAAGCGTGGAGAACGCAGACTCCGCGGGGCCACCGGTCGCCCGGCGACGCTTCACGGTCTCGGCGACAGCGTCAGACTTCGGCAACCGCGACGTGGCAGCCCCGGTAACCACGTCGACCCAGCCCTCAACGAGCGCGAGGGTGGTCTCCAGTCGAGCCAGCGTCGCGAGTTGAGCGTCAGTCTTCGGCGGAATCAGCGACCCGTCGACCATTGCCTGGCGCAACTCTTCGGGGTTGGCGGGGTCAAAGCTGTCGGCGAGTCCCTCGAGACGTTCCGTATCGATACGGATGCCACGGGCAAACTCAGTGATGGACGAAATCAGGTGCAACCGCAACCAGCGTGCGTGCCGGAAGAGTCGCGCGTGCGCGAGTTCGCGCACCGCCAGATAGATCTGCACCTGGTCATCGGCAATGTCGAGACCTTCGCCGAACGCCGCGACGCTTTGGGGGAGGAGCGCGGCCTGGTTGTCGTCGAGCAACGGAATGCCGATGTCGCCGCCGGAGACCACTTCCTTCGACAGCTGGCCAACCACCTGTCCCAGCTGCATGGCGAAGAGCGCACCGCCGATGCTGCGGAGCAGGCTGCTCGCGCCCTGCACCATGCTCTGCATTTCCTCGGGCGCCTGCTCACTCAACACTCGAGTGAGCGCGTCAGAGATGCTCGTGGCAACGGGCTCAGCGAGCTGGGTCCAGACCGGCATCGTGGCTCGGACCCACTCGCCGCGGGTCATCAGCTTGGGAACACTCGTGAGCTCGGTGATCTGGGTCACATCGTCGAGCCAGAGGGCTGCGATGTGGAAGGCCTGGTCGAGCTGGGCGCGCTGCTCGGGCGACGTGGGAACAGCGCTCGCCGTCGCGATCTGAACGGCCTGGTCGGTGGCGACCTGCCAGTTGATACCGCCGTCACTTGCTCCGCGCATGGCGTTCTGCAGCTGGCCGAGCATCGCCTGGATGCTGGCCGGATCGGCGGGCAGGCCTGCGGCGCCAGCAAGCTGGCTCGGATCGACCCCGCCCTTCCCGGACAGGAAATCCCGCAGCATGTCGCGGAACTCGTCCTCGGGATTGTTGTCAGGTACGTCGGGCACTGAGGCCACCTTTCAGACATCGTGCGGTTGCTCGATCTACGCTAGTGCGTGAACCTCTGAGTTTCGCGTGGCTTCCCCCTGCTGGTGTCCGCCCGCCGCGAACAGCACGAAAGGCCGCAGTGACCCTCTTTCCCCCGACGCCATCGGACACCGACGAACAGCACGCGGCAACTCCCGCTGAGCGCGCCCGAGCCGAGCGGGCCCGCATCCGCTCCCGCCGAGGCTGGCTCGCTCTGGGCATCTCGTTCCTCGTGGTGCTCGTGCTGGCACTTTGGCCAACGTCGTACGTGATCCAGCAGCCCGGTCCGGTTTTCAACACCCTGGGCAGTGTCGAGGTCAAGGACAAGACGGTCCCGATGATCACGGTGGACGGCGCCGAAACCTTCGAGACCGATGGTGCACTCGATATGCTCACCGTCCAGGCGGTGGGTAACCCCGAGCAGCGACCCAACTGGTTTGAAATCAGCCTCGCCTGGTTCAACCCGAGCAAGACAGTAGTGCCGCTTGAGGCGATTTTCCCGGTCGGCGAGACCACCGAGGAACGCGATGCCGAGAACGCGGCACTCATGGTGGACTCGCAACAGGACGCCGTGGCCGCCGCGCTGTCGACGCTCGGCTACGACTTTCCAGCCCAGCTCACCGTTGGGCAGGTGGCCGAGGGCACTCCCGCCGATAGCCAGCTCAAGGTCGACGACGAGCTCGTCAGCGTGAACGGGGAAGCGGTCTCCGATCTCCCGTCGCTCCGTGCCGCCATCGCCGCAAACGGCACCGAAGCAGCAGCCGTGTTCGGCATTGTGCGTGGGGGAGTCCCGATGAACATTTCGATCACGCCGACGCCGGCCACCGCCGCCGACGGCACTGAGACCGGCATCATTGGCGTCGCCACCAAAATGGTCTACGACTTCCCGATCGACGTGACCATCCAGCTCGACAATGTTGGTGGACCAAGCGCCGGAATGATGTTCGCACTCGGCATCATCGACAAGCTCACCGAGGGCGAACTCAACGGCGGCCAGCACGTTGCGGGAACCGGCACAATCGACGCCAGCGGAACGGTGGGTGCCATCGGCGGCATTCGGCAAAAGCTGTTTGGGGCCCGAGACGCAGGAGCACGCTACTTCCTTGCTCCCGAGTCGAATTGCACCGAGGTCGTTGGACATGTCCCCGACGGCATTCGGGTCTTCAGCGTGGGCACGCTTGAGCAGGCCGTCACCGCGCTCGATGCGATCGCCGACGAGTCGGGACTTGACGCCCTGCCTACCTGTGAGTGAGCGGTGACCGTGCCCTTCCCAGCTCGGGCCGGTGAAAGTGCCCAATAGACTGGAATTCCGACCGAGTATCGACAGAGGCCAAAAGTGACTTCCGCTACATCTTCCAACTCCACAGCACCGAATAGATCTCGAGCGCCCCTGGCGATCACCGCAGCGGTGGTCGGAGCGCTCGTCGTGGCGTTCTTCATCTTCGCCGGGCTGTACTCAGACTTCCTCTGGTTCCAGCAGGTTGGCTTCACGAACGTCCTCACCACGCAGTGGTATGCCTCAGCGATCATGTTCGTCGTCGGCTTCATCGGCATGGCCGTCCCGGTCTATGTCGCCATCCAGCTGGCCTACCGCCTGCGCCCGGTTTACGCGAAGCTCTCGAGCCAGCTCGACCGCTACCAGGAACTCGTTGAGCCGCTGCGCCGCGCCGCAACCTACGGCATCCCCGCACTGCTCGGACTTTTCGCCGGATTCTCAACGGCCACCCGCTGGGAAACAGTCTGGATGTGGTTCAACCGCACCTCCGCAGGAAGCACCGACCCTCAGTTCGGCCTCGACGTGTCGTTCTACATGTTCGAGCTGCCGTTCTACCGGGGCCTCGTGGGCTTCGCCTCCGCCGTCATCCTGCTCGCCACGCTTCTCACCGTTGCGGTCTGCTACCTCTACGGTTCGATCCACGCCTCGGGCCGTGAGCTTCGAATCTCGAAGGCCGCCCGCATCCAGATCGCTGTGCTTGCCGGGCTTTACCTCGCTCTCCAGGCTGTCTCGATCTGGCTCGATCAGTACGTCACGCTCAACCAAACCGGTGACCTCATCACCGGTGCCAACTTCACCGACGACAACGCGACTATTCCGGGCCGGGTCATTCTTGCTGGCATCGCCGCCCTCGTCGCGGTGTTCTTCTTCATCACGGCCTTCATCGGCCGCTGGCGCCTGCCGGTCGTCGGTACGGCACTGCTTCTGGTCGCCGGCCTGCTCATCGGAACCGCATACCCCTGGGTCGTGCAGAGGTTCCAGGTTGACCCGAACGCGAAGAGCCTCGAGCAGCCGTACATCCAGCGCAACATCGACCTCACCCGTGATGCGTACGACGTCGATGACGTCGAAGAGATTCCTTACAATGCATCAACGGATGCCACGGCTGGCGCGCTTCGTGAAGATGCCGAAACCACTGCATCCATTCGAATCATCGACCCGGCTCTCGTGAGCCCGTCGATTTCGCAGCTCGAACGGTTCAAGAACTACTACGCGTTCTCGGCGGACCTGGACGTTGACCGGTACTCGATCAACGGCGAGAGCCAGGACACCGTTATCGCCCTGCGTGAGCTCAAGCAGGACGCCACCGACAACTGGGTCAACAACACGCTCGTGTACACGCACGGATACGGTCTGGTGGCCGCTTATGGAAACCAGCGTTCCGTCGACGGTCAGCCGGTCTTCCTTGAGTCCGGTATTCCGACCACCGGTGCCCTCGGCGACTTCGAACCGCGCATCTACTTCGGCGAGGCCTCTCCCGACTACTCGATCGTTGGCGCTCCCGCTGACGCATCGCCGGTGGAACTCGACTACCCGTCGGGTGACGAGGGTGCATCGGAGACCTACAACACCTTCGATGGTGACGGTGGTCCGAAACTCGACAGCGTACTGAACAAGCTCGTCTACGCCCTGAAGTTCCAGTCAGAACAGATCTTCCTTTCCGACGCAGTGACCGACAAGTCGCAGATTCTCTACGATCGCGACCCGTCGACCCGCGTGCAGAAGGTCGCGCCGTACCTGACGCTCGACTCCGACCCGTACCCGAGCGTTGTTGACGGTCGCGTTGTCTGGATCGTCGATGGATACACCACGTCGGATGCGTACCCCTACTCACGTACGGTCGGACTCTCGACGGCCATCGCCGACAGTGAAAACAACGACCAGCAGTTCGCGCTCGACAACATCAACTACATCCGCAACTCGGTGAAGGCGACAGTCGACGCTTACGACGGTTCCGTCACGCTGTACGCCTGGGACACCGAGGACCCGATCCTCAAGACCTGGCAGAAGATCTACCCGTCGACGATCGAGCCCATCTCCAAGATGAGCGGTGACCTGATGAGCCACGTTCGCTACCCGGCGGACCTGTTCAAGGTTCAGCGGTCGATCCTCGGTCAGTACCACGTGACTGATGCAGGCAAGTTCTACTCGAAGACTGACGCGTGGTCGACTCCGGCCGACCCGCAGTCTGAAGCAGCTCAGAACCTCCTGCAGCCGCCGTACTACCTGACCCTGCAGATGCCCGGCCAGGAATCGCCGACTTTCTCGCTGTACTCGACCTTCGTGCCCCGCGGAACCGGAGACAGCGCATCGAGCGTGCTCACCGGATATCTCGCGGTGGACGCTGACGCCGGTGCGACCGACGGTACGGTCGGGAAAGACTACGGAAAGCTCAGGCTTCTGACGCTCCCGAAGGAAGCGACGGTTCCCGGTCCGGGCCAGGTGCAGAACGCGTTCAACACCGACCCCGAGGTGTCATCCCTCATCAACCTGCTGAAGCAGGGGCAGTCGAAGGTGCTCAACGGTAACCTGCTGACGCTCCCGGTCGGTGGCGGACTGCTTTATGTTCAGCCGGTGTACGTACAGTCCACGGGTGAGACCAGCTACCCGCTGCTGCAGAAGGTACTGGTCGCATTCGGTGACCAGATCGCCTTCGAGAACACCCTCGACGAAGCCCTCGACTCGCTGTTTGGCGGCAACTCGGGAGCGACCGCCGGTGACACCAACACGCCCCCGAGCGAGGAACCCGTCACTGCGCCGGACACGGACGGTGGCACTGACACAGGCACCGACGCGGGTGACGGAAACACCGACGGTGGTTCAGGAACCGGAGACCCCGCCCAGGACGCCGCACTCAAGGCAGCACTGGATAAGGCCAAGACCGCCATGACCGACCGCGACGCCGCACTGCAGGCTGGCGACTGGACGGCCTACGGCGAGGCCGACACCCGGCTGTCCGAGGCGATCGCTGAGGCAATTGCCCTGATCAACGAATAGCGGTACGCGATAGCGTGGGGTGGTGATCGAGAATTCGTTCCCCACCCCACAGTCCGTTAACCCGCGCGCAGCGTCCGTCACTTCGCTCGATGGCGCTGATGAGCCGCACGCGGTGTCCATCAACCCGCGCGACGGCGAGTGGCTGGACGCCAACCGAGCCCAGTGGGACGAGCGCGTTCCCCTTCACCTGGCCAGCGACTTCTACGACCAGTCCGCGCTTCGGGCCGGGGACGGTCGACTCACGCCTATCGATGAAGCTGAGCTACAGGGACTGTTCCCCGGCGACGACGGACGTTTCCGGCTCGACGGCAAACGGGTGCTGCACCTTCAGTGCCATTTCGGTGCCGACACGTTGACGATTGCGCAACGCGGAGCATCCGTCATCGGTCTCGATTTCTCCCCGCCAGCGATCCGAGCCGCCCGCGCCCTGGCAGCGGACGTGGGCCTCGCCGAACGGACCCGCTTTCTCATCGCGAACCTCTACGACGCGCGACATGCGCTCCCCGAACCCGATTCCTTTGACGTGGTCTTCACGACCTGGGGCACGATTGGGTGGCTGCCAGACGTGGCCGAGTGGGCCCGGATTATCGAGTGGTTTCTCGCGCCGGGAGGAACCCTCTACTTCGCCGACGGCCACCCTGCAGCGATGGTGTTCGACTCGACCAGCTCACCGTCGGCTCCTCTGCCTGAATTTGCATACCCCTACGGTGATCGCAATCCCCTCATTCTTGATCAAGCGGATGACTACGCTGACGGCGACGCCGTACTCACGCACACCCGATCGTGGGAGTGGGCGCACCCCACCAGCGAGATCGTCGGGGCGCTGCTCGAGGCCGGTTTGCAGATCGACAAGCTGGGGGAGCACTTCGAAGTGCCGTGGAAGATGTTCGACCAACTCGTGCCGACCGGCGACGGGATGTTCGGCTGGCCGGACGGTACGCCGTGGCTGCCACTCGCACTCGAGGTCGTCGCGTCGAAGCCGGGCGGAGAGCGCTGATGCGTGCCGTGCAGTTCAACGCGCCAGGCGACGTGAGCGTCGTCGACCGCCCCGAGCCGACCCCCGTAGAAGCGACCGACGCGATTGTGCGGGTGGTGGCGACGTGTGTCTGCGGGAGCGACCTGTGGCCGTACCGGGGCGAAACGGAACGGCTGGCGGGAACGCCGATCGGCCACGAGTTCGTCGGTGTGGTCGAAGAGATCGGCCGCGAAGTCTCGGTTGTCCGCCGCGGCGATTTTGTTATCGCTCCGTTTCAGTGGAGCGATAACACCTGCGCCAACTGTGTGCATGGGTTCTCGAGTGTCTGCATGCACGGCGGTGGTTGGGACGCAGCGACCGGAGGCGGGCAGGGTGAGTTCGTGCGGGTGCCTCTCGCCGATGGCACCCTCGTGACCGTTCCCGGTGGGCGACCGGACGAAACGATGATCGCGTCGCTCCTGTCGCTCTCGGATGTCTTTGCGACAGGCCACCACGCCGCTGTGTCGGCTCGTGTGGGGCCGGGGGCGACCGTCGCGGTCGTCGGTGACGGTGCAGTGGGCTTATCCGGTGTACTGGCCGCACAGCGTTTGGGGGCGGAACGGATCATCACTTTTTCGCGGTACCCCGACCGGCAACGGCTCGCCATGCGGTTCGGTGCCACCGACATCATCGCCACGCGAGGGGATGACGCGGTCACAGAACTGCTGGATCTCACCGGTGGCGTTGGGGCGGACGCGACGCTCGAGTGCGTGGGCACGGGTCAGTCGATGACGACCGCTTTCCGCGTGGCGCGGGCTGGATCCATCGTCGGCTTCGTCGGGGTCCCGCACGGCGTCGAGGTTCCCGTCGGGGCCATGTTCCGACGGAACGTTGGACTGGCAGGGGGAGTCGCGCCGGCACGATCCTATGCCGAGCAGTTGTTGCCCGACGTCCTCGCCGGCTCAGTCCGCCCGGGCGAGGTTTTCGATTACCGAGTGGAGTTTGATTCGCTGCCCGAGGGGTATCGGGCGATGGACGAAAGACGTGCAATTAAGGCCTGGTCGATCGTGTCTTGAGCTCTCGATTGGCGCCGTCGAAAATCCCGTGCTATAGTCATTTCTTGTGCCGCGGGGTGGAGCAGTTCGGTAGCTCGCTGGGCTCATAACCCAGAGGTCGTAGGTTCAAATCCTGCCCCCGCAACAATAAAGGCCCGGAATCGTGAAGATTCCGGGCCTTTTGCTTTGCTCCCGAGCGCCCAGTCCGGCAATGCGCAGGATGTCGCAGTCAGTCGGATCATCCGGTCACAGGATGCGCGCAGTTCTGACAACGCACCGTGGTTATTGGAAGTAGGGCTTGCGGCGGATGGTTTCGGCGATGGTGATGATGGGGGTGCCGTTGACCATGGTGACGGTGAAGATTCCGGTTTCGACCATGCGGTGGTGGAACCAGCAAAACAGGACACCGTTGTCGATATGGGTCGGGCCGCCTTGGCTGTGTTCAATGACGTGGTGTGCTTCGCACCCGGTTGCGGGGATTTGACAGCCTGGCATGGCGCAGGTGGGGCCGTCTCGGGCGATCATGCCCATGCGTTGGGTGCGGGTGAACTCGCGTTGTTTGTTGCCAAGTGCGACGACGGTGCCGTCGGGGTCGAGGAAGACGGGTAACACGGCGCCGTCGCAGAGGATTTGCCGGATCGTGGATACCGGTACAGGGCTGTCTATGCCGACGATCTGACCGGTGCCCGTGTTGCTGGCAAGGACGTCGGCGGTGACGGTGACGACGACGGTCGGTGATGCGCCAGACACGGACGGAACGTCGCCGGAGCGGGCGAGGGAGTCGATCATTGCAGCGAACACGTCAGCACGCTTCTGTCCCGCCGTTCGCGGATCCTCCAGCCGACCCTTCCGCGCGCTGTCCGCAACCGAAGCCGGCTCAGAGCAGTCTTCTCCCGTCGTGTCAGTGTCGGCACCAGCGCTCCCCCCGTTCTCGCCGCTGTCGCCGTTGGGTTGGAAGCGGGGCCCGGTGCGCGGGTTCAGTATTGCGTCGAATAGGGCGTGCAGTTTCGCGCCAACATCGATGGTGACCTGACCGCCGAACTTCACTAACCCGTCGATCTCGTTGCGGGCAACCCAGAAGTCACGTTTCTCGAACGCTCTCCTCGACCGTGGTTCGATTCCGTTCGCATCCAGGCGTTCACGCCACTGCCGGGCCTGGATCGCGATCAGATCCGCCGATAATGGCAGACCGGGCCGGAAACCGGCGCCGGTGGCCTGCCCGACGAGTTCTTGCTCGGCGATGCGCACATGCTCCACCTCAGCCCGAGGAGCAGCAAGCGACAGCTCACGGGTGATGTATTCCGCCGTTTCGATCCCGATCAACCCGTCGTGCAACGCCGCACCGACGGTGGGGAACAACGGCGGTAACGGTAGGCCTGCGTCGCTGACCCGCACGCACGTGCGTTGCCCGACCCGGATCAACCTGCCAGCGGATGCCGCTGACAGCCCGGTAATCACCTCGATCAACTGCGATGGACGCTGATACGTCAACCGGGCAGCGAGGCCTTCACTGCCCCGGGTGGGGTCGGATCGGACCGCGACCTCAGCACTCAGCGCGGCAAGAGCCGCTTCGCTACCCCGCATCAGGTGAGCGACCTGCCCCATCTGGGTCAGCAGTTCGTCGCCGGATAGCCGGTCAAGATGGTCCACATCGACAACCTCGAGCACCTGACCCAAATGCTGCAACAACCCGGTGAGCGCAGCCTGCCCCTCCGGCTCCAGAGGAACCGACGCAAACGCACTCACCGGAGCAGTCATGACAACCCGACACCACCGTCGTCACGGGCAGGCAGGGGAGTCGGGGACGTGCACACCGCTGTGGTGCGGGGAAGTGAGTGTCGAACTTCGATGTCCATGAATTGAGTACACCACCCACCTCTGACATCGACTTGTCCGCAGGCGCAGGCCTTAGATTGGCTCTGACGGCGGTTCGCTCGGGTGCTCATGGCGTAAGCGCATCACAGGCATCCGGCATCGCAAGAAAACCTGCCAACCGGATGCCTCAGAACGCCCGCAGGCCGCACCGGCGGTGTACCGGCACACCGCACGACCCGAACGCGGGGAAAACGTCTTAGACGACGACGCCGTGCTCGCGGAGGAAGGGAGCGGGGTTCGTGTGCTCGCCGTCGACGTTCACCTTCAGGTCAAGGTGGCATCCGCTGACAACGCCGGTAGCTCCGACTTCAGCAATGACGTCTCCGCCGGCGACCGTGTCACCAACGGCAACCTTGAACGAGCCGCTCAGGATGTGTCCGTAGATGGTCTCGATGCCCTCGCCGTGGTCGATGATTACACGGTTTCCGAACGCTCCAGCGTTACCGACGAATGTCACGCGACCAGGAGCGGTTGCCTTGATAGGGGTACCGCATGCGCCGCCGAAGTCCATTCCTTCGTGGAAGGAGTTGGAGCAGCCGACACTGTTGCAGATCAGTCCACGAGGACCGTATTTGGAGGTGATCGCGCCGGGAAGCGGACGCCACCAGCCACTTGCTGAGGGGGCGAGGTACGCGGCCATGGTCGACGTTCCGTCGAAGATGTAGGTGCTCGACGCGTACTGGGCGTCAAGTTCCTCGGCGCTTGTTGCCGAGTATCCGTCACGCTCGAGCTGTGCGAGCGTGACTTGGTCGCTGACCGTGAGCGACTGACCCTTGACGGCCTGGCTCACGATTTGGTTGTTGGCATCGGCCACGGCACCGTCAGCCGGAGCGAAGGCGTATGCCGGGAGAGCAATGGTCGCGAGGAGTCCGGGGACAGCGAGTGCCACGATGCTCGTCGAGCGGAGAGTGCTCCACCGGCTCTTGCGCTCGGTCGGTACGACGTTCTCGGTGTCCTGGGCGACGGCTGCGGCGGAAACCGCTGAATTGATCGCGGTGTCGGCCGACAGGCGACGGGCGGTCGCCCGCGGCGGGTGTGCAGCGGAAGGCGGGGCGATGAATGCGGCTGCCAGGTGAGCGCAGTTGTCATTGGCGAGCACGGGGGGCTCGTTGCGCGTGGCCTCGGAGGAGGAGTCGGCGGCAACGCTCGATACCTTTTCCGCACGGACGTCCTCGGGCGAGTCGGTCCACGCCGGAGTCGGGAGCGCAACTTCGTCGATGGTCAACGGCTGCGGTGCAGCGTCACGAGCGGTGGCCGGGGGAAAAACTGTGGTGGTTTCACTGGTCTGCGCGACCGCTGACGCCGCCCTGCGGTCCCGACGGCGGCGAAGAACGGGCGCCTCGGTAACGACAGGCGACTCGGTGGCGACGGGTGCTTCGGCTGAGTGAGCTACCGAGGTTGCGACAGCCTGTTCGGCCCGAAGTGCTGCTTCCGCCTGCAACGCTGCCTGCATGCGGAGGCTGCGGCGGCTGGGAAGAGTGGCCTGGGTAGGCGACTGCTGCTCGGTGTCTCGAGGGGTCGATGAGCCGTTCGATGACAGGGGGGCAGCAGTATTCGCCAAAGTGTGTTCTCCGGGGCCTCGGGGACAATTCGTTCGAATTGCGTCGTCATTCAGCGTGGTTCAAGTTCGTCCCGTGAGGAGACGACAAGAGGCACCTCACGCGAGGTCCTGTGGCACTGGGAGGCCGTTGGACTCGTCCGAGGTTACGCTAAATCGCAACTATTTGCATCTCGTTTTCGAAATTTGTAACAGATTGGTAACGCACGTTTGTGCAAGTTTGTACCGTTTTTGCGGGATGCGACGGTCGTGACGTGTTCGAAATGTGCGCTCTACGCAACGGACCGGCCATTTCCCGGGCCCGGGGATGCGTGCATCCCCGGACCACATGCACAGGGGTTTCTAAGCCGATCCCGGCCTGACCGGTGGCATCTTGTCTGCGTCGGCCTCGCTGACGAGGTGAAGACCACGGGGGCCGAACGACGAGTCGGCGAGAACCTCGAGCCAGTGGCGGTTCAGCTGGGGTGGCTTGCTGCCGACGAAGCGGAACTGAATTGGGATAGCGGGGGACACCCAGACCGAGACACGGCCGGATCCGTCTTCTGGCCGGTGCTCCCAGCTGACAAAGAATCCCTCCTGTCGGCGGAGCTTCGAGCCAATAACGATCTTGAGGTGTGCGAGGGCGCGGTCATCGATTTCGTATTCCGTGCCATCGCCGTAGACGAGGTATCCCATGCACTCATTCTGCACGAGAGAGGAGCGATCCGGAGAACCGCGACGAACTGTGTTCTCCTGTCTAAGCTGGGCACATGACCGAGCACGCTCCCGTCGGCATCGCCGTCGCACAGTTCAGTCCGACCGCCGACGTCGACGTGAACCTCACTCAAATCCGCCGACTTGCTGAGCGCGCAGCCGAGCGTGGAGCCAGTGTCGTCGTCTTTCCGGAGTACTCGAGCGCCTTCGTCGACCCGATGAGCGCTGAGCTTGTGGCTCGTGCGCAACCTCTGGACGGCGACTTCGTTGAGGCCACGGCCGGCTTCGCGCAAGACCTCGCCCTTCATCTCGTGGTTGGAATGGCTGAGGCTTCGGCCGACGGCTCAAAGTTCTCCAACACGATTGTGGCGCTGTCGCCGCAGGCGGAGATCGTAGCGACCTACCGAAAGCAGCATCTCTACGACGCGTTCGGCCAGACCGAAAGCGAGTTCGTTGTGCCCGGCGAGCTGACCGATCCCGAAACGTTTGGGGCAGGCGGTCTCACCTTCGGAATTCAGACGTGTTATGACATCCGCTTTCCTGAAGTGACGCGACGCATCGTCGACGCCGGCGCTGACGTTGTGCTCGTGCCGGCCGAGTGGGTGCGTGGCCCGCTCAAGGAACATCACTGGAAGACGCTCGTGACCGCACGCGCCATCGAGAACACCGTCTATGTGGCCGGAGCAGACCACACGCCACCGATCGGCGTCGGCAACAGCCTGATCGTCGATCCAGCCGGTATCCAAGTGGCCGGGGTCGGCGTGGAGACTGATGTGTCTGTTGCATTCGCTTCAGCCACGCGCATTGCGAGCGTGCGTGCGTCTAACCCGGCGCTCGCCCTGCGCCGGTACGGAATCGTTCCGTTGAGCTGACGCGCCTTCGTGTGCTCCGACTACCGGCCCAGGCGCGCCAATTGCGCTGCGGCACGCTCGAGCACGTCAACCTTCTTGCAAAACGCGAAGCGCACCAGCGTGGCATACTCGCTGAGGTGCTCCTCCGCCACAAATGCACTGAGCGGAACCGCAACCACTCCAGCAAGATCGGGGAGGCGACGACAGAATTCGCTGGCGTCTTCGAATCCGAGCTCCGTGGCATCCGCAACAATGAAATAGGACCCGCTCGGAATCGAGAGTGTAAATCCTGCGGAGCGAAGACCGGATGCCAGGACGTCGCGTTTGTGCTCTAGATCCGAGGCAACAGCGGCGAACCAGGGGTCGCTCAGGCGCAGGCCAGTGGCGATGGCCGGCTGGAAGGGTGCGCCGTTGACATAGGTCAGGAACTGCTTCACCGTGGTGATCGCGGTGATGAGCGCTGCGGGGCCGACCGCCCAGCCGATCTTCCAGCCGGTGGTGTTGAACGTCTTGCCGGCTGACGAAATGGTGATCGTGCGGTCCCAGGCGCCAGGAAGCGACGCAACCGGAATGTGGCTGACGCCGAATGTGAGGTGTTCGTAGACCTCATCAGTGACGATGATCGCGTCGTGTTCGTGCGCGAGTTCAACGATGAGCTCGAGTGTCCCTCGCGACAGAACGGCGCCAGTGGGGTTGTGTGGGTTGTTGACGAGGATGATGCGGGTGCGGTCAGTCACCGCCCGACGGAGTTCATCGTGGTCGGGCTGGAAGTCGGGCCAGCGCAGTTGCACCGTGGTGTGGCGGGCGTCGGCGAGGCCGATGAGTCCGCCGTAGGCATCGTAGAAGGGCTCGAATGTCAGCACCTCGTCGCCGGGCTCAGTGAGGGCGAGGATGGCCGAGGCGAGGGCTTCGGTCGCGCCCGCCGTGACGAGAACTTCAGTGTCGGGGTTCGCCGTGATGCCGTAGAACCGGTGCTGGTGTTCGGCAATCGCTTCGCGCAGGTCGAGGATGCCTCGCCCGGGTGGGTACTGGTTCACGCCGTCGGTGATCGCGCGACGGGCTTCGGCGAGCACCTCTTCGGGGCCGTCCTCGTCGGGGAAGCCCTGGCCGAGGTTGATGGCGCCCGTCGACGCGGCGAGTGCGCTCATCTCCGCGAAAATGGTGGCTGCGATCGTGCCGTCTGGTCGCAAAAGTCCAGCGCCTTTGGCGGTCCGTTGCCATGAGCCGTGCAGAGTCATTCCTCGTCCTTCCACGGATTGGCTTCTACCGCGCCGCGTTTCAAGGCTATCCGGCATGCCGGTGGCTGTGGATAACCCATGCGACATCAGGGGAATTGTTCTAACGTGGCGGCATGGAATTTGGCGTGCGAGCCCAGCAACGGATGCTTCGGCGCGCGCTGGCCGTGGCCGTCACGTCGATCGTCGGTGTGGCGGTGGTCGGCTGCACCACTCCTGCGCCGAAGCCGTCGCCCACCCCGACCTCTATCTTCTCGTCCGAGGACGAGGCGCTGGCGGCGGCCACGGACACGTATCAGCAGTACACCGCTGCGCTTGATGCAGTGTATGCAGGCGGCGGAGTCGATCCTTCGCCGCTTCAGCCCCTTGTGACGGAGAAATACTGGACCGTATTAAGCGAGGACAGGACCTTGAGTGATCGGGGATGGCGAACAAGCGGCGTTACGACATTTGACACGGTCTCTGTAGTCGAGGTGGCGCTTGGAGAATCACCTGTGAGTATCGTCACCACGCTATGTAAGGACGTCACCGCGGTCCGCATTGTCGACACGACCGGGGCGGACGTTACACCGCCCACACGGCGAGATAGATATCCATTGCTGGTTACATTCCAGTCGGCTCCAGGCGGAGCGGCACGGGTTTTGGTTTCTGAGAGCGATCCATGGGCGGGTGATGATCCGTGTTGACGAGACCTTCGGTCGCCGTGCTTCTTTTGGTCGTCTCGGTAGTCGGATTGACCTCGGCGACAAGTGGTTCTCAAGCAACAGCAGCTCCATGCACGGAAGTTGAGCAAGACTTGGACCTCTGCCCGACTGGAAGCATTGAAAACGGCGAGGCAGTCATCCGGGGTGACCAAAACAACGGTGGCGGCGGCGGCGGTGGAAACAACGACGGCGGCGGCAACGAAGACGGTGGCACCGGCGACGGCGGCAATGCTGATGGGTCTGACGGTCCCGGTGGGATCGACCGAGACCTCACCTGTACGTCAGGCGCTCTGTGCCTCCCGGAGCTTGTGACGCTCAGCGACCTGGCGCGCTTCCGTCCCAACGCACCAACCCTCACCATGGAACCGGACGGCTGGCTCCTCATCGGCTTCCCCGCCAATTTCATCGCCGACACGAATCGACACGTCCAACAAGGTTCCCTATTCGACGTCCCGATTGAGGTTCGGTTCACGCCAGACGGATATAACTGGTCATGGGGAGATGGAACGAGCTCTCGAACAACCGTCCCCGGTGCGACGTGGGCGGAACTCGGACTACCTGAGTTCTCCGCCACTCCGACGAGCCACGTTTTTGCTTCGACCGGGGTCTACTCCATCACCGTCACGGTCGCCTTTACTGTCGAGTATCGCGCTGTCGGCGGCTCGTGGATCGGCATCGCCGGTACCTTGTCGGCGCCAGCGGTTACCGTCGCCGCGCTCGCCGGAGATGCGAAGACGGTTCTTGTCGACAAAGAGTGCAACAGAAACCCCAGCGGTCCCGGCTGTTAAAGGGAAGTGGATAGGCTGAAGGCCGCAGAAAAAGGTCGATCAGCGACGTCGCCAGCCGACCTAGCGATGTCTCGGCTGGGGCATAGGCCGCTCACAGACAGCACGAATGAAAAGTCCAGCTAGGACCGCCAAGCTAGCTGTGCTTGGAAGGAGCACCATCATGACCGATCACCCTCAGGATTCAAACGGCGAGAACCGTCAGGTTCCTTCCGCCGGAAACACCGATGCGAATGCCGCATCCCCCCAGGCCGGCTCCGCCTCAGGTGTTGACTCCACCGCCGGACACCAGGGTTACGGAAACGTACCCCCCGCTCCGCCGCTGCCGAATTCGTCCGCGCAGCAGTCGAGCGATTCGAGCGGACAGGCATCGGGTCATGGGTCTTCCGACCAGGCACCGGCGGCTGAGGATCGCCCCTCCGCAGCCGCCGCTCACGACTTCAGGACGAACTCGGGCGGACACCAGCCCTCTCACCAGGACACTGCAGCCACCGACGTCTACCCGCCAGCCGGTTATGGTGCGGCCTTTGGAGCGTCTCAGGCACCGACCGCTAACTATGGCTCGAACGGTTACCAGGGATCCGCACAGTACGGTGGACAGCACCACCAGCCATACGGAACCCCCAGCGATGGCAGTGCCGCTTACGGACCGACCGGTTATGCGCCGAACACCCACCCGCAGCCCGCGGAGCGTCGTGAGAAGCGCCGCTCCAACATCGGCCTCCTTGTGGCCGGACTCGCCGTGGGTGCGCTCGTCGGTGGTGCAGCCGGGGCAGGAACGTCTGCCCTCATCACGACGAACCAGAGCAGCACCGTCAGCTCGAACGCGGTCGGCTCCGAAAACGTCACCATCAACGACCCCGCCGACGTCACTCGCGCCTCTGCGATTGCGGCGAAGGCTTCCCCAAGCGTTGTCACCCTGTCGGTGCAGGGCGGTCAGAGTGCAGGCAGCGGCTCCGGCGTCATCCTCAGCAAAGACGGCTACGTCCTGACGAACAACCACGTCGTCACCCTCGACGGCCAGCTGTCCGACCCTGACATCCAGGTCACCAGCAATGACGGCAAGCTCTACACGGGCACCGTGGTCGGCACCGACCCGGTCTACGACCTCGCCGTGATCAAGCTCGAAGGGGCAACCGACCTCACCCCCATGGAGTTCGCCGACTCGAGCAAGCTCAACGTCGGTGACGTCGCCGTCGCCATTGGTGCACCGCTTGGACTCGCCGGAACGGTGACAGACGGAATCGTCAGCGCCCTCAACCGCAGCATCACGGTCGCATCCTCCGCTGTCCCCGAAGACAGCTCGCAGGAGGACAACACCCAGAAGGACCCCTACGACGTTTGGGGCTTCGACATTCCTGGTCAGACGCCAAACGCCACGCCTAGCCAGCAGGCGGTCATTTCGCTCTCCGTCATCCAAACGGATGCTGCCATCAACCCCGGAAACTCCGGAGGTGCCCTCGTTGACGACCAGGGCGAGCTCATCGGCGTCAACGTCGCGATCGCCAGCGCGTCGAGTTCAGACTCGTCAGGCCAGGGCGGCAGCATCGGAGTTGGTTTCGCGATCACGTCCAACATCGCGGAGCGCGTGGCCAAGGAGATCATCGAGAATGGCGAAGCGACGCACGGACTTCTCGGTGCGACGGTCGGCGACGCAGCCAGCGCAGACAACAGCCCGGTGGTCGGAGCGCTCATCAACGAAGCCACCCCCGGAGGAGCAGCGGAGAAGGCCGGACTCACCAAGGGCGACATCGTGACGAGCTTCAACGGCTCGCCCGTCACCAACGCCACCGACCTCACCGCTCAGGTGCGAGCGTTGGCGGCCGGAGCTGACGCCAAGCTGACCTACGTCCGCAACGGCGACACGAAGGAAGCAACAGTGACACTCGGAGAGCTCGTTCTCTAGACGCTCTCGCCCCGAAGCGCCCGTAAACGTCCGGTTTACGGGCGCTTCGTCGTGCACGAGCGCTTGGCTCCCTCGCGTGTGTCTCGCAGGAGAGGTTCAAACACGCACTGCTAGGCTCAAGCCGACCGATTCAGCGAGTGGAGACCATGACTGAGAACTCATCAGTTGGCGGAACCGCCGAGCTCATCGGGGTCTCCTACGTCATGCCCGTTCTCAATGACGTCACCCACGTGACAGCCGCTGTGATGAGCTTGCTCGAGCAGGACTACGCCGGCCCGTTCGAGGTCGCGATCGCCGTTGGACCGAGTATTGACGGTACGAACGAGCTCGTGGATGAGCTCTCACGTGCCGATCGCCGTATTCGGGTACTCCCGAACCCGGTCGGATCGACGCCTGCCGGTCTCAACATCGCGATCGCGGCAACCCGCTACCCGGTGGTGGTCCGGGTCGACGCCCACTCAGTGTTGCCACGCGATTATGCGCGCATCGCCGTCGAGACACTCAACCGGACGGGAGCCGATAACGTCGGCGGCATCATGGATGCCCAGGGCACAACGGCATTCGAGCGAGCGGTGGCCCGTGCGTACGGCAGCAAAGTGGGCTTGGGCGGCACACCGCACCACGTCGGCGGCGCCGAAGGCCCCGCAGACACCGTTTACCTCGGCGTGTTCCGGCGGGAGCCTCTCGAGCGCGTCGGCATGTTCGACGAGCGCATCAAGCGGGGGCAGGACTGGGAACTCAACCGGCGTCTCCGTCACGCCGGAGGAGTCGTCTGGTTCACGCCCGAACTCCGGGTGACCTACCGGCCACGACCCCGACTGTCCGCCCTCGCGCGCCAGTTCTTCTCGACCGGCATGTGGCGTGGTGAACTCACGCGTCGCTTCCCGAGTGCGAACACCCTGCGCTACTTTGCTCCGCCGGTCATGGTGCTTGGCGTCGCAATTGGTGTGGTGCTCGGCGTCATCGGTATCGTGCAGGCCGCTTTGGGCGGATCCGCCGTGCTTACCCTGGGCTGGGCGATCCCCGCGGTGTACGCGCTCCTCGTGATCGCGGCCACTCTTTTGGTGGCTCGACGTGACGGCGTGCGCTCGCAACTCTGGTTTCTCGTAGTGTTGCCCTGTATTCATTTCTGCTGGGGGGTGGGCTTCGTGCTCGGCTTCCTGTCGCTGGCCAGCAACATCTCAGCGCTCAAGAACGAAAGAAGCGGAGGCACGAGTGTCGGAAGTGTCGGCTGAACGGCCACTCAAACCCCGCTCCATCTCAGAGCTCCGCGATGTCGCCCAACCTCCCGAGGTTCGCGGGCGCCGTAACGCCGAGCACTGGACAGCGTCGCTCTACCTGCGCACCATCTCGCCGTACCTGACCTGGCTGCTGCTGCGAACGCCCATCTCGGCAAACGGCGTCACGGGGCTCATGATCCTTACCGGGTGGTCGGTCGCGGGCGCCCTGCTCATCCCCGGCATCTGGGGCGCCCTGCTCGGGCTCGTGCTCGGGCAGCTGCAAATGCTCGTCGATTGCAGCGACGGTGAAGTTGCCCGCTGGCGCCGCACGTCGTCTCCTGCCGGTGCATTCCTCGACGCGGTTGGCCACTACTCGACTGAGTCGCTCATTCCGCTCGCACTCGCGATTCGGGCAGCTGGCTACCCCTTCGACGCACCAGCCGATTACCTCTACACGACGCTCGGTGCGTTGCTTGCCCTCGTCATCGTGCTGAACAAGGCACTCAACGACATGGTGCGCGTTGCCCGCGCGAACTACGGCGCGTCCAAGCTCACCTACAGCGAGAGCGAATCAGCACCGCGTGGTGGGGCTCTCGCACTCGCCCGCAAGGTCGCCAAGTTCCTGCCGTTCCACCGCATCTTCCACTCGGTCGAACTCACCATGGTGATCTTCGTTGCGGCGGTGGTTGGACTTTTCATCGGAGACGTCCTCGCCATGCGCTGGACCCTCGTTCTCCTCCTCGCCCTCGGCCTGGTGACCCTGTTCGGGCACTTCGTCGCCATTCTGTCGTCGAAGCGCCTCAGTGCCTGAGAACACCCTGCCCACGGTCGGAGTCGTGGTGCTGACGCAAGGCACCCGACCCGATGACCTGGCCCGAGGCATCCGTTCGGTTCAGAATCAGCAGGGCGTTCAACTCGACATCGTTGTTGTCGGCAACGGCTGGCAGCCCACCGGGCTGCCCGACGGCGTTCGTGCGCTCGGGCTCGCGGAGAATCTCGGCATTCCAGCTGGCCGTAATCGCGGCGCAGAGGTGGTCAGCGGCGACTGGATCTTCTTCCTCGACGATGACGCGTCAATTCCGGATGCCACGTTCCTCCGTGAGTGCATCGCTCTCGTTTCGAAGCAACCCGATATCGGACTGATCCAACCCCGGCTCGACGATCCGACCGGCATCGAGTCTCCACGTCGATGGATTCCACGGATTCGAAAAGGCGACCCACGGCATCCGGGCAATGTCTTCTCCTGTCTGGAAGCCGCCGTGTTTCTCCCGCGGCCGGTTTTTGACGCGGCCGGTGGCTGGGCCGACGAGTTCTTCTATGCCCACGAGGGCATTGAGCTTGCCTGGCGGGTCTGGGACCAGGGAAAGCGTGCGTGGTACGCCGGTGACCTCGAAGCCAATCACCCCGTCGTACAGCCAACCCGGCATACCGAGTACTACCGCCTGAACGCCCGCAACCGGGTCTGGTTGGCTCGGCGAAACCTCCCACTGCCATTGATTCCGCTCTACGTGGGTAGCTGGACCGGCATTCAGTTGCTGCGCTGGTGGCGGCAACCCTTGGTGCTTAAAGCGTGGTTCGGCGGCTGGCGTGAGGGCTGGAACACATCGCCGGGGCAGCGGCGACCGATCCGGTGGCGCACAGTCGTGCGGATGACACAAGCCGGGCGACCGCCGGTCATCTAATGGGTACCCTTAACCGTATGGGTGTACTCCGCGACGCGCGCAAGGCCGTCAAGATCGGCAGGGACCTGCTGGCGAACCGGCGAGCTCGAGGCGAACTGTCGCAGCGGCTCTCGCAACTGCCGCCGCTTGACCCGGGCAGATACAAGATCGCCGTCTATTTTGCTGACGGCCAGGTCAACATGTACCAGATCCGGCAGTGGTACAAACCGCTCGAAGAGCTCGCGCGCACCTGGCCGGTCGTCGTGCTCAGCCGGGGAGCGACCGCCGCCACGAAACTCTTCGAAGAGTCGCCGCTACCGGTGGCGTATGTGCGAACCGTCGCGGCGCTTGAGCAGACTCTCGCCGAGCAGGACATTCGCATTGTGTTCTACGTGAACCAGAACACCAAGAACTTCCAGATGTTCCGGTATGGCCAGCGCTGGCACGTTTTCATCAACCATGGTGAGAGCGACAAGATGTACATGACGACGAACCAGTTCAAGGCATACGACTACAGCCTTGTTGCCGGTGACGCCGCGCTCGCGCGGCTGTCAAAGGTGCTCTGGGACTACGACTTCGACAAGCGTGCCATCAAGATCGGGCGACCGCAGGCGGACCACTATTCGCGTGAGTTGCCCTTCACCCCAGACGAACGCACCGTCGTTCTCTACGCGCCGACCTGGGAGGGTGACCGTCGGTCGGCGGCCTACGGATCCATCTCGAGCCACGGGGTGAACCTGGTGCGGGCGTTGCTCGCGACGGGCTCGCACCGCGTCATCTACCGGCCGCATCCCCGCAGCGGTGTCGTCGACCACGCTTACGGTGCAGCGAACCGCGAGATCATCGGGATGATTGCGGCCGCGAACAGCGCAGACCCGACCGCGCAGCACGTGCACGACACGGGAGCAGAACTCGGCTGGCAGCTCTCGTCCGCCGACGTTGCCATCGTCGACATCTCAGCGATGGTCTATGACAGGTTGGCCAGCGGCAAGCCGCTCATGATCACCCAGCCGGTCGACCCGGAGGCGAAGATCGACCTCGGCGGCTATCTCTCGGACTGCGAGTGGCTCCCTGCCGATGAAGCGCAGGACATCGTGCGCCACACCGATCGACTGTTGTCCGATCCGGATGCCGTCGGTCGCCTGGCCATCTGGGTCGAGAGATACTTCGGAGACGTCACACCCGGTGCCGCAACCGCTCGGTTCCACGCCGCAGTGCAGCACCTCATGGATGAGTGGGAACATTACTCGGCGCTGCACGCCGAGGACGACGAGCAGCAGATCTCCGCATCACGCACTCCGGCCCCGACATCGTCGGGCGCAGCGGGCGGTTCGTCCGCCGGTGCAACAGGCGAGGACGACGACGACCTTTCGTAAGGGCTACCTGCCCGAATCGGAATCCGTACGATTCTTCGATTTCGTGAGGGATGGCATCCGCTTCTGCAAAGCTCGCAGGGTCGTGCCAACCGCGCTGGAGCGTTCTTTCGGCTCAAGTTCGAGCGGCAGGACGACCGGTGCCGGGCCGAATGCGCTGCGCGCGGATTGCACGACCTGCTTGCCGGCAATGTGGTTGCCGATGCCGCCGATCGCAGCGCCGATTCCGAACGGCATGGCTTTGCCGACGAATGACGACCCCTGGTTCACCGCGAAGTGCTTGAGGAAGCGGCGCTTGAGCTGATCTGCGACCGGACCCATCACTGCTTGCGGAACGTTCGAAGCGATGAGCTGACCCCAATAGCGGTCGCGGGGGAGTCCGCCGCGGAGCGCCTGGCCGGTGAACTGCTTCACGAGGTCGGTGCCGGACTTGCCCAGCATGAGCGTCATCACAAGCGCACGCGCGCGAACCGGGTCATCGACAGCGATGCCGTGCACCTCGGCGACGGACTGGGCGAACAGTGCTGTCGTCTCCAGAAAGCCGAGGGTTTCGGCTCCGGACAGGGCGATGGTGATGCTGGTGCCGAAGCCGGGCACCATGGCCGTTGCACCGACCGCTGCGCCGCCGGAGGTGATGGCGGTCAGGTAGCGACGTTCGAGCACCCGGACGAGCTGGTCAGGTGTTGCACCGGGGTACATGCGGCGAAGGCCGCGGATGTGCGCGATGACGACGGGGCGTTGCACAGATAAGGCGCGGTCAACGCCGCGCAACCAAAGTGGGCCGTTCGTCGGGTCAACCGGAACCGAGCGGAACTCCGCCTCGTCGACAATAATGACGCGTTCAGACTGCGTTTTCATGGTCACCCCTTCATGCGCTCGAAGCGCAGAAGATCAATTTTAGAGTCGTCCGCTGTGAGATCGGTGGGCTTGACAGTCCACTCGCTCAGCTGTGGTACTGGGCGTTGTAACGGTCGAGAACCTCGTCGATTGGGCCGTCGAGGACGAGCTTTCCCTTGTCGAGGTAGAGACCGCGAGTGCAGAACCGACGCAGGTCCTTCTCGTTGTGCGAGACAAAGAACAGAGTGCGTCCCCCGGCAAGCATCTCCTCGATGCGCCGGTAGCACTTCTCCTTGAAGCTTCGGTCACCGACGGCGAGCACTTCATCGACGAGGATGATCGGTTCCTCGAGCATGGAGATGACGCTGAACGCGATGCGCACCTTCATGCCGCTGGAGAGATGCTTGTACGGCGTATCGACAAAGTCGCCGATTTCAGCAAAGTCGATGATGTCGTCAAATCGCTCTTCGATCTCGCGCTTCGTCATACCGTGAAGGCCAGCGGTGAGGTAGACGTTGTCGCGAACGGTGAGGTCGTTGACGAAGCCGCCGGTGATCTCGATGAGGGGTGCCACCCCGCCGGTGACCTTCACGACGCCCTCGTCGGCGATGACAACGCCAGCGACGAGCTTGAGCAGCGTCGACTTGCCCTGCCCGTTGCGGCCAACGACGCCGATCGCTTCGCCGGGGAGAACATCGAAGCTGACGTTGCGGAATGCCCAGAACTCCCCGGGACGGGAGCGTCGGGTATTGCCGGAGAATAGATCCTTGAAATTGCGGCGGCCTCCACGGTTACGCCGGAAACGGATGCCGGCGTCAGCGACACGGATGACGGGGGTCGGCATCACAGCTCCTTCAAGACGGTGCGTTCGGATTTCTTGAAGACCCAAAGCCCAACCACCAGGAAAATGACGCTCATGATTGCCGAGATCACCACGGGGTACCAGTTGAGCTGCTCAGGGAAGAACGCCGATCGATACAGCGAAAAGATGCCTCCGAGCGGATTGAATGCGGCGAGCGGCTGGAGCTCGACAGGAAGGTCGCTGAAGCCATAAACGATGGGGGAGGCGTAAAAGAGGAACCGAAGGACGAGCTTGACGGCGCGCTCGAGGTCCCGGAAGAACACGACAAGGGGAGCGACGATGAGACCGATGCCGATAGTGAGGACGGCCTGCATGACGATGGCCAGGGGAAAGAGGAGTGCGTTCCAGTTGAGCGATCCGCCGGTGAACAGGGCGAACGCGAGGAGGACGGGCAGAGCCGCGACGTATTCGATGCCCTTTGAGAGAACGAGGCGATTGACCCAGATCGTTCGCGGGATCGAGGTGGAACGCACGAGCTTCGCTTCGCGGATGAACGCGCGTGTGCTGTCAGAGACCGCCCCGTTGAACCACATCCACGGCAGCAGGCCGGCGAGCAGAAACACGATGTACGGATCTTCACCGACCGATCCGCCACGCTGGAAGACAACCACAAACACGAAGTAGTAGATGAACGCCATTACGAGCGGGTCGAGGATCGACCAGACGTAGCCCAACGCGCTCGTTGAATACCGAACCCGGAGGTCCCGCTTGGTCAGCAACCAGAGCGCATGGCGATATCTGGTCAGGTGCGACCGCTGTGTGCGGCGCACGCCGAAATCAGAACTCACAGGCACAAACATATCCGCAAACGAAGACCGGCACGGTCAAGGACGCGTGCCGGTCTGTCGAAGCAAAGACGGTCAAACGAAGAGGTTTGCCCGCTCGAGGTCTTCCGCGAAGTCAACCTCGACCGCATACAGGTCAGAGATGTCGACGGGCTCGACGAGCATCCGGTCCTGTTCGATGGCGAGCTCAATGCCGCGCTCGAAGTAGTCCTGGTCATCGACGCGGGCAAGCTGACGAAGCAGGTTTGCCTTGTCGTCACGAGAAACGTAGTTGATTCCGACGGCCTCGCCGAGACCACCCTTGACCGTCTTGGAGAGTTCCTGAATGTAGCCCTCGGCGCTGGTCGTGTACTTGACCTCTTCATCGGAAACCTTGGAGGTGTTCACAGTGACGAAGGACTGGTCGCGCGCCATCATGACGGCTGCACGATCGAGGACGGTCGGGTCGAAGACCACGTCTCCGTTCATCCACAGGACACCACCTGGCTGCGAAGCGTTGAGAGCACGCATCAGGCTCTTCGAGGTGTTGGTCTGGTCGTACTGCTCGTTGTAAACGAACGATGCCTCGGGGAACGCTTCGATGATGTGGTCGAGCTTGTAGCCGACGACGATGGTCACCTTGACGTTCTTGCCGAACGCGTGGTGGATGTTGTCGAACTGCTGCTGCATGATGGTGCGGCCGTCGCTCAACTCGGTCAGCGGCTTCGGCAATGAACGGCCGAGACGGCTTCCCATTCCTGCTGCCAGAATTACTACCTGGGTGGTCACGAGATTCTCCTCAAGATCGATTCAAGGCCGTTCCGGCCGCCGTCTGTGGCGGGCTTTACGCGGAATTAACCTGAAAGTAGACGAAATGACACCCCGTTATGCCAAGGTCAACGTTAGCGCGGCACCCTTATTGGGGTCAGTATCTTGACGTTTGTTGTTGTCGTATCGTAATAAGGCACACGGCGTATTAACAGGTTCAGCACCGGCACAAAACGACATCCGCCTCGAATCACTCGCGGGCAGTTGGTAGGTTGTATCAGTGACTATTGTGCCGCCCGCTTCCCCCGACGACACACCAGAAGACCCCGCGCTGAGCGCGCCGGATTCCGGGTCGTCAAACGAGTCCGCTGCCGCACCGGTCAGTCCCCATGAAGAGGGATCGGGCACAGACGGTGGAAGCCAGTCGGCCGGTCCGGCGTCGAAGCCGCGCACACCTGCGAAGCCGCGGTCATCTACCCCAACGTCGCCGAAGAAGAAGCCTGCTGCTCGGTCTACGACAACGGCTCCGGGCGCGACCGAGTCCGTTCCTGGAACGTCCTCCGAGGGCGCTTCTGGCGGGGAAACCACTTCACCGGCGCCGAAGAAGTCGGCTGCCCGAAGCTCGTCTTCGACGGCCAAAGCCAAGGCGCCACGAACGACGACGAAACCGGCTGCTTCCTCGAGAGGTGCAACGGCCGCGACTGCGGCTGACGGTGTCCCTGACACGTCGTCAACCGGAGATTCACCCGTCAAGGCTCCGGCAGTTACGAGCACCGCGGCAAAGAAACCTGCGGCGAAAACGCCAGCGCGAAAAGCTCCGGCGAAATCGACGACTGCGAAGTCGACGACTGCCAAGTCCACGACCGCGAAGTCCACCTCCTCCAAGTCGACGACTGCCAAGACGAGCGGCGCCGCCGCCAAGAAGACAACGGCCAAGAAACCGAGCAAGCCGGTCGAGTCCGAAGCCCTACCGACTCCCGGTGTCGCGGATACCGAGAAGATGCCGGCGAGCCTGGAACAGAACGCAACTGCATCCGTCGACGTGACCGCTGCGGGGACCCCAGGGGAGTCCTTAAGTGGTGAGGCCTCCACGCTGGCGAAGCCCTCTGGCGCGCCCAAGAAACGCACAGCGACGAAGGCCGTGCAGGCGCCGGCTCCACGAGCTCGCGTGGCGGCATCCATGGCAAAGTCGCCAGATGAAGTCGCTGAGCACGTGGCACCAAAGGTGGCACTCGACACCGCTCAGATCCCGCCCGTACCGCCGCTTCCCGTCGTTCCCCCTGTGCCGCCTCTGCCCAGTGAGAACGAGCCAGCTGAGCCAGCTGAGCGGACCGAGGTCGACCCAGAAGCGCCGACGGAAGAGGAAGCGGTATCAAACGAGTACGATCTCACGTCGGAGCCCATGGTGGCGGGGACAAACCCCGAACCGTCGTCCGCCGACGCTGCGGCGTCAAGCGACGAACGTCCACCGCTGCCCGAAATGTCGGCAGAGGAAGCCGCTCTGCAATTCGAGACGCTTCCCGACTCTGCCGAACAGGCTTCCGGTGTGGAAAACCACGAACCGATGAAGTTCGTCTGGAGCAAGCGCTGGCCGTTCCTCTCGCTGGTTCCTGTCACCTCGGGCGAAAAGCCTATTGGCGCTGACAGTCCTGCCATAGAGGACCCTTACGTCGATACCAGCGACATCGAGGACGCCGAGGTGGATCGCGCGCCAACACGGGCGCCAGCACTTGACGACGAAGCGGTCGAAAACTTCTTCACCGTCACGGAACAACCCGCGGAGCCGTCCAAGGTCGAGCTTAAGGAAGCCGAACACGGTGCTCCCGTTGGGTACGAACCAGATCACGTCTCCGTCGACGACGTGGAGAGCTCGCCTGCGTCTGCCTCGCCAGCGGATCAGGTTGAGCCGTTCAGTGCGTCCACGACCCACGATGTTCCTGAATTGGCTGACGAACCTGCGGACCCGCTGGCCGACGAAATCGCCTCGGAAACTTTCGCGGGGGCTGCTTCTCTCCCATCCGGGACTACCCAAACTGAGACCACCGTTGGCTACAGCCACGAAGTCCGTGCGACACCTGACGCAGTTCCGACCCGCGCCGGCGGTGCCGCCGATCTGACGGACGCGCCGATCGTGCTGAGCATCAGCAACCTGTCCCGCAGCTTCGGTGACACGGTCGCTGTGGACGGGATCGATCTCGAGGTGCGTGAGGGCTCGTTCTACGGCATCGTCGGGCCCAACGGGGCTGGTAAGACGACGACCCTGTCCATGATCACCGGTCTCCTCCGTCCGGACTCTGGAAGCATCACCGTTCACGGCATCGATGTATGGGAGACCCCGGATAAGGCCAAGCGCGCGATTGGCGTTCTTCCCGATCGCCTTCGGCTGTTTGATCGACTCACCGGCGCTCAGCTCTTGTACTATTCCGGCGTCCTTCGCGGACTTGACGGAGCAACGGTGCGGTCTCGCGTGAAGGATCTTGCCGTGGCCTTCGGTTTGGAAGACGCGCTCAATCGTCTCGTCACCGACTACTCGGCGGGTATGACCAAGAAGGTCGCGCTCGCGTCCGCCATGATTCATTCGCCGCGGCTCCTCGTTCTTGATGAGCCCTTCGAATCGGTGGATCCCGTCTCCGCGGCAAATGTCATTGAGATTCTCCAGAAGTACGTTGCACACGGCGGAACCGTGGTGCTTTCAAGCCACGGAATGGACCTCATCCAACGCGTGTGCGACCACGTGGCTATCGTTGTGAACGGTCAGGTTCTTGCTGCTGGCGCGGTGGACGATGTCCGCGGTAACGGCACACTTGAAGACCGGTTCGTCGAACTCGCAGGCGGGCGCAAGGCCGCAGAAGGTATGGAATGGTTGCACAGCTTCTCCGACTAAGGCTGCAGCTGCTGGCCAACGTCTTTCGGCGAAGCCCCTGGCAGATCTTCGGCATCCTTCTTGCGACCGTCGCCGGCGCAGGGCTCGTTTACCTGCTTGGCGCGGCGCTTGTTGCTCTGCGTTTCGCTCCAGATGAGCTGACGCGCAACATTCTCGTCTTCATCGGCTCCTTCGTGATCCTCGGTTTCGTCTTGCTTCCTCTGATCTTCGGTGTTGACGATGACATGGACCCCCGGTGCTTCGCCCTGTTCGGAACCCGCAGTAGGACGCTCTCCACCGGCCTATTGGTTGCGGCGCTCGTGAGCGTGCCTTCCGTAGTCATTCTGATCCTCAGCCTGCTCACCGCGGTGACCTGGTCGCGGGGATTCCTGCCCTTCGTTCTGGCGCTTTTGTCCGCTGTGCTCGTCGTGGCCACCTGCGTGGTCGCCGCCCGTGTGACAACGGCTGTCGCGTCGCTGCTCCTCTCAACGCGCCGCTCCAGGGAGTTGACCGGTGTGATCGGCATCGTGGTGCTCGTCCTCCTCGCGCCAGCAGCCATTCTTCTTTCGAGTGTCAACTGGGGTCGGGACGGTGCAGCGGTACTCGGAAGTGCGGCCGACGTGATCAGCTGGACGCCATTCGGCGCCGTTTGGTCGTTTCCTGGCGACGTCGCGATGGGCAACATTGGCGCAGCGTTCCTCAAGCTTCTGATCTCGATCGCCACTGCGGGGCTTCTCTGGCTGGCGTGGGATCGCCTCGTCGCGTACATGCTGGTTACCCCTGAGCGGGAACCGGTGGTGAAGACCTACGGCGGCATGGGATGGTTTGACGTGTTGCCTTCCCGCCCCAGCGCGGTCATCGCGGCACGAAGCATCACCTACTGGGCACGTGACCCTCGCTACCTGGTCTCCATCGTGATCATCCCGATCGTTCCGATCATCATGATCGTTCCGTTCCTGGTGGTCGGCGTCCCGCTGCAAACACTTGCCCTGCTTCCGCTTCCCGTGATGGCCATCTTCCTCGGCTGGTCCCTGCACAACGACCTCGCGTTCGACTCGACGGCCGTCTGGCTGCACTTCGCATCGGGCGTGCGCGGGTACGCCGACAGGCTCGGCCGGATGTTCCCCGTCGTGCTCATCGGTATTCCGCTGATCATCATCGGTTCCATGGTGAGCATCACCTTCTACGGGGACTGGGTGGTGTTGCCTTCAATGATCGGCGTCTCCACCGCCTTGTTCCTTGGGGGAGTGGGACTGTCGAGCTACATCTCAGCGCGGTTCCCGTATCCCGCAGCCCTGCCAGGTGACAGCCCCTTCCAACAGCCCCAGTCGTCCGGCGCTTTAGGCGGTTTGTCTCAGACGTTCGGCTTGGTCGGTTCGCTCCTGGTTGCTACCCCAGCGCTTGTGCTGGCGTGGTTCGGCTTCACTGACGACCCGTCGTGGCACGCGCTCGCGCTGTGGGCGGGAGTGGGCCTCGGAGTGGTCGCGCTCATCGCCGGAGTCTGGATCGGCGGGCGGGTCTTTGACCGGCGCGGCCCCGAGATCATGGCCTTCGCCGTCAGCCACTAGGCCCAACCGACCGCGTACAATTGCACCATGATGAACGTACGCGTGAGCATTGCAGATCCAGGATCCCGGCCGGACGCCGGCGGCACATCGGTTCTCGACCGCGAACTCGAAGAACTCCTCAACAGTGAGGGAGTCGAGCCCGGCGATCACGAACGTTTTTCCCACTACGTGAAGAAAGACAAGATTCTCCAGTCGGCGATCAGCGGTAAGCCGGTCAAGGCGCTGTGCGGCAAGAAGTGGACGCCAGGGCGCGACCCAGAGAAGTTCCCGGTCTGCCCGACGTGCAAAGAGATCTACGAAAAGATGAAAGCCGAGTAGTTCGGTTTTTAGCTGACGAACCGCGTCGGCAACGCGGGGTCCCCCCGGCCGAGCCGCGAGGCATCCGCCGGCAATTCGGCAAGAACGCGCGCACGGTGTTCGCGCGCCTTCGCTGTGCCGGCCGGTCCGGTGTATTGCGGGTCGATCTCGCCCGACTCGACCAGCTGCACAAGCAGAGGACGTTCATGATCGTTTGAATGAACGGATGTTTCGGGGCCGTCGCCCACGTACACAACTTCTTCGATGGCGACTTTCGCGTCGTTGAGTCGGCGGACCGGGTACTTGCGCCCGCCGATGCTGACCTTGCCCTGCGACGTTTTCGCGACGGACACCCAGTTGCCGTCGTCGTCCTTGCGGGCGACCAGCTTGTAGACCATTCCGGCGGCGGGGGAGCCCGACCCGGTGACGACCGATGTGCCTACTCCATACGAATCAACCGGCACGGCTGCCAGCGCGGCGATCGCGTGTTCGTCGAGGTCGTTGGTGACGGTGATCTTCGTGTTCATTGCGCCGAGCGCGTCCAGCTGCTTGCGCACCTCAAGCACGAGCGTGGGCAGGTCACCCGAGTCGAGTCGAACGGCACCCAGTTCTGGCCCGGCAACACGAACCGCTGTTTCGATGCCTTTCTCGATGTCGTAGGTATCGACGAGGAGGGTGGTTCCCGGTCCGGACGCTGCGATCTGGGCCCGGAACGCTTCCTCTTCGGTTGCGTGGAGAAGGGTGAACGCGTGAGCTGCAGTGCCCATGGTCGGGATACCCCAGCTCCGGCCTGCTTCGAGATTGCTTGTCGCGTCGAAGCCGGCGACATACGCCGCGCGAGCGGCCGCGACGGCGGCGTGCTCGTTCGCGCGCCGAGAACCCATCTCAGCGACCGGCCGACCGCGGGCCGCCGTGACCATGCGACTCGCCGCGTTGGCGACCGCCGTGTCGTAGTTGAGCACACTGAGGATGAGTGTTTCGAGGACGACGCCCTCGGCGAATGACGACTCGACGGTCAGCACGGGAGAGTTCGGGAAATACGCCTCGCCCTCCTGATAGCCCCAAATATCGCCGGAGAACCGGTAGTCGCTCAGCCAGTCGAGTGTTCTCTGCGCCACAACGGCGTTGTCGCGCAGCCAGGAGAGCTCTGTCTCCTGGAAACGGAAGTCGCGGATCATTTCGAGGAGTCGGCCGGTGCCGGCAACAATCCCGTACCGGCGAGCCCCAGGGAGGCGGCGTCCGAACACCTCGAACATGCACTCGGTGTCGGCGGTGCCATTGGCCAGCGCCGCGTCCACCATCGTCAGTTCGTAACGATCGGTATAGAGGGCTGTTGAGTTGTGCGGTGATGTCGAGAGGCTCACCCCGCCAGCCTAGCGACGGCGTCCCGCTTTGTGCGCTGGGCTTGCGGCGCCCGCGCCTCACCCATACGGCGCTGTAGGCTTGAACCCGTGAATGATGCGCCAATCGGAATCTTCGACTCCGGAGTCGGCGGGCTCACCGTCGCTCGTGCGATCCAGGATCAGCTCCCCAACGAAGAGATCCTCTACGTCGGGGACACCGCGCACTCTCCCTACGGGCCCAAACCCATCGCTGACGTTCGTCGCTTTTCGCTCGAGGTTCTGGATGACTTGATCGCCCAGGGTGTGAAGATGATCGTTATCGCGTGCAATACCGCGTCTGCGGCCATGCTGCGCGACGCCAGGGAACGATATTCAGTTCCCGTCATCGAGGTCATCCAACCCGCCGTTCGGACGGCTGTGGCGAGTACACGAAACCAACGGGTCGGCGTCATCGGCACCGAAGGAACCATCAACTCACGCGCGTATGAAGACGCGTTCGCTGCGGCCCCAGACCTCTCGCTCTTCACCGCCGCGTGCCCGCGCTTTGTTGAGTTCGTCGAGGCCGGGATCACGTCGGGGCCGGACGTTCTCGCGACGGCCGAGCAGTACCTCAGGCCGCTCGCCGATGCCCGGGTCGACACGGTCGTCCTCGGCTGCACGCACTACCCGTTCCTCAAAGGGGCCATCTCCTACGTCATGGGCCCGGGGGTCACACTCGTGTCGAGCGACACCGAGACGGCGAATGATGTCTACCGAGTGCTGGTATCGAGTGGACTCGAGCGCACAAGTCCACGCCCTCCTTCGCACCACTACGAAGCAACGGGACCGAGTGAAGATGAGTTCCTCGAACTCGCTCACCGCCTCATCGGTCGCGAGATTTCGCACGTGGACCTGGTCCAGACCGGCGTCATCGACCTGGCCGCCATGCGGTCATACGGGTCATAGCTTTCCCCCACCACCGCCGGTTTTCGGCACAGCCTCAAGGAGTTCTCGTGACAGATACCATTCGCAAAGACGGTCGTAGTACCAATCAGCTCCGCGAGGTCACCATTGAGCGCGGCTGGAGCGACCAGGCCGAGGGGTCCGCGCTGATCTCCTTCGGCAAGACCAAGGTTCTCTGTACGGCGTCCTTCACCAACGGCGTCCCGCGTTGGCTCGCAGGCAAGGGCAAAGGGTGGGTGACCGCTGAGTATTCGATGCTGCCGCGTTCGACCAACAGCCGTATGGACCGCGAGTCAGTGAAGGGCCGCATCGGTGGCCGCACCCACGAAATCTCCCGATTGATTGGACGCAGCCTTCGTGCAGTGATTGACACCAAGGCTCTCGGCGAGAACACGATTGTCATCGACTGCGATGTTCTTCAAGCTGATGGCGGGACCCGAACAGCAGCGATCACGGGTGCGTACGTCGCGCTGGCTGATGCCATCGAGTGGGCCCGGGGAAAGAAGTTCATCGGACAGAAGTCAACACCACTTATCGATAGCGTTGCCGCCGTGTCGGTCGGCATCATCGACGGTGAGCCCATGCTCGACCTCGCCTATGTGGAAGACGTTCGCGCCGAAACCGACATGAACGTGGTCGTTACAGGCCGGGGCCTGTTCGTCGAAGTACAGGGCACTGCGGAGGGCGCTCCATTCGACCGTAAGGAGCTCGACTCCCTCCTTGACCTCGCTGTGGGTGGCGCTGCCGACCTGACCGCTCTGCAGGTTGCGGCGCTCGGGCGAGCGTCAGCATGACCATCGAGGTCGTGCTGGCCACGCACAATCAGCACAAGGTGCAGGAGTTCCAGCGCATTCTCGGCGCTGCTATGCCCGAGGTCACCGTTCTAGCGTACGACGGGCCTGAACCGGTGGAAGATGGTGTCAGTTTCAGCGAAAATGCGTTGATCAAGGCTCGAGCGGCTGCCGCGCATACCGGTCGAATTGCGATGGCCGATGACAGCGGTATATCCGTGGACGTTCTCGGCGGAGCGCCCGGAATCTTCTCCGCACGGTGGGCGGGTCCTGGACACAGGGACCGCGACAATCTGGAGCTGTTGCTCGCCCAACTGGCTGACATCGCCCCGAAACATCGTGCGGCGACCTTCCTCTGTCACATCGCGCTCGTCGTCCCGGAAGCCTCTGGTCAGCCGGGTTTCGAGCACGTCTCCGTCGGGGTCTGGCCGGGAGCGTTGGCGACCGAAGCGAGCGGGGAGAACGGCTTTGGTTACGATCCGATTTTCATCCCCCATGGTTACGAGATCTCGGCGGCTGAGTTGCCACCGGAAACGAAAAATGACATCAGTCATCGGGCCCGTGCGTTCGCAGACCTCATTCCCACTCTGAAATCGGTGGCACGCGCCTGAAGCGTTATCGCGCTGAGACGAGAATGAGAACGGCCATCGTTACTATCAAGGCCAGCAGTCTGGTGAAGCGTCTCGCTCCCGCATAGCTTTGAGTTATGTCCCACGATCACACCCGCGACGTTCACCGTTCACGCCTGCTTGTCGTTCTCGTTATCGTCGCCGTCGTTTTTGTGGCGGAGGTGGTCGGCGGGTTCCTGACCGGCTCCTTGGCGTTGCTGGCTGACGCCGGACACATGCTCAGCGACCTGACCGGGCTGGTCATCGCACTCGTCGCACTGGGGATCGCGTCACGGCCAGCAAGCCAACGGCACACCTATGGATACCGCCGAACGGAAGTCTTCGGCGCCCTGCTCAATGGTTTGCTGCTTCTCGGAGTGGCCGTTGGGGTCGGATACCAGGGCGTTCAGCGTCTGATCGACCCCACCGGCGTCGAGATTTTGGCCGCACCCATGCTGATCGTCGCCACTGTCGGTCTGTTGGCGAATGCGGTCTCGATGGTGATTCTGCGGAGCTCCGCGAAAGAATCCCTCAATATGCGCGGGGCTTACCTTGAGGTGTTCGGCGATCTGCTCGGATCAGTCGGTGTGCTTATTGCGGGCATCATCATTCTCTTCACCGGGATCGTGCAGGTGGACGCCATCGCCTCCCTGCTCATCGCGGCCGGGATTCTTCCACGGGCGTGGGTGCTTCTCCGTGACGTCTGGCGAGTGCTTAACGAATCCACCCCGCCGGACACCAATGTTTCACACATCCGGGACCATATCCGGCAAGCGCCAGGAGTCGTCGACGTCCATGATGTCCACGTCTGGTCCATCACCTCTGGTGAACCAGTGTTCACCGCTCACGTCGTGGTGGCGGCCGAGGTTTTTGCGGAAGGCCGCACGGGGGAGATGCTTGACACCCTGTCGGCCTGTCTCAGCGGCCATTTCGACGTCGACCATTCGACGTTCCAGCTCGAGCCGGCGAAACATGCCGGCCACGAGCATCCGCAACACCCCTAGGGACGTTCGTGCTTTTTCTCGAACGTGTCGTGGTCGAGTACCAGTTGCGCGGCTTCTTCGGCGTCGGTGCGGCCGTCCGGGCCGGCGGCCATCTCGTGTTTCGCCTTGCGGCTTGACTGCACGTAGTGCCACACCGTCGGAATCAGGGTGATCACAACCGCACTAATCAGAATGACGTCGATGTAATCCTGTACGAACGCAGCGACCGGAGGAATATAGCCGAGGAAATAGCCGAAGTAGGTCAGGCCGACACCCCAGATGATCGCGCCGATGAAGTTGTATAACGAGTACTTCTTGTAGTTCATGTGGCCAACGCCAGCGGCAACGGGTGCGAACGTGCGAACGATCGGAACGAACCGCGCGAGGATCACGGCCAGCCCACCGAAGCGGGTGAAGAACGCGTTGGTGCGTTGCACATTCCGCACGCTGAAGAGGCCGGATTCTTTGCGCTCGAAGACCCTCGGACCAGCCTTATGGCCAATCAGGTAGCCCACTTCGCCCCCGAGAAAGGCCGCGAAGCCGATGGCGAGCGCCACCCACCAGATGTCAAGGTCGAGGCCCTCGGCCGTGCTTGAGTGCATTCCGTGAAAAGTCAGGAGTCCGGTGATGACGAGAAGTGTGTCGCCGGGAAGCAGGAATCCAACGAGCAGACCGGTCTCAGCGAAGACGATGAAGCACACCACGAGCAGAGCCCATGGGCCGGCCGAGCCAATGATGCTTTCGGGATCGAGCCAGGGAATGAGGCCTGTCGAAATCATGGGCGGCTACTACTCCGTAAGTCGTTGCTCGTCGATGGTCGCTGCAACCGCTTGGTCGCGCGATCCGTGCGGAAGGTGGGACTTGAACCCACACGCTCGAAAGCACAGGAACCTAAATCCTGCGTGTCTGCCAATTTCACCACTCCCGCTGGCGAATCAAGTCTAGAGGGAAGCGCAGCGTGGTGAATCGAATCATGGTCTCGCTCGGCGCGCCCCACCACCCCCAATTGGGGCTGTGGATAACTTAAACGCGTCAGATGGCGTTTCCGAGAGAATGCGTCCATGAACTCGGCGACAGAGATCATCACGAATCGGATTCGCGAGCGCGTGCGCCGTGACGGAGCGGATCTCGGGTCATCGGGCCTCGCGCAAACGTACGTCAGGGAAGAAGTTCGCCGATACAGCGAGCGCGCGCTCGGCGGCACCCTGCCTCTGCTCGTCGATGAAGACGCCACCGAGCGCGAGATCGTTGCCACCCTCACCGGCTTGGGCCCGCTCCAGCAATACTTGGACGACCCGGGCATCGAGGAGATCTGGATCAACTCACCGACTCGCGTGTTCGTTGCCCGAAACGGCGTTGCCGAGCTCACTACAACGGTGCTCACCGAGTCTGGCGTGCGTGACCTGGTCGAACGCATGCTGCAATCGACAGGTCGGCGCGTCGACCTGAGCTCACCCTTCGTGGACGCGTCGCTCCCTGATGGCTCCCGTCTTCATGTCGCCATCCCTGACGTGACGCGACGACACGTTGCCATCAACATCCGGAAGTTCCGTCGAAATGTTCGGGACCTCGGACAGCTGGTCGCGCTCGGCTCGCTCAGCGCGCACGCCGCCGAGTTTCTCCGAGCCTGTGTGCGAAGCGGACAGAACATCCTCGTGTCGGGCGGAACGCAGGCAGGAAAAACGACCTTGCTCGGCGCCTTGCTCGGCACAGCACCGTCACACGAACGCATCGTCACCGTGGAGGAGACCTTCGAGCTCGACCTGTCAGCGCCCGATGTGGTTGCCATGCAGTGCCGCCAACCGAACCTCGAGGGGACTGGTGAAGTCACACTCCGTCGTCTCATCAAGGAGGCGCTTCGGATGCGACCAGACCGGTTGGTGGTGGGTGAGGTGCGAGAGGCGGAGAGTCTTGACTTGCTCATTGCGATGAACTCGGGGCTTCCTGGAATGTGTTCCATTCACGCGAACTCCGGTCGAGACGCCTTGGTGAAGCTATCGACACTTCCCTTGTTGGCTGGTCGCAACATCGACTCCTCGTTTGTGCAACCCACCGTCGCTTCATGCATCGACGTCGTTGTGCATCTGGAAATCGATGGCGGGGGATTCCGGCGCGTGAACGAAATTCTTGCGCTGAGCGGTGTTCTCAACGGCCCGGTGATTGAGGCCAGCAGAATCTTCGGGCTCCGTGACGGTCTGCTCGAAGCGACCGGGAGCCACCCGACACGACGCGGGAAGTTTGAGGCCGCCGGAGTTGACACGGGAGCGATTCTTCGGAAAGGGAGGCCATGACGCTTCTCCTCGGATGCCTTCTCGCGGCAGGCGTGGTCCTCACGGCCTCACCGTGGCTTTTCCCCGCCGGACCCTCCCGCAATTTGTCCCGGTCGCACGGCAGCGGACGTCTGCACTCGATGCTCGGGGCGGCCGGCCTGGGGAACGTCCCGGTGCCGGTATTTCTCCTGCTGTCTGTACTCTGCGGCGTTCTCCTGGCGGCGCTCGCGACAGCGCTCACCGGCGTCGTCGCCCTCGGCCTGTGCGCGGCCGTGCTTGGAGCGACGCTCCCACTCGTCCTCGTTCGCTGGCGCGCTCGCGTGAGGCGAATGGCCCACCGCGCCCTGTGGCCGGACGTCGTCGATCATCTCATCGGATCCGTTCGGTCCGGCCTCGCGCTGCCTGACGCTGTCGCCAGTCTCGCACGAACCGGCCCCGAGGGGGTCCGTGAGGAGTTCATCGGCTTCGAGCGGGACTACCGCAGCACCGGATCATTCGGTGGCAGCCTCGACCGGCTCAAGGACCAGCTCGCTGACCCGGTGCCGGACCGCATCATTGAAACGCTGCGCATGGCGCGGGAGGTGGGTGGTGCCGACCTCACGACCGTGTTGCGTAGTCTGTCGTCCTACCTTCGCACCGACCATGCCGTACGTTCGGAAGTTGAGGCCAGGCAATCGTGGGTGCGAAGTGCCGCGAAGCTGGGGGTCGCCGCCCCGTGGTTAATCCTGCTTTTGCTGTCAACGCGGCCCGAAGCATCCGTCGCCTATAACTCGCCCGGTGGAGCAGTGCTCATCGGGATCGGGGCGGCCGTCTCGATTTTCGCTTATCGCGTGATGCTGGCGCTTGGCCGGCTGCCGCAGGAGAAGCGGTGGTTCACGTGAGCACCGCACTGGCATGGGGCGTGTTATTCGGCGCAACGCTCGGTCTGGGTCTCTGGTCGATCGTGGCTATGCTCCCTCGTTTTGGTGGGCCGACACTGGCCGACCGTGTTGCCCCGTACCTCGTGGACGTATCTGAGGGTGCACGACACTACGTGGAGAAACGCTTCACCGACCCGCTGCCCATACTCGGGCGGATGCTGGGCCCGGTCCTGCGTCGGCTGAGCGTGAGGCTGAGTGCCGCACTGGGTGGCAACGCTGCGGTGCAGCGCAACCTTGACCGAGCCGGAGTGGACGGTGACGTGCAGCACTTTCGACTGGAACAACTGTTGTGGTGCCTCGCCGGTGGAGCAGCTGGACTGACTGCGGCGGGCGCGGCGGCGATCTACGGCACGCTTCCGTTGGCCGTGATCATCGCGCTGCCACTCGCCACCGGAGTCACTGGACTGGTGCTGCGCGATACCGTTCTCAGCCGGCAGGCGACTGCCCGGTCCAACCGCATTACGGCAGAGCTGCCCACGGTTCTCGAATTCCTCAGCCTGAGCCTGTCAGCGGGGGAGGGCATCCTCGACGGATTGCGTCGCATGGGGACTCTCGGTTCGGGAGAGCTCAGCACGGAGTTCCGGGCGGTTCTCGCAGCCGTTCACACCGGAGTCCCACTGGCTGCCGCCCTCACGGACGTCGCACGACGGGCTGACATTCCGGCGCTGACCCGATGCGTCGAGCAGCTCGTCGCGGCCCTCGAGCGCGGATCACCTCTCGCCGAGGTGCTTCGGGCCCAAGCGCAGGATGCCAGGGATGAGGCGAAGCGCGGCCTCTTGGAAGTCGCTGGGAAGAAGGAAGTCGCAATGCTCGTCCCATTGGTCTTCCTCATCCTGCCGCTGTCCATTTTGTTTGCCATTTTCCCCGGCATTTTCGTCCTCCAGGCCGGCTTCTGACGAAAGACCCCGACACCGTTCATTTGAAAAGGAGAATTCCCATGAAAACACTCCGCCGATTACGCCACTCGTTCGCCGACCGCCTCTCGGACGACACCGGGGATGTGCCCGGGTGGGTGCTGATTACATTAATGACCGCCGGACTGGTGATTGTGATCTGGGGGCTCGCGGGCCCCGCCTTGAGCCAGATCTTCGAGCAGGCCATCAGCAAGGTCTCCGGGCTCTGAGGTGCGCGGTTGGCCAGGCTGGCGCAACGACGACGGTTCTGCCGTTGTCGAGTTCACCATGGTCACCGTCTTGCTGACACTGCTCACTGTGTCGGTTCTCCAGTTGGGGCTCGCCTTGCACGTTCGCAATACAGTGACCGATGCGGCGGCCGAGGGGGCGCGGTTCGCGGCGCTCGCCGATAACGGGCTCGATGACGGAATCGAGCGCACCCGTCAACTGATCACAACCGCGATCGGTCCGCAGTATGCCCAAGAGGTCTCGGCGAGCTACAGCAGTTACCTCGGCCATTCGAGCACGGAGATTCGGGTGGTGACCCCGCTGCCCGTCATTGGATTGCTCGGGCTCGACCAGGGGTTGGAGGTGAGCGCTCATGCGGCTGTTGAGAGGCTCGACGAAGAGGAGTAGCCCGGCGCTTCCTCAACTCCGAACGTGGCGCGCGCTGCGAGACGACAGTGGAACAGCCGCACTGGAGTTCATCACGGTCGGACTCATCCTTCTGGTTCCCCTGGTCTACCTCGTGCTCGCACTGGCTTCACTGCAGGCGGGGGCCCTAGCGGTTGAAGGAGCCGCTCGCCAAGCCGCACGCGTCTTCGTGCAGGCGCCGAACGCCGATGAGGCAGCCGCTCGCGCCTCACGTGCCATCGAGTTCGGCCTGGCCGACTACGGGCTCGACGCGGCGTCCGCCTCCACAACCGTCCGTTGCACCGGTGCTGCTAACTGCCCGTCCCGCAACGCCACCGTCACGGTGACGGTGCGCGTGAATGTCCCACTACCGCTTGTGCCCGATGTCCTCGACTTCTCAACGGCCGCCAGCGTGCCGATCGAGTCGTCGGCCACCCAACGGGTGTCTCGCTTTTGGACCGCCGAATGATGTTCCAGCCGCGGGTACGAGATGACGACGGCTCCACGCTCATCCTTGCCATTTTCTACGGGATGCTCGCGCTCATCCTGATTCTCATCGTCGCAGCGGCCACATCCCTCTACGTGGAACGCAAACGGCTTTTCAGCCTTGCGGATGCTGCCGCTCTCGTTGGAGCCGAATCGTTTGAGTTGTCGACGGTGTCGGTCACGGACGGCGTGCCGCGCGTGTCGCTGGCATCGAGCGACGTTCATGAGGCGGTGGAGGAATTCCTCGTCAACAACCCTGTGGGCAGCTTCGATGATCTCCGCCTGGAACAGGCAGCCTCCCTCGACGGAAGGAGTGCCACCGTCACGCTGTCGTCATACTGGCGACCGCCGGTGCTGACCGCATTCGTGCCCGATGGCATCCGTTTGGATGTGACAAGCGTCGCTCGCAGTGTCTTTCGCTGAAGCTCATTCAGTCACCATGGCTGTCAAGGGGTTGAGGGACGCACCGGACACGGTGTTGCGTGGCAGGAGAGCTTGCACCCACGAGTGCCCAATCGAAGGAGACATGTCATGAGCTTTGAACCACGATTCGCGATTGTCACCGGAGCCGATTCTGGGATCGGTCGCGCGACAGCCGTTGCGCTCGCCGAAGCAGGGATGGACGTCGGAGTCACCTGGCACAGCGACGAAGAGGGTGCAGAAGAGACCGCTCGCGAGGTTCGGGAGATTGGACGCAACGCCGTCACCAAAAAGCTCGACACCACCGACCTCGACTCATGCGGCGACGCTGTGGACGCACTCGCGGAGGAACTGGGCGGACTCGACGTCTTTGTCAACAACGCGGGAACCGGTGACAACGGTCCGTTCCTCGAGATGCCGCTTGAGGACTGGCGTCACACCATGTCCGCCGACCTCGACGGAGCGTTCGTATGCATTCAGCGTGCCGCCCGACGCATGGTGGCAACGGGCAACGGCGGACGCATCATCGGCGTGACCAGCGTGCACGAGCACCAGCCCCGGGTAGGTTCAGCCGCCTACGATGCGGCCAAGCATGGTCTCGGCGGGCTGCTCAAGACCCTCGCCATCGAACTCGGCCAGTACGGCATCACGTCGAACGCTGTGGCTCCCGGAGAAATTGCCACGCCGATGACGGGTCAGACGGACCAGGATCCGCATGAGGTGTCGCGCCCAGGAGTGCCACTCGGTCGCCCGGGCGATGCCCGTGAGGTCGCCGCGGTTATCGCGTTCCTCGCGTCGCCGGCGTCGAGCTACGTGACCGGGGCGTCCTGGCCGGTCGACGGGGGCATGCTGCAAATGGGCCCGCAAGCGGGTTCGCACATTGAGAACGACACCTGGCGGGACGCGAGCCAGCAGTGACCGAGAGCCGTGATCGTCCGGAGAACGATCCCACTCGAATGCGGAACCAGCCGGCGCTGCAAACGTCAACCGGCGGCATTTGGCTGGGGCTTGGCGCCGTTCTGACGATCGTCGTGCTCGTCGTGTTGGTACCGATGCTGGCGCTCAACACGGTCATCGCCGGGGCAGGCGTTGGACTCGTTGTGCTCCTGTTTGTCGCGCTGGTCGTCACGCGATTCGCGACCCAGCCCGGGCGGAGACGCCTGACGACGATGGCGACGCTGTTCGGCGGGATCGCGTTCGTCGGTCTCGTCACGGCCTTTGTGGTGAGCAGCATCGAAGCAAACGCTCTTCGCTAATCAGGGCAGGGAACGCCCGGGCCTCGGTTGGAGGTAACGCGGCATGATGCGAGCCAGTTGGACGGCTCCGAGGACGCCGACCACGCCGATGAGCCCCGCCGCAAAGGACACCGAGAGGACCGCCGTGAGGCCTCCAACGACGAGGGGTGCCGCTGCGGCGCCCAAATCTCCGGTGAAGCGCCAGGCGCCCAGGAACGGAGCGGGGGAGCCGACCGGGGCGAGATCGGCACCGAGGGTCATCAGGATGCCGCTGCCGATGCCGTTAGCGACGGCCAGCAGTCCGGCTGCTGCAATGAACCAGCCCACTGCGTTTGGTGAGTCATGTGTGAAGGCGAGAACCAGCATCCCGCCGCCAAGTCCGAGCATCGAAGGCACCGCACTGAACATCCGCCCGAACCGGTCCATGATCTGGCCACTCGCATAGAACAGGGCGAAATCCACACCGCCGGCGATGCCGATGATGAGCGCCGTGTTGACTTCGCTCACTCCGAGACTGACCGCCCAGAGCGGAAGGATGACGGTTCGGGTGGCGCGCATGGCGGAAATGAGTGCTGCACCGGAACCCATGCGGAGGAGAACTCCGCGGAATTTCCAGATGGTGTGAAAGAGCCCGGCCGACGCTTGCTTCTGTTGTGCTGTCCTCTGGTCGGAAGCCGCGGACTTCACCGTGCCGAAGAGCGCTTCCGGATCGGGCAGGAAGACGAGGATGAGGACTGCGGCCAGGCAGGAGACCACCATGATCCAGAACGCCCCCTGCGCGCCTCCCGTGAAGTGGATCACGGGAGCCGCGACGAGTGGACCGATGAACAGGCCGGCGCGGAAGACGCCACCGAGCGTCGAGAGAGCGCGAGCACGGTACTGGATGGGAACATAGCTGGTCATGAATGCGTGGCGGGCGAGCGCGAAAACCGCCGTGGACAAGCCGAGGACGAAGATCGCCGCGGCCAGAACCCACACGTTCGGCGCGAGCACCGCCCCGAGGACAGCGAGTACCGAGATGGCGGAAGCGCCGATCATCGCAACACGTTCACCGATCGTGTTGACCAGCCAACCGCTGGGAATGTCACCGACGAGTTCACCGATCATGACCATGCCTGAGATCACACCGGCGATAGCCAGGCTTGCCCCGAGGTTCGTTGCGGCGACGGGAATGAGCGGTATGAGCGCGCCCTCGCCGATCGAGAACAACAACGTCGGCAGAAAGACAACGACGGCTACGGAGCGGAAGGAGAACTCAGCTGATCTGTCGGTGGTCATCACTTTTCAGTGTATGCCGCTCGGGGCAGATGCCCCGTCGAAGGTAGGCTGGAGCGGACATGTTAGATCTAGACCTGAGCGCCCAAATCGCCTCCATCCGAGCCACCTTCCAGGACATTCGTGAGGTCGTCGACCTGGACGGGTTGCGTGCTGACATCGCAGACCTCAGCGAACAGGCCGGTGCTCCTGATCTGTGGGACGACACCGAGAAGGCGCAGGAGATCACCAGTGCGCTCAGCCACCGCCAGTCGGAACTGGCACGCATCGTCGCTATCGAGCAGCAGCTCGACGACCTTGAGGTGCTCGTGGAGCTGGCGAACGCGGAGGGTGATGAGGACTCCGCTGCGGAGGCTCGCACCGAACTGGCCGACCTGCAGAAGCAAATCGGCAACCTTGAAGTCCAGACGCTCCTGAACGGTGAGTACGACCCGCTGCCAGCCGTCGTCACCATTCGCGCCGGCGCGGGTGGGGTGGATGCAGCTGACTTCGCAGACATGCTGTTTCGGATGTACCTGCGTTGGGCCGAGCAGCACAAGTACAAGGCCACCGTGCTCGACACCAGCTACGCCGAAGAGGCGGGCATCAAGAGCGCAACCTTCGAGATCGACGCGCCATACGCCTTCGGAACGCTCAGCGTCGAGGCGGGTACCCACCGACTGGTGCGGATGAGCCCGTTCAACTCCGCTGGGAAGCGCCAGACCAGCTTCGCGGCCGTCGAAGTTGTTCCGCTCATGGCTGAGACGGAAGAAGTCGACATCCCGGACAACGACATTCGCGTCGACGTATTCCGTTCATCGGGTCCCGGCGGGCAGTCGGTCAACACCACGGACTCTGCCGTGCGTATCACCCATCTTCCGACCGGAATTGTGGTGAGCTGCCAGAACGAGAAGAGCCAGATCCAGAACCGCGCTGCGGCGATGCGAGTCCTGAAATCCCGGCTGCTCCTCGTGCAGCGTGAGCAGGAGAACGCGAAGAAGAAGGAACTCGCCGGAAACATCACGGCAAGCTGGGGCGACCAAATGCGCTCGTATGTCCTTGCGCCGTATCAGATGGTAAAGGACCTTCGTACGGAGTTTGAGGTGAACAACCCACAGAACGTCTTCGATGGTGACCTGGACGGATTCATCGCCGCAGGCATCCGTTGGCGTAAACAACCCGTCGACTAACTCTCGATCCTCCCGGAGTCTCGGCCGCAGGCGTGTCATGGGGGTCATTGCTCCGATCGCTGCCTAGGCTCGGAGAGTCATGATTCGGTTTGAGAACGTCACGAAGAAATACTCCGGCACCAAACGTCCGGCAATCGACAGCATGGACCTGGAAGTGGCCCGCGGAGAGTTCGTCTTTCTCGTCGGTGCTTCGGGCTCCGGGAAGTCGAGCTGCCTGAGGTTGATCCTCAAGGAGGAGAAGCCGACCACGGGGTCGGTCTTCGTACTCGGCAACGACCTCGGGTCCATCTCGAGTCGCAAGGTGCCGTACTTTCGCCGCAATGTCGGCGTTGTCTTTCAGGACTTCCGGCTGCTGCCCAATAAGACGGTGTTCCAAAACGTGGCGTTCACGCTCCAGGTGATCGGCAAGTCGCGCGGGTACGTGCAGGAAGCCGTTCCCGACGTGCTGAAGATGGTCGGACTCGAGACCAAGGCTGACCGGCTCCCACACGAGCTTTCCGGTGGTGAGCAGCAGCGCGTCGCCATCGCTCGCGCCGTGGTGAACAAGCCGCAGATCCTGCTGGCTGACGAGCCCACCGGAAACCTTGACCCCGCCACCAGTGCGGGCATCATGCAAATTCTCGAGCGCATCAACGCCGGCGGAACCACCGTGTTGATGGCTACACACGAGGCGGGCATCGTCGACAAGATGCAGCGTCGCGTGATCGAGCTCGTTGACGGCGTCATCGTTCGTGACGAGCGCGAGGGCGGATACGGCACGACCGGTGTCGTCCCCGAGCTCAGGCCGGCGGTCGCGAAAGGCGAGTCCGCGAAGATCGCCCGCGAAGAAGTGCGCGAGGCCACCGCTGTCGCGGACGCAGAAACGAAGGCACACCAGATTTTGATTTCGACAACGGATGCTGTCGCTCCCGTTCCCGCTCAAACCCGCGCCCCCGCTGTGAACGACGCGGTCGATGCTGAGGGCGCATCACATGCGTCGAACGCCACTGGTGCGATTTCGCTGCCGCGCCCCGAGGCGACGAGCGACCTTTCCGAGCATCTCTCACTCGCTGAACGACTCGGACTGCGCGGCACCGTTGATCCGGAGACGGGCGACGAGCAGAACGTGGGTCCGGTCAAATGAGGCTCTCACTGATCTGGCAGGAGGCCACGACCGGCCTCCGCCGAAACGTCTCCATGGTGATCTCCGTCATCCTGGTCACCTTCATCTCGCTCACCTTCGTGGGTACAGCCGTGCTGCTACAGATGCAGATCGGCCAGATGAAAAACTACTGGTACGACCGCGCCCAGGTGGCCATCTACCTCTGCACGGGCGACTCTCAAGCTGAAACCTGTACGGCAGGAGCGGCGAACGACGAGCAAAAGGCCGGTGTGCTTGGGCAGCTTGAGTCGGAGACGCTCGTTCCGTTCATCGACAAGAGCTACTTCGAAGATCACCAGCAGGCGTACGACAACTTCCAGAAGCAGTTCGAGGGCAACCAGCTCGCTCAGCTGGTGACCCCGGAGCAGCTCAACGAGACCTACTGGGTCAACCTCAAGGACCCGTCCCAGTCGGAGGTGCTTGTTGAAGCGTTCTCCGGCACCCCCGGTGTGGAGGAGGTGACCGACCAGCGCCAATACCTCGATGCCATCTTCCGTGTGCTCAACGTGGCCAGTTACACGGCGATCGGTATTGCGGCGCTCATGCTCATCGCGGCCGTGTTGCTCATCGCAACCACGATCCGGCTCTCCGCCTATTCGAGGCGGAAGGAGATTGGGATCATGCGACTGGTTGGTGCATCGAACCGGTTCATCCAAACCCCGTTCATCCTGGAGGGCGTGTTCTCGGCGGTGATTGGATCGGTGCTTGCCGGTGGGGCCGTGATCGCGATCGTGCACTTCTTCATCGACGGCTACCTGGCGCCGATGATGCCGTTCGTAAATTTCGTCGGAATCTCTGACGCGATCATCGTGGTTCCCCTTCTGCTGCTTGTGGGCATCGTGCTTGCCGGTCTCTCCGCGAACTTTGCGATCAAGAGATATCTGAAGATCTAACCGGCGCGGTGCATGCCGTGTTGTTAGACTGATGGGCTGCCGGGCACCGTGCCCGGCGCATTCACGCAAGCGGATAGCATCCGCTCAGAACAATCAACGGAGTAGCTCGTGCCCAGGGAACGTGGTCAAAACGTTGTGGCCACCAATCGCAAGGCGCGCCACGACTATCTCATCGAAGACACCTTTGAAGCCGGAATGGTGCTCACCGGTACCGAGGTGAAGTCATTGCGGGCCGGCCGAGCGTCGCTGGTTGACGGGTACGCCTTCATCGAGGGCGGCGAGGCCTGGCTCGACGCCGTGCACATTCCCGAGTACACCGGTGGTACCTGGAACAACCACCCGCCGAGGCGCAAGCGGAAGCTGTTGCTGCACAAGGCGCAGATCCTCAAGATCAGCCACAAGGTGGCACCGGGCGGGTACACGATCATCCCGCTGAAGCTGTACTTCAGCGACGGCAAGGCCAAGGTCGAGATCGCGATTGCCAAGGGTAAGAAGGAATACGACAAGCGGCAGACGCTGCGCGAGCGGGAAGCCACGCGCGAAGCCGCACGAGCCATTGCCGCCAAGAACCACCTGGGGGAGTAGTGACGATCGCGCCGAAGCTGCCCGTCTCGGGAACGTATAACTTCCGTGACGTCGGCGGTTACCCCACACTCGACGGCCGCGTGCGTTACGGCAGGTTGTTGCGCTCAGACGGGCTCTACCGGCTCGGTGAAGACGGGAAACAGCACCTCCGTGAGTTGGGCGTCGGCACCGTGATCGATCTGCGCGACGACTTTGAGGTGGGGGTCATGCCAGACGACCTCGATGGGCTCGACGTCCGCACCGTGCACCTGCCGCTGTTTGAAGGCTCGGGCGCCTCCCAGGGGGAGGCCGCCGTGAGCCTGGCTGTGCTGTATCGACGCATCGTCACCCAGCACTCCGAAGTGGTCGCGCGAGCCCTGCGGGAGCTCCTGGTTATGGACGAGTCCCCGGTCCTGGTCCACTGCACGGCCGGAAAGGATCGCACCGGCATCGTGGTGGCACTTGCGCTGCTGGCTGTCGGCGTGGATCGCGAGCTCGTGGTCGAAGACTATGCCCGCTCCGAAGGCAACCTCAGCGGCGAATGGCTCGAGAACATGATCTCCATCATCGTTGAGCACGGCGGCACCGAGACGCCCGAGCTGCGGACCCTGATGGGCGGCAGCCCCGGTGAGGTGCTCGATGCCGTGCTCGATGAGCTCGAAGCCGAGCACGGCTCGGTGCGTCAGTACCTGTTGCGCTCGGGCCTGACGCTCGAGGAACTCAGCATGCTGCAGGACGCACTGGTCGAAGAGGTCTAGCTGGCTGAACTCGCCTCGAAGCGAGCGTGCACCTCAACCGCGATGCGCACAGGCTCCGGCGCGAACTCGGTGGGACCTGAGGTTCCCGCGGCGAGCGACATTGTCCGCAACGGTCCCGGCTCGGGCGGCTGCGGCGACAAGACCCCCGGCTCCGCGAGATCGATCAGATGGACCGTGTTGAGGCCCAACGCTGATGCATAAACGGATGTTTTCGCCACCGCGTGAGCCACAGCATCCCGTTGACATTGTTCTTCGAGTTCGTGCCGCGTCGAGTCAGTCAGGCTCCAGTCCAACCCCGAGATGCTGATGCCATCGAGCTCCGAGACCTGATCGGTCCAGGCACCGACGGCGTCGATACCCGCGAAAATCGCGTCGAGCGTGGACCGGGAGTGAAAGACCAGGGGCACGTGCACCCCTTCCGCGCTCCACGGGCGCTCGCTCCACACCTGCAACCCGCTGGCCGACCAATCGACGAGGGCCCGGTCGTCAGCGTCGTGGGCGGCTCGCGCCGCCGCTATCACCCGCTCGCGTGCCTCGGCCGCCCGGTGAAGCACCGCCGCCTTGTCGGGCCCGTCGATGTCGACTCCCACGTGCACAGTGACCCGCTCGGGAATGACGTCCGCAGAGGCCTCTCCGCGTACCGAGATCACGACAGGGCTGGTTCGGGCATCTGCGCTCATGGTGCGAGACTACAAGTGAGGAATCGTTTCCCCTAGACGCCTGGACGATGTATAATGAAAAGCTGCATCAGCACGATGTGGCAACGCCGGATTGTACCGTTTGGCAACTCAACAGCGCGTGATAGTGATTCACTTCGAAGCGTCGCCTGCTCGCAGGTCGACGCACACGATGTTGCATGGGGATGATCGGTTTCGACACTGCCTGCGCAACTGTGAGAAGCGGGTCGAGGATCCAGGGTTATCTCGTAAACGATCTCTGGAAAACAATAAGTGCCAATTCAAAGCGCACTGACTTCGCCCTCGCTGCCTAAGCGAGCGCACTAAAGAAGTCCGTCAGGCCGGGAATGCTCTCTACCCGGGTCCTGGCGCCATTTAGAGAGCTTGCTTCTACGTCGTGTCTCAGGGCGTAGAGGGACTCTTACTGAGGCTGGGCTCGTCGGAGTAGGTGCCAGTGGCAAATTCCGGAGCCGAGTAGAACGTTTTCACTGGATACACCCGTAGAAGGCACACGACCACAGCAGTGGACCGGGGTTCAATTCCCCGCATCTCCACTTCCGAATCGCTCTCACGCGCTGTTGAAAAAAGGGTCATCCTTCGGGGTGGCCCTTTTTTGTTGCCGGCTGCTTTCTGCTTAGCTGGCCTCATGGCAGAAACCCGGCGGCTCGAGCTCACCTTGCGCAGACCCAGACTGGGCTGGTGGCCGCGTCCAACCGTGGTCTTCAACGGCCGCGGTCAACCCGCGCAGTGGGGCACCGGCACCTGGCAAGTCCCTGCCGATGCCCCGACCGAGGTGTCTATTTTCCTTTTCAACCGAGTGTGGAAGTTTGGTCAGGCTCGCGTCGTCCTCAGTCCTGGCGATGACCGCCCGTTGCGGTATCGACCACCGCTACTGCCGTTCGGAGCCGGTCGGCTCACACCAGCGCCAGCCCCCATTTCCAGCGAGCGGATGCCACGGGGCCGGTAACAATCGCACCTGTCGTGGTTAGGACGGAAGAGTCGCCGCCCACGCGGCATATTCCTCGGTGATCATGCGCTGTACGGCTGCGTCGTTCGCGGTCGATTCGCCGTCGCCCGCCTGTGCACCGTAGTTACCGAAGTTGGCGTGGTTCGCCCCCGGTATCTCTCGAACGGTCGCTGTTTCGGGAAGGTTGCCACCGGCATCCGCAATCTTCTCCGGTGTACTGAGGCCGTCGTTCTCACCAACGAAACTGAGGGCTGGGAGCCCGCTGCCGGAAAGATCTGACGCGCAATAGCTGCCGAAGAGGAGTAGACCGTCGACGCGGTCATCGGTCGCGTACTGGCAGGCCTTCACTCCGCCGAGGGAGTGTCCGCCGACGACCCAGCTGTCGACGTCCGGCACATCATCGGTGAAGGTCTCGAGGGGGCGGAGATCGGCGAGAGCGAGGTTGAGCGTCGGCTTCGTGATGACCACCGTGGTGCCGGCTTCCGCAATTCCCGAAAGCTTGAACAGGTAGGCGTACGGGTCGACTCGGGCGCCAGGCACAAAGACGAGTCCGTGATCGCTCGAGCCGGAGGTTGGCGCGAGAATTACGCTGTGGCCGGTGTCGGTGATTGAGAGGGCATCAGTGCGCCAGACGGTGAGCGCGGCCTCCCGGTCGCCAGCCATGACGGTATGTGCCCACATCAGGGCGGCGAGGACAGCGAGCACAACAAACGCCAGCGCCCAGAGGACAACAGTCCTAATCCGGGCGGCGATGGTCATTTCGACCGGGCCTCCGCCTCACGGGCCTTGCGCCGCTGGCGCTCGGCCTCACTCACGGCGGCTTCCTCGGGGGTCGGTGCGGTCCCGCCGAGATGGGCGGGCTGCCACCAGGTGCCGGTGCCGTCGTCGGGGTAACGGGCCTGCGCGGTATCGAGCAGAGCCTGCATGGTGGCGCGAAGCTTGAGTGTGCTCTCGCGCGGGTCAGCACTCGGGTCGACGGAAAAGGCCTCACCAACTACGTAGCTAATGGGAGTCCCCCATGCCTCGCGGAACGAAGGTTTGCGGCCTTTGGTGAGCAACCGGTGTCCGCCCCAGACCGCGATCGGAATGACGGGTACGTGTGCCTCAGCGGCCATCCGGATGGTGCCGGTCTTCAACTCACGGACGGTGAAAGACGTGTTGACGCCGGCCTCCGGGAACACACCGAGCATTTCACCGGCTTTGAGCGCGACGATCGCCTGGGAGAAGGCTTCTGCGCCCGCCTTCATATCGACGGAGATGTGGCGCATGCCCCGGAGGAGCCACCCAACGACCGGCTTATCGAACGCACCCTTTTTCGCCAAAAAGCGGACCCGGCGCCGGTTTCGCCCCCAGATCATCCACTCGGTGAGCGCGAAGTCCATGTACCCGAAGTGAGTGATGGCCAGAACTGCACCACCCGTTGCGGGAATGTTCTCAGCACCGGTGACGATCTGCTTCAGCCTGAGTGCACCGAACAGGGCGCGTCCTGTGGCGATGGCTGTGCTGTATACCGGTTCACTCGGGCGCTTTCTCATAAGGGAATATTAGGGGCGACCGATGGGAGTTCGCCTCTTTAGTGACCGAGGTTGCGAAGCACCTGGTCGTGAAGTACACCGTTGGTCGCGAGTGAGCTTCGCGCGGCGATCGAATCATCACCGTTGACCGCGGAGAATCGGCCTCCCGCTTCACGAACGAGGACGACAAAGGGGGCGATGTCGTACTCCTTGACGTCGAACTCGCCGACAATGTCAATGAGGCCCTCCGCGAGGAGCCCGTATGACCACATGTCTCCATACGCCCTATCCCGCCACACTGTGCGGGAGAGCGTGATGAGTTGGTCGAGGTAGCCGGCCTCATCCCACTGGGCGATGCTCTGAAAGCTCAACGAGGCGTCTTCCAGCTTTTCAACGCCGGAGACGTGGAGACGCCGGGGCTCGGCGTCGTTCTCGACCAGCCAGGCGCCCGACCCTTCGGCAGCCCACCATCTCTTCCGGAAGGCCGGGGCGCTGGCCACGCCGACAACGGGATCGCCGTCCACCGCGAGGCTGATCAGGGTCGCCCAGTTGGGAACCCCACGGAGGAAATTAGCGGTTCCGTCGATCGGGTCGATAATCCACTGTCGAGCGGTCGACCCCTCTGTGCCGTATTCCTCACCGAGAATGCCATCGTCCGGACGCTCGGCAGCAAGGATCTCCCGGAGTGCGCGCTCGACGGCCAAGTCTGCGTCTGTGACGTGCGTGGCATCCGGTTTCGTAGAAATTTCGAGGTTTGAAGAACGGAAACGGCTGAGCGATATGGCGTCCGCGGCATCCGCCAACCGGAGAGCAAGAGAGAGGTCATCCGTGAGCGAAGGCGTCGGGGGAGTGGTCATGGTTCAACGATACCGAAACCCCAAAATGCTGAGGTCTCCTCGATTCGCTAAGGTGGCGAAACGCATGCTATTGTTTTCCACGGTTCGAAGCGCGAGTTTCGAACGAGAAACGCACCTCTAGCTCAATCGGCAGAGCAACTGACTCTTAATCAGTGGGTTCCGGGTTCAAGTCCCGGGGGGTGCACCGCGAAGCCCCGATCATCAGTCGATGATCGGGGCTTTCCCGTTGTGCGGGCGATCGGATGGTCTAGCCTTCGAATCACGCAGTTGCGTGCAGAGTCCGCAGGAAGGCATCCGAGTGAATATCGAGTCCGTCCATCCTGAACTGCGACCCGCCCTCACCAAGCTGCCATCGATGGATCACAGCACCCGGTTCGCCCGGGCTCTCGGCCGATTCGGGCCGCGGCTGTTGCGCACCCCGCCGTCGGCCGATGTGGCGATCGAGCGGGCGAAGGCAGGCACCCTGCGGCTCCGCGTGTACACCCCGCGACACGGCGTCTCCGGCGCTGGTTTGCTGTGGATCCATGGCGGCGGGCTGGTGATCGGTGCGGCCAAGCAGGACGACCGACTGTGCATCAGCACGGCGTCACGACTCCGGATTCCCATCGTCTCGGTGGACTACCGCCTCGCTCCGGAGGCACCCTTTCCTGCAGCGCTCGATGACGCGCACGCGGCGTGGGAATGGATCGGCGCACATGCCCACAGCCTCGGTATCGACCCCACTCGCCTCGTGATCGGCGGCGAGAGTGCTGGCGCCGGTATCGCCGCAAGCCTGGCGCACCGTTTGCACGACGAGGGCGGCACTCAACCCGCCGCGCAGTGGCTGTTTGCTCCCATGCTCGACGACCGCACGGCCGCGAGAGCAGAACTCGACGACCTCGACCACCCGGTCTGGAACAACTGCGCCAACCGGTTCGGGTGGGCCTCATACGTCGGCTCAGCGCCGGGCGCCGACGTGGTTCCGCCCTACGCGGTTCCGTCCCGGCGCACCGACCTCACGGGCCTGCCTCCCGCGTGGCTCTACGCCGGCGACATCGAACTCTTTCACGACGAGATCGTCGCCTACGCGGAACGGCTGCGGGCGGCTGGCGTGCCCGTCGGGTTCGAGACGGTCACTGGGGCTGCCCACGGCTTCGAGAATTGGGCGAGTGACACGATCCTCGCCCAGGGTCTCATCGAGCGCGCACAAGGCTGGCTGGCTGACACCCTCGGCATCGAGATCCGGAAGCCCTGACCTCGCCCATGGCCACTTCCGGCTGATTCGTCAACGGGTTGTGCTTCAGTATCGCTGTCGTAGGGTCAGATCATGACGCGACCCGCAACGACTCTCTTTCTCCTCGGTGGTGGAGGCGACCTCTCGTCGCGATTGCTCCTCCCAGCTCTCGGTCAACTCCTCACCGCGCAGCCTGAGCGGCAGGTGAAGCTGGTTGGCGTTGGAGTTGAAACACTGACGGATGCCGCGTGGCGCGACATCGTGACGTCCTCTTTCGCAACCGTGCAGGCATCCGGTTCAGCCGTCGAAAGTGTGCTCAGCCAGACCATCTTCCGCACGGCAGACGTGACGGACGTTGGCGGTCTCCGTGAGCTCCTTACTGAGACCGAAGGCACCCCCGCGCTGTACTTCGCCCTGCCGCCAGCCGTGACCGTCAAAGCCTGTGCTGCGCTTGAGCACGTGGGGCTTCCGGACTCGACAGTGCTCGCCCTCGAAAAGCCGTTCGGGACCGACGCTGACAGCGCCGCGGCGCTCAACCACCAGCTGACGAAGCTCGTGCCAGAGAACCAGATCCACCGCGTCGACCACTTCTTGGGTCGCTCCACTGTCTTCAACCTGCTCGGCTTGCGCTTCAGTAACCGAATCTTCGAGCCGCTCTGGAACTCCGAGCACATTGAGCGCGTTGACATCGTCTACGACGAACAGCTGGGTCTGGAAGGTCGCGCCGGGTACTACGACAAGGCGGGCGCGCTCGTCGACATGATTCAGAGCCACCTGCTCCAGGTTCTCGCGATCGTCGCCATGGAACCTCCGTCGACGCTCGACGCCGCAGACCTGCGCGACGCGAAGGGGCTCGTTCTGCGCGCCACTCGACCGTGGCAGGGCGATCCGGCCGCGTCAGGGCGTCGCGCCCGATACACCGCTGGTTCCATCGGCGATCGTAGCTACCCGGCCTATGCGGAGGAAGAGGGAATTGATCCCGCCAACCGCACCGAAACCCTGGCCGAGGTGACACTACAGGTCGACAACTGGCGTTGGGCGGGGGTTCCCTTCACCCTTCGGTCGGGCAAAGCGCTTCGCGATCGGCGGCGGGAAATCGTCGTCACGTTCAAACCGGCCAAGTGGGTGCCCACCGGATTGAGTGGGGGAGCGGACCGGACAGTGCTCCGGCTCTTCCTCGCCCCCGACAAAATGTCGCTGTCGCTCAACATCAACGGTGCCGGCGACCCCCACGATCTGGAACGGGTGACGTTCGACGCCGAATTCAGCCCAGGACAATTCAGCGCCTACGGTGAGGTTCTCGAGGGCATCCTCGATAACGACCCGTCGCTGTCCGTCCGGGGCGACACGGCCGAGCAGTGCTGGCGCATCGTTGAGCCCATCCTGACGGCATGGCGAAATGACACTGCTCCGCTGGAGGAATACGCCGCGGGATCGGTGGGTCCCGACGGCTGGGCGCGCATCGGCGCCCCGGAGTAGCCGCGAACCCGTCCCGGGCTAACCTACGAAGCGTGCGCGATGGGCCGGGAGTCGGCGGGGGCCGGCGGGTTTACGAGGCTGGCGTCGACGTGTGACGGGTCGTGACGCTTCGGGTCTGCCCACACCGCGATGGCGTTGAGCTCGAAGGTGACCTGGTCGGCGATGGGGCGAGTGACGAGGCTGTCGAAGTCAGGGGCGTCGAACGGTTCTGCATCGAGAACGGATGCCCCGAATTCAGCAAGTCCGGATGGCACGTTTTCAGCAACCGGGCTTGCCTGCGCGGTTGACGTGCTCGTTCCGAGGATCGAGGCGGTCACATCCCGAGCGAGCGAGAAGGCGGCCATGTCCTGGAAGAACTCATCGGTGTCAGCGTCGGCACGCCGCACGAGTGTCCACTCGCCGGAGGCGCCCATGAAATCCTCGAGGCGCTGACGCACAACATCGAAGAGCTGCTCCTCAGAGAGCTGGACGGCGGGAAGTGGCACCTCAACCGGGGCCGGAGGTGCGACGTTTACCGGTGCGCGGTGTCGGCGGCGACCAAACATGTCCGGAGCTCCCTAGGACTGGTGCGAGTGATAGCTCCAGTGTGAAGGGCGCGCCCCTCATATGGGGCTTGACACGCCGACACGCCGCGAATGACGCGAAAGTAACCTGCTTTCGGCTAAGCCTTCAGCTTCTTCTGGTCGCTTTTCTCGCTCACGGTGGCGACGGCGTTGGCGACGGAGACGAGCCAACCGATCCACAACAGGGCGAGTCGCCAGTCGCGTGGAGCGCTCTTGGAGGTCTGGATGAGTGAAAACGCTCCGGCGATCGCGCTGAGAACACTGAAGTTCAAGACGTACTTACGCATGTGGGATTCCCTTCGTTGCCCCAACGGTATCGACTAATTATCGTTCCGGTGGCACGCTTGACAAGGCTGGAGCGCACAACATAGGTAGCCATCAGCCGAACCGTGTCCTACCACAAAGTCGACGGGAACGCCCCCGGCCCGGCCGGAAAACGACCGGCTGCTAGCCTGAGAAGCCACGAAACAGTGGCCAGAGAAGGAGCAGCGTGGCATCGCAAAGCAAAGATGAGCCGAACACTTACGACTTCATCGTTGTCGCCAACCGGCTGCCTGTCGACAGTGTGACTGACGACACCGGACACCAGCAGTGGCGGATGTCGCCCGGCGGCCTTGTCGCCGCCCTTGAGCCCCTCATGAAGTCGACAGACGGAGCGTGGGTGGGCTGGCCTGGAGCGGCGGACGTGGTGCTTGACCCGTTTGAGCACGAGAACATCCAGATGGTGCCGATTGCCCTCAACGAGGAAGAAGTCGAGCGCTACTACGAAGGATTCTCGAACGACACACTGTGGCCGCTCTACCACGACGTCATTGCGCAGCCGAGTTACCACCGTGAGTGGTGGGAAACCTACGTTGCCGTGAACCGACGGTTCGCCGACGCAGCGGCACGGATCGCTGACCAGGGTGCAACGGTGTGGGTCCACGACTACCAGCTTCAGCTGGTCCCCGGCATGCTGCGCGAGTCCCGGCCTGACCTCACCATCGGATTCTTCAATCACATTCCGTTCCCCGCGTACGGCATCTTCTCCCAACTCCCGTGGCGGCAACAGATCATCTCCGGACTGCTCGGGGCGGATGTCATTGGGTTCCAGCGGGTTGCCGACGCCGGCAACTTCACTCGAGCCGTTCGGCGCCTCTTTGGTTACGAGACCAAGGGAACCCGAGTCTGGGTTCCGGTTGGTGACTCGTCCGATGCAACCACCGGTGACCGATCGCATGTTCGCGGCGCCCCGGTGCGGCGCGTGATCGCCCGGGCGTACCCCATTTCCATCGATGTGACGAGCTACGTCGAGCTCGCGCAGAAGCCCGAGGTGCAGGCCAGGGCTCGAGAGATCCGCGAAGAACTCGGCAACCCGAAGACCATCATGCTCGGTGTTGACCGGCTCGACTACACCAAGGGCATCGGCCACAGGCTCAAAGCATTTGGTGAGCTCCTCGCCGAGGGGCGTCTCGACGTGCAGGACGTCACGCTGGTCCAGGTCGCCAGTCCGAGCCGTGAGCGGGTAGCCAGCTACATGCAGCTTCGCGACGAGATTGAACTCACCGTCGGCCGCATCAACGGTGACTTCGGATCGATCGGGCACGCCGCCGTCAACTACCTGCACCAGGGATACCCCCGGGAAGAAATGGTTGCCCTGTACCTCGCGGCTGACGTCATGCTCGTGACGGCACTCCGTGATGGCATGAACCTTGTGGCGAAGGAATACGTAGCCACGCGGGCCGACCTGGGCGGTGTTCTGATCCTCAGTGAGTTTGCCGGAGCATCCGACGATCTGCGCCAGGCGCTCCTCATCAACCCCCACGACATTGAAGGGGTCAAGGACGCCGTGCTCCGGGCGATCGAGATGCCCGCCACCGAAAAGCGTCGCCGAATGCGTGCCCTGCGCAAACGGGTCCTCGAGAACGACGTGATCAAGTGGTCGCGCGTCTTCCTCGAGGAGCTGAAGCACGCGACGACCAGGCACCCGGTCTCGCACGAGTACCCGGATGACAGGCGATGACTGCCATCCCCGCCGAACTCGAAGCTGCGCTGACCGGACTGGCCGAAACAGAGCACTTGCTCGTCGCGCTCGACTTCGATGGCACCCTGGCCCCCTTCGTCGACAACCCTGATGACTCGCGGGCCATCCCCGAAGCGCGACAGGCTGTCGCTGCCCTGCTGGAGGTGTCACACACGACGGTGGCATACGTTTCAGGTCGCGCCATCGATAGTCTGCAACGGGTGGCCGGTTCCGCGGATGGGATCCTCCTCGTCGGGTCACACGGCGCCGAGTACCGGTTCGACGGTGTTGACACTCATCCGCCGCTCAGTGAAGACGAACGCGCCCGCGTCCATACCCTGTCGACTGCCCTGAGTTCAGTGAGCTCGGCTCACCCAGGAACCTGGGTGGAGGCAAAGCCGGCCGGGTTCGCGCTGCACACCCGGGGCCTGTCTGCTGAAAAGGAACGCCTCGCCGCCGACGCGGCTCGTGACGCCGTCACCAAAACAAGACTTCCGGTGACGGTGCGCGACGGCAAGGACGTTCTCGAGTTCTCCATTCTCTCTGTGACGAAAGGTGACGCAATTCGGCATCTTCGCGACTACACCGGCGCCACGGCGGTCCTCTACGCCGGTGACGATGTGACGGATGAGGACGGCTTTGCCGCGCTGGGCGCTGGCGATCTCGCCCTCAAATGTGGAGAGGGAGAGACGGGGGCGAAGTACCGTGTTGCGTCGCCTTCCGAGGTGGCTGCTGTCCTTGCAAGGCTCGCCGAGGACCGCGCTGCAACCGGCCGATGAATTTCAGGGCATGTTCGAGGTTCTAGACTCGATCTATGTCAGAGATCGACCTGAAACCTCGCAGTAGAGCAGTAACAGACGGAATCGAAGCCACAACGTCGCGCGGAATGCTCCGTGCCGTTGGAATGGGCGACGAAGACTGGGACAAACCCCAGATTGGTATCGCCTCAAGCTGGAACGAAATTACCCCGTGCAACCTGTCGCTCGATCGGCTCGCTCAGGGCGCCAAGGAAGGCGTTCACTCAGGTGGCGGATACCCGCTGCAGTTTGGAACGATCTCCGTTTCTGACGGCATTTCCATGGGGCACGAGGGAATGCACTTCTCCCTGGTCTCCCGCGAGGTTATTGCCGACTCCGTCGAAACCGTCGTGATGGCCGAGCGTCTTGACGGCACCGTGCTTCTCGCCGGCTGCGACAAATCGCTGCCTGGAATGCTCATGGCCGCGGCCCGTCTCGACCTGGCCAGCGTCTTTCTCTACGCCGGTTCCATCGCGCCGGGTTGGGTGAAGCTCAGCGACGGTACAGAAAAAGATGTCACCATCATCGACTCGTTCGAAGCCGTCGGTGCCTGCAAGGCCGGGACGATGAGCGAGGAAGACCTCAAGCGCATCGAGTGCGCCATCGCCCCGGGCGAAGGCGCCTGTGGCGGTATGTACACCGCCAACACGATGGCATCCGTTGCCGAAGCACTTGGAATGAGCCTGCCGGGGTCCGCTGCACCGCCCTCGGCTGACCGTCGCCGGGACTACTTCGCGCACCGCTCAGGTGAGGCCGTCGTCAACATGCTCCGTCTCGGAATCACCGCACGTGACATCCTCACGAAAAAGGCTTTTGAGAACGCAATCGCGGTCGCTATGGCATTCGGCGGATCTACCAACGTTGTGCTGCACCTGCTCGCGATCGCTCGCGAAGCCGAGGTCGACCTGACGCTGGACGACTTTAACCGCATCGGCGACAAGGTGCCGCATATCGGTGACCTCAAGCCATTCGGCAAGTACGTCATGAATGACGTCGACCGCCACGGCGGAGTGCCCGTTGTGATGAAGGCCCTGCTTGACGCCGGCCTGATCCACGGCGACTGCCTTACGGTCACCGGCAAGACTGTTGCTGAGAACCTCGCGGAGCTGAACCCCATGCCGCTTGATGGTGAAGTTATCCGCACGCTGGATAACCCCATCCACGCGACCGGCGGTATCACGGTTCTCAGCGGTTCGTTCGCTCCCGAAGGTGCCGTCGTGAAGACGGCCGGGTTCGATGCTGACATCTTTGAAGGCCCTGCGCGGGTCTTTGAACGTGAGCGTGCGGCCATGGATGCTCTCACCGAGGGCTCGATCGTCGCTGGCGACGTTATCGTCATCCGGTATGAGGGACCGAAGGGTGGCCCTGGTATGCGAGAGATGCTCGCCATCACGGCAGCCATCAAGGGCGCTGGGCTCGGAAAAGATGTACTACTATTGACGGACGGTCGATTCTCAGGCGGCACAACCGGCCTCTGCATCGGCCACATAGCACCCGAAGCGGTGGACGCTGGTCCCATCGCCTTCGTGCGCGATGGTGATCTGATACGGGTCGATATCGCAGCTCGGTCGCTCGACCTACTTGTCGACGAAACAGAGCTTGCAGCCCGCCGCACTGGCTGGGCACCGCTTCCCCCGCGCTATACCCGTGGCGTCCTCGCGAAATACTCCAAGCTCGTGCACTCCGCCGCGGAGGGTGCGATCACTGGATAGTGTGACGCCTCGATTCAGATCTCTACTCAACAAGGGAACCCATACGATGCCTGCGGATTCTTCTCCCGCCATATCGCCATCCACTCTCAAAGCTGCTCACACTAACGACGCGCAGACGCCAGAACTCCTCACAGGAGCACAGGCTGTCGTTCGTACCCTGGAACTGATCGGGATCACCGACGTCTTCGGCCTGCCCGGCGGCGCGATCCTTCCCGTCTATGACCCGCTGATGGACACGACGAAAATCCGTCACATCCTTGTCCGTCACGAGCAGGGTGCCGGCCACGCTGCCGAGGGTTATGCGGCCTCCACCGGGAAGGTGGGCGTCGCGATCGCCACCTCGGGGCCAGGCGCGACCAACCTTGTCACGGCCATCATGGACGCGCACATGGATTCGGTGCCGCTTCTCGCGATCACCGGCCAGGTGTTCTCAACCCTGATGGGGACCGACGCATTCCAGGAAGCGGACATCGTCGGCATCACCATGCCGATCACGAAGCACTCCTTCCTGGTGACCGACGCGGCAGACATCCCCTCGACCATTGCGGCGGCGTACCACATTGCCTCTACCGGTCGGCCGGGCCCCGTGCTCGTGGATATTACAAAGGACGCACAGCAGGACACTGTCCCGTTCATCTGGCCGCCGAAGATCGACCTTCCGGGCTACCGTCCGGTGACGAAGGCGCATGGCAAGCAGATTCAAGCCGCAGCTCAGTTGATGGTCGACGCGAAGAAGCCCGTGCTCTACGTCGGTGGAGGAGTCATTCGTGCCGAGGCTTCCGCCGAGCTTCTCGAGCTGGCAGAGCTGAGCGGCGCTCCGGTCGTGACGACGCTCATGGCACGGGGAGCGTTCCCCGACTCACACGCGCAGCACCTGGGAATGCCTGGAATGCACGGAACTGTACCCGCTGTTCTCGCGCTGCAGGAATCCGACCTGATCGTCGCTCTCGGCGCTCGGTTCGATGATCGTGTGACGGGCAAGACTGCTCTCTTCGCGCCACACGCCAAAGTTATCCACGTCGACGTCGACCCCGCTGAGATCTCCAAGATCCGCACGGCCGACGTGCCGATCGTCGGCGATGCCAAGGACGTCATCGTCGACCTCACCGCGGCGTTTACGTCGGCTCGTCAGGAGACGACCCCCGACATCGAGGCGTGGTGGAGCTACCTCAACGGCCTCCGCGAAGAGTTCCCATTGGGTTACACCGAACCGACCGACGGTCTGCTTGCGCCTCAGCATGTCATCGAACGAATCGGCCAGTTGACCGGGCCTGAGGGTGTTTACGCGGCCGGTGTCGGTCAGCACCAAATGTGGGCAGCCCAGTTCATCAAGTACGAGCGTCCCAACTCGTGGCTGAACTCCGGCGGCGCAGGAACCATGGGTTACTCCGTGCCTGCGGCTATGGGGGCCAAGGTCGCGGAACCCGATCGTGTGGTGTGGGCCATCGACGGCGACGGGTGCTTCCAGATGACCAATCAGGAACTCGCTACCTGCGCCATTAACAAGATCCCGATCAAGGTGGCGATCATCAACAACTCGTCACTCGGCATGGTTCGCCAGTGGCAGACCTTGTTCTACGACGGCCGGTACTCAAATACAGACCTCAACACCGGGCACGACACCATCCGCATACCTGACTTCGTGAAGCTCGCGGAGGCCTATGGCTGCCTCGGCATTCGGGTGACATCGGCTGACGAGGTGGACGCGGCCATCCAGCTTGCGTTGGATACCAACGACCGCCCCGTCGTGATCGATTTTGTGGTGAGCGCCGACGCGATGGTGTGGCCCATGGTTCCCCAGGGCGTCAGCAACAGCTACGTCCAATACGCCAGGGATCACAGTCCGTCGTTCGATGAGGAGGCCTAAAGATGACCACCCATGTATTGAGCCTCCTCGTCGAGGACAAGCCAGGTCTGCTCACCCGCGTTGCCGGACTCTTTGCACGACGCGGATTTAACATTGAATCCCTCGCCGTCGGTAAGAGCGAAGTTCCCGGGCTCAGCCGGATCACCGTCGTCGTCACCGTCGAAGGCCTCCCACTTGAACAGATCACGAAGCAGCTCAACAAGCTGGTCAACGTGATCAAGATTGTTGAGCTGGACCCTGCCCAGTCGGTACAGCGCGAGCACCTTCTCATTAAGGTTCGTGTGGATAACACCACGCGGTCCCAGGTACTCGAAGCGGTCAATCTCTTCCGTGCACGAGTTGTCGACGTCGCCACGGACGCCGTTGTGATCGAGGTGACCGGGGACTCGGGAAAGACGAACGCCCTGCTTAAAGTGCTCGAACCATACGGCATTAAGGAGATGGCGCAGTCCGGCCTCCTGGCCATCGGGCGTGGCTCCAAATCCATCACTGAACGCGTATTCAAGAACTAAATGGCGAGTGGTCCGTGCAGAGCACGGTCCGCCGCATCACAACCTCAACAACAAGGAGATAAATAAGTGGCTGAGATTTTTTACGACGCTGACGCCGACCTCTCGATCATCCAGGGCAAGAAGGTTGCCGTTGTTGGATACGGTTCGCAGGGGCACGCCCACGCACTGAACCTCCGCGACTCGGGTGTCGAGGTCGTCATTGGCCTCAAGGAAGGCTCCAAGTCGATCGCCAAGGCTGAAGAGCAGGGCTTCGTCGTCAAGAGCGTTTCCGACGCAGCCGCCTGGGCCGACGTCATCGTGATTCTCGCGCCGGACCAGTTCCAGCGCACCATTTACGCCGAGTCCATCAAGGACAAACTGTCCGAGGGTAAGGCACTCGTCTTCGGCCACGGTTTCAACATCCGGTTCGGTTACATCGAAGCTCCTGAGGGCGTCGACGTTCTCATGGTTGCGCCTAAGGGACCAGGCCACACCGTTCGCCGTGAGTACGAAGCTGGCCGCGGCGTTCCCGTTATCGTTGCCGTTGAGAAGGACGCATCGGGCAACGCGTGGCCGCTGACCCTCAGCTACGCCAAGGCTATCGGTGGACTTCGCGCCGGTGGCATCAAGACGACCTTCACCGAAGAGACCGAGACCGACCTGTTCGGTGAGCAGGCCGTTCTCTGCGGTGGCACCTCACAGCTCGTCCAGTACGGCTTCGAGGTTCTCACCGAGGCTGGCTACCAGCCGCAGGTCGCCTACTTCGAGGTTCTCCACGAGCTCAAGCTCATCGTTGACCTCATGTGGGAGGGTGGCATCGCCAAGCAGCGTTGGAGCGTTTCCGACACCGCTGAGTACGGTGACTACGTCTCCGGCCCCCGAGTCATCGACCCGTCGGTCAAGGAGAACATGAAGGCCGTTCTCGCCGACATTCAGTCCGGTGCGTTCGCGAAGCGGTTCATCGACGACCAGGATGCCGGAGCTCCAGAGTTCCTCGAGCTGCGCGCCAAGGGCGAGGCTCACCCGATCGAAGAGACCGGCCGCGAGCTGCGCAAGCTCTTCGCGTGGAACGCGTCGAACGATGACGACTACACCGACGGTTCCGTCGCGCGTTAGTCAGCACTCCCAACAGTAAACGGCTCCTGCCTTCGGGCAGGAGCCGTTTGTGCGACGTGCATCAGGTTGAACCGGCGAGGTCGCTTAAGCCCTGCTGAGGAACACTTCGATGACCGGTACCGGTACCGGTACCGGTACCGGTACCGGTGTCGCTGGCCGTCGGACCGGCACGTGCAGGGTCACGGTGTTGTCCCCGAGGCCCGTCGGCCGAGTGTGCTGGTTGGGCTGGTCGTGCTCGGGGAGATGCACCGCGCAAATGCCCCAATGAATGAAGAGCCCGAAGCACCCGTGGTCGAACTAGGAAAAGTCGGGTGAGGAAAGCGGGCCAGTAGTCGTGGTCTTCTTTCGCGACAGGTTCGGCGACGGTGATGCTGCTTTCTGAAACACGGCCTCCCTCCACTCGATGTTCGCTTCTGGACTCGTTCCGCTGGCGTGTGTAGCCGGCCGGGATGCGGGTCGTGGGTGCGAGCAAACGGCTACGCTGTAAATCATGAGCACGGATGGCACTGACGACGATGCACTGACCTGGGCCGGTGACGACGAACCAGCGCAAACCACGCCACCCGGTCGTTCCACCCCGACTGAATCGCCGACACCGCGGGTCGCGTCAGGGTGGAAAGTCGTGGGAAAAACGGGCACAACCGTCAAGACGGCAGACGCAACACCGCCGCGCACCCAAATGGGATCGGTTTCCCTGGTTGTGCATGGAGTCCTTGGAGGGGTCTACCTGCTGTACGTCATCGGCTGGCTTGTCGCCGCCCAGCGTGATGGGGCGGCGCCCTCTGACATCGTCGGAAGCGCGATGTACACCGCAGGACTGTGGTTGGCTGTGCTCGCGCCCGCCCTGTGGTTCGGGACCGTACTGTGGCTGACCCGGGCAGCAGCATCCTCCCGGATGAGGCTGATCGCGCTGGGAATCGGCGTTCTTGTCCTCGTACCCGTTCCGTTCCTCGTCGGAGGTGGCGCATGAGCGCGGAAGTGCCCGTCGTCGATACGCCGTCTCGTCGCGTCCCACGGTGGGTCACGACAACGCTGGCCGTTATTTTTGGTCTCCTCTTCGCCTATGACGTGTGGGAAGCAGTCGGCAACGTTATCGGCATCAGTTGGCTCGTCTCAGGGACGGAGACCGCGATCTCGGTCTTCGGGTGGGTGGTCCTCAGCACCAACATCCTGGTGCCGATTGCGCTCTTCCTCCTGGCGTTTCGACTGGGGCGGCGCAGGGACCTGCTCGCCCAAATACTGCTCTACCTCACCGGCCTCGGTGTCTCCGCTGTGATCGCTCTGGACATCGTTGCGCTCTTCGGTGCGGGCCAGCTGCTGACGTAATACGCCATTCCAACCGAGTAAAGTTCAAGTACGAGCGCTCCGACCGCTGCAGCGCCCGACACCATCCCCGTTGCAAACAAAGGATTCATCTGTGTCAAAACCGGTCGTGTTGATCGCCGAAGAACTCTCCCCAGCGACCGTTGATGCCCTCGGGCCCGACTTTGACGTCCGGAACGTCGACGGCACAGACCGTCCGGCTCTCCTCGCTGCGCTTGCGGACGCGTCCGCGGTTCTCGTGCGCTCGGCGACCAAGGTCGACGAGGAAGCCATCGCCGCCGCCCCGAATCTCAAGGTGATCGCGCGTGCCGGCGTCGGACTGGACAACGTCGACATCAAGGCGGCCACCACGGCCGGCGTCATGGTCGTGAACGCACCGACCTCGAACATCATTTCGGCCGCCGAACTCACCGTTGGCCACATCCTGAGCCTCGCCCGGCACATCCCGCAGGCGCACAACGCTCTCGCTGCTTCGCAGTGGAAGCGTTCGAAGTACACCGGCACGGAGCTCTACGAGAAGACCATCGGCATCATCGGCCTCGGCCGCATCGGGGCCCTCATTACGGCGCGACTGCAGGCCTTCGGCACCAACGTCATCGCGTACGACCCCTACGTCACAAGTGCTCGGGCCCAGCAGCTCGGCGTTCAGCTGGTGACCCTCGACGAGCTCCTCGCTCAGGCTGACTTCATCACCATTCACATGCCGAAGACCCCTGAGACCACCGGGATGATCAGCACCGAACAGCTCGGGCTGATGAAGTCGAGCGCATACATCGTCAACGTGGCTCGCGGTGGACTCATCGACGAAGACGCGCTCTACGACGCTCTGGTCTCCGGCACGATTGCCGGCGCTGGCCTCGACGTGTTCGTCTCGGAGCCGCCCACCGACGAGAAGCTTCTCTCGCTGCCCAACATCATCGTTACCCCGCACCTCGGCGCATCGACCGAAGAAGCACAGGAAAAGGCAGGTGTCTCGGTCGCGAAGTCTGTGCGCCTTGCCCTCGGCGGCGAGCTCGTTCCCGACGCGGTCAACGTTGCGGGCGGCGTCATCGACCCCTACGTGCGTCCGGGCATTCCGCTCGTCGAGAAGCTGGGCCAGATCTTCGCGTCCTTGACCACCTCGCCGCTCACGAGCGCCGACGTCGAGGTTCACGGCGAGCTCAACGACTACGACGTGAGCGTGCTCAAGCTGGCTGCCCTCAAGGGCATCTTCACCAACATCGTGAGCGAGACGGTGTCGTACGTCAACGCGCCGCTGCTTGCGGAGCAGCGCGGCATTGTCGTTCGATTGATCACGGATGCCGAAAGCAACGAATACCGCAACGTCATCACCCTGCGCGGTGCGTTGAGCGATGGGTCACAGGTTTCGGTGTCTGGAACGTTGACCGGTACCAAGCAGATTGAGAAGCTCGTCGAGATCAACGGCTATGACGTTGAGGTTCCGATCTCACGCCACCACATCGTGATGCTCTACACCGACCGTCCGGGAATTGTCGCGGTCTACGGTCGGCGGTTCGGCGAAGCATCCATCAACATCGCCGGTATGCAGGTCGCACGCCGCGAGGCCGGGGGACAGGCGCTCAGCGTTCTGACCGTCGATTCGCCGGTACCCGATGAGATCCTCGAAGCTGTGCGCGCCGACATCGACGCGACGGTACTTCGTGAGATCGACATCACCGAGTAGCTACACGCACAGACAAAGGGAGGGCAACCGCGGTTGCCCTCCCTTTGTCTGTGCCGGCTAGAGCGTGTCGTTGCGCTCCGCGGTGTCAATGCGTCCGCCGGTGGCGGGGTCGACGGTACTGCGGTTGGTGACGACCGAGCGACGCTTGCGGGTCATCAGCGCGAGGCCGACGATGAAGACGACGAGCCCTGCGCCCATCAGGATGTAACCAATGAGGTCGAGGTCGACCCACTCGACCGATACGTTGACGGCAAAGGTGAGAATCGCGCCAACCGCGATCAGGAAGATTCCCAAACCAATACTCATGGTGCTGCTCCTCTAATCGGAGGATCCGCGGTGGATCCACTCACGACCGATCGAAACCGGTCTGCCGACACAGTACTGGCGGAGGATTAATCCACGCTAGGGGTGGAGAATCGGTCGAGAACTGTGAGAAGGCTGTCGATGCCCTCGGCAGACACGTCGGCGGGGTCGGGCGTTCCCATGCCGCGCATGGCCGAGTTGAAATAGAGGCCGTCGCTCACAAGTACGATGGCGCGGGCCGTGGCCGGGTCGCCAACCGCCTCGGTGATCACTGCCAGCCATTGGCTCCGGATGCTTGCGAGGGCTTCGCCAGCGCGAGCGTCTGCCGCCTGAGCGAGGCGCGAAGTGGCGATGAGGGCGCGGTCGAGCGGGCTTGATGCGTCGATCGAGGTGCGGATGAGGTAGTCGACCGGTCCAGCCGGGGCCGCCATCATCAGCACCAGGTCCTCGTCGGTGAGCCGGTGCAGCCGCTCCACCAACCCGGAGGAGAGGGCCTCCTTCGAGCCGAAGTGGTAGAGCAGGCCGCCCTTTGAGACGCCGGCGCGGGAGGCGACCGCCTCGAGAGTGGCACCTCGCTCACCCAGTTCAAGGAGGAGGTCTTCATAGGCGATCAGGATGCGCTCCTGGGTCGAAGCGGCCCGCGGCATTCGCTCATCTCCGTGTTCATGGTTCGAGGTCACTTGTTCACTGTACCGTCCAGCCGGTACAGTGGTCGAGGCGCACGCCATATTTGTGAAGGGAAAATTCCGCAATGACCACGTCACTTCCGACGCAACAGGCCTCCGTTTCGGAGAGAGTCGGGGCACGTGGATGGTGGGCTCTTGCCGTACTGATGTTGCCCGTGCTGCTCGTTTCCGTGGACAACACGGTCCTGAATTTCGCGTTGCCCGCCATTTCGGAAGATCTGACGCCGAGCGGAACGCAACTGCTCTGGATGATCGACATCTACCCGCTCGTGCTCGCTGGACTGCTCGTTTCGATGGGGAGCCTGGGGGACCGGATCGGGCGTCGGCGGCTGCTCCTCATCGGTTCGGCGGGTTTCGGCGTCGTGTCGCTCATCGCGGCCTTCGCGCCCACAATTGAGTTGCTGATCACGGCGCGGGCCATCCTGGGGTTCTTCGGCGCGATGCTGATGCCGTCGACGCTGTCGCTCATCCGCAACATCTTCACCGACCGAGACCAGCGCCGGCTTGCGATTGCGGTGTGGGCGAGCGGATTCGCCGCCGGGAGTGCGCTCGGGCCCATCATCGGTGGGCTGCTGCTCGAGCAGCTCTGGTGGGGCTCCGTCTTCCTCATCGCGGTGCCCGTGCTGCTGCCGCTGCTCGTTTTCGCCCCAGTGCTCGTGCCCGAATCCCGTGACCCGAACCCCGGCCGCCTTGACCCAGTGAGCATTGTGCTGTCGCTTGGCACGATGCTGCCGCTGGTGTACGGCATCAAGCACGCTGCGACAGAGGGGCTCGACGTTCTGGCGGTGGCCTGCATTGCCGCTGGCGTTGTCGCCGGGGTGCTCTTTGTGCGTCGGCAGTTCCGGGTTGAGTCGCCGATGCTCGATATGGCACTGTTCCGGATTCCGCAGTTCAGCGGCGCGATTGTGGTGAACCTGTTCAGCGTCATCGCCCTCGTCGGTGGATTGTTCTTCGTCACGCAGCACCTGCAACTCGTGCTCGGACTGTCGCCCCTCGCTGCCGGATTCGCGCTCGTTCCGGGCCTGCTGACGATGATCGTTGCCGGGCTGGTCATCGTGCCGATCGCGGCGCGCGTTCGGCCCACCATCGTGATTCCGGTGGCCCTTGCTTTCTCGGCCCTGGGCTACGGGGCTATTGCCCTCACCGGCGGCGACGTCTCCGCGAACGGCATAGCCCTGTGCTTTGTGGCACTCGGCTTGGGAATCGGTTCGGCAGAGACCGTCTCGAATGAGCTCGTCCTCGCCCATGCGCCCGCCGCCAAAGCGGGAGCAGCGTCTGCCGTCTCGGAGACGGCGTACGAACTGGGTGCTGTGCTCGGAACGGCGACGCTCGGTACCATCCTGACGGCGTCGTACCGAAACGCGGTCGTCGTGCCCGACGGCCTCACCGGCGAGCAGTCGCGAGCGGCGGCCGAGACACTCGGGGGAGCGGTGGCGGTTGCAGCCGAACTGCCGGCTGAGATCGGAGCGCGACTGCTCGACTCAGCCAGGGTTGCGTTCGACAGCGGGGTTGGCCTGGCCGCTTGGGTCGGTTTCGCACTCATCGTCGCCGCCGGCGTGGTCGGTGCACTCTCGCTCCGCAACGTGCGGGGGAGCGGCGAGGCGGCGCAGTAGGCTGGAACACAGTCATCCTTGTCCTTTCGCACCCATGGAGCGCACATGCCCGGTCCCGTCAAGCTTGCAGTCATTCCGGGAGATGGGATCGGACCGGAGGTCGTCGCTGAAGCGATCAAGGTGCTGGATGCTGTCACGGCGGCGAGTGGGACAACCTTTGAGAAGACGTGGTTCTCTCTCGGTGCTGGCCGGTTCCTCGAGACCGGGGACGTTCTCACCGACGACGACCTCGCGAGCATCGCGTCGCACGACGCCATCCTTCTCGGTGCCGTGGGCGGTGTCCCGGGTGACCCCCGACTGAGAAACGCCAACATTGAGCGCGGGCTCCTGCTGCGGTTGCGCTTTTCCCTCGACCACTACGTCAACCTGCGGCCCACGCGGGTGTATCCCGGCGTTCCCAGTCCGCTCGCGAACGCCGGCGATGTTGACTTCGTCGTGGTTCGTGAGGGCACCGAGGGGCCGTACGTCGGTAACGGTGGAGTGATCCGCCAGGGGACGCCTCATGAAGTGGCCAATGAGGTATCCGTGAACACCGCATTCGGTGTGGAGCGTGTCGTGCGGTTCGCTTTCGCGCAGGCGGCCCAACGGCGAAACAAACTCACGCTCGTCCACAAGACGAACGTGCTGACCTTCGCTGGCGGCATGTGGCAGCGCATCGTGAACGAGGTTGCCGTGGAGTTCCCGACGGTCACCGTTGACTATCTGCACGTGGACGCCGCGACGATCTTCATGGTGACGGACCCTGCTAGATTTGACGTGATCGTCACAGACAACCTCTTCGGCGACATCATTACAGACCTGGCCGGCGCAATCAGCGGTGGTATCGGGCTGGCGGCCTCGGGAAACATTAACCCGGATGGCGCCTTCCCGAGTATGTTCGAGCCGGTCCACGGTTCAGCCCCCGATATTGCGGGACAGCAGAAAGCGGACCCGACCGCCGCCATCCTCAGCGTCGCGCTCCTGCTCGAGCACCTGGGCCTCGTTGACGAATCAGCGGCGGTAACGACAGCCGTGACCGCAGACATTGCCGGTCGGGATTCCCGCGCACGCAGCACCTCGGAAATCGGGGATGCGATCGCTCGCGCTCTCGGCGCACACTAGACAAAACGCAACATTGAGCGTCAGCTCACCGAAGGATCGAAATCATGGCTCTCGCAGCAGACACAGAAACCGAATACTTCCCGCTCAGCTTTGAGCAGCGGCCGAACGACAGTGTTGTCGCCGAGGCCGAACGCGAAGTCATTCTCGCCAACCCCGGGTTCGGAAAGCACTTCACCGACCACATGGTCGCCATCGACTGGACCGTCGAGGAGGGGTGGCATGACGCACGGGTGCAGCCGTACGGACCTTTGCAATTGGACCCCGCAGCATCCGTTCTTCACTACGCCCAAGAAATCTTCGAAGGCCTCAAGGCGTACCGGCATGCCGACGGATCTGTGTGGACCTTCCGCCCGGAGAAGAACGCGGAACGGTTCCAGCGATCTGCGCGACGACTCGCGCTTCCTGAGCTGAGCGTCGAGGACTTCATCGAGTCGATCGCCCAACTCGTGCGCACAGACATTAACTGGGTTCCTGACGGTGACGACACGAGCCTGTACCTCCGACCGTTCATGATCGCCAACGAATCATTCCTCGGTGTGCGTGCGGCACAGCGCGTCGGGTATTACGTCATCGCGAGCCCGGCTGGCGCCTACTTCTCCGGCGGCGTGAAGCCGGTATCGATTTGGCTTTCCACCACATACAGCCGCGCCAGCCGTGGGGGAACCGGTGCAGCCAAGTGCGGCGGCAACTACGCGGCATCGTTGCTGCCCCAGCAGGAAGCGGCCGAGAACGGCTGCGCCCAGGTACTCTTCCTGGACGCCGAGTCGAACAACCGCATTGAAGAGCTTGGCGGCATGAACATTTTCTTCGTCCACAAGGACGGAAAGGTCGTCACGCCGGAACTCACGGGCAGCATCCTCGAAGGCGTGACTCGAGACAGCATCCTCCAGCTCGTGCGCGACCGCGGCTTCGCGGTTGAAGAGCGCGCCGTCACCATCGACGAATGGCGTGAGGGCGTCGAGTCAGGAGACATCACCGAGGTGTTCGCGTGCGGTACGGCCGCGGTGATCACCCCAATCGGTGAGCTCAAGAGCCCGGACTTCTCGATCGGAGCGCCCGACGCCGAGCCGGGAGAGCTCACCCTCAGCATTCGTGAAGAACTGACCGACATCCAGTACGGCCGCCGCGAAGACACCCACGGCTGGCTCTACCGGCTCGACGCTTAATTCGACAGAAGGATCCCTGTGAAAATCGCACGCTTCAGCCACGACGGCGCCATCAACTTTGGAATCCTCGACGAGACGGACTTTGTCGTTCTCGCGGGAGACCCCATGTTCTCGGGGTTCGAGACCACAGGGGAGCGCGTCCCGCTCGCCGACGCCGTTCTCTTGGCACCGGTGATTCCTCGGTCGAAGGTTGTGTGCGTTGGTAAGAACTACGCGGACCACGCCAAGGAGATGGGCGGGGAAGCCCCGGAAGAGCCGCTGCTATTCCTCAAGCCCAACACGTCGGTGATCGGGCCGAACGACCGCATCGCGCTCCCGTCACTGTCCCGGCAGGTCGAGCACGAGGGCGAGCTGGCCGTCGTTATCGGGTCTGTCGCCAAGAATGTGCGGGCTGAGGACGCCGACAGTGTCATCTTCGGCTACACCATCGCGAACGACGTCACCGCGCGCGACCTCCAGCGTTCCGACGGTCAGTGGACCCGAGCGAAGGGCTTCGACACCTTCTGCCCCCTCGGCCCGGTGATCGAGACCGAGTTCAGCTTTGACGGCGCAAGCCTCGAGACCCGGGTGAACGGTGAGGTTCGTCAGAACGCGCCGCTCACCGACATGATCCACTCGGTTGCCGAGATCATCGCGTACGCGTCGGCTGTCTTCACCCTTCTCCCTGGTGACGTCATTCTCACCGGTACACCGGCGGGCGTGGGGCCGATCGTATCGGGCGACGTGGTCGAGGTGGAAATCGGCGGGCTCGGCACTCTGAGGAACGCCGCCGTCTAGCGTATCCCCGGGGCGCCGGGCGTTGAGCGACTAGGATTAACCCTGATGTCCAGCGCAACTACACCCCAGTTCTCCACGGCCACCGGCACGGACGTTCGCGTTCGATTTTGCCCTTCCCCGACAGGTACGCCCCACGTCGGACTGATCCGCACGGCCCTTTTCAACTGGGCATACGCGCGGCACACCGGCGGCAAATTGATCTTCCGTATCGAAGACACCGACGCGGCGCGAGACAGTGAAGAGAGCTACCAGCAGATCCTCGACGCACTGCGTTGGCTCGAGCTTGACTGGGACGAGGGTGAGGGAGTCGGCGGAGACCAGGGTCCGTACCGCCAGTCGCAGCGTTTCGACATCTACTCCGATGTGATCGAGCGGCTCAAGGATGCCGGTCATGTCTACGAGAGCTTCTCGAACGCCGAGGAGATCGACGCCCGCAACACGGCTGCCGGTCGCCCCAAGCAGTTCGGATACGACAACTTCGACCGCGACCTCACCGAGGAGCAGAAGGAGGCCTTCCGCGCCGAAGGTCGTTCACCAGCACTTCGCCTCCGCGTGCCCGACTCCGACCTGAGCTTTGACGACCTTGTCCGTGGTGAGATCACCTTCCCGGCCGGTTCCTTCACGGACTTTGTCGTCGTGCGTCCGAACGGGCAGCCGCTGTACCCCTTCGTGAACCCGGTCGACGACGCTCTGATGGGTATCACCCACGTCCTCCGCGGCGAAGACCTCCTGCCATCGACCCCCCGACAGATCGCGCTCTATCACGCGCTCATCGACATCGGACTGACCACGTTCGTGCCGCGCTTCGGTCACCTTCCCTACGTCATGGGTGAGGGCAACAAAAAACTCTCCAAGCGTGACCCCGAGTCGAACCTGTTCCACCACAAAGACCGTGGTTTCATCCCTGAAGGACTCGTCAACTACCTCGCACTACTCGGGTGGGGTCTCTCGGCTGACCGCGATGTGTTTTCGCTCGACGAAATGGTCGCAGCGTTCGATGTTGTCGACGTCAACCCGAGCCCTGCGCGCTTCGACCTGAAAAAGGCGGAGTCGATCAACGGCGACCACATTCGTTTGCTGGCCGCTGACGACTTCGCAGAACGCACCATTCCGTACCTGGTGGATGCGGGCATCCTCACCGAACCGCTCACCGACGACCAGCGCCGCATCCTTGCCGAAGCGGCCCCGCTGGTTCAGGAACGCATCGCCTTGCTCGGCGAAGCTCCCGGAATGCTCGGATTCCTATTCACGGATGCCACGGGCTTCGTTTATCAGGACGACGCGCTGAAAAGCCTTCCGCAGAATGCCACCGAGGTGCTCGATGCGTCGCTCACCGCTCTCGCCGACATCAACGATGCTGACTGGAATGCGACAAACATCCAGGGCGCACTCGCTGCGACGCTGATCGAAGGGCTGGGGCTCAAGCCCCGCATTGCCTATGGCCCCCTCCGCGTCGCCGTCTCGGGCCGCCGGGTGTCCCCGCCGTTGTTCGAGTCCATGCACATCCTCGGCAAGGCTGACGCTCTCGCACGCCTCGAGCGACTGAAGACCCACCTCGCGTCGTGAGCGAGACCTTCGACGTCGTCGTGATCGGCGGTGGGCCTGCCGGGCTCTCCGCCGCGCTGAACCTCGTGCGCGCTCGCAAGCGGGTGCTCCTCCTCGACGGAAACCGCCCGCGTAACGCGGCCACACTGTTTTCACACGGGTTTCTCACCCGTGACGGTGTCTCACCGCTCGAGTTGCGCAAGATCGGGCGTGAGGAAGTCGCCGGGTATGCCAACGCCGACGTGCAGTTCGCCCGCGTCACGCGGGTGACTGCACACGACGACGGATTCCGGGTCGAGGCCGAGGGCATCCGCGGCTCGGCTGATCGCGACGTGGTGACGCGTCGCGTGCTCGTCGCGACCGGGCTCACCGAAACGCTGCCGGCGATTGGCAACATGCGTGCCTACTACGGCACCGCTCTGCACAGCTGCTTCGAGTGCGACGGTTACGAAAAGGTGGGGGAGGAGCTCGCCATCATTGGCGAGAGCGACGATCTGTACGAACGCGCACTTCTCGCAACGGTCTGGTCAGACGACGTGATCGTCTTCACGAACGGTGTGGGGATCGTGTCAGATTCCGATGAGCGGATGCTTTCGGATCGCAATATTCCCGTCGAACGTCGCGAGGTGGCTGAGTTCGTCGGAGACCGCGGGCAGCTCAGCGGACTGAAGCTCGTCGATGGAACGATCGTTCCTCGCACAGCGGGGTTCGTGCGGCCGCTCTGGCACGCGACTCACTCCTACCTGGACGCCCTCCAGCCGCGAACTGACGAGCTGGGACTCCTTCTCGTGGATCAGGGTGGCCGGACGAATGTCCCGGGCTTATATGCCGCTGGAGACATCACTCCACCAGGACCGGAGCAGCTCATCGTCGCCGCAGGCGCCGGTGCGCGGGTCTCGGCTGCCATCGTGCGTGACTCAATTTGAGAGTGGGTCGCGGTTAGGCTACAGTTGACTCTCGGCCGGGGGTAATACCTAAAGGCCCTTGGGGTATGGTGTAATTGGCAACACGGATGATTCTGGTTCATTTGTTCTTGGTTCGAGTCCAGGTACCCCAGCAGTAAGACCCTCGCTTCGGCGGGGGTTTTTTGTTTCGCCGTCGTTGGCGCCTCCCACGTTTTTGCTTGCCTCGTCACCGCTTCGTGGCCTGTACGAGAGTGCCTTGGATACCGGGGCAATCGCCGGCGCCCACCTGATGCATCAGGGCTCGCCAGTCTCAGGGGCGAGAATGGAGGGCATGAATGCAGAACCGGATCACGAGCTTGACGCGCTGATCAGGGCGATACCAGAGGGCTGGACGCGGGTACGGATGGCAGGCCAGGACTGGGGTGTCACGCGTACAACGCGAGCGGGCGGCAAGGTCATGTCCCTTGATGCCGACCGTCTCGGCGACAGCGAGCATTTCGGCGCAAACGTGTGGATTACTTCTGAGGGCTACTTTCTCAGACCATGCGAGGTGCCCGCAGAGAAAGTCATGCAGCTTCTGCGTGATGCCGCGGAAACCCTGGAAGGGTGAGCGATATCGCGTGCCCTGTACGCAATAACGTCATCGGCGGCGCGCGTGCCACGACTGAACTCAACGCGCAGTTGACGGCACGTGACGTCTTCGCTGAGAACACGCCAGTTGGATACTGAAGGCGCCGGCTATCGACGCGGTCCGCGGCGGTCGTGCCGGTCAGTCGCCCTACCAGATCGTGCCGCCGCCGACCGAGATGCCGGCCCACGTGATTGCAATGAAGATCCCTGCGAATACGACGGGGGCGATGCCTTTGCCGTTACGCGCAATCCCCTTGAAGAGCGCAATAACGGCCAGAATCGCGGCGATGACGGACAGTCCGCCGCCAAGAATCAGCCCGATGAACAGGGGGATAGGCATGAGCACGAGGCCAGCCAGCGCGAACCAGAAGGCGGCCCAGGCGGTCGGATTTGAGGGGCGTGCGATGAAGGAAGACATGCGTCTATCATCTCCCGCTTCGTAAGGCGGTTGGTCGACCTCGCCTGCACCCGAGGTGTCAGCCGGTCCGCCCTCATCCCGGCCAGAAATATCTTCAATTGCGGGGACGGTGGCGGCCGCCTCGCTCTTCGGTCGCTCAACTTCTGTCGCTACTCTCCGAAGGTTCTGAGGCGGCGCGGCTTGGCGACGAAAGGGTCTGTTACGGAACGTGACGAACGTGGTCCGGATCCGAAGCTTCGCCAGATATTTTGGCTGTAGAGCCACAGTCGATGCGGGATGACCCACACCCCGAACCCGGAGATGTGTGGTTCCGAATCATCTATCTGACGGTATGCACCGCACCCCATACCCCAAGCGCGAAAAATAGGAGCCACCGTGACGAAGTCATCCCCCAAGAAACTCAAAATACGCATCCTTGCCTCGCTGGCCGTCGTACCACTTGCAGCGCTCCTGGCGGGTTGCGTTGGAAGCGCCGGTGCCTCCGAGGACACATCGGCTGAAAACGAAACCGTCAAAATCGGTGTCGTCGGTGCGAGCGACCCGTACTGGGAGACTTACGTCGACGCAGCAGCTGATGAAGGGATCACCGTCGAACTCGTCGACTTCTCGGACTACAACCAGCCGAATCCGGCACTGGCCCAAGGTGAACTCGACCTCAACCAGTTCCAGCACATCATCTACTTGGCGCAGTTCAACGAAGCCAATGACGAGGACCTCGTCCCCGTCGGGTCGACAGCGATCTACCCGCTCGGCCTGTACTCGACACAGTACGACAGCGTGGAGGATATCCCGGATGGTGCCACCGTCGCCGTTCCGAACGACCCCAGCAACCTGGCCCGCGCCCTCCTCGTGCTGCAGTCAGCCGACTTGATAACCCTCACGGGAGGTGGAAGCACCTATTCAACGGTTGCCGAGATCGATGAATCGACGTCGCGTGTCAAAGTCACTGAACTGGACCCCACCCTCACGGCGACGTCCCTTCCCGACGTCGCAGCGGCAATCATCAACAACGACTTCATCGTCGACTCCGGTCTCGAAGCAAGCGATGCGATTGCACAGGACGACCCGTCCGACCCCAATGCGCTTCCGTACGTCAACATCTTCGCCGCACGTGCTGAGGATGCGGACAACGAGACGTACAAGAAGCTCGTTGAGATCTACCAGAACACGAAAGCTGTCACAGACGGCGTGATTGAAAACTCGGGCGGCACGGCCGTGATTGTGAAGAGCGATGTCAAGGATCTGAGTACCTCGCTTAAGACCGAGCAGGAAAACATCGCAAAGCAGGGTTAGCCGCGACTCGGCACGAGAGGCGAGAGGCGCTGGAGCTACGGGTCCGGTGCCTCTCAGCTTGATGAAGCCTTCATCCGAGGACCGTCGGCGTGGCTGGGGTCGTGGCCAGCGCGCACGGAACCTCCAGCAGCATGCGGACGGAGCCTCCAACTTGGCCCGTGATCCACGAGGTCGCATGATTTGATGGGCTACTGCGAGTAGCGTCCCGCCTACACAGATAAAGTTTGCGCACCGGAGAGCTTACGGAAACAGAAACTCTGGTGGAGAGGAGACGCCGTGGTTGTGTCGAGCGCGGGCATCCTGCTGTACCGACTGACAGATGAGGCGGAGCTGAAGGTGTGGATCGCCCACATGGGCGGTCCGTTTTGGGCAAGAAAGCAGGCCGCGGCTTGGTCGATCCCGAAGGGGGAATTCGACACTGGAGAAGACCCATTCGTGGCGGCTCGGCGGGAGTTTGAAGAGGAGATCGGTGTGCCAGCCCCTGACGCGCCCTATTCCTGTTTGGGTAAATTCCCGCAGCCCTCGGGCAAGATCGTAACCGTCTTTGCGGCGGAGGCAGACTTCGATGTTGATCGGGTGCAGAGCAACACTTTCGAATTGGAATGGCCCAAAGGATCCGGGGTGTTGAAGGAATTCCCCGAGGTGGACGATGCGCGGTGGGTGGGGCTTGAAGACGCCCGCACAAAGCTCGTTCGCGGGCAGGTCGCCGTGCTCGATGCCCTGACGCAGATGTTACGGGCCGAAGGCCGTCTCGGTGATTCAGCTCGCGGTTAGGAGTACGCGCCGAGCACCTCGCGGCGGGACGGCACCAGCGCTCGTCTGAGACGCTGATGTGATAGCCGATCAGTCAGAGGCCGGAACTCTCCGAGGTCGTAGCCCGCTTGATATCGTCGTGGGTCCGCTCGAAATTCTCGAGCTCATCGCGATCTTCGGGAAGGGCTGGCCGCGATCGACGAGCACGGGATATCCCGTATGCACTAAGAAAGCCGACTGGACCGACCGAAATGACGTTGTCCCGAGTGGCAACGAGCGGCACGCCGCAAGCAATTCGAAGAGCAGAAGGATCGATACTCCTTAACCTGTTGCGCAGCAGGGCATCATGAGAGCCTTCTACCAGAAGTGCTGCCGTGTAGTTCGCTCGCACACCGAGGGTTGCTGCACAGCACTCAAGTGTGCTCATCTTGGTTCGACAAAGGAGGCCCCAAATGAGCGATCCGTCCTGGACCCAAGTGGTTAAGACTGTCGAACCGGAACAACCCGAGCTGAAGAGGGTGCTCGGACCGGGACTGCTGCTCCTGTTCATCGTCGGGGACATCCTCGGCACGGGCATCTATGCACTCACGGGCCAAGTCGCCGCTGAAGTGGGAGGCGCTGCCTGGCTCCCATTCCTGCTCGCCTTCGCCGTGGCAACGGTGACTGCCTTCTCGTACCTCGAACTTGTCACGAAATACCCTCAGGCAGCGGGCGCTGCGTTGTATACGCATAAGGCGTTCGGTATCCACTTCTTCACGTTCATCGTCTGCTTCGTGGTGATGTCCTCCGGAATCACGTCAGCATCAACGGCCTCCCGCGCGTTCGCGGCGAACCTCGCCGTGGCTTTCGGGATCCCTGACGAGACGGTGACGACGATGCTCATCGCGCTCGCATTCATCGTCCTGATCACCGTGGTCAATCTGCGCGGCGTCGCCGAGAGTGTGTGGCTCAACGTTGTGTTGACTCTCGTGGAGCTCTCCGGTCTTCTCCTCGTCATCCTGATCGGTATGTGGGCAATCGCGGGCGGTAACGCTGACTGGTCGCAGGTTGTCGCGTTCGAAACTCCCGAGGACAAGAACGTATTGCTCGCGGTCAGCACAGCCACGTCGTTGGCATTCTTCGCGATGGTTGGTTTTGAGGACTCGGTCAACATGGCCGAGGAGACCAAAGACCCGAGCCGGATCTTCCCCAAGATGATGTTGACGGGACTTGGGATCGCGGCGGTGATCTACGTCCTCGTTTCGATCACCGTGGTGGCTCTGGTGCCCATCGGTGATTTGGTCGGCAGCGAGACTCCTCTGGTTACTGCGGTCGAGGCGGCGGCACCGGGTTTCCCCATCAACGACCTTCTCCCGTTCATTTCCATGTTCGCCGTCGCCAATACCGCGCTGATCAACATGATGATGGCAAGCCGTTTGCTCTACGGCATGAGCCGGCAACAGGTCTTGCCGCCGTTCCTGTCGAAGGTCGCGCCCAAGCGGCGCACCCCCTGGGCGGCGATCCTCTTCACCAGCGCACTGGCCATCGGCCTGATCGTCTACGTTTCACTTGACGCTGAGGGATCGATCGTCGCGTTGCTTGGCGGAACAACCTCGTTGCTGCTCCTCACCGTTTTCGCCGTGGTGAACGTTGCTGTGCTCGTGCTGCGTCGGCAGCCCGTCGATCACAAAACCTTCCGGACGCCGGTGGTCCTGCCGATTATCGGAACACTCACCTGCCTTTATCTGGTTCTCCCGTGGACTTCGGGGCGGCCGGTGGGGCAGTACTGGATCGCGGTTGTGCTCCTGGGAATCGGCGTTTTGCTGTGGGGAGCCGAGCGGCTCTACACGATGAGTAGACGCCGCCGTGAGAGCCACACATAGCGGCGACCGCGCTCTCGAGCTTTAACCGTTAACGGCAGTTCAACCACGCGAAATCGGCCGAGAAAGCACCTCGAAGCCGTCTTGAGACGTCCAACGGAGTTCACCGCGTTGGAACGTTTGCGTGACCGTTCCGTCCTCGTGGGAGACGGTATCGCCCGTCGGGTGGCCGAGCTCGGAGAGTCCTCCGCCGAGGCGTCGATGCTGGACAGCGAACTCAGCCGTCATGACGTGCGTGCCGCCGGTAAGCGATGAATAGAGTACGCCGTTCTTGAATTGCTGGCTCTGCCCGCGACCGTCGACGGTACGAACGTCGCCTGTTGGCATGCCGAGCTGACCGTCCGGCCCACCAAGCTCCGCGTAGCGGGTAGCGATCAGCCCCGAGACGATTCGCGCGCCGTCCGCCTGAGAGACATAGATGAAGCCGCGTTCGAATTGTTGACCCGACTTGCCTGACGGGTACGTGGTGGTATCGGTTACCGGCGCGCCCAGCGTCTCACTGGTTTTGTCATAGAGGGCAATGACCCGGTCGAGGACCATGTGGGCGGTGTCGCCCACCTGAATAATGGCCCCGTTCTTGAACGGCTGACGGGTGACGCCGGATGCAGTGTCCGCGGCGTCAGTGGGAGAGCCCAGGGCGCTATCCGGGCCACCGAGGCGTTCATAGGTTTCGCCGATGGTGCCGGTGGTCTGATGGATGCCGGTTCGGCGGGAAATGAACAGCCACCCGTTCGAGAACTTCTGGCCGATCGTTCCGTTCTTGTACGTCACAGTACTGCCCGCGGGTGATCCGAGGGACCCGGCAGCCCCTCCGCGCTCACCATAGACGTTGGCGGCTGCCGTCAGGAGGTATTGCGCGCCCTGCTCCGGGGTATGGATGGCAATACCGTTTTCAAATTCTTGTTGTGTCAAACCGGTCGAGAGGACAGATGCGGGTGCGAGGGGGGCCCCGAGCACCCCGGATGGACCGTTCTCAACCACGTAAAGATCACCGATCGCGCCCGTCACAGCGATAATCTCGCCGTCGGCCGACGCGCGGTGAAGCCATCCGTGTTCGAAAGACTGGCTCGACTGATCGCCTTGTGTCTGAGTGTTCGTCGTCGGGTATCCGAGCGGACCGCTGACGCCGCCCGCCGTAGTGAGGGCTGAGTGAAAGTCTCGCAGAACGAATCGCACACCCGTCTCTGTGGACGAGTAGAGGACGCCATTCCGGAACGTCTGCGAGTGCTCCTTGGCAGGGCTGGCGGGATATCCGAGGAACCCCGCCGGTCCTCCGGTGAGGTTGTACGCCTCACCGAGGTCGCCGGTGGTCGCCGTTGCGGTGTCGGTAGACTTTTCCCAGTACGCCCAGCCCGATGTGAATGCCTGGCCGATTCCGCCGTCGGTATAAGTCAGCACTTCGCTGGTCGCGACGCCCAGACCGTCAGCAGCCTGAGACAGCTCTGGCGCTGTGCTGAAACGCAACGGCCCCCGCTGCGCGACCGGCGTGGAACCCGCGCGGACCGATCCGAACCACGTCGTGAAGAGATTGAAAAAGTTGCGGTTTCCATAGGCGGAGCACGCATCTCCGGTACCCGTCCCCGCCGCGAGTGCGGCCGCGTTCGGCTGGTACGGAGTGTAGGTGTAGAGAGAAGCCGTCGCCATATTCTCGATGTGCACCTCAGATGAGCCGCATGACGCGGTGGGTGACCATCGAATGGCGACCCTTTTTCCGGGAGCGTACTGAGTGAACGCTTTCGACGTACCCTCCGGGTTGGTGTAACGAATGAACTGGGACGCTGACTTGTACACTTGGTTGAAGAATCCGAAGTATTCACTGTCGCACGGGGCCGTGTCGGGGCATCCGTAGCCCATCGCGATGGTGTACTTCCGTTCGGTGGGCCTCGTCGTCGTAACGAGACCCTGCTCCTTCTCCATCAGGACAAGAAGCACCTGCGGGTTGATGCCGCAGGCGGTTGCGACCGAGGAAATAATGCGGGCAGCAGACTCCCTCGACCCGCCGTTGTATCGCGAGCACATCGCATCCGCAGGTCTCGGGGTGGTGGCGAAGGTCGCTGCCCGAAGGCAATCGGTGGCCTCGCAGGCGCTGCCTTTGTCGTCGAGAAAATTCTGGATTTCGCTCTCGGTCATCGACTGCGCGTTGTAGAAGACCGCGTCATCGATGATGTTTCCGGCGTTGAAGACCGGCGCATCCGCACGCGCAGACAGCACGGCCCCCGTGGCCAGAACGACGGCGATCACCGCAACGACTGCAACGATGACTGCAGCCCGTCGTGGCAGGCTTCCGCGGCGCTGTGCACGGAGCGGAAACGGAGGGGTGTTAATGGTTGATCCTTGAAACGAGTGAGGCGTCTTGGGTTCGGCTTCTCGTCATACTGTCGGCCGGCCCGCCGTGTTCGTCAGGTGCGCTTCGATGCCGATGAACGGGCATCCGCTCAGATCACTGCATGATGCTGCTCGGCGGTCACCGGTTAACGCAGCAGAGCCCCGGCAAGCGAGGCTCTGCTGTGCGGCGCGGGAGAGATCAGTTCTCGACGAGAGCGTCCATCGGTTCGATGGGCTCCTCATCCGGGTCCCGACCGAGCAGGAACAATCCTGCATACGGTTCGAGGCGCACGGTGAAGCTCTGCAGGTCGTCGACGTGACCGATCTCCTCACCGGTCTGGGCGTTGTAGACGATCCGTCGCGGCGTGAGCGCAGATGATCGCACGGTTCCTTCGATCGTCTCACCCGTGAAGTTGAGAACGGTCACCTGGAGCCGTGCGTCCTCGAGGGTCGGGTCGCCACCGTCGAGCCGGTGCACCATCACGAGCATCCCGGGGTGGGCGACGTCCGGGATGTCGAGCTGCGTGCCGATGTCGAGTCCGAGCGTGCTGCGGGTCTCGAGAATACGAGCGACCTGGCTGGCGAATGAGTTCTCATCGTCGAGCTGATGCGGAAGCGAACCGTACAGCGAACGGCCACGAGGCATCCCCGAACTGGAAGAATTCGCTTCGGGTTCGGAGTCCATCAGATCGTGCGCGCCCCGGTGTACCCAGCGCGTGTCACCTTCGGCGATGAGGTCCTTCACCTGCTCGGACGGCAACGGCAGCATGCCCAGCAGATCCCAGGCGCTCAGTGCGAACACCCCGGGCTGCCAGGCGTTGAACATGACGAGAAGAAGATGAGCCTTGCGGATGTTGTCGATGTGCTCTTCGGTGATGGCGTCGAGCGTCGTCAATCCCTGGGCAGCTGCGATAGCGGATGCTGTCGTGCACGCAATTCCGTTGGTCGTAAAAACGAGATTGTAATCGGCAGCATCGCCGGTGAGCTTCTCCACCAGGTCAGCCCTGATGGTTTCGGCAAGCTGCGCCCCGGTGATGTCCTCGTCGCGGAACGGGTAGACGTCGTTGCGGTGCAGTGTTGCCCAGTGCACCAGCTCGTAGGTCAACTCGTCGTGGTTTTGGAGGGCGTGCACCAGGCTGACCGGCTCGACACCGGTGGAGAGTGAGGTGCGGAGGGTAAGCCGGAGGAACTCCGTGTCGCCCATGGCCAGAGCGTGCTGGTAGGCGGGTCGGTTGATGAAGTCGTAGGAAAGGTCGGCGCCGACACGGCCGGTGTCGCGAATGTCCTCCATCGTGAGGTTGAGCTCCTGGAAGGAGAAACCGCCGACTTTGCGCACCATGCTCGCAATGACGTGGTTGGCCGCCTCGGAGAGCGGGTGGCCCTCAGACCAGGCCGGTGACCCCTCAGCGCTCTTCTCCACGCCGAGGAATCCGTTGGCGTCGAGACGCAGTGCGCTCGAGCCGAGGTCACCCAGGGAGTGCAGCGCGTCGCCGATGACCAGGCGCATGCCGGCGAAGGTCGGGTCGAGCCAGTTGATCGAGGGCTGGCCCTGCTTGAAGTAGTGCAGGTACACCCAGCGGCGGGTTCGGCCGTCGGCGCCGAGGACCGGGGCCGTGACGCTCCAGTTTGTTTCCTTGTGGCCGGGGGAGTAGAAGATGACCCGCTGCAGCTGGCCGATGATGTACCCCAGGTCGGCGAGGCGTGCTTCTGTCGCCGGATCCAGGTTGACCGAATCGCGGTGCTCGGGAACGTCGGGGAGTTCGTGCCAGTCTTCTTCCGGGATTTCGACCATGTGGTAGATGCCCGGGTAGTCCTTGTACCCCATTTCGGCCAGTCGGAAGTCGGCGCCCTTGCCAGTGTGACCCGGGACGATGTCGTCGATGACGCTTCCGCCATACTGGTCGGCAACATCGGAGAGCTGACGGAATTCGTCGTCGGAACCGAACGCCGGGTCGATCTGGGTGCTGATGCGGTCGAAGTGACCGTCGACGCTTGCGGTGCTCGTCCAGCCGGTGATGCCGCCGGCCTGCTTGACCGGCCCGGTGTGCACGGCAGTGATGCCGATCTTCTGGAACGCCTTCCACAGTTCCTCGTCGCCGAGGGCAGCGAGGTAGGACTGCCCGGAGGCGGTGATGAGCGAAATTGGGTATGCCGTGAACCAGACCGACGCCGTCTGGATGGCTCGCCGCGCGTCAGGTCGCGCGTAGGGGTTGCGCCACATGCTTGGCTGGCCGGAGAGACCGCGGCCGAGGACCTCGGCGTCGCGAAGCATGGATTGCCGGATCAGCCACTCGACGTACGAGGGGTTCGATGCGTCCGCAGAACGCGGATCGGAAAATGACCGGCGAATGCTGCTCGCCCGCATGTTTGAGCGCGGGCGGAGGCGCTTGGGACGCGCCGGATAGAGATCTTCGTCGTACGTGATTTCGATTGGCTCGATCTCGATCTCGATCTCGGGTTCGTCAGTCATCGTGGCGTGCTCCTCTGCCCGTGCATACCAAACGGCGGTCGACCGTTCTGCGTAAGCACGAGTATGCCGGTTATCCGGAATAAGCGGCAATGAGAGTCGACCGGTGGTGTGCCGCGCCCAATTGGTGTAACGGAGTTGACGATGCCACCTGACCCCTAGAGTGGTCGCATGGCCTTTGAGGGGAGACCAGTGATAACTCAATCGTTCCGTGCCATCGTGGTCGAAGACGATCCCGATGTGCTGTTCTATGTGCAGACGCTTCTGACGCGCCGGGGGTTCGACGTTCGCGCGTTATCTGACCCGCTTCTCGCCGCTGAGGCGACCCGGCAATTTCACCCCGACGTCGTCATCACCGACATCGAAATGCCCGGGCTCAGCGGACTGGACCTCATTGCCCAGGTCCGTGATGCGCAACCCGGAACACCGGTTGTCGTGATGACCGCACACGTGTCGGTGAACTACGCGGTTTCTGCGCTGCGTAACGCCGCCGACGAGTTCCTCACGAAACCAATCGCATCGAAAGAGCTCGTCGGTGTGGCCACGCGTCTGGCCGAAGAATTTCGCCGCGCACAGGCATCCGTTCATCGAAATATTGTTCTGGCCATCGGAGCGCACCCCGATGACGTGGAAATCGGTGTTGGCGGCCTGCTGGCCGCGCACCGTGCTGCGGGGGATACGGTGGCGATTCTGACGCTCTCGCGCGGATCACGTGGCGGAGAGGCAGATGGCCGCCAGCACGAGTCGCTCGCGTCGGCGGAGATGCTCGGAGCGCGACTGTTTCTCGAGGACCTGCCCGACACCGCGATTAGCAACGCTGACCCGACAGTGGGAATCATCGAGCGGGTGGTGGCCGAGGTCAACCCGACGACCGTGTACACGCACAGCGACCACGACCGGCACCAGGACCACCGGGCCGTGCACAGCGCTGCGCTGGTGGCAACGCGCCGTGTGAAGACTGTCGCGTGCTTCCAGAGCCCGTCTGCCACGGTTGATTTCCGGCCGAACCGGTTCGTGTCGATTGACGGGTTCACCGAAAGGAAGCTCGAGCTGCTGAACTGCTTCGCCTCGCAGGCGGGCATTCGCGACTACCTTGAACCGGACTTTGTGCTGGCCACCGCTCGCTATTGGAGCAGGTACGGCACCGGAAAGAACTGCGAACCGCTCGAAATCGTGCGGGAAGCATCCGACGTTGTGGCATCGCACGCCGACATCGAGAGCGCCGTGCGCGCCGAGAAGAACCGAATTTACGAGCAGGGAGCCTCACGATGACCCGAGTTTTAGTCACAGGAACAGGGGGACCGGCCGGAGTTGCCGTCGTGCGATCCCTGCTGAACCGCGGAGACGTCGAGCTGTTCTCGGCCGACATGGACGGTTGGGCAAGCGGACTCTATCTGGTGCCAGCCGATCACCGCAGAATTGTTCCGCGCGGGCTGGCTCCTGACTTTGTGGACGCGATTATCGAACTTTGCACAAACGACCACATTGACGTGGTGTTCTCAACGGTCGACGCGGAGCTGCCAGCGCTGGCTTCGCGCCGTGATGAACTCCAGGCCGAGACCGGCGCAGTTCTGACCGCCCCGACTCTCGCAACACTCGACGTGACCCTCGATAAGTTCCTGCTGGCCGAGCGCTGCACGCCGGTTGTACGGGTTCCGGAGACGCGCCTGCTCAACGCCGACGGCGCTGCGGCCGACTGGGACTTCCCGGTGATCGTGAAGCCCCGCCGCGGTGCCGGATCGCGAGGAGTGCGTATGGTCGAGAGCCGTGACGCATTGAACTCGCTCGGCGTCGACGAGGCACTGATCATTCAGGAACTCCTGCCGGGCGACGAGTTCTCTGTCGACGTTTTTGCGGATGCAGATGGTCACGTGATCGCATCGGTTCCGCGCACCCGTACCCGGGTTGATTCCGGTGTCTCGATTGCGGGGCACACCGTCAAAAACGATGAACTCGAACAGACTGCCGCCGCGGTGGCCGGCGCCATCGGCCTGGTCGGTGTCGCGAACGTTCAGCTGCGGTACGACCGGCACGGGGTCGCGGCGCTGCTTGAGGTGAACCCGCGGTTTCCAGGCGCCATGCCCCTGACGATCGCCGCCGGCGTGGACATGCCCTCGCTCGCCCTCGACCTGGCGCTCGGGGCAGAACTGCCGAGCAGCATCGACTTTGCGGAGATCGCCAACGTGCGGTTCCTCGAGGATGTCTTCGTACCGACGAGCGAGATCCTGTACTCCGAGAACGCAGCACACGACGAAGGTCTCGAAGAATGAGTCAGAACGCCGCGTCGATCCTGGCCGGGGATCACCATGTCCACTCCACCTTCTCCGACGACGCGACAAGCACCCTTGCCGAGAATGTCGCGGCGGCGGTAGAACACGGGGTCGCGCGTCTCCGGCTGGTCGACCACGTTCGCCAGTCGACCACCTGGGTTCCGGATTTCCTTCGGGCGGTCGCAGAGCTCGACGTGCCCGATGGGCTGACGGTGCTGACGGGCGTCGAGGCGAAGATTCTTAACGCCTCGGGATCGCTCGACATCCCACCGGGATTGAGCTTCGGTGACGGTGGAATTGATACCGTCCTCATCGCCGACCACCAGTTTCCTGGAACGGACGGACCCTGGTCGCCGCGAGAAGCGCGCGAACGCCTCGATCAAGGCCTCGACGTCGGATACGCACTCGACCTCCTGATCGGTGCTCTGGTCGGCGCCATGGAGTCAGTGCCGTCAGCTCAGTTGGCACACTGTTTCTCCATCCTTCCCAAGATCGGCTTGTCGGAAGGCGACTTCACGGACGACCAGCTTCGGACGTGGGCGAGGGCAGCGGCTCGAACGGGAACCCTCCTCGAAGTCAACGAAAAATGGGCATGCCCCGGACCGCGCGCCCTGCGGGCGGCTGTGGACGCTGGCGTCACGCTCGTTGCGTCCACGGACAGCCATGCGGCCGGAGACATCGGACGGTATGCGCGTGTGAACCACCTCCTCGCTGAGGCGGGTGTCGAATGACGGGAATTGATATCGGAGCGATCACGGCGGGAACCCTGACCGTCGTCTTCCTCGTATTTGTCTTCACCGGCGCCATCCCGGTGATCTCGGCGGCGTACTCGTTTCTCGCCATTCCGCTCCACGCTTTCCGCAATCACTACGCGAAGGCCAAGCCATACACCCCTCGCGTTGCTATCGTCATTCCGGCGTGGAACGAAGGTGCGGTGATCGGTGCGTCCATCGACCGGCTTATGGCGCTCGACTACCCCCTCGAATCGCTGCGGCTGTACGTCGTCGACGATGCCAGTACCGACGACACCCCTGACGTTATCCAGGCGAAAGAACAGCAGTACCCGGGCAACGTCTTCCACCTGCGACGTGAACAGGGTGGTCAGGGCAAGGCCCACACGCTGAACCACGGCATCCGACTGATCCTCGAGGATGACTGGATGGAAGCCCTCCTCGTCATGGATGCCGACGTCATCTACACACCGAACTCCCTTCGACGGATGACCAGGCACCTCGCAGATCCTGATGTTGGAGCGGTCTCCGCCTACATCCGCGAAGGCAGCAAAGACAAGAACTACCTCACCCGGTTTATTGCGCTCGAGTATGTGCTCTCGCAGCCAGCCGCGCGACGCGCCCAGAACGTTCTGGGGGCTCAGGCTTGCCTGGCCGGAGGGGCACAGCTTCACTCGCGGGAGAATCTGATCGCGATCGGCGGACAGATCGATACCTCCTCGCTGGCCGAGGACACAATCACGACGTTCGAAACGCAACTCCGCGGGCGGAAGGTGGTTTTCGAACCGCTTGCCGTTGTGCTCGCCGAGGAACCCGGTTCCATCGACGCGCTCTGGAAGCAACGGCTGCGCTGGGCTCGAGGTAACGTCACCGTGACGTCGAGGTATCGACGCATCTGGTTCCGCCCGTCGCGTGTCCACAAGCTCGGCACAATCTCGTTCGGCCTGGTCTGGTTCAGCTTGTGGTTGCTTCCCATCGCGATGGTGCTGTCGTCCATCGGGCTCGTCGGACTTCTGCTGCTCGAAAGCGATCTGGCGTCAACGGTCTTCCGCGCGCTGTGGATCTCGGCCGCCTGCACCTTCGCCTTCACCCTGGCTCTGGGGGTGCAGCTCGATTCTGAACTGACGCGGATCACGTGGCGCGAAGTGCTGACCTTCCCGGGCATCATCTCGATGCTCGTCATGCTGACGGCGTTCTTCCCAGGAGTCCTGCTGGACTGGGTGCCGAGCCTGTTTCATCTGAGGTTTACATCGGATGGGCTCTTTTGGGTGACCCTGTCGATCTACATCTGGATCTCTGTGTCGATGTTCGGCGCCTGGATAGCGCGAAAGATTGAGAACACGGCAATCGGCCGGGTGCTCACTCCCGTTCTGATCTATCTGGTCGGATATGGTTCTCTCTTGTGCGCGATCACCTTCGACTCGTACATCAAAGAACTGCGACATGCTGAGGCCAAGTGGGACAAGACAGAAAAGACGGGACGGGTGACCGCGTGAGCGCTCCAGATCTGACACCCACCGACCCGCGCAATCCCGGGGACGCCTTCCTCCAGCAGGAGATCGACGAGAACAGGCTTTCCGAACGCGCGCTGATTCCACAAGCACTCATCGCCTTTGCGTTTGTTGCCGTGCTCGTCATTGTGAGGGAGATCTTTTTCGTATGAGTGATCCCACCCGAGTCCTTATCGTCGAGGACAACCCCGATCAGCGCGACCTTCTCCGGCGCAACTTCGAGCGCGCTGGATGCACGGTCGTCCTCGCAGAGAGCGCCGAGGCGGCAACAGCGGAGTACCGCAAACACACCCCCGATCTCGCGGTTGTCGACCTAATCCTTCCCGGCATGGACGGCCCCACCTTCATCGATCAACTCAAATCGGAGCGACCCGATTGTGCCATCGTCGTGACCAGTGTCCTCGACCCGGCCGACTTTCCAACGTCCGATGGAGTGCTACCAAAACCGTTCACACGTGCGCAAGTTGACGCGGTCCTCGAGTCGTGTCTCCCGGAAAGGCAACATCAATGACCGAAGGTCCGCAGCGCCGCGTAGTAATTGCAGATGACGATGCTGATATGCGGATGCTTGTGGAGATTGCGGTGCGCAAGGCGGGCATGATGCTCGCTGCGGTGGCCACAGACGGAGACCAGGCGTGGCAGGCAATCCTCGACCACACGCCGGATCTGATTGTGCTGGACGTTTCGATGCCGGGGATGAGCGGCCTCGATGTGTGTCGTCGTGTCCGCAATGATCCCACTCTCGCTCACATTCCCATCCTGTTGCTGTCGGCCGGCGTGAGCGGCGCTTCGCGCGAAGCTGGCAAGCAATCCGGAGCAGACGATTTCATGCCGAAGCCGTTCAGCCCGAAGGCGTTGATTGAAAAACTTATCGTCCTGTCTAGCGGACGGGGAAGCGAGTGAGCCTGCTGTACAGAGCGGCGAAGTGGGTCATCCGCTCCGACCGACCGAGTCCGTTGCTCAAGCATTTCCCCACCGTGATTGCATTGGCGGTCGCGATGCTCATTACGGTGTGGTTCGGGCTCCCCATGCCTCAGCCAATCGCCGTCGTGTGTTCTGCCGTGGTTGGTGCCGGGTCGGTTGCCCTCGCCGCGTGGTTCTCCCGCAACGAGGCAACAACCCGCTGGGTTCTTGCCGTGCCGCTGGCAGGGCTGCTCGCGGTCGCATTGCTTCGCCTGGGAACGGGCGGTGCCACCTCGCTCTTTGCGTCGCTCATGATTCTTCCGATCGTCTGGATAGCGTCGGAAGACGGTCGACGATGGATTGCCGTTGCCGGATTGGGTACCGCTGCGGCCATCATGCTTCCGTTTGCCGTTCTCGGAGAGGAACCACGCGATGCGACTGAGTGGCTGAGGGGCGTCGTCGCACCGCTCGTATACACGATGGTTGCAGCGGTCATCAATGAGATGTCGAGGCAGAACCGCTCACAGTTACGAGCCATCCGCGCACTCGCCGAGCAACGCGAAGGGACTCTGGCTGAATCCCTGGCTCAAGCAAGCCAGCTTCGCGAATCCGAAGCTGAGCTGCGCCGGGCGAACTCATTCACATCGAGCGTCCTCGACGCGGTGACGGTGCAGTCGATCATCGGAACCGATCTCACCGGTCTTGTCAACGTGTGGAACCCGGGCGCCGCGTCCATGTTGGGTCGAACAGCCGAAGAGACGCTGGGGCGCGCGTCCATCCTCGACTTCCATCTCGACGACGAACTCGAGAATCGTTCACGAGAGCTCAACTACCCGACCGGAGCAACCGTGCTCAACCCCGGATTCTCCGCGCTTGTCGAGTCAGCTCGCCTCGGGGTGGCCGAGATGCACGAGTGGACCTACCGACGCGCTGACGGCAGCGAGTTCCCGGCCGAAGTGGCTGTCACGCGACGGGTGGACGATCGAGGCGCGACCACCGGATACATCTTCGTCGCGACGGACATCACCCAGGCGGTGGAGGTCTCCCGCCTCAAGGACGAATTTGTCGGCCTGGTCTCGCACGAACTTCGCACACCGCTCAGCTCAATCCTCGGCTACCTCGAACTCATGAAGGACGATGAGGATGCGCCGCTCTCGGACGAGCAACAACTGTACCTGGGAGTCGCCGAGCGTAACGCCCATCGGTTGCTCGGGCTTGTGGGAGACCTACTCTTCACGGCACAGGCAGACTCCGGTGGATTCCCGCTCGCCGTGGGGGAGGTGGCCGTCGGCGACGTGATTACCGGCGCCGTCGCCTCGGCGCGACCGGTCGCGGACGCGGCCGGCATCACACTGGAGTCGACAGGCGTCCCCAGCGACCTCGTCATTGAGGCTGATCGTGGACGCCTCGGCCAGGCCATCGACAATCTCGTGTCCAACGCCATCAAATTCACGCCGCGAGGTGGCAGCGTCTCGGTCGGGCTGGTCGAACCCGACGGCGACGGTCCGCTCGAGATCACGGTGCGAGACACCGGCATGGGAATCCCCGCCGCTGAGCTTGACCAGCTCTTCACCCGGTTCTTCCGCGCCACGACGGCCACCGCAAACGCGGTTCCGGGCGTCGGCCTCGGTCTCGTCATCACCAAGGCCATTGTCCAGGCCCACCACGGTGAGCTCGATGTGTCGAGCGTGGAAGGCGAAGGAACGGTGTTCACCCTCCGGCTGCCGGTCGACGCGCGCGTCCTCTCCTAGATATCGAGCGTGTCGCCGGGTGCGAGCGGAAAGAAGGTGCCGCCGTTCTGCTTCGTCGCCCACGTGATGCGGGTGTTGGCCATCTCCTTGCCGGCCTTGGCCAGCACCATCTCGTGGGTCGGGAAGCTGCGCCGCGGCTTGACCGTCAGCACGTAGTCCATCACGTCGCCGATCTTGAGCCACGGAGCCCCGGCAGGAACAGCCATCACGTCAACCTCGACGCCCTCCGGCACGGTATACGAGTCGCCGCCGTAGTAGACGCTGCCGTTGATGAGCACCCCGACGTTGTCGACGACCGGAATCGACGAGTGAATCACATTGTGCTTCGACCCGAAGAATTCGAGCCGAAACGGACCCACCTCGATCGTGTCACCAGCGGCAACCACTTCGACGTCAAAGCCGGCGGCAGCTGTCGCAAAGCCCTGCGGGCCGAAAATCCGCACGTCGGGGCTCTTTGACCGAATCCGCTCGAGTTGCTCGGGCGTCCAGTGGTCGGGGTGCTCGTGGGTCACAACGATGGCGTCCGCTTGCGCACCGTCGGTGATGGCCGTTGTGAACGAGCCCGGGTCGACAAACAGTTTCCTGCCCGAGTCCTCGAGGACAAGGGCGGCGTGTTCGAGTTTCGTCAACTTCATACCCCGAGCTAACTCGGTCGAGCCGTCCTGAGCAAGGCGACGCGGCGACTGCTGGCATACTCACATCGTGACCACCCTTCGCCGCATCGCGGTCGCCATCAACCCCGAGGCCTCGTTCGGCAAGACCCGTTCCGTCGGACCGGCTGTCATCGCCGCCCTCGAAGCGCGAGGCGCAACGGTGCTCCCGCTCCAGGAGCCCAACATTGAGCTTCTCCGGCAGAGCGTGAAGGTAAGGGTCGGTCAGGGCATCGACGCCCTCGTCGTGGTCGGAGGTGACGGCATGGTGAGCCTCGCCGCCAATGCACTCGCCGAGACGACGATTCCGCTCGGCATCATTCCCAGCGGCACCGGAAACGATGCGGCACGCGGTCTCGGAATTCCCATCGGGGACACGGATGCTGCGGTGCAGCTTCTCTGGACGGCTCTCCAACACGGTCCCCGCGCTATCGATGTCGGAGTGGTGCGCCATGGACTTCACACCACCCGATTCGTCGGCATCCTCTCCGCGGGCTTCGACGCGATCGTCAACGAACGCGCGAATACCTGGGCCCGGCCGCGGGGGAGGAGCCGCTACACCCTCGCCCTGATACGCGAACTCGCCGTGCTGAAACCGCGTCGGTACGAGATCACCGTCGATGGAGTCACCTCCGAGCGGCGCGCCGTTCTCATCGCCGTTGCCAACAACGGTTCGCTTGGTGGCGGCATGCGTGCCGTCCCGCACGCCAGCATGGAGGACGGGCTGCTTGACTTGTTTGTTGTCGCGCCGCTGTCGCGCTGGCGATTTCTGCGGCTCTTCCCCCGCGTCTTCTCGGGAACGCACACCGACCTCGACGTGGTCTCATTTCGCACGGTGTCGAGCGTGACTCTAGACGCGGACGTCCTCATTGCCTACGCTGACGGTGAGCGTATCGGTTCGCTTCCGGTCGAGGTCAGCGTGCTCCAGCGGGCGCTGTGGGTGCTGGCCTAGCGCTCGATTTGTTCGCGCCGAATTCCTGTGTCATACTCATACACGTTGTTTCCGGCCCCATCGTTTAGCGGCCTAGGACACCGCCCTCTCACGGCGGCAGCACGGGTTCAAATCCCGTTGGGGTCACAACTCATAAAAACCCTCGTAACAGGTTTCTGTTGCGGGGGTTTTTGTGTTTAATCTCTCAATCGGCAGTTCCTGCATCGCGTGCTGCTTTTCTGCCGCCATGGGGCATCCGTCGCAGTTTCTTCATCTCTAATGTTGCGAACATGTAAAGACACCGGCCATAACGCCGAGCCTGCCTCACCTCCTGCATCCGGTTGTGCTAGTAAAGGAGCACACCAAAACACTGCGGCGTCGCAGACCCCCATTCGCGCGCCTTGGTGTCCATACATTCACAGAAGGGGAGACGGATATGGCATCCGCATCCACCAACGGCAAGCGAATCGCTACAGCCACCGCAGCATTCGCTGTGACGGCCCTCGCGATCTCTGGCTGCGCAGGCACCTCAGGAAGCAACTCCTCGGGCGGATCAGCGAAATCGATCACCGTGGGAACCACGGACAAGGTCACAACGCTCGACCCGGCCGGTTCGTACGACAACGGTTCGTTCGCCGTCATGAACCAGGTGTTCCCGTTCCTCATGAACACCCCGTACGGCAGCCCCGACGTCGAGCCCGACATTGCGGAGACCGCAGAGTTCACGGCGCCGACCGAGTACACGGTCACGCTCAAGGACGGGCTCAAGTGGGCCAATGGCAACGAGCTCACCTCGAGTGACGTGAAATTCTCGTTTGACCGCCAGCTCGCCATCGCCGACGACAACGGTCCGTCGTCGCTGCTCTACAACCTCGACAGCGTCGAGACCCCGGACGAGACCACAGTCGTGTTCAAGCTCAAGCAGGAGAACGACCAGGTCTTTGCGCAGATCCTCTCCAGCCCGGCCGGCCCGATCGTTGATGAGGACGTGTTCGCTGCTGACGCCCTCACCTCTGACAAGGAGATCGTTGACGGCGAGGCATTCGCCGGCCAGTACACGATCGCGAGCTACGACTTCAACAACCTGATCTCGTACAAGGCCAACCCGGACTACCAGGGGCTCCTCGGCAAGGCGGAGACCGAGACGGTCAACGTCAAGTACTACGCAGAGTCGGCTAACCTCAAGCTCGCCGTGCAGGAGGGCGACATCGACGTAGCGTTCCGCAGCCTCAGCGCAACGGACATCGCCGACCTCGAAGGCAACGACAAGGTGAAGGTGCACCAGGGCCCCGGTGGAGAGATCCGCTACATCACCTTCAACTTCAACACCCAGCCGTTCGGTGCATCGACACCTGAGGCCGACCCGGCCAAGGCTCTCGCCGTGCGCCAGGCAGTTGCTGACCTGATCGACCGCGAAGAGATCGCCGAGGAAGTGTACAAGGGCACATACACCCCGCTGTACTCGTTCATGCCTGAGGGCCTGACCGGAGCGACCACCGTACTCAAGGACCTGTATGGCGACGGAGACGGCGCTCCGTCCGAGGAGAAGGCCGCTGAGCGTCTGAGCGCGGCTGGAATCACCACCCCGGTCGTGCTGAACTTGCAGTACTCGAACGACCACTACGGCCCGTCCTCGGGTGACGAATACGCACTGATCAAGTCGCAGCTCGAAGCCTCCGGCCTGTTCACGGTCAACCTGCAGACCACTGAATGGGTCCAGTACTCGAAGGACCGCTCGAGCGACGTCTACCCGGCGTACCAGCTCGGCTGGTTCCCCGACTACTCGGACGGCGATAACTACCTGACGCCGTTCTTCCTCAAGGAGAACTTCCTCGCGAACCACTACGACAACCCGGAAGTCAACGACCTGATCCTCAAGCAGGCGACGACCGTTGACGCCGACGAGCGCGCGAGCATCTTCGAGGAGATCCAGGCCAAGGTGGGTGCGGACCTGTCGACAGTGCCGTACCTCCAGGGGTCGCAGGTCGCTGTTGCCGGAGCTGGCGTTGACGGGGTTACCCTCGACGCGTCGTTCAAGTTCCGCTACGCACCGCTGAGCAAGTAAGTTATTCCCGCTGAAGGTTCACCTTCAGTAGTTCCTGCAGGGCGATCGGTTACCACCGGTCGCCCTGCACACCTTTGTGATTGGCAGGTTGACCGCTGAGTTCCCTCACCATCCCGGCGACGAACGGGGCACCCACACCCGTGTCGAAGCCGGCATCCCCCCGCCCCCGGAAGGGCTCGGGCGGAAGCTTCTGGCGCTATCTCGTCATCCGCTTCCTGCTCATCATTCCGACCGTCTTCATCCTGGTCACGCTTGTGTTCATCCTCATGCGTACGACCGGAGACCCGATCACCGCTGCCCTCGGCGACCGGCTCACTGCCGTCGAACTCGCCGAACGTGTTGCTGCGGCTGGCTACGACCGGCCGATCTTCGTCCAGTACATGGAGTACCTCGGACAGATCCTCACCGGTGACTTCGGCACAACGCTGAGCGATAACCGCCCTGTGCTCGAGGTTCTCCTCACCTATGGCGCCGCAACTCTTGAGCTCGCCTTCTACGCCCTCATCGTCGCATTCGCGGTCGGTATTCCCCTCGGCATGGTCGCCGCATACTTCCGTGACAAAACTCCGGACGCCATCCTGCGCATCGTCGCCATTCTGTTCTACGCGACCCCCGTATTCTTCGCGGGCATGCTCCTCAAGCTCATCTTTTCGGTTTGGCTCAAGGTGCTCCCGGTTTCCGGCCGTGGAACCACGACCACTGAACTCGAGATGCAACTGCTCGAAGGCAAGACGGGCATCTATCTCTGGGACGCGCTTCGGATCGGCGACCCGGGCATCCTCGGCGACGTGCTGGCCCACGCCGTGCTTCCCGGCCTGACGCTTGGACTTCTCACCGCAGGAATCTTCCTCCGCCTGGTGCGGACGAACGTCATCGGTACGCTGTCGACCGACTACGTTGACGCCGGTCGTTCGCGCGGAGTCCGCGAGTTCCGACTCGTCACCAAGCACGCCTACCGGCCCGCGCTCATCCCCATCATCACGGTGATCGGCCTGCAGATCGCGCTCCTCCTCGGCGGCGCCGTGCTGACCGAGACCACCTTCGAATGGAAGGGGCTCGGCTTCCAGCTCGCGGAGTACCTGCAGGCGCGCGACTTCGTTGCCGTCCAGGGCATCGTTGTGCTGCTCGCTGTGATCGTTGCCCTCACCAACTTCATCGTCGACGTGATCGCCGCTCTGATCGACCCACGAGTGAGGTACTAAGCATGGCCATCACCACAGCCACATCACCATCAACGCCCAAGCGCAGCCTTTGGCGACGCCTTCCCATCGTCCACCAGCTCTCGCAGAGCGTGGGAATCCAGCGCGGCATGCTCGTCACCGGACTCGTGCTCACCGCCCTGTTCGTGCTCACTGCACTCCTCGCACCGATCCTCGCGCCGTACGGCTACAGCCAGCTGCGTGACGAGTCGGGCGGATTCGGAGCACAGCGCCCGCCGAGCGCCGAGCACCTGCTCGGAACAACGGTCGGCGGATACGACGTCCTCTCTCGCGTCATCTGGGGTGCCCAGACCGCGCTGAGCGTTGTCGTTGTCGCCGTTCTGCTGTCGATCTTCGCCGGCGTCGCGCTCGGACTGGTCTCCGGCTACTTCGGTGGGTGGCTCGACCGCATCCTCGTTGTCGTCTGCGACGCGATCTACGCATTCCCCACCCTGCTCCTGGCCATCGTGATGTCGATCGCCATCTCGGGAGGACAATCCAGCCTGTGGGGAGGAATCTTCGCGGCCGCGATCTCCATCACCGTGGTCTTCATCCCGCAATACTTCCGGGTGATCCGCGCCGAGACGGTGCGCATCAAGTCGGAGGCCTATGTCGAGAGCGCAAAGGTCGTCGGAACCGGGAACGTCCGCATCATGTTCCGACACGTCCTCCGCAACGCGACACGTACACTCCCGTTGATCTTCACCCTCAACGCATCCGAGGCCATCCTCACGCTCGCGGGCCTGGGCTTTTTGGGCTTCGGTATCGAACCGACCTCCGCAAGTGAGTGGGGCTTCGACCTCAACAAGGCACTGTCCGACGTGTCGAGCGGCATCTGGTGGACCTCGGTTCCGGTGGGCCTCGCGCTCGTGCTTGCCGTTCTCGGCATGACGCTCGTCGGCGAGAGCCTCAATGACCTGGCCGACCCGCGTCTCCGCGGACGCCGTGCCGTCGCCGCCTCCTCAGGAACGGTCGCCGAGACGTCGGTCGTCCCCGGCGGTAGCCTCACGGCAGGACCCGGCGGCCTCGCCGGTCTCGAGAACGAAGGACGATCATGACCGACGTACTGCAGATTCGAGACCTCGATGTCTCCTTCGCCACCGACGCGGGTGCCGTCAAAGCGGTCGACCGCGTCAGCCTGACCGTCGGCCCCGGCGAAGTCGTTGCCATCGTGGGGGAGTCGGGCAGCGGCAAGACCGTGACTGCCAAAACAATCCTCGGGCTCCTACCTGAAACGGCAACGCGATCCGGTGCCGTGCTCCTGCGCAGCAAAGACGGGTCGAGCGAAAACGACATCGTCTCCGTCTCGAAAGACCGGCTCAGGCAGATCCGTGGCGCCGACGTTTCGATGGTATTCCAGGAGCCGTCGACCGCCCTCAACCCGGTCTACACGGTGGGATGGCAGATCGCCGAGGGCCTCCGCGCCCACGATCCGAAGCTCAGCGCCAAGGCGGCTCGCGCCCGCGCCATCGACATTCTCACCCGGGTCGGCATTCCCGAGCCTGAGGTGCGAGTCGACTACTATCCGCACCAGTTCTCCGGTGGCCAGAAGCAGCGCGTTGTCATCGCCATGGCTCTCGTCCTCGACCCCGGTCTGATCGTCGCCGACGAGCCGACAACGGCGCTCGACGTCACGGTGCAGGCCGAAATTCTCGACCTGCTTCGCCGCTGCCGCGACGAGTTTGGGTCGAGCATCGTCCTCATCACCCACAACATGGGTGTGGTCGCTGACCTCGCTGACCGTGTCGTCGTGATGTACCAGGGAGAAATCGTTGAGGAAGCGGATGTCTACAGCCTCTTCGCGAATCCCCAAAACGATTACACCAAAAAGCTCCTTGCTGCCGTTCCCCGCATTGGCCAGAAAATCGAGGCGGCTGAGCGCAAGGCGCCCATCGCTCGCGACGCCGAGCCGGTGGTCCGTGCCGAAAAGCTCCAGATTGAGTACCCGGGCCGCATGGGTCGGCCTGGGTTCAAGGCCGTTGATGGCGTGAGCTTCTCGATCGCTCCGGGTGAAGTGCTCGGGCTCGTGGGGGAGTCAGGCTCAGGAAAGACCACGATCGGCCGGGCCATCGCGGGACTGACCAAGGTCACAGGTGGTTCTCTCCGTGTCCTCGACTCCGAAATGAACGGAATGAAGGAACGGGCGTTCCGCCCGAAGCGCAGCTCGATCGGATTCGTCTTCCAGGACCCGGCGTCGAGCTTCAACCCGCTGCTCACCATCACCGAGTGCGTCGCCGAGCCGCTCAAGGTGCACCGTAAGGACCTCGACGCCCGCGCGGTGTCGCAGCGCGTTGGCGAACTGCTCGAGGCCGTTCAGCTGCCACGGTCCTATGGCGATCGCTACCCACACGAGCTCAGCGGCGGCCAGCGCCAGCGCGCGAGCCTGGCGCGGGCGCTTGCCCTGAACCCAAAACTGCTGGTCGCAGACGAGCCGACGAGCGCCCTCGACGTATCCGTCCAGGCGCGGGTGCTCGAGTTGTTTGCCGAGCTCCAGGCCGAACTCGGTTTCGCGGCCCTGTTCATCAGCCATGACCTCGCTGTCGTTGACATCCTGGCCGACCGGATCGCTGTTCTCTACCACGGCAAATTGATCGAAGAAGGAACCGGGGTCGAAGTCCTCGGAGCGCCGAAGGATCCGTACACACAGCGGCTGCTTGCCTCACTGCCGGTGCCGGACCCGATTGCGCAGGCCGAGCGGAGACGCCTTCTCGCCGATCTCATCGCCGGGAACCCACCGGCCTAGGGCAGAGCAGCTCATGAGCGGCGTCGGCTCCGACCGATTCGGGACAGCAGGGCCCCGAATCGTCGGAGTCGACATCGCCCGGGGAATCGCGATCCTCGGCATGTTCGTCGCGCATACTCTGCCCAATCCGGGCGACACCGAGCTGATCGCCGACGGGCGCTCGTCTATCCTCTTCGCGACACTCGCCGGGGTGTCGCTCGGTATTGTGTCCGGCCAGGATCAGCCCACAGTGCGCGGCTCACGCGCCCGCGTCTACCGGGCCGTGCTTATTCGAGCCCTCGGCATCTTTCTCCTTGGCGTGGTCCTGGCCTCGATGGCCAGCGAGATCGCCATCATCCTCGATTACTACGCGATCATGTTTGTGCTCGTGCTGCCCGCCCTCTTCCTGCCTCGGTTCGTCCTGGTCGGGCTCCTGGCCCTCTTCGCCTGGGGAGCCCCGGCCCTCGCCGCCGCTGTCGAGGGTTCACGTGTCGAACAGTCGACGTCGCTCGCCGACATAGCCCGCGAGTATTTTCTGACCGGCTACTACCCGGCATTGGTCTGGCTGCCGTTCCTCCTTGCTGGGCTCATCGCAGCCCGGTCCGGGCTCACCCGCCCCTCGACCCAGTGGGCGCTCGTTGCGGTGGGCTGCGTTTCCGCGTTCGCCGGGTACGGCAGCGCCCGGGTCTCACCGTCCATCACCGCAGAAGCACATTCCGGCACACCAGCAGAGATCTTTGGCTCAGGTGGAGTGGCTCTCGCCGTACTCGGTGTCTTGCTGTTGCTGACCTCGTCCACTAACGCCGCAGTGCGTCGGGCAGCGACGCTGGTGTTCTCGCCGGTCGCTGCCGCCGGCTCGATGGCGTTGAGTGTCTACACCGTGCAGATCCTGGTGCTCGCCATTGCCGTTCGGGTGCGCGACGGATCCGGCGCAATCGACTATCCGGGCTGGCCGCTCCTCTGGACCCTCATCGTCTGCACCCTCCTGTTCGCCTGGCTGTGGCGCCGTTTCCTTGGTCAGGGCCCGCTCGAACGAGCCCTCTCGGCGGCAACGGGGTCCCGCCCGGGCTGAGCAGGAGCCGTTACGACTGTTCGCGCGCCTCGGCCCGACGGATCGCCTTGGCGGCAAGCACGAGTGCCAGGTGAGAGAACGCCTGCGGCGTGTTTCCGGCCTGGCGTCCCGCCGTCACGTCGTATTCCTCCGAGAGCAACCCGACGTCGTTGGTGAAGCTCACCAGTCGATTCATCAGCCGACGAGCGTCGTCCAGCCGTCCGCTTTCGGCATACTGCGTGACCAACCAGAACGAACAGGCGAGAAACGGATGCTCCGTCCCCGGCAGGCCATCCACCCCGGCTTCTGTTCGATAGCGCAGCACCACGCCATCGCGAAGAAGGTCGGCCTCGATAGCGGCGACCGTTCCGAGCATGCGCGGGTCCGTCGGGTGGCAATAGCCCACTTCGGAGAGCTGAAGGAGGGACGCATCGACCTCGGTGGTGCCGTAGTACTGGGTGTAGCTGTTGCGCTCCGCATCGAAGCCTTCGGTCTCGATTTCCTCTCGGATCAGGGCGCGCAGCTCGATCCAGCGGTCAACCGGCCCGTCGAGTCCGAACTCGGTCACCGCCCTGATGGCACGGTCGAAAGCGGCCCACATCATCACCCGCGAGTGGGTGAAGCGCTGAGGCGCTCCCCGGATCTCCCAGATTCCCTGGTCGGGGGCTTGCCAATGGGTTTCCATGAAGCTGATCAGCGCCCGCTGGAGCGACCACGAGTATGCGGTTTCGGCCACTCCAGCGACGCGCGCGTTATGGAGGGCGACCATAACCTCACCGATGACGTCCGACTGGAACTGCAGGGCTGCCGCATTGCCCACTCGCACCGGTGATGAGCCGCGGTAGCCGGGCAGGTGCGGCAGTTTCCGCTCCGGGAGGTCGCGCTCGCCCCCGAGACCGTACATGATCTGCACATCCTTCGGGTCACCGGCAATCGCCCGCAGCAACCAGAGGCGCCAACGGTCGACGCTCTCGGTGATGCCGCAGGAAATGAGGGCGGTGATGGTGAGTGATGCGTCGCGCAACCAGACGTACCGGTAATCCCAGTTGCGGCTGCCGCCGAATTGTTCGGGCAACGATGTGGTCGCGGCGGCCACGATGCCACCGGTCTCCTCATGGGTCATTGCGCGCAGGGTGAGCAGCGAACGGGCGACGTCTTCGGCGTATGAACCGTGTTGCTCGAGAATGGCCGACCACTCAGCCCACCAGTCGCTCGTGAGACGCAGTTGCTCGTCGACATCAAGGGGGCCGGGTGGTTCGCGGTGCGAGGGGTACCAGGTGAGTGTGAGGTCGACCACAGCGCCGTCGCTGACGACGAAGGAGTTTGCGTGTTCGTGGTCACTGGCGAACAGTTCGGGGCCGCGGACCACGATTCCGTCGGGGCCGGCCACAGCGACGAGCGCGACGCCCGTGTCTTCGACGACCTTCCGCACCCACGGCATCGCTGTTGCGTAGCCGAACCGGATACGCAGCTCCTGCGAGAATTCGACCGTTCCAGAAATCCCGCGCACCCGGCGCACGACGTCGGCGCGGTGATCGGTGCGCGGCATAAGGTCGGTCACCTCGGCCACTCCGGTGTCGGTGGTCCAGGTGGTCACCAGGGTGAAGGAGTCGCCGTCGTACCGGCGCACCGCCGATGCGGAGGGTGACGACGGCGCGAGCCGCCAGCGCCCGTGATCTTCGGTGCCGAGGAGCGCACCGAACATGGACGGCGAGTCATACCGGGGCATGCAGAGCCAGTCGATACTGCCGTCGATGCTGACCAGGGCAGCGGTATAGCAATCGCTGATCAGTGCGTAGTCTTCAATGCGTGACGCCACTCGTTCAGTGTGGCATTTCACCTGCGGGCGGGCAGCTTTTCTCTCCGACTCTCAGCGAACGTCCCGATTACGAGCGCAACGCCTGTCGCTCACCCGCCGCCCGTGCGATGGCACCCGAATCAACATGCGTATCGGCCAGCCGGTGCTCTGCGGGACTGATCGGAGCAGTCCCGACGGGTGCGGTCTGGTGTCCGCCGGGAGCAGCGGATTTCGACATCCTGTCGATTGCGGCCAGTGCGAGAGCCGACACGATGAACACCATGTGGATGACGACTTGCCAGAACACGCCCTGGGACGTGTAGTTCTCTCCGGTCAGGTCCTGTCCACTGCCAGCATCCGTCATATCTCCGACTTCGATGAATGTCTTCAGCAGGTGGATCGATGAAATGCCGATGATTGCCATCGCGAGCTTGACCTTGAGCACATTTGCGTTGACGTGCGAGAGCCACTCCGGCTGATCGGGGTGCCCGTTGAGGTTGATCTTGGAGACGAACGTCTCGTAGCCACCGATGATCACCATGATGAGCAGGTTCGCGATCATGACCACGTCGATGAGGCCGAGGACCGCCAGCATGACACTCGCCTCGGTGACGTCAGCGGAATGGTTGATGACGTCATCGCCCAGGTGCCACAATTCCTGGACAAAAACCCAGACGTAGATGAGCTGGGCAGCAATCAGGCCGAGGTAGAGCGGCGCCTGGAGCCAGCGGCTGAAGAAGATCATGTAGCCGATGCTGGAAACGGCGAAACTGCGGGCGGCCGGGGGAGTGGGAGAGGACACGGGGCTCCAGGGGGAATGGGCGGGTGCTGCGCGAGAACAGCAGTGGATAAATCCTAGGGTGGCGAAGCTGAGAGCTTGGGTGTGAGTCAGAGGCAGCGACGGCATCGGCTACAGTTGACCGAGCGAAGGGGAGTATCCCTCTGCACGGCATCCGTCATCACGGGTCACAATGGTGAGACCCCGGGCGTCGTGGCACGGCACAACTGGTCGTTGCGGGAGAGACTTTCGGGTAATTCTTGTACCCTTTTTCCCTACTCATCTGAAAGGCCCGGATGAACCTGGCACTTCCTCTCTGGTTCGAAATCGGCTCCTACGTGGTGCTCGGACTCATTCTGCTCGCCGACCTCGCTCTCGTGGCGAAGCGGCCGCACATCCCGTCGATGAAAGAGTCCACCCTGTGGGTGGTGTTCTACGTCACGCTGGCGCTGGTGTTCGCCGGACTGATGTTCCTCACGGCGGGCGGCGAGTACGCGGGGCAATTCCTGGCCGGGTGGCTCACCGAGTACAGCCTGTCAATCGACAACCTGTTCGTGTTCGTGATCATCATGGCCCGGTTCTCGGTGCCGAAGCGGTTGCAGCAAGAAGTGCTCATGGTCGGCATCATCATCGCGCTGATCTTCCGCGGCATCTTCATCCTGCTGGGCGCGCAGCTGATCGAAAGCTTCAGCTGGATCTTCTACCTCTTCGGTGCATTCCTGCTCTTCACCGCGTGGAAGCAGGCCTTCGGTGAGAACGAGGATGCCGACGACGGCGAAACCGCACTCATCTCTTATATGAAGCGGCACATCAACATGTCGCCGGACTTCCATGACTCGAAGCTCCGCACGGTGATCGACGGCAAAAAGGTGTGGACGCCCATGCTGGTCGTGTTCATCGCCATCGGGACGACCGACGTCATGTTCGCGCTCGACTCCATCCCGGCGATCTTTGGTATCACCCAAAGTCCGTTCATCGTCTTCACCGCGAACATTTTCGCTCTTATGGGACTGCGACAGTTGTACTTCATGCTCGGCGGCCTGCTCGAGCGACTCGAGTACCTCAAGTACGGCATCGCGTTCATCCTCGCGTTCATCGGTGTGAAACTTGTGCTGCACGCAATGCACGAGAACGAGTTGCCGTTCATCAATGGAGGCCAGCACATCGAGTGGGCGCCCGAGGTGAACACCTGGACCTCATTGGGTGTCATCATCGTTTCGATGGCCGTAGCGACCATTGCGAGCCTGATCAAGGCGCGCCGGGACACCCCGAAGAAAGAAGCCGTCTCAAGCGAGTGATATTCTGAGGATCGTGCTGTTCCGGATGCTTCTTCTTAGCTGCCGCGACGGGGCCTAGTCACCAGGCCGCCCCGTCGCGGGGTTCGTCGATGCCTGATCCACCACTCTTCCAAGGAACGCATCATGCAGCAGACAACAGAGTCCACTGAGCAGGCGCCGGCACACGCGCCAACCAGTAACCCGGAACACGCAGCACCGGCTTCGAAGCCGCGGACGCTCGCGGAGAAGGTCTGGGACGATCACCTCGTCGCCAAGGGCGATGACGGAAATCCCGACCTCATCTACATCGACCTCCACCTGGTCCACGAAGTGACGAGTCCACAGGCCTTTGATGGCCTCCGGCTCGCCGGGCGACCGGTTCGTCGCCCCGACCTCACGATCGCAACCGAAGACCACAACACGCCGACCATCGGCATCGATCGGCCCATCGCCGACCTGACCAGCCGCACGCAGATCGAGACGCTACGGAAAAACGCCGCCGAGTTTGGCATTCGACTGCACTCGCTGGGTGACATCGAGCAGGGAATCGTCCACGTGGTCGGTCCCCAGCTCGGCCTGACTATGCCTGGGATCACTGTGGTCTGCGGCGACTCACACACCTCCACCCATGGCGCCTTCGGTGCGATGGCGTTCGGGATCGGAACGAGCGAGGTCGAGCACGTCATGGCGACCCAGACGCTGCCGCTCAAGCCGTTCAAAACCATGGCGATCAACGTTGAGGGCACCTTGCGCCCCGGAGTCACCGCGAAAGACATCATCCTCGCGGTCATCGCCAAGATTGGAACCGGCGGTGGCCAGGGCTATGTGCTCGAGTACCGCGGTTCGGCCATTCGTGCGCTTTCCATGGAGGGGCGGATGACCATTTGCAACATGTCGATCGAGGCCGGCGCACGCGCGGGCATGGTGGCGCCGGACGCCACCACCTACGCCTACCTGCAGGGCCGCCCACACGCTCCGTCTGGCGCGGACTGGGACGATGCTGTCGCCTACTGGGACACTCTTGCCACCGACGAGGGCGCCACATTCGATGCTGAGGTGTTCCTTGACGCCAACACCCTCGACCCCTTCGTCACCTGGGGCACCAACCCGGGCCAGGGAGTGTCGCTGAGCGACGCGGTGCCGAACCCGGCAGCCATCACCGATCCCAACGAGCGGGCCGCCGCCGAGCGCGCGTTGGAATACATGGACCTCGCCGCAGGCACCCCGATGAAGGAGATCCCGGTCGACGCGGTCTTCATGGGCTCCTGCACCAACAGCCGGATCGAAGACCTTCGCGCCTTCGCCTCGGTGATCCAGGGCAAAAAGAAGGCCGACGGTGTGCGCGTCATGGTGGTGCCCGGCTCCGCCCGCGTGCGCATCGAAGCCGAGGCTGAGGGCCTCGACCAGGTGATCAAGGACTTCGGCGCTGAATGGCGATTCGCCGGGTGCTCGATGTGCCTCGGAATGAATCCGGACCAGCTCGCTCCAGGCGAGCGCTGCGCGTCAACGAGCAACCGCAACTTCGAGGGCCGCCAGGGCAAGGGTGGACGAACTCACCTCGTGTCACCGTTGGTCGCTGCAGCAACCGCGATCCGCGGCACACTTTCCAGCCCCGCCGACCTCGAAGGAGCGAACTAAGCATGGACAAGTTCACGACGGTCACCGGCATCGCTGCACCGCTGACGCGGTCCAACGTCGACACCGACCAAATCATCCCCGCGGTCTACCTCAAGCGCGTTACGAAGACGGGTTTTGAGGACGCGCTTTTCGCCGGGTGGCGGCAGGACCCCGATTTCGTCTTGAACCAGCCGCAGTTCCACGGCGCCAGCGTTCTGGTCGCCGGTCCGGACTTTGGTACCGGCTCGTCGCGCGAGCACGCCGTCTGGGCGCTGCGCGACTTCGGATTCAAGGTCATCCTCAGCCCGAGGTTCGGTGACATCTTCCGCGGCAACTCCGGTAAGCAGGGCCTCTTGGCTGCGCAGATCTCCGAAGATGACACCAAACGGATCTGGGCGGAAATAGATCGGGCACCGGGAATAGAAATTACCGTCGATCTGGTTGCCAAGACTGTCACTATCGGTGAGCTCACGGTTTCATTTGAGATCGATGATTACACTAGGTGGCGATTGATCGAAGGCCTTGACGACATAGGCCTGACCCTGCGTGACGAGGCGCGGATCACCGAATTTGAGGCAGCCAGGGAAAACTGGCGCCCCAAGACACTTCCCATCAAGTAATCAGGCTGCGCAGGTAAAACATTTGACTTCACTTCTTCAGGATGCATCACGGGCAGGAGCCAGCGTGGGGCTAGCAGGAGACAAAATCACCATTCACGGTGGACGTCCGCTCTCCGGTCGCATCGAACTGAAGGGGGCGAAGAACCTGGTGACCAAAGCCATGGTTGCCGCCATCCTCGGTGAGACGCCCAGCGTCCTCCGCGACGTCCCGGACATCAGCGATGTCCGGGTCGTTCGCGGTCTTCTCGACGTGCATGGCGTCAAGGTGACGAGCGACGAAGAGGGCGTGCTCATGCTCGACCCGTCGAACGTCGAGAGCGCGCATATGGCCGACATCGACGCACACGCAGGATCGAGCCGTATTCCGATCCTGTTCTGCGGTCCTCTGCTGCACCGACTCGGTGAAGCGTTCATCCCCGACCTCGGTGGCTGCCGCATCGGTGACCGCCCGATCGACTACCACCTCGAGGTGTTGCGCCAGTTCGGCGCCGTCGTCGAGAAACAGCCGAGCGGCATCCGGATGAGCGCCCCGAACGGTCTCAAGGGCACCAAGGTGCACCTTCCGTACCCCAGCGTTGGCGCCACCGAGCAGGTCCTGCTCACCGCCGTCCGTGCCGAGGGAATCACCGAGCTCCGCGGTGCAGCGATCGAACCCGAGATCATGGATCTCATCAACATCCTGCAGAAGATGGGTGCGATCATCACGGTCGACACCGACCGTGTCATCCGAATCGAAGGCGTCGACCGGCTCGAGGGCTACAGCCACACCGCCCTGTTCGACCGCAACGAAGCCGCCAGCTGGGCTGCCGCTGCCCTCGCAACCGAAGGTGACATCTTTGTGGGCGGTGCCCGCCAGGGCGAAATGCTCACGTTCCTCAACGTGTTCCGCAAGGTCGGTGGAAAGTTCGACATCCACGATGACGGAATTCGTTTCTACCACCCGGGCACCCCGCTCAACCCGGTGATCATCGAGACCGATGTGCACCCCGGGTTCATGACCGACTGGCAGCAGCCGCTCGTTGTTGCACTCACCAAGGCTCAGGGCGTATCGATCGTCCACGAGACCGTGTACGAGCAGCGCTTCGGTTTCGTCGACGCACTTGTCGAGATGGGTGCCACCATCCAGGTGCACAAGGAGTGCCTCGGTGGACAGGCGTGCCGGTTCGGTCAGCGCAACTTCAACCACTCAGCGGTGATCTCCGGCCCGACGAAGCTTCACGGTGCCGACATCGTCGTCCCCGACCTCCGTGGTGGGTTCTCCCACCTCATTGCGGCGCTCAGCGCCGAGGGAACGTCGACGGTGTCCAACGTCGGAATCATCAGCCGCGGTTACGAGAAGTTCATCACGAAGCTCGAGCAGCTGGGAGCCGACTTCGTTCTCGAAGGATAATGGGGCGGTGACCGCTGCACCCCGAACCGTGCGCCCCCGGGCGAGCGCGGAAAAGACCCGCCCGTCCATTTACTGGCTCCTCGCATCAATAGCGTTGCCCCCGGCTTCGCTCATGATGCGACTGAAGATTTCGGGTGGCGAGAAACTTCCGCGCAGCGGAGCGTTCATTCTCGCCCCCAATCACTTCAGTGAGATCGACCCCATTGTCATCGGCGTCGCAGTCTGGAAGCTCGGTCGTGCGCCGCACTTTATGGCGAAAGCCGGACTGTTCAAGGTCCCGGTGATCGGCTACTTGCTGCGAAAGTCCGGCCAGGTGCCGGTCGAGCGTGCCGGTGCCGTGCGCGGCCAGGACCCGGTCGCGATCGGTGGCGAGCTCGTCGACAAGGGGCAGGGCGTCGTCGTGTACCCGGAGGGTTCGCTGACCCGCGACCCCGACCTCTGGCCGATGCGCGGAAAAACGGGCGCCGTCCGAATTGCCTTGACCCACGGCATCCCGATCACGCCTGTCGCTCACTGGGGAACCGACAAAGTGATGGCACGATACTCACGCAAGATCAATTTCTTCCCGCCGAAACGTGTTGACGTCAAGGTGGGAGACCCGGTTGATCTGTCACGGTTCGCCGATCGGCCACTCGACCAGGCGACTCTCAGCGAAGCAACGGCCGTCGTGATGGCCGCGATCACCGAGTTGCTGGCTGACTTGCGCGGCGAGACGCCGCCAGCCGAGCCGTGGGATCCCAGCAAGCACAACCAGAAAGACACAGGCCGCTTTTGAGCCGTAAGACAACAGCACGTGTCGCCGTTCTCGGCACGGGCAGCTGGGGCACGACCTTCGGCAAGATCCTCGCCGACGGCGGATCCCAGGTCACCATGTGGGCGCGACGCCCCGAGCTGGCCGCAGAGATTTCCAAGTCTCACCGCAACAGCGACTACCTCCCTGGGGTCCTGCTCCCGTCGAACTTGACGGCAACCGCCAACCTCGCCGACGCTCTCAAGGGCGCCCAGCAGGTGTTCATCGCGGTGCCGAGCCAGTCGCTGCGCGAGAACCTCGTCGCCATCCGCCCGCACATCGACGACACCGTGATCGTGGTGTCGCTCATGAAGGGCGTGGAGAAGGGATCCGGGCTTCGGATGAGCGAGGTTATTGCTCAGGAGCTGGACATTGACCCCGCGCGCATCGCCGTGGCATCCGGTCCGAATCTTGCCCTGGAAATCGCCCGCGAACAGCCGACGGCCGCTGTCGTGTCGTCGCAGAGCCTCGAGACCGCCTCTGCGGTCGCCCTGCTGGCACGCAACAAATATTTCCGAACGTTCGTCAATACGGATGTCATCGGTACAGAATTCGGCGGCGTGCTGAAAAACCTCATCGCGGTCGCGATCGGCATCGTCGACGGGGTCGGCTACGGCGAGAACACCAAGGCGTCGATCATCACCCGGGGACTCGTGGAGATGACCGACTTCGCGGTTGCGCAGGGCGCGAAAGCGGAGACACTCTCGGGACTTGCCGGGCTGGGCGACCTCATCGCCACCTGCCAGTCGCCGCTGTCCCGCAACAACACAGCCGGGCGGCTGCTCGGCCAGGGCTACAGTTTTCCGGCGGTGGTCAAGCAAATGCAGCAGACCGCTGAGGGCCTCGCGAGCGTGGCTCCCGTGCTCGAACTGGCCCGCTCGATCGGCGTGGAGATGCCGATCGTTGAACAGGTCAAGCAAGTGCTCGACGGCACTCTTGACCCCAAAGACATTGCACCGCACCTCACGACAGACAGCGACGAGCCCCAGGGCGAAAGGACAAACGATGATCGAGAAGCGCCGGGTGGTGGTGTTGTTTGGAGGTCGTTCAAGCGAGCATTCGATCAGTTGCGCAACGGCCGGGGGAGTACTCCAGGCAATTGACCGCTCGCTCTTCGACGTCGTACCGGTCGGGATCACCCGTGACGGCATTTTCGTTCTTGAAGAAGACAAGCCTGAGCGGTTTGGCCTCGACCCGTCGCACTTGCCTGAGGTCGTCGACAACGGCAGCCGGGTGCGGTGGCCGGAAAGCGCAACGAGCCGCGAGCTGACTGTCACGGTCAACGACGAGTTGACGTCCCTCGGCGACATCGACATCGTGTTCCCGATTCTGCACGGGCCGTTCGGAGAAGACGGCACGCTCCAGGGCATGCTCGAGCTCATCGACATGCCCTACGTCGGAAGCGGAGTGCTCGCCTCGTCCCTGGGCATGGACAAGCACTTCACCAAGACTGTGCTTGAGCACGCGGGAATTGCGGTGGCGCCGTGGCGCACGGTGTCACGTCGTGACTACCACGTGGACGACTCCGTGGCCCACGACGCTCTCCGTGAGCTCGGGGCGCCCGTGTTCGTCAAACCGGCTCGCGCGGGGTCGAGCGTCGGAGTAAGCAAGGTCACGTCGCCCGAGCAGCTTGATGCTGCCATGCGCACCGCTTTCGCCGAGGACTCGAAAGTTCTGATCGAGAAAGGCATGCCCGGACGCGAAGTTGAAATCGCCGTGCTTGGCGGGCGTCCCGGAGAACCTGCACGGGCATCCGTCGCTGGTGAGATCGTCATCACCGGACGTGATTTTTACGACTTCGACGCAAAATACCTCGACGCTCCCGGAATCGAGCTGGTCTGCCCTGCTGACATCGACGCCGACACTCTGGCCGCGTTACAGTCGATCGCTCTGCGGGCGTTCGATGCTATCGGCGCCGAGGGTCTCGCGCGCGTGGACTTCTTCCTCACCGAGAACGGCATCGTGGTCAACGAGGTCAACACCATGCCCGGGTTCACCCCGATCTCGATGTTCCCGAGCTGCTGGATCGCGAGCGGCCTGAGCTACGCCGATCTCATCACCGAACTCATCGATGTCGCCGGCGAGCGCTTGGCGGCTTAGTCGAGCACGTCTTCAGCACCGACGCACGCCGTCGTCTGCGGAATCACGGACACGGCCCCGGTGAGGTCAATGAGAGCCGTCGTCCCTGACACTCCACCGGTCGTCGCGTCGGAGTTGATGACGACCTCAACGGCCGGGTCGCGGCCGTATGTGGTGTACCGGTAGGTGTCTGTGGCGGCATCGCTCTCGTCGGCGATCCAATCGATGCCGTTGAGCGAAATGCACGCGTCGGTGGTCGGGCCGGGGACAGCGACACCGCAGTGCAGCAGAACGGCGCTCGGGGTTCCCCATGCGCCGGTTGCCTGCGCGTTCGTCTCGCGCTTCGGCTTGTCGGCAACCGTCTCGGGCAACCGCACCACGACATCCGCACACACCGGGTTGTTGGCGTCGGCGGCCGGCGACAGTGAGACCGCCTGGCTGCAGCCCGTCACGCCGAGCGAAACGACGCCGGCCAGCAAGACGCTGGCGGCCAGGGTACGGGGGAGTGAAGAGCGAGGAGACATCCCTTTCAGGCTACCGTTGAACCCATGACGCAGCCTGACAACTCCCGCCCTGCTCCCGACGGCGAGACGGGCGACACCGTTGGACGCGTGCATGAGCTCGCCGTGCTCGAGCGAATCTTCCCGTTGCTTCCGTCGGCATCCGCCGCGCTGCTGGGGCCCGGGGATGACGCCGCGGTGATCGCAGCGCCGGACGGCAGGTTCGTGGTCACGACCGACATGATGGTGCACGGCCCGGACTTTCGGTTCGCCTGGTCGAGCGGGCACGATCTCGGCTGGAAGGCTGCGGCATCGAACCTCGCAGACGTCGCCGCCATGGGTGCACGACCGACCGGCCTCGTTGTCGCGATTGCCGCTACCCGTGACACTCCGGTGACGATGCTCGAGGAGATCGCGACCGGGCTCCGCGACGCGTGCGCCGAACTTGCGCCGGGCTGCGGCGTCGTTGGTGGTGACATGTCGGTCTCCGACACGTTTACGCTCGCCATCACCGCATTCGGGGACCTCGAGGGCCGGGCCCCGGTCACCCGCTCGGGCGCGCGTGCCGGCGATGTGATCACCCTGAGTGGCGATGCCGGCCGGGCTGCCACCGGGCTTCGCCTGCTCTTTGCGGAGGGCGTTGACGCCCAGGGGAACCCCGACCGCGAGCGAGCCGCTGCCTTGCGCGCCCGGCATCCCGATACCGTTGGGGCCCAGCTGGCACCGCGTCCGCCGATCGGGTCTGGCGTCGCCGCTGCAGAAGGTGGAGCGACCGCGATGCTCGACGTCTCAGATGGCCTCGCGCTCGACGCCCGGCGTATCGCCACTGCGTCGGGGGTTACGCTCGACCTGCAGCGTGACCTTCTCGGCGCGGATCCCGACACCGCGCTCCGTGGCGGCGAAGACCATGCGCTTCTCGCCACCTTCCCACCCGACGTCGCGATTCCCTCCGGCTTTCGGGTGATCGGCCGGGTGATGGCCGGCGCGGGGGTCACTCTCGATGGCACTCCGATCGGCGGCGTGCTCGGCTGGGATCCCTATGAGGGATGGAACGGGCGAACCGGCTAGCCTTCTGCGGGCTCCGCCCACCAGACCAGGGTTTCGCCGTACTTCTTGCTCCGCACCGGCAGAAGACCCAGGGGCCAGGTCGGTTCAGGCGACCGCGAGCTCCGCTCGACCACCACGAGGGCATCGTCAGCCAGAAGCGGCACCAGCGCTGTGAGGTTCGACGACAACTCGCCCTCAGGCAGGTCGTATGGCGGGTCAAGAAACACCAGGTCGAAGGCGCCGACCGCCGAGTCCAGGTAACTTTGCACCGAGCGAGCGGCCACGTCGATGACCAGCTTCTGAGGAGCAGCGTTCGACACAGCTTTCGCGTTCTGACGGCAGACGGCAGCTGCCGGGGCGCCCCGCTCAACCAGAACCACCTCACTTGCCCCGCGACTGGCGGCCTCGAGGCCGAGTGCGCCCGAGCCGGCATACAGGTCGAGCACCTGCGCGCCATCGATCACGCCGCGTGCGTCCAGCGCAGAGAACATCGCTTCACGCACGTGGTCGCTCGTCGGGCGGGTACCCGATTTCGGCACTCTCAGGGTCAGGGAACCGGCAAACCCGGAAACGATTCTGGTCACCCGCCCACAGTACCGGGCACGCTGACGGCGAGTGTCTGGGCGTCCGAATAGACTCGAGCCATGAACGCGGAGCCCCTGGCCACCAAGCTGGACAGCGTCATCGGTGGTCGCACGGCAGCGGCGTTCAAACGTGCCTTCGGGGTTGTCACGCTCGGCGACCTGCTCGAACACTACCCGCGGCGTTACGCCCGCCGCGGCGAATTGACCGCGTTGAGCGAACTGCCCGTCGGTGAAGCCGTCACCATCGTTGCCGAAGTGCTCGAGGTGCGTGAACGCACCATGAAGGCGCGCAAGGGGTCAATCCTTGAGGTCCGCATCAGTGACGGAAAAGGCGTACTCAACCTCACCTTCTTCAACCAGGCCTGGCGCACGCGCGAGCTTCGCCCCGGCGCGCGCGGTATCTTCGCCGGCAAGGTCGGTGACTATAAGGGTGCTCTGCAGCTGGCACACCCTGACTACGAACTGTTCGAGTCGAGCGAGCAAGACACCAGTCCGTCTGCGGCCCGTAAGTGGGCCGAAACCCCGATTCCGATTTACCCGGCAACGAGCACGGTCGCGAGCTGGCAAATTCACAAGGCCATGGCCCTCGTCCTCGATGCGCTGCCCGAGCTCGACGATCCCATCCCGCTTGAGGTGCGCCAACGCGACGAGCTGCTGAGCTACGGGCAAGCCATCGAGAAAATTCATCGTCCCCAAACGGATGCCGATTGGCACGTCGCGCAACACACCTTGCGATATCGCGAAGCTTTTTTGTTGCAGGCAGCGCTTCTCCAACAGCGGCAGATCGCCCGGCTTGAGCAGACCACCCCCCGGATCGCTGTTCCTGGCGGGCTCCTCGAACAGTTCGACGCCCAGTTGCCCTTCCACCTCACCGGTGACCAGACCCGGGTGGGTGCCGAAATCGCCCGCGACATGGCCGAACCCATTCCGATGAACCGGCTGGTGCAGGGTGAAGTCGGGTCGGGCAAAACCCTCGTCGCCCTCCGCGCCATGCTTGCAACGGCCGACTCCGGTGGCCAGTCGGCGCTTCTCGCACCCACCGAGGTTCTCGCTGGCCAGCACCTCCGCTCTCTCGTGCGTTCGCTCGGCCCCGACCTGTCCGCCCGGCTCTTCCCCACTCTGCTCACCGGAACTCTCTCGGCGGCCGAGAAGCGCAAGGCGATGCTGCGCATCGTGAGCGGCCAGGCTCGGATTGTCGTTGGCACCCACGCGCTCCTCGCCGAGAGCGTCACCTTCTACGACCTCGGACTCCTTGTCGTCGACGAGCAGCACCGGTTTGGCGTCGAGCAACGTGCTGCGCTCCGGCAAAAAAGTCACCAGCCACCGCACGCCCTCGTGCTCACGGCAACCCCCATCCCTCGCACCGTCGCCATGACCGTGTTCGGCGACCTTGAGGTCAGCACCATTCGAGAGTTGCCGGCCGGCCGCGCCGGCATCGAGACCTTCGTAGCCGGTCTTCCCGAACACCCGGGCTGGATCCACCGGGTGTGGGAACGGGTGGGCGAAGAAGTTGCCGCCGGTCGGCAGGCGTTCGTGGTGTGCTCCGCCATCGACGTCAACGAGCCTGACGATGACGACGTCGACCCGGCGGATCCGAACGTTCCGGTCCCCGAGCTCAGCGAGAAGAACCCGGGCCCGCCGCGGTCAACGGTCGTCGGCACCCTGGCTGAACTGCGCAGCATCCCGGCCACCGCCGGTCTCCGCATCGAGGCGCTGCACGGGCGCATGCCCGGCGATGAGAAAGACCGAATTATGCGTGCCTTCGCGGCGCACGAGATCGACGTCCTCGTGGCCACAACGGTCATCGAGGTGGGTGTTGATGTTCCCAACGCGTCGACGATGGTCGTGCTCGACGCGGACCGCTTCGGTGTGTCGCAACTGCACCAGCTGCGCGGCCGGGTCGGTCGGGGGCAGTGGGCCGGGCTGTGCCTGCTCGTCACCAATTCCTCACCAAACACGCTCGCGCGCGAGCGGGTCGACGCCGTTGCGAGCACCCTCGACGGGTTCGAGCTTGCCCAGGCAGACCTCGAACTCCGGCAGGAGGGCGACGTGCTCGGCAGCGCCCAGTCCGGTGGGCGCTCCTCTCTCCGGCTTCTGCGGGTGACCACAGATGGTGAGCTCATTGCCCGAGCCCGGAGTGACGCGCAGGCACTGCTGGAGAACGACCCGGCACTCACTCAGAACGCTGGCCTCCGGCATGCTCTCGCGCAGCGAGTGGACTCCACGACCCGGGCAGCCCTGTCCAAGAACTGAGCGTGTGTTGCGTTGGGGCCGTCATCCCCGGTTGGGGGTAACGGCGGGTCGCTGCGGATTCTCTGGGGAGTGGCTTCGGTCGTTCCGGCTGCCGCTAGGCTGATGCCATGCAGAGGATCGCCGTCGTTCCAGGCTCATTCGACCCCGTCACGCTCGGGCATCTCGATGTGATTGAGAGAGCCGCAGGCCTCTTCGACGAGCTGCATGTCCTCGTGGTGCACAATCCGTCCAAGGTGGCGCTGTTGCCCATTTCTGAGCGGGTGTCGCTGCTCGAAGAGTCCATTCGTGATGCGGGAATCGGCGGCAACGTTGTCGTCGCATCGTGGAGCGTCGGCCTCCTCGTCGACTACGCGACCGACGTCGGGGCGAGCGTCCTGGTCAAGGGCATCCGCTCACAGGTGGATGTCGCATACGAAACGCCCATGGCCATCGTCAACCGCCACCTCGCCGGCGTCGAGACGGTGTTCATGCTCCCTGATCCGGCGCACGCCCATGTCTCGAGCTCGCTCGTTCGACAGGTCTCGTCGCTCGGCGGTGACGTTACCCCTTACGTTCCGGCGCCAGTGGCCCGATTCCTCCAGCGATCATGACCACTGCACCACTATCAGCTGCCGCCGAGACGACACCTATGGACACCACGGACACCGCGGACCGACTCGATGTGGCCGAGGCGCACCAGCTCGCCGCTGACATCATCCGCAATGTCGAGTCGGTCATCGACGGCAAACACGCCGTCGTGCGCACAGCCCTCACCGTCCTGCTCGCCGAAGGGCACCTGCTCATCGAAGACGTGCCAGGCGTCGGCAAGACCATGCTGGCCAAGGCGCTTGCCACGTCGATCCACGCCACGGTGAGTCGGATCCAGTTCACGCCTGACCTGCTGCCGAGTGATGTCACGGGCATCTCGGTGTACAACCAGGCCGAGCGCCGGTTCGAGTTCAAGCCCGGCGCCGTGTTCGCGAACATTGTCATCGGCGACGAGATCAACCGTGCCTCGCCGAAGACCCAGTCGGCATTGCTCGAGTGTATGGAGGAGGGGCAGGTCACCGTCGACGGGGCGACCTATCGCCTGGCGAGCCCGTTCACGGTCATCGCCACTCAGAACCCGATCGAAATGGAAGGTACATACGCCCTTCCCGAAGCGCAGCGTGACCGCTTCATGGCCCGTATCTCGATGGGCTACCCCGATGAAGCGGCGGAACTCAGCATGCTGGCGTCACGCGATATTTCGACGCCGCTTGCCGATCTCAAACCGGTGGTGACGGCATCCGCTTTACAACGCATGATGGCGAGTGTTCGTGACGTGTACGTCTCGCCAGCCGTGAAGGAGTACGCGGTGCGCATCCTGCGTGCGACGCGTGAGCACCCCGACCTGCGGCTCGGCGGCAGTCCGCGGGCGACGCTGCAGCTCGTGCGCGCTGCGAAGAGTTTCGCACTCGTTGCCGGGCGTGACTTCGTGCTTCCCGACGACATTGACGAGCTCGCCCAGCCGGTGCTCGGCCACCGGCTGATGCCGACCAGCCGGGCGCTCGGGCACCACCAGCACACCGATGAACTGATCCGGGACATCATCGACGGGATCCTCGACCAGACTGTCGTTCCACAGCCGCACAGCTCAGGATCCTGACGATGGCCACTCCTCGCCCGGGACGGTCGCGGGCCGTCCGGCCAACGGCCCGGGGGTGGAGTGTGCTGATCACGGCGGCGATCGTGCTGGTCGCCGCCACCGCCATCGACCGCCGTGAGGGGCTGTACCTGTCGATTTTTCTCCTGCTGCTCTTCGCCGGGAGCGTGATCTACGTGCAGGCCCATAAGCCGTCGCTCAGCGCGGTTCGTACATTTTCACCCTCGAGCGTCATGGTGGGTGAACCCGCGACCGTGACGACGCGCGTGCAGTCGAAATCGAACCTGGACACAGTTGCCCTGTGGAGCGAACAGGTGCCGATGGTGTTCGGCCGGGTGCCACGCGGCGAGCTTCCGCAGGGGCGCTGGGTGCGCGGGCGGGGCTATGCCACCGAATTGCAGTACGAACTCCGGTCAAGTCACCGCGGGAGGTACCCGGTCGGCCCGCTCTGGGTGACCTCGGGAGATCCGTTCGGACTTGTCCACGCTGAGCGCGCCATTGCGGGCACTCGTGAGCTGTCGATCACCCCGCGGGTCACTGTGCTGCCCAACGCGGGGCTCAGGGACGCCAGCGGTGACGGAGTGCGGCACGAGCTCAACCACTTCGCGGTGCAGCGCGCTGACGAGCTCATCGCCCGTGAATACCGCACCGGCGATTCGCTTCGTCGGGTGCACTGGCGGCAGACCGCGCGCCGAGGTGAGCTCATGGTGCGTCAGGAAGAACGGCAGGGTGATCCCGAGGCCGCACTGCTGCTCGACACATCGCTCGCCGCCCGTGGAACCGAATCCGGCGCGATGACCGAGGCTCACTTCGAACGCATGGTCGAACTGACCGCTTCGCTCGGGGTGCACCTGCTCGACGCGGGCTACCAGGTCTGGCTGGTCGAGACCGTGACGGATGTCGTCCCTCTCGTGCCAGGAACAACCCCGTTTGCGACGTCACAGTTTGAACCCGGCGCCGCGTCCGCCCTCCTCGACACCCTGGCCGAAACCCAGCGCTGGCCGGTGCCGGACGATTACGACGTCACGGCCGGACTCGGACCGCTCATCCGGCGCACCGGAATCGTGATGCCGGTCTTCGCGGTGCTCGGACAGGTGTCGGCGCTCGGGGCCCGTCGGCTGGCCGGCATGAAGATCAACGCCGACCCCGCCGTCGCTTTCTTCGTTCCGGCGGAGAACCGCGGCCGAGGCGATGCGCCCCTCGACCTGCAGGCCCTCGGCGACGCGGGCTGGCGCACCGCCGCATTCTCCGAGCACACCCCGGTAGCCGAGGCGTGGTCGCGAGCCGTCTTCGGCACCTCAGCACAGGCCCCGCGCGAAGGGCGTGGTCATGTCAGGCACTAGAACGCTCGTCCCGGAACCCCGCACGGCTCCACGTGCCCCGCAGCCTCCGGTTTCGTCGTCGGCTCGCTCCGCTCGGAAGAAACGCCAGGCCGACCTCTTCACCCGACGGCAGAACGGCAGCCGGCTGTGGCCGGTCACGCTCGCCACACTGCTCGTCTACCTCGTCGCCATCTCCACACTGTCGCCCCTACTCGATGGGGCCTCGTGGTGGCTCAGCATCGCCATGCTGGGCGTCGTCATCCTGTGCTCAGCCGCGGCGGCGCGGAGCTTCGGCGCCCGAACCGGCATGGGTGCCCTGGTCGGCGTGGTCGTCTGGCTCGCGATGCTCGTGCTTTTCTTTGCGTCGGAGACCGCGCTCGGGCTCGTGATCCCCACCTGGGACACCGTTGAGGCATTCCGCGGCCTCACCGCCGACGGCATTCGCTCGATTAACCGTCAGGGCACACCGGCGAATGCCGATCTCGGCATCCGATTTGTGCTTGCGGTCGGCGCTGGCGCGTTTGCCCTGCTCGCTGATTTTGTCGCCGTTGTGGTGCGGATGCCTGCCCTGACCGGGATCCCGCTCGTCGCAATTGCGCTCGTCCCCGGCTTCGTCATCGGCGAAGTGAACCTCGTCGCCCTCGCGCTCTGCGCTGCCGCCTACCTGGTTCTGCTCTGGTCAGACACCCGGGCGAGGCAATCGGCACGCCGTCAAACGCACGGCATGCTGGGCATCGGAGCGGTCGCCGTCATGGGGTCGCTTGTTCTCGCCGCCCTCGCGCCGGGCTACAACGGTGAGAGCCTCTTCCAGGCCACGGGCGGTTCGACTTTCGGCCGGGGCGTCAGTCCACTCGTTGACCTCGGCAAAGACCTCCGCCGGCCGGGCGGGGCCCGTCAGTTCAGTTACACGACGACGACTGAAGAGTCGCTGTACTTCCGTCTGCTCACGCTCGACCGCTTCGACGGCACCACCTGGTCAGCGACCCGCTCCAACGATCGGGTTCTCAATGAGCCCGACCTCCTGGTCGACGTGCCGGGGCTGTCAACCGAGATCGCCACCGAACCGACGACGACCACCGTCCAGGTGGGCGCCATGGTCGCCCCGTGGCTGCCGGTGCCGTTCCCGAGTGTTCGGGTGGTTGGGGTATCCGGGCGCTGGCTGTGGGATACGGAGGGGCTGACGTTGTCGAGTCGGCTGTCGAGTGCAAGCGGGCAGTCGTATATCGCCGAGAGCGTCCTGATCAAGCCCACCCGCGAGCAGCTCATCGCCGCGCCGGGCGAGTACCCCGACGACGTCAGTCGGTTCCTCGAGCTCCCGCCTGAGATGCCGCAGATCATCACAGACACGGCGAACGACGTGGCGGGAAACGCGACAAACGGGTTTGACAAGGCCTTCGCTCTCCAGCAGTACCTCCGCAGCACCGACTTCACCTATTCGATCGAGGCTCCGGTTGAAAACGGGTACGACGGCGACGGGTTCGATGTGATCGCCGAGTTCCTGGAACGCAAGAGCGGATATTGCGTTCACTACGCGTCGGCGATGGCGATCATGGCCCGCGCACTTGACATTCCGGCCCGCGTCTCGCTGGGTTACCTGCCGGGCGATCGGCTCGGCGGCTCGGGGGAGAGGCGCAACTACACGGTGGGCACAGACGACCTGCACTCCTGGCCCGAGCTCTACTTCACCGGTATCGGTTGGGTGCCATTCGAACCGACGCCCGGCCGGGGTTCCGTACCCGACTACGCCGTCTCGCTATCGAGCGGTGCGTCGACGGCCGGGCCCAATGACCTCGACTCGGCCAACCGGGACCCCCAGCAACAGGGGCCAGCAGCACCGGCCCCTGAAGCTCAGAACGCGGGCAGCGCCGGCGAGTCACAGCCTCCCGTCGGTATGTTCGTGGCCCTCGGCCTCATCGCGCTCATCGTCGTCGGGGTGCCAGCCCTGAGCCGGGACGTCCGGCGGCGCAAACGCTTTCGCGCTCTCCTGACCGGCCGCGCAGGTCCGCCAGAGGCGTGGGCCGAACTCGTCGATAGTGCCGTTGATGTCGGCATCGACGTCAGTGAGGCCGACACCCCGCGCGGGTTCGCCACGCGGCTGTCGAATGACCTTGCCCTGAGCGACGCCGATGGCCAGGCGCTCACCCGGCTGCTCACCGCCGTGGAACGACTTCGTTTCTCGTCAACCGGATCCTCGGTCAGCGGAGAAGCGCTCGTCGCTGACCTCACGCGACTTCGGCGGGCGATGGCGATAAACGCCCCGGTGCCTGTGCGGATTCGCGCGGCGTTCGCGCCGGCATCCGTTCTGCGGGGAACATACAGCACACGTCCAGCGAGGGCCCCGAAGCCCCTGTAGAATTTCTCGGTGACTAAATACACCAAACAGCCATTCGCGGTAAACATCCGCGACCTCGTGCGGCGACCCGGTGAAATGCAGGAACGCGAAATCACCGTCGACGCTCCGGAGAACTGGGGCGCCGGTCTCATCGCCGTGACAGAGGGCACTCCCGTGACCGAGCACCTCCGCCTGGAGTCGGTCCACGAGGGCATTCTCGTCACCGCCGAGATCGACACTGTTGCGACCGGGGAGTGCGGAAGATGCCTGATTGACATCTCCCAGAGCGTCCAAGTCGAGTTTCAGGAGCTTTTCGCGTACTCTGGTGAAGAAGCTTCTGATTTAGAGGTTCACAATGACCATGTGGATCTTGAACCCCTGATCAGAGACGCAGTGGTTTTATCACTGCCGTTTCAGCCGGTATGCCGGCCAGACTGTCCCGGACTCGACCCAGAGACCGGTGAGCGGCTGGCAGAACACCCGGATAGAAAACCCCGAGAGCACCTGGATCCTCGCTGGTCCGCGCTCGCCGGGTTCTCCCAAGAACCAAGCTCCGACAACTCGGATGCTCCAAGCAAAGAAGAGAGATAAGTCATGGCTGTCCCGAAGCGGAAAATGTCACGAGCCTCCACCCGCATGCGCCGTGCACAGTGGAAGGCTGACGCCCCAACCCTGGTGAAGACCGTCGAAAACGGCAAGGTCACCTACAGCCTGCCGCACCGTGCGAAGGTCGTTGAGGACTCCGCAGGCACCGCCCTGTTCATGGAGTACAAGGGCCGCAAGGTCGCCGACGTTTAGTCTGCGCTTGTCGCTCGCTGAAACCGAGAGCTGAGAAGTGTCGGTAACAGAAAGCTCGACAGACCGAGGGTCGCTTCTAGCGACCCTCGGTGTGTCACTTAACGAAGCGGTGTTCGAGCTCGCGCTCACACACCGCTCTTTTGCGTACGAAAACGGCGGAATCCCGCACAACGAGCGTCTTGAGTTCCTCGGCGACAGCGTGCTGGGGCTCAGCGTCACCCAGAAGCTGTACCGGGAGAACCCGGAGCTTCCGGAGGGCGCGCTGGCCAAAATGCGTGCGAGTGTCGTGTCGACAGTTGCGTTGGCCGAAATCGGTCGGACGATCGGCCTGGGACAGTACCTCCGTCTCGGTCGGGGTGAGGAACTCACCGGCGGTCGAGACAAGGCGTCGATCCTCGCTGACACCATGGAAGCGCTCATTGGTGCCGTCTACCTCGATCAAGGTCTCGAGACTGCGTCAGCCCTCGTGTTGAGATTGGTCGAGCCGCTCCTCGAAGACCCGGCTCGCTTCGGAGCAGCCATGGATCCGAAAACAAGCCTGCAGGAAGAGGCCGCTCGTCACCGCGCGCCGGCGCCGGTCTATCAGATCGAAGCATCGGGGCCCGATCACAATCGCGTGTTCGTGGCAACGGTGACCGTGGGTGACCTCGTCACCGCCGTCGGCGAAGGCACGAGTAAGAAGCACGCCGAGATGGCAGCTGCCCTGACCGCGTGGACCGAACTGAGTGCCCGAGCTTCCTGAGGTTGAGGTGGTGCGTGCCGGACTCGAACCGGCCGTCACCGGCGCAACGATCACCAGTGTTGACGTGCTCGACGTACGTTCTCTCAAACGTCACAACGTGGCATCCGGAATGTTCATTGATGTTCTCGAGGGACGCACCATTCTCGCCGCATCGCGCCGCGGGAAGTTTCTCTGGTTTCCCCTCGACAACGACACGGCTCTCGTCACTCACCTGGGGATGAGCGGCCAGATGCTGCTGCGACTGCCGGGCACCGATGACCGGCTGACGCGGATTCGGATCGGCATCGAGTCGCCGGACCATGGCGAACTGCTCGTTAACTTCGTCGATCAACGAATCTTCGGCGGGATGGCCGTTGACAGGCTGCTGCCGACGGCTGACGGGTTCCCGGGCGGCTTCTCCGGTGCGACCATCGGGCCGGCTTTCGTGCCGAGCCAGGTGGCGCACATTGCGAGGGATCCGCTGGACCCGGCCTTTGACGAGAGGCGATTTTTCGCGCTTCTGGGAAAGAAGGCGACCGGTATCAAACGTGTTCTTCTCGACCAGACCGTCGTGTCAGGCATCGGCAACATCTACGCTGACGAAGCGTTGTGGGCTGCGAAGATTCACTACGACCAGCCGGCGTCGTCGCTGTTGAAGCGTCGGGCAACGCTGTTGCTCACCGAAGTGCGGGCGGTGCTTCAGAAAGCACTCGCCGAGGGCGGCACGAGCTTCGATGCGCAGTACGTCAACGTCAACGGGGCGTCGGGCTACTTCGCGCACAGCCTCAACGCGTACGGCCAGGCAGGGAAGCCGTGCCCGCGCTGTGGAACGCCGATTCGCCGGGAGAAATTCATGAACCGGTCGTCGCACTTCTGCCCGAAGTGCCAGCGCCGGCGGTAACGCCTCGATGCGCGGGACGAGGGTCGAGCCCATTCGCTCGTTTAGGGAGAACGGCGATCCCCGGCGAGGATGGGAATATGACGCTTGCATTCATCCGCCATGGACAGACGAACTGGAACTTCGAACTGCGGCTCCAGGGATCCACCGACATTCCGCTCAATGACACCGGGCGCCAGCAGGCGCGCGACGCGGTCGCAACCCTCGACGGGGTGACCTGGGATGCAATTGTGAGCTCGCCCCTGAGCCGTGCACGGGAGACCGCGTCGATCATCGCTGAGGGACTCGGTATTGAGTTGGGGCCCACGTACGACGAATTGGTCGAACGGCACTACGGCGACGCCGAGGGTGCAACCGCCGAGATCATCGCCGAGCGGTGGCCGGACCACAACTACCCGGGTCTTGAATCAATCGAGTCCGTGGTTGCCCGAGGCACGGCCGCGCTGAAACGGGTTCACGCCGACTACGGTGATCGCAACACTCTGATCGTGTGCCACGGCACCCTGATTCGGTACACGCTGTCGGCATTGGCGGGCCGAGAGTTCGATCAGATCCGTAACGGGTCTGTCGCGACGTTTGACCGCAACGGTGACGAGTGGCGCGTGTTGAGCGTCAACGACGAACCGGTCATCGAAGTGCCGGTCGGCTGAGCCTAGCTTCCGACCGCTTTCTTCCACGCCGCTTCGCAGCCGATCGCCTCGAAACCGACAGCTTCGTTGACGTCGAGCATGGGCCGGTTCTCCTCGGCATTGAAGGTCGTGATGCGCGGCGTCGTGGGGGAGACACGCATGACCTGCTCGAGGTTGGCGAGCTTGAGCAGCGTCCCTAGTCGATGTCCCCGATGCTCCTTGAGCACAAGGGTGTCCTCCTGAACGGCAGGTCGCCCCTCCTGTTCGGGTACAGCAATGTCGGTGTAGCCGACCAATCGTTGGGACGGAACGTGGAGGGCGGCCGAGGTCAGGTTGAGCCGCCCACCTGCCTCGTTCATATCATTCAGGTTGCGCATTCGATCGTCGTCCCAGAGCTCCTCGGCGAATTCGATGGCGGCCGCCGGGGCATCGGTCGACATCCGCTGGTGGAGACGCGCCATGTCGGTGAGCCATCGATCGGGGCACCGGCCCGCCCATTGCACGACTTCATAGTCCACAGCGTGTGGCTCAGCGTCGCGACGACGCTCGGTGAGGAGGTCGGCGCTCATCGGTAGTTCGACGCGCGAGATCCGGTCGACCTGCTCTAAGGAGTAACCGTGGGCACGGGCGAACCGCACGGCGGCCGAGTCTCGATCGACGGCGCCGAATCCGGTCGGCGGCACGAGCACTTCAGAAGACGCGGGGAGGGCATGGGAACTCCACGACTGGATCACCGTGAGGCCGTTCTCGGCAGCGATTCGTTCGAGGACAGTCAGTATCGCCGTTCCGATGCCGTGCCTGCGCATCGTGCTGGCGACCTGCACTTCGATGAACGCAGCCGGAGCGTTCTCCTCCGGCTGCCACTCGTACACTCCACGCCCGACGACGCCACCGTTCAGCCGGGCGAGGAAAAGCCGTTTGGGTGCATATGGGTCTCGAAAGGTGGCGAGGAGCTCACGCGCTGTTGGCGCCGCGTCGTCGGTGCCCAGGATCTCGCGCTCGATCGTGTTGCGGAGCTCGACCATTTCGGTGAAGTCCTGGCCCTCGGGTGAATCGAGGCGTGCAGGAAGCGGGGCTTCATCGATTGACAGGCCGGAAACATCCGCAGAAATTGTCATGAGAGGCTCCCGATGTCCGTTGCTGCCGCGGCGCGCGGGCAGCGGACCAGCTTAGGCAGGGCGCGCGTCAGCTGTAAAGGGTCGATATTTGCCGTGCTTGCCCGGGTCTATCGGGGTGTAAGGGCGTTCGTTCGGTACGGTAGTGCAGAGATTTGTGCGCCAGAACGGCGCCATGGAACCGGAGCGCACGTGTATTTGAAGAGCCTCACCCTCAAGGGCTTCAAATCGTTTGCGCAACCGACGACGTTCGCGTTCGAGCCCGGGGTCACCTGTGTGGTCGGACCCAACGGGTCCGGCAAGTCCAATGTTGTTGATGCTCTGGCCTGGGTGATGGGGGAGCAGGGCGCCAAAACGCTTCGCGGCGGCAAAATGGAAGACGTCATCTTCGCGGGGACGTCAACTCGCGGCCCTCTCGGCCGTGCCCAGGTGATCCTGACCATCGACAACTCGGACGGGGCGTTGCCGATCGAGTACACCGAGGTCACCATCAGTCGAACCCTGTTCCGGAACGGCGGCAGCGAGTACGCCATCAACGGCGAAACCTGCCGGCTGCTCGACGTGCAGGAGCTGTTGAGCGATTCGGGCCTCGGCCGTGAGATGCATGTCATCGTCGGCCAGGGCCAACTCGACGCGGTGCTGCGTGCCACCCCGGAGGAGCGCCGCGGTTTCATCGAGGAAGCGGCTGGAATCCTCAAGCACCGCCGTCGCAAGGAGAAGACGCTCCGCAAACTGGAGGCGATGCAGACCAACCTCACCCGGTTGAGTGACCTGGCCGGGGAGATCCGCCGACAGCTCAAGCCGTTGGGACACCAGGCAGAGATCGCCCGTGAGGCCCAGTCGATCGCCTCGATCGTTCGTGATGCCAAGGCACGGTTGCTCGCCGATGAGGTGGTCACGCTCCGCGCCCTGCTTGATGGATACGGTCGCACCGAGAGCGAGCGACACACCGAGCGTGTCGTGCTGCAGGAGCAGCTCGAGCAGAAGCAGTTGCGCATTGCCCGCATCGAGCAGGCGCAGGTGGGTGACGCGGTTGATGCGGCCAGACGCACAAGCTTCGCCCTCGAATCGGTGCAGGAACGACTTCGCAACCTTTTCACCCTCGCCAACCAAAGGCTGGCGCTTCTCGGTGCGCAGTCCGAGTCATTCGACGCGTCGTCGAGCGTGACCCGTGGCATGGTCGACGATGCCAGGGCCGAGGTTGAGACGCTCAAGCAGGTGATCCTCACGGCTGAAGATGCCTGGCGGTCGGCGCAGCAGGCCACGCTCGCGTCGCGCGAGCGGCTCGACGCCATGGACATGGAGATCGCCGCCCAGAGCGCACTCGTGTCCAAACACGACCTCGAGATCACCAAGCTCACCGGCCAGGCCGACGCCGCGGCGTCACGCCTTGCCGCCGTGAGGGGCGAGCGCCTCCGGCAGGAGAACGCCCTCCAGGCCGCGACCGAACGCCGTGAGGCCGCGCTCCGCAATGCCGAAGAGGTGGAGGAGTCTGCCGCAGACGTCGACGCCGGCGAAAACGGACTCGATGAGGCCTACGAACTCGCCCAGGCCCAGGTCTTTGAAACCGAAGCCGAGATTGAACGCCTCCGCGAACTGCTACACGGCCATGAACGTGAGCGTGACGCGCTCGCCGCCCAAACCAGTGCCCTCTCGCGGGCGCTCAACATCAAGGACGGCTCGGCTGATCTCATCGCGGCCGGGCTCGACGGCATCCGCGGCCTCGTCGCCGAAGCGGTCTCGGTGTCGCCGGGCTTCGAGGCTGCCATCGCCGCCGCCCTCGGCACCCTCGCCGATGGGCTGCTCGCCGACAACCGCGCCGCAGCCGAGCGCGCCATCGCCCACGCGAAGGATCACGACCTCGGTCGGGTCGAGATTGTCATAGCGGATGCTTCCCGCCGGTCGGTCGAATGGCCGTCGGTTGCCGGCGTGGTTCCAGCGACAGATATTGTCACGGCTCCCGACGGGGTGCTCGGTATCCTCGGTTTCATCGGCATTGCCGACGACGTTGACGCGGCTCGCGCCGCCGCCCCGCAGCTCGCGAACATTGGCGGACCGGTGACCCTGATCACGCGCTCCGGCGACGTGCTCACCGACTTCGTGTTGCGCGGCGGCTCGGGTGCGAAGCAGGGACGAATCGAGCTCATCGCCGAGCGTGACGCCGCTGCAGAACGACTGACCGAGGTCACCGCGGCGCTCGAAGACGTTCGCTTCGAGTTGGCCGAGCAGCGCGCCACCCTCAGTTCAGCGAAGGAACGCTCGAAGGCCGCGCTCGCTGCCCTCCGCGAGTTCGACGCACAGCTCGCCGCGCAGGCGGAGAAGCTTAACCGTGCACGGGTGCAGGTCGAGGCGTCGACCGCGGAGAGCGAACGGCTGAGCGCGGCCTTTGCCCAGTCCGCCAGTGCTGTCGCCGAGGCCGAGGCGGCCGCAGATAAAGCCAGAGCCGAACTGGATACCGCGCGCTCGCGTCCCCGTCCCATCCTCGACGTCTCCGGCCGTGAGACCCTCCAGGGCGAGCTCGAGCAGGCTCGCGAGCGAGAGGTTGAGTCCCGCCTGCAACTCGAGACGGCGCGCGAGCGCGTGCGTTCCGAAGAGCAACGGGTCAAGAACCTGCTCGCTCAGATGGAGGCCGACCGGGTCGCCGCCGAAGCTGCGGCCCGGCGGGCGGTCATCCGTCAGCAGCAGGTCGACGCGGCAACCGCCGTCGCCGAGATCCTCCCCTCCGTCCTCGATTCGGTCGACGGATCGGTCGCGGAGGCGAAACTCGTGCTGGCGAAGGCCGAGGAAGAACGGGCCAGCCAGAATGCCGAACTGACCGGGCTGCGCCGCGAGGAGCAGAGTCTCCGCGAACGCCTGCAGGTGATCACCGAGAACGTGCACGGGCTCGAACTGCAGATCTATGAGAAGAAGCTTCACCTTTCGAGCCTCCTCGAGCGCGCCGCGAGCGAGTTGGGTCTCGTTGAGGACGTGCTCGTTGCCGAGTACGGGCCGGAGGTGCTGATTGCGACCGACGCGGCGCCGATCGACGGCGATTCCGAAACCGAGAGTGACGGCATCCGCTTCTCGCGTCCTGACCAGCAGAAGAGACTGGATAAGGCGCAGCGCAAACTGGCGCAATTGGGCCGGGTGAACCCGCTCGCGCTCGAGGAATTCGCTGCGCTGGAGCAGCGCCACAAGTTCCTCACCGAGCAGCTCACCGACCTGACAAACACGCGCAAGGACTTGCTGACGATCATCGAGGAGCTCGATGACAAGATGCAGACTATTTTTGCCAGCGCGTTCGAAGACACCCTCACGGCGTTCGGCGAGGTGTTCCCCGTGCTGTTCCCTGGCGGAACCGGGTCAATATCGCTGACCAACCCCGACGACATGCTCACAACGGGCATCGAGGTCACCGTGAAGCCCGCCGGAAAAAAGATCGAGCGGCTCTCGTTGCTCTCCGGCGGTGAACGCTCACTCGCGGCCGTCGCGCTGCTCATCGCCATCTTCAAGGCCCGGCCGAGCCCGTTCTACATCATGGACGAGGTCGAGGCCGCGCTCGACGACGCCAACCTGGGCCGGCTGCTCACCATTTTTGAGGACCTGCGGCTCTCAAGCCAGCTCATCGTCATCACGCACCAGAAGCGCACCATGGAAATCGCCGACGCGCTCTACGGGGTCTCGATGCGCCAGGACGGTGTTTCGGCCGTCGTCGGTCAGCGCGTGGCGAACGAAGAGAAAGCGGGCTAACTCCAGCCCCGACTCTCGTTAGTCTTAGTGCATGGCACAACTTTCGTCCTGGTCACTGTCAGGCGCCCTGAAGGGCATGTTCTCGAAGCCCACGATTGACGAAAACACGTGGGAAGATCTCGAATACGCCCTGCTCACCGCAGATTTCGGACCCGACGTCACCGAAGCGGTAATCGACGACCTGCACGAGAAGGTTGATCGTTACCGCACGACGGATCCACGTGACCTTCAGCGGATGCTTCGCGAATCACTCGAAGAACGTCTCTCGAAATATGACACCACCCTGAAGCTCACCGAGCGGCCAGCCGTCGTTCTGGTCGTCGGTGTCAATGGCGTCGGCAAGACCACGACCATCGGCAAGTTCTCGAAGTTCCTCGGCACCTACGGGCGCACCGTTGTTGTCGGCGCAGCAGACACGTTCCGTGCCGCAGCCGTAGAACAGCTCGCCACCTGGGCGGAGCGCGGGGGAGCACAGATCGTCCGCCCTCAGCAGCAGGGGCAGGATCCCGCATCTGTGGCGTTCCAGACCGTCGATTTCGCTAAGCGCAACGGCATCGAGATCGTGCTCATCGACACCGCCGGGCGATTGCAGACCAAGGGCGGCCTGATGGATGAGCTCTCGAAGATTCGCCGGGTGATCGAGAAGCAGGCACCGATCTCTGAAGTGCTGCTCGTTCTTGACGCCACCACCGGACAGAACGGACTCGCGCAGGCCGAAGCGTTCATCGAACACGCCGGAGTCACGGGCCTCGTCCTCACCAAGCTCGACGGCTCGGCCAAGGGCGGCTTCGTGCTCGCCGTGCAGGAAAAGACCGGGATCCCGATCAAACTCGTCGGGCAGGGAGAGGGCATTCACGACCTCACCGGTTTCACCCCGCACGTCTTTGCACAGAAACTGGTGGGCTGACCATGACAACCGAACACGACTTTTTCGGCGCGCTCGAGACCGATGCAGACGGAGCGATCTACTGGTCGGAGACCGTCGAGGTCGGCGACCAGGCTGTCGACGTCTCGGTGAGCTCGCCCGGTGGCCAGACGGTCACCCTCGAAGGACTCGACACGGCAGCGGGCTTCGTGAGTTCGCTCGACGGACTCGACCTTCGTGCTCGCGAAGCGATGCTCAGCGACGTCGACAACCGCAACTCCGACGTGACGAGCTTCATCGAGTCGACCGTCGAGGAGGCCGGTGACGACCTCCTCGAGATGCTCGTCGACCGCTCGGGTGACAACGATGTCGACATCATCCGGTCACTGCAACTCGTCCGGGTAAGCATTTCCCCGCACCAGACCGGGGAGAGCGCGCCGTTCGCGGCGTTCGAGTTTGCCTTCGACCCCGACAACTCCGATCTCGCGCTCGTGGTTTCGCTGTCCAACCGGGGCGAATCGGTGGGCATCGAACTGCTCGAGTAGCCGCGTCGCGCTGTCGGGTCTCCAACACCCGGCCAGGCTCGGTAAACTGGTCGTCAAATGGCTACTTTTGGAAACCTCTCAGACCGGCTCTCCGAGACTTTTAAGAACCTCCGCAAGAAGGGGTCGCTGTCGGCATCCGATGTTGACGGCACCGTTCGCGAGATTCGTCGCGCATTGCTCGACGCCGACGTCGCGCTCGACGTCGTCAAGGAATTCACCGGCAAGGTCAGGGAACGCGCCCTCAGCGACGAGGTCAACAAGGCGCTCAACCCGGCCCAGCAGGTCGTTCAGATCGTCAACGACGAGCTCGTGGCAATTCTCGGCGGGCAGCAGCGTCGGCTCGAGTTCGCGAAGAACCCGCCGACCGTCATCATGCTTGCCGGTCTGCAGGGTGCAGGTAAAACCACCCTCGCCGGAAAGCTCGCCAAGTGGCTGGCCAAAGACGGGCACACTCCGCTGCTCGTTGCGGCTGACCTCCAGCGCCCCAATGCCGTGACCCAGCTGAGTGTCGTGGCCGAACAGGCCGGAGTTGCCGTTTACGCTCCCGAGCCCGGCAATGGAGTGGGTGACCCGGTTCGCGTGGCTCGTGACTCGATCGCGTACGCGAAGACCAAGCAGTTCGACACGGTTATCGTCGACACCGCCGGTCGGCTCGGCGTCGATGCCGAGCTGATGAAGCAGGCGTCGAACATCCGCAAGGCCGTCAACCCCGACGAGGTCCTCTTCGTCATCGACGCCATGATCGGCCAGGATGCCGTCAAGACGGCGCAGGCCTTCCAGGAAGGCGTCGACTTCACCGGAGTCGTGCTGTCCAAGCTCGACGGTGACGCCCGCGGTGGTGCGGCGCTCAGCGTCGCATCGGTGACCGGTCGGCCGATCATCTTCGCCTCCACCGGTGAGGGACTCGACGACTTCGAGCCCTTCCACCCCGACCGGATGGCCAGCCGCATCCTCGACCTCGGTGACATCCTCACCCTGATCGAGCAGGCGCAGCAGGCGTTCGACGAGGACGAAGCCCGCGCCATGGCGGAGAAGTTCTCGACCGAGACCTTCACGCTTGACGACTTCCTCAAGCAGATGCAGCAGCTGCGCAACATGGGCTCCATCAAGAAGATGATGGGCATGCTTCCTGGCATGGGCCAGATGAAGCAGCAGCTCGACTCGTTCGACGAGCGGGAGATCGTCCGTACCGAGGCGATCATCCAGTCGATGACGCTTGCCGAGCGCCAGAACTCGAAACTGCTCAATGGGTCACGCCGGTTGCGCATCGCGCGTGGTTCCGGATCAACCGTGACCGAGGTGAACGCGCTCGTCAACCGTTTCGAGCAGGCCGCGAAGATGATGAAGACCGTCGCCAAGGGCGGCGTTCCGCAGATTCCCGGAATGGGACCGATCCCCGGCGCGCGCGGCGGAGGTTCCAAGAAGCAGCAGCCCAAGAAGAAGGGTTCGAAGAGCGGAAACCCGGCGAAGCGTGCGACCGAGAACGCCGCGCTCGCGTCTGGTGCCAAACCAGCCTCAGCGGGTGCTCCCGGCGGAACCGGCTTCGGACTCGGGGGAGCGGCCGGTTCGGCCGCGCCGACCGAAGAGGAACTCGCCAGCCTGCAAAAGTTCCTCGGCCGCTAGGCCGGTGCTGAACCCTCACGCAGATCGGCGATGAGGGTTCGCACCACTGCCGTGAGATCACCGTCGTTTGCGGCAGCCGTCGCGAGCTGATGTTGAGCGCTGCCGCCAGCGTCGATCAGCGGCACAATCGACGCGAGTTCCTCGGCGCAACCCAACCGTAATGCGATGGGTTCGAGAACGTTCACCAGATCGCGGATGTCATCACTCACCGGCTTCTGCGTACCGTGGTGGTCGGTGATGACGACAGCGTTGAGGCCGTAGCGGGCAGAGCGCCACTTGTTCTCGCGCACGTACCACGGCTGGAGTGTGGGGAGTTCTTCTCCCTCGTCCAGCAGAGTGGAGAGGTGTTCAACCAGGCAGTGGATGAGTGCGGCGATGGCAGCGAGCTCAGCGTGAGTGGACGCACCATCGCAGAACCGAACCTCAATGGTTCCCCAGTGCGGTGACGGACGAATATCCCACCGCACTTCGGTGTAGTCCTCGATTGTGCCGGTCGCCTTCATGTCGTCGACATACGCTTCGAAATCCGGCCAACTGGTCAGTTGGTATGGCAGGCCTGCTGTCGGCAGCTGCTGGAACATCAAGGATCGGTTGGACGCATACCCTGTGTCGACGCCGCCCCAGAACGGGCTCGATGCGCTGAGTGCCTGCAGGTGTGGAAAGAACCGCAGCATGCTGTTGAGAATCGGCATGACCTTCTCGCGGTCCTCGATCCCCACGTGAACGTGCATGCCCCAGATGAGCATGTTGCGCCCCCACCACTGGGTTCGTTCGATGAGCTTGTGGTAGCGCGCCTTATTCGCCACCGGCTGGTCATACCACTGGCCGAATGGGTGTGAACCGCTGCCGATGAGCTCGATTCCGCGAGGGTCGGTGACACGGCGGACCTCTCGAAGCTGTCCATCCAGGTCGGCGACGGCGTCCCGGACACGATGGTGAACGGAGCTGACCAGCTCGACGGTGTTGAGCAGAAGTTCACCGGTGATGTGGGGGTGGGGCTGGCCAGCCGGGTCCTCCAGGGCACGCAGGATTTCGTCTGCGACAGAAACAAGTTCACCGCTGTTGCGATCAACGAGCGCAAGTTCCCATTCGATACCAACTGTCGATCGCTCTGACCGCGTGAACTCGATGCCCATACGCTTGTTCCACCTCCGCCGCGGGGATCGCAGCACACGGTAATTGTCCCATGACGACCAAACAGTAGGCCTAGGCTTTCGTTATGACCACTTCTCTGAACCGCCCCATCCGCATTGGCGCTCAGTTGGCACCCCAGCACGCCGAATACTCCACAATCCGGGATACTGTCGCGGAACTGGAAGATGCCGGCGTCGACATCCTTTTCAACTGGGATCACTTCTTCCCGCTGTCCGGTGAGCCCGATGGTCTTCACTTTGAGGCGTGGACCATGCTGGGCGCCTGGGCTGAGCAGACCAGCCGGGTCGAATTCGGCACCCTGGTGAACTGCAACAGCTACCGCAACGCCAACCTCCAGGCCGACATGGCCCGAACGCTCGACCACATCTCTGGCGGACGCTTCATCTTCGGAACCGGCGCCGGCTGGTTCGAACGCGACTACGACGAGTACGGATTCGAATTCGGCACACCGGGTAGCCGAATTGCTGCGCTCAGCCGCGACCTCCCGGTCATCGAGGATCGTTGGTCGAAGCTCAACCCGGCGCCGACTCGAAAGATCCCCGTCATGATCGGCGGTGGCGGAGTGAAGAAAACCCTGCGGATCGTCGCCGAACACGCCGATATCTGGCACAGCTTCAGCTCTCCCGAGGTCTTGGCCGAGAAGCTCGAGGTGCTGCGAGGTCACGGCGAAGCGGTCGGCCGGGACGTCAGCGAGATCGAGATCTCCACCGAGTTGCGAAGCTCAACCGAGGAGAACGCGGAGAAGCTGCACGCCCTCGGCACGACGATGTTTACAGTCGGACTCAGCGGTCCTGACTACGACATCGCGAAGGTTAAGCGGTGGCTGGCGTGGCGCGACAGTATGAATGGCTAGCTACAACTCGGGCGGGTGGTCACAGATTGCCGAAATATCTGACAGAATGGTTAGTCGAGTCTGTACCCGCCCGACCCTCTAATCAGGCGCTACAGCAATAAAAGCTTTCGGACCGAGTGTGCCCCCACGCTCCCGGTGACGAGCACAATCACACAACAAATAATTCAGGAGAATTGTGTCTGTCAAGATTCGTTTGAAGCGCATGGGCAAGATCCGCGCACCGTTCTACCGCATCGTCGTTGCTGACTCGCGCACCAAGCGCGACGGCCGCGTCATCGAGGAGATCGGCAAGTACCACCCCACCGAAAACCCCTCCTTCATCGAGGTCAACTCGGAGCGTGCACAGTACTGGCTCTCCGTCGGCGCACAGCCGACCGAGCAGGTCGCTGCACTCCTCAAGCTCACGGGCGACTGGGGCAAGTTCAAGGGCGACAAGAACGCTGTTTCGACCGTTCAGGTGAAGGAGCCGAAGGTTCCTTTCGTTGCTGACGAGAAGAAGAAGCCTGTTCTCAAGCCGAAGGCAGAGAAGCCGGCCGCTAAGGAAGAGGCTCCGGCCGCTTCCGCAGACGAGACCGCTGCAGAAGAAGACAAGGCGTAACACATTGCTCGCACCTGCTCTCGAACACCTCGTCAAGGGGATTGTTGACAATCCGGACGACGTGACCGTCGTAGCGCAGAGCTCACCACGCGGTGAGGTCCTCGAGGTTCGTGTGAACCCCGAGGACCTCGGCCGGGTGATCGGCCGCTCTGGCCGAACGGCAAAGGCACTGCGCACCCTGGTTTCTGCCCTCGCCGATGGTCGACGCGTTCGCGTCGACGTCGTCGACACCGATTCCTAAGGTGAGCACCGACAAGATGCCGAAGACCCAGCTACGGGTGGGTCGGCTCACGAAGGCCCACGGGCTCAAGGGAGCCATCAAGCTCGAACTCTTCACCGACGACCCGGACAAGCGTTTCGTCCCCGGTGCCGTTTTTACCCTTCAGGTTCCTACCGGGTCGCCCTGGCACGGCAAGACGCTTACGCTGAACGAACTGCGCTGGTACAACGGACACCCCGTCGGATTCTTCGAAGGTGTTCCCGACCGCACAGCGGCCGAGACCCTCGTCAAAGCGATCCTGTGGATTGAGCAAGACACCGCTGAGCCCTCCTCGGAGGAAGACGCCTGGTACGACCACCAGCTCGTCGGACTCGCGGTCTCTCGAGACGGCCAGACAATCGGAAGCGTCGCTCGCGTCGAGCACTTCCCGGCCCAAGATCTCCTCATCGTCAAGACCGACAAGGGTGAGGTCATGCTCCCCTTCGTCAAAGCACTCGTTCCCGCCGTCGACATCGCCGCAGGAATTGTCACCATCACGCCTCCCGCCGGACTCTTCGAAGAGTTGCCCGAGGACGACGAGGATGACGCATCCGCCGCCGAGGACGTGGACTCCACTTCGACCGACTCGGTCGGGACCGTGGCCAACGACGACGACGCCCCGCAGGCCTAACTCCGCCTCGAGACCGTTCCATGCTTCTGGCAGTGGATCGGTTTCATGCGGCTCGTCGCTGAGGCGCAGTCTTGCGGAAGCGATCGTGCTGGTGAGCGAGGCCAAACCCTCGATTCTCGCTTAGGGTTAGGGCAACTGTTCAGGAGCCCAGCCATGCAGAAGACCTCACTCACCGCACTCGCCCGGAACGAACTCGAGAACGCGAAGGTCGCGTCGAGCGGACGAAGCGCGACAACGATTTTCGGCGGACACGAGCACGCTCTACGGCAAACCCTCATCGCGTTCCGCGCCGGCGAGAAGCTCAGTGAGCACGAGAATCCGGGTGAGGCCACAGTTCAGGTGCTCGTCGGGAGAGTAATTCTGGAGGCAGGGCCCACCTCGTGGTCCGGTTGGATCGGGGACTTGCTCATCGTTCCCGATGCTCGACATAGCCTCGAAGCCGTCGAAGATTCCGTCATCCTTCTCACGGTGGTGAAGCTCGGCTGACGGGACCGCGCGGTCACGCTGCCGCTGCCCCGCCGCATAGGATTTCCCTTATGCGTATCGACATCGTCACGATCTTTCCCGAGTTCTTCGACGTGCTCGACATCTCCCTCCTCGGCAAGGCCCGCCAGTCCGGAATCATCGACCTCGGCGTGCACAACCTGCGCGACGCCACGACCGATCGTCACCGCACCGTCGACGACACCCCGTACGGCGGGGGAGCGGGCATGGTTATGAAGCCCGAACCGTGGGGTGAGATTCTCGACGGAATCCTCACATCCGACACGGAGCGAGCCGACGCCTCCAGCGAGACCCTCGATGACGGCCCGATCGTCATCTTCCCGTCGCCGGCCGGCGAGGTGTTCACCCAGGCGATGGCCCGGGAACTCTCCGCCGAAAAGCATCTCGTCTTTGGCTGTGGCCGGTATGAGGGCATCGACCAGCGGGTGTTTGACCACACCGCTACCCGCGCTCGCGTGCGGCTGGTCAGCCTCGGTGACTACGTACTCAACGGGGGAGAGGTCGCCGTGATGGCCATGATCGAAGCGATCGGTCGACTGATTCCAGGTGTTGTGGGGAACCCTCACTCGCTCGTTGAAGAGTCGCACGAGGACGGGCTGCTCGAAGCGCCGAGCTACACGAAGCCCGCATCGTGGCGCGGACTCGACGTTCCGCCGATCCTGCTCAGCGGGAACCACGGCGCGATCGCCGCGTGGCGCCGCGAGCAGCAATTGGAGCGTACCCGGCGGGTGCGACCCGACTTGCTTCAGCCCTGAGCGATCACCCTCAGATCGCGGGGACTTTCCCAGCACAGCGTCCTAGGCTGAGCGCATGATTGTACGTCGGACATTCCGGACCTGGATGTTCATCGCGTCCGTAGCCCTCCCCATCTGGCCGCTCGTCGGATGGGGGATCTTTGGCGGAGGTGGCTGGGAGTTCCTTGGCCTGGTCGTCGCCATGCCGATCCTCTTCGTCGTTCTGTTGGCCGTGTCGGCCCTCATCGCCGTGCGTCCCTCGGTGCGGCGGGAGAAAGCCGTTGCCTGGTGGGACGTCGCCGTCCTTACACTGTGGCACGCACTGATCATCGGCTTCGGGCTGTTCGGCCCGAACACATCAACCTTCGCTGTGCTTGGCGTTCTCGTCGGAATCGCCGCGTTCTGGTACGTCGTCTGGGCCTTCTTCAAGGACGCCGCCAAGCGGGCGCGCGAAACGCTCGCGGAATTCGAACAGATGGCGACGGCGCCAACCCAGCGACGGGTCCCGCAGTCCGGACCTGGCGGCGAGAACGTCATCATCGTGCAGGAGAACCCGCAGGACGATCACCGATAGCGACTCGCTCGCTTTGCACGTGGCATCCCTTTCATGGCAGAATAGAACATTGTGCCGCGGCCGGACTCTGCCACAGGGGAGTAAGCGCCTTTCGTCTTGAATTCTCAAGGCAGCGGACACCTTTCAACTATCCCTTATGCGTAGTCGACCTGTGGCGGTTACAGAGAGCGAATTATCATGCACATCCTCGACAGCGTCGATGCAGCATCCCTCAAGAGCGACATCCCCGAATTCCGCGCCGGTGACACGGTCAAGGTTCACGTCAACATCGTTGAGGGCAACCGTTCTCGAATCCAGGTCTTCCAGGGCATCGTTATCGGTCGCCAGGGCGAAGGCGTCCGCGAGACCTTTGCCGTTCGCAAGGTCAGCTTCGGTGTTGGAGTCGAGCGTAAATTCCCGGTTCACTCCCCGGTCATCGAGCAGATCGAGGTCGTCACCCACGGTGACGTTCGTCGTGCCAAGCTCTACTTCCTCCGCGAACTGCGCGGCAAGAAGGCGAAGATCAAGGAAAAGCGCTTCAACTAAGTTCGCTGCCTGAGCGAAACTATCCCGAGCTCCCCACCGATAAACTGGTGGGGAGCTCGGGCGGTTAAATGACAGAAACATCAGTGCCAGCAGACAACACCTCTGCACGGCTTCGACGGCGATCCCAGAAGAAGGGCGTTCTCCTCTTTGTAAGGGACGTTCTCGTGATCTTCCTGGTGGCGTTGCTCGTCTCCTTCCTCATCAAGACGTTCCTCGTGCGGTCGTTCTTCATTCCGTCGAGTTCGATGGAACAAACCCTGCAGATCGACGACCGCATCCTCGTGAACGAACTCGTTCCGAACCTCGTCGATCTCGAGCGCGGCGATGTCGTCGTCTTCCGCGACCCGGGCGGATGGCTGCCGCCAACAGCCGAACCGACCCAGCCCCCGCTGGTGGCCGCCGTTGACTGGGTGCTTTCGGCCGTTGGGCTCTCCGCCTCCGACAGCGACGATCACCTCATCAAACGCGTGATCGGGCTCCCGGGGGACCATGTCGTCTGCTGCAACACGCTCGGCCAGATGAGCGTGAACGACGTGCCGCTGAACGAGCCGTACATCACCCTTCCCGCTGGCGTCACGAACGTGTCGAAGGACGCTTTCGACGTGACAGTGCCCGCGAACTCCCTGTGGGTGATGGGCGACAACCGGTACAACTCCAAGGATTCGCGGTACAACCGCCAGCAGCCGGGAAACGGCTTTGTGCCCGTGGACAACGTGGTCGGTCGTGCCTTTGTCATCAGTTGGCCGAGCGCGCATTGGAGCTGGCTCGACAACCACCCCGCCGTCTTTGCCGGCATCCGGGATGCGGACCAGCAGTGATGGCGGTGTCCGACCCGACCGATGACCTTGAGCGTGAGTTCTACTCGTCGGGCACACAGTTCGTCATTGGGTGTGACGAGGTCGGTCGGGGAGCCGTTGCCGGCCCGGTCGCTGTCGGGATGGCCGTCGTGGCCGAAACCTGTGGCAACCACCCCAAGGGACTGCGTGATTCGAAGCTCCTGAGCCAGAAGCGCCGGGAGGAACTTGAGCCGCTGCTGCGAAAATGGGTGCTTTTTGGTGCGGTGGGAATGGCTGATGCAAGGGAGGTCGACGATCTCGGCATCACTCACTGCCTCGGCCTTGCCGGAAAACGGGCTCTCCACTCGCTTCACGCCCAGGGCGCAGACGTCTCATCGAGTGTCATCCTGCTCGACGGCAATCATGATTGGTTGAGCCCGGTACTCACGAGCCCGCTCGATATTCGCACCCGCATCAAAGCTGACCGGGATTGTGTGTCGGTTGCCGCGGCATCCGTTCTGGCAAAAGTGCACCGCGACAGCATGATGATCGCGCAGGACGCCGTGACGCCTGGCTACGGCTGGAGTGGCAACAAGGGGTATGGCAGCGGGGAGCACCTGGACGCGATTCGGCAGCTCGGAATGACCGATTTTCACCGGAAGAGCTGGCTCGTTTCCTACGCGTAGGATGGACTCACCATGGAAGAAGACGAGTTCGAGGACTACGACCGCGAGGTCGAGCTTGCCCTGTATCGCGAGTACCGAGACGTTGTTTCACAGTTCAAGTTTGTGATTGAGACGGAGCGACGGTTCTATCTGGCGAACGACGTCGACCTCGTCCGCCGCGACACGGAGCATGACTTCTATTTTGAGATCACCATGACGGATGTCTGGGTGTGGGACGTTTACCGCTCGGATCGCTTCGTAAAGAGCGTGCGCGTTCTCACGTTCAAGGACGTCAACATCGAAGAGCTTTCGACGCGCGACTTTGAACTGCCGAAGGAACTCGCGCTCGACGAGTAGTGTGTCGCACCCGGCTCAGTCGGTGCGGAGCGCGTATTCAACGGCCTCGTCGATCGACAGGCCAGGACTGGCTGTGCCTGTGGCGAGTCGCTCGCTGTTTTCAGCGGCCAGCAGGGGCGCCAGATAGCGCTCAGCGAACGAGAACCGGTTCGCGCCGGACAACCCGGTTTGCTTGCGCAACTCGTCGGCGGCCGAAAGTAAGCGGCCGGCTCTCTTCAGGCGGCGTTCGGCCGCAGCGATGGCGGTGAGCCCCTCCAAGCCGTAGGCCACACCCTCGGCGTGCCCGATGTGCGCGGCCGTTGCCAGACTCTCTTCGAAGAGTCGGCGTGAATCGAGGGTCTTGCCGTTGACGAACTGGGCCCAGCCGAGGTGCTGCAGGGCGACGGTGGTGCCGAGGTCGTCGTGTCCCTCGCGGGTCAGGGCGAGGCTTTGCTCGAATCGTCCGATGGCGTCGGGCACCGCGTTTTGCATGAGTGCGAGGCGCCCGAGTGTGACCAGAGCCATTGCTTCACCCCAGCGATAGTCCGCGTTGTGCAGCAGCTGGACGCTGCGCTCGAGCGACTGTTGCGCGCTGAAGGTGTTCGGCTGGGTGTCGGCGACCATGGCGAGGGCAAGGAAGATTAGAGCGAAACCCTCACCAACGCTGTCGTGAATGCTGTGGAACAGATCAACCGATTCGACAAGTCCAGGAACCACGTGGTCGTTCGCATCGTGCCAGAGCGTGATCGATCGAGTGAAGTAGAGCGCGATGGCGCGCGTGCGCTCGGTGATTGGTGTGTTCGATGCGAGTACCTCGTCCATCCACGCCCTGACTTCGCCGAGGAGACCAGCGACCCACCAGTAGATCAGGAGGCACCAGGCGAATTGGGCAATGGCATCGAAGTCTGCGGTGTCGAGGAGATACCGGGCGGCCGCTCGCAGGTTGTCGCGGTCGAGATTGAGCTGCTCGATGATGTCGTGCTGCAGAGTTCCCTCGAGGTCATCTTCGACCCGTGCCGCGACCCCGAGGTAATACCGTGCGTGTGCTGATCGCGCGGCAGTGCCGTCGCCAGAGCTGTCGAGTTGTTCGAGGGCGTATTCCCGCACGGTAGCCAGCATCGAGAAATAGGGCCGACCGCCGCGATCTGATTCGCGGACGAGGCTGTTGTCGACAAGGACCCCGAGCGCCGAAACGATGTCATCCCCGCTTGCGTCTGACACGCCAGCCACGGATTCGACTGCCTCAAGGGAAAAGCTTCCCGCGAAGACGCCCAGGCGGGCGAGGAGTCGCTTCTCGTCGGAACCCAACAGGTTGGTACTCCACTCGATGGTGCTCCGGAGCGCTCGCTGTCGGGGCGGTAGGTCTCTCGCCCCACCGGAGAGCAGAGACAGCCGACGGTCGAGCCGTTCAAGGATGGCCGCGGGAGGGAGCAGTCGAATTCTTGCGGCCGCAAGCTCGAGAGCGAGGGGGACACCATCGAGTGCGACGCAGATTGCGGCGATGGCGCCGACGTTGTCTGGTGTGGCTTCGAAGTCGGGCTTCACGGCACGGGCTCGCTCGACGAAGAGTGCGACCGACGCCGCGGTCATTGCTTTGCGTGGACTCAGTGACTTCGCCATAGTGGGGAGCCCAAGCGGTTCGACCTCGACGGCATGTTCTGCGGAGATTCGAAGTAGCGATCGACTGGTGACGAGGAAGGTGACGCCCGGCGCACCGGCGAGCAGGGTGCTGAGTGTCGGGGCGGCGTCGAGCACCTGCTCGAAGTTGTCGAGGACGATGAGCATGTTGCGGTCGCCAAGGGCGGTGCGGAGTTTGTCCATAACTGGTTCGTCACCGGTGTCCAGGACGCCCAGGGCCTCAGCGATGGCGTTCGGAACAAGGGCGGCGTCGCTGACGGGGGAGAGATCAACGAGGGTCACCTCAACGTGCGGGTCCGTGGCAACCCGTCGAGCAAGTTCAAGTGCGAGGCGGGTTTTGCCGATGCCGCCTGAACCGAGGAGCGTGACGAGACGAACGGGCTCTTTGCGAAGCAGCTCCTCGATCGAGGACAGCTCTGCTTCCCGGCCAATCAGCTCGGTGAGTGCCGTAGGGATGGCCCTCGAGCGCGTCGTGGTGACTGCAGGGACAGTGATGGCGTCGGTTGATGGCTGGCGGCTCTGGTCAAATCGCTCCGCCAGGAGGGTGGCAAGGTCGGCCTCGACAAGTCGTCGAAGTTCCTGCGGTGTCGCGAATGACTTGAATGCGGCCTGGTCGTCGTCGCGCACTCGGATGAGAAGCTCGGCGAGCCGGGGCTCCCGGCCTGGGGCTGGTTCGCGGATGTAGATGAGTTCGGGCAGGTCGGTGCAGAGGTTGTACTCATCTTCAAGCCCGGACACCGACTCGCCAGGTGCCACCCACCCGTATCGCTCAGCGTAGATCCCAACGAAGATGTCACTCTGTTCCAGATAGGCCCGATACAACTCGCGCGGCGGATGCGGGCGTGCGCCCAGTTCGAACATCACCGGTGCGAGATGCAATCGCTCGACGGCGGCGCGCACGAATTTTCGCTCGATGGCGAGTTCCTTCAGGGTGGAACTGACGAAGACTCGCAACCGTTGATCGGGTGTTCGGATACCACCCTGGGTATGCGTCATGGGGAAAGTCTGCCGAATGCGCGGGTCGCGGTCTAGACCTTATTTGAGGGTCGCTCAGGTTATTCGACCGAGCGGGATTACCGGGCGACTGTCAGAACCTCTGCGCCGCTCGCTGTGATTGCAATCGTGTGTTCGCTATGGGCCGTGCGGCATCCTGTGGCGCTGCGCAGGGTCCAGCCGTCGGCGTCGGTGACGAGCGCATCGGTGTCCACCATGATCCACGGTTCAAGTGCCAGCAGCAGGCCGGACCGGAGTTGATATCCGCGACCGGGTTGACCGGTATTAGTGATGTGCGGGTCTTGATGCATCGTTGAACCGATGCCGTGCCCGCCGAACTCGGTGTTGATCGGATATCCCGCCTCGGAAAGTACCGATCCGATGGCATGCGAGATGTCGCCGATGCGTTGACCGGGCCCTGCGGCGGCGATGCCGGCAGCGAGCGCCCGTTCGGTGGCATCGATGAGGGCGGTGCTCTCGGCGGGCCGTGATTTCCCGACGATAAAGCTGATGGCGGAGTCCGCCGCGATGCCGTTCTTCGACACCGCGATGTCCAAGGTGAGCAGGTCGCCATCAGCCAGAGCGTAATCGCGCGGCAGCCCATGAAGCACGGCGTCATTGACCGACGTGCAAATGTAGTGACCGAATGGTCCACGTCCGAACGAGGGCGCATAGTCGACGTAGCACGACTCCGCATTCGCATCGGCGATCATTTTCTGTGCCCAGCGATCGATCTCCAGAAGATTGGTACCGACTCTGGTTCGGTTCTTCAGGGATTCCAGAATGGTGCCCACTAAAGCACCGGACGCCCGTGCCCGGTCCAGCTCGGCGTCGGTCAGAATTTCGATCACGTGAGTCCTCGTTTCCTCGACCAATAACTATACCGGTCAGGGAATCCCGGTATTAGTATTGGTGTCATGGTGCGAGTCCCCCTGACATCCGATGAGGTCGAGCGCGGAAAGCGTCTCGGCGCGCTGCTGCGTCAGGCGCGTCAGCAACGCTCGATGCTTGCGGTTGCCCTCGATGCCGGGATCTCTCCCGAGACTCTCCGCAAGATCGAGTCCGGCCGAGTCGCAACTCCCGCCTTCCCAACGATCGCCGCTATCGCTGGTGTCCTCGATTTGTCTCTCGACGACGTCTGGGCGGCGATTATTCGACCGAGTGAAGGTTCTGGGCGCGACGCCTCCACTGACACAACGTCGATGCGCATCGCCTCCTGACTGAACGTTACCGACTCCGACTTTTTCGTGCGTCGGCGGAGCCGTGCCACGATGGTCGTCATGTCGAAGCCCGAGACCCGCGGTTCTCAGCGCACCCGAAACTATCGCCTTCGCTCCATGTCAGGGCGGGACCCGGAGGAGCGCCATCGCACGGCCACGCCGCTTGAGTTGCTGTTTGATCTCACCTTCGTCGTCGCAATCAGTCAGGCGAGTTCGGAACTTTCCCATCTGATCGCCGAAGGACATGTGGGTTCTGCTCTTCTGTCCTTCGCCTTTTGCATGTTCGCGATCTGTTGGGCCTGGATCAACTTCTCGTGGTTTGCGTCCGCTTATGACACGGACGATTGGTTCTTTCGGATCACGACCATGGTTCAAATGGTCGGTGTGCTGATTCTGGCGCTCGGCCTGCCCGCTGTCTTCGATTCCATTGACGGCGGGCAATACGTCGACAACCAGATCGTGGTCGCCGGCTATGTCGTCATGCGCGTTGCCATGATCGCTCAGTGGCTGAGGGCTGCTCGCGGTGACCCCGCCAGGCGCCGTGTGGTGCTCACCTACGCTGGGTTCATCACGGTGGCGCAAGTTGGATGGATCACGCTTGCCGTCGCAAATGTCTCGCTTGGGTGGTTCGGCGTGTTCGCGGTTGTGCTGTACCTCGTCGAGCTTGGTGGACCCATCACGGCTGAAACACGGTTCGGAAGCACGACCTGGCATCCGCACCACATCGCCGAACGATACGGGCTGCTCACGATCATCGCTCTCGGCGAGGTCATTCTTGGGACCGTTGCCTCAGTGTCGGCAGTGGTCGACCTGCAGGGCTGGAGCGTTGAAGCGGTGTCTCTCGCCGTTGCAGGGATCGGGTTGGCGTTCGGATTGTGGTGGGTGTATTTCGTCTTTCCTGTCGGGGAGCTGCTTGCTCGACATCGGTCTCGGAGTTGGGGATGGGGCTACGGGCATATTGCACTGTTCGCATCGGTCGCTGCGGTCGGCGCTGGACTTCACGTTGCGGCCTACGTCGTTGAGGGAGCTGCCCACGTGGGTGTCGTTGGCGCGATCACTGCTGTCGCTGTGCCCGTTCTGCTTTTCTGTGCGACGCTGTTTGTCCTGAGCAGCTTGCTTTTGGGCGAAGTTGCCGTATTCCAGGTGGTGCCGTTCATCGGTGCGGGCGTTCTTGCGGCAGCTGCCATGCTGCTCGCGGCTCAGGGCGTTTCGCTTGCCGTATGCCTGCTGGTCGTGACGGCTGCTCCTGCAGTGATCATCGTGGCGTTCGAGGCGGGTCTGCATCGGCGTCAAGCCGCCGCGATGAAGCGAGCACTTAGGTGACGCCCCCTTATTTGAGGAGCCGCGAGAGCACTCGGTCGGCGAGCACCTTGCCACCGGTCTGGCAGGTTGGACAATACTGAAAAGTGGTGTCTGAGAAGATCACCTGCCGCACCATGTCGCCGCATACCGGGCACGGTTCGCCCGTTCGTCCGTGCACCTGAAGACCGGATTTCTTTTCCTTTTTCAATTCGGATGCCGCGAGGCCGTCAGCGCGCTCGATCGCGTTGCGCAGCGTGAACTGCAGAGCGTCGAAAAGACGAGCCACCTCGTCATCGGTCAATGTGGCCGGTTTGAACGGCGACATCCGCGCCGTGTGAAGAATCTCATCGGAGTATGCATTTCCGATTCCGGCGATGATCGACTGGTTCCTGAGCACACCCTTGAGCTGCGATTTGCCCGCCGAGCGGAGGATCTCTGCGAAGGTCTCGAGCGTGAAGTGCTCCTGCAACGGGTCGGGTCCGAGTCGTGCGATGCCGGGAACCTCGGCTGGATCACGCACTACTGACACGGAAAGGCTCTTTTTCGAACCTGCTTCGGTGATGTCGAGCCCTGACCCGTCGTCGAGGACGAGCCGGGCGGCGAGCGCCGTTTTCCCGGCCCGGGCAGCGAGTGCCGGCGCGTTCTCGCGCCATCGAATCCATCCGGCGCGAGCGAGGTGAATAACAATGTGAAGGTCGTCCGCCGCAATGTCGAGGAACTTCCCGTGCCGAGTGACACTGTGCACCGTGGTGCCAGACAGGGCGCTGACCGGCGGGTCATAGGTCTTGAGCGCTGCAAACGCGATCACATCGAGCCGGTCGATCACTCGGCCGTTGAGACGCGCGCCAAGGTCGGTGGTGAGGGCATGTACTTCAGGAAGCTCAGGCACCCCCTCAGTCTTACGCTCGGCGCCGACATCGTCCAGAGGTTGATCTGTGACGCCAATCGATGCATCAACCCGTCCTTCACAAGGTGCTCCGCCGGTCGGTTAGTCCCCGGTCGAAGGACACCACCACTGAAACACCACCCGTCGCTCCACCATCGGAGTGTGCAGGAATACGTATCGAACCGCATCGCCCTGGGTCATCGTGGTGAAGACCTGGCGTCCGAGCACCTCGTCGGGCAGGGTTACCGAATCCTCGACCGCAACTGGCGGTGCCGGCAGGGCGAAATCGACATCATCGCTACCCGCGGCAATGTTGTGGCGTTTGTCGAGGTGAAGACGCGCTCAACACTTGCCTACGGGCATCCGTTTGAAGCCATCACCCCCACCAAACTGGCCCGGCTTCGTCGCCTGGCCGCAAGATGGTGCGCTGATAATGATCCGCACATCCCGGTGATCCGCATCGACGTGATCGCTGTCCTGTTGCCGTACACCGGGGCACCGCAGATCGAACATCTCGCTGGAGCGCACTCATGACGGTCGGTCGAACGTGGGCAATCGCATTGCTGGGGCTCGACGGTTCACTGATCGAGGTCGAGGCCGACATCTCGTCGCAGCTGCCCAAGTTCATCATCATCGGGCTCGCCGACCGGTCGCTCGGTGAAGCGGAGGGACGCGTGCGGCAGGCGGCGGCGAACGCGGGGTGCCGGCTGTCGGGCCAACGCATCACCGTGAATCTCTCGCCGGCGAGCCTGCCCAAGAACGGGTCCGGGTTCGACTTGGCAATTGCCCTGTCCTGCCTGGCGGCCGACAACGTTGTATCCAATGACTCCATCAATGACGTCGTGCATATCGGCGAGCTCGGCCTCGACGGTCGCCTGCGCCCGACTCCCGGTATCCTCCCTGCGGTGCTGGCCGCAGTGCGCGCCGGGCGAACCACCGTGATGGTCCCTGCGGGCAATGAACAGGAGGCACGTCTCGTGCCGAACGTTCGAGTTATCCCGGTTACATCTCTGCGTGATGCGGCGATCTGGCACGGCGCGGCGTTGTCGCCGCTGCCCGAGACGCCTATCCTCGCGACGGTGACGGATGCTGCACCTCCAGACGACCTGGATCTTGCGGACATCGTCGGTCAGGAAGACGCCGTACAGGCGTTACTGGTTGCTGCGGCCGGCGGCCACCACCTCATGATGCTCGGCCCTCCTGGTGCAGGGAAGACGATGCTCGCGGCGCGATTGCCCGGCGTCTTGCCCGATCTCAGTGTGGCCGAAGCCCTTGATGTGACGTCGATTCGCTCTCTTGCTGGTCAACCGATTGGCCCTGCGCTCGCCTCCCGACCGCCGTTCGAGAACCCTCACCACACAGCGAGCGCGGCCGCGATTCTTGGCGGCGGCAGCAAATTCATCCGCCCGGGTGCGGCCGCCCGCGCCGCACACGGCGTCCTCTTCCTCGATGAGGCGCCCGAGTTTCATGCGAACGTTCTCGACGCTCTCCGGCAGCCCCTCGAGTCAGGCACCATTAGCATTCACCGGTCGCACGCAGTTGCCCACTTCCCGGGACGATTCCAACTTGTGCTTGCAGCCAATCCATGTCCCTGCGGTCAGTACGGCAGCCGTGAGAATACCTGCGTGTGCCCGCCGAATGCTATTCGTCGATACTTGGGCCGGCTCTCCGGACCACTCATGGATCGGATCGATATCCAGTTACGCGTTCACCGGATTTCACGAGCCGAAATGCTGATGTCGGGTGAGAGCGACCGCATTACCAGTTCCCGCGGCCGGGAAATCGTCGCTGATGCGCGCCAACGCGGGATGGCGAGGCTGCAGGGAACTGGCTGGGCAACAAACGGTCAGGTTCCGGGGTCGTGGCTGCGGACGGGAAGCCGGGTACTTTCCCGGCAGGTGACAGAACCCATCGACCGGGCTCTCGAACGCGGCAGCATCACCATGCGCGGGTATGACCGGGTGCTTCGAGTGGCATGGACATTGGCCGACATCGATGCAGTCGAGCGTCCCGAGAAGGCACATATCGGCCGTGCACTGTTCCTTCGGAAGGGGATTTGAGATGCAGCTATTCGGACTGGACGCCGATGAGGTCAGGCGGGCCATCGCTACGGTCGCACCAACGCCAACGATGTCGTTACGGCACACCGGTGCAAGCGCTAACGACAGCGCGGAACGATTTGCGCGAGCGGCATGGACGACTGTGGCTGAGCCCGGTGACGGCACAGCGGGCGGTTTCATTGCGACGGTCGGCGCTTCAACATCGCTGATCTCTCTGGTCGAACAGTGGAGCACAACTCGGATAATGAAGGCGATGGAAGCAGCCCAGGGGGAGGACAGCATGCGCCCGGGCTGGGCGGAGGAGCTCGACAAGGCTCGCGCACGATGGTTGCCACGACTTAATTCGGCAGCCGCGCTCGCCGCCGTCCGCTTGGCGGCTCACAGTCGCGCAACTTTGCTTACCCCGGACGACGCCGATTGGCCCGAGAGTATCAACGACCTTGATGCGCATGCTCCGATCGCTCTGTGGGTGCGCGGTAACCCGGGCCGCTTCGTCGAGTCGAGGCGGTCACTATCGATGGTTGGGGCGCGGGCAGCGACCGGCTACGGTGAGCACGTCACCGTGGAGGCAGCGAGTTCCCTTGTGGGGCGCGGATTCGCAATCGTATCGGGTGCGGCGTACGGCATTGATGGGGCAGCGCACCGCGCGGCTCTTGCGTCACAAGGAACGACCGTGGCCTTCCTGGCCGGGGGAGTCGACCGCCCATACCCGAGCGGACACGACGTCCTCATCGGGCGCATCGTCGAAACAGGCATTGTCGTCTCCGAAGTTCCCTGCGGGGCATCGCCGACAAAGTGGCGCTTCCTTCAGCGGAACAGACTCATCGCAGCGTTGAGCCAGGCAACAGTCGTTCTCGAAGCCGGATGGCGTTCGGGGTCGCTGAACACCGCTGGGCATGCCGCAGCACTGGGCCGACCGTTGGGCGCAGTTCCCGGGTCGGTCACAAGCGCCGCATCGGCGGGCTGTCACCGGTTGATCCGGGAGTACGGCGCGACCTGCGTCACCAACGCCGATGAGATGGCAGAACTCGTCGACGGGGGCGACGCCGTCGCCGAACCTCTGCGCCCCAGCGAGACTGGGGGCGCGGCTTCGTTCACCTCCGATGAACTGCGGGTTCTTGATGCTCTCACCACCCGAACCGGCCGCCCGGTGGCAGACATCGCGAGGCGAACTGGCCTGCCCATCGACGTTGTGCAGGCGGTTCTCGGTGTCCTTCAGATTGGCGGTGCTGTCGCGGAACATCAACACGGTTGGATATACGTCACCGCAGGTCGCTGACGTCCTCAAACCCTCCACCGGCAGATATAGCGAGAGCAATGACGGCTCACAGAGTGAGTCGGCGGTAATAACTTTCGCTAATGCGAGAGTCTGGGAGAGTGAAGATTTCGACAGCGGTGGCGCGATACGTCGATTACATTGCCGTCGAACGCCAATACTCGCCGTCGACCTGCCGGGCCTATGAATCGGATCTGGCCGCGTTCGCGCATTTCGCGGCTGAGCGAAGCATCACTGAGGCGTCGGACATCGACCTTGAGCTCCTCCGCGATTGGCTGTGGGCGTCCTCACAGTCCGGTTTGGGCGCGACGACCCTTGCGCGGCGCTCGTCGTCGGTGCGCGGATGGTCGGCGTGGATGGCCCAGAACGGGCACATCGAGGTGGATCGAGCAGTTCGGTTGCGCTCGCCGAAGACTGGTCGAACGCTCCCGCACGTGATGCAACGGTCACAGATGAAGACCATGCTCGATGCGCTCTCGGAGAGCGCGGGGACGGGCGACCCTGTCGCCCTCCGTAATGCCGCACTCTTTGAACTCCTGTACGCATCCGGCATCCGAGTATCTGAACTGTGCGGCCTCAATCAAGACGACATCGACCTGGACCGGCTCACGCTCCGTGTCTTGGGTAAAGGGTCAAAGGAGCGAGTTGTGCCGTTCGGTGTTCCGGCTCACTCCGCCCTCGTCGACTATTTGAGACGGGGGCGACCGGCGCTGCTTGCGAAGCATAAGCAGAGCACCGACGCCGTCTTCCTTGGAGTGCAGGGCGGTCGCATAGGACCTCGGAGCGTGTATGCGCTGGTCAGCCGAGTTCTTGGATCGATTCCCGGCGGTTCCGCGCAGGGGCCACACACCCTCCGGCACACGGCAGCGACACACCTGCTCGATGGTGGTGCTGACCTGCGCGCGGTACAGGAGCTCCTCGGTCACAGTTCGCTCGGTACTACCCAGATTTACACGCATGTGTCGACCGAGCGGCTGAAAGAGAGTTATCGGGGCGCGCACCCGCGGGCCTGACCGGCTCTCACCGCTTCACCGGCAGCAGAACGGCGCGGGGGACCGTTTCGAGAAGAACAAACGGATTCACGTACTCGCCGTGTAACCGAACGCCGAAATGCACGCATCTTCCGGAACAGTGTCCGCCCGCCGCTACGACCCCGATGGCATCTCCTGCGGCGACTGTGTCGCCATCGCGTACCGACGCAGCGATCGGTTCAATGCTCGCCACCAGGCCTCCGGGTGACGTGATCGAGAGAACCGGGCGGTCGACAACCGTTCCAGCGAAACTCACGACCCCATCCGCAGGGGCGACGAGAACCGCAGTGGGAAGTGCACGAAGATCCACTCCTCGATGACCGGCGGCGTACGGCGTCGCCGGTGCCTCGAACGGACGGAGGACCGCGCGTTCCCCGTCTACAGGCCAGAGCCAGCGCGGGCCTGCAGAGGCGCCTGTGTGTTCCCGTCCGCTGTCCACCGGCCCGGCCGTACCGACAGTCGGGGAACTGGTTGCGGCGAGATAACAGATCAGGGCGATACGCAGGCCGAGTTGCAGGTTCATATTCCGAGTCTGGCGAGTCAGAGTCGCTGATCTTTCCGGGGATGCCTATCCGGGGGCTCGAAGTCAATCCGAGGCTTGATGTTGAGGACGCCATCAGCCCGCAGCGTGCTGCTAGGATATTCGGAGCACCTCGCATGTCGAGGTGACTACGCGTGCCCATTCGGCTCCCACTTCCATCGGTCTCTCTCGTGAATACGACAGGGCGGACGTGCGCCGGGCACCAGGAGGAGCGGTCACTCGGCCGCACTGACAACCGACAGGCGTTCGCCCCGATTACGGGCGCGCCAGAATAGGAGAACGGCTCATGGCCGTCGTAACCATTCGCCAGCTGCTCGACAGCGGCGTGCACTTCGGGCACCAGACCCGCCGTTGGAACCCGAAGATGAAGCGCTTTATCTTCACCGAGCGTTCCGGCATCTACATCATCGACCTGCAGCAGTCGCTCGGGTTCATCGACAAGGCATACGACTTCGTCAAGGAGACCGTCGCCCACGGTGGAACGATCCTCTTCGTTGGAACGAAGAAGCAGGCACAGGAAGCGATCGCCGAGCAGGCGACCCGCGTTGGCCAGCCCTACGTCAACCAGCGCTGGCTCGGTGGACTCCTCACTAACTTCCAGACGGTTTCCAAGCGCCTCGCTCGCATGAAGGAACTTGAAGAGTTGGACTTCGAAGACACCGCAAAGTCGGGCTTCACCAAGAAGGAAATGCTCATCAAGAAGCGCGAGCTCGACAAGCTTCACAAGTCGCTCGGCGGAATCCGCAACCTCACCAAGACGCCTTCGGCTCTGTGGGTTGTTGACACCAAGAAAGAGCACCTCGCTATTGACGAGGCTCGCAAGCTCGGAATCCCCGTCATCGGTATCCTCGACACCAACTGCGACCCGGACGAAGTCACCTACCCGATCCCGGGTAACGACGACGCCATCCGCTCGGTTGGCCTGCTTACCCGCATCATCGCGGACGCAGCAGCAGAGGGCCTCATCCAGCGCCACCAGAAGCCGACCGAGGGCGAAGCCCCCGTCGAGCCCCTGGCCGCATGGGAAGCAGAACTCCTCGGAGCCGACGCTGCAGCAGCGCCTGTCGAGCAGAACGACGCTGACGCTGAAGTAGCCGAGAAGAACGCGGCAATCGCTGAAGACGCTCCCGTCGAGGTCGTCGCTCCTGAGAGCGACGCACAGACCGAAGAGCGCCTCGAGGCGGAAGCGACCGAGGCTGAGAAGCAGCCCGTCGCCGACAACAACTAATCGCAAAAGAGGAGTTTCACGAATATGGCAAACATCGCTCTTGCTGACATCAAGGCTCTTCGTGAGCAGCTTGGGACCGGAATGGTCGACACCAAGAACGCTCTCGTCGAGGCCGACGGTGACATGGAGAAGGCCACCGAAATCCTGCGTCTCAAGGGAGCAAAGGGTAACGCGAAGCGTGCCGACCGCTCCACGAGCGAGGGACTCGTTGCTGCCAAGGAAAACGGCGCAACCACAACGCTGATCGAGCTCGCCTGCGAGACCGACTTCGTTGCGAAGAACGACAAGTTCGTCGCTCTTGCTGACAAGGTCCTCGACGCTGTTGCAGCTGCAGGCGCCTCCTCGGTTGAGGAAGCTCTCGCTGCTCCGGCAGGCGAGCAGAGCGTTGCTGACCTGATCAACGACCAGGCAGCAATCCTCGGCGAAAAGGTTGAGCTGCGTCGTGTCGCGCTTGTTTCGGGTGAGCAGTTCGCTGTGTACCTGCACAAGACCAGCAAGGACCTGCCGCCGCAGATCGGCGTTGTCGTCAGCTACACCGGCGAAGACGCAGAGACCGCTCGCGCTATTGCCCAGCACATCGCGATGTTCGACCCGCAGTACCTGACCCGCGAAGAAGTTCCGGCAGAGACCGTGGACAAGGAACGCGAGATTGTCACCGAGATCTCGAAGAACGAAGGAAAGCCGGAAGCGGCACTTCCCAAGATCGTCGAGGGTCGCCTGACCGCGTTCTTCAAGCAGGTCGCCCTGCTCGAACAGGACTATGCACGCGACAGCAAGATCCAGGTCAAGAAGGTTCTTGCCGACGCAAACCTGACAGTGACGGGCTTCGCCCGCTTCAAGGTCGGCGCGTAAGCACATCATGAGGAGTCCGGATCACGACGTGATCCGGACTCTTTTTTCATGCGTACCGTCACACGCATCACCCGAGTTCTCACAGCTTTATGAAAGGCGATAAACGGATGTCCACAGTCACCAAGAAGCGCAGGGTACTTCTCAAACTCTCCGGTGAGTCGTTCGGGGCAGGGTCGCTCGGCGTCAACCCCGATGTCGTGTCGAACATCGCGCGAGAGATCGCCGAAGCGGCGAAGACTGTCGAAATCGCCATCGTGGTCGGCGGCGGAAACTTCTTCCGCGGCGCTGAACTGTCACAGCGTGGAATGGACCGCGGTCGCGCGGACTACATGGGCATGCTCGGAACTGTGATGAACGCCCTCGCGCTCCAGGACTTCCTCGAGCAGGCCGGCGCCGAGACGCGTGTGCAATCCGCGATCTCGATGACACAGGTCGCCGAGCCATACATCCCGCGTCGTGCCGAACGACACCTTGAAAAGGGCCGGGTCGTCATCTTCGGCGCCGGCGCCGGGCTGCCGTACTTCTCGACCGATACGGTCGCCGCGCAGCGCGCACTTGAGATCGGTGCCGATATCGTGCTCGTCGCCAAGAACGGCGTCGACGGCGTGTACACGGCCGACCCGAAGGTCGACCTCAACGCCACCCGCATCGACCAGATCACCTACCAGGAAGCGCTCCAGCGCGGCCTCAAGGTTGTTGACTCGACAGCGTTCAGCCTCTGCATGGACAACGCCATGCCCATGCAGGTCTTCGGCATGGCGCCCGAAGGTAACGTCACCAAGGCTATTCTCGGTGCCGGCATCGGGACCCTCGTCAGCAACTGACCCGCGGTTCCTGACCGCACCAGCGTCCTCCCCGTAGAATGGAGGACGACTACACGCAACTAGAAGGAGTCGCACGTGATCGCGGAAGTTCTCTCTGACGTAACAACCCGAATGGGAAAAGCTGTTGAGGTTGCCAAGGACGACTTCGCTACCGTCCGTACCGGGCGAGCGAACCCGCAGATGTTCCAGAAGATCCTCGTGAACTACTACGGCACACCGACTCCGCTCGACCAGCTCGCCTCCCTGAACAACGCTGAGGCGCGCACAATGATTGTCAGCCCGTACGACAAGAGCGCGCTCAAGGACATCGAACAGGCCATTCGCGACGTTCCCAACCTCGGAGCAAACCCCACGAACGATGGCAGCATCGTTCGTGTAACGCTGCCGGAGCTCACCCAGGAGCGCCGCAAGGAGTATGTGAAGATTGTTCGCACCAAGGGTGAAGATGCCAAGGTAGCCGTTCGCAACATCCGCCGTAAGGGCAAGGACGACCTCGATGCTCTCAAGAGCGAGGTCGGCGATGACGATGTCGCACGGGCTGAGAAAGAACTCGAGCAGGTCACCAAGTCGCACATCGACGCTATCGATGATGCACTCAAGCGCAAAGAGGCCGAACTGCTCGAGATCTAGCGTTCACGTGCACTCTGGAAATAAGGTGACGGCATGACCGAACCGGCCGAAAAGCCCGGACGGAACAGCCAGCGTTCGAAGCGGATGTCGAGAGACGAGCTTCAGGCGCAGTTGAAGTCACGTCGAGCGGAGATCGAACGGCAGGTGCGTACCACCCGCGCCCAAATCGATCAGGTCAATGAACGGATCGAGGCGCGTGCCGGTCGGAACCTCCTCATGGCCACCGTGTTCGGTCTGGGGCTTGGCCTCATCCTGGTTGCGAGCCTGATCTTCATCAAAGGCATCTTCGTCGCTTTCTGCGCCGCAATTGTTGCCTTCGCGACCTTCGAATTGGCGCGCGCCCTGCGCGAGAGCGGTCGTCGGGTCGACGTCATTCCTGCCGTCGTGGCCGGCGTAGCGATCGTGGGAGGCAGTTACCTTTTCAGCCCCTCTTCGCGGTGGATCGTGCTCGCTGCCGCCGTTGTCTTCGTCGTGCTGTGGCGCCTGGTCGCCCAGCTGTTTGAATCCCGGTCGGGCGGACGGCACCGGCTGGGCCGCGATCTCGTGGCGGCCGTCCTCGTTCAGCTGTATGTTCCGTTCCTCGCCAGCTTCGCCGTCACCCTCGTGCTTCAACCTGAGGGCCAGTGGTGGGCGCTGGCGTTCCTCATCCTCGTTGTGGCCGTGGACATCGGCGCATACGCGAGCGGCTTGAGCTTCGGTAAACACCCCATGGCTCCCAAAATCAGCCCCAAGAAGACCTGGGAAGGATTTGCGGGCGCGGGAGTAGCCGCGGTTGTCACCGGTGTGGTGCTTGCCCTTCTGATGCTCGACACACCCTGGTGGGTTGGAGTGATATTCGGCCTCGCGCTGCTCGGCACTGCAACGCTCGGTGACCTCACCGAATCGCTCATCAAGCGCGACATCGGCATTAAGGACATCAGCTCGTGGCTGCCCGGGCACGGAGGGTTCCTCGACCGCATCGACTCCATGCTGCCGTCCGCGCCGGTTGCCCTCGCGATTTTCACCGTCTTCAGCGCGACCGGAATGACGGCGTGAGTCACGGAGTGTTGATCATGCGGCGATCGTCTGGCGCTGAGAGGATGAACTGGTGAGCACCACATTTCCTCCGGCACGTAAGCGCAGCAAGGGATATAACGTCGCGCAGGTCGACGCGTTTCTCGCGAAAGCCCGCGCCGCGTACGACGCCGACGATTCAGGACCGACCGGACTGACGGCATCCGCTATTCGACACACCTCCTTCTCTCTGGTTCGCGGCGGATATTCAACAAGCCACGTGGATGCTGCGCTGGAACGTCTTGAGGACGCCTTTGCGCTTCGTGAGCGCGAACGTGCATTCGCTGAGCGTGGCAAGGGGGAGTGGCTGGGTGCCGCTCGGGAAACCGCGCAGGTTATTCTGAACCGGATTACCCGCCCGGAGGGGCACCGCTTCCAGCGGACAAGTTTCCTCGCGCAGGGCTATTCAGTCGCGGACGTCGATGCCTTGTGCGACAGCCTCACGGCCTACTTTGAGCGGGGCGTTCCGTTCAGCACCGACGCCGTGCGAACCGCTGTTTTCGGCGCTCAACGCGGGGGATACCGTGAAGCGCAGGTCGATTTGCTGCTCGACAGCGTCACCGAGGTCATGCTCGCTGTGCGGTGATTCGCGTTTCGGACTCGCGATAACCCCCGTTCTGGGCTAAAATCGAAAGATCGTGGCTAAACATCTTGTGAAACTCGAGTCCTCCGCACCCGCTTCCCGAGTCGGCAGGGCGTTTGAGAGACCCCGATCGCGCAGCCCATTCACGCTCTTCTTCTTCTCGTTCGCGGCGGCCGTTGCTGTTGTTGCCGTGAACGTGGTCGACCCGTATTCGGGCGCGACCGCGTCGCCGTATTTCCAGGTCGCCGACCGGTACGACGGGGCCAGCACGCAGGCATTCGCCGTGGCCGGCGCCTATGAAACCAGCTTCACGCGCGATGGTTACGAGTTCGTCGCCGCGCCGATTCCTGAGCCCGTTGTTGTGGTGGAGGAAGAAGCAGAGGACACCTCAACCGGTGGGGCCAAGAAGCCGGCTACTGCGCTTCCCAAGGTCACCGCAGACCCGGGCTCCGCCCAAGCCATCGCGCACGACATGGTTCTGGCGCGCGGTTGGGGCGAAGACCAGTTCTCCTGCCTCGTCGCGCTGTGGAACAAAGAGTCCGGCTGGCGGGTCAACGCAGAGAATAAGTCCAGCGGCGCCTACGGCATTCCGCAGGCTCTCCCCGGAAGCAAGATGGGCAGCGCCGGCAGTGACTGGGCAACTAACCCCGCCACCCAGATCACCTGGGGACTTGGCTACATCACGGGTCGCTACGGAACGCCGTGCGGTGCGTGGGGTCACTCACAGGCTAAGGGCTGGTACTAACGGCCCGTCGGTGTCACACCGGCCAGAATTCCCGGGCGTTTGCCTAAGATGGATTCATGCCAAGAAGCAACCGGCCGAGGGGTCGACGCGATATTCGCTCGACCGACGAGAACGGATCGCTCGAGCACCTGCTCTCCGGTTGGAAGCGCACTGAGACGCGTCGCGGTCGCGAGTTCTATGTTCAGCCGCTGAGCGCTGAGCGTGCCGTGAAGGAATACCTCTGCCCGGGCTGCGGCCTCGGCATTGAGCCGGGAATTCCTCACCTCGTCATTTGGCGAGCGGATGGCGTACTCGGTGATGACGCGGATCTCGCCGCGAGGCGGCATTGGCACAATCACTGCTGGCGCATCGGCTGAAACGGAATTCATGACGATCATTGAAGTACGCGGCGGCACTGTTCTGCCTGCCCGGCGCGAAGACATCACCCTGACCACCCAGGACGGACTCACACTGGTCGGTGAACTGGCGACCCCGCTCGATCGGGCCCCGGTCGCCACGCTCGTCACCCTCCACCCGCTGCCGACGGCCGGTGGCTTCATGGACTCGCACATTCTCCGGAAGGCGGCGGCGCGGCTGCCCGCGATGGCCGACGTGGCTGTGCTGCGATTCAACACACGCGGTACGTCGTCGGACCGGGGAACGAGCGACGGAGAGTTCGGGGACGGCGTTGCCGAAGAACTCGATCTTCGCGCCGCCATGGACTTCGTCACCGAGCGAGGGCTGCCGCGCCCATGGCTCATCGGTTGGTCGTTCGGCACTGAACTTGTCCTCAAGTACGGCAGGGACCACCCGGTCGAAGGTGCTGTGCTTCTCTCCCCTCCGCTGCACCGGGCCACCCAGGAGGAGCTTGATGAGTGGCGCGATGATCGCCGTGACCTGATCGCGCTCATCCCTGAGTTCGACGACTACCTTCGCCCCGATGAAGCGGCCAGTCGGTTCGCCAACGTCCCCAACGCGGTACTGATCGCGGTCGAAGGAGGCAAACACCTGTGGGTGGGGGAGACGCAGACACGGCGGGTGCTGTCCGAGATTGTGGCGGCGGTCAATCCTGATGCGTTGCCACTGCCCGACAAGTGGGAGATCGACGACTAGCCACGCGGAGACGCGTCGTCAGAGCTCGTTCTGACGGGGAATAATCACCTGTTTGATGATGAGCAGTATGGACGCGGCGGTGGGAATTGCGATCAGGGCGCCGAGAAGGCCCAGCAATGACCCTCCTGCCAGAGCAGCGATGACGACCACCGCGCCGGGTACGCTCACCGCCCTCCGCATGATGTTGGGGCTGAGAACGTACGCCTCGACCTGCATGTAGATGAGGTAGTAGATCGCCGCGACCAGCGCTGTCAGCGGGGATCCCAGCCCGGGGATCAGACAGACCAAAGTGATGATGATGGACCCGGTCAGCGTGCCGATGAGCGGAATCATAGAGAAGAAGAAGGCGACGCACGCCAGTACCGGTGGGAACGGTCCCTTGATGATCGACAGGAAGATGAAGGTCAGTGCACCGCTGCAGGCCGCGATACTGACCTGGCCAATCACGTACCGGCCGACCGAGTCTGTGATCTGCTCGGCGAGGTCAGCGAACCGCTCGCGCCGGGTTGCCGGTACGAGCTGGTAGAGGCCACGCTTGATCGAGGGGAGCGACGCGGTGAAGTAGATGGTGAGGATGAGCACGATAAGTGCGCCGAAGAATGCCGCACCAATAGCGACCGCAAATTTGATGGCTCCGCTGCCGATATTCGTGATGTTCGATGTGAAGAAGTCGCCGGTGTCGGCGATGATCTTCTGGAAGTCGATGAAAGGGAACTGCTCCGAAAGGTTCTCGATGAACGGGTAGTCCTGGAACTGGGACTGAAGATCGGGGATGATCCGCACGAGTTCGGAGATCTGGTCGACAATGATCGGGACGACCATCCAGATGAGCCCGGCGAAGAGCGCCAGCAGCCCGACGATCACGATGATGAGCGCCGCCCACCGAGGAACGCGCTTCTTTTCCAGCCAGGTCACAATGGGGTCGAGGCCGAGCGCAATAAAGATTGCGGCTCCGATATAGGTCAGGATCGTTGAGAGCGACACGATCGAGAACAGGATGAGCAGCCCAAGTCCGACGCCGAGAGTGCCGATGAGCCCGAACCGGAACGGGTTCTGTATCTTCACTTGTGTTCCCTCGCCATGGACATTTCATAATCGTAGTGGCCAGCGAACCAACAGCTCATTCGTCATGTCAAACGCGGGCGCTGCTAGCTCCCTCTCAGGGATTTCGGCTAGTCTGAAACGTCTGTGCCTGTTGCTTCCGGCCCGATGCTAACCACAAATCGGGCGAAAATGCCCGTGCGGTTGCAACAGAGAAGGAGATTCAGTGCGATTCGTACTCGCTATTTTGGCGTTTGTGGTTGCCGCGACCATGATTGTGTTGGGCATCGCCCAGCGCACCGTCTTTCTCGGTCCGTCAACTTACGCCGTCGAGACCACCGTCAAGGGTGACCTTCCCTATACCGTCATAGACGGCAAGGTCCTCGTCTCGGAGCCCGGCCAGCAAACGCTGACCGTGTCCGGCAGTGACACCGTGTTCGTCTCGTATGGGAGAACAGCTGATGTTGCCGCGTGGCTCGGGGACGCCGCGTACAACCGCATGAGCATCGACGACGAAAGCGGCGAGCTCGTCAGCAAGGCGGTTACGCCGGGTACGAAGGCTGATCCCGAAAGCACGCCGGAAGACAATACCGCGCCAACGGACGAAGAGCTTGCCGCTCAGGAGGCCGCGCTCGACGACCCTCGGGGATCTGATCTCTGGCTTGCCGAGCACTCCGAAGAGGGTGCCGTTCTCACGACGATCAACGTTCCGGAAGACGTGAGCGTGCTCATTGCCTCCGACGGCACCGAACCAGCTCCAGCCAAGGTGTCGGTGTCCTGGCCGCTCGACAATGCGACACCGTGGGCCGGTCCGTTGATCACTGCGGGTATCGTACTTCTACTCGTCGGATTGGCCCTGTATCTCCTTGGCATCCACCACATGCGCAAGAGTCGAGGCCCGCGTCGCAAGGGAATCAGCGCTGGTCCCGGGATGGAGAAAATGCCGAAGGTGCCCAAGCCGTCGCGTTACAAGTCCGATAAGCGCCACGGAAGTGCCCCGAAGCGCCCCGCGAAACGGTCGATGATCGCGGTAATTCCGATCATGCTCGTTTCATCCCTCGCTTTGAGCGGGTGCTCCGCTGGGTTCTGGCCGGACCTTTCGCCGGACTCCTCTCCGTCGTCGACCCCGACGGCGAGTGCGCTGGAGGCCGAGCCGGAGGAAGACCAGCCAGCTCCGGCCGTCACCACCCCGCAGCTCGAGCGCATCATCGCCCGCATCTCCACCACGACACTCGAAGCCGACCAGGCGATGAACGCTGACCTTGCAGCCACCCGTTTCGTGGGACCGGCGCTGGACGAACGTAAGAGCAACTACGCCATCCGAGCCAAGATCCCGGAGCACCCGCAGTCCCCGGTCATCCCGTCATCGCCCGGTGGGCTCACGCTGCCGCAGGCCACGGACACCTGGCCGCGAACCGTGATGAGCGTCGTTCAGGACGAAGCCGACCCAACCTCGGCTCCCACAGCTATCGTCCTGCTCCAAGCGAGCCCGCGGTCCAACTATCAGGTCGAGTACGCCATGCGTCTGGAGCCACAGGCTGAGATCCCTGAGGTGGCGCCGGCGACCATCGGCGCGGCGCAGGTACCGCCGGATTCGTCCTTCCTCCTGCTTCCACCGAACAAATTGGGTTCGGCATACGCGGACATCATCACGAACGGGGAGAACAGCGAATTCGCTGCGCTCTTCGATGGGGAGGGCGACACACTTCGTGGCGTCATCGCCAGTGACCGTGAGGCCAAGAAAGCTGCGCTACCGACGACGGCATCCATCGAGTTCTCGGTGGCGGCTGGAACGGCGCCTCCCGTCGCTCTGGCAACAAATGAGTCAGGGTCACTCGTCTCTATCAACATCGCCGAGACCGAGGTGGTCAAGCCCCTCGAAGTCGGTGCCAAAATTAAACCATCGGGCGCGGTAGCCGCGCTCAGTGGACTCACGGAAACGGAGAAGGGCGTGCAATCGACCTATAGTGACCAGCTGCTGTTCTATGTGCCTCCGGCAGGCAGCTCCGAGAAGATTCGGCTGCTGGGGTTCAGTCAAGCGTTGACCGCAGCGGCGGAGCTCGCATGAGTGGCGTCCAGCCTGGGCCATCGGCTCTCAACGGTGCCGCTCTTCGCGGAGCCGTAGACCTGTCGAGCCTCGTCAACCGCCCGCCCGCCGGTGCGCCCGCAGCACCCGCGACCGGGGCCGTCGCCCCCAACGCACAGGGCGCTATCGAGGTGCCGTCGCTGGTCCTCGACGGTACTGACGCGAACTTCGCCCAGTTCCTCGAGCTCTCGCAGCGTGTTCCCGTCATCGTTGACCTCTGGGCCGAATGGTGCGGCCCGTGCAAGCAGTTGTCTCCGGTTTTGGAGAAGCTCGTCACCGAATACGGCGGCAAGCTGCTGCTCGTGAAAGTCGACGTCGATGCCAACCCACAGTTGACCCAGGCCTTCCAGGCGCAGTCAATCCCCACCGTAGTAGCCCTCATTGGCGGTCGCCCGTTGCAGCTGTTCACGGGCGCGGTCCCTGAGCCGCAGGTCCGGGATGTTTTCGAGCAGGTCCTGCAGGCCGCTGCCCAGACCGGCGTGGTCTCGTCGGTCCTCGTTGCCGGGCAAACCGTCGAAGAAGCAGAGCCTGTCGAACCGCCACTTCCTCCCCTGCACGCTGAAGCGTACGACGCTATCGAGGCCGGGGACTACCCGAAGGCCATCGCGGCGTACTCTAAGGCGATCGCTCAGAACCCGCTCGACAAGATGGCCGTTGCGGGACTCGCGCAGGTCAGCTTGCTGCACCGTCTCGAAGGCAAGACAATCGAGCAAATCCGGTCAGCAGCTGCCGCTCAGCCCAACGACCTGTCCGCGCAGCTCGACGTGGCAGACCTCGATCTGTCCGGCGGACATGTTGAGGACGCGTTCGACCGCCTGCTCACACTGTTCGAAAGCGCCGACGTTGACGATCGCACCGTGATTCGTACGCGTCTTCTCGAGCTTTTCGAGGTCGTCGGTGTCACCGACCCTCGCGTGGGCCGTGCGCGCGCCCGGTTGACCAACCTGCTCTACTAACCAGAGCCAACGACAAGCTCCGGTCGAGCTCCCCGTCAGGGAGGTCGACCGGAGCTTTGTCTGAGCGAGCCGCCGACAGGCTAGCGGCGCAGTCGCAACCAGATGCTGCCAAGCGGCGGCAGCGTCACTTCCGCCGATGCCGGGCGCCCCGACCACGGTGTGTCTGTCGCAGTGACCGAGCCCATGTTTCCGACGCCGGAGCCGCCGTAGTGGGCAGCGTCCGTGTTGAGCAGCTCTTCCCACTCGCCGGCCTCCGGCAGTCCGACCCGGTGAGCGTTCCTGGGCACACCGGAGAAGTTGAGCAGCACGGCGATGGTGTTGCCCTCTCCGTCTCGACGCAGGAACGACAGCACGCTGTTCTCGGCGTCGCCTCCGTCGAGCAGCTCGAAACCGCTGGGGTCATTGTCGAGCGCCCACAGCGCCGGGTTTTCTTTGTACACGGCGTTGAGCTGTCCGACAAGGTTGAAGAGCCCCTGGTGCGCGGGCTGGTCGAGGATCCACCAGTCGAGGCCGCGCGCCTCCGACCACTCGGATGGCTGCCCGAATTCCTGGCCCATGAACAGCAGTTGCTTCCCGGGGTGCGCCCACATGAACGCCAGGAAGACGCGTGCATTGGCGAGCTGCTGCCAATGGTCCCCGGGCATCCGCGCCAGTAGTGAACCCTTGCCGTGCACGACCTCGTCGTGGCTGATCGGCAGCAGGAAGTTCTCGCTGAACGCATAGACAAAGGTGAAGGTGAGCTCACCGTGGTGGTAGGAGCGGTACATCGGGTCCTGTTGCATGTACTGGAGCGTGTCGTGCATCCAGCCCATGTTCCACTTCAACCCGAAGCCGAGCCCGCCTCCTGAGGTGGGTTTCGTCACACCGGGCCAGCTCGTCGACTCCTCGGCGATCATTACAACGCCGGGGTTGCGCTTGTACGCGGTGGCGTTGGCTTCCTGCAGCAGGCTGATAGCGTGCAGGTTCTCTCGACCGCCGTGTTCGTTCGGCACCCATTGCCCCTCTTCCCTCGAGTAGTCGAGGTAGAGCATTGATGCGACGGCGTCGACCCGGAGGCCGTCGACGTGGAACTCTTCGAGCCAGTAGAGGGCATTCGCCACGAGGAAGTTGCGCACCTGGCTGTCGCCGAAGTTGAAGATGTAGGTGCCCCAGTCCTTGTGCTCACCGAGGCGGGGGTCTGAATGCTCGTACAGCGCCTGACCGTCGAAGCGGCCGAGCGCCCACTCGTCGGTGGCAAAGTGACCGGGCACCCAGTCCATGAGCACGCCGATGCCCGCTTGGTGCAGCTGGTCGATGAGGTACTTGAGGTCGTCGGGGTGACCGAATCGGTTGGTCGGTGCGTAGTACCCGCTGATCTGATATCCCCATGAGCCGCCGTACGGATGCTCCGCGAGGGGCATAAATTCCACGTGCGTGTAGTTCAGGGCACGGAGATACTCGATCAGGGGTTCCGCGATGTCGCGATATCCGTGTCCGGGTCGCCAGGAGCCGAGGTGCATTTCGTAAATGCTCATCGGGCCGTTGTGTGGGTTGTTCGCGGCACGATGCTCAAGCCAGTCGCCGTCCGACCAGGTGTGGCTGGACTCACCGACAACGGACGCGGTCAGTGGCGGCGTCTCGGTGAACCGGGCCATCGGGTCTGCGCGGCGAACCCAGTTGCCGTTGGCCCCGAGAATTTCGAACTTGTACTTGACGCCGGCCTCAACCCCTGGGACGAAGAGTTCCCAGACTCCGGTTGGCCCCATGTTGCGCATGGCGTGCGAGCGGCCATCCCAGCCGTTGAAGTCGCCGATAACCCGAACGGCGCGGGCATGCGGCGCCCACACCGTGAACGCCGCGCCCAGCACCGGGTCGCCGTACGACGAGTGTGTCCTGAGATGCGCGCCCAACGCGTGCCAGAGCTCTTCGTGTCGTCCTTCACCGATCAGGTGCAGGTCGAGCTCGCCAATTGTGGGCGGAAACCGGTAGGGGTCATCAGCGGTCCAGGGGGACCCGTTGTCGTAGCTCGCCCGTACCCGGTAGTCGGCAAACCCGTGCTCGTGGGTGCCTGCCCAGATTCCGCCGTACAGGTGCTCCAGCGGCACTTCGGTGTCGTCGGCGAGAACGGCGGTCACCGTCGTGGCGAGGGGTCGGAGAGCGCGAATGACGGTGTTCGTCCCTGCTGAGTGCTGGCCGAGGACCGCGTGCGGGTCATAGTAGGCACCCGCCGCGACGGCTTCGAGAACCGATTCATCGGGAACCGATACCGATGCAACTGCTGGGGTCACAGCATCCGCTTTCACCGACGATTCCGCGCGCGGAATCTCGGTAGCAGGCGTGACCGGTGCGGCCTGCGGGGGAGTATGGGGCGTTACGGGCGTGTGTGGTGCGTCCGGTGTCGGCCGTGTGCGGTCTGTCACAGGTTCAGCTCCTCAACGTGGAAAATGTGTACCGGTTCAACGAAGGCGTCGAGCCGGACGAAATTGTCAGTTCCCCACTCCCAGCTGTTGCCGGTGATGAGGTCCGTGACGCGGTAGGGGGTGCCCAGCGGAATGCCGAACGCGGTGGAATCAATGTGCACCATGGTCTCGCGAACGGAGTGCGGGTCGACGTTGGCCACAACGAGGATGGTGTCGCTTGTGCCCGACGGAGTGAACGCTTGATCCAGGTGCTTGCTGTACACGAGCATCGAGTCGTCGTCGCTCGTGTGCAGCGTGAGGTTGCGCAATTGCTGCAGGGCCTGGTGCTCACGGCGGATGCGGTTGAGCATGCCGATGTAGATGGACAGCGAGCGGCCGGCGGCTTCGGCGCCCGCGAAGTCGCGGGGCTTGTACTCGTACTTCTCGTTGTCGATGTTCTCCTCCGCGCCGGGGCGGGCGACGTTCTCGAACAGCTCGAAGCCGGCGTAGACGCCCCAGGTGGGAGCGGCCGTTGCGGCGAGGGCCGCTCGGATTGTGAACGCAGCCGGCCCGCCGAACTGAAGGTACTCCGTGAGGATGTCCGGCGTATTCACGAAGAGGTTCGGACGCAGGAAGTCGGCGGTCTCGGTGGAGATGCTCGTAAAGAACTCCTCGAGTTCTTCCTTCGTGTTCCGCCAGGTGAAGTAGGTGTAGCTCTGCTGGAAGCCGACCCGGGCGAGCGCCTGCATCATCGCTGGCCGGGTGAAGGCCTCGGCAAGGAAGATGACGTCGGGGTGCTCGGCGTTGATGGTGGCGATGAGCCACTCCCAGAACTCGACAGGTTTGGTGTGCGGGTTGTCGACCCGGAAAATTTTCACACCGAGCGAGATCCAGTAGCGCACGATGCGCAGGACTTCGGCGCGGATGCCTTCCGGATCGTTGTCAAAGTTGACCGGGTAGATGTCCTGGTACTTCTTGGGTGGGTTCTCGGCGTAGGCGATCGACCCGTCGGGCAGGGTCGTGAACCACTCGGGGTGCTCGGTGACCCAGGGGTGGTCGGGTGATGCCTGCAGCGCCAGGTCGATCGCGACCTCGATCTTCTTCTTGGCGGCCTGGCCAATGAACCAGGTGAAGTCCTCCACCGTTCCGAGGTCGGGATGGATGGTGTCGTGTCCGCCAGCGGGGGAGCCGATAGCCCACGGGGAGCCCGGGTCGTGTTCGCCCGGGTTCAACGTGTTGTTCGGTCCCTTGCGGAACGAGGTGCCGATGGGGTGGATGGGCGGCAGGTAGAGCACGTCGAAGCCCATCGCAGCCACTCCGGCGAGTCGCTTGGCTGCGGTGCGGAACGTGCCCGACTGCCATGAGCCGTCCTTGCGTCGCTTGGCGCCCTCTGACCGTGGGAAAAATTCGTACCAGGAGCCGAGTCCCGCGCGAGCTCGTTCTACCCGGATCTCGGCGGGCTCCGACTCGCTGGCCAGGCCGCTGATCGGGCGCACGCCCACGATCCGTTCGAGCTCGGGGTCTGACAGTACCGCGAAGCGTTTGTCGTCTCCGGCACTGACGTTCAAGAGGGTCTCTGCTGCTGTTGCGAGCACGTCCCTTTCGCGAACGGGTCGGTTCTTGTCGGTGGCGGCTCGGGAGAGAAGCTCGGCACCCATCGTGTACATAAGCTCGACGTCGATTCCGGCGGGGATCTTGATCTCGGCGTTGTGTCGCCAGGTCTCCCATTCGTCGGCATACGCGCGCACCCGGAAGGTCCAGGTGCCGGGTGTCGTCACCTGGGCGAGGACCGAATAATCGTCGAGGCCCACCGTGACGAGGTGCATGGGATGCCGCGCGGTGCGTCCGGCAGGATCGGTGAGCAGGAGTTCAACCCCGATGCTGTCGTGCCCCTCACGGAAGGCCGTCGCGCCGAAGGGGATCACCTCCCCGACGTACCCGCGAGCTGGCCAGCGCCCGCAGGAAACCACGGGCGAGAGCCCCAGAACAGGGATTCGTCCGATTCCCTGCACGGGAGCGGATGGTTGGATGTCTGCCGCACGCGGGGCTGCTGCCGCCGGAGTGCTCGATGCTTTCTTCGCCACGGTCCGACCGTACCGCGAATAGCGCGGCGGAGGAGAGCCTTGACCAAAGTGGCCTGACCGAATAAGGCGGGTGTTCACGTGAACTGACCTCACTCCCTTAGGCTGAGCGCGTGAAGGCCATTCGACGATTTACCGTTCGCCCCGCTTTACCCGAGCGACTGTCCGCGCTGGAATCCCTGGTGGGCAACCTCCGCTGGGCCTGGCATTTGCCCACGCAGGAGCTCTTCTCCGAAATCTCGCCAGACGCGTGGCGCAACTACCAGCACGACCCGGTCAGCCTGTTCGGCGAGATCGGACAACAGCGCATTGATGAACTCGCCGCCGACGATTCCTTCGTCGAGCGCACCAATGCGCTCCGGGCCGACCTTGAGCGCTACCTCACCGAACCACGGTGGTACCAGGGCCTCGAGGGAACCAAACCGGCGAGCATCGCCTACTTCTCGCCTGAGTACGGCGTTGCCGCCGCGCTTCCGCAATACTCAGGCGGTCTCGGCATCCTGGCCGGCGACCACCTCAAGAGTGCATCAGACCTCGGTGTGCCCCTGATCGCCGTTGGATTGTTCTACCGCGCCGGATACTTCAGCCAGTCGCTGTCGCCCGACGGATGGCAGCAGGAGACCTATCCGGTGCTCGACCCCGACGGCCTCCCGCTCCGGGTACTCCGCCAGCCGGATGACAGTCCCGTCGTGATCACCTTGAGTCTCCCGGACGATCGTGTACTGAGCGCTCGTGTCTGGGTTGCCGCCGTCGGCCGGGTCACCCTCCTGCTCCTTGACACCGACATTCCCGAGAATTCCGATGAGCTCAGCCGGGTCACCGACCGCCTCTACGGGGGCGCCGAGGAACATCGGCTCCGACAGGAGCTCTTGCTGGGCATTGGAGGAGTGCGCGCCATCCGTGCCTGGGCCGATCGAACCGGCGGCGGGCTCCCCGAGGTGTTTCACACCAATGAGGGGCACGCCGGGTTCCTGGGGCTCGAGCGCATCGGCGACCTCATCCGGGGCGGGTTGAGCTTCGACGAGGCTCTTCAAGTGGTTCGCAGCGGAACCGTCTTCACTACCCACACGCCGGTACCTGCTGGGATCGACCGGTTTTCCGCTGATCTCGTGCGCCGTTATTTTGAGACCGACCTGCTGCCCGGTGTCTCCGTCGACGACATCCTGGCCCTCGGCAACGAACCGGGCACCGCGGGCGGTGCGTTCAACATGGCCATCATGGGCCTCCGGCTGGGGCAGCGCGCCAACGGCGTCTCACAACTGCACGGGAAGGTGAGCAGGAGCATGTTCTCGTCGCTCTGGCCCGGGTTCGACGCCGACGACGTGCCCATCACGTCGATCACCAACGGCGTTCACGCGCCCAGCTGGACCGCACCTGAACTGACCGCGCTCGCCGAGGCTACCTGGGGCAGCGGTGAGACGACCAACGCCGACTGGACCAGCCCGCAGTTGTCAACCGCTGCGCTATGGGAGACCCGCAACATCATGCGCGCCGAACTCGTCGCCGACGCCCGGCGGCGGGTGGAGCGGGCCTGGGCCGATCAGAACCCGGGCGGTGTCCCGCCGCGCTGGCTCGGCACGATCCTCGACCCGAACATCCTCACCATCGGCTTTGCGCGCCGGGTGCCGACCTACAAGCGGCTCACCCTCATGCTGCACGACACCGACCGGTTACGCCGCCTGCTCACCGACCCTGAGCGTCCGGTGCAAATCGTCATCGCCGGCAAGTCGCACCCCGCTGACGAGGAGGGCAAGCGACTTATCCAGAAGGTCGTCGAGTTCGCGAGCGACCCCGAGGTGCGTGAGCGCATCGTGTTCCTGCCGGACTACGACATCTCGATGGCGCAGAAGCTGTATCCAGGAACCGACATCTGGCTCAACAACCCGCTGCGCCCGTTCGAGGCCTGCGGCACCAGCGGGATGAAGGCAGCACTCAACGGGGCGCTCAACCTCTCCATTCTCGACGGCTGGTGGGAGGAGTTCTTCGATGGTGAAAACGGCTGGGCGATCCCCTCCGCTGTCACCACAGACCCGGCTGAGCGCGACCGTCTCGAAGCCAATTCGATGTATGAGCTGATTGAGCACCAGATCGCGCCGCTGTTCTACGACCGCAACGAGAACGGCGAACCGGAGCGCTGGCTCGGCCACGTGCGCCACACCCTCGCCACCCTCTCACCGCGGTTGAGCGCCGACCGGATGGTGCGCCAGTACGTGTCGGAACTGTACCTCCCGGCGTTCTCGAGCCAGGCTGAACTGCGGTTCGATGGCTATAAGGCCGCTCGCCGCCTCTCGGACTGGAAGCACCGGGTGGGGGCCAGCTGGCCTGAGGTGTCGATCGCGCACGTGGAGTCGGGCGGGCTCGATGCCACGCCACAGGTGGGCGACGAGCTGCACCTCCGTGCATCGGTGCGCCTCGGCAGCCTCTCCCCGGACGACGTCGCCGTCCAGGTGGTTTACGGCCTCAGCAAGACCGGTGATGACCAGTTGCACGACACGCGTACCCGCGACCTGGAGGTCGACACCGAGCGTGCGCCGGCCGAAGAGGGCACCACCGAGTACGTCGGTTCGGTCAAGCTTCGCCGCCCGGGCGGCTTTGGTTACAGCGTCCGCATCGTGCCCAAGAACGACTCGCTGGCCAGTGTGGCTGAGTTGGGGTTGATTCGAACGGCCGAATAGAGCGAATGCCTCGGGGACGAACCGAAACCGGCAACGGTTCGGTTCGTCCCCGGGTTCGGTTAAGCCCGGCCGATGCCGGCCAGGGTGGCGCCGGTCACCGTGACCAGGTCGCCGGGAGCCAGTTCGATGTCGAAACCGCGACGCCCGCCAGAGACGAAGACCGTGTCGAATTCGGCGGCGGACGTGTCGAGCACCGTGCGCAACCGGGACTTCTGGCCCACCGGGCTGATGCCGCCGACGACATAGCCTGTTTTGCGCTCCGCGAGGGTGGGGTCGGCCATTTTCGCCTTCTTCCCCGACACGGCGACCGCGAGTGCCTTGAGATCGAGCGACCCGGCCACGGGCACGATCGCCACAACGAGCGCCCCGTCGACGTCGGCCAACAGCGTTTTGAACACGCGCGCGGGCGACACCCCGAGGGCGTCGGCGGCTTCGAGCCCGAAGCTCACCGCCGACGCGTCGTGCTCATACGGGTGCGGGGTGAAGGCGATGTTGGCCCGGGTCAGGGCGACGGTGGCCGGGGTTCCGCCCGAACTGTCCTTGCGTGTCATGTGTCGCCTACTCGTCAGTCGGAGTCGGAGTGTGCCCGGTAGAGCTGCATTGATGTGGAAGCAACGTCGATGGCGTCCCCTGGGACGGCGCTGACGGCATCCGTGTGGGGAATTTCTTCATCGCTGCGCCAGAGCAATTCGTACCGGGTGACGCCAGCATGTGCGGGCAGGGTTACGGTCACCGGCTCTTCGACGCCGTGCACGATGAGGAGGATGCGGTTGAATTCCTCGAACTCGGGCGTCGACGCAGCGATGTACTGCAGGGTGCGGTTGCGGGCGCTCGACCAGTCATCCTCGCTCATGGTGTTGCCGTTGGCGTCGTACCAGTCCATCGAACTCGCGCTCGGAACGACCTCACCCACCCGCCCGAACCGCACGGGCCGCAAGGCGGGATTCTGCCGCCGCAGCTCGAGTAGGCGCTTCGTGTGCGCGCGCAGGTTGTGCTGCCAGTTGTCGACAGGGAAGCTCAGCCAGGTCAGTTCGGAGTCGTGACAGTACGCATTGTTGTTGCCGCGTTGGGTGCGGCCGTACTCGTCGCCGGCCGTGATCATCGGAATCCCGGCCGAGAGCAGCAGGGTGCCGAGGAGATTCCGCATCGCCTTCCTGCGGGTCGCGAGGATGCCGACATCGGCGGTGGGCCCCTCTGCACCGTGGTTGAACGAGCGGTTGTTGTCGGTGCCGTCGCGGTTCGACTCGCCGTTGCCCACGTTGTGCTTGATGTCGTATGAGACGAGGTCGGCGAGGGTGAAGCCGTCGTGGGCCGTCACGAAATTGACGGATGCCAGGGGGCCGCGAGCGGTAGAAAAGCTGTTGCTCGACCCCGCAAGGCGCGTGGCGAAACCACCGATCCCCACCGGGGCCGCACTGGCGCGTCGCGCATAGTCGACGTCGGAGAGCCAAAAGTTGCGCACTCGGTCGCGGTAACGGTCGTTCCACTCGCTCCAGCCCTGCGGGAACGACCCGGTCTGCCAGCCGCCGGCGCCGACGTCCCACGGCTCGGCGATCATCTTCACGTCGGCGAGGGCGGGGTCAGAGACGATGTCCTGCAGAAGCTCGGAGGTGGGGGAGAACTCGTGGTTGGCCCCTCGTCCCAGCGTGACGGCCAGGTCGAAACGGAAGCCGTCGACCTGCACCTCGTTCGCCCAGTAGCGCAGCGAGTCGAGGACAAGGTCGCGGGCGACAGGGTGTGCGGTGTTGATGCTGTTGCCGCAGCCGGTCACGTCGATGTACGCGCCGTTCGCGGTCTGCCGGTAGTAAGCGTCATTGTCGAGTCCGCGGAGGCTCGTCGTCGGACCGCCCCTGCCCTCCTCGGCCGTGTGGTTGTAGACGACGTCGAGGATCACTTCGATGCCGGCTTCGTGCAGGAGCTTGACCATGCCCTTGAACTCGCGGAGCACCGCGCTCGCGCCCTGGGCCTGTGCCGCCTTCGACGCGTACGGCTGGTGCGGCGTGAAGAAGTTGAGGCTGTTGTATCCCCAGTAGTTGGTGAGGCCCTGCTTGATCAGGCGCTGTTCGGACGCGAATGCGTGCACCGGAAGTAACTCGACGCTCGTCACACCGAGGTCGGTGAGGTAGCCGATGGTCGCGGGGTGGGCGAGCCCCGCATAACTGCCCCGCAGGTTCTCGGGCACTCCGAGGTTGAGTTTGGAGAGTCCCTTGGCGTGTGCTTCGTAGATCACCGTCGCGTCGAGCGGGACGGCGGGCTTCGCGACGCCGCCCCAGTCGAAACTCTCGTCGACAACGACTGAGCGGAACTGTCCCGGAGCCACTCGGGTGATACCCCGGCTGTATGGCTCGAGAAGGAGCCTGGACGGGTTAAAGGCGTGAGTGGGTCCCTCAGGACCCGCGGCTCGCACCGCGTATCGGGCCCCAGGTGTGAGCGAGGCCGAACGCGCGGACCACACGTCGTCGGCACCGCGTTCCATGGCTACGGTTTGGGTGATCCAGTTGGGATCTTTCGCATCGAAGAGCACGAGCTCCAGTTGTTCGGCCGAGTGCGACCAAACGCGGAGCTCCCCGCCGTGCGATGTACTGTGCACACCGAGTGTGCGCTGTGCGCCGGCAGAAGTCATGCGACCTAGAGTAGTTGGGTACGGGTTTCGTACGTGAATCGACGGCAGCAGGGGAGAACGGCATGGTTGTCTACCTCGACCACGCGGCGACGACACCGATGATTCCCGAGGCGATTGAGGCGTACACGGATGCCATGCGCCAAGTGGGCAATCCGGCCTCGATTCACTCGCAGGGACAGTCGGCCAAACGCATGTTGGAAGAGGCACGCGAAGTCATCGCCTCATCCCTCGGCTGCGACCCCATCGAGGTTGTCCTCACCTCCGGTGGAACCGAATCGATCAACCTCGCTCTCAAGGGGATCTACTGGAAACGCAACGCGGATGCCACGCGGCCGGTAATCCTCGCACCCGGCGGTGAACACCACGCGACGATCGACACCCTCGAGTGGCTCGAGAAGCACGAGGGTGCGCACATTGCCTGGCTTCCGCTCGACGACGAAGGGTCCGTCGACCCGGCCGCCGTCGAGCGCGCGCTCGCCGAACACGGGTCCCGGGTTGCGCTGATCACGCTGCTGTGGGCCAACAACGAGGTCGGAACGATCCAGCCGATCACCGAGATCGCGGCGCTCGCCGCGGCCCACGATGTTCCGCTGCACGTCGACGCTGTTGCGGCATACGGCTACCTGCCGATCGACTTTGCGGCCGTGCGTCGCGCGTCAGGAAGCACCGGCAATGCCGGGCTCGTCGGCTTGAGCATCTCAGCACACAAGGTCGGCGGGCCGGTGGGCATCGGAGCCCTCGTCGTCTCCCGCTCCGCAGCCGTTGAACCGCTGTTGCACGGGGGAGGCCAGCAGCGACAGGTGCGCTCGGGCACCCAAGACGTTGCCGGCACCGTGGCGTTCGCCGTTGCGGCGCGACAGGCCGACGCCAGGCTGGCCGTCGAGCCGGCACGGTTAACCGCCCTCCGCGACCGGGTGATTGACGGAGTGTTGGTGGCGGTGCCCTCGGCACGTCTGAACGGGCCGACCGGCGACCGGCGACTCCCCGGCAACGCCCACTTCGCTTTCCCAGGTTGTGAGGGCGACTCCCTGCTGTTCCTCCTCGACATGGCTGGCGTCTCGGTTTCCACCGGGTCAGCCTGCCAGGCCGGGATCCCCGAACCCTCGCACGTGCTCCGTGCCATGGGTAGAAGCGAACTCGACGCTCGCGGCGCCCTGCGGGTCACCCTGGGCCACTCCACAACCGACGCCGACGTTGACGCGCTGCTCGCCGCGGTTCCGCAGGCATACGCGCAGGCGGCGCGCGCCGGGCTCTCCGATCGCACCACAGCGCTCGGTTCCTGATTCGACAGCGCGCATGCAGAAAGCGGCGCGTACACTGTTCCGGTGAAGGTTTTAGCAGCTATGTCAGGCGGAGTTGACTCCGCGGTCGCCGCAGCGCGGGCGGTTGAGGCCGGCCACGAGGTGGTCGGAGTGCACCTGGCCCTGAGCCGAATGCCCGGCACCCTGCGCACCGGAAGCCGCGGTTGCTGCACCATCGAAGACTCGATGGACGCGCAGCGCGCCGCCAACATCATCGGAATCCCGTATTACGTGTGGGACTTCTCGGAGCGATTCAAGCTCGACGTGGTCGATGACTTCATCGCCGAATACGCGGCGGGACGCACCCCCAACCCGTGCATGCGGTGCAACGAGAAAATCAAATTTGCCGCACTCCTCGAGAAGGCCATCGACCTTGGCTTTGACGCGGTCTGCACCGGCCACTACGCGACGATCCTGACCGACGCCGACGGCAACAAGGAACTGCACCGCGCGAGTGCGTGGGCGAAAGATCAGAGCTATGTGCTCGGTGTGCTCACGGCTGAGCAGATCGAACACTCGCTGTTTCCGCTTGGCGCAACGCCGTCCAAGGCCGAGGTGCGTGCTGAGGCCGCGGCTCGCGGTTTCAGTGTTGCCAACAAGCCAGACAGCCACGACATTTGTTTCATCCCCGACGGCGACACCCGCGGCTGGCTTGCCGACCGAGTCGGCGCTGAGAAGGGCGAAATCCTGGATCGGAACGGGTCCGTTGTCGGCTCGCACGAGGGTGCGCAGGCTTTCACCGTCGGCCAGCGCCGGGGCCTCAATCTCGGTGTGCCCGACCCGGACGGCCGTCCGCGGTTTGTCCTCGAGGTGCGGACGAAGACCAACGAGGTGGTCGTTGGACCGAAGGAAGCGTTGGCCATCGGCGAGATCGCCGGGTCACGGTTCACCTGGGCCGGTGTCGCGCCGTCGCATCCCGAGCTCGCGTTCGAGTGCGACGTACAGATCCGTGCGCACGCTGATCCGGTGCCCGCCGTTGCTGTCGTGCAGCCCAACGCCGAAACCGGAGAGCCTGAGTTGATGATTCGACCACGCACACCGCTCGATGGTGTCGCTCCCGGACAGACCGCCGTGGTTTACGTCGGCACGCGCGTGCTCGGCCAGTGCACCATTGACCGTACGGTGAGCGCGGTTCCAGCGAACGCATAATGCACCCGCCGCACAGTGTGCGCGAACGGGGGCCGTGGCATCCGTATGGTGATTGCTGATCCTGCGCTATCTTGACTGGCGTGTCCACAACGACCGATGGAGCGCCTCGTGCGATCACTGAACCGACCCGACGGGTTTCTGCTGGCTGGATAGCGCTGTTCTCGGCGGCATGGCTGGGTATCTGGATGGCGCAACTCACGCCGATCCAATTGCTGTTGCCGGTGCAGGTCGACGCAGCTGTTTCGCCGGCCAACTGGATCGACAGCGTCGTGGCGTTCGGCATCATCTCGGGAGCGGCAGGACTGTGCGCGCTCGTCGTTTTCCCGCTCACCGGAGCACTGTCCGATCGAACGACCTCGCGCTTCGGGCGACGCCGACCGTGGATTGCGGTCGGCGCTCTGCTGTTCGCGGCAGCTCTCGCGCTGCTGGGTTATCAGAACGCCATCGTTGCGGTTGGCGTTCTCTGGTGCTTCGCCCTGTCGGGGTTCTGTATGCTTACGGCCGCGCTGACGGCGGTGATCTCTGACCAGGTGCCGGTCAGCCAGCGTGGAACAGTCTCCGGATGGATGAGCGCGCCTCAGGCGATCGGGGTCATCCTCGGCGTTGCGCTCGTGACCTTCCTGGCACTCGGTCAGGTCGTCGGCTATCTGGTCGTATCGATAGCGCTTCTTGTGCTCGTCTGCCCGTTCCTGCTTCTCTTGCCGGATGAGGTGCTGCCTGTCGGCGAGCGCGCTCCACTCACGGTGCGCTCGTTTGTCGCGGGCCTGTGGATCGATCCGCGGACCCACCCGGACTTCGGCTGGACTCTGCTCGGCCGTGTGCTGGTGAACCTTGGAAATGCTCTGGGCACCACGCTTCTGCTCTACTTCCTCACCTATGGGCTCCTGGTGGATGATCCTGAGGACGGACTGCTTGGGCTGACGTTGGTTTATATGGTGTTCGTCATTCTGGCGTCGGTGATTCTGGGGAACCTGTCTGACCGGCTCGGGCGCAGGAAAAGCTTCGTCTTCGTGGCTGCGGCGCTGCAGGGGGTGGCTGCTCTCGTTCTGGCGTTCGTGCCGAGCTTCGAGGCGGCCCTGGTCGCGGCTGCACTGCTCGGAATCGGCTACGGCTGTTTCCTCTCCGTTGACCAGGCCCTCGCGACCCAGGTTCTCCCGGCGCAGGAGGACAGGGGTAAGGACCTCGGCATCATGAATATCGCGACGGCGGTGCCGCAGGCGTTCGCACCCCTGGTCGGCGCACTCGCTGTCGCAGCGTCCGGTGGCTTTGCCGCGCTGTTTGTGGCCGCGGGTATCGCCGCTCTTCTCGGCGCCGTTGCGATCATTCCTGTGCGGTCGGTTCGGTGACGTCGGCGACGCAACCCCTTCGAGAGCGTCAGTGGGTTTCTCTAGACTGAACAGGTGACTGATAGCACCGAGACGAAGGCCACAACGCCGACAGACCTGGAGAAGGCCGCGACCGAGGCCGGTGAGCTGACCACGCGTATCCTCGAGCTGCGCGACGCCTACTACGAGCGTGATACCTCGCTGGTGTCCGACGCGGAGTACGACGCCATGATGCACCGCCTGGAGCACCTCGAGCGTCTCTTCCCCGAGCTGCAGGGTCAAGACAGCCCAACCCAGACGGTCGGTGGCCGCGCCCAGGCAACGCTGTTCGACCCGGTCACCCACGTCGAGCGCATGCTGAGCCTCGACAACGTGTTCTCCGCCGAGGAACTCCGCACCTGGAGCGAACGCGTGGAGCGTGCGTCTGGCCGAGCGGTGCATTACCTCACTGAACTCAAAATCGATGGTCTCGCGATCAATCTGCGATACGAGAAGGGAAGGCTGGTCAGCGCGGCAACCCGCGGTGACGGCGTTGTCGGCGAAGACGTCACCGAGAACATCGCGGCAATCACCTCCATCCCCAGTCGACTGGCCGGCACCGGACACCCCGACAGGGTCGAGGTTCGCGGCGAAATCTTCTTCCCAGTCGAGGCGTTCCTTGAGCTCAATGAGCAACAGCTTGCCGCCGGTGAGAAAGTCTTCGCCAACCCTCGCAACGCGGCGAGCGGGAGCCTGCGCCAGAAGGCCGAAGGAAAGAGCTCCTCAGCGCTCAAACTCATGAAGAACCGGCTGGGCCGGCTCGAGATGCTGGTCCATGGCGTCGGCGCGTGGCCCAACCCCCCTGTCACCGCGCAGAGCGAGGTCTACGACCTGCTCGCGGGCTGGGGACTACCCACCTCGACGCATTACCGGGTCTTTGACGACATCGATGGCGTGATTGGCTTCATCGAATACTTCGGTGAACACCGCGCGAGCGTAGAGCACGAGATCGACGGAATTGTCATCAAGGTCGACGAACTCGCCCTCCACGACGAGCTCGGCGCTACGAGCCGGGCTCCACGATGGGCAACCGCGTTCAAGTACCCACCCGAGCAGGTGAACACCAAGCTTCTCAACATCGTGGTGAGCGTCGGGCGCACCGGTCGAGCAACTCCGTACGCCCAGGTGGAGCCCGTCCGCGTCGCCGGATCAACCGTCAGCCAGGCGACGTTGCACAATCAAGACGTCGTGAAGGCCAAGGGCGTGCTCATCGGTGACACGGTCGTCCTTCGCAAAGCCGGCGATGTTATCCCGGAGATCCTCGGCCCCGTTGTGGAACTTCGAGACGGGACGGAGCGCCCGTTCGTCATGCCGGAACGTTGCCCGTCCTGTGACACCCCGCTCCGACCGGCGAAGGAAGGCGACAAAGACCTCCGCTGCCCGAATTCCCGGTCCTGCCCGGCCCAAGTGCGTGGCCGTGTCGAGCATGTGGGGTCGCGTGGGGCACTCGATGTCGAAGGTCTTGGCGAGGTTGCGGCTGCCGCACTGACCCAGCCGCTCGACCCGGCCCGTCCTCCGCTCGCTGACGCGAACGGCGACGTGTCCGAAGCCGGACTCTTCTCGATGACCATCGAGGACCTCTTCCCGGTCACGGTGACAGTTTTTGACTTCGAAACCGGGCTCCCCAAAGTCACTGACGATGGCGAGGTCAAGCGGGTCACCCCGTTCCGCCGTCGGCGGGCAAAGAAAGATGGGCCATTCGATCCAAATGCTGAGACGTTCTCGGGCGACGAGTTCTTCGTACCGTCCAAGGGCGCGCTCGAATTGCTCGACAACCTGTCGGCATCGAGAACGAAACCGCTCTGGCGAATTCTGGTTGCACTGAACATCCGACACGTCGGACCGGTCGCCGCTCGGGCTCTGGCTAACTATTTCGGCTCGCTCGACGCGATCCGAGCTGCCACGCGGGAGCAGCTCGCTGAGACCGAGGGCGTCGGCGGAATCATCGCAGACGCTGTCACCGACTGGTTCGAGGTTGACTGGCACCGGCAGATCATCGAGGAGTGGACACGGGCCGGAGTGCAGTTCAGCACCCCGGGCCACCCCGGTCCCGGCGCCGCGGGCGACGAGGGTGGAGTGCTGTCCGGATTGACGGTCGTGGCCACCGGTTCTCTCGAGGGGTTCACTCGAGAGGGTGCGCTCGAAGCCATCATTGCTGCAGGCGGCAAGGCTGCGTCGAGCGTCTCCAAGAAGACCGACTTCGTCGCTGCCGGGCCTGGAGCCGGTTCGAAACTCGCGAAAGCCGAGGAGCTCGGGCTTCGAATCATCGACGCCGAGCAGTTCGCACTTCTGGTGACAGAGGGACCGGCGGCTCTCGACTAGCTCGAGCGCCCGGATTCCTTCTGCAGCAGCTGCTCACGAACCTGCTTACGCAGTACCTTGCCGATCAGTGAGATCGGCAGTTCGTCGATGAACATGATGCGCCTCGGTACCTTATACGGCGTCAGGTTGTTGCGGGCGAACTGGCGAATCGATTCGCGGTCAGCTTTCTCGCCTTCTTTGAGAACTACAGCTGCGACAACGTCCTCACCGGAGTGTGCGCTCGGCATCCCGACAACGGCGACGTCGGCAATGGCCGGGTGAAGGCGCAACGTGTTCTCAACCTCGGTCGGTGCCACGTTGAAGCCACCCGTGATGATCAGTTCCTTGATCCGGTCAACGACTCGGATGAAGCCGTCAGCATCCATCGACACGATGTCGCCGGTGCGGAACCACCCGTCGACAAAGACGGCGTTTGTCTCCTCGGGCTTGCGGTAATAGCCGGAGAACACCTGCGGGCCGCGAACCAGAAGTTCGCCCGCCTCTCCTGGAGGCACGGACTGGCTCGGGTTCTCTGGGTCGACGATCCGTACGTGTGTGCTCGGCAGCGGCAGGCCTACCGTTCCTGGCCGACGGTTGTCCGACACCGGGTTTGCCATCAACACGGGCGAGCACTCGCTGAGCCCGTAGCCCTCGATGAGGTATCCGCCGGTCGCTTCCTCGAACGGCACGACCAGTTCGTGCGGCAACGCCATGGCGCCGGTGATACCGATTTCCAAACCGCGCAGCGAAACGCCCTGATCCTTCGCCCGAGCAAGCAGGCGCTCGGCGATGGGCGGAACAGCAGGAAGGAATGTCGGCGGATGCTTCTGGGCTGCCTTGAGAACCAGATCCGGGTCGAACTTCGGGAAGAGCACGAGGCGGGCGCCGAGGCTCATTGCGAAAGTGAGGCAGAGGGTCAGTCCGTAGGCGTGGAACATGGGAAGCACGGCATAGATCGTGCAGCCGACGTGCGTGATGGTCGGGGTCCACGCGCGCGCCTGCACGGCGTTCGCCAGCAGGTTCGCGTGAGTAAGAACGGCACCCTTGGGGGCACCCGTCGTGCCCGAGGTGTACTGGATGATCGCGGTGTCGGTCGATTCCGGACGTGGGTGCGCCGGGTCGAGCGTGCGCGAGGCGCTGATGCTTGACCAGCTAATGGTGTCCTTCGTCTGTGCCGTAAGCGCGTCGCGCGACTCGCGGGCCTTAGCGATGGGCAGCTTGAGGGCAAGGCGCGTGCCCAATGGCATCGACCGGGTGATGTCTACGTCGATGAGCGACTCGACCGCTATGTCTTCGGGGAAGTCCTGCACGGTCGCGACGACCTTGTTCCAGACGATGGCGACCTTGGCGCCGTGGTCCTCGAACTGGTGGCGAAGTTCACGCGGGGTGTAGAGCGGATTGTGCTCGACGACAACTGCCCCGAGGCGCAGAACGGCGTAGAACGCGACGATGTGCTCTGGGCAATTCGGAAGAACGATGGCGACCGGGTCGCCTTTCTGAACTCCGAGCCGCCGCAGCCCCTCCGCCACGCGCTGGATGGCGTGGTGCAGCTGGCGGTACGTCGTCGTTGCCCCGAAGAACTCGAGGGCGACCAGCGAGGGGTGGCGCTCCGCCGAGATGTCGACCAGATCGCCGAGGGACCCGTCCTGGACGGGGATGTCGAAAGGAACATCCGGCGCGTAGTTGGCCAGCCATGGTCGCGTAGAGGTATCACTCACTTGTCCCACTCTAATCCCGGCCCACTCTGGCGACGAGTCGGGACATCCAGCCGCAATACAATGGAAGAACACCCCAGTACTTATGTGACGGAGACCTATGTCTGAAATTTCCGAGGAGCAGGTGGCGCATCTGGCGAACCTTGCCCGCATCGCCCTCACTCCCGAGGAGATCTCGAGTCTCACGACCGAGCTCGACCAGATCGTCGACAGCATCGCCAAGGTGCAGGAGGTTGCGACGCCTGACGTCCCTGCGACCAGCCACCCGGTTCCGCTGTCCAACGTGTTCCGTCCCGATGTCGTCGGCGAGACGCTGACCATCGAGCAGGCGTTGCAGAACGCACCCGAGCAGGCGGACAACCGATTCAAAGTATCGGCGATCCTGGGGGAGGAGCAGTAATGACCGACATCATTCGGATGACCGCTGCCGACCTGTCCACGCACCTGCAGAGCGGCGAGATCAGTGCGGTCGACGCAACCCAGGCGCACCTGGACCGCATTGAAGCCGTCGACACCGACGTACACGCATTCCTTGCCGTGTCGTCAGACGCGCTCGACACCGCTCGCCGCATCGACGAGCGTCGCGCCGCGGGCGAAAAGCTGGGCCCGCTCGCGGGGATTCCACTCGCCGTCAAGGATGTTCTCGTCACCACCGACATGCCGTCTACCTCGGGAAGCAAAATCCTCGAGGGCTACATGTCGCCCTTCGACGCCACCGTCGTGCGTTTGTCGCGCGAAGCCGGATTGATTCCGATCGGCAAGACGAACATGGACGAGTTCGCCATGGGGTCATCGACCGAGCACTCTGCCTACGGGCCGACCCGCAACCCGTGGGACCTTGACCGGATTCCCGGCGGTTCGGGCGGTGGATCGGCAGCTGCCGTCGCCGCTTTCGAGGCGCCGCTCGCTCTCGGCAGCGACACCGGTGGATCGATCCGCCAGCCGGCCCACGTCACGGGAACCGTCGGTGTCAAGCCGACCTACGGTGCCGTCAGCCGCTACGGAGCCATCGCCCTCGCGTCCTCGCTTGACCAGGTCGGTCCGGTGACACGAACCGTTCTCGATGCCGGCCTGCTGCACGACGTCATCGCGCAGCATGACCCGCACGACTCCACCTCGCTCACCGACACCTGGCCGTCCATGGCCGAGGCAGCCCGATCGGGCGCCCGCGGAGACGGCCTGGCCGGTCTCAAGGTCGGCGTCGTCCGTGAACTCAGCGGCGACGGCTTCCAGGCTGGCGTTCAGAGCCGGTTCGAAGAGACCGTTGCCCTGCTCACCGCTCAGGGCGCCGAAGTCATCGAGGTCAGCGCACCGCACTTCGAATACGCGGTCGCGGCGTACTACCTGATCCTGCCTGCGGAAGCCTCGAGCAACCTCGCCAAGTTCGACTCGGTTCGGTTCGGCATGCGTGTGCAACCCGACGGCGGCGGAACCGTCGAACAGGTCATGGCGGCAACACGCGAAGCCGGATTTGGTCCCGAGGTCAAACGACGCATCATCCTGGGCACCTACGCACTGAGCGCGGGTTACTACGACGCCTACTACGGCAGCGCGCAGAAGGTACGTACGCTCATCCAGCGCGACTTCACCGCGGCGTTCGAGCAGGTCGATGTGCTCGTCACCCCGAGTGCTCCGACGACGGCGTTCAAGTTCGGCGAAAAGCTCGCCGACCCGATGGCCATGTACCTCAACGACATCACCACGATTCCCGCGAACCTTGCCGGTATCCCCGGCATCAGCGTTCCGATCGGGCTTGCGCCGGAGGATGGCCTTCCGGTCGGTATTCAGGTCATGGCACCGCAGCGTGAAGACGCCCGTCTCTACCGCGTTGGAGCGGCAATCGAAGCTTTGCTTGAGCAGCAGTGGGGTCACACGTTGATTTCCAAGGCTCCGGCACTGGGAGGAAAATAATGGCGAAAGACGCCCTGATGGACTACGACAAGGCGCTTGAGCTGTTCGAGCCGGTGCTCGGCTTCGAGGTCCACGTCGAGCTGAACACCAAGACCAAGATGTTCTCGGCTGCCCCGAACGAATTCGGGTCCGCACCGAACACGAACGTGTCCCCGGTTTGCCTGGGCCTTCCCGGGTCGCTTCCCGTCGTCAACGAGCAGGCCGTTCGGTACGCCATCAGCCTGGGCCTCGCGCTCGGTTGCTCGATCGCTCCGTCGTCACGGTTCGCTCGCAAGAACTATTTCTACCCTGACCTGGCGAAGAACTACCAGATCTCCCAGTACGACGAGCCGATCGCGTTCGACGGTTCGGTGGACGTTGAGATGCCCGACGGCCGCATCGTTCCGATCTCCATCGAGCGTGCGCACATGGAAGAGGACGCCGGAAAGCTCACCCACGTCGGCGGGTCGACCGGTCGCATCCAGGGCGCCGAGTACTCCCTCGTCGATTACAACCGTGCGGGAGTTCCCCTGGTTGAGATCGTCACGAACATTATTTATGGGGCAGAAGCGGATGCTCCGGAGCTCGCAAAAGCGTACGTCGCGACCATCCGTGACATCGTCACAAGCCTGGGCATCTCGGACGCCAAGATGGAGCGCGGCAACCTGCGTTGCGACGCGAACATCTCGCTCCGTCCCCGCACAGCGGAGGGCGAACCACCTGCACCGCTCGGCACACGCACCGAAACCAAGAACGTCAACTCGCTGCGCTCGGTCGAGCGCGCCATTCGGTACGAGATCCAGCGTCAGGCTGCGATCCTCGCCGATGGTGGCACCATCACGCAGGAAACCCGTCACTGGCACGAAGACACCGGGCGCACGAGCGCTGGTCGGCCGAAGAGCGACGCCGACGACTACCGGTACTTCCCTGAGCCCGATTTGCTGCCCGTCGAACCGAGCCTCGAACTCATCGAAGAACTGCGATCCGCGTTGCCGGAGCCCCCGGCCGCTCGTCGCCGTCGGCTGAAGGCCGAGTGGGGCTTCACCGACCTCGAGTTCCAGGATGTTGTCAACGGCGGGCTGCTCGTGGAGATCACCGAGACGGTTGCTGCTGGCGCGTCACCCGCCGCCGCGCGCAAATGGTGGACCGGGGAGATCAGCCGGATCGCGAATGTGCAGGGGGCGGAAGCATCCGCTCTCGTCTCGCCACAAAATGTTGCGGCTCTCGCTGCGCTGGTCGACGCCGGAACGCTCACTGACAAGCTCGCACGCCAGGTGCTCGAAGGTGTCATCGCCGGTGAGGGAACCCCCCAAGACGTCGTCGACGCCCGCGGTCTCGCCGTTGTGTCCGACGATGGCGCGCTGATTGCGGCCATCGACGATGCACTGGCGTCACAGCCCGACGTGCTGGCGAAGATCCGCGACGGCAAGGTGCAGGCGGCCGGTGCCGTCATCGGTGCGGTGATGAAGGCGATGAAGGGCCAGGCCGACGCTGCTCGCGTGCGTGAACTGGTGTTGGAACGGGCGCAAAGCTAGGTTGTAAACCCACTTCCCCCGCCGAAACGGCGGAGGTACCATCGGGCCATGCTGGTGGAGGGTTCGATTCGCTGGCAGATCACCGAGGACTGCCCGAGGGATCTGCTCCTCGCGCTTGCCCTGAGAGACCTCGCGGGCCTCTCGGAGGAATGCGAAGAGCAGGTCCCTCCGGTGTTCCCTCCACCGGAGGCGATCTCGGTTCCCGACCTCGACCGTCGAGCTCTCGCTGCACAGTGGCGAGGGTGGTGGGCCGGCATTGTCCGGCGTGAGACTCGTCCGTTCATCAGTCAGGTGCGCCCGCCGCACTTTGAAGTTTTTGACCGGGCGCTTGAGCTCCAGGACCTGGTGTATTCCTGCTACGGCACGGTGACGGAGTGGGTCGAGGCGCGGCACGCCGAGTACCTCGCCGCCGTGAAGGCGCGGGAGCACCCGCTTGCTGACGCCTACGAACTGGTGCAGCGGCGGCAATTCGAACTCCGACGACAGACGGGCTCATTTCGACTCGATCTCGAGGTCCTTCCCGTCGCTCGACCGGGCGCATGGGTGGTCGCGCCAGACACGGTGATCATCGCTGAATCCCTGCGGGAGGACCCTCACGCGTTCCGTGAGTGGTTGAAGCCGGTTGTGATCGCTTTGGTCTGACGCGAGAGGCTCCCGGGGCTGCCAAAACTGGGAGAATGGATGTTATGAGTCGGCAGGATGGCAGCGCGCGTCAGGTGACGCAGGGTGTCGTCAACGACGATGGGGCACACATCCTGCACATCGACATGGACGCGTTCTTCGCGTCGGTTGAGCTGCTCGACTATCCCGAATTGCGCGGGAAGCCGGTGATTATTGGGAACCCGGAGGGGCGAAGCGTGGTGACGAGCGCCACCTACGAAGCTCGGCGGTTCGGGGTCACCGCGGCCATGCCGGTGTCGAAGGCCATTCGGCTTTGCCCGCAGGCCACGATCCTTCCGCCCCATCACGAGCGCTATACCGAGTTCTCACGGCGGGTGATGGCGATTTTCCGTGACGCGACCCCGCTTGTCGAACCGTTGAGCATCGATGAAGCGTTTTTGGACGTCTCGGGGGCGCGCCGGTTGCTCGGATCGCCGGCCGTTGTCGGCCAGCACATCCGTGAGAGGGTACAGCGGGAGACCGGTCTGACCTGTTCGGTCGGTGCTGCGGCAACCAAGTTCGTCGCGAAGGTGGCGTCCGGCCGCGCCAAGCCGGACGGCTTGTTGGTTATCCCCCCGGCCGAGACCCTGGCCTTCCTGCACCCGCTGCCGATTCGGGCGTTGTGGGGTGTTGGGGCCAAGACTGAGGAATCACTCCTCCGCATCGGACTCCACACCGTCGGTGATGTCGCCGACACCCCGCTCGCGACCCTGACCCGGGCGGTCGGTGAGGCCACCGGCCGGAAGCTTCACGAACTCGCTCACGGTCGAGACGCCCGCAGCGTCGTGACGGCAACCGCCGAAAAAAGCATCGGCCACGAGGTCACTTTCCACACCGATGTCGCTGATCCGGCGCGGGTGCGACTGGAGATGCTCCGCTTGGCGGACCAGGTCGCGGCGCGACTGCGCCGCGCCGACCTCTTCGCCAGAACGGTGGCAATCAAGGTTCGGTTCGAGGACTTCACGACCGTCACACGGTCCCGTACCTTGGCGGAGCCCTCCAATGTTGGCCGCAGGCTCTATGAGGAAGCAAGCGAACTGCTCGCCGCTCTCGAGCTCAACGGTCGAGCCGTGCGACTTGTGGGCGTGCGAGCTGAACAGCTCACCGGCGAACACGACGCAATGGCAGCCCTGTGGGACCCTGACGAAGAGTGGCGGGAGGCGGAGACAACGATCGACTCCCTGCGGGCGCGGTTCGGCGGCCAAGCCGTGAGGCGCGCCTCCCTTCTGGGCCGAAAAGGTAACGACACAGCGGGCGGAACACGTGCCCCGTCTGCGTGACGGGCAGATCGTCGTCGATGAAACAACCCGTGGCGCGCCTCGTGTCAGGCCGGTAGCGTGAGGCCATGACTAATCTCGCGTTGGAAATGGCAGACAGGTTCAAATCGATCGGAGTCACCTCCGTATACGGCGACCCGGTCGAGGTCGACGGAGCGAAGCTCGTTCCTGTCGCACTCGCCTGGTACGGCTTCGGTGTGGGCGAGGGTGAAGGCGAAGGCGACACCGCGTCGTCGAGCGTGTCGGGCAAGGGCACGGGCTCAGGTGGCGGCGGAGGCGGATTCGCTCTCCCAATTGGTGCCTACCTCCGCACAAGTACCGGCCTGCGCTTTGAGCCCAACGTCGTCTCACTCATGGCTGTCGGCATCCCCTTCGTCTGGGCAGTTGGCAAGGCGCTCGGCTTCGTGATCAAGGCACTGAAGAAGTAGCGTTCAGGCTATACTCGCCTGAGTAACACGGGAGTCCGGTGAACCGGGCTGAGAGGAAGATTCCATAATCTTCGACCGTCGAACCTGATCTGGGTCATGCCAGCGCAGGGAGGCAACCAATCTCGCTACCCGTGCCCTGTTTCTATACGGAGGGCGCGAAAGTGCATTTCACATCTACAGAATCCAACAGTTCGCTCGACGCTGGGCGGGCCCCGCTTCCTGACCGGAATCCGGTCCAGCGGTCGTCACGTTGGCGTGTCGTCGACATTGTCACCGCCAGCGTCCTGGGCGTTGCGGCCGGGGTGATCTTTTGGGCCTGGGGGCTCGCGTGGGGTCCGCTCAGCACGGCGCTCGCATTCACGCCGGGCCTCGGAGGGCTTCTCGCCGGGGGCTGGCTCTTCGCCGGCGTGCTCGGTGGACTCGTTATTCGTAAACCGGGCGCTGCCATCTATACCGAGGTTGTCGCGGCAGCCGTGTCGGCGCTCATCGGAACGGTGTGGGGCTTCGAGACCCTGATCTGGGGTCTGATCCAAGGCGTCGGAGCTGAGATCATCTTCGCGCTGTTCTTCTACCGCAGCTTCCGACTGTGGGTGGCGCTGCTGGCCGGTGCGGGAGCTGGGGTGGCCGTCGGTTTCCTCGACACGACGTTTACGAGCTATGCGGCGCTGGATGCCGGCGCGAAACTGACGTACTTCGTCAGCGCGGTGGTCTCGGGCACCGTGCTCGCGGGTCTGCTGTCGTGGTTCGCCGTTCGCGGACTGGCTGCGACCGGTGCTCTCTCTCGATTCGCGTCGGGCAACCAAACCCGGGCGCGGGCGCGGCGGGCGGGTTAAGTGCCGCACACCTTCTCTCGGCACACCGCTGGGGCGCGGGTGTCAGCGGCCGGCTGGGGGTGGCGCCATGCCGGTCGGCTGGCCCCCGCCGTTGCTGACCTGACGCTCACCATCGAGCCCGGGGAGCGAGTTCTTCTCCTCGGTCCGTCCGGTGCGGGGAAATCCACACTGCTTGCCGGTCTTGCTGGTGTGCTCGGCGGTGACGAGGAAGGTGACGAGTTCGGCGATCTCAGAATCGACGGGAAGCGGCCGGCTGAGGTCCGTGGTCGTGCAGGCCTTGTCCTGCAGGACCCGGACGCGCAGGTTGTGCTGGCGCGGGTGGGAGACGATGTCGCGTTCGGTTGCGAGAACCTTGGCGTGCCGCGCCAGGAGATCTGGCCGCGGGTGCGGTGGGCGCTGGATGCCGTCGGCCTCCAGCTTCCGCTCGAACATCCGTCGTCGAGACTGTCGGGTGGGCAGAAGCAGCGCCTCGCCCTCGCTGGTGTCCTGGCGATGCGGCCCGGCCTCGTGCTGTTGGACGAACCAACTGCCAACCTTGACCCGAGCGGGGTGACCGAGGTGCGCGACGTCGTGGCGCGGGTCATCGAAGAGACCGGGGCCACGCTGATCGTTGTCGAGCATCGGGTCGCGGTGTGGCAGGACGTGGTCGACCGGGTGATCGTTCTTGACCCGGCCGGTGGCGTGCTCGCCGATGGCAGCCCTGACGCTGTGCTTCGGACCCACGGGGCGCAGTTGGCCCGTGCGGGGGTCTGGGTTCCCGACTTCCCACCAACGCTGCCAGCGCGAGGTTCGCGCGCTGCTCGCGGTGACGAGCTGCTCGTTTCTCGGAGTCTCACGGTTGGACGCACACCGTTTGCCTCTCGGACAGCGCTACCGGCGGCATCCGCTCTCAATATTTCACTGTGCGAGGGGGAGAGCGTCGCGATCACCGGGGCCAATGGTGCTGGCAAGTCGACTCTGGCACTGACTCTTGCTGGCCTTCTTGCGCCCCTCGACGGCACGCTCGAGGCGCGACCCGCATTGAGTCGGGGCCTGAGGGCCGAACCCGGGCGGTGGAAGTCTCGCGACCTGCTCACCCGGATGGGGACGGTTTTTCAGGACCCCGAGCACCAGTTTCTGGCGTCGACCGTTCGACGCGAGCTGGCCATCGGCCCCGCGGCTCTCGGCCTTGGCGACGCGGAGGTGACGTCGCGAGTTGATGAATTGCTCACCCGGCTGCGGCTCGGTTCTTTAGCCGACGCGAATCCGTTCACCCTGTCGGGTGGCGAAAAGCGACGGCTCAGTGTTGCGACGATTTTGGCTACCAGGCCGCAGATCTTGTTTCTGGATGAGCCCACCTTCGGTCAGGATGCGACGACCTGGCGCGAGCTTGTGGGCCTGCTGCGTGAACTGGTTGATAGCGGCAGTTCGATTGTGACGGTGACCCATGACGCCGAACTCGTGCGAGCGTTGGCGGACCGGGTGTTCGAACTTCAGCCTCAGTCAGCGGTGGCTGCATGACCGGGCTGAGTGCGCCGGTGCGGCCCTCGGCCATCGCTCGGGTGAACCCCGTGGCGAAGCTTGCTGTTGCGGTGCTCATCAGTGTGGCCCTGCTGCTCTCGATCGATGTGGTGTCGGCCTCGGTGGCTCTCGCGCTCGTCGGCATTCTCCTCTTCTGGTCGGGCCTCGACGCTCGCGGGTTTTGGTTGCGCACTGCGCCGCTGTGGCTGGGTGCGCCGTTTGCCGGGCTCACCACCGTGCTCTACGGGAAGGACTCCGGCGACGTGGTTGCGTCGCTCGGATTTGCCACGGTCAGTGAAGGTTCGCTGACTCTGGGCATCGCGATCACCCTGCGCGTGCTGGCTATCGGGTTGCCCAGCATTGTGCTCTTTGCCACGACCGATCCCACCGACCTCGCGGATGGCTTGGCGCAGGTTCTTCGTCTGCCGTCACGATTCGTGTTGGGCGGATTAGCCGGTCTGCGGATGGTCGGTTTGTTCGTCGATGACTGGCGTGCTCTCGGCCAGGCCCGCCGGGCGCGCGGGGTTGGCGACGCTCATGTGTTCGTCCGTTTCACCAGTCAGGCGTTTGGGCTTCTGGTGCTCGCCATTCGGCGCGGAAGCAAGCTCGCCACCGCGATGGAAGCCAAAGGGTTCGGTTCACATGCGCGGCGTACATGGGCGCGCCCGTCCACGGTGGGTCGGCCCGAGGCAGTGTTGCTGCTCATCGGCGCCGGGATCGCGTGTGCGTCAATCGCGGCCGCTGTGCTCGCCGGCACCTGGACGTTCATTCTTGCCTGACGTCGACCGGGAGGCGGCCGTTGGGGCAATCCGATCGCGGGTGAGAAACGATGGCACCGATGTCATCCTGCTCGACGGACCCAGCGGCGCGGGAAAGTCGACCCTCGCTGACGCCCTGGTTGCCGCCTGGGCGGGCCCAGTCGAGCTGGCACTCGTCCGAATGGACGACATTTACCCGGGATGGAGTGGGCTGGCTGCAGCGGGGGAGCATGTGCATGACCACCTTCTCGTGCCGCGGAGCCAGGATGGTCAAGCGCGCTGGCAACGACACGATTGGGTGCGTGACGCCCCTGCAGAGTGGCACAGCGTTCCGAATACCGTACCTGTGCTGATCGAGGGCTGCGGTGTACTCACCCGGGCGAATGCGCCGCTCGCCTCGTTGACCGTGTGGCTTGACGCTGACGACGCGCTCCGAAAAGAACGTGCCCTGGCTCGAGACGCCGGGGCGTTCGATGCACACTGGGAAGAGTGGGACGCCCAGTTCGTTCGCTTTGTGAAGCAGGAAGATCCGCTGTCATCAGCGAAACTGGTGCTCCGCTCGACTTAAGTGGTCAGGGAGTCAATGAGCGAACCGATCACCGGAATCGGGTGAGACAAGCGCCAGAAGACCCCGGGGTCGGTGAGCGCCCGGTCGAGTGTGAGCGACGTTTTCGCGGAACTCGAACCGTCGACGACCGTGATGCTTCCCACCTTCGTACCCGTGCCCGCGTTGGAAACCCGTTCGGTGTTGACGGTGATCTCCGGAGGGGTAGCTCCCCACCGGAGGCGGGACGGGGAGGCCCCTGAAATGCCGTTCGCCGTGTCACCCCACGCGGTGCTGAAAGCCACGACGGCGCTTCCTTCGGCCAGCACAGGAGTCGGAGTGACGCCCGCTCGTGCGCTCTCCATGATGGCGGTCACGCCGCTCTCCAGTGCGTCCCAGTCTGGTTGCTGCAGCACGGCACCGTAGAAGCGGTACGACTCACCTTCGACAACGACGTCACCGGCGAAGAGCAGGCAGATGCCGGCAGCGTCCGTGTAGCTTCGCGAGATGCCGGTTACCTGCTGCTCCGGCAGGTAGGTCGTAGTATTCGAGATCCCACGGCGGCTCGGCAGGCCCGTCACCGGCTCCGACAACACCGAAGCGATAGCAGGCTCGGCGAGTGCCAGCGCGGCCAGCCGAGAGAGGTCCGTCGCCGTGCCCACGCTGTCGTCGCTCAGGCCCGTGGCGTCGACCACGGTTGTATCGGGCATCTCGTTCTCATCGAGCCAGGCGTTCGCAGCACCGACATATGCATCGGTCGCTCCAAATGCCCAGCGCGCAAGCGTTTCGGCGTGGTTGTTGCTCGATCCGAGAAGCATCGCCTGGAGCATTTCCCGTTCGGTCCACTGATCTTCGGTGTACACCGTGACCGTGCGAGTGCCCGCATCGCGAAAGTCGAGATATGACAGGTAATCATCGGTGGTGATGGGTACAGTGCCGCCCGGTTCGCCGTCGGCAAGGGGCTTCGCATCCAGCACTACAAGTGCCGTGATGACCTTCGTGATCCCTGCCATCGGGACCGCGCCGGCCTCGCCGGCGACGGCCATCGGAGCCCCTGTCGCGCTTTCGGTGATCGCGCTGGCTCCACCCGCCGGAAGTGCAGGTGGAACAGCAGGAGTGTCCGGCGTCGCTGCAGGAAGATCAGAAACGGATGCCGCGGGGAGCGGACCAAGGAGCGTGGCGGGACCGTAAATCCCCGCACCCAATATGACCAATGTTCCGGCGAATATTCCGAGACCTCGAGCTACGCCCACCGTGTACCGCCTGAATCTGTCACGGACTCAGGCTAACCCGACGGATCTGCTTTGGCCGTTAGCCCCAGCCGAGGGAGTGTAATTCGTCGTCGCCGATCCCATAAAAGTGGGCGATCTCGTGGACGAGGGTGATGCGAATCTGTTCGCGAAGATGTTCCTCGCTGTCAGCCATGGCAAGAAGTGGTTCGCGGTAGATGCTGATGACGTCGGGAAGTTCCCCGAATCCGTACTGTCCACGGTCGGTCAGGGCAACGCCGGAATAAAGCCCAAGCAGCTCGAGCGACCCGTCTTCGGGAAGGTCTTCGATGATGATGGCGACGTTATCGAGCCCGTCCACCATGTTGTCGGGCAGTTCATCGAAGATCTCGCCAACCAACGCTTCGAATGCATCGGCGTCGAGGTTCACCACGAACATCCGCCGATCCGACTCGCTTTCACACATCACGTGAACGAGTCTGTCTCTCTTGGGGTGAGTAACGGGGCTTGAACCCGCGACCTCCTGAACCACAATCAGGCGCTCTACCAACTGAGCTATACCCACCATGCGCATCGTCCGGTTCGTGAACCGTGCGATTGCAACCCTGAAAGTCTATTACATGATTGGAGCGTAATTGTTCACGACGGCCTGTGCAGCGGACTTTGCTTCATCCGACGACGGTCCGGGCTGCGGAACGAACACCGCTTCGCGGTAGTAGGCGAGCTCGCGAATCGACTCAAGGATGTCGGCCAGCGCGCGGTGACCGCCGTCTTTAGCCGGGGCGTTGAAGTATGCGCGCGGGTACCAGCGCCGTGCCAGTTCCTTGATGGATGACACATCGACATTTCGGTAATGCAGCTGTGCGTCGAGCCGGGGCATGTACTTCGTCAGGAACGCGCGGTCGGTTCCGATCGAGTTACCGGCGAGGGGAGCGCGCTGTTCGGCTGGGATGTGGGAGAGCACGTATTCGAGAACCTGGTACTCGGCGTCCGCGACGCTAATTCCGTGGGGAATCTCCTCGAGAAGCCCCGAAGTGGTGTGCATATTGGTCACAAACTCACCCATGTTGGCGAGAGCCGAGTCGTCGGGCTTGATGACGATATCCAGGCCCTCGTCGACCGGCTTGAGGTCATAGTCGGTGATGACGACAGCGATTTCAACGAGTTCGTCGTTATCGATGTCGAGTCCCGTCATTTCGCAGTCAATCCAGACAAGGCGGTCGCTCACAGTGCTCATGTGGTCAATGCTATCCGTGCCCGGTGACGCTGGGCGTCGGGTGGGCGGGTGCTCGCGTCGTTGGGCCTGCGGTATTCTGAGAGACGCCCGCCTCCGTAGCTCAGGGGATAGAGCAGGAGCCTTCTAATCTCTTGGTCGCAGGTTCGAATCCTGCCGGGGGCACCGTGCCGCGGCGCCGTGGTCTATTTATCAGGACCGAATCGTGCCGATTTGCCCCTCCCTGCCCCGTGAAGGCAGTGGCGGCTCCACGCGGATTCCCCATGGTTGCTTTGCTTGTGACTGGCTGCTCTGACTCGTACAGCTACCGGAACCTTCTGCCCCGCGGGAGCGACGTCCCTCTTTGGAGAGAATGAGCCGCGAGGTGTGGTAATTTTACGAATGTAAAATAGAATCTGGAAAGTAGAACCGATGACCGGAGAAGACCCACGGTGGACACGATCTCGCGCCGCCCTCATCGCCGCCGTCACGTCGCTGATCGACGCCGGCGAGAGTCCGACGATAACGGACGTCGTGCATCGAGCCGGTGTAAGTCGTCCCACCTTCTACCAGCACTTCGGCGACCTGCCGACTGCACTCAGCGCCGCGGCGTTGGCGCGAGTGGAATCCCAATTCGTCGACGTCGCATCTCCGGCAGGTGTTGGCGTTGATATCAATCTCACGCGGAAAACGATCACCGCACTTCTCAGGCATCTGCACGACCACCGCGTCTTCTACCGAGCTGTTCTGAGCGATTCGAGCGCCCGCCGTTTCACCGAAAGCGTTGTGGAGTTTGTCGCGAACCGGATACTCACGGTGTCACCGCTGCGTATGAAGCGAGGCGAGGAAACCACAGTGCTGACCGCCGACCGGGTGGCCGTGATGGCCGCGGGGTTGGTCTGGCTGATCACGCAGTGGCTCAAGCGCAGCGACGGTGGCGTTGGTGCTGACCCAATATCCGTGATGGCAGACCGTCTGGTCGCCGTGATGGAGTCCTTCGGTACTGCATCGGTCCAGCCCGCCTTTGCGGGCGATACGAATACTCCTCAGCACGGGCTCGTTCAAGACGACTCGTCACTGGGTCACGCACCACGGAAAGACTGACATGTCATCACTCCTTTCACGCCTCAAAGGATCCGCCAAGACGCTGGTCGTCCTCGTGGGAATTTCGCTGATTCCCGTGATCTATTCCGGCGCTCTGATCTGGGCCAACCAGGACCCGACGCACAATCTCGATGGCGTTCCAGCGGCGTTGGTCAACCTGGACAAGCCCGCGACTCTGGGGGATCAGACCCTCGATGTCGGTGCGACCCTCACTGAGGACCTGATCACGTCGGACAGCGAAACCAATTTCGACTGGACAGAAATGGACGAAGCTGGCGCGCTGTCAGCACTGAACGCCGGTGACGTTCTTGCCGTGCTGACCATCCCTGCCGACTTCTCAGCTCACGCGATCTCGGTGGGAGACTCGGACGCTTTGAGCGCATCGACAGCGGGTCTCAGCATCCGCACCAACGACGGAGCCAACCTGATCGCCGGGTCCATTGCTTCGAACATCGGATCGGCAGTGCGCAGCAGTCTCGCGGCACAGTTGAGCGAGGAGTATCTGCAAAACATTTACATCGGGTTTTCCACCGTTCATGACAAGGTTGCCGAAGCCGCCGACGGAGCGGACAGGCTCGTGACCGGAACCGCGAGCGTTGAGGACGGAGCCGGGGAACTTGTCGTCGGGTTGAATGACCTTGCCGACGGCAGCGCCCTTCTCGCGGATGGGGCAACATCGCTATCCGCCGGGGCCGCACAGGCCAGCTCTGGTGCCGACGCTCTCGCCACAAGCCTGAATTCCCTGGCGGGCAAGACTGCCGAACTCCCCAGGCAAGCGGATCAGCTCGTCGTCGGAGCCCAAGCCACATCGGCTGGAGCAGTCGCTCTTGCTGACTCGTTGACACAACTGGACGCGGCTGCGAAGAAGGTGACCAACGCGAGTTCTTCCGCATTCGCCGATGCGCAAGCGCTGCAAGGCAATCTTGGTGCTGTGGCTGACGGCACCTCGACATTGTCCGATGGAACGAAGAAATTGACGACCGCTCTCAACGTCTTGGTTGCGCAATACTCCTCGCTCACCGACGAACAACGACTCTCCTCCCTTGACGAAATTATCTCGAGTGCAGAAGGCCTGGATTCTCAGGTGGACAGCTTGAGCAGCTCTGCGGGAAGCCTCGGAGCCGGCGCTGCCGCATTGGTCGGGACGGCCGACGCTGGCACCGGACTGGCTGCACTCGCGGCGGCCTCGGCGACTACGGCTACCGGCGCAGAGAAAGCAGCCACCGGAGCTTCCGAGCTCAGCAATGGGGCGGTGGCCGTGGCTACCGGCGCCGCGAACTTCTCCTCCCAGCTCCCTCAAGTGACCTCGGCAATCGGCTCGCTGGCATCCGGGGCAGGCGTCCTGAGGACGGGAGTGGCTGCCGTGGGGACGGGCGCGGAGACTCTGTCTACGAAGACCGGTGCGCTTGCCGTGGGGTCGCTCAAAGCTCGTGACGGAGGAGACCAACTCAATACCGGGCTGGCTGACCTGGAAGCGGGCGAGAACACTCTGAGTGGTGGACTCCGAAACGGTCTGGAAGACATTCCTTCATACACCACCCAGGAAGCAGATCACCTCAGCAGCGTCGCCTCTGAACCTGTCTCGGTTGTCGCCGAGCGCGAAAATGAGGTGCCGGGCTACGGATACGGGCTTGCGCCATACTTCCTGGCTCTCGCCTTGTGGGTCGGTGCTCTGGCTTTCTACCTCATGATGCAGCCGCTGTCGGGCAGAGCACTGGCTGGTAGGCAGTCGCTCGTGTTTGTCGCGCTGCGGAGCTTCGTTCCCGGTCTTGTGATGGGCATGGTTCAGAGTGCACTCGCCGTCTTTGTGGTCTCCCGCGTTGTCGGAATCGTGCCAGTCCATCTCTGGGGGCTGTTGGGAATGATGATGCTGGCCAGCGTGACGTTCGTGGCCATGAATCAAGCCTTAGTGGCTCTCTTCGGGGCCCCCGGACGATTTATTGGACTTGTGATGATCGTCCTTCAACTCTCTGCAGCCGGTGGCACGTATCCGATTCAGACTGCACCCTCGTTTTTTCAAACGATTCACTCGTGGCTACCACTGACCTATGCCGTAGAAAGCTTCCGCTCACTCATCGCCGGAGGGGACATCGCGATTTCTCAGGGCATCTGGGTTCTACTCGCGTGGATGTTCGGGGCACTGCTAGTCACGACTCTTGCAGCATTCATAGCTCGCCGCTCGATCGAAGTGCCCGCGGTTGAGCAGTCAAACTCTCAGAGCGGCGCGACGAATGACGAGAACGGCGCTTTGACCAGAGTGGACGGAGCCGCGAGTGAGGGGACTACCGATGACGGCGCACGGTCAGCCAGCTCAGAGCGCACTATTGATCTCCGCTCGTAGAGAGACGTGAGTAGATTACTGTCATGCGAGAACTCCAGAAACAGATAATTGCCGACCTGCATGTTCTTCCCGAGATAGACCCGGAGGCGGAAGCCCGTCATCGGGTCGATTTCCTGGCTGACTACCTCAAGGCTTCTGGCGCCCGTGGCCTCGTCCTCGGAATCAGCGGTGGTCAAGACTCATCGCTCGCCGGCAGATTGTGTCAGCTTGCTGTCGAGCAATTGGCAGAAGATGACGTGAAAGTGTCCTTCGTTGCGGTCAGGCTGCCATACGGTGTCCAGCACGACGAAGAGGACGCACGCCTGGCTCTGGAGTTCATTCAGCCGCAGCATGTCGTTACCTACAACGTGAAGCGGGGAGTTGATGGATTCGAAGCCGAGTTCAAGGACGCAATGGGAAATCCCATCACCGACTTCAATAAGGGGAACGTTAAAGCGCGAGCCCGGATGATCGCCCAGTACGCAATTGCCGGGCAGGACGGCATGTTGGTCGTTGGTACGGACCACGCAGCTGAGGCCGTCACCGGATTCTTCACCAAGTTCGGAGATGGCGGAGCTGACATCGTGCCGTTGACCGGTCTAACGAAGCGGCAGGGGAAACAGATCCTGAAGTTCCTGGGCGCTCCGGCGCGACTGTACGAGAAGCTGCCGACGGCAGACCTGCTCGATGAACAACCTGGCCAGACCGATGAGGCCAACCTCGGCCTGAGCTACGAGAACATTGACGAGTACCTCGAGGGCGGCGAGATTCCGACTGACGTCGCTGAGGCGCTCGAGGCGCGCTACCTGGCAACGCGTCACAAGCGGACGACTCCGGTTGAACCCAACGACCAATGGTGGCGCTGACATAGGCGCAGAGAAAAAGCCGGTCCCGCAAGCGTGCGGGACCGGCTTTTTGGTGGAACGGCGAAGACCTAAGCCAGCTTCTTTTCGTCCGTGGAAGCGGCCGTGGAGCGCGCGACGTCCATAGCAGCCACGTCATCGATCAGCTTTTGCGTGGTCGTATCCGGCGCGTCAGCCTCCGGTCGAGAGAAGGCAGCGGGTGTGACGGGCGTTTCCGTCTGAGCTGACGGCTTTGCAGATGCCTCGGGACTGTACTTTTCGTGATGCTGGCGCGCCGCCCATGCGTCCTGCTCAGCGAGGAGGGTCTTCTCGGTCGCGGTGTTCTCGAAACGCCAGCGCTCGAGATCGCTCTCGAACACACGCTTCGCCCGGTTCGGCTTGTTCTGCCACTCGACCAGACGGTCTCTGAATTCAGCAACGACCGGGCCTAGCTCATAGCCGAAGGTCGCCGAGTTCCTCTTCATGTCCGCGAGCTGATGAGCCGACCAGTTAGCGGCTGTCGAGGCTCCCTTGATTGGAAGGAGGCGCAGCTGGATGTCGGCTTGCGCTACGGCGCGGTCTGCGAGCGTCTGCTCCTGAAGCGTCAACGAGTTCCAGGCAGCCGCTTCTGTAGACGCATCCACGAGCGCCGCAATGGCGGCCGTCTTAAGGTCTCGATCCCGCTGCGCGATCAGCCGACGAACGGCTGCCTTGGTGATCGCCGCCGCCAGCAGTGCCGACACGATGATCGCTACGAACAGAACGCCCGCGGTGAAGAGCACCGGGCGAGTGTCAGTTGCGGTAAGCCAGTTTACGAATTCATTCCACCATTCCATGTGCCGAAGGCTACCCGCGTGATCACAGCTTCTGCGGCAATCTTCGCGCCGTGTCGTGCTTTTGGCGCGTCAGCAGCGCGCAGAGCTTCCATCGCACGCGCGCCGTCAGCGGAGGCAGTCGACGGCGTCCTGAATGTTCCAGAACTGGCCAAGCGAGAGGAATGACGCCCGAACAGCGTTGAAGCGCTTGGCAACGTAAACGTTTCCTGCGGCGGTGTGAACCCGTTCGATGTGACCGAGGATGCGGCCGTCACTCCGACGAACCCGCCACAACCCATCATGAACTTTGACCAATTCAATACCCGCATGGCTACGAAGCGTTTCCGCGCCTGCAGTTTCTGTTGCGATGCTCATGATGCCTCCCTTTCGGCGGCCGGCCCCGTCACTGATGTTGTGCTCTCAACGTATGAGGCACCACTGACAGTGAACGGCCAGCCGCCAGGGCGGCCTCTAGTTGAGCCCCGTGCCGTCCACCGCGTACGGCTCAATGGCGGCCAACTCATCTGCGGTGAGCGCTGGTGCGCTCAGTGCGGCCACATTCTGCTCAAGCTGAGCCACAGAACTTGCACCTATCAAGGCGGATGTCACTTGCGGGTGGCGGAGCACCCAGGTCAGCGCGAGCTGGGCGAGCGTCTGGCCTCGTTCCGCAGCCAGACCATTCAGGGCACGGGCGCGTTCAAGGTACGTCTCCGAGATTCGCTCCGCTGGGAGGAAATGGCTGGTGGCGGCGCGGGACCCCGCGGGGACGCTGCCGTCCAGATAACGGTCGGTCAGTAAGCCCTGTGCGAGAGGGGAGAAGACGATCGATCCAGCACCCACCTCGTCCAGCACTTCAAGGAGGCCTCCTTCCACGTGCCGGTTGAACATGGAGTAGCTCGGCTGGTGAATCAAGAGGGGGATTTTGTGCTCAGCGAGGGCGGCAGCCGCTGCTCGCGTTTGCTCTGGTGAGTAGTTGGAGATACCGACGTAGAGGGCCTTCCCGGAGTGCACGGCTGTTGCCAAGGCACCCATGGTCTCCTCAACAGGGGTGTGAGGGTCGGGACGGTGAGAGTAGAAGATGTCGACATACTCGAGGCCCATGCGCGACAGGCTCTGATCGAGCGAGGCGAGCATGTATTTCCGCGAACCCCATTCGCCATATGGGCCTGACCACATGTCGTACCCAGCCTTGGAAGAGATGACGATCTCGTCACGGTAGGCACGCAAATCCTCGGTGAGGATTCGCCCGAAGTTGCGTTCAGCAGATCCTGGAGGGGGTCCGTAATTGTTGGCGAGATCGAAGTGAGTGATTCCGAGGTCGAACGCACGACGAACAATGGCGCGCTGGGTGTCGATTCCACGGGTGTCGCCGAAGTTGTGCCAGAAACCGAGGGACACCCGGGGGAGGAGAAGCCCGCTTTTTCCGGTGCGGGCATATTGCATCTCGTCATAACGATTTTCTGCAGGCACGTATGTCATGTGGAAATGCTAGTGGTGCTTCAACCCCGAGCGCAGCCGCGTTGTCCTCCCCACCGCCCTGGTCTCTCACCGTTGCCCACCGAAGTCACGCGAGGACGCCCTGGCAGAGATCTCCAGCGCACACTCGATTGCACGGTCCCGGGAACGGCGGTCCGGCACGAGGGTCGTTCCCGGGGTCGCCCCCCAACGCGAAACCAGTTTGGAGATCACCATGACCGACATCATCACCCTCACAGGGCTTGTGGCAACGATTCCGGAGTATCGGAGGGTCCGCGGCGGTGAACTTGAACTAGCGAGCTTCCGGCTCGCGTCGAATCAGCGGCACTTTGATCGGAACACACAAACGTGGGTTACCGGCGATACCAATTGGTACACAGTGTCCGCCTTCCGCAACCTCGCCCGAAACGTTCAAGAGTCCATTCACAAGGGAGATCGCGTTGTCGTGGTCGGCAAGTTGAAGGTTCGGGCGTGGGACCGCGGCGAAAAGAACGGAACCAGTGTCGATGTCGATGCGGACAACATCGGGCAAGACCTCGCATGGGGTACCGCTCGGTACACCAGGACACCACCCCGAGAACCGGCGGCCGTGGCCGATTCCAACGCCGACGTTCGCGCGGAGACGGAGCACATCGATCCGGCCGCTCGTGTTGAGGAGCCGCAGGAGTCGGAGATGTCATCTGATCTGGATCAGGGACGCTGGTCTGCTGCCTCACCAGGGCACCCTGAGGGTGTTGGAGAGCCCGACGAGAGCGCCGTCCTTGCGAGCCATCACGAGGCGTACCCCGCTATCACGTAGGTGCCGCCGTTTTCATTGGTCCGCTGCGTTCGCCCTCGACCGGATGTGAGGTGAAGGTCAAATGGGGGTCGATCTAGACTCAGTAGGTGGAATGCATCCGTGGGAGGTGCGGCCGATCACGACAGACACAGGGGAGATGGCGTGGCGACAGTCGATGCGCGGTTCACGGTTCGGGTGGGGTTGGGCTTCGCCTCCATGTCACTGATCGGGTTCCTCCTTGTGGGGTGCTCGATGCCGCAAACAGGGACTCCGTCACCGAAGCCGTCAGCAACGGAATCCCAATCGCCGGAACCCCAGACTCCGGTCCTCGTCCCATCCGGGTCAGCCGAAGATAACTTGCCCTTCTTCGACCTCGTCAATACTCAGACGCTTGCAGTCAACCCGACAGCCGACGGCCGTGCATTCATCGACGACCTCGTTGCAGCGGGGTTCGATAAGGCTGCAATGGAAGTCACCTCGGACACAACGACGATCGGGAACGCAGCCGACTCCATCCAGTTCTCCGTGCAATGGGGCGAGTCCTGCCTGATCGGGCAGAACGGACCGGGGGTAGGGGGCTACCACTCCACCGTTGACCGGGTACTTGGCACAGGGACATGCCTCATCGGCAAGACAAGGCCAATAGACTGGTAGCAATATGGCCGAATACATCTATTCCATGGTCCGGGCCCGCAAGGCCGTCGGAGACAAACTGATTCTTGACGACGTCACCATGTCGTTCTTCCCGGGCGCGAAAATCGGCGTTGTGGGACCCAACGGTGCCGGAAAGTCCACGATCCTTAAGATCATGGCTGGACTGGACACTCCCAGCAACGGTGAGGCGAAGCTGACCCCGGGCTACACCGTAGGCATCCTGATGCAGGAACCGGAGCTCGACGAGAGCAAAACGGTTCTGGAGAACGTCCAAGAAGGCGTCGGCGAGATCAAAGCGAAGGTCGATCGCTTCAACGAGATCTCCCTCGCGATGGCTGAACCCGATGCAGATTTCGATGCGCTGCTGGCCGAAATGGGCACTCTCCAGGAAGAGATCGACCACGCCGATGCGTGGGATCTCGACTCTCAACTCGAACAGGCCATGGACGCGCTCCGCACGCCGCCCGGGGACCTGCCGGTTTCGAACCTATCCGGCGGTGAGAAGCGTCGCGTCGCTCTCTGCAAGCTTCTGCTGCAGAAACCCGACCTCCTGCTTCTCGACGAGCCCACTAACCACTTGGACGCCGAGAGCGTTCTGTGGCTTGAGCAGCACCTGGCCAAGTACGCGGGTGCAGTGCTCGCCGTGACGCACGACCGGTACTTCCTCGACCACGTTGCTGAGTGGATCGCCGAAGTCGACCGCGGTCACCTCTACCCCTATGAGGGCAACTACTCGACGTACCTGGAGAAAAAGCAGGAGCGACTCCAGATCCAGGGCAAGAAGGACCAGAAGCTTTCAAAGCGCCTCGCCGAGGAGCTCGAATGGGTGCGGTCAAACGCCAAGGGACGCCAGGCTAAGTCGAAGGCCCGACTCGCTCGCTACGAGGAAATGGTGACCGAGGCTGAGCGGACGAGGAAGCTGGACTTCGAGGAAATCGTCATTCCGGTCGGGCCCCGACTGGGCGCACAGGTGATCGACGCGAAGAACCTCCAGAAGGGCTTTGGAGAGCGCATTCTGATCAGCGACCTGAGCTTCACACTTCCTCGAAACGGAATCGTGGGAGTCATCGGCCCGAACGGTGTGGGAAAGACCACGCTGTTCAAGACCATCGTGGGTCTCGAACCGCTCGATGGTGGAGAGCTGAAAATCGGCGAGACCGTCGACATTTCCTATGTTGACCAGAGCCGTGGCGGCATTGATCCCAACAAGAACCTGTGGGAAGTCGTCTCCGACGGGCAAGACTACATTCAGGTCGGAAAGACCGAAATTCCGTCGCGTGCCTACGTGTCCCAGTTCGGCTTTAAGGGCCCAGACCAGCAAAAGAAGGCTGGCGTGCTTTCCGGTGGTGAGCGCAACCGCCTCAACCTCGCCCTGACGCTCAAACAGGGCGGAAACCTGCTGCTCCTCGACGAGCCGACAAACGACCTGGACGTCGAAACGCTTGGCAGCCTGGAGAACGCGCTTCTCGAGTTCCCTGGTTGTGCCGTTGTGATCACGCACGACCGGTGGTTCCTCGACCGCATCGCCACGCACATCCTCGCCTATGAAGGCACCGAGGAGGACCCGGCGAACTGGTATTGGTTCGAGGGTAACTTCGAGTCCTACGAGGAGAACAAGATCGAGCGGCTGGGTCCGGATGCGGCTAAGCCGAGCCGTGCCACCTACCGCAAGCTGACGCGCGACTAATGCGGGTCCACGTTCCCATCCACCTCCGCTGGGGTGATCTGGACGCCTACAACCATGTGAACAACGTGGAGCTGATGCGCCTCCTTGAGGAGGCGCGGGTGCGGGTGTTCTGGCGCAGCACGGAGGAGGGTGGTGACGTGGACTCCGGCATGGCCTTGATTGAGGCCGAGGCCGGGTCAGAGACGATTACCCTCATTGCACGTCACGAGGTTGAGTACGTGCGACCGATTCCGTATCAGCGACCGCCGCTCGACATACAGGTCTGGATTGGCAAGCTCGGCGGCGCCAGTCTCGAGGTGAACTACGAGGTCTTCGGTGCGGTTGGACCCGATCAACCGCTCTATGCCCGAGCGTCCAGCTCAATAGTGCTCGTCGACGCGTCGACCTCGAAGCCGCGTCGAATCACCGACGAGGAGCGCGCCGCGTGGACGCGCTACCTCGAAGAACCGGTCGCTTTTACGAAACGCGGCTAGTTCTCGGTAGCCAGCGCGGTCGGCACTCGTACCATGCCCTCTTGGGCGACGCTCGCAACGAGCTCGCCATCACGCGTGTAGAACCGGCCCTGTGAGAGTCCTCGCCCACCGGACGCACTCGGCGACTCCTGAACGTAGAGAAGCCACTCATCGGCCCGCGCTGGCCGGTGCCACCACATGGCGTGGTCGAGGCTCGCGATCTTCAGATTCGGCGTCACCCAGGCGAGTCCGTGCCGACGCAGAATGGACTCGAGAAGCGGGTAATCACTGGCGTACGCCAATGCGGCGCGGTGCAGACTGGGGTCGTCAGGCAACGCCCGGAACGACTTGATCCAGACAGCATTGGTCGCGGTGTGTTCGCTCGTCACGTTCAGGTAGATGGGTGAGGGGATATGCCGAATATCGAAGGGGCGGTTATGTGACCAGGACTGTGCAGCCGGGTGGTCGATGTGGCCAAGAAGCTCGGCCGTCGTCGGCAGGCTTTCCGGGTCGGGATAGCCTTCGGGCATAGGAGTTTGGTGGTCGAGACCGTCGTCAGTGTCTTGGAATGACGCGATCATCGACAGGATCGGGACGCCCGACTGGTACGCCTGGGTGCGCCTGGTGGAGAAGGAGCGTCCATCATGAATGCGGTCGACGCTGAAGGTAATGTCCTGGTTCACGTCGCCCGGTCGAAGGAAGTAGCCATGCATTGAGTGGATGATCCGGCCTTCGTCTGTGGTCCGACTCGCCGCCATGACCGCCTGGGCAAGTACCTGCCCTCCGTAGACGCGTCCTCCCGGCATCCACTGTGACTGCCCCGTGAAAATATCCTCGCTCGTCCGAGCTCCGGTGTCGGTCAGGTTCAGGGCGTTCAGAAGTGATTCGACGGGGTCGTTCATTGCTCTCCGATCGGTGGTGCACAGGCTCGGATGGGGTGCCACCGATGCCTCTTAGGTAGTTTAGAAGCAGATGAACAACACATTTGCGCTCACTGACCCGCTCGCCTTGGCCGACCTCACCGTATACCTCTCGCGTGTTCGGCTCGTCGATGACACCGCTGTCCGGGTGATCGCGGGAGGTGGAGTGCTTGCTGTGTATTCGGCGGTGCTCGCGCCGAGGGGACTGCTTGACCGCAGCCCCACCGTTCTCGGTCTCCGGACGTTTGCCGAGGCATCCGGTGTGCAATTCGATCGTGTCCTTGCACCGGCCTCACTGGCAGACAGAATCGCGAAAATCCGAGCCGACGGCACCGAGACCTTCGAGGTGAACCTGCCGGACAGTGACGTGACGGCGAGCTGGGCCGGAATCTCACCCCCACGCGGTGGGTGGGAACACATGGGAACGCTCAGCAGCGTCGCGCTCGAACTCATCGCACGCGACGGGGCTGGCGAGGTTGCGAGAGCGATTCCTGCTCACACCGGAGACCTGATCGTGCAGAAGGTGCGTTCAGAGGTGTGGTCACGGCCTCTCGACGCCCACCCCGTTGTTCCTGCGGGCGTCGCGTTCGCTGCAGCCAGCCTCGGCTTCATCGCCGGGGAGGAGGAGGAGGTTGCGCTCTATCGATCCGGCTCCTGGCTGCGGGCCAGTGCGTACCGTGGGCACGTCCTGGCACGCTCGCTTCACGGGTAACGGACCGCGGTCAGTCGAGCAGCAGTTGGTCGATGATTTGCTCACCCATGCGTCGGTGAGACGGCGAATCATCGGAGGTGGTGACGAGCGCGGTGGCCAGGACGAGGGCCCAGCCGCGCGCACGCCGCCATGTCGCGTCCGAAACGTCCCGCGCCTCAGCCACGGCTGAGTGAAAGCGATCGCGACCGGCCGGGTCGAAGACAAGCCAGGCGGCGGCGAGGTCAGTTGCCGGGTCTCCGGCAGTGATGTCCCCGAAGTCCAGCACGGCGGCGAGATCGCCGTTGCTGTCGACCAGCAGGTTGCTGGGGTGCAGGTCACCGTGAAGCCAGACGCGTGGGCGCTCCCAAAGTGGTGCGGTTCGAGCGTCGTCCCAGATCCGGGAGACGGCGTCGGCGTGGGGAACGATGCCGGAATTGAGTCGGGATCGCACATCCCTGTGCCTGCGCTCGAGCGGGATTCCACGAAAGTTATTGACGGGTGCGTCGGCTGGCGCCGCGGTGTGCAGCTGGGTGAGGAATGTGGCCAGTGGGCTGGCCAGCCGGCCGCGTTTGTCGATCGGTAGGGTGGATGCAGCCGCGCCGTCGAACCACCTTGCGATACTCCAGTGCCAGGGGAAGTCGACGGTCGGTCGTCCGAAGTAGATCGGGCGGGGCACGGCAACGTCGACGCGGTCGGCGATTTCCGGCAACCAGCGTTGCTCGTTCTCGATGAGTGCCGCAGCGAGCTGGCGCCGGGGGAGGCGCACGACCAGTTGCTCGCCCAGCCGGTACATGGCGTTGTCCCATCCGTGAGCGACGAGTGTGAGCGGCAGGTCCGCGAGCTCAGGGTGCTGGGCCCGCAGCAAACGACGAATGAGTTCTGGGGAGATATCGACTTCTGCTGCGGGGGAGCGCGCCATCGTTCCAGTATGTCGGTGCCGTGTCAGGACAGTTGCGCGTCGATCGCCCGCCCGACCGTGCGACCGGTGAACAGGCATCCGCCCAAAAAAGTGCCCTCGAGCGATCGATAGCCGTGCATACCGCCGCCACCAAACCCGCTGGCTTCGCCTGCCGCGTACAGCCCGGGAATGGGAGAGCCGTTGTCGTCGAGCGCCCGACCGGAGAGGTCGGTCTGGATGCCGCCGAGGCTCTTGCGGGTGAGGATGTGCAGTTTCACGGCGATCAGGGGACCGGCCTTTGGATCGAGGATGCGGTGCGGGGACGCCACCCGGATGAGCTTGTCTCCGAGGTACTTGCGGGCGCCACGGATCGCGGTGATCTGCGGGTCCTTCGAGAAGTCGTTGGCGAGCTGGGCGTCGCGCAGCCGGATCTCTCGTTCAACCTGCGCGGCGTCGAGTGGGGCGTCCGGCGCGAGCCGCTGCATTCCCGCCAGGAGCTCGGGGAGGGTGCGGGCAACCACGAAGTCCTCACCCTTCTGTTTGAACGCCTCAACCGGCCCGGGAGCGCCGGGCGCGACGCGTTTGAGCAGGAGTTTGAGATCCTTATCGGTGAGGTCGGGGTTCTGCTCGCTGCCCGAGAGAGCGAACTCTTTCTCGATGATTTTCTGCGTGAGCACGAACCAGGAGTGGTCGTGACCGGTCTTCCGGAGGTACTCGAGTGTGCCCAGCGTGTCGAAACCTGGGAAGAGCGGAGCGGGCAGCCGCTTCCCGGTCGCATCAAGCCAGACGGAGGACGGCCCGGGAAGAATGCGGATGCCATGGCTCGCCCAGGCGGGATCGTAATTCGTGATCCCCTCCGTGTAGTGCCACATGCGGTCACCGTTGACCAGCCGGGCACCGGCGCGTGCTGCCATGTCGATGCCGTGCCCGTCAACCGAGGCAGGCACCCCCGACAGCATGTGCGTTGGCGGGGTTCCCAGGCGTGCCGGCCACTGTGCGCGTACGCGGTCGTGGTTGCCGCCGATGCCGCCGGTCGTGACGACGACGGCCTGGGCGGACAGCTCGAAATCGTCGATCTCGTCTCGCCCGCTGGCAACTCCGCGCTTCACGGTTGAGGCGGCGAGCACTCGTCCGCGCACGCCCGTGACGGAGCCATTCGTGATGACGAGGTCATCGACGCGGTGGCGGTGGAGGACCCGGATGCGGCCGGCGCGAACGCCGTCGCTGACCCGTCGCGCAAAGGGTGCGACAACTCCGGGGCCGGTGCCCCAGACGATGTGGAAACGCGGAACGGAGTTACCGTGCCCACCCGCGATGTAGCCGCCGCGTTCCGCCCAGCCCACCACCGGGAAGAAGCTCAGCCCCTGACCGGTCAGCCATGATCGTTTCTCTCCGGCGGCGAAATCGACGTAGGCCTCCGCCCAGCGCCGGCCCCAGGCGTCTTCGGGGCGATCGAAGGCTGCGCTCCCGGCCCAATCCTGGAGGGCAAGCTCGCGGCTGTCGGTGATGCCCATCCGGCGTTGCTCGGGGGTGTCGACAAGAAAGAGCCCGCCGAACGACCACCAGGCCTGGCCACCGAGCGACGCCTCCGGCTCCTGGTCAACAAGCAGGACCTGCCGGTCGGCGTCAGAGAGTTCAGCGGCTGCGACCAGCCCGGCGAGCCCGGCACCGACCACAATGACGTCGGCGGATCCGGCTGAATCGACAGGGGCGTGCATCCGTACTCCTTCATCCGGAGGCGACGGTGCTCACCGGTGCCCCCATCGTAGGAGATGGACTGCCGAAGCCGAGCGCTATTCGTCGAAGGTGTTGACCATCGCCTGCGCGGCGCGCTCGAGGTAGTCCCAGAGCGTCGCCTCGTGCAACGGCGAGAGTCCCAGCGTGTCGACCGCGGCGCGCATGTGAAGCAGCCAACGATCGCGGGCGTCTGGGTTGACCTTGAACGGCATGTGCCGCATGCGGAGGCGCGGGTGTCCGCGCTGTTCGCTGTAGGTCGACGGTCCGCCCCAGTACTGCTCGAAGAACATGGTGAGTCGCTCGGTTGCCGGGCCCAGGTCATCCTCCGGGTACATCGGCTTAAGCACAGGATCGTTCGCGATGCCCTTGTAGAACTCGACCGACAGCTTTTCGAACGTCGCCCGACCGCCGACCTCATCGTAGAAGGTGGGGGAGTTGAGATTCGTCATGGCTTTTGCGGCGCTTTCTTCGAGTTCTTCTTCACCGCGTGCGGTGCCTCATTGACCACCTTGAGGGGCTTGGTCCGCGGTGGGCGGGCGCCGGTGACGGACGCCGCCCCGTCGAAGCCCTCGAGCACAACGCTCTTGAGCGTCGGCAACTGGATACCCATCTCATCGGTGGCGTACTTGAGTCGTCCGCGCAACTCGCGAGCCACGTCGTCCTTGGCCGGCGGCCGGGTCTTGACGACGAGCCGTATCACGAGGGCTTCCTCGGAGATTGATTCGATGCCCCACAGTTCAGGGCGCTCGAGGATACGGCTGCGCCACTTGGGATCCTGCGCCAGCCCCGTCGCGGTGGACAGCATGGTGTCCTGCACGGCCTCGATGTCGGTGTCGTACGGCACGGCGAGGTCGATGATCACCCGGGCCCAGCCCTGCGACATGTTCCCGACGCGAAGGATTTCGCCGTTGCGCACAAACCACAGTGTCCCGTTGACGTCGCGCACTTGCGTGATGCGGATACCAACACGTTCGACCACACCGGTGGCAGGTCCCAGATCGACGACATCGCCGACGCCGAGTTGGTCTTCCATCACCATGAACAGACCGTTGAGCACGTCCTTGACGATGTTTTGGGCGCCGAAACCGAGGCCGGCACCGAGTGCGGCGGTCAAGAGGGCCAACGACCCGATGATGCTGGGGTCAATCTCGTTGACGATCAGCACAACAGTGATGACAACGACAGTGACGTTGACGATGTTTCCCAGCACCGAACCGAGAGTGCGGGTTCGCTGCACAAGTCGCACGGCAGCGAGGGGGGACACGCTGAGCGCCTGGGTGTCTTCTGCGCCCTGGTTCTTCTTGACTCCGGAGACGATCTGGCCCACTACGCGGCGAATCAAGAAATGAAGGACCCAGGAAGCCGCTAACGCGCCAACAATGATCAGCGCTATGGAAACGAGAGTGCCAAGGGGGCTCTTGAAGAACGCGTCTACCCCGGTCCAAAATTCAGTCATATTCATCACCGCAAAGTTTACGTGAGGGCTCTGAACGGATGCTGGAGGCCAGCCGCCTGCACTCCGTCACGTCAGACAGAAGGTGCGTTGCGACATCCGCTTCGGAGCTAACGACACAGGTGCCGTGCGCCGGACCCACTTTCGATCCTGCGCACGGCACCCGAGGGCAACCTACGCCCGAGCGTCACGCTCCTGGGCCTTGAGCGCCCGCTCGACACCGGCGAGGTTCTCGACCACGATGCGGCGAAGCGCCGGCGGCTCAGCGTTGTGCTCGAGCCAGGCAACAGTAGCGTCACGAAGTTCGGCGTTCGCGAGCGGAGCCGGGTAGAGACCAACAGCGAGGTACTCGGCAATCTTGTAGCTGCGCGACGCCCAAATACGCTGGAGCATTTCGAAGTAGTCCGGCACGAACGACGCGAGCACGTCCGTGTCCTTCGCGCGCTGGAAACCGATGCCGGTCCACTGCACAATGGCGTTCGGTGCCGTGTCGATGTCCACAACGGATGCCCACGCGGCACGTTTCGCTTCGAGCGTCGGGATCGCGGCACGAGCGAGTGCAGCAGCCTTGGCGCCGTTGGCCGTGTTGTCGTCAGCGAGAGCCGCGTCGACGTCCTCGTTGCCGGCAACGCCCGCAACGGTGAGCGCTGTGAGGAGCTCCCAGTCGAGGTCGGTATCGATCTCGAGTCTGTCGAGGCGAACCTCGCCGGAGCGGAGCCCACGGATCGCCTCGAGGTGCGCATCAGTCGATGCGACAGCCGCGAAGAACTTCACGAACTGGAACTGTGCGTCGCTGCCGGCTTCGGCTTCCTGCGCGAGAGTCCAGAGAGCGTCGCCGACCTCGACGAGCACAGCGTCACGAGCTTCGGGGGCCACGTACTGCGTCGCCGCCAGCACGAGCTGGTTGAGCGTGGTGCGGATGGTGGTGGACTCGGTCTCGGTCGCGATGTTGCCGAGAACGAGACGCACGTAGTCACGCGCCGGGGTCTCGGCGTCGCGGGTCGCATCCCAGGCGGCAGCCCAGACGAGCGACCGGGCCAGCGGGTCCTTGATCGCTGAGAGCGACTCGGTGGCAACGGCGAGGGACGCGTCGTCGAGGCGAATCTTCGCGTACGCGAGGTCGTCATCGTTGAGCAGCACGAGGTCGGGGCGCTTGATGCCGACGAGTTCGGCGACGTCGGTGCGCTCACCGTCGACGTCGAGCTCAACCCGGTGCTCACGAACGAGCGAGCCGCCCGTGAGGTTGTAGAAGCCGATCGCCAGGCGGTGCGGGCGGATCGTGGGGTACTCGGCTACCGCCGACTGCAGCACGGCAAACGAGGTGATGACACCCGACTCGTCGATCTCGATCTCCGGGCGCAGGGTGTTGACGCCTGCAGTCTCGAGCCAGAGCTTGCCCCAGTCGGTCAGGTCCCGCCCCGACGCGGTTTCGAGCTCGGTCAGCAGGTCGACGAGTTCGGTGTTGCCGTATTCGTGCTTCTTGAAGTAGGCGGCGACACCGGCGTAGAACGCGTCGATGCCGACCCAGGCAACAAGCTGCTTGAGCACCGATCCGCCCTTGGCGTAAGTGATGCCGTCGAAGTTGACCTGCACGTCTTCGAGGTCGTTGATGGTCGCGACGATCGGGTGGGTCGACGGCAGCTGGTCCTGCTTGTATGCCCAGCTCTTCTCCATGGCGTTGAACGTGGTCCACGCTCCGGTCCATTCGGTGGCTTCGGCAACCGCGATCGTCGACGCCCACTCGGCGAAGGACTCGTTGAGCCAGAGATCGTTCCACCACTTCATGGTGACGAGGTCGCCGAACCACATGTGGGCCAGCTCGTGCAGGATCGTGACGACCCTGCGCTCCTTGATGGCGTCGGTCACCTTGGAGCGGAAGACATACGCCTCCGTGAAGGTCACGGCTCCGGCGTGCTCCATGGCGCCGGCGTTGTACTCCGGCACGAACAGCTGGTCGTACTTGGGGAAGGGATACGGGTAGTCGAAGTTTTTCTCGAAGTACTCGAAGCCCTGGCGCGTCTTGTCGAAGATGTAGTCGGCGTCAAGATACTCCGAGAGGCTCTTGCGGCTGAAGACTCCGAGCGGAATCGTGCGCCCATCGCTCGAGGTGAGCTCACTGCGCACCGAAACGTACGGCCCGGCGATAATCGCCGTGATGTAGCTCGACATCCGCTGTGTTGGCTCGAAGGTCCAGGTCTTCGATCCCTCACCGGCAGCAACGGGCTCCGGGGTGGGGGAGTTCGAGATCACGTCCCAGTGATCGGGCGCCGTCACCGTGAACTGGAACGTTGCCTTGAGGTCGGGCTGCTCGAACACCGCGTACATCCTGCGGGAGTCAGGCACCTCGAACTGGCTGTACAGGTACACCTCGTTGTCGACAGGGTCGACGAAACGGTGCAGGCCCTCGCCGGTGTTCATGTAGATCATGTCGGCATCGACGGTGAGTTCGTTCTCCGCCTGCAGGTTGTCAAGGGCAATGCGGATGCCGTCACTGACCGCGGCAGGGTCGAGGGCAACACCGTTGAGGGTCACCGAATGCACCGTACGGGTGATGGCGTCAATAAAGGTCGATGCGCCGGGTGTTGCGCTGAAGCGCACCGTCGTCGTCGATCGGAACGTCTCGGGGCCGGTGGTGAGGTCGAGAGCGATGGAATAGCTCGAGGTCGAAACGAGTGAGGCTCGCTCCTGTGCTTCGGCGCGGGTGAGGTTTTCTCCGGGCAACGCTGAACTCCTTAGTGCGATGGGACTGTCGAACAAGACGGATTGTGTCCGAGATTCCAGCGTAGTGCTCGCGTCGTTCCCGCCGATTGGGATCGGAAGGGGAGTCGGCTCCGAAATTCATGGTTGGCTGGAGGTATGAGCACCGATACCGCGACAGCCGTTGATTTCTGGTTCGACCCGTCCTGCCCGTGGGCATGGATGACATCACGTTGGGTGGACGAGGTGGCGAACTCTCGCAACCTCGACGTCACCTGGCACATCATGAGCCTCGCGGTGCTCAACGAAGACAAGGATGTCTCCGACGACTACAAGGCGTTCTTCCCCCGAGCGCTCCGCTACACCCGCCTCGTTGCTGCCGCGCAGGAAGAGTTTGGGCAAGCTATCGTCAAGCCGCTCTACGACGCACTCGGCATGCAGATTCACCTCGGCGAGTCCACCGAACCCGATGTCGTGATCCCTCAGGCCCTCGCCGAGGTCGGCCTGCCACCCGAGTTCGCCGAGCACTCCCTGACCGACAGCTACGACGCCCAGATGCGAGCGAGCCACTTCGACGGCATTGAGCGTGTGGGCCAGGACGTGGGAACACCGGTCATCGCCGTAAACGGTGTTGCGTTCTTCGGGCCCGTCCTCTCGCCGGCGCCGAAAGGTGAGGACGCCGTTCGGCTCTGGGACGGCATCGTCGCTGCAGCCGCGTACCCCGGGTTCTTCGAACTCAAGCGCAGCCGCACCGTAGGCCCGATCTTCGACTAGCGTCACCGGGCGCACGCGGGAACGGCAGAATGGAAGCATGCGCATCCATATCGCCACCGATCACGCCGGCCTCGACTTCAGCACCGAACTCCAGCAGCATCTCCGCGACTCTGGTCACGAGGTTATCGACCACGGACCGACCGAGTACGACGCCCTCGACGATTACCCGGCCTTCTGCATCAACGCCGCCCTCGCTGTGGTGCGGGACCAGGCCGCCGGAACCGAAGCCCTCGGTGTGGTGTTCGGAGGATCTGGAAATGGTGAGCAGATCGCCGCGAACAAAGTGCGTGGCATCCGTGCTGCCCTGGTTTGGAACGACAGCACTGCGAAGCTCGCGCGTGAGCACAACGACGCCAACGTGATCTCCATCGGAGCCCGCCAGCATTCGTTCGACGAGGTCAAGTCGTTCATCGACGCGTTCATCGCCGAACCGTTCTCGGGCGACGAGCGCCACGCACGCCGGATTGCGCAGCTCGCCGAATACGAGTCAACAGGCACCATCGTCGGCAAGGGCGTCGACGTCCCGAGCGCAGAGCGAAACTAGCGTGCCCGAGGGTCACTCCGTTCATCGCATCGCGCGGCAGTTCCGGGCCAACTTCCAGGGCGCTGAACTCATCGCGTCGAGCCCGCAGGGCCGGTTTGCCGAGGGCGCAGCGGTGTTGTCCGGGCGAACGCTCGTCGACGTGAAGGCCGTCGGCAAGCAGATGTTCCTCGACTTCGATGACGAGCTGTGGCTGCGGGTGCACCTCGGGATGTACGGCGCCTGGGACTTTGCGGGCGAGATCACCACCGATGCGACCATCGCGAGCGCTAACGGCCGGATGGGCCAGACGAACCAGAAGGGCACTGACCTCGCCACGGCCATCCTCGATGACGCCGGCGAGAACTCGCTGCACTCGATCGGCGCACCCCGCAACACCCGGGTGCGAATGTCTGAGCAGACCAAGGGGCTGGCTGGCGAGGACTGGGACACGTTTCCACCGCCACCCGTCGGCGCCGTTCGCCTGCGGCTGCTCACCGAGCACGCGGTCGCCGACCTGCGCGGTCCGACTGCCTGCGAGATCCTCGACACGGCCCAGGTGAACGCGGTCATCGCAAAGCTGGGTCCTGATCCGCTGCTTGAGGACACCCCGGCGGCCGAAGACCGGTTCACCACCGTGGTGCGCAAGAAGCCAACACCGATCGGGCTTCTGCTGATGGATCAGTCCGTGGTATCCGGCATCGGCAACGTCTACCGCGCGGAACTGCTGTTTCGGTCACGGATCGATCCGCACACCCCGGGAAAGCTCGTGCCGGAGGAACTGGTTCGCGGACTGTGGCGTGATTGGGCGCGCCTGTTGCCGATCGGCGTTGAGACCGGGCAGATGATGACCATGGATGACCTCACCGGCGAGGACTACCGCAAGGCGATGGCCAGTCGCGACGACCGACACTGGGTGTACAAGCGGGAGGGGCTGCCCTGCCGGGTGTGTGGCACACACATCGCCCTCGAGGTTATGGGTGCCAGAAAGCTCTACTGGTGCCCCAACTGCCAGCGCTGACCGAGATCGGGAGCCAGGCATGACGGAGTTTCGGTTGAGTGCGGCGCGGCCTGGCTCGGGCATTCGCACCACCCTGAGAAACGCTCGAATCGTCGGGTCAGACGGCACTCCCGTCGACATCGAGATCGAAGACGCCCGCATCAGCACTATCCGTCCGGCACACGTGAGCCCCGCACAGGGTGAACCCGTTGACCTCGCCGGGCGCTGGGTGCTGCCGGGGCTTTGGGACCACCACGTTCACTTCAGCCAGGTTGCGCTTGCGTCGCGCCGACTCGACCTGGCATCGAGCAGCTCAGCGGCGTCTGTTGTCGAACTCGTGCGCGCACACTCGGCTCGATCCTCTGCCGAGCCGGGCGACATCCTCGTCGGTACCGGATTCCGGGATGCACTCTGGCCGGATAGCCCCGACCTTGCCGCGTTGGACCGTGCGTCAGAGGGGCGACCCGTCGTCCTGATCGGGGCAGACCTGCACTGTGTCTGGCTCAACGGTGCCGCGCTCGAGCGGTTCGGGCACGCCGGCCACCCGACCGGCATGCTGCGTGAGGAAGACGCTTTCGCGGTGAGCAAGGCCCTCGACACTGATGATGCACTCGTCGACGCCTGGGCACGAGAGGCTGCAGGCGTCGCCGCCGCCCGCGGCGTCGTGGGTATCGGCGACTTCGAGATGGCGTGGAACCTCGACGCCTGGAAGCGCCGAACCGCTGCGGGGGCAACGTCGCTGCGGGTGCGATTCGGCATCTACCCGGCTGACCTCGACCGTGCGCTGGCCCAGCGTCTCAGCACCGGGCAGATCGTGCCGCACACCCACGGTCTCGTCGAAGTGGGCGCACTCAAGGTGATTACCGACGGATCCCTCAACACGAGAAGCGCCTACTGCGACGATGACTATGACGGCCTCACCGGGCGCCCCGACGCACGAGGCGTGCTGACGGTGCCGACAGATGAGCTTGTGTTCCTCATGCGGCGAGCGATGACCGGTGGCCTGAGCAGCGCGATCCACGCGATCGGCGACCGAGCCAACACACTGGCGCTCGACGCGTTCGCGGCCACCGGCGCGGCAGGATCGATCGAACACGCGCAGTTACTCCGCGACGATGACATTGCGCGGTTCGCCGAACTCGGTGTGATCGCGAGCGTGCAGCCCGAGCACGCGATGGACGACCGTGACGCAGCCGAGCAGCTCTGGCCGGGGCGCACGCGCCGGGCCTTCCCGTTGCGCAGCCTGCTCGACGCCGGTGCCACCCTCCGCCTCGGCTCTGATGCTCCCGTCGCGCCACTCGACCCGTGGATTGCCATCTCTGCAGCTGTCGGCCGGTCGAGGGAGAACCGCGCCCCGTGGCATCCGGAACAATCGATCACCGTGTCCGAAGCGCTCGCTGCCGCCACCCGCACGCCCCACGAGCGCGTTGCGGCGAGACGGCTCGCTGACCTGGCTATCGTCGATGCAGATCCACTGGCATCCACCGCTGATCAGCTGAGACGGATGCCTGTGGCCGCCACGGTGTTGAACGGTCGTTTCACACACTCGGTGCTATAACGAAAAACAGAGGGCCGCCCGAAGGCGACCCTCTGCGTGAGAGCGGGGAACGAACGCTACTTCGCGACGTGGGCGACGAGGAACCAGCGGTCCTTCTCGAGGCCGCGTGAGATCTCGATAGCGATGTCCTGACTGGTGAGGTCGATGGCGTCAAGCTCGTTCACGGCCGTCTTCACGGTGGTGAGGGCAGCGTCGATCTGCGCGACGAACTCGGCGATCGTCACCTCGGACTGCTGGAATCCGGCGGTGAGCTGGGGTGTCGTGGCGTTGGCTGCGACGGTGGACAACCGTGCGTCGACCGGGAGCCCCAGGGCAACGATGCGCTCGGCTGCGCTGTCTGCCCAATCCTGGGCGTGCGCGACGATGGTGTCGAGGAGTTCGTGCACTCCGACGAAGTTCGCCCCGCGAACGTGCCAATGTGCCTGTTTGCCGTTGACGACAAGGGCGGTGAGGTCGAGAACGACCGGGCTCAGGAACTGAGCGACGCCGGCCGCGACGTCAGGGCTGACGGAGGTCTGTGAAACGGTGGTGATGTCTGTCATGGTGTTCCCCTTCACTTGCGCGTTGGTTGAGGTGCGCTCTGGACTGCAACGCTACTCAGCCCCACACATTCCGCAAGCAAGAGAAGGCTGGGCTTACCTTGTGCCCAGGCGTCCGCTGTTCGGGGGTTTTCCCCCGGAGGCATCTGGGTGGCTCCCGGATACTCCCATGCCGCGTTCACCGGGAAGCTGGATGCATGACGATAAACGATACGCAGAGCGGCCCTGCACCAGCGACGGCCGTGATTTCTGACACTCTTGACCACATGACTGGCGACGAGCGACCCGCAGCGGCCGAGCCGCGCCCACGCAACGGCTATGCGACGCTGTGGGCCGGGGTTCCGCGAGAGCTCGGCTTCCTCCTCCTCACCCTTCCGATTGCTGTGGTCGGATTCTCCATCGGCGTGACCCTGTTTTCGGCTGGCGCCTCATTGGTGTTCATCGTGGTGGGCCTCTTCGTGCTCACCGCAGCGCTTTTCGTGGCACGGGCTTTCGGGACCCTCGAACTCGTCCGGCTTGAAGCGGCGGGAAGAACACCGATTTCTCGCCCAACGTGGAACCCGATCCCCGAGAACGCAGGCTTCTGGCGCCGGACGCTCGGTCCGCTGACCCAGGGGCACTACTGGACCTACCTCCTGCACACGGGGTTCGTGAACTTCGTGGTCAGCACGTTCTCCTGGACTCTGACGATCACCTGGCTGGCCACCGCGCTCGGCGGGGTGACCTACTGGATCTGGGCACCGTTTCTCCCGCAGGACCCCGATCAGCTCTGGCTGGGCGAGGTCGTTTTCGGTTTCTTCGCACCGAACAGTGAATTGCTTGTCTCTCCCCGGGCTGCCGACATCATTCTCATGATGACCGTCGGAATCGTGTTCCTCGTCACCGTGCCCTTCATCACCCGGGGACTCACCCTTCTCCACGACACGATCGCTCGCGGTCTGCTGTCACGCTGGCAGAACGATGACCTCCGCACCGAGGTGGCTGCGCTCGCCGCATCGCGTGGCGCTGCCGTGTCGGCCGAAGACCAGTCGGTACGCCGACTCGAACGGGACATTCACGACGGTCCGCAGCAGCGTCTCGTTCGGCTGCAGATGGACCTCGCGGCCGCGGAACGTCGGTTGGGCACCGACCCCGAGTCGGCGAAGACGCTGATTGCCGAGGCACGAGGGCAGGCTCAGGCGTCACTCGACGAGTTGCGCGCCCTCTCACGTGGATTTGCCCCACCGATCCTCGAGGACCGCGGGCTGGTTAGCGCCGTTGAGTCGTTCGCAGCACTGAGCAGCATTCCGATCACCGTGGCAAGCACCCTCGATGCGGGCACCCGGCTCCCTGCAGAGATCGAGCGAAACGTGTACTTCGTGGTTGCCGAGTTGATTACCAACGCCTCCAAGCACTCCGGAGCAACGGCGGTGCGCGTCGAGATGTCGACGCCGACCGACGCCGCTGGATCCCGACGCCTTGAGGTCCTTGTCGCAGACAACGGCACCGGGGGAGCCCGGTTCGATGTCGGCCACGGACTGAGCGGCCTGCGCGATCGCCTCACTGGGTTGCGTGGCTCGCTGACTGTGGACAGTCCCTCCGGATTCGGAACGCGCGTGACAGCATCCGTCCCGGGAATCGATCGCTGATCACCCGTATGCTTGCTGGGTGATCAGCAGCCCCTCGCGCCCCATTCGCGTCGCCCTTGCAGACGACTCGGTGTTGCTTCGCGAGGGGCTTGTTCGGCTGTTCGACGAAGCAGGCTTCGAGACGGTGGGGTCGTTCGGCGACGGTGACAGCCTCAGGGCCGCGCTCGACTCGCTCGACGTCGACGTTGTTGTCCTTGACGTTCGGATGCCGCCGACATTCCGGGACGAGGGAGTGCGCACCGCAATCGCGATCCGCGCCTCGCGCCCGACGGTCGGGATCCTGCTCTTGAGCCAATACGTCGAGGCCACCTACGCCGAAGAGCTCCTCGGGGCGTCAGTTGGTGGAGTCGGTTACCTGCTCAAGGACCGCGTCGCATCCCTCAACGAACTGCAGGATGCCGTGACCCGCATCGCCGATGGTGGCACCGTTCTCGACCCCGAGGTGGTCCGAGAGCTGCTTACTCACCGCCGCGACCCGCTGGCGACGCTGACTCCGCGGGAGGCGGACGTACTGCAACTGATGGCGGAGGGACTGAACAACCAGGGCATTGCCCGTCGTCTCGTGATCGGACTCGGCGCCGTTGAGAAGAACGTGACGGCGATCTTCGCGAAGCTCGGACTCGATGCGTCAGGTGCGGAGCACCGCAGGGTGCTCGCCGTACTCCGCTATCTCCGACCGTAGCCTGCCTCGCACCGGCCGGGTCATCGCAGTGAACTGATGCTGCGGGCCACCGCTCGGAGGTCACGAATGCGTTTCTCGTATGTCGCCGCAAGCACGATGAGGATCACTCCACCGATTCCTGCCCACAGCCACCACGGCACCACCCCGTAGAGGTCCGAGATCCAGGGCCACAATTGGGCCAGCGCATGGACGATGATGACAGCGGCACCGGTGACAGCGGGGGCGCTGAGTTTCAGAGCGAGCCCGGCACCGAACACCGCGAGCGAGACGAGCCCAAGCGCAACTACCCGCCACAACTCTGTGCCGGTGAAATCGGCGAGAAGCGACGGAACCAGAAGCAGCAGCACACCAACGCCCAGGTGCGGCCAGGACCTGGCTATCGGGTCAGCAGCCAACCGAAGCGCACCCGCAGTGAGCAGCCCCGCCGCGAGGGGCACAGTGACCCACTCGAACGGGTCCGCAACCCCGGATGTTACTCCGGCTACCGCCAGGAGAAGTGCTGAGCCGAGAGCCGTCCAGCGAATCAGCGATGACCGCAGACGCTGGCTCGAGCCGACAACGTAGAGGACCAGGCAGAAGACCACAGCAATCGTGAGGCGCCAGAGTGCGATGTTGTCGACGAGCAGTGCGACGGCGAGGGGCACCGCGACAACAACGCTGGACAGCGCCACCGCCGCGGTACCGAGCGCCCGCGGATCCTTCGCGCGAAACAGCCAGAGCAAACCGGCGACCAGCAGGGCGGCAGCAACCCCCTCGTTGTGCCATCCGTCGGGTGTCCCTCGAGCCATGAGGACCACAACGGTCGTCAGCGCCGCGCCGGCCCCTGCCACGTAGACGACAGCATCCAGTCGAGTTCCGCGGACGACGGAAGGCAGGAATGGCGCTATCACCAGGAGGACAGCCGCAGCGGAGACGACCAGACCTCCGCGCAGCGGTTCCTCAGCTGAGGATGCAACGGCGCTGGGGATAACAGCAACCGCGAGAGCCGCGGAAAGCAGCGCACTGCGGCCGGATCCGGTCGTCACTGGGTGCCGGCGCACAAGGACGACCGCGAGAACGGCAAGAAGCAGACCAGCGACGGGCAGGGTGTAGAGCTCGATAACAGTGACATCATTGCGGGTCAACGCGACCCACAGTGCGGCGACGGCGAGGGGAAGACCTGCCCACGCAACGTGGTGGCGGGCTGTCCGCCCCTGGATCGGCCCACCCTCGCCGCTGGCGATGAGAATTACGGTGACGGCGAGCAGGAGGAGAGCCGCCCAGCCGAGTTCCGTGGCGCGTGCGGCCTGCACCGAGATCGGAACAATGGTGAGAGCAATGGATGCGTCCCAGGCGAGCCGAGCAATCTTCGCGGGGTGGACGATGCGCTGCGCCGCCGCTTCTGGGGCGTGAGGGGCTGGGTGTTCAGCGCGGAAGAGCACGAGTCCGACTGCCGCGAGGATCACGGTGAGCGCGGAGGCCACAACCGTGGTCCCGGGCTGGCCCAGCTGGTCCCATCCGACCCCGGCGGCGACCACAGCAAGAACGGGCGCAGCTGCGGCCCCGACGAAACGTTCGGGCCAGGTCGCAACCGTTCGCGGGAATTGCCAGAGGATTGCCACGCCCGCTGTCAGGGCGCAGACAGTGAGGAAAGGACCGGCATCGACAGGCACCCGTGTTGCGAGTTCGGTGACGCCGATGAGGACGGGGACGACAGCGACACTGGCAGTGACCGCCGCCTCGGATCGGCGGGTGACGAAGGTGGTCAAGGGGACGGCGCAGAGGATCGCGAGCGCGCACAGTGCGACGAGGAGAACCGGGCCGGCCTGGGCAGCGGTTCCCCCGGTGACCGTCTGGACCCATTCCGGCACCAGCCGCACGCTCAGTAGCAGCGACGCAACCAGCGCGGCAACGATGAATGGTGTCGTCCAGAGCGCGAACCGCGGTCGGGTCGATCTGTCGACGATCTCGCGGAATGAAATGAGAAGGGCGAGCACCGCGAGGGCGGTGAAGGGGAAGGTGACCGTATTCGTCATCCCGACCAGGAAGAGGGCGAGGGTGCTCAGCGCACTCGTTGCCGCTCCCAGGATGCGATACGGCCGATGAAGTCGCCGCGCGCCCGCGCACAGCAACCCGGAGATAGCGAGGGAAAGAAACCCGAGTGCGGTGAGCGCCGGTGTCGCGATGGCGAAAGATGCGGCGATGAGTCCGAGACTCACGGCAATGAGGGGGACCCAACCGAAACGGCGGGCCCGGTCGAGGGCCGCCAGGAGGAGCAAGGTGAGGACGGAGAAACCGAGAAGCGCGAGTGCGGCAGTCCACCGCGTGCGAATGGCCGGGCCCGTGATCTCATCGATGATGGTGAGGTCGAACGGCTGAACCCGGAGCGCGCCATCAAATCCGGAAAGCGCTATGACGACGGCGGGGATGATGGCGAGAGCGGCGACGGCGATGGGGATCGTGGTCGCGACCATCAGCAGTGTTGCGCGATCCGACACGGCGGGGACTCGAGCGATCAGTGCGAGGAGAATCGCACCAGTCAGGGCGATGACGGCAGGCATCCACAGGGCGTCCGTGAGGTCCGGAATGCGGAGCCAGAGCGCCGGCGCCATCGTGGCGACAGCTAATCCGAGCCCCACAGCGGCGAGAACCTGCATGGCTGTTGAGTGCGTTTCGCGCGTCAGCGGCTCGGACGTGGGCTCAGCCGACGCTTCGCGAGAGCGACTCAGTGTAAATGGGGACACGACGAGGTGTGCGAACCAGATGCAAGCTACGAGGGTCAGGCCGATGACCGGTCCAACGTCCCAGCCGATGAAAGTGAACGACGCCGGCACAATGGCCAGCGCGGTCGCAACGAAACCGAATGCGCGGAACAGCTGCCGTTCGAGCGCGCCGAACGGCAGGCGTTTCCAGGCGAGGCTGACAATGCCTACCGCCGAGAGCGCTCCCCATGCCGGCACGGATCCCTCGGTATCGGTGAGGATACCCACAGTGACCGCCAGGACGGCGAATGGGGCGAGCACGACCGAGGACAGGCTGATCGAGCGAAGTGGAAGACCGCGGAACGCGATGGCGAGAAGAATCGCGAGAACACCGGTGGCGATGCCGGTGTAGAGCCACCCGTCGATGTTGCCGGATCCGAAGAGGTCGTTGGCACGAATGATCCACACGTCGAGCACAAGCAGCACGATCGCGAGGACCGCGACACCTTCGGCCGTACCAAGAAGTGTGCGTCGGTACAGCAACCAGGATGCGCCGAACACGGCGAGGCTTGCCACCGCCGTGAGAACCGATCGGACCTCGAGGCTCGCAATCAGATAGGCCAACAACACGAAGAAGGTGGCCATGATCGATACGAGGATGACGCCGACGGTCAGCATCAGGATCTGGATACCCGATCGCCGAGGTCGCCCCGGGTCGGGCGGCACGCTGCCGATCACCGGTGGGGGAGTGCCCGTCGCTTGCGGGTACCAGGCGCTGAGGGGCGCGGCCTGGGGAAGAGGGTGGCTCATCCCCGGCGGTTGGGGAATCGGAACGGACGGGGCCTGCGGCACAGGGACCTGGGGCGCAGCCCAAGCTGCCTGGGCGTGGGCCGCTCGTTCGGCCTGCTGAGCACGCATCTGGCCCATTAACTGCTGCCGGCGACTCTCGGCGGCGACGATGGTCTTGCCGGTCTCGAAGACCTCGGTCGCTTCGGCGCCCGAGAGATCGAGTCCGCACTGGGTACAGACGGGACCGGTGATTCCAGGAGCGTTGCGGAAGGACGCCGCGCTCAGCGGTGCGAAACATGACGGGCATCGGGTGCTGTCGGTGAGGAAGTCAGCGCGCAAGGGCCACCGGACCGCGTCGTTCGGCGTGACGGCGGGACGTGCAGACGGCGGTGGGGAGCCCGGAGTCAGAGACATGGCCCGATTGTGACAGAGGTTGTCTCACTGCGGGTAGTTGCTCGAATGCGGTGGAGAACGTGGCTCCTGTGGAGGGAAGTGAGCGCGATAGGGTGACGACATGATGAAGCACGACGGCGCAACGATTCTTCCGCTCACCGGACTCGATGGGCCGGTGCTGGATGAGAGCGCGTTTGTGGCGCCGGGAGCGCGCATTATTGGCAACGTCACCCTTCGGGCGAATTCGAGTGTCTGGTACAACGCCGTTCTCCGTGGAGACTCATCGTCCATCGAACTGGGCGAAGGCAGCAACATCCAGGACGGCGTCGCCGTGCATGTCGATGCAGCCTCGCCCGTGGTGATTGGACAAGGCGTTTCTGTCGGTCACAATGCTGTTGTGCACGGCTGCACGATCGGCAACACCGTTTTGGTTGGCATGGGCGCGGTCATTCTCAGTGGCGCCGTGATCGGCGATGAATGTTTGATCGCCGGGGGAGCAGTGGTGCTGTCCGGTGCGGAGATTCCGCCACGTTCGCTCGTCGCGGGAGTGCCGGGGAAAGTCCGTCGTGAGCTGACCGACGACGAGATTGATGGCATCCGCCACAATGCTGAGATCTACCTCGAGCACTCGCGGCACCATGCGGAATCGTTGGGCGAAGGTTTTGCCTAGGCCGACCCGTTCTTCTTGTTCCACCGCTTATGAGCGGCCATTCCTGTGCCGAGGCACAGCGCGGCGCCGGTCATGAGCATGACCCCTGCGCCGAAACGACCGGTGCCGAGCGCAAGGCCAGCGAGAACGAACAGCACAACTCCGACGGTCGACCAGATCGCGTACGGGCGGAGCAACTTCACGGGCTTCGCCTTCGACTGGCCGGAGCATGAGGGAAAACTGGAGGGGCTGACGAGAATCGAACTCGCATCATCTGTTTGGAAGACAGAGGCTTTACCACTAAGCTACAGCCCCGAATCCTGACGTTATGCCGGGATAGATTTTTCAATTGTGGGCCAGCGAACCGGCACTCGAATATCGTAGTACACGTTTGAGGGTGGTTTGTGCACGCACGTCGTGCGCAGGTTTGGTCGGCGTCCGTGCATTAGACTGTCCGAGGCCTTCCACACCGATGCCTGTCATCTCCGTGAATTGTCCACCACCGGTATTTATACCGGGGCGTAGCTCAGCTTGGTAGAGCGCCCGGTTTGGGACCGGGAGGTCGCAGGTTCGAATCCTGTCGCCCCGACAATCCGAAACTCCTCAGATCGAGGAAAAATCCACAACACAGGAGAACACACCAACGTGAAATCCACGGTCGAACAGCTCAGCCCCACCCGCGTCAAGGTCGCCATCTCGGTGACGCCCGAAGACCTGAAGCCGAGCATCACCCACGCCTACGGCCACATCGCCGAGCAGGTCAACATTCCCGGATTCCGCAAGGGCAAGGTTCCGCCGGCGATCATCGACCAGCGCATGGGCAAGGGCGCCGTTCTCGAGCACGCGGTCAACGAAGGCCTCGACGGCTTCTACCGTGCTGCGATCGAAGAGCACGGCATCCGCACCCTGGGTCGCCCCGAGGCAGACATCGTCGAGTGGCCGAGCGACAAGGACTTCTCCGGAGACCTTCAGCTCGCGATCGAGGTAGACGTTCGTCCCGAGATCACGCTTCCCGCCTACGACGACATCACCATTGAGGTCGCTGAGGCCGAGGTCACCGACAAGGACGTCGAAGAAGAACTCGACAAGCTCCGCACCCGTTTCGGCACGCTCGTCACGGTTGACCGCCCAGCAGCCACGGGTGATTTCGTGCAGATTGACCTCGTTGCCACCATCAACGGTGAAGAGGTCGACACCGCGTCCGGTATCTCCTACGAGGTCGGCTCCGGCGACCTCATCGAGGGCATCGACGAAGCTCTCGAGTCGCTCACCGCCGGTGAAGTCACCACGTTCAGCGCACCGCTGCTCGGCGGAGACCACGAGGGTGAGAACGCTGAGATCACCGTCACCGTTGGCGCCGTCAAGGAGCGCGAGCTTCCGAAGGCCGACGACGACTTCGCTCAGATCGCCAGCGAGTTCGACACCATCGCTGAGCTGACCGAAAGCCTCAAGGAGCAGGCCGCCCGCTCGAAGGCATTCGGCCAGGGCACCGAGGCTCGCACCAAGCTGCTCGAGAAGCTCGTTGAGCTCGTCGAGATCCCCGTTCCCGAGAAGCTCGTTGAGGACGAGGTGCACCGTCACCTCGAGGGCGAAGGCCGCCTCGAAGACGACGAGCACCGCGCAGAGGTCAAGACCTCGAGCGAAGCGACATTCAAGCAGCAGCTCCTCCTCGACACCATCGCCGAGGCCGAGAAGGTTCAGGTCAGCCAGGACGAGCTCACCCAGTACCTCATCCAGGGTGCAGCCCAGTACGGCATGGAGCCGGGCGAGTTCATCAAGGTCCTCGACGAGAACCAGCAGATCCCTGCCATGGTCGGAGAGGTTGCCCGCAACAAGGCCCTCGCCGTTGTTCTCGGCAAGGCCAAGGTTGTTGACACGGCTGGAAACGCCGTTGACCTCTCGGGATTCATCCCCACCGACGACGACGCAGACGCAGCGGCTGACGACGCTGAGGCAGACGCCGCCGTCGACGCCGATGAGGCATCGACCGAAAAGTAAGCACAACGATAACGACGGATGCCCCGGAAAATTTTTCCGGGGCATCCGTCGTTTCATCGTCCTGCATGTTGGTGACGGCAGGACGAGCGCCGGCACGCGATATCTGCCCACGGCGAACAGGGCCCGAACCGGCGGTTCACCTCCGATAGATTCGTTTACACGCAACAACTGAAATGGAGCGCGACATGGCCGAACTGGCACTGCCGAACAGTGTTTTTGACCGACTGCTGAAGGATCGCATCATCTGGCTCGGCGCAGAAGTACGCGATGAGAACGCCAACGAGATCGCCGCGAAGCTGTTGCTGCTTGCGGCTGAAGACTCCAAGCGCGACATCTACCTCTACATCAACTCTCCGGGCGGTTCGATCACCGCAGGCATGGCGATCTACGACACCATGCAGTTCGTACCGAACGACATCGTCACCGTTGGAATCGGAATGGCCGCATCGATGGGCCAGCTGCTCCTGACGGCAGGAACCAAGGGCAAGCGGTACATCACCCCCAACGCGCGCGTGCTTCTGCACCAGCCGCACGGTGGATTTGGTGGAACCGCGAGCGACATCCAGACCCAGGCTCAGCTCATCCTCGACATGAAGAAGCGCCTCGCTGAGATCACCGCTGCGCAGACCGGCAAGACTGTTGAGCAGATCAACGCCGATGGTGACCGCGACCGCTGGTTCACCGCACAGGAAGCCCTGGAATACGGATTCGTCGATCACATTCGTGAATCCGCAACGGACGTCGCCGGTGGCGGCGGCACTGACGCGAGCTAAGCGCTGAGAGACAGAAGGAAAAGAATTATGGAAACCCCTACATTCCGCGCAGCAGGCAACCTCCCGCAGGCCGCAGCGGCGATGCCGAACTCTCGCTACATCCTCCCCAGCTTCGAGGAGCGGACGGCATACGGCTACAAGCGCCAGGACCCGTACGCGAAGCTCTTCGAGGACCGGATCATCTTCCTCGGTGTGCAGATCGATGACGCATCTGCTGACGACGTGATGGCGCAGCTGCTCGTTCTCGAGAGCATGGACCCTGACCGCGACATCGTCATGTACATCAACTCGCCCGGTGGTTCGTTCACGGCCATGACGGCGATCTTCGACACCATGCAGTACATCCGGCCGCACATCCAGACCGTCGTGCTCGGCCAGGCGGCATCCGCTGCTGCAGTGCTCACCGCGGCTGGAACTCCCGGCAAGCGGCTTGCACTGCCCAACGCCCGGATCCTCATCCACCAGCCCGCCGTCGGTCAGGCCGGACAGGGACAGGCGTCGGACATCGAGATCCAGGCAGCGGAAATCCTCCGTATGCGTGTGTGGCTTGAGGAGACGCTGTCTGCCCTGTCGAACCGCTCCGTGGAGCAGGTCAACAAGGACATCGATCGCGACAAGATCCTCTCGGCAGCCGAGGCACTCGAGTACGGCCTCATCGACCAGGTGCTCACCAGCCGCAAGAGCCTTCCGGCTCTGGTCAAGGGCGCCTAAGCACCACGATTTATTGATGGGACTCGAGACACGCTCTCGGGTCCCATCGTTAATTTCGCGCTACGCGAAGGCGATTGTGTCCTACCGCGCGCCGGATACGCCCCGATGTCGCATGTTCGGGTTAGGCTCAAGTAGCGGATAGCCAGAAGAGGAGAAAAACTGATGGCACGAATCGGTGAGAGCGCCGACCTGCTCAAGTGCTCCTTTTGTGGCAAGAGCCAGAAGCAGGTTCAACAGCTGATTGCTGGACCGGGTGTTTACATTTGCGACGAATGCGTTGAGCTGTGCAACGAGATCATCGAAGAGCGACTCGCTGAAGCGGGCGAGGTCGCTGCGACCGAGTTCGAACTGCCGAAGCCGCGCGAGATCTTCAACTTCCTCGAGGAGTACGTGATCGGTCAGGAGCCTGCCAAGAAGGCGCTCTCCGTCGCGGTGTACAACCACTACAAGCGCACACGCGCACGGTCAACCCTGACCAGCGCAGACTCGATCAGTGAAGATGTCGAGATTGCCAAGAGCAACATTCTGCTCATCGGTCCGACCGGGTGTGGCAAGACGTACCTTGCCCAGACGCTTGCCAAACGACTCAACGTTCCCTTTGCGGTCGCTGACGCGACGGCCTTGACCGAGGCAGGCTACGTCGGCGAGGACGTCGAGAACATCCTCCTCAAGCTCATTCAGGCCGCGGACTACGACGTCAAGCGCGCGGAAACCGGCATCATCTACATTGACGAGGTCGACAAGATCGCCCGTAAGGCGGAGAACCCGTCGATCACCCGCGATGTGTCGGGTGAGGGCGTTCAGCAGGCCCTGTTGAAGATTCTTGAAGGTACAGTCGCTTCGGTTCCGCCCCAGGGTGGGCGCAAGCACCCTCACCAGGAGTTCATCCAGATCGACACGACCAACGTGCTCTTCATCGTTGCCGGCGCATTCGCGGGGCTTGAGGAAATTATCTCGTCCCGCGCGGGCAAAAAGGGCATCGGGTTCGGCGCTCCGCTGCACTCCAAGGGCGACGACATGAACCTCTTCAGCGAGGTTCTGCCGGAAGACCTTCACAAGTTCGGGCTGATCCCCGAATTCATCGGTCGTCTTCCGGTCGTCACCACGGTGACCCCGCTGGACCAGGATGCTCTTATGCAGATCCTCACGGTGCCGAGGAACGCGCTCGTTCGCCAGTACCAGCGGATGTTCGAGCTCGATGGAGTTGAGCTTGAGTTTGAGCAGAGCGCCCTGGAAGCGATCGCTGACCTTGCCGTGCTGCGCAAGACTGGTGCCCGCGGGCTGCGAGCAATCCTCGAGGAGGTCCTCGGCCCCGTCATGTTCGACGTGCCGTCGACCGAAGAAGTCGCACGTGTGATCATCACTCGCGAGTCGGTGCTTGAAAACGCCGCGCCGACGATCGTTCCTCACAAGCAACGCCGGCAGGAAAAGTCAGCCTAGCCTCACTCGGTCAGGCCACGACGCGCGAGAAGCGGCTCGATGCGTGCGTTGCGTCCGCGGAACGTTCGGTAGGCCTCCAGCGGGTCCCTGCTGCCGCCGACGCCGAGCAGAAGCTCGCGGAAGCGGTCGCCGTTGGCACGGGTGAGACCACCGTTCTCGGTGAACCACTCGACCGTGTCGGCGTCGAGCACTTCGCTCCAGATGTAGGAGTAGTAGCCGGCGTCGTATCCGCCGGAAAAAGTGTGAGCGAAGTAGGTGCTCGCGTACCGCGGCGGTACGGCCGGATTGTCGAGACCGACGGCGGCGAGAGCCGCTCGTTCGAACGACTCCACATCGAGCACCTGGTCGGTCGGAGAGATCCGGTGCCAGGCCTGATCGAGGAGCGCAGCCGCCAAATACTCACTCGTGGCGAAGCCCTCGTTAAAGGTGACCGCCTCGCTGAGTTTCGCGACGAGATCCGCAGGCATCCGTTCGCCGGTGTCGACATGTACCGCATAGTTTTCCACGACCTCCGGCCAGAGCATCCACATCTCATTGACCTGGCTCGGGAACTCGACGAAATCGCGATAGACATTGGTACCCGCGAACTTGGGATACGTCACCGTCGCGAAAAGTCCATGCAGGGCGTGCCCGAACTCATGGAAAAACGTCGTCACCTCGTCAAGGCTGAGCAGCGTTCGCTCGCCTGCGGCGGGTTTGGGCACGTTGAGGTTATTGACGACAACGGTGGGCGAACCCAACAGTCTGTTTTGCGAAATCAGGGAATTCATCCATGCGCCGCCACGTTTCGAGTCGCGCGTGTAGAGGTCGAGGAGATACAGGCCAACCGGCGAACCATCCTCGTCGGTGACCTCAAAGATACGCACGTCCGGGTGGTAACCGACCAGGTCAGTGCGTTCGGCGAAAGACACCCCGTAGAGCCGGTGAGCGGCGAAGAAGATACCGTCGACGAGCACGCGCTCGGCTTCAAAGTATGGCCTCAGCTCCGACGAGTCGAGAGCGAAGCGCTCCGAGCGCACCCGTTCGGTGAGGTACGCCCAGTCCCAGCTCTCCACCGGAGTGGACTCTCCCTCAGTGCCGACGATTGCCTGCAGATCCGCCTGCTCCCGGCGGGCATTGCGCGCGGCGGCTGGCGCGAGTGACTCGAGCATCGATGCGACGTTTTCCGGCGTCCGGGCGGTCTGGTCGGCCGTCACACAGGCGGCATGCGACGCGAACCCCAGCAGAGTGGCTCTCTCCGCACGAAGCCGCGCAATGTCGAGCACCAGCTGACGGTTGTCATATTTTCCACCACGGATGCCACGCGCCTGCGAGGCGCGCATCACCCGTTCGCGCACATCCCGGCGAGTGAGGCTCGCTAGTGCCGGGTGACCGGTGGGCAGCACGAGGGTGAGGAGGTAACTGTCGTGGAGTCCGCGCTCGCGAGCGGCTTCCGCCGCTACCGAAACTTCGCCCGCTGACAGACCGTCGAGTTCAACCTTGTCGGTGAGAACAACAGCGAGCTCATTGGTGTCTGCGAGGAGGTTCTTCTCGAAGCGGGTGGTGAGAGTCGAAAGCGTCGCATTGACCTCACGCAGCCGATTTTTGTCCTCGTTGCTGAGGTTCGCGCCGGCCAGGGTGAACTCGGTGTAGTACCGCTCGACGAGATAGCGCGACTCGTCGTCAAGGTCGAGCTGGTCAAGGGTGTCGTGAAGCGCCCGGATTCGGCCATAGAGCGCCGGGTTTAACCGAATGGTGTCCGCGTGAGACGCAAGCCGCGGAGCGATCTCCTGCTCAAGCGCTGCCGTCGTGTCGGTCGAGTCGGCGGAACACTTGTTGAAGAACACCGCACTGACTCGCTCGAGGATCTGGCCCGACCGTTCCAGTGGGATCATGGTGTTCTCGAAGGTTGGCGCGTCCACGCTCGCGACGAGCGTGTCAATCTCGGCCCGCTGTTCGACCATGCCGGCCTCAAACGCGGGGGCGAAATGCTCGTCCCGAATCTCTCCGAACGGGGGCAGCCCGGAGGGGAGGGAGCTCGGAAAGAAGAACGGGTTGGACGCGTCAGCCATGATCCCACCCTAGGCCCGTCATCTGGGCCAAGAGGCCTTCAGCGGACGCATAGGCTGGAGCTATGGCAATTTCCGAGCGCTACACGCTGGGGCACCACGAAAGCGTTCTGAGAACGCACAGCTGGCGCACCGTTGACAACTCCGCCGCATACCTTGCGCCCTATCTCGTTCCGGGCGTCCAGGTTCTCGATGTGGGCAGCGGGCCCGGAACCATCACGATTGACATCGCCCAGCGAATCACGCCGGGGTCGGTGATCGGAATGGACGCCTCAGCCGACGTGTGCGTCTCGGCGTCGACGCTCGCGCGCGACAGCGGAGTGATGAACGTGGACTTCGTGGCTGGCGACGCATACTCCCTCGACTACCCGGACGACACCTTCGACATCGTTCACGCCCATCAGGTGCTGCAGCATGTCGGTGATCCCGTCGCAGTGCTCCGCGAAATGCGCCGTGTCGTCAAGCCGGGCGGAATCGTCGCGGCCCGCGACGTGATTTATGGCGCCGCTAGTTGGTATCCGCTTCTGCCTGGTCTCGACACCTGGATGCGGGTCTACCAGTCACTGGCACGCTCGAACGCGGGCGAGCCCAATGCCGGACGTTCACTCAAGGCATGGGCCATGGAGGCGGGCTTCACCGAGGTGGAAAGTACAGCGTCGATCTGGTGCTTCTCCACGGACGACGATCGCGACTGGTGGGGAAGTGCCTGGGCCGAACGCGCCGTCGGGTCGAGCTTCGCGGAGCAGTCGATTGAGACCGGTGCAGCATCGAAGGAAGAGCTCGCGGAGATCTCGACCGCGTGGACGGAGTGGGTGTCCGATGACCGCGGCTGGTACGCGATGCCGCACGGCGAGATCCTAGCCCGGAAGTAGCACGAGGGACACGGCACCGCTACCCCCGCCCCGAGGGCGATGAGGGGACTACTGTTGCCGGGTTGCGTCAGGCCGTCAAAGGAGTTTCATGAGTCAGAGTGCCCCCGCCGGTTCTCCTCACACTGACAGGTACATGAAGTATCGCTGGTGGGGACTTCTCGCTATCAGCTTGGGCGTTGCCCTGATCATCATGGACTCCACGATCGTCTCGGTCGCCGTCCCATCGATCGTCGATGACCTCGGCATCTCGAGTACCGAAATCCAATGGGTGCAGGAGATCTACACCCTGCTCTTTGCCGCGTTGCTGTTAACGTGGGGCAGAATCGCCGACCGGGTCGGTCGTCGCCGAATCATGCTCATCGGTGTCGTAATCTTCCTCGTGGCCAGTGTTGTCTGTGCGCTCTCCGGAAACGGGGCCGTGCTCATCGGCGGTCGAGCACTTCAGGGACTCGGTGGTTCGATGATCCTGCCGACCACCCTCGCCTTGCTCAACGCCAACTTCCACGGCCGCGAGCGCGGTATCGCCTTCGCCGTGTGGGGATCGACCATCGGTGGGATGGCCGCCATCGGCCCACTCGCCGGCGGCTGGCTCACTGAGAACGCCAGTTGGCGCTGGGCGTTTGGGATCAACGTGCCGGTGGGCGTGCTGATCATCGCGGGCCTGCTGCTCTTCGTCGCGGAGTCGGCTGAGGCTGTGACCAGTGCTGCGCAACGGCTCGATGTGAGCGGGGCGCTGCTCTCCATTCTGGGCTTCGGCGCCCTGGTGTTCGGCCTGATCGAAGGTCGAAACTATGGTTGGTGGGTCGCTGAACCGGAGGCACCATTCGATGTGGCGGGGCTCTCGCCTGTTCCGTGGGCGTTCCTGGTCGCCGTCGCCGCTCTCACCGCTTTCGTCCTGCTGGAAAGAGCGCGCACCCGAGCCGGCAAAGGCGTCATCCTCGACCTCTCACTGTTCCGAATCTCATCGTTCGCCAACGGGAATATCACGGCCCTCATCGTGAGCTTCGGCGAATTCGGCTTGATCCTGTCGCTACCACTGTGGTTCCAGAACGTACTCGGCTACACGGCCTTTGAAGCCGGTCTTGCACTCGTTCCGCTCGCGGCCGGTTCCTTTCTGGCCAGTGGCGCCGTTGCAGGCCTCGCGCGGAGATTCTCCCCGATTGTCGTGGTGCGGATGGGACTCAGCCTGGAGATCCTCGCTATTGCCGCACTCGCGCTCCTCATCCGTCCTGACAGCACAGCGTGGCTGACGTCGCCGGTCCTTTTCGTCTATGGCATGGGTGTCGGTCTCGCCACCGCCCAGCTCACGAGTGTCGTCCTCGCTGATGTTCCGGTGGAGCGAAGCGGCCAGGGGTCAGCAACGCAGAGCACAGCGCGCCAGACGGGATCCGCTCTCGGCATCGCCGTACTCGGAACGGCGTTCTTCAGCACGCTCAAGATCGGAACAGAGAACCGCTTGACGGACGCGATTGCGGATAACCCTCAGGTTCAGTCGTTGGTGGACTCGGTCAACGCCAGTTCAGGGGGCAACATCGCCTCCCTCGGGGCGGACCCGTCGACGGCTTTCATAGCTGATGCTGCTCGCGCGGCCATGACCGACGGAACATCCCTGGCTGGCTGGATTGCGGCGGCCGCACTTGTCATCGGTCTGATTTCGAGCCTGCGAATCAGGTCGACTCCCGCCGGAGTGACGGCGGACGCACCGGGCGCCAGCCGGTAGGGCCGCGAGGGCGACGAACTATTCTTCGTCGTCCTCGCTGGCGTCATCCTGCTGACGAATGGTTGCGGATCCCGTCGACGGGTTGAAGGTGATCCGTGTGCCATCGTCGAGTTCAACGATCGGCAATCGCTCCAGCCAGGTCAGAGTCCAACGCCAGCCGGCCGTAGGAACGTCTTCTGCGCGCAGTTCATCCTCGACCGTTCGAACGGCTGCGACGATGACGTCTGGGAGTCCCGTTGGTGGCGGGTCGCCAACGGACCACCGCGTCCCGAGCTGCATGACCTTAGCCCTGCACCTGGAGGTCGTAGGTGACCCACTCGGTACGGTCAGCGACCTTGTCGTAGAGAATCTGCGCTTCGTCGTTGTCTGGAGCAGTGATCCAGCGGACGATTCCTGCACGCTCGGACCGCGCGATATCGGTGACGCGCTCGATGAGAGCGGTCGCGATGCCGCGGCCACGTGCGTCTGGAGCGACGAAAAGGTCGTCGATGTAGATTCCAGTGCCGCCGGCGAGGGGACGTGCGAAGGTGCGGTAGTGGGCCAGACCGACCAGCGCACCGTCCTCGTCCTGGGCCACGAGGGCAGAGACCCCGTGGAGGTTCTCCGAGATCCAACTCCAGACAAGCAGCGCCTTTTCGTCGGACACCGGGGTGCCGTAGAAGTCACCGTAACTCGCGAACAGGGGCAGCCAGTTGAAGAAGTCGCGGTCGGAGACCGGTCGAATGTTAAACGTCATTGTTTCTCCTTAACTCTGGTTCGACGTCGGGGCGTCGTCGACCGGGGCAAACTCGACTCCGGTGACGGTCACGTCTTCTCCCGGAGTGAATGTGAGTCTAACGATACGGCCGACCGCCTTGAGATCGGATTCTGCCTGACTGAGGAGCGCAATCTGCTCGTCGGTTCCCGAAATGGTCGCCTCGGTCAGGGTCGCCTTCTGTGACGACTTGGCGTCGGTCTTGGCGCGACGGATGCTCGTGAGCGCCTGTCCGGCGAGGTCGAGCAGTTCCGGCTTACCGGTTGAGGAGAACTCGTCGACCGTCGGCCAGGATGCAGCGTGCACCGAGCCGGCGTTCCACCAGGACCATGCTTCGTCAACGGCGAACGGGATAAACGGCGCGAACAGGCGAAGAAGCACGCTGAGCGCTTCGCGAAGCGCTGCGACAGCGGACGCCTGGCCGGGGTTCGCAGCGTCGTACGCGCGTTCCTTCACCAGTTCGAGGTAATCGTCACAGAACGTCCAGAAGAACGACTCGGCCGTTTCAAGCGCGCGGGCGTGGTCGTAGGACTCAAACGCACTGGTCGCGTCAGCGACAACGGTGCGGAGGGCCGCGAGCATGCTCAGGTCGATGGGCTCGGTCACCGCAGCGTCCTCCGCAGCCTCGAAGCTGAGGATGAACTTCGATGCGTTGAGGACCTTGATGGCGAGGCGTCGCCCAATCTTGATCTGGGTCGGGTTCTGCGGGTCAAACCCGGCGTCGGTGCCCAGGCGCGATGACGCTGCCCAGTACCGGACGGCGTCTGAGCCGTGCTTCTCCAGGATGTCGGCGGGGGTCACAACGTTGCCCTTGGACTTCGACATCTTCTTGCGGTCAGGGTCGAGGATCCAGCCGGAGAGCGCAGCGTGCTCCCAGGGCTTCTCGTTGTACTCGAGCACCGAGCGAAGCATGGTCGAGAACAACCAGGTGCGGATGATGTCCTGGCCTTGCGGGCGCAGCGAGTACGGGAACACGAGGTTCCACAGTTCGGGGTCACGCTCCCAGCCACCCGCGAGCTGCGGCGTGAGCGAGGAAGTGGCCCAGGTGTCCATGACGTCGAGCTCACCGATGAACCCACCGGGCACGTTGCGCTGTGATTCGTCGTATCCCGGAGCGGTGTCGCTCGGCGGGTCAACCGGAAGCGACGCTTCATCGGCAACGATCGGGGAGTCGTAGACCGGGTTGCCGTCGGCGTCGAGCGGGTACCAGAGCGGGATCGGTACGCCGAAGAAGCGCTGGCGAGAGATGAGCCAGTCACCGGTAAGCCCACCGACCCAGTTCTCGTAGCGCACGCGCATGAAGTCGGGGTGCCACTCAAGCTCGTTGCCCAGTTCGATCAGGCGGGAACGGAGTTCTTCGTCGCGCGCACCGTTCTTGATGTACCACTGGCGGGTCGACACGATCTCGAGCGGCTTGTCGCCCTTCTCGAAGAACTTCACGGCGTGGGTGATTGGCTTGGGGTCGCCGATGAGCTCACCGGACTCCTGGAGCAGTGCCACAACGGCCTGCTTGGCGCTGAAGACGGTCTTACCGGCCAGTTCGCGGTACGCGGCCTGTCCTTTTTCGCTAGTAATGACATCCGGTGCGTCACTGATGATTCGACCGTCGCGACCCATAATTGTGCGGTTGGGCAGGTCGAGTTCACGCCACCAGACGACGTCGGTCACATCACCGAATGTGCAGATCATGGCGATGCCGGCACCCTTGTCAGGCTGGGCGAGGTGGTGCGCGAGCACGGGAACGTCGACACCAAACAGTGGCGTCGTGACCGTCGTGCCGAAGTACTGCTGGTAGCGCTCGTCGTCGGGGTGCGCCACAAGCGCGACACACGCGGGCAGGAGCTCAGGACGGGTGGTTTCGATCTCGATCGTCCCGCCATCGGGCTTCGCGAAGGCAAGCCGGTGGTACGCGGCCGGCTGCTCTTTGTCTTCGAGCTCAGCCTGGGCAACGGCGGTACGGAAGGTCACATCCCAGAGGGTTGGTGCCATGGCCTGGTAGGCCTCGCCCCGCTCGATGTTGCGAACGAAGGCGAGCTGGCTCGAGCGAATCGAGTCATCACCGATGGTGCGGTAGGACTGGGTCCAGTCGACGGAGAGACCGAGGTTGCGCCAGAGTGCTTCGAACTGCTTCTCGTCCTCAACGGTGAGGCGTTCACACAGTTCGATGAAGTTGCGACGTGAGATCGGCTTCTGGTCGGCGGCTTTGGCGCTCTTGCCGTCTCCACCTTCGAACGGAGGCACGAAGTCAGCATCGTAGGGAAGGGTCGGGTCGCAGCGCACACCGTAGTAGTTCTGCACGCGCCGCTCGGTCGGTAGACCGTTGTCGTCCCAGCCCATCGGGTAGAACACCTGTTTACCCTGCATGCGCTGGAACCGGGCCACAACGTCGGTGTGTGTGTAGCTGAAGACGTGCCCGATGTGTAGCGAACCGGACGCGGTGGGCGGCGGGGTGTCGATCGAGTAGACGCACTCGCGGCCACCCTCGCTCGCTGCCTGGCGGTTGAAGGCGTAGGTGCCGTTCGACTCCCAGGTCGGGCCCCACTTGGCCTCAAGGCCCTCGAGTACGGGCTTGTCTGGAACGGATGAGGTCATGGGTAACTCCGGTTCGATATGGGCGGCACCGTGTGTACGTGCCTGAGTGTCGGGATGCACTCCATGGTAGCGGAGCCGGAACACAGCAACCCGGCACGGGCGCCCTGCGGCGATGTGGCGGCGGGCCCTCAGACGTCAGGAGGGCAGCGTCAGTCGAGGGGCGTCGCTCACGAGGCGGGCGGTGTACGGATGCTGCGGGTCGGTGAAGACGTCGGTGGCGGTACCGGTCTCGACGATGCGTCCGTCCTTCATGACGGCGACTCGGTCGCTCATGTGCCGCACGACCCCGAGATCGTGGGAGATGAACAGGTAGCTGAGGCCCCGTTCAGCCTGCAGCCGGTTAAGGAGGTCGAGGACCTGCGCCTGCACGGTGACGTCGAGGGCCGACACCGGCTCGTCACAGACAATCAGCTCGGGTCGTGCGGCGAGGGCTCGAGCGATCGAGACCCGTTGCCGTTGCCCACCGGAGAGGAACAGCGGGCGGGACTCCGCAACGCCCGTCGGCAGGCCAACAGCGTCGAGGAGCTCGGCAACGGTGGATCGGTCGCCGACCGGGGCGGTATCGAGGGCGTCGGTGAGGATACGACGCACCGAGTAGCGCGGGTCGAACGAGCTGAGGCTGTCCTGGTAGATCGCTCCGATTCTCGAGCGGAGCGGACGACGATCCCGTTCACGCATCGTCGAGAACGGAGCGCCGTCGAGCAGCACATCGCCCTCATCGGCCCGGGTGAGTGCGAGCGCCAGTCGGGCGACGGTCGTTTTACCTGACCCGGACTCACCGACAAGGCCGAGGGTCTCGCCCCGCGCCACCTCGAATGAAACGTCGTTCACCGCACGGAACCTGTCGCCGGCTCGTGAATAGGTTTTGACGAGCGAGCGCGCTTCGAGAACCGGGCCAACGGCATCCGTCCATCGAGACGATCGCGCAGGAAGGACCCCGGTGCTGCCCGGGACCAGGGGGGTTCCGCGTGGCTTATCGGTGGGAACGGCGGCGATGAGGCGACGCGTGTACTCCTCACGCGGGGACTCGAGCAGCGCACGGGTTGGCCCGGCTTCGACGATGCGCCCGTCTTTCATCACGACGACTCGGTCGGCAATGGCGCTCACCACGGCGAGGTCGTGGCTGATCAGGAGGATGCCGGTTCCGCGGCTCTTGACCTCGGTGAGGAGGTCGAGGATGCGGGCCTGGATGGTGACGTCGAGCGCGGTGGTCGGTTCGTCGGCGATGACCAGCGGTGGGTCGAGCGCGAGAGCCGCCGCGATGAGCGCGCGTTGGCGGAGGCCGCCGCTCAACTCGCCCGACCGCAGGGTGAGCGCCCGTTCGGGGTCGGGCATGCCGACCTGCCTGAGCACCTCGATTACCCGGGCCCGAACGGCCGTGGCCGACAGGGTGGAGTGGAGACGGAGGCTGTCACCGATCTCCCGGCCGAGAGGGCGGAGCGGGTCGAGCGAGACGAGGGCGTCTTGCAGGACCAGCCCGATTTCGGGGCCGCGGATGCGCCGCCAGTCGCGCTCTGAGGCGGTCGTGAGGTCACGGCCGGAGAGCTGCATCCTCGACGCTGAGATGTGGGAACCTCGACCGGCGAGGCCGAGCAGTGACCGGGCCGTCACGCTTTTGCCCGAGCCGGACTCGCCGACGAGAGCGACGCACTGGCCCGGCTCCACCGTGAAGGTCAGGTCCTGCACGACGGTGGTATCGCCAAACGCGACGGACAACCCGGTCACCTCGAGCAGTGGTGCGGTCATCGGGTGCCTCCCGTACGTCGCGTCAGGCTGCGGCCGAGCACCGTGGTGGCAATGGTGGTGAGAACGATCATGAGTCCGGGGAAGACGGTGAGCCACCATGCGGTGCCGATGTAGGTGCGGCCGGCCGAGAGCATGGCCCCCCATTCCGCCGCGGGCGGTTGGGCGCCGAGTCCGAGGTAACTCAGCGCAGCCGCCCAGACGACGGCCTGGCCGATCCCGAGCGTGGCGAGGACGAGCAACGGTGCAAGTGCATTGGGGAGGATGTGCCTGGTGAGAACCCGTGCGGGACTGTGCCCAAGCACCCGGGCGGACTCGACGTAACCGGACGACCGGATACTGACGAGCTGACCGCGGACGATGCGCCCATAGCCCGGCGCCGTCGAGAGGCCGACGGCGATGGTTGCGGTCACTGGTCCCGGCCCGGCGATTACGATGACAAGGAGGGCGAGCAGCAGCCCGGGGAAGGCAAAGAGCACTTCGATCACGCGATTGACTGTGAAGTCGAGAGCCCGGCCGCCGAAGCCGGCGAGGACACCGAGGCCCAGGCCGAGCACGAGGCCGATGGCGGTCGCCGAGACGCCGATGAGCAGCGACGTGGAGGTGCCAGCCACCACCCGGCTGTAGATGTCGCGTCCGGATTCGTCGGTGCCGAACCAGTGGGCGAGAGACGGAGGCTGGAAGGCTTCCCGCGCCGAGATGGCATTGGGATCGATCCAGGAGATGGCGCCGGGAGCGACTGTCGCGACGAGGAGGAACAACACGAAGAGGCCAGCCAGCATTTCGCCGACGCTCGCGCGCCTGCGGCGAACAGGGGCGGCGCTCGCCGCAGCCGTGCGGAGGTCGAGTTCGCTCATCGTTCTCCCTCCGCGGTACGCAAACGCGGATCGGCAAGCCGCGACGCGGCATCCGTCAAAATCGTCATCACGATGTAGACCAGCGCGACGAGCAGGACGACGCCCGTGACGATCGGTACATCGCGCAGGGTGACGGCTTGAAGGAGAGTGCGGCCGAGACCGGGCCTCGCAAAGATCGTTTCAACCACGACAGCGCCGGAGATCAGGTAGCCGAGGGCCCAGCCGGACAGGCTGATGGCGGGCAGGCTGGCGTGACGGAGGGCGTGACGCAGGCGGATGCCTCCCTCGGATTCGCCGCGGGCGCGGGCCGAGACGATGAAGGGTGCGTCGAGGGTATCGAGCATCGTCTCACGCATAACTTGGGCCAGGAAGCCGGCGAGGGGAATGGCGAGGGTGACGGTGGGCAGGATGAGGCCGAGGACGCCGCCGGTCGAGACGGGCGGAAGCCAGCCCAATGCGCTGCTGAAGATAGCGATGAGGACGGTGGCAAGCCAGAAGTGCGGGAGCGCGGCTGCGGTGAGCTCGATGGCCTGGCCGACGGAACCGGCGATGCGGCCGCCTCCGGTTGACCAGAGCGAGAGAGCGAGGGCCGAGGCCCAGGCGACCAGCAGGGCGGAGAAGGCGAGGATGAGTGTGCCGCCAAGTTGAGCGGATAGCAGATCTGCGACCGGAACTTTGAGGGCGTAGGAGGTTCCAAGATCGCCCGTCAGCAGTCGGCCGAGGGCGTTGAGGTATTGCACGCCCAGGGGGAGGTCGAGACCGTAGTCGCGGCGAACCTGATCAAGCGTCTCCTGTGATGCCTGGGAGCCGGGCCCGCCCAATACCGCTTCGGCGGGGTCGCCGGGGATCAGTCGAATGGCGAAGAACGTGAGAGTCGCGACGGCCCACAGGACAAACGCTGCACCGCCGAGGCGCACGAGGAGCCAGCGCAGGACGCGGTGGCTCCTCGAGCGATCGACTCGATTAGTTGTTTGCAAGCCAGGTGTCATAGAAGGTCGGCGTCGACACCGTGGGGAGGGAACGGGCGCCTTTCACCTGGGTGCCGAGCAGGAAGTGGTTCTGCTGGTCGTAAAGCGGGAGGATGTGGAAGCCCTCAAGAATGATCTTCTGTGCCTGCTCGTACAGGTCCGCCCGTTCGGCATCGTCGGAGATTTCGCTTGCACGGGTGAGCAGGTCGTCGAGTTGCGGATCGCTGACCTGGGACAGGTTCGCGAAGTAGCCGCTGGGGGCAGGCACGATTCCGTCGGAGTGGTAGAGGATACGGAGGACGTCCGGTCCGACCTTCGTGTACGGGGCGCTCACGAGGTCGTAGTCGTTCTCGGCCAGGACGCCGTACCAGCTGGACAGGTCGAGCAGGCTGAGCTGCACGTCGAATCCGGCTTGCTTTGCGGTGGCCTGGATCTGTTCGAACAGCGACTGCTCGGCCGGGATGGACTGGTTCGTCGAGACCGGGAAATCGAGGGTGAGGCGCTCGCCGTCTTTCACCCGGAAGCCATCGGCGTCCCGCGCGGTCCAGCCCGCTGTGTCGAGCAGGGCGTTGGCGGCGTCGAGGTCGGTGGTGAAGAGTGACTCGTCGGAGTAGCCGACTGACTCGGCACTCGACAGCGGTGAGTAGGAACGCTTGGCTGAGCCGAAGAAGAGCGACTCGATGCCGTCGTTCACATCGACGGCACGGATGAACGCTTCACGGACGGCGGGGTCGTTGAACGGAGCGGCACCAGCGTTGAGCTCGATGCGGTTCGATGCCCCTGGCCTCGGCGCGTCGATGTGGGCCAGCGTTGTTGTCTTCTCAGCAGCGGCGATGGTGTCTGGCTGCGCGTTGTCGAGGATGTCGACCTGCCCAGCCTGCAGTGCAGCGTATCGCGATGCTGAGTCGGGGATGAAGCGCCATTCGATTGCCTCGAGGTACGCCTTTCCGTCGTGTTGAGCGTCCGCGGGCGGCGAGTTGTAATCCTCATTGCGGACGAGCGACACGTGGTCTTGCTTCACCCAGTCGTCGACCACGAATGGGCCGGTGCCGATGGGGGCCTGGCAGTTCTCTTCCATTCCACGGGCGATCCCGGCGGGGGATTCAATCGCGAGCCACGGCATGGAGAGTGACTCGAGCAAGGCGCTGTCCGGGGCGTTCAGCGTGAACTGCGCGACGGTATCTGAGATCGCCGTCACTGACTCGACCTTCCCCAATGCGAGGTAACCGGTCGATGACTCGGTAGCCGGGTCTTTGAGGTGTTCGACGTTGACCTTGACGGCGTCCGCGTCGAACGGCGTGCCATCGGTGAAGCTGACGTCGTCCTTGAGCGTGAAGTCCCACGTGAGGCCGTCGTCCGACACTGACCATTTGGTGGCTAGCCACGGGATGATCTCGCCTTCAGAATTGCGAGAGACGAGCGAATCGAGGAATTGTCCAGCCAGAAGTGCCTGCGGGTAATTTCCACCAACGTGAGGGTCGAGGCAGGTCGGTTCGGCGTCACCGCTTGCGTAGGTGAGAGTGCCTCCGGCGACGGGAGTGGAGGAAGCGGATTCCGTTGCTGGTTGGCAGCCGGTGAGAAGGAGCGCGAGCCCACTCGCGGCAGCAATCGCGGTGAGAGCCCGGCGGGCGGGGCGACGAGAGGGTGAATGCATGACTGATCCTTGGAAACCCGGAGGGCGGAGGGCGTCCAAACCGAATTATTGGACGCGGTGTAATAACTACACTACAACGTCATTTCTTCCCGCTGTTCCCACGGTTCCGGCGGGGTCGATACGCTTTTCGAGAAAGGAGCGGTCATGAATCACTCTCCGCAGGTCGGTCGTCCTCGTCGCTCCTCGCAGCGAATCCTTGAAGAATCGGCAGCAGAACTCTTCCTCGAGCAGACCTATGCCCGCACCACCGTCGACCAAATCGCTCAACGGGCGGGCGTAAGCCGGAATACCTTCTTCAACTACTTCGGCTCGAAGTCCGACGTTCTGTGGGTGGACATCGATGAGACGCTGGAGCGATTGTCGCTGGAGTTGGCTGCGGCAAGCCCGTCCGTTCCGGTGATGGATGCCGTTCGAGACGCGGTAACCCGGGTGGCTGCGGCCCATCCTGACGATCGAGTGCCGTGGGCCCTCACTCATGTGGACCTCATGGGCACGCGAGAGGAACTTGAGGCCTCGGGGCTCCGCCGGCTCATGAAGCAGAGCGATGTCTTGCGAGACTTCATCGGCCAGCGCGTCAGGTCGGCTGATAGCTCCCTTTCGCGGGCAGCTGCCTTCGCCACCCTGGCCGCCGCTGCGGCTGCCGCCGGGGCGTGGGTGAGCGCTGGCGTCGGGCGTCGCGCCCTCGCGGAATATGTAGCGGATGCCGTCGGGCCGGTGTGTGCGGGTTTTGCCGCGGTGATTGAGCCCGGTTAGTCCAAGATATGCCGCAGGTAGCGCTGCGGCGTGTCCAAATAAGATCTCCAGTGCGTGACGAGATCGAGATCCTCCCACTCAGCTCGCTCAATGCCCGTGTCGGATAGCTCGTAGATGGTCGCACCCGGAAGCGAAGCGAGCACAGGGGAGTGCGTTGCACACAGCACCTGCGATCCGTTGGCGACCAGGTCGGCGAACGAGCCGATGAGCGCCAGGGTGGAACTGAAGGAGAGGGCTGCTTCCGGTTCATCCAGGCAATAGAACCCCGGGCGGCTCAGGTAGGTCTCGACGACGGCGAGGAACGATTCGCCATGGCTCATGCTGTGGAAATCAGCACCGCCCTGAAGTGAGTCCTGGAAGGTGTAGTAGCCGTGCATTGTTTCGGCTCGGAGAAAGAAGCCCCATCGGGGTGCCCCCGGACGCCGAGTGAGCCGAATCCAGTCGCCGAGCGGTGATTCTGTGGGGCGTGTTTCATGAGCGGAATGGATTGTTCCACCCTCGGGCCCCAGACCGTACGCGGCCGCCACTGCCTCAATCAGCGTCGATTTCCCACTTCCGTTTTCCCCGACGAGGAATGTCACGCCTGGTCCCAGTTCGAGCCCGGAGGAGAGAATCTGGTCGATGGCGGGGATTGACGCGGGCCATGTCCCCGCCGACACCGCCGCTTCCGGCTGACGGTGAATGTCGCGCACCAGTCGCTGGTCGGCGAAGGGATCCTCGTTGCTCATGCAGTCATTCTTCCGCACGTTGTCCTTGATGACTTGTTCTATTGAAACTAGAACAATAGAATGAAACCGTGCTCCTCCGAATTGATCAATCCTCGACGACGCCGCTGTTCGACCAGCTCGCGTCGAGCATCCGTGGTGCCGCCATCACTGGCGGCGTGAAGCCGGGCGAACGACTGCCAGCCGCTCGTGACCTGGCCGAGTCGCTTGAGGTCAACGTGCACACCGTCCTGCGCGCATACCAGTTGCTTCGCGACGAAGGGCTTGTGGAACTGAGGAGGGGGAGAGGAGCGGTCGTCACCGACAGGGCCGAGCGTTACTCACAACTCAGCGCCGCCATCGACACGGTGGTCGTTGAGGCCCGCGCGCTGGGCATCGCGCCCGACACTGTGACCGCATTACTCCGAGAGGCCCTCAAATGACCGAGACCCCCACCATCGTTGGCCAGAAGCGCCATCTCATCTTCGGCATCGTGATCCCCGTCCTGATCAGTGTGGTCGGGGCCATCGTCGCTATGACCTGGCTGCCCCAATTGCCCGACACTGTGGCGATCCACTGGAGCGAGGACGGAGCTGACGGGTACGGCAGCCCGTGGACGCTCATCCTCATCCCGCCGGTCATCACTGTGCTGTTCACGGTCGCCACGGAATATACCGTCCGGGCGGCCCGCCGTGCACGCGGAGCGACCAACAACGAGAAAATCCTCGTTGCCACACGCAGTTTCCTCAGTGTGATCCTCACCACCGGCACCGTCGGATCGCTCGCGGTTCAACGTGGTCTCGCTGACGCGGCTGACGCGCCGAACATCAGCGCGCCCATGATCATCGGCGCCATCGGTGGGCTCGTCCTTGCCGCTGTGGTCTGGTTCATCCTTCCCACCGCTGCCCCGCTCACCTTCGATGAGAAGCCCGAGGCCGAGCCTCTCGACATCGCACCATCCGAGCGCGTCTACTGGGCGCGGACCGTGCACATCTCCGGTGCCGTCGTGGCGCTGATTGCTGTCGCCCTCGCTGTGGCCATCGGCGCCGCAATCCTCACGATGGTGTCATCGTCGAACGGATCCTCTCTTGCCCTCGGCGTCGCGGTCTTCGTCGCGCTGGTCTCCATCGGGATGTCGTTCTGGCGGGTCCGCGCAGACCGCCGAGGTTTCGTCGTCCGTGGTGCGCTGGGCTGGCCGCGAGTCACCATACCCAATGCCGACATCGACCAGGTGCGAGTCGTGGACGTGAACCCGACCGCGGACTTCGGCGGGTGGGGGTGGCGCTGGGCACCCGGGCGTCGCACCGGGGTCATCATGCGCCGTGGCCCAGGAATCGAAGTCACCCGGCGTGATGGCCGACGACTCGTCGTGACGGTTGACGACGCCGAGACCGGTGCGAGCGTCGTCAAGACACTCATCGCTCGTAGCTCGGCGCGTCGCTGACCACAGACTGAGAGCCCTCGAAGCTTCTCGCGCCGAAAATCGAGCTACACCCGCTATCCTTGAGGTAACGACTGCGATCCGGCCATCACCGGGGAGTCTCCGGAAGAACAGCTCCTCGAACCAGAGGAGCCCAGTAGAACCGGGCGGGTCTGGCCCGTCACAGCCAATGAACGAGCGGCCGACATGCGCGGCAAGCGAGGTGGTACCGCGGATCGAATGCTGATCCGCCCTCGCAGGTGAACATCGAACCTGCCGGGAGAACAATGCCTTACCCCAAATCACAGAACGACGCCGCTGGAGCGGCCTTCGGCGTGACGCCATCGCCCGCGTTCCCTGACATCGAGCGGGACGTCCTCGAATTCTGGAAGAACGACGCGACCTTCGAAGCATCCGTTTCGCACCGTGAAGGCGCCGACGAATGGGTTTTCTATGACGGCCCGCCGTTCGCCAACGGACTGCCGCACTACGGTCACCTGCTGACCGGATACGCCAAAGACCTGTTCCCGCGCTTCCAGACCATGCGCGGCAAGCAAGTGCACCGCCGATTCGGCTGGGACACGCACGGTCTCCCGGCAGAGCTTGAGGCTGAGCGCCAGCTCGGCATCACCGACAAGAGCCAGATCGAAGAGATGGGTATCGCCGCCTTCAACCAGGCGGCCAAGGACTCAGTTCTGAAGTACACCGAGGACTGGGAGCGATACGTTACCCGCCAGGCCCGCTGGGTGGACTTCGAGAACGACTACAAGACCCTCGACATCACCTTCATGGAGAGTGTCATCTGGGCATTCAAACAGCTCCACGACAAGGGGCTCGCGTACGAGGGTTACCGCGTCCTGCCGTACTGCTGGCGTGACCAGACTCCGCTCTCAAACCACGAGCTGCGCATGGACGACGACGTCTACAAGATGCGCCAGGACCAGACGGTCACGGTGACGTTCCCCTTGGTCGGTATCAAGGCTGAGTCGCTCGGTCTCACCGGGGTGCGGGCTCTGGCCTGGACAACGACCCCGTGGACGCTTCCTACCAACGCAGCCCTCGCCGTCGGTCCTGAGATCGAATATGCGGTCGTTCCCGCTGGTCCTTCTGGCACACCGGATGCCACCGTGCTGCGTGAGAAAGATCCGAACGTCAGCGATTCGACCGAGGTACTCGGTGGCGAATACCTCCTCGCAACGGCCCTGGTCGGTAACTACGCCAAGGACCTCGGCTACGACTCCGCCGAAGACGCGATCGCGGCGATCTCGCGCACCGTTGTCGGAGCGGAGCTTCAGGATGTGACCTACGACCGACTGTTCGACTACTACTCCGACGTCGAGGAGTACGGCATGCAGGAGGCATGGCGCGTCCTTGTGGCCGACTACGTCACCCTCGAAGACGGAACGGGCATCGTCCACCAGTCACCGGCCTATGGTGAAGAAGACCAGAAGATCTGCGAGGCCGCCGGCATCCCGGTCATCATCTCGCTCGATGACGGCGGAAAGTTCCTTCCCGCCGTGACCGACGTGGAAGGGCTGCTCTGGTCTGACGCCAACAAGCCGCTCACCCAGCTGATCAAGGCCAAGGGGCGGTTGCTCCGCCAGGCCAGCTACGAGCACTCCTATCCGCACTGCTGGCGCTGCCGCAACCCACTGATCTACAAGGCCGTCTCAAGCTGGTTCATCCGGGTTCCCGAGTTCCGTGACCGCATGGTCGAGCTCAACCAGGACATCAACTGGGTGCCGGACAACGTGAAGGACGGCCAGTTCGGCAAGTGGATCGGCAACGCGCGCGACTGGTCGATCAGCCGCAACCGGTACTGGGGCTCACCGATCCCGGTGTGGAAGAGCGACAACCCTGAGTACCCCCGCATCGACGTGTACGGCTCGCTCGACGAGCTTGAGCAGGACTTCGGTGTTCGGCCGACCGACCTGCACCGCCCGTACATTGACGAGCTCACCCGCCCGAACCCTGACGACCCCACCGGCCAGTCGACGATGCGACGCATCACCGACGTCCTCGACGTCTGGTTCGACTCGGGCTCGATGCCGTTCGCCCAGGTGCACTACCCCTTCGAGAACCGTGAGTGGTTCGATTCGCACAACCCGGCAGACTTCATCGTCGAGTACATCGGTCAGACGCGTGGCTGGTTCTACACCCTGCACGTCCTCTCCACCGCGCTGTTTGACCGCCCGGCGTTTAAGAACGTCGTGAGCCACGGCATCGTGCTGGGCAGTGACGGACAGAAGATGTCGAAGTCACTCCGCAACTACCCCGACGTCAACGAGGTCTTCGACCGTGACGGCTCAGACGCCATGCGTTGGTTCCTCATGTCGAGCTCGGTCCTCCGCGGTGGAAACCTCATCGTCACTGAGGAGGGCATCCGCGAGGGCGTCCGCCAGATGCTCCTGCCGCTGTGGAATACCTGGTACTTCTTCAGCCTCTACGCCAACACCGCTCGCGAGGGCGGCTATGACGCCCAGTGGCGCACCGACTCGACGGATGTGCTCGACCAGTACATCCTCGCGAAGACCCGGGTCGTCGTCGATGAGGTCGCAACGCACTTCGAGAACCTCGATTCGACGCTCGCGGCCGCTACCCTTCGTGACTTCGCTGACGTGCTCACCAACTGGTACGTGCGTCGCTCACGCGACAGGTTCTGGGCGGGCGTCGACGAGAACGGCAACGGCACCGAGGCGTTCGACACCCTGTACACCGTGCTCGAAACGATCACTCGTGCAGCGGCGCCTCTGCTCCCGCTCGTGGCCGAGCGCATCTGGAAGGACCTCACCGGTGGGCGCAGCGTCCACCTTGAAGACTGGCCAGACAGCTCGGCGTTCCCGGCCGACGATGTGCTCGTCGCGTCGATGGACCAGATCCGCGACATCAGCTCGACAGTTCTGTCGCTGCGCAAGCAGGCCGGCCGACGCGTTCGGCTTCCGCTGGCCACCCTCACGGTGGTCTCACCCGATCCCGAACATCTCGAACGGTTCGGCGACATCCTCCGCGACGAGCTCAACGTCAAGAATGTCGAGTTCGTGCCGCTGACCGACTCCAGCGCTGGTGACTACGGCATCACGTCGAAGCTCACCGTCAACGCCCGTGCAGCCGGGCCCCGCCTCGGCAAGAACGTGCAGACCGTGATCAAGGCAGCGCGTGCCGGCGACTGGAGCGAAATCGATGGCGTCGTCACGGCCGGGGGAGTGGAACTGCTTCCCGGCGAGTTCGAGCTGGTCCTCGAGACGGCAACCGCTGAGGGAGGAGCCGAGCACGCGCTTGCCCTGCTTCCCGGCGGTGGTTTTGTGCTCCTCGACACCCAGACCACGCCCGAACTCGAAGCGGAGGGTCTCGCTCGAGATGTGGTGCGTGCCGTTCAGGACACTCGAAAGGCCGCCGGCTTCGACGTGAGCGATCGCATCTCGCTCGGCCTGGTCTTCGAAAGCCCCAATGATGCGGATGCCGTCACCTTCGTCACCGAGGTCGACATTGCGTCCGAAACGCTGGCAACGTCCAAATCGCTGCACGCGTACGCCGAGGTCGACGAATCGCAGCTCGCGGGCACTCCGTCCGAGTGGTTGCCCGGCCTGCTCGGTGACGAGCCGGAGTTCTACAAGGAGTTCGCAGCAGGGCAGTTCGCGAACGCCGGATCATTCATCGTCGCGGTGCGCCGCGCAACCAGGAGCATCAATGTCTGATTTTGACGACGATTTCGCCGAGCAGGGCCAGGCGGTCTATGAGGCACTGCTGGCCCGAACGGGCGAGGCAGCACCGCAGCCGAGGCTTGAGCCGACCCGCCGGGTGCTCGACCTGCTCGGAGACCCGCAGCGTGCGTTCCCGATCATCCAGCTCACCGGCACGAACGGAAAGACGAGCACCAGCCGTCTGATCGAGAGCATTCTTCGGGCTTACGGGCTCCGCACGGGGCTGTTCACGAGTCCGCACCTCGTCCGGTTCAACGAACGTATTGTGCTCGACGGCGAACCGATCTCGAACGAGGCGCTCGCCCGCAACTGGGCTGACATCGAGCCGTACGTGCAGATGGTCGATGCTGAACTCGAGCAGGCGGGTGAGGTGCCTCTCACCTTCTTCGAGGTGCTCACGGTGCTCGCATACGCGAGCTTCGCAGACGCTCCCATCGACGTCGGTGTCATCGAGGTCGGGATGGGCGGCGAGTGGGACTCCACCAACGTCGCCGACGCGCAGATCGCCGTGTTTACGCCGATCGATCTTGACCACGTGGCTCGGCTTGGTTCGACGATCGCTGAGATCGCGCGCACCAAGGCTGGAATTATCAAACCGGCGGCCACCGTTGTGACGGCCGCGCAGCATCCGGACGCTCTCGCAGAAATTCGGAAGGCTGCGGAACGCGACGAAGCTCCGATCGTCGCCCAGGACGTCGATTTCGCGCTGACCGCGGATCACGTTGCGGTTGGTGGCCAGGTGCTGAGCGTTCGCGGTCGCGCGGGGGAGTACACCGATCTGTACCTGCCGCTCTATGGCGACCACCAGGGCCAGAACGCCGCGGTGGCCATCGCGGCGGTTGAGACCTTCCTCGGCAACGGAAGCCAGCCCCTCGCGAACGACCCGCTGGTTGAGGGGTTGTCGGAGGTGCTGTCTCCGGGTCGGTTGCAACTGGTCGGAATCGAGCCGACTGTGCTCGTCGACGCGGCACACAACCCGCACGGTGCACGGGCCTTGGCCGCTGCGCTCGGGAAGTACTTCGACTTCGCCGAAACCGTGTTCGTGATCGGTGTGCTCGGGGATAAGGACGCTGAGGGGATCCTCTCGGTTCTCGCGCCACTCGCCGCGCGCATCCACATCACGGCGCCAAGCTCAGAGCGGTCGATTCCGGTGGACGAACTTGCCGACCGGGCGACCGCCCTGGTGGGACCCGGCCTGATCTACCCCTTCGACTCGACGGAAGAAGCCGTGTTCGCCGCTCGAGACTGGGCGAACGAGGGCAGTTCGCGCCTCGTGGTCGTCACCGGTTCGGTGGTGCTCGCCGGCGAAATCCTCGATCTGGCGGAAGCCGAAGAATGGAAGAAAGCGTGAGACGCCCCCGACAGAGCGTGCAACAGTCGCTCGCATCGATCGTGCTCGGTTTCGAGCTGATCGTCATGTTCCTCGCGGCGCTCGTCGCTTTCGGGCTCAAGGCCCTGCCCGCGCCGGTCGCCCTGATCGGTGGCGCGGTACTCTGTCTGGTCATCGTGCTCACCCTGGCCGTGCTCCGCTACCGCTGGGGCGTCATTGTGGGCTGGGTCGTGCAAGGCGTTATCGTAGCTAGCGGCATCCTGGTGCCGATCATGTTCATCATCGGTGCGCTTTTCGCCGGCATGTGGGTTTACGCCATGGTTGCCGGAGGTCGAATCGACCGTGAAAAAGCCGCCGCCGCAGCGCAATTGGGAGACGAAACACATGGCCGTTGAAGAAACACTGGTTCTGATCAAACCGGACGGTGTTGCCCGCAGCCTCACCGGAGAAATCCTGCGTCGTATTGAAGCGAAGGGGTACTCGCTCGTCGACATTCGCCTCGTGCAGCCCGACCGCTCGGTTCTCGCCTCGCACTACGAGGAGCACGAGGGCAAGCCGTTCTACGAGCCTCTCGTCGAGTTCATGCTCTCGGGGCCCATCGTCGCTATTCGTGTCGCCGGTGACCGGGTCATCGAAGGCTTCCGCAGCCTCGCCGGCACTACCGACCCGACCACCGCGGCGCCCGGCACGATTCGCGGTGACCTCGGCCGTGACTGGGGACTCAAGGTTCAGCAGAACCTTGTGCACGGATCCGACAGCCCCGAGTCGGCTGCCCGCGAACTCTCCCTCTGGTTCAAGTAGTCCAGGTACACAGCGGGGCGTCCTTCGAGACGCCCCGCTGTGTCGTTTCCGGACGGCGGTTGAGTCGAGCTACAGCGACCGAAGAACGTCCAGACGCAACTGAGCGATAACCGCGATGATGAGGTAGCAGACGACGGTCAGAGGCACGATCCAGTTATAGAGCGTGCGGGCCGTCCGTCGAACGGTGGCTGTCGCCGGAAGGTGTCCGCGGCTGAAGTTGTAGAGGGTGACCGCGAGGAAGGCGGGAATGGTGACCGACCACGTCACCATGCACCACGGGCAGAGAGTGCCGAGCGTGAAGATGCTCTGCGAGATGAGCCAGATCACAAAGCCCAGCGCCCCAGCGAGCCCGACATTGAAAAGCACCCAGAACCAGCGGGCGAAGCCTGCGCCGGCCAGAATGCTCACGCCCACCGCGATGGGAGCCGCCCAACCGGCGAGCCCCAGCAGCGGATTGGGAAAACCGAATAGCGAGCCCTGCCACGACTGGAGGTTTGCGCCACACTGCACCAGCACGCTGAAGTCACAAGAGAGCGACTCGCCCGGCGCGGTCAGGGTGTGGATCTTCTCAATGGTCAGCGCAAAAGCGGCGATCTCGCCGATCACACCGGCGAGAATGAGGAAAGCGGCGAGGACTCGAGGGCTGTCGTCGGTTCTCTGCACGCTTCGGATTATGACACAGCGGGCCTCGTCGGTATCGGTGTGAATCGCTGTGGACGCACCCGGCGTGCGATAATGAGTGCACGACTATAGGGCCGCGCTCTACAGCCGTACAACAGAAGGCTTATTGGGCATGGCGCTCGTATGAAACAGCGCTCGCCCGGTGTTTGAGACAAAGTGTTCGTCAGACACAATCCGAAGGGGTTGTTCTGACAAAGAAGGTGCGTGACTAGAGCCAGAGGGCCGGTCACGGACATACAGGATTTGCGGGGAGTACGCGAAAGCGAGAAACCGCTCGAGAGTTCCCGGATGGGCAGCGCGGCTGTCGCACCGGACGAGGAGTGCACCAGGAATGGTGAATGAAAATTTTGATAACACGGCCGACACATCAATCAACCCCGAGAGCGTAACGCCAGACACGAAGATCGCTGAGGCGCAGGCAACGGATGCCACGTCCAGCGAAACCACGGATGTTGCTCCAGCTGCGTCCGAGGCGGGTGCGGACAACAACGCTCCGGTGGACGCAGCGGAGCAGGCCGACGCCGCTGAGCCAGCGACGCCCGATGAGAAGCCTGCTGCGTCGAATATCATCGCGGCGTTCTCCAACTCCCCGACGACGGCACTGTTCTTCCAGGCGCCGGATGTAAAGCCGTTGCCCGCTCATGATTACCGCGACGAGGCCCCAGACGACGATGACGATGAGCCATCCACCGTGCGTCGTCGTGCCCGCCGACGCTCAAGCGACGAACGCCGCACAGGCACCAACGATCCGGCCAATACCGTGGTCAAGGTTCGCCAGCCCCGCGAACAGCGCGAGCCTCGCGAGGTCGAGCAGATCACCGAGCCGCAGCGCATCAAGGGATCGACTCGGCTCGAAGCGAAGAAGCAGCGCCGCCGCGACGGCCGCGATGCCGGTCGCCGTCGTCCCGTCGTGACGGAAGCGGAGTTTCTCGCTCGCCGTGAGTCGGTCGACCGCAAGATGGTCGTCCGCTCCAAGGCCAACAAGATCCAGATCGGTGTCCTCGAAGACGGCGTCCTCGTTGAGCACTACGTTGCGCGCAACGAAGAGGCGTCACTCATCGGCAACGTCTACCTCGGACGCGTTCAGAACGTGCTTCCGAGCATGGAGGCTGCGTTTGTTGACATTGGCCGCGGCCGTAACGCCGTGCTCTATTCCGGCGAAGTCGACTGGGATGCTGCCGAGACCGGAAACCAGCCGCGTCGCATCGAGCTCGCCCTCAAGCCGGGCGACCGAGTTCTCGTCCAGGTCACGAAGGACCCTGTCGGTCATAAGGGTGCACGACTGACCAGCCAGGTCTCCCTGCCGGGCCGCTACCTCGTTTACGTTCCCAACGGATCCATGAACGGGATTTCCCGCAAGCTTCCCGACACGGAGCGCGCCCGCCTCAAGAAGATCCTCAAAGAGGTTCTCCCCGACAACGTCGGCGTGATTGTCCGTACGGCTGCTGAAGGAGCAACGCAGGAGCAGCTGACCCTCGACGTCAACCGGCTCATCAACCAGTGGGCAGAGATCTCACGCCAGGTTGAGACCGTACAGGCGCCAGCATTGCTTCACTCCGAGCCCGACCTGCTGATCAAGATCGTGCGTGACGTCTTCAACGAAGACTTCCAGAAGATGCTGATCGCCGGCGATGACGCCCAAGAAGTCATCGAGAGCTACCTCCGTGGTGTGGCACCTGATCTGCTGGAGCGCGTCGAGCGCTACGAGGGTAGCCGCGATGTGTTCGACGAGTACCGCATCACCGAGCAGATTGAGAAGGCGCTCGACCGCAAGGTCTGGTTGCCCTCCGGTGGTTCCCTCGTTATCGACCGCACCGAAGCCATGACGGTTGTTGACGTCAACACCGGAAAGTTCGTTGGCTCAGGCGGAAACCTCGAAGAGACCGTCACCAAGAACAACCTCGAATCCGCTGAAGAGATCGTCCGCCAGCTCCGGCTGCGCGACATCGGCGGCATCATCGTCGTCGACTTCATCGACATGGTGCTCGAGTCGAACCGCGACCTCGTGTTGCGACGCCTGATCGAATGCCTGAGCCGCGACCGCACCAAGCACCAGGTCGCCGAGGTGACTTCGCTCGGGCTCGTGCAGATGACCCGCAAGAAGCTGGGTTTGGGACTGCTCGAGTCCTTCAGCGAGCCGTGTGAGGTCTGCGCCGGGCGCGGAGTCGTCGTGCACCACGACCCTGTCGTCAAGCACCGCCAGACACCGCAGCCAGAGACCAAGCGCCGCGGCAAGAATGGCAACTCGAACGGCAATGGCGGGAATGGCAACCCGAACGCCAACTCCACCGCGGCGGCACAGGGGCCGAAGGTTCCGACCCACGCCATCACCGACGACGCAAAGAACGCTCTCGCCAAGATTGCAGCGTCAACGATCGTCGCTCATGCGGACGAGGAACAGCCGGCCGACGAGCTCATCGAGACCGTGGCAGCAGCCCCTGAGCGCCGCAACGAGTCACGTAACGAACGGCGCAACGACCGTCGGAAGAACCAGAAGGGCCAGAACCGCAACGGCCAGTCGAACTCGAACGGATCAAACGACTCAGCCGCTCCGGCCGAAAAGAGCGCGCCTGAACTCGTTGACGAAACGGCTCACGCTGCCGATGCATCGGACTCGGCTGCACTGTCGATCTTCGACATTCCGCTGGAGCCGACCCGCAAGCCCAAGCGTGTCGACCCGCGTGATGCGGAAGACCTCCTTGGGTCCGTTCTCGACGCGCTTCCCGAACCGAAGCAGCCGGGAACCGGTCGTGCGCGACGTCGTCGGGTGACTACTGCCGCGCTGACGGGAACTCCGGTTGCCCACGATGCGCAGGGGTCATCGCCTACAGCGACTGAGTAGTTCCGGCATCACATCGACGGCGGCCTCACTTCATTCCGAGTGAGGTCGCCGTTTCCGTTGCTTGGCTGTCACACGGAGACCGCTTCGGATGAGCCGCCGAACCAATTCGTTTGCGGTCACCGGGGACGCGCCGCCCTCGACCAGTTCATTGAATCGTGCCGCTGGAACGTCATAATGGTCCCGATCAAAACTGCGCGGGGGCAGGTGGTGATGCTCGGCAAACTCGTGCAATTCCTCGAGCGATGTGTCGCTGACGAGATGCGACCACAGCGTGTCGTGGGCCGGCCACATCGGCGGGTCGATGAGCACGGTCATGCATTGAAGTCTACGAATTCCGACACGGCACCGGCTGCATTTGTGAGATTGGGAGCGATGAAGTAAAGTTGCCTGTTGGTGCACGTTGGCTTATCCCGCGTTTTGCCCATGGTTTTCTGTCAGCTTGACCTCCCTTCCCGCTGGGGTCTACCGCACAGTGAATATTCCTTGACAGATTCAACTCGGAGCGCGAGCTCCCCAGAGAAGTAGGTACGAGAAGTGGTTTACGCAGTAGTGCGCGCCGGTGGTCGGCAGGAAAAGGTAGAGGTCGGCACCATCGTGACGATGGACCGCGTGAAGAGCATTGAGAACGGCAAGGTTGAACTGCCAGCTGTTCTCCTCGTCGACGGTGACAAGATCACCACCGATGCAGAGTCGCTCGCCAAGGTCACCGTCACAGCCGAGTTCATCGAGAACCTCCGCGGCCCCAAGATTCACATCCAGAAGTTCAAGAACAAGACCGGTTACAAGAAGCGTCAGGGGCACCGTCAGGAGCTCACGCGCGTCAAGATCACCGGCATCAAGTAAGCCTGAGGGAGAACAGAGATGGCACACAAAAAGGGTGCGAGTTCCACTCGCAACGGTCGCGACTCCAACGCACAGCGCCTCGGCGTGAAGCGCTTCGGCGGTCAGGTTGTCTCCGCAGGCGAGATCATCGTTCGCCAGCGCGGCACCCACTTCCACCCCGGCGTTAACGTCGGACGCGGTGGAGACGACACGCTCTTCGCTCTCGAAGCAGGAGCTGTTGAGTTCGGCGCCAAGGGCGGCCGCAAGGTCATCAACATCGTGACGGCAGCTGCCGAATAGGCATCTGTTGGATTTGTCTCAGGGGCGAGCTTCGGCTCGCCCCTGAGTTTTTTATGTAGAAGTACAAGAAATTGGGAGGGCTCTCGTGGCCACATTCGTCGATCAGGTGACTCTGCACCTGCGTGCTGGAAACGGCGGTAACGGATGCGTGTCTGTGCGTCGCGAGAAGTTCAAGCCGTTGGCCGGCCCTGATGGTGGAAACGGCGGTAACGGTGGCGATATCGTTCTGGTCTCCGACTCCCAGGTAACGACCCTTCTCAACTACCACCGGTCTCCACACCGCAGTTCACAGAACGGTGGACCCGGTATGGGCGACCACCGCGCCGGGACGAACGGCGAAGAGCTCGAACTGCCTGTTCCGGTTGGAACCGTCGTCAAGGATGCTGACGGCAACGAACTCATCGACTTCACGGAGCCCGGCATCCGGTACGTCGTCGCCCAGGCGGGCCAAGGCGGTCTGGGCAACGCCGCACTGGCAACCACCAAGCGCAAAGCGCCCGGATTCGCGCTCCTCGGAACGCTGGGCTGGGAAGGCTCGGTTACTCTCGAGCTCAAGGTTGTTGCCGACGTTGCTCTAGTGGGGTACCCCTCAGCCGGCAAGTCGAGCCTCATCGCAGCAATGAGCGCCGCGAAGCCGAAAATTGCGGACTACCCCTTCACGACGCTCCACCCGAACCTTGGTGTGGTGCAGTCCGGTGATAGCCGCTACACCGTCGCCGATGTACCCGGCCTGATCGAAGGCGCCAGCGAGGGCAAGGGACTCGGTCTCGAGTTCCTTCGCCACGTGGAGCGGTGTTCGGCCCTCGTTCACGTTCTCGATTGTGCGACATTGGAACCAGGCCGCGACCCGATCAGCGACCTCGACATCATCTTGGCTGAACTCGGTGCTTACCCAGTTCCCGAAGGACAGACACCGCTGCTGGAGCGCCCGCAACTGATCGCACTCAACAAAGTGGATGTGCCCGAGGGCAAGGAGCTGGCTGAGTTGGTCAGACCGGAACTCGAGGCTCGGGGTTACCGCGTATTCGAAATCTCGACGGTGAGCCACGAGGGTCTCCGCCAGTTGTCCTTCGCGCTCGGCGATCTCGTTGAGTCGGCTCGCAAGGCAAAGGCCGAGCAGGAAGCGGCTCATCCGCGCATCGTGATTCGTCCGCGTCCCGTCGATGAATCGAAATTCACCATCACCGTGGAAGGTGGCAGCTTCGGCAACGTTTACCGCGTGCGCGGGGCCAAACCTGAGCGTTGGGTTCAGCAGACCGACTTCACCAATGATGAAGCAGTGGGGTTCCTCGCGGACCGGCTCGCGAAGCTCGGTGTGGAGGATGGTCTCTTCAAGGCCGGAGCGGTCGGTGGCTCAACGGTCATCATCGGCCTCGAAAATGGCGTTGTCTTCGACTGGGAGCCGACACTCACCTCGTCCGCTGAGCTCATCACCACCCCGCGTGGTCTCGATGCTCGTCTCGACGCCAACAACCGCCCAACCCGGAACCAGCGCCGCGAAGAATATTTTGAGCGTATGGACGCCAAGTCTGAAGCTCGTGCCGAGCTCATTCGTGAACGTGAGGCCGGGCTCTGGCGCGACCAGTACGAAGCGGATGAAGCAGCCGACGCTGCGTCGGACGGGACTGAAGGGGACAAATAGCGCATGACCGTTGCGGATCGAGCTGGCCTGGCGTCGGCGCGTCGGGTTGTCGTGAAGGTCGGTTCGTCATCGATCAGTGGCGACAACGCTGGTCAGATCGCACCACTTGTTGATGCGCTTGCCGCGGCTCACAACCGCGGGACCGAGATCGTTCTCGTATCCAGTGGTGCGATTGCCACTGGGATGCCGTACTTGTCCTTGACGAACCGACCGACAGACCTGGCCACGCAACAAGCAGCGGCCGCCGTGGGGCAGAACGTTTTGATCTACCGCTACCAGGACAGCCTCGATCGCTATGACATCGTGGCTGGCCAGGTGCTCCTGACCGCGGGCGACATCGAGAATGACGCTCACCGGTCGAACGCTCAACGAGCGATGGAACGCCTTCTTTCTCTTCGAATTCTCCCCATCGTTAATGAAAACGACACGGTCGCCACCCACGAGATTCGTTTTGGTGACAACGATCGTCTCGCCGCGTTGGTGTCGATTCTGATCGGCGCGGATGCCCTCGTTCTTTTGAGCGATGTCGACGCTCTGTACACGAAGCCACCGTCCGAGCCCGGAGCCGAAGCGATCGGCGAGATCGATCGCTCCGACAGCCTGGCGGGTGTCACCTTCGGAGACATCGGTGCAGCCGGCGTTGGCACCGGCGGCGCGTCGACCAAGGTCTCCGCAGCACGGCTGGCGGCAGAAGCGGGTGCCGGTGTGTTGATCACCTCGACAGGAAATGTGGCTCGTGCCCTGGCGGGGGAGCAGGTCGGCACCTGGTTCGTTCCCAACGACCGTGTCGTCAAGCCGGCTGGTGGCTGGCTAAAATCGGGGGTATGACCGACACCGTCGCCGCAACCCCCTTCTCGCCTACTTCGAGATCGCTCGCTGACCCGGGGCATGGAGTGTCTTTCGATGAACGGCTTCTGATCGCACGTGAGGCATCGCGGCTCCTGGCCACGGCGTCCGGAGAGCTCAAGAACGCTGCGCTTGAAGCAATAGCGGTCGGTCTCGCCGAGGCTTCCGGGAAAATCCTTGCGGCCAACGCAAAGGATTTGGACAGCGGTGAGAAGAAGGGTCTCACGAGTGGCCTGCTCGACCGCCTCCGACTGGATGGCGCACGCCTCACTGCTCTCTCTGACTCCGTGCGGGAGATCGCTGCGCTGACTGACCCCATTGGCCAGAGCGTTCGCGGCTCTCGCCTGCCGAACGGAGTACGGATCGATCAGATCCGTGTCCCTTTTGGGGTCGTTGGTGCGATCTACGAAGCCCGCCCGAACGTCACGGTTGACATCGCTGCGCTCGCGTTGAAGAGCGGGAACGCGGTTGTTCTGCGTGGTGGTTCCGCTGCAGAGAACACCAATGGGCAACTCGTGGAGGTCATTCAGGATGCCTTGGGAGCGGTTGGACTGCCGTCTGGCGCCGTGCAGACCATAGACGAATTTGGCCGTGACGGCGCAAACCGGCTGATGCAAGCGCGCGGCCTGGTCGATGTCTTGATTCCACGGGGGAGTGCCTCGCTGATTCAGACCGTGGTTACGGAGTCTCGCGTTCCGGTGATTGAAACCGGCGCGGGCGTCGTCCACATTTATTTGGATGAAACCGCGCGAGCGGACTGGGCAGCCGATATCGTGCACAACGCGAAAGTGCAGCGGCCGAGCGTCTGCAACGCGGTCGAAACGGTTCTTGTACACGCATCAGCAGCCGAACGGCTGCTTCCCTCCGTCCTTCGGACGCTGGCGGAAGCTGGGGTCACGATTCACGGCGACGAGATCACTCGCTCCATCTGGCCGGATGCTCTCCCCGCCACGAACGAGGACTGGTCGACCGAGCACATGAGTCTGGAGATATCCGTGCGCGTTGTCGACGACATGACGGAAGCCATCGATCACATCCGCACCTTTTCGACTGGTCACACGGAGTCGATCATTACGGAGTCGGTGTCAAATGCCGAACGTTTCTTGGCCGAAGTAGATTCTGCGGTCGTCATGGTGAATGCATCAACCCGCTTCACCGACGGTGGTGAGTTCGGATTCGGCGCCGAAGTTGGAATATCCACCCAAAAGCTGCACGCACGTGGACCGATGGGCGTTTCTGAACTGACGAGTACGAAGTGGACGGTACGGGGTACCGGCCAGGTGCGCCGTTAGTCGGTAGACTGATCACGGCGCACCTAAGCGCCAGAATCGAATGGAGTACAGATGTCGTTTGCGACAATCCTTCTCGCGGAAGCAGCCTCACACACCGAACTGCCCATGCCCACCTGGATGTACGCGGTCATCGCCGGCATTGTCTTCCTGTTTCTCGCATTGGCTACGTTCAGCTACCGCGACGTCGCAAACCGCCACAGCACTTCACGGTCCGCCAAAGCCGCCGCTGAGCCCGGACACGGCCACTAGCGCCCGATGGCAGCTGCGCCACGCCCGCCGCGAGTGGGCGTCATGGGGGGAACATTCGATCCCATCCACCACGGGCACCTCGTTGCGGCAAGTGAGGTAGCTCAGTCGTTCGATCTCGACGAGGTCATCTTCGTACCGACCGGGCAGCCGTGGCACAAGAACGTTGTGACGCCAGCCGAACATCGTTATCTGATGACAGTGGTCGCAACCGCATCGAATCCGCGGTTTACGGTCAGTCGTGTCGACGTCGACCGACAAGGGACCACCTACACAATTGACACCCTTCGGGATCTACACCGCGATCGACCAGACGCCGAGTTGTTCTTCATCACCGGTGCTGATGCTGTCGCTCAGATTTTGAACTGGAAAGACGTCGAAGAGCTCTGGTCTCTCGCACACTTCGTGGCTGTGAGTCGACCGGGACATACACTGAGCGTTTCGGGATTGCCGAGCCAGGACGTAAGCTTGTTGGAAGTTCCGGCCCTGGCGATATCGTCGACCGACTGTCGGAGCCGGGTGAGCCGGGGTTTCCCGGTCTGGTATTTGGTTCCCGACGGTGTCGTTCAGTACATCACCAAACACCACCTGTATCGGAGTAATGCATGACCCCGCTGCCCGACGAGCAACCGCTCTCTCGTCGCCAGCTGCGTGAGCAGCAGCGCACGACCGACGCGACACCCGAACCACGATCACGACGCGCATCGACGACGTCGGCTGTTCCCGGTGGACAGATCCCTGATGTCGCTGGTCCGGAGAACGACTCAGCCTCCATTGAGCCCGCGCTGACGACGGATCAGGTGAAGGTTCTAGAAGAAGCAGCAGCAGCAGGGAGGCCGCTGACCCGTCGCCAGGCTCGAGACCTTGAGCGAGTTCGCACAGCGTCGGTGACGATCGTTCCACCTCTCGTGGAACCGACGGAGAGCGGGAAGCCGTCTCCGGCTGGCGTGTCGCCCGCCAAGCCTGCAACCGTGCCCGAGACGCCGGCGAAGAAGCCGAGTTCGTCCGATCACGTCGACGTCGACGTGACGCAGGTGACGCCGACCGAGAAGCCGGCCACCACGCCCAAACCATCGCGGTTCCCTGCTTTCGTACCGGCATCTGCAGTTCGCTCGGACGTCCTCGACGAGGAATCGATAGTTCCGGCTTCCGATGGCGATGAAGGGGGTGCCGGTTCAAAGCGCACTTCATTTGGTCTTCCAGTTGCAGACCGTGAGGCCGGTCTGGCCGCGTTCACGCCAGCTCCGATAGTCGCAGAAGACGACGCCGAACCACAGTTGGCAAGCAGCTTCGGCGAAGCCGTACTCGATCCGTCGGCGCCGAAACGGGATCAGCTCCACACAGAGCTCGAGCAACCTTTTGACCAGATCATTGCGCGAGGTCTGGAGGAAGCCGGAAACGGAGTGGGCACCAGCTCGCTTATCCTTCCCGCAATGCCGTCGGGTGATCCATTCACCGGACCCCTATCCGCACAGGGCGGTGTGGTCGTCACCGGCTCCATTGACATTCCGAGCGGCAATGGTTCGACGGGAAACCACCCGAACAGTTTCGACAAGTCAGACATCGACGCGATGTTTGACGACGAAGACGAGAGCCGGCCGGCAACCGCCGGCACCCCCGTCTCGGCCAGTCGCGCCGTCTCCACGCACACTGCGACTCGAGACGTCATCACCCCTCCGGCACCGGCGCGCAGCAACCGACTCCTCCTCATCCTGGCGATCACCGCCGGTGTTCTGGCTGTCGCCGTGTTGTCGGTCATCATCGTCGGTATTGCGGCCGGCGCTTTCCAGTCGCAATAACCCCAGAAAGGCCACTTCCCAGTGACAGCACGCGAATCTACACTTCAACAGCTCAACATCGCCGTTAAGGCAGCCCAAGACAAGGGCGCCGAGGACCTCGTCGCTCTTGACGTCTCCGAACCTCTTCCGTTCGTTGACGTCTTCTTCATCGCCACTGGCCGCAACGAGCGCAATGTCACGGCAGTCGCCGGCGAAATTGAAGACCAGCTCAACGCAGCCGGCCACAAGACGCTTCGCCGTGAAGGTCGCTCCGAGGGGCGATGGGTTCTCATCGACTTCGGCGACCTCGTAGTACACGTTTTCCATGAGGAGGAGCGACTGTACTACTCGCTCGAGCGCCTGTGGAAGGACTGCCCGGTGCTCCCAATCGAAGAACCGGCGACCGCCTCAGCCGAGTAACGCTCAGGTTGCTGCTCGATTCGGAACATTCGCGATTGTGTAGTAATCTAAACAGGTTGCTTCGAGCGATCGAAGTAGCCGAAATGGGTCTGTGGCGCAGCTGGTAGCGCACCTGCATGGCATGCAGGGGGTCAGGGGTTCGAATCCCCTCAGATCCACCAAAACCCCTGATGAACACTTGTTCTCAGGGGGTTTTTCATGAAAGCGGTTCTCGAGCGCGGTCCGGCCTTCAGCCTTCCGTGAAGCTTGTGCATCCCCCTGTTCACATCGGACAGCGAATCAGAGTTTATGTTGCACTCATAGCCACATGAGCCCCTCTGTCTCGCCGCAGACACCATAATCGGCGGGCGACTCCAGCGAGAGGTGAGCACACATCGGGGTGGCTGAAGAACGGACAGACGGTGGCGGTCGGTGGCGCCTGCACCTTCGGCGAAGGTGCGGATGCGTGCGTCAAGCTCGCGCCAGGCTCGCATGGCGCGGTTGTCTACCTGAAACGGCTGGTAGTGGGGTCGACATCCCCGTCAGTGGGAGCTCGCCACACAGCGCTTCGACAAGAACCGCCATCTTGTGCGGTGCATGGGCATGTGTCATCCCAACGAGGGATGGGAATCATTCTGAGGTCCGACGCGCCCCTCGAACGTCTCAATGCATGCTGGTTCCATGATCAATCTCACTACAAAATCCTTGAGTGTCGCTGCCATGACAGTCGTGGGTGGCATGCTCTTGACCGGGTGTTCGGCCCTCGGCGTTCTGGGGAAGCAGTCGACAGCATCGTTTGACGACGTCCACGCGCTTTCCCAAAGCTCAGCAGTCCACCCTGAATGGGTCCCCGACGACGCCACGAAGATCACGTTGCTGACTTCCACCATGGAGGATGCGGAAGATGCGGTGCTTCTGCTTCAGAGCGGGTCCGCCTTGGCTTCGGATGAATGCATTGAAGTCCCGCGTCGGTCAGCACCGTCGTGGATTCCTGATGGTGCGCCCAACGTATACGAGCTTGAGTCCGTTTTTGCGTGCGGTGATTGGACGGTGGCCCCGACCGCTGACGACGCCGGATGGTTCGGCTGGACCCCGAACGCACCGGGCGAGCGCGCTGACGCCGCTCAAGCACATTCCTAGAGTTACAGGACACAGCCCAAGGGACGGCGAATACATCACCCCGTCGCTTCTCCGCCGGAAGCGGCGCCGCAGTCGATCAGGTGCCCTCGGGCGGCTCCAGCAGCAGGTCGGAGCGGTCGGTCAGATAGTCCGCAAGTTCGATTGCTGCGTCATCAGTGGCCGTGGTGCTCCAGCGCACCAGCGGCGTGTCATTTCGGACGAACAGCACACCGCTCGAGTTCCGCAAGTGCGCGACATTCAGCTCTATCGGTGTGGCATCGAAATTCACCGTCTCGCCCTTCGCGAATTTTCCGCGAAATGCTGCTCCCCGGTATTCCCGACGTTGTTCGGCTGAGACTGATTGATAGGCCGGGCGTCCGGGGTCAAGCGCTCGAGTCGTGTGCCCGGTCACGTATAGGTCAGCGTTCGTATCCAACAGGAGAACACCCAGTCGCCACACCCGACCACCTGGCTGCATAGCCGCTTTCTTCGTGAAGAGGCGCCCGCGATGCTGGGGAACGAAGGTGGCGAGTGCTTCATCCCGCGCGTGGCCTGCGCTCAGGCGATCACGCGTGGCGCCAAGAAGAGCGCCGATGCGCATTTCCAATTCTGCATCGTTGTCACGTGTGCTCACACGGAAATGCTACGCCGCACCTGACCCCGGCCACTGCAGGTAGGCGACGGCCATCGCCAAGGTGCTGAAACGCAGGTGCTCGTGGGGCGCTCCAAGCTGGGTGACCTCGAACATCTCGTCGATCTTCTTGATGAATCCCACCAGCGGAATACCATCGCGTTCTGCTCGAGCCGGATCGTTGACCCGCCACTCGTCATCGGAGAGTGGCAACACTTCGAGTTCGGCCTGGCGGGGTCGTGCCGCTCGGGCTCCGCGCCCACTTCGCGTCGCTGTTTTCGACTGTCCTGCTGTACTTATCGTCATTGAGAGCCCCCTTCAAGCCGCAATCCCATGTAAGCCGAGAGAAAGAGGGAAAGAGAGGGGTTGACGTGGGCGACGTTCTCTGCATCAGACGCCAGATAATGGGTGATGTGACTTCTCTTCCTCCACCGCCACGTTCCGCGGCAGACCGGTGCCCATGCCTGAGCGGGAATACCTATGGGTCGTGCTGTGGTCCGTTCCACGCAGGTGCGAAGTCGGCGCCCACGGCGGAGGCACTGATGAGGTCTCGCTTTTCGGCATTTGCGGTGGGCGACGCGACGTACTTGCGTGCCACGTGGCATCCGTCAACGCGTCCTGCCCGCCTCGACCTTGATCAGGACGTGATCTGGTATCGATTGGACATTCTCTCCCAGCACCGCGGCGGGCCCTTGGACACAGAAGGGACGGTGGAGTTTCGCGCGTTTTCTAAAGGCCCTGACGGGCGAAGTGACCAGCACGAGGTCAGCCGATTCGTTCGTGAGAAGCGCCAGTGGTACTACCTCGATGCTGTGTAGAAACGCTCAGCGGCGTGGCGTGACGGTAAGTACTCGGGTGATGAACTGGTAGAAGTCCTGCATCCAGTCGGTCAGGAACTGTCGCGTGCCGTCATTGGTGATGGTGCCGTCTTCGGCAATGAGACCAGGCGTGATCTGCAGGTACGCTTCGGGGGCATTCATCTGGGGTGAATTGCAGAAGCTGAGTACGCTGCGAAGGTTCTGCTGGGCGACAGCGGTGCCGATCGCGCCGATAGAACCGCCAATGACGGCGGACGGCTTGTGGGCGAACGAGTTGTCGCCCCACGGCCGACTGGCCCAGTCGATGGCGTTCTTGAGCGCCCCAGGAATCGAGCGATTGTACTCGGGGGTCACGAAGAGAACGGCATCAACGTCAGCGATCGACTGCTTCAGCTCACGTGCAACCGCCGGATAGTCTGCGTCATAGTCGTAGCTGTACAAGGGAAGGTTGCCGATGGGAATCTCCCGCATCTGCAATTCCGCAGGCGCGATTTTGACCAGTGCTCCGGCCAGCTGCCGGTTGATTGACGCCGACGCCAGACTGCCGATGAAATAGCCGACGGAGTATGGCGGTTCGTGTTCGTGGATGGTGGCCATGGTGAACTCTTCCTCGAGATTCTCTGGCGGATATCTTCCGGTACCCGCCCGGACCACCTCAGGCTACGGCGCGAGCGAGGAGGAGTCCAGCGTTGATCAGCTGTCGGGCACCTCGCCAGGTTCATGCTCGTCGCGTGCTGTGCGGCGACGCTTGCGGAAGTCGCTGATGAGTCGCGGGCGCGGGATGCGAATCTCGGTGGGAAGGGTCCAGCCGTATCGTCGAGCCAACAGGGAAAGTACTGCACCGGTCGCCATCGCTACCGCCGAACCCAGACTCGGTAGGCCGAGTTTGGAGAGCACAACCATCTCGACGCTCGAGACGAGCGCACTGGTGGCGTAGAGGGTGTTGCCGCCGAAGATCCGAGGGATGCGGAGCAGCATGACGTCGCGGACGGCACCACCGCCGACAGCCGTAATGATGCCCATGACGATGGCAGGCAGCCAGCCGAGCCCGGCGTCGAGCGTTTTCTGCGCACCGACCGCTGCCCAACACCCGACCGCGAGAGCATCGAGAAGGATGAGCGATCGTAGCGACCAGGTGCCGCGAAATGGAACGAAGAAGGCGATCATGGCGCCGGTAATGGCGAGGCCCAGATAAGCCGGGTCGGTGAGAGCGACCGGAGGGCCCTGTTGGAGGAGCGTGTCTCGAATCAGGCCGCCGCCAAGCCCACTCATCACGGCAAGGATCACGAAGCCGACAAGATCGAGTCGCGCCGACCGCGCTGCGATGCCGCCGAGGATCGCGTTCGCGAGCACGCCAGCCAGGTCGACAAACCGAATGATCTGGTTGACAGTTTCCGCCGTCGCGTCCATACATCCCTCCGGCGCAGTCGTCGGCCAGGTCGTACGTGATCCGGCGAATCCCAGCGTAGTGGAGCACGGAACCCGGGTTGCGGGATACTGGCCTGATGCGCGCCGTCTACTACGAATCGTTCTCCTCAATGCCGATCGTGGGGGAGGTCCCCGATCCAGTCGCGCCAGACGGAGGCGTCGTGATTGCGGTCGAAGCGACCGGGCTCTGCCGCAGCGACGTGCACGCGTGGACGGGCCACGACGATGGCGTGGCGCTGCCGCATGTGCCCGGCCACGAGTTCGTCGGCCGCATCGAGAGTATCGGCGCAGGAGTTACCCGCTTCCGGCCGGGCCAGCGGGTGACGGTGCCGTTCGTATGCGCTTGCGGTCGCTGCCCCGAGTGCCTCGGCGGCAACGGGCAAGTCTGCCGTAACCAAACCCAGCCGGGGTTCACCCACTGGGGGTCGTACGCCGAACGCGTCGTGGTGACGTCGGCTGACGTCAACCTGATCGTGGTGCCCGACGCGCTCGATGCGGGTGCCGCCGCGATTCTGGGTTGCCGGTTCGCCACCTCCTACCGAGGGCTCGCCGCACAGGCACAGGTGCGACAGGGCGAGTGGGTACTCGTCGTCGGCTGCGGCGGGGTGGGACTAAGTGCCGTCATGATTGCGACCGCCCTCGGTGCCCGTGTGATCGGGGTCGACATTTCAGCACAGGCGCTTGATTTGGCTGAGGCTGCTGGTGCCGAGCATGTCGTCAACTCGACCGACCTGACCGACGACGAGGTCGTGGCGCTCGTGCGGGACCTCACCGGAGACGGCGCGAACGTGTCGCTCGAGGCCCTCGGGCGGGAGCGCACTACGGCGGTGGCCCTACGGTCGTTGGCCCGTCGTGGTCGCCATGTTCAGGTCGGCCTCTTTGCCAATGCGCCCCGCATCCCGATGGGCGACGTCATCGCGGGCGAACTGACCATTGTGGGCAGCCATGGGATGAGCGCGGCTGAATACCCCACCATGCTCGAGCTCGTGGCATCCGGACGGCTTCGTCCCCAGGACCTTGTCACCCGCTCGCTCCACCTCGATGATGCACCTGCCGCCATGATGGCCATGGAGGCCGGAACCAGCCCGGCCGGTGTCACCATCATCCGACCGGGGGTGCGATGAGCACGAGTTATGACGCATCGGTTCGCCGGCTCGCTCGGATGAACCGCACGCAGAAGATCTCGAGCCTTCTCATGCTGCACGTCCCCGGCACGACGGCATCCGATTTTCGCGCCTTCGTGTCTGCGCATGAGCCCGGGGGCCTGATCCTGATGCCCGACAACATCGCCCCGACGCTGTCGGGCATCGTCGCGCTGGGCGCGGGTGCCACGATCGATACCGAGTTCCCACCGCTGATCGCCATCGATCAGGAGGGCGGTCTCGTCCGCCGTATCGCCGACGACGATTTCGCGTCGTCCGTGACTCTCAAACACCGGCCCGCCGCCGAGACGCAGGAGGCTTTCGCCGAGCGCGCGCGGCTGCTGGCAGCTGCGGGAGTCACCCTCAACTTCGGCGTCGTGGCCGACGTGACCGCGGATCCCGACTCGTTCATCTACGGTCGCGCGTTGGGCGAGACACCGGCGGCTGCAGCCGAGCGGGTGGCCGCTGCGGTCTCAGGTGAAACCGGACGTGTACTCAGCACCCTCAAGCATTTCCCCGGCCACGGCCGTGCTCCGGGTGATTCGCACACCTCCATTCCCGAAACATCAATCGATATCGAAACCTGGACGACGACGGATGCCATTCCGTTCGCGGCAGGGATCGCTGCGGGCGCCCAGGTAGTCATGATCGGTCACCTGAAATACTCCCGCGTCGACGATTCTCCAGCATCGTTGTCCAACGCCTGGTACCGAATCCTTCGGGAACAACTCGACTTCGATGGAGTCATTGTCACCGACGACATGTTGATGCTCCGAGACAGTGGTCACCCCGAATATCACGATGCGTCGGCAAACGCGGTTCGTGCCCTCGCAGCCGGCGCGACCCTGCTGCTCTATGTCCTTCGGGGGAGTGCCGACGTGGACGGAACCGACGCAGAAACGCTTATTCGCGACATCGCGGCGGCGGTTGACGCTGGGCAGCTCACCGACGAGGTGATCGACCGCGCGGCACTGCGCGTACTGCAGTTGCGGTACCGACGCTCAGTCGCCGATGATCTCTTCCCGGATGCGCCGCAAGTCCTCCATCAGTGAGCCGATCAAGAGCCAGTGTTCGGGATGCGGTCGGGCGATACGGAGGGGTGCCGTCAAGGCGGGAATTTCTGACTCCGGCTCCGTGGCATCCGCTTCAACATCGACCGATGTGGGCGACGTGAGGAGCCGCAGATCGTGCGCGGCACGGCGAAGCTCGATGGCAATGGATTGCAGGACCGGCTCATCGAGAAGTGAGGCGTCGTAGTGATCGTGGAAGGCACGAGTCATGCCGATGATCCGGGTGACCATCGGGCTGAACCGGTCGAGGAGGTGCGACAGCGTTTCCAATCGGGTTCGATGTGCCGATCGGCGAGGGTTGAGCGTCAGCGATTCTTCACCCTGCTGAACCGAGGCAGCCGCTGATTCGCGCATCGGGCGCAGCAGTCTGGCCTGGATCATGAGCCCGTCAAGCTGCCGTTCCGTTTGCGGTGTGGTCAGGGCTGTAGCAAGTCGTTCGAGGCTTGCGGCAAGTTCGCCGGCTAGCAGGTTGACGTCGCGTTCGGCCGGTCCGAGTGCGACAGGAGGGACGATGAGAACGTTGACGATGACGCCCAGCGCGGCTCCCATGAGCGTTTCGATGATGCGGTCGATCGCGTACCCGGGGGTCGCTGCGCCGATCGCGAGCACCAGCATGGCACTGATGGGAATCTGATTCGCCGAGCCAGGGGTGAGGCGGAAGACCCAGCCAAAGAAGATGGACACAACGATGGCGAGGAGGATGACCCAGGTCTGACCGCTGAAGAGCAACCCGATGAGCGAGGCGATCACGACACCGGTAATGACCCCGACGCTGCGCTCCACCGCCTTTCCGAAGGATTGGTTGACACTCGGCTGCACAACGAGAAGCGCGGCGATCGCCGCGAAGATCGGCAGCTCCGATGGAAGCACAAGGACGGCGACAAACCACGCCGCGACGGTAGCGACAGACGTCTTGACGACCTGCAGCAGCGGAACCCGACTCGCGGTGCGAAGCCGAGTCGGGGAAAAAGCGGCGGGCAGGTGCATGGCCCTCAGGTTACCCGGCGAAAACGGTGTCGGTCGTCACCAGGGGATGGGCGCTCACCGCGAGCGTCACCGGGCGGCCGCGGAATTCAACGTATGCGTCGAACGCGCGAGCCAGCGAGTGTTCTTCGGCATCGGTGAGACGCCGAAAGAGATGCGCGCTGACCTCAACCGTTCGAGGGCGGTCCAGGCGCGTCCAGGTACCGACCACCCGACCGCCGATGACCACGGTGGGTTTGAAGACGCCGTTGTTGCCTGGGACGATGAGGGACGAATGTTCAGCCGCGAGTGCCGCAGAGCGATCGGTGTAACCGAGGATGAACTCATCGAAGCCGGGCAGGGTAACGACGGAGCGTGCACCGGGTGCGCGAGGGCTGGGGTCAGCCGTGTCGGGAGAAGCGAAATACTTACGGCCGCCGATGGAGAAAACGGCAAGCCGCTCCCGCACTGCCGCGGTTCCCCATCGTGCGTCGGTCAGGGTCAGCTTCGTCCACCACGCCAGGTCCTCGACCGTCGCGGGGCCGTGTGACTGGAAGTATCGCAGGGCGACACGTGCCAGGGCTTCCTCTCGGTCGGGGAGAGGCGCGTCCGCCGGTCCCCACCTCTCGAACAGGACGAAGAGCTGTTCCTTTCCTCGAAACGGGCCGAGACACACCAGACCAGCGTGGGCGAGCAAGAAGAGGAGATGGGTACCCCGTTGACCGGCCGTGGATTGTCCGGCCCTCTCGAAGGCGGCCAGTAAGTCCTTGCGCGACAGGGCGCCAGCTTCGCTGAGAGCTTGTTCGGCGGCGTGCTCCGCTACGGCGACATCGTTCGAATCGATGCCCAATTCACGATGCCGGGCAGCGAGTGACGACACGACACGGTCGCGTGAGAGGGGGAGTAGCAGTCGAAGGTCGTGAGGTGTAAGTGCGTGCAGCGTCCCGCGCATGGGCCAGCTTCGAACGAGGTCACCGCTGTCGAACGCGTCTCGTACCTGGCTCTCGGTTGCGTGCGATCGAAGTCCGATCGCCCATAGCGTGCCCGGGAGGTCCTGACCTTGCATCGCCAGCATGTGACTGACGGCGTCCACAGGGCTCGAGCCGGTTGCCGACACGATGTGCTGCGCGCGCAGGCGCAGTCGAGCGATGTCGTTGCCGCCGGGCTGCCTTGCCATGCGACGATTCTCACCCATGGCACCGACATCCGTCTCAATATGACAAGAACGGATGTCGGTGCGGTGCGCCAAGATGGAGCTATGTGCGGACGATTCGCGATGAACAAAGACACCGACGACCTCATTCGTGAGTTCATGACGACGACAGGTCGGCCCGCGCCGGAGTGGAGGCCGTCCTGGAATGTGGCTCCGACCGACTCGGTGCCGGTCATTCGTGAGCGCAGCGGGGAGCGCGAGCTTGACCTCGTCCGCTGGGGCATCGTGTCGCCCTCATCGCCCACCTTCGGCGGTGGAAAGCCCATCATTAATGCCCGTATCGAAACCGTCGCTACGAACGGGCTGTTCAAGGGAGCGTTTGCGTCGCACCGATGCCTCGTGCCGGCTGCCGGCTACTACGAGTGGCAGGTTCAGAACGGCGGAAAGCAGCCGTACTTCATCTCCAGCGAAACCTCAGACCTCGCCATGGCCGGCATCATTCGGGCGTGGGCTGATCGCGCCAAGAGCCCGGACGACCCGGACTACTGGCGGCTCTCCATGGCCATCATCACGCGTGACGCGCACGTGGCTCCGGGCGAAGTTCACGATCGTATGCCTGCCTGCCTCACTCCGGACAGCTACGACGCCTGGCTGGGCAACGAGCTCTCGCCTCGCGACCTTCTCAGCCTTCTCGACCAGACGTCATTCGACGTCGCACACGACCTCGGCTATCACGCCGTTTCCAAGACGGTCAACAGCGTCAAGAACGATGGTCCGGAACTGGTGGAGCCTATCGATCTATGAGCGTGTGCTCGGTGTGGTTACGCCAGGTCGATTGCGTCGAGTTGTTGCAACAGGCCAGCGCCGTCGGGCGCATACACCCAAGAAATTCTCGTGGCGTGTTCCTCGGGCTTTGAGCGTCCTCCGGCCAGAACTGCTTCGCCGGGGGACAGCTGTCGAATCGCAACGGCCGCCACGTTGTTAGGAAACTCAGCCGAGAACTCACCATAGAGCTCCTCGTCGTGTTGCCCGTCGTCACCGACCAGGAGCCACTTGATCTCAGGGAACTCTTCGGCGAGTCGGCGCAAATTCGTTGCCTTGTGGGCGCGTCCGCTGCGGAAGAAGCGGTCGTGGGTTGGACCCCAGTCTGTGAGCAGCAGCGCGCCGGACGGGTACAGGTGACGAGTGAGGAAACGCGACAGCGTTGGAGCCACGTTCCAGGCCCCGGTGGAGAGGTAGATCACCGGTGAACCGGCGTGCTCCCGAACAATCCGCTCGAGGAACACGGCCATCCCCGGTACCGGTGTTCGGGCGTGCTCGTCGAGCACGAACGTATTCCACGCGGCGACCAGCGGGCGGGGGAGGGCTGTCACCATGACGGTGTCGTCGATGTCGGAGATGACACCGAACCGCACGGTCGGTGCCACGATGAAGACGTTCTCGACGACCGGGCGGGAGTCTTCAGCCTGGAGCGTGATCTGCTGCCATCCCGGTGCCAGCTCAACAGCGAGCCGGGCGTCAACAACGCCGCCTCGGTCGGCTGTGACCACGTGGGTTTCAGCGCCGACCGTAATGGTGACCTCTGCGCCGACAACGGGAATGCTCGTGAAGCTCCGCCAGCCCCGAACGCGCTGGGCGGGAGTCGCCGCTCGGGAGAGGTCGGGCTTCGTGAGAAGCACGCGTGCGAGCACGCGCACCCACGTCGTCGAACCGTAACCGGTGTACGGGATCACGGTGGCTTGGAGGCCTCGGCGCCGGCCGCGTTGTGCGCGCCACTCCAGGAACGCGTCGTCGATCCGCGCAGCCCGGTGCAGCCTCAACGCTGCAATCGGGGCCGGAATGCCGGGCTTATCGGGTGACTTCACGGCTCAAGTCTGGCATGCTCGCACTCAATCATTCGCGTCCTTTGCGACTCAGTCGACGTCGATGGTGTTGGCGTCGCCATCGCCCGGTCGATTCATGTGCCGCTCCTGGGTGCGTTTGAGCACCACCTTCACCGCGTAAGCGATTGCCAAGAATGCCGCAATGATGCCCACGAAGATGTAGCCCGCGTAGTGCAGCTGGTCAGCGAGCTGCCGGTAGGTGCCAGCGGCTGCCGACCCAACCGAAACATACGTCACCGACCAGAGCACACAGGCCGGGATCGTCCAGCTGATGAATCGCCGATAGGACATCGTGCTCATTCCCACCGTGAGCGGGATGAGCGAGTGCAGCACCGGCAGGAACCGCGAGATGAACACGGCGATCCCTCCTCGCCGGTCGAGATAGTTCTCGGCGCGAACCCACTGGCGCGCGCCGATCTTCGAACCAAGTCGACTGGCTCGAATGCGAGGACCAAAGTACCTGCCCAGGGCGAAACCGATACTCTCGCCGACAAGCGACCCGATGACCACGGCCGCGACCAGTCCGACGAACTGCGCCGGGCCCTCAACCGCTGTGCTCGCCACAATGACGACAGTGTCGCCCGGCACAATCAGTCCGACGAGCACGCTCGTCTCCAGCAGGATGGCAACCCCGGCCAGCAGTGTTCGAAGAACAGGATCGACGCTTTGTACGACGTCAAGCAGCCAGCTCAGGATCTCGTTCACGATGCGAAGCTTAGGGGCATTAGATGAGCACTAACAGCACGGTGGGAATGACCAGGAGAGCCGTTGCTGCACCGAGAACGGTTCCGCGAGCGCTGGACGAGAGCGGATGCTGTTGGGTCAGCAGGCGTGCCACCCGGGGCCCAACAAGGCCTGGCTCGATCTCACCGCGGTTCGCCCAGCTCAGTTCCGGAGCGGTGGGGTCGGTTGCCGCGCCGGAGCCGACCAGGGCGATGGCCGTCGCCAGCGTTCGATCATCGGTCGCCCGTCGCGCCTGATCGTCGGCGAGCATCTCCACGAGCAGCGCAACCGCGTTTTCCGCACGGTTCGCGATCGGGAACCACGGCAGGGCGCTGTGCCAGGACTTGAACGCAATAAGCACGAGATGATGCTGCTGGGCGAGGTGCGCGTTCTCGTGCGCGATCACCGCCCGAAGCTGGGACTCATCCAACAGCGCGACGAGGCCCTCGGACAGGACGGTCACCGAGCTGGATGTCCCCGGGAGGCAGTAGGCAACGGGGGAGGGATGGTCGAGCACCCGGGTACGGGGACTGCCCTCGAGCGGAGCGCTCAGCAGGTTGACCAGTGAGAGGTGTCGGCTGCGTTGCTTCTCGCTCCGTACGAGCGTAAGGAGAAGGCTGAGCAGCAAGTGGCCGGTGAGAAGAACAGCCAGGCACAGCGCAAACATCTGCGTGAAATTGGCACCGGGAGGCAATGTTCCGGCGAACAGATGTGAGGTGAACTCGAAGGCGCCGGCGATGAGATTGTTTCCGAACGGGATGAGTCCGTAGGTGACGAGGGACCCGATCATCGACAGTCCACCAGCCAGGGCGATGGACTGCCAGAGTACGAGTGCGGTTCCTGGCGCTCGGGATGGCCAGGCTGCGCGCGCGAGGACCAAGGGAACCGGCCAGGCGAGAGTCAGTGCAAGCAGGGCAAGCACGACGGAAGCGGCGAACATCACCTTGCCGAGCTTACTGTTACGAGTTGTGTGCGCCGCTCAGCAAGGTGCGCAGGGTTTCCGCCTCTTCCGGGCTGACCTGGCCGATGAAGCGCGCAAGTGCAGCTTCACGGTCGGGCGCGGTTCCCAGTACCTCGTGCATGAGGTCGGCCGTGTGTTCGGCGCGCGTGGTGACCGAGCGGTAAAGGTGAGGTCGGCTTGAGCGGTCGCGCTCGACGAAGCCCTTGTTCTCGAGCCGGGAGAGCACGGTCAGCACCGTGGTGACGGCAACCTCTTTCGATCCACGACTCGAATCCAGGCGGTCACGAAGCTCATTTGCACTGAGGGTACCCTCTGTGCTCCAAAGCGCATCCATGACCGATCGTTCGAGCTCACCCAGTGTTGCCATGCGTTAAGGATACGGCCAGTTCCACGAAAGTTCTACGCTTGGTAGAAATTAGTTCTACATCGTGTAGAAGTTGGTCTAGGCTCGAAGCGAAACGTTTTCTACGCGGCGTAGAAAACTTTGTGGAGGGAATGTGAACGACCTGCTCGACCCGCTGCTGCTTTCTCGTTGGCAGTTCGGACTCACGACGATTTACCACTTCCTGTTCGTGCCTCTCACGATTGGCATGGCGCTCACCGTTGCGATCTTCCAGACGGCGTGGGTGAAAACAGGTAAGGCGCACTACCTGCAGCTCGTTCACTTCTTCGGCAAGATTTTCCTCATTAACTTCGCAATGGGTGTCGTCACCGGGATCGTGCAGGAGTTCCAGTTCGGAATGAACTGGTCTGATTACTCGCGGTTCGTCGGTGACGTGTTTGGCGCCCCACTGGCGTTCGAGGGCCTGCTCGCCTTCTTTCTGGAGGCAACCTTCATCGGGCTGTGGATCTTCGGTTGGGACAAGCTGCCAGCGAAGCTCCACCTCGCGACCATCTGGATCGTCGCAACCGCAAGCATCCTCTCGGCATATTTCATCATCGCGGCGAACGCGTTCATGCAAAATCCTGTGGCATTCACCATCAACGAGGAGAAGGGCAGGGCGGAGCTCACCAGTATTTGGGAACTGCTCACCAACCCCGTTGCACTCGCGGCCTTCCCCCACACGATTTTCGCCTGCTTCATGGTCTCGGCCGGACTCATCATCACGGTGGCCGCCTGGCATTTGTCACGGAACCAGCACCTCGACACGATGCGACCTGCGTTGAAGTTCGGTCTGTGGGCCATGCTCGTTTCCGGTGGCCTCACGACGATCGCCGGCGACCAGCTGAGCCTTGCGATGGTGGCGACTCAGCCCATGAAGATGGCTGCTGCTGAAGCCATGTACGAAACGTCCACCGGTGCGGACGCGTCATTCTCGATCTTTACCCTCGGCACGCCAGACGGAGTGCACGAACTCTTCTCGATCCGGATTCCGTATCTCCTGTCTTTCTTGTCGACACACACGTTCAACGGAACGGTCGAGGGAATCAACAACCTCCAGGAGCAGTACCAGACGCTCTACGGCCCCGGAGACTACGCGCCGATCATCTGGGTCACCTACTGGTCATTCCGCTGGATGATCGGCATGGGGCTCGTTCACATCCTCGTCGCTGTCGTTGGCCTGTGGCTCACCCGCAAGGGCAAGCTGCCCACCAACACGTGGGTGTGGAAGGCCGCAATATGGTCGTTCCCGCTCTCGCTCGGCGCGATGATCGTCGGCTGGGTGTTCACCGAAATGGGGCGTCAGCCGTGGCTGGTCTTCGGTTTGCTTGAAACCGCCGATGGGGTCTCACCCGGCGTGACGGGCATCGAAGTGCTGATCTCGCTCGTCGTCTTCACTGTGCTGTACGGCTCACTCGCTGTCGTCGAGTTTCGCCTCATCAAGAAGGCGGCCCAGACCGGCCCGGCGGAGCTCAGCGAACCCGACGAGGAAACCGGCAAGCCTCTCGTCCACACCACCGTCTACTAGGAGGACACCATGGATCTCACAGTTCTCTGGTTCGGCATCATTGCCTTCCTGTTCATCGGATACTTCGTTCTCGACGGCTTCGACTTCGGCGTCGGTATGGCCATGCCGTTCGTCTCCAAGGACGACACCGACCGCCGAGTGGTCATCAACACGATCGGCCCGGTCTGGGACCTCAACGAGACCTGGCTGATTGTCGCCGGAGCGTCGCTCTTCGCGGCGTTCCCCGAGTGGTACGCCACCCTGTTCAGCGGCTTCTACCTGCCGCTCCTGCTCATACTCGTTGCTCTCATTCTGCGTGGAGTGTCGTTTGAGTACCGGCACCAGCGCTCCGAACGCCAGTGGAAGCAGCGCTTCGACCGGATGATCGTTGTTGGTTCTGCCGTTCCAGCTTTGCTCTGGGGTGTCACATTCGCGAACATCGTTCGGGGTGTCCCGCTCAACGCAGCACACGACTACACCGGCACGTTTTTTGAGTTGCTGAACCCGTTCGCCCTGCTCGGCGGCCTGACCACGCTGCTGCTGTTCTTCACGCACGGCGCCCTGTTCCTCGTGCTGAAGACCGACGGCGAGATCCACGCCCGGGCACGTACGGTGGCTTTCCGTGCCGGACTCATCACGGTCGTCGTTGCGGCCGTCTTCCTGGCCTGGACCGTTCTGGCCTACGGCACCCTTCCCGCATTCGCCCTCGCGGTCGGCGCGGCCGTGACCCTCATCGCCTCGGTGATGGCGAACCTGCGCCGCAAGGAAGGCGCCGCGTTCACCCTCATGGCCATCACGATCGGACTTGCGGTGCTCACGCTCTTCGCCGCGCTGTTCCCGGCCGTCATGCCCGCGAGCAACGACCCGACTCACAGTTTGACGATCGAGAACGCTTCGTCGAGTCCGTACACCCTGCAGGTGATGAGTTGGACGGCCCTGGTCGCCCTGCCGCTCATCCTCGCCTACCAGGCGTGGACGTACTGGATCTTCCGCAAGCGCGTCACCCGCTCGCACATCGAGAGCCAGGGCGCCGCTGACTCGGGCTCCGAGGCGACTGTCGAAGCGGCGCACTAACCTGTGAACGTGAGACCCCTCGACCCCCGACTCCTGCGTTACGCGGTCAGCGCCCGGTGGTTCCTGGCCACCGGCGCCGTCCTGGGAGTCGCCACCACCGCGAGTATCCTCGCCTTCGCGTGGCTGATCACGAAGTGCATCACCGGAGCGATCGAGGGGCAGAGCCTCGGCGACTTGCTCCCGTTCATCGGCATGCTGGCCGCCGTCGCGCTGCTGCGGGCTCTGCTCGTCTACGCTCAAGACCTCGTCGCCGCTCGCGGCGCGGCCAGGGTCAAGAGCGAGCTCAGGCTGGGCGTCCTGGATGCTGTGCGCCGCCTGGGCCCAGCGTTCCTCGCCGAGAAGAACAGTGCCCGTGTTGCGACGTTGCTCGGACGAGGCATGGACGCTCTCGACGACTACTTCTCCAAGTACCTCCCGCAGCTGATTCTCACGGTTATCGTCACACCGATCGTCGTGCTCGTCGTGTTGCTGTCTGACTGGCTCTCCGCCGTCTTCATCCTTGTCACCCTTCCACTCATCCCGATCTTCATGATCCTCATCGGCTGGGCCACGCAAGCCGTCCAGCGACGTCAGTGGACGGTGCTCGGCGACCTCTCGTCCGGCTTTGTCGACACACTCGGTGGCCTCGCAACCCTCAAAATTTTTGGGCGTGAATCCCGACAGGTTAAGCGGATGCGATCAATCACCACCTTCTATCGCATCGAAACGATGCGCGTTCTGCGTGTGTCCTTTCTCTCCAGCTTCGCGCTCGAACTGGCCGCAAGCCTGTCAGTTGCACTCGTCGCCGTGTCGATCGGACTGCGACTGGTTGACGGTTCGCTCGGCCTGACCGTGGGACTCTTCGTCCTGCTGCTCGCGCCGGAGGCATTCCTGCCCCTGCGTCAGGTCGGCGCCAACTTCCACGCGGCAGCCGAGGGCGTCGCCGCTGCCGAGGACGCTTTCACCATCCTCGACGACGCGCGGTCACTTCCCGCCGTCGAGAGTCAGACAGCGACCGACGCGCGGGGTGTATCGGCCGGTGTGCTCTCGGTTGACCACGTCACGGTGGACTACGGAGCAGGAGCCGTTGCGGCGCCCGTCACCGCCGAATTCCGTCCGCATGAACTCACCGTCATCGCCGGGCCCAGCGGGACCGGTAAGTCGAGCCTGCTTGCGGCGATCCTCGGATTCGCCCCGTTCTCCGGTTCCGTGCGATTCGCGAACCGCCCCGTCCCGTGTTCGGCCGACGAGCGAGGCTGGCTTGCCTGGACCGGGCAGCGCCCGTCTCTCAGCGTCGGGACGGTGTCAGAAAACGTCGCGCTCGGCTCGGACGCTGTCGACCACGGCCTCGTTCGTCGTGCCCTCGACCTCGCGGCAGCGCCCGAGATCGATCCCGACCTCGCGGTCGGCGTCGCCGGTGCAGGACTTTCGGGAGGCCAGGCGCAACGCGTCGCTCTCGCTCGCGCGATCTACCGAACCCTTGACCGCCGCTCGGCCGTTCTGCTGCTTGATGAACCGACGTCAGCTCTTGACCACGGCACCGAGGCCCGCCTTCTCGACGGACTGAGAATCGTTGCCGAATCCGGAGTCGCTGTCATCGTCGTAAGCCACCGGCAGGCCGTCATCAACCGGGCCGACGCCCTCGTCTCGCTCTCATCTCGAACGGTGGTGGCCGCATGAGCGCCGACCAGAGTGTCCGTCGCGACGTACGTTCGATCCTCCGCACCGCACTGCCCGTCACGCCGGGTGGAGCACTCGGCGTGCTCTTCGGCATTTTCGCCGCTCTCTGCACCGTTGCCCTGCTCGCAACAAGCGCCTACCTCATCACCCGTGCCGCGGAACAACCGCCGATTCTCTACCTGTCCATGGCCGTCGTCGGCGTGCGCGCGTTTGCCCTCGGGCGTGCTTTCTTCCGGTACCTGGAGCGACTGGCCAGCCACGACGCCGCATTCCGGCAGTTGGAATCGGTGAGGGTCGATCTGCTCCGCCGGCTCATCCCGCTTGCCCCGGACGGTCTCGGACGGTCACGTCGCGGTTCGTTGCTCTCGTCCCTGGTCTCCGACGTTGACGAACTCCAGAACCTTCCGTTGCGTGTGGTGCAGCCTCTCATGACGTCCCTCGGTGTGGCCGCCATCGCCGTCTGGGTGGTCGCGCTCCTGTCACCGACCGCTGCTGTCGGTCTTGCCATTGCCCTCGTCGCAGCCTTCCTTGGTGGAACGGTTATCGCCGCCCGGCTGGCCGCGTCAGCGGAACGGGCGATAGCACCGCGCCGGGCCGCGCTCCTCGATGCCGTCCTTGACTACCTGAGCAATCTCGATGTCCTGATCGCCTACGGCGCCGAGAAGGCCGGAAGACGCCGGGTCGAAGCAGCGGACATTGCCCTCACCCGCGCGCTGACGGCTCGCTCTGCCGGCGTCGGAATCGCGGCTGGCGCCCTGTCGCTGTTCTCCGGGCTGGCGGTCGCCTGGTCGCTGGTCGCGGGCATTCCCGCGCTCGGAACCGGAGACGGCCACCTCACCGGCCCCGGTCTCGCCGTGATCGTCCTGATTCCGCTCGCCGTCTTCGAGATCGTGGCCAGCGTCCCGCTCGCGGCAAGCGCCTGGCGTCAGGTGCGCTCGAGTGCGGAGCGGATCGCCCGCGTTGCACCCGCCGACGTTCCGCGCGAACTTCCCATCGGTGGCGGGACGGCGGCGATCCTGCCGGTCACCGCGGCGCCGGTTCTTCAGCTTTCCCAGGTGGCGGCGACATGGCCGGGGGCGAGTGAGCCGTCGCTCATCATCGAGAACCTCCGCGTCGACGCTGGCGAGCGGATTCTCATTGAGGGAATGAGCGGAGCGGGCAAAACGACCCTCGCCCACATTCTGGTGCGGTTCCTCGAGTTCGATGGCGAGTACCTGTTGGCCGGGCAGAACGTTCGCGATCTTCCTCTCGACCAGGTGCGCCGCGTCGTTGGGCTCTGCGAACAGGTGCCGTACCTGTTCGATGAAAGCATCCGACAGAACCTGCTGTTCGCGCGCGACACAGCGACAGACGTTGAGCTCACCGCCGTCCTCGACCGGGTCGGCCTCGGGGAATGGGTGAGAGAACGCGGCGGCCTCGACGCACGGGTGGGGGAGCGGGGCGCCCTCGTCTCGGGCGGGCAAGCCCAGCGCATCGCCCTGGCCAGGGCACTGCTGCGGGATTTCCCGGTCATCGTGCTGGATGAGCCCACTGCCAACGTCGAGACCGACCTCGCCGGGCGGCTCATGGCCGACCTGCTGGACGCGACGAGCGAGGATGGCCGCACCGTCCTGGTGATCTCGCATGCCGATATCGCTGACGCGCTGGTCGACCGTCGTATTCGCATCAGCGATGGAGTACTCGAAAACTCGGCAGCGCTCTGAACGCCGAGGTGCGGTAGAAATGGAACACCATGACTGACAACGACGCACAAACGGGCGGGCTGCGTGCCCGGAAGCGGGCAGCCACCCGAGCGGTCATCGAACAGACCGCGGTCCGTCTTGTGCGCGAACACGGCTACGACAATGTCACGGTCGAAATGGTCTGCGACGAGAGCATGGTGTCGCAGAGAACTTTCTTCAACTACTTCGGGTCGAAGGAAGGCGTCATCCTCGGCCCTGCCCCGTCGCTCGACGACCTTGATGGCGAGCGCTTCGTCAGGACACCCGGCGATGACATCGTTCATGACCTCGTGAGGATTATGGCATCCGCTCTTCTGGACGAGTCAGCAGATGCAGAACTCCTGCGGGCCAGATTTTTGGTGATCACGACGACGCCTGAACTCCTCGGGCGCCAGATGGAGTGGATGAGCGCCCAGGAGGGTGAACTCATCGCACTCGTGCTGGAGCGGTTCAGCGCCGAGGGTCGAACCGATGAGGACCTGCCTGACGAGGCGGCCATGGTCGTGGCTCTCGCTTTCACGGTCTTGCGGTACACGTTGCAAAAACTGTTCGCCGAATCTCCGGCACGCTCAGCCGAGGACACCCTGTCCCACGCTTCCGCCCTGATTCGTCGGATCGCCGTCGGGCGCTAAGAGCGCTCAGGCTGCCCCGGGCGACGGCTCGCAGATCACGACCGGAATGTCTCGGTCGGTCTTGCTCTGGTACCGGGCATAGCCGCGGTAGGCGCGCACGATCTCCGGCCAGAGTTCGCGTTTCTCCTCCGACGTAGCCGTGCGGGCGTGAAATCGACGCCGAACGTCGTCGATGGTGATTTCGACGTCGGGCGCGGCGTTCAGGTTTCGGTACCACTGGGGGTCGGTGTCGTTACCGCCCTTCGACGCGACGAGGACAAGACGGTCGCTTGTGACGATCGGGGCGGTGAGGAGCGTTGACCGCGGCTTTCCGGTTGTCCGCCCGACCGTGTGTAACTCGACCACCTGCATGCGGCCGAGGGTGCGGCCGATGCGCCCACCCGTGACGGCGAGCACGAGCCGGTGGACGCCGTTCATTGCGCGCATGCCGAAATCTGTCACTGCTGCTGGTACCCCCATGTTCGGCAGTGTATGTCGCCCGGACCACAAGCGAAACCCGGTGCCTTTAGGGTAGGAGTCGTGCATCCCCGAACCACGTCGCGGCTCCTCGGCACGTGGGTCGACCCGGAGACCGCGTTTGTGACCCTGTTCGCCACCTCGGCGAACGCGTTCTGGCTCGATAGTGGCCCCACCGCCTCGACCGGGTACAGCTACCTCGGCGATGGATCGACAGTCGTGACCGCTTCGGTTGCCGACGGCACCGTGACCACCTCAAGCGCACTGGGCTCCCACACCACAGCAGGTTCGATCTTCGACGCCCTGTCGCTGCTGCTCGCCGACGGTGGCCCGGCACCGGTGAGCGGCGACTTCGCGCCCGGCTGGGTGGGCTGGTTAGGGTACGAGGCCGGTGCGTCAGAGACCGGCACCCGCCACCACACCTCGCGTTACCCCGACGCGGCCTTCCTCCAACCCCGGCGCCTGCTCGTGTTCGACCACGCTCAACGCACCGTGACGGCGATCGTCACCGGCGACACCGCCGACACTGCCGACGAGTGGGGCTGGCTCTCCCCGCTCGGCCAGCCGCTCGACGCCGCGATCCCTGAGCCGCACCCGGCCGCTCTCGCCCCTGCGCGATGGCGGCACAGCCGATCGGCATACGGTTCCCTGATCACCCGGGCGCAGGAGCAGATCCGAGCCGGCAACGCTTACCAGCTCTGCCTCACCAATGAAGTTCTCGTCGACGGAAGCTTCGACCCTGTCGCGATCTACCGGCGGCTCCGCCACACCAGCCCCAGCCATCACGGGGGCCTGCTCCGATTCGGTGACATCGCGCTGGTCAGCTCATCGCCCGAACAATTCCTCCGAATCGCCCCGGACGGCACCATCACCACCCGCCCGATCAAAGGCACACGGCCACGCGGAAGCGATATCGAAACGGATGCCATCGAGCGGCACAGCCTGTTGGCCAGCGAGAAAGAACGTGCAGAAAACCTGATGATCGTCGATCTCATGCGCAACGACCTCGGCCGCGTGGCGGCCCTCGGCAGTGTGCGCGTGACCGAACTGCTCGCCGTGGAGAGCTACGCCCAGGTGCACCAGCTCGTCAGTACCGTCACAGCCCGGCTTGCGCCGGGTCTGTCAGCGGTGGACGCGGTCGCAGCTGCGTTCCCGGCCGGATCGATGACGGGTGCCCCGAAAATGTCGGCCATGGCGATCCTCGACGGCCTCGAAGCTGGCCCGCGAGGGGTGTACTCCGGGGCCTTCGGCTATGTCGGACTCGACGGCAGCGTCGACCTCGCCATGGTGATTCGCAGCATCCTGATCGATCCGGCCGGCGCCGCAATCGGCACCGGCGGCGGCATCACCGCGCTCTCCGTTGTCGACGAAGAAATCGAGGAAACGCGGCTCAAGGCCGCCGCATTACTCGATGCGCTCGGCATCCGCGAACAGGAAGTAGGCTAGTTCTTTGGACCGTGATTGAGCCTGCCCCTGCTCCCCGTACGGTTCCTTTCCGCTTATGAATGAGAGCCCCGTGTCACACGACGAACTGAATCAGGCCGGCCACAAATACGACTTTGCCGCGATCCAGGAAAAGTGGCTGCCGGTCTGGGACGAACTGAAGCCTTTCGCCACAACCGACTCCACCGACCGCCGGCCACGCAAGTATGTGCTCGACATGTTCCCGTACCCGTCAGGCGACCTTCACATGGGCCACGCTGAGGCGTTCGGTTTCGGCGACATCGTCGCTCGCTACTGGCGCCAGCAGGGGTTCAACGTGCTCCACCCGATCGGTTGGGACTCGTTTGGCCTGCCCGCCGAGAACGCTGCCATCAAGCGCGGCGTCGACCCTCGCGAATGGACCTACGAGAACATCGCCCAACAGAAGAAGAGCTTCCGCACCTACGCGCCGTCCTTCGACTGGGACCGCGAGCTGCACACCTCCGACCCCGAGTACTACCGGTGGACCCAGTGGCTGTTCCTGCAGCTGTATAAGAAGGGCCTGGCCTACCGCAAGGACAGTGCCGTCAACTGGTGCCCGTTCGACCAGACCGTGCTCGCCAACGAGCAGGTCGTCGACGGCCGGTGCGAGCGCTGTGGCAACCTTGTCACCAAGAAGAAACTCAACCAGTGGTACTTCCGCATCACCGACTACGCTGACCGTCTCGTCGACGACCTCAAGCAACTCGAAGGTGCATGGCCCACCAAGGTGCTGAGCATGCAGCGCAACTGGGTGGGCCGGTCAACCGGTGCCGACGTCGACTTCACCATCGAGGGTCGCGACGGTGTTGTTCCCGTGTACACGACACGCCCAGACACCCTCTACGGCGTGACCTTCATGGTCGTTGCCGTTGACAGCGAGCTCGCGTCCGAACTGGTCGCCGGCGCGTCGGAGGAAACCCAGACCGCCTTCGCCGAGTACCTCGAGCGGGTCAAAGGCGAGAGCGACATTGACCGCCTGAGCACCGAGCGCGACAAGACCGGCGTGTTCCTCGAGCGATACGCCGTCAACCCGATCAACGGAGAGCGCATCCCGATCTGGGCCTCCGATTATGTGCTTGCCGACTACGGGCACGGCGCCATCATGGCGGTGCCAGCGCACGACCAGCGCGACCTCGACTTCGCTCGCGCCTTCGACCTCCCGGTGCGCGTTGTCGTCGACACCAACCAGCCGGTCACCGGTGCCATCCCCGTGCTCATCGACGGTGAGTTTCCCGACGACCTGCCCCAGACAGACCCCACGGTCACCGGTGAAGCCCTCGTGGGTCCCGGACGCCTCATCAACTCGGGTCCATTCAACGGACTGTCGAAGAACTCCGCCATCGCCAAGGTGACCGAGGCGCTCAACGCCTCAGGTTTTGGTCGCTCAGCCAAGAACTACCGGCTCCGCGACTGGCTGATCTCCCGCCAGCGCTACTGGGGCACACCGATCCCGATCATCCACTGCGAGAAGTGCGGCGAGGTTCCGGTCCCCGAAGACCAGTTGCCGATCGAGCTTCCGTCGGCCGAAGGGCTTGACCTGCAGCCGAAGGGCACGAGCCCGCTCGGTGCCGCCGACGACTGGATCAACGTCGCCTGCCCGAATTGCGATGGCCCCGCTCTCCGCGACTCGGACACGATGGACACGTTCGTCGACAGCTCCTGGTACTACCTGCGCTACCTCAACGCCACATCCGACACGGTCGCCTTCGACCCGGCCGAGGCCGAAAAGTGGGCGCCGATTGACCAGTACGTCGGTGGTGTCGAGCACGCCATCCTGCACCTGCTGTACTCGCGGTTCATGACCAAGGTGCTCTACGACCTCGACTACCTCACCTTCACCGAGCCGTTCACCTCGCTGCTCAACCAAGGCATGGTTCTCATGGACGGCGCGAAGATGTCGAAGAGCCGGGGTAATCTCGTCGAGTTCGCGAGCGAGCTGTCGCTCTACGGCGCTGACGCCCTCCGGGTCACCCTGGCTTTCGCGAGCCCGCCCGAGGACGACATCGACTGGGCCGATGTCTCGCCAGCCGGTTCCGCGAAGTTCCTGGCGCGGGCATGGCGAGTGGCACAAGATGTCACAAGCGCTCCCACCGTCGTCTGGAAGACGGGCGACCCTGCGCTGCGCCGTGTGACGCACCGGTTCCTCGCCGATGCTCCCGGCCTCGTCGAATCGTTCAAATTCAACGTCGTCATCGCCCGGCTCATGGAACTCGTGAACGCGACCCGCAAGGTCATCGACAGTGGAGCAGGACCGGCGGATGCCGCGGTGCGCGAAGCCGCCGAAGTCACGGCCGTCGCCCTCAACCTGTTTGCGCCATACACGGCCGAAGACATGTGGGAGAAGCTCGGTTACGAACCCACCGTCGCTCAGGTGCTGTGGCGCAAAGCCGACCCGACCCTCCTCGTCGAGGAAAGCGTTACCTGCGTCGTTCAGGTCGACGGCAAGGTCCGCGACCGGCTCGACGTCTCGCCGAAAATCGATACCGATGAGCTCGAGAAGCAAGCGCGAGCCTCGGCCGCGGTCATCCGTGCGATCGACGGTCGGGAGATTGTCAACGTGGTCGTTCGCGCTCCGCGCGTGGTGAGTATCGCCACCCGCAAGTAACCCAGGCCCGTCAGGACCCGCCTTCCTGCACAGGGAGGCGGGTCTTTTCGTTCCGCCACAGGCCGGCTTACGCCGCGTCGGGTCCGCAGAAAACGACTTGGCTTGTCGTATGGCTCCGCAGTCGCACGCGCGCCCCGCGCACCGGGCTTCTGTGCGATCACGGACCGCACCCCAGACGCGCCGATCGCCGAGGGTAAGGCTGGGCATCGGCGCCATGGTTGTCCTGCTCATCACCGGGCTCACCGTCGCCGTAGTGGTGTCACTCCTCGGGTCAGCCGGTGCCACCACCACTCTCGACGGATCGCCGTCAGGAACCCCGACGTCCGGTACCGAGTCGGGCCGCGGGAGCTCGGGGCAGACGGTGTACGTCCACATCCTCGGCGCGGTTGCTGCGCCCGGCGTTTACTCGCTTCGAGACGGTGACCGGGTGCTCGACGCCGTTGCGGCGGCGGGCGGCTTCACAATGACCGCTGACCAGCGCGGCGTGAACCTGGCCCGCTTTGTGGTCGACGGCGAACAGATCCTGGTCCCGGAGATGGGAGCGGCCCCACCGGGGAACGGCTCATCATCCGGTGGGGCGTCAGCGCGGGATTCCGGCACCGTGAACATCAACACAGCGACGAGTGACCAGCTCGAGGAGTTGCCACGCGTGGGGCCGGAAATGGCTTCACGGATCATCGCCTGGCGCGACGCGAACGGGCCGTTCACCGTGGTTGACGAGCTGATGAATGTGACGGGAATCGGCCAGAAGACGTTCGACGCACTCAAGGAGTTGGTGACGGTATGACGGGTGCTTCGAGTCGCCGGCACCGTCTCGCCGTGCCCGCCGCGGGGGTGTGGGTCTCATCCGCACTCCTCGTTGGTGCGCCGGAGCACGCGTGGTGGGCGGGGCTGGGTGTCCTGGCCCTCTCTCTCGCTTTCGCCGCTGCCGCGGGACACCATGAGCTGCGCGGACGCTCCCGCGCGAGACACGTACAGGAGCGCAGCCTCCGGGGGAGCCCGCTCACAGAGCACCTCGTGTCCTGGCAGGGGATCCTCGCCGTGACGTTCCTCGGTATGGCCCTCGTGGCATCGGTCATCAGCATTCGCGACGCGTCACGGTCGCCGCCCCTCCTCGAGTCCGCGTTCGACACTGGGCGATCGGTGACCGTGGTCGTGACGGTCACCGACAAGACCGAGCTCCAGGTGCGCACGTCGTCGGCACCGTGGGACCGTTCGACCGACGGCGTGGTCCAGTCCGAAGAGCAACGCATCCGCGGCACAGCGACCATGCTGACTGTGGGGCGGTCGACGGCAGCGGTGTCTGTGCCCGTTGTAGTCTTCGCCAGGGTTGGACCCAACGGACTCACCGCGATCGGACAAGTGGTCTCTCTCACCGGGAAGGCGAAGGCGACCGAACCGGGGGAGCAGGCTGCGGCGCTGATCTTCGCCACGGACGTGACGACGGTCACCGAACCGCCGGCGTGGCTGGCCTGGGCACCGGGCATGCGCTCCACGCTGGTGGAGAAGGCGAAAGAGTTGCCCGGTCGAGGAGGTGAGTTGCTTCCTGGGCTCGCCGTTGGCGACACCAGCGCGGTGTCCGAGAGCCTCGACGCGGCGATGAAAGCCAGTTCCCTCAGCCACCTCACCGCGGTTTCCGGGGCCAATTGCGCCGTCATCGTCGCGGTCATCGTGCTCCTGCTGGCCGCAGTAGGCGCCCCGCGCTGGCTCCGGATCAGCGGCGCACTCGCCGGGCTCGGCGCATTCGTCATCCTGGTGACACCCGAGCCCAGCGTCGTCCGCGCGGCGCTCATGGCGGTCGCCGTGCTGCTCACACTCGCGGGTGGACGGCCGGCGGCCGGAGTACCCCTGCTCAGCCTTGTCGTCCTCGTTCTGCTCATCGGCGATCCGTGGATGTCGCGCAGTTATGGGTTCGTATTGTCCGTGCTCGCCACAGCCGGGCTGCTCGTCCTCACGCGGCCGCTGACCCGACTTCTGGCCGGGTGGATGCCGCGCCCGCTGGCCGCCGCTATCGCTCTGCCGCTGGCTGCACAGCTCGCCTGCCAGCCTGTGCTCATCCTGCTCGACGCATCGATTCCGCTCTACGGCATTCCGGCGAATCTTCTGGCCGCCCCGGCTGCTCCCGCCGCAACGCTGCTTGGCCTGCTGGCGTGCCTGTCGGCAGCGTTCCCTCCGCTCTCGGGACTTGCCCTCTGGCTTGGCTGGCTGCCCGCGTCGTGGATCGCCGGGATCGCAGGCACATCGGCGTCGCTTCCCGCCGCACGGCTGCCGTGGCTTGAGGGGGGAACCGGCGCATTCTTGCTCGCCGGAATCACTGCCGCGGCGCTGGCACTCCCGTTTGCTCGAGCGCGGGGTCGTCGACGGCTGGCGCTGGCCCTGTCTGCGCTTCTCGTACTCACCGGCGGGCTCTACGCGGGCGCGGCCGTGGCGGACCGGATCGGACCGCGACTCGCACTGCCACCCGACTGGAGCTACGCCGCCTGCGATGTCGGGCAGGGTGACGCCGTACTGATCCGCAGCGGCGACGCAATCGCCCTCATCGACACCGGCCCCGATCCCGCACTCCTGACCACCTGCCTTGACTCTCTCGGCGTTGTGCGCCTCGACCTTCTCGTCCTCACCCACTTCGACCTCGACCACGTTGGTGGCGTTGCAGCTGTGATCGGGCGCGTCGATCGGGTTCTCAGCGGCGTGCCCGATAATGACGGTGACGAACGGATGCTGCGGGGCCTCGACACACACGGAGCGAACGTCTCGGGCGCACGTGCGGGGCAGAGCGGTGCCCTGGGCAGCCTCGACTGGCAGGTGCTCTGGCCGCCAGGTCATACTCGCAACCCGCCGACCGGCAATGACGGCAGCGTTGTGCTTCTCGTCGACGGCAACGGGATCCGCTCACTCTTTCTCGGCGACCTGTCCGAGCAAGCGCAGGAGGCAATGCTGGCTACCCGCGTGCTGCGAGGAACGGTTGACCTCGTCAAGGTGGCGCACCACGGGTCGGCCGACCAGAGTGCACGACTGTATGAGCGGATCCGCGCACGGGCCGGCCTCATCTCGGTCGGGGCCGACAACGATTACGGGCACCCTGCCCCGTCGATTCTCGGTGTCCTGCGCAGGGCAGGGACGACCGCCATTCGCACCGACCGTTGCGGCATGATCGTGGTCGGCCCGGCGACGACCGGGCTCAGCGTCTGGACCGAGCGGCGAGGGGCCGGCTGCCCATGATCCTGTCGGGCGCCGCCGGTAAGCTGGAAGGTGAAGGACGGTGAATGGTGGCAGCTGCACGAGGCGGGGCATCCGCTCGAACGGCGACGAAAGTCGCTATTCCCCAATTGGGTTGGAACGAGGTTCGCCCGGCACCGGTCGTTCTGGTCTCCGGGCCGCAAGGTTTCCTCGCTGATCGCGCCATCAGACTGCTGCGTGATTTCCTCAAGGCGGAAGACCCGAGCCTTGAAGTCAACGATATTCAGGCCGATAGCTATGCACCGGGTGAGCTGCTTACCCTCGCAAGCCCGTCGTTGTTTGGCGAACCGCGACTGATTCGCGTCAGCAACGTGGAGAAGAGTTCAGATGCCTTTCTCCTCGACTCGCTGTCGTACCTCGAGTCGCCGGCCGACGGTGCCTACGTTGTGCTGCGTCACGGGGGAGGGGTCCGTGGAAAGAAGCTCCTCGACGCTGTGCGGGCGAGCAAAGCACATGCCATCGAGATCGTCTGTGCGGAGCTGAAGAAAGAGAGCGACAAGTTCGACTTTGCTGCCGCGGAGTTCAAAGCAGCAGGCAAACCGATTCGCCCCGCCGCCTTGCGCGCAATCGTCTCGGCATTTGCTGACGACCTGGCCGAGCTGGCCGGTGCGTGTGCGCAGCTCATCGCCGACAGCAGTTCCGAGGTGACCGAGGCCGTGGTGAACCGGTACTACGGTGGCCGGGTTGAAACCAACGCTTTCGCGGTGGCCGACGCCGCGATCGCCGGACGCTACGCCGAGGCTCTGGTCGGACTGAGGCACGCCCTCGCGTCAGGTGCCGACCCCGTGCCGCTCGTTGCGGCCTTCGCCAGCAAACTCCGCACCATGGCCAAGGTACAGGGCGGTCGTGGTTCGTCTGCAGACCTGGCCCGACAGTTCGGGCTTGCACCCTGGCAGGTAGACCGCGCGCGCCGCGACCTGTCCGGCTGGACCGACCAGGGCCTCGGCCGGTGCATCCAGGTTCTCGCCGACACCGATGCCAGTGTGAAGGGTGAGGGCCGCGACCCGGTCTATGCCCTCGAACGCATGGTGTACACGGTGGCTGGGCGCGGTCGACTGCCGCGCTGACCGCGACTGGCGTCTCACTGCGACCGACGCCTCGCTGCAACGAAAAAGGCCCCGCCGAAGCGGAGCCTTTTTAATCGACCGGAGTCGGACGCTTAGAGCGCAGCAGCCTTCTTGGCGAGGGCCGACTTGCGGTTCGCAGCCTGGTTCTTGTGGATGACGCCCTTGCTGACGGCCTTGTCGAGCTTCTTCGACGCGTTCTTCACGGTCGCTTCTGCCACGGCCTTGTCGCCGGCGACGATCGCTGCACGGGCCTGGCGCACGACGGTGCGGAGCTCGCTCTTGACCGCCTTGTTGCGCTCGGTTGCCTTCTTGTTGGTGCCGATTCGCTTGATCTGCGACTTAATATTTGCCACGTTTAATACGCTTTCGTTTGTTCTGAATGGAAGTGCCGGTCAGCGAGAGAGGGCGCATTCCGACGAAAATCGTGCGGAGTCATCCACACGCAAGTCAACAAGTCACTCTATCAGCCGTCGTCGATTAGGAGAAATTTGCGGCGGCGTGTGTGGCAGCCGCCCCGTGGCATCCGTTCTGGGACGAAAATCGATGCCATCGATGACTGTGATTGCGGATCGACCAGCGCCGCGGCCATGGGACAATGGGGAGTTAGTCCGTCCCACTCTTTTGAATCCTGAGGAACGCGTGAGCCCCAAAGCTGTCAAGGCACTCGAGCCCGCCGCGACCGACCCGTCGTTCATTCGCAACTTCTGCATCATTGCGCACATCGACCACGGTAAGTCGACGCTGGCAGACCGGATGCTGTCTGTCACCGGAGCGGTCGCTGACCGTGACATGAGGGCGCAATACCTCGACCGGATGGACATTGAGCGTGAGCGCGGAATCACTATCAAGAGCCAGGCCGTACGGATGCCGTGGGACGTCGACGGTCAGACCTACGCCCTCAACATGATCGATACGCCGGGCCACGTCGACTTCACCTATGAAGTTTCGCGCTCACTCGCCGCGTGTGAAGGAGCGATTCTGCTCGTCGACGCCGCACAGGGGATCGAAGCGCAGACGCTCGCCAACCTGTACCTGGCGATGGAGAACGATCTGGAGATCATTCCGGTTCTCAACAAGATCGACCTCCCGGCCGCTGATCCGGACAAGTACGCGAAGGAAATCGCGAACCTTATCGGTGGATCGCCGGAAGACGTGCTGAAGGTGTCCGGAAAGACCGGAATGGGCGTCGAGGCGCTGCTGGACCGAGTGGTCGAGCGGATCCCGAACCCGGTCGGCGACCCTCACGCTCCGGCGCGCGCCATGATTTTCGACTCGGTGTACGACACCTACCGCGGCGTCATCACCTACGTGCGCATGATCGACGGCCAGTTGAGCCCGCGCGAGCGAATCCAGATGATGTCGACGCGCGCGGTGCACGAGCTTCTCGAGATCGGCGTCAGCTCTCCTGAGCCGGTACCCACGAAGGGGCTCGGGGTTGGCGAGGTCGGATACCTCATTACCGGTGTGAAGGACGTGCGCCAGTCAAAGGTGGGCGACACGGTCACGACCGCGGCGAAGCCGTCCACCGAGGCGCTTCCGGGATACACCGACCCTAAGCCGATGGTGTTCTCCGGGCTCTACCCGATCGACGGCAGCGACTACCCGGTTCTGCGTGACGCCCTCGACAAGCTCAAATTGTCGGATGCGTCGTTGAACTATGAACCGGAAACCTCTGTCGCCCTCGGGTTCGGGTTCCGTTGCGGGTTCCTCGGGCTGCTTCACCTTGAGATCGTGACCGAGCGGCTGGAGCGCGAGTTCAATCTCGACCTCATCGCCACGGCGCCGAGCGTGACCTACGAAGTGACCACCGACGACAAGAAGACCGTCACGGTCACGAACCCCAGTGAGTTCCCGAGCGGCAAAATCTCCTCCGTCGAGGAGCCCATGGTCAAGGTCGGCATCCTGGCGCCGAAAGACTACGTCGGCGCCATTATGGAGTTGTGCCAGGGCCGCCGCGGAGCGCTCCTCGGCATGGAGTACTTCGGTGAGGATCGGGTGGAGCTTCGCTACACGATGCCCCTTGGTGAGATCGTCTTCGACTTCTTCGACCACCTCAAGAGCCGCACGCAGGGTTACGCTTCGCTCGATTACGAGCCGTCCGGTTCGCAGACCGCTGACCTGGTGAAGGTCGACATTCTGCTTCAGGGCGAGCAGGTCGATGCGTTCAGCGCCATCGTGCACCGGGATAAGGCCTACGCATACGGGCTTCTGATGACCGAGCGCCTCAAGAAATTGATCCCGCGCCAGCAGTTCGAAGTTCCTATCCAGGCAGCTATCGGCGCTCGTATCATTGCGAGGGAGTCGGTGCGTGCCATGCGCAAGGACGTGCTCGCGAAGTGTTACGGCGGTGACATCAGTCGTAAGCGCAAACTGCTCGAGAAGCAGAAAGAAGGAAAGAAGCGCATGAAGATGGTCGGCCGCGTTGAGGTTCCGCAGGAGGCGTTCATTGCTGCGCTGAGCGGTGACACCGAGGTCGCGAAAGACAAGAAGTAGCCCATGCGTCGCAGCAACTTCGAAGATCAGCCCGTCGACTACGCTGCCGTCGGTGCCACACAGGCGCATGACCTCATGCAGTACCCGCCCGAAGGTTTCGTTCCTTACGAGGCGTCGATCCGGTTGGGCAGCGGTGCTGAGCGGTTCGAGAGCGCATCCACTTCTCTGCTGAGCTGGGCGGTGCAGCGCGGGGCAGGGCTTCGCGTGGAGGACATTCAGTCCGGTGGCGGTGACCGCTACGGCGGAATCCGGTATGCGGAAGATGGATCGCCGCTCGAGCCGATTCACCTGTCGAGCGAGCAGCGGTTCGCCGCCGACGGCACTCCCTATGTTGCGTCAGGGACAACGGCGCGGCTGCACGGTCGCATCGGAATGTTCACCATTGAGGAACAGATCAGGGTTGTCTACCTGATCGAGGAGCCGGACGTTGTTGCCTTCGCCTACGGTACCGTCGGAGGCAAGCGCGTGAGCGGCGAGGACTCATTCCGCATTACGCGGCGCGAAGATGACTCGGTCTGGTTCGAAGCGCGATCGTTCATGCGCGCCCTCGCCCCGCATTACCGGCTGTTTCCACCGCTGATGACGCTTCGCCGCAAGCGGCTGACCACGGAGTACCTGCGCGCCCTCTCCCCGCTGTGGACGGGCTCGGCTTCCTAGAGTGAGCATTACCTCGCACCACGGACCCCGCTGATGGCCGGTCCGCTTCCGCTCGGTGACCCGGCACCGCCAGATGGCGTGTTGCCGGGATCTGTGCTCAACGACGTCGATTCGCGCACGCTCGCTTTTTACCTTCATGTTCCGTTTTGCCGTGTGCGCTGCGGATACTGCGATTTCAACACCTACACGGCCACGGAGCTGCGGGGTGCGAAGCAATCCGACTACGCAGACGAAGCAGCCGCAGAGGTGGCTTTCGCGGCGCGAGCGCTTGCCGAGACCGGGCTGCCGCACCGGCAGGTCGACACCATCTTCTTTGGCGGCGGAACTCCCACGCTTCTTCCCGCTGCTGACCTCATCCGGATGCTCGACGCGGTGCGGACGCACCACGGCATCGTCCCCGGTGCCGAAATCACAACCGAAGCGAACCCCGATTCGGTCGACGCAGCGTACCTTCGGCAGTTGGCCGACGCTGGGTTCACACGCGTGTCCTTCGGCATGCAGTCGGCGGTGCCCCACGTGCTTGCCACGCTGGAACGCACCCACGACCCGGAGCGAGTGCCGCTCGTCGTCCAGTGGGCCAAAGACGCCGGGCTGCAGGTGAGCGTTGACCTCATCTACGGCACCCCCGGTGAGACGCTCTCTGATTGGAGCACGTCGGTCGACGCGGCGCTTGCCACCCAGCCGGACCACATCTCCGCGTACTCGCTCATCGTTGAGCAAGGCACGAAACTGGCGCGACAGATTCGGTCCGGCATCGTGGCTCTTCCCGACGAAGACCTGCAGGCAGAGATGTACGAGCTCATCGACGCCCGGCTGGCGACGGCCGGATTCTCGTGGTACGAGGTCAGCAACTGGTCGACCTCGATTAACTCGCGGTCGCGCCATAACCTGGCCTATTGGCGGAGCCAGGACTGGTGGGGTATTGGACCCGGTGCACACAGTCACGTCGGTGGGGTGCGCTGGTGGAATGTAAAGCACCCCGCTGCATACGCCGCTCGAATGGCAGAAGGTGTTTCGCCTGCGGTGGGCAGGGAAACGCTCGGTCGTGAGGCACGCGAGCTGGAACGGATCCTGCTGAACACCCGCATCAGGGACGGCATCGCCATCCCATCGCTGTCGAGTGAAGGTCGTGTGGCCGTGGCCGGACTCATCGCTGATGACCTGGTAAATGCCAAAGCCGCCCTCGCGGGGACAATCGAGTTGACCCTGCGGGGGCGGCTCCTGGCCGATGTGGTTGTCCGACGGCTGACCGCCTGACGACAAACCGGGTGGTGGTTACTTCACCATCCGGAAGGCAAAGAAGTAGCGGTAGGCCTGGCCGCTGTTCACCTTGACGCCGCCGATGATGCCGAAGATGATTCCCAGCACTCCGACGATCCAGGCGAGCGGGTAGAGCAGCAGGCCGATCAGGATGAACGCCAAAATCGTACCGACAATGTAGAGACCGACGACAAAAATGGTGACGGTCAGCTGGAAGTTCAGTGCTTCCTTGGCCTCCTGGCGGGTGAACGGCCCGCGGTCCTTGAACACGAGGTAGATCACCAGTGGAGCGATCCAGCCCGCCGTGCCAGCGCCGAGGAACGCACCGAGCGCGCCGCCGAAGTGCGACAGGGACGCCCACAGCTTGTCATCAGCCTGGGTCAGGGGTGCGCCGGGCTGGCCAGCGTATGGCTGCTGTGGTCCACCGTACTGGGGTGCGCCGTACGGCTGCTGCGGAGCGCCGTACTGCGGTTGCTGCGGCGCGCCGTACTGCGGTTGCTGCGGGGCGCCGTAGGGCTGCTGCGGCGGAACAGGGCCGCCATACGGCTGCTGGGGCGGCACGGGTCCGCCCGGTGACGGCGGTGGTACCTGAGCTCCATCGCCTCCCTGCCCAGACGTGGGGTCGGGCTGCGAGGGCGTGTGAGGGTCGGTCATGGCCTGGCCTTTCAATCAGAGGGCGCGCAGGGTTCGTCGCGCCGAGGATCGTCTCCGCGCAGGCGGTGCGCCCGGTGGTGACCCCACGGTACTGCGGTTTGGCTGATGCCGGCAACGCCGTACGCAATTACGACGAGCCAGTTCGCCGCGCTAGAATTGGCACTCAGGAGTTATGAGTGCTAATCCGGCCGGCCCCGCGTGCCGGCGGATCGAAAGCGGAGGGAGAGCGGACATGGTCTCCGAACGAAGTCTCGAAGTCCTTCGCGTCATCGTGCAGGACTACGTTGCCAGCCGCGAGCCCGTCGGTTCGAAGGGTATCGTCGACCGCCACTCGTTTGGCGTGAGTGCCGCGACGATCCGCAACGACATGGCGCAGCTGGAAGAGGAAGAGCTCATCAGCGCTCCGCACACCTCGTCCGGCAGGATCCCAACCGATAAGGGCTACCGGCTCTTCGTCGACCAGCTGGTAGATCGGCGGCCGCTTTCTCCCGCGCAGAAAGAGGCCATCGAAACGTTCCTGGGCCAGTCCGTTGACCTTGACGACGTTCTCGTTCGCACGGTTCGGCTGCTGTCGCAGATCACCAACCAGGTCGCCATTGTGCAATACCCGTCCTTCGCCCGCGCCACCGTGCGGCACGTGGAGATCGTGGGATTGAGCGACCACCGCCTTCTCACCGTCCTTATTACCGATACCGGACGCGTGGAACAGCGCGTCGTCGAGGTGCGCGGTCCGATCGCGCAGGAACGACTGGAATCGGTGAAGGCCAGAGTCAACACCGCCCTGGTCGGACTCGGGGTCGAGGACGCGTCCAACGCACTCGGTTCGCTTGTCGACGGCGCGCCTGCCGACGACGTCGAATTGCTCAACCGCATTGTCGCTGCACTGTCGGACCAGTTCGGGGAGTACCGCCACGACAAGCTCATCATGGCCGGAGCCGCAAACCTCGCCCGCACCGAAGATGACTTCTCCGGCAGTATCTACCCGGTGCTCGAGGCTCTCGAACAGCAGGTCGTCCTCCTCCGACTGTTCAGCGAGATGGCGACTGACTCACACGGGGTCTCGGCAAGCATCGGTCGGGAGAACGCGTCATTCGGGCTGGGGGAGACCTCCATCATCACGAGCAACTATCGTTCCTCTGCTGGCGAACTTGCCAGGCTTGGGGTCCTCGGACCAACGAGAATGGATTATTCAAACAACCTTGCGGCTGTGCGTGCTGTCGCACGCTATCTCTCGCGCCAGATTGGCGAGAACTAACCACACTTCTGCGCGGCTCGGCGCAGTGAACTACCCCGGAAGCTTGTCGAGCACATCAGCTTCCCCACGACGAAAGGCCACGAGTGGCTGACCACTACGAAGTACTCGGAGTGTCCCGCGAGGCGACAACCGATGAGATCAAGAAGGCGTACCGCCGACTCGCACGCGAACTGCACCCCGATGTGAATCCGGGTGCTGACGCCTCCGAACGGTTCAAGGAAGTCACCCACGCCTACGACGTGCTCAGCGACGCCAAGCAGCGCCAACAGTACGACATGGGCGGTTCGGGCGGTATGGGAGGCGCCGGTTTCGGCGGCTTCGGCGACATCTTCGATACCTTCTTCGGTGGCGGTCAGACCCAGCGGGGGCCCAAGTCTCGCCGCGAACGCGGACAGGATGCCCTGCTGCGCGTCGAGGTCGACCTCGACGAGGTCATCTTCGGGACCCACCGCGACCTCGAGGTCGACACCGCTGTCCTCTGCGAAACCTGCCAGGGCTCGTGCAGTCAGCCCGGGACCTCACCGATCACCTGTGACATCTGTCATGGCTCGGGCCAGATCCAGCGCGCCGTCCGTTCGCTGCTGGGCAACGTTATGACGTCGAGCCCGTGTGGCAGCTGCCGCGGGTATGGCACGATCATCGTCTCGCCCTGCGTCACCTGCCAGGGCCAGGGCCGGGTTCGCGCGCGTCGCACGGTTCCCGTCGACATCCCAGCCGGCGTCGACACGGGTCTCCGCCTGCAGATGCCGGGCAGCGGCGAGATTGGTCAGGCCGGCGGACCGCACGGTGACCTGTACCTGGAGATCAAGGTTCGCAACCATGAGATCTTCAGCCGCAACGGTGATGACCTGCTGTGCACCCTTGACGTTCAGATGACGGATGCCATTCTCGGCGTTTCCACCACCATCCAGGCTCTTGACGGTGACGTGGACCTCGATCTCAAGCCAGGAACGCAAAGTTCGGAGGTGCTCACGATCAAGGGCCGGGGCATCACAAAGCTTCGCGGCAACGGCCGTGGCGACCTGCGCATCGGAATTCAGGTGGTGACCCCGACCAAGCTCGACCACCGCGAGAAGGAACTGATCAAGTCGTTCGCCGCCGGTCGCAAGCAGCAGGACACGCAGCTCGGACACTTCCAGCAGGGACTGTTCTCCAAGCTGCGCGATAAGTTCCTGGGTTAGTCCGTGGCCAACCTTTACCTGAACGAGACGCTTGCCGACACGCGGGCCGGGGAGCTCATCGAACTCTCCGGGCCCGAGGCCAAACACGTGAGCGCCGTGAGCCGAGCCAAAATTGGCGACGACCTGCTCGTGGGTAATGGGCGTGGACTCTTCGCGTGGGGTGTCATTGAGACGCTCGAGGGTGGCAGGGTCGGTATCCGCGTCTCTGCTGTCCGTACCGACGAGCCCGAGACGCCGGGACTGGTGCTCGTCCAGGCCCTCGCCAAGGGTGATCGCGATGAGATGGCCATCCAGGCGGCCACCGAGTTGGGTGTCTCCCGGATCATCCCGTGGGCGGCATCGCGCAGCGTGTCGCGGTGGGAAGGTGCCAAGAAGGAGAAAGGTCGCGCTCGGTGGGAGACCATCGTGCGCGAGGCGTCGAAGCAGTCGATTCGGTCGTTTGTTCCACCTGTTGAGGAGATGGTGACCACCGCTCAACTCGCGACCCTCGCCGCCGCATCACGGGTGCTTCTGCTCGAACCGACAGCGACGGATCGACTCGCTGACGTGACGCCGGCAAACGGAGAAAAACCCGCAAGCGATATCCTCCTCGTGGTGGGTCCCGAGGGCGGCATCAGTCCCGCAGAGCTCGAGACGCTGACAGCCGCAGGCGCACGAGCCGTGCGCCTGGGCAACACGGTCCTTCGAACCTCATCGGCTGGACCGGCGGCACTGGCCGTGCTCAACGTTGCCCTGAGCCGCTGGTGACGTGTCAAGCCGGTCCTGAACCGTTGCTCGGTTCGTAGGATAGAGCTATGTCCGACACAGAGCGATCCATCTTCAGCCGCATCATTGCGCGCGAGATCCCTGCCACCATTGTTGCTGAGACCGACACCCTCATCGCCTTCGAGGACATCGCACCTCAGGCGCCCGTGCACCTCCTGGTCGTCCCCAAAACGGAGGACTATCGGAACGTGACCGAGCTCGCCAGCGGAAACCCGGCGCTGATGGCCGAGATGGTGGCCCTCGCGCAACAACTCGCGACCGAGCGCGCCGGCGGCGACTTCCGCCTCGTTTTCAACACCGGTCCTTCGGCCGGCCAAACCGTTTTTCACGTTCACGCCCACGTCCTCGCGGGGACCCTTGGAGAGGGAACACTTGCCTGAATCAGAAGACCAATCCGCCCCGATCGAACCGATCACTCCGAACCGGGCCGCCCAGGACCGGCACGCTGTGTCCCCGGCCGCCGAGTCGGCTGAAGCGCACCTGCACGTCGACGGCGTCGCAATGGTACGGCTGCTCGGCGCCCAAGACCGGCTGCTCGGCACCATCGAGACCCAGTACCCCGACGTGTCGCTGCACGTTCGTGGAAACCAGATCACCCTGTCCGGCGAACCGACACAGGTGCAGGCCGCTCGCGTGCTCATCGAAGAGCTCATCGAACTGGTCAAGAACGGGCAGGACCTCGACCCGATCGAAGTTCGCTCATCCGCTCGCATCCTCGACGACGCCTCAGGGCGCCCATCCGAACTCCTCGGGCAGGCCATTCTGACGTCGCGCGGAAAGACCATTCGGCCCAAGACACTCGGTCAGAAAGAATACGTTGACGCGGTGGATGAGAACACCATCGTGTTCGGTATCGGCCCGGCAGGAACGGGCAAGACCTACCTCGCCATGGCGAAGGCGGTGCAGGCTCTCCAGCGGAAAGAGGTCGAGCGCATCATCCTCACGCGCCCGGCAGTCGAGGCAGGTGAACGCCTGGGCTTCCTGCCCGGAACCCTCACAGACAAGATCGACCCCTATCTTCGCCCGTTGTACGACGCCCTCAACGAGATGATGGATCCTGAGCTCGTTCCCAAACTGCTCGCAGCGGGAACCGTTGAGGTCGCCCCACTGGCCTACATGAGAGGACGGACGCTGAACAACGCGTTCATCGTCCTTGACGAGGCCCAAAACACCACACCCGAGCAAATGAAGATGTTCCTCACGCGTCTCGGCTTCGGCTCCAAGATGATCGTCACCGGCGACGTCACTCAGATTGACCTTCCGGTTGGTGCTTCCGGTCTTCGGTTGGTGACCCGGGTGCTCGACGGAATCGATGACATCCACTTTGCTCGCCTGACGAGCGATGATGTCGTACGACACTCGCTCGTAGCCCGCATCGTCGACGCGTACAGCGAGTACGACCAGGTGAAGCAGGCCGAGCGCTTCGAGCGCAATCAGGCACAAGAGTTCGCCAACCGGGCAGAACGCAGGGGAGCGGCGCCGCGCGACCGCGCCCAGAGAAGAGGAAAAAGTTCGTGAGCATCGAGATCAACAACGAGTCAGCGATTGATGTTGATGAGTCAGCCATCCTCCGGCTGGCCGACTACGCACTCGGTGCAATGCACGTCTCAAACGAAGCCGACCTGAACATCGTGCTCGTCGACGAGGCCGCGATGGAACAGCTCCACGTGCAGTGGATGGACGAGCCCGGGCCGACCGATGTTCTGAGCTTTCCCATGGACGAACTCCGCCCGGGAACCGAGGAAGCCCCGACCCCGGCCGGACTGCTCGGTGACATCGTTCTCTGCCCCCAGGTCGCCGAAGGCCAAGCCGAAACTGCCGGGCACTCAACCCTTCAAGAACTCCTGCTGCTGACGACCCACGGGATCCTGCACCTGCTCGGATTCGACCACGCCGAGCCAGCTGAGGAGCGCGAGATGTTCGGCATCCAGCGCGATATTCTGCTTGGCTTCAGCGTCGAGGAGCGCCGCTCCTAAACCATGACCCTTTTCTGGTTCATCGCCGGAGCGATTCTGCTCGTCGCCTTCGGTGGACTCATGGCGTCTGTCGACGCTGCCATTGGCGTCAAGTCGCGGGCGGACATCGCCGAACTCGCGGCCAACTCCCGTCGTCCGGCGGCCCTGCAGGGGATCGCGGATGACCCGAACGCACACCTCAACGCCGTCAACTTCATCCGTATCCTTGCCGAAACGACAGCGGCTGTCCTCGTCACGCTCGCGTTCGCGTTCAGCCTCGAGAGCCAGTGGCTCGTGCTGCTGCTCTCGGCGCTCATCATGACCGCTGTGTCCTTCGTCCTGGTGGGCGCGAGCCCACGCAGCTACGGCCGAACTCACGCTGACACGATCCTCCGGCTCGCCGGGCCCCTCGTTCGGTTCATCCGAGTTCTCCTGGGACCACTCGCTGACGCTCTTGTCGCCCTGGGTAATCGCGTGACGCCCGGTGTGGCCCGCAACGCGTCATTCTCCAGCGAAGAGCAACTGCTCAGCATGGTGGATGAGGCGACCGAACTCGATGTCCTTGAAGAGGACGACCGCGAGCTCATCCACAGCATCTTCGAGTTCAACGAGACAGTGGTGCGCGAGGTCATGATCCCGCGCACCGACATGGTCACGGTCGACGCATCGGTGACCGTCCAACAGGCCATGAGCCTCTTCCTTCGCACCGGCGTATCCCGGGTTCCGGTCACCGACGGAGAGGTCGACGAGGTCGTGGGCATCCTCTACCTCAAGGATGTCGTACGGCTCGTTCACGAGGGCGACGAAAAGGCGAACAGCGTCACCGTCCAAAGTCTCGCCCGTGAAGCGCTCTTCGTCCCGGAGTCGAAGAAGGCAGACTCTCTCCTGCAACAGATGCAACTGGAGTCGAATCACCTCGCCATGGTTGTTGACGAATACGGCGGAATCGCCGGTCTGGTCACCCTGGAAGACCTTTTGGAGGAACTCGTTGGAGAGATCTCCGACGAGTACGACGCGGACAGCCGCGACGTGGAGCAGCTGCCCGACGGTCGCTACCGAGTCAACGCCCGGCTTGCCGTCGACGAACTCGGCGAACTCTTTGACCTCGAACTCGACGACGACGAAGTGGACTCAGTGGGCGGGCTGCTCACCAAACTGCTCGGGCGCTTGCCCGTTGCTGGTTCGCGTGTCGAGACCGACGGCCTCGTTCTGACGGCCGAGCGAACCGAGGGACGCCGGAAAGGCGTCAGCACCATCCTCGTTGAGCGCAGCGAAGCGCTTCGAGACGTGCAGCAATCTTTCAACCAATCAGAGGAGAAGTAGTCATGGCACATGACGATCAGACCGGCGACGAAACCGCGCCGGACACACAAATCGAGCACACCCAGCCGGAACCGGAGGTTCTCCCCGACAACGGATACCGTGCCGGCTTCGTGTCCTTCGTCGGTCGTCCCAACGTCGGCAAATCGACGCTGACCAACGCCCTCGTGGGCGAAAAAGTTGCCATCACGAGTTCGAAGCCCCAGACGACACGAAAGGCCATTCGTGGAATCGTCCACGACAAGTCCGGCCAGCTCATCATCGTCGACACCCCGGGCATCCACCGCCCACGGACTCTCCTCGGCGAACGGCTGAACGACCTCGTCCAGACCACGCTGAGCGATGTCGATGTCATCGGCCTGTGCGTGCCGGCGAACGAGAAGATCGGCCCGGGCGACAAGTTCATCAACGAGCAGCTCGACCAATATCCGCGGGCCAAGAAGGTGGCCATCGTGACGAAAATCGATGCGGCTCCGCGCCCCACAACGGCAGAACAGCTCGCGGCGATCCAAGAACTTCGGAACTGGGACCTCATCATCCCGGTCTCTGCCACCAACGATCTTCAGCTGGACATCCTCGTCCGTGAACTACTTGCCCTGATGCCGACCTCCGACGCAGCCCTGTACCCGGCAGATGCCGTGACCGACGAGGTCCTTGAGGACCGCGTCGCGGAGTACATTCGTGAGGCATCACTCGAGGGGGTGCGCGACGAACTTCCGCACTCCATCGCAGTGACCATCGACGACATGATTGAGCGCGACGATAAAGAGATCGTCGACATTTACGCAAACATCTTCGTCGAGCGCGACAGCCAGAAGGCGATCATCATCGGCAAGGGCGGATCCCGCCTGCGCGACGTTGGCCAGCAGGCCCGCATTCCGATCGAGAAGCTCGTTGGGAAGCAAGTGTTCCTGTCGCTCCGTGTCAAGGTGGCGAAAGACTGGCAGCGCGATCCGAAGTTGCTGGGGCGCCTGGGGTTCTGATCCGGCATACATCTGAAGGATGATTTCCCGCTCCTGAGCGCGCAATGGAGCTGCGGCGGCGGCGTGACGAACTAGCGTTGAACTATGTTCCGTCGACTCTCGCCGCCGCAAATCACCGTCGACATCGTTGTCGCCGCGTTGTTCGGACTTGTGGTCAGCTCCATCGACCTGACCTACACCGACGGCATGCCTATCGTGATCGTCGTGATGGGCATGACGCTCGCACTGGCTCTTCGCCGAGTCTCGCCCGGCCTCGCACTCGCGGTCGCCTGGGTCAGCGTCGCGGTGCAGCTCACTAGCGGCTTAGAACCTGTGGTTTCCAATATGGCCATCCTCGCGGTGCTGTACGCAACGGGTTGCTACGGGGAAGCATGGGTGCGCTGGGCGGGCCTAGCCTCGGCGATCGGCGGAGGAATACTGGCGGCGACGTACATGTCGCTGTTTTACCTCGCGAGCGGGTACGACCTGACCCGATTGAGCGAACTCTCTGGAGTGGTGCTGAGCTCGCTCCTCGGCTCGGTCGCCGCGATCTTCATTTTCGTACTGTGTTGGACCATCGGACTTCTCGTTCGCACGGCGCAGTCAGCGAAGGCTGAGAGTGCACGTCGACGCCAGGCGCAGGAGGAGCAGCGCCTGGCTCAGCAGAGTGTCGTCGTCGAACAGGAGCGCAACCGGATCGCCCGTGACATGCACGACGTCGTGGCTCACTCACTCGCCGTCGTGATCGCGCAGGCCGACGGCGCGCGTTACGCGCACATCGGCAATGCCGAGGCCATGGACACCACCCTGGCGACAATCGCCGACACCGCTCGAGGCGCGCTCGGCGATGTGCGACTGCTCCTCGCCGAACTGCGGCACCGACAGGGTGAGGGCCCGCAACCGCTGCTCACCGACCTTGACGCCTTGTTCGAGCAGATGCGTGGTGCCGGCCTCGATGTTCGCGTCACAACCTCCGGCGATGAGCAACCGCTGCCGACCGGACATCAAATCTCGGTCTATCGCATTCTTCAGGAGGCGCTGACGAACGCACTTCGCCACGGCAACCGGTTCGAACCTGTTGCGGTCGACATGGCCTGGCAGGATGCCGGGGTTTCCGTCCGTGTGGATAACACCGTGGCATCCGTTCCCCCTCAGGGTGACGGATTTGGGCACGGTGTTCCGGGAATGCGAGAGCGCGCCGCCCTGGTTGGTGGCTGGCTGACCGCCGAGAAGATTGAGAATGGACGATTTGTTGTGACCGCGTATGTTCCTGTTCCCTTCCCCGCTTACGGCGGAGTCGCGCGATGAGCGACGACAAAATCCGGGTCGCGCTTGTCGATGACCAGGAGCTGTTTCGGGCAGGCATCCGCATGCTTGTCGGCTCCCAGCCCGACTTCGAGTTCGTCGGTGAAGCCGGCGACGGTCAGGCGGCCATCCGGCTGGCCGAAGAAACTCGTCCTGATGTCATCCTCATGGATGTGCGCATGCCGGTCATGGACGGCATTCAGTCCACAATCGCCATTCTTGACGCAGCGGATGCCGCCGGCACGGTGCCGCCGCGCATCATCGTTCTCACCACATTCGACCTTGATGAAGGGGCAGCGCACGCGCTGCGGCACGGTGCGAGCGGTTTCCTGCTCAAGGACACCCAACCGGGCTTCCTCCTGGCGGCAATTCGCACGGTGCACGCCGGAAACGCCGTGATCGCCCCGAGCGCCACTCGCGCTCTGTTCAGCCACTTCGGCTCACGCACACCCACCCGGCCGGTGCCCGCCGAATTCGGGAACCTCACCACACGCGAGCAGGGCATCTTCGCGCTGGCCGCCCGCGGCCTGAGCAACGCAGAGATCGCGGCCGGGGAATTCCTCAGTGAGGCAACCGTCAAGACGCACATCTCGCGGGTCCTCGGCAAGTTGCACCTGCGCGACCGCGTGCAGCTCGTCATTTACGCTTACGAGCACGGCCTCATCACGCCTGATGCGGCACGCGCATAGCGGGAATCATCCGGGAGGATGACGACCGTCACTCTCAATGCCGACGCGAGGGCAGACATCCGCTTTCTAGCCTGATGTTATGAGAATTACGACATCAGACATGGGCCTCGCGGCGCGTGTGAGCAACGTCAGCAAACGATTCGGCGACGGTCAGGGTGCCGTTGTGGCCCTCGACAACGTATCGATCGGCATTCGACGCGGCCAGTTCACCGCCATCATGGGGCCGAGCGGTTCGGGTAAATCGACACTCATGCACATCATGGCGGGGCTTGACCAGCCCACATCGGGTTCCGCATGGTTGGGCGATACCGATATCACGAACCTCGACGATACCGCGGTCACCCGGCTGCGCCGGAGGCGGATCGGCTTTGTCTTCCAGTCCTTCAACCTTGTCCCGACGCTCGACGCCCGGTCAAACATCGTCCTTCCTTTCGAGCTCGACGGGCGTGCGCCGACGGCGGATGAGGAAGCCTGGATCGCGACCCTGTGTGAAGCGCTCGGGCTCACCGGGCGGTTGACCCATCGACCGCACCAGCTCAGCGGAGGGCAGCAACAACGCGTGGCCATCGCGCGCGCACTTGCGACCCGGCCCGACCTGGTCTTTGCCGACGAGCCGACCGGAAACCTCGACTCTCGCACCGGCCGTGAGGTGTTGGCTCTTCTCGCGGACGCCTGCACGCAGTTCGGCCAGTCCATCGCCATGGTCACCCACGACCCGATCGCCGCGAGTTATGCCGACCGCACGCTCATCCTGGCCGACGGGCGAATCGTGCACGAGCTGGGCAAAGAATCGCCCGAGGCGATTTCGAGCTTCATGCTGGGCATGGAGAGCCGGTCATGATCCAGCGCATCCGTCGATACGCATCCACCTTCCTGGTGGCCGCGCTCTCCGGCGCTTTCGGCACCATCCTCGTTCAGGGCACCGCCGTTCTCACCACCCTCATTGCGGGCGACGACATTGGAGCCAAGAACGCGGTGAAGGTTGCGTTAGGGCTTGTCTCTCTCGTGTTCTTCGGCATTGCGATCTTTGTGGGCGGACTGGTCACCACGAACACGGTGAGCACCGTCATCGCCGGGCGAACTCGCGAGCTCGCGTTGTTCCGACTCATCGGATCGAGCGCGTCCCGCCTTCGCACCCAGATCGCCGTCGACGGTCTCGTTATCGGCTTGCTCGGTGCCATCGCCGGCCTGGCGGTGGGCATGGCACTCACCGGTGTCAGCGTCACCCTCGGCATCGCCGCCGACCGCATTCCGCAGGCGGATTACGGTCTTATCTCACCTGGACTTGTCGGCCCCGTCGTCGCGGTGGCGCTCGTCACCTGGCTCGCAGCCTGGGTCGGATCCCGCCGGGTCCTCGAGGTGACGCCGATCCAGGCGGCTGCCGCATCCGTCGAACCGTCCCGCGAAGAGGCAACCCACCGCCCGCTGCGGAACGGGATCGCGTACACCCTGATCGCGCTCGGCCTGTTTCTGCTGGCCGCGGGAGTTGCGCTCGGATTGATCAGCATGCTCGGTGTCCTTGTCGGCATGCTCGGAGGAATCCTGTCGTTTACCGGCATCGTCCTGGCGGCGCCGGTGTTCATGCCGCCGCTGCTACACGGAATGGGTCGCCTCCTTGGTCGATCACCGGCTGCTCGTATCGCTGCGGCCAATGCTGTGCGCAACCCCGCTCGTTCGGCACGGACCACCATCGGGCTGGTCATCGGGGTGACGCTCGTGACCATGTTCGCGGTCGCTGCACAGAATTACTACGACGTTATTCAGCGGAGCCGGGAGGCGTACCCGGCGGACTACGGGGACAGCGACCAGATCCTCGCGCTGACGATCACTGTCTTCGCCGTTCTCTTCGGCTTCTCTGCGATCATCGCGGCGGTCGGCATGGTGAACAACCTGTCGCTGAGCGTGTTGCAGCGCCGCCGCGAACTCGGGCTGCTGCGGGCCCTGGGCTTCACCAAAGCTCAAATTCGATTGATGATTCTCGCGGAGAGCGCTCAGATGACGCTCGCTGCGGTCGGGTTCGGGCTCATCCTCGGGATCCTGTACGGCTGGGCAGGCGCGCAGGCTCTCCTCGGGTCCATCCTCGGCGGGGGCTTTGCTCTCCCCGCAGTGCCATGGCTGGTTCTGGGGCTATCGGCCGTCGCGGCCGCCGTCCTCGCCGCTGCCGCATCGGTAGCTCCGGCGCGCCGCGCAACACGCATCTCGCCCGTTGCCGCCCTCGCTGTGGAGTGACTCACCGAGCAATTCTTCACCTCAGGCGGGGTCTCGACGTCAAATTGCACAGAACCGGTGCGAGCCCCCGCCGAACGGTGTTAGCCTGTTTCTGTGTTGTTCGGTGCCCTCCTCCTTAGCTGCCGCGACGAGGCTTAGCTCATTAGCCCTCTCGTCGCGGAGTTCATCGTTGGCTGAACATCACGTTGCGAGGAGAAGAAACAATGCAAAATACCCAGACCCCGTCGGGCATGCCGATCCACAAGTACACCCCGTACCAGGACACATTCACCGTTAGCCTTCCTGACCGCACCTGGCCAGACAAGCGCATCACGACCGCACCCCGCTGGTGCGCCGTCGACCTCCGTGACGGCAACCAGGCCCTCATCGACCCGATGAGCCCTGAGCGCAAGCGGATCATGTTCGACCTGCTCGTCAAGATGGGCTACAAGGAAATCGAGGTCGGCTTCCCGAGCGCCAGCCAGACCGACTTCGACTTCGTGCGCAGCCTCATCGAGGAAAACGCGATCCCCCATGACGTGACCATCCAGGTCCTCACCCAGGCACGCGACCACCTCATCGAACGTACCTATGAGTCGATTGCCGGGGCGAAGCAGGCCATCGTTCACCTCTACAACTCGACGAGCGTTCTGCAGCGCGAGGTGGTCTTCCGGTCAGACAAGCAGGGCATCATCGACATTGCGTTGCACGGCGCCCGCAAGTGCCGCGAGATGGAAAAGACCATCCCTGACACGACCGTCTACTACGAGTACTCACCAGAGAGCTACACCGGCACCGAACTTGAATACGCGGTTGACGTCTGCAACCAGGTGCTCGAGATCTTCGAGCCGACGCCCGAGCGCAAGGTCATCATCAACCTGCCGTCGACCGTCGAAATGGCAACGCCGAACGTCTATGCCGACTCGATCGAGTGGATGGGTCGACACCTCAACCACCGCGAGAACGTGCTGATCTCGCTGCACCCGCACAACGACCGCGGCACTGCGGTCGCGGCAGCAGAACTCGGCTACATGGCCGGCGCCGACCGCATCGAAGGTTGCCTGTTCGGCAACGGTGAGCGCACAGGAAACGTCGACCTGGTTGCCCTCGGAATCAACCTGTTCACCCAGGGAATCGATCCGCAAATCGACTTCAGCGACATCGATGAGGTCAAGCGCACCGCCGAGTACTGCACCCAGTTGTCGGTGCATGAGCGCAGCCCATGGGCCGGCGATCTGGTCTTTACCGCGTTCAGCGGGTCGCACCAGGACGCCATTAAGAAAGGCTTCGAGGCCATGGCCGCGGACGCAGCCGCGCAGGGCAAGGACGTCAACGAGCTCACCTGGGCTGTGCCGTACCTCCCGGTCGATCCGAAGGACCTCGGACGCAATTACGAGGCCGTGATCCGGGTGAACTCGCAATCAGGTAAAGGTGGAGTCGCCTACCTGCTCAAGGCCGACCACGCTCTCGACCTGCCGCGCAAACTGCAGATCGAGTTCTCTGGAGTGGTTCAGACTCGTACCGACGAACAGGGCGGCGAGTTCACGAGCGACGCCATCTGGGACATCTTCCAGGACGAATACCTGCCCTCGCCCAGTGAAACCGAAAAGTGGGGACGGTTCGAGCTTCAGGGCACCCGCACCTCCAGCCGGCTCGCCGGCGCGGTCGAGCTCAGCATCGACCTGCGGGATGGTGACACAGTCTCCGAGGCGACGGCGACGGGCAACGGTCCGATCGCCGCCTTCCTCACGGTGATGCGCGATCGGGGCATCGACGTCACACTGTACGACTACGTCGAACACGCGCTCAGCGCATCCGGGGACGCGCAAGCAGCCTCCTACGTTGAACTTCAAGTCGGTGACCGTCGACTCTGGGGCGTCGGGATCGACGCCGACATCTCGACGGCGTCGCTCAAGGCTGTGGTCTCCGCAGTGAACCGCGCCATCCGCAGCGCCGCCCCCGACCGCGAACTGGCCGGCGTCTAACCGCGAAACGCACCTGCCAAGCCCTCCCATCGCAACACTGCGGCGGGAGGGCTTGGCTGTTCGCCGAGGGCGCGCGGGTGGGGGAGCGTTCGTTCAGCCGGGACGCGAGATACTGGACTGTGCCCGTTTACCGCGATGAAGGAGTTGTGCTCCGTACCCACAAGCTGGGTGAAGCCGACCGCATCGTGACCCTGCTCACCCGTGAGCACGGCAAGGTGCGGGCGGTCGCCAAGGGTGTTCGTCGCACCGGTTCCAAGTTCGGTGCGCGCCTCGAGCCGTTCATGGTCGCTGACCTCCAGCTCTACGAGGGCCGCTCGCTCGACGTCATCAACCAGGCTGAGACGCTCGCGTCATACGGGGCGCTGATCGCCGCCGACTACGCGAGCTATACCGCCGCAACGGTCATGGTCGAAACCGCCGACAAGCTCACGGAGTCCGAGGGCTCGCTGCAGCAGTATCTGTTGCTCGTCGGCGCCTTGCGTGCACTGTCCCGCCACGACCACGACGCCACCCTGATCCTCGACTCCTACCTGCTGCGCTCGCTCTCGTTGGCCGGCTGGGCACCGAGCTTCTTCGACTGTGCCCGCTGCCAGGCCCCCGGCCCGCACCAGCACATGGTGGTGCAGCTCGGTGGAGTGGTGTGTGACGCCTGTTCCCCGCCGGGCAGCCCGCGGCTCGAGCCGTCGGTCATCACCCTCCTCGCCGCACTGCTCACCGGTGACTGGGCCGCCGCCGATGCGAGCGATGATTCCCTCCGGTCCCGCGCGAGCGGAGTGGTCGCCGCGTATACACAGTGGCACCTCGAGCGTGGCCTCCGATCCCTCATTCACGTGTCACGAGAGCGAGCACAGTAACGTTGCCGAAGCCATTCACGCACAAAGACGCCGTCCCGTTTCGCCCGCTCGACTGGACCGGCGTCTACCCACCGGCGGTCCCAGCCGCGGGAGTGCCCGAACATGTCGCTATCGTGATGGACGGCAACGGCCGCTGGGCCAACCGGCAAGGGCTCCCGCGGGTCGAAGGTCACCGCGCCGGCGAGGCGGCGCTGCTCGACGTCGTGGCCGGCGCCATCCAGATCGGTGTGAAGCACCTCTCCGTCTATGCGTTCTCCACCGAGAACTGGCGCCGTTCACCCGACGAAGTCCGGTTCCTCATGGGATTCAACCGGGATGTGCTGCACCGTCGCCGCGATCAGTTGAACGAGTGGGGCGTGCGGGTGCGCTGGGCGGGGCGCAAACCGAGGCTGTGGGCATCCGTCATCAAAGAATTGCAGTTCGCCGAAAAACTCACCGAAAACAACGACGTACTCACCTTGACCATGTGCGTCAACTATGGCGGTCGGACGGAAATCACGGATGCCGTTCGGCAGCTGGCAGAGCAGGTTGCTGCTGGCACGCTGAAACCGTCCGGCATCACCGAGAAGGCCATCGCGCGGCAGTTGTACCTGCCCGATCTGCCCGACGTCGACCTGTTCGTACGCAGTTCGGGCGAGCAGCGCACGAGCAACTTCATGCTGTGGCAGAGTGCCTACGCCGAAATGGTGTTCCTCGATACACTCTGGCCGGACTTCACCCGGGCGGACCTCTGGAACGCGATCGAACTCTACGTCTCGCGCGACCGGCGGTTCGGCGGTGCCATCGACAAACCCGGCAGCTGAGTTCTGCGCGAACATGCGACGGCGGGAATACTGCCGAAACAGATGCCGTTGGCGTCAGTGTGAGTGAATCCATCAAGATCGACATCTGGTCAGACATCGCGTGCCCCTGGTGCTACATCGGCAAGCGCAAATTCGAAACCGGCGCAGCGGCGTTCGCTGAGCAGAGCGGCGACGGCGCCCCCGACGTGATCGTCGAGTACCACAGCTACGAGCTGAGCCCCGACACCCCGGTGGACTTCGATGGCGACGAGATCGACTTCCTGGCTACCCACAAGGGCATGCCGGCCGAGCAGGTTCGCGGAATGCTCGAGCACGTGACGGGCGTCGCGAAGGCGGCCGGACTCGACTACAACTTCGACATCCTCAAGCACACCAACACGGTCAAGGCGCACCAGCTGTTGCACTATGCGAAGGCTCGCGGCAAGCAAATTGAGGCCACCGAGCGGCTCCTCGCGGCGTACTTCACCGAGGGCAGGCACGTCGGCCGCGTCGAGGACCTGGCCGACCTGGCCGCAGAGGTTGGGCTCGACCGCGCTGACGTGCTCCGCTCACTGCAGAGTGACGAGTTCCTCTCCGACGTTCGCGCCGACCAGGCCCTTGCCCAGGAATACGGCGTGCAGGGCGTGCCGTTCTTCGTGATCGACGGCAAATACGGCGTCTCCGGTGCCCAGGAGGCCGCAACATTTGCCCAGGTCCTCGAGCAGGTCTGGGCCGAGCGCACGGAAGCAGCGACAGTATGAGCGACGAATCGAGCCGGCCGCGGCTGACTCTTCTCGGTGAAACGGATGCCGTCAGTTGCGAGGGCGATTCCTGCGCGATTCCCTCCCTCGCCGTGGTGACCGCAGCGGTCGAGAAGGCGTTCCGCTCGGGTCGCTAAGCGGCTTATTCGGGGTCGGTGATGTCGGCGACAACAGCGTTGTATGCCGCGACGAGCTCGTCGGACTGCACGAAAGCGCTGAAGCCGTGCTCACCGGCACCGAGGGCGACACGTCGCCCCCCAGCCGACTCGTCGAGGTACACCGGCCACGCCGTTGTGCTGCCGAGCGGGGTGATCGTGCCGCGCGGATACCCGGTCGCCTCGAACGCGGTGTCGGCCGAGGGCATCGACAGTTTGTTCACGCCGAGCAGGGTGCGCAGCTTCGGCCAGGAGATCTTGCGGCCGCCCGGCACGAGCGCGAACAGGAAATCACCGTCGTGTCGCTTCACCACGAGGGTTTTCACAATGTCGCCTGGTTCAATGCCAAGGAGCGATGCTGCCTCATTGAGGCTGGCCGCGTCCGGACGCGCGACGACGTCAATGTCGAGGCCGCGCGCCGTGGCATCCGCTCGCATTCGATCCACACCGGGTGCCGTGGGCTCTGCGGTCACGATGTTGCCCGCTTTCTGGGAGAATTGAAGGACATGTCTCTACCAACCACGATAAGCCACGCCCCGGCACTCACGATCGGCTCACTGTCGCTCGACGTGCCGGTTGTTCTCGCGCCCATGGCGGGCATCACCAACACCGCGTTCCGACGGCTCTGCCGCGAGTTCGGGGTCGGGCTGTACGTCAGCGAAATGATCACCTCCCGCGCGCTCGTTGAGCGCAACAAGGAGACGATGCGGCTGATCCAGCACCACGAATCGGAGACGACCAGGAGCATTCAGCTCTACGGTGTCGACCCGAAGACTGTGTCGGAGGCCGTGACCATCCTGGTGGCCGAAGACCGTGCCGACCACATTGACCTCAACTTCGGGTGCCCGGTGCCCAAGGTGACCCGCAAGGGCGGTGGAAGCGCGCTGCCGTGGAAACAGGACCTCTTTCGGGACATCGTCGAGGGTGCGGTGAAGGCGGCAGGCGATATTCCCCTCACCGTCAAGATGCGCAAGGGCATTGATGCCGATCACCTCACCTACCTCGAAGCAGGCAAAGCCGCCGAGGGTGCCGGGGTCTCGAGCATCGCCCTGCACGCACGCACCGCGTCGGAGTTCTATTCAGGACAGGCTGACTGGTCGGCCATCGCGACTCTCAAAGAAACCGTGACCGGAGTGCCGATCCTGGGCAACGGCGACATTTGGTCGGGCGAAGATGCCCTCAGAATGATGAGCGAAACCGGCTGCGACGGCGTCGTGGTCGGACGCGGCTGCCTCGGCCGACCGTGGCTCTTCGGCGATCTCGCCGCCGCGTTCACGGGAAGCGAGACCCGGTTCCGACCCACTCTCGGCCAGGTTGCGACGACCTTCCGCCGGCACGCTGAACTGCTCGCCGAATTCTTCGAAAGTGAAGAACGCGGATGTCGCGATATCCGTAAACACGTCGCGTGGTACTTCAAGGGCTATCCGGTGGGTGGAGACCTCCGGGCTCGCCTGGCCACCGTCGAGTCGCTCGAGCAGCTGGACGAACTGCTCGCCACCCTCGACTGGACGCTTCCATACCCGGGCGCAGACGCGGAGGGCCAGCGTGGTCGCGCCGGTTCCCCCAAGCGCACGGTGCTTCCCGATGGCTGGCTCGACTCGCGCACCCTGGGTGCCGCCGGTCGCGGAACGCTCACCGAGACCGAGGCGGACACCAGTGGCGGATAGCGCGCCGGTGCCCGGCACCTATTCGGAGCACGACGCCGAGCGGGCCCAGCCCGAAGAGCACTCCTCACGACGGTCGGACTTCGCGCGCGATCGAGCCCGTTTGCTGCACTCGAGCGCCCTGCGTCGCCTCGCCGCGAAGACTCAGGTGTTGAGCCCCGCTGCCGGACTCGACTTCGCTCGCAACCGGCTCACGCACTCACTCGAGGTGGCACAGGTGGGGCGGGAGCTGGCCACCAGCCTGGGCCTCGAACCGGATGTCGTCGACACGGCCTGCCTCGCGCACGACCTCGGTCACCCGCCCTTCGGCCACAACGGTGAGCGTGCACTCAACACCTGGGCCGAAGACATCGGCGGGTTTGAGGGCAACGCGCAGACCCTCCGCATCCTGACCAAGCTCGAACCCAAGGTGTTCGGTGCCGATGGTCGCTCGTTCGGACTCAACCTCACCCGCGCGAGCCTCGACGCGAGCTGCAAGTACCCGTGGCCTGCCGCACAAGCCGTCACCGACCCGGGCGGTCGGGCAAAGTACGGCTTCTTTGATGACGACAGCGACGCGTTCGTCTGGTTGCGCGAGGGCGCACCCGACCGTCAGCGCTGCATTGAGAGCGAGGTCATGGACCTCTCCGACGACATCGCATACTCGGTGCACGACTTCGAAGACGCCATCGTCAACGAGTACATCGACCCGGCCTTCCTCAGCGCACGGGCAGGGCACTCGTCGCTCATCGCCGCCGTGCAGGCATGGGCCGGCGCGGACTTCACGATCGACGACATGGCCGAGGCGTTCGACGGCCTGGCCGCACACCCGCTCTGGGTGTCCAGCTGGGACGGCTCGCGTCGCGACCTCGGCAAACTCAAGAACTTCACCAGCCAGATGATCGGCCACTTCGCTCAGTCCGCCACCCAGGCCACGCGCGAGGCCTACCCGCAGTCGAGCCTGATCCGCTTCGGCGCGAGCGTCGTGGTGCCGCACGCCGTTGCGGCCGAGATCGCCGTGTTGAAGGGCGTGGTGGCAGCGTTCGTGATGGCGAGCGACTCCCGCCAGCCGATCTACCGCAAGCAGCGCGACGTGCTCACCGACCTGGCCAACGAGCTCTACACCCAAGGCCCTGAGGCGCTCGATCGAGGCTTCGCCGACGACTGGGCCGCCGCCCAGGACGACGCCGCTCGCAAGCGCGTCATCGTTGACCAGGTGGCCAGCCTCACCGACCAGTCGGCCCTGGCCTGGCACGAGCGCCTCGCAACGCTGAGCCGCTGAACGGGGTGCCTGTGGAAAGCGCCTTGGCGGTCATCCGCTCGATAGGATAGAGGGATGGCCGGCCGTATTCGTTCAAGCGACATCGACGAGGTCAAGTCGCGCACGAACATCGCCGATATCGTTGGCGACCACGTCAGCCTCAAATCGGCCGGGGTGGGTTCGCTCAAGGGTCTCTGCCCGTTCCATGACGAGAGAAGCCCGAGCTTCCACGTGCGCCCGCAGCTGGGTTTCTACCACTGCTTCGGCTGCGGCGAATCCGGAGACGCCATCTCCTTCCTGCAGAAGATGGACCACGTCAGCTTCACGGATGCTGTTGAGCGGCTCGCACAGCGGGTCGGCTTCCAGCTCACTTATGAAGATGGCGGTGCGCCGAGCGACTCCAGCAATCGCGCCCGGTTGCTGGCCGCGAACGCCGCTGCCGAGATTTTCTTCCAGGAACAACTCGCAACACCGGGAGCCGACCCCGGCCGACGTTTCCTCGGTGAGCGCGGGTTCGACCACCTTGCGGCCGCCACGTTCGGGGTCGGGTTCGCGCCAAAAAGTTGGGACGCCCTCACTAAGCACCTCCGGTCCAAGGGCTTCAGCACCGAAGAAATCACGACGGTCGGGCTGGTCTCTGAGGGTGAGCGCGGCGTGTACGACCGGTTCCGTGGGCGCCTGATCTGGCCCATCCGCGACGTCACTGGGCAGACCGTCGGTTTCGGAGCACGCAAGCTGCTCGACGACGACAAAGGACCCAAGTACCTCAACACTCCGGAGACGCCGGTGTACCACAAGGCGCAGGTGCTTTACGGGCTCGACCTAGCCAAACGCGACGTGTCACGCAGCCACCGGGTCGTGGTCGTTGAGGGGTACACCGACGTGATGGCCTGCCACCTGGCCGGCGTCACCACCGCGGTCGCGACCTGCGGCACCTCCTTTGGCATTGACCACATCAAAACCCTTCGCCGGGTGATGGGCGACGACAACGTCAACGGTGAGGTCATCTTTACCTTCGACCCCGACGCAGCCGGCCAGAAGGCCGCCATGCGGGCCTTTGCCGAAGAGCGCCGGTTCTCAGCCCAGACCTACGTCGCCGTGGCGCCGGACGGACTCGACCCGTGCGACTTACGACTCAACCGCGGTGACGATGCCGTGCGTCGACTCGTCGATAACAAAGAGCCGATGTTTGAGTTCGTGATTCGTCAAACCTTGGCTAATTTCGACCTCGAAACCGTGGAAGGACGAGTCGGAGCCCTGCGGGCGGCCGCCCCGGTGATCGCTGACATTCGTGACCCATCGCTCCGGCCGGGCTACACACGGGTTCTGGCGCGTCACCTTGGAGTCGACCTGCCCGAGGTCCAGGCTGCGGTGTCGCGAGCCGCGCGAGCCAACTCAGGGTCCTCCGCAGACAGCGCTGCTCAACGCCAGGCCGGGGGACAGGGGCAGGCGACCCAGGTTGTTGAGCGTCCGCCGTCGATCCGCGATTTGCCTCGCGACCCGGCCACTCGGCTGGAGCGCGATGCGCTCATGGCCGTGCTTCAGCACCCCGCCCTGGCGGGTCGGGAGTTGGTGCAGCGAGCGATGCTGACGACCTTTGTGAACCCGACCCTCGCCGTCGTCCGTGACGCGATTGCGGCGAGCATGGAGGTCTTCGGCACGGAGTCGTGGTTCGCGCGGGTGACCGAAATGGTTCCGACGCCGATGATCGCTGTGGTGCAGCAGCTTGCGGTGGCGCCGATTCCCGAGCGCTCCGAGCGCGACCTCACGTCATACGTGCGCGAGATCACGGTGGCTCTGATCGACCGTGAACTCCTCCGCCAGTCGCATGAGCTCCTCGGCAGGCTCCAACGCGTTGACCCACGGGAGCGGGAAAGCTACCGGGCTGTTCAGGCGGAACTGATGGCTCTCGAGGGGGAGCGGCGGAGCCTTCGCGAGGGTTAATCGGCGCGGTCCGCCCGGGCTCGTAACGCCATGAGGCAGGATGGAATCATGATTTCCTCGGGACACCCAGGCGAAGCCGCCATTGTCGACGACCTGACAATCGACTACCCGGCACACCGGCCCAGCCCGGCGCACCGGGCAGTGGACGGCGTCAGCCTCCGTGTGGGAGCGAACGAGGTCATCGGGCTGGTCGGTGAAACCGGCTCGGGAAAGTCCACCCTGGCGCGAGTGCTGGCCGGAGATCTTACGAACCCCCGCGGAACCGATCCCGCTCCGGTAATTTCCGGCGGACAGGCACACGTCCTTGGTCACGCACTTCGTGGCATCCGTCGTAAAGAGCTCACCCAATTGACGTTCCATGTGGCTTACCTGCCTCAGGATGCGGCCGCACGCCTTGCTCCCGAACTCACCGTCGCAGACATCATCGCGGAGCCGATCCTGGTTCGCGACCGTCACTACAACCGCAAAGCGGTCGGGCTGCGCGTCGCCACGATGCTCGACCAGGTGCAGTTGCCACTCGCTCTGTTGGACAAATATCCGTTCGAACTGTCCAGCGGCCAGAAGCAGCGCGTGGCAATCGCGCGGTCACTCGTGTTGTCTCCGCGCCTGTTCATCGCCGACGAACCAACGGCGGGTATCGACGTTACGGTACGTGCATCCATCTCCGAGATGATTGAAGGGCTTCGACTCGAAGGAAACTTTGCGGCCATTCTGGTCAGCCACGATCTGGCTCTGCTTCGGCACACCACCCGGCGCGTCGCCGCGCTGCACCAGGGCCGGATGGTTGGATTAGCGCCGATCGACGATCTCCTCACCGAGCGTCCACATCCGTTCCTCGCCGGGCTGGCGGAGGCGGATGAACACGCGAACGCCACCGCGAATCGCCCGGCCTGACCCGCTCGATTTTGTGTTTCGCAAAGCTTTGGTAAAGTATTCACGCAACGAAATATTCCTCGATAGCTCAATTGGCAGAGCAATCGGCTGTTAACCGGTAGGTTCTTGGTTCGAGTCCAAGTCGAGGAGCGAAAGGCCACATGGGCTCCACCCCTGTGGCCTTTTTTCTTTGCCTGTGCACGGCACAAAAAAGGCGCTGGCCACGGGTTTCCCGCGGACAGCGCCTTTTGTGATGGGCGACTTATCCCTCGAGGTCGTCGACCCCGGGCATCCACTGAGCGCCGGGGACGCCCCAGCCCATCTTGCGGGTGATCTTGGCAACGATCTTGCGGTCGTGCCGGCCGAGCCGGTCGACGTAGAGGTACCCGTCGAGATGGTCGTATTCGTGTTGCAGGATGCGGGCGCGCCAGCCGCTCACCCGAAGTTCGATGGGATTCTGGTCGAGATCGAGTCCGGTGACAATCGCGTCCTCTGCCCGCCGGAGAGGGAAGCGCTCACCGGGGAACGAGAGGCAGCCCTCGGACTCCTCTTCCTCGTCCGGTTCGCCGGCGGGAGGTGGGGTGATCCACAGCTCGGGGTTGATCACAACTCCCCGCCACGGGCCGAACTCGTCGGTGTCGTAGCCGTAGACGAACAATCTCAGGGGTACGCCCACCTGCGGAGCCGCGAGGCCAACGCCCGGAGCGGCGTCCATGGTCTCGAACATGTCCGCAACCAGCTGGCGGAGGGAGTCGTCGAAAACGATGACGGGTTCAGCGGGGGAGTGCAGTACAGGGTCACCCGTGATGCGAATAGGGAGAATGGCCATTCGTTGAGCCTAACCAGTTCGCGCCCGTTGTAGGCTCGCAACGTGATGTTTGCGAACAACGACTTCAACGACCTGACAGCGGAGTTTGTTCGCAACCCCAGCCAGCTCATCGGCATTCCCCTCGCCATTGTCGGAGCGGTGTTCCTGTCCCTCGGAGCGCAATTTCAGCACCGCGGTGTGACCAAGGTCGAGTCGAGCAGCGGTTCAGACGCGACGAGCGGATTGAGCATCCGTCAGCTGAAGCTTTTGCTCACGCGACCATCGTGGGTACTCGGCACTCTCATGCTCGGGTTCGCCATCGCGTTCCAGTTGAGCGCGCTGGCATTTTCCCCACTGATTATTGTGCAGCCGCTCGGTGCTATTGCTCTCGTCATCACCTCGGTCCTCAACGCCCGGATCTACAAAATGACACTCAACCGGGCGAGCGTGATCGCGATTAGCTCATGCGTCGGAGGTGTTGCACTCTTCGTCACGGTTGCCGCCCTCGTCGGTGGTGAAAAACCAGTGTCAGACATCGACCTCATCACGATCCTGGTCATGCTCGGTGTGGTTCTGCTGCTCTTCGCGCTGGGTTTCGCGTTTTTCCGCAAGCGTTCCAAGGCGATCTTCTTCATCCTCGCGGCGGGGATCATTTACGGCTTCGTGGCGACGCTCGCCAAAGTCGTCATCAACCGGATCGTCAACGAGAACTTCGACTGGCTAACCATTCTCTGTGTGGTTGCGTTGCTCGCCGCGACGGGGCTCGGCGCCTACTTTGTGCAAACGGCTTACTCATCCGGTCCGCCGGATCTCGTCATCGCTGGTCTCACCGTTGTCGACCCCATGGTGGCTGTTGCGATCGGAATCGTCGTCCTCGATGAGGCGAGCGGGGCGCCGTTGTGGGCGGTGTTTGGGTTCGCGCTCGCAGGTGCCCTGGCGGTGTGGGGCGTGTTCCAGCTGGCGCGTCACCACCCGCAAGTGCAGGCGTAGCTTCTTGCGGTCGCGGTGACCACTCGTTCGCGATAGCGATCACCCCTCGGCGGCGGAGCGCGCTGCAGCGGCGCGATCGGCGAGCCAGGCTCTGGTCGCAGCGTCCGTTGTCAGCGAAATGGCTTTCTCATAGGCATAAGCGGCCTCCTTCGACTTCCCGGATTCGTTAAGGAAGTGAGCACGAGTCGCCCAGGCGGGTTGGAATCGAGACACTCCGCTGTGTGTGATCGCGTCGAGGGCAGCGAGCCCTGCGTCGGAGCCATCGATGTCACCCACAACAGCAGCGTGGGCGACTTGGGCTCCCAGCGTCGGTGCGATCCGAAGCAAAGCTTCATAGAGAGATCGAAGCGCACTCTGGTCAGTCGAGCCGGATATCGCGCGTGCGCAGTGAACGGATTGGATTGCGGCCTCCAGCTGGAACCGACCCATCCGTCCCACCCCATATGCGTGACGAAGGTACTTTTCTCCGCGTTCGATAGCGACAGCATCCCACCCGGTTGTGTCTTGATTGTCCAGAGCAATGAGCGACCCATCCGACCCCGTACGCGCCGGCGTTCGCGACAACGACAAATAGAGAAGTGCGGCCAGACCCAGCACTTCGGGCTCGTTCGGCAGGAGGTCAGCGAGCAAGGAGCCGAGGTAGAGCGCTTCCGAAGACAGAGACTTGCGGAACGTTGTTCCGAAGATCACGTGCCAGTCGATCGCGTACACGCCGTAGATTGCCTCGAGCACAGCCGGAAGGCGCGCCGGCATCTCGGCGCGCCCGGGAACCCGGAAGGGGATACCGGCGTCCCGGATGCGCCTCTTCGCCCTGACCAGACGCTGCGCCATCGTGGCTGGTGGGATCACAAACGCCTCCGCGATGCGCTCGGCAGTGAGCCCCATCACTGTGTGAAGCATCAGGGGCGTTCGCATGGCTGGATCTATGGCCGGATGTGCACAGGTAAAGAGAAGCGCGAGGCGCTGGTCGGGAATTTTGTCGAACGGCGTGTCGTCCGTAAACGTATCCGCGGATTCCGCGCTGTCGAGCGGAACGCTCGTGCGGTGTGCGGCGGAGCGGTAGTAGTCGCGAAGGCCGTTTCGAGCCACCGTGTAGATCCAGGCCTCTGGCTTGGACGGAACGGCGGTGCGGGACCATACCGCCACGGCACGTGCGAACGCGTCCGCGAGAGCATCTTCCGCTGCGGTCAGGTCTCCGGTGGGTGAAGCGAGCAGCGCGAGCAGGCGCCCGTACGACTGGCGGGCGACCTGCTCAACGACGTCGCGGGCCGCTACTGACTGTTGCGCCATTGTCCGTCCGCGAAGAACACCGCTGTTGGTCGCACCTCGATCACGCCGTACTGGGCAGTCGGGCATTTTTCGGCCCACGCGAGTGCAGCGTCGAGGTCGGGAACGTCGATGACGAAAACTCCATTGAGCTGCTCTTTGGTGTCCGCGAACGGGCCGTCCTGAATCTCTAAGCTCCCTTTGCGGAGCGTCAGCGTTGTCGATGCAGCAACAGGCTGGAGGATGTCGACGGTCACGAGTGCGCCCGCATTCTCGAGTGCCTTGGCGTAGGCATCGAACGCGGCACGAGCCGGTTCCATGTCTTCTTCGGTGATTCCCGCGTCTGCAGGCTCCGGATTGTTGAGCAGAAGTGCGTATCGCATGACAGTTCCTTTCTTCTGGGTGGTCAGGCTAATGGCCGCTGATGTCAGCCGCTATAGAGATGACGAACGAGCCGGTTCCAGATCGACAGAATTGCCACATCTGCCCCCAACGAGGCTGATAAACACGGGCGGCACGCGAGCGGGATTCTGCGGCACGCCCCGAGTGGCAGATACAATAAACACGATCGATCCCAGACGGCTACCAGCCAAGGGATGTGGTCGGAGGAACTCTCTCCGGCCGATGACGGAGGAAACCCCCGACCTTGCCAGATTCAGTTCGTTCGACAACCGACGGTTCAGATTCGCAGACCGCAGCCGACAAGAGGCCGCTTCGGATTCTCATCGGTGCAGACACTTTCTCTCCCGACGTCAACGGGGCTGCCCGTTTCGCGGAGCGTCTCGCCGCAGGGCTCGTCGGGCGGGGGCATGAAGTTCACGTTGTGGCGCCAGCCGCTTCGCGCAAATCCGGGACCTGGACGGAGACGCACGAAGGTCAGCAAATGACCGTGCACCGTTTGACGAGTTGGCGGTGGTACCCGCACGACTGGCTGCGGTTTGCGCTTCCATGGACGGTCAACAGGAACGCGGCGCGCATCATCGACGCAGTGAAGCCCGACGTCATCCACTCGCAGTCGTACCTCATCGTGGGCCGCGGCCTGTCGAACGAGGCGGCCAAGCGTGGCATTCGCATTATTGCGACGAACCACCTCATGCCGGAGAACGCACTCGAGTTCACCCTGCTGCCCGAACGATTCCGTGAGGGCCTGGTGCGCTGGGCCTGGAAGCTCGCTCGCGGAAACCTCAGCCTGGCGGAAGCCGTCACTACGCCGACACGTCGAGCCGCAGATTTCCTCGAGAAGTACACGGGTCTCACCGGAGTGCACGCGATCTCTTGTGGTATCGATGCCCACATGTACACGCCGAGTTTCGAGCCGCGCACCGAGAACCGCATCCTGTTTGTCGGCCGGGTTACCGGTGAAAAGCAGATCGATGTCCTGATCAAGGCGTTCGCCACTCTCGACCCGGCGCTCGATGCGAAGCTCGAGATCGTCGGAGGCGGCGACCAGAAGCGCAACCTGGAGAACCTCGCTGCGCAGCTCGGCCTCGGTGATCGAGTGATTTTCACCGGGTACGTCAGTGACGAGGAACTCCGTGCGACGTATACGCGTGCGACGGTTCTTGCCATGCCGTCGATTGCAGAACTGCAGAGCATTGTGACCATGGAGGCCATGGCATCCGGTCTTCCGGTGGTCGCAGCAAATGCCATGGCGTTGCCGCACCTCGTCCACGACGATGCTAACGGTTACCTTTTCGAGCCGGGCAATGTCTCGGAACTTGCCGATCGATTGACGGATGTCCTCACTGCGTCAGAAGACAAGCTCACGGCCATGAAACGAGAATCGTTGAGCATGATCAAGGCGCACGACATCCAGCGCACGTTGGCCACGTTCGAGAGCATGTATCGTGGACAAGCGGTAACCGACCCGGTTACCGAGGCGATTCCTATCCAGGTGTCTGACGACTAGGCACCACTCGGGGCGGTAGCTCAGCTGGTTAGAGCAGCGGACTCATAATCCGTCGGTCACGGGTTCAAGTCCCGTCCGCCCTACACTTAAACATCGAATGACCAGGTTTCTTGTCCGAGTAAAAGGACGGAAACTTGATGTGCTTAACGCTTGTTCAACGAATATTCATCAGCCCACGCCATCAGAAGGCCCCCGCTGGCACCGTGCACGGCCTGACTTGGGCGAAGGTGTTCATTTCGACTGGGGAACACCTTCAACGCCGTTTTTCGTGATGCCGACAATCATCACGCCGTAACCCTCGAAGGCGTCGGCGGCCCGTGTGGGCATGCGGTTTGCGGCGCCCAGGATGAATTTAGCGACCTTTTGTCTGCTCGTTTTGGAGACGAGGTCAGTGGGGCCTTTGAGTTCCACCACCGCAGCGGCCAAGGGTCGCAAAGCCAGAAGACTCGATCCTTGCCGCGACCGGTGAGCCAGAGCAACTCGCGCCTCGGCAAGAGACCTAGAAACCGGACACAGTGCCCGGCGATCCGGGATAGGTCCCTCTTCAACCGCCAAAAAAGGGTGAGACGAATAGGGACCTCGGCGCTGGAGCGGATGCGACTCCTCGCGCTCGATGCCGGGACCTGCCTCAGCAATACCCGCCGCACGGGTCGCTCAAGACGGTCCGTCGGCAGCCCGCTCAGCGGCGTTGGCCGGGGAAGAGCCGGCGTTCGCCAGCGGATTCTCATCCATTTGCGCGGTGCTCACCGCGTCTTGTCGCCGGTCAAGCCGACCTCCGACCGCTCGCAGGGCAGCGAGGATCGTCGCTAGGTCGACAAGCTCCTGGATCAGGGCCCCGGCAGTCGCGGGAATCAGCCCGAAAGCCGCGATGATCATCAACAGGACCGAGATGGCAATGCCCAGCCAGATGCTCTGTAAAGCGATCCGAACGGTGTCCCGTCCGATTCTGACTGCGACGGCGACCCGCGAGATGTCATCGACAAGTATGACGGCATCCGCTGATTCGCTTGCCGCAGTGGCACCCTTGGCGCCCATAGCGATGCCGACATCGGCCGCTGCAAGTACGGGCGCATCGTTCACGCCGTCGCCGACCATGATGACCGGGCGCTCCGGGATGCTGCCCACTTCGGTGACTTTGTCCGCCGGCAGGCACTCGGCGCGAACCCGGGTGATACCCAGCTCCGATGCGATGTGTTGTGCTGTTTCGGCGGCATCGCCGGTTAGCATCATGGACTGCCTGACACCCAACGCGTCTAGCCGTTGCAGCGTGATTTTCGCGTTCACGCGCAGGCGGTCGCTTGCGAGCAGCGCTCCGGCGTACACCCCGCCGATCGCGACATAGATAGCCAACTCGCCGGGTGCGATCTCCGTGCGCCGCGCGTTCGGAGCATGCTGGGCGACGAACGCGAATTTACCGACCACCACGTCGCGGCCTTGAATACGAGCGACCACGCCGTTCGTGGCGGCCTCTCGCGCCGACTCGGCCTCATGAAGCTCCAGTCCACGCTTTTCGGCCGCAGCGATCATCGACGCCGCAAGGACATGCGACGAATACTGCTCGGCGCTCGCTACGGAAGTCAGCACCTCGTCCGCTGTGAACGGATGCTCCGCCCGTACTTCGGAGAGGGCTGGTGTCCCATAGGTGAGGGTGCCGGTCTTGTCGAAGACAACTGTCCGAGCGGATGACAGTTGTTCGAGCACCCCACCACTCTTCACGATGACGCCGTTGCGCGCGGCTCTGCTCATGCCTCCGATAAAGGCCACGGGCGCTGCGATAAGCAAGGGGCAAGGGGTGGCGAGCACGAGCACTTCGGCGAAGCGCACCGGGTCGCCACTCAGCCACCAGGCAACCGCTCCCAGAGCCAGGGAAAAGAGCGTGAACGGCACGGCGTACCGATCGGCGAGCCTGACGACCGGTGCTTTGCTTTCGGCGGCTTGGGCAACCAAGGCGACGATCTGCTGGTATTGGCTAGCCGACGCTGTCTCTGTGGCCCGGATCTCCACCGCCTCCTGCCCGTTTACGGCGCCACTGAGCACTGCGTCTCCGGCCCGCTTCTGAACCGGGATGCTCTCACCCGTGATGGAGGATTGGTCGAGGGTGGCCTCTGAGGACAACAACACTCCATCAACCGGCACGATCTCGGAGGGGCGTACGAGCAGCACGTCGCCCACGCGGACCTCGTTGATCGGTAGGTCGCTGTATCCTCCTGAAACAGATCGATGCGCGAGTTGTGGCGCCCGGTCGAGCAGCGCATCCAGCTCGCGTTTGGCCCGGCGGTTGGCGAAATCTTCGAGTGCCTCGCCACCTGTCAGCATGAGAACCACGATCAAAGCCGCGATGTACTCGCCGACGAGGACAGTAGAGACGATTGCTGTCACCGCGAGGATGTCCAGTCCGAATTGTCGACGCAACAATGCCCGCACCATCCCCATGGCCTGCCACGCAGCTACCGCCAGTGAATAGGCGCTGAACAGCCATTGCACAAGCCAGCCTGAGCCCGTCAGCGCCAGCGCGACACCGGCGACGCCCACAGCAACGGTGAGCGTGACCGGCCAATACCGCTGTGCGAGGTGAAGGAATCCTGACATGGGATCAGTCTTCACTGATTGTCGTCTTGACACACGAGGAATCAGGAATCTCCATAGCGCTTTGTTGTGGAACAACCGACATTCGGAGATTCCCTTATCAGTCACGCGCGGGGTAGTCAGGTTCGGACAAGGAGGCTACCGTCACTTTGAGGCCGGTAACCGGCCGGCACTCATTTCGCCGATGGAACAGGAGTAGAACGATGACGCACATTACTTCAATGCTGGAAACCTATCCGAAGGACCTCGGCGACATCGACCGACAAAGACTGGCCGACTGTATCGCCGCTTGCTTCGAATGCGCACAAACCTGTACCGCCTGCGCAGACGCGTGCCTGAGCGAAGACATGGTCGCCGAACTCACCAAATGCATCCGCACGAACCTGGACTGCGCCGACGTCTGCGTTACCACCGGCAAGATGCTCTCCCGCCACACCGGCTACGACGCCAACATCACCAGAGCCGTCCTCGAAACCTGCGCGATGACGTGCAAGGCGTGCGCTGATGAATGCGAACAGCACGCCGGTATGCACGAGCATTGCCGGGTCTGCGCCGAAGTATGCCGCCGCTGCGAAGCCGCCTGCAATGATCTGATCTCTTCCCTCGGCCGGGGATCCTCCGAGTAGAAGCAACAACATGCGCTCTCGTCGCACGGCCGGATCTGCGCAGCACCAACGGACGCTTGCATTGTCGCCTGGACGCCGCCGAGGGCACGGTGGAGATCGTCGGCCGCAGGGCCACCGCCTTGAGCTTCAACGGTGGCATCCCAGAGCCAACGGTCCGGATGAAGGCCGGGGACCGGGTGGATATCACTCTGCACAACGCTCTTGACCACCCAACAAAGCTTCACGGGCACGGCCTGCATGTCTCGCCAGAGGGCAACAGCGACACCACCAGGACGTCCGTCGTGTCACGAGTTGCTTTATGTCGCTGACTGGCGACAAGCGTGCTTCCCGGCTAAGCCGGAGTGGCCCTCTGAAATGAGTCAGGGCGGCGAGGCGACTTCGCGTAGCAGGCAAGTCAATTGCCGTTTACTCCCTGCTCTTTCGAACTTCGGCTTCGGTCATAAGTCGCAGCGAGTCCCAAGCCTCCAAGACCTCCTCGGGACTCGCGGGTCGAGCACCGCCAGCCAGGTGCACGTTCTCGGTCGACGCGGACGTCGTCGCGATGACGCTGTCGCCTTCCATCCGTGCGTAGCCGGTGCCGTCGGTTAACCGCCACAGCCCGCCCTCCTGGACGCACCAGGCTGCGTAGTCCTGCATCGTGTCTGTGGGTTCGAGTCCCATATTGGGGGCGGAGATATACCAGCACGGCGTAGTCTCCGGATTCGTGGGGATAGGGTTCCGGTCGATAACGACTTCCACGACTCCGCCGTCGACAGTGGTAGAAAGCGTTCGAGGCGGCCCACCGTCGGAAACGACCCCGAAAATCGTGCCACCGGGAAGGTCCGCGACGATCGGAAAGGTCCCGCTCTGGATGTAGGCCTCAAAGTTCGCGTCCTCCTGCGCGGCCGCTTGCTGTGCATCCAGCGCTTCCCGCTCGGCCTGCCAAGAACTCACGTGCTGGCCGTTTGAGGTGGTGATCACAACAAGGACCCCGATCAGAAGTGCGATGCCAACCACGCCGACGACCCGCAGCCGCCATGTCACAAGGAACAGGCCGAGTGTCAGTGCTGCAGGGACCGCAACCAACACGTGCACGAGCTCGAAACCGGGTTCGACCCAAATCATCGGGACTGTGCCGAAGTCAAACAGCGCAATACCCAGCCCGACGAAGGCAATGAACGTTACGACGGTGGCCGCGGGCATGGCGCCTGGGATGTTCCGGCGACCGGTGCATACGGAGACGATAATCGAGATCAGAATCACCGCAAGAACGGGGGCGATGATCAATAGCGGCAGGCCCGCCCACCCAGCGAGAAGCAGAACCACGGTGCTCCTCAAACCGAAATTCAGAGTTGCCCACAAAACGATCGCGGTCAGGACCAGCGCGATCACAGATCGCAGCGAAGTCGGTGGCGGGAGCACCCTGACCAATCGGGGGCGAGTGTCGGTCGTGCCCGTCACAGCTGGTCGCGGGGTTCGCTTGGCCGACCGGTCTCGTTCATGAGCCGAGTCAATCTCATCCCGCCCCGATGATCAAGCAAATCGCCAACGCCGATGCGTGGGCGACTAGCTGCATTCCGGCTTGAGATGATGATTGCCGAATGTACTTAGCCGACGCTTGCTACCGAACGCTCTCGGCGTCGCCGACCGAGGTCTTGATGCCTTAGCCCGATTGCGACTAAACATGCCACCCCTGTGCGGGTAGACAACCGTCGCCCATAATTGAGCCAGCTGCATCGACTGCTCCTGTGCCTACCGCACTCCGCGGCAGACCTTTCGATCCGGCAGGAAAGAAGAACCTGATGAAAGCACTGCGCTACGTCGAAATCGGCAAGCCTCCCGTCGTCCTCGACATTCCTATCCCGAAGCCCGGACCCGGTCAGGTGCTCCTCAAGGTCACAGCCGGGGGCGTCTGCCACTCCGACGACTACGTGATGAGCCTCCCCGAGAAGGACTACCTTGAGCAGAGCTACCCGCTGCCGTTGACCCTCGGCCACGAGGGCGCTGGCATCGTTCACGAGCTCGGCGAGGGTGTCGACTCGACGCTCAAAGTCGGCGACCCGGTAGCTGTCTACGGGCCGTGGGGCTGCGGCCGTTGCCACAACTGCTCGATGGGTATGGAGAACTACTGCACGAATGCAGCCGCCGAGGGCATCCGTCCTCCCGGGCTCGGCAGCCAGGGTTCGATGGCTGAGTACATGATCGTTGACGACGCCCGGCACCTCGTCCCGCTCGGTGATCTCGATCCGGTACAAAACGTGTCGCTCACCGACGCTGGCCTCACCCCGTACCACGCGATTAAGCGATCACTGCCGAAGCTCGGCGCGGGAACCTTCGCCGTCGTCATTGGCACTGGCGGACTCGGACACGTGGGCATCCAGATCCTGAAGGCGCTCTCGGGCGCAACAGTGATCGCTCTTGACGTTAGCGATGAAAAGCTGAAGCTGGCCACCGAGGTCGGAGCTGATCACGTGTTGATTAGCGATGCGACCGCCGATGAGGGGATCCGGAAGCTCACCGGGGGACTCGGTGCCAACGCCGTGTTTGACTTCGTCGGAGCGAACCCGACAATGGCGCTTGCCCAGAGCGTGGCCGCACTCGATTCGGATGTAACCATTGTCGGCATAGGCGGAGGCACCATGACCCTTGGCTTTGGCTCGATCGCCTTCGACGCAGCTGTGCGCATACCCTATTGGGGACCCCCGCTCCGAGCTGATTGAGGTCCTCGACCTCGCCCGTGCCGGAAAGATCCACGTGCAGACCGAGACGTACAGCCTCGAGAATGGTCCCAAAGCCTACGAGGACCTCGCAGCGAACAGCATTCGGGGCAGAGCCGTCATCGTTCCCTAGTCGGGGCATGGCGCACGACTGCAACCGTTGAATCACGCCGCGCTTGAAATGATTTCGAAGCGCGGGCGCCTGGCGAACAGCTTGTTTCGGCTCAGTAGTTTTGCACGCGTCGGATCGACCACTGCGCCTGAACTCCCCAATCGAACAGCGCCACCGCTCATCTGACGAAGTCGTTCGGGTCCAGCAAAGCCGATGACGGGGAGGGGCAGCGACCCCCTATTCCAATTGCTTCCGGTGATCCTCGATGTCTGGCGTGGCGCGCACCACGTCCGCGATCTCTTCCTCTGGTCGAGGGGCGATGTTCTCGTCCACTTCCAGCTCGGGAATCGAGGATTCATTCACACCGGGTACACGATGTCGCGGCGGCTGCTGGGCATTCGAGGACACAATGAATCCTTTCGTCGGCGAAACACTTCAAGCGTAACGGGTGGCGAATCAGACTCATCTGGAGTGGGAGAACGGGCTGAGTCATCCCGAGTCTGGCTCCTAGTCAGTCCGCTGTCGTGTGAAGGGTTGGCGCGCGGGGTGCAATCTCGGTCAGGATCGGCGACGCGCAAGCACGAAAATTGCGACACCCGTGGCGACGATACCCAGAGCGATCGCTCCCCACGGGGCACCCGGCTTGGGGTCGACGCGCGTAGACGGGTCTTCACCGCGTCGCATGATGGGAAGATGCTCGACCGCATGCGAGGCTCTCGTCAGCGCCGCGCTCAGGGAGCGCAGCGACGCGTCGAAGTTCCCTGCGTCTCCGTGTACCAGCATGTCGACTCGGTCGCGGGCGCGATCCAGCACCGATAGCGGAAGCGCCGCCACCACGTTTCCGGGCGGTCTCCGAGCAACCACTGGATGGGCGCGCGTGGGAGCTACGCGGCGAACGACTTCCCATGCGAGGCCGAGCATTCGCAGCTGGGAGACCGAGACCTTTGTCTGGAGGCGAGGAAAGAGTTCGTCCTCCTCGTCGCGCACGTCCTCACGGAGTACCTCGATGAGGCGGTCGAGTATGGGCTCCCGCTCGACGGAGTGGGCGTCCAGGCTCTCGAGGCGCGTCACCAGTTCGTTGACCTCCTGATGCTCGCGCTCGACCTGCAAAGTGAGTTCCTCGCCGTCTTCCAGGACCCGGCGCATAACCGGCCAGAGCACCGATTCTTCTGCGAACGCATGCGGAAACACCAGACGATAAATGTCCAGGAGCACACGGTTTTGCTGGTTCGGCGCCGTGGTGCTGAGCCGTTCCAGGAGACTGTCGAGGGTGACGTGATCGTCCCGCTGTCGAGTAAGAACGCTGACGCGCCCGCCCAACTCCGCAATGCTCTGGTCTGCGACTGACCTCATCGTAATTCCCTTCCCCGGTGAACGAAACTCGACGAGTTTACCGCCCGTCATTCTCGACGTCGCCCCTCTCGCCTCCGGGAGACGGCTCTGATATGGGGTGGGGTTGCCCATCGAAGCAGGCATCCCGACGTGAATGGCCCCTTACGCCAGCTTCCCCAAGCTATTCATGAATGAGAGCAGCGGGCTTGTTACCGTGGGTTGTCCTTGGGCATTCAGGGACGGATGTCTGCAAATCTTAATGTTCGGATGACGTGGTCTTTCGTGGGCGCCCTGCAGCGAGGGCGCGGGCGGCGAGGTTGGGGCGGTAGTCGAGTTCCTCGATCGCGGCGGTGACGCGTGAGCGGGTTGCCTCTGCAACATTGACCGAACCGGTCACGACATTGGAAACGGTCTTGATGGACACTCCGGCGAGTCCGGCGACGTCGACCATGGTCGGAACTCTCGTCCCCGAAACTGCGATAGTGTCCTCGCCTGCCTCCACGTCGTATCCGTTACGTCGACGCATCTTGATGTAGTTACCACAGCCGGCCATCGAGCACCACCGACCTGACTGGTTTCGTGAGTTGTCCCAATAAGCCCACCTGCACGTGTCTCGTGAGCATGCCTTGAGCCTTGTCCAGTTTCCGTCTGCACGGGCGGCCTCAACAGCACTAAGCACGGGAGTGAGGGCCGGCGCAATGCCGGAAGCGCCAGCCGCCGAAAGACTGAACGCTCCGCCGTCGTCGAAACTCATTCGAAGCGGGAGGCGGCGCAGTGCGTCGTTGAGCTCTTCGAGAGGTTTCGCGAAAGGGTAGTGGCCCGCGTGCATCAACAAGACTGAGCGCAGCCCTTCGCGCAGGCGCTTAGCCAAATCCAGGTCATCCGCGTTCAGGTCATGTCCTTGCCAACCGAGCTTGTTCGTACACCAGCCGGCCAGGTCAGACGGATCCTGCCAACTATCATTATCGATCTGCCACTCGACAGTGTTGACAAAATCACGGACCAAGAGCAGCGCGGGCGGAATTGGATCCTCGATAGCCACCTTCATGACTCCAATAATGTGCAGATGATGGTGTCAACGCAACCCCCACCACCTCGAAAGGGAAGGAGCCGGTGAGGGCGGTGGGTCGGCACTCCGGTGGGAAGCTCTGCGAGAGTGTCAAACTTGGGGCCTGTTGTGTCGCCTGGAGCGACCTGTGCGGGCAGGCCTGCAGCATGGCGGCGATATAGTCAGGGAATGGCGCGAACCATTGCAACTTCAACGTCCGTCGACCGCGACAACCTCCTCGACTTCATCCGACCTCGTCACCGGATGCTGCTCGCAACGACCCGTGCGGATGGGAGACCGCAGATGTCTCCGGTCACAGGAGGAGTAGATGCTCACGGGCGGATCGTTATCTCCACCTATCCGGCTCGAAGCAAAACGCGGAATGCTGCCCGGAATCCGCGCACATCGGTCGTTATCTTCTCCGACGAGTGGGATGGCCCGTGGGTTCAAGTGGATGGTGATGCGGAAGTCCTGCACATGCCCGAGGCAGCCGATGGGCTCGTTGACTACTTTCGGTGTATCGCTGGCGAGCATCCGGATTGGGAGGAGTACCGCGCTGCCATGAAGATTCAGGATAAATCGCTGATACGGATCACTCCGAGTCGTTGGGGGCCAATCGCGACCGGTGGTTTCCCGGCGGACGTCGCGTCGCGACTCGACTCGTAGTAGCGAGAATGCAGTAGCCAGAAGAGCGCTGCACCAAGCTGAACGCGGTGCTGAGGTTGAGCGTGCCGTCGATGTGACTCGAACCGGAGCCGCGATGGGATGACAGTCATCCTCATGTGCGGGGACTCGTATTCACCCGTCTGCTCTATCCGCTCTATGCAAACCCGCTGTGCCCAATCAAACTGGTCGCATGTATACCGGGCCCAAAGCATGGGTATTGCATGTCGATCTCGACCAGTTCATCGCTGCTGTTGAGATCCTTCGGCGGCCCGAGCTTGCGGGCAAGCCGGTGATCGTTGGCGGCCGAGGCGATCCGACGGAGCGAGCGGTCGTCTCGACCGCCTCGTACGAAGCACGGGCGTTTGGTGTGGGCTCTGGCATGCCATTGCGGATCGCCGCGCGAAAGGTCCCCGATGCGGTGATCCTGCCCGTTGACGCGGAAACCTACACGGCCGCATCGCACGAAGTCATGGCCAGCCTCCGTGAGCAGCCAGGGGCGGTCGTGCAGGTGCTCGGTTGGGATGAGGCGTTTGTGGGAATCGTTGAGGAGGACCCCGAGTCCTACGCTCGAGCGATCCAGCGGGCCATTCTTGAGCGCACCCAACTGCACTGCAGCGTCGGAATTGGAGACACTCTGGTGCGCGCCAAGGTTGCCACTGGCTTCGGAAAGCCGCGGGGGGTCTTTCGTTTGACCGCAGAAAACTGGAGCGAGGTGATGGGGGGTTTGCCTACGCGCGAGTTGTGGGGAGTCGGACCGAAGGTTTCCCGCCGACTGACGACACTGGGAATCACATCTGTCAGTGACCTGGCGCACGCTGACGTGCAGGATCTGGTGACCGAGTTCGGACCGAAAATGGGTCCGTGGTATCAGCAACTTGGTCGCGGTGAAGGTGCCAGTGTTGTGGACGACACTCCCTGGGTGGCGCGAGGGCATAGCCGTGAGACGACCTACCAGCTGGACCTCATGACGCCCACAGAGGTCGCAGAACAAACACGTGAACTGGTCAACCGTGTTTTCGAAGATGTTGCGGCAGAGGGGCGGCCCGTTATCGGTATCACCCTCAAGGTTCGCTACGTTCCGTTCACCACCAAGGTATTCACCAGAAAGATTGCGGAAACGCAGGACCGAGAGGCAGTGCTCGAACGAGCAATGGAACTCCTCAAGAAGGTCGAAGACCGCCCAATTCGGCTTTTAGGCTTTCGCGCGGAGATGTCGATGCCGGCCGAAGCGCGAGAGGGGCATACTCCAACCCGAAGTGGATGGTGACGTGGCTCGAGGGGTTGTGGGCGATTACGAGCGGAGCTGGGCGGTCGAATCGCGCACAACGAGTTCGGTGGCCAGTTCCATGTGCGTGGCATCGAGTTGCTCGCCATGGGACAGCCGCAACACTCCACGCAGGGCGGCTCGTCCCATCTCCTGCAGCGGCTGAGCTACTGATGTCAGTCGGGGGAGCGTTTGTTCGGCCAGGGGAGTACCGTCGAATCCGACCAGACTCAAGTCGTCCGGCACGCGAAGCCCGCGTTCACGTGCCACCTCAAGCACGCCCAGGGCAATCGTGTCGCTGGCCGCGAAGATGGCGGTCGGTGGCTCGGGCAGTGAAAGCACGCGGCGGGTCGCTTCAGCTCCCGACTCGCGCGTGAAAGCACCGTCGGTGATGTAGTCGGAACGCGCGGCGATGCCACGACTCATCAGAGCGGCAAGGTAGCCGTGCAACCGTGCCACGCTGCATTCTGCCGCGGCAGGGCCACCGAAAAATGCTATGCGCTCATGGTCGAGCGCGAGCAAGTGTTCGGTTGCTGCTTTGCCACCCGCCCAGTTGGTCGCCCCGACGCTGGCGAAATCGCCGGACGGCGGTGAGTTCAGCGGATCGATGACCATGACAGCGATGCCGCGTCGTGAAAAAGCTAGCACTTGGGCACTTGTCACTTCAGACGTCACGAAAATGATTCCCGTCCGCCCGGACTCCTGCATACGCTGTGCCCAGTCCTCGTGGTCGACGCGCGCGAGTTTGTTCGGTGTGTGGCTGCTGACGACGACATCAACCTCGCCGTTCGCTGCGTAGTCGAGAATGCCGTGGAGTATTTCCATCGAGTAAGCGCCGTCATGGACGCCGATGACGAGGTCGACCATCGCAGGTCCGGTTAGGCGGCTCCGCCTCTGCGCCGGCGAGCGGTAGCCGAGCTCATCGAGCGCAGACTGCACTCGAAGCCGCGTGCTCTCGGCGACATCGTCGCGACCGTTGATCACCTTTGACACGGTCGGCGTCGACACCCCGGCCAGGGCAGCTACCGTGGCCAGCACCGGCTTGGCGGATGATTTCATCGAAAACCTGGATTCTGTGAGGGCCGCTCTCGAAAAGTTTCGACTCCAGCATGCCCCATTTCGGCGGCGATCGACCGCTACTTCGCAAATTCCCTTGACTAGTTTTGTTGTCGCTCGCTACATTTGATCCCAATCGCGACAGAATTGCGAAACTTATCGGAAGAAAAGAATTTTCTTTCTGTCGACAGATACCGGTCATTTATCAATGGAGATAGACATGGAAACCAAGGCAACTCCGTCTCGTCGCACGTTCATCTCGCTGGCGATTGCCGCGCCCCTGCTGACGTGGGGCCTCACTTCATGCGGTACAACTGGCCCCGGTGGCGGTGGCGCAGCCGCGGGCGGGGCATCAATGTGGGCACTGTCCGGCGATCCCAACGAAACCATCCGTAAAAACTCGGTAGACGCCTTCAACAAGAAGAATCCGAAAACACCGCTCAAGCTCACGTTCTTCCAGAACGACGCGTACAAGACCAAAATCAAAACAGCGATCGGTGCCGGCCAAGCTCCGACCATGATCTACGGCTGGGGCGGTGGAACTCTCAAGTCCTATGCCGATGCGGGCCAGGTTGAGGACCTCACCAGCTGGTTCGAGGAGAACCCCGACGTCAAGGACCGGCTCTTCGCTGGTGCCTTCGGCGCGGCAACGGTGGACGGCAAGATCTACGCGATCCCGATTCAGGCTGTGCAGCCGGTCGTCTTCTTCTACAACAAGGAACTGTTCAAGCAGGTTGGGGCAGAGCCGCCTGCCACTTGGTCCGACGTGATGAGCCTGGTCAAGACGTTCAACGATGCCGGTATTGCGCCGTTCTCGCTCGGCGGTCAATCTCGTTGGACGTCGATGATGTGGCTGCAGTACATGTTCGACCGTGTCGGTGGACCCGAGGTCTTCACGGATATCTTCAACGGCAAGGCTGACGCGTGGTCGCACCCGGCGGCGCTCGAAGCGCTGACCAAGATTCAGGAACTGGTCAAGGCGGACGGTTTCATCAAGGGCTTCAACTCGATCACCGCAGACAGCAACGCTGACCAGGCGCTGTTGTACACCGGCAAGGCGGCCATGATGCTTCACGGGTCGTGGACCTACGGCGGTATGAAGAACGACGGTGGCGGATTCGTGCAGGACGGCAAACTCGGTTGGGTACCGTTCCCGGCCGTCGAAGGGGGAGTCGGTGATCCCAAGAACGCGGTCGGGAATCCCTGCAACTACCTTTCGATCTCGTCGAAGGCCTCCGATGAGGAGAAATCGGCAGCGAAGAAGTACTTCACCGAGTCGCTGTCTAACGATGACGAGGTTGCTGCGTTCATCGAGACCGGCGCAGTGCCGGTCGTCAACGGCATCGAAGACCAGATCAAGGAAACTGAAGAGAGCGACTTCCTCAGTCACGTCTATGAGCTCGGTGCCAATGCGCCTGCGTTCCAGCAGTCCTGGGACCAGGCCCTGAGCCCGACCGCGGCTGAAGCGCTACTCAACAACATCGATCAGTTGTTTGTGCTGTCGATCACACCCGAGAAGTTCGCTCAGAACATGAACGAGACTCTTGGCAAATGACCGCAACATTCGTCGACCGGCGACGACAGTCGCGGGAGGAGTCGGCTAGCGTCGCGAGCGGGAAGACGGGACGAATCGCCTGGTTGGCGATCCCGGCGCTCGTCTTCTTCATCGCGTTCGCGGTGATTCCACTTGCCGGGGTTCTCATTCTCAGCTTCACCAACTGGGACGGTATCGGTGCCATCACACCCGCGGGATTCGCCAACTGGGCGGAGATGCTGACCGATCCGGACATGTACCACGCGCTGTGGCTGACGCTCGCGGTTATGGTGCTGTCGTGGCTGGTGCAAACCCCGCTGAGCCTGCTGCTCGGAGTATTCACGGCTGGAACCCAGAAGTACCGCGCTGTTCTCGCCGTGCTGTACTTCCTTCCCTTGCTGCTCTCATCGGCGGCCATTGCGGTTGCTTACAAAGCGCTGCTTGACCCGAACTTCGGACTGGGAGCAGGACTGGGCTTACCGTTCCTCTCGCAGGACTGGTTGGGTAACCCGCAACTGGCCTTTAGTGTGGTGATCTTCATCATCGCCTGGCAGTTCATCCCGTTTCACACGTTGATCTACCAAGGCGGTGTGCGGCAGATCCCTCGCTCCATCTATGAGGCAGCGGAGATCGACGGTGCCGGGAGGGTGAAGCAGTTCTTCTTCATCACGATTCCACAGCTCAAGTACACGATCATCACCTCGTCCACGCTGATGACCGTCGGCGCGCTGACCTACTTCGACCTGATCTTCGTGCTCACCGGCGGAGGCCCGGCGAACGCCACACGCATCCTTCCGCTGGACATGTACCTGCTCGGGTTCCGGGCGAACCTCATGGGACCAGCCAGCGTCATCGCCGTGATCCTCGTGGTAATCGGCCTTGCACTGGCGCTGTTCCTCCAGCGGCTCGGCGGCACGGACAAATCCAGCTCGCAGCTTGACGGGATGTGACATGACGACCACAACAGCGACGGTGCAACCGTCGAAAACGCTCCCCGCAGCATCCGCTCGATCGAAAAAGCGACTGCGGCACCTCAACCTCCCGGGCGGAATCGCGGGGTGGATCTGGCTCGCGATCATCATCATCCCGATCTACTACGTCGTCATTACGAGCCTGAAGACGCAAGCCAACTACTTCGCACAGAACCCGCTCGCGATACCGACCGAACCGACCCTCCACAACTACGTGATGGTGCTCGAGGCGGACTTCGCCCGGTACTTCCTCAACAGCGCGATCATCACCCTCGGTGCCGTCGTACCGACCCTGATCGTGTCGTTTATGGCGGCGTTCGCCATCGTTCGAGGACGCGGACGGTTCCTCAAGGGCGTCAACGCCCTGTTTCTGATGGGACTGGCGATTCCGCTGCAGGCGACGATCATCCCGGTGTACCTCATCATCATTCGACTGAGCCTGTACGACAGCCTGCTGGCCATCATCCTGCCGTCGATCGCCTTTGCCATTCCGCTCAGCGTGTTGATTCTGTCGAACTTCATTCGCGATGTTCCCAATGAGCTGTTCGAGTCGATGCGCCTCGACGGCTGCAGCGAATGGCAGACCCTGTGGCGTCTTGCCCTGCCGTTGACGAAACCCGCCCTCGTCACGGTTGGGATCTACAACGGCCTTGGCGTCTGGAACGGATTCCTGTTGCCGCTCGTTCTGACCCAGAGCCCCGAACTGCGGGTGTTGCCGCTCGCGCTATGGAACTTCCAGGGGGAGTTCAGCGTCAACGTGCCGGCCGTCCTCGCCTGCGTCGTTCTGACCACATTGCCCATTCTTGTCCTCTATATCATCGGTCGTCGCCAGCTTCTCGCGGGTCTGACGGCCGGGTTCAGCAAGTAACAACCAGCTAGGAAGAAACACATGACAACTGACCGCACCGCTCTCGTGGTTCGAGGCGGCTGGGACGGGCACCAACCCGTCGAAGCCACCAACCTATTCATTCCGCACCTCGAATCGTCAGGATTTTCAGTGCGTATCGAGGAGAGCCCGGCCATTTATGCGGACGCTGACTACATGGCGACCGTTGATCTCATCGTGCAGTGCAACACCATGAACACGATCGAGAAAGAGGAGTTCCTCGGACTGCGCGCCGCGATCGAAGCCGGCACGGGCATGGCCGGCTGGCACGGGGGAATTGCGGATTCGTATCGCAACAACTCGGACTACCTGCACCTCATCGGCGGACAGTTCGCCTGCCACCCGGGCAAACACCCTGACGAGCGGGTCGGCGACGCGTCCGACAACTTCCTTCCCTACCGGATCGAAATGACCGAGGCTGCCCGGTCCCACCCGATCACCGAGGGCATTTCTGACTTCGACCTGATGACCGAGCAGTACTGGGTGCTGAACGACGACTACATCGACGTGTTGGCGACGACAACGCTGCCGGCCCGCGAGTTCGATGCGTGGACCCGGCCGGTCGTGTCACCGGCGGTGTGGACGCGGCAGTGGGGCAATGGGCGTATCTTTGTCGCCACCCCGGGACACTCGGTTGACGTCCTCCAAAACGAAAACGTGCGCACTCTCATCGAAAGGGGCATGCTGTGGGCAAGCCGGTAGAACCACTGAACGTCGGAATCGTTGGCTGCGGCTTCATCATCGGCGCCTACCTCGAGACCTTCCCGAAGCTCGACGCTGTTCGGCTGGTCGCGGTTGCTGACCTCGACCGCTCCCGGGCAGACGCGGTCGCGGCCGAGAACCCTGGTGTCCGGTCGCTGAGTGTTGATGAGCTGATGGCCGATGACGAGGTGCAGCTCGTGCTCAACCTCACCATTCCGGCCGCCCACGCACAGGTCGCACTCCAGGCGATCTCCGCGGGCAAGCTGGTGTACGGCGAGAAGCCGCTCGCGGCCGACTCCGAGCAGGCCGCCGCGGTGCTCGCCGCAGCGGCTGAGGCCGGTCTGACGTTGGGCTGCGCTCCCGACACTGTCCTTGGCACTGGCATCCAGACGGCACGTCGTGCGATCGATGACGGCCTGATCGGGCGACCGATCTCCGCAACGGCGACGATGGTCACGCCAGGCCACGAGCGCTGGCACCCGAACCCCGATTTTTACTACCTGCCTGGCGGTGGACCCCTGCTCGACATGGGCCCGTACTACGTGTCGACGCTCATCAACCTGCTGGGTCCGGTTGCCTCGGTGATCGGAGCGGCAAGTCACACCCGCGGCACCCGCACGATCGGCTCCGGACCACGCGAGGGCGAGGCCATCCCGGTCACCACCGACACCCACGTCACCGGAGTGCTCGTCCACGAGTCGGGAGCCCTCTCGACCCTCGTGATGAGTTTCGACGCCGTTGCCACCCGCTCGGCCAACATCGAGGTCCACGGCGAGACCGGTTCTCTGATCGTGCCGGACCCTAACCGGTTCGACGGCGATGTTGAACTGCGCGCTCTCGGCTCCACCGAGTGGGAGACGTTGCCCACGTCGGCCGGGTACGTCGACGCCGGTCGGGGTGTCGGCATTCAGGACCTCGCAGTGACCGAAACGGATACTGAGCCGCGCGCGAGCGGGCAGCTCGCCTTCCACGCGCTTGATGTCATGGAGTCGCTGCTTCGGTCTGCGCATTCGGGACAGTCCGTGGTCATCGAGAGCACCTGTAACCGTCCGGCGGTTGTTCCGCTGACGGAGCTCAGCGTTCGAGCCTGACACCGGGGCCCGGCTACCACGCACTAGCGCGTGCGCCCTCGTCACCCTAATCTGGGAGGACGAGGGGGCACGTGCGACACCCCTGCCGTGGCGAAGCATCGTCGCACCGCGAACAAAGGGGCGAGCGATGAGTTATACAACAACCATGTTGAGGGCCTATCCAAAGCCGCTGCCGCACATTGATCGGGCCGCGCTGGCCGAGTGCATCGAAGCATGTATTGAGTGCGCCCAAACCGCGACGGCGTGTGCGGAAGCGTGCCTGTCTGAACCCGACCTTGCTGACCTGGCTGAAAACATCCGTGCCGCGCTGGATTGTGCCGATGTCGCCGGAACGACCGCGAAAGTCCTGTCGCGACACCCCGCGTATGACGCCAACCTGCGTCGGGCTCTCTTAGCGGCGTGCCGGGCGGCGAGCGCGCTGGCGGCCGAGGAGTGTGAGCGGCATGCTGAGCGGCACAGCCACTGTCGAGTGTGCGCCGATGCCTGCCGGCGCTGCGAGGCGGCCTGCCAGCAACTGCTCGACGTCTGACGCGTCGCGGCTACTCGACCCGAACGTCCTCGGGGGTCTTGTCTGGGCGCCACCCGCGCCACGACGAGTGACGGAGCGCACCGGTCGACGTCCACTGCAGGAATGTGACCTCGCCCACCAGCTCAGGGCGAATCCATTTCGCCCGGGAGAGTTCCTCACTCGGCGCATCGTGCACCGGGGGAGCGTCGAGCGCCATCGGGGCGAATTTCTTCACCCACGCGCGGCGGTCACGGTCGGTGAAGCCCGTTCCCACCCGACCGGCGTACCGGATGCCACGCTCATCCGGAATTCCGAGAATGAGCGACCCCACCGCGTTGGTCGCATTGCCCGCGCCGGGCCGCCACCCCACGATCACGACCTCCTGCATCTTCTCGTGCTTCACTTTGATCCACGACCGCGACCGCTTGCCCGGCAGGTATGGGCTGTCGCGCTCCTTCGCAACGATGCCCTCCAGGCTGAGCTGCTCGCTTGAGGACCGTGCGGCTTCGAAGTCGCCGTCGAACTCCGGTGGAACCCGAATCGGCCCGGCCGGCGACACCACCTTCTCGAGCGCTGCCCGGCGTACGTCGTAGTCGTCACCGGTGATGTCGTGGCCCTCAAGCTCGAGCAGGTCGAAGAGCATGAGCTCAATGCTCGCCGAGCGCGCGGCCGATTCGTCCTCACTGAGGCCCGCGCGCGATTGCAGCAAATGGAAGCTCGGGCGTCCGTGCCGGTCGAGCGCCACGACTTCACCATCGAGCACTGCTGACGTCGCCCCGACCGCATCCCGCAGCGGCTGTACGAGTTCCGGAAAGGTGTCAGTGAGGTCGTTGCCGTTGCGGCTGAGAAGGCGAACTGTGCCGTCATCGACATAGACCACGGCACGGTATCCGTCCCACTTCATCTCGAACGCCCAGTCGTGCTCGTCGTCGATATCACGAGCCCCACCCGCCGCGGCGAGCATGGGTTCGATGAGTGGCCTGCCGATCGGCGTGGTCGGCGCCGCAATTGATGAGCGACGGTTCTTCCCCGATTCCGCGAGTTGCTTCGTCGGACCGGCCGATGACGATGACGGATGCTGTGGGCTGTTTTTCTTGGCCGTCCCATCCATCAGATGGATGAGCCAGTTGTTCTCCGCGCCCGGTCGGCGCGTATGGATGAGCGCGTACTTCCGAGGGACACCACCGAGTCCGCCGTCGGGTCGACCGGTCAGCGTTGCGATTACTTCTTTTCCCTCGCGCCACTTCTCCAGTTCGAAGGTACCCGCGTCCCAGATGGTCACCTCGCCTGCACCATACTCGCCAGCCGGGATGCGTCCCTCGAACGTGCCGTACTCGAGAGGATGATCCTCGGTCTGCACGGCGAGGTGGTTGTCGGTTCCGGCCAGCGGCGGCCCTTTCGGAACGGCCCACGAGACGAGGACGCCCTCGTGTTCCAGTCGGAAGTCGTAGTGCAACCGACGTGCGTGGTGTTCCTGAATGACGAAGGAGTTTCCGCTCGTCAGGGCCGCCGCCTCGTCGGGCACCGGCTCGGGCGTCTTGGCGCCGTCTCGCATACTGCGGTACTTCGACAGTCGGTCCTGTGCCGCCGGTGTGCTGTCGAACCGAGCCATGTGCTCGGGGGTGGGTTCGAGTGCGGCGGTTCGTGACGCCGCGAGCGGAGCCAGCAGGTCCCCGCGCCCGGACACGCGGTCCAGGACCTCCTCAAAGTCGAGTTGCGCGAGATCCGGGTCTTCAAGCTCCTCCCAGGTGCGCGGTGCCGCGACGGTCGGCGTAAATTGCCCGCGGAGCGAGTACGGCGCGATCGTTGTCTTAGCGCGGTTGTTCTGGCTCCAGTCAATGAGGACCTTGCCGAGTCGCAGGGTCTTCTTCATATCGCTGACGATGAGGTCGGGGTGGTCGGCCTCGAGGGCCCGAGCCAGCTCGTGGGCCACCTCAGAGACCTGGTCGCTTGTGAGCGATCCGTCGAGCGCAGAGTAGAGGTGGATGCCCTTGCTGCCGCTCGTCACCGGATGCGGGTCAAGGCCCATCCCCGTGAGGATGTCGCGCGCCAGGAAGGCGACGTGGGCACACTCAACGAGGCTCAGGCCCGGCCCCGGGTCGAGGTCGAGCACGAGGCGGTCGGGATTGCGTGCTCCACCGGTGCGTTCGAATTGCCATTGCGGCACGTGGATCTCGAGTGCCGCGATTTGGGCCAGCCAGGTCAGGGTCGCCCGGTCGTTTACGAGCGGATACTCATTGTTGTGGCTACTGTGTTCGATCTCGCGGCGGGCCACCCAGTCCGGAGTCGAGGAGGGGTCGAGGTTCTTCTGATAGAACACTTCGCCCGGCTCGTCCGGCGTCCCGACGCCGTGTACCCAGCGTTTGCGGGTGGCGGGGCGCTGGGCCGTGTACGCGATCATCACATCGGCAATCTCGGCGTAGTAGCGCAGGACATCGGCCTTGGTCGTGCCGGTCTCGGGGTAGAGCACCTTGGTGAGATTGGTCAGTGTAATGCGCCGCCCGTCGACACTCACAACCTGACGGTCTCCCTTCGCCGCTGCCATGCCCTACTCTTCCTCGTCGATCGGGGGATAGGTCAGCGTCAGGCCGTCCGCCCGGGCAAACCGGGTGAGGGTGTGCGGGCGAGCACTGGACGCGCTCATGATGTCGTCGACCTCGAAGTCCCGCACGAGAAGCGCATCGCCGATCAGGGAGCGGTGGCAGCGCCAGGGCACCGCCTCAGCGCACATGATGGCCACAGTGTCGTCGGCTGTGAGGGCGATCAGTTCGGCGAGCCCGTCGCTGAACTGCTCGGTCTGCATGTAGTCGGCGTAGCCCCGGAACGAGGAGTTGTTCCACCCCGCGTTGACGGAGTCACGAGTCGGCCGTCGCAGCCCGCCGAGTGCCGAGAGGTGCTGGTATCCGATTGACCGCTCGGGCAGGGTTCGCTGAAGCTCATCGCCGGCGAACTGTGGGTTGTGACGCGACTTGGGCACGGTTCGCACATCGGCCACGAGGGTCACTCCGTGCCCGCTGAGCATCTCAACGAACTCATCGAACGGATGGGTGGAGTGCCCAACGGTGAAAACATGTTGCATGCTCGGCAGCGTATCGACGCGTTGACACCGGTTTCAAGGCCTCGACACGGGCCCCGGTCGTCTGCCACGTTGCGGACGGATGCGGCGAAGCGGCAGCCCCGGATCGCCTCCGGTCGTCAGCTCTGTCGAGGTGTCGCGCAACCAATCGAGCGCGGCCTGGGCTACGTGCCTGTCGGCGGAAAGTGCCAGCGTGCGCTGCACGGTCGGAGTGCCGTCGTCGGAAACGTTCGCGACAGCATCCGCTTTCGATTCCCACGCGTCCTGCTGGCGGGACAGCACTCCGGCCCACTCCATCCCCGGGATGCTCGATGCCACGAGAACCTGGTCGGCCATGTCTGGCCAGTTTTTGACATCAGGATCGATCGGAACGGCGAACCAGTCGTCGACCTGCTGGCGTCCGGCCGGCGTCAATGCGTAGAGCGGGAGGTTGTCATCGGTCACGTCGTCCGACACGATGAGCCCGGCCCTCATGAGCCGATCGAGGGTGGAGTACACCTGGCCGACGTTGACGCCCGCGCGGTGCGGTGCCCGTCGGACCAGTTCGTCACGCAGCTGCAGGCCGTAGGCCGAGCCGAGGGAGAGGATCGCCAGGATCGCATCCTTCACCGCCATGGGGCTCCTCGGTCCTGTAGAGAATCTCTACCCAGTATAGAGTTATCGCAGGACACGCCGACCGTTCATCATTACATCGTTGTTGTTTGTGTGCTATTTGGGGCATAATGACACCGACGGCGTTCCGCCGAAAAATTGAATAACGGATGCTGCATCTCACTTGAATCGCGGTCGTTGGGGAAGACGTACCACGAGAACAAGGAGGAGAACATGGTGGCATCTGTCGCACGGGGAGTGATTTTGGTTCACTCCTCACCGCGCGCGCTGTGCCCGCACGTTGAGTGGGCGGCCGGTCGCGCTCTTGGTCGTGCCGTGAATTTCTCGTGGGAAGACCAGCCGGTACTCAAGGGTGCCCAACGGGCCGAATACTACTGGGAAGGCCCGCAGGGAACCGGTGCTGCTCTCGCGTCTTCACTGCGCGGATGGGAGCACTTGCGATTCGAGGTGACCGAAGACCCGAGTGCCGGCTCGGATGGTGGTCGGTGGCTGCACACGCCTGACCTCGGCATTTTCTACGCCCAGACCGATAGCGCTGGCAACGTTGTTGTGCCCGAAGACCGCATCCGCTACGCGATGGATGTGGCCGGGTCGAATTCGGCCGAGTTGCAGCGCGAGTTGCGCGTGGCGCTTGGCCAGGCCTGGGATGACGAGCTCGAGCCGTTCCGGTATGCGTCCGATGACTCGAGCGTGATCTGGCTGCATAAGGTCGGGTAAGCACCGCTACACAAGCCCGGGGCCAGCTGCGGTGGCACTCTGTGCAGGTCGGTGAGCATTCCCGGCCGGTGCGGACAGTGAAACCGACTGGTCCGGTAACGACACAGAACCCCGCACGGCCAGCGCCGTGCGGGGTTCTGTTGGTGTGTCGACCTTAGAAGGTTTTGAACGCGGCGACGGCGTTGTGACCGCCGAAGCCGAAGGAGTTGCTGATTGCCAGCAAATCGCCGGATCCAAGCTCGCGCGGCGACGTGACGACGTCGAGCGCAATCTCGGGGTCCTGGTTCTCGAGGTTGATGGTCGGTGGGGCGACCCGCTCGTGCAGGGCCTTGACCGTGAAGAGCGCCTCAATGGCGCCGGCGCCTCCGAGGAGGTGCCCTGTCGATGCCTTCGTGGCACTGACCGAGATTGAGTCGAGGTGGTCGCCGAAGACGCGACGCAGCGCGTTGTACTCGGCGATATCTCCGACCGGGGTCGAGGTTGCGTGGGCGTTCACGTGCACCACATCGGTGAGCGTGAGTCCCGCGTTCTCGACGGCGGCGATCATCGCTCGAGCAGCGGCCGATCCTTCGGGGTCAGGAGCGGTGATGTGGTACGCGTCGCTGGTCACAGCGCCGCCAAGCACCTCGGCGTAGATGCGTGCGCCACGAGCTTGGGCGTGCTCGAGGGTCTCAAGGACGAGAGCTGCGCCACCTTCACCAAGAACGAACCCGTCCCGGGAGACGTCGTAGGGGCGAGAGGCCGTTGCCGGGTCGTCCAGTCGCTTGGACAGTGCCTGCATGGCAGCGAATGACGCGATCGGGAGCGGGTGGATCGCCGCTTCCGAACCACCGGCGATGATGACGTCGGCGAGGCCGGCCTGCAGGTGTTCAAACGCGTTGGCGATCGACTCGGTGCTCGACGCGCAAGCGGACACAACGGTGCGTTCGCCGGCGCGTGCGCCGAGGTCCATTCCGATCGCAGCGGCCGGGCCGTTGGGCATGAGCATGGGAACGGTCATCGGAAGGACACGGCGTGGGCCGCGTTCGCGCAGGGTGTCCCACGCGTCGAGGAGCGTCCATACTCCACCGATTCCGGTTGCCCAGTCGACGCCGAGGCGCTCTGGATCGACCTCGGGGGAGCCTGCGTCAGCCCAGGCTTCGCGCGCCGCGATCAGTGCGAACTGGCTCGATGGGTCGAGCCGCTTGGTTTCGATGCGGGGGAGCACATCCGTGGGTTTGACGGCGGCCTGCCCGGCGATAGTGATGGGCAGCTCATATTTCGCTACCCATTCCTGCTCGAGGGTACGGACGCCGGAAGCGCCAGCAAGGAGGTTGTCCCAGGATTCTTGGGCCGTGCCACCGATCGGTGACGACGCACCAATTCCTGTGACGACAATTCTTTTGGTCATTCGATGAAACTCTCTGAGTGCTGGTCAGCGATACAAGCGATACATAGATGGCTCGTGGAGCGTGATGAGGGACCGGGTAGTGGGGTAACCGCAACCCGGTCCTCATCGACGCAGGGAATTTAGCCCTGTGCTTTGACGATGAAGTCGACGGCGTCGCCGACGGTCTTGAGGTTCTTGACTTCCTCGTCCGGGATCTTCACGTCGAACTTCTCTTCTGCGTTGACAACGATGGTCATCATCGAGATCGAGTCGATGTCGAGGTCGTCCGTGAAGGACTTGTCGAGCTCGACGGTATCTGCAGCAATTCCGGTCTCGTCGTTCACGAGCTCGGCCAGGCCGGCGAGGACTTCTTCAGTGGACAGTGCCATGGTGTTATCTCCTTGAGTATCGATTGACCGTCAAACAGTCTATTGGGGTTGGTGCGCCCGAACCGGGCAACCGAGGGGTGTGGTTAGGGGAGGACGACGACCTGGGCTGCGAAAACCAGCCCGGCTCCGAAGCCGATCTGCAGCGCGAGTCCGCCCGAGACCTCCGGGTGTTCCTGGAGCAGTCGGTGCATGGCGAGCGGAATCGACGCGGCGCTTGTGTTGCCGGTGGTGGCGATATCGCGAGCGATCACGACGCTCTCCGGCAGCTTCAGTTGCTTGGCGAACTCGTCGATGATGCGCATGTTGGCCTGGTGCGGAACAAACGCGGCAAGCTGATCTGGGGTGACACCGGCTTTCTCGAGCGCTTCCTTCGCGACCTTCGCCATGTCCCAGACAGCCCAGCGGAATACGGTCTGGCCTTCCTGACGCAAGGTCGGCCACGGCGCTTCGCCGCGACGGTACTCCTGAAGGGTGGCGTTCATTCCGACAGCACCGGCCTTCGATCCGTCAGATCCCCACACGGTGGGGGAGATTCCGGGGAACTCGCTGGGGCCGATGACTGCAGCGCCTGCGCCGTCGCCGAGCAGGAACGAAATTGAGCGGTCTTCGGGGTCGACGACGTCCGACAGCTTCTCAGCACCGATCACCAGCGCGTACTTCGCGACACCGGTGCGGATGAGCGAGTCGGCCTGGGCGATGGCGTAGGGGTATCCGGCGCATGCCGCATTGACGTCGTAGGCAGCAGCGGGATTCGCGCCGACGCGGTCGGCAACCACGGCCGCCATGGACGGGGTCTGCTGAATGTTGCTGATGGTCGCGATGATGACGGCGTCGATCTCGGCGGGGTCAACGCCCGAAGCGGCGATCGCGTCCTTCGCGGCGTCCGAGGCCAGATCGACGGCGAGAACATCCTGGCTGGCGCGCGTGCGCTCGATAATCCCGGTGCGCTGGCGAATCCACTCGTCCGACGAGTTGATCGGTCCAATCAAATCGTCGTTGGGAACCGAAACGTCACCGCGAGCTGCGCCCATTCCCAAAATGCGGGTGAAGGCGGGGCCCTGGGATTGGTTGAGGGTAGGTCTGGTCATTCGTCTCTCTCGATAGCGGAGATTGATTAGGCGGAAAGAAGTTCGAGCGCGGCCGGAATATCGGCCGGCGTCTTGATGGCGACGGCGGGTGTTCCCTTGAGGCCGCGCTTGGCGAGGCCGGTGAGCGCCCCAGCTGGGGCGACCTCGACGATGCCCGTGACGTCATCGGCGGCAAAGGACTCCATGCAGAGGTCCCAGCGTACGGGGGAAGCGACCTGCTCGACGAGCAGTTCGACAAAACGCGCGCCGGTGTTGACGGTGCTTCCGTCATTGTTCGTCCACAGGCGAAGTTCGGGGTCGGATGCCGTCAGTTCGGCGGCAACGGATGCGAGCGATTCGCGAGCCGGTTCCATGTATCGGGTGTGAAATGCTCCCGCCACCTGAAGTGGAATAACGCGGCTTCCTCGAATCGGTTCTGCGGCGAGCTGGGCAAGCGCATCGAGCGCGCCAGCAACCACGATCTGGCCGCCACCGTTGAAATTTGCGGGCTGGAGTCCCAGATCTTCAAGCCGGGTGAGGAGTGCGTCGACGTCGCCGCCGAGGACCGCGCTCATGCCGGTCGGGGTGGTCGCTGCTGCAGCGGCCATCGCGGTGGCACGGGCTGCAACGAATCGCATGGCGTCGGTTTCAGTGAGGATGCCGCTGCCGGCGGCTGCGGTGATCTCACCGACTGAGTGACCGGCAATACCGGGAGCGGTCGCGGGGGACCCGGCGTCGGCGAGTGCGCGCAGGGTGAGCAGGCCAGCGGCCACAATCAGCGGCTGGGCGACCGCCGTGTCGCGAATCGTGTCCTGATCGGATTCCGTTCCGTGCTTCACGAGGTCGAGGCCGGCCGCTTCGGAGTACTGCTCCACGAGTCGGAGGTAGTCGCTGTTCTCCAGCCATGGGGACAGGAAACCGGGGGTCTGGGAGCCCTGGCCAGGGCAGACGATAACGATCACCGTACTAGTCTGCCAACACAGTGACCTCGAGTTGTGTCGAACACAGCACAAGAATGGCCCATTCGCTTGTGCATGTCCCACATAGCCATCAGCGGATGTCTAGCGACGGCGCTTGAACCCGTCCGGTTCAGCGATCGATCCAAGGATCAACGCCGCCTGAAGAATCAGCGCCTCACGAGCACCGGTCGCGTCCCACCCAATGACGTCTGACACCCGCTTCAGTCGGTATCGAACGGTATTGGGGTGCACGAACAACTCTCGAGCGGTCGCCTCGAGCGACCGACCGTTGTCGAGGTAGCACCAGAGGGTCGTGACGAGCTCGGTCGAGTGTGCCTGCAACGGTTTGTAGATGCGCTCGATGAGGGTGGTGCGGGCAAGGGCGTCGCCAGCCAAGGCACGCTCCGGCAACAGGTCGTCGGCTTGGACGGGCCGTGGCGCGTGGCGCCATGCCCGAGCTACGGCAAATCCGGCGAGGGCCGCTCGGGCGCTCTTTGACGCTTCGACAAGGGTCGGGACCGCGTGGCCGAGCACGAGGTAGCCCGAACCGAATCCGGGCTCGAGGTGCGTCGCGATCTCAACGAAACTCAGCGAAGCGGCCGTTCCGATTTCCTCATCGTCGACGCCATGGGAGGTCTCAGCCCGACCGATGACCAGGACGAGACGTCCGCCCTGCACTCCGATCAGAACGTCGGCAGCCATGTGGCGGGCGGTGCGACGTAGTTGGTCAACGTCAAGTTGCGGCGGAGTTGTCCCAACGAGAACAGCCACCTCGCCGTGACCGTGCCAGCCGAGTGCCGCGATGCGGCTCGGCAGTTCGTCATCGGCTTCACCCGAGAGGATGGAATCGACGACGAGGGCTTCAAGCCGTGCATCCCACAGCCCACGGGCCTCGGCAGCGCGGGCGTAGACGTCCGCAGCTGCGAACGCGATTTCGCGCGAGTACAGCAGGATCGCCTCGCGAAGATCCTCACCGCCGTCCTTGATGCGCTCTTCGACGACTTCGACGGTGACGCGGATGAGCTGAAGCGTCTGCTGAAGACTCACCGAACGCAAAAGCTCACGCGGCGCGGCGCCGAAAACATCCGCGGCGATCCACGGTGTCGATTTGGGGTCGTCGAACCACGCGATGAACGAGGTAATACCGGCTTGGGCGACGAGGCCAACCGCGGACCGCCGCCCTGGCGGCATTTCTGCATACCAGGGCAGCGTGTCCTCGAGTTGCTTCAACGTTGTGGTGGCAAGCTCACCAGACAGTCGTCGAAGCCAAGCGAGCGTCTCGCCTTTAGAGCGTGGCACGGGCGGCGTGCGGATTCTTAGCTCTCACCACCGGCGTTGCCGGTGGTTCCCGCGTTGACATCGAGAAGGTTGTACTTCTCGATGGCACGGCCGGGCAGCGACGCGTCGACCTCGCCGCGGGCGGCGAGCATCTCGAGGGTACGAACGACCATCGAAGGTCCATCGATCTTGAAGAATCGACGAGCCGCAGCGCGGGTGTCAGAGAATCCGAAGTTGTCCGCGCCGAGCGTTGCGAAGTCGCCGGGTACGAACTGGCGGATCTGGTCCGGCACAGCGTGCATGAAGTCAGTCACCGCAATGTAGGGGCCCTGTTCATCCTTCAGGCGTGCCGTGACGTACGGCACCTGAGGCTCAGCATCCGGGTTGAGGAAGTTGTGCTCCTCAGCGCGAATACCGTCTCGACGCAGTTCAGTCCATGACGTCACCGACCAGACATCGGCGGAAACGCCCCAGTCCTGGGCCAGCAACTGCTGCGCCTCAAGAGCCCACGGGACAGACACGCCCGAGGCGAGAAGCTGGGCACGTGGCCCTTCAGTCTCGGCACCCTTGAGCTTGTAGATTCCGCGAAGCAGTCCGTCAACGTCCAGGTTCTCTGGCTCGGCGGGCTGGACGATCGGCTCGTTGTAGACCGTGAGGTAGTACATGACGTTGGGGTCTTCGTGCGCCCCGCCGTACATGCGCTCGAGGCCGGCGCGCATGATGTGCCCGATCTCGTAGCCGTATGCCGGGTCATAGGTGATCGTTGCCGGGTTGGTCGATGCGAGCAGGGGTGAGTGACCGTCAGCGTGCTGGAGACCTTCACCGGTCAGTGTCGTGCGTCCGGCAGTCGCTCCGATGATGAAGCCTCGTGCCATCTGGTCACCGGCCGCCCACAAGGCGTCGCCCGTGCGCTGGTAACCGAACATTGAGTAGAACACGTAGATCGGAATCAGCGGCTCACCCTGTGTCGAGTACGACGTTCCGATGTTGGTGAACGCAGCTGCTCCGCCGGCTTCGTTGATGCCGACGTGCAGGATCTGGCCCTGCGGGCTTTCCTTGTACGCGAGAAGCAGTTCACGGTCAACCGAAGTGTAGTGCTGGCCGTTCGGGTTGTAGATCTTCGCGGTCGGGAAGAACGCGTCGATTCCGAAGGTTCGAGCCTCGTCCGGGATGATCGGGACGATTCGGTTACCGAAGTCCTTCGAGCGAATGAGGTCCTTGAGCAGTCGAACGAACGCCATGGTGGTGGCGATCTCCTGGGTGCCGGACCCCTTCTTGGCGATCGCGTACGTCGAGTCCTCCGGAAGACGGATCTCGGTGTACTTCGACCGGCGTTCGGGAACGTAACCGCCGAGAGCCCGCCGGCGCTCGTGCAGGTACTGGATCGCTTCGTCGTCCGCACCGGGGTGGTAGTACGGCGGAAGGTACGGGTTCTCCTCGAGCTGTGAGTCCGTGATCGGGACGCGCATTTCGTCACGGAACATCTTGAGGTTGTCCAGCGTCATCTTCTTCATCTGGTGCGTGGCGTTGCGGCCCTCGAAGGACGGGCCGAGGCCGTATCCCTTGACCGTCTTCGCGAGGATGACCGTCGGCTGTCCCTTGTGCTCCGAGGCAGCCTTGAAGGCGGCGTACACCTTGCGGTAGTCGTGGCCACCGCGCTTGAGGTTCCAGATCTGCTCGTCGGAATAGTTCTCCACGAGCTTGAGCGCACGCTCATCCCGACCGAAGAAGTTCTCACGGACGAATGCACCGCTCTCGGCCTTGTAGGTCTGGTAGTCACCGTCAGGCGTGACATTCATCAGGTTGAGCAGGGCTCCACTTGAGTCACGGGCGAGCAGGTCATCCCACTCGCGGCCCCAGACCACCTTGATGACGTTCCAGCCGGCACCGCGGAAGAAGCTCTCGAGCTCCTGGATGATCTTGCCGTTACCGCGGACCGGTCCGTCGAGCCGCTGCAGGTTGCAGTTGATGACGAAGTTGAGGTTATCGAGTCCGTCGTTAGCGGCAACCTGGAGCTGTCCGCGGCTCTCGACCTCGTCCATCTCGCCGTCGCCGAGGAACGCCCAGACCTGCTGGTCACCGGCATCCTTGATGCCGCGGTTGGTCAGGTACTTGTTGGTCTGTGCCTGGTAGATCGCGTTGATCGGTCCGAGACCCATCGAGACGGTCGGGAACTGCCAGAACTCTGGCATGAGCCGAGGGTGGGGGTACGACGAGATGCCGTGCGGAGCATGCGACTTTTCCTGGCGGAACCCATCCAACTGGTCGGTGGACAGACGGCCCTCGAGGAAGGCACGTGCGTAAGTTCCGGGGGAGGCGTGGCCCTGGATGAAAATCTGGTCGCCGCCGCTGGGGTGGTCCTGGCCGCGGAAGAAGTGGTTGAACCCGACTTCGTAGAGCGCCGCGGACGACGCGTACGTCGAGATGTGTCCACCGACACCAATCCCGGGGCGCTGTGCGCGGTGCACCGTGATGGCCGCATTCCACCGGATCCATGCGCGGTAGCGTCGCTCGATGTCCTCGTTTCCGGGGAATTCAGGCTCGTTCTCCGGCGCGATCGTATTGATGTAATCCGTCGTCGGCACCATCGGAACGCCGAGGTGCAGTTCACGGGAACGCTTGAGCAAGCTCAGCATAATTTCGCGCGCACGGCCGTGGCCGTGGGTTGCGACGAGCTGATCAAGCGACTCTTGCCACTCTGCGGTTTCTTCGGGATCAGCGTCGAAGTTGTTAACCGAGTAGGGGTCCTGGTCGTTTACAGTCACCGTCGACCTTTCTGTATGGGCAGATCGTGCCTGGTTTTCCGAGGTGCAAATGTCAGACAGGGTCGGGTTACGACACGCGCAGGCACCTCAGATCAGCCTAGCGACTTAGAAAGCCAAAGGGTGACATTGTGCTGCAGTGCGTGAATTCCGCAGTGACTTTGGAGTTGAGAACCGGGAGGTCTAGCATGTGTCACTGATTCGCGTGAGGGCCTCTCGCGCGTGAAACCAGGCACTGGCCTGAAAGGACGCGGCGCTATGGCTCTCGAGAACGACACTCGAGCCCCCGACTTCGAACTCGTCAATCAGTTCGGCGAGACGGTGCAACTGGGCAGTTTCCGCGGCAAACGAGCCGTGGCACTCGTCTTCTTCCCCCTAGCGTTCTCCGGGCGCTGCACGAGTGAGTTGTGTGAGCTCCGGGACAACCTCGCTCTGTTCCAAAACGGCAACGTCGAATTAATTGGAATCTCTGTCGATTCGAAGTTCACACTCCGCGCGTGGGCGGAGGAAGAAGGTTACGACTTCACCCTGCTCGCCGATTTCTGGCCACACGGTCAGGTCAGCAAGGAGTACGGCGTCTTCCTCCCCGAGAAAGGCTTCGCAAACCGCGCCACCTTCCTCATCGACATCGACGGCATCATTCGGGCCAGTTTCATCACGGCGCCGGGCGAGCCGCGTTCTCTGGATGCTTACCGCACCGCTCTTGAGAGCGTTCAGCACCAACTGGTCTGAATACTGGGCAGCGCCGCTGTTTCGAGTCGGCGGTGAAAACTGTGTAACATGATCACGCTGCCTCGCGCAGTGAGGGCCTTTAGCTCAGCTGGTAGAGCGCCACGTTTACACCGTGGATGTCATCGGTTCGATCCCGGTAGGGCCCACCAACACCTCAGAAAGACCGGTTCGCGCTCCGCGAATCGGTCTTTCTGCATTTCGCCGACATGCCCTGCGTCGTCTCAGCGACGACGTGCACACGACTTGCACAGGGTTAGGGCAGGTTCTTTTCAGGCGAACCTTTCATACTGGGGTGATCAGTCGCCTGCGTGCCCGAATGTGCAGGCGTGACGCGGGCAGTTCTCGCGTCGTCCAGACATCGAAAGTCATCCACGTAGCCGCAGAGTGCGGAGCCCATGTGCCCCACTCGTGACGACCAGGCCACCGCCCCTCGTGAGCGCGGTGCCGCTGTGTCCAGGCTCACGCCCCGTGCGAGCTGACGCGCGCCGGCACAATCCCGGAAATCATGCTCATACTCAAAAGATTCACCCGCGCCCAAATTCTCATTGCAGCACTCGTTGTCGTCGGCGTCGCCCTCGCGTCGTTCCTGACGATCCAGGCCAACATCGCTCGAGTTCAGTCCATTGCCACCGGCGAGAAGATCGAGGGTTCGAGAACCCAACTCGCGGCCGCGCTGACCGCGACGGCGGACACCGTGTCGGAAGCTCAAGCCAACAAGCAAGCAGAAGCCGTACTGGCCGAGGCCAACCAGGTCATCGTTGCTGTGCAGGAAAAGGTCGACACCACTCCGCTCGTCGCCAGCGTGGCGTCGCTTTCGTCGTATGCCAGCCACGATGGTGACACTGTGCTCGCCCTCGCCGCGTCCACACAGGCCACGACCGCTGAGATGCAGGCCGCCGCCGCCGAGGCCGACCGCCAGGCCGCAGCGGCCGCCGCAGCAGCTGCCGAAGCCCAGCGCGTTGCCAACACGCCTGATGGCGCTCGTGCCACCGCGCGCTCAATGGCCCAGTCCTCCTACGGATGGGGCGACGCGCAGTTCTCCTGCCTCGACAAGCTCTGGCAGAAGGAGTCGGGCTGGTCTTACACCGCCCGCAACGCATCGAGCGGCGCCACGGGCATCCCGCAAGCACTCCCGGGCAGCAAGATGGCATCGGCCGGAAGCGACTGGGCAACCAACGCCTCAACGCAGGTGAAGTGGGGGCTCGACTACATTCAGCGCGCCTACGGTTCTCCGTGCTCGGCATGGTCGCACTCGCAGTCCGTCAACTGGTACTAAGTCAGAACGATCCTCTCGGTAAAGGGCCGGCCCGGAAAGCATCACGCTTTCTGTAGGCTGGCCTTGTGCCATATTCACTTCGCGAGGTCTCCGACGCCGTTGAGTCGTTGTGGCCCATCGCTGGAGCCGAGGGTTGGGACGCTTCCGGGCTGATCGCAGGGCACCCAGACGACTCGGTCTCTACCGTGCTCCTGGCCGTCGATGCCGTTGCCGAGACCGCCGACGAAGCGCTCGATAGCAGAGCCGATCTTCTCCTGGTGCATCACCCACTGCTGCTTCGCGGCGTCACCTCCATTGCCGCCGACCGCTACAAGGGATCGATTCTGACCCGCCTCATCCGCGGGAACTGTGCACTTCTCGCCGCACACACCAACGCTGATGTTGTCGGTGATGGAACCTCGGGCGTCCTCGCCCAACGCCTCGGCCTGGTTGACGTCGCCCCGATCGTCCCCCACACCGACCCCGAAGCGGGCATCGGCCGCGTCGGCCGCCTCACCGAACCGTTGAGCCTCGGTCACCTGGCCCAGGCGCTCGGCAAAATTCTTCCCGCGACGGCCACCGGCATCCGCGTCTCCGGCGACTACGACAGCATGGTCCAGACCATCGCACTGTGCGGTGGTGCCGGTGATTCCCTGTTATCAACGGATGCCGTCACTCACGCAGACGTCTATGTCACGAGCGACCTTCGGCACCATCCTGCATCCGAAGCCCGCGAGCAGGCCGGCCTTGGTCGAGGCCCCGCACTCATTGATGTCTCGCACTGGGCCAGCGAATGGCTCTGGCTTGACGTCGCCGCCGAACAATTGCGGCAACGGCTTCCTGACCTGAGTGTCCAGGTAAGCGAGATCCGTACAGACCCCTGGGACTTCGTCGTCACCCAGTGATGCGCCGCGTCCAGCCACCACAACTCCAAAGTCAGAATCACAAGGGAACCGACGTGAAATCTAACCTCGCCGAGCAGAAGAAACTGCTTGAACTGCACACCATCGATTCTGGGCTTGCCCGGGTTGCGTACCGGGAGAAGAACCTGCCGGAACTCGCTGAGCACGCCGCTGTGACCAAGAAGCGCACCGAGCTCAGCGCCCGGCTCGCTGCTGACCTCGGTGAGCTCGAGGATGCCAAGACCGAGCTGGGCCGGCTCGAGTCGGACGCGGGCGTCGTCGACGCCCGGATCGCGCGGGACACCGAGCGAGTGAACACCTCGTCGAGTATGAAGGACGTCGCCGCTCTGGAGGCAGAATTGGAGTCGCTCTACCGGCGGAAGACCAACCTCGAAGACATGGAGCTCGTCGTCATGGAACGTGTCGAGGTTGCTGAAGCCCAGCTCTCGGCCACCCGTGACCTCGACAACGACCTCGCCGAGAAGTTGGAGGAGATCGCCGTTCGCCGTCGTGCGGCGCTTGACGAACTGGCATCCGAGCGTGCAACGCTCACCGCACAGCGCGGGCTCCTCGAGGACTCGGTCACGCCGGATCTGCTCGGCCTGTACGAGTCACTGCGGGCGAAGACCGGCACCGGCGCTGCCCTCTTCCGGGCTGGCACTTGTGGCGCGTGCACCATGTCACTGACCGGCAACGAACTGGTCAAAGTGCGTTCGGCCGAGATCGACGAGGTGCTCGAGTGCCCTGAGTGCGGTGCCATTATGGTGCGCACCGAAGAGTCCGGACTCTGGTAGCGAACATTCCGCTGCCAGACGGCAGGTAAACTCGACGTGTGAATGGGTCGGCAAGACGACCGCGTCGCCAGTAATGGCGCCGAGGAACGTCCGGGCTCCGCAGAGCAGGGTGGTGGGTAACACCCACCCGGGGTAACCCGCGAGACAGTGCAACAGAAAGTAGACCGCCGGGCACGCAAGTGCCAGGTAAGGGTGAAACGGTGGTGTAAGAGACCACCAGCGGCCGAGGTGACTCGGCCGGCTCGGTAAACCTCGCCCGGAGCAAGGTCGAACAGAGGACTATGGGGCTGCTCGTCCCGTCCTCGGGTAGGCCGCTAGAAGGCTGTGGCAACGCAGTCTCGAGACAGATGGTCGTCCAGGGTGCACACGCACCTCAACAGAACCCGGCGTATCAGCCGGCCCATTCACCTCCGTCAGCTCAGCGGCGGAATTGTGCGCACCGCCAGAGCCGCAGCCCCTAAAATGCCCGCGTTGTTGCGGTGCACGGCCGGCACGATCGGCGCGTTGAGCGACAGCCTCGGCAGGAAGTGCTCGTGGTGCTTGGAGACGCCTCCGCCGACGATGAAAAGGTCGGGGGAGAAGTAGAACTCCAACCGGGAGTAGAAGGTCTGCAGTCGCTTGGCCCATTCCTTCCAGGACAGGTCCTCACGCTCTCGAGCAGCGTTGGATGCACGCGTCTCGGCATCGACGCCGTCAACCTCCAGGTGGCCCAGTTCGGCGTTCGGTACGAGAACTCCGTTGTGCAAAATTGCGGTGCCAATTCCCGTGCCCAGGGTTGTCATCAGGGCAACGCCCTCGATGCCCTGAGCCGCGCCGAATTGCGCTTCTGCGTAACCGGCGGCATCCGCATCATTAACGAAGGTGATGTCTCTCTTGAGCGTCTGCTCGAAGAGTTCTTCGGCCTGCAGACCGATCCACTTCTTCGAAACGTTCGCTGCCGACAGGGTGACGCCGTGTTTCACGACGGCCGGGAAGGTGACGCCGACCGGGACGTCCGATCCCGGCTGCAGCTTCTCTAAAAGCGCTGCGGTCACCTCAAGGATGCCCTCGGGGGAGCCACCAGCTGGGGTGGGCAGCTTGATGCGGTCGGTGACGAGCGTGCCGGTCGAGAGGTCGACGACAGCGCCCTTGATGCCTGTGCCGCCAATATCGATGCCGACGGCGGTCGATGGGCTGATCATGCGTGTGCTCCCGTCGGAAGGGTGAGGACGTCTGCACCGGTCTCGGTGACGACCAGCGTGTGCTCGAACTGGGCCGTCATACTCTTGTCTTTCGTGGTCACTGTCCAGTCGTCGGGCCACATGTCCCATTCGTGCGTGCCCAGAGTGAGCATCGGCTCAATCGTGAAGACCATGCCGACCTCCATTACCGTGTCGTACTGGGGCGCGGAGTCGTAGTGCGGAATGATCAAGCCCGAGTGGAAGGCACGACCGACGCCGTGGCCGGTGAAGTCGCGGATGACGCCGTAGCCGAATCGCTTTGCGTACGACTCGATGGCCCGGCCGATGACGTTGACCTGGCGCCCGGGAGCGACGGCCTTAATGCCGCGGCGGAGGGACTCTTCTGTGCGCTCCACGAGCAGGCGCACGTCGTCATGAGCCTCCCCGGCGATGAACGTGCGGTTGCTGTCTCCGTGCACGCCGTCGACGAACGCGGTGATGTCGATATTGATGATGTCGCCGTCGTCGAGCACGGTGTTGTCAGGGATTCCGTGGCACACGACTTCGTTGACCGAGCTGCAGAGGGACTTGGCAAACCCGCGGTAGCCGAGGGTGGATGGATACGCATAGTGGTCGATGAGGTACCGGTGCCCAATTTCGTCAAGCTGATCTGTTGTGACGCCGGGCCGGACGTTCTCGCCGACGAGTGCGATGGCATCCGCTGCGATTCGTCCTGCACGGCGGATACGTTCGATGTCCTCAGGGGAATAGACGTCGGTTCCGGTGTATTTCGCCGGGGATTTCTTGCCCACGTATTCGGGTCGAGGAATGCGCGGGGGGACCTGACGCTCGGGAGAGCGAACGCCGGGAATCAGGTGGCCATTCATGTCCTTGGGCATAGGATCAAGCTTAGCGATGCAGGAGGAGGCAGCTCATGGCTGAAGACCCGTCGAAGCAATATTGGTACAACATGAAGACCGGGCAGGTTGAACGGGGCTACCAATCGCCATCCGTTGACCGCGCCGGCCCCTTCGAGACCGAAGCGGAAGCGCGGCATGCCCTCGATAAGTTGCGCGAGAACAGCCGTAAGTGGGCTGAGGAGGACGCCGCAGAGGGCCGCTGACGCAGCTTACTTGTAGCTGTACTCTTCGCCGGGGTAGACGCCGTCGGCGACCTCGGTGCGAAACGCGGAAACGGCGTCGGTCAGGGCACCGCGGATGTCGGCGTACTTCTTGACGAAGGACGGGATGCGTCCGGTGGTCAGGCCGGCGAAGTCGGTCCAGACCAGCAACTGCCCTGAGACGTGCGGGCCCGCGCCAACTCCGATGGTGGGGATGTCGAGCTCCGCCGTCACGCGTTCGGCGGCGTCAGCAGGCACCATTTCGAGGACGACCGCGAAGGCACCGGCGTCCTGCACGGCACGCGCATCGCGCATCAGCTGGTCAAACGCGTCGCCGCGACCCTGGATGATGTGCCCGCCGAGGCCGTGTTCGCTCTGCGGGGTGAAGCCGATGTGGCCCATGACGGGAATGCCGGCTGAGACGATCCGGCGAATCTGGTCGTGGCTGCGTTCGCCGCCCTCGAGCTTTACGGCCTGTGCGCCGGTCTCTTTCATGAACCGCAACGCCGTCTTAAGCGCGTCTTCGGGCCCGTTCTCGTATGACCCAAAAGGCATGTCGGCGACGACAAGGGCGCGCTTAGCGGCTCCGGCGACGGCACGGGTGAGGGGAATGAGCTCATCGACTGTGACGGGCAACGTGGTGTCGTAACCGAGGACGGTGTTGCCCGCTGAGTCTCCGACGAGAAGGAAGTCGATGCCAGCCTCGTCAAAGATCGACGCGGTTAGCATGTCGTAACTGGTGAGACCGGTGATCTTGATGCCCTGGTCTTTGGCACGCTGGAAGTGCCTCGTGCGCACGCGGGCAGGGCTTGTCGACGGCGCTGGCTTCATTGGCTCACTCATGCCCGCCAGTCTAGCGATCGGCGCGCCGTCGAATATGGCGTCAGCCTGCCAGCGTCAGGGCGTTGGAACGGATAGCCTATGAGGGCAGCTAACGCACGACAATTAAGGGGAGTGGATGGATAAGCAGCGCGACTTCGTTCTTCGTACGATCGAGGAGCGGGGAGTCAAGTTCGTGCGACTGTGGTTCACCGACGTCGTCGGCACTCTCAAGTCGGTGGCGATTGCTCCCGCTGAAGTTGAAGGCGCATTCGCTGAGGGCCTCGGCTTCGATGGTTCAGCCATTGAAGGTTTGAGCCGATCGTACGAATCGGACCTGCTCGCGGTACCCGACCCCACGACGTTCCAGCTTCTTCCCTGGCGTGGCGAGATCGACCCAACCGCACGGATGTTCTGCGACATCACCACCCCTGACGGGCTTCCAGCTGTCTCTGATCCGCGGAACGTGCTGAAACGCACGCTGGCTAAGGCCGCCGACCGCGGATTTACGTTCTACACGCATCCGGAGATTGAGTTTTACCTGCTCAAATCGGCCAAGCTCGGCAAGGAAGGCCCCGTGCCCGTTGACTCGGCCGGTTACTTCGACAACGTGCCCGGCGGTACGGCGCACGACTTCCGTCGTCGCTCAGTTCGCATGCTGGAAGACCTCGGCATCTCCGTCGAGTTCAGCCACCACGAGGCGGGCCCCGGCCAGAACGAGATCGACCTGCGCTACGCGGACGCTCTCACCACAGCCGATAACATCATGACCTTCCGGACGGTGATCAAGGAAGTTGCAATCGAGCAGGGCGTCTACGCGACGTTCATGCCCAAACCGCTCTCGGACCAGCCCGGATCCGGCATGCACACGCACATGTCACTCTTCGAGGGCGACAACAACGCCTTCTACGAGGCCGGTGCCCAGTACCAGCTCTCCAAGATCGGTCGTCAGTTCATTGCCGGACTCTTGCACCATGCACCGGAGATCACCGCGGTAACCAACCAGTTCGTGAACTCATACAAGAGGCTGTGGGGCACGGTCGGTCGCAACGGCCTGGCCGAAGCTCCGAGCTTCGTCACCTGGGGACACAACAACCGCTCAGCGCTCGTTCGGGTTCCGCTGTACAAGCCCAACAAGGGCGGAAGCGCTCGCGTCGAATATCGTGCGATCGACTCCGCTGCGAACCCGTACCTCGCCTACTCGCTGCTGCTGGCCGCAGGGCTGAAGGGCATCGAGGAGAACTACGAGTTGCCGCCCGAGGCCGAAGACAACGTGTGGAGCCTGAGTGACTCCGAGCGCCGTGCCCTCGGCTACTCGGCGCTCCCGGCGAGCCTCGACCACGCCACCCAGCTGATGGAAGAGTCCGAGTTGGTGGCTGAGACGCTGGGAGAGCAGGTGTTCAACTACGTTCTGGCCAACAAGCGGCAGGAGTGGCAGGAATACCGCGCACAGGTCACGCCGTACGAACTCGAGAAAAACATCGAGATTCTCTAAGCCGCAACGCCCACCTTTCGAATGCGCCGCGATCAAACAACGCTGAGTGAACTCGCTCGGCTCGGTTTCGCCGGGCTGAGCGGCGTTCGCGCGCTCCTCGATGAGCTGGCGACGACGGTTTTGGTGAACCAGGACGAGCTGCTGCCGTTATTTGGTCGCGCAGCGGACCCGGATCAGGCGTTGGCCGGTCTGGTGCAACTCGGGCGAGCGCACCCTGAACGGCTCGGCGAGGTGCTCACGAGTGCCGGTCGCACCAAGACCCTCGTCCGTATCCTGGGTGCATCGACCGGACTGGCGGATTTCTTCCACCGTCACCCGGACGAGCTCCTGCGCCTTCCCGATCGCCCGCGGCGCCTTCCGACCCGGGCGGAGCTCGTCGAGAGCCTTCTGGACGCTGTCGGTGCCGTCGACGGTTTTGCGCAGTATTCCGATGAGGATGGCTGGACGCGCCTTCGGGTACGGTATCGCCGGTGGCTCGCCCGGATCGCGGCTCACGACCTTCGGTCCGAGGACCCGGTCTCGGCATTCGATGCCGTGGCTCTCGCCCTGTCCGACGCGGCGGCTGCTGCGTTCGAAGCGTCCATCGCGGTGGCGCGACGGCAGGTTACTGAGCCCGGCAACGGGCCGATGGTCTTCGGTGAGGGCGAAGTGCGAGCCACCCGCTTCTCCGTGATCGGGATGGGTAAGGCCGGTGCGGGCGAGCTGAACTATGTCAGCGACGTCGACGTCATCTTTGTAGCCGAAGGCTCCGAGGACGCCGGAGTTTCGAACCCGCGCGCAATCGATATCGCTACCCGGCTCGCCATGCTGTCCATGCGTGGATTGGGCCAGGCAGGAATCGAGCCCGAACTGTGGGAGGTCGACCCCAACCTCCGGCCCGAGGGCAAGCAGGGCGCTCTGGTTCGCACCCTCGAATCGCACCTCGCCTATTACGAGCGGTGGGCGAAGAGTTGGGAATTCCAGGCGCTCCTCAAGGCTCGTGCGTTCGCCGGTGATCTGGCGCTAGGCGAACGGTACGTCGAGGCGATTGCGCCGTTGGTGTGGTCCAGTGCGGCCCGGGAAAACTTCGTCGAATCTGTTCAGCGGATGCGTGAACGCGTGACCGAAAATATCCCTGCTGAAGAGGTGCACTACCAAATCAAGCTCGGACCGGGCGGACTGCGTGACATCGAGTTCACCGTCCAGCTCCTGCAACTGGTGCACGGCGCGGTTGATGAGCAGGTGCGGCAACGTGGAACCCTCCGCGCCCTCGAGGCGCTGAGCGCCAACAGCTACATTGGCCGGGAAGAGGCGAATGCCTTCGCCGCCGACTACCGGATGCTCCGCGTGCTTGAGCATCGGCTCCAGCTGGCGAGCCTCCGGCGCACGCACATCATGCCGCAGGACACGGACGAGCTGCGCGTACTGGCCCGCGCGTCGACGCTCGCTCCCAACGCCGACGCACTGGTGACGCGTTGGGAGAGCATCAAACACGAGGTGCGTGGCCTGCACGAGCGACTTTTCTACCGTCCGTTGCTCGCGGCGGTCGCTGCCCTCCCCGAGGAAGAGGTTGCCCTGAGTTCGGCCCAGGCAGAAGCGCGCCTGGCGGCCATCGGCTTCCGCGACGCCAAGGGCGCCCTCGCACACATCGCTGCGCTGACCGCCGGCGTCTCCCGCCGGGCGACTATCCAGCGTCACCTCCTTCCCGTTATGCTCCGTTGGCTCGCCGACGGCGCCGACCCCGATTACGGGCTTATTGCCTTCCGCCGGCTGAGTGAGTCGCTCGGTGGCACCCACTGGTTCCTCCGCACCCTCCGCGATTCGTCCGGAGTCGCCCAACGGCTGACACGGGTGTTGTCGGGCTGCCGCTTCATCGGAGAGCTGCTCGACCAGATCCCGGAGGCCGCGGCCTGGCTCGCAGATAACAAGGACCTGCACCCGCGCTCGTTGACCGCAATTGAAGACGAGATGCGGGCGATCCTGGCACGACACGACACCGACGCGGCGGCCGCGCAGGCCATCCGTCGCGTGCGTCGGCGTGAGATCCTCCGGCTCGCTCTCGGTGGTGTGCTCGGCGTGACCGAGCTCCCCGAGCTGAGCTCGGGGTTGACGGACATCACGACGGCAACGATTCGAGGCCTTCTCCGCCTGATCCGCCGGGCGGACGGGGTCGGCGAGGCAGACCTTGAGTTCGCGGTGATCGGCATGGGACGATACGGGGGAGCGGAACTCGGCTTCGGCTCCGACGCCGACGTCATGTATGTCTATCGGGCCACGCGGCTCGACAACGAACAGTCCCACAAAGCAGCGAACCGCATCGTCTCTGAACTCAATCGCCTGAGCGAAGATCACCGGCTCCCGCTCGACCTCGACATCGGTCTGCGCCCGGAGGGCAAGAACGGCCCGGTTTCCCGCTCGTTGGACTCGTATCGCGCTTATTACGCCCGTTGGTCGTTGACCTGGGAGGCGCAAGCGCTCCTTCGCGCCCAGGGCGTCGCTGGTGACGCAGAATTAATTGCCGATTTCGAGAAGGTCGCCGACGGCATCCGTTATCCCTCCGAAATTTCGGAGGCGGCCGTGCGGGAAGTGAAACGCATTAAGGCTCGGGTCGAGAATGAGCGGCTGCCGCAGGGTGCCGACCCGTCTCGACACGTCAAACTCGGTCGCGGATCTCTCAGCGATGTGGAGTGGTTCGTCCAACTCCTGCAGTTGGAACACGGAGCCCGCATTCCCGGTCTTCGAACGACGAGCACTCTGACGGCGCTGCGTGTTGCCCAGGAGAACGGCCTCGTTACGGTGGAGAGCGCAGAACGCTTGCGTGCGGCGTGGATCTTTGCATCTCGGTTGCGCTCTGCGATGACGCTGTGGCTGAACAAGACCACAGACGTTCTCCCCAGCGATCGGATGCAGCTTGACGGCATCGCCCGCGTGCTCGAGTACCCGCCGGGGTCGGCGGCGCAGCTCGAGGAAGATTATCTCGCTGTCACGAGGCGCGCACGGAGCGTCTTCGAGAAGAACTTCTACGGGAACCCGTAACGCTCAGCGCTGGCCAGGTCGGTGCAGGAGCGGTCGGAACGCGTTAACCACAACTGGCCGCACCCCGAAGGGCACGGCCAGTAGTGATGCGGGTCTTAGACGCCGTAGTAGAGCTCGAACTCGAACGGGTGCGGGCGCTGCGCGAGCGGCTTGATCTCGTGCTCACGCTTGTAGTCGATCCACGTCTCGATCAGGTCGCGTGTGAACACGTTGCCCTGCAGGAGGAAGTCGTGGTCGGCTTCGAGGGCCTGGAGTGCGCCTTCGAGTGACGACGGCACCTGCGGGATGCTCTTCGCCTCTTCGGGGGGCAGCTCGTAGAGGTCCTTGTCGACGGGCTCGTGCGGCTCGATGCGGTTCTTGATTCCGTCGAGGCCAGCCATCAGCTGAGCGGCGAAGGCGAGGTACGGGTTACCCGAGGCGTCGGGGGCGCGGAACTCAATGCGCTTGGCCTTAGGGTTCGTTCCGGTAATCGGGATGCGGATCGATGCTGAGCGGTTACCGGCGGAGTACACCAGGTTGACCGGAGCTTCGAAGCCGGGCACGAGCCGGTGGTAGCTGTTGACGGTCGGGTTGGTGAACGCGAGCACAGCAGGGGCGTGCTTGAGCAGGCCACCGATGTACCAGCGGGCAACGTCGGACAGTCCGCCGTATCCGGCCTCGTCGTAGAACAGGGGCTGTCCGCCGTTCCAGAGGGACTGGTGGACGTGCATACCCGAGCCGTTGTCGCCGAAGAGCGGCTTCGGCATGAAGGTGGCCGTCTTGCCCCACTGGTGGGCGGTGTTCTTGACGATGTACTTGAACTTCAGGATGTCATCGGCGGAGTGGGTCATCGTGTCGAACCGGTAGTTGATCTCACCCTGGCCTGCGGTGCCAACTTCGTGGTGGCTGCGCTCGAGAATCAGGCCGGCGTCGGAGAGCTTGAGGCAGATGTCGTCGCGCAGGTCAGCGTGCTGGTCGACCGGGCTGACGGGGAAGTAGCCACCCTTGTACGGCGTCTTGTTGGCGAGGTTTCCGCCGGGCTCTTCACGTCCGGAGTTCCAGGCGCCTTCGCTGGAGTCGACCGAGTAGGAGCTGGAGTGCTGGTTGATCTCGTAGCGTACGTCGTCGAAGATGTAGAACTCTGCCTCAGGCGCGAAGAACGCGGTGTCAGCGATTCCCGTCGAAGCCAGGTACTTCTCAGCCTTCTTGGCCACCTGGCGCGGGTCCTTCGCATAGATCTCGCCATTACGGGGGTTGTAGATGTCGAAGATGATGATGAGCGTGCGCTCGATGCGGAACGGGTCAATGTACGCCGTCGTCACATCGGGGATCAGCTGCATGTCCGACTCGTGGATGCTCGCGAATCCCCGGATCGACGATCCGTCGAACAGCTGTCCGACCGTGAAGAACTCCTCGTCGACTGTCGATGCCGGGATGTTGAAGTGCTGCTGAACACCGGGAAGATCGGTGAATCGGATGTCGACGAACTTAACGTCGGTGTCCTTGATGAACTTAAGCACCTCGGATGAATCGCTGAACATATGGAGAACTCCAAAAGAAGGTTGGTACCGAGAAGACTGCAACCTGCAGCCTCTTGAAGGGTATGCACCCGGGGTTACCCGCCAGTGACACCCATGTTTCTGGCATGTTACACGTCTCGTGGCCCGTAGGATTTAACAATGCCTGCGAACACCCGACCTCCAGCTTCATCCGGCGACATTGCGCCGAGCCGATACCCGGGGGAGCGTCTGGGGCTTCCCGAGCGTGGGCAGCACAGCGTTGCCCGTGCGGGACGTCGCATCGGCGCGCTCGTCGTGGACTGGGGATTGGCCATGCTGGTGTCGGCGATGTTCTTCAGCTCTGAAGCTTGGGCGAACACCGCACTTTTCGCGATCATGCAGATCGTTTTCCTGCCCACACTCGGCGGAAGCCTCGGCCACCGCCTCTGGGGGCTGCGGCTCATCCGTGTGACGGGTGGCTGGGTGGGAGCGTGGCGGCCGCTCGTACGCACGCTTCTGCTCGTGATCGTGGTGCCCGCGCTGGTCTGGGATTCAGACCAGCGCGGTTTCCACGACAAGGTGGCGGGAACGGTACTTATCCGCGCCTGAGAGGGTGTGCGGCTCAGGAAAAGTTACCTGGCGCGCTGCGGCTTCACCTTGAACGGGTCGACACCCTTCGGAATGGGAAGTCCGGTGGAGCTGAGCGAGGACAGACGGTTCATTACCGCGAGGGTCTCAGGCTTGGTCAGGGTCGGCTTCACCTTGCGGACCGAACGAGTGAGCTTGTAGAGCGGCACAGAGTCCTCGTCCGGACCAACGAACAACACGGTAACCGGGACGTTCGGAAGAACGCGGTTCACCTTACGCTTTTCGTCTTCAACGAGACGCGATGCGCGCGAGCGTGGGCCTTCTCCGACCAGAACGACACCGCCGCGACCGACCGCGCGGTATACGGCATCCTGCGTCTTCGCGTTTGCATTTACGGGCATTTCGCTACCCTGCCATCCACGCGGAAGCGAGCTGCGGAACACCGCCCCCACAGCACCAGGCTGACCGGAGATCTGGCTGTATGCGGCTTTTTCGGCTTTGCGGCCGAGGATAATCATGGCCGCGAGGATACCGGCGAGGACGCCTGCGATGATCCAGAGGACCATGCCGAAGACGCTGCCGCCGGAGATCAGGAAGGCGAGCACGACGGAAATCGCAATGCTTCCGACGAATCCGAGGAGGATCCACCAGACAGCTGTCTTGTCGTAGCGGCGGGTCATTTGGAACACCTGCCACATTTGCTTCAAGCGGCCTGGTTCCTTCGCAGCCTTAGCTGGCTTTTCTTTGCGTGCCATGCCTTCAAGGATACCGGCATCCGGACCCCTCGAATGTGCCGGACTGCGCGCTCACCGCGAACGGGCATTTCCTGAACTGTTCCCTGACCGCCGCGGGTTGCTCACAACAGACCGGGGCGCGTCACGGGGCTCAGAGTGTGTCTGGAACAATCTCAGGCACGGGCCGCGAAAGGCGACGAACGTGAAGAATCCTGGGCCGGCAACGGCGGCGGTAGCATCTCTCCCCGAGACAGAGTTGTGCGGCTTTCGGCTCGTACGGATTATCAGCCACAACGCGACAGTAACGTCGTGGGTGGCCAGCCCAAGTGGCCACGGCACCGGGCACGATCCGGAGGACGCGACGCCCCTCGAAGGATCTGTGACGCTGAGCAGGTTCACAGAGGTCGGCGCCGCCGCCATTCCGCCCGCCATGCTGAGCGTTTCGTCGTCGTTTCTGCAGCGAGCCCTCGACGTGGCGACCGACGGCAGCGGTGCCGTGGTGCTGATCACCGAGCGAACGCACGGTACCCTCGCGGAGCTGTTCGACCTGCGGACAGCGGTGCGCCTGGGGGAGGCGGTGACGATCCTCGCTCCCGTGGCGGCGGGTATCCATGCGTTGCATCGTGAGGGATATACCCACGGCGGCCTCTCACCCGCCACTGTGGCGTTCACATCGGATGGCCGACCGCTTGTGACGCTGCTCTCGGACACCATGTCTTCTGCACCAGCCTGTACCGAGGAGAGTGACCTCGCAGACCTCAGGAAGCTCATCAGCCTCGTGCTCGGTCGGAGTGACGCCGCAGGGAGCGAGCCGGTCGAGGCGCTCCTCCGCTGGCTCGAGCGAAGCGACGCCCCTCGGCTGACACCCGACTTTTTCACCCAACTCGACCTGCGGCTCTTTGCACTCGCGGAGCCCGCGCCCATTTCGTTCGCAGCAGAGTCGGCCGACGTGAGAACTCGTGCGGAATCACCGGTGGCTGCGTTCCACATTCTGCGGGAGCGCACACGAGAAGACCGAGGGACAGCGGACGCCGGCGATCGAGTACCGCGGTTCCTCGCTGGACTCGGATCCTGGGCGGAGGCCGTGGGTGGTTTCTCGATGAGCGACAACCTCAGATCGCGATTCGCCGGTATTGGGGGCTGGCTCGCCCGCACTCTTCGGGGGCGGGCAGCGGTCCTCATTGTCGGAACGGCGGTTGCCATGGTGGCGGTGTGGGGCGGTCTTGCGCTTGTGCCGGCTGCCGACACACCCACGAACGCCGCCGATCGGGGGAGCAATGTCGAACCTGTAGCGAACGTCGCAGCGACGAACGCGGAGACAACGGCAATTGAGTCGGACGACCCGATCCCCGCGCTCGTGGGTTTGCTTGCCCTGCGATCCCGTTGCCTGCAGAGCGGCAACGATGGGTGCCTGAATATCGTGGACGAACCCAACTCTGCGGCCGAGGCAACGGACCAGCACGCAATGGATGTGTCTGGCGAGACGTTTCTCCCGTTGCCGATCGAGCCGGCCCAGGCGGAGCTGCTGCAACGCACCGGGCATGCTGCGCTTTTTCGGGTTAAGCCCGGCGGCAAAGAAAGCCAGCCGGTGCTCGTCCTCATCATGAAGACGACCACCGGCTGGCGGGTCCGGGACCTTGCGGTGCCGGGATAACTGTTGTTGCTAGATGCCCAGGTCAGCTTCGAATGCGCCTGCCTCAAGACGGTTCTTGACCGCAACAAGGTAACCAGCGGCATCCGCACCATCAACGATGCGGTGATCGTACGACAGTGCAAGGTAGACCATTGAGCGGATAGCGATTGCTTCCTGGCCGGCAGCCTTCACCACGATGGGACGCTTGACGACAATGCCCGTTCCGAGGATCGCCGATTGCGGCAGGAACACGACAGGGGTGTCGAAGAGGGCGCCACGCGAACCGGTGTTTGTCACCGTGAAGGTGCCACCGGAGAGCTCGTCTGGCTTGAGCTTGTTGGCGCGGGTGCGCTCGGCGAGGTCCGCAATCTGAGCGGCAGTCTCGGCGATGTTCAGGTCAGTTGCGCTGCGCACAACCGGCGTGAGCAGTCCGCGCTCGGTGTCAACCGCGATCGAGATGTTCTCGTGGTCGGGGTAGACGATCGAGTCGCCGTCAACGGTGGCGTTGATCACGGGGAACGCGGTCAGTGCCTCGGCAGCTGCCTTCACAAAGAACGGCAGGAACGACAGCTTGTTGCCGGTCTTCGAGAGGAAGTCAGCCTTAACCTTGTCGCGAAGCGCCGCGATGTTGGTGACGTCGACCTCGATCACCGTGGTGAGCTGAGCGGAGGTCTGCATCGACTGTACGGCGCGCTCGGCGACGACCTTGCGCAGGCGAGACATCGGCTGCGTGGTTCCGCGCAGCGGCGAAATCTCGAGCGGTGCAGCCTTGGCAGGTGCCGTCGAAGCGGATGCTGCCTGGCCGGCCTGCAGGACGTCTTCCTTGCGAATGCGGCCGCCGACACCGGTGCCGGTGATTGTCGACAGGTCGACACCCTGCTGGTTGGCGAGGCGACGCACGAGAGGAGTGACGTATCCGCCACCGAGCGACTCGCCAACGGCGGGAGCGGACGGCTGTGCTGCCGGGGCAGCAGGAGCGGGCGCGGGAGCCGAAGGTGCTGCCGGGGCAGGGGCCGGGGCGGCAGGCGCCTGGGCGGCGGGAGCCGGCTCGGGAGCTGCGGGAGCGGGCGGTGCTGGAGCATCGGCGGGTGCCTCAGCGGGAGCTGCTTCAGCTTCCTCCGGAACCTCGGTCGACGGCTGAACCGACGGCGACTCTTCTTCCTGTGCCTCGGCTGCGGGCTCTTCCGACTCGGCCTCAGCGGCCGGTTCGGCGTCGCCAGCCGGCGCCGATGAACCGTCGCCGATCTTGACGAGGGCTGTACCGACCTCTACCGTTTCGTCTTCCTGAACGAGGATCTCTTCGATAACCCCGGCAACCGGCGATGGGATCTCGGTGTCGACCTTGTCGGTCGATACCTCGAGTAGAGGCTCGTCGACTTCGACGCGATCCCCGACGTTCTTCAGCCAGCGGGTGACCGTACCCTCGGTGACACTCTCGCCGAGTGCCGGAAGGCTTACGGATTCTGACATGACCTTGTCTCCTTTGAAACCAATTCTTGCTATGTGAGCTTAGTAACGAACGCGCCCGCGGCGGGCGAGAACTAAAGTGCGTGCAACGGCTTTCCTGCAAGAGCGAGGAACGCTTCGCCGAGTGCTTCGCTCTGGGTGGGGTGAGCGTGGATGAGAGGAGCAAGGTCCTCCGGGTACGCTTCCCAGTTCACCGCGAGCTGGCCTTCGGTGATGAGTTCTCCGACTCGGGCACCGATCATGTGGACGCCGACGACGGGACCGTCGATGACCCGGACGACCTTGACGTTTCCGGTCGTGCCGATGATCTCGCTCTTGCCGTTGCCGGCGAGGTTGAAGTCGTATGCCTTGATCTTGTCGGCGCCGTACTGCTCAGCAGCCTTCGCTTCGCTGAGACCAACAGAGGCGACCTCGGGGTCGCAGTAGGTGACCTTCGGGATGTTGACGTCGGGGATCAGAACGGGCTTGAGGCCCGCAATTTCCTCAACAGCGAAGATGCCCTGCTGGAATCCGCGGTGTGCGAGCTGGAGGCCGGGAACGATGTCGCCGACTGCGTACAGACCCGGGATGTTGGTCTCGAGGCGCTCGTTGGTGATGACAAAGCCACGGTCCATGGTGACGCCGACCTCTTCGTAGCCGAGGTTGGCCGTCGACGGTCCGCGACCGACGGCGACGAGAAGAAGCTCGGCCTCAATCGTGGTGCCGTTCTCGAGGGTGACGACAACGCCGGACTCGTCCTGGGTGACCGACTGGAAGCGAATTCCCAGCGAGTAGTTGATGCCGCGCTTACGGAACGCGCGCTCAAGGCCCTTGCTGATCGACTCGTCCTCGTTGGGAACCAGGTGGGGGAGCGCCTCAATGATCGTGACATCGGAGCCGAAGGACTTCCAGACGCTTGCGAACTCAACACCGATGACGCCGCCACCGAGCACTGCGACCTTCTTGGGGACGAAGTCCAGCTGAAGTGCGTGCTCGCTCGTGATGACGCGGCCGCCGATCTCCAGTCCAGGAAGCGAACGGCTGTACGAGCCGGTGGCGAGGATGACGTTCTTACCGGTCACCGTCGTGTCGCCCACCTGAACGGTCGTCGGGGAGGTCAAACGGCCTTCACCCTCAATGACCGTGATGCCGCGGGCCTTGATCAGTCCCTGAAGACCCTTGTACTTCTTGGCGACAATGCCTTCGCGGTACGTGGTCACGCCAGCAATGTCGATGCTGTCGAAAGTCGCATTGACACCGTACTTCGACGACTCGCGGGAGACGTCAGCAACTTCAGCGGAATGCAGAAGGGCTTTGGTTGGAATGCAGCCGCGGTGGAGGCAGGTGCCACCGAGCTTGTCTTTCTCTACAAGTCCGACGGTGAATCCGAGTTCGCTCGCGCGCAAAGCCGCTGCGTAACCACCACTTCCACCACCGAGAATGACGATGTCAAAATTCTGCTCCGACACTGAGTTACTCCCTCGTGCATCTGGTTCATGCGTAAGTCGCCTCCCTGGGTCGGGCAGGCAACGCTCTAGGGCCTTTTACCGCCCATACGACCTTACTACGGGCGAGAAAACTCTTCGGCCACTCGCACGAGCGTCCGAACAGCAACTCCGGTCGGGCCGGTGCCCGTGAATCCGTAGGGTGACTCACCGTTCGTACCGGGTCCAGCGATGTCAAGGTGCGCCCACGGAATGGACGGGGCGTCGTCGTCGGTGCCGATCTTGCCGATGAACTCCCGCAGAAACAGTCCGGCGACGAGCATCCCGCCGGAGCGGTTGCCCACCTTGGCATTGGCGAGGTCTGCAACTTCCGAGCGCAGCAGGCTCCGAAGCTCCTCCGCGAAGGGCATGGGCCACATCGTCTCTCCGACGCCCTTTGCTGCGTCCAGAACCTGGCCGACGAGAGTCTCGTCTCCCATCACGCCGGTGTATCGGTTCCCGAGGGCGACGACCTGGGCACCGGTGAGGGTGGCGACGTCGATGATGGCGTCGGGCTGTTCGGCACTTGCCGCGACGAGTCCGTCGGCCATCACCAGTCGGCCTTCGGCGTCGGTGTTGGTCACTTCAACTGTCGTGCCGTTAGAGATCGTGAGCACATCGCCCGGGCGGATCGCCGTACCTGACGGCATGTTCTCCGCGATGCACATCCACGCGGTGACGCGAACGTCGAGGCCGAGCTCTGCAACGGCCCGAACAACGGCGAGAACCGTCGCGGCGCCGATCATGTCGTCTTTCATACCGAGCATCGATGCGGCCGGCTTGAGGCTCAACCCACCGGTGTCGAACGTGATGCCTTTGCCGACGAGCGCGATGTGCCGCGCGGCATTCGCAGGGGAGTATGCGAGTTTGACCAGACGCGGAGGGCGACTCGAACCCTGGCCGACCCCGAGAATTCCGCCGAAGTTGTCACGGCGCAGGGCTTCTTCGTCCCACACGGTGATGTCGACAGGCAGATCGCGAACGGATGCCTCGGCTGCGGCAGCGAGGGACTCCGGGTACAGATCGTTCGCTGGAGTTGCCGCGAGGTTCTTCACGTCCGCCACCGCGCTGGCGATGACGCGAGCGCGAGCAATCGCGGCCGTTGTCTCCTCAGAATCGGCGAGGACCGCATCTGTGAGTACGGTGACGGTGCTGACCGGGGCCTTCTGGCTGTCGAGGGATGTCCCCTTGTAAGCGGTGAATGAGTAGGCACCGAGTGCGGCGCCCTCGAGCGCTGCGGCCAGTCCGGCGGCATCGTTCAACGGCAAAGCCAGCGCGACACTCGCGGATCCAGCGAGCTGGCGGATGGCAGAGCCAGCTGCAGTCCTCAGTGCGTCGGAAGTGACCTCGCTGCCGAGCCCGATGATGGCGATACTTCCTGCGGTCCCAGTGCCGGGGATACGCACAAGCTGGTCGGCCGAACCGGTCACGCCGATCGCCTCCAGCGAGTTCGCGAGATTCTCAAATCCTTCCGGCGCCAGAAGTTGCGGACCTCCGCGTTTCACCGTCGCGCCCACAACGAGAACGTCGGCGGAGATGGTGGTAGCGGAGGACGAGGAAACGAGGAGTTCAAGATCAGCCATTACTTCATGCTAGACGCTGAGCCCCTTGAGCCCCGTGAACCCTGTGGCTGTTCGCTCTGGGCGCTCTCCGTCCCGGGGTGGGAAGGGAGTTCACGATCAGGCTCCGATTAGAGTGGAGACATGAGCGTTACCGGCGACCTGTTCGAGCTGACCCCAGCGGCCTCTGCCGTGCCGATGGGGCTGGATCTCGTGATCGCGCTGACCGGGTTCTCCGACGCGGGTGGGGCGGCGGGACAGTTCAACGAGTATTCGCGACAGGCCGTGACGAGTGAACCGATCGCCGTCTTCGAGAACGACTTGCTGCTTGACTATCGAGCACGTCGGCCGATCATCTACTTCAATGAAGACCGCCTGACGGAATACACCCCGCCGGTTCTCCAACTGTCGCTTGCTCAGGACGACCTGCATCAGCCGTTCCTCATGCTGACCGGGTACGAACCAGATTTTCTGTGGGAGCGCTTCGTGCGCGACATTATCGGTCTGATCGAGCGATTCGGAGTGGCCCGAACGACATGGGTCCACGCCATTCCGATGCCCGTGCCGCACACGCGGCCCATCGGCGTCACGGTGAGCGGTACTCGCGAAGACCTCATTGAGGGACTCAGCGTGTGGCGGCCGCACACTCAGGTGCCGTCCAACGTCCTTCACCTCCTGGAGTACCGGTTGACCGAACTCGGCTCGGACGTTGCCGGCTTCGCGCTCCTGATTCCTCACTATCTCGCCGATACTGAGTTCCCATCAGCGGCCCTCGCCACCATTGACAGCATCAGCGCGGCGACCGGGCTTATTCTGCCGACCGACGAACTCCGCGAGGAGGGACGAGACTTCGTGTCGCGCATCGATGAGCAGGTTCAGGGCAACGAGGAGCTGCGGCGCCTCGTCGGAACGCTCGAACAGCGCTACGACGCGTACATGGAAAACAACTCGTTGAAGTCGCCACTCATGGATTCGGAGGGGGCTCTGCCGAGCGCGGATGAGATCGCCGCGGAACTCGAGAAGTTCCTGGCCGGGCGTAAAGGACCCGACGAGGGAACAGGATCGATGGGTCCTGGCGCACGACCCTGACCCTACGGCGTAGGCTTAACGGGTGAATTCCCGCAAATCTTGGTTCGTCTTTTGGGTGGGAGTCATCGCGTACATCGCTGCCGTCATGCAGCGATCGACCCTTGGAGTCGCCGGCGTTTCAGCCGTTGATCGATTCGATGCGTCCGCCTCAGCTCTGAGCGCCCTCGCTGTTGTCCAGTTGATCGTGTACGCCGCTCTTCAGGTGCCCATCGGTGTCCTCATTGACCGGCTGGGACCACGCGTGCTCATCCTGAGCGGGCTCTCGCTGATGGTGGCGGGCCAAGTGGTTCTCGCATTCGCTCCGAACATCGGTATTGCGGTCGTCGGGCGGGTGTTGGTGGGCGCCGGCGACGCAGCCATCTTTGTGTCCGTTATGCGACTGGTGACGTCCTGGTTCTCCGGGCGCACGGTTCCGCAACTGTCCCAGTGGATGGGGAACCTCGGCCAAGCTGGCCAGATTCTGTCGGCTATTCCGTTCGCGTTTGTGCTGCACCAGACCGGGTGGACGAGCGCGTTCCTCGCGGCAGCAGCCTTTGTGGCTCTCTCCCTGGTACTGTCGCTCGCCGTCATCCGCGATCGTCCGGCGGACTCAACCGAGCACCCTCGCGTGGCAACCATGCGCGAGGCCATGAGGGAACTCCGGGCGGCATTCGCGCGACCGGGAACCCAGCTCGGTTTCTGGGCGCACTACTCGACGCAGTCCTCCGGCACCGTTTTCTCACTGCTCTGGGGCTACCCGTTCATGGTCTACGCCATGGGACTCGACGAGAGTCTCGCTGCGTCGATGCTGCTCGTCGTGGTGGCGTCCGGTGTGATCGTCGGACCGATCCTCGGCCTGCTGTCTGCCCGTTACCCGTACCGGAGGAGCAATCTCGTTCTCGGGATTGTTCTGGTCATCGGCATCACCTGGGCTGTGTTCCTCGCCTGGCCCGGGGTGCCACCGCTGTGGCTGCTGATCATCCTTCTCGTTGTTCTCGGCGCCGGTGGGCCCGGTTCGCTGATCGGGTTCGATTTCGCCCGGACCTTCAACCCCGTTCGCGTGCTCGGGGCTGCGAATGGAGTGGTCAACGTCGGGGGCTTCCTGGCGAGCTTTGTCATGATGTACTTCGTCGGCCTGCTCCTCGACCTGCAAGCGTCACCGGGAGCCGGCACTGAGGAGCTGTACAGCATCTCGGCGTTCAAAGTTGCCTTCCTCGTCCAATACCTCGTCATTGGGTTCGGTGTGGTCATGCTTCTCGCCGCTCGGAGGCGCACCCGGCGGAGGATTGTTCTCGACGAGGGAATTGAAGTGGGGCCTCTGTGGGTTGCAGCTATGGAGAAGATTCGTCGCCGTCGCTGATGGTCGCTTCGTTCGGACATCCGGTCAAGGCAGCCGTTGGCGGGCTAGTGGACTAAAACGTGGCATAATGATAGTAAGGACCCGTTCAGGTTCCCATGGTGTGCACGTTGCGAAACGCACACGCCGCGGGGGACTTGACATGGGTCCTAGTAATGTCCGAAAACAATCTGGGCCCACGAGCGGGTTCTGGCGACATCCCAGCTCAGGGACTGAAAGGTGCTCTTATGGCCACCAAGGCCGCACAAACTTCGGCAGAAGAAGAACAGACCGCTGTCGCAACGGCAGCGGTGAAGGCTCCGGCCGTCAAAAAGATGACCGCAGCAGCGAAGGCAAAGGCGGAGAAGGCCGCGGCAGCAGCCGCTGAAGCGCCCGCCAAGGCCGCCCCCGCAAAGCGGGGCGCAAAGAAGAAGGCCACCGACGACGTGGAGGAGGCCGCCCTGGCGCCTGACGTCATCGAAGACGACCACGACGACGAAGACGACGCGAAGAAGAGCACGATCGCCACCGAGGCACTGCCTCAGGGTGCGCTCGTCCTCTCCGCGACCGACGACGAAGATGAAGTTCCGGTTTACTCGTCAGCGATCACTGGCGCAACAGCCGACCCGGTCAAGGACTACCTGAAGCAGATCGGAAAGGTTGCGCTCCTCAACGCGGCTGAAGAGGTCGAACTTGCGATGCGTATCGAGGCCGGCCTGTTCGCCGAGGACAAGCTGTCTCAAATGGACGACGCTGCAAAGCGCACCCAGCTGGGCCGCGAGCTGACCTGGGTTGCCAAGGACGGCGCGCGCGCGAAGAGCCACCTGCTCGGAGCAAACCTCCGCCTCGTCGTCTCCCTGGCGAAGCGCTACACAGGCCGTGGGATGCAGTTCCTTGACCTGATTCAGGAAGGGAACCTGGGCCTCATCCGCGCCGTCGAGAAGTTCGACTACACGAAGGGCTTCAAATTCTCGACCTACGCAACGTGGTGGATCCGTCAGGCAATCACCCGCGCGATGGCCGACCAGGCCCGCACCATTCGTATTCCGGTGCACATGGTCGAGGTCATCAACAAGCTCGCCCGCGTCCAGCGGCAGATGCTGCAGGATCTGGGCCGCGAGCCCACCCCTGAAGAGCTCAGCCGCGAACTGGACATGACCCCTGAGAAGGTCATCGAGGTGCAGAAGTACGGACGCGAGCCCATCTCGCTGCACACCCCGCTTGGCGAGGATGGCGACAGTGAATTCGGAGACCTCATCGAGGACACCGAGGCGGTCGTTCCTGCCGACGCCGTTGGTTTCACGATGTTGCAGAAGCAGCTCGAAAGTCTCCTCGACTCGTTGAGCGAACGCGAGGCCGGAGTAATCCGGATGCGCTTCGGACTTGGCGACGGCATGCCGAAGACTCTCGACCAGATTGGCGACACCTTCGGCGTCACGCGCGAACGTATCCGCCAGATCGAATCGAAGACCATGGCCAAGCTGCGCCACCCGTCCCGCTCGCAGTCTCTTCGGGACTACCTTGAGTAAACCGACGGGTCTTCATTACGTCCTTCCCATCCTCGCCGGCCGTGTGACGCGCTTCGCCACACGGCTGCGCGGCGGTGGCAGCGCGATGCCCGGTGTCGTGGTGCAGAAGCTTGCTCCGCACATCATGCGGGATGTCGCATCACAGCTGCCGTACGGCGTTGTTTTTGTCCTCGGATCGAACGGTAAGTCGACAACGACGAACTTGCTCTCGGCGATCATGCGTGAGCACGGTCTTCGGGTCTTCACCAACCCGTCTGGGGCGAACATGCCGCAAGGCATCGCCTCAGCGATCCTGGCGGAAACCAGCCTGACCGGTCGCATGGATGCTGACATCGCGATCCTGGAGATCGACGAGGGCTACGGTGCCGTCATTGCGCGGCAGCTCAAGCCGGCGACCGCCGTCATCCTGAACCTCCTCGTTGACCAGATCTACCGTTTTGGTGAGCCGGACAAGGTCGCTCAGATGTTCCGCGGGATCGCCGCTGAGATCACTTCCTCGATCGTTCTGAACCGCGACGATAACTTCCTCGGCAAGCTCGGCAGCGAGCTCGAGGCGGAAGGTCGCCTTCAGGTCGAGTACTTTGGTGCGACGCCAGAGGTACAGGCCTCCGCGCCCCACGGCCAGGTATCCGCTCGGGATTTCAGCGACGTCGCAGCCGCCGCATCGCGCGAGGCTGCTGCTGAGGTCGTCCATGCGGACGGATACGACGCTCGGATCTCCTGGGCAGGCACCGTGTACGACATTCGCATGCCGTCACGCGGTTTGCACTATGCCGTCGACATCGCAGCAGCGTTCACTCTCGCCGCCCGCAACCTGGGTGACAAGTTCGACATCCAGCGGGCGATCACCGCTGTGCAGACGACCAAGACCGTTTACGGTCGGGGAGAAATCCTCCAGGTCAATGGCGTTGAGGTCGAGATCCTCATGTTGAAGAACCTCGCAAGCCTGCAGCTGAACCTCGATTACCTTCAGGAGACTCCCGAGTCAGTTCTGTTCGCGTACGACGAGTCGAGTAAAGACCCGTCCTGGTTGTATGCGGCGGATCTCAGCAAGCTTGACCACGTCGACGTCATCTCGGGGCCAAAGGGCGCTTTCGTTGCGCTCCGGCTGGCATACGAAGGCAAAGATTTCGGCGTGATTGAGCCCGACATCACGAAGGCAGTCCAACGGATGCTCGACGGGCCACGGCCCACGAGCGGACGTCACACCTTCTTCCTCGACTACGACCAGATGATGGCTACCCGCCGCTATCTGGGCTACAAAGACCTGGAAGCGGGTGCAGCATGACAATCTCGGTTCTGGAACTTTATCCCGCTCACCTGTCGCTGAACGGTGACGTTGGCAACCGAACGGCACTGGTTCGCCGAATGCGTCTGGCGGGCATCGACGTCGCGGAGCACGCTTACCACCCGGGCGATACGCTGCCGGACACCCCGGACATCGTCACCATCGGAACAGGCACCTCGAGCGCTCAGCGTTCGCTTGCCTCGGACATCGCACGGCTCGCTCCGCTCCTGGCCGAGTGGTCTGAGGCTGGTGTCGTGATCTTCGCGGCCGGTGCGGGGTTCCATCTTCTCAGCGCCTCCGTGCGGTTCGGCGCTGACGAGGTTATCCCTGGCGCGGGCGTCTTCGCGGGAAGTGCAGACGCATCCCGACCACGCATCATTACCGAGGCCTTCGCGGTCGAGAGCGACTTCGGCCTGCTGATCGGTACCGAAAACCACACATCGGTCTTTGTGGGTCGTCCCGATCAGAAGCCGATCGGACGCGTACGCCACGGCGTCGGCAATGGTGACGGGACGGACGGGGCTGTCGTCAACAACAGCTTCGGTACCCATCTTCATGGTCCCGCACTCGTTCTCAACCCCTCACTGGCCGACCACTTGATCGGTCTGGCGACCGGACGGGCAGGTGTTGATTACGTCAGGAGCGGTGAGCACGATGCCCTCGATAAGACGGTGGAGCTGGCTCGATCGATCCTTATCAACAAGCTGCCGTCCAGCGGACAGAAGTCCTGACACACTGCGCAACGAAAAACGCCGCCCGAAAAATCGGGCGGCGTTTTTTTGATGGGATTCAGCGGGTTACGCTCGCTGGTCCTCGAGAAGTCGGGCTGACTCGTCGTGCCAGCTGTGGGCGATCTCGCTGAGCTTCTCCTGGTACTTCTTCCCGTGGTGTGCGCAGAACAGCAGTTCACCGCTGTTCACGACCACGCGGATGTACGCCTGTGCGCCGCAGCTATCGCAGCGGTCTGCCGCGGTCAGCTGTGGCTCGAGCGTGTCCACGGTGCCGGTCTCTCCTCGGACGGTACCGTTTTCTCCCTGTGACATGAGCTCCTCCTGACCTCGCGTTTTGACCCAATTGCCTTGTTACCCAATGAAACCACGTGAAGCCGAGAATCTTCCTTTTGCCAGGGGTATTTCGCTGTCCGCGTAGATTGTGCGGCACGTGGTTGCGGAAAGAGCCTTCGGCCCGTGTCTTTGGGGCACTTCGTCGGTGGCCATCTATAGGCTTGCGAGGTGAGTTCTGACTATTCCGCCCGCCATCTTTCCGTGCTCGAGGGCCTCGAGGCGGTACGCAAGCGCCCCGGAATGTATATCGGGTCGACGGACTCCCGGGGACTCATGCACTGCCTGTGGGAGATCATCGACAACTCGGTCGACGAAGCCCTCGGCGGACACGGCGACCACATCGACGTCGTGCTTCACTCCGACGGCAGCGTCGAAGTCCGCGACCGCGCCCGTGGCATCCCCGTCGACATTGAACCGAAGACGGGGCTCAGCGGCGTTGAGGTCGTCTTCACGAAGCTGCACGCCGGCGGTAAGTTCGGGTCGGGTTCATACGCGGCCTCCGGTGGGCTGCACGGCGTCGGTGCGTCCGTCGTAAACGCCCTCAGCGAGCGCCTTGATGTCGAGGTGGACCGCGACGGCAAAACCTGGGCCATGTCCTTCCACCGCGGTGAGCCGGGCATCTTCGATGACAAGGGCAAAGAGCCCAGTCCGGATGCCACATTCACTCCATTCGAATTCGGTAGCGAACTGCGCGTCGTCGGCAAGGTGAAGAAAGGTGTCACCGGCTCTCGTGTGCGCTACTGGGCGGATCGACAGATCTTCACCAAGGGCGCCGAGTTCCAGATGGAGGACCTCGTGGGTCGGGCCCGGCAGACAGCGTTCCTCATCCCGGGTCTGGCACTCACAATCGATGACCGCCGGTCGCCGGAGGGCACCTCCCACCTCTTCCAGTACGAGGGCGGAATCTCCGAGTTTGTTGAACACCTCGCCACTGACACCCCGGTGACCGACGTGTGGCGGCTCCAGGGGTCCGGAACATTCACGGAGACGGTTCCTGTTCTCAACGACCACGGTGCGATGGTGCCAACCGAGCTCGAGCGCACCTGCGAGGTCGACATCGCCCTGCGCTGGGGCACCGGTTACGACACCGTCTCGAAGAGCTTCGTGAACATCATTGCGACGCCGAAGGGCGGTTCGCACCAACTCGGTTTCGACCAGGGCCTGCTCAAGGTCCTGCGCCAGCAGGTCGAAGCCAACGCGCGCCGGCTCAAGGTCGGCAACGACAAGCTCGAGAAAGACGACATTCTCGCTGGCCTCACCGCCGTGCTGACCGTTCGCCTGCCCGAGCCGCAGTTCGAAGGGCAGACCAAAGAGGTGCTTGGCACGCCCGCGGCCCGCAACATCGTGTCTGCCGTCGTCACGAAGGCGCTGAAAGAGCGCTTCGCCTCGTCGAAGCGTGACGACAAGGCGCAGACGGCCCTCGTGCTCGACAAGATCGTCTCCGAGATGAAGTCGCGCATTTCCGCGCGCGCACACAAGGAGACCCAGCGGCGAAAGAACGCTCTGGAGAGTTCAACCCTCCCGGCAAAGCTCGTCGACTGCCGCTCCAACGACGTCGCAAACAGCGAACTGCTCATTGTGGAGGGCGACTCCGCACTGGGCACCGCGAAGAATGCACGCGACAGCGAGTACCAGGCCCTTCTCCCGATTCGTGGGAAGATTTTGAACGTCCAGAAGGCATCCGTTTCAGACATGTTGTCCAATAGCGAGTGTGCATCAATCATTCAGGTGATCGGTGCCGGCTCCGGACGAAGCTTCGATCTGAGCGCGGCCCGATACGGCAAGGTCATTATTATGAGCGACGCGGATGTCGATGGCGCGCACATTCGCACGCTTCTGTTGACGCTGTTCTTCCGGTACATGCGACCGATGATCGCGGAGGGGCGGGTCTTCGCCGCCGTTCCGCCGCTCCACCGGGTGATCGTGATCAATCCTGGGTCCAAACCCAACGACACGATTTACACCTACTCGGAGCAGGAACTGCACGCGGTGCTTGCCGACCTGAAGAAGAGGAACAAGCGGTACATGGAGCCGATCCAGCGGTACAAGGGCCTGGGTGAAATGGATGCCGACCAGCTGGCGACCACCACCATGGACCGGCGCCACCGCACACTGCGTCGAGTGCAGGTGCCCGATGCCGAGCAAGCTGCGCACGTGTTCGAGCTGCTCATGGGCAACGATGTTGCGCCGCGCAAGGAATTCATCATCGACAGTTCCGACCGGCTCAACCGGGATCGGATCGACGCGTAGTAGTCGTGGCAGTCGAAAGGCGGCGGAGAAATCCGCCGCCTTTCGTGCTACTGCCTGCGTGAACTACACCCAGATTTCTCGACCGAAGTAGCCGATGACGCTGTCGATGGCGGTTCCGGAGGCATCACGCTTCGCGGGGATCTCAGGAAGGGTGCGTGCGGAGCCGTCGGGCCCGATGGCCATGGCGGGGGAGGCACCAACCCAGGCGAGGGCGAGCATGTCTTCGCCCTTGAGGAACGTATGGGTTCGAACTCCGCCGGTGGCGCGACCCTTGGCGGGGTATTCCGAGAAGGGAGAGACCTTGACCCGACCGGGGTCCGTTCCGGGGATGGTCGCCGAGCTGACCGACACTGTTGCGACCGAGATTTCCTCGCTGGGATCGACGGCACCAAAGAAGATGACGTGGCTGTCACCGGAGAGGTTCATGCCAGCCATGCCGCCAGCCGGCCGTCCCTGCGGGCGAACCGCAGACGCAGGGAAGTGCAGCAGCTGCGCCCCTGAGCTCACGAAGACGAGTTCGGCGGACTCGGGCGCCTGCACAGCACCGACCACCTCGTCCTTGGGCTTGAGGCCGATCACTTCGAAGTCAGGCTTGTTGGGCCAGTCGCCCGGGCTGACACGTTTGACGATGCCCTGCCGTGTGCCGAGCGCGATGGGGTCCGAGCTCTCGAGTGACACCAGCGCAAGCACGCGCTCGGCCTTGTTGGGTAGCGCAAGGTAGTCGGCGATCTTGACGCCGGCGCCCATTTGCAGCGAGTTGGTAGGAACAACGGGCAGGTCGACGGGGCTGAAGCGCACAAGGCGCCCGAGTGACGTCACGGCACCGATTTCTGCGCGCGAGGTCGTGTCGAGCGTCGACAGGATGGCGTCGTGTTTGGTGCGGCGACGAACCCGACCGTTTGGCGGGCTCTCGTCGCCGTCGGCGCGTTCCGTTGTGTCCATTCGCAGGGCACGCCCGGTCGCCGACAGGTACACCCGGCACGGAGTGTCAGCGACCTCGAGCTGTGCGGACTGGCGCTTCGCTGATGCGGTGGCGATGCTCGGTCGGGCTTCGGTGAGGAGCGTGCGCCGCGGAGTACCGAATCGCTCCGCAACGTCGGCAAGTTCCAGGGAGACCTGCTTGCGAATGAGAGCTTCGCTGGCCAGCAAGGCTTCAAGTTCGGCGATCTCGGCCTTGAGCTTGTCGCGCTCGGTCTCCAGCTCGATCCGCGAGAATCGGGTCAGTCGACGCAGTCGCAACTCGAGGATGTACTCGGCCTGCAGCTGCGACAGGTCGAAGACCTCGATCAGCCGGGTCCGAGCCTGGTCGGTGTCGTTGCTCGCGCGGATGACCTGGATGACCTCGTCGATGTCGACGATGGCGATGAGCATCCCCTCAACCAGGTGCAGCCGCTCGCGCCGCCGTGCGAGGCGATAAGTGGAACGGCGGGTGACGACCTCAATGCGGTGGTCGACGTAGACCTGCAGCAGTTCCCGCAGACCAAGAGTCTGCGGCCCACCGTCGACGAGCGCGACGTTGTTGATGCTGAATCCGTCTTCGAGCGGGGTGTAGCGGTACAACTGCTCGAGGACGGCTTCGGGGCTGAACCCGGTTTTGATGCCGACAACGAGGCGCAGTCCGTGTGTGCGGTCCGTGAGATCCGTGACATCCGAAATGCCACTCAATTTTTTGTTGGTGACTCCGTCCTTGATCTTCTCGATGACCCGTTCCGGACCGACGAGGTAGGGCAGTTCGGTGAAAATAAGTCCGGTCTTGCGCGCGGAGAGGCTCTCGACCGAGACCTTGGCGCGTGTCTTGAAGCTGCCGCGGCCGGTCGCGTAAGCGTCCTTGATTCCGGCCAGCCCAACGATGGTGCCGCCGGTGGGGAGATCAGGACCCGGGACGAACTCCATCAGGTCGTCGAGAGTGGCGTCGGGATTCGACAGCAGGTGCCTCGCGGCGCCGATGACTTCGACGAGGTTGTGCGGCACCATGTTGGTGGCCATGCCGACGGCGATTCCGCTGGCACCGTTGACCAGAAGGTTGGGGAAAGCGGCCGGGAGAACCTCGGGCTGGGTCAGCTGGTTGTCGTAGTTGGGAATGAAATTGACGACGTCCTCGTCGAGCCCGTCGGTCATGGCGAGGGCAGCCGCGTCGAGGCGCGCCTCGGTGTACCGCGCGGCAGCCGGGCCGTCGTCGAGCGACCCGAAGTTGCCGTGCCCGTCGATGAGGGGGACGCGCATGGTGAATGGCTGTGCAAGGCGCACGAGAGCGTCGTAGATAGCACTGTCACCGTGCGGGTGAAGCTTGCCCATCACTTCACCGGTGACACGAGCGCTCTTAACGTGCCCACGCTCGGGACGGAGACCCATTTCCGTCATCATGTAGAGGATCCGCCGCTGGACCGGCTTGAGGCCGTCCCGTGCGTCGGGGAGGGCCCGTGAATAGATCACCGAGTAGGCATACTCGAGGAACGAGCCCTGCATTTCGGTGGAGACGTCGACGTCCTGGATACGCTCGGTGAAGGGTTCGGGAGTTGCTGCAGTTTTCTTCGGGGTCATTCGGCGTTTCTCGGGCAGGGAAGGGGAAATGGCGGATGCCGTTCGGGCAATCGGTCGCATCGGCGACTGTGTGCCAGACTTGGCCCGATGGCCACAATGCTACCCACCGACAAAGCAGGCGCCCGGAGCCTTGCCGACGTTCTGCCGAATTCGGTCGCTGCGCTCCAGGGAAAAAGCAACGATTTGTCGCTTCCTTCGGTGGAATCTGTCGTCGTTGTTGTTGTCGATGGCTTAGGCCGCGCTCAGCTGCAGGCTCGGGCCGGACATGCGCGCTTTCTGACGGCCACGAAGAGCGACGCACTAGTCAGCGTTTTTCCATCAACGACCGCAGCCGCGCTGGCCAGTTTTGCAACCGGAACGTTGCCCGGCCGGCACGGCCTCGTCAGCTACCGCGCCCTCGATGCCGACAACGATCGGGTCGTTAACCAGCTCAGCGGCTGGGACGAGCTCATGGTTCCGGAGACCTGGCAGCGCGAACGTACGGTGTTCGAGACGGCCGGTGATGAGGGAGTCCTCTCGTTCGCCATTGGGCAAGCAAAGTACGCAACCTCAGGCTTCACCCGAGCCATCCTTCGGGGTGCCCGCTACGTCTCGGCGAACAGCCTCTCAGAGCGCCGAGCAGCGGCGGTCAAGATTGCACGGGAATACCCGGGCTCGCTGACGTATCTCTACATTCCCGAACTCGATAAGGCGTCGCACCAGTACGGTTGGGAATCCGATCAGTGGCTATCGGCACTCGAGGCTGTCGACGCCGAGGTCCAGCGGCTGAGTACCGAGCTGCCGCCTCGCACGGGCCTCCTGGTGACCGCCGATCATGGCTCGGTGGATGTGCCTGCGTCGAGTCAGATCCTGTTCGATACGGTGCCCGAACTGGTCGACGGGGTTCGCCACGTCGGTGGGGAGCCGCGATCCCTGCAGTTGTACCTCGAGCCTGGGGCCACCGCGGAAGACCGAAGCGCCTTGGCTCGCGTCTGGGAGGAAAGCGAAGGTGAACGTGCCTGGGTCTCGACACGCGAGCAACTGGTCGAATCAGGCCTGTATGGCGACGTGGCCAGCGAGGTTCTACCCCGCATTGGCGATGTGGTTATTGCCGCGCGCAAGCGAGTGGTGTACTACGATTCCCGTCCGGCCGACCAATCCGCTCGTCGGATGATCGGCCAGCACGGTTCGGTGACGCACGACGAACGTTCCATACCGCTGATCCGCCTCGGCGCCTTCCGGCGCTGAGGCTGAGGCTGACGCTGCGGAGTTATTCGCCTAGCGTCGGCTTTCGTAACGAGTCGGTCCCCTTTGCCCTGGTCTCTGTAGGTTGTGGGCATGTACATCTCCGATCGCGACCCAGACGACTTTCTTCCACCCCAGACGATCGACGACGTGGCCAAACTTTTCAGCCTTCCAGTGATGTCTCTCATTCCTCAACTCTCTGTGGAGGAGCAGCCGATTCCCTCAACCACCGGGTCCTCCTCAAACGGCGGCGCGATGACCTTGGATAGCGTGGCACTCTCTTACACGCTCTGGCGAAATCCTTCTGATCGCAAAGACCCTGCGAACCTCGCCGACCTTGCCGATTCGGTGCGCGACGCGATCGACGCCGACCCTGTCAGGCCGCTACCCGAATGGATGCTGAAGCAGCGTGAGGTGATGCGATATCCGATGTTGTGGGAGGCCGTCATGACGACTCGTGCGTCAGAGGAGGGCTGGCAGACGCCCGAGTCCACACTCGTCGGGCATGTCAATCACATCCTGACGAACAGTTTCCGCGAGCTGCGCGTGGTTGGCGGCTTCCCAGGCGAGCTGCGTTCCCCGGCCGCCGAGCGCCACATCGAGGCTGTCACCGTTCCCATCGATGGCGCCGACGTGGCTGGCATGCGCATTGACACTGACCCGCATGTATATGCTGTCGGCGCCGCGCTGAATGACCGAATACTCACAGCGGTCGTCGCGCGGGAGTATCTCCCTTACGTCTCTCTGGCGTTCACGACACGTGAAATGGCTTCCGAGTCTTGAACACGGCGTCGCGCTCAGACGGCGTTGAAGTGCGTCGATAGCTGAGACCTCAGCGGGAACCTTTAGCGCCACACAGACCGGCACGGGAACCTATTCGAGAAAGTCCGGCCCCACCTCGGCGATTGCATGCAAGTCGGATTTCAACTCTTCACGAGAACGCGACGGCGATCGTGCCCTCACCCGACTTACTGATCCCCCGACAGTTCACTGAAAGATGGCAGGCATCAAATGGCGATCATAGAACGTCGCCGCAAAGGTGAGAGGCACAGCTGAGCCGGCCCGCCGGCTAGTCTTCGTCGGTTCGCGCTCCGAAGACAATTTCGTCCCAGGACGGCATCGCTGTGCGACCGCGCTTGCTGCTTCCACGCGACGACGTCACGGGAACCTCAGCCGGAGGAGTCGGGGTGTCTTCCTTGTGTTCGGCTGCCGGTGTTTCCATGAGGCGGGGTACCTGGGCGGTCTCCGCCTGCGCCTCATCGGTGTGTGCTGACTCTCGTTCCCCGCGGCGTTTCCGCAGCGCCTCGAGCAGGTCCGCCGTCTGGTTCGACTGTGACGACGATCCGGAGTCGTGCGCGCGGTTAATCGCGGCAGCGGCGGCGGCCTTCGAAGACGCCTGGGGGCGGCCGATGGCCGAAATGTCAATCGTCGGCGACAGGTCGAGGCTGTCGTCCGAGCTGTCGCGGAAGTTGAATGCTCCACTGTCGAATCGGCTGTCATCGGGACGAGAGTCGTCACGCTCGACGGCGCGGAGCCGTGGAATCAGGCCGTGCTGAGGGAGCTCGCCCTGTTTCGAGAGCGTCACCGCTTCGCTGTTCATTGGAGCGAGCGCCTGCTTCTTGGGCTCGAAGCTCCAGCGCGCATCGTGCTCGATGTCATTGGACGTGAAGGAGAGCTTGACGACCCAGCCGCCGGTTGATTCCTTCCAGCTGGTCCAGCGTTCCTCAGAGGCGCCGAGCGATTCCAGACGCGCCCGAATGGCCGAACCAAAGGTGTCGTCGTCATCGTCGCGCGTGGGGTCGACCGTCGTGAGGACGTGAACGCTCAGCGCCGCCCCCACGATGTGCTCACGTTCGGCGAGCACAGGACCTTCGAAGCGCTGCACATACTCAAGGTCAGCACCGGTGATGTCGGCGACTTCCTCGGCAGACAATCCCGACCGGATGTTCGCCTGCACATCGCGCGGGCTCGGCTTGGGACCCTGCGTGGGCTCCTTGCGGCTCCGACGCACATGGGACTGCAGAACCTCGTCGATAACGAGACGAAAACGCTCGCCGCTTTCGGTCGCGGCAATGAGTGCGCCGTCCTCGACGCCAATGACTTTCAAATCGTGCATGATCAACTGCCTCTCAGGCTGTGATTTGTTATCCAAATGGTGTCACGTGCCGCGGCATTTCCGTGGGAATAACGCGGGCGTGCCGCAGGTTCCACACCGTGTCGCATCTTGAAGCGATAACCCGGTTTGCTATTCGATCGAGATTGATGCAAACTGTGGCCGCCGAAAGCGATCGGAAGACAACACAAGAAGTGGATAGACATGGCAACGGATTACGACGCCCCCAGGAAGACCGACGACGATTCAGAGTCGATTGAGGCCCTCAAGGAGCGCGTGCCAGACAAACTGTCTGGATCTGTCGGCGACGAAGACGCCGACAACCCCGGCGGTTTTGACCTGCCGGGTGCCGACCTTTCGGACCTCGATCTTGACGTCGTCGTTCTGCCTCCGCAGGCCGACGAGTTCACCTGCGTTGAGTGCTTCCTCGTGAAGCACCGCTCACAGATCGATCACGAATCGAAGCTCGGACCGGTCTGCCTGGAGTGCGCAGCCTAATTCTCGACGGGAACATCTGGCCGTTGCGATCGCAAGATCGCAGCGGCCAGTTCTGTTGGATGACGTGTTGACAGGAGCCAGTACGGTGTTGGATCCGCAGGGTCAGCGATACCAACCTTGACGACACCGCGGATGCCGCCACGAATGACCAAAAATGCGGTGACGTTCAATCGTTGGCCGCGTTCCAGAGCAGCCTCGTCACCGTCGAACGGGACAACGTCACCGATCAGGGACACCGGAATTCGAGCCCGGCCGGCGGACAGCTCTCCGTCCTGAACGGCGAGGACAGGGGCGCCGTAGATGAACAACGCCACGCAACCCGCGTACAACACGATGCCGGTCAGCGCACCGGCGAGGACGGAAAGCGGAGCAAGCACAAGCAGGCTCGCAGGGATGACGAGCGCTGACGCTATCAGGATCCAGGTGGCTGGCCACAAACGTTCGCGATATTCGGCCATGTCTCTTCTCATCCAGACTTCTGCACTACCCTCGACACGTGACCGAAAGCGTAGACGTACTCATTGTCGCCCCGGAACTGCCCGTGTATGCCCACCCAGGCGATGCGGGCGCTGATCTCAAGTCTACTGAAGACCTGACCTTGCAGCCCGGGCAGCGGGCCATGGTCGGCACCGGCGTATCGATCGCACTTCCCGACGGGTTTGTCGCCTTCGTCGTTCCGCGCTCAGGCCTCGCGTCCAAGCACGGCATCACCATTGTGAACTCGCCCGGCACCGTAGACGCCGGCTACAGGGGTGAGATCCGGGTGACGCTGCTCAACACGGACAGCACCGAGGCCTACTCAATCTCAGCGGGCGACAGGATCGCCCAGATGATAGTTATGCCCGTCTCGAAAGCACGATTCGTGCCGGTCGAAACCCTTCCCGGGAGTCTTCGCGGCGCCAACGGATTCGGCTCGACCGGCTACGACACGATTCAGACAGGAGCTCAGGTATGAGTAAGAAGAAAAAGGACACCGCCGCTGAGGTTCAGGCTGACGCCACCGATGAGTCGGCCGCCGTGTCGCCAACCACGGGAGTGACGGATGTCGTCGCTACCGACGTTGAGGACGCAGACGTCCTCGACATTTCGAAGTCTGCCCCCGATGACCGCGCGACCGAGGGACCGTTCGACGAGTCAGAAGCGAACCCGGTCCGTCCGTACATTGACCTCGGCGGAGTGAAGATCCTCCCGCGTGAAGGACTTAACCTCCGGCTTGAGGTGGAGGAGAGCACTAAACGCATCGTTGCCGTCGGGCTCGACTATGCCGGCTCGACACTCCAGATCCAGCCGTTCGCGGCACCGCGGAGCACCGGGCTGTGGCACGAGACCCGTGAGCAGATCCAGGAGCAGATCGCTCGCCAGGGCGGAACCGTCACCGAGCGCGATGGCGTCTTCGGACCCGAGCTGCTCGCTGAAGTCCCCGTCGTATCCGGTTCAGACGGATCGGCTGGCACCCGCGTGGCGCGCTTCGTCGGTGTCGACGGTCCCCGGTGGTTCCTCCGCGGCGTGATTGCCGGAGAAGCTGCGACCAATGATGAGGCCGCCGCCCAGGTCGAAGACCTGTTCCGCAGCGTCGTTGTGGTGCGCGGTTCGGCGCCAATGCCCCCGCGTGACCTCATTCCCCTGGTGATGCCGCCAACCGCGGCTCCCACGGACTAATGGCGGAGCTGCCGGACGAGGCGCCAGTCGGCTCCGCCGAAACAGCGCCAAACGCCGCGTCCCCGAGACCCGAGCCGGAGACGTCCGCGGTCGTTGGCGCCGCCATCGCTGATGCTGCACGCAAATCGGGGCTCAACGCCCTGGCACAAGCGGACCGGCCGAACGGTCACGTCATCTTGGAAGCGATGGGTGGCATCCGCGGCATTATTGAAGCTGTCCTGCCCGGGCTGCTCTTCCTGGTGGCATACACCCTCACCACGGATCTCGTTATTTCTCTGGCGGTATCCGTCGGTGTCGCCGCGATACTCACCGTCGCCCGGCTTATTCAGAAGACCCCGGTAGCCAGTGCCATTGGTGGGCTCATCGGTGCTGTTGCCTCAGCGATTCTCGCCCTCGTCACCGGGCGACCGGAAGACAACTTCGTTCTGGGCTTTGTCACCAACGGCGCCTACGCGGCTGTTCTCCTCGCCTCCGTGCTCGTGCGCTGGCCGCTCATCGGTGTCATCGCCGGCTACCTCATGAGCGACTCAACAGCGTGGAAGAAGGACGGCGCGAAACGCCGGACCTTCGTTGTTCTGACGCTCTGCTGGGCCGGGATGTTCATCGCCCGGCTGGCCGTGCAGCTGCCGTTGTACTACGCGGGCAACGTGGAATGGCTCGCAGCCACGAAACTGTTCATGGGACTTCCGCTCTACGCGCCCCTCCTCATACTGACGTGGCTCGTCGTGCGCGCGTTGTACCGAAAAAGTCCCGCCGCCTCCTGATAGAGTTATCTCGACATCAAGATAAATTGGTCACAGGCGCCCCCTCCGGCGATGCCTCATAGTTAGGCAAACCTTGCTAGAAAATCTGCCGTTGGGGAACCCAAGATTGACCCAAGGCAGGCGATCGTGTCAGTGCCTGTGCCAACGAAGGAGAAGGCAACGTGTCTACCGTTAATAGCTTCGGGGCGAAGAACACACTCACAGTCGGTGGCACCGACTACGAGATCTTCCGTCTCGACACCGTCCAGGGCTACGAGAAGCTGCCGTTCAGCCTCAAGGTCCTCCTCGAGAACCTGCTCCGCACCGAAGACGGAAAGAACGTCACGGCTGAGCAAATTCGCACCCTCGGCAACTGGAACCCGGCTGCCGAGCCCGACACCGAGATTCAGTTCACACCGGCCCGCGTCGTCATGCAGGACTTCACCGGTGTGCCCTGCATCGTTGACCTCGCGACCATGCGTGAAGCCGTCGCCGAGCTCGGGGGAGACCCGACCAAGATCAACCCGCTCGCGCCGGCCGAGCTGGTCATCGACCACTCGGTGATCGCCGACCTCTTCGGCACCGAAGACGCACTCGAGCGCAACGTCGAAATCGAGTACGAGCGCAACGGGGAGCGTTACCAGTTCCTCCGCTGGGGCCAGACCGCCTTCGAAGACTTCAAGGTCGTCCCGCCGGGAACCGGCATCGTGCACCAGGTCAACATCGAGTACCTGGCGCGCGTCACATACACCCGCACCGTCAACGGAGCCCTCCAGGCCTACCCGGACACGCTGGTTGGAACCGACTCGCACACGACCATGGTCAACGGACTTGGTGTGCTCGGCTGGGGCGTCGGCGGCATTGAGGCAGAGGCGGCCATGCTCGGCCAGCCAGTGTCGATGCTCATCCCGAAGGTCGTCGGCTTCAAGCTGTCCGGCTCGATCCCGACCGGTGTCACCGCAACAGACGTCGTACTCACCATCACCCAGCAGCTCCGCAAGCACGGCGTTGTCGGCAAGTTCGTCGAGTTCTACGGCGACGGTGTTGCCGAGGTTCCGCTCGCCAACCGCGCCACTATCGGAAACATGAGCCCCGAGTTTGGCTCAACCGCAGCGATGTTCCCCATCGACGACGTCACGCTCGACTACCTGCGCCTCACCGGCCGCAGCGAAGAGCAGGTCAAGCTGGTCGAGGAGTACTCCAAGGTCCAGGGACTCTGGCACGACCCGTCGGTCGAGCCCTCGTTCAGCGAATATCTCGAGCTCGACCTCTCGACGGTTGTCCCGTCGATCGCCGGCCCGAAGCGTCCGCAGGACCGTATCGAGCTCAGCGCGGCCAAGTCGCAGTTTGAGGTCGACCTCAACAACTACGCTGACGTCACCCACGACCTGGTCGACCTTGAGGTCAGCGAGTCGTTCCCGGCATCCGACCCGCCCTCGAACACTCCGGAGAGCGAGCACAGCCACCACTCCCACTCGCACGTGAGCCACGCGCCGTCGACGGCCTCCAAGCCAACCGACGTCACGCTCGACGACGGATCGACATTCACGCTGGACCACGGCGCGGTCACCATCGCGGCCATCACGTCCTGCACCAACACGTCAAACCCGTCGGTCATGCTCGCCGCCGGCCTGCTGGCCCGCAACGCGGCGAAGAAGGGCCTCAAGGCCAAGCCGTGGGTCAAGACCACGCTCGCCCCCGGGTCGAAGGTTGTCACTGACTACTACGCCAAGGCCGGGCTCACCGATGACCTCGAAGCCCTCGGCTTCTACACGGTCGGATACGGCTGCACCACCTGTATCGGAAACTCCGGTCCTCTCGCCGAAGAAATCTCAGCCGCGATCAACGAGAGCGACCTCGCTGTCACGGCGGTCCTCTCCGGTAACCGCAACTTCGAGGGTCGCATCAACCCCGACGTGAAGATGAACTACCTGGCCAGCCCGCCCCTGGTCATCGCGTACGCGCTGGCTGGATCGATGAACTTCGATTTCGAAACGGATGCCTTGGGCAAGGACAGCGACGGAAACGACGTTTTCCTCAAGGACATCTGGCCCGATTCCGCTGAGGTTCAGGCGACGATCGACGGATCAATCGACACCGATATGTTCACGCACGAATATGCATCCGTCTTTGAAGGAGATGAGCGCTGGCGTTCACTTCCCACACCGGCCGGAAGCACCTTCGACTGGAACCCGGAGTCGACCTACGTCCGGAAGCCTCCGTACTTCGAGGGCATGACCATGGAGACCACCCCGGTGGCTGACATCACCGGCGCTCGCGTCCTCGCGAAGCTCGGCGACTCGGTGACCACCGACCACATCAGCCCCGCCGGTTCCATCAAGGCCGACAGCCCCGCTGGTCGCTACCTCACCGAGCACGGCATCGAGCGTAAGGACTTCAACTCCTACGGCTCGCGTCGCGGAAACCACGAGGTGATGATCCGCGGTACGTTCGCGAACATCCGTCTCAAGAACCAGTTGCTCGACGGCGTCGAGGGTGGCTACACCCGCGACTTCACGCAGCCGGACGCGCCCGAGTCGTTCATCTACGACGCGTCGCAGAACTACCAGGCCGCCGGCACCCCGCTGGTGATCCTCGGTGGCAAGGAGTACGGTTCCGGTTCGTCGCGTGACTGGGCAGCGAAGGGCACCAGCCTTCTCGGGGTCAAGGCCGTCATCACCGAGAGCTTCGAGCGTATTCACCGCTCGAACCTGATCGGAATGGGCGTTGTCCCGCTGCAGTTCCCCGCCGGCGAAAGCTGGGAAAGCCTGGGCCTCGATGGCACCGAGTCGATCAGCATCAAGGGGCTCGAGGAGCTCAACGCGGGCACCACCCCGAAGACGGTTCACGTCGTCGCTGAGCCGACCGAGCACTCGCCCGAGGGCAAGCAGCCGGTCGAGTTCGACGCCGTTGTGCGCATCGACACACCGGGTGAAGCGGACTACTACCGCAACGGCGGCATCCTGCAGTACGTCCTGCGGAGCCTCGTCTAGCAAAACCAGAGCACGAGCTCTCACGCTGCCCCTGAGCGATTCCAACCGGAAACGCTCAGGGGCAGCGCGTAGAGTGGGGCGGGTCGACTGCACGAGTGTCGGCGGACAAAGGTATGAGGGAGTTCGAATGGGTCTTCTTGAGTCGATCCGAGGTCCACGCGACCTTGATGCCCTCTCGAAGGATCAGCTTGTCCAACTGGCCGCGGAGATTCGAACCTTCCTGGTCAGCGAGGTGTCGCGCACAGGGGGACACCTCGGCCCCAATCTCGGCGTCGTTGAACTGACGCTCGCGATTCACCGCACGTTCGACTCGCCGCATGACGCTGTCGTGTTCGATACCGGCCACCAGTCATACGTCCACAAGCTTTTGACCGGGCGCCAGGACTTCGAGAAGCTCCGGGAGCGCGGCGGACTCGCCGGATACCCGCAGCGCAGCGAATCTCCCCACGACATTGTCGAGAGTTCCCACGCGTCGAGCTCCCTGAGCTGGGCGGACGGAATCTCCCGGGCCTTCGAGATGACCGGCCAACTGGACCGCTCAGTCGTCGCTGTTGTCGGCGATGGCGCGCTAACCGGCGGGATGACCTGGGAAGCCCTCAACAACATCAGCGACGACAACACCCGTCGCCTCATCATTGTCGTCAACGACAACGGCCGGTCATACGCCCCGACAATCGGCGGCATGGCACGGTTCCTCAACACCGTTCGCACGCGTCCGGCCTACAAAGACCTCTACCTCACGAGCCGGCGCATGTTTGACCGCCTGGGCGGGCCCGGCCGTGCCCTCTACCGCGGTGTGCGCGGCGGAACACACGGGTTCCTCAGTCGGTTCAGCAACAACGAGGCGCTCTACTCCAATCTCGACATCAAGTACATCGGTCCTGTGGACGGACACGACGTCAACGCGATGCTCGAGGCACTCGAGCAGGCGAAGAGCTACGGCGCCCCTGTGATCGTTCACGCGATCACCCAGAAGGGCAAGGGTTACGCTCCCGCCGTCGACGACGAGGCTGACCAGTTCCACGCGGTCGGAAAGATCGACCCGATCACCGGCGAGCCCATTTCTTCGAGTAGCGGCCAATCCTGGACAGGTGTGTTCAGCGACAGCCTGGTTTCCCTCGCTGAACAGGATGAGAAAATCGTCGGCGTGACCGCCGCCATGCTGCGCCCAACCGGCCTGCACAAGTTCGCCGAACGGTTCCCCAACCGCGTCCACGACGTCGGCATCGCCGAGCAGCATGCCGCCACAAGTGCAGCCGGCCTCGCCTTCGGCGGCCTGCACCCCGTCGTGGCGATCTACGCGACCTTCATAAACCGCGCCTTTGACCAGGTGCTCATGGACATCGCGCTGCACAAAGCCGGGGTTACCTTCGTCCTCGACCGTGCGGGAGTCACCGGCCCTGACGGCCCCTCGCACCATGGAATCTGGGACCTCGCAATTCTTCAGCTGGTCCCCGGCATCCGTCTTGCCGCACCGCGTGACGCCGAACGCCTGCAGGAGGAGCTCGCGGAAGCCGTCGCCGTAGACGACGCCCCAACCGTCTTGCGCTTCCCCAAAGGCAACGTTCTCCCGACGATCCCGGCTCTCCGCCGAACGGCAGACAACGTCGATGTGCTCTACGAGAGCGCGAAGCCTGACGTTCTCATCGTCACGGTCGGTCCGATGGCCGAGATCGGGCTCGATGTAGCTCGCCGCCTCGAAGCCCAGGGCATCGGAGCGACCGTCATCGACCCGCGGTGGGTCGTGCCGGTACCGACGAGCGTCATCGAACTGGCCCGTACCCACCGCCTCGTCATCTCGATCGAAGACGGCATCCGCGTCGGCGGAATCGGCACGCGCATCCGTCAAGACCTGCGGAGCGCAGGAGTGGATACGGCCGTTGACGAGCTGGGGCTGCCAGACTCCTTCATCGCACACGCGACCCGCGAGCAGATTATGAGTGACGCGGGCCTCACTGGCCAGCAGATCGCCCGCGACGTCGTGGCTCAGGTTCTCGGCAGCCGAATTCCGGTTGCCCGTCCGGTCCCGTCGGACGAGGATCGCGAGCCGGCAGAACACCGTTCGGGCGGCGAGCAGGCTTAGGCCCAGCGCCATCCGGGTGGCGTAGTCTTCGAGAGCGAGCGCAACGGTGTTCTCGCTCTAAGGAGACTCATGACCGAGAGGTCAGATCACGCAGCGTCCGGAACCGATGCTCCCACTCTGGGAATTTTGGCGACGTCACGCAAGAAGCACGAGCGACGCCTTCCCATCCATCCGCTGCACTTTGAACGGATCGATGACGACCTGCGCGCTCGGATCGTTCTCGAGTCGGGATACGGCGAGCGGTTCGGCGTTTCAGACGACAGGTTGCGGGAGTTGGTTGCGGGGGTCGTTCCGCGGGCGGACGTTCTCGAGCGCGCCGACATCGTGCTCCTCCCGAAACCACGGGCCGCCGACCTCACCGAACTTCACGAAGGCCAGACGCTGTGGGGCTGGCCACACTGCGTGCAGGATCGGGGACTTACCCAGGTGGCGATCGACCGGCGGCTGACCCTCATCGCCTTCGAAGCGATGAACCACTGGAGCAAGGAAGGCAGCTTCGCTCTCCACGTCTTCCACAAGAACAATGAGCTCGCCGGGTATGCCGCCGTGCTTCACGCTCTCGAACTGACCGGGTCCACGGGTGACTACGGGCGACGGCTCGACGCGGTTGTGATCGGTTTCGGAGCGACTGCACGAGGGGCGGTGACCGCTCTCAACGCGCTCGGTGTGCACGACGTCACCGTGCTGACGAGCCGGGACCGGGCGGCGGTGAACGCTCCGATCCACTCGGCCACCATCGTGCAGTTCGACCAGGACGACTCCGGTTCGTCGCCGTCAGCGGTTCTGACCGAGGAGGGGAGCAAACCGCTCGCCGACTTCCTTGCCCAGCACGACATCGTCGTGAACTGCACGCTCCAGGACCCCAACAACCCGGCGCTCTACCTGCGAACAGCTGATTTGGCCCTGTTCGTTCCGGGCAGCCTCATCGTTGACGTCTCCTGTGACGAGGGAATGGGCTTTGAATGGGCTGCGATGACCACGTTCGACGGCCCGCTGAAGACCGTCGGCGATCACATCAGCTACTACGCGGTCGACCACACGCCGTCCCTGTTGTGGAACTCGGCGACGTGGGAAATCAGCGAGGCGCTCATTCCGTTTCTCCGCACGGTAATGGACGGGCCAACCGATGACGACCAGAACGAAACGATCCGCCGCGCTGTTGAGATCAGGGACGGTGTCATCCAGAACCCGGCGATCCTCGCCTTCCAGCATCGCGCGGCCGACTACCCGCATCCGTCCTAAAACGCCCTCACACGACAGAACGCCCAGCCGATATGGCTGGGCGTTCCGTCGTTACTTCTGACTACCGGATGCCACGGATCTGTGGGTCATGGAAGGTGCCTCCAAAGACACGTTCGCTGGCCCCGGTGCGATCGAGGTACGGCGTCACGCCGCCCATGTGGAACGGCCAGCCCGCGCCGAGGATCATGCACAGGTCGATGTCTTCCGGTGCTTCAACCACGTGATCTTCGAGCATCCGGTGGATTTCATCGGCCAGGCCGTCCTCGAGACGGCGCAAAATGACATCCGCCGTCAAAGGATCCTTCCCGCCGGAGACGATCTTCAGGGCTCCCTTATCGAAGCCCTTCACCTTGCCCTTGGCATCCTTCTCGAGAAGGGTGCCGTACTCGGCGAGCTTGTGCAGGTTCTCGCTGCGGTAGAACCGCTCAGGGAACGCGGCGTGGTGGGTGTCGAGCACGTGCGCGCCGACCTTGAGGCCGACCAGGTCGAGCAACTGCGACGGCGGCATTGGCAGTCCCAGGGGAGCGAGGGCCTCATCGACCGTGGCGAAGCTCGTGCCGGAGTCGACAGCGAACATCGCCTCGCCGAGAACCTTGGCGAGCACACGGTTGACCACGAACCCTGGGGTGTTTCGGGTGATCACGGCGTTCTTGCGCAGGTTCTTCGCGGTGGACATGGCCGTCGCGAGTGCTTCGTCTGTCGTCTTCGGGGTCTTGACCACCTCGATGAGCGGCATGACCGCGACGGGGTTGAAGAAGTGGAATCCGACGAGCCGCTCCGGGTGGGCGAGCTTCGCGCCGATGTCCTCGACCGAGAGGGACGAGGTGTTGGTGGCAAGGATCGCGGTCTCGGAGATGTACTGCTCCACGTCGGCGAAGACGTCCTGCTTCACACCGAGTTCCTCGAACACGGCCTCGATGACCCAGTCGCAGTCGGCGAAGTCGCGCTTGTCCGTTGTGCCCGAGATGAGAGCATTCAGTCGGTTGGACTCGTCGGGGGAGATGCGCTTCTTGGCGAGGAGGCTGGCGATCTCACCGCGAATGTACTCGAGGCCCTTGTCGACCCGACCCTGATCAAGGTCGGTGATGACAACCGGGACCTGCAGGCGACGCACAAAGAGCAGTGCAAACTGGCTCGCCATGAGACCGGCACCAATCACACCGATCTTGGTGACTTTCTGTGCGAGGGCCTTGTCTGGCGCTCCGGCCGGGCGCTTGGCGCGACGCTGCACAAGGTTGAACGCATAGTTGCTCGCGTGGAACTGGTCGCCGGTCGAGAGTTCGGCGAGGGCGACGTCCTCACGCTCGAAGCCTTCCGCCCGTGTTCCGCTCTTTGCTGCCTTGAGCAGGTCGAGCGCGAGATACGGCGCGCGGGGGACGGTACCGATCTTCGACTCGAGCATCTTGCGGGCGATGCCGATGGCCGCGTCCCACTTGACGAGCCGCTCGACCTTGCCGGGCTGGTTCTTACGACTCACCTTCGTGGCGCCACTGAGGACCGAGCCGGCCCAGCGAAGCGAATCTTCGAGGAAGGTGGCTGCCGGGAACATAGCGTCGGCAATGCCGAGCTCGAACGCGTCGGGGCCTTTGAGCATCCGGTTCATCTTGAGCGGATTCTCAACGACAACCTTCAGCGCGTTCTCAATGCCGATGAGGTTCGGGAGCAGATATGCGCCGCCCCAACCGGGGATAAGGCCGAGGAAGACCTCCGGAAGCGCGATGGCGGGTGCCGAGGCGTCGATCGTACGGTAGGTCGCGTGGAGGCCGATTTCGAGACCGCCTCCGAGCGCCAGGCCGTTGATGAAGACGAACGATGGCACACCGAGCTCATTGAGCTTGTTGAAGACGAAGTGCCCGAGCTGGCCGAGGAGAACCGCCGATTCGCGCGACGTCACTTCGCTCACCTTGCTGAGGTCAGCACCTGCGGCCAGAATGAACGGCTTGCCGGTGACAGCAACCGCGTCGATCTCCTTGCGGGCCGCTCGTTCCTTCTGCCCGTCGAGGACAGAGCCGAGCTCCAGCAGGGTAACCGGACCAAAGGTGTTCGGCCGCGTGTGGTCACGGCCGTTGTCGAGCGTGATCAGCGCGATGACCCGACCGTCGGGGAGGGGCACATCACGGACGAAGGAGTGAGTGACGACCTCATCGACGCTCATGTCGACGAGAGGGGAGAAATCGAGAGTGGAGTAATCGGTCATCGCGGTTACTTCTTTCCCTTCCAGTTCGGGTTTTCCCAGATAACGCTTCCGCCCTGGCCGAGGCCAACGCACATCGCGGTGAGGCCGTAGCGCACGTCCGGGCGTTCAGCGAACTGCGCTGCCAGCTGGTTCATGAGCCGCACGCCGGACGCCGCGAGCGGGTGGCCGACCGCAATGGCTCCGCCCCACTGGTTGACGCGTGGGTCGTCATCGTCGATTCCAAAGTGGTCGAGCAGGGAGAGGACCTGGATGGCGAACGCTTCGTTGAGCTCGAATAGCCCGATGTCATCGATCGTCAGCCCGGCCTTCCGCAGCGCCTTTTCGGTCGAGGGGACGGGGCCGATGCCCATGATCTCCGGCTCCACTCCGGCAAACGCGAAGCTCACCATGCGCATCTTGGGCTTCAGTCCGAATTCCTTGACGGCGGATCCACCGGCCAGGAGGCTCACGGTCGCTCCGTCGGTGAGCGGAGAGGCGGTGCCTGCCGTGACCCGGCCGTGGGGACGGAACGGAGTCTTGAGGTTCGCGAGTCCCTCCATGGTCGTCTCGGGACGGGTTCCTTCGTCGCGGGTCGCAAGGCCCCAGCCCGCCTCGCTCTTGATAGCGACCGGAATGAGGTCCGGCTGGATCTTGCCTGCGTCGTATGCGGCCTGCAGCTTGTGCTGGCTGCGCATACCGAAGCGGTCTGCCCGCTCCTTGGTGAGGTGCGGGAAGCGGTCGTGGATGCGTTCCGCCGTCTTTCCCATGTCGAGGGCGTCGGCCGAAACGAGCTTTTCGGTCAGGAAACGCGGGTTCGGGTCTGCGTCGGCGCCGAGCGGGTGGCGACCCATGTGCTCAACACCACCAGCGATCGCGAAGTCGTACGCCCCGAAACCAATCGCGCTGCCGACCTGGGTTACCGCGGTCATCGCGCCGGCGCACATGCGGTCGATGGCATAGCCGGGCACCGACTGCGGCAGGCCGGCGAGGAGCGCCGTGGTGCGGCCAAGCGTGAGTCCCTGGTCACCCTGCTGCGTCGTCGCCGCAATGGCGACCTCGTCGATGCGGTCCTTGGGAACGTCAGGGTTGCGCTCGAGCAGCCCGATCATTGCCTTGACGACCAGATCGTCTGCGCGGGTGTTCCAGTACATGCCTTTTTGTCCGGCGCGACCGAAGGGGGTCCGCACTCCATCAACAAAAAAGACGTCAGCTATTTCGGCCACTTTGCCTCCCAATCATCGGATACGTGTCGATCCTAGGAGCGGCAAAAATCGCCGCCGCATCCTTTGACTCTTCCTACGAGTCGTTTTTCTCCAGATCGGATGCCGCTTGGTTACCTTCTACAAAGGCATCCACGATCGTCTGTGCAGTAGCTTCAATTTGCCACGCCCGTGCACCGAGATCGCGCAGTGCGTCACCCATCGCCGCGGTGCTGAGCGGCTCCGGTGGAGTCCATGCGACACGACGGAGCGTCTCGGGCGTCAGGAGGTTCTCGAGGGGAAGTGAGAGCGACTCGGCCGTGGTGGTCAGAGCGGTCCGTGCTGCCTTCAGCCGGGCGTCAGCCTCGGGGTTGCGCTCCGACCAGCTCCGCGCCGGTGGAAGGGTGTCGCTGGCTGCCGGGCGAAGGGGTGGAAGATCGTCGGTGGTGAGGCCGCGTTCAACGGCGTTCCACCACACGTCCAGATCGGTGCGGCTTGCACGGCCCTTGAAATCCCGCATGGCGGCGAGTGCTGCACTCGACCGGGGCTGCGCTTTGACGACTGCGACGAGCGATGCGTCCGGAACCAACCGGCCGGGTGCGATGTCGCGTGCCCGCGCCAGCGCGTCGCGGGCCAGCCATAATTCCCGTGCAACGGCGAGGCTGCGGGCACCGCGAACACCGTGCAGACCGGAGAGACGACGCCACGGATCCTGCCGGTTGACCTTGGGCTGACGCAGCCGGGTGGCTTCAAACTCCTCGGCCGCGATCCGTTCCTTACCCGAATCGACGATCATGTCGGCGAGTTTGTCGCGCACGTCGACGAGGAGCTCAACATCGAGGGCGGCGTACTCGAGCCACGATTCGGGCAGCGGTCGGGTCGACCAGTCGGCCGCGGAATGCTCCTTGGCGAGGTGAATGCCGAGAAGTTCCTCGACCACCGCGCCGAGTCCAACCCGGGACAAGCCGAGCAGGCGACCAGCCAGTTCGGTGTCGAAAACCCGTGTGGGGTCCAGTCCGACCTCGCGCAGGCAGGCCAAATCCTGGCTGGCCGCGTGGATGATCCACTCCTCGTCGCGAATGACGTCGTTGAGGGCGTCGAACCGACCGATGGCTGGCGGGTCAAAGAGAAACACCCCTGCTCCGCGCCGGAAGATCTGAATCAGGTACGCCCGTTGCGAGTAACGGTATCCGCTTGCGCGTTCAGCGTCGACGGCGATCGGGCCGTGTCCGTTCTGAATCTGGGTGATGGCGTCGAGGTAGTCGGCCTCGGTATCGATAACGGAACGGTCAGTCACGTGCCGTCCTGCGGGTTGATAACAGGGTTACACCTTCGGTTGTTGGCGGAAGCCCGGCGAGCATGCACAGCAGCTCACCCCAGCCTTCGACGTGCGATGACACGTCGTCTTCGAGGGGCGTCCACGACGCCCTCAACTCGATCTGGGCGCCGTCAGGCTGTTGGGCCAGTTCGCCGAACCCGGTCGAGAGAATCTTGGTGGCAGTACCCGATGGGGCTGCGTACTTCGCGCCTCGTGCGTTGAGCGCGTCCACGAGCCACGACCAGGCCACCTCGGCGAGGAACGGGTCGAGCCCGATCTCGGTTTCCAGTGGCGCCTGGGCAAAACAGACGATCCGGAATGGGCCACCCCAGGCCTCCGGTTCGGCGGGGTCGTAGAGCAGGATGAACCGGCCAGTGCCGAGCTCTGAGTCTGCACCGTGCCGGGTCGGAGTCACGTCGGCAGCGAGGGCCACCGCGAACGGCGCGAGGTTTCCGGGAGCCGGAATCTCATGCACGCTCAGTTCGGTACGCGCCCGAGCGTCGCGGACGGAGGCCAGTGCGCGCGCGAACGGCGCTGGGAGCTCCGCGTCTGTTGGTCTGTCAGCCACGATTGCAGACTAGAGTTACTTGCCAATGAAACGACACAGCCACGCCGTCGAGCCGGCCACACGACCCCGACAACAGGCGCTACGGGTGTCATACGCAGCCGCAGGTTTTGTGGTGACGGTAGCGACAGCATCCGTTTTCTTCGTCTCTGCTGTTGCACGCCGCGTGGTGACGCCGGCGAAAAAGCGGGCGCAGGATACCGATGTGCGTGCGCTCAACCGTGCGGACGGCACCGTTACTCTGAGCCGGACCCCCGACACTTCGCTTCCGGGTCGATATGGACTCTGGTTCGGCGCAGACGACCGTTACCTCCAACTGGGGCCGATTGTGGACCAGGACGCCTCAACGGTGACCCGGGTGTTGGACACGCCGACGAGCGAGCTGGTCGGGCTTCCGGACGCGGGGCCGGCGACGTTCAGCGGGTGGTACTACTCGCGGCCCGAGCAACTTGGTCTGCCGTTCAGCGAGACGGTCATTGAGACGACGCCGGGGCCTGCGCCCGCCTGGCTGTTTCCGGCCGACGAGGATTCGGGCCGCTGGGTCATCGGAGTGCATGGTCGAGGAACCACCCGCAGCGAGTGCCTGCGTTCAGTGCCGGTCCTGCACGACGCCGGATGCACGAGCCTCTTGATCTCCTACCGGAATGATGGCGACGCACCGCCGAGCGCCGACGGACTCTACGGGCTGGGCGACACTGAGTGGCAGGACGTTGAGGCCGCGATCGAGTTCGCGACCGCACACGGGGCAACTTCAATCGTCCTGATGGGCTGGTCGATGGGCGGAGCCATTTCGCTTCAGACGTCACTCCGATCGGCGCTGGCCGACCGGATCACCGGGATCATCCTCGAGTCGGCCGTCGTCGACTGGGGGAGTGTGCTCGAGTTTCAAGCGGACGCCGGCAGGATTCCGGTGTTCGTGCGCCGTGCAGCCATCGCGGCGATCAGCAACGGCTGGGGCAAATCGCTGACCGGTCTCGACACGGTGGTCAACTTCACGGCGCTCGACATGGTCGAACGGTCGGGAGAGCTGACCAAACCCATGCTGGTGCTGCACAGCGACGACGACGGGTTCGTTCCCGCCGACGCCGCGCGTGAGCTCGCGATTCGCCGCAGTGACCTGGCAACCTTCGTGCCGTTCCGCACGGCCCGGCACACGAAGCTCTGGAACTTCGATGAGCCGCGCTGGACCACGGCGATCCGCGACTGGCTCGCCGGCAACTGACCGGCGCTATCCGGCGAGGCGCTCAGTCAGCTGGCGTTTCGTGCGTCGCAGCATTCCGTTCATGCCGTTGAGCCGCAACGGCGACACGACCTTGGAGAGTCCGAGCATCTGCGGGAAGTCGTCGGGGATGGCCAGCACCGCGGCCGGACTCAACCCTTCGACGGCTTGGGCCAGAATGCTCGCGAAGCCGCGCGTTGTCGGCGATTCGCGGGGTGCGGTCGCGTGCAGGTGCACCCGATCGGACTCGACGTCGACAAAGATGTACACCGGTGACTGGCACTCGACGACCCGCTCGAGTAACTCGGGGGAGTCGGCATACTTCGCGGGCAAGTCGGGTAATTCCTGAGAGAACTCGAGAAGGAGCTGGAGCCGCAACTTCTCATCGAGTTCGAGGAAGTCGTCGCGGATCTCGGCCACTTGGTCGGGCAGTGCGCTGTCAGTCATGGTGAGATCCGCCTCGGGAGGCCAGGTCGCCGGGTTCGGTGCCCACGGCAATGGGCACGCGCACGGCGCTGCCCCACTCGGTCCAGGAGCCGTCGTAGTTGCGCACGTTCTCGAAACCGAGCAGGTGGTGCAGAACGAACCAGGTGTGGCTAGAGCGTTCACCGATTCGGCAGTATGCCACGACCTCGTCACCGTCGGTCAGGCCGGCGCCGTCGCGGTACACGGAGTTCAGGTCCTCGAGCGGTTTGAAGGTGCCGTCAGCAGCGACAGCCTGCGACCAGGGCACGTTCTTGGCGGTCGGAATGTGGCCAGCGCGAAGCGCTCCTTCTTCGGGATAGGCGGGAGCCGTTGTGCGTTCGCCGCTGTATTCCTCGGGGGAACGGACGTCGATCAACGGCTTGCCGAGGTGCGCGAGCACGTCTTCCTTATACGCGCGAACGACAGAGTCGTCTCTCTCGACGACTGGATATTCGGTTCGAGGCCGCACCGTGGCATCCGTTGTCAGCGGACGCTCATCGGAGATCCACTTGTCACGCCCGCCGTCGAGCAGCCGCACGTCGGCGTGCCCGAACAGAGTGAACACCCAGAGGGCGTAAGCGGCCCACCAGTTGTTCTTGTCTCCGTAGATGACGACGGTGTCGTCGCGGGCGATGCCCTTGCCACTCAGCAGTTCGGCGAACGCGGCGCCGTCGATGTAATCGCGCTGCACCGGGTCGTTGAGGTCGGTGTGCCAGTCGATCTTGACCGACCCGGGAATGTGGCCGATCTCGTAGAGCAGAACGTCTTCGTCAGATTCAACGACGACGAGTCCGGGCGAACCCAGGTGCTCTTCGAGCCAGTCAGCAGTGACCAGGCGCTCGGGGTGGGCGTACGACGCAAACTTTGAGCTCGACGAGTCGTGTTCGACAGTAATGAGGTACCTCCGGTAGATGACCCGCGGCGTTCCGGGCGCGCCACGCGGGGGATTAGGCTGGAAACTCGGCTCCCTGAGCGAATTTACGCACGATTGCGGCTGAAGTCTTTGGCGCCGTAAGACTTCGACACACGAGGTATTCTCCCATGACAAACTCCACGTCTTCTGCTCGCGTCAGCATCGCTGACCGCAATCCAGAAACTACCGGTGCCGAAATTGCCGCCAGTTTGACGCCGCCCCGTCAATTCGCGGATGCCAGCTTCGACAGCTACCGCCCCGACGCCGCGTTCGCCTCCCAGCAGGAGGCCGTCGAGCTGTTGAGTGCCTTCGCCGGCAGTTGGGGCGTGACGAAATCATCTGGCGGGTTCTTCGGTCGCAGGAAGAAGGCGCCAGACGTGAAACCCGGTGTGTACCTTGACGGCGGATTCGGTGTCGGAAAGACGCACCTGCTCGCCGCTCTCTGGCACGCCGCTCCCGGTCCGCGCAAGTATTTCGGCACCTTCATTGAGTACACCGCGTTGGTCGGGGCGCTCGGCTATGCGAACGCCGTTGAGTCGCTCCGCGGGTCAACTCTGCTCTGCATCGACGAATTCGAGTTGGACGACCCGGGCGACACCATGATGATGACCCGCCTGCTGACCGAGCTCGTTGCATCGGGAACCCGCATCGCAGCCACCTCAAATACACCCCCCAACGCGCTCGGCGAAGGCCGATTCGCCGCGGCCGACTTCCTGCGCGAGATTCACGCGATGGCCGACCACTTCACTACGCTACGAATCGACGGCGAGGACTACCGACGACGCTCGATGGAAGGGCACGCCGAGGCACTCGACGAGAGCGCGTACGACGTCCGCATCAGCACGGCAATCGATTCGGGTCAAACGGTCTCGGAGGACACCTTCGACACCGTGATCGAGCACCTGGCCGGTGTGCACCCGTCGCGGTACATCAAACTGCTCGCGGGCATCGACGCCATCGGACTGCGCGACGTGCACGAGTTGCAGTCGCAAACCGAAGCGCTGCGGCTGGTGGCGTTCATCGACCGCGTCTACGACGCCCAGATCCCGATCTACGCCACCGGACTCCCGCTCGATGAGGTGTTCGGTGGTGACATGCTCTCGGGTGGCTACCGCAAGAAGTACCTGCGGGCGATGTCCCGCATGATTGCGCTGACACGGGGTTCCTAGCGCCGCGTAACACGCTATTTACACAGCTAGACGGCTCGTAACAGTCCTGAAACATCGAATGCACCGCGTCGGAAATCTCCGAAGCGCATGCTGATTCCATACCGACAAGCGCCCAGCGCGTCAGTCTCGGTCAGCCCGATGCACTCGAGAGAACTAAGGACACGATATGGACACCGGCAGCATTGCCTGGGGGATCACAGCGACAGCGCTCGTACTGGTGATGACCCCCGGAGTCGCATTCTTCTACGGCGGCCTCGTCAAAGCGAAGAGCGTCATCAGCATGATGATGATGAGCTTCGGGGCGCTCGGCCTCATCAGCGTGCTGTGGATCCTCTACGGATTCAATATGAGCGCCGTCGCAAGCCCCACAGCGTTCGCCGGCAACCCCTTCTCCGACTTCGGGCTCACCGCCCTGTCGCAGGGTGAGTCAGGCAACACCGACCTCCTCGGCGCCACCTACGGAGCCACATTCGCGATCATCACCGTCGCACTGATCTCCGGAGCGATCGCCGACCGCGCCAAATTCGGTTCGTGGATGATCTTCGCGGGCATCTTCGCGACCATCGGTTACTTCCCGATCGCGGCCTGGGTCTGGGGCGGCGGCTGGATCATGAACCTCGGCACGACGCTCTTCGGGGAAGACGCCGGCATCGCGGTCATCGACTACGCCGGCGGAACTGCGGTCCACATCAACGCTGGTGCAGCCGCACTTGCCCTCGCCCTGGTCCTCGGTAAGCGTGTCGGCTTCCAGAAGGGCATTCAGAAGCCCCACAACGTTCCGCTCACGCTCCTCGGAGCGTCCATCCTCTGGTTCGGTTGGTTCGGATTCAACGCCGGTGCTGAATGGCTCAACGGACTCGAGAACGTCGGCCTCATCGTCGTCAACACCTTGGGGGCAACGGCAGCGGCCATCATCGGCTGGCTGATCATTGAGAAGTTCAAGGATGGCAAGGCTACGAGCGTCGGAGCCGCATCGGGCGCTGTCGCTGGCCTCGTCGCCATCACGCCGGCCTGTGCGAACCTCACCCCGGGTTGGGCTCTGGTCCTCGGCGTTCTCACCGGAGCGGTTTGCGCCCTGGCCGTCGAACTGAAGTTCAAGCTCGGCTTCGATGACTCGCTCGATGTTGTGGGCATCCACCTCGTCGGCGGTCTGGTCGGAACCCTGTTCCTCGGCTTCTTCGCCACCGAAACCGGACTCTTCCTCGGTGGCGGGTTCGAGCAGCTCGTCGTCCAGGTGATCGCGGCAGCTGCCGTCCTTCTCTACTCCTTCGTGATCGCATTCGTCGTTGGCCTTGCCATCCAGAAGACATTGGGCTTCCGGGTGAAGAACGAAGACGAGATCGCCGGAGTCGACACGAGCGTCCACGGCGAAGAGGGATACGCCCTCGAGGTCGTCTAACCTCCCGCGCTTCGCGTCACGCAATCGGGATGCCACCGTATGGTGGCATCCCGTTTCGCTTGTCCGCACGCAACACTCCGGTGGTTACGATGGGCCAAAAGGTGCACCCGCACCGCGACGGTGTGAGGAGGCTCCATGACGAGGTTCGGCACCATTATCCGTTCCGTGTTGTCGTCCCTGACCACGCGAGGCTCCTCTGCTGTTCGTCATTCGGATGAGCCCGGGCGATTCGGCGAAGCTGGGACGGTTGAGGTCGACCCAGCCACGATCGGTCCGGTCCGCATGACGTATGTTCCGTCCACCGACGGTGATCCCGACCCCGGCGAGATCGTCTGGACCTGGGTCCCGTTTGAAGAGCGCGACGGCCGAGGTAAAGACCGACCGGTGCTCATCGTTGCCGAGGAGCCTGGTGGAGCGCGTCTGGCGGTCCAACTGACATCGAAACACCACGATGATTCACCGGACTACGTTCCCATCGGCAGCGGACCGTGGGATACGCGGGGGCGCTCCAGCTGAGTCAACGTCGCCCGGGTATTTCGTATCTACCCCTCCGGGATGCGTCGCGAGGCGGCTGCTATCGACCGGTCGGCATACGAGCGCGTCGCAGCCGTGCTTCGGAACGTCTATGGCTGGCGCTGATTCGGTGCAAACTCAAGAGCTAGCTTCACTACAATTATGCATCCGCACTTTCGCCTGACCCGGGGGACAGCTCATCAGAATCGTCAGTTACAACCTTCGAAAGCACGCTGCCAGTGCCGAACTCGTTGACATCGAGCGCCTGTACGACGTGGATGTCCTCTGCCTGCAGGAAGCAGACGCTGTGCTCCTGCCTGAGACGGTCGGGCATCTGCGGCTCGCCGACGCGACAAAAGCAAACCGCCTGGGGCTCGCGATATATGTCAACGACGAGCGTTTCACCATCGGCGACACAACGGCTTTCGAACTCAAGAAGTCCATGCACGACCGCCTGTTTTCGCCAGCGAATGAGAGGCTCATCGCGTCTCGGCTGTATGACAAGGAGGCGGACCGGGAAATTCTCATCGCGTCCTTCCACGCCGCACCACTCACCGCTCCTAATTCGCTGCGACGCAAGCAGATCTCGACGGCTCACCGAGAGCTTGGATCGCTTGCGGCCGGAGTTCCAACGGTGATGGTCGGGGACTTCAATTACCCGGTCTTCAAGAACAACTTGCGGCGACGGATCCAGGAGATGGGCTACGAGCTCTCGCTGAGCAACGCGCGTACCTACAGCAGATACAAAATATTCCGCGGACACTTTGACTTCGTCACGTCCGTGAACATGGGTATAGACGACGTGAAGACGCTTCCGCGAGGAGCGTCCGACCACCGGCCGATCCTCGTGACGACGAGCTATCTCAGCACCGGTGCCGAGCCTCGACAAGAACAACGTTCCTGAGTACGCTTTCGAAAATGTGAGACAGTTTCATGACCAACTCGCAATGATGCGTTAGTTCTTCTGCCCCAACTCTCCTGCCCCGGCGTCACCACAGCGATGGCCTCTGGCTGCTCTGGTCTATTTCAGATGCAAAGGGAGTAATGAAGTGAAAAAATTAGCAATCACCGCGGTGACAGCCGCTGCCGTCCTGGTAACAGCCGCCGTTGCAGCGCCGGCGTCAGCCGCACCGGCACCGCCGATCAGCATTTCGCAGAGCACTTTGGCCACCGGCCTGTTCAGCCCGCTCTCGCTCGCCGTCGACAGCGGCGGAGTCTCTTATGTCACGCAGAACTTCATCGGCGTTCTCACGCGGGTGAACCCGGACAAAACCACATCCACCGTCGCGAGCGCGCCGGGGGAGGAGATCAGCGCGGTATCCACTCGAAACGGAACCGTCTACTACGCTCAACTCGCTCAAGACCACTCAAATGCGTTCCTGATGAGTGTGACCGGACAGGGTGCACCCGTTCAAGTTGCGGATCTCTGGGCTCACGAGAACACAACCAACCCCGACGCCTCCAACACCTACGGATTCGTTGGCCTTCCGCAGTCCTGTCTCGACCAGTTTGATCCGGCAAGTCCAATCGGGCCGCCGGTATACACCGGTATCGTTGACACCCACCCGTACGCCTCAGTTGCCACGGCCGCTGGCGTCTATGTCGCCGATGCAGGTGCGAATGCCATCCTGCGCGTTGGGTATGACGGATCAGTGACGACAACCGCTGTCCTGCCTCCCACCGCGCCAACCACCGTAACGGCGGCAATCGCCACTGAGTTTGGGTTCCCAGCCTGTTCTGTGGGCAGTTCCTATCGCTTCGAGGGTGTTCCGACCGATGTTGAGGTAGGCCCCGACGGCTGGCTCTATGTCACGTCGCTTCCCGGCGGCCCGGAAGACGCAAGTCTGGGCATGCGCGGGTCCGTCGTCAAAGTGAACCCCTCGACCGGGCAGCTTCGTACCGTCGCTACCGGCTTCGTTGGCTCGACTGATCTTGCGGTGTCGCAACAGACCGGTGCGATCTTTGTCACTGAGCTGTTCGGTGGCCCTCGAGGAACCGGCCAGGTTTCGGTGGTGCTTCCGTGGGGTGGCAAGCCAGTCGCGGCATTGCCGGTGACGTCGCCCGCAACGATCGAACTGGTGGGCACCAGCATTTACGTCACAAGGGACGCATTCGTTCCGGACGAAATGGGCGCTCCCCAACCGATCGGCAAGCTCACGAAGGTAACGGTGTCGAGCCCTCTCCTGAAGAAGTATCTGGGCTGAGCATGTGATGCCCTCTGAGGGCCGCACCGGGCGTATCAACGTCTCGGGGCGGCCCTCTCGCTTTTCGCGATTAGGCTCGTCTCTCATGAGTCTTACCGCCTTCTCCGCTGAGCCATATGCCCTGCTCACGACCTTCCGCGCTTCGGGCGAGCCCGTCGGAACGCCCGTCTGGGTCGTGGAAGGTCTGGGGGGACTGCTCGTGACCACATCCGGCGCATCCGGTAAGGTGAAGCGGATTCGGCGTAACCAGGCCGTCACACTCACACCGTGCGACGTTCAGGGATCCATCGCCGAGGGCGCTCGGACCCTCGTCGGCCGAGCTTCTGTCCATGAGGATGCCGAGAGCCGCGTTGTGATCGACGCGGCCCTCGAACGCAAGTACGGCCTTCGGTACAAGGCGATCAAGGCTGCCGGCAAACTTCGCCGCTCGGCCTCTGAATCGGTCGTGGTCAGAATCGTTCCCGAAGTTCTAGCTGGATGAGTCCGAGAGGATTTCGCCAATCGTGCGTACTGCCGTCTGGACGAACGCCGGGTTCGATTCCTCGTAGTAGGGGATGATGAGCGCCGCTTGGTGCAGCGCGTACCCGCGGGCGCGGTCCCATGTCGCATCATCGACGTCGAGCGCCTCACGAAAGTCTCGGCGTCCGTCCGGACCGAAGACACTCCACGCGGCGATGACATCCGCTGCGGGATCACCGATCCCCGCACCACCCCAGTCGATGATGCCTGCGATTTGTCCCTGAGCGGCCAGGATGTTTGGCCGAAGCAAATCTGTATGAATCCACACACTCGGGCCTGACCAGGCCGGAGTCCGCACCAGCTGATCCCACTCCGCAGTGAGTCGTGAGATATCGAGTTGCTCACCGTCGCTCACAGCAGCTGACGCCACTATCGACTCGCGCGTCACCGCGTCGAGGTCCTGAAGCGGCCGGCGTCCGGCGGGCGGTGCTCCGTCAGGTGGCACACGACGTAACTCGCGGATGAACGCAGCCAGGTATCGAGCGGCGGCGAGTTCGTCGACTATCGCATCATCGGCGTACGGAGTGCCATCGAGCCACTCGTATACCGCCCACGGCGCCGGAAAGTCTGCTGTGGGACTACCGACGAACGCGACGCGCGGAATCCGCACGCTGAGGTGACCAGCGAGGAAGGGGAGCCAACGCACCTCTCGCTCGAGATCGTCGCCCCAGCGGTCCATCCGCGGCAAGCGAACGAGGTGCTTTTCGCCGAGTCGAAACACGGCATTCACCGTTCCGGTTGAGTGAAACTCCCGAAGTTCCTGGTGCGAAGCCCGTGGGAACTGTGTGGCGATAAGCCGACGGACCAGGTCAGCCGTGATCGAGATCTCTCCCTCGTGCATGCTCATGCCTGCCCACCGTTATGCGCCGACCGGGATTTTCACTGGTGATGCGAGAAGCGCGTGATTCCATTGTGCCGAAAGCAGTGCTCAAAGCGCGACCGTCGAACGCACGGAGAAACGAAGAAGGCTCGCGGATACCGCGGGCCTTCTACTGGTGGGCGATACCGGACTCGAACCGATGACCTCTTCCGTGTGAAGGAAGCGCGCTACCAACTGCGCCAATCGCCCGCATCGAACTGACGAAAAGTTCTCAACGACGTCTTATGTTAGCCGACTGCGAGACGTCCTGCGCACCATCGGGGTGTGGCATCCGCTTTTCGGAAAGGGGATCGAAATCCTTTCGCGCTCGATTTGTTTTCTCGGGGAAACATCTTGTAGAGTCTTCAACGCACGCAGAAATGCGAGTAGCAAAGCCGGTAGAGATACAGGCAATGCGGATGTGGCGCAGTGGTAGCGCATCACCTTGCCAAGGTGAGGGTCGCGAGTTCGAATCTCGTCATCCGCTCGAGTGTTTGGGGTCAGTCTCACGACTGACCACGGCATGTGGGCAAACCCACACGCGGTGGCGTGGCCGAGAGGCGAGGCAGCGGCCTGCAAAGCCGTCCACACGGGTTCGAATCCCGTCGCCACCTCACACACTCTGTAGTAAAATGAATGACCTTGAGCGATTGGCGCAGCGGTAGCGCGCTTCCCTGACACGGAAGAGGTCGCTGGTTCGATCCCAGTATCGCTCACAGAAGAAGCCCGGACAGAAATGTCCGGGCTTCGTTCGTTTCAGACGGATGTTTTCACACTCATGTCCGGTCGAGCCAGTCGGCGGCGTCCGACGCCTTCACGGATGCGCCGCCGACCGGCTCACGGTTCAATGCTTTCCGGCTTACGGCTTCAGCACCACCTTGATGCAGCCGTTCTCTTTCTTTTGGAACATGTCGTACATCTCAGGCGCTTTGTCGAGAGGAACGCGATGCGTGACGAGGTCTTCAACGCCGAGTGGATCCGTTGGGTCTTCCACGAGGGGAAGCAGCTCGTCGCGCCAGCGCTGGACGTTGCACTGGCCCATTCGGATGCCCACCTGCTTGTCGAACAGTGTTTTCATGGGGAAAGGATCGGCTTCGCCCGCATACACGCCGCTCAGCGACACGGTACCGCCGCGACGAACTGAGTCGAAGGACGCGTAGAGCGCGGCCATACGGTCCAGGCCCGCTGTGTCCATCATCTTCTTAGCCAGGGCGTCTGGCAGAAGTCCCACGGCGCCTTGAGCGAATGCTGCGCCCGGGCTGCCGTGGGCTTCCATACCGACTGCTTCCACGACTGAGTCGACTCCGCGGCCTTCCGTTGCGTCGCGGAGTTGCTCAACGACGTCATCGGTCAGATCAAAGGTTTCGACGCCGTACCGCTCAGCCATGGCTCGGCGCTCGGGCACTGGCTCTACAGCGAGGACGCGGTGGCCAAGGTGTTTGCCCACTCGCGCCGCGAACTGGCCCACCGGTCCGAGCCCCATGACAGCGAGGATGCCGTCATCGGGGAGATCGGCGTACTTCACGCCCTGCCACGCAGTCGGAAGGATGTCGCTGAGGAACAGGTATCGATCATCAGGCAGGTCATGACCGACTTTGGTGGCGTTGAAGTCCGCGAGCGGAACGCGGAGTCGTTCCGCCTGGCCGCCGGGAACTGAACCGTAAAGCTCGGTGTAGCCGTACAAAGTGGCTCCCGTACCTGTGTCGGTGTTCTGGGTGGTCTCACACTGCGAATGGAGGCCGCGCGAGCACATGTAACAGTGCCCGCACGCGATGACGAATGGAATCACGACCCGGTCGCCGGGGGAGAGACGTGTGACCGCTGACCCGACTTCCTCGACGACACCCATGGTCTCGTGGCCGAGAATGTCACCCTTATTAAGGAATGGGCCGAGCGTCTCGTAGAGGTGCAGGTCTGAACCGCAGATGGCAGCGGATGTCACGCGGATTACCACATCCGTTGGTTCCTGAATTGTCGGGTCCGGAACTGTCTCGACGGATACTGAACGTTTTGCTTGCCAAGTAAGTGCCTTCATGTCCCCTTTGTACCCAGAGGGAGAGGACGGCGTCCATACCTTGACGATGCCAGCCCATGCAAGTACCGTGGCGCGATTGATCCCCAAACTAGGCTGGTGCCATGAGAACCGACACCGACCCAGAACGCCCGCCGCTTCGCACATTGTGGACCGATCGGCTGGGCACAGTCGGCACTCGCAGTGTTCAGATTCTCGCCATACTTGCTCTCGCAGCGGTGGCGGTGCTCGGCATGATCCAACTCAAGCTGGTGGTCATTCCAGTGCTCATTGCCATCGTCATCGCAGCGGCCGCCGCGCCGGTCATCGGCTGGTTGCGGCGATTTATGCCACCGATCCTTGCGGCGTGGGTGGCGCTCCTCAGCGGAATCGTAATCTTCGGCGGAGTGGTGACGCTCATTGTGTTCGCCGTGAGAGGGCAGTGGGACGACCTCTCATCGTCGGCGCTCAAGGGCATAGACCAGCTCTACGACTACCTGATCAACGGTCCGCTGCCCATCGATCAGAAGCAGATCGAAGACGCACGGGATGCTGTGATTGATTTCGTCACCAGCGCCCAGTTCGGCTCGGGTGCGCTTGCCGGTGTTTCGGCTGCTGCCAACATCATCACAGGCGCGGTGCTCGTGATTGTTATCCTGTTCTTCTTCCTTAAGGACGGCGACACCATCTGGGAGTTCTTCCTCCGTCCGTTCCGGGGAGAACATCTCGCGCGCGGTCACCGGATCGGCCACACAGCCGTCCGGGTTCTCGGTGGCTACGTTCGGGGAACCGCGATCATCGCTTTGGTGGACGCGTTCTTTATTGGCCTCGGCCTGGTGATCCTGGGAGTTCCGCTGGCACTACCGCTCGCTGTCATTGTCTTCGTCGCAAGCTTCGTGCCGCTCGTTGGCGCCACCATCGCGAGTGGCCTTGCTGCCCTCGTCGCTCTTGTCGGGACGGAGAACGGCCCGGTCGTCGCACTCATCGTCATCGCTATCGCCATCGGGGTCAACCAGCTTGAGGGAAACTTCCTCCAGCCCGTGGTGATGGCGCAGTCGCTGAAGCTTCACCCATTGGTCATCTTGGTCGCGTTGACGGCGGGAACAATCGTTGCCGGCATCATCGGTGCTGTGCTTGCTGTGCCGATCGCCGCGGTTTCCTGGGCGATCATCAAGGTGTGGAAGTCCCCGCAACCGACCCCTGCTCCGGTGGTGCCGAATCCTCGCCGGAAGAAGAAGATGACACCGCGTCCCTCGGCGTAACGAGAGGAAGCCGAGCGGCAAATCGAGTGATTTCATCGGCCACAGCTGTGCTCGCCGTGTGCTGAACGACGTGTCCGGATCCTGGGATGGATACCACCCGGGCCCCGGGCGAACGGCGTGCCAAGGCACGTGCCCATCCCTCCGGCGCGACGGGGTCTTCCGCGCCCCGCACGACAAGAACCGGCACGTCAACATGGGGAAGGTGCTTCTCGATGCGGTAGGTAAGCATCGCCGGCAGTTCGCTCAGGTACCACCGGATTCCACTGCGCAGGTAGTCGGTGGCCACGATCCAGTTCGAACTGACACTCTCGTGAAGGCCGTCGCGGGCGAGGCGCAGCCCTTGGCGCAGGGCGGTCGGCGCCCGCTCGTCAACAACGGGCCCGATCAGAACCAAACCTTCGGTGGGCAGTCGGCGCGCGGTCTCGACGACGATTTGGGCACCCATCGAGTGCCCCACCAGAATCGGGGCGTCGCTACCGATGTTTTCCAGGTAGTCCGCCACCAGAGCTCCGAACGCTTCGACGCTCAACCGTCGGCGTGGTCGCTTGTTCGGGCCGAAGCCAGGAAGATCCAGAGCAATGACCCTGGTGGATCTCGCCAGTTCCTCCGCAAGTCTCCGGAAGTAGCGTGACGACACCCCGATGCCGTGGACAAGCACCACGGGCGGGAGACAGGTCGGTTGTGACGGTTCCCAGTGGCGCGCCGTCATGACCAGGTCATCGCGTACGTACGTGGTTACGACGGGTTGTGGCAACGTCACGCCCGACGCCCCGCGCTTTCCTGCACGACGAGCCCACTGCTGGGTGTGAACCGGTCCTGCAGGCCCCACGCGATGAGCGCCTGGCCTGCAATGTAAGTCACCATGATCAGGAAGCCTGCCTCAGGAAGCTCGATGGTTTCAACGAACTTATTGACGGCCAGTATCGAGTCCGACATGAGGAACAGAATGGCACCGGAGATTACCCGAGGCGAGCACCTCGTGGCGACGATGGCCATGGTGGCGATCACCACGCCGTACCCGATCACCGGGAGCAAGAGAGCATCGAGGTGAGGCACGAGAACACCCATGAGCACGCCAAACCAGGCCACGAAGATGAGGCTCCACCACTGCGGTCGCGACCGGATGGCGGCGCGAGCAAAGGCGGCGATGTACACCAGGTGTGCGACCAAAAATGCGGAGAGGCCAGCAATGAAGGGACCGTTGCCGTCGCCCAGTAGCGCGACATCACCGATCGTGCTGAAGATCAAGGCCACCGTGAGCAGAAGCCCGACGCGTCCGAAACGGGGTCGCGCGGTGAGGATCGCAGCGATCGCCAGCACCGGCATCAGGAACGGCTTCGTCCAGAGAGACACAGTGTCCCACTCGGCGAGTAGCGCGATCAGGTGGATGACGCTGAGGGCGATGAAAACGGTGATCGCCGTGATCCTCACACGGCCAGGCGCGTCGCTCACGAGCACTTCCTTCTCTTCGGTCGGTGCGTTCACTCTAGAGGTCAACGGTGCACAGCTGCGCGCGCACGGTGGATGACTCTCGCAACGCTAAAGTTGAAGAGTCTTACTACTTAGAGGAGCAAATCACGTGTCTGACGGATTCGAGAGATTCACCGATCGGTCCGTTGTCGCCATGCGCGTCAACGGCGAGTTGAAAGATCTCGCGACGACGATCACCGACACCGATGAGGTTGAGGCAGTCACAATCGACTCGACGGACGGCCTCAATATCCTCCGACACTCGGCTGCGCACGTACTTGCCCAGGCCGTGCAGAAGGTGAACCCCGACGCAAAGCTCGGTATCGGTCCGCCTGTCACAGACGGTTTTTACTACGATTTCGACGTTTCGGAAGCCTTCACCCCTGAGGATCTCAAGGCACTGTCGAAGGAGATGGACCGGATCATTCGCTCCGGCCAGCGCTTCGTGCGCCGTGTCGTCACCGACGCCGAAGCCCGCGAAGAACTGGCGAACGAGCCGTTCAAGCTCGAGCTGATCGGCCTCAAGGGCGGGTCCGCCGACGGTCAGGACAACGAGAACGTTGAGGTCGGTGGCACCGAACTCACCATCTACGACAACGTGAACCCGAAGACGGGTGAGACCGAGTGGAAGGACCTCTGCCGCGGTCCTCACCTGCCGAACACGCGCATGATCGGCAACGGGTACGCGCTCACGCGCGTCGCGGCCGCCTACTGGCGTGGGTCGGAAAAGAACCCGCAGCTTCAGCGGATCTATGGCACGGCGTGGCCAACGAAAGACGAGTTGCGCGCCTACCAGGCTCGGCTCGAAGAGGCTGCCAAGCGCGACCACCGCAAGCTCGGTGCCGAGATGGACCTCTTCAGCTTTCCCGACGAAATCGGTTCGGGCCTTGCCGTTTTCCACCCCAAGGGTGGAATCATCCGTTCAGAGATTGAAAATTATCTCCGCGAGCAGCTGATCGAGAACGATTATGAACTCGTCAACACGCCCCACATCACCAAGGGGCAACTATTCGAGACCAGCCAGCACCTCAACTGGTACCGGGACGGGATGTTCCCGCCCATGCACCTTGATGAAGAAACGGATGCCGATGGCAACGTGACAAAGATGGGCCAGGACTATTACCTGAAGCCCATGAACTGTCCGATGCACAACCTCATCTACCGTTCGCGCGGGCGCAGTTATCGCGAACTCCCGCTTCGGCTCGCGGAGTTCGGAACGGTCTACCGGTACGAGAAGAGCGGCACCCTGTCGGGGCTCACCCGCGTGCGCGGCCTGACCCAGGATGACGCTCACATCTACGTGACGCAGGACCAGATCAAGGATGAGGTCGCCCGCCAGCTGGCCTTCGTTCTCGAAACGCTTCGCGGATACGGACTCGACGACTTCTACCTCGAACTCTCCACGAAGGATCCCGAGAAATTCGTTGGATCCGATGAGGTGTGGGAGACCGCAACCCAGACGCTTCGCGAAGTTGCACTCGACTCGGGCCTGGAACTCGTCAGCGACCCGGGTGGGGCGGCGTTCTACGGCCCGAAGATCTCGGTGCAGGCGCGCGACGCCATCGGTCGTACCTGGCAGTTGTCGACCGTGCAGCTCGACTTCAACCAGCCGGAACTGTTCGAGCTCGAGTACACCGGAGCCGACGGATCGCGTCACCGCCCGGCCATGATCCACCGTGCATTGCTTGGTTCGGTCGAGCGCTTCTTCGCCATCCTCCTCGAGCACTACGCCGGTGCATTCCCGGTCTGGTTGTCTCCGGTCCAGGTCATGGGTATCCCCGTGGCCGAGGACTACGCGCCGTACCTCGATGAGATCGCCGCGAAACTCAAGCGCCGAGGCGTGCGAGTGCAGGTTGACCACAGCGACGACCGCATGCCTAAGAAGATCCGCACGCACACGAAAGCCAAGATCCCGTTCCAGCTCATCGCCGGGGAGGACGACCGGGCAAACGGTGCAGTGAGCTTCCGGTTCCGCGACGGCACCCAGCTCAACGGGATTCCGGTGGACGAAGCGATCGAGAGGATCGTGTCGTCGATCGAGTCTCACGCGCAGGTATCGACGGCATGGCTCGACTAGGCCTCGACGACTACGCCGACGAGGAGTCGGCCTTCGGGCACCCGACGGCCGCTCCCGGCGTCGGCGTTGAATCAGCCGCCCATCTCGCCGGTGTTCCCGACGAGTTCCAACGGCTGTGGACACCGCATCGGCTCGTGTATATCCAGCACGGGCAGCAGCCGGACGAGCATGAGTGCCCGTTCTGCCACGCCCCTAAGATGCCCGACGAAGATGCACTCATCGTTGCGCGGGGGACGCATGCGTTCGTTTTGCTCAACCTCTTCCCGTACAACAGCGGTCACCTCCTGGTGTGCCCGTATCGTCATATTCCGACGTACGATTTGGCAACCCCCGAGGAAGTCGCTGAAATTGGTGAGCTGACTCAGACCGCCATGAGAGTCGTTCGCACCGTGTCGCGAAACGACGGCTTCAATATCGGGATGAATCAGGGTGTCGTCGCGGGGGCCGGGATCGCGGGCCACCTCCACCAGCACATCGTCCCTCGATGGGCGCAGGATGCCAACTTCTTGCCGATCATTGCGAAGACGAAGGCCCTCCCACAGCTACTCGGCGACGTGCGGCAGGCTCTGGCAGACGCCTGGCCCGCTGCCGACGCGTAACTACGCCCGCGCCGGGGTCAAGACCGGCCACTTCCCGAGGGCTACTCCCGATAGAACAACCTAGGATTGAGCATTATGACGAACAGCACCGCCACAGGCGAACAGGGCTCCAACCGCGTTAAGCGCGGACTTGCAGAAATGCTGAAGGGTGGCGTCATCATGGACGTCGTCACCCCGGAGCAGGCGCGAATCGCCGAGGACGCCGGAGCGGTCGCCGTGATGGCGCTTGAACGCGTTCCCGCCGACATTCGCTCGCAGGGCGGTGTCGCCCGCATGAGTGACCCCGATCTGATCGAAGCGATTATCGCCGAGGTGTCTATCCCGGTGATGGCGAAGGCTCGGATCGGGCACTTCGTTGAGGCTCAGGTGCTTCAGGCCCTCAACGTCGACTACATCGATGAGTCTGAGGTGTTGAGCCCGGCTGACTACGTCAACCACATCGACAAGTGGGGCTTCAACGTTCCCTTCGTCTGCGGTGCCACCAACCTGGGCGAAGCGCTCCGCCGCATCAACGAGGGTGCCGCGATGATTCGCTCCAAGGGCGAGGCCGGAACGGGCGATGTCTCGGAGGCGACCAAGCACATCCGCAAGATCAAGAGTGAGATCGCCCAGCTGACGTCCATGTCGAAAGACGAACTGTACGTCGCAGCCAAGGAGCTTCAGGCGCCGTATGAACTCGTCGCAGAGATCGCCGAAACCGGAAAGTTGCCCGTCGTGCTGTTCACAGCGGGTGGAGTAGCCACGCCGGCTGACGCCGCCATGATGATGCAGCTCGGCGCGGACGGAGTCTTCGTCGGCTCCGGCATCTTCAAGTCGGGAAGCCCCGAGAAGCGCGCAGCGGCCGTGGTCAAGGCGACAACCTTCTACGATGACCCCGCCGTCATCGCCGAGGTGTCACGCGGTCTCGGAGAGGCGATGGTCGGCATCAACGTTTCAGACCTCGCGGCACCGCACCGCCTCGCTGAGCGTGGCTGGTAACGGCGCGCCGACGGTAGGCGTTCTTGCCCTGCAGGGCGACTTCAGGGAGCACGCGAATGTTCTTCGCGGACTGGGCGCGGACGTCACTCTCGTGCGCAGGCCGGAGGAGCTTGCGGCGGTCGATGGACTGGTGATCCCCGGAGGCGAATCCAGTGTGATGGATAAGCTTTCGCGGACCTTCGGGCTGGCTGAGCCGCTCAAGGAAGCAATCGATGCTGGCCTGCCGGTCTACGGCACGTGTGCGGGGCTCATCATGCTCGCGGACACCATCGTTGATGGAATTCGCGGGCAGCGCTCACTCGGTGGGCTCGATGTTGCCGTGCGAAGGAATGCCTTCGGTTCTCAAGGTGATTCCTTCGAAACGGACCTCGACGTGCCTGCCTTAGGCTGGCATCCGCTTCACGCCGTTTTCATTCGCGCACCCATCGTGGAGTCGGTCGGCCCACGCGCCAAGCCGCTTGCTGCGCTCACTGACGGTCGGGTCGTCGCGGTCGAACAGGGCAACCTTCTCGGCACCTCATTTCACCCCGAAGTGACCGGGGACACCCGGTTCCACGAGTACTTTCTCGCGAAGGTACGCGCCGCATAACCGAAATCCAGCGCTTGACGCGGCAGTGATTTAGAATGGGGCGGTTACAGATCCAGTAAGGGAGCACATGTCCGGTCACTCCAAGTGGGCAACGACGAAGCACAAGAAGGCGATCACCGACTCGCGCCGTGCCAAAGCGTTCGCAAAGCTCATCAAGAACATCGAGGTCGCCGCAAAGATGGGCGGCGCCGATCTGTCCGGCAACCCGACGCTGGTTGACGCGATCCAGAAGGCCAAGAAGACGTCGGTTCCGAACGACAACATCGACCGCGCCGTCAAGCGTGGTGCCGGGTTGTCCGGCGAATCGGTCAACTACACGACGATCATGTACGAGGGCTACGCCCAGAACGGCGTCGCCCTTTTGATCGAATGTCTCACCGACAACAAGAACCGTGCTGCGGCCGACGTTCGCACCCTGATGAGCCGCAACGGCGGCACCATGGGCGACCCGGGAAGCGTCGCGTACAACTTCGCCCGCAAGGGCATCATCGTCGTGCCAGCCGCGAACACCACCGAGGACGACATCCTGGCTGCGGTGCTCGACGCTGGCGCAGAAGAAGTTGTCAACGAAGGCGAAACGTTCGAGGTCATCACCGAGCCGTCGGACCTCGTTGCGACGCGGACCGCGCTGCAGGAAGCCGGCATTGACTACGACTCGGCAGACGCCGCATTCGTGCCGAACCTCAAGGTGGAGGTTGACGCCGAGACCGCTCGGAAGATCTTCAAGCTCATCGATGCCCTCGAAGACTCGGATGACGTGCAGAACATCTACAGCAACTACGACCTCTCACCCGAGGTTCAGGCTGAGCTCCAGTCCGAAGACGACTAAGCAATGACGGTGCGGGTGCTCGGCATCGATCCTGGCCTCACCCGCTGCGGTGTCGGGGTCGTCGATGTCGAGCCCAACCGGACCGCGGTGCTCGTGCACTATTCCGTCGTTCGGAGTGACGCGAGTGCCGACATTGATCAGCGGCTGCTGGTCATTGGGCGGGGGATTGACGCCGCTCTCGACGAGTTCGCGCCTGATGCCGTCGCTGTCGAGCGAGTCTTTGCCCAGCACAACCTGCGGACCGTCATGGGGACGGCGCAGGCTTCCGGCCTTGCCCTGCACGCGGCCGCGAAACGGGGACTGCCGGTCGGACTGCACACCCCATCGGAAGTGAAAGCGGCGATCACCGGCTACGGCAACGCGGAGAAGAAGCAGGTGCAGACCATGGTTGCTCGTGTACTCGGTCTCGCTGAGCTGCCCCAGCCCGCTGACGCAGCAGATGCTCTCGCCCTGGCGATCTGCCACGCCTGGCGAGGCGGGGTTCGAGCGCCGGCTGCTGCCGGTGGAGGCTCGGGCCTTACACCCGCGCAAGCCGCGTGGGCGCGCGCTGAGAAGGCGGCGCGCCGCCGCGTCTAACCCGGCCGTCGCGTGGCGATCCCCGTCGTGTCGGACCCGCAACGTAGGCTGGGTCCGTGATTTCAAGTGTGCGCGGAACCGTGCTGTCTGCCGTGGGCAGCAGCGTCATCATTGAGGTGGGTGGCATCGGCTACGCCGTTCAGGTCACGCCTGAACACTCGTTGGCGCTGCGCGTGGGTGACCAGGCGCTCATCCATACGAGTCTCATCGTCCGCGAAGACTCGCTGTCATTGTTCGGCTTCGAAACGACGGAGCAACTTCACGTCTTCGAACTGCTGACCGGGGTGACCGGAGTGGGTCCGAAGTCGGCGCTGGGCGTGCTGTCCGTTCTCGGACCGGGCCAAATCGCCGCAGCCGTCACCTCCGAGGACGACAAGGCGTTCCGCAAGGTGTCGGGTATTGGCCCGAAAACAGCGAAGCTCATCGTTCTGTCGCTCACCGGAAAGCTCATCGCCACCGCGCCGGCTGAGGCACCCCTCGCCGTTCCCGCCGCGGGGGAGAGCGTTGTCGTCGCCCTCGTGGGTCTCGGCTGGAGCGAAAAGGTGGCCCTTCAGGCCGTCGAGGACGTGCTCAATTCTCATCCGGACGCTCAAACGGCACCCGTGCAGACGGTGCTCCGGCTCGCGCTCGCACAACTCGGCCCGGCCCAACACAGTGCGCAAACACGGACGGCCGAGGCTCGCCCATGACCGATGTTGATCTCACGACGCCCGAGCCCATCTCCGAGGCCGAGCTCGTCTTCGAGGGCGCACTTCGTCCGAAGAGCCTGGAAGAATTCGTGGGCCAGTCGAAGGTCCGCGGTCAACTTCAACTCCTCCTGCAAGCGGCCAGCATTCAGGGCCGAACACCGGACCACATTCTGCTGGCGGGACCTCCCGGGCTTGGCAAGACAACGCTGGCGATGATCGTGGCGCACGAGAGCAACAAACCGCTCCGTATGTCCAGCGGTCCCGCTATCCAGCACGCTGGCGACCTCGCCGCCGTCCTGTCCAGCCTGGTGCCGGGTGAGGTCCTCTTCATTGACGAAATTCACCGGATGGCCAGGTCGGCCGAAGAGATGCTTTACCTCGCGATGGAAGACTTCCGCATCGACATCATGGTGGGTAAGGGGGCGGGGGCAACCTCAGTTCCCCTGGATCTGGCGCCGTTCACGCTGGTCGGAGCAACGACGCGGTCGGGCATGCTTCCCAACCCGCTCCGCGACCGATTCGGTTTCACCGCTCACCTCGAGTTCTACGACGAGTCCGAACTCGAACAAGTGCTGCATCGCGCCGCACGGATGCTGGATTTCGACATCGACCGGAACGGGCTCGCAGAGATTGCTGGCCGTTGCCGGGGGACACCCCGAATCGCGAACCGCCTGCTCCGGCGCGTGCGCGACTACGTTCTCGTGCACGGCACCGATGCAAATCTCGCTGCCGTTCAGTCCGCTCTCACTCTCTACGACGTGGATGAGCTCGGGCTCGATCGCCTCGACCGTGCCGTGATGGAGATCATGCTCACCCGTTTCGGCGGCGGACCAGTTGGACTCAATACCCTCGCGGTCTCTGTGGGGGAGGAAGCCGACACCATTGAGAGCGTTGTGGAGCCGTTCCTCGTGCGGATAGGCCTCATCACCAGAACCCCTCGTGGACGCGTCGCCACACCGCAAGCGTTTGCGCATTTCGGCGTTCCGAACCCTCAGGGTTCTTTCCTGCCCGGTGTTCTATAATTCAAGCTGGTCTATCGACCGTTTCCCCTCCCATGCGGCTTTGTCGCTGCGAAAGGTTCTATCCCTCTTATGGATCCATTAACCATCGGAATGCTGGTCATCCTGGCCGTCCTCATCTTCTTCATGTTCCGCAACGGACAGAAGCGCAAGAAGGACCAGGAGGCCCTGCTCTCGAAGGTTGTGCCAGGCGCCGACGTCATGACGACGTTCGGACTGTTCGGAACCATCCTCGAAATGGATGACGACACGAACAAGGTTCTCCTCGAAACGAGCCCAGGAACCGTCCTCACCGTCCACCGTCAGGCGATCGCCAAGGTCGTCGAAGACGAGCCCGTCGTTGCAGCAGACGATGCTGACGTCACCGTCATCGACGACACCCAGGTTGAGCCGGCACCGGGTCTGCCGACCGAGTTTGACGCGTCGACCGACGTCGCCGATTCACGTGACAAGAGGGCTGACCAGTAGTCTCTCTGAGCAGGTAGTCACCAAGCAGTAAACCAGAAGCGTTTCGCGCCGCCATTGTGGCGGCGCGAAACGGTCAGAGAAAGCTGAGTACGTAGTTGGCAAAGTCGAAGTCGACGCCGATCCGTAGAGCGAGTCGCTCACTGGTCTGGCTTGGCGTAATCACCCTCGCGCTCTTCGGCATTCTCGCCGGCGGTGTGATTTGGGGTAACGCCACCTGGGCCCCCAAGCTCGCACTGGATCTCGAGGGCGGCACGCAGATTATCCTGCAGCCGAACGTCCAGGAGGGTGAATCGGTCTCGGCTGAGCAGTTGAACCAGGCCGTGTCGATCATCCGACAGCGCGTCGACGCGTCGGGTGTCTCCGAGGCTGAGGTCAACACTGAGGGCAGCAACGTCGTCGTTTCCATCCCCGGCGAAGCCGACGAAGAAACTCGTAACCGCATCGAAGCGTCAGCGAAGCTCGAGTTCCGGCCTGTTCTTGTCGCCAGCCAGCCCGCCACCACTTTTGTTGGGGAAGACGGAAACGAAACCCCGTATCCGACTCCCGACCCGTCGCTGCCGGACACCCCGGCCACTGAGCCGACAAATGCCAGCGACCTCGCTTGGGTGACCGAAAAACTCCAGGCCGAGTTCCAGGCCTTCGACTGCAACGCTCCGCTCGAGGCCGGCACTGTTCAGCCCGCGGACAAGCCGATCGTCGCGTGCGAATCTGACGGCAGCGTCAAGTACATCCTCGGACCTGTTGAGGTCGAAGGTTCACGAATCTCCGATGCCACCAACGGGATGCAGACGACCCAGACCGGTGCAACCACCGGTGCGTGGGTTGTCAACCTCGAGTTCGACGGCAAGGGCACCAAAGAGTTCGCGGCGGTCACGCAGCGCCTCAACGCCCTCGAAAGCCCGCAGAACCAGTTCGCCATCGTCCTGGACAACCAGGTGATCTCGGCACCACAGACCAATACGGTCATCTCCGACGGCAACGCCGAGATTTCCGGAAACTTCACGCAGGAGTCATCGAAGTCCCTCGCCGACCAGCTGAAGTATGGGGCGCTCCCGATCAGCTTCCAGGTGCAGAGCTCCGACCAGATCTCGGCCACCCTCGGATCGGCGCAGCTGCAGATCGGCATCATCGCCGGCATCATCGGCCTCATCCTCGTCGCGATCTATACCCTGTTCCAGTACCGCCTGCTCGGCTTCGTCACGATCGCGTCCCTCGTCGTCGCGGCGGTGCTGACCTACCTGGTGATCGCGATCCTGTCCTGGCGCAACGGCTACCGCCTGTCCTTGGCAGGTGTGGCGGGCCTCATCGTCGCGATTGGGTTTACGGCCGACTCGTTCATCGTCTACTTCGAACGTATTCGAGACGAACTTCGAGACGGCCGTGGTCTTGAGTCCGCGGTTGAAGCGGGTTGGAAGCGCGCCAAACGCACCATTTACGCCTCCAAGGGCGTCAACCTTCTCGCCGCTGTCGTGCTCTACGCACTCGCTGTCGGCAACGTGAAGGGCTTCGCGTTCACCCTCGGAGTCACGACGATCATCGACGTCCTTGTTGTGCTGATCTTCACCCACCCGACCCTGCAGCTCCTCGCACAGACCCGCTTCTTCGCCAGCGGTCACCGGCTCTCCGGCCTCGACCCGAACGCGCTCGGTGCCGTGTACCGCGGCCGTGCGCAGTTCCGGGCACCGCAGGCCGCAGTTGCGGGTAAAGCAACGAAGTCCAGCCGTGAGGCCGCCAAACGGCAAACCATCGCAGAACGCAAGCAGGCTGAACTGGTCGCCGCTGGCGCCGGTAAGAAGTCCGAGGAGAAGAAGTCCTAATGGCAAGCCTCACCACATTCGGCAACGACCTGTTCACGGGCAAGCGCTCGTTCAACTTCGTCGGCAACCGCAAAATCTGGTTCAGCGTCGCGATCGTCCTCGTTCTCGCGTCGATCCTGGTTCCCATCGTCAAGGGCGGGTTCAACCTCAGCATCGAGTTCACCGGTGGTTCGCAGTTCACCATCAACTCGGTCGAGGACACCAATCAAAATAAGGCCACGGATGCTGTCGCCAGCGTCGTTCCCGACGCCGTATCGAAGGTCACCACGGTTGGTGAATCCGCAATCCGGGTCCAGACCAACCAGCTGACCTCTGCAGACACCAATGACGTCACCACGGCTCTCGCCGAGGCGTTCAACGTACCGGAGTCGGAGGTCACGACGTCCTTCATCGGTGCTTCCTGGGGGCAGGATGTCACCCGCCAGGCGCTCTCGGGACTTGTGATCTTCCTCGTCTTGGCGTTCATCACGATGGCGATCTACTTCCGTACGTGGAAGATGTCCGCTGCCGCCATGATTGCGCTTCTCGACGTTCTCGTCATCACTCTCGGCGTGTACGCGCTCAGCGGCTTTGAGATTAGCCCCGCCGCCATCATCGGATTCCTCACCATCCTGGGCTACTCGCTCTACGATACGGTTGTGGTGTTCGACAAGATTCGGGAGAACACAACCGAAGACGGCGACAACGCTCCACGCACCTTTGCTGAGAGCGTAAACCTCGCCGTCAACCAAACGCTTGTGCGCTCGATTAACACGTCAGTTGTCGCGGCGCTCCCCGTCGGGTCGATCCTCATCATCGGAGACTTCCTGCTCGGCGCCGAGACCCTGCGCGACATTTCACTGTCACTGTTCGTCGGTATTCTCGTGGCCACTTACTCGACGATCTTTGTTGCGGCTCCGCTCTATGCGCTCTTCCGCCAGAACGAACCGGAGATCAAGAAGCGCGACGCTCGCGTCCTCGCGGCGCGCGCGCGTGCTGCTTCAGACGATGCGGTTGTCCCTGCGGTCTAGAACCGTTCCGGAACGCGGGATAATGGAAGCTTCGGAGGTGAGCGAATGACGGAGACACAATCGTCGAGCGCGTCCCTTCGACGCCTGGTTCCGCGAATTTTTTCGAAGGCGCAGCCAGCCGGTGCCGTAGACCGGCTTGTGCGCACCGCACGCCTGCACCATCCGAAGGCCGACCTCGCGGTCATCGAGCGCGCGTACATCGTCGCCGAGCGCGCGCACCGCGGCCAGAAGCGGCAAAGCGGTGAGCCGTACATCACTCACCCTGTCGCCGTCGCACAGATTCTCGCTGACCTCGGAATCGGGCCGAAGACGTTGGCCGCAGCGCTTCTGCACGACACGGTCGAAGACACCGACTACGCGCTTGACGACCTCCGTGCCGAGTTTGGCGATGAGGTCGCGATGCTTGTCGACGGAGTGACCAAGCTCGACAAGGTCAAGTACGGGGAGAGCGCACAGGCCGAAACTGTACGCAAGATGATCGTGGCAATGTCCAAAGACATCCGCGTTCTGGTTATCAAGCTTGCTGACCGCCTGCACAACGCCCGCACCTGGGGCTTCGTGCCGGCCGAGAAGGCCGCCAAGAAAGCCACCGAGACGCTCGAGATCTACGCGCCTCTCGCGCATCGCCTAGGAATCCAGACCATCAAGTGGGAGCTTGAAGACCTGTCCTTCGCCGTCCTTTATCCCAAGCTCTATGCGGAGATCGAAAGCCTCGTCAAGCAGCGCACGCCGCAGCGTGAAGAACTTGTGCAAACGGTCATCGACTCGGTCAACGAAGACCTGAAAGCAGCGAAGATTCGCGGCAAGGTCGTCGGTCGGCCAAAGCAGTACTACTCGATCTACCAGAAGATGATCGTGCGCGGTCGTGATTTCGACGAAATCTACGACCTGGTTGGAATCCGTGTGCTGGTGAACTCCGTACGGGATTGCTACGCGGTGCTCGGTGCCATCCACGCTCGATGGACGCCAATCCCCGGCCGGTTCAAGGACTACATCGCCACACCGAAGTACAACCTGTACCAGTCGCTGCACACCACGGTGATCGGTCCGCAGGGCAAGAGTGTCGAGATTCAGATTCGCACGCATGAGATGCACCAACACGCCGAATACGGCGTCGCTGCGCACTGGAAGTACAAAGAGAACGTCAACGGTGGCAAGGGTTCGTCCAAGGCCACCGAAAACGACATGGTGTGGCTCGCGCACATTTCCGACTGGCAGGCAGAGACCAGCGACCCTGGGGAGTTCCTCGATTCCCTCAGGTTCGAGATCGGCGCCAAAGAGGTCTACGTCTTCACCCCAAAGGGCCGCGTCATCGGCCTGCCGGCCGGAGCAACGCCCGTCGACTTCGCCTATGCCGTTCACACCGAAATTGGTCACCGCACGATGGGCGCCAAGGTCAACGGCCGACTCGTCCCGCTGGAGTCGGAGCTCAATAGCGGTGACGTCGTCGAGGTGTTCACGTCGAAGAATCCCGACTCCGGCCCCAGCCAGGACTGGCTCAGCTTCGTCAAGAGCACTCGTGCCCGCAACAAGATCCGTCAGTGGTTCACGAAAGAACGTCGCGACGAGGCGATAGAGCAGGGCAAGGATGCCATTGCTCGCGCCATGCGCAAGCAGAACCTGCCGCTTCAGAAGCTCATGAGCCAGGACTCGTTCGCCGAGGTTGCGTCCCAGATGCGCTACGAAGACGTCTCAGCGCTCTATGCGGCCGTCGGAGAAGGCCACGTTTCGACGCAGTCTGTACTTGAGAAGGTCGCCGCCCTCCTGCAGGGCGACACCGAGGCGGAACAAGCGGCCATCGACTTCCCGGTGCGCGGTCGCACGCGATCGGTCACACACAGCGACTCCGGAGTGCTCGTTCGCGGCGCCCCCGACATTCTCGTCAAACTGTCGAAGTGTTGCACCCCAGTACCCGGCGACGACATCGTGGGCTTTGTGACACGGGGCTCCGGGGTGTCTGTGCACCGAAGCGATTGCCACAACGTGCAGGAGCTCCTCAAGGAGCCCGAGCGCATGATCGACGTCGAGTGGGCGCCGAGCTCGAAGAGCCTCTTCCTTGTGCACATCCAGGTTGAGGCGCTTGATCGCGCCGGACTGCTCAGCGACGTGACACGCGTGCTCAGCGAACATCACGTCAACATTCTCTCGGCCACGGTGTCGACCTCGAACAACAGGCTCGCCATCTCCCGGTTCGTCTTCGAGATGGGCGACACCACGCACCTCGAGAGGGTGCTCAACGCCGTGCGTCGGATCGACGCTGTGTACGACGTCTATCGCGTCAACGGCGGGTAACTCCCTCTTCGATCAGGCGCTCCCGCAGCTGAGCCATATGGGTGAACGTGGGGGAGCGCGAGCCCTGCCTCGAAAGGTCGCGGAGCGTGCGATCCACGGTGGTCACCCGCATCCCGGCGATGAGCATCTCGTCCTCGTCACGCAGCAAGAGTTCGCGCTGGCGGAATCTCGGCGGCAGCCGCACGGTAGCGCGCTCGTCCGCCCGTACGCTCAGTTCGTGTTGCCACGGCGCCTGGTCGATCGCTCCGTGAATCCAGGCAGCGCTGGGCCCGGTCGCGATCAGGTGTCGCACCGCAGGAACGCGAGGGAGAGACGATCGGAGCGCCCGGGCACGGATGTCTCTCCCGTCGGGCTCGTCCACACAAATGAACGCTTCATCCAATCGCACGACGTCGCCGTCCTGACAGGCGGCGCAGAGTTCTGCGAGTGGCAGGAACATCGAGTCGAGGATCGGGGGTAGGAGACGGGGCATGACACCAGCCTGAGGCGTGGCCGGACAAACGAAACGGCGGGGGCGACTCTGTGAACAAGTCGACCCCGCCGTTACGGTTGTGGATGGAACCTAAGAAAGAGCGTTGAGCCACACCTTGCGCGCTTCGAGCGCTTCGGTTGCGGCATCGATCTTTGACTTATCGCCGGTGGCTTTGGCGTCCTCCAACTCAGCCTCGAGCTTGGCGATTGCTGCGTTCAACTGGCCGGCAAGTCCTTCGGTGCGCGCCTTGGTTTCTGGGTTGTTCTTGGTCCAGTGGTCCTCGTCGAGCTTTTTGAGGTGGTTCTCGACCTTGCGAAGCCGGTCTTCGACCACTCGTACCTGGTCCCGAGGGACCTTTCCAATCTCATCCCACCGACGCTGGATCGAAGCGAGAGCGGAACGGAGTTTGTCCCGGTTGTTCTCCGAGAGGAGAGGCTCTGCCTCGTCGAGCAATGCGAGCTTGGCCTGCAGGTTTTCAGCGAATTCGGCGTTGTCGATAGCGTCGATTTCAGACTTCGCGGCGTAGATCGCGTCGCCGGCAGCCTTGAAACGGGCCCACAGCGCATCGTCGTGACGCTTTCCTGCGCGGCCGGACTTCTTCCACTCGTCCAGAAGGGCTCGGTAGCCGGGAATCCCGTCTGCGCCCTTGGGAACCAGGGCTTCAGCCTGGTCGATGAGCTGTTGCTTGCGGGTCTTGGCGTCGCGGTGCACGGAATCGAGCTCCGCGAAGAACGCGCGTCGGTTCTGTTCGATGGATGACTTCGCGGTCCGGAATCGCTTCCACAGGTCGTTGGCTTCACCCTTGGGCAGCTTGGGGCCCTCCTGCTGGTGAGTCTGCCACTGTGCGAACAACGCGTTGATTTGTTCAGTCGTTGTCTTCCACTGGGCTTTCGCAGGATCCTGCGCCGCCAGCTTCTCCGCTTCAACCACAATCGCCGTACGTGTCGCGATCGCTTCTGCGACAGCGGCCTTCGCCTCTTCGACCTGGTGTTCGGTCAGTTCGCCGACGGTCGAGTCGAGCGCGGCCACCCTGGACTTCAAAGTGGCGAGATCGCCGACCGCATTCGCGTTCTCCAGCGTGGAGGCGAGATGCGCGACAGCCTTAGCGACGTCGGCGGCTGGCGCACCGCGCTTGACGCGCTGCTCGAGAAGCGTGACCTGTCCGGCCAGCTCGGTGAACTTGCGGGTGAAGTAAGCGAGTGCTTCTTCAGCCGTGCCGTCGGGATACTGCCCAACCTCACGCCAGTTATCGTCGCCCTCGCGTACGAAAACGGCGCCGGACTCGTCTACGCGACCCCACGGTTGCTGCTCAGAATTAGACACGTGCCTCACCTTGCTTGAATATCGCGCGAGTGCGCGACCGGAAACTCTGGTCCAGCCTATTACGTGAACCGCTCCCGACGGGAAAGGCCACGAGCCCTTGGTTACTGGAGGGTCACACTCGTGATTGACACCGGGATGGCAGGAGTACCGTCGGAGGACCCGTCAGCAATACCCGCGTCGACCACCTGTGCCTTGAGTTCGTCGAGTCCGCTGGTGACCTTGCCCAGCACGGTGTACCCACCGGCCGTGTCCGAGGGAATGGTCGTGTCGTCATAGACGATGAAGAACTGGCTGCCCATGCTGTAGGCATTGTCGCTCTGTCGAGCCATCGCGAGGGTGCCGGCGGGGTAGACGTTGTCTTCAGGGGCGTTCTCGATGGGCCCGTAACTGTAGCCAGGCCCACCGGCCCCCGTGCCTTCCGGGTCTCCGCACTGCAGAACGAAGAATCCGCCGTTGGTTAGCCGATGGCAGCTGATGCCGTTGTAGAAGCCGCTCTGCGACAGCGAAAGGAACGATGAGACACCCTGCGGCGCCGCCGCACCATCGACTTCAATGCCGAGATCGATGTCGTTAACGGTCATCGACCCGGCCCACACGCGTCCCTCAGCCAGATCCGCGTCGGGCACATCCCCCATATTGGTTCCAGCCGGTGCGGTTTCGCTGGGGCTGGCCGAAGGCGTCGGCTCCGCCGTTGGAGCGCCAGGTCCAGCCGAGAAATACGCAATCTGACCGGCAGTCACCGCAGCGGCGATCACCACGAGAGCAACGCCGGCGATCCAGTTGTCGCGAACACGCCGCTTGACGCGGTACTCGTGCATCGCGCGACGGGCCTTGTATCCCTTGAGACGTTCGCGGTTCTCGCGAGCCTGGCGCTCGTCAGTCCTGCTGGGTGCCACGTAGTTCCTCCGTCGGATGGGCGCTCGTGCGCCGATTCTCGAGACCCGCACAAGTGGCAGTCTCCCGATGAACTTTACGGTGCTCGTTCTTCTCGATCCAAATGGCGCAAGGGTGAGCCGTTTTCCTCAGGGTCGCGCGGGTCACGGCACACGGTTGGCAGGGCGAGCCGTGTGGAGGGCGTTGTCAGCGGTGACGGATAGCCTTGGTCCATGGCAAACACGACGGCAGGGTTGCACTCAGGCAGCGTCCCCCTTGCCGTACGTATGCGACCCAAAAGCCTTGATGAAGTCGCCGGGCAACGACACCTGCTGAAGCCGGGGTCCCCGCTCGTCAGTCTCGCGCACAGCAAGTCCGGAGACCAGGGCAGTGTTTCCGTCATCCTGTGGGGCCCACCCGGCACCGGCAAGACGACGATTGCCCAGTCGATTGCGCACAGTTCAGGGCGTCGCTTTGTCGAACTTTCAGCCGTATCCGCGGGCGTTCGTGACGTTCGTCAGGTGATGGACGAGGCGATGACCAGTCGCGACCTCTACGGGCTCTCGACCGTTCTCTTCCTCGACGAGATTCATCGCTTCAGTAAGGCGCAGCAAGACGCTCTTCTTCCCGGCGTCGAGAACGGCTGGGTAATCCTCGTCGCTGCGACAACAGAGAACCCGTCGTTCTCGGTGATCTCGCCACTACTCTCGCGTTCGCTTCTCCTCACACTCGAACAACTCAGCGATGAGGATCTCCGCGTGGTCGTCGATCGTGCGATTGACGACCCGAGAGGCCTGGGCGGGCGATTTGAGGTGACGGATGACGCGAGAGATACCATCATTCGACTCGCCTCCGGCGATGCCCGTCGAGCACTGACGGCCCTCGAGGCTGCCTCCGTCAGCGCGGACTCGCTGTCCAACCCAGACTCAGACGCGGAACTGGCCGAACCGTTATCCCCCGATGGCGAGGATGATGACGAAGGCGACGACGACGACGACGAGTCAGCGATAACCACGGCGAACGCTCCTGAGGACGAAACGCCGTCATCCGTTCGCAGACCGGTGATTACGGCGGATGTCGTTGCAAGCGCCGTGGACCGGGCTCTTCTGCGCTACGACCGCAACGGTGACGAGCATTACGACGTCATCAGCGCATTCATTAAGTCCATTCGCGGATCCGACGTTGATGCCGCGCTGCACTACCTGGCCCGCATGATCGAAGCAGGGGAGGACCCCCGCTTCATTTCACGCCGCATCATTGTCAGCGCCTCCGAAGATATCGGCATGGCAGATCCCCATGCGCTGTCCGTCGCGGTCGCCGCCGCCGACGCTGTTCAGTTCATCGGCATGCCAGAGGGCCGCATTCCACTCGCCGAGGCAGTGGTCTATCTCGCGACGGCCGCAAAATCGAACGCGTCATACGTCGCCATCAATCGGGCCATCGCCGATGTCAAGGCTGGTAACTTCGGCCGTGTGCCCAAACCCCTGCGCGATGCGCACTATGCGGGTGCCAAGCGCCTAGGCCACGGGAAGGGGTATCGGTACCCCCACGACTCGGAGGTCGGAGTCGTGGAGCAGCAGTATCTTCCCGATGAACTCCGCGGGGTGCGGTACTACCAGCCAACACAGCACGGCAATGAGCGGGACGTCTCGTCGAGGCTCGCCAAGCTGCTGCGGATTGTTCGCGGGGGTCGCGGCTGAGCCGTGTTAGGATTATTGCTGGCCTAGGCCCGGTTTGAATGTATGGCTGCACTGAATCGGGTTGACGGACATGTTCATTAGCCGAACTGTTCCGGCTCACCCCTCTAACTTTCCGGTTGCACTTCTGTGCGCCGGCATCACATTGTCAGAGATTCCATCGAAAGGAAACCGTGTCTACCAAGTCACGTACCCGTAGCAAGACCCGCCTGTCGCGGTCGCTGGGCATTGCCCTCACCCCGAAGGCAGCAAAGTACCTCGAGAAGCGTCCGTACGCTCCGGGCGAGCACGGCCGCACCAAGCGCAAGACCGACTCCGACTACGCTGTGCGTCTTCGCGAGAAGCAGCGTCTGCGCGCCCAGTACGGCATCCGCGAGAAGCAGCTGAAGATCGCCTTCGAAGAAGCTCGTCGCGTCAAGGGCCTGACGGGTGAAAACCTCGTCGAGATCCTCGAGACCCGCCTCGACGCTCTCCTCGTGCGCTCGGCTATCGCCCGCACCACCGCTCAGGCTCGCCAGATGGTCGTGCACCGTCACATCCTCGTTGACGGCCAGATCGTTGACCGCCCGTCCTTCCGCGTCAAGCCGGGACAGCTCATTCACGTCAAGGCACGCAGCGAAGGCACCGAGCCTTTCCAGGTTGCAGCGGCCGGCGGACACGTCGACGTTCTTCCGAAGCTTCCTCCGTACCTCGAGGTAGAGCTCGACAAGCTTCAGGCACGCCTCGTTCGCGCCCCGAAGCGCGCAGAGGTCCCCGTGACCTGTGAAGTCCAGCTCGTCGTTGAGTACTACGCAGCACGCTAAAAACAGCATTATGGACGGGGTCGCGGCATCTGCCGCGGCCCCGTTTTTCATGTCAGGCAGGCCGCACATCGGCCGCCAAGGCATAACCGGTAGGATGAAATTTCTGGTTTGGAAGCATCCGTCCCACACCCCAGGAGGAGCACCTGTGAAGAATATTTTCTGGCTCGTCACCGGCATTGCAGCCGGTTTCGTCGTCGCGCACGAGATCAACAAGACCCACAAAGGCAAGCAGTTCTTCTCGGACCTCGACGGGAAGCTTCGCGAGTTCAGCGAGACCGTCGCTGACGCATACAAGGAACGCGAAGCCGAGCTGCGCGAGAAGATCGACGAACTCGCGAAGGATGCTGAGGACGCAATCGGCGGCCTCAACCAAGGCTCAACCCAGAACTAGAACATCCCCTGCGCCCGCGCAGACACCACTCCGAACGGACCCATGAAGACCGCTGATATCCGCCAGCGCTGGCTTGAGTTTTTTGCCGAGCGCGGCCACACCGTAGTTCCTTCCGCATCACTTGTTTCTGATGACCCCACTCTGCTTTTCACGGTTGCGGGCATGGTGCCATTCGTTCCATACCTCACCGGGCTTGTCCCGTCGCCGTACCCGCGAGCGACCAGCGTGCAGAAGTGCATCAGGACGAACGACATCGAAGAAGTCGGCAAGACACCGCGACACGGCACCTTCTTTCAGATGAACGGAAACTTCTCATTCGGCGACTATTTCAAAGAAGGCGCCATCAGCTACGCCTGGGAGTTGCTCACCTCACCGGAAAACACCGGTGGCTACGGGTTCGATGAGAAGGACCTCTGGGTCACGGTCTACAAAGACGATGACGAAGCGATTCGCTTGTGGAAGTCGATCGCTGGCCTGCCTGACGAGCGCATCCAGCGCCTGGACATGGACACCAACTACTGGTCGACCGGACAGCCGGGCCCGGCAGGACCATGTTCTGAGATCTTCTTCGACCGCGGACCGGCTTACGGCGCCGACGGGGGACCGGCGACAGACGACGACCGTTACGTCGAAATCTGGAACCTCGTCTTCATGCAGTACTTGCGCGGTGAAGGCACCGGCAAAAACGACTTCGAAATTCTGGGCGATCTGCCTCGGAAGAACATCGACACCGGCATGGGGCTTGAGCGCGTGGCGTTCCTCAAGCAGGGCGTCGAGAATATGTACGAGATCGACCAGGTGCGACCGGTTCTTGACCTGGCGTCAGAACTGTCCGGTCGTCGTTATGGTGCCGATCACACCGACGACGTGCGCATGCGAGTCATTGCTGACCACGTACGTTCCTCTCTGATGCTCCTCAGCGATGGCGTCACTCCGTCAAACGAAGGACGCGGCTACATCCTTCGCCGTCTCATGCGTCGCACCGTGCGGTCGATGCGCCTTTTGGGCGTCGACACCGCGACGTTCCCCGAACTTTTCGCGGCATCGCGAGACGCCATGAAGGCTGCGTATCCCGAAGTGGAGCACGACTACAGCCGCATCTCCCAGGCGGCATATGGCGAAGAGGAGACGTTCCTGCGCACACTCGCGGGCGGAACGACCATCCTCGATCTCGCCGTCGAGAAGTCCAAGACACAGAGCAGCACCACGCTGCCTGGCGACACCGCTTTCCTCCTGCACGACACCTACGGATTCCCCATCGACCTCACCCTCGAGATCGCGGAGGAAGCCGGCCTGAGCGTTGACCGGCCGGCCTTCGACGCTCTGATGGCCAACCAGCGCGCCCTGGCTAAGGCAGATGCCAAGGCCAAGAAGACGGCACTTGCCGACCTCAGCGTCTACAGCGCGTTCCGCGCTTTCGGTGAAACCACCTTCACGGGCTACACCGAACTCACGACGGAGTCCAAGGTTCTCGGTCTCATCGTGAACGGCCAGTCGGTCACCAAAGCCGCTGCCGGGGACATCGCCGAGGTCATTCTCGCCGAAACCGCTCTCTACGCTGAGTCCGGCGGCCAGGAAGCCGACCAGGGCCTCATCGTTGGCCCGGGCTACGAACTCGAAGTGCTCGACGTTCAAAAGCCGATCAAGGGACTCATTAGCCACAAGGTCCAGGTAGCCAAGGGCGAGGTCGGCGTTGGCGACAGCGCCACCAGCGTTGTCGACCGTAACTACCGTCGCGGCGCCCGCCAGGCGCACTCCGGTACCCACATCATTCACGCAGCTCTCCGCCAGGTGCTCGGCCCTAACGCGCACCAGTCGGGCTCATACAACAAGGCCGGCTACCTGCGACTCGACTTCTCGTGGAACTCCGGCTTGTCGGCCGAAACGCGCAGTGAAATCGAGGACATTTCAAACAACGCGATCCGCGACAACCTCGAGGTCGTCACGCGCGAGCTGCCGCTCGACGAAGCGAAATCCTTGGGTGCGATGGCGCTCTTCGGTGAGAAGTACGGCAACGTCGTTCGCGTCGTTGACATCGGCGGACCATGGTCACGTGAGCTGTGTGCGGGAACCCACGTATCGTCGAGTGCCGAGATCGGCATGATCAACCTCGTCAGCGAGTCGAGCGTCGGTTCAACGAACCGCCGGGTGGAATCTCTGGTCGGACTGGAAGCGTTCCGCGACCTGGCCGCCGAGCGTGCCATCGTCTCGCAGCTGACCTCGTCACTCAAGACACCCCGCGAGCAGCTGCCTGACCGCATCGCGGACCTGGTTGCAAACCTCAAGCAGGCCGAGAAGAAGATTCAGGCCTTTGAGGCTCGAGCGCTCACCGAGCGTGTTCCCGGACTTGTCGCTACGCAGCACACGGCAGGCGCTTATAGCGTCGTCGCCGAGAACCTGGGTGTGCTGAACTCGGCGGACGACCTCCGACTGCTGGTGACAACGGTCCGCGAGCGGCTCGGCTCTGTTCCGAGCATCACGGCGCTAGCTGCGACGGTCAACGACAAGCCCATCGTCATTGTGGCCACGAATGCTGAAGCTCGCGCTGCCGGCGCCAAGGCCGGGCAGCTTGCCCGAACCGCAGCCGGCATCCTCGGCGGAGGCGGCGGCGGTAAGGACGACATGGCCCAGGGCGGCGGTACTGACGCCTCGGCGATCCCGAGCGCGTTGGCCGCGATTGTCGACGCGGCGACGAGGTAACCCGTGACGGGTGCCATGCGCACGGGAGTCCGGGTGGGCATCGACGTGGGAAAGGTCCGCGTCGGGCTCGCTCGCTCGGATTTCCATGGAATGTTGGCGACTCCGCTGGAGACGGTTGCACGTTCGTTGGATTCGGATGCCGACATCCGTCGGATTCTCGAGATCGCGGCGGAACTTGACCCGATCGAGTTCGTGGTGGGTCTTCCGCTCGCGCTGTCTGGTTCGCATACAGCGTCAACGAACGACGCCGTGACGTTTGCTGAGAAGCTGGCGACGGCATCCGCTCGCCCTGTTCGTCTTGTGGATGAGCGCCTGTCGACGGTTTCTGCTCACTCCGCGCTGCGTTCTTCGGGCAAAAAGTCCAGCCGATCACGTAATATTGTCGATCAAGTCGCTGCGGTGATCATCCTGCAGCATGCCCTCGACGCGGAGCGCGGCAGTTCGTACCCTCCAGGTTCCCTCGTCGGACTGAATGAAGGAACCTAGGACGTGACCCCCGAGCCACCCCAAGGCGACGATCCCTTCGACGCGATCTTCGCGCCGAAAGAGCCTGAGCCCACAGAAGACGCCCCGACCCGGGACGTGCCTCCCACCTCTCGACGTGAAGCGCGCGAGCAAGCCGAACGCGCCGCAGCGGCGTCGACCCGGTCGCAGCGTCGGGCTGCCAGCGCCACGGAATCGACCTACCCCCGACGGGAAAAAGGTCGACACCGCGGGTTGATCGCGTCGATCGTGACCCTGGTGGTTTTGGCTGGCATCGCGGGTGGTGGACTCTACGTGTGGAACACGTTCGAGCCGCAGATTCGCAACGTCATGGGGTGGAAAGAACCGATCGACTATGAGGGATCCGGGAGCGGGGAAGTTCTCGTGTCGATTGCGTCGGGGGATACCGGTCAGGACATCGCCCGCACGTTGAAAACCCGCGGCGTCACCAAGACCGTTGACGCGTTCTACGAAATTCTTCTGACCCGAAAGCCCGAACCGGTGTTCCATCCCGGTGTGTACGCACTGAAGAAGGAGATGAGCGCGAAATCCGCTCTCAACGCGCTGCTTGACCCGGCCAACAAGGTCGAGCGCACGGTTCTCGTGCGGGAGGGCATGAAGGGTGCGGACATCTTCGCCGAGCTCTCGGCCAGCACCGAGATACCGGTCGCCGACTTTGAGGCCGCCGTTGCGGACCCGACGATCTACGGAATCGCGCCGACTGCTCCGTCAATTGAAGGCTGGCTGTTCCCGGCGCTCTACACCTTTGACCCCGATCTCTCCGCGCAGCAGATCATCCAGGTGCTCGTCGATCGCACGATCAAAGCACTCGACGCCGCCGCGGTGCCGGTCGAGGACCGGGAACGGATTTTGACCATCGCGTCCATCGTCGAACGCGAAGCCCGGGTCGAGGAAGACTTCTACAAGGTCAGTCGAGTGATCCAGAATCGCCTGGCTGCGGATATGAAGCTCGAAATGGACTCGACCGCGCAGTACGGCAACACCACCGAGGCCGGGTCGGTCTGGTCGACCCAGCAAGCGCTCGAATCCGACACCCCGTGGAACACGTACCAGCGCGCCGGGCTGCCTATCGGCCCGATCGCGAGCCCGGGCGACACGGCCATCGCTGCGGCCATGGCACCCGCACAAGGTTCCTGGCTCTTCTTCGTGACCGTCAACCTCGACACCGGTGAAACGGTGTTCACCAACACGGTGGAAGAGCATCAGGCAGCCGTCACTCAGCTCAAAACCTGGTGCTCGGAGAACCCAGACAAGGGCTGCTGATGACTGACCGACTTGCCGTTCTCGGGTCGCCCATCGCCCACTCCAAGTCCCCGTTGCTGCACCGGACCGCATACGATCTGCTCGGGCTGGACTGGGCCTACGGCTCCCGCGAGGTCACCGGGGCCGAGCTTGCACCTCTCGTTGCCGACCTTGACGCGAGCTGGCGCGGGCTCTCGCTCACCATGCCGCTCAAGGGTGCGGCGTTCGAGTTGGCTGGCACGCGCGACGCCATGGCCGAACTGACCGGAGCCGTCAACACCCTTCGCCTCGTCGGCGCTGGGCCTGCCCGAGCCCTCTTCGGTTACAACACCGATGTCGCCGGCATCACCCGAGCCCTCGAGGCCGTCGGCGTCGTCTCCACTCCGCACGTGCACATTCTGGGCGGGGGAGCGACCGCAGCGAGTGCCGTCGTCGCGGCTGCCGAGCTGGGCGCGGTCTCGGTGTCGGTGTTCGCTCGAACTCCCGAGAAGTCGGCGCCGCTCGTTGACCTCGGCCGCCGGGCCGGAGCGATCGTCTCGCTGCACCCGTTTTCCGACGGCACGGAGCGAGCCAGTCCGAACCTGGTGATCAGCACCCTGCCCGGCGGCACGGAGTCGCCGATCGACTATCCCGTCGACGTCCGAACCACCGCCGCTCTGCTCGATGTCGCCTATTCGCCCTGGCCCAGCCCACTTGCCAAAATATGGGCGGATGCCGGTGGCACCGTTGCGAATGGACTATCGATGCTTGTGCACCAAGCCTTGGTGCAGGTCCGTATCTTTCTCACCAACGACCCGTTCCAGCCCCTCGACGACGAAGAGGCCGTGCTTTCGGCCATGTTGACCTCCGTCGGGCTCGACCGGAACGGGATCCCGCTGAGCTCCTGACCGTCACACAGGTCAAGCGACCTCGGGCGCTGTGGAAGGATAGAGCCATGCTTCGTTGGCTCACAGCCGGAGAGTCTCACGGCCCGGAACTCATTGCAATCGTCGAGGGTCTTCCCGCCGGCGTCCCCGTTTCACTCGACGCCATTCGCGCCGACCTGGCCCGCCGCAAGCTCGGCTATGGGCGTGGTTCGCGAATGAAGTTCGAGCAGGACGAACTCAACATTTCCGGTGGCGTGCGTCACGGCTTCAGCCTCGGCAGCCCGATCGCACTGCGGATCGGAAACACCGAGTGGCCCAAGTGGGTCGAGGTAATGAACCCGGAGCCCGGCGAGGAAACCGAAAAGTCCCGCGGCCGCAGCGCCCCGCTGACCCGTCCGCGGCCAGGCCACGCTGACCTGGTCGGCATGCAGAAGTACAACTTCGACGAGGCTCGGCCCATTCTTGAGCGCGCGAGCGCCCGCGAGACCGCCGCACGCGTCGCGCTCGGCGCCGTCGCTCGAGGTTTCCTGGCCGAGCTGGGCATCAGCCTGGTCAGCCACACCCTGTCGATCGGGCCCGTTCGCGTTCCCGAGGGCTCCGCTTTGCCGACGCCCGGCGACGTGGACGCGCTCGACGCCGATCCGTTGCGCTGCTTCGACGCGGCCACCTCCCAGTTGATGATCGCCGAAGTCGACGCGGCCAAGAAAGACGGAGACACCCTCGGCGGCGTCGTCGAGGTGCTCGCCTACGGGCTGCCGCCCGGACTCGGCTCACACGTGCACTGGGACCGCCGGCTGGACGGCCAGCTGGCCCAGGCCCTCATGGGTATCCAGGCCATCAAGGGCGTCGAGGTTGGCGACGGGTTCCTCACCACGACCCGCCGGGGTTCCGACGCACACGACGAGTTGTTCCAGATCGGTGACCAGATTGCCCGGTCGAGCGACAAGGCCGGTGGCACCGAGGGCGGAATGAGCACAGGAACCGTGCTGCGCGTGCGAGCCGGCATGAAGCCCATCGCCACCGTTCCGCACTCCCTACGCACCGTCGACGTGTCGACCGGCGAGGCGGCCGGCGCGCACCACCAGCGGTCCGACGTTTGCGCGGTTCCGGCCGCCGGTGTTGTTGCCGAAGCCATGGTTGCGCTGGTCCTCGCGAACAGCGTCCTCGAAAAGTTCGGTGGCGACTCGGTCGACGAGACCCGGCGCAACCTGACCAGCTACCTCGCCTCGATCCCCACCGGTCTCCGCACGGCGAGTGAGTCCACCGCGGACTTCCCGGCGTGACCGAGGTCCGCCCGCTCTACCCACTCGTCTTCATCGGGCCCATGGGCGCCGGAAAGACCCGGATCGGCCGACGCGTCGCCAAGGCGCTCGATGTGCCGTTTCTTGACACTGACAAGTTGATCGTGGCCGAACACGGTCCCATCTCTGACATCTTCGAGACGCAGGGCGAGTCGGCGTTCCGGGAGCTTGAGAAGGAGGCCGTTGCTGCCGCGCTCAGCGAGCAGGCCGTCGTCTCCCTCGGGGGTGGTGCCGTGCTGCATCCCGAGACCCGCGGCGCCCTGGCCGGAAAAACCGTTGTGCTCCTCACGGTGTCCGCTGAGGCCGTAGCCGCGCGCATCAACACGTCGAAACGACCGCTGCTCAAGAACGGAACCGGCGAGTGGCAGCGGATTTACGATGAGCGTCGCGACGTCTACGACGCACTCGCCACCACCCGATTCGACACCTCGAGCGAGCCCATCGAGAGAATCGCCGAGAACATAGCCACCTGGGCGAAAGGACGAGCATGACAGACGACGCTTCCAACCGCGGCATCACTTCGATCGAGGTGACGGGTGCCGACGCGTACACGGTTGAGGTCGGCCGAGGCATCCTCGACCGTGTGCCACTCGCCCTCGGCGACGCCGTTCAGAAGGTTCTCCTCGTGCACCCGCCCACACTCGCAACGCAGGCCGAAGAGCTTCGCGCCGCGCTGGCCGACCGCTACCAGGTACTCCTCGCTGAGATCCCCGACGCCGAAACCGGCAAGCGGGTCGAAGTGGCGGCGTTCTGCTGGCAGATCATGGGCCAGGCCGACTTCACCCGCACCGATGCTGTCATCGGTTTCGGCGGGGGAGCGACGACCGACCTCGCGGGATTCGTTGCGGCTACCTGGCTGCGCGGTGTCCGACTGGTCCAGATCCCGACCACTGTCGCCGGCATGGTCGACGCGGCGATCGGCGGCAAGACCGGGATCAACACCAACGAGGGCAAGAACCTCGTCGGCGCCTTCTACGCCCCCGCCGGTGTCCTCGTCGATTTTGACCTGCTGACCACACTGTCGAAAAATGAGATCCTTGCCGGTTTTGCCGAGATCGTGAAGTGCGGCTTCATCGCCGAGCCCGAGATCCTCGACCTCATCGAGGCTGATGTCGATCGGGTCACCGACCCGTCCTCCGATGAGTTCCGCCGCGTCGTCGAGCTCTCGATCGCACTCAAGGCGCGCGTTGTGAGCGAGGACTTCAAAGAGGGCGGCCTCCGCGAGATCCTCAACTATGGGCACACCCTGGGCCACGCGATCGAACATGCCGAGCGCTACCAGTGGCGCCACGGAGCGGCCGTCGCGGTAGGCATGATGTTCGCGGCCGAATTGTCCCGCCTGGCCGGGCGCCTTCCCGACGCCGTCGCCGACCGGCACCGCAGCATCCTCGATTCGCTCTCACTTCCCACCGAGTACCCGGTTGGCCGCTGGAACACCCTTCTCGCCACCATGCAGCGCGACAAGAAGGCCCGCGCCGGCATGCTCCGCTTCATCGTGCTCGACGACCTGGCGAAGCCCACGGTCCTCGCCGGACCCGAGACGGCCCTGCTGTTTGCCGCCTACCAGGAGATAGGTTCATAAGATGACCCGCATCCTCGTGCTCAACGGCCCCAACCTCGGCCGGCTCGGTTCCCGCGAGCCTGACGTGTACGGTACCGCCAACCTCGACGACCTGCGCGCGATCCTCGCGTCAAGCGCCGGCGATGCCGCGACGATCGACGTCCGCCAAACCAATGATGAAGCCGAGCTCATCGCATGGCTCTATGAAGCGACGGATGCCTCGGTGCCGGTCATCCTGAATCCTGCGGCTTTCACGCATTACAGTTATGCACTTCGGGATGCCGCTGCGCTCGTCACGAAGGCCGGCATACCGTTGGTGGAAGTGCACATTTCAAACCCGCACAGCCGCGAAACGTTCCGGCACACCAGCGTCATCTCGGGTGTCGCAACGGGCGTCATCGCCGGTTTCGGCTTCGATTCCTACCGGCTGGCACTGGACGCTGTGCTCCGTCTCACAGCTGCTCGCCCGGCGTGAGGCGTCGGCTGCGGTAAACTCGCTTCATCGGTCCTCTCGGACCACACTGACTTCCCACTGAAACGGAACCCCCTCTTCATGGCATCTACCGCCGACATCAAGAACGGAATTGTCCTCAACATCGACGGCCAGCTCTGGAACGTCATTGAGTTCCAGCACGTCAAGCCCGGCAAGGGTGGCGCGTTCGTCCGCACCAAGTTGAAGAACGTCGTGTCAGGCAAGACCGTCGACCGCACCTACAACGCCGGCGCGAAGATCGAGATCGAAAACGTCGACCGCCGCGACTTCACCTACCTGTACAACGACGGCGACGCCTTTGTGTTCATGGACACCGCCGACTACGACCAGTTGAGCGTTCCCGCTTCGGTCGTCGGAGACGCCGCCAACTTCATGCTCGAAAACCAGGCCGTGACCGTCGCGCTCAACAACGGCAACCCGCTGTATGTCGAGCTGCCGGCATCCGTTGTTCTGGAAATCACCTACACCGAGCCTGGCCTGCAGGGCGACCGTTCAACCGGTGGCACCAAGCCCGCCACTGTTGAGACCGGTTACGAGATCCAGGTACCGCTGTTCCTCGAGCAGGGCACCAAGGTCAAGGTCGACACGCGCACCGGCGACTACATGGGTCGCGTCAACGACTAGTGAGCGCTCGAAGCAAGGCCCGCAAGCGGGCCATCGACATTCTGTACGGAGCTGACCTGCGCGAAATCTCGCTCAGCGATGCGCTCACCGTTGAGGCGAAGCGCGCGGCAAGTGAGCCCGACCGTGAGGCCAGCTGGCTCTACGCCCGCGACATCGTCGACGGCATCGCCGACAACGCCGAGGAAATTGACGAGCAGATCGAGACGTACGCCCAGGGCTGGTCCCTGGCGCGCATGCCCGCGGTCGACCGTGCGATCTTGCGCATCGGCGTCTGGGAGATTCTCTTCAACGCCGAGGTACCGGCGGCCGTCGCCATCGACGAGGCGGTCGAGTCAGCGAAAACGCTGTCGACCGACGACTCGGCCGGATTCGTCAACGGACTCCTCGGGAAGATCGCGCAGGCCAACGGCTAGCTTTTCCCGCACTCACGCCCGTCATCGTTCTCGGATGGCGGGCGTTTGTCGTTCACGCGCCTCGCTCCAATGACAGCTCGGGAGGACGAGTCGCAACCTGGCGCTCACCATCGAATCGATCGAGCATTCGGATGACATCGGCCACAGCGGAACGGCCCGCCCGGTTCGCGCCGATCGTCGACGACGACGGGCCGTACCCGACGAGGTGCACGCGGGATTCCTGGCGCACCGCCGTGCCGTCGATCGCGATACCGCCACCCGGCGCACGCAGGTGGAGTGGCGCGAGGTGGTCGATCGCTGGGCGGAAGCCGGTGGCCCAGAGGAGCACGTCGACCCGCTCGAAGCTGTACCGCTGAGATTCCGCCGCCGATCACGGCAACGTGCTGGCCGGCGAATTCCGACGCTGCGACGTAGTCGGCGACGTGCAGCTGCCGACCGCGGAAGCTCGACTGACCGGGATAGAGCGGCCAAAACGGTCGTGTCCACGTTCCGGTGGCGTTGATGACCGCCCGCGTCCGCCACGTGCCCGCATCCGATTCCACACGAAGCTGGCCGTTTGGATTGTCGTCCTCACGGAACACGCCGCTGACGCGAACCGGTCGCACGATGGCGAGCCCCAGCTCCCGCTCGTAGTCGTCGAAGTATCGAGTGAGGAACTCCGAGCTCGGCATGCTCGGATCCACGTCGGGCTTCTCTATTCCGGGAAGGTCGCTGATGCCGTTGACCGTCGCCATCACCAGGCTCTTCCAACGATGTCTCCACGCGCCACCCGGACCACGTTCAGCGTCAAGAACGACGTAGCTGCGATCATCCGTTCGCTCACTTTTCGATGTGACAGGGACAAATCCCCGACGCTGCAGGTGGTAGGCGGCGGAGAGGCCAGCCTGGCCAGCACCGATGACGACGACATCGACCTCGGGCGAGACGGTGGGCAGGGAATCGGCGGGAGGCACACCCAGTCCAACAACCCACGGCGGGGGATATTTCCGGCGACAAGGCCATGTCGGTGGTTCGTGGTCGAATAACTGTATGGACAGGTCACGCTGGATTTCCGCAGGCGGCGCTTCGTGCCGCCTGCGGCCCGAGCGGGTGTGTCAGCGGTGGGTGGTGTACTGAATTCATGAACACCTCAGGTGCTGTTCTTCCGGTCGCATCCGACCCGGCAGATGCAGCGCTTGACGGTGTTCTCGTCCAGATGTCTGAGGTGCTCGACGGGCTGAATCTCGATCACCTGAACCGGCTGTCACACGACACTCTTCTCTCACTGGTCTCGAAGGCGGCAGCGCTGGGACGCGGCGCCGAGACAATTCTTGCGGCGGCCGGTCACGAGGTCGCGGTTCGCAGCGACCCTGTACTCGGAGCCGAGGGTTTGGCGACGAGGTTTAACTATCCGCGACCGTCGCACCTGTTGGAGCAGATCGCGGGCGTCTCGTCGGCGACGGCGAACCGGCTGATTCGGGTCGGCTCCCGAACCAGTCGGCGGGTCAGTGTTGGGCAGGCGCTGCCGCCGTTGTTCCCGCAGGTTGCCGAGGCGTTCCGTGCCGGCATGATCAGCATCGAAACAGCGGATGTCATCACTCGCGAACTCACCCTCGTCGCGCCCCGCGCCGATGCCGAGCACCTCACTATGGCGGAGCGCGCGCTGGTCGACCAGGCCGCCGGAACCTCAGACGCGCTGGGGCTCCCCGTGCCAACCGACCTCGTTGCTGTGCAGGCCCGGGCCTGGCGCGATCGGCTCGACGAGAGGGGCATTGAGGCTCGCGCAGAGAAGGCGTTCCACAACCGTGACTTCTGGGTGCGTCGCACGGCGGAAGACGGCCTGATAGCGTTCGGTGGCCGGGTGACCCTCGACGTTGGAGCGAAACTTCACGCGCTCCTCGACGCCGTGCTGAGCCTCCGCACCGATCCGCGGTTCGTTCCCGACACTGCCGACGAAGGTGGGGGGAGTGATTCGGCCCATGCCGTCGGCGGGGGCGATAGACGTGGCGACGCACCAGCAACGGGTACGAGTACGGCGCCCGTCGTGACGACGGGGAGCGGGCGGTCAGGCAAACTTCGTGACACACGCACCGCCGGGCAACAGCGCGCCGACGTGTTCGCGGCCATGATCGATTCCCTGGCGCGCTCAAGCGATGCGCCCACCGTCTCGGGGGCGGCCCGACCGTGATCGTGAGCGTCACCACCGACGTTCTTGACCGGCGTGCCGGCACCGCCGACGTTGTCGGAATCAGTGACGCTCTCCCATACTCGGCCGTGCAGCAGATCCTCTGCGACAGCGACGTCATTCCGGTGTACTTGAGGCCGGACGGCGGCATCGCAGCCCTCGGCACCACCAAACGGGCGTTCAACCGTGAGCAACGCATGGGCATGATCGCCCGGGACGGGCCGACGTGCGGGATTCCCGGCTGCCAGGTCCCGGCGACCGGCTGTGAAGCCCATCACGTGGTCGAGCACAGCGCAGGCGGCCCCACCTCGGTCGACAACGGAATCCTGCTCTGTTGGTTTCACCACCACATGGTCGACACCGGCATCTTCGTGATCACGATGGAGGAGGGCAGACCGGTCGTCACCATCCCCGACTGGTTGCTTCGAAAACCGTACTTTCACTGACCGGGCAGAACCAGATCAGGAGCGAACCGGTCCGACCGACGGCGGACCGGTCCGTAACCTCACGAAGTGACCACGTGACGACTGCTAGAGTCGGAGCATCAATGACAACCTTTAACGCCGTCCAGAGAGACGGAGAAGGGAGTCGGCATGAGTGCGCGCGTCGTACTTCAGCAGGCTGACATCGCTCGAGCGTTGACCCGAATCTCCCACGAGATTCTTGAGTCCAATCGAGGCGCAGACGACCTTGTTCTTCTCGGCATTCCGACCCGAGGCGTGATCCTCGCCGATCGCATCGCCGCCCTGATTTCAGGATTCGCGGCGACGCCCATCGACGCCGGCTCACTCGACGTCACCATGTATCGCGACGACCTCGCGAAACACCCGACCCGGACCCCGGCACCGACCCACATTCCCGCGTCGGGCATCGACGGCAAGACCGTTGTGCTCATCGACGACGTGCTCTACTCCGGTCGCACCATTCGCGCCGCCCTCGACGCCATCGGCGACATCGGTCGCCCGCGCGCCGTGCGCCTCGCCACCCTCGTTGACCGGGGGCACCGCGAACTCCCGATTCGGCCGGACTTCGTTGGCAAGAACCTGCCCAGCGCACAGAACGAACGGATCAACGTGCACTTGGCCGAGCTCGACGGAGCCGATCTCGTCTCGATCGATGAGATGGGTGCCTGATGCGTCACTTGCTGTCAACGCGTGACCTCAGCCGCGATGCGGCGGTTGCCCTCCTCGACGTCGCCGAGGACATGGCGGACACCCAGCTGCGCGAGGTGAAGAAACTTCCCACCCTGCGCGGCAAGACCGTCGTCAACCTCTTTTTCGAAGACTCCACCCGCACCCGGATTTCGTTCGAAGCCGCAGCCAAACGATTGAGCGCGGATGTCATTAACTTCAGTGCAAAAGGATCGAGCGTATCCAAGGGGGAGAGTCTCAAAGACACCGCGCAGACCCTCCAGGCGATGGGAGCCGATGCTGTCGTCATCCGGCATCCCGCCTCGGGCGCCCCGCAGACGCTCGCGACCAGCGGCTGGATCGACGCCGGCATTCTCAACGCCGGTGACGGCACCCACGAACATCCGACTCAAGCGCTGCTCGACGCCTTCACCATTCGGAAGCGCGTGCACGGCGCCGCCTCGCGACGAAAAGACCTCGACGGGCTCACGGTGACCATCGTCGGCGACATTCTGCACTCGCGCGTCGCTCGGTCGAACATGTGGCTTCTCACCACTCTGGGAGCGACGGTCTCCCTGGTCTCACCGCCGACGCTCGTTCCCGTGCACACGGCGGCCTGGCCCGTGACGGTCGGTTATGACCTCGACGCGGCTCTCGCCGAGAAACCCGATGTGGTCATGATGCTCCGCATCCAGGCCGAACGGATGCGTGACGCGTTTTTCCCGAACAGCCGGGAGTATTCGAAGCGCTGGGGACTGGACGATGGACGATTGGGCACCCTTTCGGCGACTACCATTGTCATGCACCCCGGTCCAATGAACCGGGGCCTGGAAATCTCCGCTGCAGCAGCCGACTCACCCCAGTCCACGGTTCGTGAACAAGTGACCAACGGAGTTTCTGTGCGGATGGCCGCACTCTACCTGCTGCTGTCTGGCGATCGGGAGGACGCATAATCATGACAACCAACACCTACCTCCTGCGTTCAGCGACCCTCGCGGACGGCCGCACCACAGACATCCGCATCGCAGACGGAATCATCGCCGAACTCGGTACCGCACTGTCGCCTCAGGGGGCGACGGTCATCGACGCGGACGGACTCCGTGCCCTGCCCGGGCTCGTCGACCTGCACACCCATCTTCGGGAGCCTGGCTACGAGCAGAGCGAAACTGTGTTGACCGGAACACAGGCCGCGGCGGCCGGCGGATTCACTGCGGTCTTCGCGATGGCCAATACCTCACCGGTGGCAGACACCGCCGGCGTCGTTGAACAAGAGCTCGCCCTCGGACAGGAAGCCGGCTACGCCACCGTGCAACCGATCGGTGCTGTGACCGTCGGCCTTGCGGGGGAGCGGCTCGCTGAACTGGGCGCCATGGCCACCTCACGCGCCCGGGTGCGGGTGTTCTCCGACGACGGCTCCTGCGTCTCAGACCCATTGCTGATGCGCCGTGCACTCGAGTATGTCAAGTCGTTCGACGGCGTCATCGCCCAGCACGCCCAAGACCCCCGGCTCACCGTCGGCGCCCAAATGAACGAGGGCGCCGTCTCAGGCGAGCTCGGCCTACAGGGCTGGCCCGCGGTCGCCGAAGAGTCGATCATCGCCCGAGACGTCTTGCTCGCCGAGCACGTCGGCTCGCGGCTGCACGTCTGCCACGTATCGACAGCGGGCAGCGTCGACGTGATCCGCTGGGCCAAAGCCCGCGGCATCCAGGTCACCGCCGAGGTCACCCCACACCACCTTCTGCTCACCGAAGAACTCGTGCGCAGCTATGACGCCCGGTACAAGGTCAACCCTCCGCTCCGGCGCCAGGAGGACGTGCTTGCCCTGCGCGAGGCTCTCGCCGACGGCACGATCGACATCGTGGCCACCGACCACGCACCGCATCCCACCGAGCACAAGGACTGCGAGTGGGATGCCGCCGCCAACGGCATGGTCGGCCTCGAGTCCGCCCTCAGCGTTGTGCAGGCATCCGTCATCGACACCGACCTGCTCAACTGGGAAGATCTCGCTCGCGTCTTCTCGGCCACCCCCGCTCGAATCGGTCGAATTTCACGCCACGGCCAGGGCATCATCGAGGGAGTTCCCGCCCAGGTCGTGCTCTATGACCCGCAGGCGTCGCGAACCTTCGGCACCGAGCACCTGGCCGGCAAGGGCACCAACTCGCCCTACCTGGACTTGACGCTGCCCGGCCGCGTGGTGGCCACCTTCCACGACGGATATGCCACCGTCCTCGACGGCGCGCTCCGCCCCGCTGGGGAAGTGGCACAGCACGCGCTCACCAACAGAAGGGCAGTCACACATGTCTGATCGCCTGATTCCCGCCATCCTCGTACTCGGGCTCCTCGCGCTCCTGCTCGTGGGGATGTGGCTGGCGTGGCGCGGCCGAGTTCGACGACACAGCGGCCTGACCGCGGGGGAGTCCCTTCCCGACGCCGGCATCCACCCGATCCTGGTCGCCGACGTGCTCTACGTGGCCACCACCGAGGCAGACCGACCGCTCGAACGCCTGGCCATCCGTGGTCTCGCGTTTCGGGCCCGTGCCGAGCTCACCGTCGCCACCGAAGGTGTTGTCATCTCCGTGCCCGGACAGGAGCCGATCTTTCTGCCAGCCCACAGCATCCGTTCGTCACTTCCTGCCACCTGGACGATCGATCGTGTTGTCGAATCGGACGGCCTCGTCGCGATCGCCTGGCGAAGCGGCGAGACGGATGTCGACAGTTATGTTCGCGTGATCGATTCGACCCAGCATGCTGCAGTTCTCGACGCCCTGGCGTCACTTACGTCGACCGGCCCGGATTCATCCGCTCCGGCCCCCACTACTTCCACCGAGAGGAAGAAATCATGAGCACATTCGGCTCAGCAGAACCGGCCGTCCTCGTCCTGGAAGACGGCACCCGCTACGTCGGCCGCGCGTACGGCGCGACCGGAAAGACACTCGGTGAGGTTGTCTTTTCGACCGGTATGACCGGCTACCAGGAGACCCTCACCGACCCGTCATACGCCGGCCAGATCGTGCTCATGACGGCGCCGCACATTGGCAACACCGGCATGAACGCCGAAGACATGGAGTCGAATCGTGTCTGGGTCGCCGGATACGTCGTGCGTGACCCTTCTCGCATGGTGTCGAACTTCCGCTCCGAGAACAGCCTCGACAGCGAGCTCAGCCGCGACGGCATCGTCGGCATCAGCGACATCGACACCCGAGCGGTGACCCGCCGCATTCGGTCGAGTGGCGCCATGCGCGCCGGCATCTTCTCCGGTGCGGACTTTACGCTCTCCGACGGCGAGCAGCTCGACCAGGTGCGCCAGGGACCCGAGATGACCGGCCGCAACCTCTCCGGTGACGTCTCGACCATCGACCCCTACGAAGTTCCCGCACAGGGCGAGCGCATCGGCCGGGTGGCCGTGCTCGACCTTGGCATCAAGAAGTCGACGGTCAACTATCTCTCCGAGCGCGGTTTCGACGTGCTCGTTCTACCGCAGAACGTCACGGCCGACCACGTGCTGAGCCTCAAGCCCGACGCCCTGTTTTTCTCGAACGGCCCGGGAGACCCCGCTGCCTCAGACGCCCACGTCACCCTGCTGCGCGACGTGCTGCGTGAGAACGTCCCGTACTTCGGCATTTGCTTCGGCAACCAGCTGCTCGGTCGTGCACTCGGCTTCGGCACGTACAAGCTGCCGTTCGGCCACCGCGGAATCAACCAGCCGGTGCTCGACAAGACAACGGGCCGGGTTGAAATCACCTCGCAGAACCACGGTTTCGCGGTCGACCTCCCGATCGAGGGAGAGCACCAGTCGCCCGAGGGATTCGGCCGGGTCACGGTCAGCCACTACAGCCTCAACGACCAGGTGGTCGAGGGACTCGCCTGCCTCGATATCCCGGCATTCAGCGTTCAGTACCACCCGGAGTCGGCCGCGGGCCCGCACGACGCCAATCACCTCTTCGATCGCTTCCGCGACCTCGTGATCGCGAATAACCAGACCCCAGCAGGAGACAACAACTAATGCCAAAACGCGACGACATCTCAAGCGTCCTCGTCATCGGTTCGGGCCCCATTGTTATCGGGCAGGCCGTCGAGTTTGACTACTCGGGAACCCAGGCATGCCGCGTGCTCCGTGAAGAAGGCGTTCGCGTCATCCTGGTCAACTCCAACCCCGCCACCATCATGACCGACCCGGACTTCGCCGACGCCACTTACGTCGAGCCGATCACCTGGGAAGTCATCGAGACGATTATCGCGAAGGAAAAACCCGACGCGATCCTGCCGACCCTCGGCGGCCAGACCGCGCTCAACGCCGCGATTCAGCTGCACGAGCACGGCATCCTCGAAAAGTACAACGTCGAGCTGATCGGCGCGAACTTCGAGGCCATCAACAAGGGTGAAGACCGCCAGATCTTCAAACAGCTCGTGCTCGACGCCGGCGCTGATGTAGCCCGGTCATACATCGCCCACACGGTCGAGGAGGCTGTCGGTTTCGCCGAGGACCTCGGCTACCCCCTCGTTGTGCGTCCCTCGTTCACCATGGGCGGCCTCGGTTCAGGCTTCGCCTACAACGAGGAAGAGTTGCGCCGCATCGTCGGCGACGGCCTGCACCAGAGCCCGACCACCGAAGTCCTTCTCGAGGAGTCCATCCTCGGCTGGAAAGAGTACGAGCTTGAGCTCATGCGCGATACGGCCGACAACACGGTCGTGGTCTGCTCGATCGAGAACGTTGACCCGGTTGGCGTGCACACCGGTGACTCGATCACGGTCGCCCCAGCGCTCACCCTGACCGACCGCGAGTACCAGAAGCTCCGTGACATCGGTATCGACATCATCCGCGCGGTCGGCGTCGACACCGGTGGCTGCAACATCCAGTTCGCCATCGACCCGGCCGACGGCCGCATCATCGTGATCGAGATGAACCCCCGTGTTTCCCGGTCGAGCGCCCTCGCGTCGAAGGCCACCGGCTTCCCCATCGCCAAGATCGCCGCGAAGCTCGCCATCGGCTACCGGCTCGATGAGATCCCGAACGACATCACCAAGGTCACGCCAGCGAGCTTCGAGCCCACGCTCGACTACGTCGTCGTCAAGGTTCCGAGGTTTGCTTTCGAAAAATTCCCCGCAGCGGATGCCACGCTGACGACAACCATGAAATCCGTCGGTGAGGCGATGGCGATTGGTCGCAACTTCTCGTCAGCCCTGCAAAAAGCGCTCCGCTCGCTGGAGAAGCGTGGATCGAGCTTCTCCTGGGGTGAAGAGACCCGGTCGGTCGACGAACTTCTCGAGATCGCTGCTGTACCGACCGACGGTCGGATCGTCGTTGTGCAGCAGGCGCTGCGCATGGGCGCGACGCCGGAGCAGGTGTTCGAAGCCACCAAGATCGACCCGTGGTTCCTCGACCAGATCGTGCTCATCAATGAGGTCGCCGAGTACATTCGCACGGCGGCTGTACTTGATACCGAGGTCCTTGTCACCGCGAAGAACCACGGTTTCTCTGATGTTCAGATCGGGCAGCTCCGCGGCTTCGGTGAAGACCAGGTACGTGAGGTTCGACACATCCTCGACGTGCGCCCCGTCTTCAAGACGGTTGACACCTGTGCGGGCGAGTTCCCTGCGCTTACGCCGTACCACTACTCGAGCTACGACGCCGAGACGGAAGTCGAACCATCCGACCGCCGCAAGGTCGTCATCCTCGGTTCCGGCCCGAACCGCATCGGCCAGGGTGTCGAATTCGACTACTCCTGCGTGCACGCCTCGTTTGCGCTCAGCGACGCCGGTTTCGAGACGATCATGATCAACTGCAACCCCGAAACCGTGTCCACCGACTACGACACCTCCGACCGGTTGTACTTCGAGCCGCTCACCCTCGAGGATGTCCTCGAGGTCATCCACGCCGAGAGCCAGTCGGGTGAGCTCGTCGGTGTGGTGGTTCAACTCGGCGGGCAGACCGCCCTCGGTCTCGCTCCCGGCCTCAAGGCAGCGGGCGTCCCGATCCTCGGCACCACACCGGAAGCCATCGACCTCGCCGAGGAGCGTGGCGCGTTCTCCCGCATCCTGGCCGAGGCTGGCTTGCTCGCGCCGAAGAATGGAACCGCTACCGAGATCACCGGTGCCATCACCATCGCCGAGGGCATCGGATACCCGGTCCTCGTTCGCCCCAGCTTCGTGCTCGGCGGCCGCGGAATGGAAATTGTCTACGACACCGCGTCGCTCGAGGACTACTTCGATCGGATGGCAGACCAGGGCATCATCGGCCCCCAGCACCCGCTGCTCGTCGACCGGTTCCTCGACGACGCCATCGAAATTGACGTCGACGCGCTCTACGACGGCCACGAACTTTACATTGGCGGCGTGATGGAGCACATCGAGGAGGCCGGTATCCACTCTGGTGACTCCAGCTGCACCCTCCCGCCAATTTCGCTCGGCCGCGACCAGATCGACAGCGTCCGCGACGCCACACTTGCCATCGCGCAGGGCATCGGGGTGCAGGGTCTGCTCAACGTTCAGTTCGCGATCGGTGCCGGCATCCTCTATGTGCTCGAAGCGAACCCCCGCGCCTCCCGCACCGTGCCGTTCGTTTCGAAAGCGCTCGGCATTCCGCTGGCCAAGGCGGCGTCCCTCGTCATGACCGGAACCACCATTGCGGAGCTCAAGGAATCGGGCTTCCTGCCCGCCGTCGACGGTTCACGCGTCCCGATGGATTCTCCGGTGTCCGTCAAGGAAGCCGTCCTCCCGTTCAAGCGGTTCCGCACCAAGGAAGGTCGCATCGTCGACTCGATCCTCGGCCCTGAGATGCGCTCAACCGGTGAGGTCATGGGTATCGATAAGGACTTCCCGCGTGCATTCGCGAAGAGCCAGACCGCAGCGTACGGCGGCATGCCGCTGTCCGGCACGGTCTTTGTCTCGGTCTCCGACCGTGACAAGCGCTCCATCGTGCTGCCGATCCTCCGTTTCCAGGAGCTCGGTTACGACATTCTGGCCACAGAGGGCACAGCGGAAATCCTCAACCGCAACGGCATTTCTGCCCGCACCGTGCGCAAGTTCAGCGAGGGAGACGAGTCCACCCTCGGAGAGCCATCCATCGTTGAGCTGATCAACCGTCACGAAGTGGACGTCGTCATCAACACGCCGTCTGGTCGAAGCGGTCGTGCAGACGGCTATGAGATTCGAGCGGCCGCGGTTGCCGAAGACAAGCCCCTGTTCACGACCATCGCCGAGCTGACCGCCGCCGTGGCTTCGATCGAGGCCGTGCGCAACGGCTTCGACGTGCGCTCACTTCAGGAGTACGCGCTGGATCGGGCGTCGCGGGCATGACGCTGACCTTCGGAGAACGACTCGAGCGTGTGTTCGCTGGCCTGGGACGCCTATGTGTGGGAATCGACCCGCACCCGTGGCTCCTGGCCGAGTGGGGTCTGCCGGACTCCGCAGCGGGCACTCGCGAGTTCGGCCTGCGAGTCCTCGACGCTGTTGAGGGCAACGCCGGCATTGTGAAGCCACAAGTGGCATTCTTCGAACGGTTCGGCTCCGTCGGGTACGCCGCGCTTGAGGAGATCCTGGCGTCGGCACGACAGCGGGGGATCCTCGTCATCGCAGACGGCAAGCGGGGTGACCTCGGCACGAGCGTCGAGGCGTACGGCCAGGCCTGGCTGACCCCGGGTTCGCCGCTCGAGGCGGACGCGCTCACAGTGAGTGCTTATCAGGGTGTCGGGTCGCTCGCCGCGCCCAGCGCGCTAGCCGAGCAGACCGGTAAAGGCTTGTTTGTTCTGGCCGCGACCTCAAACCCTGAAGGATCAGCTCTCCAGCAGGCACGGATGCCTTCGGGCACGACAGTCGCGCGAACAATCCTCGATGAGGTCAATACCTGGAACGGCACGCACAGCGCGACGGGCCTCGGCTCGATCGGCGTTGTCATCGGTGCAACGCTGAACCTCGCTGACTTTGACCTTGAGGTGTCGCCGACCCCGGTGCCTCCGGTGCTCGCTCCGGGCTTCGGCCACCAGGGTGCATCGGTTCCAGCCATGCGGTCCATCTACGGTGCACTGTCCAGCGGTGTTATCGTCTCCGAATCACGAAGCGTGCTCGGCGCGGGCCCTGAAGGGATCCGAAACGCCGTGAGCACTCGAGCAGAAAATGTGAGGCAGGCCAGTGCCTGAGCAAACAGTCCGAACACCGCCAGAGGTCGATCGGGTCGCGGCGTCACGCGCGGCCGTCGAGGCTCGTCGCAGACGCGCAGAGGTTAAGAACCGCATCGCGACGGGCGCGGTGTCCGCGCTGGACGTCCTCGATGACGCCTTCGCTGACCCAGACGGTGTCGCCGGTCGCATGCGTGTCACTGACTTCCTGTTGAGTGTTCCGGCGATCGGCCGCACCAAACTGAGCCGCATTCTCAGCGACCTTAAGATCTCAGAGGCCAAGCGCCTCGGCGGGCTCGGCCCGAACCAACGTCTGCGCATCCGCGACTTCATCGCCGATCGCGAGTCGAAGAACCGCCGGCACAAGCGCTCGCGCCTGATCGTGCTGGCCGGCCCGACCGCCGTCGGCAAGGGTACCGTTGCGAGCTACATCCGAGAGAACTACCCGGACGTACTGCTCTCGGTCTCAGCGACGACGCGTCGTCCGCGACCGGGTGAGGTTGAGGGCGTCAACTATTTCTTCGTCGACGACGCCGAGTTCGATCGGCTCATCGCGGAGAATGAGCTGCTTGAATACGCCACGGTGCACAACGCATCCCGATACGGCACCCCGCGCGCGCCGATCGACGAGGCACTCAACCGCGGTGACAGCGTTCTGCTCGAGATCGACATCCAGGGCGCACGCCAGGTGCGTGCCGCAATGCCCGAGGCGACACTGGTCTTCCTGCTCCCGCCGAGCTGGGACGAACTGGTCCGCCGCCTCGTCGGCCGCGGAACCGAAGACGCCGAGGAACGGGAACGTCGACTCGAGACTGCACGGCACGAATTGGCTGCCCAAGAGGAGTTCGACTACCGCGTTGTGAACGGCACAGTGGCTGAGGCGGCCCAAGAGGTCGTAGACTTGATTAAGACTCGCGGCGCACGACCCCGGCGCACTTCGTAAAAACAGTGCCGAAACGGGCGAACACCACAGGTACCGATACCTGGTTGTTTGTGATGCTGCCGCTTCCCGGCCTTCTTCCAGAAATCCGCAACGCACGAGGAGTGTGAACTTCAGTTATGGCTGAAAAACCCAAGGGAATCATTGACCCGCCCATCGACGACCTGCTGAGCAAGGTCGACTCGAAGTACGCTCTCGTGATCTTCGCGTCGAAGCGCGCTCGTCAGATCAACGACTACTACGCTGACCTGCATGAAGGCAGCCTCTTTGACAACGTCGGCCCGCTCGTCGACTCGCAGGTGGAAGACAAGCCACTGTCCGTTGCTCTTCACGAGATCAACGAAGACAAGCTCGTTGTGCGCCCCATCGCCGAATAGTTTCAGCGTTTCCCGATGACAGGCACACTGAACGTCGTTGTCGGCATTACGGGTGGCATCGCCGCATACAAAGCGGTCGGTGTCATCCGTTTTTTCGTGAAAGAAGGACACTCGGTCCAGGTCGTTGCGACCGCTGGCGCCCTGAAATTCGTCGGCAGGCCGACCCTCGAGGCGATCTCGCGTAACCCGGTGCACACCGAACTCTATGAGGGTGTCGCCGAAGTTCGCCACGTTGCCCTGGGCCAGGCCGCCGACCTCATCGTCATCGCACCGGCCACGGCCAACACCATCGCGAAACTGGCCGCAGGGCTCGCCGATGACCTGCTGGGCAACACCGTGCTTGCAAGTACAGCTCCCGTGGTCGTTGCCCCGGCCATGCACACCGAAATGTGGCAGAACCCCGCGACCGTGGCGAACATCGCCACTCTCCGCGCCCGCGGCGTCACGATCGTTGGCCCCGCATCCGGCCAGCTCACCGGAAACGATTCAGGCCCGGGTCGAATGGAAGAACCGGAAACCATCGTCGCCGCAGCGCTCGAGCGAGTACGGCCAACGGCGAAAGATCTCATCGGCAAGCGCGTCGTGGTGACCGCCGGTGGCACTCGAGAACCGCTCGACCCGGTCCGATATATCGGCAACCGCTCCAGCGGAAAGCAGGGGGTGGCCCTCGCGACGGCCGCGGCTGCCCGAGGCGCATCCGTAACCCTCATCGCCTCCCACCTGGAGGTGCCCGTGCCAGACGGCATCGAGGTCATTTCGGCTCCAACGGCGGCGGACGTCCTGACTGCGGTGACGGATGCCGCGGCGACGGCAGATATCACCATCATGGCCGCCGCTATTGCTGACTATCGATCGGCCGAAGTCCGCCAGGCCAAAATCAAGAAAGAAACGACGGGGGACGAACTAACCCTCACTCTCGTCAAGAACCCCGACATTCTCGCCACCCTGGCCGCATCGCACCCGCGCGGACTCGTCGTGGGGTTCGCGGCCGAGACCGCCGACTCCGAGGACGATTTGATCGAACTGGGTGCATCGAAGCTTGAGCGTAAGGGCTGTGACTACCTCGTCCTCAACCGGGTGAGCTGGTCGGAAGGATTCTCCACCGACCGTAACAGTGTCGTGATGCTGTCACGGGGCGGAGATATAGTGATGAAGGCCTCGGGCGAGAAGCTTGACGTTGCACACAGCATCCTCGACTCACTCGTCTCCCGCTAGCCCGAACTCACCCCGTCCCACTTGGAGTTGGTATGACGCAGCTGCGCCTGTTTACCTCGGAATCTGTCACCGAAGGGCATCCAGACAAAGTTTGCGACCAAATCTCCGACAGCATCCTCGATGCGATGCTCGAGCAAGATCCCCACAGCCGGGTTGCCGTTGAGACCCTCGTCACCACCGGGCTCGTGCACGTTGCCGGTGAAGTGACGACCGAGGCCTATGTCGAGATTCCCGCCCTCATCCGCGAACTGGTGACGTCGATCGGCTACGACCACTCCGACGTCGGGTTCGACGGAAAGTCGTGCGGCGTTTCGGTGTCGATCGGCCAGCAGTCGCCCGACATCGCACAGGGTGTTGATTCGGCCTTTGAGGCCCGTGAACAGTCGAGCTCCGACGCGCTCGACGCGCAGGGCGCCGGCGACCAGGGCATCATGTTCGGTTACGCCACCACCGAGACGCCGCAGCTCATGCCGGTTCCAGGCTGGATCGCCCACCGGCTGGCCGAGCGGCTCTCCGAGGTTCGCAAGTCCGGCGAGCTCGACTACCTCCGCCCGGATGGAAAGACGCAAGCCACCATCGGCTACGACGGAATCACCCCACGCACCGTGGAGACCATCGTCCTGTCGACCCAGCACCGCGACGGGATCGACGTGGAGCGGCTCCGCGCCGACGTCGCCGAACTCGTCATCAAGCCGGTACTCGACACCGTCGACCTCGACACCTCCGACGTCAACTTCCTCATCAACCCGACCGGTCGATTCGTCATCGGCGGGCCGCAGGGTGACGCAGGGCTCACCGGTCGCAAGATCATCATCGACACCTACGGTGGCGCTGCGCGGCACGGCGGGGGAGCCTTCTCCGGAAAAGACCCGTCGAAGGTCGACCGTTCCGCGGCATACGCCATGCGCTGGGTTGCGAAGAACGCAGTCGCCGCTGGCTTCGCCGACAAGCTCGAAGTGCAGGTTGCGTACGCCATCGGCAAGGCCGCGCCCGTCGGCCTCTATGTCGAGACCTTCGGTACTGCAAAGGTCTCGGAAACGACCATCGTCGACGCCATTCGCGATGTCTTCGACCTGCGCCCCGCAGCCATCGTCTCTTCCCTCGATTTGCTTCGTCCGATCTACGCTGCGACTGCGGCATACGGGCACTTTGGTCGTGAGCTTCCCGATTTCACCTGGGAGCGGCTCGACCGGGTTGCCGACCTGCAGAGCGCGGCCGGGTTGTAACCATGACGACGCCGGCTGAAACCACGCCGGTGGATGCCGCACCCGCTCGCGTCGCCCGGGTCGCTCTCGACTCACCGCTTCCTCAGCTCGACCACCTCTTCGACTACAGCATTCCGCCTGAACTCGCCGATACGGCGATTCCGGGCGTTCGAGTGATGGTGCCGTTCCGTTCGGCGGGGCGGCTCAATCGTGGGTACATCGTTGAGGTGGCGGAGAAGGCCGATGGTTTCGAGGGCGCACTGAGCCCCATCGACTCCGTCGTGTCGCCGGTTCCCGTGCTCACGCCCGAATTGTGGAGTCTTGCCCGACGGCTGGCTGATCGCGCGGCCGGGTCGGCAACCGACATCCTTCGGCTGGCCATCCCACCACGGCAGGTGCGGGTGGAAAAAGCCTGGTTGGCCGAGCAGGACGCTCTCCGGTCCGGAGCTCCCGAAGCCCGGGACGATACCCAGGACGCCGAAGAAGCCGAAGCCGACGACACCGACGACACGGCGGTCGCGCCGACGTCCGACGCAATGACCGCGACGTTGCCCGGTGTATCGGACTACCCGGTGGCGCTCACCGACGCTGTCGACGCCGGGGGCCGGGTCGCGCTGGCCGCCATCCCCACGGTGGCTGACATCGGAGGCGCATGGGTGGGCCGCTGGGCCGTCACCATCGCGGAACTGAGTGAGCGCGTGCTGGCGAGCGGTTCCTCCGTCATCGTGGCTCTGCCCGACTACCGGGACCAGGATCAGTTGCAGGCTGCACTGGAGCGCCGGGTTCCGCTCGAGCAGCTCACCAGGGTCGACGCCAGACAATCTAATGCCGAGCGATATCGGTCATTTCTCGACTGCCTCACCGACGCACCTCGGATCATCCTCGGCAACCGCTCAGCGGTGTACGCCCCTGCCGCCAAGCTCGGGCTTCTCGTGGTCTGGGACGACGGTGACCCACTGCATTCCGAGCCGCTCTCACCATACGTCCACGCACGCGACGCCGCCCTTGTGCGGCAGGAAGAGTCCGGCGCCGCTCTGGTGTTCGCCGGTCACAGTCGCAGTGCTGACGTTCAGAGGCTCGTCGAGATGGGCTGGCTCACCCCGGTCGAGCCGACCCGCCTGTACACCCCGCGCGTTATGCTCACGGCGCAGTCGGACGTCGTCGAACCCGGCGCCGTGGCCGCGCGCATCCCGTCGCTGGCCTGGCGGCAGGCGCGGGAGGCGCTTGAGAAGGGTCCCGTGCTTGTGCAGGTCGCCCGGCCGGGATACGCTCCGGTCATCGCCTGCGCACGGTGCACTCAAGCGGCGCGGTGCACCGTGTGTTCCGGACCGCTGGGGATCCCTCGAGCGGGTGCGCTTCCCGCGTGCACACTGTGCGGTGCGATCGCCGGCAACTGGTCCTGCGACAACTGTGAGGGCACGAAGCTGCGGTTGGTGACCCGTGGCACCGGGCGGACCGCCGAAGAACTCGGGCGCGCGTTTCCCGGTGTCAAGGTCGTCGTGTCCGACGGCGAACGGCAGGTGATTGGTGTCTCCGGTTCGCCGGCCCTCGTGATCGCCACCCGCGGCGCCGAACCCGTCGCCGACGGGGGATACGCGGCCGTGCTGCTTCTCGACGGTGACCGAATGCTCGCAGCCGAGTCCCTGCGCATCGCGGAGGACTGCCTGCGTTGGTGGTCCAACGCGGCCGCGCTGAGCGCACCGGGGGCGCCGGTCGTCCTGACCGGGGTCTCCGGCACCCTCGCGACGGCCCTCGCGACCTGGAACCAACCGGCGTTCGCCTCCGCAGAGCTGGCCGACCGACGCACGTTACGATTCCCACCCGCGGTACGCGTAGCATCCGTCACTGGAGATGATGCAGCCGTGAGCGAAGCGGTCGCTGCTGTCACCTCGCTGGTGCCTGCCGACGTGCTCGGACCGGTGCCAACCGAAAACGGTGTGCGCACCATCCTGCGGCTGGACTACGGCAAAGCGCAGGCTGCGGCCAGGGAACTGCGGGCGACCGTGGTGAAGAACGCGACCAAACGGCGAAAGCCACCAGCCGGCAAGGCTGCGTATCGGCAGGCTCCTACACTGAAGGTACGATTCGACGACCCGGAGATCCTGTCATGACCACCCGCACCACCCCGTTTTTCGCATGAGGCTTGTCTTTGCCGGGACACCGTCCGTTGCCGTTTCCAGCCTGCTCGCGCTCCTCGACACCGAGCACGAAGTAGTAGCCGTGATCTCGCGAGAAGATGCACCGCTCGGCCGAAAACGCGTTCTCACGCCGTCGCCGGTCGCCGAAGCCGCTGTTGCGCGGGGCATCCCGGTGCTCAAGGCTAACCGCCTGACCGAGAGCATGGCCGACACAGTGCGGTCCCTCGACGCTGACCTCGGCGTCATCGTTGCGTACGGCGGACTCGTGCGAGAGCCGCTGCTGTCGACGCCCCGTCACGGCTGGATCAACCTGCACTTTTCTCTACTCCCTGCGTGGCGCGGAGCAGCGCCAGTGCAGCGCTCACTCATTGCAGGCGACACGGTCACCGGAGCCAGCGTGTTTCAGCTGGTGCCCGAGCTCGACGCCGGTGACCTTTACGGAACAGTGGAGCATCCGGTTGGTCCGGACATCACGGCGGGAGAGCTGCTCGACGAACTGGCCGACGTCGGCAGTTCACTTCTCGTGTCGGTTGTCAACGACATCGCCCGGGGAAATGCCACGGCGGTGCCTCAATCGGGAGAACCCACTCTTGCTCCGAAACTGACACTCGACGACGGCCGGCTTGCCTGGACCGAACCGGCAGACGTTCTATACAACCGCTTCCGCGGCGTCACGCCCGAGCCCGGCGCGCACACGACGATCGGTAGCGCGCGGTTCAAGATCCTCGACGCGCGCGCGCGGACCGACGTTACCCTGCCGCCAGGAACGATCACGATGCGCGACAAGATCGTCCTCATCGGTACCGGGTCAACCGCGCTTGAGCTGGTGACGGTTCAACCGGCGGGCAAGGCGGCCATGCGTGCCGCCGACTGGTGGCGGGGCCTCGGTCACGACCCGCAAATCGTGGCAGAGTAGAAGCCACACAATGAATGCCGCGCCATACACTCCAGCTCCTGTCCAGCCCTCACGCCGGGTCGCGTTCGACGTGATCTCCGCGGTCAGCCGTGACGATGCGTACGCGAACCTCCTGCTGCCGACTCTGATCCGCCGTCAGGCACTCAACACGGCCGATGCCGGGCTGGCGACCGAACTGACCTACGGCACCCTCCGCATGCGGGGCTACTACGACCGGGTCATCGCCCTGGCCGCAAACCGGCCGGTCAGCGACATCGACCCCGACATCCTGGACGTGCTGCGCCTCGGCGCCCATCAGCTGCTCGCTACCCGGGTCGCCCAGCACGCCGCGGTCAACGAGTCGGTCACCCTCGCCCGGAGTGTCGGGTCTCGGTCCGCTGTCGGATTCACTAACGGAGTGCTCCGCACCCTTTCCCGTTCCACTCCTGAGGAGTGGAAAGAACGGGTGCTCGCAACGGCGAAGACGACCGACGACCGTTTGGCCACCGAGCACGCGCACCCGGCGTGGATTGTCCGAGCCTTTCGACAGGCCCTCGCCGCTGAGGGTCGGACCGATGAACTCGAAGACCTGCTCGCCGCCGACAACGCCGCCCCGCGGGTGAACCTCATCGCCCTTCCCGGGCTCGCTTCCCTGCCCGACGACGCCGAGCGAGACACCTATTCGCCCTTCGGCTTCGTGTTGGCCAGTGGCGACCCGGACACCGCCATTCGACATGAAGCCGGTCGCCTCCGGGTGCAGGATGAAGGCTCGCAGATCGCCGCCCTCGCGCTCACCCGGGCCCGCCCGATCGCAGAGGGTGAACGGTGGCTCGATCTCTGTGCCGGTCCAGGCGGCAAGACGGCACTCCTCGGTGCCGAAGCAGCACTTTCCGGTGCCCATCTCACCGCCAATGAAGTGGTGCCGGCGCGTGCCGAACTCGTGCGCCGCGCTGTCGCTCCGGTGCCGGGCGACATTCCAGTAACTGAGCTCGACGGAACCACTATCGGCGAGATGCAGCCAGAGTCGTATGACCGCATCCTCGTGGATGCCCCGTGTACCGGACTCGGCGCCTTGCGCCGGCGACCTGAAGCGCGATGGCGCAAGACGGCCAAGGACGTCGGTGACCTGACCAAACTGCAGCAGTCGCTACTGTTGTCGGCGTTCGCCGCGCTCAAACCCGGGGGAGTGCTTGCCTACGTCACCTGCTCGCCGCACCTCGCGGAAACCCGCAGCGTCGTGCTGGACTCACTTCGTCGGTTGGGCGACGGCGCCGAGCTCCTCGATACCGCTGCCGTCGTGCAGTCCGTCGCTCGGGAACCCATCGACCTCGGCGACCAGCAAACCGAACGGGCAGGAACCACCGTGCAGTTGTGGCCGCACCGCCACGGCACAGACGCCATGTTCATCGCGCTGATCACCAAAGTCTGAGCCGCCGCGGTTCGATAGGCTCGAGCTATGTCAATCCGGATCAACCCCAGCATTCTGGCCGCTGACTTCGTGAACATGGAGAGTGCCCTGCACTCGATCAGTTCCGCTGACCTGGTGCATGTGGACGTGATGGATAATCATTTCGTTCCCAACCTCACCTTCGGCCCCGGGATGGTCGGCCGCATCCAGGACGTCTCGCCGATTCCACTCGACGTGCACCTCATGATCGACGCGCCCGAGCGTTGGGCTCCGGGGTATGCCGAGCTTGGCGCCTTCAGTGTCACCTTCCACGCTGAAGCCACGTCAGACCCTGTGGCTGTCGCTCGACGGTTGCGGCAGATCGGCTCTCGCGCCGGCCTGGCCCTCAAACCCGGAACCGACGCTGAGCCGTACCTTGAGCTCCTCGATGAGTTCGACCAGATTCTCGTGATGACGGTCGAGCCCGGCTTCGGCGGGCAGAAGTTCATGCCGGAGACAATGCCCAAGCTCCGGCTACTCGCCGAGACAGCCGCGCGAACCGGCGCCGATCTCTGGCTCCAGGTCGACGGTGGAATCACCGAAGACACCATCGGGATTGCGGCTGAAGCGGGTGCCAACACCTTTGTGGCGGGCTCAAGCGTGTTCGCTGCGGAGAATCCTGCGCTCCAGATCGACACTCTGAGACGCACTGCGATGAGTCACGCGCACGACCACACCTCCAATCGCTAGTACCCTGATACCTGTGAAAACATTCGACGATCTGTTCGCTGAGCTTTCTGCCAAGGCCCACACCCGGCCGGAAGGCAGCGGCACCGTCCGCGAACTCGACGCTGGCGTCCACGCCATCGGTAAGAAGATTGTCGAAGAGGCCGCCGAAGTGTGGATGGCCGCCGAATACCAGAGTGACACCGAGACCGCTGAAGAGATCTCCCAGCTGATCTACCACCTGCAGGTCATGATGATCGCCAAAGGACTCTCGCCCGAGGACGTCTATCGACATCTGTGACGAACGGGGAGCGCGCTCCCGCCGCCACGATTCGATCACCTACCGAGAGAACTACCCATGCTGAGAATTGCAGTGCCCAATAAGGGTTCCCTGGCCGAGACGGCCGCACAGATGTTGTCAGAGGCCGGATACGCCGGTCGCCGCGACCCCAAAGAACTTCACCTCATCGACGCCAGAAACGACGTCGAATTCTTCTTCCTTCGCCCGCGGGACATCGCAACCTACGTCGGTTCGGGTGCCCTCGATGTGGGAATCACCGGGCGGGACCTCCTGCTCGACTCAGGATCGAAAGCCGTCGAGATCGAGAGCCTCGGCTTCGGAGACTCAACCTTCCGCTTCGCTGGACCCGTCGGCCAGTTCTCCGCGCTGGAGGACCTCGCCGGTCTCCGAGTCGCAACCAGCTACCCCGGCCTCGTCGGCGCATTCCTCGCCGACCACAACGTTTCGGTCGACCTCGTTCCCCTCGATGGTGCGGTTGAATCTGCGGTGCGTTTGGGCGTAGCGGATGCTGTCGCTGACGTTGTCTCAACCGGTACGACGCTGCGTAAAGCGGAGTTGGACATCTTCGGGCCCGTCATCCTCGAATCAACGGCTGTCCTGATCGGCGCCCCGGAGGAGAAACCAGGACTGGCAACGCTCCGCCGTCGCCTGCAGGGAGTGCTCGTCGCTCGCGAGTTCGTGATCATGGACTACGACCTGCCCGAGCGGCTGCTCGATCAGGCGACCGCGATCGCCGGCGGCATTGAATCACCAACCGTTTCACCTCTTCGCGACAAGGAATGGGTGGCCGTCCGGGTGATGGTCCCGCGCGCGCACACCAACCAGATCATGGATGCACTCTACGAGATCGGCGCTCGCGCCATCCTCGTCAGCGCCATCCACGCGGCGAGGCTGTAGGGCGGAGCGGACGATGACCGTAGCCTGCCGCGTCATTCCCTGTCTCGACGTTGCCGACGGCCGCGTCGTCAAGGGCGTCAACTTCCAAAATCTGCGTGACGCCGGCGACCCGGTTGAACTGGCCAGGCGGTATTACGAGCAGGGTGCCGATGAACTGACCTTCCTGGACGTCACCGCCACCGTCGACAATCGGGCAACCACCTACGACGTTGTGACGAGGACCGCGGAACAGGTGTTTATTCCCCTCACCGTTGGGGGAGGCATCCGCAGCACTGAAGATGTCGCGCGCCTGCAAGGCAGCGGCGCCGATAAAGTCGGCGTCAACAGCGCGGCCATCGCCCGCCCGGCCCTACTCGGCGAGATCGCCGATCGATTCGGGGCGCAGGTGCTCGTGCTCTCACTCGATGTCAAGCGGTCCGAAACCACCGAGTCCGGGTTCGTGGTCACCACCCACGGTGGACGCACCGAGACAACGCTCGATGCGCTGGCCTGGGCACGTGAGGCCATCGAACGCGGAGCAGGCGAGCTGCTCGTCAACTCCATCGACGCTGACGGCACCAAGGAGGGATTCGATCTTGAACTCCTCACTCTCATGCGTGACATCAGTTCCGTCCCGGTGATCGCATCTGGCGGCGCGGGGCGGGTCGAACACTTCCCGCCGGCCATCGCGGCCGGTGCAGACGCCGTGTTGGCCGCGAGCGTCTTCCACTCCGGTCAGTTGACGATCGGTGACGTGAAACGAGAGCTTGCAAGCGAAGGGATCCTGGTGCGCTCATGAGCGTCTCATCCACAATCGAGTCCATCTCCTTCAACCCTGACGGGCTCGTTCCCGCCATCATCCAGCAGTGGGACACCGGCGAAGTGCTCATGCTCGGTTACATGAATGATGAGGCCGTCCGGCGCACACTGACCGAGGGGCGGGTGACTTTCTGGTCGCGGTCGCGGTCGGAGTACTGGCGCAAGGGCGACACGTCAGGCAACGCTCAATACGTTCGCGGCGCCTCGCTCGACTGTGACAATGACACCCTGCTGATCCAGGTCGAACAGGTCGGGGTGGCCTGCCACACCGGGACGCGCACCTGCTTCGACTCCCGTGAGCTCAACCCGGTCATTGGTGACGTGCCCGACAGCGACGAGGACGACGATGTCTAATCATTCTGCGCCGACATCAGCAGGCACCACTACGCGCGCGGCATTCAGGCAGCTCACGGCCGATCACCGGGTCATTCCGGTGATTCGCGAACTGTTCGCCGATGGTGAGACCCCGGTGGGCATTTACCGCAAACTCGCCATCCACCGGCCGGGGAGCTTCCTGCTCGAGTCGGCGGAGCAGGGTGGCATCTGGTCGCGGTTCTCCTTCGTCGGTGTCTCGAGCTTCGGCGTGCTCACCCAGACCGAGAACGCGGTGACCTGGCTCGACTACGGCATCAGCGCCAAACGGGCCCTCGGCAACACCGACACGCTGACGCCGCTTGAAGCCATCTCCGAGTTGCACCGCCGCTGGGAGACTCCACCCATCGAGGGCCACCCACCGCTCACCGGTGGGCTCGTCGGGTTCATCGGTTGGGAAGCCATCCGGCAGATTGAACGCCTGCCCAACCAGCCGGTACGTGAATTCGACGTTCCGGGGCAGGCGCTGTCGTTTGTGGCGGACCTCGTCGTCATCGACCACCGCACCGGTACCGTGCAGCTCATCGCCAACGTCCTCAACGACGGTTTGGACAGCACGGACGTCCTATGGAAGAACGCCCAGGACCGGCTCGACATCATGCAGTCTCAGCTCGCCAAACCGAGCGAGGCGTGGCTCGCGAACGTCGATCTCACGACGCCGCCGTCGCCGACGCACCGCACCCGCCGGAAAGACTTCCTCGACTCCGTTGTCACCGCGAAGGAACACATCCGTAACGGTGACATCTTCCAGGTTGTCATTTCCCAGCGCTTCGATCAGGAGTGTGAAGCGGACCCGATCGACGTGTACCGCATCCTGCGTGCTCTCAACCCGAGCCCGTATATGTACCTGATCAACCTGCACACCGTCGACGGCACGCCGTACTCGATCGTCGGCTCGTCACCCGAGGCGCTCGTCAAGGTGCACAAGGGTCGTGTGTTCACCCACCCGATCGCGGGCTCGAAGCCGCGCGGCGAAACGCCAGAGGCCGACGCGGAGCTTGCTGCTGAGCTCGCCGCCGACGAGAAAGAGCGCGCCGAGCACCTCATGCTTGTCGATCTGGCCCGCAACGACCTGCTCAAGGTCTGCACGGCGGGTACCGTCGAGGTCACCGAGTTCATGCGTATTGAGCGGTTCAGCCACATCATGCACCTGGTCTCAAGCGTGGAGGGCAACCTCCGACAGGGTGCGTCACCCGTCGACGTGTTCAAGGCCACTTTCCCGGCCGGAACGCTCTCGGGCGCCCCCAAGCCGCGGGCACTTGAAATCATCGACGAGCTCGAACCGGCTCAGCGCGGCGTGTACGGGGGAGTCGTCGGTTACTTCGCGTTCTCCGGTGACACCGACCTGGCCATCGCCATCCGCACGGCGACCATCATGAACGGCGTTGCCTATGTGCAGGCCGGGGGAGGCCTCGTCGCCGATTCCAACCCCGACAGTGAATTTCTTGAGTCCCAGAACAAAGCAGCAGCACCGCTTCGCGCCGTTGCCGTTGCCAACGCAATGACGAGGGTGAAATGACCGACGCGTCACCACCACAGAAAAGCCCACGCAAGCGGGTCAAGTACTCGCTCATGCTCGGCACCCTCGCGCTTGCAGGACTCACCCTCATCGCCTGGACCCAGCAGTGGCTGACCGTCACCCTGACCGAGCCCGGCGGTGAGCCGCTCCCCGTCGATGGCAGCATCGCTGCCCCCGCGCTGGCGGCACTGTCGCTGGCCGCCCTCGCCCTCGCGGCGGCGCTGGCGATCGCCGGCATCGGCTTCCGCTACATCCTCGGGGTCCTTCAGCTTTTGCTCGGTGCAAGCATTGCACTGTCTGCGATCCTCGTCTTCAGCAATCCCGTCGGTGCGGCTGAACCTGCAGTAACGGATGCCACGGGCATCGCCGGCGCATCATCCGTCGCTGCGATCGTCAACTCAACGTCGCTCTCCGTATGGCCAGCCCTGACCCTGGCCTTCGGGGTACTGATCGCGGCCGCGGGCATCGGCATCGTGGTTACTGCCCGGGTCTGGCCCCGCTCGTCGAAGAAATACTCTGCCGTGCGGATGGAGCCCGTCGCGGGCGACGAGATGCCAGACGCCGTCGACAGCTGGGACGAACTCTCACGCGGGGACGACCCCACCCGCTAAGCCCCCCCCCTCACCGCAACACGCGACCGGGCCGGTGCACCCACCCGGTAGACTGAATACGCACCAAGATTTGAAGGAGAACCATGAGCGACGAGTCAACCGACCTCGGACACGGCCACTCACCAGCCGCGTGGACGGCGGTGACCATCATGCTGATCGCGTTCGTCATCGGTACGGTGGCGTTCTGGCTCGACATGCCGTGGCTCGTGTGGGCCTCGGCTGGGCTTCTCGTTGTCGGCGCGATCGTAGGCTGGATCCTGGCCAAGGTCGGCTACGGCGTCAACGGCTCGAAGTACGCGGCCAAGGGACACTAGCCCGTGCTGGCCGATCTGATGGCCGGCGCACTCTCGGATGCCCGCGATCGTGAACTCACACGACCGCTCTCAGACGTAGAGTCCGCCGCGCTTGCTGCACCGCCCGCGCTTGACGCCCTGTCGGCTCTTGCTCCTGCCGACCGCGTTAAAATCATCGCCGAGGTCAAACGAGCGAGTCCGTCCCGCGGACCGCTCGCTGAGATTGCTGACCCGGCCCAACTCGCGCTGTCCTACGAGACCGGGGGAGCAAGCGCGATCAGCGTGCTCACCGAGGGCCGCCGTTTCAAGGGATCACTGGCCGACCTCGAAAACGTTCGCGAAGCCGTGTCGATCCCCGTCCTGCGCAAGGACTTCATCTCGGTGCCGTACCAGGTGTTCGAGGCGCGCGCCTCCGGAGCCGACCTTGCGTTGCTCATCGTCGCCGCGCTCGACACCAGGACGCTGACCGAGTTGTACGGACTGATCCGCGAACTCGGGATGACGGCGCTGGTCGAAACGCACAGCGCGGAGGAGCTTGAGCGAGCGCTCGACCTCGGCGCCGAGCTGATCGGCGTAAATGCGCGCAACCTCTCGACCTTCGAACTCGACCGCAACCTTTTCGGCGAGCTCGCTCCCCAAATTCCTTCCGGAGTCGTGCGCGTGGCGGAATCCGCCGTTCTTGCACCGTCCGACGTCGCCCACTACCGTGCGGCCGGCGCTGACGTTGTCCTCATCGGCGAAGCGCTCGTGACCAACGACCCCATTCTCACCCTCGGCGAATTCCTGGCGGTATAGACACATGGCACTACGGGACGAAACAGGCCCATACTTCGGCGAGTTCGGGGGACGTTTCGTTCCTGAGTCGCTCGTTGCGGCGCTCGATGAATTGTCGGAGGCGTGGGAGCTCGCGAAGGTCGACCCCGCGTTCGCAGCCGAACTGACCGAACTGCACAAGACCTACACGGGTCGCCCCTCGCTCATCACCGAAGTTCCGCGTTTCGCGGCGCACGGCGGGGGAGCGCGCATGATCCTCAAGCGCGAAGACCTCAACCACACGGGCTCACACAAGATCAACAACGTGCTCGGGCAGGCCCTCCTCACCAAGCGGATCGGTAAGACCCGCGTGATCGCAGAGACCGGGGCCGGCCAGCACGGTGTCGCAACCGCGACCGCTGCTGCCCTGTTCGGACTCGACTGCGTGATCTACATGGGTGAGGTCGACACTGAGCGGCAAGCGCTCAACGTCGCCCGCATGCGCCTTCTCGGAGCCGAAGTTGTCGCCGTCAAGACCGGATCGCGCACGCTCAAAGACGCCATCAACGACGCCATGCGCGACTGGGTAACCAACGTCGACTCGACCAACTACATCTTCGGAACGGTCGCCGGGCCACACCCCTTCCCGGCAATGGTTCGCGACCTGCAAAAGATCATCGGCGAGGAAGCCCGGGCCCAGGTCCTTGAGCTCACCGGAAAACTCCCGGACGCGGTCGCCGCGTGCGTCGGAGGCGGCTCGAACGCCATCGGCATCTTCCATGCGTTCCTCGATGACCCCGACGTTGCGCTTTACGGGTTCGAGGCAGCCGGCGAAGGCGCGGAGACGCTGCGGCACGCCGCCACGATCACCAAGGGTCGCCCCGGAGTTCTTCACGGTGCCCGCAGCTACCTGCTGCAGGACGAGGACGGCCAGACCATCGAGTCCCACTCGATCTCTGCGGGCCTCGACTACCCGGGCGTTGGACCGGAGCACGCCTGGCTCGCCGACCTCGGCCGAGCCACCTACCGACCGGTCACCGACGCGGCGGCAATGAGTGCACTCCGGCTGCTGAGCCGCACCGAGGGAATCATCCCGGCGATCGAAAGCGCGCACGCGCTGGCCGGTGCGCTCGAGCTCGGCAAGGAGCTCGGCCCGGACGCGACGATTCTCATCAACCTGTCCGGTCGTGGCGATAAGGACATGGAAACAGCCGGTCGGTACTTCGACCTCATCGATTCGGGAGCAGAACAATCGTGACGAGCGTGGCATCCGTTTTACAGCTCCGCCGCGACAGCGGAACCGGCGCCCTCATCGGGTACCTGCCCGCAGGATTCCCGACGGTTGAGGAGAGCGTTGACGCCGCGGTCGCCATCGCGCAGAACGGCGTTGACATCATCGAACTCGGGCTGCCGTACTCGGACCCCGTCATGGATGGCCCGGTAATCCAGCAAGCGACCCAGCAGGCACTGGCGAACGGCTTCCGGCTCAGGCACGGCTTCGACGCGGTGCGCGCGATCACCAGCCAGGTGAACGTGCCCGTTTTGCTGATGACGTACTGGAACCCGGTCGTGCAGTATGGCGTTGACCGATTCGCCGACGACCTCGCGGCCGCCGGGGGAGCAGGGCTCATCACACCCGATCTGATTCCGGACGAAGCCGAACCATGGCTGACCGCCTCGGAGCGCACCGGCCTCGACCGGGTCTTCCTCGCGGCGCCGTCATCGACCCAGGCGAGACTCAAGCAGGCCGTCGAAGCCAGCCGTGGGTTCGTCTATGCCGTGTCGACCATGGGAGTCACCGGGGCTCGCGCCGACGTTGACTCGGCTGCGAAGTCCCTCGTTGCGCGCCTCCGTGACGCTGGCGCCACAAACGCCTGCGTCGGAGTGGGAATCTCCACGGGAGACCAGGTGCGCGAAGTGCTCGAGTACGCCGACGGCGCCATCGTCGGTTCAGCGCTCGTGAAGGCCCTCGCCACCGGGGGCATTGAGAGCGTCGCGTCCGTGGCCCGGGAACTGTCCCGAGGCACCGCACCCGCGAACTAGAGTTATACGCGCACGTCCGAGCAGTCATCCCGAGAAAGGCGTGGAGCGCAGTGTCCTTCCACCTCAGCATTCCCAGTCCAGACGTCAGCTCTATTCAGCTGGGCAACTTCACGATCCACTTCTACGCCCTGTGCATCCTCGTGGGCATTGTGGCGGCGGCCTTCCTCACCAACGCACGGCTCAACCGTCGCGGCGCTGAACCGGGTATCGTTCTCGACATCATTCTCTGGGCTGTTCCGCTCGGGATCATCGGCGCTCGGGTCTTCCACGTCCTGACCCATCCGAACGACTACTTCTACCCCGGTGCCGACCTTCTCCGCACGCTGTACATCTGGGAGGGCGGTATCGCCATCTTCGGTGCGCTCATCGGCGGTGCCATCGGTGCGTGGATCGGGTGCAGGATGACAGGCATCCGCTTCCTGACGTTTGCGGACGCGGTGGCTCCGGCCCTGCTGCTGGCCCAGGCTTTCGGGCGCTTCGGCAACTACTTCAACCAGGAACTGTACGGAACACCGACGACACTGCCGTGGGGACTCGAAATCGACTCCTCGAACGCCGCCTGGCCTGAAGGCCTGCCCGAGGGCACGCTGTTTCACCCGACCTTCCTCTACGAGGTCATCTGGAACCTCCTCGGTGTTGCCGTCCTCATCCTGCTCGAGCGCCGCTTCCGGCTGCAGTGGGGCAAAGTGCTTGGTCTCTACCTCATCTGGTACGGCCTCGGCCGCACCGTGTGGGAATCGATTCGGGTCGATCCGAGCGAGGTCTTCCTCGGCCTGCGGGTCAATATCTGGGCTGCGCTTCTCGCCATCCTGATCGGCCTGGCCATCCTGATCGTGCAGTCACGCCGGCACACCGGAATAGAACCGAGCGCATACGTTCCCGGGCGGGAATGGGACGGCTCCGGCTCCGGTGTACAATCGACACACACTAATTCGGATTATGTGGATGTCAGCGAGCCTGATCACGCACTCGAATCGTCAGAGACCACCGCCACAAGCGAGATCGGCTCGAAATCCTAGGATTGCCTCTACCCGGCGCCTTCTAAACCCGAGCGGGTCGCTCGCGAGCACTACTCAGCCCAATGTCGGGCCAGCGACCTCCTCCACTCATTTCTGGGCCACCGTTGTCCCGCGCAATCTGTAAGTACGTGAGGACGGTAATCGATGGAGCCCAGGCCCACCTTTTCACAGTTCAGTCTTGTACCCCCTGCACAGGGGCTGTACAACCCGGCTCGTGAGAAAGACGCATGTGGTCTCGCCATGGTTGCGACGCTGCGTGGAACGGCGGGACACGACATCATCGTGTCTGCGCTTGACGCGCTGCGAAACCTTGAACACCGCGGGGCGATCGGTTCTGACGCGGGAACCGGAGACGGCGCGGGGATCCTCACTCAGGTGCCCGACGAGTTCCTGCGTGCGGTCACCGACTTCGACCTTCCCCCGGCTGGCGAGTACGCGGTAGGCATCGCGTTCCTTCCGCTTGACGTTGACACCCGCCACACGCTTAAGGCCGGCATCGAGAAGCTCGCAACGGCGGAGGGCCTGAAGGTCCTCGGCTGGCGCGAGGTTCCGATCGATGACTCCAACCTCGGCAAGCTCGCATTCGAGGCCATGCCTGCATTCGAGCAGCTGTTCGTTCGCAGTACCCAGACGACGGATGCCGGTACTCCCGCGAGTGGGATCGCTCTCGATCGGCAGGCGTTCCGCCTGCGCAAGCGTGCAGAGCGCGAACTGAATGCCTACTTCATCTCCCTGTCCTGCCGGACGCTGGTTTATAAGGGCATGGTCACCACGCTCCAGCTCGAGCCGTTCTACCCGGACCTCAGCGACGAGCGCTTTGCGTCAAAACTGGCCATCGTCCACTCGCGCTACTCGACGAACACATTCCCGTCTTGGCCGCTGGCCCAGCCACTACGAATGATGGCGCACAACGGTGAGATCAACACGGTTGAGGGAAACCGCAACTGGATGCGAGCCCGCCAGTCGCAGCTCGAGAGTGAGCTGATTGGCGACATCCGTCCGCTGCTCCCGATCATCACGCCAGGTGCCAGCGACTCGGCATCGTTCGACGAAGTGCTCGAACTGCTCACCCTGACCGGCCGCACCCTGCCGCACGCCATGATGATGATGGTTCCTGAGGCGTGGGAGAAGCAGCCAGACCTGCCTCAGGAGCTCCGCGATTTCTACGAGTTCAACTCCATGCAGATGGAACCGTGGGATGGCCCGGCCGCGCTGACCTTCACCGATGGAACACTCGTCGGTGCGACACTTGACCGCAACGGCCTCCGCCCCGGCCGCTGGCTCGAAACCACCGACGGACTCGTCGTTCTCGGCAGCGAGATCGGTGTCCTCGACATTGCTCCGGAGCGCGTCAAGCGCAAGGGTCGCCTTCGCCCTGGCAAGATGTTCCTCGTCGACACCGAAGCCCAGCGCCTCATCGAAGACGACGAAATCAAGTCGACGCTCGCAGCATCACGGCCGTGGGGTGAGTGGCTCGACGCGGGTCGCATCAACCTCTCCGACCTGCCCGAACGCGAGCACATCGTGCACACTCCCGCCTCCGTCACCCGACGCCAGCGCACCTTCGGTTACACCGAAGAAGAGGTTCGGATTCTGCTCAAGCCCATGGGCCAGAACGGCGCAGAGCCGCTCGGCGCCATGGGCTCGGATACACCGATCGCCGCACTCTCCAAGCGGCCACGGTTGCTCTTCGACTACTTCACCCAGCAGTTCGCGCAGGTCACCAACCCGCCGCTCGACTCGATTCGTGAGGAAGTTGTCACGTCGCTCAAGCTGGGCCTCGGCCCCGAGCGCAACCTCCTGACCTCGGGTCCGGAGCACGCGCGGCAGGTCGTCCTCGACTTCCCCGTCATCGACAACGACGAACTCGCGAAGATCCAGCACATCGACCCGCGCCACGGCTCGCGCACCACGACGACCATTCGCGCCCTCTACCGGTTCGATGAAGGCCCAGACGCGATGCGGGACCGGATCGAGGCCATTTGCGCCGAGGTCGACGAGGCCATCGCGGCCGGAGCACAGTTCATCGTGCTCAGCGACCGCGACTCGAACAAGGACCTCGCCCCGATCCCGTCGCTGCTCATCCTTGCGGCGGTACACCATCACCTCATCCGGGCGGAGAACCGGCTCAAGGTCGGCATCGTCGTCGAGGCCGGAGACGTCCGCGAGGTACACCACGTCGCCACCCTCATCGGCTATGGCGCTTCTGCGGTCAACCCGTACCTCGCCATGGAGACCTGTGAGGACCTCGTCCGCAGTGGCGCCATCACCGGAGTGAGCGCCGAGCAGGCCGTTCGCAACGTGATCTACGCCCTCGGCAAGGGTGTTCTCAAGATCATGTCCAAGATGGGCATCTCCACGGTCTCGTCATACGCTGGCGCCCAGTGTTTCGAAGCCGTTGGGCTCAGCCAGGAGTTCGTCGACCGATACTTCACCGGAACGCAGTCAACGCTCGGCGGAGTGGGCATCGAGGTCATCCAGGCGGAGAACCTCAAGCGGCACGAGGCGGCGTACCCGCTCAACACGGCCAAGACCTCTCACGAGAGACTCGAGACCGGCGGCGAGTATGCCTGGCGCCGGGATGGCTCCCTGCACCTCTTCAACCCGGACACGATCTTCCGGTTGCAGCACTCGACCCGGACTCGGCGCTACGACATCTTCCGCGACTACACGCGGATGATTGACGACCAGGCCGAGAACCTCATGACGCTCCGCGGACTGTTCAAGTTGCGCACGGGGGACCGGCAGCCCGTTCCCCTCGACGAGGTGGAATCGGTCGAGTCGATCGTCAAGCGATTCTCCACCGGCGCGATGAGCTACGGTTCCATCTCGGCGGAGGCGCACGAGACACTGGCAATTGCCATGAACCGGCTCGGCGCGAAGAGCAACACCGGTGAGGGTGGCGAGGACACCGAACGACTCCTCGACCCTGAGCGCCGCAGCGCCATCAAGCAGGTCGCGTCAGGTCGCTTCGGCGTCACGAGTATGTACCTCACCCACGCTGACGACATCCAGATTAAGCTCGCGCAGGGTGCCAAGCCCGGTGAAGGCGGCCAGCTGCCGCCGACCAAGGTATACCCGTGGGTTGCGCGTACCCGTCACGCGACGGCTGGCGTTGGGCTCATCTCACCGCCTCCGCACCACGACATCTACTCGATCGAAGACCTCAAGCAACTCATCTTCGATCTCAAGCGCGCCAACCCCTCCGCCCGTATCCACACCAAACTGGTCAGCCAGTCCGGAATTGGAGCCGTGGCGGCCGGCGTTGCGAAGGCGCTCTCCGATGTCATTCTGGTCTCCGGCCACGATGGCGGAACCGGAGCGAGTCCATTGAACTCGCTCAAGCACGCCGGCACGCCGTGGGAACTCGGCCTCGCTGAAACTCAGCAGACGCTGATGCTCAACGGCATGCGTGACCGCGTCGTCGTCCAGGTCGACGGTCAGCTCAAGACCGGTCGCGACGTCATCATTGGTGCACTGCTCGGTGCCGAAGAATTCGGTTTCGCGACGGCACCGCTCATCGTCTCCGGTTGCATCATGATGCGCGTCTGCCATCTCGACACCTGCCCGGTCGGCGTTGCAACGCAGAACCCCGTTCTCCGCGAACGGTTCGGCGGCAAGCCAGAGTTCATCGTGAACTTCTTCCAGTTCATTGCCGAAGAAGTGCGCGAATATCTTGCGGCGCTGGGCTTCCGCAGTCTCCAGGAGGCCATCGGCCACAACGAGCTCATCGACACGAACACCGCGATCCAGCACTGGAAGGCCTCAGGCCTCAACCTTGAGCCGATCCTGGTTGGACCTCAGTTCGCCGAGACCGAGCCTCGAACGCACGCCCGCAATCAGGAGCACGAACTCGAGAAACACTTCGACGTTCAGCTCATCGCTGAGAGCCGCAACGTGCTTGAGCACGGCGGCCAGGTGACGCTCAGCCATTCGATTCGCAACACCGAACGGGCGGTCGGAACAATGCTCGGCCACGAGGTCACCCTCCGCCACGGCGAGAACGGCCTTCCGTCCGGGTCCATCGAGGTTCGCCTCACCGGATCTGCCGGTCAATCCTTCGGAGCCTTCCTGCCGAGCGGAATTACCCTTCGGCTCGAGGGCGAATCAAATGACTATGTGGGCAAGGGACTCTCCGGCGGCGAGATCGTGATCGCGCCTCCGGCCGCAAGCGAGTTCGCACCCGAGCAGAACGTCATCGCTGGAAACGTCATTGGATACGGCGCAACCCAGGGAACCATGTTCCTCTCCGGCATCGTTGGTGAGCGTTTCCTCGTCCGCAACTCCGGCGCGACCGCGGTCGTCGAGGGGGTCGGCGACCACGCGCTGGAGTACATGACCGGAGGGCTCGCCGTGATTCTCGGCGAGACCGGTCGCAACCTGGGCGCGGGAATGTCTGGCGGAACGGCGTACGTCTACCGGCTGACGGCGGAAAAGGTCAACCGTGAGGCCCTTGCCTCTGGCGAACTCGAACTCCTGCCTCTCGGCAGCGCCGATGTCGAGATCGTCCGGGACCTGCTCGAACGTCACCACAGCGAAACCGGTTCACCGCTCGCCGCGCGCCTGCTCGCCGACGGCGAGACGGGTCTCGCTGAATTTGTCAAAGTCCTGCCCCGCGACTACGCAGCCGTGCTGCGTACCCGACAGGACGCCGTTGCCGAAGGACTTGATCCCGATGGCGATGTTGTCTGGGGCCGAATCCTGGAGGTAACCGGTGGCTGATCCGAAAGGCTTCCTGAAGGTCACAGAACGCGAACTGCCCAAGCGCAGGCCCGTCCCAATCCGTTTGATGGATTGGAAAGAGGTCTACGAACAGGGCGACCCCACCCAATTGCGCCGCCAGGCCGGTCGATGCATGGACTGTGGTGTGCCGTTCTGCCACCAGGGCTGCCCTCTGGGGAACCTGATCCCGGAGTGGAACGACCTCACCTGGCGCGGGGAAGGTCGACAGGCCATCGAGCGTCTCCACGCAACGAACAACTTCCCCGAGTTCACCGGTCGACTGTGCCCCGCACCGTGCGAAAGCGCGTGCGTGCTCGGTATCAACCAGCCGGCGGTCACGATCAAGCAGGTCGAGGTGTCGATCATCGATCAGGCTTTCGCCAACGGCTGGGTCGATTCGCACCCGCCGGAAAGCCTGACCGGTAAAACCGTCGCCGTTGTCGGCTCTGGACCCGCCGGACTCGCTGCTGCCCAGCAGCTCACCCGCGCCGGCCACACCGTCGCCGTCTACGAGCGCGATGACCGGATCGGTGGCCTGTTGCGATACGGCATCCCCGACTTCAAGATGGAAAAGAAGCACATCGACGCTCGTCTCAAGCAGATGACCGACGAGGGAACCCGCTTCCGCGCCGGAGTGAACATCGGTGTCGACATCAGCTGGGACGCCCTGCGCGCCCGCTACGACGCCGTGGTCATTGCGACAGGTGCCATGGTTCCGCGTGACCTTCCCATTCCGGGCCGCGATCTCTCCGGCGTGCACTTCGCCATGGAGTACCTGGTACAGCAGAACAAGGCCGGCGCCGGCGATGACGTCCCCGGCCAGATCTCTGCGGAGGATAAGCATGTCGTCGTCCTCGGTGGCGGTGACACCGGTGCGGACTGCATCGGGACCGCGCACCGCCAGGGCGCAGCGAGTGTGACGAACCTCGCGATCGGTACACAGCCTCCGACCTCTCGAACCGACGCACAGCCGTGGCCCACAACGCCGACGCTGTTCGAGGTCTCGAGCGCACACGAGGAAGGTGGAGAACGCCAGTACCTCGTTTCGACGGTCGAATTCCTTGCCAATGAGTCTGGCGAAGTTCGCGCCATCCGTGTCGCCGAAACCGAGTTTGTCGACGGCCGTCGTGTGCCGAAGAGCGGAACGGAGCGGGAGATTCCCGCCGACCTGGTGCTTCTCGCCCTCGGCTTCACCGGTCCCGAGTCGCACGACCTCGGCAGCCAGCTGTCACTGCCGTTCGATGCTCGCGGAAACGTGGAGCGCAACGGTGAATACGCGACCAGCGAGCCCGGCGTCTTTGTCGCCGGCGATGCCGGCCGAGGCCAGTCGTTAATCGTCTGGGCGATCGCCGAGGGTCGCGCTGCTGCCGCTGCTGTTGACAAGTACCTCGAGGGCGAGACCGACCTCCCGGCACCTGTTCGCCCGACGGATCGGGCCATCGCGCTCTAGACTTGGACTGCGTGTCCATTCCGCCCTTTTTATAATCCCGCCAAAACCAAGCCAGAGCGCGCATGCGCAGAAGCACGGAGAACGACAAGTATGAGACGAGCCAAAATCGTCGCTACCCTCGGGCCGGCAACCGCCAGCTATGAGGACATTCGGGCAATCATCGACGCAGGGGTGAACGTCGCCCGCATGAACCTCAGCCACGGCACCTACGACGTCCACGAGGGCGTCTACGCCAATGTGCGTAAGGCCGCATCCGATGCAGGCCAGCCCGTCGCCGTGCTCGTCGACCTTCAGGGGCCGAAGATCCGCCTCGGTAAGTTCGAAGGCGGCCCGTACGAACTCGCCAAGGGCGACATCTTCAAAATTACGACAGAAGACGTCGTTGGCACCAAGGAGCTCTCCGGCACAACGTTCAAGGGGCTCCCCGACGACGTCTCTCCCGGTGACTTCCTGCTGATCGACGACGGCAAGGTCAAGGTCAAGGTTTTGGAAACCGACGGGGTCGTCGTGACCACCGAGGTCGTTGTGGCCGGTGCTGTCTCCAACAACAAGGGCATCAACCTTCCCGGTGTTGCCGTCAACGTTCCTGCGCTGAGCGAGAAGGACGAAGCAGACCTGCGCTGGGGCCTCAAGCTCGGAGCCGATTTCATCGCTCTGTCCTTCGTGCGGAACGCCGAGGACATCAAGCGTGTCCACGAGATCATGGATGAGGAAGGCAAGCGCCTCCCGGTCATCGCCAAGATCGAGAAGCCGCAGGCCGTCGATCACCTGGAAGAAATCATTGAAGCCTTCGACGGCATCATGGTCGCCCGTGGTGACCTCGGTGTCGAGCTTCCGCTTGAAGCGGTTCCAATCGTGCAGAAGCGCGCTGTCGAGCTCTGCCGTCGCATGGCTAAGCCGGTCATCGTCGCCACGCAGATGCTCGAGTCGATGATCTCCAGCCCGATCCCGACCCGCGCGGAGACCTCGGACGTCGCGAACGCTGTTCTCGACGGTGCAGACGCGGTCATGCTCAGCGGCGAGACCAGCGTCGGCCAGTACCCGGTGATCACCGTGCAGACCATGGCGCGGATCGTGGAGTCCACCGAAGAGCACGGCCTCGAGCGCATCGCTCCGCTCGGCACCAAGCCGCGCACGCAGGGCGGGGCCATCACCCTCGCTGCGAGCGAGGTGGCCGACTTCGTCGAAGCCAAGTTCCTCTGCGTGTTCACGGAATCGGGAGACTCAGTACGCCGAATGGCGCGACTGCGTACGCAGATTCCCGTGCTGGGATTCACGCCGGATGAAGGCATCCGTCGCCGCATGCAGCTCAACTGGGGCGTCGAGACCTTCCTGGTTGACCGCGTCACGCACACGGACGCCATGTTCGGGCAGGTGGATGACATCCTCCTGGGTCTCAACAAGGCTGCCGTCGGCGACAAGGTCGTTGTGATCTCCGGTTCCCCTCCCGGAATCTCCGGTTCGACCAACGACTTGCGTGTCCACAAGGTTGGTGACGCCCACTCCGGTGCGGCGCCCGCTTACCAGAAGTAGCGTGTCGAACAGCAAACGCGGACCCCGGTTGGGGTCCGCGTTTGCTGTTTCTTCACAGCTGTCCGCTCACGCGTCCTCTGGCGGAATCTCGCCGGTGACATCCAATTCCGTGTCGTCGATCGGACGCTCAGCGTCGAGTCCCTCGACGGTGTCGAACACCTCGATATCGTCGTCGGGGAGCACCTCGAGTTCGTCGTCGTCCGGGCTGATCACGTCGCCGTCATCGTCGGTCAGGTTCGTCATTTCTGCTCTCTCCCTTCTGTGCGCGATGGTCGGTCCGTGCGCTCGACACAAACCCTAGGCTGGGAGATACGTCGGTTCAAGCCCTCGGAAAGGAAGCCATTGTGGGTAGTCACGACATACCGGATGGCCGGGACCAGGTCGGCCCCGCTGACAACGATCGTCAGGAAACAGAATCGGAGCGCTCTGACCGCAACTGGATTGACCTGCTCCAGGAACTTCGGGTGTTGCAGGCCGGCACCCAGATCCTCACCGCATTCCTTCTCGCCATTGCGTTTCAACCACGCTTCACTGACCTCGACGAGTTCCAGCGCACTCTGTACCTGGCTCTGGTGTCGGTCTCAATCCTCACGACCATTCTCAGCCTGCTTCCGGTCAGCCTTCATCGTCTCTTGTTTCGACGTCGGCTCAAAAGTTCAACCGTTGCCATTGGCGACGCTATGGTGCGGGCGGTGGTTCTGGGAGTCTCCCTCGGGACTGTCGGTACGGCCATGCTCATCTTCGACTTCGTCGTTGGGCGGGTCGCAGGGCTTCTCGCGGCCGGTATCCTCGCGCTTGTGTTGCTCGCGTTCGGAGTTTTCCTGCCCCTCATCGTTCGTCGCCGCAGCAGCCCCGACCCGCAGTCACGGAACTGAGAGCTGCCTGAACGCTGGATGTATGTCAAGCGCTAGCCGCTGGGGCCGAAACGGTGTTCACTGAACGCTATGAGAGCAATCTGGAAGGGCGCCATCACCTTCGGTCTCGTAAACGTGCCCGTCAAGGTGTACAGCGCAACGGAAGACCATGACATCGCGCTGCATCAGGTCCACGACAAGGACGGTGGCCGCATCCGTTACCAGCGGCGGTGCGAGGTGTGCGGCAAGATCATCAAGTACGAGAACATTGACAAGGCCTACGATGACGGCGAACGCACCGTCGTCCTCACCGCCGAAGACATGGCATCCCTCCCGCAGGAAAAGAGCCGTGAGATTGAGGTCGTCGAGTTCGTTCCCACCGAGCAGGTCGACCCGATGATGTTCGACCGAAGCTACTACCTGGAGCCGGACTCGTCGTCGTCGAAGGCGTATGTGCTGCTGCGGAAGACGCTGGAGTCGACCGAGCGAACGGCAATCGTGCGCTTCGCGTTGCGGCAAAAGACCCGGCTGGCGGCTCTTCGCGCCCGCGACGGAGTGCTCGTGATCCAGACGTTGCTGTGGGAGGACGAGATCCGCAAGGCCGATTTCGACAGTCTCAAGGAACGGGTGCGGATCTCAGCGAAGGAGTTCGAGCTGTCCAATGCCCTCGTCGAGAGTTTCGCCGACGATTTCAAACCCGAACAGTTCTCGGACGAGTACCAGGAAGAGTTGCGCACACTCATTGACGCCAAGCTCGAGCAGGGTGAAGCACTCGACACTGATGCGACCTTCGGAGAATCTGAGAAGGAAGAAGACACGGGGGAGGTCATCGACCTGATGGAGGCCCTTCGGCGCAGTGTGGAGAAGTCGCGCGACGCGAAGAAGAAGAAGAAGTCACCGTCGAAGAAGAAGCCCGCCTGATCCGTGCGGGCGTCAGCTCGAGAGAGCGGTCACGGCTGGACCCTCAAGCACTTCGCCCGACGCATCGAACCGGGAGCCGTGCAACGGGCAGTCCCACGACTTTTCCACATCGTTCCACGCGACGATCCCGCCGAGGTGCGGGCAGACCGCTGAGCTCCGGGAGACCACTCCGTTGACCTTGCACACGGCGACCGGCTTGACTCCGTCTCGAACCACCACGCCTTCGCCCTCCGCCGGTCCGTCCTTGGGCAGACTGGCCAGTTCGGCGCCGACCCAGCCTTTGGCCATGTCGCCCGCAACGGTCGCCCCGGCCGCTAGCGTGTTCTTGATGGCGCTGGGGGTCGGCACACGCCCGCGCAGCGCCATGGCCCACTCCGGCGCGTTGCCCGCAAATTGGCCGGCGAGCGAAATGCCGGCTGCTGCGCCATTCGCCATGCCCCACTTGTTGTATCCGGTGGCGACGAACACGCGGTCGTCGCCGGGAGAGATGGGCCCGAAATGCGGCAGGGTATCCGACACCCGATAGTCCTGTGCCGACCAGGAGTGGGTTTGGGTGAGTTCACCGAATGTCGCGGTCGTCCATTCCGCGAGGTCAGCCACGCGCGCTGTGGTCGGCTGGCCTGTGCCGACACGGTGGTCATTGCCGCCCACAACGAGGTACCGACCGTCGGCTTGCTCCGAGTCTCGAATAGACCGGGCCGGTTCGTCAACGGACAGGTACATTCCCCGAAGTGCCGGCTCGTCCCAGCGGTAGGCGAGGGCGTATGACCGGTGAGCTTGAATCGTCGCGAACTGCCCACCTCGCTTGAGAAACGGCATTCCAGTCGCCAGGATGACGCGGTCACCGCGAACATCTCCTCGATCAGTCCGAACGACACACGGGCTGCCGGAATGGACATCACGAGCGCGGACGCCTTCCACGATGATTCCGCCGCGTCGGCGGATCGCTCGCGCCAGTGCAGCCAGCAGGTCACCCGCATCGAGCTGGAACTGACGGGGGAGGCTCACACCGGCGGTGATGCTGAGCGGAAGTTCCACCGAGGACAGCGCTGACACGTCCAGACCCAGGGACGACGCCGTGGCCAGTTCGGCTTCCACCGTCGGAGCGCCCGCGTCCGTTGCTGCGTACGTGATGGCATCCCGAATCTCAAGGGAAACGCCTTCTGCGCCGGCAAACTGCCGGATCCATTCCTGGCCGGCGCGGTTCGCAGCGACATACGCATCGAGGAGTTCACGGGGGAGCGCCTTATCGAGCGTGGAGAGCTGTGATCCCTGTAAGAGGGATACTTTGCCCGTCGTGTGACCCGTCGATACCGCACCAATCGTGCGGGCTTCGAGGACAACGACGGAGCTGCCCTGGTCAAGAAGTGTGAGGGCCGTTGCCAGACCGGTAAGTCCTGCGCCGGCAATGACCACATCGGCGGTGAGTCCATCACGCCAGGCGTCGGTGTCAATGGAGCCGGGCTGCTCGACCCAGAGGGAAGGGCCTTGGGGGACTGATGACCTTGTCATGGGCGGGGACTCCTGCTCTGCTCCGGGCTGCACGTGGCAGTGGAACAGCAAAGTCGCTGCGCCCGCTGGCGCGGCGGCACGTCCTGACCGTAGCGGGATGGCACTCGTTTTGCCACCCCTTGAGCCTCGGAGTTCGTGCCGCTTATCGTGAGGGGGAGTTCCGTAATTGCGGCGAGAGGTGGCGGGTTGCTCGCCCCGCTCGGCCGGTTGCGGTGAACGACTGATATCGATCCAAGGAGTGTGAACACGTGGCACGTCAGGCACCAACCCCCGACCCAAGGAACAAGTATCACGTCGGCGGGTTTCCGCGACAGGAGCAGGACCAGCCCGGTCTCACGGAGCGGACGGACCCTCGGCCCGACCACGGTGAGAACGAGTACACCGGATCAGGGAAGCTCACGGACCGGGTCGCCCTCATCACGGGCGGTGACTCGGGGATCGGTCGCGCGGTTGCCATCGCGTACGCCCGAGAAGGTGCCGACGTCGCCATCTCTTACCTCCCTGAGGAACAGGACGACGCTGAAGAGACGGCAGAGTGGATCGAGAAGGCCGGACGCAAGGCGCTTCTTCTCCCGGGTGACGCGCGCGACGAGCAGTTCTGCACCGAAATTGTCGAAATGACCGTCGCCGAGTTCGGGCGTCTCGATGTCCTCGTGCTCAACGCGGGGTACCAGGAAAACCGGGAAGGCCTCGAGAACCTGCCCACCGAAGAGTTTGACCGGGTCTTCAAGACCAACCTGTACGCCGTCATGTGGACAGCTCGCGCGGCCATCCCGCACATCGGTCCCGGCGGATCGATCATCACAACCTCGTCGATTCAGGCGTTCAACCCGTCACCGGCCCTCATCGATTACGCCATGACCAAGGCCGCCCAGGTCGCCTTCACCAAGGCGCTTGCTCAGCAGCTGGGGGAGAAGGGCGTTCGCGTGAATGCCGTTGCCCCTGGCCCGATTTGGACACCGCTGATTCCGGCGACGTCCTGGCCGGACACGCTCGAGAGCTTTGGTACCGACACCCCACTCGGACGGGCCGGCCAACCGGCTGAACTCGCCAGCGCGTATGTCTACCTGGCGTCCGACGACGCGTCGTACGTCTCGGGCGCGGTGCTGCCGGTCACCGGTGGCAAGGGTTTGTAAGGAAGGAACGAGATGCCACAGAACGCAGACTCACGACTCAAGGATCCGGAGCTCTACGAAAAGCTGCGTGACGACGGTGCGTCGAAACAGAAGGCTGCCCGCATCGCCAACGCCGCAGGGACGCAGGGGCGTTCCAGCGTCGGCAAGAAGGGTGGCGAATCCGGTAGTTACGAGGACTGGACCGTCGACGACCTCAAAAAACGAGCGAAGGAAATCGGGCTGAGCGGATACTCGCGCAAGAAGAAGTCCGAACTCATCTCGGCGCTGCGCAACTCGTGAGGCACGACGCACTAAACGCGGTGGCGTCTTCGCCGGGCGGGGACCGTTCGTGCCGCGACTAAGACGGAGCAACACCCGTGGTCCCGGCCTCGGCCGTCGAAAGACCCGCTCCGGGTTTCGCTACATCGATCAGGACGGCCGGCCCGTGCATGACCCGGAGACGATCGAGCGGATTGCCGCGCTCGTCATTCCACCGGCGTGGACCGACGTCTGGATCTCGCCGTATGCCAACGGGCACATCCAGGCGACAGGCATTGACCTGGCCGGCAGGCGCCAGTACCTCTACCACGAGGTCTGGCGCCAGAAGCAGGACAAACGCAAGTTCGATCGTGCCCTCGACCTTGCTCTCGCCCTGCCCGCCGCCCGACGGCGTGTCACTGCGGACCTGCGCGGGCCCACCGGCTCGCGAGACCGAGCACTGGCCACCGGCTTCCGGCTCCTCGATAGCGCGCGCCTCCGTGTCGGCAGTGAGCGCTTCGCCCTCGAGCACGGTAGCCACGGCCTCACCACACTGCTCTGTCAGCACGCGACGGTTTCCGGAAACACCGTGTCGCTGGATTTCCCCGGCAAGAGCGGCCAGGCCTGGTCGAGCGACACGACCGATGAGGACCTCGCGGCCGTTATCCGCTCGTTGAAGACGCGCGGTCCGGAGGCGCGCCTGCTCGCCTGGAAGAATGGGCGTGAGTGGCGCGGCCTCAGCGCCCAGGACATGAATGACTACGTCCGGTTGCGCACCAATGGTGACTTCACGGCCAAGGACTTCCGCACGCTGCACGGGAGCATCATTGCGGCTAGAGCCCTGCGCGACTTCGGCGTCGTTTCCTCCGGGCGGCAACAGGCGAAAGTCATCAGCGCTGCCGTGGCCGAGACGGCCGACGCCCTCGGCAATACGCCAGCCATCGCCAGGTCGAGCTACATCGACCCGCGCATTCTCGATCGCTACCGGGCGGGTGAAGTCCTCGACAATCGAGGCACCCAGCCCGAACCAGCCCTTCGGCGGCTCATCCTCGGCGACGACTGAGTGCACCAGGTGTCAACCCCTATTCCCGCGACCGTCGCGGAGAAAGAATCCGATTATGACCTCATCTGACGCACAAGCCTCCGCAGATCAGGCCACCGAGCTGGCCTCGTCCATCGCCGAACGCCTCGACGGCTCGACCCTGCGCATTGCCGTCGCCGAGTCGCTGACCGGCGGACAGCTGAGCGCAAGCCTCGCCGCGGCACCGAACTCCTCCCAGTGGTTCGCTGGAGGCCTCGTCGCCTACATGACCGAGACGAAGCACCGTGTGCTCGGCGTTTCGCCCGGGCCTGTCGTGTCCGCTCGTGCAGCTGAAGAAATGGCGTCCGGCATCGCCAGACTCACGGGCGCAAACCTCACGCTTTCGATCACCGGTGTCGGCGGTCCAGACGAACAGGACGGTCGTGAGGTGGGCACCGTCTTTATCGCCATCCGTTCACCGCATGGCGAAATCCATGTCGCAGAACGGATGCTGGGGGGCAGCCCGGAAGAAATCGTCGAATCGTCAGTCGTCGCGTCGCTCCGACTGCTCGACGCGCGCGTCGAAGCACTCGCCGCGACTCACAACGCGCGACGCTGACTGAGGCGAGAAAGCAGAGGAAGCTGAAGGGTGAGCCACGGGCTGAACGCCCACGGTGTCGCCTCGACCGCACGGTCCAGCGCCTCGGGGTCAACCCAGAGCCACTCAGACACTTCATCCGGCCGGGGCCGAACGTCGCCAACAATGGTCGCACGGTAGACCGGGCACACCTCGTTCTCGACGATGCCGGCCGCGTCGACCGCGCGGTAGCGGAAGTCCGGCAGCGCAAGTTCGACCGCGTCCAACCGCGCGCCGAGTTCATGCTCCGCGCGACGGTGAACCGCTTGCTCCATGTCTTCACCGGGCGCTGGGTGGCCGCAGAACGAGTTGGTCCACACTCCGGGCCAGGCCACCTTGGTGAGGGCGCGACGCGTCACGAGGATGCGGCCGTCATCGTCGAACAGGTGGCACGAGAACGCAAGGTGAAGCGGAGTCGATTCGGTGTGCACTGTCGCCTTGTCTGCGACGCCCACCGCCGATCCGTCATCAGCAAGGAGGACGACCTGTTCTTCGGAACTCATGGGTCCATTCTGTGCCCGCGGGTGAATTCGACAAAGCCGGGAGGTCCGGCCGCTGTCGAAATCAACCGAAAGTATGTGACACCCGAACAGGGCGTCAAGTAGCTTGGGGGAATGGACCAGCACGAGCTCATTGGGGTGCCTTGGCGTGGGGCAGAACACGTCGACGCGGCGCTCGCGCGGTACTTCAGCCTGGCGAGGGCCCAGGCCGGAAAACACGGGCACCGGTTCGAACGACTGTGGGAGGTCATTGAGCGCAACACCACGGGAGGAAAACGATTCCGCCCGCGCATGGTGATGTCGGCATATACCGCTCTCGGCGGCACCGACCTCGAAGCCGCAGCGCAACTTGCCGCCGCCTACGAAATGCTTCACACCGCCCTCATCGTTCACGACGACGTGATCGACCGTGATTTCGTCCGGCGCGGGCAGGCCAACGTGTCCGGCAGCTACCGGGACATCGCCACAACGGCCGGGATCTCGCTTCCGGCCGCCGAGCACCGCGGGATGTCGGCCGCGGTCATCGCCGGTGACCTCGCTTTGTCCGCCGCCTACCGGCTGGTTGATCGCACGGGTGCCGCCGATAATGTCCGGCTGCGCCTGCGGGAGCTCCTCGACGATTCCGTCACCGCGTCTGCTGCCGGTGAACTGGCCGATGTGGATTTTTCGTTGAGCGTCGTGCCTCCCACCGTCGAGGAGATCGTCGAGATGGAGCGCCAGAAGACCGCGGTCTACTCGTTCGAGGCGCCGCTGCAGTCCGGAGCCGTCCTCGCCGGTGCATTCGACGAAACGGTGCATGAGCTCGGTGAGTTCGGTCGAACCATCGGAATCGCCTACCAGATCGTCGACGACATCCTCGGGGTGTTCGGGCGCGAGGAAACGACGGGGAAGAGCACACTCGGTGACCTGCGTGAGGGCAAACGCACAGTCCTCACCGCTCGCGCCAGCGATTCACCGCTGTGGAGCTCCGTCGCCCACCTCTTTGGCAAACCGGACCTGGACGAAGCGGGAGCGGCCGAACTTCGCGGAGTGCTCGTAGACTCTGGAGCACGGGGCTTCGCCGAGAGCCTCGCGGCCGACTTCGCCAACCGCGCCTGGGAACACCTGGCGTCAGACGCGATCCCGGCGCCGCTGCGGACTGACCTGTCACCCGTCGTACGAAAAGTTCTGGAGCGTGTCCGTTGAACCTCACTGCCCTGCGCACCCGGTCACCGGGCGCCGTGACGGGAAGCGCACTCTATGACGACGTTGCGATGGAAACCTCCGCACGCGTCATCGCTCGCTATTCGACCTCGTTCGGAATGGCATCCCGCCTTCTGACACCGGACGTTCGCACCCACGTTCGCAACATCTACGCACTCGTCCGCGTCGCCGACGAGATTGTCGATGGAGTCGCGCGGGAGGCCGGGCTGTCGAACAGCGACATCGTCCGCCGACTGGCGGCCTTTGAAGCCGAGACCGACCTCGCGTGCGCGACCGGGTACAGCACCAACCTCGTGATCCACGCGTTCGCGCTCACGGCGCGACAGGTCGGGATACCGCAGGAGCTCACCCGGCCGTTCTTCGCGTCGATGCGGGCAGACTGCACCGAAACCACGCACACCCCTGAGAGTTTCAGCGCATACGTTTACGGGTCCGCTGAGGTCATCGGACTGATGTGCCTGCGCGCGTTCCTCGACGGCCACTCGGTCACCGCCGACCAGGAGGCGCGCCTCGTCTCCGGCGCCCGGCACCTCGGTGCGGCGTTCCAAAAGGTCAATTTCCTGCGCGACCTCTCCGCCGACTTCGATGGCCTCGGCCGCAACTACTTTCCGGGCGTGGAGCTTGACTCGTTCTCCGAGGACGACAAGGCCCGACTGCTCGCAGACATCGACGCCGATCTCGCGGCCTCGTCCGCCGCGCTCCCTGGTCTGCCCGCGTCGTCGCGAAGAGCGGTCGCCCTGGCCCAGTTACTGTTCGGCGAGCTCACCGAGCGCATCCGGTCCACCCCGGCCAGCGCCCTAATCCGAACCCGCGTACGGGTTCCCGCATCGGTGAAGCTCCGCCTCGCGGCAGCAGCGGCGGCGGGAAAGCTCCCGTGACCGCCGGCACAACGGCCGTCGTGATCGGCGGCGGCATTTCCGGTCTGGCCACCGCCGCGCTCTTGGCACGTGACGGCTACACAGTAACCGTGCTCGAGAAACGCGAACAGCTCGGCGGTCGCGCGGGGTTGGGCGAGAGCGAGAACTTCCGCTTCGACACCGGCCCGAGCTGGTACCTCATGCCCGAGGTCTTCGACCACTTCTACCGCTCACTCGGCACCAGCGCCGAGGAGCAGCTTGACCTCGTGCGACTTGATCCCGCCTACCGGGTGTTTTTCGAGGGGCGAACGGAGCCGCTCACCATCACTGCTTCACGGGCCGACAACGTCGCCCTGTTCGAGAGCATCGAGAAGGGCGCCGGCGAGCAGCTCGAACGGTACCTCGACTCCGCTGCCGTGACCTACGAGATGGCGAAGAAGCGTTTCCTCTACACCACCTTCCAGTCGTTCCTTCCGCTGTTCCGCCGTGACGTCCTGCGGCAGGTGAAACTGCTCGTTCGCCTGCTCACCGAGTCGCTCGACACCTTCACCTCGCGATTCTTCCGCGACGAGCGCATCAAGCAGATCCTCGGCTACCCGGCCGTCTTCCTCGGGTCGAGCCCGTTCACGACGCCGAGCATGTACCACCTGATGAGCCACCTCGACCTCACCGGCGGTGTGCTCTACCCGCGCGGGGGATTCACCACAATCATCGAGACCATCGCGGCTCTCGCCCGCACCGAAGGTGTCGAGATTCGGACGAACGCCACAGTGACGTCCATCGATACCGCACCGACAGCATCCGGTCGCAAACCGATCGTGACCGGCGTGATCTTCTCAGATGCTGACGGTCACAGCCACCGGCTCGCCGCCGACGTTGTCGTCTCCACCGCCGACCTGCACCACAGCGAAACCCGGTTGCTGCCGCGCGCTTTGCAGACCTACCCCGAGAGCTACTGGAGAAAGAAGACCGCAGGGCCAAGCGCCGTGCTCGTCTCCCTGGGTGTTGCCGGGGAGCTGCCCGAGCTTCCCCACCACAGCCTGTTCTTCACAAGCGACTGGAAGCACAACTTCGAGCAGATCTTCACCCCACCGACGAGTGTGCCGTCGCCGGCGTCGCTCTACGTCTGTAAGCCGAGCGCGACGGATCCATCGGTCGCGCCGGCCGGGAGCGAGAACCTGTTCATTCTCGTGCCGGTTCCCGCTGACACGTCTCTGGGCGGGCGAGCGGATGCCACGGTGCAGGAGATTGCCGATCGCGCCGTTCTGCAGGTGGCTGAGTGGGCACACATTCCCGACCTGGTCGAGCGCATCACGGTGCGTGAAGTCACCGGTCCTGCCGATTTCGCCTCCGACCTGAACGCCTGGAACGGCACAGCGCTCGGCCCGGCACACATCCTGAGCCAGAGTGCGTTCTTCCGGGCGGGCAACGTGAGCAAAAAAGTGGACGGGCTGCTCTACGCCGGTGGCTCGAGCATTCCGGGAATCGGCCTGCCGATGTGTCTGATCAGCGCTGAGCTCGTGCTGAAGCGGCTGCGCGGCGACACCAGCACGGAAGCGATGCCCACACCGTTCTTTCCCACCCGGTCGTCGGTTGCCGCCCCAGACGCCGGCGTCGCTCGCTGATGGGACTGCTGTACCTCGGCGCGCTGAGTCTCTCGCTCGGTTGCATGGTGCTTCTCGACTTCCGCTTTCGGTTGTTCTTCTGGGCTGACGCGCGCCGTGCGTCGATCGTTCTCGTTCTCGGTGTTCTCTTCTTCCTGGCCTGGGACCTGTCAGGCATCGCGCTCGATATCTTCTATCGCGGTGAGACCGACTTCATGACCGGCATTTTGCTGGCGCCCGAGCTTCCGCTCGAGGAAGTGTTCTTTCTCACCCTGCTCTGCTACCTGGCCATGAACCTGTTCAACGGAGCGGCGCTCATCGCCACCCGTCGCGGGTCCCCGGAGCGTGCCTCGTGACCTACTGGCTTCTTAACCTGATGTTTCTGCTGCCCGCGTTGCTGATCGGGATCATCGCGGCGACGCGGGTTCAACGCCGAACGCCGAACAGGCATCCGTTCGCCCGAATGGGCCTGGCCCTGATTGTCGTGCTGGCCATGACCGCTCTTTTCGACAACATCATGATTGCCGTCGGACTGTTTGGCTATAACCCCGACGTGATCAGTGGTGCGTTTCTGGGACTCGCCCCGCTGGAGGACTTCGCCTACGCCATCGCGGCCGTCGTGTTGCTGCCGGGCCTGTGGCTGCTGCTGCCGGCACGGAAACCGGAGGAAACGCGATGAAGACCCTCGGGGCCATCCTGCTGTCGTCACGACCTCTGAGCTGGGTGAACACGGCGTTTCCGTTCGCCGCAGCCTATTTTTTGTCGACGCGTGACCTCGACGCCACCTTCTGGATCGGCACCCTGTACTTCCTCGTCCCATACAACCTCGCGATGTACGGCATCAACGACGTGTTCGACTACGAGTCCGACCTCCGTAACCCGCGCAAGGGCGGTGTCGAAGGGGCGGTGCTCGACCGGTCTCTGCATCGCCCGATTCTCATCGCCGTTGTGGTGAGCAACGTTCCGTTCCTCGGCTATCTGGTGGCCGTCGGGTCGGCACTGTCGTGGGTTGTGCTTGCCATCAGCATTTTCGCGGTGATCGCGTACAGCGCAGCCGGGCTGCGGTTCAAGGAGATCCCGTTCCTCGACTCGGTCACCTCCTCGACGCACTTCGTCAGCCCCGCCGTGTACGGGCTCGCCCTCGCCGGAGCGAGCTTCGCCGACGCCGGACTGCTCGCCATCCTGGGAAGCTTCTTCCTGTGGGGGATGGGCAGCCACGCATTCGGGGCGGTGCAGGACGTCCTCGCCGACCGGGAGGGCGGCATCCGTTCGATTGCCACAGAGATCGGTGCTCGAGCGACTGTACGATTCGCGGTGCTGGCGTACCTGCTGGCCGGGCTTCTCCTGACGCTGACCAGCTGGCCGGGACCGCTCGCCTCCGTACTCGCCGTGCCGTACATCCTGAACGCCCTGCCGTTTTGGAGGATCACCGACGACACGGCGGAATCGGCGAACCGCGGCTGGAAGCACTTTCTGGCACTGAACTTCGTGTCGGGGTTCTGTGTCACGATGCTGCTCATCTGGTCGGTGCTCGCCTGACCGCTGGCGGTAACGTGAGACCTACCACCAACGAACGAAGGGCAAGGCTCCCCATGGATGCTGACGAGAAGCGCCACGACCAGCTGACAACCGCACCGCAAGCGGACGAGTCCGACGCGGCACCGCGCATCGATGTCACTGAGAAGGCGGACGGGGTTACCCGGATCGATGTTCGTGACGACGCGAAGTACCGACCGAGTGACGTCAGCGACGACGGAGCTGGCGCATAACGCCGGTATCCACGGCAGCGACAGCCGCGGCGCCGATCGCATAGAAGGCCAGATCTGTGCCGACGAAGGTCGATCCGAACACCCAGCGCGATGCCGGAATGACCTGCGCGAGTGCGGCGGGGATACCGGTCAGCTGAGAAAACTCAATCAGTGCAGACGCCGTGAAGGCAAGAGCTGCGAGCTTCCCAGGCCCGAGCCGTGGAGCGATAGCCGCGATCAGAAGATAGACGAGCACCGTGTAGAGCCCGTCGCCCACGGCGTCAGCGACGAATCCACTGCCCAACGTCGCTACGGCGAGGCCGGAGATAACCGTGAGCACGGCGGCACCGAGAACGATCGCTCGGCGGTACCGCGGAGGCGCAGCACGGAAGGACTGTGCATCACTCGACGTCTCGCGCGTTGTGCTGTCAGACACGGTGCAGGACCTCGACGTGCTCGAGCGAGACGCCGTCGGGGCTGATCAGGAACTCCCGGTCGTTGCTGCGCGGTGCGAACCACAGGGAGGTCACCGGAACACGGATGCTCAGGACAACACTGCTCTGGGTTCCGGGGTCTTCACCGGGTGCCCAGTCTCGAACAACCGGCAGGTCGGATGCCCACACGGACAGGGTGCGAAAGCGAACGATCGACCGCACCAGGTCAGACACCTCGGGATCGGCGAGCCGGGACCGGGAGAGCGGGGTGAGCCGTTGCAGGCGGAAGACATCCTCCGCCGCGACGTTCGGCACGCGGCGGTGCAGGAGCACACTGTCGAGCCCGACCCTGGCGGCACGAAGCCCGATGGCGTCGCGTGACAGCAGGACAAGTTCGGTGACCGCTGGCATGAGCGATGGCATCACGTCGTCCAGTCGGGCAGCTGTTGTGCGCGCTGCCGATGCAGCGTAGAGCAGACCATTGTCGTCGCTGTCATAGAGCACAGTCGCGATGGCCTTGCTCATGAGCACGATGAGCGGCGCATTCGTCAGCCCAGGCCCCCCGGCGGTGGCGTCGAGGAGGTCGCGCGCCAGCCCTTCCCACACTTCCCCCGATCCCGAGGTGACGACAGCGGTGGTCGCTGGGAAAATCTGTGGGATTCCGTCGTCCGGCCAAGCCTCGAGAGCAGCGCGCATTTCCTCGACAACCGGCTCACACCTCTCCAGGAGCACCGCCAATTTCGCGGGGTGCAATGTGAGGTAGGCACGGAGGTGATCGACCCCGGTGCCCAGCAGATCGCACCCTTCGGCGGCGGGGGCGTACGACTCATCCTCGCCATGTGACGCAACACGCGGCAGCCGCGGGCGCAGGCGGGCGAGGAGGCTGGAGAACACAGTCCCATCTTGACTCACGCCCGTCGTTCTGTCCTCCCCCCAGTACTGGCCCCTCGGGAGGTTGCCAGCCAGCGATTCGATCATGCCGGACCGATATTCTGACGGGATGAACCTCGAGTCTGTGGCGTCCGAGCTGTACACATCGCCGCTCGCTGGGTTCGTTCGGGCCCGGGCGGCTGCGGTTGCTGCAGCGAAGGATGCGGGGGAGAAGGAGCTGGCCCGCGAGATCGGGAAACTGCCCAAGCCGTCGACCGGGGCATGGCTGGCCAACCTGCTGGTTACCCAACGCCGGGATGAGGTCGACGAGCTTGTCTCGGTGGGCGAAGCACTGCGATCGGCAGAACACAAGCGAGATCCGAACGAGCTGCGCACGCTGGGCCGCACGCGACAGCAACTGATCGCATCGATCTCTCGGCTGGGGAGCGACCTGGGCGACAAAGCGGGAACGAAACCCAGCGCTGCGGCACTCCACGAGCTTGAGCAGACGCTGCAGGCGGCGCTCGCCGACTCCGACGCAGCCGACGCCGTGCTGACCGGAGTCCTCGTGCGCGGTCTGACATCGAACGGCGTTGAGCCTGTCGATCTGAGCGATGCTCTCGCGGTCAGCACGTCAGCCGCACCGCGGGCAGCCAAGAGAACGAGCAAGCCGAAGTTGCGTGCGGTCGATACGACAGCTGCGGAGCGTGACCTCGACGAGGCCCGCCGAAAGCTCACGGACGCTGAAGATCGTGCCGACAACGCCCTCGACACTATTGAGACGGTGCGAAAACAGCTCAAGGATGTGAAGCCGGAGGTTGACCGTCTCACCGCGGAACGACGCGACCTCAAAGCACAACTCGCCGCTGTCGAGGAGGAGCTGGCCACGCGGTCAGCAGAAAGAGACGCGCTCAACACGACCCTGGAGGACGCCAGACACGACTCGGACGTTGCCGAGCGTGCGGTGTCCCGAGCGCGAGAACGTGTCGAGCGGCTCAGTCAGGACGTCTGACGCCGACCGGTCACGGCCGCTCCGGGAAGTCGAGCAGGTCACCGTCACCGGGCAAAATGTCGGAGTCCGACGACTGCGGGTGCGCGTCCCCGAGCAGCAGGGTCGCGGTGCGGAGCTTATCCACCAGTTCGCCATTAGTCAGTTCGGGGTACTCGCTGTCTTCTGACTCTGAGACCAATTGGCTCGCAGGGCCGACGAGAAACATCGCATGCCCCACGCTCCCGTCCTCACGCCGCGTGGGAATGTCCACAGACGCGGAGGACCCGGCCTTCGCGAGCGCTTCCGCGTAGAGCACCAAAGCGCGCGCAATGTCAGTCCCGGTCAGCAGCGAATCAGTCGCATAGTAAATGCGTTCCATACCAGCAGCTAAGCGACCGAAATCACCACGATCAACCCCTGAACATTTTTATTCTGATGGACTATAGAGAGACGATGAGCGGATGCCGTCCGTGACGTTTCACAGATCGGCTCCCGGCTGGGCTTCGTGGTGTCGTCGGCCATGGGTCCGGCGATCTTCCTTCATTTCCGCCTCAAACAGGTGACGTTTGCCCTCGGCCAGCTGGGAGCGTGCCTGCCGTTCCGCGTCCTTGACTGCGGTGTAGTAGTTGTCGTCGTAGTCCTCGACGATCTGGAACGTCCAGCGCCCCTCGATGACATTACGGCCGACGATGTCGCGCTCGAGCGAATCGGCGATGTCGTTGTGGCCTGCGTCGCGGAATAAGTCAACGGCCTCACCCAGCGCGAGATCGGCGGTTCCCGTCAACCGGTGGAAGCCATAGAGCAGACCACGAGCGTGCTCGACAACCTCGAGCGCCTCCGACAGCTTCCCCAGGGCCGTCACCGTCGCATCGGTGAGGCCGTCCGGGCGTTGGTGGGCGGAGTCCGGGCCGTGTGCGGGGGAGTCATTCATAGTGAGCATTATCGCGGCGCGACCAACCGGCTCGCCACTCCCGCCGCGCCTCTTGCGAGTACACCGGATTCATGGCATCGCACCGTGAAAACCGGTCTCGAACACGCGCAACAAGTTGCTCGCTGCTCGGCCGATTCCCTCCGGCGAATCGCGGTGCGGAGTCGAAACGGCCCACAGCGAGGTGAGCTACGTCACAGGCGCTGCTCTGGGGAGCCTGCGACTCCTCTGGGGCCTGTGCCACTCACCGTGCCTGCCACAGCCACATCGGTCGAATGGGGCGCACAACGACAAAGACCCCTCTCCTTCCGCGTTATGACGGGGAAGGAGAGGGGTCAGTACGTTGTGCCGGTGGTGGGACTCGAACCCACACGTCCTTTCGAACAAAGCATTTTGAGTGCTCCGCGTCTGCCATTCCGCCACACCGGCGCACAACAACGTCCCCAAGATTACCGTAGGATTAAGCCGTGACCGAGCAAGAAGCATCAACCCCAGCCCCGCGACGTGTCGTCGTAGCAGAAGACGAATCGCTGATTCGCCTCGACATCGTCGAAATCCTTCGAGACAACGGCTTTGAAGTTGTCGGCGAAGCAGGTGACGGCGAGACCGCTGTCGCACTCGCGATGGAGCTCCGCCCCGACCTCGTCATCATGGACGTCAAGATGCCCCAGCTCGACGGTATCTCCGCAGCTGAGCGCCTGCACAAGGCCCAGATCGCTCCCGTCGTTCTGCTCACCGCCTTTAGCCAGAAAGAGCTCGTTGAGCGCGCAAGTGAAGCAGGTGCGCTCGCCTACGTCGTCAAACCGTTCACACCGAACGACCTGCTGCCCGCGATCGAGATCGCGCTCAGCCGTTACCAGCAGATCATCACCCTCGAAGCCGAAGTCGCCGACATGGTCGAGCGTTTCGAGACGCGCAAGCTCGTCGACCGGGCCAAGGGCCTGCTCAACGAAAAGATGGGCCTTACGGAGCCGGAAGCTTTCCGCTGGATCCAGAAGGCATCCATGGACCGCCGCCTGACCATGCACGATGTCGCTCAGGCGATCGTCGAGCAGCTCACAGCGAAGAAGTAGCGCACGACCGAGACGAAGGGCGGGCCGGTTTTCCGGCCCGCCCTTTGTTATGAGAACAGTGATAACGGATGCCGTCAGCTGGCCGGTGCGTCCTTGATCAGGTTCGTGATCCGAATGGTCGAACACCGTCGACCCTGTTCATCACTGACCGCGATCTCGTGAACGGTCATCGATCGGCCCAGGTGGATCGGTGTGCACACGCCGGTCACAACACCGGAGGTCGCTGAGCGGGTGTGGGTGGCATTGATGTCGACGCCGACCGCGAGCTTGCCGGGGCCTGCCCAGAGGTTCGCCGACATCGACCCGAGCGACTCACCCAGCACCACGTACGCACCGCCGTGCAGCAGCATGGCCGGTTGGGTATTTCCTTCGACGGGCATCGTGGCGACGGCCCGGTCGATCGTGAACTCGGTGAACTCGATGCCCATCTTCGCCGCAAGCGCGCCGCCGCCGCGCTGCAGGACATACTCGAGTGCGTTCTCTGTCGTGTCGGTCATCGTCGCCTTTGCTCGTCGTCGGAATCCACCGCCGCAATCGGCTGTCAGCCGTCGCTTGTAGGCTGGGAGGGTGTCGGACAACGAAAAGCCTACCCTCCTCGTCATTGACGGTCATTCCCTCGCATTCCGGGCGTTTTACGCGCTCCCTGTCGACAGTTTCTCCACCAAAGACGGTCAACACACCAATGCGATTCATGGCTTCCTGGCCATGTTCATCAACCTCATTCGAGACCACAAGCCGACCCACATTGCGGTCGCCTTCGATATCTCGCGATTCAGTTTCCGCACGCGTGAGTACCCCGACTACAAGGGCACCCGCGGTGAGACGCCGTCCGAATTCATCGGGCAGGTGCCGCTGCTACAGGACGTCCTGGCGGCCATGAACGTCACGACCATCTCGATCGAAGACTACGAGGCAGATGACATCCTGGCGACGCTCAGCGTCCAGGGACGCGAACAGGGTTACCGCGTTCTCGTCGTCTCCGGTGACCGCGACACCATCCAGCTGGTGAATGACGACGTCACCCTGCTCTACCCGTCCCGCATGGGCGTCTCCGACCTGACCCGGTACGACGCGGCCAAAGTGATGGACCGCTACGGTATCCAGCCGCACCAGTACCCCGAAGTTGCCGCCCTCGTCGGTGAGACGAGCGACAACCTCCCCGGCATCCCCAAGGTCGGCGAGAAGACCGCGGTCAAGTGGCTCAACCAGTTCGGCAGCCTCGACGCCATTCTCGAGAACGCCGACAAGATCACCGGCAAGGTGGGCGAGAGCCTGCGCGAGCACAAGGACAACGCGGTGCGCAACCGCAAGCTCAACCGACTGCTCACCGACGTCGAGCTTCCGGTCACTGTCGAGTCGCTGAAGAAGCGACCGATCGACGAGGAAGCCGTTCGCGAGATCTTCGCCCGGCTTGAGTTCCGCACCATGCTCGACCGGCTCCTCAAGGCCGAAGGGCTCGACGAGGAGAGCACCGGTGTGCCCTCGGTTCGCGCTGGAGCCGAAAAGATCCCCGTACCCCAGCAGCTGCTTGACGAAGAGCTCGGCGCCTGGCTGGCCCGCGCGGTCGCAGCAAACCCCGGGGGACTCGGCCTGGCGTTCGACGTGTTCGACGGCAAACCCGTCGCAGCTGGCATCGCGACGCCGACCGAGACTGTCACGCTCGCCTGGCAGCCGGGCCGTGCTGACTACGCGCCGTTCGAGGCGTGGCTCGCCAGCGACGCTCCCAAGGTGATGACCGACTCGAAGAAGCAGCTCAAGGCGCTCACCACGGCTGGCCTCGCCTTTGACGGCATCGTCTTCGACACCCACATCGCCGGGTGGCTGCTGCGCCCGAGCGGGACCGAGAAGACCCTGGCCGACCTGGTCTCGCGATACCTGGATGAGGCCGTTCCCACGTCAGACCCCAACCAGCTCGCCCTCGACGACCCCGCGACCGCCCCGTTTGAGGCCTGGTACACGCTGCGTCTCGTCGCCCCTCTGACCGAGGCACTCGATGAGGGCTCGCTCGGGGTTCTCCGCGACATCGAAATGCCGACCCTGCGCACGCTCGTCGACATCGAACTACGCGGTGTCACGGTCAGCCACGAGCAACTCGCCGAGCTCTCTGGCCAACTCGCCGCCCGGGCAGCCGACCTGGCCAGCAAGGCCTACGAGATCATCGGTCACGAGGTAAACCTGGGGTCGCCCAAGCAGCTCCAGGAGGTGCTGTTCAACGAACTCCATATGCCCAAGACCCGGGCAAACAAAACCGGTTATTCGACGGATGCCGGCGCTCTCGCTGACCTGCAGGCCTCGAATCCGCACCCGTTCCTCGGGTATCTGCTTGAACACCGCGACGCCTCCAAGTTGCGTCAGATTGTCGAAACGGTCGACAAAGCCATCGGTCCTGACGGCCGCGTACACACCAGCTACGTGCAGACCGGAACCACAACGGGGCGGATCTCATCCACCGACCCCAACCTGCAGAACATTCCGGTCCGCACCGAAGAAGGCCGACGCATCCGTGCCGCCTTCCAGGCCGGTGAGGGCTACGAGACACTGCTCACTGCCGACTACTCGCAAATCGAGATGCGCATCATGGCGCACCTCTCCGGCGACCCTGGACTCATCGAAGCGTTCAACAGCGGCGAAGACCTGCACCGGTTCGTCGGTTCTCGAGTCTTCTCGGTTGAACCCGAAGACGTCACGAACGAAATGCGCACCAAGGTGAAGGCAATGTCGTACGGTCTCGCCTACGGGCTCAGCGCGTTCGGGCTGTCCAAGCAGTTGCGCATCGAATCGTCCGAGGCCAAGAAGCTCATGGCCGGGTATTTTGAGCGCTTCGGCGCGGTGCGCGATTACCTCCGCAACGTCGTCGAGCAGGCCGTCGAAGACGGGTACACCACCACGATCTTCGGCAGGCGCCGTCCGTTCCCCGACCTTAAGAGCCCGAACCGGGTGCTGCGAGACAATGCACAGCGCGCAGCGCTCAATGCGCCGATCCAGGGCTCAGCGGCCGACATCATGAAGATCGCCATGGTCAACATCGAGCAGGACATCACCGATCAGAAGCTGTCGAGCCGCATGCTCATGCAGGTGCACGATGAGCTCATCTTCGAGGTGACGACGGGGGAGTGGGACGCACTGGAAACGATCGTGCGCTCGCGCATGGCGACGGCCGCCGACCTCGTGGTGCCGCTCGACGTCCAGGTCGGTCGCGGCCACAACTGGGACGCTGCAGCACACTAGATAACGCCCGCCCCGCCGCCGTGACAACAACTGTCTGCGCCCGCGGGGCGGCTCTGTCGTAGGCTCGCAGTCATGACTGAACCGCAGCGCACGCCGACACCGATTGATGCCATTGCCGAGAGCTGGGTTGACACGCTCGTCGACATCGACCCCCTGGTCGGCACATACATCGGCCGCGACGAGGTCAACGACCGTTTCGGCGACTTCTCCCCGGCGGGGCACGAACGGTTCGTGAGCGAAGCACGCGCCGTCATCGCTGCACTCGACGCCACCGAGCCGGTCGACGACGTCGATCGTGTCACGCGCACTGATCTGCGCACCGAGTTGACGCTCGACCTCGAAAGCGCCGACGCCGGTCTCCACCTGCGAGACCTCAACGTCATCGCTTCGCCAGCCCAGGGCATCCGTGAAATTTTTGACATCATGCCCACCGCAACGGTGCATGACTGGGCGAATATCTCCTCCCGGTTGAAGGCCCTGCCCGAGGCGGTCGCCGGTTACATCGAGACCCTGCGCTCCGGTGTCTCGCGAGGCATCACCCCGGCACGGCGGCAGGTGCGCGAGGTGGTTCAGCAGACGAAACGGTACAGCGCACCCGACGGCTTCTTCGCCCAGCTGGCCGCGGACGCCGGACCCGCAGACGGTCAGCTCCCGGCATCGCTCGCCTCCGACCTCAACCACAACGCCGGCCAGGCGGCCGTCGCCTACCACTCGCTGACCGATTTCCTGGCGCACGAACTTCTGCCGGTGGCCACCGAAGCGGATGCCGTCGGCCGCGACATCTATGCGCTGCAGTCACGTCGGTTCCTCGGTGCCACCATCGACCTCGACGAAACCTATGAGTGGGGCATCGACGAACTGCGCCGAATGGTGAACGAGCAGGAATCCATCGCTCGGGAGATCGCACCGGGCGCGAGTGTCGAGGAAGCGATCGCGTTTCTCGACGGCGACGCCAGCCGGAAGCTGCACGGAACCGATGCGCTGCAGCGGTGGATGCAGGAAACGAGCGACCGTGCCGTCGAGGAGCTCGGTCGATCGCACTTCGATATCCCCGATGAGATTCGCACGATCGAGTGCATGATTGCGCCGACCCAGGAGGGCGGAATTTACTACACCGGTCCAACCGACGACTTCTCGCGCCCCGGACGGATGTGGTGGTCAGTTCCCGAGGGCGTCACCGAGTTCGACACCTGGCGCGAACTCACGACGGTGTACCACGAGGGTGTTCCCGGGCATCACCTGCAGATCGGCCAGGCGGTCTACAACCGGGCGAAGCTCAACACCTGGAGACGCCAGCTCGCCGGCACCTCGGGTCATGCTGAAGGCTGGGCGCTCTATGCCGAGCGGCTCATGCAGCAACTCGGCTACCTTGACGACCCGGCCGATCGGCTGGGCATGCTCGACGGACAGCGCATGCGTGCCGCTCGAGTGGTGATCGACATCGGTGTGCACCTCGGCAAGCAGCACCCCGACGGCCGGGGCGTCTGGACCGCCGAGGATGCCTTCGAGTTCCTGGGCGCCAACGTGAATATGAACGACGGCTTCGTGAAATTCGAGGTCAACCGGTACCTCGGCTGGCCCGGGCAGGCTCCGTCCTACAAGGTCGGCCAGCGGATCTGGGAGCAGCTTCGGGACGAGTCGATGCGGCGGAAGGGGAGCGCGTTCGACATCAAGGAATTCCACCGGAACGCCCTCGACCTCGGCGGCGTTGGCCTCGACACGCTCCGCCAGTCGCTCCTGGCCGAGTAAGTCGTGACCGATCGCATTGTCATCGCCGGCGCGTCCGGATTCCTGGGTCGGTACCTCGTTGAGAGGTATCGCGCACGCGGGGCCACGGTGAGCACCATCGGGCGCCGTTCCGCCGACGCGACGTGGGGAGACACCGCCGCACTCATCGGGCTGCTCGACGGCGCGGACCTGGTGGTCAACCTGGCCGGCAGGAGTGTGAACTGCCGGTACACCCCGGAGAACCGTGCCGAGATCCTCCGCTCACGGGTCGAGACCACTCGTGAGCTGCGGACCGCCATCGCGGAGTGTGCCGCTCCGCCGGCACTGTGGCTGAATTCGTCGACCGCCACGATTTACCGGCACGCCGACGACCGTGCCATGACCGAGCGCTCCGGCGAGATCGGCACGGGCTTCAGCGTCGGCATCGCCCGGGCCTGGGAGACCGAGTTCTTCGCGGGCGACCTGCCGGGTACCCGACGGGTGGCGCTGCGTATGGCCATTGTGCTGGGCGACGGCAGCGCCCTCAGCCCCCTCGTGATGCTTGCCAGGGTCGGCCTCGGCGGTCCACAGCTCGACGGGCACTGGTTCGCAGGTCGACGCCGCCGCGCCGCCGGGACGTTCCACGAGTTCCACACCCGCGGTGGCCGACAGAAATTCAGCTGGGTGCACATCGATGACGTTCTCGGCGTGATCGACTTCGTGCGCACCCGGCCGGACATCGACGGCGTCCTCAATGTCTCCTCGCCGAATCCGAGCGACAACCGCACGGTCATGACAACTATCCGGCGCATCCTCGGCGTGCCGATCGGACTGCCCGCCTTCCGCTGGATGCTCGAACTCGGCATGGCCGTGTTCCGCACGGAGCCCGAGCTCGTCCTCAAGAGCAGATGGGTGCTCCCCGAACGGCTGACCGAACTCGGCTATCGGTTCTCGCACCCTCACCTCGGCGAAGCGCTCACCACCATCCTCCGTCCATCGGCCCGCCACAGCTCTCGACCGGCTGTCGAGCCCGAAAAATGAGTGCAGGACACATCGCCCTCGTCACTAATGCGCGACCGACACCCTATGTCGATACCGACCTGCCGTTTCTGGTTGCCGGACTGACGGCATCCGGATTTCACCCTCGAATTGTGGTCTGGGGCGACCCGGAGATCACGTGGGCCGACTTCGAGCTCGTCATCATTCGATCGCCGTGGGATTACCCCGACGCGCCTGACGCGTTCCTCACCTGGCTGGCGAAGGTGGCATCGGTGACACAGGTGCTCAACGCGCCGGAACTCATCAGGTGGAACATCGACAAGGCCTACCTGCGTGACCTCGCAGCCGTGTCCGACGTTCCGCTCGTGCCGACGGTGTTCTGCACGACCACCGATGAGGTGCATGCAGCCATCGCCGGCCTGGACGCGGAGCGCGTCGTCGTCAAACCGTCGGTATCGGCAGGTTCGCAGGACACCGGCCTCTTCGACCGGTCCGACGCTGCCGCAGCGCGACTGGCCGAGCACATCCTCGCGATCGGTAAGACCGTGATGGTGCAACCGGCCATCCCGAGCGTTCAGGAGCACGGCGAACGGGCGCTGGTCTACCTCAACGGACGCTTCTCGCACGCCGTCTCGAAGGGCCCGTTGCTCGCAGTCGGCGGCGGACTCCGCGGTGGGGAATACGTCGAAGAGATCGCCGCCATCACACCCACCGCAGCCGAACGTCTCGTCGGCGACCAGCTGATCGACGGGGTGCAGCGCGTCCTCCGAGGCCGAGGGCTCAGTGAGTTCGACGCGCTGCCGCTCTACGCCCGCATCGACCTGGTGAACGACGAGGCCAGCGAACCTCTCGTGCTCGAAGCCGAGCTGTTCGAACCCGCCCTTTTTCTCAACACAGAAACGGATGCCGTCAGCCACTTCGTCGACGCAATTTCCGATCGCATCTCCTCGCTTCCATCCCGCTGAACGGGCTGCGCGGATCCGCCGATTCGCCGTTTGCTCTGACGCTCATTTTCCGGGTAAACTGGCATGTCACATTTGTGATGTTCTATCCGTTCGCTGCGCGCGGTCACAACCTCTGGTAATCCCATGATTATCGAAGGTCGCGCACGGCCCGAAATATGTCCTTACTGGAGCAACTACTACATGACAACCGCAACGACCGCCAAGCAGGTCGCTATCAACGACATCGGATCGGCTGAAGACTTCCTGGCCGCGGTCGAAAAAACCCTGAAGTTCTTCAACGACGGCGACCTCATCGAAGGCACTGTCGTGAAGATCGACCGCGACGAGGTTCTCCTCGATGTCGGTTACAAGACCGAGGGTGTCATCCCCTCGCGCGAACTTTCCATCAAGCACGACGTTGACCCGAGCGAAGTTGTTCAGGTCGGCGACCTGGTTGAAGCCCTCGTCCTCCAGAAGGAAGATAAAGAAGGCCGCCTCATCCTCTCCAAGAAGCGCGCACAGTATGAGCGTGCATGGGGCGACGTTGAGAAGATCAAGGAAACCGACGGCGTCGTGACCGGTTCGGTCATCGAGGTCGTCAAGGGTGGACTTATCGTCGACATCGGACTCCGTGGCTTCCTTCCGGCTTCGCTCATCGAGCTTCGCCGTGTTCGCGACCTTACGCCGTACCTCGGCCAGGAGATCGAGGCCAAGATCCTCGAGCTCGACAAGAACCGCAACAACGTTGTGCTTTCGCGTCGCGCACTCCTCGAGCAGACGCAGTCCGAGAGCCGCACCACGTTCCTGAACAACCTCCAGAAGGGTCAGGTCCGTAAGGGCATCGTTTCCTCGATCGTCAACTTCGGTGCGTTCGTTGACCTCGGTGGCGTCGACGGCCTCGTCCACGTTTCCGAGCTCAGCTGGAAGCACATCGAGCACGCCTCTGAGGTCGTCGAGGTTGGCCAGGAGGTCACCGTCGAGATCCTCGAGGTCGACCTCGACCGCGAGCGTGTCTCCCTGTCGCTCAAGGCGACGCAGGAAGACCCGTGGCAGGTCTTCGCCCGCACCCACGCCATCGGCCAGGTTGCACCGGGTAAGGTCACCAAGCTCGTTCCGTTCGGTGCGTTCGTTCGCGTCGCAGACGGCATCGAGGGCCTCGTTCACATCTCCGAGCTCAGCGGCAAGCACGTTGAACTCGCCGAGCAGGTTGTGTCGGTTGGCGACGAGGTCTTCGTCAAGGTCATCGACATCGACCTCGAGCGTCGCCGCATCTCGCTGAGCCTCAAGCAGGCCAACGAGGGTGTCGACCCCGAGGGCACCGAGTTCGACCCGGCTCTCTACGGAATGCTCACGGAGTACGACGAGCAGGGTAACTACAAGTACCCTGAGGGATTCGACGCCGAGACCAACGAGTGGAAAGAGGGCTTCGAAACCCAGCGCGAGAAGTGGGAGCAGGACTACGCTGCAGCCCAGGCTCGCTGGGAAGCTCACAAGAAGCAGGTTGCCGCATCTGCCGCTGTCGAAGAGGCTGCTGCAGCCGCTCCGGCCGGCGGATCCTCGTTCTCGAGCGAGACCGCAGGCGCAGGAACCCTTGCTGACGACGAGTCCCTCGCGGCCCTCCGCGAGAAGCTCTCGAGCAACTCCTAAGCACCACCGAGAACTGGCCGGCTCCGCTAGCGGGGCCGGCCAGTTTTTTCTGTGCCGCCACAGTGCACCGATGACCGGAGCGCCTTCAGCCTCCTAGCGGAATCGACTGCTACCGTTGTGCCGCGGCCGACTGCCGACATCACAATTCATTACTATTCGAAGGTGCGACGTGGACGTTGACTCCCTGAAGCAGTACCTCGAAACGGACACGTCCGCCGAGAAGTCACTGAGAAACAGCCCGCAGCAGGAACGCAGCAGGCAGAGCCTCGAGTCGATACTTCGCGTCTGCGGTCAGATCATCGACGAATCGGGTCACGCGGGCGTCACAACCGCTGAAGTGGCCAAGCGCGCCGAGATGGCTATCGGTACGGTGTACCGATTTTTCCCCGACCGCATCGCTCTCATGATCGGTGTGTACCAGTACATGCAGGATCAGTTCGTTGCCCTCTGCATTGAACGTCTGCTCGACGAAGAGCCCGAGACGTGGCAAGAGGCGCTCGGCATCATGATGGACACCTCGGTGCTCGCTCGCCGAACCATTCCCGGTTTCAAAGCCACGCAGTATCGCATTCTCGGTGATGACGAAAGCCAGGAGCAATACAGCCGCAGCCAGCGTGAGTATGTTTCCGCCGTCGTTCAGATGCTTGCCCAGTTCGATTTCCCCACTGACGACCGCTGGCGGGGCCACGTCAGCGTCGCGGTCGAGCTGTCCCGTGCCCTCCAGCGCCTCGCTTTCGACCAGTCGCCCGATGGCGACACCTGGTTGCTGCAGGAGGCACGCGCCGTTCCCATCGCGTACCTCGAAGGCCACCTGGTTCCCGCCGTTTAGGCGATCGCCAGGGCAGATTCATGGTGTACCTCGTTGGCCTGACCGGGGGGATCGGTTCAGGAAAGTCGACAATCGCCCGTCGCCTCGCTGAACATGGTGCCGTGCAAATTGACGCCGATCAACTGGCGAGGGTCGTGGTTGAGCCTGGTACTTCCGGCCTGTCGGCAATCCGTGATGCGTTCGGTGACGACGTTCTCACGAGCGATGGCGAGCTGAACCGCGCGGCTCTGGGTGCAATCGTGTTCTCCGACGCCGAAGCACTCGCCACACTAAACGGCATAGTTCATCCGGCCGTCCGCGCGCTGACCGAACAAAAAATCGCCGAGGCGGCCGGAGCGAACCCGGATGCGGTCGTTGTCTACGACGTGCCGTTGCTTGCCGAAGCCAAGCTTCCCCATTCTTTCGACACCATCGTCGTCGCTCACGCTTCACGTGACACCCGGCACGAGCGGCTGGTATCCATCCGCGGGATGACCCCGGCGGAAGCGGACCGTCGAATCGCTGCCCAGGCCACCGACGATGAACGACTCGCGCTGGCCGATGTCGTCATCGACACGGATCGGAGCCTCCCGGAGACGATGAGTCAGGTCGACGAGTTGTGGGTTTCGCTCTCAGGAAAGTCAAGCGAACGCCGCAAGGACCTCGATGTCAGTGGCGGTGCCTAGACTCGAAGTATGGCAACCCGTGCAGTCCACCCCTTTGAAGTCGTTAGTGAATATTCTCCTTCAGGTGACCAGCCCAAAGCCATCGCCGAACTCAGTGCGCGAATCAATGCGGGGGAGACCGACGTTGTCCTCCTCGGTGCGACCGGTACAGGAAAGTCAGCGACAACGGCCTGGCTCATCGAAGCAGTGCAACGACCGACGCTCGTTCTGGCCCACAACAAGACCCTCGCTGCGCAGTTGGCAAACGAGTTTCGCGAACTCATGCCCAATAACGCCGTCGAATACTTCGTGTCGTACTACGACTACTACCAGCCCGAAGCCTACGTCCCTCAAACGGATACGTTCATTGAGAAAGACTCCTCGGTCAACGCCGAGGTAGAACGCCTCCGGCACTCCACAACCAACTCACTACTGTCACGGCGCGACGTCGTCGTGGTCTCGACGGTGTCCTGCATCTACGGCCTCGGCACGCCTGAACAGTACCTCGACGCCATGATGGCTCTTCAGGTCGGTATGCGGGTTGACCGCGACTGGCTCATTCGCAAGTTCATTTCGATGCAGTACAACCGCAACGACGTTGATTTCTCGCGCGGTAACTTCCGGGTGCGCGGAGACACCATTGAGATTATCCCGGTCTACGAAGAACTCGCCATCCGCATTGAGATGTTCGGCGACGAGGTCGAGGGGCTGTACGCACTGCACCCCCTCACAGGCGACGTCGTACGCAAACTCGACAACGTGTCCATCTTCCCTGGGTCACACTATGTGGCAAGCACCGACGTCATGCAGCGCGCCATCGGCACGATCCAAGAGGAACTGGCTGAACGGCTCGCCGAGCTGGAGCGCCAGGGAAAGCTGCTTGAGGCACAGCGACTCCGCATGCGTACGACGTTCGACCTCGAGATGATGCAGCAGATTGGATTTTGCTCAGGTATCGAAAACTACTCACGGCATATGGAAGGACGCGGCCCCGGCGAGGCGCCCCACTGTCTCATCGATTACTTCCCCGACGACTTCCTCGTCGTGATCGACGAATCTCACGTTACGGTCCCGCAAATCGGAGCCATGTACGAAGGGGACTCCTCCCGCAAACGCACCCTCGTTGAACACGGATTCCGGTTGCCCAGCGCGCTCGACAACCGACCATTGAAGTGGAACGAGTTCAAAGACCGGGTGGGTCAGACCGTTTACCTCTCCGCAACTCCGGGCCGATACGAAATGGGCATCGCCGACGGCATCGTCGAGCAGATCATCCGTCCGACCGGGCTTGTCGACCCCCAGATCATCGTCAAGCCGTCCCACGGTCAAATCGATGACCTCCTGGAGGAGATCCGTATCCGGACCAGTCGGGATGAGCGTGTTCTCGTCACGACGCTCACGAAGAAGATGGCCGAAGAACTGACCGACTTTCTCACGGAGGCGGGCGTGCGGGTGCGATATCTGCACTCCGACGTTGACACGCTTCGTCGCGTGGAGCTGCTCAGTGAACTGCGCGCTGGCATCTACGACGTTCTCGTCGGCATCAACCTGCTTCGAGAAGGACTTGACCTCCCCGAGGTATCACTTGTCGCTATCCTCGACGCCGACAAAGAGGGCTTCCTGCGCTCCTCGACGTCCCTGATCCAGACGATCGGTCGCGCCGCACGAAACGTCTCAGGTGAAGTACACATGTACGCAGACGTCCTCACCGATTCGATGAAGAAAGCGATCGAAGAGACGACGCGTCGCCGGGAAACGCAGATCGCCTATAACGTCGAGCACGGCATCGATCCCACTCCACTTCGAAAGCGCATCGCCGACATCACGGAGGTCTTGGCGCGCGAGGGTGCGGACACCGCAAAGATGCTCGCGGGCCGCGATACGAGGAAGAAGAGCCCCACCCCACGGCTCAAACGCGAGGGCATTGCGGGGGAGGGCGCCGATCAGCTTGAGTCGATCATTGCCGACCTCAACGATCAGATGTTGACGGCGGCGGCGGAGTTGAAGTTTGAGTTGGCGGCTCGACTGCGAGACGAACTATCTGACCTCAAACGTGATCTTCGCCAGATGGAGAAGGCCGGGCACCTCTAGAAGGGGCGACGCTTAGCGGTCCGAAATACCGTGCTCGCCGATGAGCGGCACGAATGTCACCGCGCCGAGCGTCTGGCGGCGGATGGCGCCACTGGGGTCTTTCAGCGCCCGGATCAGCGTCTGGCCAAATCGTTGCTCACCCACCGGCATCACAATACGACCGTTGGCGCGCAATTGTTCGACCCACGGGGCTGGGATCTTCGGTCCGGCCGCCGCGGCGACGATGGCGTCGAATGGTGCTTCCGACGGATACCCGAGAGTGCCGTCGCCGACCACAACGTCTACCGTGGAGTAGCCCAGTCGCTTCAGAACCGCTCGAGCGGTCTCGGCCAGGGCTGCGTGCCGTTCGATCGAGATGACTCGGCGGACCACCTCGGCGGCCACGGCCGCCGCATATCCCGACCCGGTGCCCACATCGAGGAGCACGTCCTCTGGCGTGAGCGCTGCCGCCTCCAGGGTCAGCGCCACAATGTACGGCTGTGAAATCGTCTGGCCATGGTCGAGCTGGAGCGGGTGGTCGTCGTATGCGTTCATCCGCGACGACGGCCGGACGAATTCCTCGCGTGGCACGCGCCGCATCGCGTTGAGGACCAGATCATCGGCGACTCCGCGCGCCACAAGCTGCTCGGAGACCATCTGTTCGCGCAGCATGCGAAAGTCAACCATGGTGCCCATTGTCCGCCGTATCCAGCTTCATGTCAGCGGGTCATCGTAGACTTTTGAGGTGTCGATATCGAAGGTAAATTCAACGTCAAAACTGAGTGTCCGCGGAGCTCGCGTTCACAACTTACACAATGTGGATTTGGACATCCCGCGCGACTCTCTCGTCGTATTCACGGGTCTCTCCGGGTCAGGAAAATCGTCGCTTGCTTTCGATACGATCTTCGCCGAGGGACAGCGCCGATACGTTGAATCCCTGTCGGCGTATGCCCGACAGTTCCTCGGGCAGGTCGACCGGCCCGACGTGGACTTCATCGAAGGTCTCAGCCCCGCAGTATCCATCGACCAGAAGTCAACGAACCGAAACCCACGCTCGACGGTCGGTACGATCACTGAGGTCTACGACTACATGCGTCTGCTCTGGGCGCGCATCGGCGTCCCGCACTGCCCCCAGTGCGGAGAGCCCATTCAGCGCCAAACGGTCCAGCAGATCGCGGACCAGCTCATGGAGCTCGAAACGGGCACTCGCTACATGGTTATGAGCCCCGTCGTATCCCAGAAGAAGGGCGAGTTCGTCGATCTCTTCAAGGAACTGGCCAGCAGCGGATACGCACGCGCGGTTGTCGACGGTGAGCAGATTCAGCTGTCTGAACCGCCGACCCTGAAGAAGTCCTACAAGCACGACATCTCGGTGGTTGTCGACCGGCTCGTCGCCGGCCCTGACGCACTCAGCCGCCTGACCGACTCTCTCGAGACAGCCTTGCGGCTCACCGATGGCTTCGTAGAGATTAAGTTCGTCGATGAAGAGGGCCCCGACTCCGTTCGTACCTTCAGCGAAAAGCTGTCGTGCCCGAACAATCACCCCATTCAACTGAGCGAGATTGAGCCTCGCACCTTCAGCTTCAACGCGCCGTTTGGCGCGTGCCCGGAATGCTCAGGCTTGGGAACGCGGATGTCCGTGGACGCTGATCTTCTCATCGGTGATCCCAGCCTCAGTATTGACGAGGGTGTCATCATCCCGTGGACAACTCAGGGCAAGGGCCTCTACCAGTACTACGAGAAGCTTCTCGACGGGCTGTCCCGTGACCTCGACTTCTCGCTGCGGACCCCGTGGAAGGACCTGGGCAAAAAGGTCCAGGAAGCAGTCCTTCGCGGCGAAAACTTCAAGGTGAAGGTCAAGTGGAAGAACCGCTACGGCCGTGAGGTTAGCTACACCTCTGGTTTTGAGGGCGTCATGCCCTATATCGAGCGACAGTACGCCCAGGCCGAAACTGATGTCCAACGCGCACGCTGGGGTGAATATCTTCGCGAGATTCCGTGCCCCGTCTGTGACGGTAAGCGGCTCAAGCCTGAAGTGCTCTCCGTTCTCATCCACGGTGCCAACATCGCCGACGTGGCCGAACTGAGCCTGACCGATGCCCGCGCGTTCATGGACCAGATGGATCTGACGGATCGCGAATCCAAGATCGGAGCGCAGGTTCTGCGCGAGATCAAGGTGCGGCTCGACTTCCTCATCCAGGTCGGCCTCAACTATTTGAACCTGGCGCGCGCGGCCGGGTCTCTCTCCGGCGGTGAAGCCCAGCGCATCCGGTTGGCAACGCAGATCGGATCCGGCCTGACCGGCGTCCTTTACGTTCTCGACGAGCCGAGCATCGGTCTGCACCAGCGCGACAATCGTCGACTGATCGAGACGCTGGTCACGCTGCGCGATCTCGGTAACACGCTCATCGTTGTCGAGCATGACGAAGACACCATTCGCACGGCGGACTGGGTCGTCGACATCGGACCGGGTGCTGGCGTTAACGGCGGCCGAGTGGTCCACTCGGGATCGTATGAAGACCTGCTCACCAACCGCGAATCACTGACCGGCGATTACCTGGCCGGGCGCCAAGAGATCGCCATCCCAGAGACCCGTCGACCGGTCGATCCTGAGCGGGTCATTTCGGTTATCGGTGCCGAAGCGAACAACCTCCGTAAGATCAACGTCGACTTCCCTCTCGGCACCTTCACCGCTGTAACGGGGGTGAGCGGGTCTGGAAAGTCATCGCTCGTGAACGACATCCTCTACCGCGTCATGGCCAACAAGCTCAACGGAGCCCGCAAGGTCCCCGGAAAGCACACTCGGGTGACCGGTCTCGACCAGCTCGACAAGGTCATTCACGTCGATCAGGCTCCGATCGGACGCACTCCGCGATCCAACCCGGCCACATACACGGGCGTGTTCGATCGCATTCGTACACTGTTCTCGGAGACGACGGAGGCAAAGGCCCGCGGCTATCTTCCTGGTCGATTCAGCTTCAACGTCAAGGGCGGTCGCTGCGAGGCGTGCTCGGGTGACGGCACGATCAAGATCGAGATGAACTTCCTTCCCGACGTGTACGTCGCTTGCGAAGTGTGTGGGGGAGCGCGGTACAACCGCGAGACTCTCGCAGTGCACTACAAGGGCAAGAACATCGCCGAGGTTCTCGACATGCCGATCGCGGAAGCGGCCGACTTCTTTGAGGCCATCACCTCCATCCACCGTTACCTGAAGACGCTGGTCGAGGTTGGGCTTGGCTATGTTCGACTCGGCCAGAGCGCCACAACCCTCTCTGGTGGTGAGGCGCAGCGTGTGAAGCTGGCCACCGAACTGCAGAAGCGAACCAACGGACGCAGCGCCTATGTTCTCGATGAGCCGACCACCGGTCTGCACTTCGAAGACGTGCGAAAGCTGCTGCTGGTCCTGAACAGCCTTGTCGACAAGGGCAACACGGTGATCGTGATCGAGCACAACCTCGACATGATCAAGTCAGCGGACTGGATCATCGACATCGGGCCTGAAGGTGGCGCTGGCGGCGGCAAGGTCCTCGCCACCGGCACTCCAGAGAAGATCGCGAAGGTCAAGAAGAGCCACACCGGCTTCTACCTCAACGAGATCTTCGAAGCCCAAGAGGTCCCCGCGCGTAAGGCTGGTTAGGGTGGCACCACCCCTCAGTTACCGGCCCAAGCCCGGTGAGATTCCGACGACCCCCGGCGTCTACAGGTTCCGCGACGAGACATCACGTGTGCTCTATGTCGGCAAGGCCAAGAACCTTCGCGCCCGGCTGAGCAACTACTTCGCGCCGCTGCACACTCTCCACGAGCGAACCCGCCGAATGGTGACAACAGCGTCGAGCGTGGAGTGGACGGTCGTGGGGAGCGACATCGAAGCTCTCCAGTTGGAGTACACCTGGATCAAGGAGTTCGACCCGCCGTTCAACGTCAAGTTCCGCGATGACAAAACGTACCCGTACATGGCGATCACGCTGGCCGACGACGCACCCCGAGTCCTCGTCACCCGTAATCCGCGCATCAAGGGCGCCAGGTACTTCGGGCCATATCCGAAGATCTGGGCCGTCCACGACACCATCGACTTGATGATCAAGGCATTCCCGATCCGCACGTGCTCTGACTCGAGTTACAAGCGCGCCATGCAATCCGGCAAGCCATGCTTTCCTGGCCAGATCGGCCGCTGCGGGGGGCCGTGCTCGGGCAAGGTGACAATGGAAGAGCACCGCGCCATGGTCAACGATTTCATCAGCTTTATGGCGGGTCACGACCGTCGTTTTGTGACGGATGCCACGAAGAAGATGAAAGCAGCCGCGGCTGCCCAAGATTATGAAAGCGCGGCGAGATATCGTGACCGCCTCCAGGCTTTGGAAGCGGTTTTGGAGAAAAGCGCGGTCGTCCTCAAGGACTCCGTCGACGCCGACCTGTTCGGCGTGGAACATGACGAGCTCTCCGCTGCCGTCCAACAGTTTCTCGTTCGGGGCGGACGCATCCGCGGTGTTCGATCCTGGACAGTCGACAAAGAACTGGACCTGTCGACCGGCGAGCTGGTGGATAGCATTCTTCAGCGTGCGTATGACGGTTCCGCGACTGAGGTGCCGAGAGAAGTCATCGTGCCTGAGCTGCCCGAAGACGCCGAGGAGCTGGAAACCTGGCTCGCCGGTATCCGCGGCAAGGGACGGGTCAAGCTGAAGACTGCCCAGCGTGGAGAAAAAGCGGCTCTCATGCAGACCGCGAACGTCAACGCGAAGAATGCGCTTCAGTTGTACAAAATGCGCCGAACAGCAGATTTTGTGGCACGCTCGCAAGCCCTGACGGACATCCAGGAAGCCATCGGGATGAACCAGGCACCTCTTCGGATCGAGTGTTACGACGTGTCTCACCTTTCGGGGACCAACATCGTCGCGTCCATGGTCGTCTTCGAAGACGGCCTCGCCCGGAAGGACCATTACCGCCGGTTCAGCATCCCGAGCTCGACCGACGACACCGATTCCATCTATCAGGTCCTGAGCCGCCGCCTCGCCTACCTATCTGAACCTGAGGAGGGAGCCGAGGCCCCGGATCCCACCTCAGACGGCGTCGTCGCCGAGGACGTGAAGCGAAAGAAGTTCGCCTACCCGCCACAGCTCCTCATCGTCGATGGTGGCCAGCCACAGGTTCAGGCTGCGCAGCGAGCGCTGCTGGAGTCCGGCCGCACCGACATTCAACTGGTCGGAATGGCGAAGCGTCTCGAGGAAATCTGGCTCCCAGACAGCGACTATCCCGTCATCCTGCCGCGAAACTCCGAAGCCCTATTCCTCCTGCAACGCGTCCGCGACGAGGCACACCGGTTCGCCATTACCTACCAGCGGACCAAGCGAAAGCGCGACATCGCGAGCGTGCTCACCGAGATACCCGGCCTCGGCCCCGCCCGCGTCAAGGCTCTCCTCGTGCACTTCGGATCGGTCGCCGCCATGCGCGAGGCCTCTCCCGACGCCATCGCAGCGGTGAAGGGCGTCGGACCAACCCTCGCGCAGACGATCGCCGAAACGCTGTCCAGCCGAGCCGGAGCCAACAGTCGGTAGGCTAGGGAGTCCAGCCCGGCGGCGATGTTCGCTCGAGCGAAGCGGAGAGTGAAGAGTGTCAGAGCAAGAGATTCCCAGCCAGGAAGTCCTCATTGTCACCGGAATGTCCGGCGCAGGCCGCTCGACGGTCGCCAACGCGCTGGAAGACCTTGACTGGTATGTCGTTGACAACCTGCCGCCGCAGATGCTGCGTCCGCTCGTTGACCTCGCTGGGCGCGCCGAGGGCGCATTGCCGCGGATTGCCGCTGTCGTCGATGTGCGAGGCCGTGATTTTTTCACTGACCTCCAGCAGATGATCCAGTCACTGCGCGACGGCACAAAGCTTCGCGTGCTCTTCCTCGATGCCACCGATTCGGCTCTGGTTCGGCGTTTCGATGCGGTGAGACGGCCGCACCCTCTCCAAGGCGGTGGCACCATCCTCGATGGCATCGCAACCGAACGGGCCCGTCTCTCAACAATCCGCGAGTCGAGCGACATGGTGATCGACACGTCGGATCTCAATGTTCACCAGCTCGCCAACAGCGTGGCCGATCTGTTCGCTGCGGAAGGCACTCCCGGCGTCAAACTGACTATCATGAGTTTCGGTTTTAAGTACGGTGCCCCGTTCGACGCCGACATGATCGCCGATGCACGCTTCTTGCCCAATCCGTTTTGGGTTCCCGAGCTACGGCCGCATACTGGACTCGACCCTGAGGTCAGCGAGTATGTTCTCGGCCAGCCCGGAGCTCTCGAATTCACGGATGCTTATGCGGCTGCGCTTGCGCCCGTCCTCACCGGATACCAGCGAGAGAGCAAACGCTTTGCGACGTTCGCGATTGGCTGCACCGGCGGCAAGCACCGCTCGGTAGCACTGGCAAACGTCCTCGCCGACAAGCTGAAGGAACTCCCCGGAGTTGCCGTCAACGTCAAACACCGCGACCTCGGCAAAGAATAAGATTTGCGGGGGCTACGCTCCCGCACCACAACACGACACACACCAATGAGATGGGATCACGCTTGGCACTGACTGCTGAGGTCAAAGAAGAACTGGCCGACATCGTTGAGGAGAAAACAACGGTGCGCGCCGCCGAGCTCACATCCACCCTGCGGTTCAGTGGAGGTCTTCACCTGATCTCCAGCCGCATCGCGATCGAAAGCGAACTCGACACCCCTCACCTCGCCCGGCGGGTTCGCAAAGCGTTGGCCGAGCTGTATGGTGTGCGCAGCGAAGTGACCTCGGTCAGCCCGTCCACCTCCCGGCGAGGCGAGTATTACCTCGTGCGGGTCGTCGACGGCGGCGAAACGCTAGCCCGTCAGACCGGTCTCCTCGACGCTCGACGTCGCCCCATCCGCGGACTTCCCAACCGTCTGACGACAGGGTCACGGGCAGAACTCGCCGCGGTGTGGCGGGGTGCATTCCTCGCAGCGGGCTCGCTCACCGATCCGGGTCGGTCGGCGGCCCTCGAAATTACCTGCCCCGGTAACGAGAGCGCCATGGCGCTTGTCGGAGCTGCCGGAAGATTGGGCGTCCCAGCCAAAGCGCGCGAGGTGCGCGGCGTACACCGCGTTGTCATTCGCGACGGCGAGGCCATCAGCGCCATGCTTGTCCTCATGGGTGCGCACGGCACCGTGAAGGCATGGGAAGAACTGCGCCAGCGGCGCGAGGTGCGGGCAACAGCGAACCGCCTTGTTAACTTCGATGATGCGAACCTTCGCCGGTCCGCGCAGGCGGCAGTCGCAGCGTGCGCCCGGGTCGAACGAGCCATGGAGATCCTGGCCGATGACATTCCCGATCACCTTCGTTACGCGGGGGAGCTCCGACTCAGCCACCGCGAGGCCAGTCTCGACGAACTCGGACACTACGCGGATCCGCCCATGACCAAGGACGCGATTGCCGGCAGAATCCGTCGGCTGCTTGCCATGGCGGACAAGCGCGCCACTGAGCTCGGCCTGCCGGGCACCGATGCGAACCTGCCGCCGGACTATGACGAGGTGTAACGACCGGCGGGGTCACGCCAGTTAGCGACCTGACTAGACTGAAGATTGTCGCCCGGACTGTATCCAGGCGCTTAGGCGACACACAAAGAGGAGAAAAATAAATGGCTGAATACACCCTCCCTGAACTCGCATACGACTACTCGGCGCTTGAGCCGAGCATCTCGGGCGCCATCATGGAGCTCCACCACTCAAAGCACCACCAGACCTACGTCACCGGCGCGAACACCGCCCTTGCGCAACTCGCCGAAGCTCGCGATTCCGACAACCTCGCTTACGTCAACAAGCTCGAGAAGGACCTCGCTTTCAACCTCGGCGGACACGTCAACCACTCCATCTTCTGGACGAACATGTCCCCAAACGGTGGTGACAAGCCGACCGGCGAGCTGGCTGCTGCCATCGACGACTTCTTCGGTTCGTTCGACAAGTTCCGTGCCCACTTCACAGCGACGGCACTCGGCGTTCAGGGCTCGGGCTGGTCGGTCCTCGCCTGGGATTCAATCGGTCAGCGCCTCATCATCCAGCAGTTCTTCGACCAGCAGTCCAACTTCGCAGCCGGCACGATCCCGCTACTGATGTTGGACGTGTGGGAGCACGCGTACTACCTGGACTACAAGAACGTACGCGCCGACTACGTCAAGGCGTTCTGGAACATCACGAACTGGGAGAACGTCCAGACGCGCTTCCTCGCTGCTCGTGAGCAGACCACCGGCCTGCTGCTACTCTCGTAGTCCCGACTTTTCGTGCCTCCCGGGCTTGGCCCGGGAGGCGCCCATTTACCCTCGTTCCATCAGCACAATAGAGACGCGCTTCGGCGCTCGAGAAACAGGAGAGATCCTTGTCCGTAAAGATCGGTATTAACGGGTTCGGCCGCATCGGCCGTAACTACTTCCGCGCAGCGCTTGCCAAGGGCAGCGACCTTGAGATCGTTGCTGTCAACGACCTCACCGACAACAAGACACTTGCCCACCTGCTGAAGTACGACTCCATCACCGGCCGTCTCGACGCCACCGTGGAGTTCGACGAAGAGAAGATCGTCGTCAACGGCAAGGCCATCAAGGTGTTCTCCGAGCGCGACCCCGCGAACCTCCCCTGGGGCGAGCTCGGCGTCGACATCGTCATCGAGTCCACCGGTTTCTTCACCAACGCCGCAGATGCGAAAAAGCACATCGACGCCGGCGCGAAGAAGGTTCTCATCTCGGCTCCGGCCAAGGGTGAAGACGCCACCTTCGTCATGGGTGTCAACGAGGACCTGTACGACCCCGAGAACCACCACATCATCTCGAACGCTTCGTGCACCACGAACTGCCTCGCGCCGCTCGCCAAGGTGTTCAACGACGAGTTCGGCATCGAGCGCGGTCTCATGACCACGGTTCACGCTTACACCGCTGACCAGAACCTGCAGGACGGCCCGCACAGCGACCTCCGCCGTGCTCGCGCCGCAGCGGTCAACATCGTTCCCACCTCGACCGGTGCAGCAAAGGCCATCGGCCTGGTCCTGCCCGAGCTCAAGGGCAAGCTTGACGGCTTCGCACTCCGCGTACCGGTTCCCACCGGTTCGATCACCGACCTCACCGTCGAGTCCTCGCGTCCGGTCACGGTCGACGAGGTCAAGGCCGCATACAAGAAGGCTGCAGAGGGCCCCCTCAAGGGAATTCTCCTCTACACCGAAGACGAGATCGTTTCGAGCGACATCGTCACCGACCCGCACTCGTCGATCTTCGACGCCGGTCTGCTCCGCGTCATGGGCAACCAGGTCAAGCTCGTCAGCTGGTACGACAACGAGTGGGGTTACTCCAACCGCCTCGTTGACCTCACCGAGTTCGTCGCTGCCCGTCTCTAGAGACAACGGGCTAGCCGTGCCGCTTCGCACTCTCGAATCGCTGGGCTCGCTCGCAGGCAAGCGCGTCGTCGTTCGGTGTGACCTCAATGTTCCTCTCAAGGACGGGGTCATCACCGACGACGGGCGCGTGCGTGCGTCGCTCCCAACGCTTAACACGCTTCTCAACCAGGGAGCACGCGTTGTTGTCGTGTCTCACCTGGGCCGTCCAGACGGTGCCCCCGACCCCCAATACAGCCTCGCCCCAGTGGCGCAGCGTCTTTCTGAATTGCTCGGTCTTGATGTCGCGTTCGCGTCGGACACTGTTGGCGAGTCGGCGACGGATGCCGTCGGCAATCTTTCCAACGGACAGATCGCCGTTTTGGAGAACCTCCGCTTCAACCCGGGGGAGACCAGCAAGGTGGACTCGGAACGCGCGGAGTTCGCCCAGAAGCTCGCCCAGTTCGGCGATGCGTTCGTCTCCGATGGATTCGGCGTCGTGCACCGCAAGCAGGCGAGCGTGTATGAGCTGGCCGAGCTTCTGCCCAGCGCGGCCGGTGAACTGATCAGCACGGAACTCGAAGTTCTTGATCGCCTCACGGAATCGCCGGAGCGCCCCTACACAGTGGTTCTTGGCGGCTCGAAGGTTTCCGACAAGCTCGGCGTCATTGGTCACCTGCTGCCCCGGGTAAACACGCTGTTGATCGGTGGCGGAATGCTCTTTACGTTCCTGGCTGCTCAGGGACACAAGGTTGGCGCGAGCCTGCTCGAAGCCGACCAGATCGACACTGTCAAGAACTATCTGGCCGAGGCCGACAAGCTCGGTGTGGAGATCATTCTCCCCACCGACGTCGTCGTCGCCAGCAAGTTTGGTGCCGACGCAGAGCACGTCGTTCAGTCCGCTGATGCCATCGAAGACACCCCATTCGGCGCATCAGGTCTTGGCCTCGACATCGGACCGGAGACCGCCGAGCGGTTTGCGGGCGTTATCGCCTCGTCCAAGACGGTGTTCTGGAACGGCCCCATGGGCGTATTCGAACTCGAGCCGTTCGCGGCCGGGACAAAGACCGTTGCACAGGCGCTCACCGAAACAGACGGCCTCAGCGTCGTCGGTGGTGGTGACTCGGCTGCGGCAGTCCGTGCGCTGGGCTTCGACGACTCGCAGTTCGGACATATATCAACCGGAGGCGGTGCGAGCCTCGAATTCCTCGAAGGCAAACGTCTTCCTGGACTGGAGGTTTTGGGATGGCAGTAAATCGTGTTCCGCTTATCGCGGGCAACTGGAAGATGAATCTCGATCACCTACAGTCAATCGCGTTTGTGCAGAAGCTGGCCTGGAGCCTCGCCGACGCCAAGCACGACGCTGCAAGTGTCGAGGTCGCCGTCTTCCCGCCGTTCACCGATCTTCGCAGCGTGCAGACGCTCGTTGCTGCAGACAAGCTGCCGATCGCCTTCGGCGCTCAGGACCTGTCGGAGCACGACTCGGGTGCGTACACCGGAGAGATCTCGGGTGCCTTCCTCAAGGCACTCGAGTGCAGCTACGTCCTGATCGGTCACTCGGAGCGACGCACGCTTCACGGCGAAAGCGATGAGCAGGTCGCAGCCAAGGTCACGGCTGCGCTGAAGCACAACCTCGTGCCGATCATTTGCGTCGGCGAGACCTCAGAGGACCTCGAGAAGCACGGCCCGAGCGCTGTTCCGGTCGCCCAGCTCAAGGCTGCACTGTCGGGCGTTTCTGCAACGGCCGATATCGTCGTTGCATACGAGCCGGTCTGGGCCATTGGGTCTGGACAGGCTGCAACGCCCGAGCAGGCCGAGCAGGTCGCGGCAGCGCTGCGTGCCGAACTTCGCGAGTCGCTTGGTGACGACGTCGCCGCGAAGACCCGGATCCTCTACGGCGGAAGCGTGAAGGCTGCGAACATCGCTGGTTTCATGCGCGAGCCGAATGTGGACGGAGCCTTGGTTGGCGGCGCGAGCCTGGACCTCAACGAGTTCTCCAGCATCGTGCGCTATCAGAAGCACGTCGGCGTTTAGCTGAACGGTCCTCAGGCTATAATTGAGGGCGGCCCATGGAATCATGGGCCGCCCACGTGAAAGGTCCTTTGTGGAGATTCTTCAGGTTGTCCTGCAGGTAGTGCTCGGTGTCACGAGCCTTCTGCTCACTTTCCTCATCCTTTTGCACAAGGGTCGTGGTGGCGGACTGTCCGACATGTTCGGTGGCGGAATGGGGTCGAACCTCGGTTCGTCCGGTGTTGCTGAGCGCAACCTCAACCGCTTCACCGTTGTGCTCGGTCTTGTCTGGTTCGGTTCAATTGTTGCGCTTGGTCTCATCACCAAGTTCTCGACGGGTGCGTAGGAGTACATATGGCTGCCGGTGGTAGTGCAATTCGAGGTTCGCGCGTTGGCGCTGGCCCCATGGGCGAACAGGATCACGGGTTCCACGCAGATCGCGTCGCGGTCTCGTACTGGGACGCACTCGGAAACGAGACTGTGCGGTACTTCTCCGCCAGTCTTCCCGACGAAGAGATCCCTGAGACAATCGACAGCCCGTCGTCTGGCCTTCCGGCTGGGCGCGACCAGGCAAACCCGCCTGAAGTCGCCAAGCTCGAGCCGTACAAGACGCACCTCGCTTATGTGAAGGAACGTCGTACGGAGGAAGAGGCAGAAGCCCTTCTCGACGAGGCGCTTCAGGCGCTGCGAGCTCGCCGCGGAACAGCATCCGTTTAAAGCGTGCTCGGTTGTCAGACAGAAAATCTGAGACATAAAAAATGCCCCTGTCCGAGGACAGGGGCATTTTTTCGTGCTCCGGCTTAGTAGGTCGGAGTGATGAGATTTTCAGGAACTTCGGATGCCGCTTCCTGGTCGACGAAGAAGACGGTGCGTTTCCGTCCCTTCATTCCCGCAATCGGAACCTCGCTATACGCGGCTCCCGCGAGGGCGAGTCCCAGAACCGATGCCTTATCGGCGCCGGAAAGCTCCACCCAGATGCGCTGCGACGAGTTGATGACGTGCCGGGTGAGGCTCAGGCGTTCGGCCGGTGGCTTGGGGGAGTTCCGAACCGCGACAACCGTCGCCTCGCGCTCGAGAACTTCCTGCCGATCGGGGAACAGCGATGCGGTGTGACCGTCGGGACCGACACCGAGGAAAGTGATGTCGAACCGCGGAAGTCCACTCTCACCGGTGCCGTACTGGGCCAGGGCCTCGGCATACTGACGGGCTGCGTCATCAAGGCTCAGGCCGGAGTCACTGGCCGGATAGCTGTGGACGTTTTCGCCGGGAATCTCGATGTGATCAAGCAGGGCACGCCGGGCTTTGCCGTCGTTGCGCTCGGGATCGTTCGCGGGAACCCACCGCTCGTCACCCCACCAAAAATGCACGCGCGACCAGTCGACACTGTCACGCGCAGGTGAAGCGTTGATGTTCTCGAGGACCTTGATGGCGACTCGTCCTCCCTCGAGGACAACGTTCACACTCTCCAGCTCGTCGAGGAGGTCCACTGTCTTGGTGAGAAATCGTGCCGCGATCGAGGCGGCGAGTGCGTCGCCGTCAGTGGCGACAAGCACTCGACGTTCATTCGTCATTCAGTTCGTACCTTCCGATGCCAAAGCTTCGTTCTCCAGTGAAATGAGGCCCTTGGTGATCACCTCACCGTACAACGGATCTGGGTCGAGCCGGCGCAGCTCTTCGGCGAGGCAGTCGCGGAGACTGCGGCGGGGAAGAGCCAGTTCGTGGATGGGCTGGTTGGGTTGAGTAAGCTTGGCCACATTGTCGACGGGCCGCTCCAGCACAATGTCACCGCTTGCACGGCTCAAGGTCACACCGTGAATGCCGGTGTCTCCCGAACCACGCGGGGTAAGTTCCTGCGTCACCGGCACCTTCAGTTGCATCCGCAGCCAAGCGGCAAGGAGCACCGTTGACGCCGAGTCCGCCGCGCCGGAAACGGTCACCGCTGTGACCGGCTCGTACGGCGGCTGATCCAGCACTGCGGCAAGCTGGGCTCGCCACAGCGTCAACCGGGTCCACGCGAAGTCGGTGTCACCGGGTGAATAGGTGTGGGCAATCTCCACAAGCGCAGCGTGTGGATCTACGTGCTCCGAAGCATCCGTAATTCGTCGCTGCGCAATGCGACCGATTGCTGTGTGCGCGACATCTGCCGGGGCTTCGATGGGCCACCAGGCCACAACGGGAGCGTCCGGCAAGAGCAGGCCATTGACGAGGCTGTCTTCGTTGCTTGCGGCGTCGCCGTAGGCACGAAGGATGATGACCTCGCTCGCGCCAGCGTCGCCACCGACCCGAATCTCGGCGTCAATGCGTGCGGGCTTCGCTCCACCTTCCTCATCTGCGGGAATGCGGGAGAGGACCAGCACGCGCATCGGGTGCTCGCGAGACGCGTCGTTTGCCGCTTCGATCGCTTCCTCTTCCTCACCCAACTGGGAGACGATGACGAGGGTCAACACGCGGCCGAGCGAGACGACGCCGCCGTCTTCACGCAGCGTGACGAGCTTCTTCGACACCTTGCTTGTTGTGGTGTCTGGCAGGTCGACGATCATGGACGTCTCCAAACTCTGCCGTCGCGGGCAAGTAATTCATCTGCGGATGCCGGGCCCCACGACCCTGGCTGGTACTGCTCGAGCGGACCGCCCTGGCTGGCCCAATATTCCTCAATGGGATCGAGGATCTTCCAGGACAGCTCCACCTCCTGGTGCCGGGGGAAGAGGGGCGGGTCACCGAGGAGAACGTCGAGGATGAGACGCTCGTATGCTTCGGGGCTGGCTTCCGTGAAGGCGTGGCCGTAGCCGAAGTCCATGGTGACGTCGCGCACCTGGGTACCGGCGCCGGGCACCTTTGATCCGAAACGGATCGTGACACCTTCGTCTGGCTGTACGCGGATGACGAGGGCGTTCTGACCGAGTTCAGAGGTTTGGCTCTCGGCGAAGAGGAACTGAGGCGCACGTTTGAACACCACGGCGATCTCGGTCACACGGCGACCAAGGCGCTTGCCGGTGCGGAGGTAGAACGGAACACCGTCCCATCGACGGGTCTTGATGTCGAGGCGCATCGCCGCGAATGTTTCCGTCGTCGACTCCGGGTTCATTCCTTCTTCGTCAAGGAAGCCGGGGACGTATTCACCACCCTGCCATCCGCCGGCGTACTGCCCACGAGCAGTTGCCGTGCTGAGGTCATCGGGAAGGCTGACAGCGGCGAGGACCTTCTCCTTCTCAGCGCGGAGGTCGGCAGCGTTGAACGACAGCGGCTCTTCCATCGCCGTGAGGGCGAGAAGCTGGAGGATGTGGTTCTGGATAACGTCGCGCGCGGCGCCGATTCCGTCGTAGTAGCCGGCACGCCCGCCAACACCGATGTCCTCAGCCATGCTGATCTGGACGTGGTCGACGTAGTGTGCGTTCCAGATCGGTTCGAACATCTGGTTGGCGAAGCGGAGAGCCAAAATGTTCTGGACCGTTTCCTTGCCCAGGTAGTGATCGATGCGGAACACCGAGTCGGGTGGGAAAACCGACTCGACAACCGCATTGAGCTCGCGAGCGGTCTTCAGGTCGGAACCGAACGGCTTCTCGATGACGACGCGGCGCCACTCTCCGTCCTTCGCCTCGGCCATGCCCGAGCGCCGAAGCTGCTCGGTGACCTCGGGGAACGCCTTCGGCGGGATCGACAGGTAGAACGCGTGGTTGCCCATGGTTCCCCGTTCGACGTCCAGAAGCTCAATGGTTTCCTTGAGCTTCTGGAACGCCTGGTCGTCACCAAATTCACCAGGGACGAAACGAATTCCCTGTGCGAGCTGCTGCCATACCTCCTCGCGATACTCGGTGCGAGCGTAGGCTTTGACGGCTTCGTGCACGACCTCCATGAAGTCCTGGTCTTCCCAATCCCGTCGGGCAAAGCCGACGAGCGAGAAACCGGGAGGGAGGAGGCCGCGGTTAGCCAGGTCGTAGACGGCCGGCATCAGCTTCTTGCGTGACAGGTCACCCGTCACGCCGAAGATGATGAGACCGCTCGGCCCCGCAATGCGGTTGAGTCGTCGATCGGAGTCCACCCGTAGCGGGTTGAACTCTGGGGTGATATCCACCGGGGACATACAGCTCCTAGGTACGGCCGCGAGGCCGCGAAAATCCGGTTCGGGTGACCTTAGTTGACGGCCTCGAACAGTGAAACGATGTTGTTCTCGGGGTCGGTCAGGTTCAGCACCAGCACCGGACGTCCGTGCTCGGCAAGAACCGTTGCGTCGCCCTGTGCCTGAGCCTGAATCAGCTGGCCGAAGGTGAACGGGCGGCCGGGAATCTCCAGATCCACCGGTGCGTTTTCGGTGATCTGAAGGAACACGCCGACAGCGGGTCCACCCTTGTGGAACTGCCCCGTTGAGTGCAGGAACCTCGGACCCCAGCCGAACGTTACCGGACGGTGCGCGTTGCTCGCCAGAAGCTCCCGAATTCCGGCGAGCTGAGGGAGGGCGAGCCGGTCGACATAGGCCTGGACGGCCAGATAGCCATCGGCGCCCAGAGTTCCCAGAAGAGCTTGGACAGCTCCACGAACCGTCGTCACGCCCTCGAGGAGTGCAGCGTCTCCGCGAACCTCGATACCGTTCTCAACGAACACCGGAGCGCTCGGCTCGGGCCGCGCGTCGAGCAGGCCGCGAGTTGCGACCTTCGCCGACTCCACGTCGGGCTGATCGAAGGGGTTAATCCCCAGGATGCGTCCGGCGACGGCAGTCGCGAACTCCCACACCAGGATCTGCGCACCAAGCGTGCCACTGACGAGAATCTCGCCCTCGTGGCGGTCCTTGGCAAACAGGTGCGGTGCGTCGGCGTCGTCAACCAAACGGACGACCTGAACGTCGGCGGGCGGTTCGGTCACCTCGGGAGAGAGGGTGTCGACCACGACGGGCAGAAGGCCCGTGCCCTGCTTGCCCGTCGACTCGGCGAGCAACTGCTCCGCCCAGTCGGGGAAGCCGACGATGTGGGTACCGTCGGCCACGATGGCAAGCTTGTCCTTGAGGGGACTTGTCCCGGCGATAGCAGCAGCCAGGATGAGTCCCGGGTTGTGCTTGTCGTCAATGGCCAGTTCGACGGCGACCGAATCGGCCTCGTCGAGCAACGCTCCGACGTCCACACCAGCGAGCCCGGACGGGACGAGGCCGAACGCGGTCAGTGCCGAATAACGGCCGCCGACATTGGGGTCAGCGTTAAAGACCCGGTATCCGGCCTCACGCGCTGACGCGTCGAGGGGCGACCCAGGGTCGGTGACAACAATGATTCGCTCGCGCGGGTCGATGCCCGCTTCGGTGAACGCCTTCTCGTATGCACGACGCTGGCTGTCGGTCTCGACGGTTGAACCGGACTTGGACGAGACGACAATTGCCGTCGCTTCCAGCCGGTCAGCAAGCGCCGCGAGGACCTGGCCGGGAGCGGTCGAGTCCAGCACGGTCAGGCTGCCACCGAGGGTCTGTGTGATGACCTCAGGAGCGAGCGAGGACCCGCCCATACCCGCGAGGGCGATGTGGTTCACGCCTTTCGCGGTCAGCTCAGCACGGAGCGCTTCGATTTCAGGCACGAGGGGGCGTGAAATGCTCGTCGCTTCGGTCCATCCGAGGCGCTTCGCCGACTCTTCCTCAGCCTCAGGACCCCACAGTGCGGGGTCCTGAGCCGTGATGCTTGACGCTACCAGGTCAGTCACGAGCGTCGGGACGACGGAGGAGACGGCATCACGTGCCGCCCCACTCACGTGAATTTTGAAACTCATTTTGCGTCCTCGAGCGCTGCAGTGACCGTGTCAAGGAGTTCGTTCCAAGACACGATGAACTTCTCAACGCCTTCCTTCTCCAGGAGAAGGGTGACCTCGTCGTAGGAGATTCCCTGCGCGGCAACAGCGTCAAGTACGTCGTTAGCCGCTGCGTACGAACCGGTGACACTATCACCCTCGATAACGCCGTGGTCGAAGGTGGCCTCGAGCGTCTTCTCAGGCATCGTGTTGACGACCGAATCAGCGACGAGCTGCGTCACGTAGAGGGTGTCAGGCAAGCTGGGGTCCTTGACTCCGGTCGACGCCCACAGCGGACGCTGCTTGTTTGCACCGGCATCGAGGAGCGTTTCTGCCCGCTCTGTGGCGAACGATTCGACGAACACCTCGAACGCGAGCTGCGCGTTCGCAACGCCGGCCTTGCTCTTGAGTGCGAGCGCCTCGTCGGTGCCGATAGCCGTCAGCCGCTTGTCGATCTCCGTGTCAACACGCGACACGAAGAAGGACGCAACCGAGTGGATAGTCGACAAGTCGATTCCCGCAGCCTTGGCCTTCTCGAGACCGGTCAGGTACGCATTGATGACGGCGCGGTAACGGTCGAGGCTGAAGATCAACGTCACGTTGACGCTGATCCCAGCGGCAATGGTTTCAGTGATGGCCTCGAGGCCCTCGACGGTTGCGGGGATCTTGATCATCGCGTTCGGCTTGTTGACTTTCGCCCACAGGGCCTTGGCCTGCTCGATGGTTCCCTGCGCGTCGTGGGCAAGGCCCGGCTCGACCTCAATAGAGACGCGGCCGTCGAAGCCGTTGGAAGCGTCGAAGACCGGACGGAAGATGTCCGAAGCCCGAGCAACGTCATCGGTGGTGATCTCGAAAACCGCCTCGGTGACATCCTTGCCGGCGGCAGCGAGTTCCGCCACCTGTGCCGCGTACACTTCGCCGTTGCTGAGAGCACCAGCGAAGATCGTGGGGTTGGTGGTCACACCGACGACGTTCTTCGTGTCGATGAGTTCCTGCAGGTTTCCAGTTTCGATGCGTCCGCGTGAGAGGTCGTCGAGCCAGATGCTAACTCCTGCCTCGGAGAGCTTCGCGGTTGGTGTTGAGTTCGTCATGTGTTTCTCCTTCTACCGGCGTCTACTTGCCGAGTGAGTCTTTTGCTGCGGCAACGACGGCGTCAGTGGTGATACCGAATTTGTTGAAGAGGGTCTTGTAGTCAGCCGATGCACCGAAGTGCTCGATCGAGACGGAGCGTCCCTGGTCTCCGACAATCCCGTTCCAAGTCAGCGCCAGCCCGGCCTCAACAGAGACTCGAGCGGTGATGGCCTTGGGGAGAACGGATTCGCGGTAGGCCTCGTCCTGCTCCTCGAACCACTCGAGGCAGGGGACCGAGACTACGCGGGCATTGACGCCGTCGGCCTTGAGGGCTTCGCGAGCCTCGACGGCGAGCTGAACCTCAGAACCGGTAGCAATGAGAATGACATCGGGTGTGCCGTTCGGGGCCTCAGCGAGAACGTACGCACCCTTGGCCACGTGAGCTGCCGACGCGAATGTTTCGCCACTGGCTTCACCTTCGCCGCGCTCGAACACCGGGATGTTCTGGCGAGTCAAAGCGATTCCAGCAGGGCCGCCTCGGCGCTTGAGGATCTCGAGCCAGGCGTAGCTCACCTCGTTTGCGTCACCAGGGCGAACGACCGCGAGGTTGGGGATGGCACGAAGCGTTGCGAGCTGCTCGATCGGCTGGTGGGTCGGTCCGTCTTCACCGAGGGCGACGGAGTCGTGTGTCCACACGAAAATCGACGGCACGTTCATCAGAGCGGCCAAACGGACGGCCGGGCGCATGTAATCGCTGAAGATCAGGAAGGTTCCACCGTAGGCGCGGGTCGGGCCGTGGAGAACGATGCCGTTGAGGATCGCTCCCATGGCGTGCTCGCGGATTCCGAAGTGCAGGACGCGACCGTGTTCGCTGCCCTTCCACTCGCGAGTGGAGTGCTCGGCGGGAACGAAGGAAGAAGCACCCTCAATGGTGGTGTTGTTCGATTCGGCGAGGTCGGCAGACCCGCCCCAGAGCTCGGGTACAACCGGTCCGAGCGCGTTGAGAACTTTGCCCGATGCTGCGCGGGTCGATACATCTTTGCCCGCTTCAAAGACCGGGAGGGCTTCTTCGACGCCCTCTGGAAGGTCGCCAGCAAGGAGACGCTCCAGCAGTGCGTTCTTGTCGGGGTTCGAGTTCTTCCACTCGTCAAAGGACGCCTGCCACTCGGCGCGCTGCTCTGCACCGTGGTCGATGGCTTTACGGGTGTGCTCGATGACCTCGTCCGAAACGACGAAGCTTTCTGCGGGGTCAAATCCGAGAACTTCCTTGACCGCTGCAAGCTCGTCGGCACCGAGGGCGGATCCGTGGATCTTTCCGGTGTTCTGCTTCTTCGGGCTCGGCCATCCGATGATGGTCTTCAGGATGATGAGTGACGGCTTGTCGGTTTCGGCCTTCGCAGCCTCAATGGCGTCGTTCAGCGCCTGGATGTCTTCGACGTACTCGCCGGTCTTCTTCCAGTCAACCGTCTGCACGTGCCAGTGGTAGGCCTCGTAACGCTTCGCAACGTCTTCGGTGAAGGCGATGTTGGTGTCGTCTTCGATCGAGATCTGGTTGCTGTCGTAGATGGCGATGAGGTTGCCGAGCTGCTGGTGCCCAGCGAGAGACGATGCCTCGCTTGTCACACCTTCCTGCAGGTCGCCGTCGCCGGCAATGACGTAGACAAAGTGGTCGAACGGGCTCTTGCCGGCTTCTGCTTCCGGGTCGAACAGGCCGCGCTCGTAGCGTGCCGCGTAAGCGAATCCGACGGCGGATGCCAGCCCCTGACCGAGCGGGCCCGTGGTGATCTCAACACCGTCGGTGTGTCCGTATTCGGGGTGACCCGGTGTGAGCGAGCCCCAGGTACGAAGAGCCTTGAGGTCTTCGAGCTCGAGACCGTATCCGCCCAGATACAGCTGGACATACTGGGTAAGCGAGCTGTGACCGACCGAAAGAACGAAGCGGTCGCGGCCCAGCCAGTGCTGGTCCTTGGGATCGCGGCGCATGACTTTCTGGAACAGGAGGTATGCGGCGGGGGCGAGGCTCATGGCCGTACCGGGATGCCCGTTTCCTACCTTTTCCACTGCGTCTGCTGCAAGCAGTCTGGCGGTATTAACCGCCTTGTCGTCAATGGAGTTCCATTGCAAAGCTGCCACTATATTGGACCCTTCTCATTCGAATCAGGGGCCATCTCTGACCCACCGATGAGGCGTGTTCCACGCCTGTTGGCTTCATTGGCGCCGATGGACATACGTCACCCGGGCTGTGAAAGTCACGGTTGTGTATGCCAGCGAACGGTTTGGCGAGCACTTTCCATTATAGGTAGTGCGCCTGTAGCACTGGCCGATCATTACGGTCTGCATCCCATGACCTAGAATTGGGTCCGTAATCCACCGGTTAGAGGAGCAATGAACATTGCAGTAGAAGACCGCGTCGCGCAGACAAGCGTGACCCGCGTCGAAAAAATCAAGGGCTACATCTCTCTCACGAAGCCTCGCGTGATGGAACTGCTCTTGGTGACGACAGTTCCTGTGATGATCCTCGCCGAGGGAGGCATTCCGAACCTCTGGCTCGTCCTGGCCACCGTCATCGGTGGTGCAATGAGTGCCGGTGCGGCTGGCGCGTTCAACTGCTACATCGACCGCGACATCGACAAGGTGATGAAGCGAACGAAGAACCGACCACTGGTTACAGGTGTTTTGTCACCGCGGGAAGCGTTGATTTTCTCCTGGTCCATGGCGATCCTCTCCACCGTGTGGCTGTATTTCACCACGAACCCGCTCACCGCGGCACTCTCGGTCGGCGCGATCTTCTTCTACGTCGTGGTCTACACCCTGTGGCTCAAGCGCTGGACGAGCCAGAACATCATCTGGGGCGGTATCGCCGGCTGTTTCCCCGTTCTCATCGGTTGGGCTGCTGTCGCCAACTCGCTCAGCTGGGCTCCGTTCATCCTCTTCGCCGTCGTCTTCCTGTGGACGCCGCCGCACTACTGGCCGCTTTCAATGAAGTACCGCGATGACTACAAGACCGCCGGAGTTCCCATGCTCGCGGTGATTCGCGGTCGTGCACAGGTCGGCCTTCAGGTCATCCTCTATGCGTGGGCTACCGTTGCCTGCTCACTGCTGCTCGTCCCTGTCGCTTCCATGGGCATCCTGTACACGGTCGTCGCTGCAGCCTCTGGCGGCTGGTTCATCTACGAAACGCACCGCCTCTACAACCTCGCGATCCGGCACGAGAACGCCTCACCCATGCGCGTCTTCCACGGTTCGATTAGCTACCTGACGCTGCTCTTCCTCGCAGTAGGAATCGACCCGCTCCTTCCGTTCTAAACCTGCCAGAACCGCAGGCCGGGCCGACAGCGCCCGACTCCAACGTCGGCCGGTACGATCTCACGGCCAGCTGCTTGGTCTTCACCGAGGATCTTGCGACGGGTGTGCTTTGTATTCGCAAACCGTTAGTCCCGGGTTCCGCCGGGTGGGCACATCGGAGCCGACCGACGAAACGATCGCTGGCGCTCCCATGCGCGCATCCCTCGACGGCGGAGCGACGAGGCGCAACGTCCGCTGCTGGCCTGTGTATGCGCTTTCGGCGCGAGTTCCCGACGGCTTCTCCGACGCTGCCGGACGTATCTGCTCCGCCGCCAGCGCGGTGATCTGAGTACCCCACGCGGTACACGAAGCGCCCGATGCCTGAACGGCACCGGGGGCTGTGCGGGTGGGCGATGCCTAGGAGACCGTTACAGCCTCTGCTGACGCATTCTCCTGACGAACGGATGCCGTTGCCTTGAGAGAGAGCACGACCACCGTCATCACCGCAGCGAGCACACATGCAAGCACCATGTGAAGTCCAACGAGTATCTCGGGCAACCCCATCCGGGCCTGGGCGAGTCCCACACCGATTTGAACCAGCTCCACGACGAGCAAGGCAACGACGACCCGACGCATCGGCTCAAGCGTCAGGGCCCATGCCCCCGCGACCAGTACCAGAGTGAGAGCGAATGTCACATAGGCCGGCCATGCGTGGAAGTGCTGCAAGAGTTCGGAGTCAAGTCCGTTCCGTGCTGCGCCCGAGTCGCCGGCGTGGGGGCCGGACCCGGTTGTGATGATGCCGATGATGACGGTCACAGCGACGAAGAACGAGGTGATGTGAGCGGTGATGGCGTACCACTTGGGCACAACGCGGGTGCGGATTCCGTTGCCGTTGTACACCCGGTAGACGAGCACCGCCCCGAGCGAGACCAAGACGACGCTCAGTACGAAGTGCAGCCCAACGACATAGGGGTTCAGTCCGCTCAGCACGGTGATACCGCCGACAACGGCCTGGAACAGAACACTGCACGCCGGAATCAGCGTCAGAATGAACAGATCCCTGCGCTGGCGGCGGTACTTGAGCACGAAAAACAGTGCAGCGAGGGCAATCACCTGCAGGACGAAGAAGAGGGTTCGGTTCCCAAACTCGATGACCCCGTGAATTCCCATCTCGGGGGTACTGATGAAGGATTCAGCGGTGCACCGCGGCCAGGTCGGACACCCGAGTCCCGAACCCGTCAGGCGAACTGCACCGCCCGTACCGACCAGGATTGTTTGCGCCACGAGATTGAGCCACGCAGCAACCCGAACTCGACGATCGACTCCCGTCGGAAGCCAATTCCAGAATCGCCGTGCTGCCTGTGTGATCGCGTTCACTCTCGTCAAATCCTCTTGCTTGGTGCTGTGGGTGGTGCTGGAGCGGTTGGCGGGTGCGCCGAACGCTGTGCCGAAAAAAGTTATGGGGGTAGATGTGTTGTTGCTGTGACTAGCTCACCGCTTACTGCAATTTACCGTGCCTGCCTGTAGAATTAATGGGTTCAGGCAATACGTCTCGGCAGCGGCCGATCCTGACGTTGGGCAGCGCAGCTTGGTCCTTGAACATTGTAGGTAAGCATTTTCAGCGGCCCGCACAATTCTGAGACTGTGAGGATCCAACGGATTCTCATGGATTCGGCGTGCGCGGGAATGCGCTGTGCGGAGAAGCTGTTACGCAAGCTGTAAGGAAAGAGGTTGATATGTCAGACGTCCTGATAGACCGCCCCGAGCTGGAAAGCCTTGGGCAATACGAATTCGGTTGGTCTGATTCCGATGTTGCGGGCGCTTCAGCACGCCGCGGGCTCTCTCCCGAGGTCGTTGCGGATATTTCCGCTCTGAAGTCCGAACCTGAGTGGATGCTCGCACGCCGCCAAAAGGCACTCGCGCTGTTTGAGCGCAAGCCAATGCCGATGTGGGGTGCCGATCTCTCAGAGATCGACTTCGACAACATCAAATACTTCGTTCGTTCCACGGAGAAGCAGGCTCAGACCTGGGACGACCTTCCCGATGACATCAAGAACACCTACGAGAAGCTCGGTATCCCCGAAGCGGAGCGCCAGCGCCTCGTCTCCGGTGTGGCTGCCCAGTACGAGTCCGAGGTCGTTTACCACCAGATTAACGAAGACCTTGAGCGCCAAGGCGTCATCTTCATGGACACCGACACCGCACTTAAGGAGCACCCGGAGTTCTTCGAGGAGTACTTCGGCACGGTGATCCCGTCCGGAGACAACAAGTTCGCCGCGCTCAACACGGCCGTCTGGTCGGGTGGCTCGTTCGTCTACGTGCCACCTGGTGTGCACGTCGAGATTCCGCTGCAGGCCTATTTCCGGATCAACACGGAGAACATGGGCCAGTTTGAGCGGACGCTCATCATCGCTGACGAGGGTAGCTACGTTCACTACATCGAAGGCTGCACGGCTCCGATCTACAAGTCAGACTCCCTGCACTCCGCCGTTGTTGAGATCATCGTGAAGAAGAACGCCCGCGTTCGCTACACCACAATCCAGAACTGGTCCAACAACGTCTACAACCTCGTCACCAAGCGGGCAACGGCCGCTGAAGGGGCAACCATGGAGTGGATCGATGGAAACATCGGCTCCAAGGTGACCATGAAGTACCCGTCGATCTACCTGATGGGCGAGCACGCCAAGGGTGAGACCCTCTCGGTCGCCTTTGCTGGCCCCGGGCAGCACCAGGATGCTGGCGCCAAGATGATCCACATGGCTCCGTACACGCAGTCATCGATCGTCTCGAAGTCGATCGCCCGCGGGGGAGGACGAGCCGGATACCGCGGAGAAGTTCGCGTCGACCCGAGCGCTCACCACTCCGCCAACACGGTTCGGTGTGACGCGCTCCTCGTTGACACCATCTCGCGCAGCGACACGTATCCAGCCATCGACATCCGTGTCGACGACGTTCAGCTCGGCCACGAAGCCACGGTCTCGAAGGTGAGCGAAGAGCAGCTCTTCTACCTGATGAGCCGGGGCATGCCGGAAGACGAAGCCATGGCCATGATCGTGCGCGGCTTCATTGAGCCGATCGCCCGCGAACTTCCCATGGAATACGCTCTCGAACTCAACAAGCTCATTGAAATGGGCATGGAAGGATCAGTCGGCTAAATGACGATCTCTGCGCCAGAAGCAACGACAACAAAGCTCGAGAACACCGGAGCGCTCGGATACAAGAAGCACACAGACGGCGGCTGGGGACTCGTTCCGATCCAGACCCGTTCGGAGCGTTTCGCCTCGACCGACGTCACGGACTTCCCGGCTGTCACCGGTCGCGAGGCCGCGTGGAAGCTCACCCCCGTTGACCGGGTCGCCGACCTGATCGATGGCGAGCTCGACGGATCCGAATACGACATCACGGCCACCGAAGCCGCCGGCGTCAGCATTGAGTGGGTCGAGCGCACCGATGCTCGCATCGGCTCCGCCGGCAAGCCTGAAGACCGGGCCGCAGCGAACGCGTGGACCCAGACCGAGAAGGCTCTCGCGATCACGATCGACGGCGAAGAGGCGAAAACAGTGCGGGTGTCCCGTGCGACCCTCGGAGCAGCACCGCGCGCGGCGCACGTCGTCATTGAGGCGAAGCCGTTTAGCCGCGGGCTGATCATCCTGCACAACACGGGTGACGCGCGCCTCACCGAAAACGTCGAAATCGTCGTCGGCGACTCCGCGAACATCACGGTCGTCACCGTGCAGCAGTGGAACGACGACGCCGTGCACCTCGCCTCGCACTTCACGACCGTTGGCCGCGACGCGAAGATCAAGCACGTCGTTGTCACCCTGGGAGGAAGCGTCGTTCGGATCAACCCGTCCACCCACCTCGTGGGAACCGGCGCAGACGTTGACGCACTCGGCCTGTACTTCGCCGACTCCGGCCAGCACCTCGAGCAGCAGGTCTACGTCGACCACGACGCGCCGCAGACTCGTAGCCGTGTGAACTACAAGGGAGCCCTCCAGGGCGCCGGTGCCCGCACGGTCTGGATCGGCGACGTTCTGATTCGCCAGAGCGCGACCGGAACCGACAGCTACGAGCAGAACCGCAACCTCGTCCTCACCGACGGCACGCGCGCCGACTCGATCCCCAACCTCGAGATCGAGACCGGTGATATCGCCGGAGCCGGGCACGCAAGCGCAACCGGCCGTTTCGATGACGAGCAGCTGTTCTACCTGCAGGCGCGAGGCATCCGTGAAGAAGAAGCGCGCCGCCTGGTCGTGCGTGGATTCCTCACCGACATCGTGCAGCAGATCGGCGACACCGAGCTTCAGGAGAAGCTGCAGGACGCCATCGAGCAGGAGCTCAGTCGCACCCGACTGACGGACGGTAACTAACCGTGGCCCGAACCTCGGTGTGCGCGTTGGCTGACCTTACGACGAACGAAGCGAAGCGGGTCGTCGTCGACGGAACGCCCATCGCACTCGTGCTCGACTCGGCCGGTGACGTTCACGCAATCGGCGACACCTGCACTCACGGCGACATCTCACTCAGTGAGGGGTTCGTTGAGGGGGAGACCCTCGAGTGCTGGGCGCACGGTTCACAGTTCTCGCTCCTCACCGGTAAGCCCCTGACGCTGCCGGCGTACGAGCCCGTTCCCGTCTACTCCGTTGAACTGACAGACGGCACCATTTTTATCGACACCTCCGTAACGAAAGAGATTTAGCAATGGCTGTACTTGAAATCCGCGACCTGCACGTCAGCGTCGAGACCGACCAGGGCACCAAGCCGATCCTGCGTGGTGTCGACCTCACCATCAACAAGGGGGAGACCCACGCCATCATGGGGCCGAACGGCTCCGGCAAGTCGACCCTCGCCTACACGATCGCCGGTCACCCGAAGTACACGGTCGACTCCGGCTCGATCACCCTCGACGGCGAGGACGTCCTCGCGATGACCGTCGACGAGCGCGCACGCGCTGGCCTGTTCCTCGCTATGCAGTACCCGGTTGAGATTCCCGGCGTCACCGTCACGAACTTCCTGCGCACCGCCAAGACAGCGATCGACGGAGAAGCACCGGCTATTCGCTCGTGGATCAAGGACGTCAAAAGCTCGATGAAGGACCTGCGCATGGACGCAGCCTTCGCTGAGCGCAACGTGAACGAAGGATTCTCCGGTGGCGAGAAGAAGCGCCACGAGATTCTCCAGCTTGAGCTGCTCAAGCCGACCTTCGCTGTTCTCGATGAGACCGACTCCGGACTCGACGTCGACGCGCTCAAGATCGTGTCAGAGGGCGTCAACCGGGCCAAGGAAAACACCCACCTCGGCGTGCTCCTGATCACCCACTACACCCGCATCCTGCGTTACATCCGCCCGGACTTCGTGCACGTATTCGTCAACGGACGCATCGCCGAGCAGGGTGGCCCCGAGCTTGCTGACCGTCTCGAGAACGAAGGATACGACCGCTTCCTCACCGACGAAGCCACGGTCTAAAGTAACAACATGGTAACAACGCTCAGTCCGCAGAAATTCGACGAGGTCGAAGAAGCGCTCAAGGACGTCATGGACCCCGAACTCGGGATCAATGTCGTTGACCTTGGGCTCATTTATGACCTCGGCTGGGATGACGAGAACAATGCCCTCGTCATTCACATGACCCTGACGAGCGCCGGCTGCCCGCTCACCGATGTGCTCGAAGAGCAGACCGCCCAGGCGCTGGATGGCGTCGTCGAAGCGTTCCGGATCAACTGGGTCTGGATGCCGCCGTGGGGTCCCGAGAAGATCACCGACGACGGTCGCGACATGATGCGCGCGCTCGGCTTCAGTATCTAGAAGTCCACAACGAATGCCTCCTTCTGAATCGAAGGAGGCATTTGTTGTGATGACCGATGCCTTCGGTACTGTTCTGACATGAACCTCATTTCTGCGGCGCCTCTCGACGTTCTCCGCACCCGCACGAGCGAAAAGTGGACCGAGCATCCGCCCGATGTGCTGCCGATGTTCGTCGCCGAGATGGACTACCCGCTCGCCGAGCCGATCACCCGGGCGCTCCACGATGCCGTCGACCGCGGCGACACTGGCTACGTCTCATCGTCGAATCCGGTCTTTGAGGCATTCCGCGGGTTCGCTGCCCGTCGCTGGTCGTGGGATCTCACTGAAGCCACCCTCCTGTCGACCGCCGACGTCTCGATGGGCATCGTTGAGATACTGCGGGCAATCACCGGGCCGGGGGACCGGGTGGTGATCACCGAACCGGTCTACCCGCCGTTCTTCGACCTCGTGACCGAAGCCGGAGCATCCGTTCTCGCAGTTCCACTCACAGAGAGCACCACAAACCCCGTCGAACGGCGGCTCGACCTCGCCGCCCTCGAGACCGCCTTTCGCGACGGAGCTCGCGTGTTTCTGCTCTGCAACCCGCACAACCCGCTGGGCCTCGTGCACCCGCGCGACGACCTCGAGGCCGTGGCAACATTGGCCGCGACATACTCGGTCACCGTGATCAGCGACGAGATTCACGCGCCGCTGACCCAGCCGACGGCACGCTTCACGCCGTACCTCAGTGTGTCCGACGAGGCACGGGCCACCGGGTTCGCGGTGCACTCCGCGAGTAAGGCGTGGAACATTGCCGGATTGAAGTGCGCGGTGATGGTCGCGCAGTCCGAGCAGCCGGCGTCAGTGCTCGTCTCTCTGCCGCTTGAGGTGTCCTGGCGCACGGGGCAGTTTGGCGTGCTGGCCAGTGTGGCCGCGTATGCACAGGGTGACACCTGGCTCGACGGCGTGCTCGGTTCACTGGCTGCAAACTTTGACCTCCTCGATCGCCTCCTCGCCGAGCACCTTGCGGGCGTGACCTGGACGCGCCCTGACGCGAGCTACCTGGCGTGGCTCGACTTTCGTGCGCTGGGCTGGGGCGACGATCCGGCTGGCCTCATTCTCCGTGAGGCGCGTGTGGCGCTCAGCGCCGGTAGTGATTTCGGAGCGCACGGTGTGGGACACGTCCGTATGAACCTCGCCTGTTCACCCGAGCTGCTGACGGATGCCGTGAGGCGCATCGCGCAGATCCCTCGCCGTTCCTGACGGCCGGCTTCCCTCGCAAACCGGGAGAAGGCTGTGGCGGGCGCGGTGTGGTATGACGCCGGGGTTCGACGACGTAGACTAGAGGGCTGACCCCCTTCCTCCGCGCTATTCGGCGCGCCTTGCTTGAAACGGACTTTGCTTTGCTCACTGTGCACGATCTCGAAATTCGCGTCGGGGCACGAGTCCTCATGGATGACGTCAACTTTCGAGTGTCGGCCGGTGACAAGATCGGTCTCGTTGGTCGAAACGGAGCGGGCAAGACCACGCTGACGAAGGTGCTCGCCGGTGAAATGCTGCCGACAAAGGGCAAGGTGGAACGCTCCGGGGAGCTGGGCTACCTGCCGCAGGACCCGCGCAGTGGCGACCCGGACGAACTGGCTCGCACGCGCATCCTCAACGCGCGCGGCCTCGGCTCCATCGTGATGGACATGCAGGAAGCCACCATGGGTATGGCCTCCACCGACGACGCAGTGAGCGCCGCAGCCATGAAGAAGTACGGCAACCTCGAGGAGCGGTTCCAGATGCTCGGCGGGTATTCCGCTGAAGCGGAAGCCGCATCGATCGCCAGCAACCTCAACCTTCCTGACCGGATTCTTGACCAGCCGCTGCGCACCCTGTCTGGTGGACAGCGTCGACGCATCGAGCTGGCCCGTATTCTGTTCTCCGATGCTCGCACCATGATCCTCGATGAGCCCACGAACCACCTCGACGCCGATTCCGTGGTGTGGCTGCGCGAGTTCCTTAAGAGCTACTCCGGCGGCTTCATCGTCATCACCCACGATGTCGAGCTGGTCGGCGAGACCGTGAACAAGGTGTTTTACCTCGACGGCAACCGCCAGGTCATCGACGTGTACAACATGAACTGGAAGAACTACCAGCGCCAGCGCGCGTCCGACGAGGAACGTCGCAAGAAGGAGCGCGCCAACGTCGAGAAGAAGGCGTCGACTCTGCAGCTCCAGGCAGCCCGGTTCGGTGCCAAGGCGTCCAAGGCGGCTGCGGCGCACCAGATGGTCGCTCGCGCCGAGAAGATGCTCTCCGGCCTCGACGAGGTGCGGTCGGTGGAACGGGTGGCGAAGCTGCGCTTCCCAGATCCGGCCCCCTGCGGTCGCACTCCGCTGATGGCGTCAAACCTGTCGCGCAGCTACGGCTCACTCGAGATTTTCACGGCCGTTGACCTCGCCATCGACCGCGGTTCCAAGGTCGTGGTTCTCGGGCTCAACGGTGCCGGAAAGACGACGCTTCTACGTATCCTCGCCGGCGTCGACCAGCCGGACACCGGCCAGGTCGAACCCGGTCATGGCTTGCGAATCGGCTACTTCGCCCAGGAGCACGACACCCTCGACGTCAAGCGCAGCGTGCTCGAAAACATGGTCTCAAGTTCACCGAACATCACCGAGACCGAGGCTCGCAAGGTCCTCGGATCGTTCCTGTTCACGGGTGACGACTCGCACAAGCCTGCCGGGGTGCTCTCCGGTGGTGAGAAGACGCGACTGGCGCTGGCCATGATCGTTGTTTCCGGTGCGAACGTTCTTCTCCTCGACGAGCCGACCAACAACCTCGACCCGGCCAGCCGCGAAGAGATCCTCGACGCTCTCGCACACTTCACCGGTGCCGTCGTCCTGGTCAGCCACGACGAGGGCGCTGTGCAGGCGCTGAACCCCGAGCGCGTGCTGATCCTCCCCGACGGTGTCGAAGACCACTGGAACAAGGACTACCTCGAGCTCATCGAGCTCGCCTAGGGTCGACCGGGTCTCTGCACCCGCTCGTTGGGTCGTGCTCCCCGCTACTTGCGTGGTGCCTAACGCACCGTTTCGGAACGGGCGCCGTCGAGAAGTTCGTCTTCCACGTTCGCGTCCGAACGCTTCGCGGCGCGTTTGCGTTCCCGTTCAGCGGCGCGCCGTTGTTCGTCCGGATCATCGGCGTTGAGGTGCCGGTATTCCTCGCGGATGGCGTACGCCAGGAAAGCGAAGCCGAGAATTCCGAAGATGAACCATTGGAAGGCATACGACAGGTGCATGCCCTCGTCGAGAACCGGTTTCAACGCCGGCAGTGGGGGCTCGTCGGTGGGCCGCGGAGTTTCCGATTCGAGGAGTCCATACGCCCCGGTGTAGAGAGGGACGTCGAGCCGCTCTTGCAAATCGTCCAGGTTCACCGTTGCGATTTGGCCCTCTGCCGCGCTGCGACCCGGCAATGAGGGTTCCCCGGCTTTGAGCCGCGCGACGACGGTCACCTCGCCGGAGGGTGCCGAAGGGATGACGTCCGGAAGGTCGTGCTCATTGCCAGTAGGCAGCCAGCCACGGTCAACAATGAAAACCGTGCCATCGCCAAGCTGCAGGGGAACAAGTAACTCAAAGCCGGGCTGACCACTGCGGGGTCGGTTTCGGACGAGAAGTTGTTCCTCCTCCAGGTATGTCCCCGTCACAGTGACGGGCACCCACTTGTGAACGTCATCGAAGGCCTCCCGCGTCGGAACAACCTCGCCTAACGGAACCGGAGCGCGATCATAGTTGCTTTCAACGAGCGCGATTTCGGCGGCCTTCTCGTCTTTGCGTGACAACTGCCAGTTCGCCAGCAGCACACAGACGATGGCAAAGACCGTCGCGACAGCCAGATACCCGAACCATCGACGGCTCATGACGAATCGCCAATTCTTCACTGCCCGTCCTCCGGGCTCAGTTGCACGACGTGCACCGGAAAATCTCGTGATGACAGAAAGTTTTCGAGATAGTCCCGGTGATCGGGGCACGCGAGCCACACTTTCACGCGATCCGTCGAGTGAATCTTCGGGTTCCGCCATTCGATGCGCCAGCTAGCGGTGTGCGCGCACCCCGCTCGGGAGCAGGCCAGTCGTTCTGGCTCTGAGAACAGACCGATCATGCGCTCCGCTTGTCTTCATCGGAGTTCGACCAGGTGCCAGGCTCTCCATCGCCCGATGGCGTCGGCTCCGCCGGTGCGGGCCGTGATTCAGGGTCACGCAGCGGAACGAGAGCGCCCGGACGCAGGACCTCGGGGCCCTTCGCGGTTGTACCGACATTAGCCAGCACCACGGCGATGTACGGCAGGATAATCGCTCCCGCAACGCACAACGCGAGCCACCAACCGTGCACGAAAAGCATGAGGACGAGACAAACAACACGAATGCTCATGGCAATCGAGTACTTGATCATCCGACTCCGTCGCTCCTCTTCGGGCGACGGTGGGAGAGACGTGATGGATGGCTGTTTCATCACCCTCAAGACTACGCTCCTTTGTCAGCCCATAAGCTGGTTCACAGCGGGAGCGCACCTTGGCTCACGTCTTCACACTGCCCCAACCGGAAGGTTCATTCTTGGTCCAGACATCTGCCACTCCTCGCACGGTCCTGATTACCGGTGGAAACCGCGGAATCGGCTTCGCCATCGCCGAGGAATTCGTGGCACAAGGACACCGAGTGGCGGTCACCGCCCGTTCCGGTGAGGGCCCCGTCGGCAGCCTCACGGTTCGTGCGGACGTCACAGACGCGGCATCCATTGATGCCGCATTTTCCGAGATCGAGCGTGAGCTCGGGCCGGTGGAAGTCGTCGTCGCCAACGCCGGCATCACCAAAGACACGCTGCTCATGCGGATGAGCGAGGACGACTTCGACAGCGTTGTGAACACGAACCTCGGCGGCGCATTCCGCGTGGTCAAGCGGGCGTCAAAGGGCATGCTCAAGGCTCGGTTCGGTCGTGTCGTGCTGATTTCAAGCGTTGTTGGGCTCTATGGCGGTCCCGGTCAGGTCAACTACTCAGCGTCGAAAGCCGGTCTCGTGGGGATGGCTCGTTCGATCACCCGGGAGCTGGGCGCTCGAGGAATTACCGCGAACGTCGTGGCCCCCGGATTCATCGAAACCGATATGACGGCTGAGCTGCCAGACGCCACCCAGGCCGAGTACAAGAAGAGTATTCCTGCTGGCCGCTTCGCCACGCCGTCCGAGGTCGCCAAGGCCGTTGCCTGGCTCGCCGGGGACGATGCCGGCTACATCTCCGGGGCTGTGATCCCCGTCGACGGCGGCTTAGGTATGGGCCACTAGACCCCTTCCGCCATGGCGCCCAGCGGCAGGCTTGGGCGCCATGGCACCAGGACGAATGCTGCCTCAATCCTGACGGCACAGGGAGCCGTTGCGGACTGTGGACGGCGCGCTGGCCGTGATGCTTGAGATCGACTGAACACTGCCCAAGGTCCGCGACGATCATGTGAGGTCGCGTTCGCCACGGGGCACCAGATCTGCGTGGTCACGCAGGATACTCCGTCGGTTTCGATGGCGCGGAGGCCGCATACGCCGGGCGAAAAAATTCTGAACCGCTCATAAGTTTTACCAGTGGGTGGGCCTTTCCACGTCGGAGGGGAGAATGGTCGCGTGGTCGCCTCGTGCGGCGTTGAGCTGTGGCTGAGTCACGTACAGCGCTCGAGACAGGTCAGCACCGTTCAGCCGCGTGTCTCTGAAGTCGACACCGAGAAGGTCCACCCCCGACAGGTCGCAGCCTCGCAAGTCTGCCCCGATGAGGTAGGCACCTCTGAGATCTGCACCACACAGGCGGCGGGAGCTGAGATCCTTGCCCATCAGATCTGCGCCCGGCCTCAGCGAGGAATCTAGGTGGTCGTGGCCCAACGGAAGATAGGACGCTCGCACTTCTTCGCTGACGCTGATAAGCGTTGACCGGACTTGAGAGTGAAGACCCTGAACATCTAACGCAAGCAGAATCGACACCTCGTCTGCGAGGGCTCGCTCGATCGCGATCCTGAGCGTTACTGCCCGATGTGAGATGTCGGGATCGAAGGTCCTCTTTTGTGCCTCGGCGAGATACCAAAGCATCTCGTGGAGTTGCCTTGCAGCCCCGAACGCGGAGAACATCTCGCCTTTGGTCTCGGGCTGGTCGATCCAGCTCTTGCCGGCGAAGAGTCCTTGGGAGACGTGCTGGCCCGCTCCGAAGCAGTCAAAGACGGTGCAGCCTCGGAATCCTCGTGGCCGCAGACTTTCGTGGATTGTGCACGCGAAGTTCTCTGCCAGATTCTGGCAGGGAGAACCGGCGGGTTTGTTGATGGGAAAGTCCGCGGACCGGGTGAATCCAAATGCCGTACAGCACAAGGCAAAGCAGTTGCCGCAGTCGGCACGAAGGGACGGGCGATCGAGCGCAGGTGAAGAAAGCTCGAGCGAGTTCGATGGTGACATGTACAAGTGATCTTCCAATGGTGAGTTCTGTAGGTGGTCAGCGTGCGGGGAAACTCCACGTGGAGTTCCCCCTCGCGGACACACGAAATCACGGCTCCTCTGTTAAGGAGCGAGCGGGAATCGCTAGAGAGACTCTGGGTCACAGAGAAAAATGAAATATCACTGACTTCAGACTAGCTGAATTGGCGCCGCGGCAGAATGGTGCGGGCGGCAATCAAGAAATGGCTCGAGCCTCCTCGACAAAGGTGACGGGCTGCTACTGGCTTAAGCCAGCCGATTCACGGACGCGACATCGATCGAGTACGAAACACGCCATTGAGGGTCGAGGCCCCCACTGGCGGGTAGGAGCGCTGTCTCCTCAACGCGAGGTGACCGCAGAGCTCAGCCGCGCAGGCCGATCAGGGGAAGCACGTCGCTCAAGTCGATCCGCCCAGCCGTCACATCGGCCCGTTCGCGGACCGCTGGCTTCGCGTTGAACGCGACACTCAAACCGGCCACGCCCATCATGAGCAGGTCGTTCGCCCCGTCGCCGACCGCGATCGTCTGCCTGAGTGGCACCTCGTTTTCGGCGGCCCACTGGGTGAGCGCGTCGGCTTTGGCCTGCGCATCAACGATCGGGCCAAGAACCCGGCCGGTCAACCGACCGTCGACAACCTCGAGACGGTTCGCACGCAAGTGATCCAGTCCGAGCGCAGCGCCCAGCGGATCAAGGAGTTCGTGAAACCCACCCGAAACCACTCCGACTCGAGAACCTCGGTCGTGAAGCCCTGCGATCAGCTCCTGGACACCGGGCGTGACGGTGATGCGCGAGCGGACGACGTCAAAAACCAACCCCTCCAGGCCCGCGAGCGTTGCGACGCGCTCGCGCAGGCTCGCCGCGAAATCCAGTTCGCCGCGCATTGCCCGTTCCGTCACCGCAGCCACGTGGTCGAGCGAACCGGCTTCTTCGGCCAGCAGTTCGATCGCTTCGTTCTGGATGAGGGTGGAATCGGCGTCGAGCACGACAAGGAAACGTGCCGGCTGGGAAGCATCCGGCGTCGAAAAAACACTCATGGAGTGACGCGCACTCCCTTGCCGACGACGGTCAATCCGGACTCGGTCACGGTGAAGCCGCGAGCACGGTCCCTGGCGTGATCCACACCGATGGTCGCCCCAGCCTCAACCACGACGTCCTTGTCGAGGATGGCGCGCTGCACCACCGCGTCAGGCTGAACTTCGACCCGGTCGAACAGCACGCTGTCGACGACTCGCGCACCCGACTCGATTTTCGACCACGATCCCAGCACACTGCGCTCAATGTGCGCTCCGGAGATCAGCGACCCGAGCGAGACGATCGAGTCGATGGTCGTGCCGAGGTTACCCTTGGCATCGCGAACAAACTTCGCCGGGGGAGAGTTCAGCTGCTGGCTGAAGATCGGCCACTCGTTGTTGTAGAGGTTGAAGATCGGCAATGTCGAGATGAGGTCCTGGTGGGCCTCAAAGAACGAGTCGATCGTTCCGACGTCTCGCCAGTAGTACCGGTCTCGATCGGTTGACCCTGGAACGTCGTTGTGCTTGAGGTCATAGACACCGGCGTCGCCAGCGTCGACGAAGGCCGGGATGATGTCCCCACCCATGTCGTGGTTCGAGTCGGTGCGTTCGCCGTCACGGATGACAGCCTCGATCAGCGCCTCCGTCGTGAAAACGTAGTTGCCCATTGACGCGAGCACCTCGTGCGGCGCGTCGGCAAGCCCCTCAGCATCGGTGGGCTTCTCGAGGAACTCGGCGATCTTGGTCGGGTCGTTCGGGTCGAGCTGAATCACACCGAACTGGTCGCTGAGTTCGATCGGCTGGCGAATGGCGGCCACTGTTGCGCCACGGCCCGAGTCGATGTGTGCCTGGACCATCTCACGGAAGTCCATCCGGTAGACGTGGTCCGCGCCGACCACGACAACGATGTCGGGCTTTTCGTCTCGAATGAGGTTAAGGCTCTGCAGGATCGCATCGGCGGAGCCGGAGAACCACCGCTTACCCAGCCGCTGCTGGGCGGGCACGGACGCCACATAGGAGTTCAGCAAACCGGAGAGCCGCCACGTCTGCGACACGTGCCGGTCCAGGCTGTGCGATTTGTACTGGGTGAGCACAACGATCTGGGTCAGCCCCGAGTTGATGAGGTTGGACAGGGCAAAGTCAATAAGCCTGTACTGACCAGCGAACGGGACTGCGGGCTTCGCTCTGTCGGCCGTGAGGGGCATCAGGCGCTTGCCCTCACCCCCGGCGAGAACGATGCCAAAGATCTTCTTCGATGCGACCATGCCCCCAAGACTATTGCCTGCCCCAGAGCTGTACTAGCGTTCGTGTCATGCGAGTTGATCTCTTGACCCGGGAATTTCCCCCGGAGGTATATGGCGGAGCCGGAGTGCACGCCGCAGAACTGGTGACGGCCATGCGCACCGACATCGATGTCACCGTGCGGTGTTTCGGTGCTGAGCGCAGCGAGCCCGACACGTTTGCCTACGGGATTCCCGCTGAATTGTCCGGAGCCAATCCCGCCCTGACCACTCTCGGTACCGATCTGCTGATGGCGCAGGACGCCGGGGGAGCGGACCTCGTGCATTCGCACACCTGGTATGCGAATGGCGCAGGCCATCTCGCCAAGCTGCTCCATGGCATCCCGCACATTGTCACTGCCCACAGCCTTGAGCCTCTTCGGCCGTGGAAAGCCGAGCAGCTGGGCGGCGGTTACCGCGTGTCGAGCTGGATCGAGAAGACGGCCTTCGAAGCAGCGGATGCTGTCGTGGCCGTCAGCAATGGAATGCGGCGTGACATTCTGCGGAGCTATCCGGCGCTGGATGAGTCTCGCGTGCACACCATCTACAACGGCATTGACCTCTCACAGTGGCGACCGGTGTCTGACGACGATCTCGTGCGGTCCCTCGGTATCGACCCAAGCCGGCCCAGCGTGGTTTTTGTCGGACGGATCACCCGTCAGAAGGGGCTGCCGTACCTCTTGCGCGCTGCAGCGCTGCTGCCGCCGGACGTCCAGCTCGTCTTGTGTGCCGGCGCGCCGGACACCCCGGAGATCCTCGCTGAGGTGGAGGCGGGCGTCCGTGAACTGCAAAAACAGCGCTCGGGTGTTGTCTGGATCGACCGCCTGTTGCCCCGCAACGAGCTGTGCGCCATCCTCACCGTCGCCACGACCTTCGTCTGCCCGTCCGTGTATGAACCGCTCGGCATCGTCAATCTGGAGGCCATGGCCTGCGGCGCCGCTGTCGTCGGCACGGCAACCGGTGGAATCCCGGAGGTCGTCGACGACGGCGTGACCGGTCGGCTCGTGCCGATCGAGCAGGTGACCGATGGCACAGGCACCCCGGTGGACCCCGATCGCTTTGTCGCTGACCTCGCCGCGACACTGACGGAGGTCGTTTCCGATCCGGAACGGGCTCGTCGAATGGGCGAGGCCGGTCGGAAACGGGCGGAGTCAGAGTTCAGCTGGGCCCAGATTGGCACACAGACCATTGAGTTGTACCGATCGGTACTCGCCGGATCCTGACCGGCGCACCGGTCCGAATGGACGAGGGGATGGCTCTCGTCCGGATAGGCTTGAAGCATGTCGAGCGTTTTGCAGTTGAGTGATGTTTCGGTCGTGCGCAATGGCCGTGCGATCGTGGATTCCGTGTCCTGGTCAGTCCAACCTGACGAGCGTTGGGTCGTTCTCGGCCCCAACGGCGCTGGGAAGACCACGGTGCTTCAACTGGCGTCGACGCTGATGTATCCGAGCCGCGGAACGGTTGACATCCTCGACTCTGCGCTCGGCAAAGTCGACGTCTTCGAGCTTCGTCCCCGGATCGGTATCGCCTCAACGGCGATGTCTCGCCGGGTCCCAGCTGACGAGAGCGTGCTCAACGTCGTCATGACAGCGGCATATTCGGTCACCGGACGGTGGAACGAGGAATACGAAGACATCGACATCAAGCGTGCGAAGCGTGTCCTGGCCGAGTGGCACCTCGAGGAGCTGGCCGACCGCACGTTCGGCACCCTCAGTGACGGCGAGCAGAAGCGAGTGCAGATTGCCCGCGCCGTGATGACCGACCCCGAGCTGCTCCTCCTCGATGAGCCGGCCGCCAGCCTCGACCTGGGCTCTCGTGAAGAGCTCGTGACGCTCCTCGGCGGGTACGCGCAGTCCGAAGAGTCACCGGCCATCATCATGGTCACCCACCACGTTGAGGAAATCCCTGTCGGCTTCACCCACGCGCTGCTGTTGAAGGACGGCGGCATCGTCGCGAGCGGACCGCTTCGCGAGGCGCTCACTTCGGAGAGCCTGACGACGACCTTCGGGCTGCCGATCGAACTGAGCGAGAATAACGGGCGGTTCTCTGCCCGTGCCCAGTAACGCTGTCTATCTGATAAAGTAGGTAGCTGGCCCGAGGGGCCACAAGCTTTCTTGCCGCACGTCGAGTTTTTTGAACGTGAAGCGCGAGACTGAAACAATCCACACGACTCACAAGGAAGTCCTCATGAAGACTGACATCCACCCCGACTACCAGGCTGTAGTTTTCCGCGACCTCGCTTCGGGCGCAACGTTCCTCACCCGTTCGACGGTGACCAGCTCCAAGACCATGGAGTGGGAAGACGGAACCACCTACCCGGTGATCGACGTTGAAATCTCCTCGGAGTCGCACCCGTTCTACACCGGCAAGCAGCGCATCATGGACTCGGCCGGTCGTGTCGAGAAGTTCAACCAGCGCTTCAAGGGCTTCGGCGCCTAAGCCACAGCTTTTTCACAAAGAAAGACCCGCAACCACTGTTGCGGGTCTTTCTTTGTGTGTTCGGGCCCGGCGTGACGGAAGCGAACGCAGGCACGCGACACGGCGCGTCGCTGATCGACGCACGCAGGCGGCATCCGCTTTCCGCAGAATGCGTCAGCGAACGGGCCAGCCCGCCGAGGCGACGTATGTCGCGTCTCGGGTGCGCCGCATGTACTCCTGGAAGCTGTCTGACTGCTCCTGGCACCATCCGGTCTGAAGCGTGTGCAGTTCGAGCGCATCGATGTCGAGGGCCCGTTCGTGAGCACGAGCGATCGCCTGGGCCACCCGCCCCGCCGCGATGGCATCGGCGCCGGCGTCGTGAGCGTCGGTGAGCTCTACACCGTAGAAGGCAGCAGCGGCTTCGAGCGTGCGCTTGCCCTTGCGGTACTTGTCGAGCGCTTTGTCGATGACCAGCGGATCGATGACAGGCATCGGGTTGCTAAGCGGCGGGATGCCGTGACGCAACGCCTCGTTGAACAGCAACGACAGGTCATACGGCGCGTTGTAAATCACGACGGGTGTGCCCTCGTCGAAGATGTCACGGAGGGTCTCAACGATCTCGGCGACCACAACGGGTGCGGAGCGACCCACCGACCGTGCGTACTCGGTTGTGATGCCGTGCACGGCGGTCGCCTCGCTCGGGATCTCGACGCCCGGGTCGGCGATCCAGTCGCGACGACGCAGGACGATGCCGTCTTTGTCGAGAACCCCGACGTTGGCGGAAACGATGCGGCTGGTTGTCACGTCGATACCGGTGGTCTCCAAATCGAAGACGGCGAGCGATTCTGACCAGTGTTTGACAGCTGTTGTTTCCACGGTTGTCACTTTAGGCGCGACGACCGACAGCCCCTCTCAACCGCGACGGTGTTGCGAAAACGGCGAGTCGGTCTGGCGTGCAACGTGCAGCCAATAGAAGCTCTGCGTGCCGATCGTGAGGGTCACGGTGCCCGTGTCGTCGAACGGAGGAAACTCACCTCCGCCGAACAGGTCGAACAGCCGACACCCGGCGAGTTCCGGCGCCGAAATGGTCGTCGCGATCGGATGGTGCGAGAAACTGAAGACGCAGAGGATCTCTTCCTTCTCGTCGCCGAACCGAGTGGTCCCACGGTAGCTGCGAACAAAACTCAGCACCGATTCGTGACTGGAGTTCAGGACGTCGATGCTCCCGAGCCCGAACGCCGGGTGGCTACGCCGGACGTGGATCACGTTGCGAACCCAGTGCAGCAATGACCGGGACTGCGCGAGCTGTGACTCGACATTCACGAGTGTGTAGTTGAACACCAGCGACTGCACAACGGGAAGGTACAGCTTCCCGGGGTCAGCCGATGAGAAGCCGGCGTTCCTGTCGGGAGTCCACTGCATGGGCGTGCGTGACGAGTCCCGATCGGCGAGCCAGATGTTGTCACCCATCCCGATTTCGTCGCCGTAGTAGATGAACGGGCTGCCCGGTAAGGAAAATAACAGTGCGTGCGCCAGCTCAAGTTCCGCGCGGGAGTTGTCGAGCAGGGGAGCGAGCCGCCGGCGAATGCCGATGTTCGCGCGCATGCGGGGGTCGTAGGCGTACCAGCCGTACATCGCCTGCCGATAGTCCTCACTCACCATCTCCAGCGTCAACTCGTCGTGGTTGCGCAGGAAGACGGCCCAGCCGGCCCACTCCGGAACCTCCTGCGTTTCCGACAGGACCCGTGCGAGTTCTTCGGCCTGCTGGGATCGGAGCGAGTAAAAGATGCGTGGCATGACCGGAAAGTCGAACGCCATGTGGCACTCCGGCTCCTCGTCGGTGCCGAAGTACTCGGCAACCTCGCGTGGCCATTGGTTCGCCTCGGCGATGAGCACGCGTCCCGGGTATTCAAGATCCACCATGGCGCGAAGCTTCTTGACGAAGTCGTGGGTCTTCGGTTCGCCCTCCCCGTTTCCCTCATCCGATTCGTACAGGTACGGAATTGCATCGAGACGGATGCCATCAACTCCGAGATCAAGCCAGTACCGCACGGCCTCGAAAATGGCTTCGTGCACGGCGGGGTTCTCGAAATTGAGGTCAGGTTGGTGCGAAAAAAACCGGTGAAAGAAGAACTGGCGGCGAACGGGGTCGAAGGCCCAATTGGAGTCTTCGGTGTCGGTGAAGATGATCCGGATGTCGGGCCACTTTTCGTCGGTGTCACTCCAAACGTAGAAGTCGCCGTACGGGCCGTCGGGATCCTCGCGGGACTCCTGGAACCATCGGTGCTGGTCGGAGGTGTGGTTGAGCGGCATGTCGATGACGATGCGCATGTTGCGCTCGTGTGCCTTGGTGACGAGGTCGCGGAACTCCTCGAGGGTGCCGAACTCCGGGAGAATGGCGCGGTAGTCAGACACGTCGTACCCGCCATCGCGCAGGGGAGAGGCGTAGAACGGCGGAAGCCACAGCGCGTCGATGCCCAGCCATTGCAGGTAGTCGAGGCGGGTGGTCAGGCCCTGCAGGTCACCGGCGCCGTCGCCGTTACTGTCGACGTACGAGCGCACCATCACCTCGTAGAAGATCGCCCTGCGATACCAGAGTGGATCACGCGCAAGGCCGGGTAGCTGGATAGGAGCGGTGAATGTCACTGAATTCCAATCACGTCGCGGTGAGGGTAATCAAGTGCTCGCTGAGTACTCGAGCAAAGTCTAGGCGCGGGCCCTCGGTGTGAACGTCAGCGACAATGCCTAAACTGGGAATCGTCATGACACCTAAATCGCCATACTCCGCCCTCCTCGGCCGCATCCCGGTCACGAAGCACTCGGTGTCGATTGGCGGGAGCCGCACAACGTGGTGGGAGTATGGCACCCCGTCTGACCAGCCGACACTCGTGCTGGTGCACGGGTTCCGCGGCGATCATCACGGCCTCGAGCCGGTCGTTGCCCATTTGCCGGGCTTTCACATGATCAGCCCTGACCTTCCCGGCTTCGGAGAGAGCGAGCCGCTGCGGCTCAGTCATCACGACATCGACGGCTATGCGGGCTGGCTTCACCGGTTCGTCGACGCACTCGAGCTCGATACGCCGCCCGTTCTTCTCGGTCACTCGTTCGGGTCGATTATTGTCTCCGCGGCTTTGGCGCGCACGACCCTCACAACGCCGCAGGTGGTTCTGGTGAATCCGATTGCGGCACCGGCGCTGGCGGGGCCACGTGGCATCCTGACCCGCCTTGCTGTCTTGTACTACAAGATGGGCGCGATCCTGCCCGAGCGGCTTGGCTTTGGCCTCCTGCGCAATCGGATCATCGTTCGCATCATGAGCATCACGATGGCGAAGACGAGAAGCACATCGCTGCGTCGGTGGATTCACAGCGAACACGACAGGTACTTCAGTGCGTTCAGCGACCGAAGCGTTGTTTTGGAAGCGTTCACGGCATCCGTTTCATCAGATGTCAGCGAATTCGCGACGTCAATCGATGCCCGAACGTTGCTCATTGCCGCTGATCGCGACGACATCACGCCGGTCAGTGCCCAGCACGCGCTTGTCGATCTCTTTCCGGATGCCACGCTTGAGGTGCTCTCCGACGTTGGGCATCTCATTCACTATGAGCTCCCCGCTCAGGCGGCGTCGCTGATTAAACAATTTCTTGTGCCCGGTCGTCAGCCGGGAGAAAGACCCGCGGGAAAAGCCGCAGCAGGGGAGAGCCCAGCTGACGCCGACTCAGATGAGATCGCGCGATGAAACTCGTTGTTGATTGCCGATGGTTGAGCGATGATGCCGGCGACCCATTGAGTCGGATGAGCCGTGGACTCATCCACGCGCTGGCCGAGCGGCGGAGTTTCATCATGCTCGTTGGTCCGGAGACGAGGCTTGAAGCGCTTCCTGACCTGCCGTGGGAGTTGTTGCCCAGCCCGCTAAGCCCGACCGAGTTTTTCACGGGGCGACGCCTCAACTCAATCGGTGCTGACGTGATGTTCTCGCCGACGCCGACCTGGGGTGGGTTCGGCCGTCGCTATGGTCTCGTCATCGCCGGTGGCGTTCCGCACGTACGGGAAGGTGCGACCTGGTCGGATAAGGCTCGACTCTTCCTGTGGCGTTTTCCGCTCACGCGCAGTCTTATGACGCGTCGAGCAGATGTGATCGTCGGGGTGTCCCGTGCACAGGAGCGAAGCCTCCTCACGGGAAGCGCGACCGGGCAGCCGGTGATTACCCTGCATTCAGACGACACATCGAGTGACCACCCTGCCGCGTGGCGTGCGGCTGCGCAGCAACTTGAGCAGGTGTTGATCGACCTCGACAATGCCCGACGGAGCGCCTCGAAGTAGGACAACGCTCCTCACCGATGCCCGGCCGTCAGCGACTCCTCCCTCGACCGATGGCGATTGCCCTCGTGGACTACACCGCCGGGTGTGCACCACGATTCCCGCTCGGAGTTCGGTTCGGGCTTCAGGGCAGTGCCGCGGACAAGAAAAGGCGCGACAAGGAATGGGAAAACACATTCCATTGTTCAGCCTTCTCGAGTTCAGCAGCTTCGAACTAATGTCGGTGGTGGGGTGTTCACTTGAAGTATGGAAAACGACGATGTAGTCGGTGCTCCCGGCGAACAGACTAACGATCCACCCGGCAGTGGTGTGGTGCACCGGCAACCAGAGCCGGAACCCCTGATAGACAGTCCTCACCCTCACGAGCAGCCGCAGGTGCGGGTGGATCCGCCGTGGTTTCCGGGGGGCCCGGGGTTGTGGCCGTCGGGGGAGCATCCTGCGCTTCCGGAAAAGATTTACTCGAGCATTCGGCGGTGGCGGGAGCCGCCGCGGGTGAATGAGCTTGATCCGGCAGTGGTGAAGACTGCCCGTGATACGTCCCGGTTGCTGGACCCGCGAGACGTAGTGCCCCTCCCGGAAGAGTTGCTGAATCCGTGTCTGGAGTCGGACGGAATCCCCACTGACCCATTCATTCCGCTACCGCCGGGTGCAGTGTTTGTGCATGTGCCGTTTCGGGATGACCCGCCTGCACCGCCGACGCCGTTCGCTCGAACCGCGAACACTTGCAGCAGGATGCTCGACGCGGTTGTTGAGGTGGAGAGGCTGGAGGCGACGCAGGCGGCGTGGAAGGCGGAGTTCGTTGACCGGGCCTGCACTCTTGCGCTGGTGAACGAGGAAGGAGTGATTGCGGGGTCGAAGGATGTGTTGCAGCGTCGGGAGATGGCGTTGCGATGCTTCATTTCGGAGTTAGCGTGCGCGTTACGGATCCCGGAACGCACCGCCGGCATCTTGGTGGAGGAGAGTCGGGTGTTGGTGCACCGGTTGCCGTTGACGATGAACGCGTTACGGGCAGGGGAAATCAGTTACCGGCATGCCCAACAACTC
>NZ_JALJZZ010000002.1 GCF_024171565.1 Okibacterium sp. HSC-33S16
TCACGTGAAACTAGCCGCGGCAGCACGTTGCCTCCGGTGTCTTCTGTGGCTTCCGCGAGCACCGCGTGCGGTACCGCCGCGATGTTTCACGTGAAACTAGCCGCGGCAGCACGTTGCCTCCGGTGTCTTCTGTGGCTTCCGCGAGCACCGCGTGCGGTACCGCCGCGATGTTTCACGTGAATCGAAAAGTGATCCGGCGCGCTTTCTTGACCGCATGGCCCTATCGAGCACGCGGATCGCGCGACAGGCGCGCATGCGTACAGGAATGGCTGACGGCGTCGGGTACGGTTGAAGAACGACAGGACGCGTCACGTTTCACGTGAAACATCCCCACAGAGAAGGAGAGTCGGTGACTCATTCGCCCGCCGCAGACGACTCATCGCCGCTCATGCGCGAGATTCTGGACCTCACCCACCGACGTAAGAATCTAGCCGATATATCGGTTCCTTTGCCCGAAAAGACGCGGATTTTCACGGTTTCCAACCAAAAAGGCGGGGTCGGCAAGACGACTACCACTGTGAACATCGCGGCATCGCTCGCGAAGCTAGGAGCCCGGGTTCTTGTTATTGACCTGGATCCGCAGGGTAACGCGTCAACAGCGCTCGGCGTCGATCACCATGCCGAGATTCCGAGCATTTACGACGTGCTGATTGATGACTTTCCTCTCGAAGACGTCGTGCAGCAGAGCCCCGAGTTCGACACCCTCTTCTGCGCGCCCTCGACCATTCATCTGGCCGGTGCGGAGATCGAGCTCGTCTCGCAGGTCGCGCGTGAGCACCGTCTTCGTACCGCTCTCGAGCAATTCGTCGCTGAAGCGGAGGATCCCTATCACTACGTTTTCATCGACTGCCCTCCCTCTCTCGGATTGCTGACCATCAACGCGTTTGTAGCAGCACGCGAGGTTCTGATCCCGATTCAGGCGGAGTATTACGCACTCGAAGGTTTGAGCCAGTTACTCAACAGCATCCGAATGATCCAAAAGCACCTCAACCCACCACTGCGCGTGAGCACGATCCTTCTGACGATGTTCGATGGACGGACCAACCTCGCGCATCAGGTGGCGGACGACGTGCGGGCACACTTCCCCGCCGAGGTGCTGAAGGCCGTCATTCCTCGAGCCGTGCGGATCTCGGAAGCGCCCAGCTTCGGCCAAAGCGTTATCAGTCATGATCCCAGCGGCGTGGGGGCTATCTCCTACCTCGAGGCGGCCACGGAGATTGCGATGAGACAGGCGGAGCGCGACGAAGCGGCCGCTGACGACTCGGCACAGAGAACACCTGAATTGGTTACTGAAGGAGCTACACACTAATGGCTGTGAAACGCACGGGCCTCGGCCGCGGTATTGGATCTCTGATCCCTACGGCGACGCAAGAAATGACGGAGAACGGCCGGCCGGTAGACGTATTCTTCCCCCAGACCAACCCGGAGCGAACCCTCGACAACGACGCCCTCGTCGCGGTGCCGGGCGCCCGGCTGGTGGAACTCGACCCGGCGGACATCATCCCGAACGCGGTGCAGCCTCGCACTAACTTCGACGCTGCAGACCTTGCTGAGTTGGTGCACAGCATCCGCGAGGTCGGCGTGCTCCAGCCCATCGTTGTTCGGCCCCACCCCAAGAAGCGCGGCAAGTACGAACTCATCATGGGTGAGCGCCGGCTGCGGGCGACCAAAGAGGTAGGCCTCGCGACGATCCCCGCGGTCGTGAAGGATACGGCCAACGAGGACATGCTTCGGGACGCTCTCCTGGAGAACCTTCACCGGGCGGACCTCAACCCACTCGAAGAGGCATCAGCCTACCAGCAGTTGCTCGCCGATTTTGGAATCACCCAGGACGAGCTGGCGGTGAAAATTGGCCGGTCACGTCCACAAATCACGAATACGATCCGTCTCCTGAAGCTCCCGCAGGCGATTCAGGCTCGCGTGGCGGCAGGGGTGCTGACGGCAGGGCACGCTCGCGCCATCCTCTCCCTCACCGAGCCCGAGCTGATGCAGAAGCTCGCGGACAAGATCGTGAACGAAGACCTGTCGGTGCGCGCGGCGGAGGCCGCGGCAGCCCACATGCAGGGCCAAGCCCCCAAGAAAACCAAGCCGGTGTCTGGCACGCGCCATGCGCATCTCGAGGAAGTCGCCGATCGGCTCGGCGACCGCCTCAACACCCGGGTGAAGGTGGCCCTCGGAGCCAGAAAAGGCCAGGTCACGATAGAATTCGCGACTCTGGGCGACCTCAACCGGATCCTCGCCGAGATCGGCGAGCCCGCCTACGGCTCGTAAAAACCGCTGCTGCGGCTGGGTTACTCCCCGGCCGCAGCCAGGGCGAGAGCACTGTATGCGGACGCCAGTGTGAGCCCGGCGGCCTCGATAGCCTGCGGCACGAGGGACGTCTCGGTAAGACCGGGCAGCATGTTCGCTTCCAGAAACCACACAACGCCATCAGCATCCACGATCAGGTCAATGCGCGAGATGTGTCGCATCCCCAAAATCTTGTGCACCTCAACCGCGGTCGCCGCTGCACGCTCGGCGATGTCCTCCGAGACGCGTGCCGGGGCGTAAAACGTCGTCTCCCCCGCGTTGTATCGCGCTTCGAAGCTGTACACGCCCGACAGTGGTTCAATCTCAACAGCGGGCAACGCAACCGGTCCGTGACCAGAGTCCATCACTGCGATCGCGAGCTCGGTACCCTCGATCTTCTTCTCGATCAACGCGACATCTGAGTAGGTGTACGCGTCGACCATCGCGCGTGGCAGGTCAGCGACATCCGTCACAATCGTCACACCTTGCGCAGAGCCGCCCTGTGCGGGCTTCACGACCGCGGCAGGACCGATGCCGTGCACGACCTCCGCGAGCACGCCATTGGCGCCCAGCTCGCGAAAGGTGCCGTTGGGCAATGACAGCCACGCGGGTGTTGCGATGCCTGCCCGGGCCACCAGCGCCTTGGCGGTCGGCTTGGACCAGGCGAGCCCTGCGCTCTCTGAATGAGAACCCACATAACGGATGCCTCTGGCACGCAGCAGCGCCTGCAGCGCTCCGTCTTCGCCGCTGGCTCCGTGAAGGGCGGGCCAGACAACGTCTGGCGCCTTCTCGGCCAGCATCGGCAGCAGCCGAGCGTCAGGATCACGAAGAGTGACGGTGTGCCCTGCGGCCTGAAGTTCTTCGGCGACGCGACGCCCTGACCGCAGCGACACGTCACGCTCGTGCGAGATCCCCCCGGAGAGCACCACGATGTCGAGCTTCTTAAATTCGGTCATGATCAGGCCTTTTCTGTGGGTCTGCGTGGGCGGTCAGCGAGTTCAGGACATGTTGGGTGGCGGGCCCGCGAAGTTGCCGCGGCCCTTCGCCCCCGTGAGGCGTCCGGTCCCCGCGAACGTGTCGAGCAGATCGAGTTCGCCGTTGATCACTGTAGCCAGCCGCCGAATGCCCACCCGAATATTTTCAGGCGTCGGGTAGCAGAATGAGAGCCGGATGTTGCGGCGCCCGTCTCCGTCGGCGTAGAACGCCGTTCCGGGCGTATAAGCGACGAGCTCCTTCACCGCCCGTGGCAACATGGCCTTCGAATCGAGCTGCTCGGGCAGGGTGAGCCACACGTAGAAGCCACCGTTGGGATTCGTCCAGCTGAGTTCGGGCAAGTACTCCCCGAGCGCCGTCAGCATGGTCTCTTTTCGCTCCCGATAGACCCCGCGGAAAGTGTTGATCTGGCCTTTCCAATCCGCCTGGTCCAGATACTGCGAGATGACGAGCTGGCTAAACGAGGACGGGCAGAGGATGGCCGCCTCGTTGGCGAGGATGAGCTTCTCGCGGATGGCGTGCGGAGCGAGTGCCCACCCTACCCGGAAGCCCGGTGCGAGTGTCTTGGAGAACGTGCCCAGGTAGACGACGCCGTCCGACTCAAGCGAACGCAGCGCCTCGGGCGGCTTTTGCTCGAAATACAGGAGGCCGTACGGGTTGTCCTCGAGCACCAGGATGTCGTTCTCACGCGCGATCTCAAGGATCTCGCTGCGACGCGCCTCCGACAGGGTGACACCAGCCGGATTGTGGAACGTCGGGATTGTGTAGAGGAACTTGATGGTTTTGCCGGCCGCCTTGAGGCGTGCAATGTGCTCACGAAGTGCTTCAGGAATGAGCCCGTTCTCGTCCATCGGAACGTGGTCGACCTCGGCCTGATAGCTCTTGAAGATCACCATGGCCGTGACGTAGCTCGGGCCCTCGGCCAGCACCACGTCGCCCGGGTCAATGAAGAGTTTGCTGAACAGTTCGAGCGCGTGCTGGCTGCCCGTGGTAATCACCACGTCAGAGGCACTCCCCTGGATTCCCTCGAGCGCCATCACCTCGAGCGTTTGTTCGCGCAGCTTCTCCACGCCCTGCCCGGAACCGTACTGAAGCGCAACCGCACCCTGTTCGCGCATGACGCGGCCCATGGCGTCCGTGACCAGATCTTCGGGGAGAGCGGAGACAAAGGGCATTCCACCGGCCAGCGAGACAACCTCGGGGCGGCTCGCCACGGCGAACAGGGCTCGGACCTCGCTGGCGGCCAACCCGGCCGTGCGGGCGGCGTAAGCGCCGTACCACGGGTCGAGGTTGTTTCCGGATGAGTGGCGAGAGCCGAGTTCTGACACTGTTCTTTCCGTTCCTGGTCTTGAATCGATGTTAGCCGCACGGCGGGGATGCCAATGAACGGCGAGTGGACTGCTGCCTGCGCGACCATTAACGACAACGACCCGCCCGGCGGGTGCCGGACGGGTCGAAAAGATCGTCTGGCTACTTGATGAAGGCGGCCAGGTCGTTCTCGAGTGCTGCTTTGGGCTTCGCGCCGATGATGGTCTGTGCCACCTCGCCACCCTTGAACACCTTGAGGGCAGGGATCGACGTGATCTGGTAGTCCATCGCGAGCTGCGGGTTCTCGTCGACGTTCACCTTGACGATGTCAAGCTTGTCGGCGTGCTCGGTGGCGATCTGGTCGAGGATCGGCGAAACCATGCGGCAGGGGCCACACCATTCAGCCCAGAAGTCAACGAGAACGGGCTTCTCGCTCTTCAGAACCTCGGCGTCGAAAGTGCTCTCGGATACTGCACGTGCTGACATGTTTACTCCTTGTGGATAGATGAAAATTTAAACGGATGCCGCGACTGCGGACGCAATTTCAGGGTTGTGGTCCGCTTCCTGCTCGAGGCTCGCCAGGTAGTGCTCAGCGTCCAGGGCAGCGACGGTTCCGGATGCGGCGGCGGTGACCGCCTGGCGGTAGCTCGGGTCGATGACGTCACCGGCAGCGAAGACACCGGGGAGGTTCGTGCGGGATGAACGGCCGTCGACCGCAATGGTTCCGTCGGCGGTGAGTTCGAGCTGCCCGTGGAACAGGTGGGTGCGCGGATCGTTTCCGATGGCCACGAACAGTCCGCCGAGCTCGAGCGAGCTCTCGGAGCCGTCGACCGTGTTGCGCAGAGTCACTCCGTTGACGGCGTTCTCACCGGAGATGCCGACGACCTCGGAGTTCCAGATGAACTCGATCTTCTCGTTGGCGAAGGCTCGCTCCTGCATGATCTTCGACGCCCGCAGGGTGTCCTTGCGGTGAATGACGTACACCTTCGATGCGAAGCGCGTGAGGAAGGTAGCCTCTTCCATCGCGGAGTCGCCGCCGCCGACGACCGCGATCGTCTTCTCCTTGAAGAAGAAGCCGTCGCAGGTGGCGCACCACGAGATGCCGCGGCCGGAGAGGCGCTCCTCGTCCGCGAGGCCGAGTTTGCGGTACGCGCTTCCGGTCGCCACGATGACGGTCGACGCCTCAAAGTCACCGGAGTAACCGGTCTTGACGGTTTTCACCTCGCCATCAAGCGAAACCTCGGTGACGTCATCAAGGATGATCTCGGTGCCGAAGCGCTCAGCCTGCTCCTGAAACTTGGTCATGAGCTCAGGGCCCTGGATTCCTTCGGGGAAGCCCGGGTAGTTCTCCACCTCGGTGGTGTTCATCAGTTCGCCACCGGCCTCAACGCTCGAGGCGAGGAGCAACGGATTCAGGTTGGCACGAGCCGCGTAGATCGCCGCGGTGTAACCGGCCGGCCCAGACCCGATGATGATGACATTGCGCACGGTAGTTGCTCCTCAAAACTTGACTCGACCAGTCCAACACATCTTAGTGAGCACCTATTCCGGCGGCCGAGCTGCGCTGGGAGGAGGCTGTGAGCGCCCGCGGAAGCGGGGTAGGCGCCTAGCGACGACGCAGCCGCCGTGTGATCGGTGCCAGTGCGGAGCGCAGCTCTTCTGACCGCATCAGCGCGAGCACACCGAGGTACAGCACGAGCATGACGACACCGATGAGTGCCATGGTCAGGATGGCTGTGACCGGTGAGGCCAGTGCCCAGCCGTCGGTGTATCCGCCGAGCCAGAAGATCAGCAGCACGCCGGCGATCACCGCGGGGATCGCGGCCACCGTGAAGACGGTGAGGCTCCGGATGATGCGGGCCATGTCGAGGCCGTTGATGCGACCTCGAAGAAGGATGCCCGCGGTCACCATCTGAACCACGATTGAGATCGACATCGCAACCGCAAGCCCGATTCCGATGAACTGCTTGGGCAGCTGGGAGCAGGCGAGGGCCAAGGCGACGTAAACGACCGTCTGCACGAGAGTGAAAAGGAAGGGCGTGCGGGTGTCGCCCAAGGCGTAGAACGTGCGCTGGAAGACGAACAGCACGGCGAACGGAACGAGGCTGATGAGGTAGCCCATCAGGACGAAGCCCATGGCGGCGGTGTCGGGGAATTGGCCGGTGAACAGGCTCGCGAAAGGAAAGGCCACGACCAGGAGAACGGCGGTGGCAATGACGATCAGGAGGGTGATTTGACGAACCGCAGCCGAAACATCCGTTTTCAGATCGTCAAGACGGTTCTCGCGGACGTGCTCCGACAACCGGGTGAAGTAGGCGGTGGCGACCGAGAGGGTGATGACGGAGTGCGGCAGCATGTAGATGAGCCAGGCGTTCTGGAGCGTCGCCGTCGAAGGGCCGTGACCGGAGGCGATGAGGGCAACGTTCGTCTGGATGAGTCCGCCGGCGGTAGTCAGTCCGAGCATCGCGAACGACCAGCCGGCGAGCTTTCCTGTCGCGCGCAGGCCCACACCGCGCCAGGCGAAGTCGGGACGGTAGCTGAGGCCGATTCGGCGCCAGAAGAAGAAGAGGATGACGGCTTGTGCGGCCACGCCGAGCGTCGCGGTGCCGCCAAGCAGGGTGACCATGCCTGGCGTCCACTCGGTGACGAGTCTGGCGCCGTTGGGGTCAGCACCAAAGAGCACGATGAAGACAACGAGGCCGAGCATTGAGACGACGTTATTGATGACCGGTGACCAGGTGAACGGCCCAAACAGCTTGTGGGCGTTGAGGATCTCACCGAGCACCGAATACAGCCCATAGAAGAAGATCTGAGGCAGGCACCAGTAGGCGAAGGCGATGGCAAGTGCGCGTGAGTCGGAGTCGAGGCTCACCGAGTACAGGTGAACCAGGATGGGCGCGAGGAAGACGGCCAGGATGGTGGCTGCGATGAGCACCACGAAGGTGATGGTGAGGAGCTTGTTGATGTACGCCTTGCCGCCGTCGGCGTGGACGATGCTCCTCACGATCGACGGCACGAGAACGGCGCTCAGCACACCGCCCGCGATGATGACGTAGAGGGTGTTGGGCAGCTGGTTGGCCACACCGAACGCGTCGGCGCTGCGCGAACCGACGAGACCGATGGTGGTCGCGAGCAGCATCGCCTTCACGAAGCCGAGGAGGCGGGACACCATGGTGCCCGAGGCCAGGAAGAAACTGGCGCGGCCGATGCCAGCGCCGTCTGTTGTCTTAGTCATTCACGCTCTCGGCGGGTGACGGGTCGGCTTTCGGCCGGCGCTTGCGGATAGTACGGATGAGGCCACCGAGGAACAGGCCACCGATGAGCACACCGATGAGCGTTGCTCCGATGCCCTCCCAGTCGGCTCGGACGCTGACGGGGACGTGCACGCTGCCGCCGACCAGGGCGTTTTGTGGCGAGTAGAGCTGCACCCGAACGGATACGTCGCCGTTGCCGAGGCGCGCCTGCACGGGAACCCTCACGGTCTCACGGGAGTTCGCGGGGATGGTCTGGGTGACCGCCGAGTCGACGCTGAGCTTGAGGCTCGACGTCGACGCCTGGAGCACGACGGTGACCGGCAGGTTGAAGTCGTTGCGCACGGAGAACGGGAGCGAGGTCTGATTGCTCACCATGTTGATCTGCGTCGTCGCTGTGATCGATACCGATGCGAGGGTCGCCGTGGTTTGCTCATCGTGCGCGGTGACAGCGTCCGTCCACTCGGTGAGGTTGTCCCGCCATGAGATCGAAAGGAGGGCGAGGACCTCCGCGCGTTCCCGGCCGGTCAGCAGGGTGGGGTCATCGAGCACTGTCGCGAAGCTCGCGATTTCTGCCTCACGCGCACTCAGCCGGGTGGCGGCAGAAGTCCGTGCGGCGTCCTGTGCCATGTCGGTTACCGTGACGGCGCTGGGAGCTGACGTTGAGGCCAAGTTAAGCGATGTCGTCACGACGCCCGGCAGGGTCGCGAGCGCGGAGAGTGCTTCGCTGAGTCTCGCTGAGGTCGGCGGCCAGCCCCGGTCGAGCGTGAGGACAAGATTGCGCTGTGGTGCGCCGCGCTCTGAGCCGACCACCATGAGTTGCGCGGCCAGATCGGCGAGAGCGTCCTGCTGCGCGTCCGTGCTGATGGCGGTGGCGGCGTTTCGCAGGGCTAGGGATGCTGCGGAGTCGGACACGATGACGGCTGCATCGCCGATGGTCGCGGCTGCACCCGGTGTGTACGACTCCGACGAGACGACGTTGCTGGACGAGACGATTGTTGAGGTCGCGCCGGAGGCTGCGAATACCGGAAGGTCCGTTGCCATCACCGTATTGTCTGCGGGCCAGACCACACCACTGGTGGTGTAATTCCACTCGGTCAGTTCGGCAAGGCTGGGGAGTGGTCGTTCGTCGGGCGTCGGTGTAGGCGATGGGGTTTCGGTGCCCTCGGGTGGGGCATCGCCGTCGGTGGTTCCGTCATCTTCGGGCACGTCGCCCGCGAAGTTCTCGGAATTCAGGCCGTAGAGCAACGAGGTGGGACTCAGCAGCGCTGGGATGCCGGCTTGCGACTGAACCGACGGGTCAGCGTCGGCATACTGCAGAGGGAATGTCTCGTTGGTTGCTCGTGACAACCGGTCGAGCCAGCCCACCGCCGACGCTGGGGCCTGGTTTCCCAACGCTCGAATGGATGCAATGAGCATCGGGTCGATTCCGAGGGCGACCGGCCGGTCGATGACGCCATCGAGTTGCTTCGTCAGAACACCGGTGGGGGAGGTGTAAAACGCGAGCGCGTCGGCGGTCAGCAGCCCCGCCGTCGTGGCGGGTGCCGTGAGGGGCATCACGACAGCAACGCCGAGGGGCGTCGCTGCGGGATCCGGGCTGTACACGATCGTGTCACGTGCTTCCACAACCGTTTCGGCGCTGGAAAAGACGGCGTCGAGCGGGTACGTCCCGCGTGTTGCCGGCAGCGCGAGAGATTCCGGGCTGACCTCGATCGGCGTTGCCGTGTAGCTGCCGCCGGGCTCGAGCGCCGGAATGGGCACAGCGGCGACCGTGTGCTCTGTCTTTGAGGTGCTGGAGAGGTCGAGCCATTCACTGAGCGCCGTCCGGGAGGTCAGGGGGCGGTCATTCGATTCGAGGGACAGTGTGCCGTCGGGGACCATCGCGTCTGTGCCATTTTCGATGGTCACCGTAATGGCCATCGTTGCGCCGGCGCCGAGAAAGCTGGCGGATTGCCGGATCGAGACGGACACATCCTCGACCGGCTCGGCTGCGGTGGTGATAGCGGCGGTGGCAACACCTGAAGTGTTGAGAGCGGATGCCGCCGGCACAGTCCCAAGGGACAGCAAACCGACCGCGGTGGCGAGAAGCGCACGGAGGGTCAGTGGCAGTCGATTCTGGGTCATAAGCGTTGCGCCGGAGCAGGAGAAATCACCCGCCAGCATTGAACCGATTCTATGGGTGGACGCTGAGGGGATGCTCCCAGCGCGCGGCGAACCGCCGATCCTCGCCCGTCACAGCGCACAGCTCACGCTGAAATTCGCACAGCCACTCGGCTAACCGGTTCAACTGGTTGCGATGCGCGCACGCTGGATGGATGCCGTACATGTACATCCTTCGTTGCTCGGACGGGTCGCTGGTGACCGGAACGACGTGGAATCTGTCCTACCATCTCGGGCAGTCGCAGTGGGAGGTCGGCCGCACCCATACAGCGTGGCGCTGGCCCGCCGACCTGGTTTACGTCGAGGAGTTCGAACGAATCGACGCCGCCTTCTATCGCGAGCGAGAAGTTCACGGCTGGAAGCGTGAACGCAAAGAACGGCTGATTGTCGAAGGCAGTGGCTGGAAACCCCTGCAATATCTGGGTTAGCGGCTACTCGGCTACTGTTCCGAGCAAGGTCCACACCGTCCGCGTCAGGTCGGGGTGCTCGAGCGCTATGTCTCGCAAAAGGTCATATTCCAGTTTCGCGATGTTTGCCCGATGCAGCGCTGCATCGGGCAGTGCGCTCCGTGCGGCGTGTTTGGCCATGGCGTACTGCGCGGTCATCCCGCGCGCATCCAGGGCGTCGGCGCGAAGTTCGAAGACAACGAGCTCATCGACGGTGGGCAAGTCATGAATGAAGTCGTAGGGATCCTCGCCCGCTCGGCAGCGGTGCTCGATCAAGACGTCGAGCTCATACCGGGCATACTTGCGCAGTTCGGCGAGGTCCATCTTGGCCATGGTCATCTCGCCTCCTTCCGTTCTGCGGCGGGTGCCGGGTTAAGCGTACGCGAGGTTTTCCGGGAGTGACATGAGCGAAGCTACGAGCGAAATTCGGCTGCAGCCCGCGGTTCTCGTGCAACTATGGGCCATGGAACAGAAACCGCTCGCCAGCAGCACACTGCGGCATTTCCGCGGGATACTCGACGCCCAACGGGCGGAGATCCTCGCACAGCAGGCGCATGTCGCCGCGTCGCTCGTCGAGGTTCGAGGTGCTCGCGATGGTGAGCAAGACGATGAGCATGACCCGGAGGGCCCGACGCTCACCAGCGAGTGGTCTCGACTGACCGGGCTGCAGGGTGATGCCGTACGCCAGCTCACGGAACTCGACAAGGCGATCGGTCGCATCGACGATCACAGCTACGGGATCTGCACCCGTTGCGGCCAGCCGATCGCCCGGGAACGCCTTGAAGCCCGCCCGGTCGCCGAACTCTGCATCGATTGTGCACGCCTCGCTGAAACCGGTCGGTGAGGTTACCGGCCGCCCAATGGTTTCAACCGATGCCTCCGCGTACTCTCGAGGCATGAGTGAGACGGACGCCGCCCTGCCGGAGGTGTGCGTTTGTTACATCCTGAGCGACACCCCCGAAGCCGGTTACCGGGTCCTCCTCGGTCGGAAGAAGAAGGGTCTCGGCCTAGGAAAACTGGTGGGGCCAGGCGGCAAACTCGAGCCCGGTGAGTCACCCCAGCAGGCCGTGGTCCGCGAGGTGCTGGAAGAATCGGGGCTCCGCGTACGCAAATCGGACCTCATCCTCCTGGGTCGCATCCGTTACGAATTTCCCCAGCGAAAGGCATGGAGCCAGGTGTCTTGGGTGTTCGCCACGCGCGCGTGGGAGGGGTCGATCATCGAGTCCGACGAGTTACTCCTCGAGTGGGTCCCCGTCGCCGGGATCCCGTTTGCGGAGATGTGGGACGACGCGAAGTTCTGGCTTCCCAATGTTCTGAAGGATGTCGGCACCGGCCCTCTCATCGAACGTCGATTCGTCTTCGGACCCGATCTGGACACCGTCGTCGATTCCGACAATGACGGCGCCTCCATACCGATCAGGCCTGCAGCGCAAGCGTAAAAGGAAGAACAGCGGATGCCCCGCTGCGGCGGAGCAGGCGGCCCGCGACGGTGATCGTCCATCGGCTGTCAGCCAGATCGTCAACCAGCAACACGGGTCGGTTGGCGTAACCCCTCAAAGCGGTTGCCAGTTCCTGTCCGGTGTCGAACCGACCCCACACACTCGACAACCGGTATGCGCTGTTCCCGCCCGGCTCACCGGAGGGGCCGCCGTTCGCGAGATCGAGCGCACCGAGGTAGGGCAGCCGCCCCACGTCGGACAGTGCTCGAGCCACCGAATCGACGAGCAGGGGCCGGCGCCGAGACGGCATCGCCACCACGGCCGCCGGGCGCTCGTCCCAGCCCCATTGAGCGAGCACGCGGATGCACGCGTCGATGAGCGCCGGGCTCGCGGGTGCGTCGGCGGTGCCAGGGGCGAAGAGAGACCGCAGTGTTCCGCCCCAGCCGAGGTCGGTGAGTCGAGCCAACGCCCGGCCGGGTTCGACTCGGTCGTCGGGAGCGATCTTGCCCTTCACCGGAACCCCGAGCTGGTCGGCGCCGGTGGGCCACTGCGCGCGCGGCTCGATCACCACGCCGACCCGGCTGAGCGACTGCGACGCCTGTCCCGTCGCCTCGTCGCGAATGTCTGTCGGGTACCAGGCCGGCCGCCCGGCCGCTGCCGCACAGGTGTCGCACCGACCGCAGGGCACGGCCGTTGCGTCGTCGAGGGCACGCTGCAGAAACTCCATCCGGCACGCGGTCGTGCGCTCGTATTCGAGCATGGAGTTCTGCTCAGCCACCCGAGCGGCCGAAATTCGCGCGTAGCGCTCGGCGTCGTAGACCCAGGGCCGCCCGGTTGCGACCCACCCACCGGTGACGCGTTGCACCGCACCGTCAACATCGAGCACTTTCAGCAGCAATTCGAGCGGACTCCGCTTGAGATTCACTCGCGCTTCAAGCGCCGGCGTCGACAGCGGCGCACCGGTGAATGCCAATTCGTCGATGACGGCCGTTGCGCGCGCCTCGTCGGGCATCGAGGCCGTTGCAAAGTACTGCCAGATCGCCTCGTCCTCGTCGCCGGGCAACAACAACACGTCGGCGCTCGCACGTTTTCCGTCGATCATGGCCGCTCGACCGGCACGGCCGACCTGCTGGTAATACGCCACCGGTGACGACGGAGCGCCGAGGTGAATGACGAATCCGAGGTCAGGTTTATCGAACCCCATGCCGAGAGCGCTGGTCGCGACGAGCGCCTTGACCTGGTTATTCTTCAGCGCTTGCTCCAGGCCTTCGCGATCCGTGGCATCCGTTCGGCCGGTGTATGCCTGCACTTCATGCCCGGCTTCACGCAGCAGGCGTGCGGTGTCTTCGGCGGCCGAGACGGTGAGGGCGTAGATGATGCCCGAGCCGCGGAGGTCATCGAGGTGCGTGAGCAGCCAGGCCAGCCGTGACCCGGCATCGGGCAAGCGGAGGACACCGAGGCGCAGGGACGCTCGGGCGAGGGGGCCTCGAATGGTCACAACCTCGGTGGACCCCGCGGTCTCGAGTTGCTCGGCGACGTCGGTGACGACTCGGGAATTCGCGGTTGCCGTGGTTGCCAGAACCGGAACGCCGGTCGGCATTTCGGCGATGAGGTCACGCAGCCGCCGGTAGTCGGGACGGAAGTCGTGGCCCCAGTCCGAGATGCAGTGTGCCTCATCGACCACGAGGAGTCCGGTGCGCTGCACAAGGCTGGGCAGCTGTTCCTCCCGGAACCGGGGGTTGTTGAGTCGCTCGGGTGACACGAGCAGCACGTCGACTTCGTCTCGCTCGAGCTTGCCGAGCACATCACCCCACTCGTGCGGATTCGCCGAGTTGATGGCGACCGCGCGCACCCCGGCCCGGGCAGCCGCCTCAACCTGGTCGCGCATGAGCGCGAGCAGGGGCGACACCAGCAAAGTTGGGCCGGCGCCCTGGCGACGCAACAGCAGGGTGGCCACAAAGTACACGGCCGATTTGCCCCACCCGGTGCGCTGCACAACGAGGGCGCGACGTCGTTCATCGACGAGCGTGGCGATCGCCTCGAACTGGCCCTCGTGAAAATCAGCGTCGGGCGCGCCGACGAGTGTTCGCAGAATCTCGAGGGCGTCGGCCCGGGTATTCGTCATGCTCCCAGCTTCGCAGGTACACCTGACAACACCGCTCCCTCGATCCCCACCCTCCGGGTGCCACACTGGTAACCGTGACTTCAGCGCTCGTGCACTCCCTTCGAATCGATCTCGACTCCGCCGCATATTCGGTGACAACGCTCACCGAACTGTGGGGTGTCAACGCCGAAGCCGCACTTCACCGCAACGAACGGGTGCCAGCGTTGCGCGCGCTTGCCGCACGCCGACGGGATCACGGGCCAGAGGCATCCGCTACCCTCGCCACACTGTTTGTGCTGGGCCTCGCGGTGTCGCGCGATGATCTGGCAACTGCTCTTCCCACGCTGGGCGTCGATGGCGCAATTGATCTCGGGCTCGTCGAGCTCACCGGCGACGAGGCCCGCCCGCTGCTCGACCTGCGCCCATACAGTTTCGTCGACGCGCATGGCGCCGGCAGCTGGTGGATTGCCTCCGATCTCGGCGAGCTCGCCCTCGGTCGACCGCTCAGCGAAGAGCACGTTCTCGGTGTCGGAGGGGCATCTGTGACGCTCAGCGGGCTCATGATGCAGGACCCGGTCGGCAGTGTGCTCGACCTGGGCACCGGTTGCGGCATCCAGGCGCTGCACGCGGCGCGGCACGCCACCCGCGTGGTTGCCACCGACATCTCGACGCGCGCGCTCGAGCTCGCCGCCCTTAACGCCCAGCTGAACTCCATCTCCAACATCGAGTTTCGGCACGGCAGCCTGTTCGAGCCAGTTCGCGGCGAGCGATTCGACCAGATCGTCTCCAATCCCCCCTTTGTCATCACCCCACGCGCCGAGGGCGTTCCCGCTTACGAGTATCGCGACGGCGGCATGGAGGGTGACGCGCTCGTTGAGGCCGTGCTGCGCGGGGTTGCCGCGCACCTGAACCCCGGCGGTGTGGCGCAAATGCTCGGCAACTGGGAGTATCGCGTCGGGAACGATGCGTTCCGGCGGGTCGGCGGCTGGCTCGACGGGACCGGCCTTGACGCGTGGGTCATCGAACGCGACACGCAGGACGCCGCCCAGTATGCCGAAACCTGGATTCGCGACGGTGGCACACAGTCGGGCACTCCCGAATTCGATCGGCTCTACGCCGCCTGGCTCGATGATTTTGAGGCACGTCGCGTCACCGAGGTCGGTTTCGGATATGTCACGGTGCGGATGCCGTTGGCCGGCTCTCCGACATTGCGTCGCCTTGAGCGGTTGCACGGTTCCCTCGGTGCGAACGAGTCCGGGCTTGGCCTTCACCTCAGTGCGGTCCTGCGGGCGCACGATTGGCAGTCGTCTCGATCCGACGCCGAAATCGCCGCGGCGCACCTCACCGTTGCGCAGGATGTGACCGAGGAGCGGCACTATTGGCCCGGGGCCGAAGACCCGACGGCCATGATGCTGCGGCAGGGCGGTGGGTTCGGACGCTCCGTACGCATGGACACTGCTCTGTCGGGCCTGGTCGGCGCGAGTGACGGCGATCTTTCGGTGGGTGCCATTGTGGCGGCGATCGCCGAGTTGATGGAGGTCGACTTCGCTGAGCTTCTCGCCGAACTGATGCCGCGTATCCGTGGACTGATCGACGACGGGTTCCTCACGGCCGCCGACTAAGGGAGCCCGCTTACCCGCTTACCCGGCGGACTAAGGTAGCCCGCCGCCGTCTCAGCCCTCGACGTGCCGCAAAGATAGGACATTCGCCCGATCCGGCGCCCTGCCCTCAGAGAACACGATGGGTCCATCGAACATCGACGGAGGCATCATGAACATCTCAGGCGACTACGGAACCGAACTGCTCCTGCGTTACACCGAGGAACGACTCGTGCGGGACCTGGAACGCCAGCGCTCGGCAGACGAGCGTGCCAGCGAGGCGCATCCCGAGGCGCATCCCGAGGCGCGACACGAGCCGCATCACGAGGCGCGTGGCGAAGCTCGTCATCGTGCTCGTCATGGAGCGCGCACCCGGCTTTCGCGCATCGTGCGGTTCTTCGTCCGCGAGGACGTCACAGCAGGCGGCCCCGAGTGGATGCGCCCTGTTTCTCCTCCATCCGCCACCTCGGTCGAACCGGCGCCGTCCCCACGTCCGGTCTCCTCACTCGCTGCCCGGGGTGAAGAGACCGCAACAGGCAACGATGAAAAGCGGATGGCACGCCGCGAGCTGGCCAGCAGCCGCCGGTGATGCAGGCGGTAACGTCGGTAGCGCGGGAGCGAGCGGCGATTGTCCCCGCTTCGCGGGAGGGGGCGCCCTCGACGGGTGTCACAGCGGCGTGGCACGATGAGTCAGTGAGATCCCCGGCGTCGAGTCCTGCCATGATCGGGCGTGAGTCCGAACTGGCTCGGCTGCGTTCGGTCTTCGCCGCCACCCGCGACGGGCGACCGCAGGGCGTCGTGGTGTCGGGTGAAGCCGGCATCGGCAAGACTCGCCTACTCGAAGAGTTTCGTGCGTTTGCCTCGACCGAGGCACTCGTGCTGACCGGGCAGTGCGTCGACCTCGGGGCCGTTGCGGCACCGTACTCCCCGATCCAGGCCGTACTGCGCTCGCTCGTTGCGGCGGTCGGCGCAGACACCGTGCTCGACGCCGGCGGCCCGGGCGGCGAGGCGCTCGCGGCGCTCGTGCCCGAGCTCGCCGCGCGCACCCCCGACGCTGCCACCGGTCGGCTCAACCGGGTACACGATGCGGTGGCCACGGTGCTCGAAACCGTGTCGCGGCAGACCCCGCTGGTTGTGCTGATCGAAGACCTGCACTGGGCCGACGAAGGAACCCTCGACCTGCTCCGGTTCCTGCTCCGGGTGCTCGGATCGGGCCGGATCCTCGTTGTGCTGAGCTTTCGCACCGAGGACGTGTCGCGTGGCCACCCGCTTCGCGCGCTGTTGTCTGAACTCGACCGCAGCCGCAGCGTAACGCGGGTCGAGCTGGCGCGGCTGACCCGTGACGATGTCCGTCGACAGGTGACTCAGATCCTCGGCGCTGAACCCGATGAGGAGGCGTTCGACCGTGTGCACGCCCGCAGCGAGGGTGTCCCCTTTTTCGTGGAGGAGCTCGTCGGCTTTGACGCCTCCGGCGAAGGCGAGCTGCCGTGGACACTTCGTGAGTTACTGCTCGCCCGGTATGAGCGGTTGAGCGACGAGGCCCAGCACCTGCTGCGACTGATCTCGGCTGGCGGTGTTCGCGTCGACCATACGCTGCTCTCGTCCGTGTTTCCGGGTGACGCCGATCAGCTGGATTCCGCAGCGCGCGAGGCCGTTCTCGCGCACATTCTCGTGGCGGACGAGCGGAGCTACGCGTTCCGGCACGCGCTGGTTCGCGAGGCGATCCACAGTGACCTGCTTCCCGGTGAGCGAGCCAGGTTCCACACCCGATTCGCCGAAGCACTAGAGGCCATCTCGGCCGAACACCGGGTCGCCGCCGAGGTGTCGTATCACTGGATGGCGGCCCACGACGCGGCTCGCGCCTTCCCCGCGTCGCTCGCTGCGATGAGCGAAGCACGGGCCAGCTACGCCTATGGAACGGCCGCCCAAATGGGTGAACGGGCGCTGGAGTTGTGGGACTCGGTGCCGAACGCGGAAACGGTTGCGGAACGCAAGAAAATCGACTTGCTGGCGCAAACAGCATCCGCTCTCCGCAATGCCGGTGAGGGCGAACGTTCCCTCGCCATGATCAATCTGGCGCTCGACGAATGCCCACGCGATGAGGCGTTGCGTTACGCCCGACTTCTGCGTGACAAGGCGCTCTACCTCGGCAATGTCGGAAAACCCGGGTCGATTCCACTGCTGCGCCAGGCGCTGGAACTGGTCCCGCCCGGTGCCGAGGGATACGCCGGCACCTCCGGCCTCGCCGGCACGACGATGAGCGCAGGCGAACTACGATCGGGGCTGCTCACGGCGCTCGCCAGTCGGCTGATGCTCAACGCTCACTTCGATGAAGCCATCATCACCGGAAAACAGGCGCTCGCCGAGGCGCACAGGGCTGGCTCCGACCGTCACGCGTCGATCGCCTCGAACGTGCTCGGCTCAAGCGAGATCAGCTCGGGTCTCATCGCCGAAGGACGCGCGCACCTCAACGACGCCCTGGTCCTCTCCGAAACCGACACGAGCGCGCGACTGCGATACCGGGTCAACGCTTCAGACGCCGAGTTCCTGCTCGGCCACTCGGGCGAGGCGCTCTGTATCGCCGAGCTGGGCATTGAGCGTGCTCGCGAACTGGGCGTCGAGCGCAGTTCGGGCATCATCCTGAAGTCCAACGCCGTGGATCCGCTCATCGCCCTGGGCCAGTGGGACCGCGCCGACGCGTTCATCGACAGCGCGATCCGACTGCTCCCATCGCCCACCTTCAACGCCTATCTCAATCGGGCCCGAATCTTCCTGCTGACCTGGCGAGGAGAAACGGATGCCGCTTTCCGCCTCTATCGCAGCGTGCGGACGTCTTTGCGCGAACTCGGTGAGGTCGAAATGCAGGTCAAGCTCGGCGCGCCGCGCGTGGCAGCCGAGTTGCTTCTCGCGCAAAACGCTCCGGACGAGGCGTGGGACGAGGTGTCGATACTCTTTGAGTCCGACCACCGTGCGGTCCCCGGGTACGAGCTCCCGTTACTCGCCGTCGCCGCACGGACGCTCGCCGCGCTTCGACGCGCGGCCACGCCGCCGACCGCCGACAATGCGGAGGCCAGGATTCGGGCACTGCTCCAATCGGTCAGCTGGTGGCCGACCGCCGACCTGTGGACGGCGATCGTCGACGCTGAGTTGTCGGGCGGAACAGGAACCGGAAACGACCCAGACGCGTGGCAGCGCGTCGTCGACCGTGTGGCGACCGACCCGGCCAGCCAGGCACACCTGCCCGCATACGCGGCGCTTCGGCAGGCGCAGGCGCTCGTCGAAACGGGCGACAGGACGGCTGCCGCGCCGCCTCTTCGCGATGCCTGGCACCGGGCCGAGGCTCTCGGCGCCGGTCTCGTGTCGAGGCAGGCGCGCGAAGTCGCAGATCGTGCCGGACTCTCCCTGACCCCCGGACGGCGATCAGCGGATGCCACGGACCTCACGGCGCGAGAGCGGCAGGTCCTTGACCTCCTCGGGCAAGGGCTCAGCAATCGGCAAATCGGCGAACGGCTCTTCATCAGCGCCAAGACAGCGAGCGTGCACGTGTCGGCGATCCTGCGCAAGCTCGGGGCCTCCAGCCGCACCGAGGCCGTGTTCCTCGCCCGAGAACCGGTCTGACCCAGTAATTATCGGCATGATAGTCCGATTCTTCTCCTTCTAGAAGCGGTTGCCGACTTCTCTTAGCGCTTCTAGAGTCCGGTTGTGGCAATGGTGCCACGCTCTTCAGCACTGTGCTGAACCTGACAAAGGGGACACGCATGGAACACAGAACATCTCGGGCTTCCCGGGTCGAGGAGGCACCGTGACCAGTGTGCTCGGCCGCACCGACGGCAGCGCAACACCATCCAACACGCGACGGACATTGAATCGCCGTCGCGCACCCAAGCGCACCTACAACCGCCGAGAGGCAATTGCCGGGTACCTCTTCATCGGGCCCTGGGTAATCGGGTTCCTCATCTTCACCCTCGGCGCGATGATCTACAGCCTCGTCATCTCTTTCAGCGACTACAACCTCGCCACGAACTCGGCAACGCCGGTCGGTTTCGCGAACTATGCCCAATTGTTCGAGGATCCGAAGGTGGGCCTTGCCCTCGGAAACACGCTCGTGTACGCGCTCATGGCCGTGCCGCTCGAGATTGCGTTTGCCCTGTTCCTCGCCTTGCTGCTCGCTCGGGTCGGAAAGGGCGCTGGCGTTTTTCGCACCATCTATTACCTGCCAAAAATGACGCCGACGGTGGCGACAGCATCCGTTTTCCTGCTTCTGCTTAATGGAAATTCGGGTGCCATCAATAAGGGCCTTGCCGTGATTGGCATCGAGGGGCCGCAGTGGCTCGTCGACCCGGCCTGGGTGAAGCCGTCGATCGTGTTGATGACCCTGTGGACGGTCAGCGGCACGATGGTCATTTTTCTCGCGGCGCTCAAGAACGTGCCGCGTGACCTCTACGAAGTGGCGTCACTCGACGGCGCCGGCCCGGTGCGGCAGTTCTTCTCCATCACGGTCCCGATGATTTCGGGCGCGATCTTCTTCAACGTGATCGTGCTCACCATCGCAGCGTTCCAGGTGTTCGACCAGGCCTATCTCCTGTTCTGGCGGGACCAATCCAATGCGTCGCCCGAATCATCACTGTTCTACGCGGTGTACCTGTTCCAGCAGGCGTTCCGTCAGTTCGATTTCGGGTTTGCGGCAGCGATGGCGTGGCTCCTCTTCATGATCATCATGATCATCACCTTCATCCAGATGAAGTTCGGGAACCGATTTGTGTACTACGAGGGAGATGACAACCGATGAGCGTCACCCAGTCATCACCGGATGCCGTAAGACTGGCCGGCCAGGCCATCGGCGAGAACACCGTCGCGTCCGGGAAGAAGATTCCGAAGGTGGACCGGTGGCACAAACCGAAGACCATCCTGGGCAAGGTCGTCCTCTGGATTGCGCTCATCGGATTCTCCCTGTTGTTCCTCTACCCGTTCGTCTGGTTGCTTGCGGCAAGCCTGAAGCCGCGCGGGCAGGTTTTCGACAACGCGCTCATTCCGAAGACCTGGGTGCCCGAGAACTACGTCGAGGTGTGGAATCAGCTTCCGCTGATCAGCTGGATGTTCAACAGCGTCTCGATCGCGCTTCTCGCCGCACTCGCCGTCGCTCTCTCCAGCTCGGTCGTCGCGTTCGGTTTCGCCTACTTCAAGTTCCCGGCCCGCAACCTGCTGTTTGGATTGGTTCTTGCGACCATGATGCTGCCGGGCGCTGTGACAATGATTCCGCAGTACCTCATTTGGAAGGAATTGGGGCTGATCGGAACGTGGGTGCCGCTGTGGGGTGCGAACCTCTTCGGTTCGGCGTTCTACATCTTCCTGCAGCGACAGTTCTTCCTGGGTCTCCCGCGGGAGCTGTTCGAGGCCGCCCGAATCGACGGCTGCAGTTACTGGGGTCTCTTCCGGCGCATCGCCATGCCGCTGTCGATCCCCTCGTTCATCATCGTGTTCGTCTTCGAGTTCCAGGCGAGCTGGAACAACCTGCAGGCGTCGTTGATCTATCTCAACGCCGGTTCGGTCGAGGGTTTCACTGCGCCGCTCGGTATTGCCTATGCCATGACCAAATACAGCCCGACCGCAGGTGGGCAGGGTGACTATCAGTACGTCATGGTCGCGTCGCTCATCGTCACCATTCCCATGCTGCTGATCTTCGCCTTCGGACAGCGGTACTTCATTGAAGGTGTCGCCACCCAGGGTCGGAAAGGCTAGGGCGCGGTCGATCCACAACGCGAAGAACGGGCAGCTCCGGAAAGGAGTTGCCCGTTCTTCTCTGGTGCCGGGTGGGGTGAGGGTTACTTCACGACCTTGTCGTAGGCCCGCATCGCGGCTTTCTGGGCGTCTGCCAGTGCCTCCTCGGAGGTCTTGTCACCGAGGAGCGCGGAGGTCACTGCGTTCTTGAGTTCGGTCTGGATCTCCTGGCCAGCAGCGGAGGCACCGTAGGACTCGCCTTCACCGACGACGTCGTAGAACGTCGCGATCGTCTGGTCGAATCCGGCGTTTCCGCTTTCCGTCACGAACTTGTCGCGAATTGCCTGATCAGCCTTCGGCGAGCCGGTGAAGAGTCCGGTGTTGATGGCTCCCGGCTTCTCGGCAATGGTCTTCGCGCGAGCCTCTCCAGCAGCCATCCAGGCGTCTTGAGAGGTCAGTTCGAGTGCCCACGCACAAGCGGCATCCGCATTCTTCGCTCCGGCAGGAATGACGAATGACTGTCCGCTCGCGACAGTGAATGGTTCACCGTCGACGTTCCGGAACGGAACCGCTTCGATCTGGATCTGGTCGACGTATGGGCTCAGCACGTTGACGTACCACTGAGCGTTGACCTGGGCTCCAACCTGGTCTGCCACGTACGGGTTAGCGTCACCGAAGACATCGAATGAATCGGTGAAGCTCTTGTACTTGGCGTATCCGCCCTGCGCGTCGAACAGTTGCTTGAGGAAGTCGAGCGCCTTCGCGTTCTCTGGTGAGTCGAGCGCCGGAACACCGTCGTCGTCCATGAGCTCGCCGTCAAACCCGAGCATCCACAGCCCGGCTTGGTTCACACCGACCGAGTCGAAGCCGATGACGCTGGGGTTTCCCCCGGATTCCTTGTACATCTTGCCAATGGCGTCGAGGAGGACATCAGGTTTCGAGGTGTCAATCTGATCGGATGTCACTCCGGCCGCATCCATCACGCGCTTGTTGAGGATGATGGCGGGCGGCTGGTAGAACTGCGGCACTCCCCACACTTTGTCGTCCCACTCGACGTCATCGATGACCGACTCGTAATACTGGTCGTCGGGTTCGACGCTGTGGGCCGCGAAGCATTCGTCGAGAGGCTGGATGAGGCCCTGTGCCGCGTACGTGCCGACGAACTGGCGATCCATCTGGACAATGTCGGGAACGTTGCCACTGGCGACGCGCGTCGTGAACTTCTGTGCGTCAAACGCTGTTTGGTCAATTTTGATGTCGACATCGCTGAGTTGTTTCTCGGCGTAGTCGAGCCGCGACGTACCGACGTCATCTGCGTTGTCGAAGCCCCAGGCGGACAGAGCGCCCGATGGGCTGTCCGTGAACGATGTCTTGGCGGTGTTGCCTCCGCCTCCGCCGCCACACCCCGTCAGAATGAGTACGGATGCCGTCACGGTTACGGCGATCATCCCCTTGTGCCCCTGAACCATGTGTTGTCCCTTTCCTGAACCACGAGACTGGCGTCGTCGCCGGCCTCCGCGCACACAAACGTCGCTGTGAAGCCGAAGCTATCGATCCTGCGGAACACCGGCAAGGGGTTGCGGATCCGCACGATACCGGGTTCGTTTCTCCCTCACGGGGCGTCGGAGGTACATCAGAAACCGGTCAGAGGCAGCACGCGCAGACCGAGACGACACCGATCAGTTGGCGGTCGCACCGCCCTCGACGAGGTAAGCCAGGCGCTGAAGCGTCTCAACATTGCGAGCGTGCAGCATCACCCGCCGCAGGGGCTCGGGAATGAATCGCCCGGGCCCGCTGACCGCGTCTTCGCCGATGCGAACCACACAGCTGTCGCCGCGAGGCTTGACGTCGAGGGTCACATGCGCCTCACCGACAGGCCAACCGCGCGCCTTCACCTTCATGTGTCGAGGCGGGTCCCACTCGAGCACCGAGGTGGAGTCGTTGATGAGGAAGGGCCACACTCCGAAAGAGTGAAACAGTCGAGCACCCGGTTCGGGCCACGCCTCATCGACATCGCGCATTCGCGAGGCTCCCACCACCCAGCTCGGGTAAAGCCAGCCGTTCGCCAGCACCTCAAAGACCCGCTCGGGGCTCGAGTGGATGAGTCGGTAGTTGACGCTCATGACGACCTTCCAGTGAATTGTTCGGGGGACGGTGACAGGGAGGGTGGTGTGGTGACACCGAAGTGGTCGCGCAGTGCGAGCAGCGCGGCGTTCCAACCGGGCATCCCGTGCACGCCCGGACCTGGCGGTGTCGACGAGGAGCACAGGTACAGCCCATCCAGCGGCGTGCGCCACGGGTTGAGTGACAGCGTCGGGCGCGCGGCGAGTTGCCAGGTATTAACGTCTCCCGCCGAGATGTCACCGCCGATGTAGTTCGGGTTGTACTCCTCGTACTCAACCGCCGACCGATGGGAGGAAGCGAGGATGAGGTCGCGGAAACCCGGGGCGAATCGCTCGATCTGCCGGGTGATTGCCTCGGTACGATCCTCGGTCGACCCCCTCGGCACGTGGGTGTACGCCCACAGCGTGTGCTTTCCTTCGGGCGCGCGGGTTGGGTCGAACATGCTCGGCTGCGACACCAGAACGTAGGGGTTTGACGGATGCTGTCCGCGCGCGACATCGTGTTCCGCACGTGCGATCTCAGCGCGGGTTCCGCCCAGGTGCAGTGTTCCGGCCTCGTGCAGCGCCTCATTCGTCCAGGGCACCGGGCCCGACAACGCGAAGTCCACTTTGGCCACGGCATTGCCGTATCGGAACCGTCCCAGCCGTCGGGCATAGCCCGCCGGGAGCCGGTTTCCGGCGATCTTCACCAGCCCGCGGGCGCTCGTGTCGAGCAAAACCGCTCTCGTTGGCGGGAGTTCGCGCAAGTGAGTGATTTCGGTACCGGTGATGATCTCGCCGCCGTTGGCGATGACATCCGCTGCCATCGCATTGACGATCGACTGGCTGCCGCCGATCGGAACCGGCCAGCCGCCGGCGTGGGCGAGAGTGGCGAGAACCAGGCCAGCCGCGGCCGGGCCGAAACCGGGAAGCGGGCGAATGGCGTGTGCCAGCACCCCGGTGAGCAGCGCCGGGGCAACATCGTCGTGCCACCGGGCGTTCCAGAACGGGCTGCCCTGTTCGAGGGCGCGTAACCCGAAGCGCGCCATGGTGATCGGATGCTCCGGCACGCGGAGCAGGCTGGTCGCGACGAATCCGGCGACCGAGTGGGCGTGAGAGACGAGCGGCTCAAACAGTTGTCGCCAGGCCGCTCCATCCCGGCCAAGTTCGTCGACCGTTCGATCCAGCGAATGCCAGGCGAGCCCCGCACGACCACTGTCGAGCGGCTGGGCGTATGAGATCTCGGGGAAGGCAAATGGGATGCGATCGGTCAAGCCAAACCGGGAGAAGAAATCGGAGGCAAGAGCCATCGGGTGAACGGCCGAACAGATGTCGTGCCGAAAGCCGGGCAGAGTCACCTCGGAGGTGCGGGAGCCGCCGCCGATGGTGTCGCCGCGTTCGTAGACCCGAACGGCCACCCCGGCTCGAGCCAGCGTGACGGCGGCAGCGAGCCCGTTCGGACCGGCTCCGACGACGATTGCTTCAGGCTCTGGCATTCTCCGCAGTATGCCAGTGGGGAGTATTCGGTGCGACCCCTTGACGAGCGTTTTTGATGGATTGTCAGATGGACAGATGTCGTGCGGCGTTCACCTCGCATTCAAGATCGTCTGGTGAAATGGCCGTACACGTACGGTGGTACGGACTCGCACCACTGCCCAACCGATTGGACGGAACGTGACAGAGCGCACGGCTGAGTACCCGAGGCCGGACCACTTTCTCCTGCACATTAGTGACACCCACCTTCTGGCCGGAGGCAACAAGCTGTACGGCTCCGTCGACAGTGAGCAGCACCTGCGCCAGGTCTTCACCGAACTGGAGGCATCGGGTTCTCGCCCGGAGGCCATCGTCTTCACCGGTGACCTCGCCGATAAGGGCGAATCGGACGCATATGAGCGCATCCGGCGCATCGTCGACCCGGCAGCGAGCCGGCTCGGCGCACAGGTGATTTGGGTGATGGGAAACCACGACAAGCGCGAGGCATTTCGGGCCGGGCTGTTCAACGAGGTGCCGACCGGTCGCCCGGTCGACCGGGTCTACGACGTGAACGGACTTCGTGTTATCACCCTCGACACGACGGTGCCAGGGCACCACCACGGTGAAGTGACCGGTGACCAGCTCGACTGGCTGGCCGAAGAGTTGTCGGTGCCGGCACCAGACGGCACGATCCTCGCACTACACCACCCGCCGGTGCCGAGTGTGCTCGACCTCGCGGTGAGCGTTGAGCTCCGCGACCAGGGTGGGCTCGAGGAAGTGCTCGAAGGGTCCGATGTGCGCAGCATCCTCGGCGGACACCTGCACTACTCGTCGATGGCTACCTTCGCGGGGATCCCCGTATCGGTGGCCTCGGCCACCTGTTACACCCAGGACCTCACGGTTCCGGTGGGCGGGACACGCGGGCGAGACGGCGCCCGCGCTTTCAACCTCGTGCATGTGTATCCGACAACGGTGCTGCACTCGGTGGTGCCGCTCGGGGCGTTCCCGACCCTCGATTACATCGACGCAGGCGAGAGCGCCCGGCGCCTCGAACTGCTTGGGGTCCACATCGCCGAACCGGTGACAGCGGCCGATGTGCGCCCGGTACACAGCGTCCCAGCCATCAGGCACGCTCCGCCGACCGAGTCGATTCCGGTCCTCGTCTGACCGGTGCCGGTCAACGCCAGCGCAGGGGGGTACTACGCCGCCACGTTCTCCTCCGGACGCCGCAGGCGAAACCGGCTAACCGGCATCCGTTCCTGACGCTGCTTCGGCATTGTGCACGGCCACTTCGGTCTCCCACGGGGCCGCGAACGGGAAGTAGTGCTCGAGGAACCCGGTCACCGCCTCGGTGCGTTCCTCAACCGAGATCTCGGGTTTCGATCCGTCGTTGAGGCAGAACATGTCCTGATCGCGGCGTTTGAGCAGTCGTTCCATCGAGGGGATCGCCGACTTCAATGTGGTCTCGATGTACTTCACCCGGGCGTTGGTCTGCACAACAGCGCGCCCGGTCATCAGCGCGTAGTAGTGGTAGAGCGAGTTGGTCACCGAGATGTCGGTGGCCGAGCGGAAGCGGCTCGCGGCGGTTCGACGGAAGTCCTCGGGAAACTCCGCTTCCAGCTCGTGCAGCACGCTCTTCCGCATGGGAGCAGCGGAGTGCTCGAGGTGCCGGGTGGTGACCTTGCCGAACCGCTCGCGCAGCAATCGTCGGTTCACCCGGGCCGCGTTTTCGAACCCGCTGCGCGACGGGTCACTGTCGCCGAGCCCGATTCGAGTGGATGCCTCGACGAACTTGGTGATCCCACCGGGCGAGAAGAAGATGTCGGGGCTGATGGCTCGACCGAAGAACATGTCGTCGTTGGAATAGAGAAAGTGCTCGGCCAGGCCGTCGATGTGGTGCAGCTGCGCTTCGACCGCGTGTGAGTTGTGGGTGGGCAAAACGCTCAGGTCTTCGAAGTGGTCTTCGCTGCGCACCAGGGTGACCGCCGGGTGCTCGGCCAGCCATTCGGGGCGCGGTGAGTCGGTGACGATGAAGATACGGCGCACCCACGGCGCGAACATGTAGACGCTCCGGAGGGCGTACTTGAGTTCGTTGATCTGCCGGAATCGTGCCTCAGAGTCGTCGCCCTCACCGACCACGTAGTTCTGCATCCGCTTCGCGCGCGCCCGCTGAAACTCAATGCTTGAGCCGTCGACCCAGGAGAACACCATGTCGATGTCGAAGGTCACATCGCTCGCCAGGTCGGCGAACATGTTCTGCAGGGTGGGCCAGGTCTGCCCAAACATTTCGACGGTGTCTTCGAGCGCCTCCGACCGCGGAAGCCAACGGCGCATCAGGGCGTTTTCAACCGGTGCGACGATCTCGTCCTCGCCAAACCGCCAGAGCTCGAGCTGAACGGCGGTGTCAGGACCGTATCGCAAGCGACCGAGAGGTTCGATGCGCGGTCGATACAGCCGAAAAACGGATGCCTTCTTCGAGCGAGCGAAGGTGCCGTCGGCTAGCAATTGCGCCGCGGCATCCGCTTTCTTGCGAGGTTTTCCGTCCTCACGGAGCGTGGCGGGGTCGATCGGTTTCGCGTAGAACGGCTCATTGGCGAACGCTTTGGCAAAGGCGGATGCCAGTTGCTTGCGGCACTTCCGGTCGACGGCGAGCAGGGGATTGCCGTTGCTGCCGCGCACCAGAAGATACGGGATGTCGTTGGCCTCAAGCACGCGACGGATCTCGAGCAGGTCGGTGATCCGCGACTCGCGCGGGGTCAAATGGCCGTTGAGCAGGGTGAATTCGCCCTTGCGCAACACCACGTCATCGCGCGAGAACCGAGTGTCACGCGTGCCGTTGGAGAGCACGACGAGTTCGGGCGTTTCGCTCAGGATCGGCAGGGAGGCCGTAATGGGGTCGTCTCGGCGGAACGCGTCTGCGGCGCTCTCCGTCGCCGTCTGGTGCTTGCTGCCCGGGGTGTTAAACGTCGTCATAATCGCCGCCCTTCTGAATGGGGTCGCCTTGTGGGCGTTGTGGTGCGCTCCGCATCTGCGGTGGCGGCGCTGCCTGCGCTCAGACGTTGCGGTCGAGTGACCGGTGTCAGTGTGCTCATTCTAAGCACACTGCTCGCCAGGGACCCCCGGCTTGCGGCTGCCCTCTTCTCCGGTGTGCCGGTTCCGGGCCGCATTCAGCCCGGGTACAACAGGAAACGGCCGGTGTGCAGAAACACACCGGCCGTTGTCACCGGCAGAACCCTACTTCGTGAGGGCGAATCCTCCGGCCCAGGAGATCTTCTCACCGGCTGCGAGGGTGAGCTGCAGGAACCCCAGCGCTTCGAGTTCGCGAGCCCGGCGCAGTGAGCCGGCGTCGACGGCTGCGAGACCACCAGCCTCGACGAGCGCGATGAGGGTGGCCTTGGCGTCGGCGTCGTCTCCCGCAACCAGCACGGTGGTCGGCGCGTCGCCGACAGTGCCGCTCGCGAGCGTGGCCGCAAAGTTGGTGTTGAACGCCTTCAGAACAACGGATGCCGGTGCCTGCGTCGCGATTTCGGCTGCGGCTGAACTGTCGGCAGGCACCACGAGGCTGTCGAAGGTGGCGAAGTCCAGCGGGTTGGTGAGGTCGACGAGAATCTTGCCGTCCAGCTGGCCGGCGTAGGTGGACAGGACATCGGCGACAGCCGGGTACGGCAGGGCGAGGATGACGATGTCACCGGTTACGGCGTCTCCGACGACACCGGTCGCGGCCGACGGGTGAACCTGGGCCTTTTCTTCATCCCGCGCGAGGACCTGCACGGGATTTCCGCCGGTGATGGCGAGGCTGGCGAGAGCGGCACCCATGTTGCCTGCTCCGATGATGGTGACCGTGATCATGAGTACTCCCCTACGTGTGAGCTCGCGCCCATTGGTTGTTGTTACAACTAACCTTACTCCCAATTACTTGTAGCGTCAAGTATTGGTAGACTGGGACTATGACCGAGACACGCTGGCTCACGAACGACCAACTGGACGCCTGGAAAAAGTTCGTGGCCGTGGTGGAATTACTGCCGGGCGTGCTCGACTCGCAACTCCAGCGCGATGCCGAGCTCAGTCACTTCGAATACTTCGTTCTGGCCATGCTTTCTGAGGCGCCCGGGAACGTCATGCGGATGACGGCCCTGGCGTCGTCGACCAACGCAACACTCCCTCGGCTCTCGCACGTGGCATCCCGTCTCGAAAAAAAGGGGTTCATCGAGCGCACGCCGTGCCTCGAGGACAAGCGCGCCACCAACGCTCACCTCACCGAGGAGGGGTACGCGAAAGTCGTTGCCACCGCGCCGGGGCATGTGGCTACTGTGCGGGAGAACGTCATCGATCCGCTGAGCGCCGAGGACATCGCTGATCTCGACCGGATCATGAGCCGGATCCTCGACACCCTCGACCCCGAACACCGATTCAACCCGGACGCGCGGGCCTAACCCGCCGACGCGCTCGGTCAGAGGGGAAGCATGAGCGAGGCCGCCGAATTCATCGACGCGGCTCTTCGGGCGGAAACCGCGTGGACGCTCCCCGCGGATGACCGCGCGTCGAGTGGGCTGGATTCATACGGCGCATCGGTGGGCGCTGTGCGCGGCACCGTGCGCAACGCGCTGCGCAAGTTCCGCGGGCTCTCCCGTGACGAAGTGACCGCGCTCGCCTCCGAGTTGTGGAGTGCACCGGTGTATGAACGCCGACTCGCGGCCGTTGTGCTCCTGCAGTCGAGCGTGGCGCTGCTCGACAACTCCGACCTCACCCGCATCGAGGGGTTCCTCCGGGACAGCCGGGTGCGTTCGCTCGTGGACGCGCTGGCCGTCGACGTCGTTGGCCCGATGCTTGAGCGGCTCGATGACACGGGTCGGCTCCGCGCCTCTGCAGCCCTCGACCGCTGGCTCACCGAGAACAACGTCTGGCTGCGTCGTGCCGCGATTCTCGCACCGCTGCGCGCGCTGCGCTCGGGCAACGGTGACCCCGATCGGTTCGCACGCCAGGCCAGGGCGCTCCTGGCTGAGCCGTACGTCAGCGATGTGGTCAATGAAGCCATCGACACCGTGCTCGCGGCGCTCGAGAGGTAGCGCTTCGGGGTAAACGGGGGCGGGGTCGACGCGCGTGGTTGGCCACAGGCATCCGTTATCTGCCGTGGTTAGGCGTGCCGGGCACCATCCGTCAAGGCCCTGCTGATCGGGGAGTGCCCCGCGTAACGTGGCTGGTGGAAAGGAGCACAATGACTGAGGATATTTCTGGCAAGAAAGTCGCATTTCTGCTGACCGATGGATTCGAGGACTCCGAGCTGACCAGCCCCTGGCAGGCGGTGACGGATGCCGGCGCTGAGGCCGTTCTGGTGTCGCCCGAAATCGGAACGATCACCGGGAAGAACGGGCACGAGCAGCAGGTGGACGTGCGCTCCGCCGATGCATCGTCGACAAAGTTTGACGCGCTCATGCTGCCCGGCGGGGTTGTGAACGCTGATCACTTGCGGATGGACGACGACTCCATCGCCTTCGCACGCACCTTCTTCGAGGAGCACAAGCCGGTGGGCGTCATTTGCCACGGTGCGTGGATTCTCATCGAGGCCGGCGTTGTGAACGGCCGTGAGCTCACCAGCTACCCGAGTCTCAAGACCGACCTCACGAACGCGGGCGCGAACTGGGTCGATGAGGAAGTTGTCGTCGACAGTGGCCTCGTCTCGAGCCGCACCCCCGACGACCTGCCGGCGTTCAACGCCAAGCTCGTCGAGGAGATCGCGGAGGGCGAGCACGCCGGACAAACGGCGTAAGTACTTCTCGCTGGCACCGCTGGGCTAGCGGCCGATCACCTTCGAGATTCTCATTACGAGGATCACCCGGTCGGCGCTGTCCGGCGGTGCCTCTTGCGTCGCGTTGCCGTAACGCTTGCCGAGGTGCACGTAGAAAGCCCCGGTCGGGTCAGGGCGCACTTCGTCGAGAACGCCACGCAACTCGATGTAGCTCTCGGGGTCCTCCGGGTCGAAGATCGAGAACGCCATCGACGGGTTGTGTTGCAGGTTGCGAAACTTCGCCCTCTTGGTCGTGTGTGTGAAGAGCACATTCGTGCCATCGAACTCGAACCACATCGGGTTCACCTGCGCGGTGCCATCGGGCCGCACAGTGGCCAGGCTGCCAAAGTTTGGGTTGGTCACAAGGTGCTCGAGGTGGGCCGGAATCTCGGTGCTCATGAGTTCACCCTAGAACTCTCGGGTCTCCCGGTCCAGAATCGCCGCAAGGGGAGGTTTTCCACATGGCGACCTCTATCCACAGATAACGGATGTCTCGGGCTGGCCTGTCGAGGTCGGCGAAGTATCGAGGCATGACCTCAATTCCCGCATCCGAGACCCACCTGTATCCGCTCGTCACCGACGACCTCATTGAGCAACGGGTGACCGACCTCATCGGTCGCGCCTGTCGGCGGCAGCTGTGGCTTCTGTTCCTCGACGAGAACGACGTGCAGTTGCCGCTTCTCATGCCGACAGACGACTACCCGGCCCGGCCAGAGCCGAAGAAGACCGCAGAGCTCGCAGACGGCATCGCGCGGGTAATGGCTGCTGCACACGCAACCCAGCTCATTCTCGTCTGGGAGCGCTACGCCGGGGCAGACCTGACTGCGCTCGACCGGGCATGGGCCCAGCAGGTGCACCTGGAGTGCACCCGGGTGGGGGTGCGGGTGAGAGCACAACTGCTGAGCCACAAACGGGGCGTCCGGTGGCTCTCACCCGACGACTTCCTGGCCTGATGGGCCCGGTCACCGCCTCCGAGAAGTCCGGGTCGAGTGACCTACAGGTCCACTGACTTGTTCTCGCCCACGTCGGGCTGGCCACCGGTGAGCGCCGCCTTGGCGATCTTGAAGACACTGACAACACCCGGCTCGTCTGACGCCCAGTACTCGGCCGATTGCGCGCTGATCTTGATGAGCGCGACCGTGGGGTCATCCTTTCCGTCCGGGAACCAGGCCGACACCGCAGGGCTCCACAGCTCGTCGATCTTGGAGCGATCATGCACCAGCGTTGCCGAGCCGGACACCGAGAGGTATCCCTTGCCCGACTCGAACGCCGCATTGACCTGGTCATTCGATCGGATGTCATCGACCTTCGAGCTGGGGTCTTGAGTGAAGAACCAGAGGTCACCGTCGAAGTCGGCTTCCTGTGTCGCCAGTGGACGGCTGTGCAGCTGACCGCTCGGCGTCACCGTGGTGAGGAGCGCAATTTTAGACGCCTTGACGAGTTTGGCGATGGTGACCATGTCGTCATCGTCCGCGGCGTGGAACTCGCTCGATGACGGGTCGGTGGTCTCGGCGTCGGTACTCGGAGCGGTGGTTGCGTCGCTGATGCCCGCGTCGATGAGTCCGCCGTCGGTCGTCGTGGTGACCTCGGGCGCAGCACCGGGGTCTGGAATCGTGGCCTGATCATGAGCGGCGTCGACACGACCGTACGCCGTGTTTGTGGTGTCTGGGCTGGTGCCAACGGGTTCGCCAGACGCCCCAGTAGTTCCGGGGGATCCCGGGTTTCCTTCTCGTCCCGCACGGGTTGCATCGAATGGATCGTTCAACGTCATCGGTTTGTCTCCCTCGGTCGTCATGCCTCCCGGCCATAGCCGGGCCGGGCGTTTCTCGGAACGCTACGCTGTGACATCCGCTGGTCTCTACCGGGTTGACAAGGCCCCGAGGCCGCACAGGGAGCCTCTCGTCTAGCGGTTGACAACACCGGGGAGAGCGGGACTACCGTCGGCATCACCATGGAGTGGTTTGCAGCGGGAGACTATGAACTGGCGCGCCAGGTGCTTCAGCGCGGGATTGCAGCGCTCTATCTCATCGCGTTCATTTCGGCGGCGAATCAGTTCCCGGCGCTCCTCGGCGAGCGTGGCCTGTTGCCGGCGCCATGGTTCCTCAACCGGATTACGTTTCGACAGTCGCCAAGCCTGTTCCACTGGAAGTACAGCGATTCACTCCTCCTCGGGGTCGCTTCGGTCGGCGCGGGAATCGCTGCAACGCTGGTTGCCGGTCTGCCGCAGCAGGGCCCTCCATGGCTACCCATGGTCGCCTTTCTCCTGCTCTGGGCCGGCTATCTGTCGATCGTGAACATCGGGCAGACCTTCTACGGGTTCGGTTGGGAGAGCCTGCTCTGTGAGGCGGGATTCATCGTGGCGTTCCTCGGCTCGGATGAGGTGGCGCCGCCGCTGGTCATCATCCTGTTCCTGCGCTGGCTCGTCTTTCGACTGGAGTTCGGTGCCGGCATGATCAAGATGCGTGGCGGCTCGGAATGGCGTGACCTGACGGCGCTGACTTACCACCACGAGACCCAGCCGATGCCAAATCCGCTGAGCTGGTACGCACACCGACTGCCCCGCTGGTTCCACAAGTGTGAAGTGCTCGGCAGCCACTTTTCGCAGCTGATCGTGCCGTTCTTTCTCTTCGCACCCCAGCCCGTGGCATCCGTTGCTGCACTGATCATCATCCTGACCCAGCTGTGGCTGGTGCTCACGGGAAACTTCGCGTGGCTGAACTGGATCACCATTGTGCTGGCGTTCTCGGCCGTGAGCGATGAGGTGATTCGGGCGGTCGTGCCCGGATTCGGCTTCGCGCGCACCGCTGCGCCCACTCCGCTGTGGTTCATGGTCATCGTGCTGGCTGTGACGGCGTTTCTGCTCGTACTCAGTTGGCGCCCGCTCGCAAACCTCTTTGCGCGGCACCAGCTGATGAACGCGAGCTTCAATCGGTACCACCTCGTGAACGCGTATGGAGCTTTCGGAACCGTGACCAAGGTGCGACTCGAAGTGATCGTCGAAGGGTGTGACGACGAACATCCGACCGCAGAATCGGAGTGGAAGCCCTACGAGTTCAAGGGAAAGCCCGGGGACGTGAGGCGGGTGCCCGGCCAATTCGCCCCGTACCATTTGCGGCTCGACTGGCTGATGTGGTTCCTGGCGCTGGGCTCACCCGATACCCGTTGGTTCCAGATGCTTCTCGTGCGGTTGCTTGCCGGGGATCGGCGCACGCTCCGTTTGATGGCAGCAAATCCATTTCCGGATGCTCCGCCGCGCTGGATTCGAGCGCGAGCGTTTCGATACCGGTTCACGACTCGCGCCGAGAAACGTGAGACCGGCGAGTGGTGGTCACGCACGCTCGTGGGCACGCTCGTTGATCCGATGACGCTGCGTCCGTAGCGGCAGTCGTCAGCGGTCGTCGTCTCCGAGACCTGATGCATAGAGGGTGGCGGGTACCTGCGCCGCGAAGATTCGGGCGGTCACCGGACCGATTCCCGACAAGCCGGTCAGGCGAGCAGTGAGCTGAGCTTCGTCGGCCGAGGTCTGAACGAGCCCATGAACGGAACCGTACTCGGTCGCTATCGCGCGCATGACTGAGCGAAGCGTGTCTGACATCCGAAAGTCGAATTGCACATAGCCGCCACGATCGAGCAAGCGTCGAAGTTGTTCGCGGCTGACTCGGTCGAAGGACGTCGGGCTCGTGAGCCCTGCACCGATCAGCGTCCGGTAGGTTGCGGCGGCGACGCTCTGTTGAATCGGCCGACCGAGCAGCACGCTCGCCAGTAACCAGCGGTACAGGTGCTCGGCGGATCCGCTCCCCGGGTCGAGGCCAAGATCCGCGGGTATGAGTTTCTTCGTCACCCGTGCCCCGATGGGTGCCTGGCGGCTGTCACTCGGCGGGTGTGTCCTCCGACGACTGCCCCGCGTTACCGTTGCCTTCGCCGAGCCCAGTTCCGTCACCGATTCCGTCGTCCGCGCCGAAAGCGGCATCGTCGGTTGCCTCGGACGCCTGCTGCGAAACGTCGTTTGACGGAGTGGAATCGAGAGGTGTTTCTTCGTTGTTCGTCATGGCCCGAGCGTACGCTCGGGCGCTTCGACGGGACGAGGGGTTGACGACGTCCGTAGCCACGTGGCATCCGTAGCCACGTGGCATCCGCCGCCAGGTTCGCATCGGGGTTCGGGTGCCGCGCGTGTCGGGGTTTGCGGCGAAATCATGCGTCGAGCCCACGAGGTTTGCCGTGTCAACAGATGGAACCACGCGCAGGGAGAGGGTAGACAGGAGGTATGAGTGAATCTGCAGCACCGGGTCGAGCGCAGACCGAGATTGAGCGCAAGTACGACGTCGACCGCAACGCGGTGGTGCCCGAGTTGATCGGAATCGCCGGCATCGCCTCCGTCGAGGTGCATGATCCCGTGTCGCTCGAGGCCGTCTACTACGACACAGCGAACAACGACCTCGCCCGACGCCGCATCATCATTCGCCGTCGGGAGGGCGGCGGCGATGCCGGCTGGCACATCAAGAAGCCGGCGGCTGAGGGACGCACAGAGTTGCATTGGCCGGTCGGTGAGGACACCGGGGTTGTGCCCGACGCTGTCCTCGAACCGGTGCGGGCGTGCATACGCGACCGAGAACTTACTCCCATTGCCCGGATTGCCACCCGGCGCACCGCGATCCACCTCCTCGACGCGGCCGGTGTCGGCGTTGTCGAGCTGGCTGATGACGAGGTTGAGGGCACCGACATCCGCAACGGTGCCCTGCGCACCTGGCGTGAGTGGGAGGTTGAACTGCTCAGCGGCGCCCCTGACACCGAAGAGGGGCGCACCGTCCTGCTGGACCAGATTGAACGGATGCTTGGCGCCGCCGGTGTGCAGCCGTCCCCCAGCGTCTCCAAGATGGCTCGCACCCTCGGAGTCGATTCGCTGACCGACGTACCGCTTGCCCTTGATGTGGCGTCCGACGAGACGTTGAACCCCACCGATGTGAGTGGAACGCGCGCCGATCTCGAGCCGGGCCGTGTGGCATCCGTCGTCGTACCGGCCATCGCGGACCTCGTACGCGCCCTTGAAGACGCGGACCCCGCCGCTCGCGCCGATGAACCGGACGCCGTGCACCAGATGCGAACGACCGTGCGGCGCTTGCGCAGCGTTCTGGCCGCGTTCCGGAGAATCTTCGATCGGTCAGCTACCGATGACCTTCGCTCCCACCTCAAACGACTCGGCTTCGCACTCGGTGAGGCGCGCGACGCTGAAGTGCGAGGCCTGCGCGCTGCCGCATACCTCGACGATTTGCCTGCACAGCAGGACGACGAGGATGCGCGGGCGCGACTGGTCGATGGCGCACAGTCGGAGTATCGCCAGGCCCACGACCGGCTGCGCCGGGTGCTGACGTCGTCGGAGTACTTTCGGTTGCTCGACGCACTCGATGAGTTCGTGGCTCGTCCGCCGCTGACCGAGGCAGCCGCGCAAGCCCCGCGGAAGGCGGTTCGCAAAACCATCGCGCGTGAGATTCGGCGGGTGCGCAAGCGAGCGGATGCGCTGCATGCGGATGGCGGTGACCTCGAGGTCCAGCTCCACGCCGTGCGGCGGGCCGCTCGACGGTTGCGTTACACGGCTGAGGCTGTGGTGGCAAGCGCCGATGTGGGGTCGAAGTACGCCCGGGTGGCCGAGGCGGGGGAACTCGTGCAGGACACCCTCGGTGAGCACCGGGACTGCGTGTTGTTCGCTCAGCACCTCATACTCACGTCGAACCGGGCCGATGCGGAGGGCGAGAAGACGTTCGTCTACGGTGTTCTGGCTGAAGTCAACGCACGAAAGGGCGAGGAGGCGCTCGCCGAATCTTCACGAGCTATCGAGGCGGTCACCGGGATGGCCGACCGGTTCTGAACCGCGGAGACTGCCGGGCGCGAGTGATGCCGCACCGGATTGTCGCGGTGCAACGTCGGCCAGTTGGCGGGCACGGGCACGTTTTCTTGCTCGCATGAGCCCCGACTTGCTCTCGAGGAGAACCTCTCTCTGTTCGGGGTCGATCGCGGCGGGAGGGCTGAGAAAATAGTCGGCACCCCGCCGGTAAATGGTCCATCCGTTGTTGTGCACGAGCATGTGATGGTGCCGACAGAGCAGAACTCCGTCGCTCACTTCGGTTCTCGGGATGACGCTCCACGGGGTGATGTGGTGAGCTTCCGTCCATGACACCGGTCGGTCGCAGCCCGGGAAGAGACATCCGCCGTCGCGCACGGCGAGGGCCTGGCGCTGTCGGCGGGTGAACAGCCGATGACTGATGCTTGACTCGAACGGAACATTGTCGGGGGTGAGGAGCACGGCCACGAGTTCGGCCGAGCACAGGGTTCGCTGGACGGTGGCGTCTGAGACGGCCTCATGTGAGTCTTCCAGGAGAGCCGGCCCCGGCGGTGAGTGGTCGGGACGCGAGATCCCGGAGGCGCCCAAGGTGGTGGAGGTGCCTGAGGTGGTGGAGGCGCCGGGGCCGCCGGACACGGCCCCGTCGAGACTCTCGACGGGCACGACGATACGGAGCGCCGCCTGGTGCGGGAAGAGCACGTCGGGGTCGGCGCCAGCGCCCAATTCCATGAGCCGGACCAGCGTGTCGAGAGCGATCTGCTCGGTGCTGCGCGGATCGCGAATCACTGCCTCAGCCGCCTCGACGGCGACCGGGTCCACGAACCGCGGGCCACCCCGCCGTGGGCCGGTGGAGGCATCGATGAGTGTGGTGAAAATCGATTCTGTCTCGGGGTCGAGCCGGAGGACCACGCCGCGCATTCCTGTTGAATCGCGCCGAAGCATCCGCAAACCTCGCATTTCGCGCAAGGCGTTCTCGCGCGTTGCAACGGCCGCGACATCGAGGAGGTTGCGCTCCTCGCGAGCGAGTCGGCCGAGTTCATCGGCGTCAGTAGTGTCGGCGAAGGGCAGCAGTCGTTCGGCGGCAGCCCGCAGCGCCTCGGGCGAGGTGTTCTCGTCGGGCTCACCGAGTCCGCGGATGATCGCTTCGGCTGCCGTGGTCGAGATCTCTCCGGCCGACGCCGCGAGGGTCAGTGGCGAGTGCCAGGGCGCCTCGGGCGGAGGCGTCGGCTCGGGCTCATTCCCGTCGACGCGCTCGCGGTCGGCAGTCACCCGGGCACGTTCGGCGAATCGGGCCTCGCGAATGCCTCCGCCGACGCGCACCTGCTTGGCGGCATCGCGGTAACTCGTGCCGGTGAGCGACTGCACGAGGTGCTCCGGAGTACGCATGCCGCGACTCTGCGCCAGCCCGGCGTAGCCGAGTTCGTGGCCAGACAGTGTGGCGATGTGCCCGGCTCCGATTGCGACGAGAGCCTCGGCGAGCTTCATCACTTCGGCGGCCGTTCGGGTGAACCACTCGATCCGGTCGGCGCCCAGCTGCTCGACAAGGTCCGTGACGCTGGGTTCACTATCCGGCCCCGTGCCGGGCAGCTCGGGCAGGCCCAAGCCGGTGCGCAGCTGTGCGACGACCTGAGGGAGCCGATCCAGAATCTCGGACATGCCCCCTACCGTGCCGCACCAGGTCGACACGTTGAAGGCGAGCCGCAGGCTCGTGGACAACGGCCACCAGTCACCCCCCTGTGGAGAACGCGCGGCCCTTGCACTGGGGGCGGGCGGGCACTGCTCGTTGAGCCTCACCGTCCCTATGCTCGAATCCGGGCACTCGCACCGGCTAGGGGGAGCAGAACGATGACAGTCGCTGCTGCCTGGTACCCGGACCCCGTGCATCCATCCCGCCTGCGCTGGTGGGATGGTCGTGCCTGGACCGACTTCGTCTCCGACGCACCGCCCGCCGTTCGCGAGCACTCCCCGCGCACCACACACTCCGCCGGGTTCGTCGTCCGAGCCGATGCCGTTCGGCAGGCGCAGGGAATCCGGCTCACCGGAGGAACCATTCGAGAAGCGGATGCTCCGCCTCGCGACGCGCCGGACCCGTCACGTCACGAAACGGCTGGGGAGAAGACCGGTGCGCCGCTGACGCGCCGCGCCCTGCGCGGGCGTCGCGGTGTGGGAGCGGGTGCTGCCCTTTCGGGTGCTCGGGCTGAGGCCGCAGCGCGCGCCGAAGCCGAGGCGTTGGCTGTCGCCCAGGCCGAGGCGATCACGGCGGCGGAGAAGCAGTTTCACCGGGAAGCCAGCGAGGTGCCGCCGAACCCGTGGGCTGGACCGACGCGAGGAGTTGGGCGGGAACGGACGGCCGGGCGGGCATCGGCACCGAGCGCGGCCCCGCGCGACTGGGTGCCGTCATCGCCGCTGCCCGGTATCGACGGGCCTGGCCGCCCCGTGGCATCCGCTTCGCCTTTTCAGTGGGTTTCCACACCCAACCAGCGGGACGCGACCAACGGCTGGACCTGGCTGATCGCACTGTCGCCGGTCTGGTTTACGGTGGCGTTCGCGGCTCCGGACTGGATCGACGCCGCGGTCGGCGCTGGCACCATGACCGAGTCGACCCGGGTGGTGCTCAGCGTGCTGACCTGGGCCGTGCTGATTGCCGCGGTCGTGTTCGACTGGAGTCGGTTGAGGCGGGCGTCGTTTCCGCAGCCGGTCAGCTGGGTGCTCGGTGTTCTGCTGCTGCCGATGTACATGATCCTGCGGGCGGTGCGCGTGCACGCGACTGTTCGCCGCGGCATGGCCGTGATGTGGATTTATCTTGTGCTGCAGTTCGCGGCGATCACCTGGGCGCTGCTGCCCGTCATGTCGTTTGCCCCCGCGGTTCCGATGCTCGATGGGCCGGGCATGGAGCAGCACCTGGAAGACAGTTATGCGACCGACCACGGCATTGCGGTGACGGCGACCTGCCCCGCGGACGTGTCGCTCGATGCCGGCCGAGAGTTCTCCTGCGAGGTGGTGCTGCCCGATGGCAGGGTCGAGGTGATTCTCGCGACGGTGACGGATGCCGATGGTACGGTCAGCTGGATTCCCGCTTCGGAGATGCTGCCGGACAACACCGCTTAGGACAGACCGGCGTGTCCGCTCAGGTCGATCTCGTCCGGGTCAACCTCGATGTCGCCGACGTCATCGGGTCCACCGGTGCCCGGAAGAAGATTGACGTCGTCTTCATTGATCGCGGGATCGTCGAGGGCGAGCGAGTCTGACCCCTCCTGCTGGAGTTCTTCAGTTTCGAGTCCGCTCGATGGGCTGTACGAGCGGTCCTTGGTCGTCTGCTCTTTATCATTGAGGTCGCCCGACTCGGTGCGCTGCACCGGGTCGCCGCTCTCGATGGTTCCGCCGGGGTTCAGTGTCTCGTCACTCATGGTTCGAGGCTACGGTCCGGCTGAAATCGCGAGAAGCCCCTTGCATTTCGTCCGGTTCTCGCGCACAGTGCGGTTCGATCTGTCGACGGTGGCGACGCAGAACGGACCGAGCGCATCGCGCCCGGCCCGGTTGCTCGCTCAATCGAGAACGATGGGTTACTTCTGCACGCTGTCGTCGACGCCGTCTTCGTCGATCCGCACGACGGCGAAATCGGCGCTCAGCTCGATGTCGGCCTCGGTGCCGTCCGCGCGAGTGACCTCAACCTCGAAGGCGTGGTCGGCATCGTCACTACGGTCGATGTCGGTCACGGTGCCAGCGACCGCCGCGAGGGCGGCTGCCTCGGCGCTGGAGCGCTCCGGCTCGGTGAGCGGTGCGTCGTCGGACCCGCCTGAGCCCGAGCTGTTCGTGCCGTCGTCGTCAGTGCCCTCGTGAGTGGCGCCGGTGTCGTCATCCCGCTCGACGCTCAGGACCGTGAACGCGTCATCCAGCGTGACGTCAGCCTCGCGGCCGTCGTCGAGGGTCACCTCAATCTCGTACGTCCCGTCATCGTCCGCCTCCGAATCGGTGACTTTTCCTTCACCGACCTCATCGAGCGCAACCTTCGAGGCCCGCTCCAGCGTCGAGCCGGTCAGCGTGTCGTCATTGTCGAACGGTTCGGTCACAGCGACGGCGACCCCGGCTCCTCCGAGCACGAGCACCGCGGCGAGTGCGGATCCGATCAGTACTGTCTTCTTCTTCACGAGAGCCTCCTTGTGGCGTTTGTTCCACTGTGCCCACCGGGTGCTGAACCGCACCTGAAGCAACCTGAAGGAAATTTCAGGACGGAGATTCGGATGCTGTCGGTACGCGAACCTCGAAGCGCGCACCACCCTGCGCGGGTGCGCTGGCACGCACCGAGCCGCCGTGCGCGGTGACGATCTCGCGCACGATCGACAAGCCAAGGCCGCTGCCCCCTGAATCACGGGCGCGGGCCTCGTCGAGCCGCACGAATCGGTCGAAGATGCGCTCGCGGTCGGCCTCGGGAATGCCCGTGCCGTCGTCGGTCACGGCAAGCAGCACGCCGTCGGCACGCTCGGCCAACTCAAACCGCACCTCGGTCGTGGCGTGGCGTGCGGCGTTGTCTGCGAGGTTCCGTAGTGCCTGGCCGATCAGGCCTCTATCGCCACGAATCCGAGCCGGGCCGACGGCGGAGGTGTCGACGCGAAGCTCCGTTGTCTCCCTGAGCCGCCGGGATTCGGCGAGGACGAGGTCGTCGAGGTCGATGTCCGTTCGACTCGGCACGAGGGTGCGCTCGTCGGCTTTGGCCAGCACCAGCATGCCCTGCACGAGCCGCTCGAGCCGCGCGCCCTCGTCGAGCACCACGTCCGACAGTTCGCTCGCACTCACCCGATCCGGATGTGCCAGTGCAACCTCGGCGTATTGCCGCATCGACGCGAGCGGCGACTTCAGCTCGTGTGAGGCATCCGAGATGAATCGTCTCTGGGTCGCCTGCGCGGCATCGAGCCGGTCGAGCATGTGGTTGAGGGTGGCGGCGAGCCGCCCGATCTCGTCTCGTGAACCCGGGTCGGCGATGCGTGAGTCGAGGTTGGCCGAGGTGACCGCGTCAACCTGGCGGCGCATGCTCTCCACGGGACGCAACGCCCGCCCGACCACAATCCACGTGGTGAGGGCCACAAAAATGAGCAACGCGGGCAGGGCAATGGCCAGGAGTCGCGTCACCGTTTCGGTGGTCTCGTCGATGTTTTCGGTGCTGCGGCCGGTGACGATCGTGAACCCGTCGGCCTCCCCCGCCACTGTTAGGAATCGGTCGGAGTCACCCGGCAGCGTCACGGTGTGTGACTCTCCGTCCGCTCGCCCAAACTCCGCTCGCAGAGACAGGGCCGAAAGCTCGGCGGCGTTCTCACTCGTGGCCACAACCGTGCCCGAGTCGTCGAGCACCTGGAAAAACGCCTCGTCGTCCTCGAACCGGCCGAGAAAGTCTTCGGTGCTTTCGGCGACCACGTCATCATCGGCGCCGCCACCACCGGAGTCGCGATCGTCGTCATCATCGTCGCTGGAGTCGCTCGCGGACGGCCGCGAGGCATCCGTCACAATCGATTCCAGACCGGATGCATCGACTCGATTCTGCAGGTCAGCAAGGCTTTGTTCGGCGGTCGCCTGCACACCGTCCCGCAACGAACCCTGCAGCAGGAGCACGAAACCGACCGCACCGACACCGAGGGCGAGTGCGACGATCACCGTGGCGGCCAGCACGATGCGGGTGCGAAGCGACGCACGGCGACGCGGGCGCTGGGCGACGGGGTCAGCCACCGTGAACCGCCAGTCGATAGCCGGCGCCACGCAGGGTCTGGAGGGACTCACGACCGAACGGCCGATCGAGTTTGTTGCGGAGGTGGCGCACGTACACCTCGACGATGTTCGGGTCTCCCTCAAAGTCGAAATCCCAGACGTTGTTGAGCACGTCGCGCTTGGAGACGACGGTTCCGGCGTTACGGATGAGGTACTCGAGCACCGCGAATTCTCGGCTGGTCAGGTCAACCGGGGTGTCACCGCGCCACACCTTGCGGCCTGCAGGGTCGACGCGAATGTCGCCGGCCTCGAGCATCACCGGGCGTTCGGCCGCACCGCGGCGAAGCAGGGCGCGCACACGAGCGAGGAGGATCGCGAAGGAGAACGGCTTGGTGAGGTAGTCGTCTGCGCCGGTGTCGAGGGCCTCCACCTGGTCCCATTCACCATCCTTGGCGGTGAGCATGAGGATGGGGGTCCAGTTCTTCTCGGCGCGCAGCGTCTCGCAGATGCGGTAACCGCTCATACCGGGCAGCATGATGTCGAGCAGGATCACCGAGTAGCTGTTCTCGCGGGCCAGCCAGAGCCCATCGGTGCCGGTGAGGGCCACGTCAACCGCGAAACCTTCGGCCTCCAGCCCGCGCCGCAGCCCGTCGGCCAGGCGTTTCTCGTCGTCGACCACGAGTATGCGCATTCGGTGACCTCCTGCGCCCATTCTGCCCGAGGCGAACTGAAGCGCTGCTGAAGCCGGATCGCCGCCCGCTCCCAGATTTCCTCGGTATCGTCAGGACTGCAGATTCCTCCACCCGAAAGCGAGCGGATGCCAGACAGCCCGATTTCGGCAACGCCGTACGAAATCCTCGGCGTCAGTCCGACGGCCGACCAGAACGAGCTGCGTCGTGCCTACCGGAAACTCATGCGTGAGACCCACCCTGACACCGGCGGGAACGCGGCACGGTTCACCGCCGTCCAGCTGGCCTGGGAGCGCATCGGCACTGCAGAGGGACGCGCCGCATACGACCGTGGACGGTCGACCGGGCCGTCGACCGAGGAGCAGCACACCTGGGCCGCTTCGGCCGCGAAGCCGCAGCCGGACTCACGCCCCCGCGCTCGCTCGTACGGCCACCCCGGTGGCTGGCGACGCGAGCGCTATCTGCGGCTCATGCGCGAGTGGACCGGCCGTGGCGTTGAGGCTGACCCCTACGACCCCGCCCTCGTGCGCACGGCTCCCCGTGAACTGCGACACCTCCTTGCCGACGCGCTCGCCGAGGAGGAAACGGCCCGCAACCTAGCCGACCTGGGGCTCGGCTTCACGGTCTGGCACGACGTCGCCACGGGCGCGCCCGACGAGAAGATCGACCACATTGTGCTCGGCCCGACCGGGTTGTTCGCCCTGTTGTCCGAAGACTTCGGTGGTCCCGTGAAGGTCAAACGCGGCGAACTCATCGGAGAGGCCGTCGCTGGGGACCGCCCGATGCACGAACTGTCTGCCCGCGCCAAGGTGCTCTCCCGTGCACTGCGCGTCCGTTTCACCGCGCTCGTCCTCGTCCTGCCGGACGCTGCCCTCGACGAGTCGATGGTCGAGTTGGGATCGAGCCGCGGTGCGCTCACCCTCGCCGTGCGTTCGTCCTTCCTGCCCGGCCTCATGCGCAACGGTCTTCCTGGCATGAACCGGGCGGGCGGAAACGAGCTGTTCGACGTTCGTACCCGACTGCAGAATGGCATCCGCTTCGTCGAATAGGTCACCGCTGCGCTCACTGTGGACCTTGACGCGGGAACGGTGCGGGAGTAGCTTGAGCGCGTCCGCGCCGGCGGATCGAGCCCGGCAGTGAGGCAACCGCCTCCGCCCGACCTCCTGTGTCACCCGTTGTCACGCTTCGCCAGCGTCTGTGCGCGCTTGTGTGCGCTCTAAGGGGCAGAATGCCCGAGCTTTCTCCGCACGTTTCCCGTGCGCTCGACCGGGTGTTCGCACCGGTCGACTCCGTTGTCCGCGCCGACCATGTCTTTGAGCCGGCCGTGCCCGTGGGCACGTCGGGCGAATCGCTCCCGCCGGTTGCTCTGATCCGGTCGGGCGATCTGCTGTCGCTGACCTTCCGATTCGTGAACCTGACGGTGAGCGAAACGGATGCCGGTGGCGTGCTCGCGAGGTCGCGAACGTCGGCGTCGGCGTATCTGGTCGCCCAATTTCCGGCGCAGCATCTTCTCGAGCGGGCATATTTCGAGTCGGCAGGAACGCTGCCGAAGGTGGGCGGCCCGCCGCTGCCAGCTGGGTCGGATCCGGTCACCCTGCCCGCAGAAGCAATTCTCTCGGCCTCCAGCCGACTGGTTTTTCGAGTCACTGACCAGCGCATCCCGTTCACCGAAGCCGGGCTCCTTGACGCGATGCGCACCCTGCCGCTCAGTGTCGCCCCACACGCCGACAGTTATCTCCTCCATCTGCCGTGGCTCGACCTCGCGGCCGATCTGAGGGCGCTAATGCCGACTGCGCGGGTCTCCGGTTCGGCGTCGCGGGGCGGCTCGCGGCGAGCGTCGGGTCGGGTTGTAGCGGAGCTCACCCGTGAGCCGGTCTTTGCCCGACGCACACTGACCGATCTCGCTGGGCAGGGACGACTGCGTCGCACGGCCAGCGAGATCGAGCTGCAGTTTGGCGCATTCAGTGCGGTCGCCGCCGTGGCCGATCGCCTGAGCGACATCGATGTGCTCACTCCGCTTCCGCGGATCCCGCGCACGCCGCCCGTGCCGCGTGAGCCAACGAGTACCGAGACGGCGATCGAGTTGCCGTGGCGGTTGCAACTCAGTCCGCACTCGCGCGGAGCGTTTGCCCACAGCACCGCTGAGGTCAGCCATGGCGGTCGCACCGAGCTGTGGCACACGCGCCTCGGCACCCGCACCGATGGCGCTACCCCGGGAATTGACGAGGTCGACCCGGCGACGAAGACCGTGCGCGCGGTGTGGACCCGTGACTTTGACCGGACCGGCGAGGCTTTTCCTGTGAAGGCCGCCGAGATCAGGCGCGACGACCCTGAGCTCAGCCCGTTTCGTGCGTCACTGTCGATTCGCGATCGCAAGTTCATCGTGCACCAGACGTCGAACTTCGCCCTGACCGGAATGCCCGCCGGCTGGATGCCGATTCCCGCGACCGTGCACAACCTCATGCTCACCGCTGTGGGCGGTTGGCTCGACAGTGAAGCGAAGTTTCCGATCACCGGAACCGCCATTTCACTGCAGGAGTGGAAGCACCGGGCCACCCTGGGGAGGGACCAGTACATCAAGGTTGTCTACAGTGGCGTGCTGTACCCGTTCGGACACCGCGCATCGCTGGTGAAGGTCACCGAGCGGCGAGTGGCGTCAGCGTCCCGTGCTGCGGTGCTGTTCCAGCGACTGTTCGTCGTGGTGCGGCAACCCGAACGGGTCTTCCGCACGTCGGGGAAACCGAAGCTCGACAACCGCATGCCGTTCAGCTGGGTGCGGATACTCACCGATTCGACACCTCCGCTCATGTCGCCTGGTGCACAAACGAACGGTGCACTGTTCGTGCCCCGGGTGGCGACCGGCGCGTCGGGGCCCACAGCGGGAGAAGCGTTCCGATTCCGGATGCGCGCGAGTGACGTTGACAACCACCTGATCGAGTTCGAGGGGCCACTCGTCTTTATTGAGGAGACCCGTCTCGATCCGTCTGTGCTCGACCAGAGCCTTCTGACGGCAGCCGCTGAGAACATCAGCTATCCGATGCGCGGCCAACGAATCGCGTTCGCGAAACCGAACGAGCCCGACGACACGACGCTCGCGACGAACTCGCTGGTCTTCGTCGCGGAGAAGGACCCGCAGAAGCCGCGGGAACCGAACTACATTCTCCCGGTGCTGAAGTCGGCGACCGCTGTCGTCCCGGCCATGAGCGCGTTCACCGGCCAGACGGCACCCGTCGTGCTGTCATACCCAAACGCCTTCGTCGCGAACGGGTTCACCGCTGCCGCGAACTGGTCTGAGCTGTTTCTTCAGGTGGCGAATCCCGACGGTTCTCCGGTCACAGCGCCCGAGGTGATGGGGTTCGGCGCAAAGTCCGATCGTTCGGGAGGATTCCTGAGCCCCAGTGTCGGAATCACCGCCCTGGCACGACAGGTCGGCCCGGTCGGCGGTGCCCTGTCCGCACTCACCACGGGCAGCCGGGCATCCTTCCCCGTCGGTACGATGTTTCCTCTCGATGCGGCGAAGCTGTTCGGCATCCTGCCACTCGCTGAGCTGCTGCCGATTGGTGGGGCGCTGCCCCGCTTCGTCACCCAGTCGATCACCGAGGTGGTCGCGCTGCAGGAGAACATCGCCCGCCTCCAGGCGTTCGCGCTGCAGCAGGCCGCGGTTTTCTCGGGCCACTCTGTGGCACTGGGCCAGGCGGCGGCCGAGCTCGTCACCGACGCGGGCCAGTTACCCGCAGCGCTCGTCGCGCTCTCGAAGCCGCCACACGACGATGCGGACGTTCAGGCACTCCTCACGAAGATCCACGGACATGTGGCCACACTGCTCGGCGGGTTCAGCGACCCAGCGAAGCCCCTGCCGTTCGCCCGCCCCACGATCGAGCAGATGGTGTCGGTGCTCGGAAGCGTCGAACAGGCCACCGCCGCAGCTGCCGCGACGGTTGGACTGTTTGTGCAGTTTTACCAGGGCTTTGCGCTTCCCGAGAAAATCAGCGCCCGGCTCGACTGGGAGATCGACCTGGTGCGCTGGCCGCCCCCGCCGGCGAGCGAGTCGGCTGCCATCTTTCTGCCGCGGGGCAGTGTGCGACTGGTTGCCGAGATCGAGGCACCGACCAACGGTGGCGAGCCCCGGGCCCTGGTGTCGTGTTCGCTGCCGCCCTTCGAGATCAGGCTGATGGGTGACGATCTGCACTTCGTCAGCATCAACGTCGCCGTGATGGAGTTCTCGGTGCGTCCCGGCACCAAACCGGACGTCAACGTTGAACTGGAGAAGGACAAAGGAATCGTCTTCGCGGGGCCGCTCGCGTTTATCGAGACGCTCAAGGAGATCATTCCGGCCGATGGATTCAGCGATCCTCCGTTTCTCGACGTCAGTACCGAAGGCATCCGTGCGGGATATGACCTTGCACTGCCCGACGTTCCGATGGGCATCTTCGCGCTGTCGAACGTGCACCTGGGTGCGGAGCTGCTCGTGCCGTTCATCGGCGAGTCACTGGAGTTTCGGTTCTTCTTCGCTACCCGGGAGAACCCGTTCCGACTGCAGGTGGCATTCTTCGCCGGAGGGGGATTCTTCGGCATCACGATCTCGCCCCGGGGCATCAAGGTCATCGAGGCGTCGTTCGAGTTCGGCGCGGCGGTGGCCATGAGTTTCGTGGTTGCGTCTGGGTCGCTGTCGGTCATGGCCGGCATCTACTTCAAGCTCGAACTGCAGGGTTCGACCCAGGCCGTTCAGCTCACCGGATACTTCCGCGCTCGAGGCGAGGTCGATGTGCTTGGCCTCATCTCCGCCTGCATCGAGTTGTACCTCGAGCTCAGTTACTTCAACGATGGTGGGAACTCCAAGGCCATCGGTAAGGCATCGATCAGCATCGAGGTGTCGGTGTGCTTCCTCTCCTTCTCCGTCTCGGTGTCGTGTGAAAAGAAATTCGCGGGAACGGCGGGAGACCCAACGTTCGTCCAGATGATGGGGCCGTATGTGGACGATCGCGATCGGCCGCGTGAGCCGTGGGATGACTATTGCGGTGCGTTTGCACCCGAGGTGGTGTGACGTGAACGAGGAAGCGATTTTTACGGTTATCCCGGCCGGCCGGGTGGCCGATGGGCTCAAGGTGACCGTGTTTGTCACCCCGCGGCTCGACGCGGCCGGCGGTCCGGTCGATGGCACTCCGCTTCGAGACTTTGAGGCCTTCGCGAACTGGCCGCGAACCACTGAACTCGCGAATTTTCGCTTCGAGATCAGCAACGTTGGTGTGGTGGAGGGCTTCGGACTGCCGAACCCCGTCGCGCCGGACCCTCAGCTCTGGGACCTGCTGTTCGGAGAGACCGTGGTGGGCGCCGCGGAGTTTCAGGACTTCTCGACCGCCGTCGTGAACTCTTTTCCGGTGAACGAGGTGGCGAACGCCCTGACCGATCTCTACACTGCGGTTGCCGTGGCATCGCCCACCGAGTTCCCGCCGATGACCCGTGGGCCGCTCGCCCAAGCGGTGGCCGAACTCAGCGTCGGTGACCACACCGAGGAACCCGGTCGCGCCCCCTCCCGCCGCGAGATCGTCAGGGGGCTGCTTCGCGGGTTTCGGGCCAGGTCGGACCCGGCCGGCCGATTCGTCGACTTCGAGAACCCCACCGTTGTTCCGCTCAGCGAGCGGCGCAGGATTGCGCTCGCCGCGGCATCCGCTTTCTATGATCGATCGGCAGATCCCCTCGACCCGACCGAGGCGGCGACCGGTGCGCCGCCCCCCGTGCCGCCGGAGTTTCACAGTTTCGTTGCGCGGTGCGCGGACTACCCGGAACTGCTGCGTCACCTTGGGCTCGCCTTCGATGTGTTCGTGAAGGATGACCCGGGGTACCCCGAGGTGTCGCGGATTCGGCTGCTGCCTGATGACAACGAAGGGCCGCTCCGTAGGTTGCTGGACCCTGAGGCGGCGCGGCCGGAAACACTGTTTCACTACACCGAGCGGTTGTGGGTGCCGTACAGCCGTGAGCGGCGAGGGGATGTCCGTGACGGAAGCCTGTCGATTGACAGTGACGACGTGTTCGATGTGCTCCAGATCGACCCGGACGGTTCGGCGCTGAAGCTGTCGAACCTGCTCGACACTGTGCGGCGGACAACGGCGGAACTCGCCACAGTCGACAGGTCGATGACCGTCGATGCTGCGTCGCTTCCCGCGCTGCGCTCGGCGGGGATCGTGGTCGCGCGTCGCAACCGGGCCGAGCAGCTCGTGAACCAGTTCGATGCAGCCCGTGCCCACGAGGACGATCGGCTGGGTGCCACCGAGGCGCTACTCGAGGCGTCGGATGTGACCCGAGGGTTTCGCGTGGACATCCAGGACCAGACCGTCGGTCGGGAGTGGATGTCGCTGCACCGGCGTGAAGGAACGTATGAGGTGCGGGCGGATGGTGGGGTAGAGCCGCTTCCGGTGCAACCGCTGCCGGATGAGGGTTACCTCAAGGCGGCGAGCACGTCGAGCGCCGCACCCGGTACCACCGCCGACCAGTATCTCCACGAAGCGGTCGTCGGCTGGGACGGGTGGTCGCTCGCCGTGAAGCGCCCGGGCCGGCTGCAGACCGAGGTCGGGACGGTGGAACCGGAGGTGGCACCCGAGGTGGCAGCGACCGGGTTCGGGCTGGCCGCCGAGTTCCGGCCGCAACGCGGTTCGCTTCCCCGGTTGCGCTACGGGCGCTCCTACCGGGTGCGGGTGCGGGCCGTCGACCTGGCGGGTGGCTCGATTCCGGAGGACCAGCTGCTCGAGGAACATGAGCGGGACCTGCCGGACACGTACCAGCGCTGGGAACCGGTCCCCGCGCCAGCGACGGTGCCGCTCACGGAATACACCGAGGGCGAATCCCTGATGAGGATGGTCATCCGCTCGACCGATGGGGTGAGCGCCAGCGACTATGTGTCGCTGGATCGGGTAACCGGTCTGGCCAATCACGCCCCGAACGGCATCTGGTATCGCGCCGACAACGCCAGGCACCTGGCCGCCCCGGCGACGAGTGTGCAACTCGCGGAGACCCATGGCGCCTTTGACGCGGCACTGTCGGGGAACGCGGCGGCGGTGGCTGACCAGTTCGCCGTGGCCGCGCGAGAGTCGGGAAGCTACCTCCTGTTGGCCGGTGGTCGATTGGTCAGTCGGAGGGATGAGCCGACGACCCTGACCGGCCAGAAGAGCGACGTGCTCAAAAACGGCGAGTACATCGTCCATGACACTCCGCAACTCGACCTGCCGTACCTGCCCGATCCGCTCTCGCGCGGAATTTCGTTCGCGACGCTGCCCGGCGACACCGACCTGCGGATACTCCGGTGGCCCGGCGATGAGGCCATCTGGTACGACCGCCTGCCGGTGCGGGTGCTGGCCGTCGAAGGAACGGGGCCGCCGAGCTTCGACGAAGCGACGCGAACCTTGACCGTCTCACTGGCGAAGGCCGAATTTCGGACGGTGCGCGTGGCATCCGCTCTGGATTCGGGTGATGAAAACCTGATGCGGATCTGGACGCTCATTGACCGTGACCAGAACCCGGCAACGACGGCCCAGCGAGCGGCTGTGCTGTCAGGGCGGCATTGGATGATCACGCCGTTCTCCGAACTGACCTTTGTGCACGCCGTGGAGAAGCCGCTCGAAAAGCCGGTGATTCTGGTCGGACCGGGTGGGCCCGCGAACAGTCGGGTGCACCGGCTGCCCGGTGACACCTTTGCGGCGCTGTTCGGGGCGGTCCGCACTCACGCGGCCAGCACCGGACGACTCGACATCGACGCCGAGTGGACCGACAGGATCGACGACATTGCCCAGCCGACACCCGGGACGGAAGCTGTGTTTGCGCACGTCACCGGGTTCTCGCTCGAGCGCGATGAGGTGGACTGCCTGATCGCTGCAACGGAGGGTCCGGCCGGTGGGCCGTTCGGGCCACGACACGAGGTGCGGCAGGAATTCGGCGACACCAAGCACCGGTACGTGTCGTATCGGGCGACGGCGACGACGCGTTTTCGGGAGTACTTTCCGCCAGAGATCACCAACGATCCCGACCTCGTCACGACGGAGGGCGAGCCGCTGAGGCTGAACATTCCGTCGAGCCGGCGCCCCGATCCGCCGGACGTGAAGTACATCATTCCGACATGGGAATGGACAACCGATGACCTCGGCGGCGAGGGATTCGGTGTGCGCCGGGTGCGCACGGGCGGTGGACTTCGCGTCTACCTCGGCCGGCCCTGGTACTCGAGTGGTGAGGAGGAGATCCTCGGGGTGGTGCTGCGGATCCAGCCGTGGCTGACCTGGCACGCTGACGTGGAGCGCGGTGTCGTTGGCAGCATCGATGCCCAGGCGCTGAGCGATACCTGGGCAGCGGGCGTGCTCGAGCGCGATGGTGTGTCGGTGTCAGGGCGGAGCTCGGCGTCTGCTCAATTGCTCGAGTCGCTGACCGAACGGGTTCGGGCTGACGAGGCCCCGGTGCGGGCGCGCACCGACGAGGAACGTGCGCTTCTGGGTACACGCTCAGCGCTTGCCGCACTTCGGTCGTCCGACCCGGTGGTGAACCTCGAAACAGTCGTCGACCACTTCCCGCTGTTCGGGGAAACCGGTGCCGACGGCTTGCCGTTCACCAGCGTCTGGGGAACGGACCCCGTCTACATTTCTGAGCCCGTGGCATCCGGACCGTTAATTTCTCAGTTCCCGTTGCGAACGAGTGTGGGGCACGGGGTGTTGCTTTCTGAGGTGGGGGAACGGGTGACCGTCGTGGGGCACGCGCCCGAGTACGACCCGGACCGGCAGTTATGGTTCTGCGACGTGCAGGTCGATGCGGGTGATGCGTACACTCCGCTGGTTCAGCTGATGCTGGGGCGGTATCAACCTCATTCCGTGGGTGACGAGCACCTGTCGAAGGTGGTGAAGGCGGACTTCGTGCAGGTGTTGCCGCGTCGGGAGGCGACGTTTGTCGAGTCGGTCGATCGGACCGCGATCGTCGTGACGCTGAGCGGAGCCGTCGGCATTCCTCACCACGCACAAACCCTGCCGAACCTCGCCAGCAAGGTCGAGGCGTCGCGGCGGGTCGAGGCGTGGGTCGAGAAGTTGCCCGCGGATGCGACGAGCGACCTGGCGTGGGAAGAGGTGGGACGGCGGGTTACCCTGCCCGTCGTTTCCGGTCTCCGGTTCCTGCGCCGAGGCACCTACGACGAGGTTGACTGGGCTGGCGCGGTGCCCGTGCCGAGTCGACAGGACGCGCCGGTGGGCGAACGGTGGCGGGTGCGCATCGCCGAGTATGAGCTGCACGTTTCGGATCGAGAGCCGACCGGGCACATCGCTCCATTCCGGATGCGGGACGCCCGGCTTATCTACAGCGACACGGTCGACCTGCCCTGAGCTTGTTCCTCAGCAGCAGGTGCCCGATTGCGCCGGTGTGCTCGTTGAACAGACGCCGGTTTCGGGCAGGATGAGCTCAACCCGCCGTGCCGCGGAGAAGTTGCCGGCAAGCTCGTCGGCAATGGACCTGACCTGTTCGTAGCCGGTGAGCAGCAGGAAGGTCGGTGCGCGCCCGTAGCTCTTCATTCCGGCGACGTAGAAATTCGGCTCCGGGTGACTGAGTTCAACCACGCCGTGCGGCGGCACGCTGCCGCAGCTGTGCAGGTTGGGGTCGATGAGCGGCGCCAGCGCCCGCGGCGCCTCGACGACCTCGTCGAGCGCCAGGCGGATCTCCCGCAACATGTCGAGATCCGGGCGGAACCCGGTGGCATTCACAACCCGGTCGACCGTGATTGTGGTCGGCTTCCCGCCCCGGCGCCCGCGCACCTCAACACGCCCAGCGGGGTGGGGAACCAGGTCGTCAATCTCACAGGCGTCGATGAGTGACACCTCGCCGGAGCGCACCAGATCATGCGTCGAGGTGCCCAGGGCGCCGCGAGCGTCGAGCTCGTCGTCGCCTGAGCCGAAGACACGCACCGGACTGGAGTTGCGAATAGCCCAGCTGATCGTCGTGCCCGGTTCCTCGCGGGCCAGAGCCGCGAGAGCGAGAAGTGTGTGTGCGGCGGAGTGTCCGGCGCCAACGACGAGCGTGTGCTGCCCGGCGAAGCGTGCGCGGTCGTGCCCTTGCACGTCGGGCAGCGCGGGGCAGATCGTGTCGCCAAGCACGTCCGCGTGCTGCGGAGCGAGCCCGTTCGCGATCACGCTGTTCGGGGTCGAGTAGGTGCCCGAGGTGTCGATAACAGCGCGCGCGAGCTGTTCCTGTGGACCAGCGTCGGTATCAGTCCGTACGATGAACGGTGTCGATGCGCGCCCGGTCGACCGCGTGCGGTCCATTCCTTGTCGACTGACCGCGGTAACGATCGATCGGTAACGGATGCGACCGGCCAGCGGTTCGGTCGCCGCGAGTGGAGCCAGGTAACGGTCGACGAACTCGAGTCCGGTTGGCAAACCTCGAGCGGGTGGTGCGTCCCATCCTGTCGGATCGAGCAAGCGGGCAGCTGCATCGTCGACAACGAACTCCCACGGCGAGAACAGCCGAATGTGGCCCCACTGTCGAATGGCACTGCCGGCACGATCGCCTGACTCGAAAACGAGAACATCAATGCCGCGCTCGAGGAGGTGGGCTGCAGCGGCGAGTCCAACCGGACCCGCGCCAATCACGACAACGGGCAGGTGCTCGAGGTTCTTAGAGCGCGGAGCGGCACGCAGTGGAAGCTCGGCGAGGGGCACGGGGTTACCTCCCGGCCATGGTCAGGTCGGCCACCAACGCCTCGACCCGGCGCTTGATCTCGTCCCGGATCGGTCGCACATCCTCAATGCCTTTGCCAGCCGGGTCCGGGAGATCCCAATCCTCGTAACGCTTGCCCGGAAAGACCGGGCAGACGTCACCGCAGCCCATTGTGATGACGACATCGGACTGCTGAACCTGCTCAGTCGTCATCAGTTGGGGAACGGCCCGGGAGATGTCAATGCCCTCCTCGGCCATGGCCGCAACGGCCGTCGGGTTGACAGCGTTGCCCGGTTCAGAGCCACCGGAACGCACCGTGACAGTTTCGCCGGAGAGCGCCGTCAGGTAGCCGGCTGCCATTTGGGATCGGCCCGCGTTGTGCACACAGACGAACAGCACTGTCGGGTTGTCGGTCATGGTCGTTCCTTTGGCTGAGTGAGTGCCTCGCCGGCGTCACATCGATGAGTGTCGATATCTACTGTGGGGTACTATATCGATGAATGTCAATATAAGCAGAGGATGGTTCGCATGGCACTCGTCACAACACTCCCGCTGACGGACGTGACCGAGTGCTGCGCGCCCTTGACGCGCGAAACCCTGTCCGCGCACAACGCGGAGAAGCTCGCCAAAACGCTCAAGGCCCTCGCTGATCCGGCACGATTGCGCCTGGTGTCGATGGTCGCGGCCCACGACGACGCTGAGGCGTGCGTGTGTGATCTCACCGAACCACTCGGACTCGGCCAGCCCACCGTCTCGCACCACCTCAAGGTTCTCGTCGACGCCGGCATCCTCACCCGGGAGAAGCGCGGAACCTGGGCCTACTACCGCCTCGTCCCCGGGGCGCTGGATTCGCTCGCGAGCCTCCTCGTCACCGCGTAGTTCTCGCAGCCCGTACTGGGGCTGTCCGTTGGGCACTCACAATCCCTACTCTCAGGTCCGTGCCCGAAACCGCTGCCCTCACCTCCATGCGCACCCGCATTGCCGGTCAGGAGGCCATCGCCGAACTGCTGCGCGAACAGGCATCGGTGCCCCGGCGTAGCGCTCCCGCCCGGCTGTTCGGTCGCTCACCGCTCAGCATCGTCAGTCGCCCGTGGTACATCGGAGCCGAAGGCGAGATCGCGGTTGGCCGCGAACTGACTGACCTGCCGTCCGGCTGGACCGTGCTGCACGCTCTCCCCGTCGGCACCCGCGGCTCCGACATTGACCACATCGTGATCGGCCCTGGCGGAGTGTTTACTCTCAACACCAAGCATCACGCCAACAAAAACATCTGGGTGGCCGGGCGAACGCTCATGGTGAACGGGCGCAAGGTTCCGTATCTCCGCAACGCGGAGCATGAGGCATCCCGGGTCGAAAAAATGATGTCCGAACGGATGCCGTCGGTCACGTCAGTGCAGCCGCTCCTGATCCTCGTGGCACCGAAGCACGTCACCATTCGAGAGGAACCCGAACGGGTGGTGGTGCTCACGTCGCGTCAGCTCCGCAGGTGGCTGGAAAAGCAACCCGTCGTGCTGCCGGAGCCGCAGCTCTCGGCCGTCACTGCCCTGCTCGATGAGCCGGGCTTTTGGTCCACGCCGTCACGTGATCGCGGTGACCTCTCTGCGGGCTTTGCCGAGCTCGACCATGAGGTGCGATCAGCCCGGTCGCGCCGCAGGCTGTGGTCCGGGGCAGGCCTGGTCGGCATCGGTGCGGCGGCGATGGGTCTGTTGCCGTTGGCCGTGCAGCTCTATTCCGGACTGGTTCTGTCGGTCATGCCTTAGCGTGGAGAACGGCCGTTCTGTGCCGCTTTCGCTTTCTCAGCCGAGGAGAACCATGTCCCCATCGAACGTTCTCACCTCATGAGCTGCATCCTCGTCACCGGTGCTTCCGGCGGCATCGGCGCCGCTGTTGCCCGACGGTTCGCTGCCGCCGGCAACCGGGTAGCCGTGCACTACGGCTCGAATCGCGCGGGCGCCCAGGAAACACTTGCCTCACTCGACGGGACAGGACACGCACTCGTGAGCGGTGATCTGGCCGACCCGGACGGTGCCGCGAGCATCGTGGCATCCGCTCTCCAGCAGCTGGGATCCCTTGACGTTCTGGTCGCGAATGCAGCCGTTGCGCCGTCGCCCGAGAATCGCCACGTGATTGGCGAGTCAACCTACGCCGAGTGGAGCACCGTGTTCCGACAGATGGTCGACGTCAACCTGCTCGGCACCGCAAACCTGGCCTGGGCTGTTGCCTCACACCTCATCGAGCGGAGTGCACCAGGGGCGATCGTGAACGTTGGGTCGCGCGGAGCCTTCCGCGGCGAACCCGAGTTTCCTGCCTACGCGGCGAGTAAGGCCGGCCTTCACGCCCTCGGCCAGTCCCTCGCGGTCGCCCTCGCTCCGCATTCGATCTCCGTCACTTCGGTCGCGCCCGGGTTCGTGGCGACGCCCCGGCAGCTCGAGAAGCTCGAATCCGACCAGGGTGATGCGCTTCGTGCCCAGAGCCCGTTCGGCCGGGTCGGGACACCGGAAGAGATTGCCGAGGCCGTGTTCTGGCTGGCGTCACCGGAAGCCGCCTGGTCATCAGGCTCGATTCTCGACGCCAACGGCGCTTCGTACCTTCGCAGCTGAGGCGTGTGGGGGTAGAGGGGCACCTACCCCCAGTAGGTGCCCGCTCGTCCAGCATGGTGCGCGCACAGAAGGCGCAGCACCTCTCTTTCCCCCCGAAAGAGACCTGGAACCACCGAAGAGGAGGACGCTGTACTGCACATCCCCCCGGGTGCGGTCCGGATTCACGATAACTCGATGCGCGCAGCGACTGCAAACCTCGCACGGGGGGTCACCCGTGTCCATCCCCTTACGCTCCCTGCTGTGTGGGTACTACGGTGACCGAAAGAGCGAAGGAGCAACGATGCCCAGCACCCTGCCCGAGCCGGTGGCTCGACTGATCGCCGCCGCGAACGCCGGCGATACCGACGCGTTTCTCGCGACGTTCGCGGCTGACGGCACCGTCAACGACTGGGGCCGGGTGTTCACCGGCCATGACTCCATCCGCGAGTGGTCAAACTCGGAGTTCATCGGCGTCGGAGTGACTCTCGAGGTGACCGCGGAGATCACCACCCGTGAGCACACGACGGTCACCGCGACGGTGGGTGGTCGTGGTTTCACCGGGCAGAGCCACTTCAGCTTCACAGTCGCCGACGGCCTCGTCTCGGACATGGCCATCACCGGCTGACAATTGCGACAAAGGTCGTAGGTCGATTGCCGACCTGCGCCCGATGTACCGAAACCCCGCGCTCGGCACTCTGGAAGAGCAGCATCGGGGAACTGATCCGGGCACCGCCCGAACACCCGATGCGCCCCAGAGTAAAGGAGCGCACTCGTGTCTTCCCACGCACATGCCTACCCGGGCGAGAGCCAGCCGATTGGCGGTCTCACCGCGGCGTCGCTGCCGAACCGGCGCCGACGCATCCGTTCACGTATTCCGGCACTGAGTGCGATCGCCGCGGTGGCCGCACTGCTGTCTGGCGGTGTTGTCTCGGGCTCCGCCCACGCTGTCGTTCCGGCCACGCCGGCGGTCGCGGCGCCCACCACGCCAGAGCCCGTCGCACTGACCGGAACCGACGTCACCGCCTGGCTCGACGGACTCGTCCCGGCCGCCCTCACCAATGCCGGTATCGCCGGAGCGACGGTGAGCGTCGTCTCGAACGGCGAGGTCCTCACCAGCCGCGGCTATGGTCTCGCCGATCGTGGGACGAAGGGATCGGTCGAGGCTGTTCCCGACGAGGACGCCCGCCCCGAGCAGCCGGTTGACCCCGATGAGACCCTGTTTCGGGTCGGATCCGTGTCGAAGCTCTTCACGGCAACCGCGGTGATGCAACTCGTCGAACGCGGCGAGCTCGACCTCGACAGGGATGTCGACGAGTACATCGACTTCGACCTGCCGCGGCACTTTGATACGACGCTGACCCTTCGGCACCTCCTCAGCCACACCGCCGGATTCGAAGAGCGCATCGCGGGAATCATCGGGTACGGCGACTCGGTCCCGAGCCTGCGCGACGTGCTGGCCACGGATCCGCCGGAGCAAGTGTACGAGCCGGGCACGGTGCCGGCCTATTCCAACTACGGGAACGCGCTCGCCGGCTACATCGTCGAGCGGGCCAGCGGTATGCCGTTCGCGGAATACGTCGAGTCGAACGTTCTGGAGCCGGTCGGCATGACCTCGTCGCGGTTCGCCCAACCGCTCCCGGCCGAGCTCGCCGACCGGATGGCGAAAGGTTACGCCTCGGGCAGTGACGTGCCGACGCCGTTCGAGATGGTGCCCGTTGCCCCTGCCGGTGCGCTCGCCGCGACCGCAACCGACATGGCCCGGTTCATGATTTCCCAGCTCGGGGACGGCCCACAGCTGCTCGAGCCGGACACCCTGGAAGAGACGCACTCGCCTGCCCTCGGCGAAGACTCGCTGGGCACCCTCGCCGCCGGACCGCGCATGGCCCTCGGCTTCTTCGACGAGAGCCGAAACGGCACCCGCATCATCGGCCACGGTGGCGACACCAACGTCTTCCACTCACACCTGCAGCTGTACCCCGATGACGGTGCCGGAATCTTCATCTCGCTCAACAGTTCAGGAAACGGGCCGCTCGACGACCTCAACATCCGCGAAACCGTCATGACCGGTTTCGCCGACCGCTACTTCCCCGGTGAGAAAGCGGATGCTCCAGCGTCTGCAACGGCCGCCAATCATGCCGCGCAAGCGGCCGGCACCTATACCGAATCACGGGCAGCCCGGAGCACATTCGCCGGCGCATTCGCACTCACCGGTCCCACCGAGATCAGCGCACGAAATGACGGCACCATCCTCGTCTCGCCCGCTCCGCTCAGCCTGACGCCAGCGGTGTTCGAGGAAATCGAGCCGTGGCTCTGGCAGGAAGTCGGCGGTGACCGCCAGATCAGCATGCGCGCCGAAAGTGGGCAGGTGACCACCATCTCCTACGACTCGGCCTTCGCGCTCCTGCGCGTCGACACCGCACAGCACCCGGGCATCGCCGTCCCCGTGCTCCTCGGCTCGGCAACGGTGCTGCTTCTCGCCGTGCTCCTCTGGCCGATCAGCGCACTGGTCCGCCGTCACTATCGCGTCAGCTCGGCACCCGCGCCGCGGAGCAGCCGGGTCGTCCGACTCCTCACCCGCGTGGCGGCAGCAAGCACCCTGTTGGCCCTCGCCGGCTGGATCCAGGCGGTGACCCAGATCATGGAGTTGCAGGATGTGCCGACCGTCGCCCTGCGGGGGCTTCAGGCGCTGCAACTGCTCGGTGTGCTTGGAGTGATTCCCGCCGCTCTCACGGTGACCGACAGCATCCGTTCGAAAAAGGGGTGGATTCGAATCGTCGGCTGGATCCTCGTCCTGGCCGCGCTGGTTGGGGTGGCGTGGTTCGCCCTGACTTTCAACCTCATCGCCCCGAGCGTCTCGTACTGACCGGCAAGCGACGCGGCAGGCTGGCGAGCCTGCCGCGTCGCTGGCATACGATCGGAACACGGAACCGGCAGCCGACCCCACAAGGACTCACATGCAGAACGACAACCCGAACCGGGATCGCCCGGTCGCTGGGGGAACCGCCGTGTTGCCCGCCCCGCGGCGCTGGCGACTCGACGAGCGGCTCAGCCGGGTGGGCCTCGGCAGCCCGCTGGCGCAAGACACCGCGCTCGCCGTGATCGTCGCACTTCTCGGCGCCGTCATGGTGTGGGTTCTCGTCAGTTTGCTCGGCCCGTCCGAAGGCCTGAGCCTTACCGCCGGGGACGTCACCGCCCTGCTCGTCACCTCAACGGTGCAGTCGCTGTTCCTCTGTTTCCGCCGCAGCCGACCGGTGCTGTGCCTCGTGCTTGTCGCTGTCGCGCAGGTGGTTCTCGTCGCCCTGCTGCCGGTGGGCTTCGGCTTCCGCGGGTTCGCCGCGTTCGTGGCCGCGTACACGGTGGGGGCGCTGCTTCCGTTCAGACCCGCGCTTCAAGCGGTCGTCGCCGTCGTGCTGCTCGAGGTGGTGGCCGGAGTCGCGGTCTCCCTCCTGGTCTCGAGTCCACCGCCAGGGTCAGGAACCGTGTCCGACGCCATCGGCGGGGTCGGCATCCTCCCGCTCCTGCTCATCAACTTTGTCATCACCGCTGTGCTCAGCTACGTGGCGGCCGCGCTCGTCGGCTCCTACGTAGCGACCCGACGCACCTATGTCGAGCTGGTGCACGTTCGGGCCACCGAGGCGATTCGCGAGCAGGAGGCCCGAGCCGACGCGGCGATCCGAGCCGAACGCTCCCGCATGGCTCGAGAATTGCACGACATCGCGGCCCACCACCTCTCCGGCATGGTCGTGCAGGCGGGAGCGGTCGAGCGGCTCATCGACAGGGACCCGCAAGCCGCCAAGGACGCGACGGCGTGGATTCGCGCCCAAGGCAGAGAGACCCTCGCGAACCTGCGCTCTGTGGTCGGCGTGCTGCGTGAGCCGACCGCGACAGGCAGCATCGAGAGCGCCCCGGTGCCGGGCGTCGACGGAGTGGACGAGCTGATCGAGACGGCCCGCAGCCTGGGTAGCGGGGTCGAACTCACTCGCGAGGGTGACCCGTTCCCCCTCGCCCCGATCGCCGACGTCACGCTCTACCGCGTGCTCCAGGAGGCACTGTCGAATGCGCGCCAACATGCCCCTGGCCAGCCGGTTCGGGTGCGGCTTGCCTGGGGCGCCGCGTCCGTGACGCTCGAGGTCGAAAATTCACCTGCTGCCAATGCGCAGTCGAACAACCCGCAGGCGAATAACCCGTCGACGGATGCCCGCAGCGGGCTTGGTCTTGTCGGCATGCGTGAGCGCGCCCACATTCTGGGAGCGCGCCTCGATGCCGGGCCATCCCCGCACGGCTGGCGTGTCGAACTCGAGGTGCCGGCCGAGCGTGCGGACAGTGCCGGGCGTGCGGAACGTGCGGAGAAGGAGAGCTCATGATTTCGGTCGTACTCGTCGACGACCAGGCCGTGGTGCGTGCCGGGTTTCGGGTGATTCTCGAATCCGCCGGTGACATCGAGATCGTGGGTGAGGCCGCGACGGGACCTGACGCGGTGGACGTCGTGCGTCGGCTGCAGCCCGACGTCGTGTGCATGGACGTGCGTATGCCGGGCGGAGACGGCCTCACGGCGACCCGCGCACTCGTGGCCGAGCGGGGTGCCGACGCGACCGCCCCCGCGATCCTCATCGTCACCACCTTTGACCTCGACGAGTACGTGTTCGGCGCACTCGAAGCCGGAGCAAACGGGTTTGTGCTCAAGGACACCGAACCCGACGAGCTCATCGACGCTGTCCGGCGCCTCGCGGCAGGTCAGGGGCTCGTAGACACGGCCGTCACCTCCCGGGTCATCGCCGAGTTCGCTCGTCGCTCCTCCGGTGCCCGGGTGGTCGAGCCGATCGCCCCGCACGACGCCATTGCCCTCGACTCGCTCACCCTGCGCGAACGCGAGATCGTGCGGCTGCTCGCCAACGGTCTCTCCAACGCCGAGATCGCGACGGCGTTGTTCGTCGAGACGAGCACCGTGAAGTCGCACCTCACGCGGGCCATGGCGAAAATTGGGGTGCGCGACCGCCTGCAGACGGTGGTGTGGGCGTACCGCAACGGAGTGGCATCCGTGTGAATAATTTGTCGCCGTGAAATGACGCCCCACTAGGCTGGGGGCGCCGACCACCGGCCGACAAGGAGCGTCATGGAATTGCTAGGTATTGTTCTGAGCCCGATTCTCGTGGCGGTGGTCGTGGGCATCGTTGTCCTGATCGTTCTCATCATGTTTGTCCAGGGGCGATACAAGATCGCTCAGCCGGACGAGGCGATCATCATCACCGGGCGACGCGCACGCAAGTCCGTCGGAGCTGACGGTCGGACGATTACCGACCTGACCGGCCAGAAGGTGGTGCAGGGCGGTGGCGTTTTCGTCATCCCGTTCCTGCAGAAGCAGTTCTCGATGTCGCTGCGCTCGCGCGCGATCGGCATTCAGGTGGTCGCGCAGACCCGCAACGGTGTGACGATTCGCATTGAGGCCGTCGCCGTTGTGAAGGTCGGCGACAGTGATGGTGCGATTCGCTCGGCCGCCCAGCGGTTCCTCGGTCAGGACCAGCACATTGAGCCGTTCACGCAAGAGGTGCTCTCGGGTTCACTGCGTTCCTCGATCGGTAACCTCACGGTTGAGGAGATCATTCGCGACCGGGCCGGACTCGCCGAGCAGGTCATCGAGGCGGCGCGGACGTCCTTGCTCAACCAGGGACTCGACGTCGACACCTTCCAGATCAAGGAAATCGCCGACGACAAGGGCTACATCACCGACCTCGGCCGCCCGGAGCAGGCGCGTGTGCGCCAGGCCGCCGAAATCGCCGAGTCGGTGTCGGCGCGTGCATCCGAGCAAGCCCGGATTGAAGCCGCGGAGGCGATCGCCGATGCGAACCGTGAACTGTCCCTGAAGAACGCGTCGATCAAGAGCGAGACAGACAAGGCGCTCGCCGAAGCCGAGGCCGCGAAGCCGCTCGCCGAAGCGTTTGCCCAGCAGGGGATCCTGCAGCAGCGCGAGGTCACCGCCCAGCGCGAGACCGCCCTGCGCGAGCAGCAGCTCAACGCCGATGTGCGTAAGACCGCTGACGCCGAGTCGTATCGGATCCGCCAGATCGCTGAGGCAAACGCGGCGCAGGTGGTTGCCGAAGCGAAGGCAGACCGTGACCGCCGTATCGCTGAAGCCGAGGCGACCCGGGCTGAGGGTGAAGCCGAGGCAGCCGCGATCTTCGCCCGGGGTCAGGCTGAGGCTCGCGCGACCGAGCTGCGGGTAGCCGCTTTGCGTGACGAGTCCGAGGCGCTGCTGCAGCAGCGAGCGATCGAGATTCTCCCCGAGATCGCCAAGCAGCTCGCCGCCCCGTATGGTGCGATCGACAATCTCACGGTCATCTCAACCGATGGCGCGTCGCACCTGTCAAAGCAGGTCGTCGGCAACGTCACCGAGGTGAACCAGCTCCTCAAGGACTCGACCGGAATCGACCTGGCCAGCCTGCTGAGCGGGTTCGTCGGTGGGCGGTCAGCCGCCTCGACAACGACCGCGGCCACAGCGTCCAACGCTGAGGCCCAAGACCCGACCCCGGCCGACGTGCCGGTGCCCGCGATCGCCTCGGCTGCGTCCGTGCCCACCGAGTAGCAGCCCGGATCGAACCCGCAGACGGAAATCGGCCCCAGCGAAGGATCAGAATTCAACTTCTGTCCTTTTCTGGGGCCGATCTCCTGTCGCCGCCACGTGGCATCCGCTCACCGTTTTATGTACGGAAGCGGTGGCACTTTGACCGGGCTACAGGGATTCGATGCCGAAAGCGAGCAGTCCGACCGCGACAGCGATGACAATGCCCCAGAGAGTCGCTGTGTGGGCGCCTCGGCGCAAGCGCCGTCCGTCCACGCCGACACCGGGTGGGCGCACCGGAGGGGTGACGGACGGGCGCACGGATGCATCGGTCGGGGTGATGGCGGGCTGCTCCAGCCGATCGTCACGCCAGCGTGACCACTGGTCGACCTTGGCCTGGAGCGCGTGAACCGTGTCGAACAGCCAGGCCCACTGCTCCGGGCTCGTTGTTGAGATGCCGGGGCCGGTGTAGAGGAAGAGCGTGTTGTCGACAATCTCGATGTCGAAGAGAGCGGCGCGATCGACGAATCGAGCCATGATGTCGGGCGAGAAGAGGTAGAGCGCGTCGCGTTCGTAACCGGAAGGGCAATACAGCGCGAAGTGGCGGTCGAAATCGCCCTCGAGCGAGAGCCGCTGTGAGCCGGAAAACGAGGCAGGCAGGTTCGTGCCCAGTGCCGAGTTGTTGGTGACGGCGTCGAGCACGATGTGTGGGAGCGTCGTGTCAAGTTCGATGGCGATGTAACCCCACCGAAAGTGTGTCGAGCTCTTGCCGCGACTGACGAGGTATTGATGGTGGCCGTATTCGACGGTCGGCTGGGATTGGGTGCGAATCACGTCGGTGGCGATGCGGTCCCCTCCGACCGAGAAGATCATTCCGGGGAGCTTCGGATTCCGGACCTGGTGCTCATACGTCATGTGGTTTGCGGTCGCAAAATGGTCGAGCCGGTATCGAATCTCCCAGTCCCTGCGGATGCGGCGACGCACCCGGATCGTGATGAGCGTTGCGCCCGCGGCGATGACGGCAAGCACGCTGATGACGACGACGGGGCCGGCGGGCAGGCGCGCCAGGTCACGGAACAGCAGAACGAGCGGGATCAGGCCGATCAACACCACGAACGGGATGATGACGGACACAAAGACGTCCCCGGCCGTGCGCGTGCGAGCGGCTTTCAGCGTGTCATGGTGCTCCCGGACCTTCCGGTTGTCGACGGGCTCGGTCAGTGGGGTGGGGTCAAAGGCGAGATCGGGTCGCAGGGAAGGCAGGCTCACCTACCCCACGGTATCGAAACGGGACGCTGCGTTTCGGGTCTGTGCTGTCGACCGGGATCCCGCCATACTGGGGCGATGACCCTCGTGCGCAATACGAAACTGTCAATCATCGGTGCGGGAAGCGTGGGCTCGTCGCTCGCCTATGCGGCACTTATCCGGAATTCGGCCCGTGAGGTGGTGCTGTACGACCTCAACGCTGTGAAGGCCGAGGCGGAGGTGCTCGACCTCGCACACGGCACGCCATTCATCGGCTCAAGCCGCATCACCGGCGGCGCAGACATCGAGTTGGTGGCCGACTCCGACGTGATCGTCATTACGGCGGGTGCGAAGCAGGAGCCGGGCCAGACCCGCCTAGACCTCGCCGCCACCAATGCTCGTATCCTTGAGAAGCTGATGCCTCGGCTTGTCGAGCTCGCGCCAAATGCTGTCTTCATTCTGGTGACTAATCCGTGTGACGTACTCACCGTGGTAGCCGAGCAGTTGGTCGATCTGCCCGCCGGCCGCATCTTCTCGTCGGGCACCGTGCTTGACTCGGCACGGCTGCGCTGGCTACTGGCCGAGGCCGCTGACGTTGCACCACAAAGCGTGCACGCCATCATCGTCGGCGAACATGGCGACAGTGAGTTTCCGCTGTGGTCGGACGCGACGATCGGGCAGACCCCGTTGCGCGACTGGACTGACGCGACCGGCACCCGGCTGTTTCCTCGCGAGAAGCTCAAGTCGCTGACCTCTGACGTGGTGCACGCCGCCTACAAGATCATCGAGGGCAAGGGCGCAACCAACTACGCCATCGGACTCTCGGGCGCGCGCATCGTTGAGGCCGTGTTGCACAACGAACGCGCCATCCTCCCGGTGTCGAGCGTGCTGACCGGCTATCGGGGCATCGACGGAGTCGCGCTCAGCGTGCCGTCGATCGTCGGGGCGGGTGGAGTGATCCGCACCCTCGACGTGCCCATGGATGACGTCGAGGTCGATTTGCTGCACCGCTCGGCCGAAGCGCTGCGCGGATCACTGGCCCACGTCCTGTAACCGAACCGTCGATCAGGCGTCCTCCTCGCTCACGCGAATGAGCACCTTGCCCGTTGTGCCCGTCTCGACGGCGTCATGGGCGGCAGCGGTCTCCTCGAGCGGGAACCAGGTGAGGGGCAATCCGGCCGATTCGCCGACGGGCAGCACGCCGTCGCGCAACGCCGCCGAGATGTCCTCGGTGGCGGCGTGGTGCGCAGCAGATCCCATCGTGTAGAGGAGGAGGCCCTGCCACCGGACGTTCTTCGCGTAGCTCGGGTTGATCGGTGCCGTGAACTCGTCGCCATTGTTGTTGGCGTAGTACGCGATGCTTCCGTGGTTGGCGATTACGTCGACGTCGAGCGCCGCGTTCTGTGCCGGGGACACCTCGACGATCTGGTGGACGCCGTCAGAAGCAATCTCACGGATGCGGTCAGCCAGCGCGTCGTCGGGGTAGCGGAGGACGTGGTGGGCGCCGGCGGCGCGGGCAAGTTCGGCCTTCGCGTCGCTGCTGACCGTCGCAATGACAGTGGCTCCGGCCCAGACCGCCAGTTGAATGGCGGCGTGGCCAACGGCACCCGCGCCACCCTGAACGAGCACCACTCGATCGGCGAGGGCGTCAGGAGCGAGGCGGGACGGGCCGTGCTCGTGCACGGTCAGAGCGCGGTGCGCGGTCATCGCGGGGACGCCGATACTGGCTCCGACGTCGAAGCCCACACCCTCCGGCAACTGAACCACCCGATCAGCCGGGAGGATCGTGAACTCCTGGGCCGTTCCCGTCGGTCGACCATGGGCCGCGAGATACACCCACACCCGATCGCCCACCCGAACGTCGTCGACCCCGTCACCGACCGCATCGACAACGCCGGCGCCATCCTGGTTCGGCACTACGTCGGGAAAAGCGATGCTGGTGCCCGAGCGCGCCTTCCAATCGGTGGGGTTCACCCCGGAGACGACGACGCGAACGCGAACGTCACCGGGCCCCGGATCGGGGATGTCACGCTCGACGAGGGAGAGTACGGAGGACGCGCCGGTTCCGGAATACACGATGGCCTTCATGGCGACCCGATTCAATCCGTCACCACGATGAGCTTGCCGCGCACGTGGCCGCGCTCGAGCTCGTCGTACGCCTCGGCAGCCCGTTCGAGCGGGTAGATGCCGCTGATCGGGAGGTCCAGGTCGCCGCTCGCGACGAGTTCGGCGACGGCGAGCAAGTCGTCATTGGTGGCTTGGGCGCCGCCGACGTGCGCGGCTCCGCGGTCACCGGGGCCGTGGACGGCGATCGTGTTGATGCGTTCGATCGGGATGCCCAACTCGAGCGCAACATCAATCGAGTCCGTCCCGTGATTGTCGAGCGCAGCCGTATAACCCTGCGGGGCGGCGGCGCGCAGCCGTTCGACGAGTCCGTCGCCGTACGCAACGGGAATCACGCCGAGCGAACGCAGGTACTCGTGATTCGATTCGCTTGCCGTACCGACGACCGTCGCGCCCTTGCGCTTCGCGAGCTGAACAGCCAGTCCTCCGACGCCACCCGCAGCGGCGCTGACGAAAACCGTGTCAGCATCCGTCAACGATAGAGACTCCACAGTGGCCCACGCGGTGCGTCCGACGACCGGAAGAGCGGCCGCCTGCTCGAAGCTGAGGTCGGTGGGCTTGTGGACGATCGACGCCTCTTCGGTGGTGACCAGGAAGTCGGCCATCGCGTAGTTGCGGGCCCCGCCGAGAACGGCATCGCCGACCGCGAACCGGGTGACGCCCTCTCCGATCTGCTCGACGACTCCGGAGTAGTCGTTCGCAACACCGGTCGGTGGTGTCGCGCCGTAGGTCGCGGCAGCCGGACCGCGGAAAATCTTGAAATCGACCGGGTTGAGTCCAACGGCGCGGACCCGGACAACGATCTCGCCGGGACCGGCAGTGGGCTTGTCGACGTGAATCAGTTCAAGGACCTCTGGTCCGCCGAACTCGGTGTACTGAAGAAATCGGGGCATGCGTCCTACTTTCCGGTCGAGGAATCGTGCGTTACTGAAGTTCTACGCGCGGTATGGCCGGATTGTTCCCATCGACGGCACTTTTTCCTGTGTTCAGAGGCGGCATGGAGGGAAGAATGGACCGGTGACCTCCACCACCCTCGATCTCGCCGCGCTACAGCGACGCACCGTTCGTGTGCTGATCGCCGGCCAGATTCTCGGCGGCCTCGGCATCGGCGCCACCCTGTCAATTGGTTCGGTGCTGGCCGCCGAGGTGAGCGGATCGGAAGCGTGGGCCGGTTCAGCCGCAACCCTGAGCACTCTCGGCGCGGCCGCCGTCGCGATCCCGCTCGGCCGGCTCACCCGTCGGCACGGCCGCCGCGTCTCGCTCGCCCTCGGCACCGGCATCGCGCTGCTCGGTGCGATCGTCACGGTGGCCGCCGCCGCGATCGCGTTCTTCCCGCTCATGCTGCTGGGCTTCGCCATGCTCGGCTCGGGTGCGGCCGTCGGTCTGCAGTCGCGATTTGCCGCCACCGACGTTGCCGACCCGCGTCACCGCGGTCGCGACCTGTCGATCGTCGTCTGGTCCGCCACCGTCGGCTCGGTGGTCGGCCCAAACCTGTTCGGCCCCGGTGAAGTGATTGCGACCTGGTTACGGATGCCTCCCCTCACCGGATCGTTCGTTATCGCGGTCATCGCCCAACTGGCGGCGGTCTGCGTCTACGCGTTCGCGCTCAAGCCTGACCCCTACCTCGTCAGCCAGGCGCTCGCAGCCGAAGCTCCGGCGACCGACGAGGCACAGCCCACCGCGGACTCTGCGTCCGAGCGCGCCGCAGGTGTGATGCACAACCGCACGATGGTCATTGTCACCATTGGCATTCTCGGCCTCAGCCACGCCACCATGATCGCGGTCATGTCGATGACGCCCGTTCACCTCGTGCACCACGGCACATCGCTCGCCGGCGTCGGGCTCACCCTCAGCCTCCACATCGCCGGCATGTTCGCCCTCTCCCCCGTGTTCGGGTGGCTGAGCGACACCTACGGTCGGTATCGGGTCATTCTCCTCGGGCAAGCGATGTTCGCGATCTCGCTCGTGATCGTCGCGCTCGGCGAACAGTCGATGGCCCTCGTCACCGTGGGCCTTATCTTCCTCGGTCTCGGCTGGAGCGCGTCAACCGTCTCGGCCTCCGCCCTGCTCGGCGACCTCGTCACCGGAGCTGCGCGCCCGATCATCCAGGGCCGCAGTGACCTCGTGATGAACCTCGCCGGTGCGGTTGGCGGAGCGGCCGCGGGCCCGGCGCTCGCCCTCGTCGGCTACCCGGGTCTGGCGGCGTCCGCTGGAGTACTCGTCGCGGCCGTGGTCGTCGCCGTTGTGACGGTCGGGCGGCCGTCCAGCCGCACTCGCACCGCTTGACACCCGTCAGGCAGGTTAATTTTCCTTGACATCGTGTATAGAACTCTTTACATTAGCGAGGGTAAAGAAATCTTTACACGAGCAGGGAGAAACGGATGTCATCCGAAGAGAAAAGCGCGTGGGTCATGCTGGTCGTATCGCTGGCCGGCTACGCGACGTATGCGGTCATTGTGGCCGCACAGGCGGCATCCGTTTCGGTGATGGAAACCGCCTGGGTCACCGCGATGCTGTGGACGATTGGCGGCGGGATTGTGGCGGGCATCGTTCTCAACATGGTGTGGGGCATGTTCTCGGCGAAGGACGCCGGCCGCAAAGATCAACGCGACCGCCAGATCACTCGATTCGGTGACTCGATCGGGCAATCATTCGTGGTCATTGGGGGTGTCGCCGCGCTGGCTCTCGCGATGGTCGAGGCCGACTACTTCTGGATCGCCAACGTGATCTACCTGGCGTTCGTGCTGTCTGCGTTTCTGGGTTCGATCGCGCGACTGGTCGCCTACCGCCGGGGGTTGCCGACATGGTGAGGACCAAGGCGGCCACCCGGGTGACCAATGACATTCGGCGCCTGCGCTTCGCTCACGGTGAGATGACCCAGGCCGACCTGGCCGACCGCATCGGGGTCACCCGCCAAACCATCATTGCCATCGAGCAGGGACGGTATTCGCCGTCGCTCGAGATGGCGTTCGAGATCGCCGGTGTCTTCGGAGTGCCGCTCGACGATGTTTTCTCGTATTCGGCGCCCACCACGAAGGAGTGATCATCATGAAGGCTGTTGTTCAACACAGGTATGGAGAGCGCGATGTTCTCGCGGTCGAAAACGTGGAGACACCGACCGTTCGGGAGAACGAGGTTCTGATTCGCGTGACCGCGGCCGGCGTTGACGCCGGCGTCTGGCACACGATGGCGGGCAAGCCGTACTTACTGCGGTTGTTCGGCTTCGGCCTTCGGGCACCGGCCAAGAAAATTCCGGGGCGGGATGTCGCGGGCGTCGTTGCGCAGGTCGGCTCGGCCGTCACACGATTCGTCGTCGGCGATGAGGTGTTCGGAACCACACTCGAGGGCAGTTTTGCCGAGTTCACTCGCGCACCGGAGGACCGGCTCGCACAGAAGCCCGCGAACGTCACGTTCAAACAGGCAGCGGCGGCACCGGTGTCGGGGTGCACGGCCTTGCACGGTCTACGCGCCGGAGGGTTGAAAGCGGGGCAGAAGGTGCTCGTGCTGGGAGCGGGCGGGGGCGTCGGTTCGTTCGCGGTTCAGATCGCCGTGGCCGAAGGTGCAACGGTGACCGGTGTCTGTGGGCCGGAGAAGGTCGAGTTCGTCTCATCGCTTGGAGCTACCCGGGTCATCGATCGGAGTAAGGAAGACTTCGCGGCCGGCACCGAGCGGTACGACCTCATTCTCGACACCGCGGGCCACACGTCACTGGCGCGGTTGCGACGGGTACTGACGCGGCGCGGCACACTGGTGATCGTCGGCGGAGAGGGCGGGGGTCCGCTGCTCGGTGGGTTCGGGCGCTCGCTGCGGGCGCCGATCGCCTCGCTGTTCGGGGCCCAGAAGCTCAAGGCGCTGGCGTCGAAGGAAGACCTGCCCACCCTTGAGGCGCTTCGCGACCTGATGGGTGCGGGCAGCGTCGTGCCTGCGGTCGACCGAATGTTCCCGCTCGAGCAGGCGGCCGCGGCAGTGGAATATCTGCACGCGGGCCGCCCGCTCGGGAAGGTCGTTGTAACGGCGTAGGACCGGTTAGTTGACGTCCTCCGGGTGGCCACCGACGCGGCGGTTCTCGTCGAGGGCGTCAATCGCGGCCATCTCCTCGGCGCTCAGCTCAAAGCCGAAGATGTCGAAGTTCTCGGCCATGCGTTCGCGCCGGGTGGACTTCGGGATCACGATGTTGCCGGTCTGGATGTGCCAGCGCAGCACGACCTGCGCCGGGGTGACGTCGTGGGCGGCCGCGACATCCGCGACGGCCGGCATGGAGAAGAGGTCGTACTTGCCCTGTCCAAGCGGTCCCCAGGCTTCGGTGCGGATGCCGTGGGTGGCCTGGAACTCGCGCAGTTCACGCTGCTGGAAGATCGGGTGCAGTTCGACCTGGTTGACGTCAGGAACCACATCGGTGGCGGCGAGCAGCGTCTCGAGGTGAGGAACAAGGAAGTTGCTCACGCCGATCGACCGGGCGCGGCCCTCCGACTTGAACGTCTCGAACTGGCGCCAGGTCTCGACGAAGCGCTCGTTCTTCGGCATCGGCCAGTGGATGAGGTACAGGTCGAGGTAGTCGAGCCCGAGCATGTCGAGGCTGCGCGAAAACGCACCGGTGACGTCGCCCGCCTTGTGGTCGTCGTTGAGTAGCTTCGTGGTCACGAAGATCTCTTCGCGCGGGATGCCGGATGCCTTGATCGCGGCACCGACCTGCGTTTCGTTGTTGTAACCGGTGGCGGTGTCGATGTGGCGGTAGCCCACCTCAAGCGCGTCTTCGACGACGCGCTGGGTGTCGGACGGGTCAACGAGGAAGACGCCGAATCCGAGCTGCGGAATGCTGTGGCCAGAGTTGAGTTCGATGTGCGGTACTGAATTCGTCATGGGACGACGCTAACGGAGCGGTTTGGTGTGCGTCCAACGGTTGACAGCAGAAATGTGCGCCGCGGGACCGTTGGAATCGCATGTATTCCCGAGCCGCCGTAATGTGACGGCGCTCGCCGCCAGCGCGGTCCAGCCGGCACCGTTTCGTCATATGCCCGGACCGCACACACGCCCATGAAACCATGGCAGTCATGATCTCCACGCTTCCGATTCTCGACTTCTCCCGACTGGACGGGGGCGCCGATGAGGCTGCCGCGTTCCGCGCAGACCTGCTGCGCGCCACCCATGAAGTCGGATTTTTCTACCTCGTCGGCCACGGCGTTGACCGCCAGCTCATCGACGACCTGCTCGCCGTGTCTCGCGAGTTCTTCGCGCTGCCCACCGAGGAGAAGCTCAAACTCGAGAACATTCACAGCCCGCAGTTCCGCGGGTACACCCGCGTTGGCGGCGAACTGACCCACGGCGATGTGGACTGGCGCGAGCAGATCGACATCGGGCCCGAGCGCCCGGCGGTCCAGCAGTCCGAGGACACACCGAACTACTGGCGACTCGAGGGTCCGAACCTCTGGCCCGACGCGTTGCCCGAGCTGCAGCGTGTTGCCGAGCGCTGGAACGACGAGCTCAGTCGCGTCTCGCTGCGGTTACTGCGCACCTGGGCTCTCGCGCTCGGCGCACCCGAGGACTTCTTCGACGAAGCGTTCGCCGAGAAGCCGTTCTCGCTCACCAAGATCGTCCGGTACCCGGGTGAGTCCGACACCGAGCGCAAACAGGGTGTCGGAGCACACCGAGATGGCGGTGTTCTCACGCTCCTCCTCGTCGAGCCCGGCAAGGAAGGCCTGCAGGTCGAGCACGAGGGCGAGTGGATCGACGCCCCGAGCATTCCGGGCGCCTTCGTCGTCAATATCGGCGAGATGCTCGAGCTCGCCACCGGCGGCTACCTCAAGGCAACCCTGCATCGCGTCTTCTCACCGCGCGTTGGAACCGACCGCATCTCGGTGCCATTCTTCTTCAACCCGGCCCTCGACACCGTGATGCCGAGGCTTGAGCTGAGCCCCGAACTGGCCGCCGAGGCACGCGGGCTGTCGGTCGACCCGACCAACAGCCCGATTCTCGACACCTACGGAGACAACGCCCTTCGCTACCGGCTGCGGGCGCACCCGAACGTGGCTGAGATCCACCACGCTGATTTGCTGGCCTGACCCCTTACCGGGCTGAGCCGATGTAGCGGTCGTCGATGCCGTTTGCGGTGGCCGTTCCGATGAGCGTGCCGGACGCCTTCACTCCATCGAGGAAGCCCCATCCATCGAGGACGTGCCACTTTCCGCGCGATCCGAAGTCACCAAACACCGCGGAGAGGCGAACGTCGACGCCACCTTCACCGCCGGCGCAGGTGAACTCCTTCACTCCGGTGTAGACACCGCCCCAGGAGGTGAAGTGTGTTGTGCTCGGGCCTTCGGCAACCGTTCCGGTTTCGCAGCCGGGGATGTTGCCTCCGAACGGGTTCACCGTGGAGTCGAAAGCGGTGTGAGCGACCACATCTATGGAGACGCTCATCGGCGCGGCCTCGGCTGGCGCTAACGCGCCGACTGCAAGCAGCGCACCGAACGCGACGCCCGTTGCTCCCGCGCGTGCCAGTGATTTTTTAAACATTTTGTTGCCCCAAACTCGGACTGTTTGCCCGATGGTCCGGACAGTACGCCCCGGACAGGTCTGCATCCAGCCCCTTCGCGAAGCTGTTCGGTGGCGACGAACTCGACGTGTCTGGGGCGGTGGCTGCGTCTCAATCGCGACGGTTCAGAGCTCACCGAGAATGGCGTCACGTCGAGCGGCGTGTTCCTCGGGCGTGATCGTTCCGGCGGCGCGCAGAGCCTCGAGTTCCTGAAGACGTTCGCGGGCGGTATGGGCTACTGGGACTGACTGGTTGGTGGGAGTCGGTCGACCAGTCGCAGCGGAAGCCGGCGGAGTGCGACGATGGCGCACCGCCAAGACGACCAGGACAATGCCGACGACCACGAAGATCACCGCGGCGAGCGTCGCGAGTACCCAGAGAAAGTCAACGATCAAGTTCACGGTGCCTCCGGCCGGATGGAGTTCAAGCTTCGCAACGATGGGCCGGTGTCGTCAAGGACAGCGGGGCGGGTCGAGTCTTGGTGAAGCTGTACGAACAGAACAGCGGATGCCGTGACGCACGTCGTGCGTGGCGGTATCCGCTGTTCGTGTGGTTACGGTGTTACGGAACCAGGGTCGCGCGACCCGGAACGACGCCGGCCTCAAGGTCGGCGAACGCCTGCTTGCCGTCTTCGAGTGAGTATTGCTTGTCTCGACCGAGATATTACCGAGCTTCGCTAGCTCGATCTGCGCCGAGCCGCCAAACACTGCCAAGAGGTCTGCGATGCGAAGAGGACATGAACACCCATCGTTGACCGATGTAGCCAGCAACCGTCACGCGGCCGAGCCCGGACTCCTTCTGACCGACAGGAAATCGACGAGCTCCGTCTCAAGCACGTCCATGTTGCTGGCACGACACTCCCACACAACCAGCACATCCCAACCCAGGCTCTGAAGATCCCGTCGATTCCTTGCATCTCGAGCCACTGTATCTGACCGCTTCTTTGCCCAGAACTCAGAGTTGGTGACAGGAACGACCCTGCCGTATCTGCAGTCGTGGGAGTGCCAAAAGCAACCGTTCACGAAGATGACTTTTCGTCTACCGGGGAACACCAGATCAGGCTTTCCCGGCAGACCGCGCACATGAAGTCGGAATCGAAAACCTAATTTGTGTAACCGTCGTCTGACCGCTAGCTCGGGCTTTGTGTCGGTCGCACGAATGTGGGACATATTTTTTCGCCGCTGCGCTGGTGTCAGCACGTCATTCATGAATTCAGCCTACGCTGCGCTGTGCATCCGTGAGCCTTACGACTTTTGAGCATCGTGAGACCCACGAATAGGGGTGAGGCAGGATGGTCCTCCGGCGAAGACGCGCAGATATGCTCAAAGGGCGTTATGGCAAGGGGTGGGGGATGCATTGAAGCATGAGGTTTGGGTACCTGGCGCACAGCTTATGGATTCCATGCGGGCGGTCGGTTATTCGCTTCGCACCGCGCTCGCCGACATCGTGGACAATTCACTTGCGGCCCGCGCGCGGGCAATCGAAATACTTTTCGAGTCTGGGCCTACGCCTTACATAGCGGTTCTGGACGACGGCGAAGGAATGGACGCCCGTGCAGCGCGCGAGGCCATGCAGTTGGCCGGGAGAAGCTCCTTGTCGGATCGTGACTCCAGCGACTTGGGCAGGTTCGGCCTTGGCCTAAAGACCGCGTCTCTCTCGCAATGTCGGCAACTCACGGTAGTTTCGAAACAGAGCTCGACTCTTGTTGGTCTCGAGTGGGACTTGGACCATATAGCTCAAGCTAACGAGTGGAGCCTAAATGTTCTCGACCTCGATGAAATCGAGGTGGTTCCAGGCTTCGCAAGGTTGGCGGAGCAGGAATCTGGCACGCTGGTCGTTTGGCGACGGCTTGACCGGCTGCTGGAAGCAGGCGGCGATTCCGCCGATCATCTTGACGCCGCAATGGTGGATGCGCGTGATCATTTGTCCCTTGTGTTTCATCGATTCCTTTCAGGAGATGATGCCCCGCGCGTGGCACTGTCTGTCAACGAAGTATCGATTGACCCCGTGGATCCGTTTCTAACAAAGTCAAGGCGCACGCAGGCTTCGCGCAAAGAGGACATCGCGTATCAAGGCGCGGCTATTGAGGTTCGAGCCTTCACGTTGCCCTTCATCAACAAGATGACCCGCAGGGAACGTGAACTGGCTGCAGTTGCGGGCGCGCTCAGGGACTCGCAGGGCTTTTACATCTATCGTGGCGCGCGTCTGGTGATTTGGGGCACATGGTTCCGGCTGATGCCCAAGAGCGAATCGGGTAAATTGACCAGGGTTCGCGTCGACATACCAAACTCACTCGACCACCTTTGGAGTTTGGACATCAAGAAGTCATCGGCCGTACCGCCGGCTGCGGTGCGTGCCCGCTTGCGGGAGCTCGCTACCACTATGGCCGAGCCGGGCCGAAAAGCGATTTCGTTCCGCGGTCGAAAAGCGGCTGAAGAGGATGCAGTCATTCGCCCTTGGGAGCTCGTTCTGGACCGCGACAGCTTTCGCTACGGGATAAATCGAAACCACCCGATGCTGGGCGGCTTCGTGGACGGACTGGAGCCATATCAGGTTGCGCAGTTCGACGCAGTCCTGCGAGTGCTGGAAGGAACATTTCCGGTTCAGGATCTCCACAACCGCATGTCCAACGATCAGGTCTCGAGTCAGGCAACCGAAGACTTGGCGGAGCTGCGGGCCGCGCTGCAAAGTATGTGGGCATCCACGGCGGTGCGCCGCGAGACGGTTGAAGGATTTGTTGAACGCATGGTTGGGCACGAGCCATTTGACCTGCTCCGGGGCGAGCAGCAATCGCTAATTTCGGCCCTACAAGAACAAGAAGCAGAAAGGGCGACCGCTCGATGAATGACGTGCAGCAGAAGCAATACCTGAAGTTGAAGAACATGCTCATGGCGGCTGCAGCAATCGACGTTCCGTCGGAGCATGAGCTGCGAACTCTTATCAGCGAGTTGCGAGGGCTCGGCCCGGACCTAACCGACGAGCACTTGGACATCGTTTTTGACGAAGTGTCGAAGGTATCCAACGTCATTATGGACATGGGCGTGATGATCGAAGCCGGGGACAGGAAGCCGTGGTTGGCCGACCGCAAAGACAAGATCGAGTGGCGACTCTGGGACGCTTACCGCAGGTGGATGACAAACACCGGTCGCTCACCCCGAGTGATTGATGTACTGGATCAGACGTTAGACACGATTCTCGATCACATGGGTGATCCCATGGACAAGACTCCGTGGGCTCGGCGTGGACTTGTTATCGGCGACGTCCAATCTGGGAAGACGGGCACTTACATTGGGTTGATCAACAAGGCCGCAGATGCGGGATATCGTTACGTTATTCTCCTGACCGGCAACACGGAATCACTCCGCCAACAGACGCAATCGCGTGTGGATCAAGGTGTTATTGGACGTGACTCTTTGTCTCTGTCGCGAGCGGACGCCGGACAGCCGAACAAGTCGCGCCATGTTGGAATTGGACGGTACCTAGAGTCAACATCGTCGGCTATGAGTCTCACCACGATGACCATGGATTTTCGGAAGACGAGTATCGAGGCGGTTGACTTCAATCCTGGCCCGGACAATATCGTCGTATTTGTTACCAAAAAAAATAAGCTCATCCTCAAGAGGATTGCTGATTGGCTGGAGCAGCAGGGCAATGCCGAGAAGCGGGTGAATCAACCCCTCCTCCTCATTGACGACGAATCGGACTACGCCTCGATTGACACTACGGACGAGGACGAAGATCCAACGGCGATCAACGCGGCCATACGCCGTCTTCTCTCAATATTTGACCGTAGTTCGTACGTCGGCTTCACCGCCACACCGTTCGCCAACATTTTCATCAGCGACGAAGTTGAGGATGACCTGTTTCCACGTGACTTTATTTTCGGACTCGAAGCCCCTTCGAATTACATCGGCGCCGGAACGATTTTCAACGAACAGCCAGAAGGAGGTGCAGACCCGATTCGCGTCATCGACGACGCCGAAGACGCGTTCCCGTTAAGCCACAAGAGCCAGCACGCGGTTTTCGAGCTCCCAGAATCGCTCATCGGTGCCGTGCGCACTTTCATCGTCGCCAACACTATTCGCGATTTGCGTGGAGACGCGCCCCATCCTCGCTCCATGCTCATCAATGTCTCACGTTTCAACTCTGTTCAAGCGCAGGTCCAAGAGTTGGTTGCTGAATTGCTGGCGGCATACAAAAACGCAATTTCGCTGCACGCAAAGACCTTCGCGAAAGGCAAGCCCAATGACAGGCTGGCTGAGTTGCAGGACGCTTTCGACGACGAATTCAGCGATCTGCCATTCACTTGGGATGAAGTGTTGGAGAAGTTGCCGGCATCCTCCAGCGGAATTCAGACATTGCTAATGAATTCCAAAACAGAACAGCAGATCGAGCAGGATGAGCTGAGCAGCGAAGCGCCGCCTCGTCTGATCGCCGTGGGTGGAGACATGCTTAGCCGGGGGCTCACCCTGGACGGTTTGATGGTGAGCTACTTCTATCGACGAACGGCTGCAGCAGACACATTGATGCAGATGGGCAGATGGTTTGGATATCGAGACGGTTACGAGGACCTCTGCCGGATCTGGATAAACAATGAAATGCAGGCGGCCTTTGGTTACGCCGCTCGAACCCTCGACGAGTTGCGCACAGAGCTTGTGCGCATGCGCAATCAGAAGCTCACGCCCGAGCAATACGGACTGGCGGTTCGAAACCACCCCGATGCATTGCTAATCACTGCTCGAAACAAGATGAGAAGCGCAAAGGTGGGAAGCAAGAGCATTTCGTTGCGGGGGCATTCCATCGAGTCATACAAGCTCTCAAGCGAAAATCAAGACCTCACTGAGAACTACACTGCCTTCGTTGACCTCGTCGAGGAGCTTGGAAGGCCGGACTCCGGCTCGCGGACCAACCGTCCTGTGTGGACCGGCGTGGACAAGAAGCGGATTGCCAAGTTCATGCAGACGTTTCGTGCACATCCGTCCTCGCAGCTTTTTCAGGAAGGTGCACTATCTCGATTCATCCGGAATGCTTCGGCAGACGATCTCCAGCGGTGGGACGTGGTCGTCGTTGGAGGGCAGGGTTCCTCATTAAGCGTCGGCGAAGTTTCGTTCGCACAACCGATCCGGGGGCTTTCGGCGGGGGACGATGGATCATGGCTCGTATCGAAACGGAATCAGCGGGTGGCCGGCGCCGGGGACGTAGCTACCACACTAGGCCGCGACCGAGCTAAGCGGATCGCGAATGCCTATCTCAGTGAGGCAGTGAATAAGAAGGGTGTGCCCGATACGGCCTATGTCGCAGAGCTCGAGCGACCGTTATTGCTGGTTTACCCGATCGAACCGAAGGGCCTTCATCTTGCTGCTCCGGCAATCGCAGTAAATATTTCCATCCCTGGCGCACGTAACGACGACTCGGGTTCGTCGGATGAGGATCAAGTGACGTACCTGCTGAATAGGGTTGCTCAGCGCCTCTGGTTCCCCGAGCTATTGGCGGGCGACGATGTTTGAGAGTTTGGTTCAGACATGGGAAGAGATGCTTAGGACCGGCGAGCACGGGCAGCGGCTGATCGATCACCATCCCTTGCGGCTCTACTTCGGTTCTGACGCCGGTTCTCGACCGCTCTTTTTCCTCATCACAGCTTCCAAACCGCAGATCCCGGAAATGTCCTCAGCGGTCACTGTGGACCGCGGCGAGCGGCATGACGGCAGTTGGACCATTGTCCTAACACTTCAGGACAAGCTTCTCGCACCTGCGTTCATCGGGATGTGTCTCGAAATGGTCCGAAGGTCCGCGAACGTGACTGATGAAAGTCTCGCTTTGAGTCAGTTCTTTTCCGCGCTCAATCAGCTGCGCTCCTTGCTCGATTTGAAGCCCAAGCACCGATTATCGCTGGAGCAGCTGCGAGGTTTGGCGGCGGAAGTGTGGTTCGCGACCCACGTTTTGTTTGACTCCAGTGCTCCGTCTGACGTGCTGGTCGCATGGCAGGGCCCTTACGGCGCACCCCAGGACTTCCGTCTTGCGAGCGGCCAGATGTTTGAGGTGAAGGCCCTCCACGCGGGTGCGCGGGCATTCGATGTGTCCTCTGTAGAGCAACTGGACCCCACCACCAAAGGAACTCTTGCTCTGGCGGCGGTTGTTCTCGAGGATGCAAGTAGTGCAACCTCGGGTACCTTCACCTTGCTCACGGTTCTCGAAACGTTTAGAACCGCTCTGATCGGCGATCGGAAATCTCTAGAAGGTCTCGACCACCGACTTAGCGCCCTTGGCGTAGAAACCAATGATGACTTTTACGCCAATCACCACTTCATCGTGTCTGGAGTGCGATTTTTCGATGTGACCAATGAATTCCCTCGCCTCCTTCGCGAGGATGTCCCACTTGCGCTTGAGAATGTCACCTATCGAGTACGTCTTGCCGGTATCTCCCAATTGGAGGTGGGGCGCGATGTGGTCGGCCTCGGAAAAAGGGAAGTGAAAGCGTGAGCGAGCTGGATGTCTTCTACACGGACCTGCAGAATACAGTTCGTACAGCGGCGAGCACAGATCAGACCTACACGGCAAGTGCTTTCGTCGACGAGGTCGGTAGGCGGCTCGCGGATGCAGAAGAAGTAGACGCGCTTGCCCCCGGGCACTACGAGGGATCAGCGCCGCGGACGGCGAAGAAGCTCGCGATGGACGCCTATGACTTTGGCGACGAGGAGGGCCATGTCGTCCTAGCGCTGACAGACTATTACGCGACGGATGACGTTCAGACGCTCACGGGGTCCGCCGCGAAACGCCAATTTGGGATGCTCGAAGGATTCCTTGAAACAGCGTTAAGTGGTGGCTTCGAAGGACACCTAGAAGAGAGCTCAGATGCCTATCAGGTCGTCTCCGAGCTGAGGGAGCGGAGGAGTGCCACCTTCAAGTACCGGCTCTACCTGTTAACGAACGCAAAACTGAGCTCGACGGCGAAGGCGTTTGAGAGTACTGAGATTGATGGCGCGACGGTTGAATACCACTTGTGGGATCTCGAGCGCTTCCGAAAGGTAGAGGCATCGAGTCTCGGTCGTGAAGAGATCGATATCGATCTAACCGAGTGGGCACCAGATGGGGTTCCGTTTCTCAAAGCCGCCACTGAGTCAGCGGAGGTCGATACGTATCTCGCTGTGCTCCCAGGCGCCATGCTGGCTGGCATCTATCGAAAGTACGGGGGGCGGGTTCTCGAAGCGAATGTTCGGTCGTTTCTGAGCGTTCGTGGAAACGTGAATAAGGGGATCCGCGGGACGATACTGCAGCAACCTGAAATGTTCCTCGCTTACAACAACGGGATCTCTGCGACTGCCACTGAAGTTCGGACTAGAGAACTCGGTGGGCTGCAGACATTGACGAATTTGAAGGATCTTCAGATCGTCAACGGTGGGCAAACGACGGCTTCCCTTTTCTATGTCGACAAGGATGAGAAAGCCGCTGATCTCTCAAGCGTGTTCGTCCAAATGAAGCTGATCGTGATCGACCAGGAAGCTGCGGCCGAGGTTGTGCCGAAGGTGAGCCGATATGCGAACACTCAAAACAGAGTTAGTGAAGCGGACTTCTTTTCTAATCACCCGTTTCACGTTCGGATGGAAGAGAAGTCGCGTCGGATCCTTACACCTGCGAAAGCCGGAACTCATTTCCAGACAAAGTGGTACTACGAACGCACCCGCGGGCAATACCTCAATGAAAAGGCCAAAATCACCGCTGCTCAGGCTAAGCGGTTCGAGGCCGAGAACCCTCGAGGTCAGTTGATCACGAAGACCGACGCCGCAAAGTACCTTGTGTCGTGGAATCAGCTCCCGCATATTGTCAGTGCCGGTGCACAAAAAAACTTCCTCGCGTTCGCAAAGGACGTGGCAGAGAACTGGTCAAAGGACGACACTCGCTTCAGCGATGATTTTTACCGGACGCTTGTTGCCAAAGGCATACTTTTCAATTCGGTTCGTGCGCTTGTCCAGAAAAGCGATTGGTATTCGTCGGGGTACTTGGCGAACATCGTGACCTACACGATGGCGAAGGTTTCGAATCTTGTTCGGGGCACGAACGGAAGAAGCGATCTTGACTTCGCGCGGATCTGGTCTGAGCAGGCGGTTCCCGACGTCTTGCTTAGCGCGGTCGAACCGATTGCGCGTGGCGTTTTCAGTGTCCTGACGGCGGATGATCGTCCAGTTGTCAACGTTACTGAGTGGGCAAAGCGGGAAAAGTGTTGGGACCAGGTGCGGTCTCTGAACTTCCCGCTGACGTCAGACCTGCGCAAGTACGTTATCGACCCCGAGGCCAGCTCCGCGAACCAACGCGAGTCGAAGAAAGAGCAGCGCGTTGACAATGGGATTCAAGCCCAGATTGACGTGATGAACCTTGGACCGCGCTATTGGGTGAACCTCAGGCACTTCGGGCGAACGACCAGATCGATCACGCCGAAGGAAGCGTCAGTTCTCAATTTTGGGACCGGCGAATCCGGACGCCCGCCCAGCGAGGCGCAGGCAAAGCTGCTTATGCAACTCAGCGAGAGACTCGAATCTGAAGGGTTTGTAGGCAAGTAGCAAGCGCGACCCACGCTCAGGAAACGAAGAGTCGTGCGACCACTTGGGCGATCTGGTTAGCCAGCAGCGGTGGCACAGCATTGCCAACCTGATGGTATTGCTGAGTACGGTTCCCCATGAAGAAGTAGTTATCGGGAAATGACTGGAGGCGTGCAGCTTCCCGCACCGTGAGGCTGCGCATCTGGTCCGCGTCAGGATGAATGTAGTAGTGACCGTCCTTAGCAATGTGTGAGACGACCGTTGTTGACGGCTTATCCCAAACCTGCACACGAAACCGGTCCTCGAAGGGACGGGACTCGGACGAAGCATTCTTGTGATTTGGCTGAAGCGCCGGCGGAAAGTGACGGAGCTTTGGAGACACGGCGTCCATCTCTGCTCGTGCAGCCGCGAACCAATACCGCTTCAAATCTTCGACCATGTGTGATCGAGCCTCGTGTTGGATCACCGCTCGCACGCGTGAGTCAGTTATCCATGCGTTGTACGTGGCGTCCAAAGAAGGGGCAACAGGTGCCTCGACCGATCTTGACCCTCGGTCGAGCGCGTCCGAAGCTCGCGTGGGCCTGTCCACGTCACCAAAGGCGGAGGTCATTTCGGACCGGATGGCCTCCCAGTCAGCTGGGTTATCCAACCGTGCTGGGCTGATACCGGACCGAAGCCGGGGCATTCCGCCTATTGCGTCTCGGAGCCGCACTACTTCCCGCTTCTCGAGCTTGCCCACCCGAAGGTTGTCCGTGAAGAATCCCTTGCGGATACCCAGGAGAATCACACGGTGCCGCTTCTGCGGGACACCATATTCCTCGGCACGGATTATGTAATCGGTGGGCTTCAGCCGATCGAGATCAGCATCGACCGTGAGCGAGTGAATTTCGTACTCGAGCTCGGGCGTCGGGTGTTCAAGATCGCTTTTGATCATGTCGAACATTCGCTCACCTGAGTTAGTAGATGAGAGCAGGCCTTTCACATTCTCCATGACGAACACCGGAGGTGCGAACGTGGCGATGATGTGAAGGTACTCCCGGTAAAGAAAATGTTTCTTGTCCTTCTCGAACTCGGCATCGTTCGCACGTCTCGATCGACCTGCAAGTGAGTACGCCTGGCAAGGTGGGCCGCCAATGAGCACCCAAGGTTCAGTGAGTGCCGACACCCCGTTTTCATGAAGGGCTTCGCTGATCTTCACATCTGACTCTTCGCGGTTGACCCCCAGCTCAATCTGATGAACTTCGTTGCGGGCCTCTTTCAATGCGCGCGCGACTCGAGGGTTGGCTTCGAAGGCCTCCCATGACATTTCGCCACGAATGAATCGATAGTAGTCCTGTGGGACGCCTTCAGGCGCACGCTTCAGACGTCGAAACGCGCTACGGAGGCGGAGAGTACTGCATGCAGACGATTCCATTTCGAACGACCCGACGGTTTCAAATACGGGCGAATTTCCATCCTCGCCGAGTCGTGAAAACCCCTCATTAAGTCCGCCAGGGCCTGCAAAAAGGTCAATGACAGGGATCACTCGTGCTCACTTACTTTCGTCTGGAATTGCCTCAGCCAGGTTACCAGGTCGTCTAGTAATCTGGGCCCTCTCACTGCGGAACTAAGCCCGTGTCGCGCTCCGGACCGCTCCGGATCGATAGGAAAATTGTCTCGGATGCCGCTGACATCAGACTTTGCGGCTATGTGAACGCCCGCCGCCGCCCTGCTCGCTTCACGAGTCGCCGCACATCTGAGTCCGATGCCGAGGCTACGGCGTCCGATAGCGGCGACTGCCAGGGTGCGGCCGTAACGCCCCAATCTAGGTGGATGCTGTGGAGGGGATTCCAGCAGCGCGCTTCGGAATCTCGGGGCTCTTCTGTTTGCCCGTTCCCGTCGGAGCGGCGCTATTGGCTTTACTTGCGGACCGTCTCAAAATCTGCTGGTCGTGAATCCACACGCTCGTCGAAATCTCAGTTGCCTCGGCTCTGAGGCCATCGTATTGAGCGAGAGCCGCAGCACGGAGCGGAATCGCCGTCTCTAGAAGCTCTGAGTGGAGCCCGTCCATCGCAGAACCCGCAGCGCCCGTAGGGTGACCCAGCGGCTCGGTTCTCCTTCCTCCTCCATCTCGAAGTGAACCCTGCCCGGGTGCGTATTCTCGAGCCGCCAGCGGCCATCGGGTCCGCGCTTACTTTCGACCACGTCCAGCGCCTCCGCGAGGCGCGGGTCCGGCGCGTCGCCGGTTCGCCGAAAGCAGTCGAGCCCCCTCAGTACGTCATAGAACCACCGGGTGGGGAATGAGAAACGGGTGAAATCAGGGTCCGCGATCTGCCCTGTCGACAGGCGCCGGAACATCCGTCGTTCGAGAAGATATTCCTCTGCTCGTCTGCGTGCGGCCGTCACATCAGGGGACGGACCCTGTGATTGCTCGTGCTGAAGCAGGCCCTCGAGTACGCAGATTGTCGTGTGAAAAGACGATCGGGTCGAGCCGCGCTCAACCTCGCAGTTCCAGCCGCCATCGCTCAACTGTTCGCCGAGAAGTCGGTTCACGAGGGGTTCGACCGCTTCGCCGAAGTAGTCACCAAGCGCGACCACCATCCCATTGACGCACGGCTCGACCTCGCCGCTGAAGTAGTCCTGACCGCCGTGATCCCAGGTGACGTTGGCTCGCACTCGAGCGATGGCCTCACGAACCTGTTCGCTCACCGGGTCGACGCCGAGCTCGCGGAGTAACACCAGCGTGTGGTGCGTCGCCGTCCACGGCTGCCCAGGAGCGTCATCATCGCGGCCCTCCGCCGGGTCGTAAACCCCACCGTCCCACTGCCCATCCGCTGCCTGCGCGGCGAGGAGCCGCGCTCCCCAGCCTTCGGTTGCGACTCTTGCGCGCTCGGCCGCCACCTGGTCTGGCGAGGCGTCGAGCAGGTCGCGCAGCACCTGCCAGCGAATGCTGGGATCAGAGTCAAGCAACCACTCAGTGACGGTCATGCCACGCGAGTTTAGGACTGACCGCGGGCTGGCGGAAAGGGATGCTCGGCGAATCCTTCCCAAGCACACCCAACGATGCGAAGCTCAGAGACGTGGAAGAGGAGGAGGTCTCGGCGTGGACAAGTACGACATCAAGGTCGCCTACAAGACGTTGTACGCGCCATCCGCTCAGGATTTTGCGTTGGTCGACGTGCCGGAACTTCACTACCTCGCGATTGATGGGCACGGCGACCCCAACACGTCATCCGAGTACACGGATGCGCTCGAAGCCCTCTATCCCGTTGCCTACGCGCTCAAGTTCGAGAGCAAGAAGACGCTCGGCCGCGACTTCGTGGTCGGGCCGCTCGAAGGCCTCTGGCGCGCCGACGACATGACCGCGTTCACTCGCCGGGAGAAGTCGGCCTGGGACTGGACCATGATGATCAGCCAACCCGACTGGATTACCGCAGACATGGTCGCGCATGCAATCGATACGGTGGCGTCGAAAAAGCGGATGCCACCCGTCAACCGCCTGCGATTTCTTACGCTGGTCGAGGGCACGTCTGTGCAGATTCTTCATCGTGGCTCCTACGATGACGAAGCCCCGACCCTTGACCGTCTGCATGAGGAGTTCATGCCCGCGCACGGACTGACCTTCGCGGGCGATCACCATGAGATATACCTCAGTGACCCCCGGCGGACTGCACCCGAGAAGCTCAAAACGGTGCTCAGGCAACCGGTCCGGCCGGCGTAGGCAACCGCAGCATCCTCTGTGCGTGCCCCGTGGCATCCGCTGTTCTCAAGCCCTCGACCGCGCTGGCGGCGCATGGTTCACTACGACAGTCACCAGAAAGGACTTCGCCCATGCGCCTCATCGCCGACAACGTCTTTCAGCTCGAGAAATCGAAAGGTGCGAATGGCTATGTCGTTCGCGGTGAGGGGCGAACGGCGGTGGTCGATCCTGGGATGGCGTCTGGCTATCACGGGGTGCTCGCGGAGCTGCGCGATGCGCGTAACCGCACCGGGGTCGTCACCGATATCGTGCTGACCCACTACGACGTCGATCACGCCCAGGTGGCGAAACGATTACAGGCGACGCTTGAGGTTCCGGTGTGGATGGGCACGGCGGATGCCGCGATCCTGCGTGGCGACGTTCAGCCGCCAACACGGTTTCGCCGGCTCCTCGACCGGGTGGCGCACTCGGACTATCCGGAAAACGTGACCGAAATCACGGGAACGCTCGAGATCTTTCAGGGTTTGCTTGCCTTTCCGACGCCGGGCCACACGCCCGGACACATCGCGCTGCGCTGGCAGAGTGTGCTGCTCACCGGCGACTCGGTCAGTGTGACGAAGGACGGGGACATCAAGCAGTTCTTCGCACGGCCGGTGATCAGCGACAAGGCGATGGCGCGCACGACGGAAAAGCTCTTGCGCGAACGTATCCGGACCGACAAGATCGAGTGGATCTGCGCCGGGCACAATCCGCCGACCACGGTGGGCCAAATCTTTTCTTGACCGGATGTCGATCTGACACGACGCCGTTCGACGTCTGAGTAAGGGCGCATCCGGCGCTCGTCGAATCCGAGGAGAACTGCCATGAAGTACATGCTGATCATGCGATCAACCGATGAGGCCAAGAAGGCCTACCAGTCTCTGCCGTTCGAGCAAGTGCTCGAGGCGATGGGCAACTACAACGAGCAACTGATTAAGGCCGGAGTGCTGCTCGCCGGCGAGGGCCTCGCCGATGAGCTGACCGACGCCTTTGTCGTCGACTTCTCGAGCGACACCCCGGCGGTCACCGATGGCCCCTACGGCGAGACCCACGAGCTCTTCAACGGGTTCTGGATTCTCGAGGTCGGCTCGAAGGAAGAAGCTGTCGAGTGGGCCAGCCGCTGCCCGCTCGGTCCCGGGTCGAAGCTCGAGGTTCGCCGGGTCACGGACATGAGCGACTTCGCCGAGTACGCCGACACCCCGGCCATGCAGAAGGAAGCGGTCTGGCGGGCTGAGGGCTTCTAGCTCGCCGACCCGAGCGGAGGATCGTGATGCCCGACGTGAAGCGCACCCTCGATGCACTCTGGCGCATTGAGGGTGCGAAGATCGTCGGCACCCTGGCTCGCATGACCGGCGACCTCGGCCTGGCCGAAGACCTCGCGCACGACGCCGTTGCCGATGCCCTCGTCTCCTGGCCCGAGTCGGGCATCCCGCGCAATGGTGCGGCGTGGCTCACCGCCGTGGCCAAGCGCAAAGCGATCGACGGGTGGCGTCGGCGTGACCGGCTCGATGAGCGGTATCGCGCGATGGCACACGACCTCAACGACGTTGCGCCCGATCAGGGAATGGCGACGGATGCCTGGGAGCCTATTGATGATGACGTCCTGCGTTTGGTCTTCACCGCATGCCACCCCGTGCTCAGCCGTGAGGGGCAGATTGCGCTGACCCTGCGCATCGTCGGCGGTCTCACCACCGAGGAGATCGCTCGGATGTTTCTCGTACCCGTTGCGACGATCCAGCAACGGATCGTGCGTGCGAAGAAAACCCTCACCGAGGCGCACGTTCCCTTCGAGGTGCCGGACCCGAGCGAGTGGAAGCCCCGACTGTCCGCCGTGCTCGGTGTGGTCTACCTGATTTTCACTGAAGGTTACGCGGCCACATCGGGTGATCGCTGGCTGCGGATTGACCTCGCTCATGAAGCGTTGCGGCTCGGCCGGGTGCTCGCCGGTCTTGTGCCCCGTGAGCCCGAGGCGCATGCCCTCGTCGCGCTGATGGAGTTTCAGGCGTCCCGGTTCGCCGCCCGAGTCGACGCGGACGGATCGCCCATCCTGCTGGCCGACCAAGACCGCAGCCGCTGGGATCGCACTCAGATTGGCCGCGGTCGTGCTGCGCTGGCCCGTGCCGACGAGCAAGGCTCTGGTCGCGGCAACTATGCGTTACAGGCCGCCATCGCCGAGTGCCATGCGCTCGCGCCGAGTGTCGCCGAGACGCCGTGGGAGCGGATCGTGCTGTTGTACGAGGCGCTCGGTCGAATCGCACCGAACCCGATTGTCGAGCTCAACCGGGCCGCGGCAGTCTCGATGGCGACCGGGCCAGCATCCGCTCTTCGTATTGTGGATTCGCTCGCCGACAGTGGGGCGCTTCGCGGTTCGTATCTGCTGCCCAGTGTACGAGGTGAGCTGCTCGCCCAGCTGGGCCGCGTTGCGGAAGCCAAGTCAGAGTTCGCGACCGCTGCTGCACTGACACCGAACGAGCGGCAGCGTGATGTTCTTCTCGCGAAGGCAGCCGCGCTCTGACCACTCACGGGTTGCCGATCGACGAGAAACCAGTCGCCGTAGCGCAGCGATCCTGCCGTGGCTACCCTTGGTGCCATGCCGACAACGCGAGGGCTTGAGCGTTTGATCTTCTTCAGCGATGCGGTGGCGGCCATCGCCATCACGCTGTTGATCCTGCCTCTGGTTGACGCGGCATCCCAGGCCGGAGAAGCTGATCGAACGGCGGCCCATTTTTTCGAGGAAGAACGGCAGCAAATCGTTGCCTTTCTCATCAGCTTCGCCGCAATCGCGCGCCTGTGGGTCGCCCATCATTCACTGTTCGAGCACCTGGCGTCCTACAGCAGGCGAATAGTCTTCCTCAGCCTCATCTGGGCGTTCACCATCGTCGTGCTCCCGTTGCCGACCGCCATGTCAGCCGAGTTCGATACCGAACCGCTGACCGTGGGCTTCTACATCGGCACCATGTTCGCCAGCAGCCTGATCCTGACGCTGCTCGCGGTGACAATCCGCGGTGATCCCCTGCTTGAGGCGCCGGAGCACCCGATCAGCCGGACGGTGGTGCGCGGAAGCTCACTGATGACGGTTCTCTTCGCGATGGCGCTCGTGGTGGGAGTGGTCGCGCCAGTGGTCAACTATTGGGCGCTTGTGCTCCTTCTCCTCGCCGGTCCGATTGAAGCTCTCCTCAATCGGCGCCACGGGGCGAACGGGAAGCTGCAGAAGGCCTGAGCTCGTGGGTGCCGGAGTGCGCGACCTTGTGAGCAGATCGTAAGCCGTGGGGCGCGTTGCCAGGCGGGCCGGATCAGAATGGCGGCGGGCCGTCGTCGACCGGCGGGGCCGAGGTGTCGGCCGTCGGAGCGGGCGAGTCTGACCGTGAGTGGCTATCATCAGGCGCCGCGGGCCCCGGCGGAAACAGCACTGCCGGTTCGGTGGCATAGGTGCGGTTGCCTGGCGAGGTCCATTCCAGTCGACCGGCACCGGTTTGAGCCACGCGCCACGTCGTTTGGTGCTTGAGACGGTGGTGTTTTCGACAAAGGTGGGACAAATTGTCGCACTGGGTCGGACCACCGAACTCCGCTGCCTGAGTGTGGTCGATATCGCAGTGTTTCGCCGCGCGATTGCATCCCGGGAAGCGGCAGGTGCCGTCTCGATAGCGAAGGAACCTTTTCATGGCCTTGCTCGGGCGGTATTTTGTGCTGTCCAGGCTGATCGGAACACCGGTCGACGGGTCCGTCAGCAGCCGGTACCAGGTGGTGGACTGGCCAGCGAGCTCGCGGGCCGTGTCTGGATCAATCGGCCCATACCCCTCGAGCATTCCCGGTTCATCGCTGACGCCGAGGAGAGTCAGTGCGGGCACCGTGACGGTCACCGTCGGGCGAATGCGACCGAATGCACAGCCGAAGCGGTCGACGGGTTCTTGCTTCATTGCCGACCCCTGCGCGGAGAAGAACTTTCGCCAGTCGGCGGGCTCTTCATCGCTGCTGCCCGAACCAGGTGAAGCGGCGTCAGAATTCGTTCCGACGGCTCCAGACAGCGCCGCAGCGAGAGCATCCGTATAGGCATCAGCGGTGATTTGGGTCAACGTTCGAGGATCAGCCGGATGCTGCAGTCCTCGCGCGTAATCGCGCACGGCCGTATAGATTGACGTTGCTTCGGGAGCGGTCGTGTAGAGGTTGAGCCAGGCCATGCCGTCATCGGCGGGCACGAAGTCGAGCCGGCGGTCTTTCGCTGACCGCGCCACTCGTTCGGTGATGGAATCCGGATCAAGCCGCTCACGGATGAGCTTGGCCTGCGCGCGGAACTTCGTCACCGTCAACTTCATCGCCTCGGGTAGAGCTTCATCCTCGAATCGAATCGCGATATCGCCGGAGAGAGTCTTGCCTTGATCAACGAGCACCTCTGCATGTCGATAGGAAATTTCACCCTCGCGAAGGGCATCCATAGTGAGTGGAAAGCGGGTCATCAGCTCCTCGCTGGTTGTCACCATTCCGTCGACCGTGACTTCAGGCATCCGTAACGCGCACGCGATCTCCGCGACCAAGTTGCGTCGAACCATTTCGAATCGTTTGCTGGCTGACATCGTGGAACCGACGGTAATGAGACCGTGTTCGCTGGCCTCGGCCATGCGGCGAGCGTCGTCGATCATCTCGACCTGCCACGCGCGCTCTCTCGCGGCGGTGCGCTCGACGTTCGCGATCGCCTCGACCATCGCGCTGCAGGCGTCTGAGCACGCCGCACTGTACGGAAGCTCGGCTGCTGTGCCGTCGTCGTCGTACGCCTCATCGAGTGGTTCGTGGAACTCGTCCATGTCCCCATTCTCCGATGCACCTCTGACATTGAGCCATTTCCGGCAGGCATGAAAGCCCCGGCTGTGGACAGTTTTCGAAACAGGTGTGCTGTGCAGGAAATGGACCAGGCACTCGATCGATATGTTGCCGCCGATCGCTCATCACCAGCACAGCGGATGCGTCGGCGCGGCACCGATTCGACCGCAAGCCCTCTCATCAGAAATTGCCCAACTACTAGGCTGGCGGACACCATGCTGAGCTTCCCGAGATCCCACACTGATGGTGGCCGCGACCGCGCAATCGTCGAGCCGAACACCGACCTCGAAGACGACTTCCGCGTCGACGTTGAACGCATCCGCTTCTCTCCGTACTTCTCCCGGCTCTCCGCCGTCACCCAGGTGATTCCGCAGGCCGGCTCGGGCACGGTCGTCCACAACCGCCTCACCCACTCGCTCAAGGTGTCTGCGGTTGCACGATCCATCGCGGTGGGCTTCCGCGACGTCTCCGACGATGTGCGCCGCACCATCGAGGACCTCGGCGGATGCGACCCCGTCGTCGTGCAGGCCGCCGCCGCCGCTCACGACCTCGGCCACCCGCCCTTCGGTCACCTCGGCGAGCAGGTGCTCGACCGCGTGGCTCGTGACAAGCTCGGCCTGCCCGACGGATTCGAGGGCAACGCCCAGACCTTCCGCATCCTCACGGCCCTCGACAGCAGCGACGCGACCCCGCGCGGCCTCAACCTCACCAAAGCCGTGCGCGCCGCCGTGCTCAAATACCCGTGGACCCGCAACGAATGGCGCACCTTCCCACCCCGCGCCGCCGAAGACCTCCCCCGCGGCGTCGGCTCCGACATCTCGACCGGTGCCCTCAAGTTCTCGGCCTACTCGATCGACGCCCGGGAAATGGCCGACGCGCTCGCCGCCTTCCCCGCCATCGCGCGCCACCAGCAAACCCTCGAGTGCTCGGTGATGGATGTGGCCGATGACATCGCCTACTCCGTCCACGACCTCGACGACTTCTACCGGGCCGGCGTTCTGCAATACACCTCGGTGTCTGCCGAGCTCAACGGCTGGCTCGCGTCGCAGGCCTCGCTGGCGGCCCTCGACGCCCGTGACCTTGCCGTCCGCCGCGTTCCCGGGCACTCGCTCGAGGCAGCCTGGCGCCAGGTTCAGGCCAAGGACGCGTGGATCGCCGACGTCGACGCCTTCCGCAACGCGGTCGAGCGGGTGACCAGCGACCTCGTCGAGGGCCTGCTCACCATTCCCTATGACGGCGGTCTCGAGGCCGATCGAGCGGTCTCGGCCTTCACCCGCCGCTGGATTGACCGGCTCAAGGGTTCAATCCGGGTCGAACGCGAACCGAACATCCGCAGCGGACACGTCCGATTGAGCCGCCAGGCCTGGCACGACGTCGTGGTGCTCAAGTTCGTGCACACCCGATTTGTGCTCGACCGCCCCGACCTGGCCGTGTTCCAGCGCGGCCAGTCACGTGTCATCGAGGCACTCGTCGACGGTTTCCACGGCTGGCTCAACGACCCGGCCGATGCGGCGCGTGCTCCGCGTCGCCTGCTGGACTCGGTCGAAGCGACCACCGAGGAGTACCGCCGTCTCCGCGACGAAGCCCCCGAATACTTCGACGTCGCCGGCGTATCCATGGGTAGCTCCGACATCGCTCGCCTCGGCCAGGCCCGCGCGGTGATTGACTACATCGCGTCACTCACCGACGCCCAGGCCATCTCGGTAGCGACGCTCATCAGCGGCACCTCTGACAACCTCTGGGACTCCGGCCGGGGGCTCTAAAGCGTCGTCCGTTTTTCCGGAACGGATGCCGCGGGGCGCGTCCGCGCGCCCTCTCGCGTGGTGGCCGCATCCAGCGCCGCCCGCAAGAATCCCTGATGCTCAGCGAGCAGGCGGCGTGCGTCGTCCGGCCCGAGTTCCGTGCGCAGTGCGAGTATGGCCTCCTTGACTGACCCGCCCGCAGCGTCGAGGGCGGCGGCTGCACGGTCGCTCGAGGCATCCGTCACCGACATAATCGTGCGTTCAGCACGCGCGCGCAGCTTTTCATTGCTGACCCGAAGATCGACCATCACGTTGCCGAACGTCTTGCCCAGCCGCACCATCGTGAGCGTCGAGATCATGTTGAGCACGAGCTTCTGGGCGGTTCCGGCCTTGAGCCGCGTCGATCCAGCGATAAATTCTCCGCCAACCACCACGTCGAGGGGATGCGTCGCGAGAGCGCCGATTCGCGACGCACGATTGCAGGACACCGCGATGGTGAGCGCACCCCTGGCGTTCGCGAAGGCGAGTGCGCCGATGACATACGGGGTTCGACCGGACGCCGAGAGCCCGACCACGACGTCGGTGGGTCCGAGGTCGATCGCGTCCAGGTCGTTCGCACCGGCTGCCTCGTCGTCTTCGGCGCCCTCGACGGCCGAGGTGATGGCGATCGGGCCGCCCGCGATGATGCCGATCACCCGGTCGGCGTCGGTGCCGAAGGTGGGCGGGATCTCGCTGGCATCGAGCACTCCCAGGCGGCCAGACGTGCCCGCACCGAGGTAGATCAGGCGACCGCCCGCCGTCAGTCGTTCGACAATGTCATCGACGGCCACGGCGATGGCCGGGGTGACCGCCGCTACGGCGTCGGCGACCTCGTGGTCGCCGGCATTCATGGCCGTCGCCATCTCGAGGGTCGAGCGCAGGTCGAGGTCGCGAAGCTTGTCGTTCACCGCCTCGGTGCTCAACTGGGACAGCTCGCTGTGCAGGTCGGCGGTGTCGCCAGAGCCCGTGGGATCGGCCGCACCGCTCAACTCGAGCGCGTCGGGTACATCGCCGTGCGTCGTGAGCGCGAGAACGGCCTGGCGGTGACCGGCTGCCAGGCGCTCTCCGGCATCCGCTCCGGCGAGGTGCGCCGCGAGATAGCCGCCCGCGAACGCGTCGCCGGCACCGACCGCCTCGAGTACCTCGGTCGGAGTGGCCGGGACGAAGACCGCTCCGGCGCGGGAAAACTCGGTGGCGCCGACGTGCCCGTCCTTGACCACGAGTCGATCCGGGGCGTCGAGCAGTCGACGCACCTCCTCCGCCGTGGTTGTACCCCAGAGGGTTTCGGCCTCGTCGAGCCCGACAAACACGAGATCCGCCCGTTGGGCGAGCTCACGCAGACGCCCCGCCGCCATGGCCGCATCCCAGAGCCCCTGTCGAAAGTTCACGTCGAAACTGACCAGCACATCAGTACCGGCCAGCCGCTCGAGAACCGCGTCAAGCAGGGCGCTGCAACTCTCCGACAGGGCAGCCGTGATGCCGGAGAGATGCACAACCGACGCCTGCTCGAGCGGAATCTGTTCGAGTGCCGCCGGCGACATGCGCGACGCCGCTGAGCCACCGCGGTAGTAGAGCACGCCCGCGCCGGGATCCTTGAAATACACCCCGGTCGGCGCGGTCGGGTGCACGGCCAGCCAGCGGCAATCGACTCCGCGCTCCGAGACTTGCCGGGTCAGTCGTCGCCCGAGCGCGTCGTTCCCAACGGCGCTCACCCACCCGGCCGCAACGCCGAGCCCGGCCGCGTGAATGGCGACATTCGACTCCGCCCCACCGGCGCCCAGCGAGAAGTCAGTCGCGGTTTCCAGCGGTTCAGCCGTTGTCGGGGCGATGACCACCATGGTCTCGCCAATCGCGATCAGCTCGGGAAACCGGGGCTCAGCCATGGCTCCACTATGACACGGGCCATCCCGTCGAGCCGGAATAGTTGCCGCACTTCCCCGGTTGGCGTCAGAGGCCCCGATCCGGACGCCGCAATCGAAAGGCACTCACTCTATGGATTTGTTCTCCCCCGTTTCGCTCGGAGATCTGCACCTCGCCAACCGCATCGTCATGGCCCCGCTCACCCGGCTCCGCGCCGGAGCTGACGGCGTCCCCACTGACTTGATCGCCGAACACTACGCACAGAGAGCGAGCCTCGGCATGATCATCACTGAAGGCACTTTCCCGAGCGCCGAATCCCGCGCCTATCCTGGCCAGCCGGGCATCGTGACCGAGGAGCAGGCCGCCGGGTGGTCTAGGGTCGCCGACGCCGTGCACGCGCGCGGCGGACGCATCGTCATGCAGGTCATGAACGGCGGCCGGGTGTCCCACACCGCCATCACCGGCACCGACCGCATTGTCGCTCCGAGCGCTCTGGCGATCGATGGAGAGGTGCGTACCCCGCAGGGCAAGCTTCCATTCCCCGTGCCGCATGCACTTACCCTCGCTGAACTCGACACCGTGCGCGATGAATTCGTCGCGGCATCCGTTCGTGCAATTGAAGCCGGCCTCGATGGAGTTGAAGTGCACGGTGCCAACGGGTACCTGCTGCACCAGTTCCTCTCCCCCGCATCGAACATCCGCGATGACGCGTTCGGCGGTTCGCCTGAAAACCGTGCCAGGTTCGTTATTGAGGTGACGACAGCGATAGCGGATGCCGTCGGCCCTGGCCGTGTAGGCATCCGTATTTCTCCATCGCACAATATTCAGGACGTCCTCGAGACCGACGCCGATGATGTTGCGGCGACCTATGGAGCCCTTCTCGACGGACTCGCTCCGCTCGGCCTGGCCTACCTCAGCATCCTGCACAACGACCCGACGGGCGACTTCGTCCAGGGGCTGCGCGCACGGTTTGGCGGCACCGTCATCGCGAACAGCGGCTTCGGCACCGTGACCACGCGCGACGAGGCCATCGACCTCATCGAGTCGTCGCACGCCGACGCCGTTGCGATCGGACGCATGGCCATCGCCAACCCGGATCTGGTTGAGCGCTGGCAGGGCGGACACCCCGAGAACGAGCCGAATCCGGCCACGTTCTACGCCGAGGGAGCCCTGGGTTACACCGACTATCCGCGCCTCGACGAGTCTGTACTCGCCCGAGCCTGAGCCGATCCCGCTGGCACTGTGTTCTCGGAGCCGGTGCCAGCGGGCTTTTCAGCATCGAACGCCCAGCGAAAGCGCGTAACGTAGATCGATGGCACCGCCCCCTCCGGGTGCCGAGCGCACACTGCGCTCTTCTGAAAGGTTTGCCTTGAGCGACGAATGTAAGCACGGGTTCGAAAACGGAGCCTGTGCGACCTGTTTCCCATCCGCCCCACCCGTACCCAAGGTCGTCGAAGCTCCCAAGCGTGCACCGCGACCTCGCACCACCAGCCTGCGCACCGCCCCCGCAGCAGGGTCCAAGGCCGCCGCCGTCTCCGCCGTTGACGTGAGCGAGCAGCGGATCTACCACGTCACCCACATCTCCAACCTCGAAAAGATTCTCTCATCGGGAGTTCTTCTCGCCGACGCGCTCTCTGCCGAGCCAGCAGTCGACATCTCGACTCCAGAGAATCGTGACGCCCGACGATCAACCCTCGTGTCGAAGGCCGGCACCGCAACGGTCGCCGACTACGTGCCGTTCTTCCTCAGCCCGAACGCGAGCCTCTGGGCGAGCCTTCGCTCCGACGCAGCCGATCCACGGCTCTCTCGTGAGGCACGGGATACCGCGGTCAACGACTACGTCGTCCTGGTCAGCTCAATCAAGAACGTCCGCGACACGAGCGAGCCGGGCTATTCAAACATCGTCGTCACTGACGGCGACGCGGCCGGACCCGTCACGCGACTCGAGTCAACCAAGGAAAGCGCCGAGCGTATGCTGCGCAAGCTTCGGGCTGACGAAGAGTCTGACGCGTTGCTGGAGTCCGAGGTTCTCGTTGAGACGAGCCTGCCCTTCCACGCCATCTCGGTGATCGGCGTGGCCACGGTCTCGGTGCGTGAGTCGGTCAAGCAGATGCTTGAGTCGTCGCCGTACAAGGCGAAGGTCGCGGCTCACCCGCCGTGGTTCCAGGCACCGGACGTCCTGTAGAGCGCTCAGCTCTCGGGAGATCCCAGTGCACGCACGGCGAATCGGGCCAAATCGACCCGGTTCGCCGTTCCTGTTTTTCGCAGCAGGTTCGAGATATGTGAACTCACCGTCTTTTCGCTGATCACGAGTGCGCGCGCAATCTCGGCGTAGGTGCGACCCGCAATGACGTGATCGAGAATCTCCCGCTCGCGCGGGGTCAGGCTATAGGGCACCAGCCGCGCCGGCGGGGCCTGGTCCACCCGGCCAAGTGGAATGCGTGCCGTCTCGGCGAGAGACGCCAGCAGCGCGCGCAGCGGTTCGCATCGAAGTCGTTCACTCAGGTCGTATCCACGCCGGAGAAGGGCTGCAGCCTGCTCTCGATGAGAGTGACCGCGGGTAAGAAGTGCCTCGGCAGCGCGCCAGCAGCTGTACGTTTCCTCCCAGGGGAGGAGCGCACCGGCGAGGGCGTCCGCCACACTGGCCCACTGCATGCCGCTGTCGGAATGTCCCCAAGCTCGAACAATCTCAACCTGGTAGAGAGCATCGAGCGCGGCGCATTGGCGATCATAGATCTCAGACGGCCCGCCGATATCTCGAATGATCGTCGGGAACTCCGTGACGAGACCGTCCAGCCGCTCGATCAAATCCGTCGTGTCCTGTCCCGCGTCCCTGCGTTCCTGGAGGAGATTCGCCAACGCTGAAGCGGCGAGAGGCATGAGCCACTCGCACATGGTCGGTGGTATCCCCGGCGAGGTTGCTCCAGCCATCGCGGCATCGTACGCGCGAGCATTGTCCCCGTGAGCCAGGGCGACTTCCGATCGAACCGCATCGAATGCGAACGCCAGAAAGCCACTCCGGTCCCGGAGGAGCTCATCGGCGCGATCCAGGTGAGACTGCGCCTCTGCCGTTCGCCCCTGCCAGGCTGAGAGGCGGGCCGCGGTCAGCCGCGCACTCGCGTCGGTGGAAGGCCCCGGGTCGGAACCCAGCACAAACCGAACCCGTTCCAGGGCCGCCGCCCAATCACCGAACGCCAGTCGGGATGACGATTCAGCCGCCGAGAGAAACGCGATGTATGTATGTGGCGCGCCCAAGGTCACGAGTTGCTCACGCCGCGCACGCAGGTGGTCGGCGAAGACGGGAGCCGTCCATGTCTCCAGACCGTTTCCCTCCCAGAGGGCCGCGTGAACATACCCCCACCAATCCAGCGCTTTCACGGCTTCCTCGAGCCCGCGCGCGGCGTACTGAAAAGCCTCCTCGTTGCGACCCTCAGACAAGCTGGCCATAGACATAGCCGTGTAGGCATACGAGAGGGCCCGAGGTTCACTGTTGCGAATGGCGTACGTGAGGGCCTCCGCGGCTCGCGCAGGAGCATCGGCGATTCCGGCCCAGAGTTCCGCGTGAGCGAGTTCGGCCAAGGCGAATGCGTACTGCCAGCTGGATGGGTCGGCTGAGGCCGCAGCGACCGCCGCCTCACCGTCGACGATGGAAAGGAAATCACGTCCAGTGGAGAACCTGAGATGCATGCGTCGCACGATCAACTCCGCCCGCTCCAACGGAGGGAGCGCCGGGTCCTCAAGCGACTGTTCCACCGCGACGAGTTCTTGCTCCTGGGCGCCGGCGGTGTTCGCCGCGGAACGGAGTCGAACCAGCAGATCGTGCACACTCACCGGAGCGTCAGGAAGGCTTCGTCTGAGATCAACGGCGCGGTGCAAGAGGCGCAGCATCTCGGGGCGTCCACCGGTTTCACCGGCCTCCGCTGCCGCCTGCAGGGCCCAGTCGAGTGCATCGGCCGCGTGTCCGGCGCGGTCGTGGTGATCCGCAATTGCGACAAGCACTTCAATTCGGCCGGCGTTGTCGGCGAGCTGGCGTTCGTAGTGCTCAGCGAACCGGGAATGCCACCGCCGTCGTGAGTCGGGAGCAATCGACCGTTCCAGTACTTCGGCAATCAGGGGGTGGTGAAACCAATACGTACCGCTCGGCGACGCATCAATCGTGCCCGCATCCACGGCTTCGCTTAGGAGCGGCACGACGTCGTCCACCCCGGAGACCGCCTCAAGGTCGTCGGCGGTGATGGGGCCGCCGTTGATTGCGAGGATCTCTGTGAGCCGACGTGCCTCGGTCGAGAGCTGACGCCAGGTCTGAAGGACGGCCGACCGCAAATCGGCGGGAAAGTCCGGTCGAATGTGCCTCGAGTCCGGAGAGAGACCCGAAACGACCAGCCGCGTGAGGTAGGCATTGCCCTGGGTATGCGAATACACCTCTTCGACAAGCGACTGATGCGGAGTGAGGTCAAAAAGCCTGGCCATCTGCTCTCCGGTCGCGACCCGGTCGAGCGGTTTCAGGACGATCTCGGTGATGTCGGGCAATCGCCGGATATCCGCGAGCCAGCGCTGCAACCGCAAATTTGAATCATCAGTGCGAATGGTGCACACGATCGCTAACGCCCGACGGGCCTGACCCGCGATGAGATACATCAGGACATCCAGGGTGCTTTGATCCGCCCACTGCAGATCGTCGATCGTGAGAACGACCGGACGGATAGCGCAGAGTTCATCCAGCCAGGCGTCAATCAGAACCGGCACGTTCGGGGTGGTGTCGGAGACCCGCGGGGGCGGCGGTCCGTCGTCCGGGCCGAGATTGCGCACCGCAGAACGCAAAGCAAGAAAGGGAACGCTGAGCGACGTGAGGGGGAGGCAGGTGCCATAAAGCTCGGTGATGGTACCGGTGAGATTCTTGACCGATCGCACCAGCGCTGTCTTGCCTACTCCGGGATCACCGACCACCAGGAGAGTGACAGCATTGCCTGCGCTCGCTCGCTCAAGCTGGGCGCTGAGGATCGCCAGTTCCGCATCACGACCGACGAGGACCGACCCTGGTACGCCACCCCGCACCTCCATTGCCCCAGTGTCCCACCGAAGCCGTGCGATGCCGAGCCCTTCCGGGAGTTTTCCTGACGCGCCAGCCCACCGGTTTTGTCCTCACGTCCCGGGTCGCCGACGGCGGATCTCAGGGTTCCGCGCCTTGTTCTGAGGGGATACATCCGATGTGGCCTCGACGGGACGGGGAGGATGCTCAACACAGATCAGGTGCGGGGCCGGCTCGATCTTTTCCTCATGGGATCTGCCGGCTCCCACCGGTTTATTCTCGTCACCGCGATCGTGGTGGCGCTGCCGGGCTCGACAAAGAAAGTGCACCCCATGTTCACTCCACGTGGTCGTCTTGTTCTCACCGCCGCAGCCGGTGCTCTTCTGGTCGGTGCGGGGGTGGCTGCCCTGTCAACGGGCGCAGCGGCGTCCGCTCCGCCCTCACCGTCGACGTTCACCGTGAACGTCTCGACGAGTTGCTCCCTCCAGCGGATCGGCGATCAGTTCGTGAAGTGTGACAACCTCACCGGAGCCGGTGTTCGAGCGCCGGCATTCATACCGCTGGTCGTTCCCACTCACGTGTCAGGGATCCAGCGGATCGGTTCCGGCGATTTTCGCTGACGCGTGGTGACAACTAGCGAGTGCAGGCTCCGGTCCCGACCGGGTTCGTCAGGGATGGCGCTTGGGCAATGACCGGAAGCACCTCCTCCATGGTGATGGCATAGCCAACGTTCTCCGTGACATCCGACTTGGCGAAGATGACACCGGCAACCGAGCCATCCGTCGCCAGGAGCGGGCCGCCGGAATTCCCCTGCTGCACGTTGGCGGCCAGGGTATATACCTGCCGCTGTGCCGGATTGCTGCCGTAGATGTCAGGAACGAGCGTCGGCCCTTGCGCAATGACGCTGGCCGATCCTGCCGTGAATGGGCCTCCGAACGGGTAACCCATCACCGCGGCCTCGGAGCCCGGCGCGAGTGTCGGCGACATCGGCAGCGCCGCGGCGTCGAGTCCGGGCACCTCGATCACCGCGAGGTCATCCACAGGGTCGAAGTAGACAATCCGGCCCGACCTCGGCATCTCACCCGGCGCTTCAACGACGAGCTCGGTCACGCCGGCCAGCACGTGGGCATTGGTCACCACGCGGTCGTCCGAGACGACGAATCCACTGCCGACGCGACCCGTCCCGCACGACGGTGCGTTGCCGGTGATTCGAACAACGGATGCAGCTGCCTGCGTCAGCGCCGGAGAGTCCAGTTGGACAGCGGGTAGGTCCGGTGAGGTTTGCGGTACGCCGACTGCGTCGAGGACGCGAGGTAGCCCGTCATTCATGACCGTCGTGCGCACCTGCGCGAGGAACGACTCGACCGGCGCGGGCATGAGCCTGTCGAGCGTCCGCAGTGCCGTCGACGACGCCATGGCCTGGCTGAGCACGGGTGCGCCGAGCGCCTGCGCGCTGAAGGCGAGCAGCGAAATGACGACAAGGGCGACCGCAGTGTTCGCGATTGCTCCGATGAGTTTGTCGAGCAGCTTGAGCGGGGTCTTGTGCAGCGGTCGACGGATCAGGTTCCCGAGCGCAATACCGATCGTGTAGCCGATGCTGATGAGCAACACGGCGGCGACGATCGAAGCGAGCACCCGCCACTCCGGCAACCAGGTGGCGATGAGTGGCAACACGAAGAAGGCCGCCACTCCCCCGGCGATCATGCCGGCAATGCCGCCGACGATCCGAAACAAGCCGCGGCTGTAGCCCTGGATGAAGGCGCCAAGCACAACGAGAAGCAGCACGATGTCGAGCGCGATTGCACCAAATGTTGCTGCGTCCAAGGGGCCTCCCGCCGTGTCCGATTCATTCTAGGTGGGGCATCTGACCGGACCCGTCGGGTTGCGCCGGCCGACGGGCGGCATAACGACGGCGACCTGCCGCTCCCCGAAGGGAGCGGCAGGTCGCGAATCGACGGCGGGAGCCTAGCTCTCAGAACCGGTTGTGTCGGTGGCTGGCGCTTCGCTCGACGCGAGAGCGTCGCTGTCCATGGCATCGGTCAACTGCGACGTTGTTGTGTCCTGGTTGTCGCTCCCCGGTTCAACTTCACCGTGCGTGTTGCTGAAGAGGTGCTGGTCGTTCTCGGAGTCCATCGAGTCGCCAGACAGCGACGTCTCCACATCGGCTTCGTCGACGTCGAGGAACGCGGCGTCCTGTTCAACCGGCTCACCGGCAACGGCGTCGTTAGCGACGGTCTCCTTGGCGAGAACATCCTCATCCTTCGGATCACCAACCCCCCACACGCCGCCCTCGGAGGTCAGGCCATCCGTTGCCGGGTTCTGGTCCGCAACCGAAGTGTCGTCGGTGGGACCGGTGGTGTCTGCATCGCTCATGATTCTCCAATCGTCGGGGCTACCCACGCTAAGGCGGCTGCTGACCTGACCTCAAGGGGTTGCGAACCGGGGCATTTGGCCTATGCTCGCACGACGGGTACGAGTGACACGTCTCGCAACGCTCCGTCGTCGGCGATGGCCGTCAGGTAGGTGCACACCGGCTGTCGACGCCGATCGGTGGGCGAACCTGGGTTGAGAAGCCGCAGCCCATTCGCACTCGTCGTGTCCCACGGAATGTGGCTGTGCCCAAAGACGAGCACATCTTCGTCCGGAAACTGGGCGTCCGCCCGAACCTCGCGATTTTTCGCAACTCCGGTTTCGTGAATCATCGCAAAACGGATGCCATCGATTACCGCCTGAGCGACCCGCGGCAGCCGGCGCTGCAGGGCTTCGCCGTCATTGTTGCCGTACACGCCGATGAGTCGCGTGGCACGCTCCTCAATCTGGTCCAAGAGTGTCTCGCTGACCCAGTCTCCCGCGTGAAACACGACATCGGCTGCGTCGATGGCGTCCCAGACCTGGGCGGGAAGTTCGCGTGCTCGTGTGGGGACGTGAGTGTCAGCAAGAAGCAGCAGGCGCGTGGGCATAGGGCGATTGTGTCAAAGTCGTTCCCCACAGTCGATCTGGTGGTCAGAACTCATCGTACGAGCCACCCGCGAGGAAATTGTCGATATGTTCCGCCTCGATCGCTTCGTCTTCGCGAGCTTGGAGCCGTTCCCGCCGGCGCGCCTCAGCGGCCTCGTCGCTGACCGGATTCTGCGCGTCCGTGATCTCTGGCTCGTCCCTGTTCTCTCCGGCTGCAATCATGACATTCCGTTTCCGATATATAAGCGATGACCCTGAGGGTCGCTGTCGGCAGGGGGATCCGGGCGCAATGGCACCGGTGAGGTGACGATTCTCGAGTGGCCTACAGCGCGGGGTTAGGTTTGGCGTGCCGTGGTCCCGACGAGGACTGGTCACCCTCAGGAACGTTGCCGTTCAGCCCGCCGGAGAGCGGATTTCCCGCGTTTTCCCGAGCATCTCGGTGCCCGTCATCGGTCGCCGGGTAGCCACTGTCCGTCCCGGAAGGTGTCGCGTCGGCGTGCGCGTCCCGGTCGGTGTCGATCTCATCGAGACCCGCACGGTCACGCCGTAAGTCACCCGAGTCGTCGTCGCGCGCTCCGCGCTCCACGGTCGTCGCCGCGTGTTCGCCGGTTGCTCCGTCGTCCCGCCGATCGCTCGCCGAATCCTGAGCGGCCCGTTCATCGCGCTCCTGCGCGGCCGCGCGTTCCATCAGTTCGGGGCGCTCGGGATACTCGTCCGACGGGCGAGCCGTTCCCCCATCGGTGTCCACGTCGCTGATCCCGAAGTGACGATTGAGCGCTTCCTCGTTGTGCGGGCTCAGTCCCTCATCGGCGTTAAGGCGCGGCGCCGCGAGGAGTGCGTTCTTGTCGTGCTCAGTGTGGATGATTTCGCCGTCCCACGTCGCGTTGGCGAGCGGTGCAAAGATTTCGTGCCGACCGAGGAACCCGGTTTTGAGAGTGATCCAGTTGGGAGCACCGGTGACCGCGTCGACGAACACCTGGTGCACCGTCCCGATCTTCTCGTTGTCTGGGCCGTGCACCGGGGCGCCCTGGAGGCCGCCGATGTCGCGTGAATCAAGCATGTCTTCTCCTGACGGTTAGCGGCCGAGACCGGCTCGGTCGACTCGACGGTGGAAACGCATTCCGGCGAGCCCACCCAGAACGGCAGCGCCGAGAGCGACGATCAGAGCGAGGATCGCGGTGATGATTCCACCCGCCGTCAACTCGTCTGCTCCGGTCGGAATGCGGGGGAACGTGTTGAGGTCGGCGAGCACGTTGAACTGGCTGCCCGCAACCGCGCCGAGGATGGCGAGCACAATGGCAATCACGATCGCCCAGATCCACACCGCGATTCCCTGCTTCGCTCCGCTGAACCGGGCCATGCGCCCTGCGACATACCCGCCGCAGTAGTAGGCGATAAAGAGAATGACCAGAACGACGATGGCGTAAACGAACACTCCGCCCAACTGTGTGCTGAGCGTGCTCTCTGCGGCATCTTCGACGCCGCCGGAGACTCCGACCACGATTGCCGCGACCAGCGCGGTCAGGATGACAGTGAGTCCCATTGCGGTGAGCCAGCCGAAGAAGGCAGAGCCGAACTTCATTCCGCCGAAGCGTTCCTTCTCGCGCTCAATCACATTCTCGCGATACGACTTCTGTGATTCAGCCGGAACGGCACCGTGGGTTTGTGGTGCGGTGTCGCGATCGTAGGCCTCTGTGCGCCCGTCGCGATCCCGGTCTGCGGGAATGCTCATGATCGATGTCCTCTCTGGAGTGCTGCCACAAGTCAAGGCCCCGGCCGGTGAGAGGCGCAAGGGGTTGCGAATTGCCCTGCTCCTGAGTGAGGGCGCTAGCCGTAGATTAGGAACGTGACCCGCAGACAGCGCCCGGTGGTGCCCCTCCTCATCGGCATCGTGGCGCTTCTGGGCTTTGGTTCCGTCTGGGTCGCGACCGAAGAATCGCTCGCGCCGGCCTCAACGGTGGCGTGGTTCATTTCCGAGACGGCACTTGCCCTCGCCATCATTGTCCCGGCCATCTGCCTGTTCTTTGTGATCCGGGCTCTGCACGCCAGGCGGATGCAGGCGAGGGAAACCGCCGCGCCGCCCAGTGCCGGTATTCGACAGGGCAGCGAACTGCTGTGGGCGCTGTCGCACGGACTCCTTCCGCAAACCACGACGTCGAAAAATATTCGAACGGATGCCACGGAGCTGATCTTCCTCTCCCAGTCCGCGGTCGTTGGCCGGCACCGGCAGTCCGCCCCGAGTACGCGATCGCTCACCTCGTCGGCCCGAGCGTTGGCGTCTTCCGTGACTGGCTCTCCGGATACGCAGCGTCCCAACCGCTCGAGCGCGGCCTGGGCATCACTCGACGAGGTGGAGTTTGCCTCAACAGACCGCCGCTTCCTCGTCCGCCGCGGCGAGGAGACCATCGACGTTCCCTACGCCGACATCGAGGCCGTGCACCTCGTTCCCGGTGCCGTGGTGTTGAGGGTTCGCGCCGGTGCCCCCATGCTCATCCTGTGTGAGCATGCCGAGTCGATCGCCGTTCTCGCGGTCTGGGGTAGTGCGGGCGAGTCGGCGCTCAAGCGCCACCCGGATTTCACCGCGCTTCGTTCGTCCTGACCGCGGACCGACCGCGCTCGGCGGTGATGGCTCGCGGTGCTGCCGTTGACTTTCCCGGCTCAAACGCACACATCACGAGCGACTGGCGTTCGTGGTCGTCTGTCCCGTCGAGCTGCCCGATCAGCAGCTCGACGCCCCGACGCCCCAACTCGACGCTCGGTGCGCTCATCACGGTGAGTTCAGGTTCCGTCATGGCGGCCATCTCTCGCGAGGACGCGAGTGAGAGGATCGAGAGGTCCTCGGGCACGCTGATGCCGAGTCGGTGCAGCCCTGTGACGAGCCCGGGACCTGCGTGCTCATTCATCAGCAGAAGCGCCGTCAGATCGGGTGCTCCCTCCAGAAGAGCTGGTGCTGCGGCCCGGCCCGCGGCGGGGTTTTCGTCGCAGGTGGCCATAAAGGACGTCAGGCCGCGCTTGGTCATCTCGTCCTGATAGGCCTGGCGGATCCGGACAACCGGCCCGTAACCGCGTAGCGCCCCCCGACCGACGCCACCGTCAAGCAGACCGATGGAGGTGTGGCCCAGGCCGACGAAGTGGTCGACGGCCTGGGCCACGGTGTTTTCGAAGTCGATGTCGACGTAGTCGAGAGCGGACGGATCGGCGGTGCGTCCGATCAGCGCGAACGGGGTGTTCGACTTCTGCAGCTGATCCACCCGTGGGTCGTCAACCTGCACCTCCATCAGAAGCACGCCGTCCACGAGCCCGGTCGACGTGAGCTCATCGAGTTCCGCGTCGTTGCCGGCCGGCCACAACACCAGGTTGTAGCCGTGCTCACTTGCCGTGCTGGCCGCACTCGTGAAGAAGTCAACAACGGTTCCCCGGAAGCGGTGCTGCAGAGCGGGATAGAGCAGGGCGAGGATGTGTGTTCGCTTGCTGGCGAGAGCCCTTCCTACCGCGTTGCGACGGAATCCAAGCTCCTGCATCGCCGCTTCGACCCGGGCACGCGTGGCCGGCGAGACGGGCTTGCTGTTGTTGACGGTAAACGACACCGTGGCGATCGACACGTTCGCCAAACGGGCGACATCCTGCATGGTGGCCACGATGCTTCCTTCCGAGCCAAATCCCGCGCGCTCGTCCTCGAGCACACTCGACTCGAAGTCTTGCACAAACCGACGCTGTCTCCGGTCATGGGTCACGATCTGGTAAAGCGCTTAACTTTTCTCTTGACACCCTCGCTCAAGGGGCACAGAATCGGTGGAACACCTTCTCAGTTAAGCGCTTTACCGGAACATCGACGTCCCGACATTGGCAAGGGAGCCACTCATGAAGAAACGCAGACTAACCACGTTGCTGGCAATCGCCGCGATCACTCCTCTCGCACTCACTGCCTGCGGCAGCGGTGGGGGAGGCGCTAAATCGGGAGGGGACCCCGACACCCTCACCGTCCTCGACTATTACAACAACGAGCCCGACAAGACGCTCATTCAGGCGGCCATCGACAAATGCGCCGAAGCGCTCGATGTGAAGGTCAAGCGCGAAACGGTTCCGGGCAAAGACCTCATTCAGAAGGTCCTGCAGCGCTCGTCCTCGAAGACGCTGCCGGATGTGCTGATGCTCGACAACCCTGACTTGCAGGAGATCGCCGCAACCGGCGGACTCTCGCCGCTCAGCGACTACGACATTGACACCTCTGGCTTCGCCGAGGGCATCCTCGACGCGGCCACCTACGAAGACGAGGTCTACGGACTGGCCCCCACCGTCAACACCCTCGGCCTGTTCTATAACGAAGATTTGCTGGCGGCAGCGGGAATCCAGCCGCCCACAACGTGGGACGAGCTCAAGACGGCCGCGTCGGCACTGACGACGGGGGACCAGTATGGGCTCGCCTTCTCCGCCATCGCCACCTACGAGGGCAGCTGGCAGTTCCTTCCCTTCATGTGGACCAACGGCGGCGACGAAACCGAACTGGAAACCCCCGAGGTCGCCGAAGCACTGCAGTTGTGGGTCGACCTTGTTGACAGCGGAGCGTCGTCGAAGAGCGTCCTCAACTGGTCGCAGGCCGACGTGAAGGATCAGTTCGTTGCGGGAAAGGCCGCGATGATGATCAACGGCCCGTGGCAGATCCCGGCTCTGGCCGAAAGCCCCGACGTGAAGTGGGGCGCCGTGCAGGTTCCCGTGAACGAGATCGGCCAGACGCCCATTGCCCCGCTCGGCGGCGAGGTGTGGACAGTACCGGTGACCGGAAACGATGAGAAGCAGGGAAAGGCCGCGTCGTTCGTCGAGTGCATCTCGAGTGATGACAACCAGCTTGAGCTCGCCACCCAGCGGTTCACGGTGCCCACCAAGACGGCACTGGCTGACGAGTACGTGGAGGCGGTTCCCACCATGGAGGCGTTCACCGAACAGGTCGCAAATGCACGCTCGCGCACCGGCCAACTCGGCGAGGAGTGGCCCGAAGCCGCGACCGTCATTTACACGGCGATCCAACTTGCGCTGACCGGCCAGGCATCGGTCGAGGACGCATTCGCTCAAGCATCGGCTGGCTAACCCGCCTCGGCAGGGTGTTTCGACGCGAGCTCTGAAAGGTTTACAGATGTCACTGACACGTCTTCCCAGCGAATCGGCTCCGGCCGAGCGCGAGGGCGCGCCCCGTCGGAGCACCCTGCCCCCCAGCGAGAAACGCCGTCGGCTGCGGCGGCAGTTCTCGAAAGAGAACATCACCAAGGTCCTCTTTGTCGTTCCAGCGGCGCTGTACATCGTCTTGTTCTTTGGCTACCCCATCGTCAAAAACGTCGTGATGAGCCTCCAGGACTACACAACCAAGACGTTCTTCACGGGTGAGGCGCCCTGGGTGGGCCTCGACAACTACATCACCGTGGTGTCGAGCAACCTGTTCTGGCCGTCGTTGACGAACACCGCGCTCTTCACCATCGGTTCGATCATCGGTCAGTTCGTCATCGGGCTCGCGCTCGCCGCGTTCTTCAAGCGCCGATTCCCGCTCAGCAATTTCCTCCGGTCGATGCTGCTTCTTCCCTGGCTGCTTCCGCTCATCGTGGCGAGCGCGACCTGGCGGTCGATCCTCGACCAGGACAGCGGAATCCTCAACCGATTCCTCGGCACCTTCGGGCTCGACTCGGTGCCCTGGCTGACCAGCCCGTCCGTCGCGCTGACCGCCGTGATTCTGGTCAACATCTGGGTCGGGATTCCGTTCAACGTGACGATTCTCTACGGCGGTTTGCAGGACATTCCGGACGAACTGTACGAAGCCGGGGCGCTCGACGGAGCCACCGGGTGGAAGGCGTTCTGGCACATCACCTGGCCCAACCTGCGCCCGGTCGTCAGCGTGGTGCTGCTGCTCGGCGTGGTTTACACGCTCAAGGTGCTGGACATCATTCTCGGTCTCACCAACGGTGGGCCAGCGAACGCGACGCAGACGCTCGCGATTCGCTCCTACCAGGAGTCGTTCGTGAACTTCGAGTTCGGTGTCGGCGCCGCGTTCAGCAACATCCTCATTCTCATCTCCCTGTTGTTCGCGATCATCTACCTCCGCGCCAATCGGCGCCAGGTCGACGAGTAAGGAGCCGGACATGGCCATCGTCCCCGTTGTCCTGCCGCACGCGGCAGCCAGCCGCCGCCGACAGAAACAGAACACCCGGTCCGCCGGATACACCGCCCTCGGTATCGTCTTCCTGGCGATCATGCTGTTTCCGGTTTACTGGATGATCAACGCGTCACTGCAGCCGTCCGGCAACACACTGACCGCCGACATCTTCCCGTTCAACCCGAGCTTCGCCGGGTACGAAAAGGCGATCGCCGATCAGGGCGGCAACCTCGTGACGAGCCTGATCATCTCGCTCGGCACCGTCGTTCTCAGCCTGCTTATCGCTGCTCCGGCCGCATACGCCCTGGCGCAATTCCGCTTTCGATGGATCAACGTTGCGCTGTTGGCCATCATCATTTCCCAGATGATCCCGGGCATCGTCATCGCCAACGCGCTCTACGCCGCGTACAACGACCTCGGCCTGCTCAACTCGATTCCCGGGCTGATCCTCGCCGACGCGTCACACGCCATTCCCTTCGCGATCCTCATCCTTCGCGCGTTCATGATCGGTATTCCGCCGTCGATCGTGGAAGCGGCGCGCGTAGACGGCGCCGGCCTGGTGCGCGCATTCGTGTCGATCGTCGTCCCCATCAGTCGAAATTCGCTCATCACGGCTGGCCTCTTCGCGTTCCTGTTCTCATGGAGCGACTTCCTCTTCGCGTTGACCCTGACGACAACGGATGAGGTGCGGCCGGTGACGCTGGGCATCTACCAGTACCTCGGAACCCAGGTTTCGAACTGGAGCGCGGTGATGGCGACCGCCGTGCTGTCGTCGGTCCCGGCGATCGTGCTGCTCATTCTCGCCCAGAAGTACATCGCAGCGGGGGCAACCGGCGGCGCTGTGAAATAGGCCGCGTGCGTTCGCCGCTCGCCGGCATCCGCTCTTCTTTTCATTCACTTCACACAGGTAAGGAAACATCCATGTCGAACACCACCTCTCCGATCCGCGTCGTTGTTTGGGGCGAGAATCGCCACGAGCAAGAGCAGCCCGAAATCGCCGAAATTTATCCGGATGGTATGCACAACACCATCCGAGAGGGGATTGAGGAGAACCTCGGCTCTGCGGCCTCGGTCACCACAGTGACCCTCGATGACCCGGAGCACGGCCTCACTGACGAGGTGCTTCGGAACACTGACGTGCTCGTGTGGTGGGGTCACGCTGCGCACGGCGAGGTCAGCGACGAGGTTGTCGACCGGGTACACAGGCACGTTCTGGCCGGAATGGGACTCCTCGTGCTGCACTCGGGGCACTGGTCGAAGATTTTCGGCAAGCTCATGGGCACCTCGTGCACGCTGCGCTGGCGGTCGGAGCAGGATCGCGAACTCGTGTGGACCGTTGATCCCACGCACCCGATCACCCAAGGGGTCCCACACCCGTTCATCATTCCCCAGCAGGAAATGTACGGCGAGTTCTTCGACGTGCCCGCACCGGACGAGCTCATCTTCCTTTCGACATTCAGTGGGGGAGAGGTGTTCCGCAGCGGTATGACCTACAAGCGCGGCTTCGGCAAGATCTTCTTCTTCAGCCCCGGCGACCAGGATTACCCGGTCTACCACCAGAAGGAAGTGCGTCGGGTGATCGCGAATGGCGTGGAGTGGGCGGTGACCGTGCGGCCTGAGCGTACGGATCCGGAACTGTTGCGGTACGAAACCGAGGACTTCTACAACGGTCACGGCTATCAGGGAGCGATGGCCAATTGAGCGCAGTGTCGTTTCCTGTGATCGGCGGGAACCAGCCGATCCGCGTGGTGCAGGTTGGCGCCGGGGGGATGGGCCGTAACTGGATTCGCGTGTTGACCCAGTCGCCAGACGTTGAGCTGGTCGGTCTCGTCGACCTCAATGTGGCAGCAGCGGAGACCGCTCTGGAAGAGGCTGGGCTTCACGGTGTCATCGTCGGCACCAACCTCACTGAGGTCGCGACCGCCTCGAAAGCACAGGCGGTCGTGAATGTCACCATCCCGGCGGCGCATCACCCGGTGAACGTTGAGGCGCTCTTTGCCGGACTGCCCGTTCTGTGCGAAAAGCCGGTCGCGCCCACCGTCGCCCAGGGGCTGGCCCTCGCCGCGGCCGCGGAGGTCAGTGGGCAATTGCTGATGATCAGCCAGTCTCGCCGTTACTACCGCACGCTCGCCGCGTTCCGCGCGGACCTCGCGCGGCTCGGTGAGGTCGGGGTGGTCACGACGGAGTTCTTCAAAGCGCCGCACTTCGGCGGATTCCGTGAGGAGATGGAACACGTGCTGCTCGTCGACATGGCGATCCATCAGTTTGACGCCGTGCGGTATCTGCTCGATCGAGACCCGGTGTCGGTCTATTGCGAGGAGTTCAATCCCGGCTGGAGCTGGTACTCCGGCGACGCCGCAGCGACCGCGGTATTCGAGTTTGAGGGTGGCACCCGGTACGTCTACACGGGCAGCTGGTGTGCTGACGGGCTCGAAACATCGTGGAACGGCAGTTGGCGCGCGAATGCTGCGGGAGGATCTGTGCGCTGGGACGGCGAGGGCGACCCGGTCGTCGAGCGGGTGGCGGCCTCGGACCCGTCCGGAACCCCCGGTGGGTCGGTAACGTCTGATGTCGACAGCGGCGAGGCCGAGGAAATTGCCGGGGCGCTTGCCGAATTTGTGGCCGCGCTTCGCACGGGCGTCGTGCCATCGGGCGAGGTGCACTCCAATGTCTACAGCCTGGCGATGGTGGAAGCCGCCGTGCTCTCGTCGTCCACGGGCGCGAAGGTCCGGATCGCCGACGTGCTGGAGGCGGCATACGTCGACGCGGTACGAACCGAGGCTCGCACCGATGTGAGGGATGCGCTCGAGCAATGGGGGTCCCCGTTGGGGTGAGCGCGACGGAGGCGCCTTACTGCGGACAGAAAGCATCCGTTTTCGAAACATTCATGAAAACGAATAAAACTGACCGGTTCTTGTTGGCTTAAGTGACCGGTCGTTCGGGCCGGCCTTCGATGTGCCCCTCGCGGGCGTCAAGGAGAAATCATGGCTGAGAAGTTTGCAGGAAAGATCGCTGTCGTCACCGGTGGCGGCTCGGGAATCGGCAAGGCCGTCGCGACAGCGCTGGCCGCTGAGGGCGCGAGTGTCGTCATCAATGACCTGAAGCTCGAGGTGGCGCAGTCCGTCGTTGACGAGATCACGGCAGCCGGCGGGACAGCCGTTGCCATCGCCGGTGACGTCTCGAATGCCGATGACGTGAAGGCGGTTGTCGAGAAGGCGGTCGACACCTACGGCGGCCTGCACCTCGCTTTCAACAACGCCGGAATCGGCGGCCCGCAGGGACCCGTTGCCGACATCGACATCGCCGGATACCGCGCGCTGATGGGAGTCAACCTCGACTCCGTCTTCTACGGAATGCACTTCGAGGTACCCGCGATTCTCGCCGCCGGCGGGGGAGCGATCGTCAACACGTCGTCCATTCTCGGAGTCGTCGGTGACGCCAACGCGCTGCCGTATGTCGCCGCCAAGCACGGCGTCGCCGGAATGACCAAGGCCGCGGCGATCAGCTACGCGGATCAGGGCATCCGGATCAACTCGGTACACCCGGGTTACATCGACACCCCACTGCTTCAGGGTATGCCTGAGGAGGCATACAACGGACTGGTCGCCAAGCACCCGATCGGACGACTGGGTGCTTCGGAGGAAGTCGCCAAGGTCGTGCTCTTCCTGCTCTCGGACGACGCGTCGTTCGTGACCGGCTCGCAGTATCTTGTCGACGGTGGCTACACAGCCCAGTAATCGCGATCGGCGGGCGCGTGATTGGATGGAACCATGACGAACGCGCCCGCCCGAACCGAATCCGTCGCCGACTACATCGAGGACTTCGGTCGGTTCATCGCCGCGAGCCCGTCGTCGTATCACGCGGCCGCCGAGGTGGCCCGAAGGCTCGATGGTGAGGGTTTCACGCGGCTCAACGAGTCGGAGGACTGGCCGACCGGGGCAGGAAAACGCTACGTCGTTCGAGACGGAGCGGTGATCGCGTGGAGCCAGCCCAAGGCATCCGTTTCGACAACGCCTTTTCGAATTTTAGGTGCGCACACCGACTCGCCCGGCTTCAAGCTCAAGCCGAAACCGACCATCGGATCGCACGGTTGGCTACAGGCCGGCGTTGAGATCTACGGTGGGCCGCTCGTCAACTCCTGGCTCGACCGTGAACTCGAACTGGCGGGGCGGCTGGTCACCCGTGATGGCCGCGAGTATCTCGTGCGGACCGGGCCTTTCCTGCGGATCCCGCAACTCGCCATTCACCTGGACCGGGATGCGAACAGCGGGCTGACGCTCGACCGGCAGCGCCACACCACACCTGTTTTCGGTGTGGGTGACGCGAGCCAGGCCGACCTGATCGGCCATCTGGCCAAAATCGCCGGGATCGACGGCTGGGACGTCGCTGGCTACGACGTGCTGACCGCTGACACCCAGGAGCCACGCCGATTTGGCTTGGGGAATGGGTTCTTCGCGGCCGGGAGAATGGACAACCTCTCCTCGGTGTACGCCGGACTCATCGCTCTGCTCGATGCGCCGGACGACGCTGCCCAGATCAACGTGCTCGCGGCTTTCGACCACGAAGAGCTCGGCTCGAACTCTCGATCCGGCGCCTCGGGTCCGATGCTCGACGATGTGCTGTCTCGAATCGGCGCCGGGCTCGGCGCGACGGTGTCGGACAAGCTGCGGGCGTATGCCGAGTCGTGGTGCCTGTCCGCCGACGCGGGCCACTCGGTGCACCCGAACTACCCGGAAAAGCACGACCCGGTGAACGCTCCGGTGATGGGCTCGGGCCCGTTGCTCAAGATCAACGCCAACCAGCGCTACGCGACCGACGCCGCCGGTGCGGCGCTGTGGGCCCGAGCCTGCGCGGCGGTGGACGTCTCGTACTCCGAGTTCGTCTCGAACAACACTGTGCCGTGCGGCTCAACGATCGGCCCGCTGACCGCAACCCGGCTCGGCATCAAGGTGCTCGACGTCGGGGTGCCGCTGCTCTCGATGCACTCGGCTCGCGAACTCGCGCACGTGAACGACCTGGTCGGGCTGTCGCGGGCCATCGGGTCGTTCTTCGCCGGAGCCTGATCGGCCGGTGTCACCTCGATGCGCGATGGTCGCGCATGGATCCGGCTCACGCAAGCCCGAGGTGCCGTTCGGCTCACCTGCTTAGGCTGGATTCATGACCACCGAGCAGACCACGCCAGGCAGCTACGTCGAACCGGGTGAGGAGTACACCCGAGACACGAACTACATCGAGGACCGGATCACCCGTGACGGTCGCGACGGCTGGCCGGTCGAGGCTGGCCGCTATCGCCTCGTCGCGGCGCGCGCCTGCCCGTGGGCCAACCGCACCGCCATCGTCCGCCGGTTGCTCGGCCTCGAGGAGGCGATCTCTTTGGGGTTACCCGGCCCCACCCACGACGCCCGCAGCTGGACCTTCGACCTTGATCCGGACGGGCTCGACCCCGTTCTCGGCATCCACTGGTTGCAGGACGCCTACTTCCGGCGGTTCGCCGACTACCCGCGAGGCATCACCGTTCCGGCGATCGTCGACGTCTCCTCGGGCAAAGTCGTCACAAACAACTTCCCGCAGATCACTCTGGACTTCGAAACCGAGTGGACCGAGTTTCACCGTGACGGCGCTCCCGACCTCTACCCCGAGCACCTCCGCGCCGAGATTGATCAGGTCAACGATCTCGTCTTCCGTGACGTGAACAACGGGGTCTACCGTGCCGGATTCGCCGGCTCGCGGGAGGCATACGAGAAGGCGTACGACCGCCTGTTCGACCGGCTCGACTGGCTCAGCGACCGGCTCGAGAATCAGCGCTACCTCGTTGGCGACACGATCACCGAGGCCGACGTCCGCCTGTTCACGACGCTCGCCCGCTTCGATGCCGTCTACCACGGTCACTTCAAGTGCAACCGCAACAAGCTCACCGAGATGCCGGTGCTCTGGGCGTACGCCCGTGACCTCTTCCAGACCCCCGGATTCGGCGACACCATCGACTTCGAGCAGATCAAGCAGCACTATTACCTCGTCCACACCGACATCAATCCCACCGGCATCGTTCCGAAGGGACCGGATGCTTCGGGCTGGCTCACTGCGCACGGTCGTGAATCGCTCGGCGGACGTCCGTTTGGTGACGGGACTCCGCCCGGACCGCCGTTGCCTGCGGAGCGCGTTCCGGAGGCTTTCGGCGCCAAAACGAACCCCTTGCACATATAAGTGCCGCCTGATACGTTGTCCCTATGGACACCAATTCATCAGAACTGACAGAGGCAACCGGCGCCCAAATCGACGCGGTCACCCGAAAGCTGAGCCGTCGCGAAATTGACGGTGAAAACGGGCGAGTGATGACCATCTCGCAGACTTACCCCACGAGCCAGGCCGATCTCTGGAACGCCATCACCACCGGCGACCGCATCTCGCGCTGGCTCATGCCCATCACCGGCGACTTGAAACTCGGGGGGAGCTACCAGCTCGAGGGCAACGCGGGCGGCGACATTCTCGAGTGCGCCAAGCCACATACCCTCGCCATCACCTGGGAGTACGGCGGGGACGTCAGCTGGGTCACGGCTCGCCTCACCGGCGACGAGTCGTCGGCCACCCTCGAGGTCGAGCACTCTGCACTCGTCGACGACGCCGACTGGAAACAGTTCGGCCCCGGTGCCCTCGGCATTGGCTGGGACTCCATGCTCCTCGGCCTCGCCCTGCACCTCTCGACCGGTGCCAGCATGGAGCCCGCCGAGGCGATGGCTTGGGTGGAGTCCGAAGATGGGATTCGCTTCATGACCCGCAGCAGCGACGCCTGGCGCGACGCCAGCATTGCGGCAGGCGAGAAGAAGGTCGATGCCGACGCCGCGGCCGCCCGGTGCCTGGCCGCATACACCGGTGTCGGCCCGGACCCCGCCGAGGGCGTCGCCGGGTAGTGCACGCCTTCGATATCCTCGGCGATCCGGTGCGCCGTCGGCTACTTGAACTGCTCGCCGATGGCGAGCGACCAGCCGGTGACCTCGTCGCCCTGATCAGCGCAGAGTTCGGCATCAGCCAGCCCGCCGTCTCGCAACACCTTAAGGTGCTGCGGGAGCATGGGTTCACCACCGTGCGCGCCGATGGTCGGCGGCGCATCTACGCGATCGACGCCGAGCCGCTGCACGCCGTCGACGAGTGGCTCGAGCATTTCCGCGGCTTCTGGACGCAGCGACTGGATGCGCTGGGCACCGAGATTGCCCGCGGGCAACGACATCAATGAAAAATCGAAGACGGATGACGTCCCGCAATCGTGCGTGACGGCATCCGTTCTTCTGAGGCGGCCAATGTGGACCGAACCAGGTCCTAGCCGAAGAGGTCGGCGATCCAGCTTTCCTTCTTAGACTTGCGATACCCGTCGCGCTCGTCATAGCGCCGATCGTTATCGCGCCAGTCGTTGTCGCCGCGCTCACCATACTGAGGCGAGCGTGGGCGCGGGTTCTGCGAGTACTGCGGGGCGGGTGCTGCCGGCGCGCTCTTCGTGAACTCGTTCTCGGCTCGCTCAATGATCTTGTCGAGCTCGCCACGGTCGAGCCACACTCCGCGGCACTCGGGGCAGTAGTCGATTTCGACGCCGCTGCGCTCGCTCATGACGAGAGTGGCTGAATCGGTTGGGCACTTCATGATGTCCTCCAAGACGCGTTTGTGCCCATCCTAGGAGGGGAGTTCCGGCTCATCCTGAGAGCACCTGGTGTCCTGTGATCGCGTTTGCTGGCATCGATGCATTTCTCAGAATCGCAACGGAGGTCACCGTAGGCTCGAGGCATGCTCCGTCGAATCGTCCCGCTCGTCGCCCTGCCGTTTTTCGTTGTGCTTGCGGGGTGCAGTGCCGTTGGTGATGCCGCTTCCGACATTGCGGGGCAAGCTGCGTCTTCGGCCGGAGAGGCCGCCGCACGTGAGCTGCAGAACCAGATCTGCACCACGATTGACGACGGTCGGGTCAGCGATCAGGACCGCGACGTTCTTGTAGGTCTTCTCTCCGCGGCCGAGGCGGCTGGGATCGCTACCGACATTCTGACTCCACTCACCACCATCACCGGTGGGGGCGACCAGGTTCCGAGCGAGGCGGTTAATGATCTCTTCGAGGCGTGCGGTGTTGGAGCGACTCCAGCGCCTAACTAGCCGATGAGGCCGCTGGCGCCAGTGAATCCTCGATCACCGAGATAATCTCGGGAGCGTCGGGAACCGTCGTCGGTCGAAAGCGGTGCACGGTGTCATCGGGAGTGATGACGAACTTCTCAAAGTTCCACTTCACCTTGCCGGCCTTGCCGTTTGCATCAGGAGTCTTCGTCAGCTCCTCGTAGAGCGGGTGAGCGCCCTTGCCGTTCACCTTAGTCTTCTCGAACAGGGGGAAGGTGACGCCGTGGTTAATGCGGCACGCCTCTTCGAGTGCCTCGCCGTCGCCGGGCTCTTGGAAGAACTGGTTGCTCGGGAATCCCAGGACGATGAAGCCGCGGTCCCGGTACTTCTGGTACATCGCCTCGAGGGTGTCGTACTGCGGCGCAAGGCCGCACTTCGAGGCGACGTTGACGACGAGAACCACCTTGTCGGCGTGCTCTGCCAGGGTCGTGGTGGCGCCGGAGATCGTGGTGAGAGGAATATCGCGGATGCTCATGGCTTGAGAGTACGACCGGAGGCTGGAGGTTGGCTGCGTCTTCTTGCAGTTCCTGCATGTTTGGTTGCATGGGTATGTGGGAGGTGCACGCCGGGGCTCCCGCCGATGCGTCATAGGGTGCTCAGAGCTGGGGCACTGCCGATTCTTGGATTCCTTGACATCGACGAGCCGCCGCGCAGACTTGCAGAAGGGCTGAGGGAACACCTCTCACTGACAAAGGAAATACCGTGCGCGCACTTGTGGTCTACGAATCCCTCTGGGGCAACACGGGACAGGTTGCCCGGGCAATTGCGGACAGGCTGGGATCGACAGCGACGGTCGACGTGGTGGATTCCGATGCAGCACCGGCAACCGTCGACGGGTACGACCTCGTTGTTGTTGGCGGACCGACGCACGCCTTCTCCATGACGCGCCCCGCAACCCGTGCCGAGGCTGTCACCAAACACGCGGCACCCCACCAGCCCGCCCGCGGAATCCGGGAGTGGCTTGATCAACTGGAGCGGCCCAGCACGCCGATTGCCGCCATCGCCTTCGACACCCGCGTGGACTCGCCGAGGTTGCCCGGCTCGGCGGCGAAAGCGATGAGACATGAACTGCGATCGCTCGGTTTTGAGACGATGGTAAAGCAGGAGACCTTTCGGGTGCATGGTTACGAAGGGCCACTCTTGGACGGTGAACTGGCCCGCGCTGCAGGGTGGGTGGACGCGGTCGTGTCGACGGTAGCCCGCTGACGCCCCTCGAGCCGAGGAGGTTCGCGCGCCTCAGGCGAATCTAGGATGAGGAGCATGCCCGCTCCCGTCATCTTCGTCCACGGTCTCCGCACATCGGCGACACTCTGGCGGCACCAGGTCGAGGAGCTCACCGCACACGGCATTCCGGCCATCGCGATTGACCTGCCCGGCCATGGCACGCGCATCGGCGAACGTTTCACCCTCGAGGCGGCGCTGCAATCGATCGATGATGCAGTGTCGGCCGCCGAGGCATCCGGAAATCAGCCCTATCTCGTGGGGTTTTCGCTCGGCGGCTATCTCGCCATCGAATGGGTCGCGCGAAACCCGGGGAGGGTCGCCGGACTGCTCGCCGCCGCGTGCGCGACCGTGCCGCATCCGATCGTGATGCACACCTGGCGCGCTCTGGCGAAGGGGATCCACGCGTTCCCGGACCGGGGGCGCGCCCTGAACGACTTCACCGTGCGACTGTTTGTGCCGCAGCCCGGCGCCACCGACGTGATTTCGGGTGGTGTCGCGCTCGAGGTGATGGACGACGTGCTGCTCTCGTTGCTGACACTGCGCCCGGTCGAACGCCTCGCCGAGATTGACGTTCCCGTGCTCTTCGTCAACGGTCGGTTCGACCACGTGCGCGCACACGCTCGCCGTTACCTCGCGGCAACTCGAAACGCTCGTCTGGTGACGGTGCCGGGCGCGAGTCACATGGTCAGTGTCGTGCGTCCGGCCGAGTTCACGGCAGCGCTGCTCGACGGCTACCGGGAGGCAACCGCCTCGGTCTGAGAGATGATCGGCTACCGCGCCGACCAGCCGCCGTCCATCGTGTAGCTCGCGCCGGTCACCATTGCGGCGTCGGGTGACGCCAGCCAGCCGATCAGCGACGCAACCTCGGCCGGCTCCACCAGGCGTTTGATCGCGCTCTCGGTGAGCATGATCTTCGACAGCACCTCGTCCTCCGGGATGCCGTGCACCACGGCCTGATCCGCAATCTGTTTCTCGACCAGGGGAGTGCGCACATAACCCGGGTTGACGCAGTTACTCGTCACCCCGTGCTCGCCGCCCTCAAGGGCCGTGACCTTGGAGAGCCCTTCGAGCCCGTGTTTCGCGGTCACGTAGGCACTCTTGAATGGCGACGCCCGCAGCCCGTGCACACTCGACACGTTGATGATCCGGCCGAACCCCTGTGCGTACATGCTCGGAAGTGCTGCCCGGATGAGGAGGAACGGCACCTCGAGCATGAGCGTCAGGATGCGGCGGAAGTCCGCCGGGTCGAATTCCTCGATCGGGCTCACCTTCTGGATGCCCGCGTTGTTCACAAGGATGTCGATTCCGTCGAGTGCTGGAGCGAGCGCGGCATCCGAGACGGCACTCGGGTCCAGAAAGTCGACCACCCAGCTGGAGCCGGAGATCTCCTTGCTCAGCTGCTCGGCGGCGTCGCGGTCGCGGTCGGCGATCACGACGTGAGCACCGCGGTCCGCCAGCGTTCGAGCGACAGCTGCGCCGATCCCGCTGGCGCCGCCGGTGACGAGCGCCCGTTTGCCGGCGAGCGGCCGGGGGAACGACACCGTATCGGGCGCGGGGTTGGGAATGTCGGTCATCGAGAGTCCTTCACGAAGTTCAATTGCGGATGCTTCGGGCACGTTCCGGTCGGCGCTGAGGTCGTCGATCGGAAACGCGCCCGTCCTACTTCTCGGTGGGCACGGTCACCGGTTCGAGACCGTGCTTGCGAGCGTCCTCGGCGTCGACCTCGAACAGTGAAGCTCCACGGGTTTCCTTGAGTGTGATCACGGCCACAGCCGTGATGGCGCAGGCGATAATGAGGTAGATCGCCACGGGTACCCACGACTCGAAGCGCTGAAGCAGGGCCGTTGCGATGATGGGGGCGAGCGATCCCGCGAGGATCGAGGTGACCTGGTAACCGAGGGAGACACCCGAGTAACGCATCCGGGTTGGGAACATCTCGGCCATGATTGCGGGCTGGCCAGCGTACATCAGGGCATGGAAGCAGAGTCCGATAGTGATGGCAGCAACGATGAGCACCGGGTTGAGGGTGTCAAACATCGGGAATGCGAAGAACGCCCAGGTTGCGCCGAGGATCGCTCCGGCGAGGTAGACCGGCTTGCGGCCGAAACGGTCCGAGAGGCGACCCACCTGCGGGATGACGAGGAAGTGCACGACGTGCGCGATGAGGAGGGCGAGCAAAAGCTGGCTGGTGTCGTACTGGTGCACGGTGACCAGATAGACAATTGAGAAGCTGACGATGATGTAGTACAGGATGTTCTCGGCGAAGCGGAGGCCCATGGCGCTGAGCACACCGCGCGGGTACTTCCTGACGACCTCGCCGACGCCGTAGCTGATGGCCTTCTCCGCCTCAACCTGGGCGCGAGCCTCGAGGAAGATCGGTGCTTCGGAGACGTGCGTGCGGATGTAGTAGCCAATGACAACGATCACGGCGGAGAGCCAGAACGCGATACGCCAGCCCCAGCTCATGAACTGGTCTTCCGGCAGGATCCATGAGGTGGTGAGGAGCACGAGGGTGGCGAGGAGGTTTCCGACCGGAACAGCGGCTTGAGGCCAGCTGGACCAGAATCCCCGGGACTTGTTGGGGCTGTGCTCGGCAACGAGCAGGACGGCTCCGCCCCACTCGCCGCCGACGGCGAAGCCCTGAATGAAGCGCAGGATCACGAGGAGCGCCGGTGCCCAATACCCGATGGAGTCGAACCCGGGGAGGCAACCCATCAGGAACGTGGCGACACCGACGAGAATGATCGTCACCTGCAGGGTGTGTTTGCGGCCCAGTTTGTCGCCGATCTGGCCGAAGACGATCCCGCCAAGCGGGCGAGCGATGAAACCAACGGCGTAGGTCAGGAAGGCAGCAATGATGCCGTCCAGCTGGCTACCAGCGTTCGGAAAGAAGAACGCGCCAAACACCAGGCTCGCCGCGGTGGCGTAAAGGAAGAATTCGTACCACTCGACGACGGTGCCGACCATGGATGCGGCGACGATCTTTTTCAGCCCGGACTTCTCGGTGGGCTCGCCTCTCCGTGTGGAAACGGCTGGGCTGGGAACACTCATTGTCTTCTCCTTTGTGTCTGCACTGACACGAACGGTTCCGGCGCGCCGCATCCGGGGAGGAGCGCGGCTGTATCGAGTATTCGCGCTGGTTCAGGCGGTCACAATGACCAAGTCAACACACCGCGTGTGCATAATTGCAGACATGGCCGCCTCTCCACCACCGACACGCACGCCGAACCCCGACGACCTGCTTGTCCTGCTGGCGGTCGCCCGGACCGGTCGCTTCACCACCGCGGCGGATGACCTGGGCATCAACCACACCACTATTTCGCGTCGCATCGCCGCGCTGGAGCGCGATCTCGGCGGTCGTGTGCTGTCACGAACGGCAGGGGGCTGGGAGCTGACGGAGCTGGGAACACAGGTCTTCGCCGCCGCTGAACGGGTCGAAGCCGCCGTCGCAGCGTTGGCGGAACCGAGCGGGACTCCCGCCGGGCTGTCCGGTGTTGTGCGGATGTCGGCGACCGACGGATTCAGCGCATACATCGCCGTTCCCGCGATCGCCGAGTTGCAGCGCCGCCATCCCAAACTCAACGTCGAAATCATCACGGTGACGCGTCCCGCTCTGCAAAACCGCTCAGGACTCGACATTGAGGTAGTGGTCGGAGAGCCGCACGCGCACCGGGCTGAAGCGATTCGGCTGGGGTCGTACATTCTCGGGATGTACGCCTCCCAGGCGTGGCTCGAGGAGCATGGCACGCCCGCGTCCCCTGCCGCGTTAATGGAGCATCCGCTCGTCTATTTTGTCGATTCGATGCTGCAGGTTGACGCTCTCGACATGCCGAGACGGCTGGTGCCGGGGATGAGGGACGCGCTCACGTCGACCAATGTTTTTGTGCACGTCGAAGCCACCCGGGCAGGCGCTGGAGTGGGATTTCTGCCGTGCTTCATGGCCGACCAGCACGACGACCTTGTGCGGTTGCTGCCCGAGCACTTCCGTGAGGAACTACCGTATTGGATGGTGTTGAGGCCCGATTCACTTCGACAGCCCGCCGTTGCCGCCGTCGCCGATGCGCTTCGTGCGCGAGCCGCCGCGTTCAAACCGCAACTGATGGGTGCGGACTAGGTCGCTGACTTGCTACGGTGACAGCCAACGAAGAGGAGTGACCATGTCCTTTCAGGCATACCTCGACACCATTGAGGACAAGACCGGGCTTACGCCGCGCCAGCTCGTCGAGATTGCTCACAGCAAGGGTTTCGAGGGTGAGTCCGTCAAAGCAGGCGAGATTCTCGAGTGGTTGGGAACGGACTACGGGCTGGGCAGGGGCCACGGCATGGCGCTCGTGCACGTCATTAAGAAGGGTTCGCAGATCGACGCGAAGTTCGTTGGGACGACCGGAACCCATCGCGACGAGTCGGACATGCTCTGGCTCGACGGCAAGGCGACCAAGCCCGCGTAAACCGCGTTGCCGCGGCTCTCAGCGGGTCGTCCTAATTCAGGGGAGCTGCGCTCAAGCTGCGGGTGACACCGCCGCGGCTAGTGCACTGCTCAGTCGACGCAACTTCGGGATCGGAATCCGGTAGTTGATGGCCACGGCGGTTCCGGTGCCGTCGTCATGGGACCACCGGAGGAGTGCCTTGTCCTCGCGCAGGTCGCCTTCCAGGACCTCCGGATCACCGGCCAGGGGCAGGTATCCGCTCGCCTTGAGGCTCAGCCCAAACTGCTCCGTCCAGAAGTACGGCTGGAAGCTGAGTTCGGGAGCGTCATTGCCGCGCACCAGGGTCAGCGCGGCAACCTTGCTCTGCTCGATCGCGCTGGTCCACAACGGCACCCGGCGGATGCCACGGGCGGTCGGGAATGCAGCAACGTCTCCGGCAGCGACGATATCCGGGGCGACCCGACCGCGACTGTCCACCCTGAGTGCAGCGCCGAGGAGAAGGCCGCTCGACTGCAACCACTCGGTGTTGGGCAGGTCTCCGACCGCACTGATGACCAGTTCGGCTTCAAGGCTCGAGCCGTCGGCGAGAACTACCCGCGAGTGCGCCTCCCGGTGATGCACCTCGCGTGCTGGCGACGTGGCAATCGTCAGGCCTCGCCGACGCGCGGCCGCAAGGAAGTACTCCGAGAGATGAGACCCAAGCTGACGGACGAGCGGCGGATCGCTCGACACCAGCGTCACGGCACATCCCGCGTCGAGGCAGCCGGATGCGATTTCCATCCCCAGGGCGCCGCCACCGAGAACGACAACCGACGGCTGCGTCGCGATTCGCTGCCGGAGCACGAGCGCATCATCGAGCGTGCGGAGCGTCAGTTCGCGCTCCGCCTCGCCTGCGTCGCCGGAACCCAGTCGTCTGGCCCGTGACCCTGAGGCGATCACCAGGGCGTCGTACGGAACCTCGCTTCCGTCTGCCAGTCCAACGACTTTGTTGTCAGTGTCGAGGCTCGACGCGCTGACCCCGAGAATTTCGGAGGCTTCATGGGTGGGAGCTGGCAGGTGATGCGACGTCATCTCACCGTCGTCGAGAAGCGCGGCTTTCGACAGCGCCGGTCGGCTGTACGGCGGGTGATATTCGTCACCGATGATTGTGAGTTCACCGTCGAAACCGGCTGTTCTCAACGAGTCGCTTGCCGTGAGGCCGGCAATGCCGTTGCCGACCACGACGATCCGGTGTGGAGTTGCCGTGGTCATTCGAGGCGCAGCGCTGCAACCGGGCAGACCCGCACGGATGCCTTGGCGCTATCCAGATCGTTCTCAGTGATGTCCTCAATGTCGAGGATCAATTCGCCCTCGTCGTCGAGGTGCATGAGCCGCGGTGCGGCCTCCTCGCAGAGTCCATGGCCTTCGCAGCGTGGGCGGTCCAGGATGATTTTCATGATGCCTCCGTACCTCGACACGGCGGCATTGTCGCGTCGACTCCAGCAAGCTTCGCCCGGCTTCCGAACCTCGTCAAATGAAGATTCCACATCGAGTACATGCACGGTTCGAATACTTCATGCCTTACGCTATTCGCGGGACGACGATGACCTGTGCTTGCGTCGCCGTCTGACATCCCCGAGATGAAAGACCGGTGACGAATGACCGCCGCAAACCTGGAGCTCCGTTGGCCGATCAAGGAAAGCCTGATCGCGTACATCGAAAACCTTGACGATGGAGTGGTCGAGGTTATCGAGCCCGCCTTCCGTTCCGACCAGGGATTCCACTTTCCGAGTGCAGGCGACAACGCCGATGGTGACAGCCAGCGGTTCTTGGGAACCGTGCGCCTGAAGGGCCATTGGGGCGCTCTCGACATCGAATTGCGCGACCCACGAATCGACGTCGAAACCGACAGTGGCGCGCTTCTGGTTCGAGAGCGCGGCGGGCGAGACGGCGGCAGAATGTTGCGGTTTGCCGACCTCGTCTTCAGTGATGAGAAAACGGATGTCGATGGCTGGGACGGCAGAGAAGCCACAGCTTCTCTGACCGGTCACGGACAGATTCTGCTTGGCGGGCAGTACCGCATTGGCGAAGTACTCAGTCCGCTCCGCGTGGTGAGGCATCACGACGATGAGTAATGGCGATCGCGACTGGCGCGGAGACGTCGAGTTCGGTCGTCTCGCCTCGGTGGATCTCAACCTGCTTGTTCCACTCCTCGCATTGCTCGAAGAGGAGTCGGTGACTCGTGCCGCCGAGCGGGTGGGAATGTCCCAGCCCGCCATGAGCCACGCTCTCCAGCGGATGCGGCGGTTGATGGGTGACGAGCTGTTGGTTCGGCAAGGGACCGGCATGGTGCTCACTCCCCGGGCTATGGAGCTGATCGCACCATTGCGCGGGGCGCTCCGCCGAACCGCTCGATTGGTGAGTGCAACGGCCTTCGACCCGGCGACCGACAATCGTGAGATCACAATGGCCATGACGACGAGCACGGTATTCGTGATCGGTAGCGCGATCTCCCGACTTCTCGCGGAACGCGCACCCAATATGGTGCTGCGTCTGGTCACGACAACGATGCGATCCCCCACGATGTTCACCGATGACGGGGTGTTCGTTACCTTGCTCTCCGAAACCTTCCCCTCGCCATATCCGCGGGAGCGCCTCTACGAGGATCGATGGGTCGTGGTCGCTCCGGGCCGAGCGCCGCGGGATGCGGACGCACCGGCGTTACTGGAAACTCTCCCGCATGTCATCTTCGACGCGTCGCCAGCAAAGCTTCGTCCGTACACGATCCTCGACGAAGAGCGCGTGAAGTACTCGGTCCGTGAGAAGGTCACCGATTCACTGCTCATCCCTCATCTCGTCGGCAATGCCGGAGGTGTCGCCGTGCAGCGGCACCGGGTCGCTTCGGCATTTCGAGACACATTAGACCTGCGCGTAGAGGAGTTTCCGTTCCCGATCCAGACGCTCGGCATCGACATGATCTGGAATCCGCGATTCGCTGATGAACAGTTCCGGGTCTGGCTTCGCGCGCTCCTCGCCGAGGCCGCGTCGACGCTGCCGACCGCCTGAGACGGGGCCAGGCATGCTGCGCCAGGAGACCCGATATTCGCGCCGTGCATGAAGTGCATAACGACAATTCACTATTCATCGTGACAATTCACTTGATCTTCCGTCGCCTCGGGCTTTGACTGAAGGAAGCGGTCCGGTGCCGGGAGCTGCATGTCACAGTCGACCTGAACCCGCGCAGCGTCCGTCCCCGCCCGAAGATTCGCCCCAGACACGCTCCGGACGAATCACGAGTCACTTCCGAGGTGCCCAATGACTTCTGCAACCATCGCCACATCCGACATCGATCTCTGGTCAGATGAAACACTGGCGAACCCGTACCCCGTCTTTGCCGAGCTCCGCGAACAAGCGTCAGTCGTGCGATTGAGCACGAACGGCGTTTGGGCACTCACGCGGTATGACCCCATTCGTGACGCGCTGGCCAACTGGCAGGCGTTCTCTTCGAACTCGGTCGCCTTCAACGATGCGATGAACGGCGCTCTCGTCGGGACAACTATGGCTGCGGATCCGCCTGTCCATACCGGACTTCGAGCCGCCCTCACGGAGAATCTCTCGCCTCGTGCCTTGCGGGGACTCAAGAGCAGTATCGACGAGAAGGCGGACGTTCTGGTTGCTAACCTCGTTGAGCGCGGCTCCTTCGATGCCATGGACGACCTCGCTCGGGCGCTTCCGCTCCAGGTCGTTATCGACCTCATCGGCCTGCAGGGGGATGTTCGCGACAAGGTACTCGGCTGGGGCGAAGCGGCATTCAATGTGCTCGGTCCAATGAACCAGCGCACGGCGGAGAACTTTCCGATCGCTGGCGAACTGTTCCAGTGGGCGAGCACCCTGCAGGGCTCAGAGTTGACCGAGGGCAGCATGGGGCGCGCAATCTTCGATGCGGCCGACCGTGGTGACATCGGCGCATCCAACGCTGGTCAAATCATTCACCAGTATGTCGCCGCCGGGATGGACACCACGATCGCTGCGATCGGAAACGCGATCGCGCAGTTCGCCGCTCACCCCGACCAGTATGAGATCCTGCGTCAGGACCCGTCTCTTATCCCTTCCGCGTTCAACGAGGTCCTTCGTTACGAAGCGCTCATGCTTGCCGAGGGCCGGCTGGTCAAGGAGGACACTGAAGTTGATGGCACTCTGATCCCTGCCGGGGACCAGTTGGCCATCCTCTTTGGAGCGGGCAACCGCGACCCGCGTCACTACGACGACCCGGACGCTTTCCTCGTTCAGCGAAACCCCGTCGACCACCTGACCTTCGGTTACGGCATTCACAGTTGTGCCGGCCAGGGTCTCGCACGCCTCGAGGCGTTCGCCGTATTGAGCGCGCTGGTTCGCCGCGTCAGCAAGATCACTGTCGGAGAGCCCGTGCGCAAGGTCAACAACACCAGCCAGAGCCTCGATCACCTGCCGGTCCTCGAGTTCGTCGCCGCTTAACGAGAAATCCCCTCCCGGCTCTGGCCGGGAGGGGATTCGCACTTTAACGCTTCCGTGCCGCAGCGCCTCGGGTGGCGAAGCGCTGCTGCAGCAGAACGGCGATCACAATGATGAGGCCCTTCGCCACCTGCTGCACCGAGGTATCCAGGTTGTTCTGCGTGAACACATTGGTGAGTGTCGAGAAGATGAGGACACCGAGAACGGTGCCGACAATGGTTCCGCGACCACCGATGAGCAGCGTGCCACCCACTACGACAGCGGCGATGGCGTCCAACTCGTACAGCGTGCCGTGGGTGGAGGTGCCCGCCGTCGTTCGGCCGAGCATCATGATTGCCGCGATACCCGAGGTGACTCCGGCGAGCAGGTAGATGTAGACGAGGTGTCTCTTCACCTTGATGCCAGCCAGCCGGGACGCCTCGGCGTTGCCGCCGATGGCCACGGTGCGCCGGCCGAACGTTGTGCGGTTCAGCAGGAACCAGCCAGCAACCGCGACCGCCGCAAAGATCCAAATCAGAACCGGTACGCCCAGGAAGTCGGCGCGGATGACTTCAAGGAAGTCACGGTTGTTCACGATCTGTGTTCGTCTCCCGGAAATCAGCTCGGCAAGTCCGCGCGCTCCAACCAACATTGCAAGGGTGGCCATGAACGCCACGACATTGCCATAGGCGATGATGATTCCGTTGATGAGACCAGCAGCGGCACCGACGGCAAGCGCGACGACGACCATGAGTAACCAACTGCTCTGGGTCGCTGCCGCCTGAACAGCCGCCAGACTGGCGACAACCGAGGCGAGGCCCATGACGGAGCCGACGGACAAATCGATGCCGCCTGACGTAATCACAAAAGTCATGCCGATCGAGATCACGCCGATGACCGACGCATATCGGATGATCGTGAGGAAGTTGTTCACATCGGCGAACCGGTCACCGGCGGTGACGGTGCCGATGATGAAGAGCACCACCAGGGCGATGACGAGTCCGAGGTTTCGGCCGACGGATCCTCCCATCACTCGCCGGAAAGTACTTGGCCGCTCCGCCTGTTGTGATGCACCGGCCAGCGCTGGCTCGGAGGTGGTGGTTTGCTCGCTCACGCGGCACTTCCTTTCAGAACCAGATCCAGTACGCCGGATTCATCGATGTCGCTTGCGTTTGTTGTAGTGAGAACCTCGCCGTCGCCGATGACCAGGACGCGGTCGCTCAGTCCGAGCACTTCCTCGATCTCGCTCGACACGACGACAATCGCTGTTCCGGCCGCGGCCAGGCGCCGAATCAGCGCGTAGATTTCTGCACGAGCGCCGACGTCGACACCGCGGGTGGGCTCGTCGAGCAACAGCACCTTGGTGCCGTGTACGAGCCAGCGCGCGAGCAGGATCTTCTGCTGGTTGCCACCGGACAATGTTCGGGCCGGTCGGTCGGGATCGTCAGGTCGCAGCTCCAGCGCCGCAATCTGCTCCTTCGCGGCGTCCCGCTCGCCTCGTTCGTTCAGCACCCCACCGCGCGCGAACCGCCCGAAGGTTGACAGGGTCACATTCTTGAAGATCGGCTCGTCGAGCAGGAGTCCCTGGCTCTTCCGCTCCTCCGGTGAAAAGCCCATGCCAGCGCGCACAGCGGCGGCGACGGATCCTGCAGCCAAGGTTCGCCCGTCGATCGAAACGGTTCCGGATGTCGCCTTCCGCGCTCCATAAATCGTCTCCAGTATTTCGGTTCTTCCTGAACCAACCAGACCAGCCAACCCGACGATCTCGCCGGCACGTACCGTGAAGCTCACATCGGAGAAAGCACCACGGAGGTGAAGGTCCTGCACGTCGAGGAGTACGGGTGCGTTCGGTGCCACCGGCGTCGCCGGCGGGAAGACATTGGCAACGTCGCGACCGGTCATCAGCCGAATGAGATCGGCTGTGCTGGTGTCGGCTACGCTCAGGCCGCTCGCGGTCGACCGGCCATCCTTGATCACCGAAATTCGGTCGCCGATCTGCCGGATCTCTTCGAGCCGGTGGGAGATGTAGACGACCGCGATGCCCTGCGCTGTCAGCTCGCGGATGACCCGGAACAGGTTGGCCACCTCGCCGGAGTCCAATACGGCGCTCGGTTCGTCCATGATGATGAGTTTGGTGTCACGAGAAAGGGCGCGAGCCATGCTGACGATCTGCTTGTTCGCCGCAGACAGCTGGCTGACTTCTGTCGTGGCAGGAATGTTTCCGTGCCCAAGTCTTGAGAGCAGCTCGCGAGTGAGGCGGTTTGCTTCGCCAACCCGAAGCATCCCGCCGGTGGATCGTTCATGACCGAGGAAGATGTTCTCGGCAATGGTGAGACCGTCGACGACGTCGAGTTCCTGGTACATGGTGGCAATGCCGAGATCGAGCGCGGCAACGGGGTCGGCAATCGTGACGGTCTGGCCCTGCCAGACGATTTCACCATCGTCCGGAGCGTGTACGCCCGAGAGCGTCTTGATCAGCGTCGACTTGCCGGCGCCGTTCTGGCCGAGCACGCAGTGCACCTCGCCGGGACGCACCGTAAGGTCGACTCCCTTGAGCGCTTGCACCCCGGCAAACGCCTTGGTGATGCCGCGCACCTCAAGCAGCACTGCATGGTCATCGTTGATCATGAGGGGAACATAACACACATATGTCGATCGACAATATAAAGTCGGCGATTCGATCAGCACTTCTGCTATGGTGGGCGCGTCGATGAGGACACAGGAGCACGCACGAGGCTTTGGGGTGCCTGCGCCCCTCGTTGGCGCCCGTGCAATTCGCTCAACCTGGAGGAAACATGCTTGCACTTCGCACGTCGCGGGGAAGGATGCTCGTCACCGCGGGCTCCGTCCTTGCCGTTGCCGGTCTGCTGACCGGTTGTACCGCAGGAACCGAAACTAACAACACACAGCCCACCAATGCATCCGTCGAGGGCAACGAGGCCAGCGGCGACACCATCACCATCGGATTCTCTGGCCCCGCTGCTGACCACGGCTGGCTCGGAGCGATCAACTCGGCGGCGCTCGCCGAAGCCGAGAAGTACGACGACATCGACCTCAAAGTCGCGGAAGGAACGAACGACGCCAACCTGCAGATCAGTCAGGTTGAGGGCTTCATCAACGACAAGGTCGACGCCATCGTTTTGCTCCCCACCGACGGGGCTGCGCTGACGGAGGTTGCCATCCAGGCGATGGAGGCCGGTATTCCGGTGATCAACGTCGACCGTGAGTTCTCCAGCACCTTTGCCTCGCGCGTCACCATCCTCGGTGACAACTACGGCATGGGCGTCTCGGCTGGTACCTACATCTGTGAAGAGGTCGGCGACAACCCCGACGCTGTCGTCGCCGAGATCGCCGGAATCGACTCACTTCCGCTGACCCAGGACCGCAGCCAGGGCTTTAAGGACGCGCTCGAGGACTGCGGCCTCGAGGTCTCCAACCGGGTCGCCGCTGACTTCACAGTGCAGGGTGGCGAAGCCGCAGCGTCGCAGCTGCTCTCCGCCGCTCCGAAGATCGATGCACTGTGGAACCATGACGACGATCAGGGCATCGGCGTCATGGCTGCCATCGATGAAGCCGGCCGCGATGAGTTCATCATGGTCGGTGGAGCCGGGTCGAAGAATGCCATGGACCTGATCAAGGGCGGCGAGAGTGTGCTTAAGGCGACGGTCATTTACCCGTCCACTCAGGCCGCTGACGGTATCCGTCTCGCTCGACTGGTTGTGCAGCAAAAGGCGCTGAGTGACCTGGTCGAGATCGAGGTGCCCAACCGTATCGTGCTCAACGCGCCGGTCGTGACCAGCGACAACGTCGACAAGTACCTGCCAACGGCTTTCGAGTCGTAGGCGCTGCAGGGCGGGGCGCCGTTCGGTGCCCCGCCCTGCTCCGCGTGACCGCCCACCCATTTCCGTGATGTGTCATGGAACGCCAGAGAAAGAGGAACTGTGCCAGAAAAACCACCGCTTCGGATCGCCATGATCGGCTACGGCTTCATGGGGGCCGCGCACTCACAGGGCTGGCGGGTTGCTCCCCGGTTCTTCGACCTGCCCGCGAACCCCGAGATGACCCTGCTCGTCGGTCGCAACGCCGAAGCGGCATCGGCCGCCGCCGAGAAATTCGGCTGGGCCGAAACGGCGACGGACTGGCGTGACGCGATCGCTCGTGACGACATCGATGTCATCGACATCGTGACGCCGGGCGACTCGCACGTCGATATCGCCATCGCCGCACTCGAGGCTGGCAAGCACGTGCTCTGCGAGAAGCCGCTCGCGAACTCCGTTGAGGAGGCGCGCGCCATGGCCGAGGCTGCCGAGAAGGCCGCAGCCAAGGGCGTCTACGCGATGGTCGGATTCACCTACCGCCGGGTGCCAGCGGCGACGTTCGCCCGCGACCTCGTGGCCTCGGGCGCGATCGGCGAGATCCGCCAGGTACGCGCCAATTACCTGCAGGACTGGCTCGTCGACCCCGAGGTGCCCCTGGCCTGGCGGCTGCAGAAGCACCTGGCCGGATCCGGCTCGCTCGGTGACATCGGTGCCCACGCCATCGACCTGGCCCAGTTCATCACCGGGCAGAAGCTCACCTCGGTGAGCGGCATGCTGGAGACGTTCGTGAAGCAGCGCCCGATCCTCGCCGAGGTGTCCGGGCTGTCAGGCACCGCGTCGGAGGAGATGGGCGACGTCACCGTTGACGACCTCGCCCTGTTCACTGGACGGTTCGACGGCGGAGCGGTCGGCTCGTTCGAAGCAACCCGCATGTCGACCGGGCGGAAGAACGCCTTCCGGATCGAGGTGTCCGGCTCGAAGGGCGCGATTTCGTTCGATCTCGAAAACCTCAACGAGCTGGGCTTCTACGACGCCACGGCTCCGGCGGACCGCCAAGGGTTCACCCGGATCCTCGTCACCGAGCCGCAGCACCCGTATATGGAGGCGTGGTGGCCGACCGGCCACATGCTCGGCTACGAGCACGGCTTTAGCCACCAGGCCCGCGACTTCGTGGTGGACGTGATGGCCGGCACCCAGCCGACGCCGTCGTTCGCCGACGGGCTGCAGGTGCAGCAGGTTCTTGAGGCCGTCGAGCACAGTGCGGAAACCGGCAGTGCGTGGACCGCGACGTCCGACGCTCGCTAAGCCAATGGCATCCGTTATTTCGATCTACATTGACCGAGGAGTATTTTCATGACCCGTCCTGTCACCCTGTTCACCGGCCAGTGGGCCGACCTGCCGTTTGAAGAAGTTGCGCGCCTGGCGTCGGAGTGGGGCTATGACGGCCTCGAGATTGCCTGTTGGGGCGATCACCTCGACCCGTGGCGCTGGGATGACGCAGAGTATGTCGCGGGCAAGCTTGCGCTGCTCGAGAAGTACAACCTCAAGGTGTACACGATCTCGAATCACCTCAAAGGCCAGGCCGTGTGTGATGACCCGATCGACCAGCGGCACCGCGACATCTTGCCCGATGTCGTGTGGGGCGACGGCGACCCGGAGGGCGTGCGGCAGCGTGCGGCCGAGGAGCTGAAGAACACGGCGCGGCTTGCTGCTGCGTTGGGGGTCAAGACGGTCACCGGTTTTACCGGGTCGTCGATCTGGAAGTACGTCGCGATGTTCCCGCCAGCCACCGAGGCGATGGTCGACGCCGGGTACCAGGACTTCGCCGACCGGTGGAACCCCATCCTCGACGTGTTCGACGAGGTCGGGGTGCGGTTCGCACACGAGGTGCACCCGTCGGAGATCGCCTACGACTACTGGACGACCGTGCGGACGCTTGAGGCGATCGGGCACCGCGAGGCGTTCGGCCTCAACTGGGACCCGTCGCACATGGTGTGGCAGGACATTGACCCGGTCGGGTTCCTCTGGGACTTCAAGGACCGGATCTACCACGTGCACTGCAAGGACACGAAGAAGCGCCTCGGCAACGGCCGCAACGGTCGGCTCTCGTCGCACTTGCCCTGGGCCGACCCGCGCCGCGGCTGGGACTTCATCTCGACCGGTCACGGCGATGTGCCGTGGGAGGACGCGTTTCGGATGATGAACGCGATCGGCTACGACGGACCGTTGTCGGTCGAGTGGGAGGACGCCGGCATGGATCGACTCGTTGGGGCGCCGGAAGCTCTCGAGTTCGTGCGCAAGTTCGCGTTCCCGGCACCGGACGCCGCGTTCGACGCCGCGTTCAGCACCAAAAACTAGGTCGATCGGTCCGAAGGGTCGTTATCGCGAATCGATCGGTCGGGAAGGGTCGTTCCTGTTGACGAGGAGCGACCCTTCGGGCCGTCTCGATCAGACGAACGACCCTTTCTGCCGTCTCGGTGGTGGGCGTGAGGGCGGTGCGCGGTTCGTCGGGCCCGAGTGCCGATTGTGATGCCGGATAGTCGGCTTAAGGGCCCAACGAGCGGTGGCAGGACCGCCTACGGGGCGGTCGCGTCGGCCAGGTCGACCACCATGGCCTCGACGCTCTCGGGCGAGAGCACGTGGTGGATGGCCAACAGGCTCGCACCGAGCACGGCCGCATTGGCGCCGACGCTTGACTGCGTGATCTGCAGGTGCTGGGTCGCGAGCGGCATCGAGCGGGCGTAGACAACTTCGCGCACCCCGGCGATCAGGTGTTCGCCGGCTTGCGCCATAGCGCCGCCGACCACGATCACCGACGGGTTGATCAGGCTGATGCACGCCGTGAGCACTTCGCCGAGGTCCCGCCCGGCCTGGCGAACGGCCTGAATCGCGTCGAGGTTCCCCGAGCGCACGAGGTCCACGACGTCCTGGCTCGACGGCGACTCGACTCCGAGTGACTTGGCGAGAGCGGGTCCCGATGCCAGCGCCTCAAGGCACCCGGTATTGCCACAGTGGCAGAGGGTCTCGCCATCGCGCGACACCCGAACATGGCCGAGGTCGCCGGCCACTCCCTGGGCGCCGCGCTGAAGCATCCCGCCGGAAATAACCCCGGCTCCGATACCGGTGGCGACCTTCACGAAGATGAGGTGATCGACTTCGGGCCAGGCCATTTCGCGTTCGCCGAGCGCCATGATGTTGACGTCGTTGTCGACGAGCACCGGCACACTGAAGTGCGCGCCGAGCCAGGCGGGAACATCGAAGTTGTCCCAGCCCGGCATGATCGGCGGGTTGATGGGACGACCGCTCGAGTGCTCAACCGGCCCGGGCAGTCCAACGCCAATGGCGAGCAGGTCGCCGAGCGAACGCCCGGCCGTGCTGAGCAGGGCGTCGCCGGCCTCGATCACCCAATTGAGCACGGCTTCGGGGCCCTGAGCGACCTCGATGGCGGCACTGTCTTCGCTGAGCGGGCGCCCGGTCAGGTCACTCACGGCGATGCGCACGTGCGTCGCCCCGATGTCGGCGGCGAGCACGACCTTGTTGCCCGCGCGCAAGGCAAACTGTGACGAGGGTCGGCCGCCGGTGGACGGTGCCGTCTCGGCCGGTCCGATCAGCCCGAGCTGGGTGAGCGAGTCAATCCGCAGCGCAACGGTGGATCGAGCCAACCCGGTGAGCGTCGCCAGTTCGGTTCGGGTGCGCGGTCGACCGTCCCGCAGGATCTGAAAGATGTCACTCGTCGCGCTGGATCCGAGCGCACCGCCTGGACTTATGTCGACCATCAGGCAATTCAACCACAGCGCCCGGTCGTATGTATGGTTACTTCGTCATATGTGGTTCCGTCCTGCGGGCTCGCTGGCGGGGTTACCCTCGAAGGGTGCCCACGCTCTCCCTTCCCGCCGTCGAGCTGCTGTCGCGTGCCGACTGGCAGGCGCAGGAGCGGGCGCACGCCGAGCGCGCTGACGCTCGCACGGCCGACTGGCGGGCACGGGTGCAGCGCGGCGAGAAGCATCCGGTCGAAGATTTTCTCTTCACGTACTATCCGGTCAAGCCGTCCCATTTGCGCCGCTGGCACCCGGGCGCTGGCGTTGCCCTCGAGGCAGCCGGTGAGGAAGAGCGTGCGGACTGGCGATGGTACGAAACGGATGCCATGGGCACCGTAACCGTCACTACGGCAGCTTTTCTTACGGCGAAGTCGGCATCGGTCGATTTCATCGAGAAACTTCTCAACCGAACGGCCGCACGGGTGGGGCAGTTCGGCTGCTTCGGACTGCACGAGTGGGCCATGGTGTACCGCCAGGGCGAGCACCGGCATGACGTTCCGCTGCGGCTCGGTCAGAGCGGAACCGACGAGGTCGTGCAGTCACACCGCATCGCGTGCTCGCACTTTGACGCATTCCGGTTCTTCACGCCCGAGGCCGTGCCGCTCAACCGGCTCGCGCCGACCCGCGACAACCAGCCCGAACTCGAGCAGCCCGGCTGCCTGCACGCCGGGATGGACGTCTACAAGTGGGCGATCAAGCTGGGCCCGCTCGTGCCGGGTGAGCTTCTCCTCGATACCTTTGACCTTGCCCGCGATATCCGGTGGCTCGACATGCGCGCATCGCCCTACGACGTCTCGGCGTGGGGCGCGGAACCTGTGGCCATCGAGACGCCCGAGGGCAAGGCCGAGTACGTGCGGCAGCAGCGCGGATTTGCCGAGCGCTCGAATGCGCTTCGCGCGCGGGTCGTCGAGGCGATTCGCGTGGCCCGGGCGACGGCTCACTAAACGGCCGAATTCGGTATGCCCGACGACCGTCAGCTCCGCGAACCGGTCAACGCGAGCGTGCCACCGAGTCCGATCATGAGCACTCCGCCGGTTCCAGCGAGGGTGGACACTCGCCGGGGTGACCGGGCAAACCACTGCCGGGCCGTGCCGGCGGCGAGAGCCCACACGCTGTCACTCGCGAGCGCGAGGGTCTGGAAGATCACGCCGAGAACAAGGAGCTGTGCCCACACCGCTCCGGCTGCCGGGTCGACGAACTGGGGCAACACGGCCACGAAGAAGGCGATGGTTTTCGGGTTGGTGAGTCCGACGAGAAACCCCTGTCGAAGCAGGGTGGCGGTCGAGATGCGCACCGGTGCCAGGTCGGGCAGGTGCGCCGAGCGGTGCCGAATCGCCTGGACACCGAGCCAGACGAGGTAGAGGCCGCCGACAATCTTGAGCGCCGTGAACGCCAGCACCGACGACGCCACGAGAGCCCCCACGCCAAACGCGACGGCAACCACCGCGGGAATCGTCCCGAGTGCGTTGCCCACGACGCTCAGCACTCCGGCTCGGCGACCCAGGGCGATCGACCGGCCGATCACAAACAGCACGCTGGGCCCCGGAATCACAATGAGCGCAATCGATGCCAGCGAGAACGCCAGCAGTGTGGGGATCCCAACCATGAGCGAAACGTACTCCACATCGGCCGGTGCCGCCCCTCCCGGGCCGCCCGACTCGGGACTAAACTGCGCCACACGACGGCGCAAAGGAGCACACCATGATTCCGGACATCAACTACTGGGCGGTTCTTGTGGCCACCCTCTCCAGCATGATCGTCGGGTCGATCTGGTACACCCCGAAGGTCTTCGGTACCTACTGGATGAAGGCCGCCAACGTGACCCCCTCTGGCGACGCCAAGGACGCGGTTGGCCCGATCGTCGTGACGGTGATCGTCAGCTTCGTCACCGCGTGGGTTCTCGCCGGCGCCACCTACCTGTCGTGGAGTTTCTACAGTGGCAGTTTCTTCGTCAACGCCCTGCTCACCGGCATTATCCTCTGGGCCGGGTTCACGGCTGCACGCTTCATCACCCACGACGCGTTCGACCGGCGACCCTCTGGTCTCACCGTACTCAACGTCGCCCACGAGTTCGTGACCATCGTGATCATGGCGCTGATCATCGGGGTATGGCCGCCGAACCTCGGCAGTTAGCGTGTGGCGGTGGTTCGGCGCTCGGGAAGCGGCCGGGGAGCACGCACCCGCGCAATCACCGTGACGAGCACGATCGCCACGACGGCGATGATCGCCGTGATCGCGGTCGGCGTTGAGCGCAGGTCACCCGCGAGGCGCCCCACCGCAACCCAGGCGATGCCCCAGCTCAGCGACGCTGACGGCGCGAGGCGACCACGGCTGTAGAGCGCAAGGCCCATGCCGATCAGCCCGGCCGCCACGATGAGAATGACACCCCAGGTGTCGGGGGAAAGCCCGAAGCCGTCGAACCCGGCGGCCTTGAGCACGGCGGCCGTATTGGCGACCGTCGCGATGGTCACCCACCCGAGATAAAGGCCGACCGTGCCGTCGGTGACGATCGCGTCAACAACGGTCCGCGGCCGGCTTGCGCGCGTGATGCGAAACGCCCAGATCAGAACGAGCAACAGGATCACGATCACCGGCAGGCTCGCCCAGAGCACATCGAACTGCACACTGAGAATCCACGCGGCGTTGAGCAGCAGCGACAGCACGACCGGGTAGCCCAGTCGACGGTGCCGTTCCGCGGTCTTTTGCGCGGGCAGCGCCTGCCAGATGGCATAGGCGATGAGCCCGGCGTAAATCACCGACCAGATCGCGAACGCGGGTCCGTCAGGGGCAACCGGCGTCGCATCGGCCGAGAGCGCTCCTCCCGATGCCTCGGCGATCGGCTGCCCGCCCGCGGCCCCCGAGCCGATGAATCCCCCGATCAGGGCGATGGTTGCGCTGGCCAGTACAACGATCTGGCGGAGTCGGTCGTTCTGCGACATGAGCTGTCCTTCCCGATGACGACGCGATCGAACGCGTCGAGCGTTCTTCGACCCTAACAAGGCAGTTTCGACAAGAAATCAACCTTTCGAACGGTGCTGGAAGATGCATTAAGGCGCGAAAAAACGGATGCCGCCACGCGGCATCCGTTTCGATAGCGGGTAACGGGAGGATCGAGCCCGACTACGCGGCGCGGGTCATGTCACGTTTGGTGGGCGTGGCACCTTTGCGAGAGCCGACGACTGAACCGGCGACGATGGTGCTGTCGCGGTCGATGCGGGCACCCGGCTCCACGGTCACGTTTTCGCCGATGCGGCAGTGGCTCTCGATCTGAGCGCCGACTCCGACGACGGTTCCGGCACCGACGTGAACGTTGGCGCCCACAAACACACCCGGTGCGAGCACCGCATCGCGGTCAATCCAGCTGCCGGCGCCGACCCAGCAGCGTCCAGCCACCGTGGCTCCGGGCTCTACATATGCTGTGGGGTCAAGGAATGTGGTCGGATCAACTTTGGCGGTGGACGCGACAAAGCCTCGGCCGTTGCTGTGGCGACGGTACTTCGCGATGTCGCCCGCTGAGGACTCGATTTCTTCGAATACTTTGCTCATGATCTCCTAACGGCGCTGTTCCGCGACAAGACGCGGAGTTTGTGCGCTCTCTCCATCAACAGCGGGGAAGAGCCGTGGATTCCTCCTACTCAGTGATCTGTCAGGTGACACTCAGGTGCCGTGCGCCACCGCTTCGAAATCGCCACGTCGGCACGGCAGATCTGTCGTGATCTGCGCCACTTCCGCACCGGGCACGGGATGTCAAGCGTCGGTGATGTGGTTGTGAGTGAGGAAACGGGATTGTCATGATGGACTATGGCCACCGTCTTTCCCCCGTTGATCAAGGACGACTCCGTGTCACTCCTCACTCGCGGCTACGGCTTTGGCGCGCACATCTGGCGCAGGGCGTCACGTGGAGCGAGATCGGTGCCGATGCGTTTGCTCGGAGACAAAGCCTTGCTGGTTCGAGGTGCCGAGGGTGTCGATCTCTTCTACGACGAGAGTCGCGTCATCCGTCACGGTGCAATGCCGGCCATCGTGCAATCGACGCTCTTCGGCAACGGATCGGTGCACAGCCTCGACGGTGACGACCACCGGCACCGGAAGGCGACATTCATCGATGTGGCCTACGACGACGCGCAGGTTGACCGATTGTTGCCACTGTTCGAACGCGAGTGGCGGAGAGAACGAGAGGCGTGGCTGTCTGGCGGCCGCCGGACAGCGTACGACGCAGCGGTCGGCGTCTTCGGGCGCGCGAGTATGACTTGGGCGGGGCTGCCCGGAACGGCCGGGGCGAAGACCCGGTGGTCGTCTCGGTTGGCGCAGGTCGTCGACGGCTTCGGAGTTCCGTACTCACCTGAGTACCTGCTCGCCGTGGCGAACAGGCGCTGGTCTGACCGGCATTCGCAACGTCTCATTGAAGCGATGCGTTCCGGCACCATCGATGCCGACGAGGGCACCGCCCTCTCCGAGTGGGCCTGGCACCGCGACCGGGAGGGTAATCTGCTGCCGCCACGGTTGGCGGGCAGGGAGCTGCAGAACAGCATCCGACCGATGATCGCCGTGGCCCGCTTCGTTGCCTTCGCTGCCAAAGAACTGCACGACAGGCCTGAGTGGCGGCAGCGCATCGCGGAGGAGGCCGAGGAGCGCGGCACTGTTATCAACGGTCCTCTCGCGACCGCTTTCGCACAGGAGATTCGTCGCACGGCTCCGTTCGTCCCGATGCTGCCCGGGTGGGCAACGACTGATATCGAGCTCGACGGTGCCCGGGTGCCCGCCGGCGGTCGAGTGGTGCTGGACATCCTCGGTACCGATACGGATGACCGCTCATGGGAACGCGCCGATGAGTTCCGCCCCGAGCGATTCATCGGCATCGACGACTACGAGGCTCTGCCCGCTTTCATTCCGCACGGAGGCGCCGACCCGGCGACGGGGCACCGCTGCCCGGGGGAGAAGCTCGCCATCGCTGGACTCGCTTCGGCCATCGCGACGCTGAGCGATCCACGCCTCATGATTCTGGATTCGGGCCTCGGTGTGAACCGGCGACGCCTGCCAACCAAGCCGGCGTCGGGTGGCCGAGTGCGCGCTGAAGGTGCCCCCGCACGGTGCCCGTTCCACGGGTCGTGAGACGAGAGTCCCCTCGCCAGAAGAGTCGTTGCCCGGCGTGCCCGAGAACAGCAAACCACCGCTGACGGCTTCGAGTTGCAGTTCGGCACGAACCATCTCGGCCACTTCGCTCTCACCGGTTTGTTGATCGACCGGCTCCTGGTCGCGCCGGATTCTCGTGTCGTCACGGTCAGCAGCACGGGGCATCGCATCCAGGCCGCCATCCACTTCGACGACCTGCACTGGGAGCGCTCATACAGCCGAGCCGCCGCCTACGGCCAGTCCAAGCTCGCCAACCTGATGTTCACGTATGAACTGCAGCGGCGGCTCGCTCCCCACGGCACGACGATCGCCGCTGCTGCCCATCCCGGCATGTCGAACACCGAACTCACGAGGAGCATTCCAGCCATCCTTCGGGTACCCGTGACCTGGCTCGCGCCGCTTTTCACCCAGAAGGCGGAGATGGGCGCGCTCCCGACGGTGCGCGCCGCCACGGATCCCGCCGTCCTTGGAGGCCAGTACTACGGCCCAGGTAACCGAGGGGAGGTCCGCGGTTATCCGAAGCTGGTTACGTCCAGCCAGGACTCCCACGACCAAGCCATACAGCAGCGGCTGTGGACGGTCTCTGAGGAGCTCACCGGAGTAACATTCCCCGTGGCTGCGCCCGCCAGCTGAACGAGTCGCCCGCGCGATCAGTCACCGTTGGATGTGCGCGACGTCCAATCAGGTACTCGCAGGGGTGAACTTCCTGAGGCGTCAGCAGCGATCCTGTCGGCAGTTCCCGTATCTCTTGCACGCTGAGTGTGACACTCAGATCCTGATGCGGAGTGTTGCCTCACTCCTTCGACAGGTACCGGCGCGCCAGCAGCACACCGATCACGGCAGCGACCAGCGAACCGAGGACCTGGCGATTGCCCTCGCGTTCGCGACCATTCCAGCCGCCGGTTACCGTGGCATCCGCTGTGGATGGTGGTGAATAGAGCGCGCCGCGCGTTGCCGGAGCCGACTTCGTGAGCGACAGGTGGGTCTTGTCGGTCTGCTGGGCCATTTGTGCTTCGACCGCGTTGGGTGTCTTGCGGTGCTGGGCGACGAGCGATTTCGCGATCGGGCCACCCGCGATGACTTCATTCTCGGGCTTGCGCGAGACCTTCACGATGGCCTTGGCCACGATCTCCGGCGAGTAGACGGGCGGCATGGCCTTGACCTCGCGGCCGGTGTAATTGGCCGCGTGCCGGAAGAACGGCGTGTCGATAGTGGCCGGGAGGATCGTCGAGACGGAGATGTGTTTCTGCTTGGCCAGCGCGAGTTCCGAGCGCAGGCTGACGCTGAGCGCACGCACGGCGGCCTTCGCCATTCCGTAGGGCGCGGTATACGGCTGCGGAACCTCGGCCACGATGGAGGCGACGTTGATCAAGCTGCCGCGTCCCTGTTTGGTCATGACGGCCAGTGCGGCTTTCGCGCCGTAAATGTAGCCCATCATGTTGACGTTGAGGACGCGGCGAAGGTCATCGAGTGGCATCTCAAGGAACGGGGCGAAGACCGAGACCGAGGCGTTGTTGACCCAGACGTCGATCCTGCCGAAGGTAGCGACGGTGCGGCGGGCGAGGGCCTCGACCTGGCTGGCGTCGGTCACATCGGTCTGGACGGCCAGGGCCGACCCGCCGAGTTTCTCGCACTCGGCGGCGAGTTCGGCGAGGGCCTGAGCCCGGCGGCTGGCGAGCACGACGGTTGCTCCGCGCTTCGCGAAACGGAGGGCCGTCGCGCGGCCGATACCGCTCGATGCCCCGGTGATCACAACTACTGTCTTCGACGACATCCCAGTTCTCCTTCGGCTGCGCCGGGCGGCGCGTTCTTCCACGGTGCGCGTTGTCGCGGTGTGCGGTCAAGAGGTGGTCAAACGGGCGCCGGTGGGTTAAGCGAGGGGCGACGAGGCCGGGTCAACGGCACCACTCGAGCAGCTTCTCGGCTGGCCAGGTGGTGATGATCCGGTCAGTCGGAACGCCCAGGCCGTCGGCGCGCGCGGCGCCAAGGTCGAGCAGGCCCAGTTGACCAGGCGCGTGCGCATCGCTGTCGATGCTGAACAGGCAGCCCGCGTCGAGCGCGAGGGTGATGAGCTCATCGGGAGGGTCCTGCCGTTCGGGGCGCGAATTGATTTCGACCGCGACGTTGTTCTCGGCACACGCCGCAAACACGGCCTTCGCGTCGAACGCCGACTGCGGTCGGGTTCCCCTGCTGCCCTGGACGAGCCGACCCGTACAGTGTCCGAGTACGTTGGTGTGTGGAGAACGGATGCCTGCAAGCATCCGTTTCGTCATTTCACGCGAAGGGGTGCGGAGCTTGGAATGCACGCTGGCTACAACCACGTTGAGCCCGCGGAGGACGGTGTCGGACTGGTCGAGGTCGCCACTTTCGAGGATGTCGACCTCGATGCCGGAGAGCATGCGGAAACCGTCGAAGCTCTCGTTGAGCGTGGACAGTTCGTCGAGTTGCTGGGTGAGCCGCTCGGTGCTGAGGCCGTTGGCGATGCGGAGCGAGGGGGAGTGGTCGCTCGCCACGAGGTATTCGTGACCGAGCCGTTCGGCGGTGCGGGCCATGGTGGCGAGATCAGTGGTGCCGTCTGACCAGTAGCTGTGGCTGTGTAGGTCGCCCTTGAGCTGGGCCCGCAGTTCGGCGCCGACCTTGGTGACCGGGCCGCCGATGCGTTCGCGCAGGTCGACGAGGTAGTCGGGCACATCGCCAGCGACCGCCTGCTCGATCACGGTCCAGGTGGTGGCTCCGATGCCCTTGCGGCGTTTGAGGCTGCCGTCCTCAACGCCGGCCTCGATCTCGTCATCGGTGAACGCCTCGATCGCCGCGAGCGCGCCACGGAACGCCTTCGTCTTGTACGGCGATGCGAGGTTGCGCTCGAGCAGGAACGCAATCTCGTCCAGGGCGTCGGTGGCCTTCATGGGAGTGGCCCTCAGTCCGCGTCGATGCTGTCGAGGAGCTTTCGGAGCGCCTCCCGGATGTCGTCGTGGTCGTATTGCCCGGCACGGCTCTCGCCGGAGATGATCGCGCAGCGGTGCACCTTGCGGAAGTCACCGAACGGAAACTTGTAGTGCCCCTTGGTGTCGTCCGGGTGTTCATCGTCGACGCCGAGGTGCCACTTCGAGTACTCGGACCAGTCCTTGTTTGTGATGAGTTTGTTTTCGTCGTCGGCAGATGGCGCGTGTTCGCTCCAGTCGTCGCGCTCGTCTTTCACAACTTTGCCGTCCTGAACGAGCTTCTTCGCGTGGCGGAATGCGGTGTCGTTGAGTTTCACTGCCATGTCGGCTCCTTTCGCGGTCGTGGTGGTCAAGCAAACGCGAATCGGGTTGCCGGGCGCAAGCCCCTTCCGGAACGCTAGTTCGCCTGCTCGACCGTGACCCGGCCGTTGGTGGTGCGGGCGGTGATCGATCGGTCCGCGTCCGGATCGGTGCGGATGTCGGCGGTGTCGACCTTGCCATTCGTCGTGTCCGCGTCCACTCGATAGCTCTCGTCGTCGTCGGGCACGCTCACCGAGATCTCGCCGTTGGTGCTGCGCGCGGAGACGACATCGGGGGCTGCCGAGAACTGCATCTGCACCGTTCCATTGGTCGTTTCAGCGTCGACGTTGGGTGAGCTGGCGTCGGCGAGCTCAATGCGCCCGTTTGTGGTTTCCAGGTCGAGGCGGCCGCTCGACTCTTCGATGCGGAGCGTGCCGTTGGTCGTCGAGAGGTCGAGGTTTCCGTCGAGCCCGGTGGCGGTCACGCTGCCGTTCTGTCCGTCAAGCTCGACATCCAATTCGGCCGGCAACAGCACCTCGACACGCACAGAGCAGCGGTTGAAGAGGAACCATCCGCGCGGGCAGCCGCCCGAGATCTCCGTTTCGCCGTCGTCGTTCGTCCCGACGGACAGCCGTGGCTTCTCACCAGAGGAGGTGCCCCGCATGGTGACCTGCACCTGCTCATCGTCGCTCGCACCCAGCGTTATCGCGGCATTCGGGAGATCGATGGAGACGCTGGAACCGGCATCCGCTCGCTTCTCTGACAGGACGGCAGAGCTGTCACCCGAACCGGCCACGACGCTCCGGATCGCGTTTGTCAGACCGATGGTGAACACGACGATGAGCGCAAGGATGACGAGCGGTATGCCGATCAGCAAGGTGAGGCGAAGGCCGCGGGACATCCGCCGTGGCTGCGGTGCCGGGGGGTAGGGAGAGGTCATGGAGTGCTCCGTTAGTAGTCGATTCGACCCGGGTGCTCGGCCCAGGCTGCGAAGGGGGCGAGCGGGTCGTCTGCCGAGCCGGCCGTGATCGGGATAGCCGGCGCCACACCGTCGAAGTGCTCGTGGAAACGTGTGTCGTCGAATCCAGCGCGGTCGGCGTCATGCCGATCGGCCGCGAAGACGATGGCATCCACGCGCGCCCAGAGCGACGCGGCAACACAAAGCGGGCAGGGCTCGCAGCTGGCGTAGAGCGTTGAGCCAGTGAGATCGAACGTGCCGAGTTCGGCACAGGCCCGGCGAATGGCGACCACCTCGGCGTGCGCCGTCGGGTCGTTGTCTGCGGTCACCCGGTTCGTTCCACCGTAAATCCGGCCTTCGGCGGTGACCACAACGGCGCCGAACGGCCCGCCACCGCGCGCCACGTTTTCGACGGCGAGTGCGACGGCCGAATTCAGATAGGCGGATGCCACGGGGTCGACAGGATCGGACATGCTCCAACGTTCCCACACCGACGTTCCGCACTGAAGGGTCGCTCCAAAAAAGCCTTGACGCGGGTGAGAGGCGGATCTACCCTTTAACAACCATCAAGTTGATAAAGCGATTGGTTGATTATGAGTTCGAGCACCACCACTGACGACCAGCTCGATCGGGCGTTTATGGCGCTCGCCGATCCGGTGCGTCGGGCGATCGTTGCGCGGTTGAGCAGGGGCGCTGCGACGGTGAACGAGCTCGCCGAACCATTCGCGATCACCAAACAGGCGGTCTCCAAGCACATCGCCGTGCTCGAGCAAGCCGGGCTCGTCAGTCGCTCCCGCGACGCCCAGCGGCGCCCGGCCGCGCTCGTTCCCGAGGCGCTCGAGCGGCTCACCGCCTGGATCGACACCTACCGGCTCACCACCGAATCACGCTTCCGCCGGCTCGACGACGTTCTCGCCGGCACCCCGTCATCACCCCCACAAGAAGAAAGGTAAAGAAATGACGAATCCAACCACGATCACGGCGCCCGAAGGTCTGCCCATCGTCGAGATCACCCGCGACGTCGACGCTCCCGTCGACGCCGTCTATCGAGCACACACCGACCCGACGCTCGTCGTCCAATGGCTCGGCCCTCGTGGATACGAGATGGACGTTGAGCGCTGGGACATCGTGAAAGGAGGCGGCTACCGCTACATCCAGCGCGATGGCGATAACTCCTATCCGTTCAACGGTGTTGTGCACTCCGCGTCGGTCGAGACCGGCATTGTGCAGACCTTCGAGTACGAGGGGTTCCCCGGAGCGGTGAGCCTCGAGTTCATGGTGTTCGAGGACCTCGGCAACGGACGAACCCGCCTTCACGGCCGTAGCGTGTTCCCGAACCTTGAGAGCCGCGATGGAATGATCGAGTCCGGCATGGACGTCGGTGTGAACGAGGGCTATGAGCGGCTCGACGAGTTGCTTGCGAGCCCAGTTTCGGCGTGACGCGCAGGTGCTCCCACGCGCGAAGGCGGGCAGGCTCGAGCGAGAGCTTGCCCGCTTTCTCGTGTGGAGCTTCGCTCAATAGCCCTCGCGCCGCCGCGGCGACCGCGGCGCGGGAGGCGCCGGAACCTCCTTGGCGGCAATCACCCGGTCAAATCGCACGGTCTCCATGCCGCGCTTACCGGCGATCACGCAGGCGCCGTCATCTGCGCGCATGAACCAGCCCAAGGCATCCGTCGCCTGACCATCATCGAGCAGGTAGCGAATCACGACGCGCGTGCCCTCCGTGGTGCGGCGGAGAAAATCGACGGCGTCAGCGTTCATTCTTCCAGCATCGCACGCGCCCCTAGCCGCCCCGAATCAGCCGGAGTAGCCTGACCCCACCACGGACGAAGGGGTCTTCCATGCCGAACATCACGGTCACAACTCCCGGCGCACCCTGCTGGCTCGAACTCACCACCTCTGACCCCGCGCGATCGCAGGAGTTCTACAGCTCGCTTTTCGGCTGGGACGCTGAGACCGGCGACGAGGTGCTCTACGGCGGCTATGTCAGCTTCAGCTCAACCGGTCGGCGCATCGCCGGTGCGATGCGCAAGCAAGATGGTGCCCCCTATCCCGACGCCTGGTCGGTCTATCTTTTGACAACGGATGCCACGGCGACCGCCGCCGCTGTTGCCGAAGCCGGCGGCATGAATATGTTCGAACCGCTGGCCGTGCCTGACATGGGCGTGATGGGTTTCGCTACTGATACCACCGGCGCGACGGTTGGCTACTGGCAGGCCGGCGAGCACACCGGGTTCCAGGCGGAGCGGGAGCACGGTGCCCCGGTCTGGTGCGAGCTGCTCGCGAAGGACTTCGACGCCGCCGTCGGGTTCTATGAGAAGGCGTTCGACTGGACACTGAGAGACGAGGGCAACACCCCGGATTTTCGGTACAAGACGTTCGAGCGCGACGGGCAGCCGTTCGCGGGCATCTACGATGCGTCGAGTGATTCGGCCGTTGGCGACGCGTCGAGCTGGGCCGTGTACTTCGGCGCCGACGATGTCGACGCGACGGTGGCGCGGGCCCTCGAACTCGGTGCGACCGTGAAGGACGAGGCCGAAGACACCGAGTACGGGCGCATCGCCACGGTCACCGACCCGACGGGAGCGGTGCTGCGGCTAATGTCGTTCTGAGTCGGGTTGCTCGCGCCGCTGTGTGACTTCACATGTCGCAAAACCGCGGTATCGCCCCGTCATACCGCTGAAACGCGGCATCCGAAGCACCGGGCTCGGCGGCCGAGTTCGCTCAGCGACCGATCAGCGGAAACACCTCGGTCGCGAACCGGCGGTAGCTCTCCTCGGGGTCGTCATCCCCGGCGACGATGACGATACAGTCCGCACCGGCCTCGGCCCACTGCGTGACTGTGCGGGCAGCGTCCTCAACGGTTCCAGCAACCGCGAGCGACTGGAGGATCTCATCGGCGAGTGTGCCGCTGCCGTCCGCGCCGAGTCCGGCGATCCCGGTGAGGTTGTCGTACACGCGGAGATCGATGAGTTCCTGCACCTTGGCGCGCACCCGGTCGAGGGCTCCGGCCCGGTCGTCACCAATGCTCGTCACCGTCAGAAGGAGTACCTCGGACGCCCCGCCCGCCGCCGCCATCTCGCGGTGAGCCCAGCGGATCGCATCCGGTGTGGCCAGCTCCGGCAATAGAACACCATCCGAGCTGCGGCCGGTGATCTTGAGGCCCGTCGGCCCCGTGGTCCCGAGGAAGATCTGTGGCACGTGCTCGGGCGGGAATCCGAGAGTCACACCGTCGAGGTTCACGTGTGTTCCGTTCATCGTGACGGTTTCGCCGTCGAGCAGGCGACGCAGGGCAACCGCCGTCTCCTCGAGTGCGGCGAACCGCCGCGGAACACTCGCCCCGATCTGGTCCATCCACGACGGGATCCCGTGTCCGAGTGCGATCGACAGCCGGCCAGGTGAGATCCGAGCTAGCGCCGCAATCTCCATAGCCGCGGTCGCCACGTTCCGGGTGACGGCGGGAAGCAAACCGATGCCCACCTGGATGCGGGTCGTCACAGCAAGTGCCGTCGCCGCCATCGCGATGCCGCCCGCCCAGGGCAGGTCCTCACTGAACCAGAGCTCGTCGAAACCGGCGTCCTCGGCCCAGCGAGCGAAGTCGGGCAGTCGCTCGGGAGCCCAACCCGGTTCGAACCGAACACCGAGCCGCGGGGTCATCACAGTCGTCATGCCTCGAGCGTAGGCAATGCCCGCACGGCACGACAACGATTACTGGTACGTAATCAGCTCTGGCGTCGGCTGTACGCCCGAGATGGTCTGTTCCGGCGTGAGCATCGGCTTGTCCTCGTGGTAGAAGTTCTTCCATCCCCACGCGACGCCCACCGGAGCATCCCGCTGCAGATTTGCCCAGGTGGCTTGCTTGTCGGCCTGGCCACCCTGCCCGTCGACGTGCAGCAGCAGGGCGATCTCGGGTCGGCTGAGGTCAAGGTTCTGCCGGTCGGTCAGCATACTCGGCCGGAACTGGTGCACGACCAGCATTTTCTGCGGCAACCCCTTCTCGTTCGTAAGGTCGGCCAGCCAGTGGGTGACCGAGTTGACCTCGGCGGCCGACACCGACCCGATGGTGCGCAGGTGCAGCTCGTCCGGCGCGAGCCGCCACTCCGGGTCGAGCGCGAGGCCCACGTTCGGCAGCTCAAGGAGCGACTGGTATTGCTGGGCCTGGGTGAGGAAGTCGGTGCGACCCGGCTGCAGGTCGATCACGACATACATGCCCGCCTGGGCGGCGGCGTCAATCCACGGCCGAAGCGACTCCGCCGACAGCTCGTTCGAGAAGTTCCCATCCGGCCCCGGACCGCCCGCGGCCACCGTCGCGATGATCTCGAACATCGGCACAACCGTTTTGGCGGTGAGGCCCTGATATTGCGCCGCGACTTCCTGCGCACGCGCCACCGATCCGGCAACGTCCTGCTCGCCGAGAACCCCGAGCACCGGAGTCGACGGCGTTCCATAGATTGCCACGAACTGGTGGTCGGCGAACAGCAACTGCCCTCCGCCCGGCAGCTGGGCACCGGTCCGGGCCGTCCGCACCTTCCAGTCGAGCGCTGGCTCGCTACCGAATGCGGCCCCAAGCGCGAGGGTTTTCTCGCCGCCGGTTGTGTGAAGTGCGTCAATAACGGATGCTTCCGCTTGCGGATTCGCCGATCCCTCCGTCAGCAGGTGCACCGGAATACCCGCGGCACGGGCGGTCGCGATTGGCGCGAGTTGCTCAACGCCGGGCAGGGCGATCGCGGCAGTGTCGTCGATCGGCTTCGGGCGCTTCACCGCCGGGATCTTGGCGGTGCCGGCCGTCGGTGTGCTCGTCGAGGCGGATTTCGGAGCCTCGAGCGCGGCGATTCCGGCGGAGAACGTCGCCGGGTTGCCTTCGGCCGGGGTGCCCAGCCGGTGCCCGATGGCCGCGCCGACCGCATGGGCGGATGCCGTGGCGCGCACAATGGTGAGCCCGTTCCCGCCGCGCTCGCTGTCGCGCTTGTCGCCGTGGCTCGGGTCCGTGCCGCTCGGGTCGGCGGCGTCGCCGACGAGGAGCGCGGTCGAGGTCTTGAGCCGGGCGAGTTCGTCGGCGAGGGGCTTCTCGGTCTCGCTTGCTTCGGCGGGATCAGTGTCCCCGTCGTCCCCGTCGCCGGCGTCGGACTCAGCGGGTTGCGTCGGCTCGGTGGACGACTCGGCGGCGTTCCCGGACTTCGCATCGCCGACGAGCAGCGGCACGCCGAGCGCGACCGCCGCACGCGCCGCGACCTCCTGCGCCTCGGGTGCACCGACCGGTGCCACGACAACCACCGGGGCGGTGGTGAAGAGTGCACGGCTGGTTGCGACCGATGCCGCGATCTCGGAAGGGTCCGCGATGACGGTCAGCGGAGCATCCGGGCTGGAAACAGTGGTGGCAGCCGAGGTGGGCTTCGTCGGATCTGTGGATTCCGACGCCGTGCAGGCCGAGAGGGCGACGATCGCGCCGAGCCCGAGGGCCGCGGAACGGAGGAGGCGGCTGCGACGGGTCATGCCTCCACGGTATGTCACCCGTCCGAGGGGAGCCAATCGGTGAATTGGGCTTGACGGCTCCCGGCGAGAAAACGCCCCTATGCCTCCTCGGGCACCCGCACGAGCAGACCGCCGGGCTCGACCCAGGTCTTGAGCGCCGTGGCCTCGCCGAACTCGTCACCGTCAAGCTCGATTGGCTCCGCGCGGCTGAGCCGCACGGTGAGCTTCTCGCCGCGGAAGTAGTTGAGCGCCTTCACATCCGGCGACACGAGCTTCTCGCCGAGCTTCGTGCGCCGCAGCACCCCGTTCTCCCAAATTACTTTGACGAAGATCTGCACCCAGCCGATGAAGCCCTCGGGGCGCAGCACGATGATGTCGAGCTCGCCGTCATCGACGGCCGCATCTGGAAGCAACACGACATTGGCCATCAGCGAACCGCAGTTGCCCATGATGATCGTGTGGGCGCGCACGGCCCGGGGTTTCTGGGTGCCGAGTTGGTAGCGCATGCGCAGGTAGTTCTTGTCGGTGAGGGCCTTGCCGATCGCGCCGACGTAGGCGAGCCAGCCGACCTTCGCCTTGAGTTCCTCGTCGGTGTTCGCGAGCATCTTCGCGTCGAGGCCAAGGCCGGCCATCACGAGGTAGGCGTGGTGATCGATCTTTCCACCCGACCGCTCAATGTCGATTTTCGCGAGGTCGATCGGGCGGTTCTTGCCGGCGAACGCCGAGTGCAGTGAGTGGTCGAGGTCGTCGAGAGTGAGGTTGAGGTTGCGGGCGAGCAGGTTGCCCGTCCCCGATGGCAGCAGTGCAATCGGGACGCCGGAGCCCGACATCGCCTCAGCCACGGCACGCACCGTGCCGTCTCCACCGGCCGCGATGATCATGGCTGCGCCGTCACTGAGCGCCTCAGTTGTCACCTCGCCACCGGGGTCTTCGACCGAGGTCTCGTAGTAGCGGGTCTCGGCCCAGCCCGCCTCGCCGGCTTCGCGACCGGCCGCTTCCTTGATCGCGTCAATGTCGACCTTGATCGGGTTGTAAATTACCGCGGCAAACTTCGGGGCGTCGGTCGATTCTGTACTCACTGTTTCACCGTGACGGGTGCATACCCTCTCGCGCAAGTCCCTCAGCAGAAGAGGGGCGGATGTCACGGCGTCTGCTATGAGGACGCCAGCGTAAAGTCGACAACGGCATTCCCTCTCCCCGCTCAAGCGAACGGACGTTCCTGTGGCTCTTCCCGAAACCGACACCCTCGTCAGCTATCCCGACGGCGCAACCAGCTCGACCGGAACCGTGCTCCACGTCGAGCCGCTTCCCGATGGCCGGTCGGCCGTGCTGCTCGATGAGACCGCGTTTCACCCGGTCGACACCGCCTGGCCCGACCAGCCAGCCGACCGCGGTACCCTCACCAGTGCATCGGGAACGCACGCCATCGTCGATGGCGTGACCGGAGGCATCCGTGACGGGAAGCTGTATCTGGGCGCGGACCTTCCGGTGCGCACGGGCGCCGAGGGGTGGACCTTCGTTGTCGCCCACGTGCTCGAGGGCGCGGTACCCGAGGTGGGCGAGACGGTGCGGGTCGAGGTGGACGCGCAGCACCGCGCCGCCCTGTCGGCCGGGCACACGGCGTGCCACCTCGCGTCACTGGCGCTCGACGCCGCGCTCGCCGACGCGTGGAGCAAGGACGTCGCGACCGATGCGCTCGGCAACCCCGCGTTTGACGCGCTCGCCATTCAGCGCTCGCGCATCGTGCCGAACGGGTCGCTCGACACCTACCGGATCGGCAAGTCGCTGCGCCGCAAGGGCTTCACTCCCGCTGCGCTCGCCGACCCAGTAGACGTCGCCGCCCACGCCAACGCCCGGCTCGCCGAGTGGGTGGAAGCCGGGGGAGCGGTCTCCATCGAGCGCACCGAGAGCTCCTTGACGGCTCGGCGCACCTGGGCGTGCGAACTGCCGACGGGTCGGGTCGAGATCCCATGCGGCGGCACCCACCTCGAGTCGCTGAGCGAGTTGGCCAGCGTCACCGTGGCGTTGACTACCGGTGAGATCGAGGGTGGAGTCGAGCTGGTCATGGAGACCACCGCGACCGTGAGGTAAGTGGGGAGCGGCGAGTTCATCCTCCCGGCTGACCCCGGATCATCCCTCGGGTCGATCCGCTCGGCTCGCCGAGCCGCTGAACTGGAGACATGCTTCCGAAACGTGTCCTCCTTCTCACCGCCGCAGCCGCCCTGGCTGCCCTCAGCCTCACCGGGTGCTCGGTGAAAGAGGTGCTGAGCAACTCACGTGAGTCGGAGTTCGCCAGCTATGACACCGCGGCCGAGTTGTGGCCGTCAGGCGAACTGCCGGGGTGGATTCCGACGGATGCCACAGGCATCCGTTCATTGGAGACGAAAGATGGGCGACTGTCGGTCATTCGGGTGACGACGTCGAGCCCGCTCGAGGGTGAGTGTGAGGAGCGGGCGCGCCAGGGCGTGCCGGTGCTCACCGCGACGTGGACCGCGGCGGCCGAGCGACCCGATGCGGTGATGGTGTGTGACGAGTACGAGATCATGCCGACCGAGGACGGCTGGCTGGGCTGGTTTGAAGGGCCGGAGGTGCCGAGCCGATTGGCGCCAGGTTCGCAGGCTGGTCAGGCCTCGCGCTAAGGGCGCGGCACCGCAGCGATCGGGCCCGCCGCGAGATGCGACGGGCCCGATCTTTGTCAACACTGGGAACGTTTAGCGCTTGCCGTTCGGTCCCTTGTGGTCGAAGCGGTCGGTGCGCCAGTGGCCCTTGCCGTGGCCCTTTCCACCGTGGTGCTTCGTCTTGGTTTCAGCGAAGGTCGCGGTCGAGTTCGCGATGGCGTCGGCCATCTGCTCGAGCACAACCGGGTCGATGTTGGTGATGTCGTCGCATGCTGAGTGGTAGCACTCGTCGTATGCGACTCCAGCGGTTCCGCCGAAGATCGCCGCTTGCTCGACGCTCTTGATGTCTTCTGCTCCGGAGAACAGGCCCCCCGCAGGGATGCCCGCCTCGATAAAGCCGAAGTAGTCGCTGCGTCCGTCGAACGCGGTGGGCTCGCTCGCGAGACCCTGCGATGCGAAGAACTCCTCGAAGTTCGCCTCGATCTCAGCCGAACCTTCGGGACCAGCCGTGCCGAACGCATCACCGTTGCCGTCATAGACGAAGCGCACCGCGTTGGGTGATCCGACCATGTCGAAGTTCAGGTTGAGCGCGTGCTGCGCGATCTGAGCTTCGGTCAGCTGGCTGACGTAGTAGTTCGATCCGACCAGGCCGTCTTCTTCACCACTCCAGAACGCGAAACGAATCTTGTTCGTCGGTGTGAGGTGTTTCTTCGAGATCTGCAGTGCGGTCTCGAGGATCGACGCGGTGCCCGAGCCGTTGTCGTTGATGCCCGGTCCTTCACGCACGCTGTCGAGGTGTCCACCGACGACGACGATCTCGTTGGGGTCGCCCTTCGGTGTGTCGGCGAGGAGATTGAAGGTGTTGATCGTTTCGACGTGGGCGTCGAAGGCGAGGCGAACCTCGGTGCCCGCAGCTGCGAGCGTCTCTCCCAGCGCGAATGTCGTGGTGGCGACGGGCAGGCTGAAGATCGTGTCACCGAGCGTTCCGGAGAAGAGTGCCGAGCGGTCCTCGGTCTCGGACGCATTGCCCTGGTTGAAGATGATCACTCCGACGGCGCCGGCGGCCAGTGCGTTGTCGGCCTTGACCCGGAAGTCGCAGCTGCCGCGTTGCACGAGCGCAATGTTGCCGGCTGTGAAGCCCGCAAAGTCGGTGGCCTCACAACCGCTGGTCGACGCACGGTCGCCGGTGAGGTTGATGTCGACGGCCTGCACCACACCTGAAACGTCACCCTCGGAGGCGTTTGATGCCTCGAGGAAGTCCACCTCGTACTGGTAGCTCACTGCAGTGGGTGCGGTCTGGTTGAGGACGGCGGTGTCGACGATGGACTTGTCGTAGCTGAACGGCTGACGCGAGGTGATGTAGCCGGCCTTCTTGAGTTTCGCTTCCATGTAGTCCGCCGAAGCGACGTGGCCGGGAAGGCCCGCCGCGCGGTTGCCGCCGTTGGCGTCCGCGATGTCCTGTAGTGCCTGCAGGTGGCGAGTGATGCCGTCGGCAGTGACGGCTTTCACGAGCACCTCTGAGGCGGTTTTGCCATTTCCGTGGCCGTTGTTCCAGCCAGGGCCGCCGCCGTGGCCGCCCTTGTTGCCGCCGGCGTAGGCCGGACCGGCGAAGCTGACGGCGACCAAAGCGCCCGTGGCGAGAGCCGCCCCGAGCGCTGTGCCCACCTTGCGTTTTTCAAACATGTATTACCCCTTCACTGGAGAGTGACAGTCAGGCCTGGGCTCGTGACCCCGGCACGGTGTTTCAGACTGTAGACCCCCGAAGAGGGGTAAGGGAAGCAAAAGGTGAGTGAATCTCGCAGTCGGTCCCCTGTTCGGAGGACTGGAAAACTGGTTTCGGGCTGGGGTCACAGCGTCCGGTGAGTCCAGCGTCCGCCGACCAGGGTGCCCGCGACCGTTGGGGCGCGCAGGGCTTCCGGCGGCGAGGTGAACGGGTCAAGTTCGACGACAGCGAGGTCCGCGATCTCGCCCACCGCAACATCCGTTCGTGTACTGGCTCTGAGCGCTTCGGCGGCTGACAGCGCCTGCTCAACGTGCCAGGGCTCACGCCCGTCGCGGGTGCGACCGACCGCCGACGCGATGGCGAACCACGGGTCGAGCGGCGCGACCGGTGCGTCGGATCCCAGGACCAGTCGAACACCGGCATCCACAAAAGAGCGCAGCACGAAGGCGTGAGCCGTGCGGCCGGGCCAAAATGTGTCGGCGATGTCGCGATCGTCCATGGCGTGCTCGGGCTGCACACTGGCTTCGACGCCGAGTGCAGCGAACCGGGCAATGTCGGCGTCGGTGACGAGCTGTGCGTGCTCGATCCGACCGCGAGTGATGCCGAGCGCTTCGAAGGTGTCGAGTACGTGTGTGTTGGCCGCGTCGCCAATCGCGTGCACCGCCGGGGAGATACCCGCGCTCGACGACCGACGAAGGTGAGCGGCAAGCTCGTCGGGCGGGACCACGAGGAGGCCGCGGCTGTCGGGCTGCCCGGCCATACCCGGGTACTCGTCGAAGCAAAACGCCGTGCGGGTGCCGAGTGACCCGTCGGTGATGACCTTGTGCCGGCCAACCGTGAGGAGTTCGGAGAGCCGCTGGCCGGTGTGCAGCCCCTCGGCGATCGCGCGGTCGATGTGCTCGCTGTAGATGCCGAACTCGACACGCACCGCATCAAACCCGCCCGTCATTCGGCGTTCCCAGCTCTCGCGGTTCCACGCCATCTCAAAATCGACGATTCCGACGATGCCGCGCGCCGCAGCATCCGTTGCTGCCTCATTCACCATCGGATCCAGCACCGAATCGGGCACCGCGTTGACGAGGTTCTCAATGGCGAACGCCGCCGTCTCGCGGATGAGGCCGGTGGGGTGCCCGGCGTGCCCGAAGAGCTCGAGCGCCACGGTGTTGAGCCACACCGAGTGGAGGTCGGAGCTGATCAGCACGATCGGCGCGCCACCGCCGGCCGCGTCGAGGTCGGCGAGGTTGGGCGCGTCTGGCCAAGTTCCGTCGCGAAAACCGTTGGCCACGAAGGTGAGCGGGCGACCGTCGTCGTCGACGGCCAGCGGGCCCGCGGCGGCGAGAGCGTCGTGCACCAGCTGAGCCGCATGGCGAGCGCTTGTTGCGGTCGACACGTCGAGCCGTCGGGTCTTCAGAGCCCACTGGCTAAAATGCACATGCTCGTCCCAGAGCCCCGGAATCACCCAGCGACCGTCGAGCGATACGTCGTCAGAATGCGAGCGGATGTCATCGGCCATCTTCACGATGCGGCCGTTTGTGATCAGAATGTCGGTGACACGATCACCGACCCGGGCGTCGCGGAGGACAAGGCTCTCGGCTGCCGCGCTCACCTGTCGTGGACTCGGCGCATCTCGGCCGCCAGGTCGGGCTGGGCGTAGTGCGCGCCGTGCTCCAGTTCGGACATCACGTGATCGACGACCTCGGTCGGCTTGCCCTGACTGAGCTTGGCGCGCGCCTCGAACCGGGTCACCCGCATGCGGAACCCCACGGTGCCCGACATAATGCGGCGGCCATACTCCTCGTTGTCCTCGAGGAGGTTCGGCTCGGGCATCGTGTGCTCAAAGTGGCTTACCAGCTCGCTGAGTACCCGCCAGTTCTCCTCGTCGCTGAGGATCTCCGGGGTGCCGTAAAGGTGAGCAGTGACGTGGTTCCAAGTCGGCACAGCGGGCTTCCCGTCGTACCACCCGGGCGACACGTAGCCGTGTGGTCCCTGGATGAGAACCATCACCTCGTGGTCGCCGAGTTCGAGCGCCCGGTCGTCGGGGCGGCCCACGTGGCTAACGATGCTGATGCCCTCGGCGCTCTCCTCGAGGATCACCGGGTAGTGCGACGCCACCAGGCCTTTCTCGGTGTTCGAGACGATCGTGGCCCACGGGTTGTCGCGGATCAGCCGCTTCACTTCTTCGGGGTTAGTGACGAGATAGGCGGGGGTGTGTCGCATGGGGAGATTCTGGCACGAGTTCCGCACCGGCGGTTCCCCCGACCGTGTGTCTCCATCGCCGGAGCCACATGAGCCTTTTCGCTACTCAGTATTCGATGACCAGTCGTCTTTCCTAATCAGTGAAGGACGCCGGCGCCGTTGTCAGGGGACGAGGCTCGAATTCACACGAGAAGTGGTGCTTCCCTGAGGCGACAACTACCACGGGTGACCCGTCGGGGAGCTGTATGTCAGCCTCGGTCGACGGCGCAACGACGACGTCGAGGGAAAATCGTTTTTCGTTGAGTCGCCATGAAACCGATGCCTCACCATATGGCGTGTTATGAGTTGCGCTCGCGGAGGTGAGCCGAGGGTCCGGCAGGGGAGCGACTCTGATCCGCCGGTATCCCGGAGCGGCTGGAGCGAGCCCCGCGACCCGGCGATGCATGAAGTCAGCCACCGCGCCGAATGCGTAGTGGTTGAAGGACGTCATGTCGCCTGGGTTGATGGTGCCGTCAGGAAGCATTGAGTTCCAGCGCTCCCAAATCGTTGTTGCTCCCATGGTCACCGCGTACAACCAGGACGGGTTCTCGGTTTGAAGCAGAAGCTCCCATGCGGTGGCACTGTTGCCGGTGTCGGCAAGCGCATCGCAGACGAGGGGAGTGCCCAGGAAGCCGGAGCCGATGCGGTAGCCGTCGGCCGCAACCTGCCCAGCGAGAAGCTCGCCGGCGCGCTCGAGTTGCTCAGGCAGCAGTAGTCCGAAAGCAATTCCGAGCGAATAGGCCGTTTGGGACGGGAAGGCTGCCCGTCCGTTCGGCGTCACATACTCCGAACGGAAACGCGCGGCGGCTCGGCTGGCCAGAGTGCCGTAACGGCTCGACGCTGCACTATCACCGAGGACGAGCGCGGCATCGCGCGCGATCTGCGCAGAACGTGCGAGGTAAGCGGTGGAGACCGCCTGCCACGGCAGGCGCGCCGCCCACGGTTGGTCGTCCGGCGCTGCCGAATCGAGCCAGTCGCCGAAAGAGAATCCTCCGCTTGCGAAGTCGAGTTCGTCGCCAGCGCGGGCAGCGAACACGTCGACCCACGCGGTCATCGAGTGCCATTGACGGCGAAGGATTCCGACGTCGCCCGAGCGCTCGTACATCGTCCACGGCACGACGGTTGCTGCGTCCCCCCAGCCCGCTTCCGCTCCGAGTGGCGGCAGGTGGGGATCGACGTCTGCCCACGGCACGTACACCGGAACGTTGCCGTCCTCGTGCTGGTCGGCAGCGAGATCAGCCAACCAGCCGGTCAAGATGCCGCTGGTGTCATAGAGGAACGACGCAGTTGGCGCGAACACCTGAAGGTCACCGGTCCACCCCAGTCGTTCGTCGCGCTGCGGGCAGTCGGTAGGCACGTCGATGAAGTTGCCTCGCATTCCCCAGACGACGTTTTCGTGCAGGCGGTTGAGTTGGGCATCCGAAGATGAGAACGTGCCGAGGCGCTGCATGTCGGTGTGAATGACAACGGCCTCGAGGTCATCCACCGCGAGCTCACCGGGCCAGCCTTCAACCTCTGCGTATCGAAAACCGTGGAAGGTGAACTCTGGTTCCCACTCAACGGCGTGGCCATCGAGGATGATCGCGTCGGTCGCTCGTGCGGCGCGCAGCGGACGTGTGCCAAGTTCGCCGTGCTCGAGCACCTCTGCGTGCCTGAACCGGACGACGTGCCCGGCCGGCGCCGCTGGGATCCGCACGCGTAACCGGCCGACGAGATTCTGTCCGAAGTCAACCAGTGTTGCGCCCGACGGGGAGGTGATGATCTCGAGCGGGCGCAACGACTCGATGCGGCGCACCGGTGGGCCATCTGGGGCGACAAGCGTTGCGAGATCCAGTTCTGCGATGCTGACCGGAGTCCAATCTGCATCGTCGAATCCCGGTCCGTCCCATCCGTCGTGACGGAGTCGAGCATCAAAAGTTTCACCCATGTACAAGTCGGCACTGACGACCGGTCCCAATGAGGCCCGCCATGTTTCGTCCGTCCCGACGATGCTGCGCGTGCCGTCGGCGTGATCGACCTCGAGCTGTACGAGGGCACCAGTCTGATCGCCGTAGACGTTTCGAAGCCCAGCGAAGCCGAGGTAGCCGCGGTACCAGCCATCTGCGAGATGGACACCGATGGCGTTGGCGCCTTCCCGCACCAGCCCTGTCACGTCCCAGCTTCGATATCGCAGGCGGGAACCGTAGCTCGTCCAACCCGGGTGCAGCACATCGTCACTAATGGGATGCCCATTCAGATGCACGGTCATGACGCCATGTGCCGTCGCTCGGATCCGGGCACGGACGATGGAGCCTCGGATTTCGCTTTCGCCGCGAAGAAGCACCGCGGGGGCGCCAGTGCCATCACCGTTCGAGGAAGGCAACTGTGGTTCGATGAGGCGCGCTTTCCACTGATCCGCATCGATGAGACCGACTTCAAGACTCGTCGGCGCGCTCCACGCGGAGGGTGCGTCGTCACCGCCCCAAACTCTGACCCGCACCGAACGTCGATCGCGGCTCACCAATGGCATGGCTGGCCAGGGTACGAGGACCTGCTCCGCCGAGTCGATACGGCCGGTGGAGAATCTTGCCGATTCGGCCTGCCCTCCCTGGTCGACGATCTCGAGTTCATAGGCGCGTTGCGACCAGCCCGCTTCATCCGTCGAGGTCACCCACGACAATCGTGGTTCGGACTCACCGATACCGAACGGTTCGCGGTGGTGCTCGACGCTGACGGGGTGCACGATGACGCTCATGGGTTCCTTCGGGTTCTCTGCACACGTCTTTTATGGCGCGTGCGGTTCTCTGCCGTCAGCGGCAACCCGCCGGTGGGACGTCAGAACGATTGGGTTGCTGCTGTGTTCCGGATTACGTTTGGAGCGGAGTGATGAGCATGTGATTCAGTCGATACCTGACGTCATCAGCCATATTGACGTCGAGGCCGTTGAGCCACAGAAGCTCAAGCCCCTCGACAAGTGCAACGAGTTCGATCGCGGCGCGCCGTGGCTCTACTCCTGGCCGAAGCCCGTCTTCCGCTTCGACTTCCTGCAGGGCGCCCGTCACCGCGTCGGTAATGCGGGTGAAGCGCTGCGCGAAATAATCGTGCGCTGGATGGTCAGCGTCTGTGGCCTCCGCCGAAAGAATTGTGTAGAGCTGCACAGCTCCTCGTTGCTGTTCCTGAGAGCGAGAAATTTCGATCAGACCCCTGAGGAATTGCCGACCGTGTCGTCCCTCAAGAACTCCTTCTGCCCGCGCATCACGTTGTTCGAGTACCGCTCGAAGAAGGGCGACCTTGCCTCCGTTGAAGTGGTGAAGGACCCCTGTCTGGGTCATTCCGACTGCACGGGCAATCTCGTTAACCGAACTCGCCGTATAGCCACCCTTGGTGAAGATGGCCGTGGCGGCGTCGAGAATTTGTCCGCGCCGCAACGCGCTCTTGCTGTACTCGCCTCTGGGCCCCGTCACGCCACCTACGGTAGCAGCTTCCGAACGAAAATATTGAGGGTTTAATATTTTCGTGTTACCGTCGTCCAGCCTCACCAGTGAGGCATTCACTAAAGAATTACCGCCATGCGAGCGGACCGTCCGGCAAGGAAGCCCCATGACCACACCGATCACCCCTCAACTCCCGAGCGCCGCAGCAGCTGCAGAACTGGGGGCACACGAGGGCACTACCTCCACCGTTGTCGAGGAACCCACGCCAACCGAGATGTTCCGCAGACAAGCAAATCCTCGGCCAGGCTTCGTATTCTTTGTCGTGTTCGCGATGGTTGGAGCAGGCGCCGCCCAGATGTCCGCGGCCCTTCTCACGCTCACACTCAAGGCCACCGAGCTGAGCGCTGATGCGGCAACGACGACCATCTCGATTTCTAGCGGCATCGCCGGTATCCTCACGCTGTTCGCCCTTCCGATCATTGGCTCGCTCAGCGACCGGTCGCGCTCACGTCACGGACGTCGTCGCCCATTCCTCATCGCTGGCGCCGCGTCGTTCGCACTAGGTGGCGTACTGCTGGGGATCGCACCGAACATTTGGGTGTTCGTCGCCGGGCACCTCTTCATCACCTTGGGTTTCGTGGCTGCCGGTGTCGTGACCATCGCGCTCATCGCGGACCAGCTTCCCGCAAACCGGCGCGGGCCAGCATCCGCGTTCGTCAGTCTGGGCACTCCTATGGGCGCCCTGCTGGGCACTGTCGTCGCGCTGCCGTTCGGTGCCGACCTGGGTCCTCTTATCGGAATCCCCACGGCCGTGGCCGTGATCGCCATGGTGCTCCTCGCGATTGTCGTGCGCGACCCTCAGTTCACACATCGCCGCGACACCCGCTCGATTCGCGAGGTCGTCGGAATCTTCTGGGTCAACCCGCTCAAGTTCCCGAGCTTTACCGCGGTCTTCACGAGCCGGATGCTTGTCTTCTCGGGTGTAGCAGCGCTCAATGGGTACCAAGCCATCTACCTTCTGATGAACATCGGCCTGGCACCGGCAGAACTCGGCAGCGCCATTCTTCTCACGGTCGTCGTGAACACGGGCGTATCGCTTGCGGTTGCGCCGGCCATCGGCAAGCTGAGTGACCGCCTCGGCGTTCGCAAGCCCTTCATCCTCGTTGCAGCCGTGATTCTCGGCCTTGGTCTTATTTTCGCGTCGATGGCGCCGAACTTCGGCGTCTACCTCATCGCGTGTGGCGTCGTCGCTCTGGGACAGGGCGTCTACTTCGCCGTGGAGTTGGCGCTTGCCACAAGTGTCGTCCCCGATCCTGACAACCCGGCGAAGGACCTTGCGATCATCAAGATCGCCGACAACCTTCCTGTCTCCATCGTCTCGGCGGTGGCACCTGCCCTTCTTGCGGTCGGCGTGGGCGCCTCGGGGGGCCAGAACTTCTCGGTTCTCTTCATCGCCGGTGCGGCGTCGGCGATTCTTGGTGGATTGGCCATCCTTTTCGTCCGCGCAGCCCGATGACAAAACTGACAAGCCTTTACGGCGGACGGGAGCCGAACCGCTCCCAACTTGAATTCTGAAAGGCACGATATGACAGACGCATTTCCCCCCGACTTCCTCTGGGGCGTGGCACAGGCTGGGCATCAAAACGAGGGAAACAACAGCAACAGCGACATCTGGTTCCTCGAGCGGGTCACGCCGACGCTCTTCCGTGAACCGAGCGGCCCTGCATGCGACGGTTACAACCGATGGCAATCGGACCTCGATCTGGTTGCGGGGCTTGGGTTGAATTCCTACCGATTCTCAGTGGAATGGGCGCGGATCGAGCCATCGCCTGGCGTCATCGACGAAGACGCTCTGGACCACTATGAGCAGGTCGTCGACGGGTGCGTGGCTCGGGGTATCGCTCCCATCGTGACGCTCAATCACTTCGCTTCGCCGCACTGGTTCTCGGCCGCAGGCTCTTGGCTTGCTGATGACGCTGCCGAGCGTTTCGCGGCGTATAGCGAACGAGTCGTCGGGCGCTTCGGCGACCGACTGCGCGCGGTCGTCACCCTCAACGAGCCAAACCTTGAGCAGCTTCTCCAAGCCGGGGGCAAGTTGCCTCCCCAGCTTGAGGAACTGAAAATCGATATGTTGGCTGCCGCCGCTCGATCGGCAGGGTCTGAGCGGTATTTCGCTTCGAACGTCATTCCGGCGAGCGATCAGGCAGAGTTCCAAGCAGCGTTCACCCGCGCCCATGTTGCGGCGCGGACGGCGGTGAAGCGCCTGTACCCGGCATTGGCTGTCGGGGTGTCGATCGCGATCAGTGATGAGGTCGCGATTCCTGGTGGCGAATCCAGCCGCGACGCCAAGCGGGCCGCTGTCTATGACCACTGGCTGCGTGTTGCCCAAGATGATGATTTCATCGGAGTGCAAAACTACGAGCGCGACCTTCATGGACCGAACGGGCCCTTCGTCGGCGACGGTCCCCGCAACGGCATGGGCACGGTGATCGAGCCGGCGTCGCTCGCCGGTGCCGTGCGGTACGCACACGAGGTCTCTGGTGTCCCGGTGCTCGTGACCGAGCACGGAATCCAAACCGACGATGACGAACAACGAGCAGCGTTCATTCCGGCGGCACTTGACGCGCTGAGGGAAGAGATCGCCGGAGGTACGCCCGTCCTCGGCTATCAGCACTGGACGCTCATGGATAACTTCGAGTGGATCTTCGGGTACGGCCCGAAGCTCGGTCTGATCGCGGTCGATCGAGAGACTTTCGAACGCACCCCCAAGCCCAGCGCTGCGGCATACGCCACAGCGGTCGCCGCCGTGAACGCTGTCGCGGTCTAGGGGCTCGCCGTGTTCCGTATTGTGCCCGATGTGAGGGTGGTAATCGACAACGATTGGGCTGGCGATCCCGATGGATTGGTCGCTCTCGCTCATCACGTGCTCTCACCGAGTAACAAAGTTGTCGGCGTCACGTCGTCGTTTCTCAGCCCCATGTTCGGCCCGAATGCCGGCGGAGCGGAGCGCGGATCGGCACTGGCCCTGGAGCTGCTCGCGCTTCTCGGTCGACCGGAGGTGCCGGTCGCTTCGGGTGTAGACATGCCGTTCAAACGAACACGGCCGCTCTCAGCCGCGGCCACCATGATCACCGACGTTGCGCGAACTCCGAGTGAATTGCCGCTCGTGGTTGTCTGTGGAGGTCCGCTGACGAACGTCGCCGAAGCGCTCGCGGCAGACGGGACGATGGCGTCGCGGTTCACTCTGGTATGGGTCGGTGGTTCAGTGACAGACGATGCCGAGTACAACCGAGACACTGACAGTGAAGCTGCCGCGTTCGTGCTCGCACACCCGGAGCTCGTCATCCGTCAGATCCCGCTCGAGATCTACCGCGCACTGACCTTTACGGTCGCGGAGCTTGAGCACAGTCTCACGAGTACAGGCGAACTCGGGGCGTGGCTGTGGCAGCGCTTTGTCGAACTGCCGCTACCCGACTTCGTGTCTGTCAACCCGATTTGGCCTCTGGGTGACAGCGCGCCAATCGTGGTCACGGCGCTTCCGGAGCACCCGGCCACATCATCGTGGGAGGCAATCACCGAAACCAGGAGTGTCTGCACCGCGATCGACACGAGGCTCGTTGTTGGCGACATGCTCGCGAGATTTGCCCTCCACGAGAAAGGCGCGCCAGGGTCCCAGTAGTCGTCGAACCGGTCCGCTATCGCGGCACCTGCGACGACGAGATGCGCCGTCGCTACAGGTGCCGAGCCCGGCCGGTTACCGTTCAGTGACGAGCTCGTGCTCGTCGGTGACGCTCGAAATCGTCGCCGCCTCGACGATGCGGAGACCGACGCTCGGGCGAATCGCCTCCCGCTGCCCGCCGGAGTGCACGACCTCGTCGCCGAAGACGGTGAGTTGGCTGGCGTGCCAGCGCAAAGCATCCGTCATCGTGGTGCGACGGTGCTCAAGCTCGAACCAGCGGGCGTCGGGAGCGGGCTCGTCGAGAAGTTCGGCGAACGGAATGCCGGTCTGAGCGGATGCTCGCACCGCGGCTTCGCGAATGCGCACGTGGTCGGGGTGTCCGTAGCCACCGTGGTCGTCGTAACTGATGACGAGATCGGGCTGCGTGGTGCGAAGAAGGGCCGCGACGTCTGCGGTCACGTCGGCGAGCTCGGCGCGGGCGAGTGCGTCGGTGGCCGCGTCGTCGGCCGGACCGGCCACCCCTTCGCGGACCCACACCATGCCCGAGTCGCGGTAGTGGCGTTCGGGCTGCCCGGCGGCGCGGGCGGGCGGGGTGCCGAGCCAGTAGTGCTCGGTGATTCCGAGGACGTCGAGGGCACCGGCGAGTTCGCGTTCCCGTTCGATAGAGAGCGCCTCGGTTCCGGCCAGGTGCGACAGGGGACCTGCAACGACCTCGCCGCGTTCGCCGCGACTCGCGGTGAGCAGGGTGACGTGGATCCCGCGGGCGACGAGTTCAGCGATGAGCCCGCCGGAGGCGAGGGTCTCGTCGTCGGGGTGTGCGTGGGCGAAGAGCACCGAACGCACACCGGTCAGCAGGTCGGCAGTCATGAGGCGACCCGCCCGCGGCCGTCGAGCAATCCGGCGTACACGTCGAGGGTTGCGGAGGCAGTGCGCCGCCACGTGAAGTCGAGGGCCCGTTCGCGTCCGGCGGTGCCGAGCGTGGAGGCCAACGTGCGGTCCGCGAGGACGTGCCGAATGGCATCCGTCCATGCAGCAGGGGCGCGGGAATCGATGAGAATTCCGGTGCGACCGTGGTCGACCGCTTCGGCGAGACCGCCCGAACGCATGGCGATGACCGGGATGCCGCTCGCCGCCGCTTCGAGCGCCACGAGGCCGAAGGTTTCGGAGTGCGACGGTACGAGCAGCATGCGGGCGCCGCGTAACAGGTCCGCGAGGTCGGTGCGGGACTGCGGGCCGAGGAAGCGCACGGTGATGCCGGCGTCGGCGGCGAGGGCATGCAGTTCGGCCGGGTACGACTCGTGACCGGTGGTCGGTCCGCCCGCGACGACAAGATCCGGCCGGTCGCCCTCGGGCAGAGCAGCCAGAGCGGTGATGGCGAGATCGAGCCCCTTGAGCGGTTCGAGCCGCGCGGCAACGACGACATAACCCGGGTGCTCGGTCGACGGTGACGCGAGCGGCGAGAAGAGAGTGCTGTCGACCCCGGGGTGCACAACCACGACGCGCGAGGCAGGAGCGCCGAGCCGGTTCACGATGGTGGCGCGTTCGGCGTCGCTCACCGCGATGACGGCATCCGACTCGCGGGCAAGCAGCTTCTCACCGCGCATACGCCCGGGCGACTCGGGTCGCTCACCCTCCGATAGCGGAGTCGACACATCGGCCGCGATGGAGTGGAAGCTCTGCACGTGCGGAATGCCGCGCCGTCGTGCAACGTCGAGCGCCGCCATGCCCGAAAACCAGTGGTGCGAGTGCACAATGTCGACGTGCCCGAACGCATCGAGCGCCGTGCCGAACTCGGCAATGAACCCCTCGTGCTCGCCCTTGATGCGCCGCTCGACGGGCCCCGCGGTGAGGTGGTGCATCGTCACGTTCGGAGCAATCGAATGAACGGATGCCTGTTGCGGCGACGTGCGCCTCGTCACAATGTCGACCGTGTGACCCAGTTCGCCCAACTCGAGAGCAGTCGCGCGAACCGCGACGTTCATTCCGCCGACGTCACCGGTGCCCGGATCATCGTCGGGCGACGTGTGAAGACTGATCAAAGCGACATGGAGGGGCACTGTCCAAGTTTAGGTTGCACCGCCTGAGTGTTCGATCTGGCCTGGCGTCTGCGGCGATCGATACTCTGGCGAGCATGCACTTCACGTTTACGGCGCCGCTCTGGGAGTGGGAAGCACGCGCGGCCTGGTACTTCGTCTCGGTGCCCGAGGAGGAGAGCGCCGACATTCGGGAGGTCCCGCGGCCACCGTCGGGCTTCGGTGCCGTGAAGGTGCGGGCCACCGTGGGCGGGTCTACCTGGGAGACGTCGATCTTTCCTGGGGCCGCGCCCGACGTTTACGTTTTGCCGATGAAAAAGTCTGTGCGTATCGCCGAGGGCATCGAAGAAGGGGACCCGGTGACCGTGCACATCGAGTTACTTCACCAGTAGCGACGCGCTACGCGTTTGAGTCCTGGCGTTTCGGCGACGCTCGCACATGCATCCGCTCGCCTTGCTTACCGAACAGGCTCAGGAACTCGACGTCTTCGTCACCCGCTCGGCCGAACCAGTGGGGGGTTTGGGTACTGAATTCGGCTGCCTCGCCTGGGGGCAGGATCAGGTCGTGCTCGCCGAGGACCAGGCGAAGTTTGCCCGCGAGGACATAGATCCACTCGTAGCCCTCGTGGGTGGTCGGCGTGGGGTCCTTGCGTGGGCTCGACGCCGGGATGACGTTCTTGAACGCGCGCAAACCGCCGGCCTCGGAACTCAGCGGCAGGATGGTCATGCCAAACCGTTTGATCGGACGCAGGTGGATGCGTGGGTCGCCGGTGGGCGGGGCACCGACTAATTCGTCGAGGGCGACGCCGTGTTCCCGGGCGAGCGGGAGCAGTAGCTCGAGGTTCGGGCGGCGTTGCCCGGACTCCAGTCGTGACAGCGTGCTGACCGAGATGCCGGTTCGATCGGAGAGTTCGGCCAGGGTGACGTTGCGGCTGAGGCGCAAGGCGCGGAGGCGGGGGCCGACGGCGGTGAGGATCTCTTCGGTGGTTTCACGCATGAACCCAGTTTGCCATTGCGGCAAGAATTCTTGTCAGCTTTCTTTGCCGGGCGGAGCATGAGGTTATGACACATTTCCCTTCTGTTCGATATGACGCTCTCATCGTTGGGGGAGGCGCGGCCGGATTGAGCGCTGCGCTCGCCCTCGGGCGGGCTCGCCGCTCCGTCGTGGTTCTCGATGGCGGCGAACCGCGCAACGCGCCGGCATCCGGTGTGCATAACTTCCTGACTCGCGACGGCACTCCGCCCGCCGAACTCATGCGGCTTGGTCGGGCTGAGGTCGAGGGTTATGGAGGTGTCGTTGTGAACGGCGAGGCTGTATCGGCCGCGCGAACGGAGGACGGCTTCACGGTCACAACCGCCGCGGGCGAGACGCTGTCGGCGCGTCGGATCCTCTTCGCGACCGGATTGGTCGACGAGCTGCCCGACGTGCCAGGTGTGCGCGAGCATTGGGGAACATCCGTGCTGCACTGCCCGTACTGCCACGGCTGGGAGGTGCAGGACCGAGCGATTGCCATACTCGCCACCGGCCCCAAGGCTGTGCATCAGGCGTTGCTGTTCCGGCAATGGAGTGATCGCATCACGCTGTTCTCTCACACGGCGCCACATCCCACCGACGAGGAGCGTGAGCAGTTAGCAGCACGCGGCATCGATGTGGTTGAGGGCAGGGTGGTATCGGTCGAGAGCGCGGACGGGACGCTGAGCGGGGTTCGCCTCGACGACGGCACTGAGCATCCGCTCGATGCGCTCGTTGTTGCGCCAACGTTCACCGCGCGCACGGATCTTGTCGCCCAGCTGGGTGTCGAGGTGTTGCCGCATCCCATGGGTGTCGGCAGTTACATCGAGACCGACGCCATGGGCGCGACGTCGGTGCCTGGCGTGTATGCGGCCGGCAACGTGACCGATCTGATGGCCCAGGTCATCACCTCAGCTGCCGACGGCCTTCGGGCAGGAGCCGCACTGAACGGTGACCTCATCATGGAAGACACCCGGGACGCGGTGACGGTGTACCGCGCCGCGCAAGCCCAGCCGGTCCGCTGACCGAACGGCTGGGCCCGCGGGATCGTCCACCCTGGACCAAGGCCGATCTCGGCTAAGTCAGATGCCGGCGAAAGAACCGTGCGGCGTCGTCCCCGGCGTAGGCGGGGACGCCCCTGTGTCCTCCCATGTTGGCCTGCAGAGTCTTCTCGACGGAGCCGAATGCGTCGAAGAGATCCAAGGCCGCTTGCCTGTCGTTCCCCTCGTCATCCCACTGGAGCAGGACGTGAAGCGGAATCGCGAGGCGGTGGGCCTCTTCGACGATGACGCGGGGGATGAAACTCCCGGCGAAAAGCCCGGCGGCCTTAATTCGCGGCTCAACGAGCGCGAGCCGGACGCCGATGGAGATGATTCCTCCCGAGTACCCGACCGGGCCGCTGACATCGGGCAGTGAAAGGAGGGCGTCCATCGTGTGCCGCCATTCGGGGACAGCTCGTTCGACCAGTGGAAGAACGAGCCGGTCGATGATGTCGTCATCGACGGGCCTCTGGGCTGTGAGCGCCCGGCGGAGGTCGGTTCGAGCTTCCTCCACGCCAGGCAGAGGCGCTCGCTCGCCGCTTCCCGGAAGCTCGATGGTCGCGGTTGCGATGCCGTCCGCCGCAGCGCGCCGAGCACGAGCGACCAATCGCGGCCGCATTGCCTGTAAGCCGCCGGGGTGGCCGAGGAGAATCAGTGGAACAGGTATCGGAGTGAACTCCGGTGTCCAGAGGATGCCCGGAATCTCGCCAATGGTGAATTCGCGTTCGATGACCCCGTCATCCAGACGAGGTTCAGAGGTAAAGTGCATGGTCGTGCCTTTCGGAAGTGCCCGTGAGGGGCGCTCCCGGGCGACCTATCGCCCGACCGTGGCTCCAGTAAGGAGCGCCCACGTGAATGTGTTCATGGGTATCACCTCCTCTGTCCGTTGCCCGGTTGTTGGAGACTACCGCGGTTGCGCAGCTACGAGAAGACCCAGTGGGCGAGCTCGACGATCCAGTTTGGCGAGACGCCCTCGCTAAGCTGGCCAGAGATCGCGCAGGAACATCGGGGGACGTCATGATCTGGGTAGCACTAGTGGCGCTGGGGATCGTCGGATTGTCGACAGGTGCCCTGTCCCGACGAGCGTCGATCGATCGGAAGATTCGGGAGCTCGAAGGCAGCGATCCAGAGATCGCGCAGGCGCTTCGAGACGCGCAACGCGATATCGACCAGGGCCGCTTTTACGGCGGCCTCTAGGAGGTCGAACCCTGCTGCGCGGCGGCCCACTCCGCGACTCGGGCAGCGCTCTCGGCCTCGGAGAGGTCCTCGACGCGGGACATCACCGACCAGCGCACACCGAACGGGTCGCGGATCGAGGCGAATCTGTCGCCGGACACGAAGTCGCTCGGTGCCTCGCGGATCTCTGCTCCGGCCTGCACGGCACGCGCGACGGTCGCGTCGACGTCGGCGCAGTAGAGGCCCATCGAATAGCAGTCCTCGTTACCGGCCGGCGGTGGCACGAGTCCGTAGTCTGGGCTCGGCTCGCCGAGCTGCAGGTGGCCGTTGCCGAAGTCGAGGTCCGCATGCACGACGACCCCGCCCATCTCGGTGGCATCTATCACGCGTGCATCAAACACGGACTGGTAGAACTCAATCGCATCGGCTGCGTCGGGCACCGCAAGAAATGGGGTCAGGCTCGTCGACCCGTGGGGGACGCCGTTCGTGGTGTGAGCGCCGGTGACACCCGTTCGCGCGGTGTGGTTGTCGGTCGTGGTTTCAGTCATGATGAGACCGTACGGCGGTGACGGCTACGGCGGCTTGTAAATTCGCGACGACCTGGACGGGAGGGCGCATGGCCGAACTCTCGGACGGGCGCGGAATTCTGTATCCCACCCGTCTGCCTACCTTCACCCGATCGCCCGCGCCCGATGACCTGAGCGCCTTGATTCGATGGTTCTGGATTCCGCAGTGGCGGCTGGCGCCCGGCCGAAGTTCGCGACAGGAGGTTCTGCCGTTCCCCGCATCCAATCTCGTCGTGGAGTCGGCCGGAGTGGCGTTGTCGGGGCCGACTACCGGCGCCTCGCATCGCGACCTTCAGGGAAGTGGGTGGGCCGTCGGTGCGCTTCTCCGACCGGCCGCCGTCGCAGTGCTGTGCGCGGACCCGTCGAGCGTTGCGAACGAGGAGGTACCCTTCGTCGCGCCGGATCTTCACCAAGCCGTGTCGGCGGGGATGACGTCAGACGAAACAGCTGACTTGGGTGGCGCGATCGAAGCCTTTGCCGACTGGTCTCGTGCGCACCTCAACCCGGCCGACGAGCACGGGCTTCTGGCTAACGCGATGGAGGACCTCATCGCGACTGACCCGAGCATCGTGCGGGTGGAACAGGTCGCGCATGAACTCAGCCTGTCGACCCGTGGAGTGCAGCGGCTCGCGCAGCGCTACGTTGGCGTTCCGCCGCTCGCGATGATTCGGCGCTACCGGCTTCAGGAAGCGGCAAAGCGACTGCGGGAAGACCCGTCACTCACGATCGCGCAGGTGGCCGCCGATTTGGGCTATGCCGATCACGCTCATCTCACGAGCGACTTTCGGCGGGTCCTCGGCTTCACCCCCACGAGCTACCGCCGGCACTCGACCGAGGAGCGGTAGAGCCGCGTTTGTGTTCTGTGGTGAGACCAGGAATGGCTCTCACCACCGCTGGGGGCCGGTTGTGAGAGCCATTCTGGCAATCGGATCGTGAGGAGGAGTCCGAGTTATGCGATCGATACCGGGGCCGAAGCCAGCCAATACCGATCGGGCCTTTTCGAGGGATTAGTCCCAGATGTTGTCGCCGCGAAGGGTGGCATCCGCTCCACCATCGATATAAATGGTCTGACCGGTGACGTGCGTGTTCTCTTCGCTGGTCAGCCAAGCGAGCAGGCGCGCTATCACGACGGCGTCGGAGTGACCGTTGAGGGGCATCGGCACCGAGGAGTCGACAAGGGCGCGGCCCTCGTCGGTGGCGAGCAGATCGCGCGTCATCGCCGTGACGACCGTGCCGGGAGCGACGGCATTCACCGGGATGCCGGCGCCAGCATAGCGAGGCGCAATGCTCTCGCGGCGAACCCAACGCGACAGCGCGCGCTTGCTCGACGGGTAGTTGAGGTAGCCGGCCTCGGGTCCCTGCGCTTCGAGCGCGCCGCCGATCTCCAGTGCTTTCGCCTCATCGCCCGACAGAATCGCGTCGACCAGTTCCGGCGAGTTTTGCTGCAGCGAGGCCATCGAGCTGACCACGGCGATGCGCGGGGCGTCGCTCTGGGCGAGCGTCTCGGCCAGGCCGTCGAGCAGTGCGGTCACGCCGAAGAAGTTGACGGCGACCGTGAGTGCCTTCGGGGCCGAGATTCCGGCAGCAGCGATGATGCCGTCGATCTTCGAATCGGATGCCTCAAGTACGCCTGCGATGGCGGCGTCGCGTCCCAGCGTGGTGGAGAGGTCAGCTTCGATGTCGGCGTTGCGGAGATCGACACCGATGACGCGGTGTCCGCGCTCGCGGAGAAGGTTGGCGGTGGCTTCGCCGATGCCTGAGGCGGATCCGGTGACGACATAGGTGCGGGTCATGGCTGTTCTTTCTGTGATGGGGAGGAGGGGAGTGAAGTGAGCTTCGCTGCGAATGCGCGGGTCGAACCGTCGAGGCGCTGGGTGAGTTGCGTCAGCAGGTGTCGTTCCTTGTCGGTCCAGCCGTCGAGGAGTTCGTCGAGCATGCCGTCGCCTGCGCGCACGAATGCCGCCGCGGCCTCGTCACCCGCCGAGGTCAGGTGTATGAGCGTGGCTCGTGCATCGGCGTCGTCCTTCCGGCGCTCGATGAGGCCAGCCGCCTCCAGTCGACCGAGCACCTTGCTCACGTTCGACGCGCCAGTGCCGAGCTGGTCGGCGAGAACTGACGGGCGCAGCGGACCCTGCCGGTCGAGGAAATGGATCGCCGTGATGGAGGTGGAGTCAAGGTCGATGCCCTCACGCGCGATGACGTTGACGAGAAATGTCGGGGCTGTCCACTGCGCGATGATGCCGGTCAGCGCGGCCAGGAAGTCCGATGAGTACGGATGCTTCAAATGTGAATCTGCCATGGCCTGCTCCGATTTAGTGTCCTGAGGACAGTATATCGAACGGGGCTGGTTCGCCTAAATAGCTCATAATTTCCCCCTACAGGCGGATGCGATGGGGTGCGTGCCCGACATAACGTGGCGTTATGGCTGCTGATAAGAAGGCAAAACCGGATACTCCGGACGGGAACGCTGACAACCAGTTCTTGGCGATCGGAATCGGGCTGGGGCTCAGCATTGGTGTTACCTTGAGCATTGCACTAGACAGCTGGGCATTCTTGGGAGCGGGACTGGCCATCGGTGTCGCGTTCGGGGTTTCGCTGGATGCCGCGAAGAAGGACACGAAGGACAAAACGGAAGCTGGGGCGGGCGAGGCGCCGTTTGTCGGGGATGCGCCCGACGAGGGTGGACCCGACGAGCCACAGGCACCGGGCGATCCGAGTGACCCGGAGCGCGACAAGTAACTCTCGCCAATTCGCTAGTCGATCTCTAGGCTCGAGTCATGTGGACGTTCCTGATCGACATTGGGCTCGGCATTCTCGCTTGGGTCATCGACCCGCGACGGAAGCAGCCTCGCCGCGAGTCGAACTGAGTTCGCTGAAGCGGCTCTATGCGAGCAACTCGCGAACCCGCGGAATGACCTGCGTGCCGTAGAGCTCGATGCTCTTCATGAGCTGGTCGTGCGGCATGGGGCCGTTGGCGTACTTCAGGTCAAACCGGTCGAGTCCCAGCGTGCGTGCGGTCTTGGCGATCCGTTGCGCGACGGTCTCGGGAGAACCGGCATATAGGGAGCCGTGCTCCACTTCGTGGACAAACTCAGTCTCCGTGACGGGCGGCCATCCGCGCTCGGCACCGATGCGATCACGGTTGAGTTTGAAGTGCGGCCAGAGCTGCTCGCGTGCGAGCTCATCAGTCTCGGCGATGTGCCCGGGGGAGTGCGCGCCGAGGGGCATGCGCGGAAGTCCCAGCTGATCGGACGCTCGCCCGTACAGTTCGACATAGGGGAGGAACCGGCCGGGGTCGCCACCGATGATGGCGAGCATCATGGGGATCCCGGTGCGCACCGAGCGAACAACGGACTCGGGCGAACCACCGACACCGATCCATGACTTCAGGCGACCCGACTCCGTCTTCGGGTGTACATCGGCGTCCACGAGCGGGGCACGGTAACTGCCCGACCAGCTAAATGTCTCCTCTTTGAGCAGTTGCACAAACAGATCGAGCTTCTCGTTGAAGAGCGCCTCGTAGTCCGCCAGATCAAAGCCGAACAGAGGGAAAGATTCAGTAAACGAGCCGCGACCGAGGATGACTTCCGCGCGTCCGTTACTGGCAGCATCCAGTGTCGAAAAGCGCTCGAAAACGCGAATCGGGTCGTCGCTGGACAGCACAGTGACCGCGGTGCCCAGGCGAATTCGCTCGGTCTGGCCAGCGATTGCGGCGAGCACCATATCGGGAGCGGAGATCGAGAAGTCGTCACGGTGGTGCTCACCGATGCCGATGAAGTCGACGCCGACGGAGTCCGCGAGTACGGCCTGAGCGATCACATTACGGATGACCTTCGCGTCACTCTCAGGTGTACCCGTGCTGTCGACGGTGACGTCGCCGAAGGTGTCGAGGCCGAGTTCGAGCTGTTGTGCCATGGGGATCCGTCCGGTTTTTCGAAAGTCAATGCGTACGCATCAATCAGAGCCAACTGTGCCTGAGTGAATGCTATTCCCGTCGCGGGTCGGCGCGGCAAGAAGGCAGCCCAGGCTGGGCTAGGCCAGCTTTATGGTGTTGATTCGCGCCGTCGGCGAGACGACGGTCAACGACGAGTAGGAAATCAGAATTGGGATTGAGTGGGCCGGAAATGAAGCCCTGACAATCTACGAGACGGACGAGTTTGGAAACGACTATGCGCGCTCATCCGTGCCTTTGCATCGTTTTTCTCCCATCAAATCAATTGTGCGCGCAGGCGACTCGGACGCCGACTTTCACCGGGCTGTCCACGACGTGGCTATTTTCCTCCGCTGAAGCGCTTGTCCTTCGCGTTGAGGTTAGTTGCGACGTAAATGTCTGTGAACCCTGTTCCCACGTTCAAGCTTTTCGTGCCGAGTCTGGTTAACCGCTTGACCAAATGTTCTGAGCGCCGCTAACTTAGTGCGTAACCGATTAACCAGTATTGATGAGGTACCGATGAACCAACGAGGGTTCTACAAGCCGGACAACGCGTGGGTCGGGGATATCATCCCCTGGTGCGAGGACGGCGTGTTCCATTTGTTCTACCTTCACGAGTCACGCCGTGAGCCGAAAATCGGCATGCCATGGCATCGCGTCGTGACGACTAACCTCGTCGATTTCGACGACACCGGCGAAGCGCTCCCGTCCGGTGGGCACTCGGCCCCTGACTTCAATGTCTACACCGGCAGTGTCGTCCTCGACGGCGACGGGACGCACCATGTCTTCTATACCGGCCAGAACCCGGCGAACTGCGGGCCCGATGGGCAGCCAGTGCAGGTAGTGATGCACGCGACGAGCCGCGACGGGATGACTTCCTGGCAGCGCCATAGCGCTGACACCTTCGGCTCGACAGGCGGCTACGAGTCTGCGGACTGGCGGGATCCTTTCGTCTTTTGGGACGCCGAGGCCGGACTGTGGCGGATGCTCATCACGGCACGTCGCACACAGGGCCCCGCGCGGCGCCGTGGGGTTATCGCGCAGTGCACCTCCCATGACCTCAAAAATTGGGAACCAGTATCACCGTTTTGGGATCCGCAGCGGCATATCGCACATGAGTGCCCCGAAGTGTTCCAGTGGGGCGACTGGTGGTATCTCGTCTTCTCGGAGTTCAGTGATGCCTTCACGACGCGGTATCGGATGTCACGCAGTCTGCACGGACCGTGGTTCGTGCCCGAGCACGACACGCTTGACGGGCGCGCGTACTACGCCGCCAAGTCGGCAGAGCGTGACGGCCGCCGCTACTTCTTCGGATGGATCGCTTCACGCGAAGGCTCTCACGACGACGGCGACTGGCAGTGGGCCGGCACCATGTCGGTTCTCGAGGCTGAGCAGCGGGCAGATGGTACTCTCGCTTTTCATCCGACCACGGAACTCCGGGGAACCTTCACGGAACCTGTCGATGCAATCAATGGAAGCACCACTCTTCGCGCACCTGATGGTTATGCCGATGTCCTGACGACGGAGGATGCTCCATCGTCGTTCCGGCTCGTCGCTCGCTTCGATATAGCCGAGCACACGAGCGAGTGCGGTGTCCTTTTGCGTGCCAGCATCGACGGCGATGAGGGCTACGCCCTTCGACTTGAACCCAAGCGCGGCCGTTTGGTGTTCGACCGCTGGCCGCGTTCTGCAACTGGGACGGAGCAGTGGCAGATCTCGGGTGATGTACCGTTCGCCGTCGAGCTGGAGCGCCCCTGCCCCCTGGACCCAGGCAAGCATGAGCTGGAGGTGATCGTCGACGGTGACATTTGCGTCGCCACCGTCGACGACGCCACCGTGCTAAGCACGCGGCTCTACGACAGACCGACCGGCCGCGTTGGTGCCTTCGTCGGGGAGGGAACCGTCACGGTCGAGCAGTTCTCAGTCTTCACCCGTGCCAATCAGAATTCTCGTTCCGAGGCGACTGCGGACGCGCTATTCGCCGGGGCGAATTCGTCCTGACTTTCGCTAGCACTCAGACCGCACCACACCTCTGTATCCGCACCACACCTCACTGTCGATCAATCAATGGAGATCCTGACTATGTCAAACAACACGCGCAAGGCGGCGTTCATTGCCGCAGTCGCCGCCTTTGCACTCGCGCTTTCAAGCTGCGCGGGCACAGCCCCAGGCGCCGACCCCACCAACGTCAACCCAGAAGGAGAAATCGTTCCACGCGAGATTTCCTGGCTTCTCTCTCGCCCAGCGGATGGGGGTGTCATCACCGCGATGGAACAGATCGCCGAGGCGTATGCCGAGAAACACCCGGGTTTCTCGTTGAATTTGATCACCACACCGGACCGTCCGTCATACATCCAGAAGTACGAGACCCTAGCCGCCGCGAACAAACTCCCTGAGCTCTTCGACACTGATGCAACCCCGTTCGCGCAGAAGCTCGCAGAGCAGGGACGCATGGTCGATGTCGATGCGTTGCTGAAAGACCTCGACCTAGCCGATGGATATCGAGACGCCGCTCTGAACTATCAGCGCTTCGATGACGGTTCGCTGTACATGGTGCCGTTTGAGTTCCAGCTCGAGACCTTCTGGTACAACTCGACTGTGTTTGAAGACGCCGGTGTCGAGATCCCCGCGACGCTCGACGACTTTCCGCAGATGTGCGAGGCGCTCCGCGCCGAAGGGGTCACGCCGATCGCGCTCGACGGACAAGACCAGTGGCCACTGGAGCGGTACATGGCCTATTACCCCTTCCGCATGGCGGGGCCGGAGTATATCCAGGACTTGAAGAACGGTGACGCCGCCTTCTCCGATCCCGCTGGCCGGGCCGCGGCCGAGTGGCTGTACGAACTGGGCCAGGCTGGATGCTTCCAGGAGGGCTTCTCGTCCACCGGATACGCGGATGCGCAGGCCTTGTTCACGTCCGGCCGTGCCGCTGTCTACAACATCGGTACGTGGGAGCTGAGCAACCTCGCAACGGAATCACTCGACCCGGCGATGCGGGACTCGATCGACTACTTCACCCTGCCAACCATCGACGGTGCCGTCACCGAGGACAACGAGTACGTCACCCCGTCGGGCATCGGTATGGCTGTCAACTCGAAGACGTACGACCCGCTCGTGCGGGACTTCCTCGCTTTCGCGCTCTCAAAGTACCCGGAGGTCTACGCTGCGACCGGCGCCCTATCTCCGACGACGACCGCGGAAACCACCGTTCCCGCTGACGCGACCGAACTGTACACGCGCGCCGTTGAGCAAGCAGACGAGGTAGGCGAGGCGATCGCGATGCCGTGGGACACTCAACTCGATCCAGCGACCAACACTCGACTGCAGCAGGAACTGACGCTTCTCGTTCAGGGTGACATCACACCCGATGAGTTCATCGAGACCATGGATGCGAGCTTGAAGGAGAACATCGATGACTGAATTAGCTCCTGCCGGGGTGGGTGCGAGGCCTTCGCGGCCGCCCCGGCGACGGCCGATGTCGACGTCGATGCTCCCTCGTCGATCTGCGCTGTCGGTGGCAATATTTCTCGTTCCCCCGCTCATTCTCTACGGTGTGGCGGTCCTACTTCCGATCGTGCAGTCGCTGTTTCTTAGCCTGTTCAAGTGGGACGGCATCACCGACATGGCATTCGTCGGCCTTGACAACTACGTGAAGATGCTGACCCGAGACGACGTTTTCTGGCCGGTATTCGGTAACGCACTCGGATACCTGGCGATCTGCCTGATCCTGCAGCTCGGCGGAGCTTTGGTCGTCGCGGGCCTGCTCACAGCGCTCCCCCGAGCGCGTGAGCTGGTGAAGACGCTGTACCTCTTACCGGCCGTCATCTCGACTGTCGCGATCGCCATCCTGTTCCAACGCCTGTACGCACTCGAACCCGCGGGGCTGTTCAACCAGATCCTCGAGTGGATCGGCCTGGGCGGCTTGCAGACGGCGTGGCTCTCGAACGTGCAAACCGTGTTGGCTGCGGTGTCGATCCCCGAGGGCTGGCGGTTCACCGGACTTTACATGCTCATCATCTATGCAGCTCTCATCGCCGTGCCCCGCGATCTCGAGGAGGCTGCTCGGCTGGACGGCGCATCGTGGTGGCAGGTGTTCTGGCGCATTCGTTTCCCGTACATCCGGCCCGTGTGGATCACGACGACCATCATGGCGACCACGTTCGCCTTGCGAGGGTTCGACATCCCTTACCTGCTCACCAATGGTGGCCCCGGTCAGTCATCGGAGTTGCTGACCACCTACATGTATAAGACGGCGTTCGTCCACACCGACTATGGCTACGCCAGCGCGATCTCCATGTTCATCGTCGTCGAGTGCCTCGTCGCTGTCGGCCTCATCTTGCTCTTGCTTCGTCGAAGGGACGACTCGTGACTGCTCCCGCACTAACCCGACCTGCCAAGCATCTGCCACCAGTGCAGCCGAGCCAGCGAAGAAGCGTCCGCTCTCCGAAGCTTCGAGCCCAGCGCACACTGCTGACTGTGACGATCGTGATCATCGTGATCGTGCAGGTCTACCCCCTCGCTTGGTTGTTCCTTACAAGCTTTCGCACCGCAGCCGACTTCGCCGGCGGCAATCCATTCGCGCTTCCCTCCGAGTTCACACTCGACAACTACGACCGAGCATTCGCGACCGGCAACCTCGGGTTAAACATCATCAACAGCCTCATCGTCACCCTCGGAGCGAGCGCCCTCATCGTCGGGGCAGGCATGATGGCTGCTTTCGCCCTACAAGTGCTCGGATTCCGCTTCAGCGGACTCATTCGCGGACTCTTCTTGTTAGGGATCATCGTGCCCGTGCAGATCGCGCTAGTACCGCTATTCATTGACTACTCGCAAGTCGGACTGCTGGACACGCACCTCTCAATGATTATCCCGTTAGCGGCCTTCGCACTGCCGATGGCCGTGTACCTCTTCTCCTCGTTCTACGAATACATCCCACGAGAGATGTATGAGGCCGCGTCTCTCGATGGAGCCGGTCCGTACCGCATCTTCGCTCAGATCACATTCCCGCTGTCGGTGAACACGATCATCACGGTTGTGTTGGTCAACAGTATTTTCATTTGGAACGATTTCATCTTCGCGAACACTTTCGTGCTTTCCGACGGTTTGAAGACCATCCCGCTTGGCCTGCAGAACTATATCGGTGCAATGGGCAACACTGACTGGACGGCGACGTTTGCCGCCGTGTGCGTCACGGTAACACCGCTGCTGTTGGTGTTCCTCGTGCTGAACAAGGCAATGATTAGCGGTCTCGAGAGCGGAGCAACCAAGGGATGAGCACTGCAGAGCACGGTAAGAGCACCTCGGGCATCACCATGCGCGACGTCGCTAAGGCCGCGGGCGTTTCGGTAGCGACGGTGTCACATGTTGTGAACAACAAGCCTGGCGCTCGTATCGGCGATGATGCTCGACGCAGAGTGCAGGAGACAGTCACCGAGCTCGGCTATCGTCCGAACGCACTTGCGAAGACCCTCTCAGAAGGTACCTCCCGCTTCATCGGCCTCGTCGCGGACGCGATCGCCACGACTCCCTTCGCCGGCCAGATCATCCACGGTGCGCAGGATGAGGCCTGGAAGCATGGGTACGTACTGCTCGTCGCTAACACCGACGGCAACACGGCCGCAGAAGACGAAGCGATCGCCATGATGCTTGAACATCAGGTACGCGGCATTCTCTATTCGACCTGGTACCACCGAGAGATCGTCGTTCCGGAAGCGCTGCATCAGACCGACTCGGTGCTTGTGGACTGCTTTGCTGACGGAAGCGGGCTCCCCGCTGTCGTGCCCGATGAAGAGCAAGGAGGGCGCACGGCCACGGAAGAACTCTTGGCCGCCGGTCACCGCAGGATCGCGTTCATTAACACGACGACGCCCTCACCAGCCCAGAGCGGACGCCTTGCCGGCTACCGCTCAGCCCTTGAGCTGGCAGGAATCACCTTCGACGAATCGCTCGTATTCGCCGCCGCGCCCGAGCAAGAAGGGGGATACGCTGCCGCGCCGCGGATCATCGACTCGACAGCCACAGCTGTGTTCTGCCACAACGACCGCGTCGCCATGGGCCTTTATGACGGGCTCCGAGAGCAAGGGCTCCGAATCCCAGACGACATCGCCGTCATCGGGTTCGACAACCAGGACGTCATTGCGGCGCATCTTCGTCCGCCGCTTTCAACCGTGGCTCTCCCTCACTACGAACTCGGTGCCGCGGGCGTGCGGTTACTCCTTGGCCTTGACCCGGCGACGGCGACAGATCCGCTGAAGGTCGCCTGCCCGCTCATCCAGCGGCAATCGATCTGAGAACGCCCATGCCCACATCAAAAGGTCAAGTATCTCGACCCGCATTCCACTTCACGCCGCAACGCAACTGGATGAACGACCCCAACGGGCTCGTCTACCATCGAGGTGTCTGGCACCTCTACTTCCAGTACAACCCCGAGAACGCAGATTGGGGCAACATGAGCTGGGGCCACGCCACCAGCCCCGATCTCCAGCACTGGACCGAGCATCCCGTTGCCCTGCGCTACAGGGAAGGAGAACAGATCTTCTCCGGTTCAATCGTCGCATCGACAGTCAACGGCACCGAGCAACTGACGGCCTACTATACGAGCGCCTATGGCGATCACCGGCAAGCGCAATCGACGGCAACCAGCCACGACGGCGGATTCACCTGGCAGCTTAATCCCAACAACCCCGTCCTCGACCGGGGCACGAGCGCCTTCCGCGACCCAAAAGTCATCCGCTACACCAACCGGAACGGCGACTTCCAGTGGATTCTCCTAGCCGTCGAAGCCGATGACCGACAGGTACTGTTCTATGCGTCGAGCGATCTCCGCTCATGGGAATACCTCAGTACTTTCGGCCCGATTGGCGACGAAGGCCTCGTGTGGGAATGCCCGGACTTGTTTCCGCTGGCCGTCGATGGCGACCCTGAATGCATCCGTTGGGTTTTGGTGCTCAGCACGAACCCAGTCGGTCATGACGCAGACGCGGACGGCTCGTCAATGAGTTATTTCGTCGGCCAGTTCGACGGGGTTTCGTTCATCGCGGAGACCCAGGAGCTGACGCGCGTGGATCACGGACGTGACTTTTACGCAGGAGTCACCTTTGACAGCGCGCCCGGAGGGGAGGTCATCCTGCTCGGGTGGATGAGCAACTGGCGCTACGCCACCGCGTTCCCCACGGCACCATGGCGGGGCGCGATGTCGATCCCACGCCGGCTTTCGCTCCGCGTCCTCGATGGCACGCCGCGCCTCATGCAGGAACCTCCCGCCTTTGTCAGCGAGCACCTCGCGAAGGCGGTACCGGCCACCGTGTTCGGCGCTGATCCGCCGTTCAGCCTTAGCCTGAGCGGCCACTCGCTCATCGACTTACGATGGGACCCCGCCACCTCCGGAGTCCTCCGGCTGCGCCTGCAAGGCGACACCGATTCGAAAGTCGAGATCATTCATTCATCCACCTCCCAGACGCTCCACATCACACGATCCGGGCCCGTGTTGGAGGCTTTGCACCCGGATTTCGCGTCGAGGAGCACGGTCGAGCTTGCTACCGGTGGCGCGGCACGGCTCCTGTTGATTCTTGATGGGCCGCTGCTGGAGGTGTTCGTTGGCAACGGAGAGTCCACGGTCTCAAATCTCGTTGTTCCCGGTAGAAGCGCGGTGACCGCGACTCTCGAGACCGAACGGCACACCCCCGTCACCGTGACCTCCGTCGACCTGGCACAGTCAGAGAGAATCACCACGCCGGCCGCTCTCGACCATTCTGACTAGCTCGCTTAACCCGCCGAGCTCCACTACCGCTACCACCCCGCTGTAGGTGCATCTCGCATCGAGTCCGCCGCAACACCGCTCTTCCCAAATGATCACGACAGGACATGTTTATGACCGCCGAAACAACTCGAGCCCCTGTGGGTGGGGCGCCAGACGTGCTCGTCGTCGGGGAAGCGCTCATCGACGTTGTGCACCGCGCCGATGGGACGTTCAGCGAGGCGCCCGGCGGTAGCCCGGCCAACGTAGCGCTGGCGCTTGGCCGCTTGGAGCGCAATCCACGTTTACTGACATCACTCGGGGATGACGACGGCGGGCGCGCCGTGCGCGCCTGGCTGGAAGCCTCGGGCGTTATCGTGCAGGGACGGCCCACCGCACGTACCTCGACCGCGGTGGCGCACCTTGACGCGCACGGAGCCGCTACCTACGAATTCGCGATCTCGTCGGAGATCGACGCCGACGGTGTCGATCTTGCGGATGTGCTCCACATCGGATCGATCGCCGCGATTCTCGAACCGGGAGCCGCATCGGTCGCCCGACTGCTCGATCGCCACCATGACCGAGCGCTCGTCTGCTACGACCCGAACATCCGGCCGACCCTCATCCGCGATGAGGGTGCCGTGCGGCAGCGGGTGCTCTCACTCATCGAGCGGTCCGATGTCATTAAGGCGAGCGATGAGGATGCCGCATGGCTGTATCCGGGAGAGGATGTTGCGGCGGTCGCGCGACGGTGGTTACGATCTGGCCCGGCGCTCGTGGTTATCACCAAGGGGTCGGCAGGAGCGCTTGCCGTCACACGCGGTTTTGAAGTCAGGGTTGGCAGTACACGCACCGAGGTGATCGACACGGTCGGCGCGGGTGACACTTTCATGGGCGCGCTCATCGACGGTTTGGTTGCTGAAGGTGCTTTCGGGAGCAAAGCAAGGCAAACACTGATGTCACTCAATAAGGCGCACCTCACAGGTCTGTTGAATAGGAGTGGCCGTGCTGCCGCTGTCACCGTCTCTCGCGTCGGCGCCAACCCGCCCACACGGACCGAATTGGGTGCTGCGATTGAGCCATGAACGATGCGTGTTCGGAACGCGGTGGGCTCATGTGGAAGGAACTCGCGATCCCCAAACTCGAGCACCGCACCAGTCAGAGCGTCGCTACGCGCATGTCCTGCGAATTGCTTTGCGAGAATTCTTTGATTCAAGGGAACTACAAGGTGATGCCTCATATGGATCCCTCGTCACCAGCACAGTTACCCTCAGCCCGCTAACCGGGAAGCGAGGCGTCCTCAGAATGAGGCAGCCGAGGCACCCAGCACCGCACAGCGGCTCGATAGCGCTGGAACTCAGCACCGAAGCGTTCTTCGAGGTCGGTCTCCTCAAACGGCCGAACGACATAGTTCCAGACGAGCGAACCGGCGACCGCCCACGCGACGACAAGCCATGACTCGAGAATGAGTCCGACCGCCACACCCTGGCTGATGCCCGCGAGGGCCATGGGATTGCGAACCCAACGGTAGGGACCCGCGATCACCAAGTGATTGGCCATGGCTGAGGGCAACGGCGTGCCCCGCCCGAGCGCCGACATCACAATTGCTGACCAGACGCCCAACGCGCTGGCGCACCCGAGGAGTGTCAGCCCAACCGCCTGAGTGCCGGCCGGGAAGGAGATCGCGAGGTCCCAGCGCTGCTCGAGAAGGGCAATCACGCTCGGTATCACCACCAGGAAAAGGCCCCAGAAGACGAAAATTTGGCCGAACGTCGCGGCGACGTGACTTATCGTCGTGCGGCGAACCCGTGCGGGACGAAAGGCGAACGGACCGCGAATGATCCATCCCACGGGAACCCGACCAGTGCTCAGAAGGCTGAGGGCGACGACGGATCCCGCGGCGGCGGCGAACATCAACAGAACTCCCCACCCTGCCTGACCCGTCACAGTGGCATAGATGGCGAGTGCTCCCGCGACCACGCAGGTCCACACGGTGCTCACGAGGGCGGCCGCTCGCGCCCCCACGGCTGCTACAGCGGAAGCGACAACAAACAATGGGATGTCCAAGATGGCGATCGTGACTGCGTTCAAATCACCGAGTGTCGAGTCCCGCACCCACGGCACTGTGAACACGGCGATCCACCAGACGCCGCCAGCGATCGCCTGCACGCCGAAGTAAGCGCGCCCAAGCCACGCCGGTACGGTCACAGTCGCAAACCCAATTGGGCCATGGGCTCATCGTTCATGGCTCCACCGTCCCACACCGTGCGCGTCGTTCGTGTACGACCTTCGCGACACGATTCGGTTTCTTGCGCGACAGCATCCGTTCACCTGCCGTTACTCCGTGCTCCCTAGGTTCGATGAGTCCCCCTCAAACGAAGGTTCTTTCTGTGTCTACGCCTCTGCCCCGGCGCATTCGCGGAGTCCTCGCTACAGCCACCGTGTGTGCGCTGAGCCTGGGCTTCGTTGCTGCCACTCCCGCTTCCGCAGCGCCCGCTCTCGGTGTTCCGCCGTTGGTCATCACCGAGATCGTCGCGGACAACCCGGGCGACGATAACTTCGAGTACTTCGAAGTGCACAACACGACGACGGATGCTCTTCCGCTCGCGAACGCAGGCATCACCTTCGCCTATTCTTACGTGGACTCGAGCGATCGCGCACGCGATGTGCCGCTCGCCGTTGACGGTGATGTCAGCATTGCGGCGGGCGAAACCGTTCTGTTCTGGCTCAGCTATACGTCAGGGAAAATCGACTCGACGAAGTTCACGATCGACGGTTTCCGCGACGCCGTGGGAGCGGATGCCGCGACAAACGTGGTGCGCGTGACCGGACAGGCTGGCATGGCCAACGGTGGCGATCGGGGCATCCGAATTCTCGACACCAACGGCATTGTGTCGTGGTCGCACTATCCGGTCGGGTCGATGGGGCAGGGCCAGGCGACGCACTTCCGTCTGCCGGCCGATAGCGCTGACCTGGGAATGGACGTCTTGGCCCCGAACGCCGCGTTGAGCCCGGGCGTCGTTGACCCGGCCGCGTTCGTGCGACCGACACCCGAGCCCGACCCGGTGCCTGCGCCCGGTCCGGCCGCGAACTGGCCACTCATCGTGACCGAGATCGCTCCCGACCACGTCGGGTTCGACAACTTTGAGTTCTTCGAGGTGCATAACACCACGAATCTGCCAATTGACCTGGCGGCCGAAGGCTACAGTTTTGCCTACGGACCGGTGGCCTCTGACGATCTGACCGGCGACAAGGCACTCACCGCTGAGACCAACCTGGTGATCGGCGCCGGCGAGACCGTGCTCTACTGGCTCAGCTACACCGACGGCAACGTCGACTCGTTTGCGAAGACCGAGGCTGACTTCCGCACCCAGTGGGCCGTGCCCGCCGGAACTCAGGTTGCGCGCATCACCGGCCAGAACGGCATGGCCAACACCAGCGCCCGCGGTATCCGCGTTGTTCAGACCACACCGGCCGGCGTGGAGAACGTGAGCTGGTCGCACTACCCGGTCGAGTCGGTCTCCACCACGACCACCGCACAGTTCCGGATTCCCGGCGACATCGCCGAAAACGGGCTGTCCCTCCTCGAAACGGCCGCGGCGACCCCCGGTGTCGTGAAAGATGAGGCGCTCACCGCGCCTGAGCCCGAGCCGACACCCGGCTGGAGCCCGAAGCCCGACCCGTCGCTCACCACCGCTCGCCTGCAGGTCACTGAGCTGCTGCCCGACTCGACCAACGTCGGCGCCGCAGACGGCTTTGAGTTCATCGAGCTGTACAACGCCACGAGCGAGCCGATCGACTTCAGTGACTACACGATCAACTACCTCTATCCCATCGACGCCACGTCGAACAGCAACGAGGTGCTCTGGCCAGCGCAACCCGATGACGTTGTGATCAAGCCGGGCACCACCCTCGTGTTCTGGATCAAAAACAGCTCGAATGCCCAGCTGGGTGCTGACGCATTCAACGCTCAGTTCGGCGCCGACCTCGAGCTCGGCACGGACCTCGTGGAGATCACCTCCGCTGGCATGGCGAACTCCGGCGCTCGCGGCATCGAAGTGAGAACCAACACCGGCTTCAGTGTGAGCCGCGCCTACTTCAACATGGGCGCAACCGACGACACTGTCGCAGACCAGGGCATCCGGTACGCGGTCACACCCGAAGATCTTGGTCTTCAGCGGATGCTTGGACTCGCCGCAGCAACACCCGGCACGATTCAAGAAGACCAGGTTCCGGCCGGACTCATGATTGACCCGGTCGACACGACCGCACCGGTGATCACCGACCGCACAGCCACGACCATCGACCCAGCCGCGAACTTCACGATCGAGTTGGACGTGAACGACAACGTGCAGGTGCGCACGGTGAAACTGGAGCTGTCGAACAACGTGGATGACGGCATCCGTTCGATCAATCTTGTGAGCGGTGCTGATGGGATGTACCGCTCCGTGGTGAACGCCGCCGACCTGATTGGCAAGAAGTGGTACGAGTACACGGTCACCGCGCGTGACGGCTCGAACATCACGACCACAGAGACGCGCCGTGTGGCGGTCGACGGTGTGAACACCGACCCGATTCGGCTGAATGTCACCGACGGCCAGTATGTGGGCGGCGACCCCACGGTGATCGCGGCGGGCGACGACTACCCGAGCGATCTCGAGCTGAGCATCGACGGCACCCCGATCGAGGGCAGCCCGAGCCTGGAGAGCGCACCGACCTTCGTGTTCGAAGCGGGCAGCGTCAACACCTTCTTCCAGAACGGTGTGCGCATCGGCGACGACGTGCTGACCATCTTCGACGACGGCATCCCGTCGGGCTTCGAGACGGTCGTCACTCCGGTGCCGCTCGACTACGTGGTTGAGGGCGACGAACTCGTTGTGAGCATCTGGGCCGGAACCAAGGCCGCTCCGGAGATTGACCTCAACGAAAACAACGATGACTTCCAGGTGAAGGGAATGCGACTGGTCCTTCCGGACGGTCGCACGCTCACACCGGCGCGATACGACAGCCCTGCGACGGTGCTCGAAATGGGTGACAGTGCGGGCAAGCTTGACTTCTACGACGCGCGCTTCACACTGCCGACTGACGCCTTCACGGGCGAGTCGATCGTGTGGAACACCGCGGACGCCACCGACGGCGAGCACGTTGTGTCGGCGACGAATGGCGCGGCCACACTCAGCCGCACAGTGATCGTCGACAACACGGCCCCAGCGGTCACCTCGTCGATCGTTGACGGAACGGCCTACCAGGGCGAGATCCGTATCGAGGCCGAGATTAGCGACGCGGGCGCCGGGGTCGGTTCGTACACGGCCACCCTCGACGGGATGCCGATCACCCTGCCGTACACGACCTCGTCGTTGACGCTCAACGCGGGCACCCACGCCGTCGTCATCGAGTCGACCGACAAGGTGGGCAACCTCACCCGGTTCGAGGCCAGCTTCACCACCTTTGTAGAGCAGCCCACCGGCGGTGTGATCAGCCCGGCCGAGGGCGACCAGGTCGAGGCGGGCGACGTGAGCCTGTCGGCCAAGGTCGACGACCCGACAGGTGACGTGCTCGACGTGTCGTTCCGTGAGGGCTACCGGCTCGACCTGAAAGACGGCGACGTGTCGGCTCAGTCCGGTACCACACAGGATGCCGCCGCCACCGACCGCGAGAAGCCGGTCGCCCTGAAGGCCAGTGACGTGGCCGCACTCGAGACCGTCGACGGCATCGCCACCGAGGTCAGCTCCGACACCGAGTTTCCCTACCAACTCTTCGACGTCGCTGTCCCCGCCGATGCTGGGGCCGACGCCTCGGTCCGGGTCAACTGGTCGGGCACGGCAAACGCCAACGCTCAGGTCATCCTTTACGCGCTCACCGCGGACGGCGGGTCGTGGACCGAGGTCACCCGCCACTTGACGGCAACCGACGATGAGGCGTTCACGCTCACCGGCACCGTTGATGTCGCGAGCCATGCGGTCGACGGAAGCGTCAGCATCCTTGTGCAGCACTCTGAAGGGTTCGCTGGGGCAGACCAGACCGACCGCGACGACGCCGTGGCACCGCACAACGCGGCCGACGTGCCGCGGTCAGACTACGACTTCACTCTCGCGTGGGAGTCGGACACGCAGTACTACAACGCGGAGTACTACGACCACCAGGTCGCGATTCACGACTACCTGCTCGACCGTCGTGAAGAGCTCAACCTGCAGTACGTGTTCCACACCGGTGACATCGTCGACGACAGCCTGCAGCCCTACCAGTGGGCGAATGCCGACCCGCAGTACCAGCGGTTCGACGACGCGGGTCTTCCGTACGGGGTGCTCGCCGGCAACCACGACGTCGGGCACAAGGAGGTCGACTACACCCAGTACGGCCAGTACTTCGGTGAAGACCGCTACGTCGACAACCCCTGGTACGGCGGCAGTTACCAGAACAACCGCGGCCACTATGACCTGATGACCGCTGGTGGCATCGACTTTCTGATGCTCTACATGGGCTGGGGCCCGGCCGACGCTGAAATCGACTGGATGAACGAGGTGCTCGCCGCCTACCCCGAGCGCATCGCGATCGTCAACCAGCACGAGTTCATGCTGACCACCGGCGGGCTCGGCGCCATGCCGCAGCGCATCATGGACGAGGTCGTCGCCACCAACCCGAACGTCAAGATGGTGTTCTCCGGTCACTACCACGACGCGTTCACGCGGGTCGATGAGTTCGACGACAACGGTGACGGCACCCCTGACCGCAAGGTGCACTCGATGCTGTTCGACTACCAGGGGCTCCCGGAGGGCGGCCAGGGCTTCCTGCGTCTGCTGCACTTCGACAACGAGTCCGGCCAGATGATGGTGCGCACCTATTCACCGTCGCTCGATCAGTACAACTCCGATGAGGCCAGCCTGCTCGGCCCGGTGGAGGACCCGTACATGTACCAGGACTTCGAGGTCTCCTACGCGGACCTCGGTATCACCCCGGCGACCAAAACCTTGGCGACGGATGCCTTCAGCGCCGAAATCTTGACGGCTCACGACATCGCGTCGTTCGCTGATGTGCCCAGTGGGTCTGTGCTGACGGCGACCTGGCCGCTCGAGGAGTTCGGTGAGCACGGGTGGTACGTACGCACCGCGGACCCGTTCGGTGCCGTCGACTACTCGGCCGTGAGCCTCTTCAGGGTGATCGCCGCGGCGGAGGAGCCGGAACCCACGACACCGCCCGGCTCAGGTGGTGGCGGTACGCCGATTCCGGATCCGGCCGGTGATGGGGGAGCGACACCGATCGGGTCGGGCGCAACACCCGGCAAGGGCTCTGGCACGGCGAACACGGCCGACGGGTTGGCTCACTCCGGCTCGCCGATCGACGGAGGTGGTGCGGCCGCACTCAGTGGGCTCGCGCTCCTGCTCGCCGGGCTTGGGTTGCACCTGTTGCGGCGAGGGAAACGCCAGCGGGTCTAGCGAGCCGTGCTGGTGTAGCTGGTCGCCAACCTCACAGGGTTCCTCGACGATGCCTCGCGCTCGTCGAGGAACCCTGTCTGCGGCCGAGCGGTCCCATACCGTTGCTCGGGCGCTAATGGTCACGGAGGTGATTGCTCGGTCGATTTTGGTCGGAGAATCGCGAAGCTTTTGACCCTTTTAGTCCGGGCAGCTGAGTGTCTGACCGTTACTGTCCGAGCAGGCGGTGCCGAGGAAACGCGCTGGCCGAGTCGTCGAGAGTACAGTGGCTGCCCCAGTAGAGGCCCGTTGTCAAGTGTTCGTGCCAAGTCCTTTCGGGGCTTGACCCTACCCCTGTCCCTCGCCGACAGTAGCGGCATGAGCACGAGTATCGACGCCGCTCCCGCCGTAGTGGCTCTCACAAACCGCGGACCCGACGACAGGTTCGCCCACCTGTTGAATTGTGCACTCGATGACGACCGGCTGGACGCCGAATACGTCCTCCCGCTCAAGTGGAAAAATTACCGGGCCGGCGACGTATTTGAGCTCACCGACTACCTCCTCACCATCGCGGAGTACCTCGACGTCACGGTCGTCGACGGGTCACCCGGGTCTGTCTTCGCGGCACACCACGCGTTGTGGGGAGACCTTGTGCGCCATGTTCAACCCGACGGCCCCAGCACTTCCAATGGAAAGGTCGCCGGCGTGCTCACCGGTCTCCGTCTGGCCCGGCACCGTAAGGTGATCCTCGCCGATGACGACGTGCGCTACGACCACCGCGGGCTCATTCGAATGGTTGCGGAACTGCACAGTGCCGACCTTGTTCGCCCGCAGAACTATTTCACCGCCCTGCCGTGGCACGCCCGCTGGGACACCGCACGCAGCCTGCTCAATCGCGCGGTCGCCTCAGATTATCCGGGCACGCTCGGTGTCAATCGCGATCTCGTTCTTGCGTTGGGCGGATATGACGGCGACGTGCTCTTCGAGAACCTTGAGCTGATCCGTACCGTCCGCGTCGGCGGAGGCCGTGTGCGCTGCGCCGATGACCTCTACGTCGGGCGAATCCCGCCACCCTCGGCTCACTTCGTCCGGCAGCGCATCCGGCAGGCATACGACGACTTCGCGCAGCCCGGCCGGCTCGTGGTGGAGTTGGCCCTCCTGCCTTTGCTTGTCTGGAGTATTCACCGACCACAGCACCTGGCCGCGATCGCCGCCACGTTGCTCACCCTGGCCGAGTCGGGCAGGCAACGATCCGGCGGCTCACGGGTTTTCCCCGCAACGAGCGCGCTGTGGGCACCGGCCTGGCTCCTGGAACGTGCGATCTGCGTGTGGCTTGCCGTTGGCGAGCGGATGCTTGGGGGAGCGAAATACGGCAAATCTCGCCTGAAAAAGGCGGCTAATTCGACGGCCGCGCTGCGGCAGAGGCTGGGGCGGGGCGACTCTGAGGCGCCCACATCTTTTGGGCGCGGGACGCGATTGACCGGGGTCGCGCGGTCACGCAAGCCCGGTTCGCCCTGACGTCACCGAGCGTAGTCTGACCTCAGCTTTGTGAGGGGAGCCCTTTGTGACCGTCATCATCGCGTTCGTCGCGAACGTCCTCGTCGCGGTGGCCAAATCCGTGGCCGCATTCCTGACCGGGTCGGCGTCCATGGTGGCGGAAGCCGCCCACTCCTGGGCGGACGCCGGAAACGAAATCTTCCTGCTGATTGCGGATCGCAGGTCGTCCAAGGAAAAAGACGACAGACATCCGCTCGGGTATGGACGCGAAGCGTGGGTGTGGTCACTCTTTGCGGCGGTGGGTATCTTCACGGCCGGTGCTGTTGTGTCGGTGATGCATGGCGTTTCGGAGCTGACCAATCCGGAGCCGGTGGAGTCTCCCGCGATTGCATACATCGTCCTTGCGGTGTCGTTTGTGCTCGAGGGGATATCGTTCACCCAGGCGTTGCGGCAGTCGCGGGCGAGTGCGCGCAAGCGTGAACTGTCGACCGTTCGGTTTGTGCTGACGAGTTCGAATGCGACGCTGCGGGCCGTGTTTCTCGAGGATTTCGCGGCGCTCACCGGTCTGGTGATCGCGGCCGTGAGCATCTTCACGCATCAGGTGACCGGGGATGCGATTTATGACGCGATCGGTTCGATTCTGATCGGCGTGCTGCTTGGCATCGTGGCGTTGATCCTCATCAACCAGAGCCGTCGGTTTCTGGTCGGCGCGAACTCGACGCCAGCCCTGCGGAACGCGGTCGGGCACGCCCTCCTGAACTCGCCGGATATTGAGCGGGTGACGTATCTGCACCTCGAGTTCATCGGTCCAGAGCGGCTTTACCTGGTCGCGGCGGTCGATCTCGCGGGTGATGCGGCGGAGTCGACGGTTGCCGAGCGCCTGCGACGGATCGAGCGGTCGATCGAGGAGCACGACGGTATCGAAACGGCGATTCTGTCGCTCTCAGTGAATGACGAGGCATCGCTGGAGTTCGCGCCCGCCGAGTAGTGGGTCGGCAAAACCGACTCACCCCTTGACTCGTCACTATCGGATAGTGCTACTATCCGATAGTGCGAATATCCGAACTAGCCAATCATGCTGGCGTTGCTCTGTCCGCTGTGAAGTACTACCAGCGAGAGGGGCTCTTGCCGGCCGGAGAACGGACGGCTCCCAACCAAGTTGCGTATAGCGGGGAGCACGTACAGCGCGTTCGGCTGATTCGCGCGCTATTGGAGACCGGTGGGCTGTCGATTGCGGCCGCGAAAGACGTCATCTCCGCGCTGGATGCCAGCGATGCGCCTCTCTCGGAGACCTTCGAGGTCGCACAGCACGCCATGAGCACGCCCCGTACCAAAGAGTCTGAGCCGAGCGAGTCCGCGCGGGCTCGCGTCGCGGCGATCGTCGTATCCCGTGGTTGGGCATTTAGTGCGGACAACCCCGGCATTGACGCGGCCGCTCGAGCGCTGGATGGACTGAGTGCGATCGGTTTCGACGCGCCCGATGCCTATCTTGAGGCCTATGCGAGCGCGGCAGCCAGTGCCGCGGCGGCCGATCTCCGTGCACTTTCTGAGCGAACGAGCCGAGACGCCATCGCCGAGCTCATGGTCGTCGGCACCGTGTTGGGCGACCCGCTCTTTGCCGGACTGCGCCGCGTGGCGCACGAAGACGCCACCCATGAGATGTTCGCCACCCAGAGCCCGAAATGAGCCCGTCCATGCCAACTGCAACACATGTCGTTCTCGGCGCCAACGGCATCATCGGCCGTGAAACTGTCACGAGCCTCCTCAAAAAGGGCCACCCCGTGAAATCCGTTGGTCGTCGACCGTCCTCTATCGACGGCGCGGTTTCCGTCATTGCCGATCTGCTTGATCAGACCGACGTCTCCCGAGCTCTCGACGGCACGAAGGTCGCCTATCTGGTCGCCGGACTGCCGTACTCCTCGCGGGTCTGGGCAGAGCAGTGGCCCGTCATTCTGCGTAATACCATTCATGCCGCGCTTCAGCACGGCACACACTTGGTCTACTTCGACAATGTGTACGCCTACGGGCGCGTCACCGGCTCGATGACCGAGAGCACCCCGATTCTGCCGTCAAGTAGAAAGGGGCGTGCGCGTGCAGCCGCGCTCCACCTCCTGACCGAAGGGGTGACGCGGGGGCTCACCGTGACGATCGGACGCAGTGCCGACTTTTACGGTCCCGGAGCGTCGACAAGTGTCTTCAATACCTTCGCCCTCGACAAAATTGCGGCGGGTAAAACCGCCACCTGGCTCTACGACGCCGATCAGCCGCATTCGCTCTCCTACACGCCAGACATCGGCAACGCTCTCACCATTCTCGGTACCGATGATCGCGCACGAGGACAGACCTGGCACCTCCCCACCGCTCCCGCGCTCACCGGTCGCGAATACCTCATGCTCGCCGCGGACGATGAGGCCAGGATGTCGGTGATGAGCTCGACCACCATGCGGATCGGAGCGCTCTTCAACGGCTCCGCACGCGAGACGCTCGAGATGGATTATCAGTACACGTCGCCGTACCTATTCGACTCGCAGCTATTTGAAGGAACTTTCGGTATCCACCCCACGCCGACAGCGGACGGCATCGCGGCGGTGTTGTCCAACACTCCGTCACCATTTCGATGACTGCCGCCCTTCGCCGCGCCTTCGCGTGGCATCCGCCTCTCATGACGGTCGCCGCGTTCATGATTCTGTGTGCGGCGCTGTGCGCCGCAGCCATCACTTTTGATCCCCGTGAAATACTCGGTGCGCCCGCATGGGCGAAACCGTTGAAATTCTGCTTATCGATCCTTCTCTATACGGTTACGTGGGCATGGCTCATCGCCCACCTTCCGCGGTGGCGGCGGTTCGCGCGCGGGCTCGGCACTGTGATCGCCGTCACCCTGCTCACTGAGCAAGTGCTCATTGTGTGGGCGGCGGCAACCGGAACGACCAGTCACTTCAACGTCTCCACCGGCCCGCACGCGATCGTCTGGGCCACCATGGCTGTCTCGATCACAGTCATGTACCTCTGTACCTTCATCACGTCAGCCGCAGTCTTTTTCCTCCGTCTCCCTTCGCCAGCAATCACCTTCGCGGTGCGTGCGGGAGCGATCATCGCGCTGTTTGGAATCGGTATCGCGTTCTTAATGACGGCACCGACGTCGGCGCAAATCACGGCGCCGACCGGAATCTATGGTGCTCATTCCGTCGGCGTCGACGACGGAGGACCCGGCGTCCCGATTCTCGGCTGGAGCACTACGGCGGGCGACTACCGTGTCGCGCACTTTGTCGGCATGCACGCGTTGCAGGTTCTGCCGCTCATCGCGTTGACGCTCCAACTAGTGGCGCGCCGCGTTACTCATCTGTCTGCCGCGTCCCTGCAGCTCCGGCTCACCGTCGTCGCCGCGGTCGTGTACGCCGCGGCGACCGTCCTCCTCACGCTCCAAGCAGCACTGGGCGAATCGGTCATGCGGCCATCCGGGGCGATACTGGTCGCCGGGTGGGCATTGATCTGCTGCGGTGCGATCGCGGCAATCGCAGTCGTTGTTGCGGCGTTGCGGACGCCGGTCCAGACCGACGCGACGGCAAGATTCGAACTTGCGAATAACGGGTTATGAGTCCGTTCCCTTGGACCACTTGGGTACGCCGCGGTGGACGCGATGACGGGAGTCGAACCCGTTTGAACGGTTGTGCGGACCGTTTCCGTACCCTTCGGCACCGCGACTCACAACGAGGCTATGAACTGAGTTTGCCCCACGCAAGAGATGTGTCGCCGTCTTACGCCGGATGTCGTCACAGACGTCGGGCGTCAACCTTCGCCTCTTCTTGATGACGGCAGGCCTTCGTCACGGGACTGACTCAGCGCGCCAGCATGGGCGCTGAGTCGAACGACAGCAGGTGCCGTCTACCAGGCCACAGGCACCTACTCGACGCGGGACAGGCTGCTGCTCCCGGGCAGAAAGGTTGCCGTAGCTCTGCGGCATCTGCGCTGACGGCACAGGCTGGACCGCTCAACATGGCTAGGCTGGCCAGATGGACGAGGAGCTTGTCGGTCGGGTCGTCATGGCGCTCATCCTGATCGCCGGCGGAACCGTCGTGCTGGCGGTGGCACGCGCCACAGCGAGCGCACGAATTGGTCGGAACCCGATCGCAGGCATTCGGATTCCGGCGACTATGGCCAGCGACGAGGCCTGGCTGGTCGCTCACCGGGCTGCAGAGCGCCATACGACACTCGGGGCCTGGTGTGCCTTCGCCAGTGTGATTCCGGCGATACTTCCTGTTCCCTTTGGAGTTGCGGTTGTCTCGATCTTGGTCGGGTCGATCGCGATGATGGTTTTGGTGCTGATCGGTGCGGCGGTTGGTGCCCGAGCGGCCCGGGGTCTGAGCTCCGAGAACTGAGAATCCAGTCGCGTCTCTAGCCCGCGCGTCAGTCGTAGATGACGTTCTTGCCTTCCCGCTCCAGCTTCGCAAGCCCATCCCGCATGGACTGGATCTGATCGGCCGTGTGGCCCGCCCAATCGATGAGCTCACCGACCACCTTGACCGGGTCCTTGGTACGGAACGACCGCGTCGGGTTGCCGGGAAACCTCTTGTCCGTCACGTTCGGGTCATCCTCGATTTCACCCGTCGGCTCCACGAGGTAGATACGACCGGGTCCGTCGCCCGCCGCCAGTTCGGCGCCCCAGGCCGCGGCGTCGAGCGTCTTCGTCATGTAGACGTGGTTCGCCGTGCGCCCGCCGCCGTAGTTTGACTGCCGTCCGGGAACAAGAAGATCACCCACGGTCAAATCGGCTTTGGTTCCGTGGAGCATCGCTCCCGACTCGTGCACCTCAAAAGGCTTCAGCGGACTCATACTCGACGCCTCCATCCGACTCGATTCAGAATCGTAACCGGCGGGACGGCTCGACACTAGAGCGCGGCCTGATGCGAACGGCTGGATCGATCAACCCCCGTGCTGCCCACCGATATGCGTGTGACCATGGAGGAGGAACGGCGCATACGATCGACGCCGCATCGGAGGGACGTTCAGTGGGAGAAACTATGAGGGTCATCGAGTATCAGGGCGCAGGCGGGCCCGAGATTATGCGTGTCGTGGACCGCCCACGACCTGAACCGGCCGCGGGCGAAGTACAGATTCGAGTCGCCGCCGCCGGACTCAACCGCGCTGACGTGCAACAGCGGCTGGGCGTCTACCCACCGCCTCCCGGTGCCTCCGACATCCCCGGGCTGGAGGTGTCCGGCACGATCGAAGCCCTCGGCGACGGCGTCACCGGGTTCAAGTTGGGCGCCGAGGTCTGTGCCCTCCTCGCCGGTGGCGGATACGCCGAGTACGTCGCCGTCCCGACTGGCCAGGTGCTTCCCGTCCCGGCGAACACCACGCTGATCGACGCCGCGGCCCTGCCCGAAGTCACGAGCACCGTCTGGTCCAACCTCTTCATGAACGCCCACGTTAGCCACGGTGACTGGGTCCTCATCCACGGCGGTGCCGGTGGCATCGGCACGATGGCAACCCAACTCGTCGCCGCGTTCGGCGCCCACCCCGTCGTCACGGCGGGCAGCGCCGAGAAGCTCGACTACTGCCGCACCTTCGGAGCCGAAGCCGGCATCAACTACCGCGACGAAGACTTCGTCGAACGCATCCGCGAGATCTCCGACGGGCATGGCGCGGACGTCATCCTCGACGTGATTGGCGCGAAATACCTTGACCGCAACATCCGCTCCCTCGCGCTCGGCGGCCGCCTCGTCATCATCGGATTGCAGGGCGGAGCCAAAGCCGAACTCGACCTCGGCTACCTGATGTCACACCGTCAGAGCGTCGCCGGGACGACACTTCGTGCTCGTCCGGCTGCCGAGAAGGCGCTCATCGTTTCCGAGGTTGCCCAGCACGTCTGGCCGCTGATCGAAGTGGGAACCGTCCGCGCCGCTGTCGAGGCGCGCTACCCGCTCGAGCAGGTCGCCGCGGCGCACCAGCACTTCGATTCCGGAAACCACACCGGCAAGATCCTCCTGACGATCTAACGAATTAATCAATCAAACGGATGCCACGGGGCGCGTTGCGGTTCCCTTCTCTATCCAACCGCCGGTTCGGCCAGCGATCCGAGCAGGCGAAGTTTTTCCGCCGCGTCACTCTTCTCATCGGGGTAGTAGATGACGAGAATGACGTCGTCGACGGGCAACTTTTCGCGGTGAAGGTGCAGAGTGCCGACAAGAGGGTGGTGAACGGTCGTCGTCCCACCTTCGAGTGGTCGAACGTCCTGGCGCGCCCACAAAGTCCGAAAACGTGCGCTCGATAGCGAGAGCTCGCCGACGAGTTCGACCGCGCGTGGATCGCTGATGTCCTCGCCAAGGGTCTGCCGCGCGAGAGCCACAAAGCTGGTCACCGCCGCTTCCCAACTGTCGTGAAACTCGCGCTCGGCCGGATCCAGCAGAAGCGACCGCAGCCGATTCTCGCCCGGCGCAAGGCGAGGTGAGAATGCCAGGGCGAGCGAGTTTGACGCGAGGACATCGAAGTATCTGCCCTCTACAAATGCAGGCAGGTCGAGCGCTGCCAAAAGGTGGTGCAACCGATCTGGCACCCGTTCCATCCGCGGCCGGCGCTGCACCCGCCGACGTGGGTTTGCCAGACCGTGAAGGTATTCGGACTCCACCTCGTCGAGTTGTAGCACTCGAGCCAGCGCGTCCAACACCTGTGGCGACGGGTTGTGATCACGCCCACGCTCAAGCCGCAAGTAGTAGTCACCGCTGATCCCCGCGAGCAGTGCGACTTCTTCTCGCCGCAGCCCCGAGACGCGACGGTTCGAACCCGCGGGAATACCGAATTGCTCCGGCGACACCAACCCGCGTCGCGCTCGCAGGTACTCACCGAGTCGGTTCGACTCGCCTCCACCATCCATAGCCCTCACCCTACCTACGCTGTGCGCGACAAGAGGGGGCCCTGTCACTCCCCGGATCGACGGGGACCTTCCTCACCGTGGCCGCCACAGCGAACATTTCGGTGTACCAATCATCGAAACAGAGAAAAGAAGACACTCATGAACATCCGCAATCGCACCGTCCTCATCGTTGGCGGCACCTCAGGCATCGGTCTCGGTTTGGCTCGGCGTTTCGCTGCGGCCGGCAGCACCGTAATCGTCGGAGGGCGCAACACTGGCAAAATCGACGACCTAGAGACCGTCGAGATCGACGTCACCGACGCGGACTCGGTTGCGCGGGCGCGTGACCATGTCCTCGCTACCCACCCGGAATTGGACGTCGTCGTGACGATGTCGGGCATCATGCTGATGGAGGACCTCCGCGACCCGGCCCATTTCGCTGAGGCGGAGACCACCATCACCGTGAACCTCCTCGGCACTATTCGCGTGATCGACGCGTTCACTCCACATCTGATTCGTCTCGGCGACGCCGACATCATCACCGTCACGTCAGGGATCGCCTTCATGCCGTTCCCGCCGATGCCTAGCTATGGCGCTTCGAAAGCGGGCGTGCACGCATATACCGAGTCCCTACGCGCGCAACTTGCCGGGGCAGGGGTTCGCGTGACCGAGCTCGTTCCGCCCGCCGTGGCAACGGCGGGTCAAGAGAAAGTCAACCCGGCGGCGCTGCCGCTCGAGGGCTTTCTGGACGAGGTGATCGACCTGTTGACGGCCACACCAACCCCGAACGAGATCGTCGTTTCGGCCGCGAACCGGCTTCGCTGGGCAGAGCGTGACGGCACATTCGCTGAGCTTCTTGAAGCCCGTTCGCAATCGCTCGCGTCCCTCTTCGGCCAGTAGGGTTGGGGCCAGATCTGAAGGAGTCACATGCTGGTTGAAGAGCGCACATACGTCCTGCACAGCGAGGTTCGTCTCGCCGATTACATGGCGGCTTACGAAAATGTGGGGCTACCCATTCAGAAGGAGATCCTCGGCGGATTCCTCGGCTACTTCGTCACCGAGTTCGGTGTGCAGAATCAACTCACGCACTTCTGGGCATACGAGAACCTCGAGCAGCGCCGCGAACGTCGGGCGCTCCTGGCCGACCACCCGCAGTGGCAAGAGTGCATGGCCGTCATCAAGCCCATGATCCGCACCATGGAAAACAAGATCATGTACCCGACGGGCTTCTCGCCGATTCGATCACTGCCTGTGGCGAGCACCGATGAAAACACGGCGTTCACCTGGTCGATCTAAGCGAGCGGATGCCACGCGGCGCGGTCATTAAGTCCGGCGAACGTCAACCTGTCAACACCTTGCGGGTCTCATTGCCGACCCTTTGAATGGGCAACACAGGAAATCACGAGGGAGGACAACCGATGACCGAATCGCTTTCACACAGTGACCTGCCGCTGCCCGAGTTCGACCACATCCCGCTCGGCACGCTGCCCCAGCGCATCGCCCCGCTCGACGTCACGGGTGTCACCGCGTTGCTCGACTACGAGAAGGCGCACGGCAACCGCCTGCCCGTGACTCAGGTGCTCGAGCACCGTATCGAGGCGCTGAACAACGGAGCCGAGCCCAGCGGAACCCTCTCCACCTCCATGCCCGAGGTGCGCACGGGTGCAGACGCACCGCTTGCCGGACCATCGACCGACGCGCCCCCGATCAACCCGCCGTCGCACGGCGACCCCACGAACCCCGCGCAGCCCCGCTAGATCTGCCGGCCCCGTGGCATCCGCTCCTTATATGTAGAGAGCGGATGCCACGTTGTGCGTTAACCGCGCAACGAACGGCTACGGCAGTAACGGACGGAGGATCACGGCGATTCCCGACCAGACCGCAGCAATCGGTAAGACAATGGCGGCCAGCGCCCACAGCAACTTCACTCGGCGGGCGCTCGTGGCCCGACGAGTGACATCGCCAGCCAATTCGTCGAATGCGGCGATATGCGGTCATAGTGAATATTCCGGACGATCTCGATGTGGACGAAGTCAACTGTCCAGCGCAGAATGGATATAGGAGGTCCCAGTGGTTCAAAAAGAAAACAAGCCCAGTGCTCTCCAGCGCCGAATAGAAGCGGGTAAAGCCGAACCGATTAGCGATCGCGAACGCGCGCAACTCGCACAACTGCGGGCGACTTATGCCAAGCGCTTCGGGGCCAAGGCTGAGCGTCGCCTTTCCGATGCATTGCGGAGCGCATAGGGCGATTCGCCTCCTGTCCGCGGCTTTCCTCCAGTGCCATTAGTTGGCCGCGTTCAACGTAGTCATGACGCGCTGAGGTGGCCTGAACGCCGGTGTGCGGGGCATGGCCTGATCGTGTTCAGCACTCCAGCGGCGTTGATCTGTCTGCGGCTCAGCGGGTCAGCGCTGCATCAGTGCGTCCATGCCCACTGCGACCGATGCGGCCAGGCGGAAGTCAACGCGCTGGTCCGGCACGGTGACCGTGTACCGGTCGCGGAGGCTGAACTGGCGTTCGCTGGTTAGCACCGGAGCGCCGGTTGCACGATCGGTGAAGTCGAAGTGGAACGCCACCGGGATATCGACAAACCGGCGAATGAGGGCAACCGCTTGGTTGCGTTCCTGGCCGTACGCCTCGAGCCCCGGAGCGTGGAGGTGGAAGGAGGAGCGGAGCAAGCTGGCGCCGAAGTCCTTCTGGAACGAGCCGAGAACGGTCCCGTCGGCGGCGGTTATGTCGTATGACGCAGCGAGATCGAGCGCTTGCCTAGCCCTGAAACCGAACAGCGGCTGCGTCTTGCCTTCATCGGCGAAAAACGTAACCTGCTCGCGCATGGCGAGGCGTTTCTGCTGGGCGAGCGCGAACATCCGCCCCTCTGAACCGTCCGGGTTCACCTCGCGAATCTCGTAGCGGTTCACCATCATGGTGATCCGCTGCGTCACGTAGAACTGCGGGAGGTATTGGAAGGTGGGGGCAGGCATAGGGCAAGTCTTCCATGGGCCCCCGTCGGCGCCGAAGCCGTTGAATCCCTGATGACGGGCCCCAGCCGCTGGGTTGGGGCCCGTCGCTGAAGCCTCCGAGTGTCGACCGCTCACTCCGCTCGGTAGCCCCCGCATTGGGCAGCCCTCGAGCACCCCAGCGACGCGTGTGAAGTTCAGAGCCATTACAGGCCGTGGAACCATTACCCCCGTGTTGGAGTCTCGACCGACCAATGTAGGGCAGATAGCCTTCCGCATAAGCAAAGGAAAATGATGGGCAACGAACACGACACAGAAGTCGAGCACTCAGAGTTGGCTCTTGATCTCGGCTCCGAACACAGCGTCGTCGTGGAACCGAATTCCTCGCGTCTCGCGTCCACACGTCTGAGGTTGGGAGCTCTTCCGCCATGGGCCAGAAAAGGGCTGTTCGTGCTCAGCGGTGCGACGGTCCTTCTGTTGGTCGCGTCCATTGTGGGGTTTGCCCTCAACGCATCCAGCCAACAGGTGGCAGCTGATCGTCTCGCCACGTCAGAGAAGCTCGAGGAAAGCCTGACCGAAGCGAAAGAGGACCTTTACGCCGCGAATGGAATGGTTACTGATCTCGAAAAGGAAGTTGACACTATTGAGAGTCGCGAACGAGTCGTTGCTGATCGCCAGACCGGATTAGACGCTCGCGAGAAGCTTGTTGTTGAACGGGAGACCGCCGTTCAAGCCCGAGAAACAGCAATCGACGCAAAGGAGAAGCAGGTCGAAGCCTCCACGTTCGGAGACGGTGTGCGTGTCGTTGGCACGACCGTGCAGCCTGGAACGTACACGACACAGGGCGGCGATGGATCGAATTCTGTTGGTTGTTACTACGCGTGGAAGACGGGGACGGGGAGTGATTCAGACATCGTTGACAACAACATCGTTAACGGTGCTGCCACCGTGACTCTTCGTGCGGGCGAGATCTTCGAATCGTCGTCGTGTCAGGATTGGATCAAAGTCGGTTAACGAATGGTGTGTGTCGGCCGGATGGTTGTCGCGCTCTAGCCGACCTCGAAGTAGAACGGCTCAGTATCGGTGTCTCCGTCGTCGTAGGAGAGCGCCCAGTACCCGCTCGTTGGATCGTCCACCGGAACAGCGATCACGACATTGCCCGTCGTGCTCTCGCCCAAGTTGAGGTCCGGGAGCAGCGCGAACTCCGGTTCCGGCGCGATCACGTACTCGTCGTCGGGGCTGAAGCTGTGGCCGTCGGGTGAGACGTATTCCACGATCATCTCGGTGGCCGCTGAGGTGTGCGTCGCTGACAGCGATGTGACCGTCACTCGCGCGAGCGCCCACTGCATGCCGGCAGGCGCTTCGATGTTGCGGGCATTGCCGAGGACCTGCTCGGTGGCATCGACAACGGATGCCGTCACCGTCGCCTCGTAGGCCGGCTCGCCAGCCTCGTCGAGAAGGTCAACGACCGTGCCGAGTGGAAGCAGCTCGATCGGCGCGGAGAACGGAGCCTCTGTTGCCTCCTCGGAACTGCGCGGCACCTCGCTCGAGTACTCATCGACCGCTCCACCCACGGCGAAGATGAAGCCGAAGGTGTACACGAAGATCATGATGAACGCGACGATCATCGAGACGCCCGACAGTACGAGCCCCCAGATCGCCTGGCGGCGGGGCCGGTCGGCAAGCGCGAGCCCGACGATCCCCACGATGACGCCAGCGGGTCCGAGTAAGAACGAGAAGAAATTCGCGATCGGGATGAACGCCACGACGATCGACCCGATGCCGATGATGAGGGCCGCGAGTCCGGGTCCGTTGCTGCGTTTCGGTGGCGTCGGCCCGACCGCGGTGTAGCCGTACGGCAGCTGTGGCTGCGGGTAATAGTGGGCTGCGCTATACGGCGGCTGCGGCGTCGGGGATGGCAGCGGGTTCTGGCCTTGGCCTGCGGGATCCGCGGGTCCGTAGGGGCTCGGCGGGGAGTTCGTCATACTCCCCAGTCTTCCGCATCACAAGTTCTCGCTCGAGGGGAGTGACGCGCACCCGTGCAGGTATAACGTGGCCATCACCGAAACGGGTCGAGGGAGAAACGACAGTGACTGTTGAAGCATCGGTACTTTCACGGCTGGCCGAGATTCGCGCCTGGCAGGAGGACCTGTACCGCGACCTGCACGCGCACCCGGAGTTGTCGCACCAGGAGCACGAGACTGCTCGCAAAGTCGCCGAACGGCTCGCCGAGTTCGGCTTCGACGTGCACGCGGGCATCGGCGGCACCGGCGTCGTCGGCATCCTGAACAACGGCGACGGGCCGACCGTGCTGCTGCGCGCCGACATGGACGCGTTGCCAGTGAAGGAGTCGACCGGGCTCGATTACGCCAGCACAGCGACGGCAACCGATGCGGCGGGCAACGAGGTACCGGTTGCGCACGCGTGCGGACACGACACCCACGTCGCCAGCCTCGTCGGCGCTGCCGAACTGCTCGCGAACGCGACCGACCAGTGGAGCGGCACTCTCGTCGCCCTGTTCCAGCCAGCGGAAGAGACCGGCGACGGCGCTCAAGGCATGCTCGAGAGCGGGCTGGCCGAGCTCATCCCGACACCCGACGTCGCGTTCGCCCAACACGTCCTGCCGGGCATCGCTGGCACCGTCAACACTCTCGCCGGCCCCGTGCTCTCGGCCGCAGACAGCATGCGCATCACCGTGTTCGGTCGCGGCGGCCACGGTTCGATGCCGCAGGCGACGATCGACCCGGTCGTCCTCGCAGCCATGATCGTCGTCCGCCTACAAACCGTCGTCTCGCGTGAGGCCCCGCCGAGCGAAACTGCCGTGCTCACCGTCGGCAGCCTGCAGGCCGGAACCAAGAGCAACATCATCCCCGACCGCGCCGTCATCCAACTCAACGTGCGCACCTACAGCGACACCACCCGCACGACGATCCTCGACGCCATTCGACGCATCGTCACCGCGGAATGTGACGCGTCCGGGTCGCCACAGCCGCCCGAGTTCGAGCTTTTCGACCGCTTCCCGCTGACCGACAACGATGCCGAAGCCACGCAGAAAGTGACGGATGCCTTTGACGCATTTTTCGTTGATCGCGCCGGTTCACTGCCGCAACAGACCGCGAGCGAGGACTTCAGCGACATCCCGACGGCACTCGCTACTCCCTATACCTACTGGGGCATCGGCTGCACGGATCCCGGGCTGTGCCGCGCGGCGGTGGAGGCGGGCCGGGTCTCGCAGGACGTGCCGGTGAACCACGCGCCGAACTTTGCGCCCGTGCTTCAACCGACACTCGACACCGGAACCGAGGCGCTCGTCGTCGCCGCGCTCGCGTGGCTGGCCCGATGAGCGACTGGAACCAACGGATCATTGACGAGTTCCGAGCCAACGGCGGGCAGGTCGAGACGGCGGGGTTCGGTCGACGGCTGGTGCTCGTGCACCATGTCGGCGCGAAGAGCGGCACGGAACGTATCGCGCCGGTTATGGTTATCCGCACCGACCCCGACACCTGGCTGATCGCTGCGTCGAAGGGGGGAGCGCCCGACAACCCGTCCTGGTTTCACAACCTCCTCGCGCACCCCGACGTGACTATCGAAACGCCCGACGACGGTGTCGTGCCGGTGCGCGCCGAGCGGCTCGAGGGCGAGGCACGAGACGACGCGTGGGCCCGGTTCAAGGAAACGAGTCCCGGGTTCGGTGAGTACGAGCAACGAACGCACCGAGTGATCCCCGTGTTCGCGCTGCGTCGCCGAGCCGCGGAGTAGTCCTGGTTAGTCGTCGGCTCTGTCACTGTCGTCGGTGCGGACCCCGGGCGGCATGGGCGCGTTGAGGTTGAAGCGAACGCCGAGCACCCGGATGACAAAGCACACGGCGGCGGCGATCATGGCTGCGACGAAACCCTCGACGCCCAGCAGAATCGCCACAACGATGATGAGCGCGCCGATGAGCGCAGGGATCGCATAGAGCCCGTCGCTCATGACGGAGGGCACCCGTCGAATGAGGGTGTCGCGCAGGGTTCCGCCACCGACTGCGGTGATGGCACCGAGGATGACCGCTTGCGCCGGGCCGAGTCCGAAGTCGAGCGCCTTCGTCGCACCGGTGACAGCGAAGACGCTGAGCCCAACGGCGTCGAGGATCTCGATCGGCCAGGCGAGCCGGTCGAGCCGCTGGCTGAAGGCGAAGGCGATCAGTGCGCCGGCTGCGGCGACCGTGAGGTAGCGCCAGTCGCTGAATGTCGCCGGGGGAGTCGCGCCGAGGATGAGATCCCGGATGATGCCGCCGCCGATGGCGGTGAGCATGCCGAGTGTGAGGACGCCGACGATGTCGAGCCGCGCGAAGCGCACGGCGGCGAGTGCGCCGTTGAGCCCGAAAGCGAAGGTGCCGAGCAGGTCGAGCGTGAGCAGGAGCGGAGACTCAAATCCCATGGCGACCCTTCTGGCTGCTCATCATGCAAGAAGTCTGCCGCACTCTGCGTTCGAGTGCGGGATCACTGCAGCGCGTTCAGGCGGCTGGCTCGACGGCGATCTCTCGCCACACTCCGAGGAGGTGGGCGCGTGAGTGGGCCTCTGCTTCGTCGCCGTCTCCCGCAGCAATGGCCTGAGCGATCACGAGGTGTTGTTCCAGCGTCCCGGGGGCGGGGACCGTCGGGTGCAGTCCGAGGTGTGTGCGCCCCGCAAGCTCCTCGCGCACGGGAGTCTCCAGTGCAACGAGCAAGGGGTTGGCCGACGACGTCAGCAGGAGCGTGTGGAACGCGAGGTCGACCTCGAGGTACTCGGGGCTTTGCCCGAGTCCGCGTTTGCCGAGATCATGCAGCCGCTCCGCGACGCGGAGGAGTTCGGCACGCTGAGCCGGCGTGGCGCGTTCGGCGGCGAGTCGCGCAGCCATCGGCTCGACAGCCACGCGCAACTCCATGAGTGACTCGAGTTGTTGTTGCCGGAGAGGTCCGTGAAGCGTCCAGCGGATGAGGGAGGGGTCGAGTGCATCCCACTTCTCCCGCGGTTGGACCGTGATTCCGACGCGGCGTCGCGAGGCAACCATGCCCATGTTCTCGAGAACGCGGATGGCCTCACGGATCACGGTTCGTGACGCGGAGAGTTCCTTCTCAAGCAAGGCAAGTTTCAGCACGGAGCCAGGCTGAGGGTTGCCCGCGGCGATTCGCCCACCAAGCTCGTTAAGCACGTCTCCGTGCATCCCTGTTGCCATTACCGCTCCTTTGCCGTACCGATACGTAGTATCTTATCGCTCAAATAAGTAGTACCTTTGTCGAGGCTTCGTGCGATGGCCGCGCGAATTGAACGAATTCAATGGAGAAGCAGATGGAAGATTGGACCCAGACGCTGGGCACCGGACCCCTACTCGGGATCGCGGCCGCGGCGGTGGCACTCATCCTGTTCTTGGTGATCAAAGTCCGACTGCACGCCTTCCTGGTGCTCATAGTCGTCTCGTTGCTCACCGCGATCGCAACCGGAATCCCCGCGGCGAACATCGTGAACGACGTCCTGGTGACGTCATTCGGCGGAACCCTCGGGTCGGTTGCCCTGCTGGTTGGTCTCGGTGCGATCCTCGGACGGATGATTGAATCCTCCGGTGGAGCCCGTGTGGTCGCCGAGAAGATGGTGTCTATCTTCGGCGAGAAGCGCGCGGCATTTGCCCTTGGTATTACCTCGCTGATCCTCGGTTTCCCGATCTTCTTCGACGCCGGCCTGATCGTGATGCTTCCGATCATGTTCGCTGTCGCCCGCCGCATCGGTGGCAAGAACCTTCTTCTCTACGGTTTCAGCGGTGCCGCCGCATTCTCTGTGATGCACATCTTCCTGCCGCCGCACCCGGGCCCGGTCGCCGCGACGGAGTTCTTCGGCGCCAACCTCGGTGTCGTCCTCATCATCGGTCTGATCATCGCCTTCCCGGTCTGGTACATCAGCGGTTACCTGTGGGCCAAGGTCGTCAACAAGCGCTACCCGATGATCGTCCCCGACCTCTTCGGTTTCAAGGATGAGGACGAGATTGCCAACCCCCCGAAGTTCGGCACGATCATCGGAATCCTGCTGCTGCCGATGGTGCTGATCCTCATGAACACGGGTCTCGCTGCACTCGCTTCAGCGGGCGCCGTCGACGACTCGCAGCTCTGGGTCCAGGGCCTGCAGATGATCGGCACCTCGCCGGTTGCCCTGCTCATCTCGGCTCTGGTTGCACTCCTCGTTCTCGGCAAGGCGCGGGGCGAACACGGCACCGCGCTGGAGAAGCTGGTCGACCAGACGCTGGGCTCCGTGGCATCCGTCATTCTGATCACCGGTGCCGGTGGAATGTTCGGTGGAGTGCTTCGCGCATCGGGCATCGGTGACGCGCTCGCCGACTCGCTCTCCGGTCTCGGTGTGCCGATGATCTTCGCGGCCTACCTCATCGCGGTCGCGCTCCGCGTCGCACAGGGTTCGGCAACGGTCGCGCTCGTCACGACCGGTGGACTGCTTGCCCCTGCCGTCATCGCCGGTGGATTTGGACCGATCGACACCGCAGCGATCACCCTGGCCGCCGCTGCCGGTTCGGTGTTCGCCTCGCACGTCAATGACTCCGGCTTCTGGTTGGTTGGTCGCCTGATGAACATGGATGTGAAGACCACGCTGAAGACCTGGACCGTGCAGCAGACGCTGGAATCGGTGGTCGCCTTCGTTCTGATCCTCGTCATCTACTTGATCTTCTAAGCCGGGAGGTTTTTGTGAGCTTGTTCGATATCACCGGGCGGGTGGCGCTCGTCACCGGGTCGTCTCGAGGTCTGGGCCGATCGCTGGCTGAAGGCCTGGCGGACGCCGGGGCATCCGTCATTCTTCACGGACGCAACCAGGATGCTCTCACAGACACCGCAGACGCCATCGAGCGCTCGACCGGTTCGCGGCCCGCCGCGGTGAGCTTCGATGTGACCGACGCTGACGCTGTGAAGGATGGCGTCGCGCAGGTGATTGCGGAGCACGGTGTGCCGGACATTCTGGTGAACAATGCGGGTGTGCAGCGGCGTGCGCCGTTCGAGGAGTTCGCGGTCGAGGACTGGGATGCGGTGATCAGCAGCAACCTCTCCAGTGCGTTTTACGTCTCGCGCTTCGTCGTGCCGGGCATGGTGGAGCGTCGCTCCGGCAAGATCGTCAACATTGCGTCGGTGCAGTCGAAACTGGCGCGGCAGACGATTGCGCCGTACTCCGCGTCGAAGGGTGGGCTTGCCCTTCTCACACAGGGCATGGCCGCGGACCTCGCGCGCTACGACATTCAGGTCAATGCCATCTCGCCCGGTTACTTCGCCACCGAGATGAACAAGGACCTCGTCGAGGACGAAACGTTCAACAACTGGCTCGTGAACCGCACCCCAGCTCACCGCTGGGGAAACTTCACCGAGCTGCGCGGAACCCTGCTGTACCTGGTGTCGGACGCATCGAGCTTCGTGTCGGGGCAGAACATCTTTGTCGACGGCGGCATGACCGCGGTCGTGTGAGTGGGAGGACAGTAATGCGCGCAGTCATCATTGAAGGAAAAGACCAGCTCGACGTGGTCGACCTGCCGCTTCCGGTGCCCGGCGACGGACAGGTGCGGGTGCGAGTGTCGGCCGTGGGGATCTGCGGGTCGGACCTGCACTATTACTTTGCGGGAGCGAACGGCGAGTACGTCGTGCGGGAGCCGCTGGTGCCCGGACATGAGCTGTCCGGGTGGGTGGACGAGGATCCGTCGGGCGAACTTGAGGTCGGCGCCCCCGTCACCGTGCACCCGGCCCGCTTCGGCACGTCGGTTGACGGAATCGAAGACGCCGCGCACCTGTGGCCGGGCGGTTCGTACCTGGGGAGCGCCGCGACAACTCCGCACACCCAGGGTGGAATGAGCGAGTACCTCGTTGTCGAGCGCCAGATGATTCGGGTGCTCCCGGCTGAGCTCAACGTCGTAGATGCTTCTCTGGCAGAACCGCTCGGTGTCGCGCTGCACGGCGCCGCCCGTGCCGGCGATCTGACCGGGCGTCGGGTGCTGGTGTCCGGCGCCGGGCCGATCGGCCTGCTCGCCCTTGTTGCTGCGAAGGCTCGCGGTGCCGCGCACGTCACCGTCAGCGATGTGCTGGCTGCTCCGCTCGCTCGGGCTACCGAGCTCGGCGCTGACGCCGTCGTGCAGGTGAGTGCTGAGGCGCTTCCGGCCGAAGCGTTCGACGTGATTCTGGAGTGCTCGGGCGCTGCTGTCGCGATCTCGGCCGCGGTCGTTGCCGTGCGCCGTCGGGGCACCGTGGTTCAGGTGGGCATGGTGCCGAACGAGGCCCGGCCGATCAACCTGGCTCCGTTCATCTCGAAGGAAGTGACGATGGTTGGCTCGTTCCGCTTCCTCGAGGAGATCGATGAGGCGATCGAGCTTCTCGCCGCTGACCCGAGCATCGCCCGGATCATCACACACCGATTCCCCATCGACGAGGTGCGTGAGGCTTTCGCTGTCGCCCGAGATTCGGAACAATCGGGCAAGGTTGTTGTGACCTTTCCGGACGCGAACTAAGTAGAGAAAGCGGAGAGTATGAGCAGCGCTGACGTCGTCATCGGGGTCGACATGGGCACCACGGCGACAAAATCCGTGGCGTACACCGCGGACGGCGTGCAGGTCGCTTCGGCGGCGCAGGGCTATCCACTCGATGAGCCGTTCCCCGGCCACGCGACCCAGGACCCTGAGCTCATCCTGGCCGCGGTCTACGAGACGGTCCGCGCGGTTGTCGCCGAGGTGGGTGTTGCTCGCATCGCCGGCCTGTCGTTCTCCTCGGCGATGCACAGCCTGCTTGCTCTCGACACCGAACTGAAGCCGCTCACACCGGTGATCACCTGGGCCGACACCCGCGCCTCCGTGCAGGCCGAGCGTCTCCGGGCCTCGGCAACCGGTCTCGCCCTGCACCGGCGAACGGGAACACCGGTCCACCCAATGTCCCCGCTCGTGAAACTCATCTGGTTCCGAGAGCAGGAGCCCCGCATCCGCCAGAATGCCGCCTTCTGGGTCGGCATCAAAGACTGGATCCAGCTGCGGATGTGCGGCGCGCTCGTCATGGACCACTCGCTCGCGTCGGCCTCCGGCCTGATGGACATCTTCCGCCTGCAGTGGGACGACGAAGCCCTGAGCCTCGCCGGCATCCGCCCAGACCAACTCCCCGAACTCGTTCCGACCACAACCATCCTGCCCGAGCTGACCGAAGAGGCCGCGCTGGCCACCGGCCTCCCGCTCGCAACCCGCGTCGTCGTCGGTGCCGGTGACGGCCCCCTCGCCAATCTCGGCGTCGGCGCCGTGCGCCCCGGCGTCGCCGCGGTCTCCGTCGGCACGAGCGGTGCCCTGCGTGTCGCCGTCGACCGACCCGCCGTCGACCCGCGGGGTGGCGTCTTCTGTTACGCGCTCACCGAGAACCGCTGGGTCATCGGCGGCGCGATCAACAACGGTGGAGTCACGCTCGACTGGGTGCGCGAAGAAATCGGTGCGGGCCCCGACGTCACGACGGCCGAACTCCTCGACGCCGCGCAAACCGTCCCGGCCGGTTCCGGCGGACTGATGATGCTTCCCTACCTGCTGAGCGAGCGCGCCCCGCACTGGAGCAGCCTCGCCCGCGGCGCCTACATCGGCCTCACCCGCGCACACCGGCGTGAGCACCTCGTCCGCGCCGCCGTCGAAGGAGTCTGCCTCCAACTCGCCCTCGTACTGCAGTCCATGCGCGCCGCGGGCCTCGACATCGACGAAATCCGCGCCACCGGCGGGGTGATGAAGCACCCGCTCTGGACCCAGACCCTCGCCGATGCACTCGGCTCACCGATCGGCCTGCTCGAAAGCCAGGAAGGCTCCGGCTTCGGCGCCGCCCTCCTCGGCATGTCGGCACTCGGACTCGTCGAGTCCATCGACGACGCCGCCAAATACATCCCCGTCACAGAGACCGTCCGGCCGAAACCCGCAGACGCCGCTGTGTACCGCAGCCTGCTGCCGATGTTCGACGAGTTGTACGACGCCCTGATCCCGACCTTCCAGCGCCTGAAACGCCTCGCACCCTCGCTTCCGCTGAACTGAGAATCGCGAGGTACCAGGCTCGTCCCGAAAACCATACGGCGAGCGGATGCCACGTGGTCGCGACCGCAGAACACTTACGTTCGATGTTGGCGCTTGTCGCGCTTTCTTCGCGCGCGAATTCCGCCATCCACCGTCACTCCCTCGGCCATCGGGATGTGCAGCGTCCCGGCGGTGGGCGGGACTCGACTGCCGGTGCTGAACTCGACGTTCACGACCTTCGCGGAGAAGTAGCGGGCGAGCGAGGGGAACAAGTGATGGACCATACCCGCTGCCCGAGGCTTGGCGCCGACGGAGACCTCGGCCTTCGGATTCACGCACGCGGACACAATCGCGTTCACGACGTCAGCCGGGTCGCTCATCGCGTCGATTCCCACCGCATGGCCGGTGTAGTTTGCTGCGTGAGTCCAGCAGGGCGTGTCGACAGCCCACGGCATAATCGTGCTCACTCGGATCCTTCTGTGCTCCCCGCTGAGGCGAAGCTCTTCGTTGAGTGACCGACCGAGACTCAGCACCGCGGCCTTCGACGCGGCGTACGAGGCTTGATTAGTGAGCGGCACCTTGCTGTCGATCGACGCCACGTTGATCAGGATCCCCGCGCCTTGCGAGCGGAAGTGGCGAAGTGCCACGTGGGCTCCGTAAACGAGACCGGTGAGGTTCACGTCGATCAGCCGCTTGTGGTCCTCGATCGGAATGTCCCAGAACATGCCCAGGGCGGCAACGCCGGCGTTGTTGATCCACACGTCGATGCGGCCGAAGCGCTCCACGGCAGTGGTGGCCAGAGTGGAAATGGCATTTGGGTCACTGATGTCTACCGCCGTGGCGACCACCCTTCCGCCGGACTCTGTGATCAGCTGGGCGACCTCGCTTAACACCTCAACGCGGCGCGCGGCGAGCACCACATCGGCGCCGAGCTCTGCGAGCCGCAGCGCGACACCGCGCCCGAACCCGCTCGATGCGCCGGTAATGACGATCGTTTTACCCACAAAGTTCTCGTGGCGTCCCATGCGTTCATCTTGAGGCGATGCCGTCATGACCTCAAGCGGTTGCTCCGTCGTTGCCTTCGGTCTAGTTTCGAGAACGCCTCAGCGCGTTCACTCACCACGCAAACCTCTCAACGCGACAGCTTCCGCGAGTTCAGCCAAGCGGTTGCACGGGCCGACTCCGCGGGGGTGAAGGCTCCTCGCGACGTGAAAGGAACAACGCTCCGTGCTCAACCGACGGCACCTTCATCTCGGTGCCGTCCGCAGCGCCGACTATCGAAGGAACCTGCCGCGCACGCAACAACTCCGCAATGGCGTCCCTCACAGCATCCGGGTCCCTCGCGACTCGGGCCGCAATAGTCAGAGCCCGGGTCTGATTGTCAATCGCGGCGACGGAAGTCGATGGATCGACCGAAACGTTCCGACCGCAGATATCAGCAGTGCCGCGTGAATACGATCCGAATTGACACCTTCCGGTGCGCTCAGAAGCAGCTCATCGAGCACACCATCCGGGAGCGGGCGAACATGCAGGCTTACGATGTTGACGCCGAATTTGCTCGGCCCGCCGGTAACCGCGGAATACCTCCGTCGCCGGCCAGTCACCCGTGCTTTGTTCTGTAGCGGATCGTGGGACGCACGCTGTTGCCCAGCCAGTATGGCGGCACATTGGAGCTCGGCAATCGGCCGGAAGACCGAGTAAGCGTAGATCACTCACACGTTCTGGACTGCAGCGCCTGGGGTGGCAGAACCCTTTCGGAGTGATTGCTGGCGGGCCCCTGATCTAACTCAAGTCGAGCACGCCCTTCAAAGCCGCTGCTGCAACGGTCGTGCCGATGGTAGTCGCCGTATCCACCACCCACTTGCCCAATTTCCGAAAGCCTTGAATCGCCGCATCGTCATTGCCAAGCGCGAGCTGTTCCGTTGCCGCTTTGAGCGCTTCAGAGTCTCCATAGGTGAGAGCACCCTCCGCTGACGTCACTTCTTCGAGGAGAGTGCTCAGTTCGTCCAATAATGCCTCACGCTGTATTTGTTGACTCCCGATGGCGATAGTACCGTTGAGCCCGCCGATGACACTGCGGTCTACGCGTGCATTGTCGCCGACGGCCCCGTAGGTTCCGCCCGAAAACTCGTACTTCGGCATACTCAAATTCCCTTCGACGTTAATCGTGAACGCTCTGTTAAGGCCCCGGTCGCGGTCTGCGATCTTATTAGCGCGCGATCGCGCCTCCTCAGCTTCGCGGAATGCGGTCAACTCCGCACGCAATTTGGGGCGCATGACGTCAATCGTTCGATCGAGCACTTCCTCTAGATCGCGGCCGGAAAAACTGCGAGAAAAGAAGGCCGTGTCTAGGACGGCGCCGGGGTCCGCTCCGCCCGGGTGCGCCTTATTCTGAACCGTCCGGACACACGAGAGTAGGGTTCGTTGAATCGCCTCGAAGCCAGAAGAGCCCTTGATATCTGAAACTGCGCCGTGATTGGAATGGACTGCGGGTGAGGCGAGGTACAACATGAGTTCATATATGGAGTGAAGGCGAAGAAGATGAATGCGCAACTCCCGGATCCTTTTCCGGTCTCCACTGCTCCCTGTGGTGTCCCAAAGGACATGGCACATCAATGAACCACCGCCCGTGACGGGTGCGTCAAAGCTTGCGAGGCGTACTCCGCCGATGCGCAGTTGTTGCATCTTCAGTTTTTCGTGCGTGTCCGCCATAAGGCCGGGGGCCTCTACGACTACCGCTATTTTTCCCGCACGAACAAACGAGCTCGAAGCCGTATCTAGGGTAGACGTGTGACCTGCAAATCGCGCGGCGAGTTGCTTCCCGGCGGTCAAGAGCCGCACTGGGGAGCCCGGTTGTTCAGAACGAACTCGAACCGGCAAGGCGGCAGCGGCGCCGACGACGTGCCGGACTTCAGCGAGAGAAAAGACGCCACGGCGCGGGTACTTGAGCCAACGGTCCGAAGCTGGAGCTGTTTGAAGCGCCAAGTCCACATCAATTAGTGCCGACGAATTCGGCAGCGCCATCCATGCGCGCTTGCGCACTGCATGGATCGTGTGGTCGCGAAAATTCTTGTTGAAGGTTGCCAGCGGCACATTTTCGAACGAAACAGTGCGCTGCAAATCAGCAAACGATGATTCGTGGGACCAAGGCTCCACGCCTCCGGACGGTCGCCGCGTCACACGGCCGAAACCCCGAACAAAATCGCCGTCGGCCCATGCGGCGGGCAATACGACTGACTCCGCAATGGTGGGGTCTGCCGCGAACCGCCGGCCGTCAGTGATGGGTAGGCGAAATGTCATCAACACGCCCGAAGTCTAGAGGAGAGTGTCGAGAAACACTTCCCCTTCGCGCGAAGTCCGGGGGAAGTCGGTGACTCGGACGAGGGCACCCTACAAAGTAGGTGTCCACATCGAACGACCACCAAGCGCCGCTGGGGAACGCTGACTCCGATGGTCAAGCGTCTGCCTGAGCGACAATGACCACCTTAGCGTCGGAACTCGGTTGTGGCGCCATTCCTGCTTGTCTCGACTTGGATAATGGTTCAGCTGAGCCCACGCATCTATGCAGTGTGGTCCAAGTCGGGCACCCGCAGGACCCGGAGATTGAACGCTTAATGCCAACCTCCCGCGTCGTGCCGGAGGCCCTGACTATGCCGCCGCACGCGCACCAGCAGACGCAAAAGCTCCCCAAGCTTGAGAAGTCCTCGCTACCGCACCGAGAACTGACTAGTGGCACCGCCTTCCTCGATGTCTAATAGTGAGTATGGACGAGCTGTCGGACGACCCTGCGCGCACTCCTAACTGCCCCAATTGCCTCACGCGAATGGTGGTCAGCGGTACTGATAACGACCCGTACTGGCTGTGCGACGATTGCGGACTTATTCGATTGACTTGAGTAACCGCGGTTGTGTTCGCCGAGGTCTGGCACCCGCCACCGATTGCAGGTTGTGACCTGGCCCTTCCCCTTTTTCTGGCGACCGGCTACGTGCCGTTTACTGAACTCAATGGGATCTTGTACTTCTCAGACCTGATAATGGCCTTCTCTAACCGCACCCTGCTTTGAGCGCGACAACGCTCGGGCCGGGGTGTTCGCCTAAGCGGAGAAGACACAGATACGCCTCCGCGTTCTGGCTTTGATATCTGTGGGTTGTGTCACCGCGACAATTGCCAGGTCCTACCAGCCCTAACCTTCAGCGTTTGAGACTCGAATCGGTCCACGCATCCGGAAGCCGCTCGTGCAGGTCTATGAAACCGAGCCTTCGGGCCCGACGCAGGAACGAGCAACTGCTCTGCTTGTTGAGCTTGTACTACTCGATCCCGTTCTCGGCGCTCGCTACCAGGAGCCCCTGTGCTTCGCTCTCGGCGGCCTTTACCAAGGCGCGAAAATCGCTATAGGAAAGGATCGTTAGATCTTCGTCGCGAACCCATCTGAACTCTTCAATGAGGACCGGGTGTCCCGCAGCTCCCGCTTTCCAGTCTGGCTTCGAGTCGTCACTCACCCAAACATAATGGTCGCGGCCTTCTGACGGGTCCATACGGAGAGCGCCAAGCAGGAAGTCACACCATACGAAGAAGTCGCCGCCAGCGGCAGACTTGAGTTTTTCGTCGGCGAATCCCGGAGGAGTCCTCGTCGCCATGCGAATCGCCGCCAGGTCAGCGAATCGCGTGCGCGACACGCGAGTGCATATGGCGATGTCTAAGAGTGACTGGATCAGCTTCCGCGACTGATCGAAGAACTCCGGTTTTTTCGAATCGAGTAGGTCGCCAGAAACTTCCTCGACTAGCTCTTGGAGCTGACGCACCGCCCCTTGGTCATACCCTCCAAGCTTGCCGGACTCAATTCCTTTCGCCAATCTGGTCAACTCACCCTGGAAAGAGTCCAACTCGCCGCCTGCGAAAACGTGGAAGTTGTTCCAGTACTCGGTGATTGTCTGTCCAGGAGCGATAAGACCCACATTGCTCGCCTCAAGGGTAAGAAACAGTTGATCGGCGGACGAAACATCTTTGCGAAGTAGCTTCAAAATGTTCGTGTCCAAACCAATGGCGACAACTTCCTTGAGAGACGCAGGCGGTGCAACCTCGAGTGCCGCGAGGTGGTGTGTGACAGAGTCTGTAGCCGCACCCATGCGCTCAAGAATTCGATCCTCGGCTTCAGAGATCTCCATACCAGAGCTCACCCACTCTATTCAGGATCGCCTCTGTCCGCTCCCTCACCATTTCGGCAGTCCAAAGATCTAATTCAAAGCGGTCAACCGATTCCGTGCCGATCAGATTGGGAAGGATGCGCTCCCTGACGGTCGCTGGAGTGTGAGAGTTCTGTGGCCTTCGCTCCTGCTGGGTCAGCACCCAATTGCCGACAAAGCCACCCAACTCCCGGTATTGATTTGCATCAAAACCGGGCCATTCCACGCCATTCCGCGGGCGGACTTGGTGCGGGAAGCCTAAGAGTGTGGGCGTCCGAACTTCTTGTAGATAAGCAGCCCTCACAACGTGGGCCTGAGCCTTACTGAGATTTCGGGAAAGCCGGATTGTGAATATATCCCGACCGGGGCGCAATTCGCGGAGTTTGCGCAGCTCGGAGGCCCATTCTGCACCGTTATGGACGCGCCGAGCGGCGCGGGCAAACTGCGCTTCGATGCTCCCCGTCCCGAACTCGTTCGCGAGGACGCCGGGAACCAGAATGTCCAGAAGGTCTTCTAAGAGTGGGTCGGGGTCAGCGGTCAGGCTGGCAGCGAGGAGAATCGGCCGGAACCGGGACATCGACAGAGTGTCAGCTAAGGCGAACGCGCGGGTACGGGTCTCGCTGGATTCCACGTCTGCGGACGGATCTAGCATCTGCGCGTACACCGGTAGGCGTGACTCGAGCCTTTCGAATAGGCGCTCGACCCCTCGTTCGTCCCTGTAATTAGTGGAAACGACGTGATACAACTCCCGTGGAATGACGTAGCCGTGATCCAGAGTGACGACGTGCCTCACAAAAGTGGTCAATTGGTCGAGGGCATCGAGCCCGTCCAGTAAATCCTCGATTGCGTTCCACCGCTCGTGGGTTCTCCGTTGATCACCCGCTGCGCTGCTCCCAATAAGGAACGATTTGATCAGCTCTGCCGGCGTCAAGTTCCTCCCGCGGGTGTTTACGACCTCGTAAACCTTGAACGCGGCCTCGCGGTTAGGGTGCATAAACACCGCGAAGGTGACACCTTTAGTGATGAACTCGGTCCATTGGCCAACGCGCAATGCAGGGTTTTCATGGCGTTCCAAGTCCTCCCGAAGCCAAAGATACATTACTCGGTGGGCCTCGTGAATCACCGAATCAGGCCGAAGAATCAGCTCGTCGACACTCTTTGCGTTGAGCAGCATCGCCAAGTCGTCTCTATCCGAAGGGTCGGTCAGTTCGATTCGCCCCACCTGCTCTTCCGTTTGGAAGTCCATCGAGAAGAGAAAGTCAGAACGGACGCTTTCCGCCACAAGACGCCGTCCGAGTTGCTGCGCCGACAAGCGCAACACGTTCGCCAGAATGGTCAGCGTCACGAGACGCTGCTGACCATCGACGACTTCGAGCCGGTCGGGGCCGTCGGAGAGGATAACAAGCCCCAAGAAGTACTCTTTTTGGGTGATTCCACCGGAAAGGTCTCGCCAGAAGTCAACAACCTGTGTGTCTTTGTCCCAGCTGTATTTGCGCTGATAGTCAGGAACCAGGAATCGGTTCTTTGCGAAGAACCGGCCGGCGGCCTCTGTCGATGCGTCAACTTGCGAGTTCATCGGATCTCCGTCCCCTCAACCTTCTTGGCAAGGCTCGGAGATTTCTGTCGTGGGTTACGCCCGCTTCTCGCAGGTGCTATCCCGAGCGTAGTGGAGCACGCCGCGCCCGCGCATTCACGGGATATCGGGTTAGCCGTAACGCGACTAGGGAAGTCAATTGAATGCGCGTCCGACGCGACCCTGTGATCAAAGTGTCGGTGGCATAGGGCAATCTTTCGCGAGGGTAATTCGACGTCGAATGCCCTGCTCTTCGCCGAGACTAGACTCAGCGAGGCGTTCATAGTGAGCAGCTCATTTCTAACTAAGGATTTATGTGAAGCCAGAAGAATCGGTCCGACAAGACGTCATCAGGCGGCTCGAGTCCATTGGGTGGTCGTCCGACAGGTTGCGGTGGAGGCCCGAATGGTCCATTCCAGCAACACCACACGACCTGTCCAAACGCGAAAAGGGCCAGAGATACGCGGTGGCGGGGTCGGCCGACTTGGTCGCCTTCGCGGACGACAGCGGAGGCTCGCATGCCCTGCAGGTCATCTTCGAGTTCAAAGCGCCTTCCATCGACGCGGGGCGTGAACAGTTGCTCAGATACTTGTCCATGGAGCCGATGGCAAAACTTGGCTACTGGACGAACGGTACTGCAAGCCTGGCGATCTACAAGCGGCACGTAAACGATTGGCTATTTATTGAAGGGGCTGCGCTCCCTCAACCAGACGACGACCTCACGCGGCCGCCGGAAAAACCTCTGACATGGGACTCGCTGCGACTCCCAACCGAGGTGGAGCTTAGCGCTGCGCTCAAAAGACTAGTCGCAACAGTCATCGTGGCGGATTCACGCGCTACACGTAGGGAGGATCAGCTCAGGGAACTCCTGCATGTGATGCTCGTTAAGCTCGACAACGACTCGTATTTCTCCAAGTCAAAGAACGCGGACAAGCCTGTAGCCTTCCGCATCTACGGGGATGAGCACAACCGTGTAGAAAAAACGGCTGAGCAGGTGAGAAAGCAATATCGGGAGTATTTTGCTCGGCAACAGAACCGCGTGTTCAATCAGGACGACAGAAACGAGATTCAGCTAACCGACACCACGCTTTATCGTGTGGTCGCGGAGCTGAGTGGCTACCGCATCCTGGGCGATGACATGGACGTTCTATCAAAGGCTTTTCAGGTATTCCGAGCCAGCGCGTTGAAGTCGGGCGAGGGACAATTTCTGACGCCCCAGCGCGTTATTCGACCGTGCATCATGGCTCTGGATATCACATCTCAGGACACTGTTATCGACCCGGCGTGTGGCACTGGTGGCTTCCTTCACGAGGCTCTGCGCCAGGTGAAAGAGAACGAGTTCCCGGGCGCCGATGAGAGCTATCACATCGTCAAGTACGCCAATGAGAGTCTTTACGGCGTCGATATGGACAACATCGGCGTGAAGTTGACGAAAGCGCTCATGATTGCCTTTCGTGACGGGTCAACGCACGTCTTGCAGGGCGACTCCATTCGGGTGAAGAACTGGCGGACCGAATTTCCGGGCCTCGCACAAGAGCTGGGTAGCTCCCAGATGGCCGACGGTATTGCTAGGAAGTTCACCGTTGTCGTGACTAACCCGCCATTTGGCGAAAAACTCAAGGTTTCCGCGGCGGAGGCGAGAGCCAGCAAATATACGATCTCCCAAGCTGCGGCTATGGGTCGGAAAAATGGCTATGCAGATCTCGAGATTGGGCTGATTTTTCTCGAGCATGCATACCGGCTGTTGCAGGTGGGCGGTCGAATTGGCATCGTTCTGCCCGAGACTTACTTTTTTTCGTTTAGCTACCGGTGGCTCCCCGGTTGGTTGGAAGGGCGGCTCAAGTTGCGCGGCATGGTCAACATTCCCATGGAAGCGTTCGAAGAATTCTGCCGAGCCAAGACAAATTTCTACATATTCGAAAAAGTCGGCGAAATCCAGTTCATTGAACCGCAGACAGAAAGGGAAGGTGTCAAGGCATGATCCACAAGCCATCCTGGTTCCGAGACGGTGAAGTAATGGTCTCTACGGCACCAACCTGTGGACTCGCAAAGGGCGGGCGTCTACTTCCTCTAGTCGATCGCAAGACTGGTAAGAAGGTGCAGGTAGAGGATCCCGAGACTCGCGAGTTGGTCGACGCTGTCGACGATCAACTGAAGGCAGACATGGAAGCCCTCCGGGACGGGAATGAGACTCCCACACTGCGATTCGTGCCCATGGACGGTCTCTCTCTTCGTACGGCAGTGCCGACCTACTTCGATCGGCGGTTTGACAGCGCCTTCGATGAGGCGATGAGAACCGAGAAATTCGCGGGATTCACTTCGATGAGTATCGGAGAAATGGTCGAGGCGAAGCTATTGACATTCCGCAACGGCCACGGCTCACCAACCCAAAGTGTGCGGGTTGGTAAGGTGCCGTACATCAAAGTCAGCGATCTCCGTGCAGGGCTGGTGAACATCAACCCGACCAATCGGGTCCCCACGGCAGTGGCCGAGCAGTTTTGGAAGGGCACAAGTTCAGGCCTAAAGGCCTGGGATCTCATTTGTCCTGAAAGGACCTCAAAAAATATTGGCGACTTCTGTATGCTCATGCCGGGTCAGGAGCAGGTTGTCACAACAAAAGAAGTGATCGTCTTGCGACCCGGTGACCGAGCAACCTTTGACCCGTTCTATCTCATGTGGGCGATGTCGTTGACAATAGTGCGCGATCAGTGGCGGCGCGTCGTTTTCATGCAGACAAATCGAGAAGACGTTGGCGATCGGTTCCTGGAAATTCGCATTCCCGTTCCGACCGACCGTAGGCATGCGGATAGTGCATCGGAGCCCTTCCGCGGTTACTACCGAGGTCTCGCCGCTGCTCGCGAGCAGCTCAGTTCTTATCTGACTAGTGAAGATGACCACCACTTCTTCCTCGGTACTGCCGCAGAGCCTGTTGCGGACGTGCTCGCGATAGAAGAGGACGCGGCTCTGGCTGACCCAAACTAGCTATCAGATCTCAGCTTGCAGGTAGATACAGACTGTTTCGCGCCTCTCGCGAGAACTGCACGTGCGGGCGCTGGATCTTCCAGCCACGACAGGGCAGCTCGACCTCTCGGCGCTGCCGCCAGCCGCCTTCGGTGCGTGTCGCGCCTCCGGCGGCTGGCGGGGGAGCCGGGGCATTCCCCGCACAGGACCTGAGCCCTCCGTCTCGGGTACGGTAGCGGCAGGTGGGCCGCGCCACCCGGCTTACTCGTTGTGTATAGGGTCTAATTTGAATAGCGCGAGTTCCCCCGCCATCGCAAGACGTCCGCTTGCCGCCGGGCGCCGGATTCGTCGGTATCGATCCGTTGGCGGACTTGCCTGACCCAGTTATTGAATCGATGAACGATTCGGTCTCGCATTCGGCTGTGGGCGCTTGAGCCTCCACCAGCCTGCTCACGAGTCCAATTCGCCTTCATGCGGTGTAGAGGACCGCGGCCTTGTAATGTTCGTCCCCAGCCATTCGCCGACCCACGATTCGCCCGGAAGGCTCAAAGTTTCAATAGATTCGTTGAAAGCGGGACGTCCGACGTCGCTGCACCGGCTCACGGTGAGTGCTTCCAATCGTTGGGCGCAATTGCGGGTGTACGCACGCTCGATGGATTGTGCGCAGTAACACCGAGCGGCCGCTTTGCGTAACAGCGCGAGCGACGCCCTCCGGACGCAGGATGCAGCCCACAGAACCATCGCACTGAGGACTCGATACGACGTTTGTTCATTTCGATCAGCCGATTTCCGTCAGTCCCATGATCAATCAGGTTGATGCAGAGAAACCACCGCTCACCGAGCCCGATACAAGGGCTTCCCGGCCCTGCAAACGGGCCGCCTCGCGTCGCGCCGAGGACCCTTTGGGCATCCGGTGGGCGCTGCGCTTGTCGGTCTAGCGGCGCTCGAACTCGTCGGGTTGTATGACGACGTGACGTAGTTTCTCCTGCGGTCTGTTGTAGAAAGCTGCGACAGAGCGAGCGACGGAGGCGCCGGGCGATTGGAGGCGCCGGGCGATTGGAGAATGTTAACAACTCTTCTGCAAGCGTCTGCGACCGTTCGGAGATCTAGCTGCTGGGGTAGTTTGTACGGCTCGTAGTTTCAATCCATGCTGTCTCCTAGGAGTTGGCGACGCCAATAGCGATCGCAATTGCTGCAACAAACGCGCCGGTCGCCAGCGCCGAACGAATAGCCCATTTCGCGAACTCTGCCTTCACCGTCGCAATTTTGGCGTTGGCGTGGATCTGATCAGCCAGATCTTTGGTCAACTCAGCTGGATCCGCTGTAAGAGTGTGAAGGACATCGCCGTAATGCTGCCGCCTGCCTTTGAAATTTCGGGAAATGCTCGCGAAGAATAGGCGGTTGATAGCGTCGCGATCGGCGTCCTTGTCGTTGACTCTGGGTGTCAACGTCCATGCGCAAAGAGCGCCCGTGAGAACGAGCAACGCGCACGCGGTGACCACGAGGGCGTCGAAAAGTAATGAACGATACTCGAAGCCATTAGCGAGGTTGAAGGTCATTGTGCCGAGCGCTCCTGTGAAGGCAAGGGTCACACCCGCCTTTGCGTCAGAATGGCGGATCCACTCATTGACGAGTGTCAGTGCTTTCCATGCATGATCTGGGTTCGGTGGGAGCGCTGAACCACCGCGCATTGATACAGCGTTGCTCGGGCGGAGCTGGCGCGGAAAGGGCCTTCGGGTCATGCCGTTAGATTAGTAGCAGAGCTCACAGAAGTTAGAGATTCGCGCCGCCACGAGCGTCCGACGTTCACTTGAGACCAATTCGGCGATTTCTAGCATCCCTGCGCTTCTGCTGAGCAGTGACTGACAGTGCGTTCGCGAACAGTTTCTTCCTTAATGCCGCTCGAGCATCCTCCGCGTCATCTCGCTTCTTCAGGCCATCGAGGACCGCAGAAACATACTCGTCACCGTGAACAGTGCACCAGCTGGCCGACAGTAGGCGACCCTCCCGCTCGGAGTTTGACTCCGGAATTTTTGCAACGGTCACGTCGTCCCAGAGACTTGCACTCGGCCCACCGTTGCACGGGCACGTAAGCGTCAGGTAGTCATTGCGCTCAATGTGATCCCATACGGAGCCTGTGACTATAAGTTCGTGGCGCTCGGCCTGCTGAGCAGCTTTTGTTGCGAAGTTGACTGGCGTGCCGGCCCAAACAGGCTCTTGTTCGGACAGGTTCCGTGGGGTTCCGATTCGCTTGACCAGAACCCGGCCAGAGGCAACACCGACCTTGAATCCGGTCGGAAAGTCTTCCGCATGCGTCTCCCATTTGTTTTCCAGCCGAGGGACGAGATGAAGCGAGCTGAAGGTTTTTACCGTAATTCCCGAGCACAATGCTCGCTCATATCGTTTGTCGCCCCAAAATAGTGCGAAAGCGCCATCGCCCTGGATCGCAATGAAGTCCGCGCCGAAGCGGTTGTAGATGCTTACCGTGCCACCTGTCGCCGCCTGGTAAATGCTGGCTGTAGATGCTGCGTGCTTTCCCGTGCCCAAGTGGGTTGAGTTCTTAAGGTCCGCTACTACGGCCACCACATCGGGGATCTGTATCCACTTACGGGCTTCAATAGGCAGCTCGGTGACGTCGAAGTCGTCGTCCCATTCTTCGACGGTCGGCTTTGACCCGAACTCTTCCTTGCCCATTTCATCGAGCTCCGCAAGGAGCGTGTCAAGGCTGACAGTTGATTCTTGTGGCATATGGCCCTCCTGTGTGAACCATAAAAGAAGCCACCGACACAGTGGTGACAGCCCGAGGACGCTTGCCAAGCGATGGGGCCACAATCGGAAGTTGGACTCTGAGTGCCTTCTGTGTGCTGTCATCGCACCTTCGTGTTTCGTGGTCGGTGCATGCGTAAGTGCAACACCCGGCAGAATTGACCCATGACCATTCCTCTCTCCGGGACCCAGTTCGAGCTCACCAGCGGTGACTACACCGCGACCATCGCCAGCGTCGGCGCCTCGCTGCGCTCACTGAAGCACAAAGGCCGTGACCTCGTTGTGTCGTATGACGCTGACGAGGTTCGCCCGGCCTACCGCGGTGCGACGCTCGCGCCGTGGCCGAACCGTGTGGTCGACGGGCTCTACAGCTTCGAGGGCACCGATTACGAGCTCGCGCTCACCGAACCGAAGCGCGGCCACGCCCTGCACGGGCTCGTCGCCTGGCACGACTTCATCGCGATGGACGAGGCCGCCGACCGCGTGATGCTCGCCACCACGGTTGAGGCGCAGGAAGGCTACCCGTTCCGCGTCCAGGTTCGCGTCGAGTTCGTTCTCGACGCCGACGGCCTCCACACCACCGTTGCTGCCCGCAACACCGGCACCGCACCCGCCCCGTTCGGCACCGGCCCGCACCCGTACCTCGTCGCTGGTGAGGGCACAGTCGACGACTGGACCCTCTCCCTTCCTGCCGAGCAGGTTCTGACGGTCACCGAAGATCGCCTGATTCCCATTGAGAAAGCGGATGTTTCCACCGAATCAGGCGGAACGTTCGACTTCCGCACACCCCGCGTCATCGGCGACACGTTCATCGACCACGCGTTCACCGGTCTGATTCGGGACGAGAACCGCACCGCCGAAGTTCGAGTCACCGCGCCGTCGGGAACCGGCGTGAAGATGCGTTGGGACTCCTCGTGCAAATGGGTGCAGGTGCACACCGCCGACCAAAAACCGGAGACGGGGCTGCCCAGCCGCATCGGCCTCGCTGTCGAGCCGATGACCTGCCCGCCCGACGCGTTCAACTCCGGTGAAGACCTGCTCGTGCTTCAGCCCGGCGCCGTGACGTTCGCGTCGTGGAGTATCGCCGCGATCTAGGTTCGCCGCTTGTGGGTGCTGGCCACGTGGCATCCGTTTCGATATTTCGCGCCATGCGCGGGCTTGATAGGTAAGGAATTCTCTTGGAACCGACATTGAATCGCCGACTCGGCGTGCCCGGAATCGTCTTCATGGTGATTGCGGCGGCTGCGCCGATCACCGTGGTGGCGGCGAACTTCCCACTCATTCTCACCGTGTCTGGATCGATCGGTGCGCCGTTGATGGTGCTCGTCGCGACCGTCATTCTGCTGCTGTTCTCGGTCGGATACGCGTGGATGACACCGCGGGTGCCGGATGCTGGTGCGTTCTACTCCTACGTGAGTCGCGGGCTGGGGCGCCGTGCCGGGCTCGGAACCGCGTCGATTGCGCTGCTCTGCTACGTGCTACTGACCGTGTCGATGACGGCGTACCTCGGTGTGCAGGCCGGCAACCTGATCGAGCTGTGGACGGGGCTCGAGCTGCCGTGGTGGCTCATCTCCGGTGTGATGCTCGTGATCGTCGGACTGCTCGGGTTCCGCAGTATCGACCTGTCGGCGAAGGTGCTCGGCGTTGTGCTGGTGCTCGAGGTCGTCGCGGTGATCGCCATCGACCTCGGCGTGCTGTTCTCGGGGCGCGAACTCACCGCGACCCCGTTCAGCCCGGCTGAAGCTTTGTCGGGCACGCCCGGACTCGGGTTGCTGTTCGCGTTCCTCGGGTTCTTCGGATTTGAGGCCACGGCCGTGTTCCGCAACGAGGCTCGGAACCCGGAGAAGACGGTGCCGCGGGCGACGTACATCGCGGTCATCTCGGTTGGTGTCCTGTACTTTGTCTCGTCATGGCTGGTGATCGCCGGGCTCGGTGGCAAAGACGCGATTGCTGCCGCTTCAGCGAACCCAGACAGCGTCGTCGTCGGACTGGCCGGTGAGGTGATCGCTCCAATCGTGGGTGACATCGTGCAGGTGCTCGTCGTGACCAGCATGTTCGCGTGCATGCTGGCCTTCCACAACATCGTGACGCGCTACCTCTTTACCCTCGGGCAACGTGGTGTTCTGCCGCAGAAACTGGCGGATGTCCACCCCAAGCACCGCGCGCCGTCGCGGGCGTCGCTGTGGGTGAGTGGCATCACATCCGTTGTTATTGTGGTGTCGGCTCTCGCCCAGCTCGACCCGGTGGTGCAGATCTACACCTGGTACTCGGGTGCTGGCGCTGTCGGAGTCATCGTGATGATGGCGCTGACGAGCTTTGCGGTGCTCGCCTTCGGCGCGAAGCACCGTGGACCGTCTGGTGACGCGCCGTCGCGGTGGGTGACCGTCGCGTCGGTTCTCGGCGGCATCGGGCTTCTCGGTGTACTTGCCCTCTCGGTGTGGAACTTCCCGTTCCTCGTCGGTGGCACGGTGGCCGCGATCATCTGGGGAGTGGTGCTCCTCGGAGTCTTCGTTGCGGGAACGTTCCTGCCGCAGCGAGACGTCAGGCTGACGCGGGCTGAACCGGTTCTCGAGGATGCCGCGAGCTGACGTTCAGGGGAGAAGAGGTCACAATCTGACCTCAGCGGATGCCACAGTGGGCACTATGGAAAACTTGCGCTCGTCGGACCGGCTCCTCGTTGCTGATGCGGCCGCGTGGCGCGCCTGGCTTGACGCAAATGAATCCCGCTCCGACGGCATCCGCTTGGTGCTCGCTAAGAAGGGCGTGACGGAGCCAACGTCCCTGACCTATGCGGAAGCGCTCGAGGAAGCATTGTGCAGCGGCTGGATCGATGGCCGTCGCAACGCGCTCGATGAACTCACCTTTCAGCAGCACTTCACTCCGCGTCGGAGGGCCTCGATCTGGTCGCTGCGAAACGTCGACATTGTCGCCAGGCTGAGTGCGGACGGTCGTATGCGGGAACGTGGACAGGCTGAAATCGAGCGCGCGAAGGACGACGGCCGGTGGGATCGGGCGTACGCCGGCCAGGCAGCAGCCGAGGTTCCCGATGACCTCGTTGCGGCGCTCGCTGAGTCGCCTGAGGCAGCAACTCGTTTCGCCTCGCTGAACCGGGCAGAACGGTACGCCGCGATTCACCAGGTGATCACCGCGTCGAGCCCAACCAGTCGAGCGAATCGAGTCGGCAAATTCGTCGCCACGTGGGCGACTTCCGACCTCGACCTCCCGAGCCGTCACACGAAAAGCCGATAGCCACCTTTCTTCCGCCCTGTCGTCCACGGTGGTACTGTCCCGGCATGAGCTCGTGCTCCCGCAATGGCAGGGTTCCAGCGCTCACAAATTGGTGTAGTCGTATCCTTCACCGCGGAACAGATTGCGACGGAAAGCGTAGGCGAGGGCGCAAGTGATGGCGAGCGCCCCCAGCGCACAAACCGGCAACGGTAGCGAAGTCACAAACGCGAGAACGAAGGTGAGCGCGGCGGCGAAGACCGCCACAGCCACGGCAAGAAGGATCCGCAGCCGCCAGCGCAGCGATCTGGCGGATTTTCGTGTGTGTCGGGAAGCGCTTGTATCCCGATATTTATTCGCGGTCATCGTGTTCTCATCATCTCATCAGCATTCGAACGAAGAGGTGGGTAGGAACTCACGGTGGTGCTTTCCTCGTCGTTTCCGTCGTGACGAGCCCCGTCAAGGCCCCCGAGGCCGAGCGCACCGGCTGTAGATTTAAGGACGGCAGCGCAGACGCGATTCGCCCACCACACTCCCGGAGGTAATTCTTGACCACCACCGTGCCCGCACTTGTTGCAGCAACCCCCGGAGCCTCCTTCGAGCGCTCCACCATCGAACGCCGCGACGTCGGCCCGAACGACGTGCAAATCGATATTGCCTACGCCGGAATCTGCCACTCCGACATCCACCAGGCTCGTGAAGAGTGGGGAGCAGGGATCTTCCCCATGGTTCCCGGCCACGAGATCGCCGGCATCGTTTCCGCCGTTGGCTCCGACGTCACCAAGCACAAGGTCGGCGACCGCGTCGGCATTGGCTGTTTCGTCGATTCCTGCCGTGAGTGCGAGAACTGCCTCGCCGGCGAAGAGCAGTTCTGCCTCAAGGGCAACGTCGCCACCTACAACGGCCGCGAGTACTCGGGCGAAGAGACCTACGGCGGATACAGCACGTCGATCGTCGCCAACGAGAACTACGTGTTGAGCATCCCCGAGGGCATCGACCTCGACGTGGCCGCACCGCTGCTGTGCGCCGGAATCACCACCTACTCGCCGCTGAAGCACTGGGGTGCAGGCCCCGGCAAGAAGGTCGCGATCGTCGGTATGGGCGGACTTGGCCACATGGGTGTCAAAATCGCCGCGGCGCTCGGCGCCGAGGTAACCGTGCTCAGCCAGACCCTGTCGAAGAAGGAAGACGGGCTCCGCCTCGGTGCGACCGATTACTTCGCGACGAGCGACGACGAGACGTTCAAGACGAACAGCAAGCGCTTCGACCTCATTATCAACACGGTGTCGGCTGATCTGCCCATCGACAAGTACCTCTCGATGCTCACCCTCGACGGATCGATGGTCTTCGTTGGTCTGCCGGAAAAGCCGCAGACGTTCCGTGTGTTCTCCCTCACGGGTGGACGTCGCAGCCTCGCCGGATCCAACATCGGCGGCATTCGAGAGACCCAGGAGATGCTCGACTTCTGTGCGGAGCACGGCTTGGGTGCCGACATCGAGGTCATCGGCGCCGACCAGGTCGACGAGGCGTACGAGCGTGTTGTGAAGAGCGATGTGCGCTACCGCTTCGTGATCGACACCGCGACAATTCCGGAGAACGCCGCGTAAGCATCCGCTCGAGACTTAAAACCGGCCGCTGCCCTTCACGGGGCAGCGGCCGGTTTCGTCGTTAGCTTGAAAGTACCTCGACTGTGCTCAGACCGCCGTCACTCGAATCGCCATGAACTGCCGGCCTGGAAGCGGCACCTGGAAGAACCCCTCCACCGTGCCGTCGAGCCGCTCGATGGTCATGTTCCAGGTGTCGATCACGTCGACGACATACTCCTGACCGGGCGGAAGGACGATGTTGCGATAGCGTGCCTGACCGAAGCCCAGGTAGAGCAGGTAGTACGCGCCCGAAACTCCTGCCCATGGCACATCCCAGTCGGACGGCAGGGGATCGAGCACGCCATCGGGGGCGTCAGCGGTGATCTCTGCCAAGAACCGAATGCGGTCGGGGCTGGAACCGACGAGGGCGCCGCCCTTCGACCACCACAGTTCTTCGCGGTCGTTAAGGTAGGTCTCGCCGTGGCCGACATATCCGCCTCGGACGGCGCCCTCCCAGAACCGTCGCACCATTTCCTGGCCGGTAATGTTGCCCCAGCCCTGGTCGATGTCGCCCTCGTACGCGCACTCGTCAATAACAATCGGCTTGTGCCACTCGTTGCGCCAGGCATCGGTGTTTTCAGCGGTTTTGTAGACGTCAACGCGCTGCACGCTGCAGTGAGTGATCCACGGCCTCGAGTAGTCATAGAACCCGAAACAGTTGTGGATTGACAGCAGGTGGCCGACCGGGTCATTGGACGTCACGACGGTCGCGATGCGCTCCCAGTCCTCGATCGACTTCCACGGCAGGAGGTCGTACTCGTTGGCGAGCGACCACCACACCGACGGGTGTGCGGCGAGGCGGCGAACGACGTAGGAGACGAATCTATCGTCCCCGGCCGCTCCCATTTTTGAGAAACCCCACCGGTCGTAGGCGTGGAAGAGGATGAGGTCCGCTTCGATTCCCAGCTCCGCAAGCTGCTCGATCCGACGCTCCAGCTTCTGGAAGTACTCCGGATCGAATCGGGTGAAGTCCCACCCCTCGTCGAGTGAGCCTTCAAAGGGATACAGCTCTGGTTCATTCGCGTTAAAGAGGTACGCCTTCGGGAAGACGCACATCCGCACCTTGTTGAACGGTGAGTTCGCCAGCGTGGCGAGCGTCGCCTCCTCGAGCTCGTCGGTCTGGTGGGTCCAGGCGTATGCGGTCGTTCCGATCGGTAGGTAGCGCGTGCCGTCGGCGTATCGGAAGTGGTGGGTGTCTGCGACCGCGACCGGACCGCGGGATGCGGGTTCCTCCGTGCAGGTCACCGCTCCGGTGTGCCCGTCGAGGGAACGCGCGTTCGATGACGTCGCGAAGGTCCACTCGCCCGGCGAATCCGCCAGGAACCGAATCCGCCAGATCCCATCACCGTCATAGAACCCACCAACCGTGCGGCTCCGACCGCCACCAGTAACGGTCGCGGTCAGTTCGACATCGGTGAACGGGTTGCCGTGGCTTGGGCCGTCGAGAGTGATCTCCACGCGGCCGCGCAGGCCAACCGTGCTTGGTGCGCTGAGGGTCGCCGAGGCGATCGGCACCGTCGATGCTTCATAGTTTGGGTCGACGTCAACGTATCCGGCTTCGGCGGGGGCGCTCGCCGCTGAGTCACTCAAAGCGCCCAACCGGCTCCACAGTCTCTCGAGCACATCGCTGTCATCGCGGACCGTCGGCGACACCATGACGACGTTGCCGACCGGCATCCAGGCGAGCTGTTGTGCCATCGGAGCGTTGATAATTCCCGGAATGAGCTCCGCGAGAATTCGGTTGCCCTCCGGGTGTGCGAGCACCTCGGCGAGCGAGTCGGTCTTGACGAATCCCACCGTTTAATCCTTCCCGGCATAGCGGAATGAGTCGAACGCAACGGTTCCACGCACGGCATAGAGTCCGATGACACGGCCGGTGAATGACGCGGCCGTCTCTTGAGAGAGATATCGTCCATCGACTCGGGCCAGCTCGAAGCGATCGTCACCCTCACCAGCGCTGAGCACAACGATGTCGCTGGTCAGAGCCGACAGCATGCTGTCGCCGACCGAGCGAATGAAATCGATGCTCAGTGTGGTCGCACCCTTCGGTGCGTCATGGGTCCAGGTCTGCCGAATTCCGGCGACCGAAGCACGAGCGGTCACGCGCCCCTCACCGACCTCGATCTCGTAGTGGTGATCTTCGTCATAACGCACGCTGAGGCCACCGAGTCCGGTTCCCGGATCGATAACCACGGATGCAGTCGCCCATGGATGCTGCTGCCTCCAGCCCACGAGTGCGGGGCGTTGGTCATCGAGGGTTGAGCCGTCACCGGTGAGGGTGAGCCAGCCTGGCCGCTCGCTGAGCGAGGACACCTCGGCCGGGAACTGCCGGATCGAAATCCACTGCGGGGAAAGAGTCTGCTCGTCGAAGTCGGTTTCGAAGACCGACTCACCCTCGCGGGGGTTGAGCAGCACGGGTTCGGCAACGAGCCAGTCGTTCTCCCACCGCGCCTCGGTGATAAACGTCTCGCGCCCAAGGGCAGAGAACGCTTGCGTCATGCCACCCGGGCGCATGCCGAGCATGATGAGTGCCCAACCGCCGTCCGGCGTCTCAACGAGGTCGCCGTGCCCGGTGTTTTGGATTTCGCGACCGGTGCTCCGGGCCGAGAGGATCGGGTTGGTTGGTCCGCCTTGCCCAGCACCATCGGCGAACGGGCCGGCCGGTGAGTTGCCACGAGCAACGCTGATGCCGTGGCCTCGTTCGGTCCCGCCTTCCGCGATGAGCAGATACCAGTAGTCGCCGTGCTGATAAAGGTGCGGTGCCTCCGGAAACTTGAGTCCGGTGCCCGACCACAACTGTTTCGGTTCGCTCGTCGGGGTTCCCGACTCGAGGTCGACGGTGATCTGCAGGATCCCGCCGTGCGGTCCCGGTTCCGCACCCGAAGTGGTGTCGAGCCCGGAGTACGTTATGTACGCCGTTCCGTCCTCGCCCCAGGCGAGGTCGGGGTCGATGCCATGGATGCCCTTCACGAGGATGCCGTCATCCCACGGCCCCTCGACGGATGCGGAGGTGAAGATCAGCATTCCGCGCGCCATGGCATCCGTTACCACAACATAAAACAGGCCATCTCGGTGCCGGATCGTCGGCGCCCACGCACCACCGAGTGTCGGCACGTTCTCCGAGTGGAGTTGCCCTGGGCGATCGACAACGTTGCCGATCTGCGTCCAGCTGACCAGGTCGCGGCTGTGGAAGATCGGGATGCCGGGCAGGTACTCGAAGGTCGAGGTGGCGAGGTAGTAGTCCTCGCCCACCTTCACGACACTGGGGTCCGGATAGAAACCGGAGATCAGCGGGTTGGGGTAGATCATGCGGTCACCTCGACTGTCGTTCCGAGCGGCAGGTCGGCGACGCTGGTACCGGCGAACAGCTGGAAGACGCCGGGCTCGTAGTGCCAGCCGTCCTGCCAGTCCGCGAATGACCGTGCCGGGATCGTCACGGTGGCCGTCACGCTCTGGCCGGCTTCCGCAGAAACCGCCGCGTAGCCCACCAGCCAGCGCACCGGCCGGTCGATCGAGCTGTCGGGCCGCGACGCGTAAACCTGCACCACCTGTTTTCCGACGCGCTCGCCGGTGTTTGTCAGGCGAACGGATGCTGTGAGCTCGATTTCTGAGGTCACCGTCGGTGAATCGATGGTCAGGTCAGTCAGCTCCCAGGTGGTGTAGCCGAGACCGTGACCGAACGGGTACGCCGGTTCGGTGCCGGCCTTGAGCCAGGCCCGGTAGCCAATGTGGATGCCCTCTTCATAACGCACGATGCCGTCCTTCGGAGTGACATCCAGAACGGGCACGTCCTCCTGCGCAACCGGCCAGGTGGTGGGCAAGCGACCGCCGGGCTCAGCCAGACCGAGCAGAATGTCGGCAAGGGCGTCGCCGTACTCCTGTCCGCCGAACCAGGTGAGCAGCACAGCGGCGACGTCGTTACGCCAGGGCAGCAGCACGGGGGAGCCGGAATTGACCACGACGACCGTGCGCGGGTTGACCGCAGCAACGGCGGCGACGAGCTCATCCTGTCGACCGGGGAGCACGAGCGAGTCACGGTCGTAGCCCTCGGACTCCACCTTCGCGTTCGTGCCGACCACGACGACTGCGACGTCAGCTTCCCGGGCAGCAGCGACAGCCTCCGCGATGAGTGCGTCGGGGTTCGAGCGGTCGGGTTCGATGCCGATGGTGATGCCGAGAACGCCGTCGAGGGCGGTCGGGCCGGATGTGTCGAACTCGACCTTGATTTCGATCGGTTCGCCCGCGCGCACGGCGACCGGTGCTGACGCCGACGGCGGAGCGAGGAATGCGGCTCCGAGGTCGGTGCCAACCGATTCGACGGTGGCTTCGCGAACGAGTTCCCCGTCGATGTAGATGCGCCCGACTCCGACGGCTGCGAAGCCGACCAGGATGTCACCCGACTCCTCGGGAAGGTATCGGGTGCTGAACTCGAGCACGCTCGACCGGGTGATCGGGGCATCGCCGCCGAACCAGATGAGGGCGCTGGCGAGGCGATCTTCACGGAACAGCTCGGCGCCGTCTGCGTCGAGGAAACGCACGAGCGCACCGGGCTGTCCGTTCGACGGGTTCGTCATGCTGTCGAGCGGGAATTCGGAAATGCCCTCCTGCACGACGGCACCGGTCGAATAGCTGATTTCCGCATTCGGGAGGGCAGAGCGGATGCCATCGAGCGGCGTCACAATCTTCTCGGGCAGCACTGTCGCACTACCCCCGCCCTGCGTGCGGGCGTGGCGGGCGTTGTCACCGATCACGGCAACGCGGCTAAGCATGTCAGCCGACCACGGCAGTTCACCGGTGTTGCGGACGAGCACCGATCCAGCAATCTCGGCTTCACGCACAAACGCGATTCCGTCTTCGACACGAACCGGAGCGGCAACAGCGGGTTCGAACCCTTCGAGGGCTCCGACCCGAGCCGCCAGCGTCAGGATCCGGAGGACTTTGCGGTCCACGGCGGACTCGTCCACTTCACCGGCACGGACCGCCCCCACGAGGGCATCGCCCCACGGGCCAGCCGGGCCGGGCATGACCAGGTCCTGCGAGTGCTTTGCGCTCTCGACGCTGCGCACGGCGGTCCAGTCGCTCACGACCACGCCGTCGAATCCCCACTCGGAGTTGAGCGGGGTTTCGAGCAACTCGTTCTCGGTCGCCGTTGCACCGTTGATCGAGTTGTATGAGCTCATGATGAGCCAAGCGTGCGACTCGCTGACAGCTTTCTCGAAGGCGAGCAGGTAGAGCTCACGAAGTGTGCGGTCGTCGACCTTCACGTCGACGGTGAAACGGTCGGTCTCAAAATCGTTGGCGATGTAGTGCTTGGGCGTCGCGCCGACGCCATTTTCCTGAACACCAGATACGTAGGCGGCCGCGAGTGTGGACGTGAGGATGGGGTCTTCACTGAAGCACTCGAAGTGACGTCCACCGAGGGGCGAGCGATGCAGGTTGATGGTCGGGCCGAGGACGACGTCGACGCCCTTCCTCCGCGCCTCGACCGCTGCGACGTTGCCGTAGCGTCGGGCGATCGACGGGTCCCAAGACGAACCGAGTGCCGTGGCCGACGGCAGGTTGAGGGAGGGGCTGCGCTCGTCCCACACCTCACCACGCACACCGGATGGACCGTCGGAGACGAGGATGCGGCGGAGCCCGATCTTCTCGATCGGCCAGGTGGCCCAGAAGTCGTGGCCGGTCAGAAGGAGAACCTTCTCTTCGAGGCTCAGCTGCTCGAGCAGGTCAACGAGGCGGGCATCGGTGCCGGCCGTGACGGGTGGGGTGGGAGTGGTCTGAGTCATGACACAAAGTCGCTTTCTCTAGCGGAGTGGGAAGGAAAAGAAGATCAGTTAGAAGCGGAGGTGACGACCCGCACGTCCCAAGCGCCGAGGGCAAGAGTGTCGCCTCCGGTGAGGGCATCGCCGTTGATCAGATCGCGGACGGAAGAAGGGACGACAACGGATGCCGGCTCCCATGACCAGTTGTGAACGAACCAGGTGCGGACGCCGTCGGGAGCGGTTGAACTGCTTACGGTCACCGACTCGGGAAGGCCTGTCCAGCCCGCGACCGGCTCGGGGACGAGCCATGCGGCGATCGAGTGGGCGAGCGCCTGGTTGGGAACCGTGCCGACGAGGGTGACCCGACCGTTCCCGCTCTCGCGAGAGGTGACGGCCGGCCAGCGACCAAGGTGCGGATGCTGATAGGAGACGAGCGGCTGTGCGGGGCCCGATTTCGCGAGGGTCAGCCCATCGGCCCAGTTGCTGGCCGCGGCCCCGTCCCTGAGTGCGAAACTCTCGGACGTGGCGGTGACCGGAACCGGCTCAGTCAGGTTGGCGAACTCGTTGTACCAGGTGCCCGCTGCATCGGCGAGTCGGGCGGGCTGAACGTCGAGTCGGGCGCGACCCTCACGGTCGGCGTAGGCCGATCGCGGTCCGAGCACGAGGTGACCTCCGGCTCCCGCGTATGCGTCGAGCCAGTCCAGCTCCTCGTCGGCCGCCGTGAAGAAGGCGGGGATCAGAAGAACCGGGTACCGGGCAGCGAATGCAGCCGGGTCCCCACCCTCAATCGCATCCACCCCGGGGGTCGCCCTGGTTGGGAACACCTGCTGCGGCCGCACGAGCCGGGTCTGTAGTCCGGCATCGAAAGCGCCCCGCACAAACGACGCCAGAATCTTGCGGTAGGCATCCGGGTCCATGTACTGCCCGGGAGCTCCGAACGGTGACTGCGAGGCGAGGGCGAACTTGCTATCCGAGTCGTAGAGCACGGCGATATCGGCGTCAGGGGCTCCGCGGCGAACCGCGGCACCGGCCACGGCGAACTCGGAGCCGAGCTGCGCAAGTTCCCGGTAGGTTCGGCCGGGTTTCTGGCTGTGCGGAAGGATCCCGCCCCAGTAGGTTTCCGTACCGAAATGCAGGGTGTGCCAGTGCCAGTACTCGATCATGTCGGCACCGCGTGAGACGAGAGCCCAGGCAGCTTGTCGCCATTGGCCGTCGTACGGCGAGAAGTTCAGCGATGAGTGGCCGATCGATGACGCGTTCGTCTCGGTGACCAGGAACGACGATTGTTTCGACGAGTACATTAGATCGGCGAGGTGGTACAGCGCCCAGGTGCCGCGGACGATCCAATTGTCCGACCGTTCAGCGGTCGAAGGGTGCGCGAGGGAGGCTTCCATCTCGTAGTACGCGTTTCCCGAGGAGATGTCGAGCTGCGCAGACAGGTCCACGTCCTCGACCCCATCCTGCTCGTACGAGATGCAGGTCGTGACGAAGTGTTCGGGGTGAGCGATCTCCCGCACGATGTCCGCCTGCCAGCCGATGTACTCGGTGACGAGCTTCGTCTGAAAGCGGCGCCACGCCAGCGCGTACTGCGGCTGGAAGTTGCGGTCGGGCACCCAGAGGTCTGCCCAGGTCGAAAGACGGTGTGACCAGTAGACGAGACCCCACTCGCGGTTGAGGGTCTCGACGTCGCCATAGATGCCCCGAAGGTAGTCGATGAACTGCTGGAAGACGCCGTGGTTGTACAGCAGGTGGATGCCGGGTTCGTTGTCGACTTGGTAGCCGATGAGAGCCGGGTGGTCCTTGTAGCGCTCGATGATGTGACGGATGATCCGCTCGGCGTGGAAGCGGAACGCCGGGTGAGTGAAGTCCATCTCCTGACGGCTGCCCCACGTAAACGGAACACCTGTGGCCTGGTCGCCAGCGATCTCAGGGTAAAGACGAGCCAGCCACATCGGGAGCGCGTAGGTGGGGGTGCCGAGGATGACGCCAATGCCGCGTTCATGGGCGCCGTCGAGGACCGGCTGAAGCCAGTCGAGATCGAAGACGCCGTTCTCCGGTTCCCAGGTGGACCAGACGGACTCGCCCACCCGGATGACGGTGAATCCGGCGTCGAGCATCAGGTCGAGGTCTTCGTCCAACCGCGGACTTGGTTGGTACTCGTGATAGTAGGCGGCGCCGAATCGGATGCCGTCGAACGAGTCGGATCCTTCGCCCTGACTCGTCACGCTGTTGCTCCGGCCTGCAGTCCCTGAGCCTTCTGCTCGGCCAGCAGACGGTCACGGTCCGCCCGGCGAACCTCTTGCCGGTCGGGGTCCGGCACCGGAGCGGCCAGGAACAGCCGCTGGGTGTAGGGGTGCGTCGGCGCGCTGGTGACCTGGTCGCCGTCGCCCCATTCGACGATCTCGCCGTGGAACATCACAGCGACTCGGTGGCTGAGGTGACGCACAACGGCGAGGTCGTGCGAGACGAAGAGGTAGGCGACGCCGGTGCGCTCCTGAATCTCTTTGAACAGGTCGAGCACCCGTGCCTGGGTTGAAAGGTCGAGTGCGGAAACTGGTTCGTCGCAAACGATCAGTGCGGGGTCCAGTGCGAGTGCCCTCGCGATGGCGATCCGCTGGCGCTGCCCGCCGGAGAACTCCCGGGGAAGTCGATCGCCCGCATCGCTCGGCAGGCCCACCTGATCGAGCAAATCGGCAACGCGACGAGCGGCTGCCTTGCCCTCGATCTTGCGCATGGTGAGCGGCTCGACGAGGATCTGCTCGATCGTCAGTGACGGGTTGAGCGAGGTGTACGGGTCCTGGAACACGACCTGAATGTCGCTCGAGAGGCTGCGTCGCTCACGGCGGCCCAGGTGGGCGATGTCTTTGCCCTTGTAGAGGATCTCGCCACCAGTCACCGGTGCGAGACCGAGGACAGCGCGGCCAAGGGTGGTCTTGCCTGAGCCCGACTCCCCAACCAGGCCCACCGTTTCTCCGGGCCGGATGTCGAGGGACACGCCCTTGAGGGCACGGAAGGGATCCTTCCGGAACCCTTTGACGGGGTATTCAACAATGACGTTCTTGACGTCGAGGAGAGGTTCGGTCATGACTGGGCTCCCTGCGTGGTGGCGCGCGTCGTCGGGGCAATGAGTTCTCCTCGTGGTTCGCCCTCTTCGAGGATGGCGTTGAGGAGTGACTGGGTGTACGGGTGGCGTGCAGCTTTGAAGATCGCTCGCACGGGTCCGGATTCGATGACTCGTCCCTCTCGCATGACCGAAACGCGGTCGCACAGATCGGCGACGACACCGAAGTTGTGGGTGACCAGGACGACACCCATGTTGAGCTCGGCTTGCAGTCGTCGGAGCAGCTGAAGGATTTCGGCTTGCACCGTCACATCCAGTGCCGTTGTCGGCTCGTCGGCGATCAGGAGGTCTGGTTCACAGGAGATCGCGCCAGCGATGAGAACACGCTGAGCCATTCCGCCGGATACCTCGTGGGGATAGGCGTTGAACGTGCGCTGCGGGTTCGGGATGCCGACGTGCGACAGCAGTTCGAGCGCCCGCTTCGTTGCCTCCTTTTTCGAGATGCCGAGGCAGATCCGCATCGGCTCGACAAGCTGGCTGCCGATGGTGAACGACGAGTCGAGGTTCGACATCGGCTCCTGCGGAATGTAGGCAATCTTTTTGCCCCGGATGCGATCCATCTCACGTTCGCTTGCTTCGGCAAGATCCTTGCCCTCGAAGACGATGGCGCCACCGGTGATGTGACCGCCCTCGGGCAGCAACCGCAAAATGGACCACGCGGTTTGCGTCTTGCCCGATCCCGATTCACCGATGAGGCCGTGTACTTCACCACGGCGGACAGTGAGCGAGACGTCGTGCACGACCGTCTTCACGGAGCCGTCCGGCTGTCCGTATCCAACGGACAGGTCGCTGATGTTGAGAAGGACCTCTCCGGTGAGCGCAGCCGTTCGGGCATCGTCAGCGTGAGTGACGGCTGCGACCTTGCTGAAGTCCATCAGGGCCGTGGCGATGAGGGGTTTGCGCTTCTTGGGCTTCGCGCTGCGCTCGAGCTCGTCGCGCATCGCGTTGGCCAACAGCGTCAGTGCCATACAGGTCAGCGCGAGGATGAGACTGGGCCACAGGATGAGCAGCGGCTCTTTGTAGATGTTGGTGAAGCCGTCGTTGAGCATTGTTCCCCAGGTGGGGATCGTCATGTCGCCGAGTCCGAGGAAGTCGAGTCCAGCTTGAATGGCGATCGCGATTCCGAGCACCATGGCGGACTGGATGATCGCGGGAGCACGGACGACCGTGAGGATGTGACGGCCGATGATGCTGCCGTCGCTCAGGCCGGACACCCGGGCCGCGTCGATATAGAGTTCGTCGCGCACCGCGGTCACCGACGCATACACAAGCCGGAAGAACGCGGGCGACAACATCACGCCGAAGATGGCCATCGAAAGCCACATCGATGGACCGAGGACCGCGCGTGCGGCGAGCAGTACGACGATTGCGGGCATGGCCATGAGCAGTCCGGCAAGCCAGGACGACACGCTGTCGAACCAGCCGCGGTAGTAGCCGGCAAGCAATCCACCGATTACACCGATCACTGCGGCGATGACGAGAGCAAGCAAGCCGCCAGCGAGGCTGAATCGCCCGGCATAGACGAGTCGCGCGAAGACGTCACGGCCTGCGCTGTCGAATCCGAGGGGGTGTCCCTCGCGGGCTGGACCGAGGAAGTCCTGAAGCGAGGCCTGGTTCGGGTCGACCGAGGTGAGCAGGGGAGCGAAGATCGCACTGAGAACCAGGAGAGTCAAGAAGATCATCGACGCCAGGCCGACGGGGTTCTTCAGTAGTCGAACGAACAACGAAGTTCGTTGCGCCTTCGGTGGGATGGTGGCAGGAGTCAGGTCGATCATGCGAGCCTCACCTTCGGGTTGAGCCAGCCCTGGAGCAGGTCGATGAGCAGATTAATAATGACCACCATGGCCGCAATGGCGACGACCAGGCCCATCACCATGGGAATGTCGCCCTGGCTGGTCGCCGTGACGGCGACCTGTCCGAGACCGGGTATGGCGAAGATTCGCTCAACAATGACAGCACCTCCGAGGAGGCCGACAAACTGAACGGCGAGTACGGCGAGGGCGGGTCCACCCGCGTTTCGCAACACGTGCTTGAAGACCACACGGTTGAAGGAGAGGCCGCGGCTGCGGAGCGTACGAACGTAGTCGCGCTGAAGCGCGTCTACAACGGAACCGCGCACTTGTTGCGCGACACCAGCGATGCCGCCGATCGCCAGCGCAATGATAGGGAGCGTGACGGTTGCGAGCCAACCGGTTGCCGACTCGGTCAGCGGAACGTATCCCGTTGGCTTGAACCACTTGAGGTTGAGCGCGAAGAGAGTGACGAGGCCCAAAGCGATGAGGAAGCCGGGGATCGCAAAGCCGAGGATGGAAACGCCTTGGACGACCTTGTCGACCCAGCCGCCGCGAACCGCGGCCCACACGCCGATGATGACGGCGACGATCGCGGTAATGACGGTCGCCCCGATGACGATCGACAGGGTGACGCCCAGTCGCGAGGTGATCCCCGAGGAGACCATCTCACCCGTGAACCAACTGGTTCCGAAGTCGCCAGTGACGGCGTGGGACAGCCAGTCGATGTACTGCACGAGCAGAGGTCGATCGAGACCGAGTTCTGTGGTCTTCTGGGCGACCGTCTCTGCGGTGGCCTGCTGACCGAGGATGCGTCGCGCAATGTTGCCACCGCCGACATACAGCAGCATGTAGGCGAGCGTGGATATGACGAACAGGAGAACGACTCCGGAGAGTAGCCGTCGCAGAATAAAACCAAACACCGTTGTTCCTAGCTTTGTGAAGCGAGAGGGAGTGCCTGGTCGCGCGTCGCCGCGCGACCAGGCCGAGGTCCTAGGACTTCGGAGTGAAGTTCCAGAGGTAGGGGTAAGCGTTGCCGACCTGCGTCTTTACGTCGGTCTTGGCATCGGTGACGAAGCTGGACTGCATGCGGTACCAGGGAGCGAACCACGCCTGCTCAACGATGTATGTGTTGAGTTCCTTCACGGCTGCGTCCGACTCGTCCTTTGAACCGTTGTGGACGGTCTCGATGAGCGCGTCGACCTTCGGGTCCTGGTACTTCGTCGGGTTGAAGGTAGCGGTTGGTGCGATCGAGAAGTTGATCAGCGCCCAGTCCGGGTCCTGCTGCAGGATCATGTAGGTCGATCCGTACTTGGGAGCCAGGATGTCCTGAATGAAGTTGTTACCAGCATCCGTGAAGTTGACGGTGATTCCGACGTCCTTCAACTGCTGCCCGATCAGGGTGAAGACCGTGTTGCCGAGCAGAGCGCTTGACGGCATGTTGAGGGTGAGGCCGTCTGCGTAACCCGCTTCTGCGAGCAGGTCCTTGGCCTTTTCGGGATCGTACGAGTAGTAGGAGTCCAGCTCCTTGTCGTAGCCGACGGAGTTGGTCGGGAAGATCTGGGTCGTCGGTGTGCCGAGGCCCTGGCCGACGGCTTCAAGGAGTGCCTTGGTGTCGAATGCGTAGTTGATCGCCTGGCGGACACGGACATCGCCGAGCGCCGGCTCGATGGTTCCACCGCGGTCGAAGAGGATAAGACCCGTCCAGTTGAGTTCGAACGCGTTGACTGTGTAGCCGGCCGCTTCCATCTCTCCGAGGTCGTTGTTGCTTGGGGTGTTCGCTGCGTTAACCTGTCCACCCTTGATCGCGTTCAAGAGCGATGTCGGGTCTGCGTAGACCTTGAGTGACAGTGCGTCGTAGTGCACGGTGTCGGGGTTCCAGTAGTCCGGGTTCTTTTCGAACTCGTACGACGTTCCTACGACCGTCTTGCCTGTGTCGAGGATGTACGGCCCTGAACCGACCGGGTTCGTCTTGATGTCTTTGTTTTCGAACGAGGCGGGGCTCTGCACCATGCCGGCGTTCTGCGTGAGCGCGATCAGGAGCGCCGGGTCGGACTGGCTGAGTGTGATCTCGACCGTGGTGGCATCGACGGCCTTGGCGTCCGCGACGGCCGCCAGGAGCGACTTGTTGGGCGACGTGCCATCGCGGAAGCGAAGCAGGTTCTGCGCTGCGGCCTCTGCGTCGAACTTGGTGTCATCGGTGAATGTGACGTCGTCGCGGAGCGTGAGGGTCAGGACGGTGTTGTCCTCGTTGTACTCCCACTTGGTGGCGAGGTTTTCTTCGATCTCGCCCTCGGGGTTCGCCTTGAGAAGCGTGTCGTAGACCGCCTGACCGTATGGCGATTCATTGGCGAAGTTGATCGCCTGCGCCTCGAATGTCGTCGCCGGAGCGAGGACTCCAAGGGTGAGCTTGTCGGAGCTTGCGGAATCGTCGGTACTGCCGCCTGCGGAGCATCCCGTCAGGCCAAGTGCGAGCACGGCCACAACTGCGGCGGCTCTCTTCCATCGGAACATCTTCGGTCCCTTTCAGCTGTGGTGTAGACCCCCGTTGGGCTACGTCTGGAGAGAAATTAGCACGAAAAGCGAATGATCACTAGGTTTTCACCAAACTGTAATAGAGTTCGGTCATGACCATTACCGGGAAACCGCGAGGCAATTACGCCAAAACCGCAGGTCGGCGCAGAGAAATTCTCGAGGCAGGAATCGAAGTTTTTTCTGCGGGAGGATTCCGAAGCGGCTCAATTCGGGAGATCGCCGAGCGCGTCGGCATGAGCCAAGCGGGTCTTCTGCACCACTTTGCGAACAAGAATGAGCTGCTCGCGGCCGTACTCGAATTGCGCGACGATCTATCCCGCGAGTACACGACCGGTGAAGAAGAAGACGGTCTCGAGACGATTCGCGGGCTCATCAAGCTGGTCGAGTACAACTCGAGCGTGCCCGGGCTCGTCGAGCTTCACACAACACTCTCCGCAGAGGCAACGGCGCCCGATCATCCGGCTCACGAGTACTTCGTGCGCCGGTATGTGTGGGTGAGCTCGTTTATCACTGCGGCTTTCGAGCGCATGAAAGCCAAAGGTCAACTGGTGCCAGGCGTGGACCCTGAAGCAGCAGCTCGCGGAATGATCGCCATCATGGACGGCGCTCAGGTGCAGTGGCTCCTCGATAAGGAGTCACTGGACATGGCCGAGGAGACCCGGATGTTTGTGCGTCTGCTGATCACCGTCGACCTCTAGGTTGGCCTAGAGCGTCGTCATGCCTCCATCAACCTGGAACGTGGCGCCCGTTGCGAAGCTGGATTCGTCGCTGGCCAGGAACACGGCGATTCCCTCAACATCTGACGCCTGACCGGGGCGGCCAAGCGGGATGCGCGAAACGATAGCCGCCCGGTCCACCGGATCGGTGGAGATCGCTGACACCAGTGGCGTCTCCGTGTACCCAGGGACGATGGTGTTTACCCGAATACCCTGGCTCGCGTATGCGCCGGCCACCGCGCGGCCGAGTCCGTGCATGCCCGCCTTCGATGAACTGTAGGCGGTGAAGGCCTGACCTTCTCCGTTGAGCGCCGTTGGGCTGCCGATGAGGACGATGGACCCACCACGCTGGAGCATCGAACGGACCCCGTGCTTGACGCTGAGGAAGGCGCCGGTGAGATTGATATCGATCGTCCGTCTCCAAACATCGAGGTCGAGGTCGGCGATCGGTGCGTCCTTGCCGAAGAGCTGAACCCCGGCACTCACTACGAGGATGTCGGGTGCGTACCCATCGGCCGTGAGGCCTTCGAACGCCGCCGAGACGCTGAGTTCATCGGACACGTCCATATGAACCGCGAGTGAATTCTCGACCTGGCCCGCAGCATCCGTTGCCGCCTCGATATTGACGTCGGTGAAGACGACTCGGGCGCCTTCGTGAGAGAACCGCTGCGCAATGGCGCGTCCAATGCCCGATCCGGCGCCAGTTACGACGGCGGTTTTTCCCTGCAAGCGATCGCTCATGATGGTCTCTTTCGTTCGACGATGTCGTTGGTGTCCGGCGATGATGTTGTGGTGTTGGCCGCAGACGAAAGTCTGAGTACTGCGTACGGCGCTATTTCGATGGATGACGTGTGGCCGCCGACGGTGACAACAACTGCGGCGGCGGGTCCGCTGCCGAGGTTGGTCAGAAGTGCCGACCACGATCCATCCGGCTTTCTCGAACCGATGCACCAGACGCCGCGTGGAACTGACGAAGGCAGAAGGAGTTCGCCGCCTCCCAGTCTTGCCAGGGCGGTGATTGCGTGAGCCACCGGATAGGCTCCAGCGTGATTGCGAAGCCCACGGGGACCAAACGCTTCAAAGTAGCTCACGCTCGCGACGTTTGCCTTGTCTGTCGCCGAGGCGATGGCCGCAAAACTGGCGATGGTCCATGCTTCGAGGGCGTCCGAAGACTGGCGGGCATCGGTCGCATCGGTGGTGAGTTCGGCGCCGTAACCGCTCGAGAGGTCGGAGGGCGCGTCCTGGTTAGAGGTGCTCGTAGCGACGGCATTGAACCGGGAACGCAAGGTGATCGGGCCGATGTGAAGCGGTCGCCCGAGCGCGATGTCGCCTGCGCTGCGCGCGACGACGGCTTGCATCGGAATGGATTCGATGAGTTGTGCGCGCTCTGTGGCATGCATTTGCGGGGTGAGTGAAAAGGTGAACTCTGGAATAGCGTCAGGCAGTCGACCGTGCTCGCGGTTGAGCTCGGTGAAATGGGATCGCGCTCCACCGAGGAGTGTCACCCCCGGGAGTAGTTGCTTCGCCGCCTCGGCGAGGGCCGCCCACAGCGGCGGTTCGGTGACGTGGCTACTGCCCGAGAAAACTCCCAACCTCGCTACTTCCGCGCCACTTCTCTCGACGACAGCAACGGCCTCGCGAACGTCATCGGGGGTGTCGGCAACAATTCGAACGTCAAGTGTGAGGTCGCCGGCTTCGGAGATAGCGCGGGACAGGGCCGCAGGCCAGCTCGGTGTTCGCGTATCAAGTTCGACGAGAAGAGCTCGAACCCCGGTTGGAATCGGAGGCGCCTGCTCGCTCGGCATTGCAGCATCCGGGGCGGTCGACGCCCCCAACGTCAGGTCAGGAACCTGCCGGCCAGTTCGGATTAGTTCGATGGTTGCCGCGGGTTCCAGAGCCACCGGGGGCCATACGCGCTCTGAGGAGAAGGACACCGACTGCGTCACGCTCTCGCCGCTCTCGAGCGGGTATGGGAACGGGAGCGCGAGCGGCCGGCTGTACGTCTTATAGCTCGCGTCAGTCCAGTTGCGCTGGTCCTCCATCTCGAAAATGTCGCCCGCGAAAGTCGCTTGAGTGTGCACCCCGTCGTTGTCCCAAGTGAGTGAGCGGATGTCGAATGCCGGCTGATGTGGTGACACGTTCGACGGGAATCGAGTTGTCTTCTCGTCGTCGGCTGTTGCGACGATGAGCGGCGTTCCGGAGAGTTCGGGAGGATGCAGGACGACGAGGCCGAGTCGATTGGTGAGGAACTCCCGGGACGTTGTTGCCGTGAGGCTGATGGTCAGAATGTCTTCGTGATGAACGATGTCGACCGCGGCGGTGATGTCGACGCCGAACCCGCGCATGCTCAAGCGGAGCCGGTGGCCATCCTTCGTGGGCTCGAATGCCTCTACCGTGGCCGGCACGGTGTTCCAGTCCTGGTCACGTGCGACGGCACGCACGCTGCGAACCACAGGGCTGTCGTCGAACGTCAGATCGGCGATCTCATCGCCGCGAAGTTCGAAGGCCCACCGGCCGAGTTCAACAGGGATAGGCGTCGGCTCGGGTGACCACAGCCGGTCCAGCCGGTCAGCCTCGGTTTCGCTCATGACTCTCCTTCTTGAGCAGCGTTCAGGCCATTCATTCGTTCGCTGCTTGCCAGCGGCCGAACTCGGAGAGCTTGAGATAGAAGTCCTCGAACATCAAACGGTTATCAAGCCGTGTGTACACCCGCATCGGCCTGGCACCGGCAACGGCTTCATAGTTGCCACCCTCCGTGATTGCTGGTGTGGGCATCGAGACGTAGTCACTCGACGACGGGTCTGCTTCGAAGGTCGACTGCAACGCGGTCAGCAGCACGAGGGGCGAATCTCCCATCGCGTACGTTTCTGCGGGGCCGCTGGGGCCAGCCGCCAAGCGCAGGATCTGTGCAACTTCGGCGTACAGATACTCGCCGAGCGAGCCGGTCGTCGCGACGCGAAGCCGCAGCTCGGCGTCGGATATCAGGCACTGTCGATAAGCGTCTCGAGGCACCTGCCAAACACGCAGCGTGGAGTCGTTGAACACGACCTGTGCAGCGAGAAGATCGATGAGAAGGTTGTACTCAATTGGCATCGCGTTCGGGGGTGGAACGGCGATTCCGTCGTGCTCGGCGCCGCCAATCCAGATCACCGTCAAGCGCTCCGCGATCCGCGGTTCACGCAGGTAGGCGGATGCCAAGTCGGTTAGCCCGCCGCCAGCTGCGTAAAACAACGGCGAGGCGGTGTCATCCCTCATCGCTTCCGCGATGATCGCGTCGACCGCTGCCGACTCGCGTGGTGTTTTCCGATCGGAGAGCGCGGTGTTCGACCCGGCAAAGATCCGTTCGTGCGCTTCCAGGCCCATGCGGTCGAACACGTGCCGCACGACCGCGACGGCATTTTCTGCCGAGTGAGAGCTGGGATCGAAGGGATCCTCCTCCCGAAGATGCGAGCCCACGACGAGTCGAATGTCGACAGAGGGGGACAAGAGATGATGAACCAGCTGAAACAGGTCATCGGGGTCACCGGAGAAGTCATTGTCGATGATCACTCGTGCCCGAGAGGAACCGAGAGGAACTATCGCCTGCCAGGGACTCGTGTTCAACGACCATCGTTTCGACGTTGACAGAGGAGGGACAGGAGAGCGGGGGATCGACGTCATTGGTGACCTTAGGTTCGCGCACGGCGATCGAGAGATTGACTAACCGGTTGACCGGTTGTCGCTAACTTAGTACGCCGTTCCCGGGTAACCTAAAGCCGAAGGGTGAGCGTTACCCGTTCGTTATAAATTGAACACCCACGACTTGATTTGAAAACCGAATGTCCATAAGGTTTTGGGCACGCCTCAATTGTCGAGCGCCCTACCTCAATGGAGAGTTCATGCCTGAAGTCGTACCCGTGTCTGTCTTGTGGGCGGAGGGACGCGGCCGCCCCGAGTTTCTCGCCACCGCATCACCCAGCCTGTCGTGGCGGGTCACTACGGATCTCCCCAACTGGGTGCAAAAGGGCTTCACCCTCGACTGTCGCACCAATGCTGGTACGACGAGTGTCAAGGTTTCGACCGGCAATTCGCAGCACGTTCCGTGGCCATTCGAGCCGCTCACTGCCTACGACTCCGTCGACGTGCGAGTCCACGTAGACGGTCTCAGTGACGCGGGAGAAGGGCCCACCCCTTCAACAGCGTCTCCCAGCGCTTGGATTACTCTGCGTACGGGTCCGCTGAGCGTCGCCGACTGGACCGCCGACTTCATCGCTGCCGAACCAACCGGTGCTGAGCCTGACGAGTCGCGAGGAACCTCGCTCTTCCGTTCCGTCTTCTCCCCGCGATCTGACGTGGCCACGGCGATCCTGTCCATTTCATCCCATGGGATCTACGAGGCAACTCTCAATGGAGAGACCATCGGCGACGAGGTCCTCACGCCGGGCTGGACGAGCTACGACGCTCGCCTGACATTCCAGAGCTTCGACGTCACTGCTGGCGTCCGTTCCGGACGCAATGTTTTGGGCGCGACCGTTGCGGACGGCTGGTACGGCGAGCGATTCGGCTTCGACGGGAACTTCTCACGCAGTTACGTCGGGCCTCGCGCCCTGACAGCGCAGCTTCGCATCACATACGCCGATGGAACATCGGAAATGATTACAACGGATGCCACGTGGTCGGCCGCAACGAACGGTCCGGTTTGTCGCGCTGGAATCTATCCCGGCGAGCACTACGACGCTCGACTCGAGACCGCGGCGCTTTCGGACCCCGACACCGATTTTGTGAACTCCGTACGCGCGACTGTTATCGGGGCGGACGCGTCGCGCCTAACCCCGTCATTTGCCCCACCGGTTCGGCGAATCGAGCGGGTCGCGGCCCGAAAGATCTTCACCACGCCCGCAGGCAAAACCGTCATCGATTTCGGCCAGAATCTCGTCGGATGGCTCGAGATTCGGGTTGATGCTCCCGAGGGGCACACCGTCACTCTTCGTCACGCCGAGGTACTCGAGGACGGCGAACTCGGTGTCCGACCTCTGCGATTCGCCGAGGCGACCGACTCGTTCACCGGGTGTGGGGATGGTGTCCGGACCTGGAGTCCTCGATTCACCTTCCACGGCTTTCGTTATGCCGAGATCGAGAACTGGCCGGGTGAGCTGTCGATCGACGACGTCACGGCGGTCGTCATTCACAACGACATGGTGCGCACGGGTGCGTTGGAGACGAGCAACCCGAAGCTCAACCAGCTGCATCAGAATGTGCTGTGGGGCATGCGCGGAAACTTCCTGAGCCTGCCGACAGACTGTCCGCAGCGAGACGAGCGCCTCGGCTGGACGGGCGACATCCAGGTTTTTGCCCCGACCGCAAGCTACCTCTACGACGTGTCAGGTTTCCTAGGGTCCTGGCTCCGCGATGTCGACCTTGACCAACAGCGCGCCGACGGAGTCGTACCCTTCGTGGTGCCCAATCCACTGCCGATGCCGCCGCTCGCCGCGGCGGCATGGGGTGACGCGGCCACGTTGGTGCCGGACACGCTCTTCACCCGCTATGGTGACTCCGCGGCGCTCAATCATCAGTACTCGAGCATGCGCTCCTGGGTCGAGACCGTAGCGGCGCTCGCTGGCGACAATTACCTCTGGACCGGCGGGTTCCAGTTCGGCGACTGGCTCGACCCCAGCGCTCCGCCAGAGAACCCGGCGCAGGCAAAGACGGACTCCGATATTGTCGCCACGGCGTACTTCTTCCACTCGACAGCACGGTTGGCTGCGGCCGCAACGGAACTCGGCCACGAAGATGACGCGCGCCGCTTCGCGGACCTTGCCGAACGCATCCGCTCTGCATTCCTTCGTGAATACGTCACTCCGGCCGGACGCATAGTCTCGGACGCCCACACGGCGTACGCCCTTGCGCTCGCGTTTCGCATTGTCGTCGAGCCCGACATGGTCGCGTTGGCTGGTGCACGCCTCGGAGAGCTCGTCCGGGCACACGGCTTTCGGATCGGCACCGGCTTCGTCGGCACGCCGCTCATCGCGGACGCACTGTGTCTCGGTGGGCAAAGCGACGTGGCTTACCGTCTGCTGCTCGAGGAAGGCTGCCCGTCCTGGCTGTACCCGATCTCGATGGGGGCAACGACGATTTGGGAGCGGTGGGATTCGATGCTGCCCGACGGCAGTATTAACCCGGGCGAGATGACCTCGTTCAACCACTACGCGCTTGGTGCGGTCGCCGACTGGATGCACCGGGCGATCGGCGGCATCGCGCCTGCTGAGCCTGGATATCGCACCATTGAAATCGCGCCGATTCTGGGCGGGGGCCTTACCTCGTCGACGGCCAGTCTCGATACCGGTTATGGAACCGTGTCAGTCGAGTGGTCGCTCAAGGGCACGACCCTCTCGGTGCGCGCCGTCGTGCCGCCCAACACACAGGCGCGCGTCGTTCTTCCCGGTCGTGATGCGGAAGTTGTGGGGTCGGGAACGCATGAATGGACGACGAATGCCGCCTCTGTGCTCACCGATGCGGCTCGGCCGGTGTACTCACTGGAATCTTCACTGGCTGACATCGTGACGGATGCCGACGCGCGTGCCGCTGTTGAAGGTGCTTTCGCTGATCTCGGCTACTTCATCGGTTTGGGCTGGACCTCGGGCGGCAAGTGGAAGAGCGACTCGACTCTGGCCGATGCACTCATCATGTTCCCGCCGGAAGGGCTCACCCACCTTCACGAAGTCTTCGCGCGGTTGAACGCCCGCTAGACCTGAAGAAATAGGAGGGGCGATCGTTCTCGCGAACGACCGCCCCTCCTCGTCTTACTACCGCTCGATCTTGTCGAGGTGCAGCATGGCGGCGAGGTTCTTGTCGAGCTCCTCGTCGGTGAAGACCTTTTTCCAGTCGTCCTTGATAATCGAGGACTTGCCGTAGTCCATGGCGATGAGGCACGCGTCGCTGAACGGGTTGTCACCGCGGAGGCCGTTTGCGAGGGCAACCTGGGTGTGACCGAGAAGGATCGACCGTGCGGCAGGCTCCGGCACACCCATCGTGTTCACGGCTTCGTCGAGTGCTTCCTTGAGGAGCGCCCCAATCATGCAGGCGATGGTCTCGACGAGGGTCGGCTCAAGCTGGGCGAGCTGCTTGATGGTGACCCAGTGCACGTCGACGACCGGTGCATAGATGGCGCGGACGGTGGCCTCAACAATGGCCCGCTTCTCGGGGTCGTCCGATTCGATCGCCGCGATGGCGTCCTGCGGTGCCGCGATTCCGCCGAAGGTGTCTGCGTACTCTTCGGGAGTGGTGCGCTGCAGGAAGATTGAGGGGTGGCACGGGTGTGCAACGGCCTGGATGACGTCCTCGCGCGTGGTGAGCAGGCCCGCGTAGGCAGCAGCCGGGTCGAGCGTCAGCACGATGGCTCCTGGCTTGAGCTGCGGAACGATTTCAGCGGTGACCGGCCCGAGCGCGAGGTCCGGAACGGCGAGAACGATGATGTCTGCGTCGACGATCGCCTCCGCGGTCTCGGTGAGCTCGCGGCCTGCCGCGCGGACGCGGTCCTGGCCGACGGGCGAGTTTTCACTGTAGAAAACGGTGTGGTCAGTCTTCGAGAGGTTGTCGGAGACGCGGGTCCCCATCTTTCCTCCGGCGCCGATCACGGCGATGGTGGGGTTGAACGTTGTGGTGCTCATCTGTTTCTCCTTAGGTAATCCAGGGTGGTGGTTGTCCAGGCAATTTCTGCCTGGACGGTGGTTTCGGGGTCGCCTTGCCAGGGCAACCAGTGTTCGACGATTTCATTGATGTTGCGGGCCTGCGGCTGAACCACGTCGAGCAGGTGGCGGTAGTCGTGCAGCCCGTCGCCCATCGGTGCGCCGCTGTAGGAAAACCCGACCCAGCCGTCCTGCCGCGCGAAGGCGAAGTCCTTGACATGGACATTGCGGGTGAGTGGTGCGCATCGTTCGACGGCGTCTCTAGGTAGTTCCAGCCCGGCGACGACGTTCGCCGGGTCAAGGCAAATGCCGAGGGAACCACTGTCGACGCGTTCGATAAGCCCGACCAGATCTGCCGTGGGAATCTGCTCGTAGGTCTCGAGCGCGAGGGTCACTCCGGCCGCCTCGAACGACGGCATCGCGTCGGTGAGAATCTGTTCTGCTTCGCCGAGGCTCGGGCGATGATCCGGGGCGAACACCATGCTGCGGATAAGGGTGGCGTCGAAGATCTCGGCCAGTCGCAGGAATGACGTGAGGTGCCCGGGCTCGATGCCTTTGGTCCCCAGCTCGATCGTCAGTCCGAGGTCGCGTGCTTCGGCCGCAGCCGCGGCGAGCTCGGAATGCGACATGGAGAGCAGAGGGGCATAGTCGCAGATCTGGAACAGGTCGACGTCGAGCTCACGGGTGCGCTCGAAAGCCCCGACGAGACTGAGTGGTTCGGACACCCGTGACGAGTGCTGCCAGAAGAAGGCGTAAGTGCCGAGTCCGATCATGAGCGCACCGCCGATTCAGCCAGTGTTGCCGCTTCGTCGAGCACGGACCCCAGCGCCGTCGGGTCGTGCGCGAAACGGCCGAGGAACAGTCCGTCGACATCGGAGCCAAGTGTGGTCAGCAGGCCCGGTCCGGCGCTTCCGCCGTAGATCACCGAGCTGCCGTCGCGACCGTCCATCGAATCGAGGACGGTGCGCAGTTCGGCGCAGACAGCTCGGATGTGGTCGGCGCTGGCGGGTTCGGCCGCACCAATCGCCCACACGGGTTCGTAAGCGACGATGACCCGGCCGGCGGGTGCACCGTGCAAGGCGGATCGCAATTGGCGGATGACGTCGCGAGCAGCGGCATCCGCTTCACCTTGATGAATTTCGCCGATGCAGAGAACCGGAGCAATGCCGTTGCGGAGGGCCGCCGTGGTTTTCGCCGCCACGATCTCCTCGGTCTCTGCGAAGATGCGTCGTCGTTCTGCGTGCCCGACTTCGACCACACCGACACCGAGCTCGGCGAGTTCGACTCCGCTGACCTCGCCGGTATACGCGCCGTTGTCGTCCCAGAACAGGTCTTGGGCTCCAACCACGACATCGGTGCCGTCCAGGGTGTCGATCGCCGCGGGGATTGCGACAAAACTCGGGATGACGAAGAGTTCGACATCGCCGCTCTTCAGTGCTTCGCTGTCGCGAGCCAGGTCAGCAATGCTCGAAAACCACTCCCGCGCGCGGGCGTACCCGAAGTACATCTTCAGGCTTACCCCGACGACGACGGGAGCCATCAGCAGCTTCCGAACTCTTCGTACGCGTCGAGGACCGCAACCTTCTCGGCGCTCGCCGACGATTCGTCGAAACGGTAGGTGAGCCACTCGCGCACCAGGCGACGGGCAAGTTCAACACCGATCACGCGCTGACCCAACGCGAGCACCTGGGCGTTGTTGGACAGAACCAGCCGTTCGACGGAAAAGCTGTCGTGGGCGACGGATGCGCGGATGCCTTTCACCTTGCCCGCTGCCATGGCGACGCCCATGCCGGTTCCGCAGATCAAGAGCCCGCGGTCCGCTTTGCCTGCAGCGATGGCCTCACCGACGGTAACGCCGACCTTGGGGTATGGGGTGTGTCCGTTCGCGTCGACGCCCACGTCGGTGACGCTTTCGACCAGATCGTGAGCGAGGAGGTCCTTCTTGAGGATCTCTTTGTAATCGAAACCAGCGTCATCCGATCCGATGACGATGCGGAGCTTGTCCATTAGTTGTCTCGTTTCTGTTCCGAAAGAACGATCGCGATGCGCTGCACGATGAGCGCGAGGGAATGGGCGCCCGCGTCGGGCGTGCCGAGAGACTTCTCGGCATGCGGGCGCGCGCGGCCCATGAGGGGGAGGAGATCGGCCGTTGCGGCGGCGGCAGCGGTCGACGCGTTCGCGGCGGTGGCCCAGGCGTCCGCCAGCCGTGCTCCGGCAGCGACTTCGGTCGACAGGGTGTCGGCGAACGGCACCAGTGAATCCACCATGGTTTTGTCGCCGGGTACAGCGCCGAACTTCAGGACGCTGTCTTTAGCCGCGTGCACTCCGGCCACGACGGTTTCTCGAGTCGGCGCTGCGGTGTTGCCGAGTTCGGCGCCCACCGCGGTGAGGGCTGCGCCCCAGAGTGCACCCGAAGTGCCGCCGGCGCGGTCCGACCAGGCATCGGCGGCCAGGGTGAGGAGCGTCTGAGCGCCCGCGCCGCGGGTGAGGGCGTCGGCGGCTGCCGCTTGAGCGGCCTGCGCTCCACGGTTCATTCCGATGCCGTGGTCGCCGTCACCCGCGACGGCGTCGATGCGTCCGAGCTCGTCGGCGTTCTCGTTCACAACCGCGGCGATGGCCTCGATCACTTCAGCGGCGATTGCTGCCGCTGCCTTTGATTCCTCGCTGGCGTCGGGGATGTCGTCAATCGCGTCAGTGAGCTCGACGATCGGAGCCTGTTCCGCGGCAACGACAGAACCCTTGCGGTAAGCCGGAGTGTCGGCGGGAGCCCGCCAGAAGGTTTCAAGTTCGTCGTCCAGCCAGAAGAGGGTGAGCGAGGCGCCGGCCATGTCGAAGCTGGTCACGAGCTCGCCGACCTCGGGGTCGACGACGGTCACTCCGGCCTCAGTGAGAAGCTCGGCGACCTTGCGGTAGACGACGAAGAGTTCTTCGTATTTCACGGACCCAAGGCCGTTGAGGATCAGCCCAACACGCTGGCCCTCTGCTGATTCCACTCCGTCGGGCAGTTCACCCAGGAGTGTGGAGACGAAGAGCTCTGCCAGGCCGTCGGCCGTGGGAATGTCGGTTTCGTCGATGCCCGGTTCGCCGTGAATGCCAATTCCGACGCCCATCCGGCCCTCCGGGACGGTGAAGAGCGGTTCGTCGGCACCGGGAAGAGTGCAGCCTGTGAACGCCACTCCGAAGGAGCGGGTGCGTTCGTTGGCGAGTGTCGCGACTCGCACAACATCGTCCAGCGAGTATCCGGCCTCGGCTGCCGCGGCGGCCGATTTGAAGACGGTGAGGTCACCCGCGATGCCTCGTCGTTTGTGCTTTTCGTCGACGGATGCACTGGCGATGTCGTCGGTGACAACGACGGTTCGGCACTCGATGCCATCGGCAGTTAGACGCTCTTGCGCCTGATTGAAGTGCAGGACGTCACCGGCGTAGTTGCCGTAGGTCAACAGGATGCCGCCACCCAGGTGCGCGGCCGAACCAACCGAATACACCTGATGGGCCGACGGCGAAGCAAAGAGGTTGCCCATCGCCGCACCGTGAGCGAGGCCCTGGCCGACCAGTCCGCCGAAGGCGGGGTAGTGGCCCGAGCCGCCACCGGTCACGATGGCGACCGTGCCCGGTGTGGAAACGGTGCTTCGGATGACACCGCCTGTGACGCGACGGACCTGCGACGCGTTGGCGGCGACGAATCCGTCGATCATTTCGTCAGCGAAAGCGACGGGATCATTGAACAGGCGAGTCATGGGTGTTCTCCGAAAACGATGGAAGGGGTGGGAGGAAGCGGGGCGGTTTGAGGCCGCCCCGCTCGGGACTACTGGGACAGCGCCTGAGCTTCGGTCTCATCGACCGCGCCGCGCTGGGTGCGGTTGGCCCGTGCCAGCAGCAGCATGATCACACCGGACACGGCCATGAAACCTCCGACAATGAACATCGGAATCTCAAAGTTTCCGGTCCAGTCGGCGACTGCTCCCGTGATGTACGGAGCGGAGAATCCGGCCAGGTTTCCGACGGTGTTGATCAGCGCGATACCTGCAGCCGCTGCGGCTCCGGTGAGGAACTGGGTCGGGAGAGTCCAGAAGTTGGGCAGCGCCGAGAAGATTGCCATGGCGGTGACCGCGATGATGGCGATCGTCGCGACGGGAGACCCGGAGAACAGCGCGAACGGGATGCTGAGCGCACCGACGAAGGCAGGGATCGCAATGTGCCACGTCTTCAAGCCGCGCTTTGTGGCATCCCGTGCCCAGAAGTGGAGTGCGATCGCAGCCGGGACGTACGGGATTGCGGTGATGAGTCCCTTCTGGAAGGTGTCGAACTCGGTACCGAACTGGGCCTGGAAACCCTCGATGATGGTCGGGAGGAAGAAACCAAGTGCGTAGAGGCCATAGATGAAGCCGAAGTAGATGAAGGACAGAGCCCAGACGCGCCCGCTCCCGAACGCGTCACGGATGCGACCGTGACCACCGGTCTTCACCGTCTGTGCACGCTCGGTCTCGAGTGCGTTGGTCAGCCAGACCTTCTCATCGGCCGTGAGCCACTTGGCATCTGCGGGGCGGTCCTTGAGGTAGAACCAAGCGACGATTCCGATGATGATGGCGGGGATCGCGACACCCGCGAACATGAACCGCCAGCCCTCGAGGCCGAAGATTCCGTGCTGCTCGATGAGGATCGCAGCGAGGGGGGCACCGATGACCGTTGTGAGCGGCTGTGCCAGGTAGAAGAGCGCGAGGATCTTTGAACGGTGTGCAGCGGGTACCCAGAGGCTCAGGAAGAGAATCGCACCCGGGAAGAACCCAGCTTCGGCGACACCGAGCAGGAACCGCAGGATCGCGAGGTGCTCGAAGCTACCCACCCAGGTGAAGAGCAGAGCGACGATTCCCCAGCTGACCATGATGCGCGCGAGCCACTTGCGTGCGCCGAATCGGTGCAGCGCGAGGTTCGAGGGCACCTCAAGCAGGATGTAGCCGATGAAGAACACACCGGAGGCGAAGCCGAACTGTGCGGCCGAGAGACCGAGGTCTTCATTCATGCCGTTCGGGGCGGCGAATCCGATCGCTGTGCGGTCGAGGTAGTTGATGAAGAACATCAATGCCACAAAAGGTACAAGTCGGAACGCGACTTTCCGGATGGCAGATTTTTCCACAGCTGACTGCGGTGTCGGTGTGGTTGAAGCCACAGTAACTCCTTCGTTATTACGAGATGGCAACCCAAACCGACGTGAACGGCGATGGTCGCATAAATGAGTATTCGCTAAAGGAGCCATCCTGTCAACCGGTTGACCAAAATCAGTCAACCGGTCGACTCGTTTTTCCGCCTTTCTCTTGTAGCTTTGACCCATGCCTGCATATCCGAACGACGCCTCTTCGGGGATCGCCGCCTCCATCGGCTCCCTCGCTGAGGGCACGCCTGTCTCTGCAGTGGCCAAGCGACTTCTGGAAATTTTCACGACGGGCAGCATCGAAGCTGGAACCCGTCTTCCGCCTGAACGGCAGCTGGCGTCGACGCTCGGCGTTGGCCGGTCGGCCGTCCGTGAAGCTTTAGCCGCGCTCGAAATCCTCGGTGTTGTCGATGTGCGGCCGGGGTCCGGAACGTACCTTCGGGGCGCCACCAGCGAGCTCCTTCCCCAGACCCTCAGTTGGGGTCTCATGCTTGGCGAACCACGCACCCTCGAGCTCATCGAGGTTCGCGGGGCGCTGGAAATTTACGCCGCCCGGCTTGCCGCCTCCCGCATCACTGACGATGCCCTCGAACGCCTCGGTGCACACGTCGAGGACATGCGAGCAAACGCTGGGAACCTGGCGGCGTTTGTCGAGGCGGACCTTCGTTTCCATTCGGAGCTTGCCCGCAGCATCAACAACACCGTGCTCCTCGACCTGCTGCAAAGCATTCGATCCCTCCTGCGCGTGTGGGTGGACCGTGCTGTGCAGCAGCCCGAAGAAGCGGCTGCTGCCATCGAGGAACACGCGGCGGTGTACGCAGCCATTGCGACTCGGGATCCCGATGCGGCAGCCTCGGCCATGGCCGTTCACATGAATACGGCGGGAGCTCGGCTCTCGCGGTCGGTCACCCCTTAGGTCCCTTCCTTCCGCCGACGCTCGCATCGAGCGCCAACAGCAATCGGCGGCCCTGCCGAAGCAGGACCGCCGATTATTGTTTGTGCGTGAGTTTTAGTCTTCGAGTGCGAAGCTCGTGTACTTCTCCGCGTTCGCTGCGTCGATCACGACACAGTCGATCGACTGCTTTTCTTCCTCACCGGTCTCACCAGTGCGGATGAACTTGTCCGCCTGCTGAACGGCAAGCTGAGAGATCAACACGGCCGGCTGGAGGCCCGTTGCGACGAGCTTTCCGTCCTTGATCGCCTGGACGGCATCGGGGCTTCCGTCGAATCCGACGATCTTGATCTTGTCGAGCAGACCGGCTGACTCAACAGCGGCGACCGCACCGAGTGCCATTGTGTCGTTTCCGGCGATGATGCCTTGGACGTTGGGGTCACGCTGCAGAAGTGTCTCAACCTTCTGGAACGCCTCGTCCTGGCTCCAGTTGGCCGTTTCCTTGGCTGCTGACACCAGGTTCGGGTACTGCGAGATGACGCTTGCGTACGCTTCGGATCGCACGCCGGCGTTGGTGTCCGACTCCTTGCCGGTCAGCTCGATGTACTTTCCACCTTCGGGCAGCGCGGCGACAAAGGACTCGGCAACGGCCGCAGCACCCTGTGCGTTGTTTGCCACGATCTGCGCCTTGGCGATGCCGTTCTCGTTGATCTCACGGTCAATGAGGAAGACCGGGACACCGGCTTCCTCTGCTTTCTTGATCGGACCAATGGATGCGTCAGCACCCGCGTTGTCAAGGATGATCGCCTTCGCGCCCTTGCTGATCGCGGAGTCGATGAGCTCGCTCTGCTTGTTTGGGTCGTCATCGTGGGACGCCACGGAGGTCTCGTAGCCGAGCTTCTCTGCCTCGGCCTTAGCCGCGTCGGCCTCGGCCTTGAAGAACGGGTTCTCCTGTGCGGGCGTGATGATGGAAATCAGGCCACCGGCTTCGCCGGAGCTCTCGCCGGAGCCACCGGATCCGCCCGAGCCGCCGGAGCTTCCGGAGCAGCCGGCCAGGCCGACGATGGTGATAACTGCGACGGTCGCAGCCAGAATCTGTCGCTTCATTGCTTACAGCCTTTCGTTTCTTGGTGTGCCGCGGTGCGAGCACCGCGGAGGGGGGAGGGGGGAAATCTAGGACGTGCTTGGGGTCGTCGTCGGTTCGGAGTGACTGCTCGCTGCGAGCGCGGCGTTTTTCGACCGCTTGATTCGCTGCTGAGCCTGGTCGAGCATGACGGCCAGAATGATGACGGCGCCCTTGATAGCGATCTGCCAGAACGTGGAAACGCCAACGATGACGAGGCCGTCGCTGAGGAACCCGATCACGAAGGCACCGATGAGCACCCCTCGCACATTTCCTCGACCACCGGTCAGCGCCGCACCACCGATGACCACGGCCGCGATGGCATTGAGCTCGAAGGATTCGCCCAATTGAGGTGCCGCGCTCGTCAATTCGGACGAGATGATGAGGCCTGTGGTCGCGGCGCAGAAACCGCTGATCATGTAGACCCGAAGCTTCACGCGGCGGACCGGGACGCCCGACAGCTCGGCGGCTCGTTCATTACCGCCGGTGGAGTACACCCAGCGACCGAACGGCGTGTTCTTGAGGACAAAGGCCGCGACGAGCGCGAAGACAACCATGATCCAAATCGCGGTGGGGATACCAAAGAGGCGCCCGCCGCCGATGATTCCGAACCCGGTATTGCCCAGCTCCGGGTCGCCGCCCAGGCGCGGATAGGTTGAGCCGTTCGATATCAATAGAGCAGCACCGCGTGCGACGTACAACATGCCCAAGGTGGCGATGAATGGCGCAACGCTGAATTTTGTTACGAGCAGCCCGTTGACGTAACCCACCAGGGTGCCGACGGCCAAAGAGCAAAGCACAACCACCCACACCGGCGGGTAGATGACGACACCAAATGCATCGATCTGCCAGCCCTGAAGCAGGACACCGGCGATCACTCCCGACAGACCGACGGTCGACCCGACGGACAGGTCGATGCCGCCCTTGAGGATGACGAACAACATGCCGATAGCCAGGATGGCGTTGTAGGCGACGTGCTTCGTCATCGTCAGGAGGTTGTTGAAGGTGAGGAAGGAGTCCGACAGCAACGCGAAGATAATGATCAGCACGATCAACGCGATGAAGGCCCGGCCCTCAAGCAGGATGCCGAGGTAGTCGATCTCCCGCTTGGCGGTTCCGCCTTTGTCCCCTGGGCCTCGGCCGTTCGTTGACGGGCGGGCGCCCGTAGTCGTTGCAGTCACTTTCCGAGTCCATTCTCTGGTTCCGCAGCTTCAGTTGATTCACCGGAGGCGACCATGAGGCCCTCGCGGTCGGTGTGTTTAGGGTTGAACTCTCCGACGATGCGGCCTTTCGACAGCACGATCACCCGGTTCGAGACGCCGAGGGCCTCGCCGACCTCCGAGGTAGCGAAGAGCACCCCGAGCCCTCGTTTGGCTTCACGGGCCATGAGTCCGAAGATCTCTGCCTTCGCTCCGACGTCGATGCCGCGCGAGGGCTCGTCGAGGAGGATGACGTCCGGTTCGGTCATGAGGATTTTCGAGATCACGACCTTTTGCTGGTTTCCGCCGGAGAGCGAAGAAATCGCGGCTGTGGGCCCGGAGGTCTTCACTCGCACGTCCTTCACGGCCTTGTCGATGCTCGTTCGTTCCTGCCGTCGGTTGAGGACGATTCCCTTCACGAAGGCGAGGAGGTTGGCGAGCGACGCATTCTCTCCGACCGACATCGTCTGCACGAGCCCGTCGCGCTGTCGATCTTCGGGAACCAGCGCGAGGCCCAGTGCGATGCGCTCAGCGACCGATTCCTTCGAGAGCTTGCGTCCCTTGAGCCGGACTGTTCCGGACTGGATTGATGTGCGGCCGGCGAGCGCCTCGAGCAGTTCGGTTCGTCCCGCTCCCATCAAGCCATAGAGACAAACGATCTCACCGGCACGAACCTCCAGCGAGACCTCGTCGATCGCGAGGCGAGCGGGATTTGACGGGTCCGCGATGACGACGTTCTCAAGTGACAGTACGGGTTCACCGAACTCCTCAAGGAGGTCGGGTGAGAGGTCACCGACGTCGCGGCCCACCATGTTTGAAATCACCCAGCCGAGGTCGATTTCGTTGCGATCGCCGATGGCGACGAGGTCACCGTCTCGGAAAACGACGGCATGGTCGGCAATCTCCAGCGCTTCTTCAAGGTGGTGCGAGATGTAAACGATCGCGACGTTCTCAGCGGTGAGTTCGCGGATGAGCTTGAAGAGAACCTCGACCTCGCTGCCACTCAGGGCGGAGGTCGGCTCATCCATGATGAGCACCCGCGCATTGCCAGCGAGCGCTCGGGCGATCTCAACGATTTGTTGTTGTCCGAGGCGGAGATCGCCGACAAGGGTTTTGGGGTCGAGTCGCTCTTCCAGCCGTTCCATCAAACGCACGGTGGTCGCGTTCTCGGAGCTGTAGTCGATAAGTACCCCGCCGCGCGCCCTCTCGCGACCCATGTAGATGTTGTCGCGGACGTTGAGGTTAGGAGCGAGGCTCAGCTCTTGGTGGATGATGGCGATTCCGCGATCGGCTGCATCCACCGTATTGCGGAGTTGGAGCGGCTCACCGTCGAGTTCCAGCGTGCCCGATGTCGGTGTCTCGACACCGCTGAGAATCTTCATGAGCGTGGACTTGCCCGCGCCGTTCTCACCGAAGAGGACTGTGACGGTGCCCTTGCGGATGGAGAAGTCGACGCCTTTGAGGGCTCGCGTCGCACCGTACGTCTTCGTGATCCCAATGGCGCGCATCACCACATCGTCGGTTGTGGCCTCGGTCACTGTGTGACCTCAAACTCCACCGGTACAACGGAGACGAGCGCGGGATTCACCCGGGTAAACGCTCCGGTGACCGTGATGGTCTTTCCTTCGAGAGTCGCCGGGTCCACGTCTGACAGCACCTGGTCCTTGACCAGGGTGTTGAACTCGGTGGCGACTTCCTGGAATTCGAGCTGGTTGGTGAAGTCATTGAACTTTACGGTGCCGGTCGCGTCACGAATGGCTGTCCCATTGATCGCTGGGCCGATCTGCACTTGAACAACGGTGCCCTCGGGTAGTCCCTCGATCGTGACGGGCAGAATCGAACCATTTGGGGCTCCAGCGATTCCAGTCAGAGTGACCGGGAAGGAGTACGCGCTCGACGATCCCGCCGAGTTGCCGAAGTCGGCCTCCTCCGCCCCGCCCGCGAGGTCGGTCAGAAGTGTGACCAGATCGACGGCGTTGTCCGTGATCGCCGGAACGATGTCGTCCTCGAAGTGCTCAGCCGCGTAGTCCTTGGGTTCGAACGCGCCGGCCTGGGATGCTTCGGCCGCCTGCTCCACCGAGAGCACCTTGGTGCTGGCGATCGCCGTTCCGACCACGACGAGTGCGATGACAGCTCCCGCGAGTCGAACGTAAAGACGGCGTCGAGGGGGTGGTGACAGGGACATCTACCGCTCCTTTGCGGGTTGGGCCCGTCCAACCGCGAAGCGAGACGGGTCTCGCATCGGTCGGGCGGTGCGTTCGGTCGATTACTCGACGGGCGTGCCCATCCTGTACCACGGGCACGCTTTGGTCAACCGGTTTGTCACTTTTGCTCGTAACGATTCGTTACCGACCGAACCAAACGACCCACAGGAAGGCCTGTTGCCCATCCCGGGACGAAGTCGGCGGGCTTGCTAGATTGAACCCATGCCGGACCTCATCGACGATGCCAACAGCGACTCTGGCGCCCTCCTCACGGGCGGACTCGAGAAGCTCTGGACCGGCGGTGAATGGCTCGAAGGGCCACTCTGGCTGCCCCACTCGCAGTCGGTGCGGTTCAGCGACATCCCGAACAACCGCATCCTCGAGTTTGATCGCGAGAGCGGCGAGACCCAAGTTCACCGCACCGACGTCGAGTACACCAACGGCCGCATTCTCGATCTCGACGGCCGTGTCGTGCAGTGCAGCCACGGCCGCCGGGCGATGGAACGCGAAGTTGACGGCGTCGTTGAGGTGCTTGTCGATCGGTGGACAGGCGGACGTTTCAACTCCCCGAATGACGTGGTTGTGGCATCCGATTCGACAATTTGGTTCACCGATCCGCCCTACGGAATCCAGCCGAGTGGGCGCGAAGGGCACCCGGGTGAGCAGGAATACGGCGGATGTTTCGTCTTTCGCCTCGATGAGGCCAGTGGCGTCGCCACTCCGGTGATCACCGACATGGTGCACCCCAACGGGCTCGCGTTCTCGCCCGACGAGTCCCTTCTCTATGTCGCCGACACCGGCGGTGATGAGGTTCGGCACATCCGCGTGTACGACGTGGCGACCGGCGAGGGCCGTGAGTTCGTGCGCACCGCTGGCACCCCCGACGGTTTCCGCGTCGACACGGCCGGTCGCGTCTGGACCTCGTCGTCAAAAGCCGTCGAGGTCTTCGCGCCTACTGGCGAGCTACTGCTGACCCTCCCCGTTCCCGAGGTCGTGTCGAACGTCTGCTTCGGCGGCCCCAATGGCACCGAGCTTTACCTCACTGCATCGACGAGCCTCTATCGCATTTCGACAACGGTGACGGATGCCACGTGGCGGCGAGCCCCACGTGGCGAGCGTGCAGTCTGAGATACGGAATTCGGCGCCGGATACGGTTGAAGGACTCGCTGGCACCCGTGTCTCGGCATTGTTTCCTTATCTCAGACAAGTGAGGCGGAGCGCGGCGAACCTTTAGGCCGGGCACCGCTTCACGGAGGTGCACGCGAGCCTGGCTGACCTGGTCGCTGCCGAGCCGGTGCGTTAGTCGAGCGAACCCGCGACCCGAGAAGCACCAGCATGGGTCGCGGGTTCGGTCACTGCCACGGCGATCGGTGACCGTGCCAGCGGTATGGAGCAGGCCCACGCCAGCACGGCGAGAAGCGAGACGATCAGAATGCCGACCCAGACCACGCGCGCGGTGAAGGGGATGCCGATGAGCACCGAGGCGATCGCCCCGGCGGCGAAAAACGCCACCGCGAGCACTCCACACACGATCCGAGCCCACCGGCGGCGGCCAGCCAGCGCATAACCCCCAGCCATGCCGACGAGCGGTACGGCGAGGGCACCCCCTCCGATTCCGGTGGTGAGCAGCGCCCACAGTTGGCCCGGCAGCGAGAGCGTCGCCAGCGGAAAGGCCAGTGGCGCCAGAATCAGAGCGGTGCTCGAGCGATTGCTGCGCCGGCGCACCTCGGCCCAACCCAGGAGCCCCCCGGCCACGAGCCCTGGCAGCAAAATGCCGACGAAGGTTTCGAGCCACGAGACGCTCGTTGCGAAGCCCGCGATCTCGACCATGAACCCCCGAAGGCTCGCAGCCCACGCCAACCCGCCCACCGCGCCGATGAGGATCGGACTTCGTGCAATCCCGCCGCCAACAACGGGCACTGTCGTCGCAACCATGAGCGTTCCCTTCTCCGAAGACCCGCACTGTCTTCTCGCGGTACGTCACGCGCCCGTGGGAATACGCATATCGAAGCACTCAGCGGTGCGTGCCACAAGTGGGTTGGTCGCTTTTCCGCCGAAACGGGAGAGGCCGAGTGCGGGCTAAATCCAGCCCTGCTGCCAGGCGATCTCGGCGGCCTCGTGCCGGGACCGCGCATCGAGCTTGGTCATCGCCGACGAGAGGTAGTTGCGCACGGTTCCTGCCGCGAGGTGCAACCGGTCGGCGATCTCCTGCACGCTCATCGTCGACCGGCTGAACCTCAACGCGTCAAGCTCGCGGTCGGTGAGCGGGCAACGCTCGGCCGTCAACGCGGTCGCCGCGATCTCCGGATCGATGTACCGCTTCCCGGCCACCACGTCCCGAATGACATCGGCGAGCTCCTCGGCCGGCGTCGACTTCGGGACAAACCCCGACACGCGAGCTGCGAGCGCCCGCCGCAACACACCCGGCCGGGCATGCCGGGTCACGATCACCACCTTGGTCGCCACCGTGGAAAGGATCCGCGCCGCCGCCTCGATTCCATCGGCACCCGGCATCTCGAGGTCGAGCAGGCACACATCCGGCTTCGTCGCGAGCGCCTGCTCGGCGGCGGCTACACCGTTGTCGACGCTCGCCACCACCTCGATATCGGGCTCAAGGTTCAGCAGCGCACTGAGCGCACCGCGAATGAGATGTTCATCGTCAGCGATTAACAAACGGATGTGACGGGGCTCGGTCGTGGTCATCCCTCGCTCCGTCCAGGTACTCGCGCTCGCAGAACGAAGTGGCCGTCGCGGGAGCCGGTCTCGAGGGTGCCGTTCACGGCAGCCACCCGGTCACGGAGACCGGCGAGACCGCTCGAGGTGGCGCGCGCCGACGCATCCGCTATCGAATTCGGTTCATTGTTTTCGATCTCGAGGGTGCTGACACCGGCGGCGGTTTCCAGTCGGATGGCGGCCGTGCTGGCCGAACTGTGCCGGAGGATGTTGGTGGTCGCCTCGCGAACGACGAGGGCGAGCACGCGTCGCACCTCGGGATTCGTGGGCATGGCGCCGACTTGCAGCTCGCAGTCGGCGCCGGCGGCAGTGAGTACCTCGCGAGCGTTCTCCAGCTCGGCGCCGAGGTCGACCTCACGCAGGCCGGCGACGAGTGAGCGGGTCTCCTCGAGCGCCTGCTTGGCGATCAGCCGGGTCTCGTGCACGTGTTCGCGGGCGGCATCGGGGTCGATCGCGAGCATGCGCTCGGCGAGCTCACTCTTGAGCGCGATCACCTGGAGGTGGTGGCCCTGAATGTCGTGCAGGTCACTGGCGAAGCGCAGCCGCTCCTGGGCAACGGCGAGTTCGGCGGCGACCGAGCGGTGCTTGTCGAGGGTCACGACGATTTCCCACCACCACAGGCTCGAGAGCACCATAAACGGCAGGCACAGGCCGTAGGTGAGCAGGAGCCATGCGCGGCCAGCGGCCTCGACGTCGAACGCGTTGTCGAATCCGACTGAAGCCCAGATCGGGTGCACAATCGTGACAGCGGCGCCAATGAGAATGAGCGTCCAGCGCTGGGCCTTCGGCAACAGCGGAGCCATTGCGTTGACGGCCATCCAGAGTGGGATCGCGGCGAACAAACCGGCACCACCGGCGAACAGACCAAGCACCCAGGCGACCAGCGCAGGAACGACGAGCGCCACCGTCCATGCGGTGCGTGGCATCCCGCCGCCTCGACCAACGCGCAGGAAGAAGCAATAGCGCACGTGAACCGCGGCCGACACGAGGATCAGGGCGACGAGCGCGGCATCGAGTAGCGACCGTGAGGACGAGTAGTTCGCCAGCGCGGTGAGCAGCAGAATCGCGTCGAGCACAACAAAGAAGAAAACGATCGCGCCCAGCGTGTACAACCAGGTGGTCTGCACACTGCGCGCCTGATCTGGCCGGTGGACCGCGGTCACGACGGTCGTTTCGAGCAAGTTCGGTGGTGCATGCCTCCCAGCGTAGAGCAGTGACATTTGTCACGATTTGACGTGCAGAAGCACAGCGGATGCCATGACTCGGCGACACTACAACGTCACGTTCATCCTCGGAAGGATGGAGTTCTCCCGCTCTCCAGCACCACTCGAAAGGCACTCCCATGATTGACACACTGCGCGACTTCACCTCTTCCCTTCCCGACGTTCTGCAGTGGGTTGGCGTGATCCTGGCCGCGGCTATCCCGTTTGTGGAGTCCTACTTCGGTTCGGTCATCGGCATCCTGGCCGGCATCCACCCGGCGGTGGCCATCGTCGCCGCGATCGTCGGCAACGTCGTGTCGATGCTCATTTTCGTGCTGAGCGCCCACGGCGTGCGCTCGAAGGTGCGTGAGGGTAAGGCGGTCAAGCCCGAGACGCCCCGCCGCGCGAAACTGCGCGAACGGTTCGACCGGTACGGCGTCGCCGGCGTGAGTCTGCTCGGCCAGACCCTGCTGCCCAGCCAGATCACCTCGGCCGCCATGGTGTCGTTCGGTGCGTCGAAGAACGCGGTCATCCTTTGGCAGACCATCTCGATCATCATCTGGGGCACGGCGTTCGGCGTGTTTGCGGCGCTCGGGGTGTCGGTCCTTCGCTGACCCGGCGTCGTGGCCGACGGATAAGGTGAAGCATGAGCGTTGCGGTCAGGGCCATCCTCTTCGACATCGACGGGACCCTGGTCGACTCAACGCCCGCCGTCGAGCGAACCTGGCGAATCTGGTCCGACCGGTACGGGATTGACCCCGACGCCGTGCTCGCCGTCTGCCACGGCCGCCGGTCCGAAGACACGGTCGGGGACCTCATCCCGACTGAGCCCCGCGCTCAGGCGGTGCGTGATCTCGACGAGATCGAGTTAGGCGACCTTGACGACGTGATCGCCCTGCCCGGTGCACCTGATTTGCTGGCGTCGCTGCCGCAGGAGCGCTGGGCGGCCGTCACGTCGGGCGGGCGGCAACTCATGACGGCACGGCTGAGAGCGGCCGGTCTCCCGATTCCCACGGTCTTCGTGACGGCCGGCGACGTGACGGTCGGCAAGCCCGATCCCGAGGGTTACCTGCTGGCCGCACGGGCCTTGGGCTTCACCCCGTCTGACTGCCTCGTGGTCGAGGACGCTCCGGCCGGGGCAGCTGCGGGCCGCAGGGCGGGCGCGCGCGTGCTCGGTCTCGAGACGAGCCATCGCCTGAGTGAACTTGGACACCTTGACCTGGCGGCAGCGGACCTCTCAGCTGTGTCCGTATCTCGCAACGGTGACCTGCTTCAGGTCGATGTCCGGCACCGAGGTCCCGCGCGTTTTAGCACATTGCGCTAAGCCACGCCGCCCCTTTCGGCAGCCATGGGCGCGTCTTAGGCTGGCCGCATGTCCAGTTCCACCGCTCCAACCAGCACGCCGAGCAAAACGCCCGAAGTCGCCCGGTGGGTGTTCTGGCCCGCCGCGATCGTTGTGCTCCTCTTCGTCGCGTTTGCCATCATCTTCCCGGACGCTGCCGAGTCGCTTTTCGCAGGAATCCAAGCGGGCATCGTCAGCAACTTCAACTGGTACTACGTTCTGATCGCCGCGTTCTTCGTCATCTTCAGCCTGTGGGTCGGGTTCAGCCGGTTCGGAGACATCAAGCTTGGCAAGGACGACGACGAACCCGAGTTCTCGCTTGGCTCCTGGTTTTCTCTTCTGTTCGCGGCCGGGATGGGCATCGGCCTGGTCTTCTATGGTGTGGGGGAGCCGCTCAGCCACTTCGCCAACCCGCGACCCGGTGTTGAAGGGACCCCGAGTCAACTAGCTCAACAGGCGCTGTCACAGACCTACTTGCACTGGGGCGTTCATGCCTGGGCGATCTATGTCGTTGTCGGTTTGGCGCTCGCCTACGCGATCCACCGGCGCGGCCGGCCGGTCTCCATTCGTTGGACGCTCGAGCCGCTACTCGGCAAGCGAGTGCGGGGCGGCTGGGGCAACCTCATCGACGTGGTCGCGCTCGTCGGCACGCTGTTCGGCGTTGCCACCTCGCTTGGCCTCGGGGTCGTGCAGATCAGCGCTGGTTTGGAGAGCGCCGGGATCATCGAGGCATCCGAGTTCCTGAATATCGTTCTGATCCTGATCATCACGGGAGCTGTGCTCTTCTCGGTGCTGTCGGGGGTAGCCAAGGGTATGAAGTGGCTCTCGAACATTAATCTCGTGCTGGCCGGGATGATTGTGCTGTTCATTCTCATCGTGGGACCCAGCCAGTTCCTGTTGCGCGACTTCGTGCAATCGATCGGTGCCTACCTCCAAAGCTTCATCGGCCTCTCGTTCAATACCGGTGCATTCAGCGGTGAGGCTGGCGAGACGTGGCAGGCAACATGGACCACGTTCTACTGGGGCTGGTGGATCTCGTGGGCACCCTTCGTTGGCATCTTCATCGCACGCATCTCCCGCGGTCGCACGGTGCGGCAATTCGTCACAGGTGTCCTGCTCGTGCCGACGCTCATTACCTTCCTCTGGTTCAGCGTGCTGGGTGGAACGGCGCTCTACTCGCAGGTCAACGGACCGGGTGGACTCGTCGCCGACGATGGATCAGTGAACGTCGAGGGTGCGCTGTTTGCCATGCTCGAGCAGTTGCCAGCGGGTTCCGTCCTCACGGTCGGCGCGATTCTCCTCATCGCCGTGTTCTTTGTCACGTCGGCGGACTCCGGGTCCCTCGTTATGAGCATGATCGCTAGTGGCGGACAAGTTGAGCCCAAACGCTGGATCCGCGCGTTCTTTGCCTGCGTCACCTCCGCCCTTGCAATCGCTCTGCTTCTCGCTGGCGGTCTTCAGGCTCTACAAACGGCGGCGATCATTATTGCTCTGCCATTCAGCGTCATCATGCTTCTCATGTGCTGGGCGACAACTATCGCCTTCGGCCGAGAACATCGGGCCTATGAGAAGGCTCGGCGAGCCGCTTTTGTGGACCGCATCGGCTCGCACTACGGACTGGAAACCGATGAGACGGATGAGTCGGTCATGCCAGCGGGGCGAATGGCGATCTTCCGGCGGCGTCGCCCTAAATCCAACTCGGGTGAGCAGCCCACCGAGGTCTTTTAGGCCCGCTCAGGACAGTGAGCGGGCCCGGGCAGCGAGCCGGCCAACGAGGTTGCCGAGCGTCGCGGCTGCGTCGCTTGACTGGCCAACGAAGCGTCGTGCGATCAGGTTGTGCCCGGCCTGGTCCGGGTGCACGTTGTCGGTGAGGTGCGAAGCATCTCCCGGACCAAAGAGGGAGAGTCCGTCGACCACGTCGAGCATGTCGTCCTGTCGGGCGGCCGCCACTTCGGCGACCAGTTCCCGAGTGTCGGATAGAGTCAGCGATCCACGTTCGGTTGACGCCGCCCACAGTTCGGGCATGATCTCGTGCATGGGACCCGTTGCGTGCTCAACGATCGGGCAGGCAAACGCGGTAATGAGGGCGATCGGCGTATCGGGCTGACCGTCTCGAATCAGGTCGAGGAAGTTGTGCAGCGCCGGGATAAAGGTCCGTCGAGTCATTGCATCATCGGTAACGATATCCAGCCCGACCTTGATCGTGATGAGGTCGGCTGGGCGCTCGGCGATGACGCGGGCAACAAACGGATCCAGCATGGCGTTGCCCGCGAAGGAGAGGTTCGTCAGGTCCCAGCCCAATTGGCGAGAGGCCTCGACCGGCCAGGGGCCAATAGCGTTGTCGGCGACCCATCCGTGACTGATGGCGCTGCCGTAGTGAGCCCAGCGCACGGCGTCGGTCGGAGCAGTCGCCCGCACCGGAGCATCCGCTGCTCCACCGTGGATCGTCACCGATGCGGCCTGGGGGAGCCAGACGGTGATCTCTCGTTCGCGGGTGCCGTCCCCACCGAGATTCAGCAGGACCAAAGAAGGCCCCCCGGGCAGGGTCGTGGACATTTTGTCATCCGTCGTGACAATGACGGTTCCCTCGTCCGCCTCAACGTGCCCGACGATTTGCCCGTCGACCTCGCACATGACGGATGCCGCTTGTGCGGGGCGCTGTCCTCGAATGGCCGTCCGGGCGAAGGTGATGTCGAGGCCGAGCACGGTCGCGGCGGTCACCAACCGAAGCGACACGCCTGAGGTGTGGCTCGCCATGCGCTCAATGTCAGAATCCGCGTGCTGTGAACGCGTCCACGAGGGAAGGCGGTGCAGGCTGAAGCCGCCAACGACCGGTTCGATCTCGAGGGCCCCGCGAACCGAATTCGCGAGCACGTCGAGATCAATGAGTATGGTTTCGGCCGACATCCGATCCTCCGGGCAGGTGTGGGGTGGGGGAGCCTGCGCCGTCAAAATAGGGGGTAAAAGCGCGAGCCCGAAGAGAAGGATACCGGCGAAAACGATGGGTGGACTGTCGGACCTGAAACTCTCTCAGCACTCGACCAGACAGTTCACGCCTCGCGGCGCACTCCCCGGCTCATGATGGACGACATGAGAGCCTGCACGGGCTCTTTCGCGGCAGACGGATTCGCCATCAACACATAGTCGACATCCCCGAGTTCGGGCAGCGAGAAGCGATTACTCACCTTGACCAGGTCCGAGGGAATGAGGGAGTGCGGAAAGGCAGCGACCCCAATTCCCGCCCGCACCGCGGCCAGCATGCCGTTGACGTCACGGGTGTTGCAGGTGATCCGCCAGGTTCGCCCGGCTGCCTCCAGCGCGTCGATCGCGACCTGTCGGCTGAGGCTTGGCGCCTGGTAGGCGATGAGCGGAACCGGGCTATCCTCACCGAGAGTCAGCGTGTCTTGCGCCATCCACACCAGGGTGTCTTTAGCCACACGGGTGCTCGCGGTCGCCTCGCCGGCGGTCTGCTTGATGAAGATCAGGTCGAGGTGCCCGGCCTCAAGTCGCCGCCGCAATGGGCCGCTTTGGTTGACGGTCAACTCAAGGTTGATTTCGGGGTAGAGCTGCCGAAACTGTCGCAGCATCTTCGGTAACTGGGTGATGGCGAGGTCGTCGGCCGCGCCGAAACGCAGCCGCCCCTTCATGGCCGAGCCGTTGAAATAGCTCTCGGCTGCCGCGTGCGCGGCGAGGATGGTGCGGGCGAATCCGGCCATCGCATCGCCGTTGTCGGTGAGTCGCACCTCGCGGGTATCCCGCACCAGCAACATCCGGCCCGCAGCTTTCTCGAGCTTGTTCATCTGCTGGCTCACCGTCGGCTGGCTGATGCCGAGCCGCAGTGCCGCGTTCGTGAAACTGTGCGTTTCCGCGACGACAAGAAATGTCTTCAGCAGTACAGGGTCGTACACTTGCGACCTTCCTGAACGGTCCGACGCCGGCGTCGGTATTCGGATTACCAATGGCACTAATTCTAGGCATTGAGGGACCGAATGGAGGTGCTTTCTCTAACGTGATAAATGGCATCCGCTTTCCAACGTTCCAGGAGATTTTGTGGCTTCGGCGCACTCACCCGCATTCCCACCCACCGAACCCCTCTCCATGCACACCGGTCGCCTGCCCTGGCGCAAGACCTTCATTGCGCTCAGCGTGCCGAACTTCCGGTTGTGGACGGCCGGCAACCTGCTCGCGATGACCGCCGGCTGGACCCAGCGCATCGCCCAGGACTGGCTTGTCCTGCAGCTCACCGGCAGCCCGACGGCTGTCGGCATCACGGTGGCCATGCAGTTCGCACCGATGCTCTTTTTCGGTCTGTTTGGCGGCGTGATCGTCGATCGATACAGCAAGCGGATGCTCATGGTCATCACGCAATCGTTGTTTGCTGTCCTCAGCATCGGGCTCGCCGTGCTCACCTTGCTTGAGGTCGTCGAAGCGTGGCATGTGTTCGCTATTGCCTTCGCCACCGGTCTCGTCACGGTCATTGACAATCCGGCACGGCAAGTGATCGTCACGGAGCTCGTCGGGCAGCGCAATCTCCGCAACGCGATCAGCATCAACTCATCGGTCTTCCAACTGGCCGGCATGATCGGGCCGGCCATCGCCGGAGCACTGCTCTTGAGCGTGGGTGCCGGGCCGGCGTTCGTCATCAACGGTGTGGCCTGCGTTGTCGTGATCGGCATGCTCGGCCTCCTGCGCGCCGACCAGATGAGCCGGGTGGCACCGTCCCCGCGCGCCAAGGGGCAGCTGAAAGAGGGGCTCGCCTACGCCGTGGCGAAGCCCACCATCATCTACCCGGTCATCCTCATCGCCGTGTTCGCGGTCTTCGGGCTGACCATGCCCGTGCTCCTCGCGAGCTACGCCGACGACGTGTTCGACGTGGGGCCAGGCGGATATGGGCTCTTCAACTCGATGGTCGCGGTCGGCGCATTGACCGGGGCGCTGTTGTCCACCCGTCGGGCGTCGATTCGGTTGCGCACAATCGTGATCTGCGTGGGCGCCACCGGACTGCTGCAGGCCGCTGCCGGCCTCATGCCGTCGATCGCGCTGTTCGCCGCGTGCCTCGTCACCGTCGGCGTGGCTTCCCTGCTCTTCCTCACCGCGTCAAACTCGCTCGTGCAAATGTCGAGCAACATTGGCATTCGCGGTCGGGTGATGTCGCTCTACGTCCTCGTGCTGCTCGGCGGGCAGGCCATTGGTGGTCCACTCATGGGCGTGATCATCGAACAGTTCGGTGCACACGCCGGCATGGTGGTCTCCGGCGGTGTGCCGGCGCTCGCCGCGGCAATCGTTGCGGTCGTCCTTGCCCGGCGAGGTCAGTTGCGGTTGCAGGTGCAGCGCGGCCGGTTCGGCCCAGCCGTGCGTATTGCTCCGCGGCGCTAGCGAGACTCAGTTGCCCGGGCCCACCGGGAGCAGGTCGAGCCGGGTCACCTGTCGTGTCTCCAGGTCCACCATCGCAGCGGAATCGGGCGGAACGTGGGTCCACCCAGGTTCGTCGAGTCCACTCGAAATCACGTGGACCGCGTCGGGAGTGATGCGGTAGTCCATGGCGTAGTACTCGGTTGCATGCCGGGTTGGCATCTCCTCAGGAAACGCATACAACGCGCTGAGCGCGGTGGGCGGCGACGCGGCAAGGCTGTTGATGTGTATTGCGAACGTCGTGCTCGGGGTCAGCAATAAGGCGTTGAGGCTCGCCTCCGGGAACTCCTTCATGAGGATACGCAGCGCCCGAGTGACACCGCTGGCCTCCGACTCAGCTTCCTCGATGCACTGCAGGACGAACCGAAAATATCGCTCGCTGTCGGTCGCTCCTCTCAGCTTTGCCGTCGACTCCGGCGTCAACAGGGCTTCGAGCTGTGGGATGGGCGCGATATTGCCGTTGTGGGCGAACGCGTAATTGCCGTCGGTGAACGGATGCGTGTTCTCCGGTGCCACCGCAAGTCCTCCTGTGGCCCAGCGCAAGTGCACCAGGCCGGCCGTTCCCAGTGGTTGCCGCGTTACCTCGGCGTACTGAGAGTCCCGGGCGGCTGATTCCGGGCTGGACACGGCATGCGTCGTGCCGTCTGCGTCGTGCCACGCCGCACCCCAGCCGTCGCCGTGCAGAGTGGCCAAAGAGGTGAAGGTGTCGAAGGCGGGTTCACCAAGGACATCGACCGGTGCGAGTGGGCGGGCGGCGACGTATCCGAGCAATCGGCACATGGGCAGTGTCCCCTTTCTTCGATGCTCCAGCATTCCCCACTCTGGCTCTGGTGGCAACGGGTGGCGACTGCGACACTGGAGCCATGCGCACGGTGGGGGTCGAAGAAGAGCTCTTGCTGGTCGATCCACAGAGCGGCACGACCCGCTCGGTCGCGACCAGGATTCTCAGGATCGCTGCGGGGGCGCCTGCGACCGCGCTGCCCGGGCATCTTGGGGGGTCCATCGCGCACGAGGTGCAGCAGCAAATGTTGGAAACGAATACAGCTCCGCACGCCGACCTTCGAGAGTTGGCCGATGACATCCGTCAGTGTCGTGATCGGGCGGTCGTGGCCGCCCGGGGAGTGGGTGCACGCGTTATCGCGTCAGGATCGTCGCCGCTCAAAGCGGAGCCGCGCCTGTTTCGCGACCCGCGGTATGAACGGATCGCTGACGTCTTCGGAACAACGGCGAGTGAGCAGCTCACCTGCGCCTGTCACGTGCACGTCGCCGTGGAGTCCGACGACGAGGGTGTCGCGGTCATCGACCGCATCCGCTGCTGGCTCCCGGTGCTCATTGCCCTGAGCGCGAACTCTCCGTTCTGGCACGGTCGTGACTCCCACTACGCGAGCTTCCGGTCACAGGCGATTCTTCGCTGGCCGACCGCGGGACCGACCGATGTGTTCGGATCCGCAGAGCGCTACCACGCGATCGTCGCAGCAATGCTCGAGTCCGGCGTCATGCTCGATAAGGGCATGGTCTACTTCGATGCGCGGTTGTCGCACCATGTCCCGACGGTCGAGATTCGGGTGGCCGATGTTTGTGTGGACGCCTCGCACACCGTGCTTCTCGCCGCTTTGGCTCGGGGACTCGTCGAGATGACGGCTCGCTCCTGGCGCGCTGGCGAGACTCCGCCACCGGTGACCGCGTCGATGCTGCGCCTGGCCAGTTGGCAAGCGGGGCGTTACGGCGTGACGGGGAACCTTCTCGATCCGTTCAGCCTCGTGCCGCGCCCGGTGGCGGACGTCGTCGGTGAACTCCATGAGTTCGTGCGCCCGGCGCTCGTCGATACGGGTGACGACGAGCTCGTTGAGCGGGGGATCGCGGCTGTGCTCGCCCGTGGGAATGGTGCCGTGCGGCAGCGGGCGGTTTTCGCGCGTACCGGTTCGCTGCCCGACGTGGTGGCCGACCTTGCCCGCGTCACCTCGGGCCAGGATGCGTTGTAGTGATGCCGTTGCTCGGTCGGTATGGGTCGTTCGTGCTTCGGGTTGTGGTTGCTCGGCCGGTAAGGGTCAAGAAAACCGGAAAAACGTCGCCAAACATGACGGAGCAGAGCCGAGTCGCCGTTTCTGGCCGAGCAGGCCATAGGCATCCGTTCTCTTGCCAAACCCGACATCGCCGTGGAACACTAAGGCGTTCTTGTTTCCCAGTGTGAGGATCACTCCGGTGAAGTTCTTCGACGGTTTCGCGCCGCAATCCGCGCGCTGACACTCGTCGATTGCCGTTTCCCGGCTCCGGTGTTCAGTGCGACCACTGAAACCTCGGGAGATGCATGTCTACGCTCAAGAACTCAACTATCACCCTGTCTGACGTTGGCCTGACGTGGCCTGACGGATCGGACGTTCTCACCGGCATCACCGGAACCTTCGGCGCCGGGCGCACCGGCCTTGTTGGTGTTAATGGCTCCGGCAAGTCCACGCTGCTGCGCCTCATTGCCGGCCAGCTCTCGCCAACGGCCGGGCGAATCTCCACGGCCGGGGATGTCGACTACCTGCCTCAAACGCTCACGCTCGATGTCGGCATGACGGTCGCTGGCTTGCTCGGCATCGCCTCCAAAGTCGACGCGCTCCGCGCTATCGAGGCTGGTGACGTGTCGGAGGAGCGATTCGACGCGCTCGGTGACGATTGGGACATCGAAACCGACGCCGCCGAGGCGCTGCGGTCCATCGGAATGGGTGCAATTGGCCTCGACCGCAGTGTCGCCGAGCTGTCGGGGGGTGAAGCGATGCTTGTCGCGATAGCGGGAATCCGGCTCCGCCGAGCACCGATTACGCTCCTCGACGAGCCAACCAACAACCTCTCCCGGCAGGCGAGGGCGCAACTCGCCACCCTTGTGCGCGGCTGGCCGGGCACCCTTGTCGTGGTCAGCCATGACACCGCTCTGCTCGAGCTCATGGACGATACGGCCGAGCTGCACGGCGGTGAGCTCAGCATCTTCGGTGGTCCGTACTCGGAGTGGAAGAACGCACTTGATGTCGAGCAGCACGCCGCCGTTCAGGCCGCGCGCACCGCCGCACAGGTTGTGAAAACCGAGAAGCGGCAGCGCATCGAAGCCGAGGTCACACTCGCCGGTCGCGCGAGGACGGCGAGGAAAAACCGGGAGAACAAACGCGCGGCGCCCATCGTCATGAACGGGTGGGCGTCGAGCGCGCAGGTGTCGGCGGGCAAGTTGCGTTCTGAGGGCGAGGCGAAGGTACTCAGCGCCCAGGCCGCGCTCGACAGCGCCGACGCTCGGGTTCGTGACGATGCCCACATCGTCGTCGACCTGCCTGACCCCGATGTGTCGAATGCCCGTCGCATTGCAGAACTCGTCGGCACCAACCGCTCGTTCACGGTGCAGGGGCCCGAACGGATCGCGCTCGTCGGTCCGAACGGCGTCGGGAAGACGACGCTGCTCGAGAACCTGCTCGCTAACACGCCCGATCACCACGGTCGTGCTTCCGGCACCCTGCTGACCGACCGTGTCGGGTACCTGCCACAGCGCCTCGATGGCCTCGACGACGACGCATCCGTGCTCGAGAACGTGCAGGCGGTCGCCTCCACCGTGCCGGTTGGTACCATCCGCAACCGGCTTGCCCGCTTCCTCATCCGCGGCGCGACCGTTGAGCGGCCGGTGGGCACACTCTCTGGTGGTGAGCGGTTCCGTGTCGCTCTGGCGCGGCTGCTTCTCAGCGACCCGCCGCCGCAATTGCTCATTCTCGATGAACCCACGAACAATCTCGACCTTTCGAGTGTTGAGCAGCTGGTCGACGCCCTTCGGGCCTACCGTGGGGCCCTGCTTGTGGTGAGCCACGATGCCGCGTTCCTCGAGCGGCTCGGCCTCACTCGCACCCTTTACCTCGACGCCGAAGGAGGCCTGACCGAGCAGTAGCCGCCGCATCGAGCGCGATGTCGGAGGGGCGACCTATACCTGAACTGTGCCGGATGACCTATCCATTTTCCTGGAGGACATCATGAAGGTACTTGTGGCACCACCCGTCATCGAACAGCCCGACGGCTCCATTAATTCATTAGCCATCGAAGGCGAACTGGTGCTCGACCCCGGCCCCTGTTCATGCGATGTCGACGACTGCATCGGCAGTTTCTCCTTCGTCGGTGCGGCCTCCGGGCGGCTGACTACGCAAGCGGTCGTGGCAGATCTGCCCTCCCTCGACCTCAATGAGTTTCGAACGATCGTGATGAGCGGATGCTGTCGCGAATGCGCGCGTGACGGTTACGCCGAACAGATGGTGCGTGATTCCCGTTACACGGCCAACCGGTGGCCGGTAGGTTCGATGATTGGCCGTCGCGACGGCTACGCGTTCCTGCAGGAGCGCGGCACCGGTTACTGAGCCGATGCCCGCCGTCCGGCGATGGCGGCTGAGATCCGTTCGATGAGGTCGAGGGGAACGGGGTCGTTCCACGAGAACGTCACCGAGTCTTTCTCGGTGCGGTGTGGGGCGACCTCGCTCTCCAGTGGTTCGTCGAAACGGGGCACCGGGTAGAGGCCGATGTGCTTTTTCCAGCCGGCAAAGTGGATGGCGTAGCGTCCGCCAAGCATGATCGCCGGCATGCCGTAGCGGATCTTCTCCTCGGCGTTGGGCACACCACGGTGAACGGCTTCGCGAATGCCCTGAAGCATTGCTCGGCGGTCGGACGGGAAGTCCGCGAGGTACTCGTCAACAGTTCCCGGGCTAGCCATGGTGTGCTCGGAGGAACGCGTCGATGCGGGCGAACGCGCCGACCCACACGTCCGATGAGAAGAAGTCGCGCATCTCGGCGGTGGGGAAGCCGCTCTGCACGACAGTGACGAGGCAATTGTCGCCCTGCGCCTCGAAGGTGAGCTCGATACGGGTGGTCATGCTCTGGCCGTCCGGGCTGCTTCCCGTCGACTCGGTGACCAGTCGGTGGGGCCGGTCAATCTCGAGGAAGGTTTGGGTCTCGCGGAAGAGAGTGTCGGCATCAGGCCCCCACGTCGCCGTCTGCGTTCCGCCAACCCGGAGGTCGACGGTGATTTCGACGATTCCCGGGCTCTCCTCGAGAATGCTGAACCAAGTCTTCTGCTTCTCGGCGTCGGTGTACGCGTCAAAGACCTCATCGGGTGTTGCGGGCAGCAGACGCGTGATTCGAAGCGCCGTTGCGTCGGTGGTGTCACTCATTTTCTCTTCCTTTCTGCAGTGTGAAGAAGGCGTCCAGGCCGTCAAGGCGACGCTCCCAGAGCCGTTGATAGAAACTGATCCAGGTCATGGCGTCGTCCAGCCGCTCGGTTCCGAGGCGCACCTGTCGGCTCCGCCCCACTTTCTCGGTCACAACCAGTCCGGCGTTCTCGAGAACGAGAACGTGCTTTTTCATCCCGGTGAGTGTCATGCCCGCAGGCTCTGCCAGTTCTCCAATCGTCGCCGGTCCGTCGCCGAGTCGTGTCAGCACGGAGCGCCGCGTGGCATCGGACAGGGCCGAGAATGTTTGATCGAGAATCGCTTCATGAACCATATGGTTCACTTTACGACAGTGAACCATAAAGTTCAATGTTTTTTCGGTGAAGCACGACCGAGCTTTTCGGGCAAAGGGTTGACGCGTCTGGCTCGCCACGGTTGCGTGAGAAGACACGGCACGGCCGTTCAACGCAGCAGGAGGATATCGATGAGCACCAGCTATGAACTTCACCGTGGATTCACCTTGCTGCGAACCTTCCCGGTTCCGCACGAAGTGGCTTTTCGGGCGTGGACCGACCCCGATCACCTCGGCTGGTTCTTCAACCCCGACCAGCCGACGCCGTCCGAGCCGATCGACGTCGATCTTCGAGTCGGCGGGGCCTGGCGCCAGCGAATGGTTCTCGACGAGTCGTCCAGCTATGTCACTGGAGGCATCTACCGTGAGATCTCACCCGGCGAAAAGCTCGTCTTCTCCTGGGGCGCTGTCGGCGGCTGGCCGGAACTCGACATGCACCATCTCGACGACGTGCCCCTCATCACTGTGCTCTTCGATGCGACGGACGCCGCCGAGGCGCGGGGCGACGCACGTCCAGCGACCGACCTCATCTTCACTCTCGCCTTTCCCGACCACCTCACGCCCGCGCAGGTGCGCGCATGGGAAGAGGTGGGTATTGAAGAGAACTGGGGAATCACGCTCGACCGACTCGGGGCCGCGCTCACCCGAACCCCTGGATAGGACGTGACGGGGACGCTGCACTATAACTTTGCCCGGAGCATCCGTCGAGCCTCTGGTTCCTTCTAAATTGCTCAGCGAACCTTGAATTGCCGGCGGTGAAAGCCGCCGATTCGAAGGGGCAACGAATGAGTACCGAAGCGCAGCAAGGCCGTGAAGACAGCGTCGCGAAGGGGCGTCACGCTCCTCATCCGGACGACTCCCGCAAACCGGACGACCCGACCGACGTCAAGAAACCGTCGTGGGGCTATGTTCTTAAACGCACGATTCGCGAGTTCGGCCGCGACAAGTGCACGACGCTCGCCGCAGCGCTCACCTACTACGCCGTGCTCGCGATCTTCCCGGCACTGTTGGCCTTGATCTCGCTCGTCGGTCTCTTCGGTGAGGCCAAGGAGACGACGAATCTGCTGCTGCAGATCATCGAGAGTGCAGGTTCGAAGTCGACCGCGGAAACACTGCGAGGTCCGATTGAACAACTCGCGACCGCGCCGGGTGCTGGGTTCGCGTTTGTCATTGGTCTCGTCGGTGCGATCTGGACGGCTTCCGGCTACGTCAACGCGTTCAGCCAGGCGATGAACCGCATTTACGAGGTCGACGAGGGCCGTCCGTTCTGGAAGCTACGCCCGGTGGTGCTGCTGATTACGGTGGTGCTGCTCATCATCGCGGTGCTGATCGTGCTGCTGCTCATCGTGTCTGGTCCAATCGCGGAAGCGATCGGTGGCGCCATCGGCCTCGGCGAGGTCGCCGTTACCGTCTGGAACGTTGCGAAGTGGCCGGTGATCCTGGTCCTCGCGATCCTGATGGTGGCGATTCTCTACTACGGGACGCCGAACGTGAAGCAGCCGAAGTTCCGCTGGATGACCATGGGTGCGTTCATCGCGCTGCTGGTGATGGCCATCGCAACGGTGGCGTTCTTCTTCTACATCGCCAACTTCTCGAACTACCAGCGGACGTACGGCAGCATCGCGGGTGTCATCATCATGCTGCTGTGGATCTGGCTGATGAACCTCTCACTTCTCTTCGGCGCCGAGTTCGACGCCGAAATGGAGCGCGGTCGCCAGTTGCAGGGTGGGATTGAGGCGGAGGACGCGATTCAGCTTCCGCCGCGCGATACGAAGGCGAGTGAGAAGAAGCAACAGAAGGAGCAGGACGACATTGCGAGTGGTCGCAAACTCCGCGAGACGGAAGGTGAATCTCAGGACACATCGCGGCCGTCGTCGCGAGCCGAGTCGCGATCGCGGTCTGACCGGAGTTCCTAGGTTTTAGATGATCGATGGCCCCGTCCCACTGAGGACGGGGTCATCGTCTCGTCTGGCGGTGCTTCGCCGGTAAGTGACGATCAGCACGAAAGCGGGCTATACGTCGAAAACCACGACCGACTCGGAGTGCTGGCCTAGCTCCCTTGCCAGGGGCAGATGCGCTGGGTGAGGAAGGTAGTTGTCCCGAGCGTGGGAGTCCACGAAGTCAATGACAAGAGCGTAGTCGAACCCTTGCTCGAGGTTTTCCGGGCTGACGCTGGGCCCCTCGACGAGTCGGCTGATGCCGGGAATCTCTGTAGCCAGCGAGCGGGCAGTCGCCCGAATGGATTCGCGGACATTCGGAGGGGTCGTCGGTGCCCAGCGAACGAGGACAACGTGGGTGACTCCATGTGAAGCGCTCATGCGGTGAGTTTACTGGCGTCGATAATAGGAGCATGCCCTTGCTGCCGGAATCGCCCGACCCTCGATTCGTTCTGTCGTCGGACAACGTCCGCATCGCAACCTACGAGTTCGGCGACCCGAGCGGAACCCCCGTCGTACTGGTGCATGGTTTCGCGTCGGGCGGTCTGCTCAACTGGCACCACGCCGGGTGGACTCGGGTACTGGGTCGCGCAGGGTTTCGGGTCATCGCGATCGACCAGCGCGGCCACGGCGCGAGCAGCAAACCGCACACCCCAGACGCTTACACAATGCCGTTGCTCGTGAGCGATCTACTTGACGTGCTCGACACCTTTCTGCTCGACGAAGCCCTGTTCGTCGGGTACTCACTCGGTGCCCGCGTCGGCTGGCAGGCCTGCCTCGACCTCCCCGACCGGATCACCCGCGCTGTGCTCGGTGGAATTCCGGACGGTGATCCGCTTACGCGGTTCCGCACCGACCAGGCGCGCGAGTGTCTCGAAACCGGAACCGCACCCACCGACAAACTGACGGCCGCCTACGTGAAGATGGCCAGCGGCATCCGCGGGAATGATTTGGAAGCGCTGATATCACTTGTCGAGGGGATGCGCGGAGGCGCGCAGCCCGACCCGGCGGATCCACCGCAGCAACCGGTGCTCTTCGCGACTGGGAGTGAGGACGCGATTCTGGAGAAATCTCGCACCCTCGCTACAGCAGCTCCGCACAGCAAGTTTTTCGAGATTCCGGGGCGTAATCACTTCAACGCCCCGACCTCGAAGGACTTCCGCGACGCAGCGCTCGCGTTTCTCCGCGGGGCGTAAACGGGACTTCTTTCAGACTGCGTCCTCCGAACGCAAGGGTTTCGCCGTTTCGGGCGCCGACTTCCTGCCGCGTCTAGGGTGACAGTCATGTCTTCGCGCTCTGCAACTCCGTCTGCCCGCTCCGCCGCATCCCGTCTCGAGAACAACCGGGCTCTGCAACTGGCAGCCCGCACGGGGTTCGCCGTCAATGGACTGCTGCACCTGCTCATTGGGGGAATCGCGCTCAGCGTGGCGTTTGGTTCCGGTGGGGAAGCGGACCAGAGTGGAGCACTCAGCGGTCTCGCCTCGACCCCGGGCGGAACGTTCCTGCTGTGGGTGGTGACCGTCGGACTGTGGGCACTCGGCTTGTTTCAGGTTCTGGAGACCGTTCTGGTTCACGGCACCGACAAAGACGCCTGGGCCGACCGCGCGAAAGAGGGCGGCAAGGCCGTCGCCTACCTGGCGATCGGCTTCTCGGCATTCAGCGTCGCCCGCGGTGGTGGCAGTGGCGGCTCCGGTCAGACCCAGAGCCTGACGGCAAAACTGCTCGCAACGCCGGGTGGCGTTCTTCTCGTCGTGCTGCTCGGCCTCGGTGTGCTTGCGGTCGGCGTCTACTTTGTTGTGAAGGGTGCTCGCAAAAAGTTCCTCAACGATATCTCGGTGCCCGCCGGCAAAACCGGCCGCTCGATCACCGTTCTGGGTCGAGTCGGCTACATCGCGAAGGGCATCGCGGTCGCCGTGGTCGGCGTGTTGTTCTGTATCGCCGGATTCACCTCGGATCCGAGTGAGGCGACCGGGCTGGATGGCGCTCTGAAGTCGTTGACCGACCTGCCATTTGGTGTTGTGCTGCTGGTTCTCGTTGCGCTCGGGCTCATCGCGTACGGTGTGTATTGCTTCGCCCGTGCACGATACGCGCGACTGTAGTCGCGCTCGCTGAGCGAACAGTTTCGCCCGTCGTGTCTGCGGAGTAGGCTCTCGCCCATCGGGGAGGGATGACATGGCCAATAGTGAGGGCATCGACCCGAGCGCCGCACCACCTGCAACCATCTGTCTCGACTGCGAGGCGATCGACGGGTGGTGGCTGCACCTTCGGCGCTGCGCCCAGTGCGCCCACATCGGCTGTTGCGACAACTCGCCAGCCCAACACGCGCGGCTGTATTTTGCTGAAACCGGGCACCCGATCATGCAGACTTTCGAGCCGGGCGAGTACTGGTTTTGGAACTACTCCACCGAGAAATTCCTGCACGGCCCTGCGCTCGCCGAACCGACCAGTCGTCCCGAGGATCAGCCCGCACCCGGTCCGAGAGCGCGGGTGCCCGACAACTGGCGAAGCCTGCTGAGGTCATCGTCGTGACCGCCGAGCCGCTCGTGGCGTACTCCGCCGCTGAGATCCGCGCGGCCGAGGCGCCCCTGCTCGCCGCCGGCGAACCGCTCATGCAGCGGGCGGCTGCCGCGCTCGCCCGCGAACTCTGGCTGCTGCTTCCGCCCGATCGACCGGGCTCCGTCCTCCTCCTCGTTGGCTCCGGCAACAATGGCGGCGACGCCCTCTTCGCGGGCGCGGAGCTCGCGGCAGCCGGCGTCGACGTCACCGTCCTGCCTACGGCCGACCGGATGCACGAGGACGGTCGAGCGGCGATTGAAAGATCAGGGGCACGGATGCTGTCGGCTGGCACGGATCCGCAGGCCGCGGCATCCATCGCTTCAGACTGCGACGTGATCGTCGACGGCATTCTCGGCACAGGAACGAGTGCAAGCCCGGCGCTCCGCGGCCGAGCTCGGGACATCGTGGCCGCCATCCTGCCGGTGCTATCGCGCAAAAAGTCTCCGCTCGTGGTTGCGGTGGACCTGCCGAGCGGCGTGCACCCGGATGATGGCTCGGTGCCCGATCCGACCGCGCTCGCCGCCGATCTCACGGTCACCTTCGGCGCCTGCAAAACCGGGCTTCTCCTCGCTCCCGCTTCGCACTACGTTGGCCGCATCGCCGTGGTCGATATCGGTATCGGCCCCGAGCTGGCACGCCTGACCTCGAGCGGCTGAGCTGCACGCGGCTGCGGTGATAATGGAACGTGCCCCGTCGCGCATCCGGTGCGGTGGAGCATCCGTTCGGAGTTTCATACATGACCGCACAGTTCTCGCGATACGTCGCGCTCGGCGACAGCTTCACCGAAGGCGTCGGTGACGAACTTCCCGACGGGCGAGTGCGCGGCTGGGCCGACTTCGTGGCGCTCGGCCTGCAGGCGGTCGCGGACGAGCCGATCGGCTACGCAAACCTCGCCATCCGGGGCCGCAAGCTCGGCCCGATCATCGCGGAACAGCTGGAGCCGGCACTCGCTCTGAAACCCGACCTGATGACCTTCAACGGTGGCGGGAACGACATCATGCGTCCCCGCGTCACAATCAGCTGGGTCGTCGACGAGACGCTCAAGGTGGTCGACCGAGCGCTGCAACAGGACGGACTCCATGTCGTCGTGCTCGCCGGGGCGAACCCGTCCAGGCACCTGCCGCTCGGTGGCCTCATGCAGCGGCGGGGCGACCAGTTGGCCGACGCGGTGCTCGGTGCCCTGCACGCCAAGCCGGTCACCCTCGTTAACAACTGGGCGGACGAGACGCTCACCGACAGCCGCTACTGGTCGGTCGACAAGCTTCACCTCAACGCCCTGGGCCACGCGCGCGTCGCCGCGAACGTGCTCACCGCGCTCGACGTTCCGGTGCCCGCCGAATGGGGCGTCGAGGAGGTCGCCGACGCGGGCTCAGGCGCCCGTTCGCGCAACACGGCCCGGTACTACCGCGAGTACGTGTTGCCGTGGATCGGCCGCCGGGTCACCGGTCGCTCCTCCGGCGACGGACGCGAGCCGAAGCGCGCCACCCTGCTGCCCGTCGACTGACTCTGGCTGCGGGTGCACGCCCATTTCTAAACTTGAGCGGGCACGGCTCAGGTTTTTCCCAGCCCGGGAATAGAACAATATCTCCAGCGTTAAGTTGAGTCGTAGGCACTCAAGTACCTGGAGGTCCCATTGCCAACATTTTTCGGCCCCGCCGGCTCCGGCAGCGAATCGTTCGACGAGTTCCTTGCCCGCTACCTGCAGGGACAGCGTGCCGCCCAGTCGGGACGCACCATCGACATGACCAAGCTGCTCAGTCGCCGCACCCACGCGGTGCTTGCTGACGCAGCCCGCTTCGCTATTGAGCACGGCCACACCGAAGTTGACGCGCTGCACATCCTGCGCGTTCTCGTCGGCACCGACATGGTCGCCAACGCACTCCGTGCCAGTGGCACAGACCCGGAGGAGATCGCAGACGCCGCCGAGCAGCGACTTCCCGGAAAATCCGACGACGAGGCGGTCACATCGCCCGGACTCACCTCGGCTGCCCAACGCGCCCTGCTCGACGCACACCAAGTGGCCCGCGCGTTCGGCTCCACCTACATCGACCCTGAGCACCTCTTCTTCGCCTTCGTGGTGAACCAGGAGGCGACCGTCGGTCAGCTGCTGGCGTCGTTTGGCGTCACTCCGCAATCCCTGCAGGCCGGACACGAGGCTGCGCGCAAGGAGCAAGCATCCGCTGGGCAAAACGGTGGGCAGGCAAGCGAGACTCCGATGCTCGACCAGTTCGGCACCGACCTCACTGAGCTCGCTCGCGAGGGCAAGCTCGACCCGGTCATCGGTCGCGCCGACGAGATTGCGCAGACGCTCGAGATTCTCTCGCGTCGTACCAAGAACAACCCCGTCCTGATCGGTGAAGCCGGCGTCGGAAAGACCGCGGTCGTTGAGGGCATTGCCCGGGCGATCGTCGAGCGCGAGGTGCCGAGCCTGCTCGAGGACAAGCGCGTCATCTCGCTCGACCTGGCCTCGATGGTCGGTGGGACGCGATACCGCGGTGACTTCGAGGAACGGCTGACCAAGCTTGTCGACGAAATCACCACGCACAAGGGCGAACTGCTCATCTTCATCGACGAGCTGCACACCGTTGTGGGTGCTGGCGGCGGTGGAGAAAGCGGCGGAATGGATGCCGGGAACATCCTCAAGCCGCGCCTCGCCCGTGGCGACCTGCACATCATCGGCGCAACAACGCTCAAGGAGTACCGCCGGATCGAGAAGGACGCCGCGCTCGAACGCCGGTTCCAGCCGGTGCAGGTGGACGAGCCGAGCGTCGACGACGCCGAACTGATCCTGCAGGGGCTGCGCGGAAGCTACGAAGAGTTCCACGGAGTCACCTACACCGACGAGGCCATCCGTGCCGCGGTTGACCTCTCGGCTCGATACGTGACCGATCGGTTCCTGCCCGACAAGGCGATCGACCTCATCGACCAGGCCGGTGCGCGCATGCGCCTGCACCGTGGTCCTGTCGTCGACACGAGTGAACTGCACGCGCAGCTTGCGGTGCTCGAGGCCGAGAAGAACACGGCTGTAGCCGCCGAAAAGTACGAGGATGCGTCGCGCATTCGGGATGAGATTGAAGAGTTGAGCGCACGGATTGCGACTGCAGAGTCGCAAGCGACAGCATCCGTTTCGCAGACCGTGATTGATGAGAGTCACATCGCGGAGATCATCTCGCGGGCAACCGGAATTCCGGCGAACCGGATCACCCAGAGTGACCGGCAGCGACTCGCGCACCTTGAGGCCGACCTGCACACCCGGGTCATCGGCCAGGAGGACGCGGTGACGTCGATCGCGAAGGCGGTTCGCCGCAACCGCACAGGGATGGGCGACCCCAGCCGTCCGGTGGGCAGCTTCCTGTTCCTCGGACCGACCGGTGTTGGTAAGACCGAGCTGGCTAAGGCCCTCGCGTTCTCGCTGTTCGGCGACGAGTCGGCGATGCTGCGCTTCGACATGAGCGAGTTCGGTGAACGGCACACGGTCTCGCGACTCGTCGGTGCTCCTCCCGGGTACGTCGGTTACGACGAGGCCGGGCAGCTCACCGAGCGTGTGCGCCGCAACCCGTACTCGGTGATTCTGCTCGACGAGATCGAGAAGGCACACCCCGACGTGTTCAACCTGCTGCTGCAGGTGCTCGACGACGGACGCCTCACCGATGGACAGGGTCGCACGGTCGACTTCCGCAACACGGTGATCATCATGACGTCCAACATCGGCTCGGAATTCCTGGCCAGCCGCAGCGGAGCCCTCGGCTTCATTGCAGACGCCGCGAACGACAGCACCGGCTTCGGCTCGGAGAAGGCGCTGCGCGACCGCGTCATGGGCAAGCTGCGTGAGGCCATGCCACCCGAGTTCCTCAACCGGATCGACGAGGTTGTGCTCTTCCGCAAGCTTGCCGCGGAGCAGCTGCACGAGATCGTGCGCCTGATGCTGCGGCAGACCACCGGTCGGCTCGCGGCCCAGTCGCTGTCGTTGTCGGTGAGTGACGAGGCCGTCGACTGGATCGCCACACACGGCTACGAGCCCGAGTTTGGTGCTCGCCCGTTGCGTCGCCTCATTCAGCGTGAGGTCGACGACCGCATCGCCGGTCTGATGGTCGACAGTGAACTCGCTGCCGGATCGACCATCGAGGTCGGTGTGGTGGGCGACGAGCTCCTGGTCAGCTCGCTCGCAGTGGAGCCGTCGCTGGTCGCGTAGTTTCCCGAGTCGAAAGGCCGTCACCCGATTGAGGTGGCGGCCTTTTTCGTGCCTGGAGCATTGTGGGCTGGGATCTCGCGTGCCGGGTGTTGTGGTGGAGGCGACGAGCTGCCTCAATCGATCACCCGGTGATGCACAAGCGAGCGGATGCCTCGGGTCAGGCGGTCTGCGCGCTCAGCACTCCCAAAACGGCGAGGGCGTACGCGTCGGGCACCGTCGGTGCGTCGAAGCGCAGCTTCTCTCCCGCACGGTCGATCTCCACGACGTACATATCGTCGACACGAAGCAGGAAACTGAAGGTCGTGCCGAGCAGCTCGCGCAGCTGATCTTCGCGCGGAAGCCAGAGCGTGTTCTCGAGCGCCACGGAGTCGAGCGCCCACTCGGTAGTGCCGTTGAAGCCGAGGATGGTGCCCGTGTCGTAGTCGTGCGGCTCGATGGTCATGTCGCTGACCGTGAACACTTCACCCTCGAACTCCGATGTGTCGAGGCAGAACTGGTCGCCGGACTCGGGAATCCAGCCCAGACCGGCCTCGCGAAGCTGCTGCGCGAGTGGTTTGGATGTCGTCGTCACCGTCATGAGTGCATCGTGGCACCCGAGGGTGAGTATTCGGTGAAAATCGTCACATCCGGAACGCCGATTTCAGCCACGCCGTGCGCTTCGGATGCCGCAAACACGCGGTATGACGCCGGTTTACCGCGGTCTTGTGACATTCGAACGACGGATGCCGCGGGGCGAGCTGGGCGAAGCGGCCCGCGTGGCTCACATCCGGAAGTCGTACTGCGGCGGCAGCGGCTCACCCGGTGACCCCGCCGCGGCCGCGTACTCGTTCCACAGGGTCTCGAGCAGCGAGTCACCCTCGCGCAGGTCGACCAGGGTGAGGTCATCCTCGAGGATGCCCCGGCACCGCTCGACGTCGCCGGTAGCGAGGGACGCCCGCGCCTCGGCGACCCGCACTCGGCCGTCGGCGCGAGCCTCGCTCTCGAGCGCGTCGATCAGTTCGAGGACCTCGGAGTGCAGCCCGGACCGGGCGAGGACGGCGAGGAATTCCCGCGTGAGCGGTAGCAGGTCTGGCGCCAGGTCGTGGGCCGCACGGTAGAACTCGACGGCGGAGGTGTGAGTTCCGCGGTCGTCGGCGAGCGCACCGAGGTTGCGGAGTGCCCACGCGTTCGGCACCTGAGCGGTTGAGGTATGCCAGAGTCGCTCGGCCTCGGTGAACGAGCCACCCGCTGCCGCGATGACCCCGAGGTGCAGCTGAGCCAGCCAGTCGGTGCGCTGCTCGAGCAGCGGCACCCAACGCGGGTCGATCTGGTAGGAGAGCGGTGGCTTGCTCGGGTCGAGCCCGTCGGGCGTTGCGGGCTCGCCACGCAACAGACGCAGCCAGAATTGTGTGTCGTCGCCAGAGGCATCCGTGGGGAAAGGGTAGCTGTGGGCGGGAAGCGGATCGCGCCCGGAGTGCTCGCGGAGCGCGTTCTCGACCGCGCCCCAGCCGCTGCCGTTCGGGAGAACCTCGACGATGAGCTCATCGGACGCGTCGCGGCCGGCCAGTTCGGCGAGCCGCTGCTCGAGCTGACGGGCGGCCAGGCTCTCGGCGACAGCGTCCGTGGCGGCGGCCCAGTCGTCGGACTGCGCGCTGGCAGGGTCGAGTTGCAGGGCGCCGTACGCCTCGACCCAGGACCACTCGGTGGCAGCGGGCATCTTCAGGTATTCGAGTTGGGTTCGGGCGAGCCCCGCCTGGATCTCGCAGTACGAGTCATCGCCCGAGACCCACTCCTGCCAGTGCCTGCCGCCGGAATCCTGACCCCAGACGAAGAGTTTGCGGCCGCGCATCGTTGCGGTGGACGTCTGGACGGGGCCGAAACCGGAGCCGTCCAGCGCGGTGACCCATGGCATCCGCTCGCCGGTGGTGTCGAAAAAATAGTCGACGGTTTCATTCGTGCGCCCGGGCCAGGTCACGTCGACGCCGTCGACCTCGGGGATCGGCACGACGCTGAGCACCCGTTCGGAACCGTACTTCCAGGCGGCGGTCGCCGGGGCGAGCACGCGAGTGTCCGGGTGCTGGCGGACGGCCATGTTCGACCACCAGTACATCGGCGTCGCGACGGGCTGGTCGTTGAGGATCGTGCCGCGGACGAAGAGTTCACGGGAGTCGTCTGGCAGCCACGCGTCGACGCGAAAACTCACGTTGCGGATGCGCTCGTACTCGAAGAAGCGCAGGCCAACCTCGCCGTTCGGGCCGCTCAGCGCCGCGGTGTGCATCGGCGAGCAGGTGAAGGGCGAGTGGCCGATCATGCCGATGTTCCACTCGACGCCGCCGGCGAACCAGGCGTTGCGGAGAGCGAGGTTGCGCAACCGGATGGCGTCGTTTTGGTGCAGAAGCTCCCGGCCGGTGCCGCGGTCGACGAGCGACCAGAGCCGCCCGCCGAGGTTGGGAAGGAAGGTGGCGGTGATGTGCGCGTTCTCGAGCACGAGTGTGGCGTGCTCGCGCGGTTCTTCGGTGGCCGAATAGCCGTCCTGGTCGAGGTACGGCATCGCGGTCTGGCCGCGGCTCGGCCGGGCGTCTTCGGCGAGTTCGCCGGTCGGTCCCTCGGCCGCCGCATCCTCAAAGCCCGACGCCGCGTGGATGTCGCCCGTGCCGAAGAGATTGGGCAGCGGGTTCGACGGGCCGTTGACGGACGTCGGCAGGGTGAGGGTTCCTCGGCGCAGTTCGGTCACGGTGTCCTCTCGGGGCGGGGCGGGGCAGGTCGGGGCGTCCTCAAGCTCGTTCTTCGAGCAGCACGGTTTCTCCGCTGAGAAGCGACTGTCGAGCGGCCAGTGCCACATCAAGAGCGAGAACAGCGGATGCCGTCGGGCAATAATCGGGATCGGTCGCGTCGCGCAGGCACTCCAGGAAGTACGCAGCCTGCCGCACGTAGGCGTCGACGCTCGGCAGCGTCTCACTCGAGCTGCCGGTCGCGGTCGCACGTCGGTAGGAGTTCACTCCGGCACCCGGTTCGGTCGCCGTCGGGCCAGCGGCCGAGAAGTCGTAGTCGATGAGTCCGTCGGTACCGATGAGCTCGAGCGAGGTCGTGAACGGGGCCCCTTCAGGGAGATCGGCGAAGGTGAGCACCGTGCCGAGCGCGCCGGACTCATAGTCGACGGTTGTCTCGATCGGGCCGAGGGCGCTCGCTGCGCGGCTGGTCACGGCGACCGGTGTGCCGAGGAAGAGGTTGAGCTGGTCGAAGTCGTGGATGCCCACGTCGACCACGGCGCCGCCCGATGCCGCCGGGTCGTACCACCATTGTGTGTCCGGTTTGGTGATCAGCCGCCTGGCGCGGGCCGACAGGACGGTGCCGATCCGGCCGGCCTCGACGTCGGCACGGGCGCGCCGGTACCCCTCAAAAAATCGGACGACGTGCGCCACCATCAAGATCCGGCTGCTTGCCTGGGCGGCCGCGGAGATCGCGAGAGCGTCGGCCACGGACAGGGCGATGGGCTTCTCCAGCAGCACGTGTTTGCCGGCGGCCAGCGATCGAACCGCGAACTCGCGGTGGGTCGGTGTCGGGGTGCAGATGGAGACGATGTCAACGCTCGGGTCGGCGAGGACCTCGGCAAGCTCGGTCACCGTCTGTGCGCCTGGCGCTTCGGCGAGGGCCGTGCCCGACGGGCTGCAGACGTAGGCGATGTCGCAACCCAGCTCCGTCCAGGCCGCCGCGTGGGTGTGACCCATCGACCCGGCGCCGAGAATCGCGATGGTGGTCATGGGTCTCCTCGGCGAGTGGGCAGTTCACCCTATTGTGTCGGGCAGCGCCCACTCGCGGAAGAGTGCCCGGTTAGTTCGCCGGGTTCGGCGGCGCAGCGTGCCTGGGTGGCTGCGGCTTCTGCACCGACAACTCACCGCCGACCCGTCCACCAAACGGTCGACCGTGATCGGCGAACTCCTCGCGGAAGAACGCCATGCGCCACGGCCCGAGCTCGACACGTGCCCCGGTGCGGAGGATTTGCCCGTCAGTTCTCCGGCCACTCGACGTCGATGCGCCTGCTCGAACCGACGGGTAGAAGACGTACTCGTCGTTCTTGTCGTGAACGATCTCGGCGTGCGCGTCGAGGAGCCCATCCAGCCGCAGGTCGGCGGACTCGCCCGATCCGATTCGCGTCACCGTGGGAAGGAGATCGAACTCGCGCGGCCGCTGGCCGCGCCAGTTCTCGGAGCCCACCGTGAAGATCAACCGCGGCCGCCCAGCGCTGGGTGTGTAGTGGGTCGTGGTGACCCGCCGACGCACCCGGCGATCGAAGGTCGGCGCGAACGGGAACAACGTCGGCGGAGGCGGCTCGAGAGCCGCGACCGCACCGGCACTGCGGCGCTTCGCGGTGAGTAACGGCGCGAGTGCCGCTGGAGCCCCGAGCTCGATGTGCGGCGAGCGTGTAATCACCCGTTGTGCCACCGGACTCGTGACCGCCCCAATCCGCGCGATCATTCCGTTCGGGCCGCTGAGCGCGACCGTCAAGCCGCGCTGCGCCAACTCGTCCGCGACACCGCGCAGGGTCCTGAACGTCGGCCGACGGCCCGCAAACAGGACTTCGGGGTTGCTCGTGTACACGTCAACATCGGTGCCGTTCGCCCGCATTGTGCCCTGCATTCGCGGTGGCGAATCGTCCGATTCGGGCTCATCGAGCGAGAACACCATGTCGATGTTCAGGAACGTGGTAGCCATGTCACGCGCCAGGCGCGGTGCCGCTGCTTGAGTTGTCGCTCGTGGTGATTCGGACTGTCCCATTGAACTTCCACGTGGCCCGTGGCGCGTCAGGGCCGATGTCGCGCGGGACCTCCACGGTCATGTCGATGACGTTGTAGTCGATCACCGCGCTGCGGCCGGTCAGATACGACCACATCTCCTGCCCGAGGTCCGCCCAGTCCCGGATGCTGTGTTCGTTCGCCGCATCCTCGGTGTTCAGTGTGCCGATGTTGTCGCTCATGAGAGTCCCACCTTCTGGCCGCTCCGTCGCGGCTCGTGGCGTTCACCCTAAGTCGGCGATTTTGGCTCCGAGCGGATTCTCGAATAATGCTCAGGTAACGCGGTGTGGGGTCACAGGTTTCGCGAGCGACCCCACGCCGCGGGACGGTATTAGGTGCGTGCCAGGCTGACCGTCGTTGTCATCCCGAGTGCGCTGACGGGGTAGCTGATCTCCTCGCCCTCGAAAGTGAACTCCTTCGTGTCATCGGTGGATGCCATCAGCGCGGAGTCCGTTGCCGCTGCATCCCTCTGCGACGTCCACACGTACGGTTCGTTGGCGTCAGTCGGTGCCTGGAACGTGCCGACCCAGTAAATCGCGGTGGTCGCTCCGCCGTCTGCGACCCACTCGATGGTGATGGTGTCGGCCGTGATCGTTGCCTGCTGGAACGAGTCCTCGCTGGCCGCGTTGTTCTGTTTCCATGAGCCGACCAGATCGGCCGGTTTCGGCGCCTCAACCACGGGGGCTTTCTCGGCGGGTGCCGAATCGGCGGCGGGCGGTGGAGTCTGGGTCCCGCTACACGCGGTCAACGTGAGCGCCAGAGCAAGAACGAGGGGTGCAACTAATTTCTTCATACTTTCACCCTCACACACCCTTTCAGGCGGGCAGGACGCGGTGGTGTACCCCATTCGGTGGGCGAACGGATGCTTCGGGGCGCGTTCCTGCGTCGCGTCTCTCGGCCCTGGCCAGGGGTTTATCGGTAGTAGAAGCCGATCCGCTCGCCGTCGACCTCACGCACGTCGATCGGCAGATCGTAGATCGAGCCGAGCACCTCAGACTGCATCACGGCGTCCGACGGGCCATGCACCACAACGCGGCCGTCGCGCATCGCCACGATCTCATCGGAGTAGACCGAGGCGAAGTTGATGTCATGCATGACCAGTACGATCCGCTTGCCGGTGTCGTCGGCCGCGGCGCGCAGCAGCTTCATGATCTCGACCGCGTGCCGCAGATCGAGGTTGTTGAGCGGTTCGTCGAGCAGCACGTAGTCGGTGTCCTGGGCGAGCACCATGGCGATGAACGCGCGTTGCCTCTGCCCGCCCGACAGTTCATCGAGGAACCGGTCGGCGAACGGCGCAAGGTCGAGGTAGCCGATGGCCCGGTCAATGGCCTCCCGGTCGGTGGCGTTGAGCCGCCCCTTCGAGTACGGGTAGCGCCCGAACGACACGAGGTCCTGCACGGTGAGCCGGGCGGCCAGGTGGTTGTCCTGCCGCAGCACGGCGACCTTGGTGGCCAGCACCGAGCCCGGGGTTGACCTGACGTCGAGCCCGTCGATCGAGATCGAGCCGCCATCGAGCGGAAGTAGCCGGGCCACCATCGACAGGAGCGTCGACTTGCCGGCGCCGTTGGGCCCGATGATCGAAGTGACGCCGCATCCGCCCAGCTCAAGCGTCACGTCGTCGACGACCGCGTGCCGCCCGTATCGCTTGGTTACTTGCGTGATCGAGATCATCGCACCCCTCTTTTCAGCAGCAGAACAATGAACAGGATGCCGCCGACAAACTCGATCACGACGCTGAGTGCAGTGTCCAGTGCGAACACGTGCTCGAGAATGAACTGGCCGCCGACGAGGCAAATCACCCCGAGCAGCACGGTGGCGGGCAGCACGAGCAGGTGCCGCGACGAGCCGAGCAGCGCGTAGGCGAGGTTCGACACGATCAGCCCGAAGAACGTGATCGGCCCGACCAGCGCTGTCGACACCGACACCAGTACCGCGATCAGCACGAGCATGACGGTCACCACGCGCCGGTGGTTCACGCCGAGCCCGATTGCATGGCTCTCGCCGAGCCCAATCACGTCGAACACCCGCAGCATCCGCAGTCCCACGACGCTGACACCGAGCACCGCGATCGCGGCCAGCAGCATCAGTTCCTCGTCGACGGCATTGAAACTGGCGAATGAAGCGTCAGTGAGCACCGCGAACGACGCTGGGTCAAGCATCCGCTGCATCATCGACGACAGGCTGCGAAAGAGCGTTCCAAAGACGATGCCGACGAGCACAAGCAGGTAGATGCTGCGCTTCGCACCCGCGAAGATCCAGCGGAACAGCACGGTCGAGAACGCCACCATGACGGCAACCTCGACCAGCCATTTTACCCGGTCGTCGGCCGTAGCCAGCGCGCTCGCACCAAACACGAAGACCACGAGCGTCTGGATGAGCAGGTAGAGCGAATCGAACCCCATGATCGACGGAGTGAGAATGCGGTTGTCGGTGATGGTCTGGAACAGCACGGTCGACACACCGATCGCGAACGCGACGAGCACCATGGCGTACACCTTGCGGGCACGGAACGGCACCGCGAAATCCCAACTGCCGGTGATGTTTGCCGTGAGAAAGAGGAGTACGGATGCCGCAGCCAGCGCGGCAAGGATCGCCAGTCGCCCGCCCGGTCGACGGGTCGCGGCGAGAATCGAGTCGACGCGGGAGCGGGCCAGGGTGTCAGTGGGCACGTGCCGGCCTCCTCAGCAACAGGTACAGGAAGAGCACAGAGCCGATCACACCGACGACGATGCCGAGCGGGATCTCATAGGGGAAGCGAAGGACGCGGCCGATGATGTCGCAGATCAGCACGAATCCCGCCCCAAGGACGGCGACCCAGGGGATCGAGCGTCTGACGTTGTCGCCTCTCGCGATGCTGACGATGTTCGGCACGATGAGGCCGAGGAACGGAATGACTCCTGCGGTGACGACGACAATGGCGGTGACGACGGCGACGATGGTGAGGCCGAGCGCGAGTACCCGGCCGTAGTGCAGGCCGAGGTTGGTGGTGAACTCCTGGCCGAGGCCGACAACGGTGAACCGGTCGGCGGCGATCCAGGCCACCACGGTCATCGCGAGGGCGATCCAGAGCAGTTCGTACCGGCCGCGGAGGATGCCGGAGAAGTCGCCGGTCATCCAGGTGCCCAGGGTCTGCAGCAGGTCGAGCCGGTAGGCGAAGAAGGTCGTGACCGCGCCGATGACGCCGCCGAGCATGATGCCGACGAGGGGAACTAGCACGATCGAGCGCACCGGGATGCGGCGGAGGATGAGCAGGAAGAGCCCGGTGCCGGCCAGGGCGAAGAGCGCGGCAACGAGCATCTTGCCGAAGAGCGGCAGCGTCGGCGCGACGATGGTGACCACGAGCAGGCCCAGGGCGGCGGACTCAGCGGTGCCGGTCGTCGACGGCTCGACGAATTTGTTGCGCACGAGCATCTGCATGATGAGGCCGACGATCGACATGGCCACACCGGTGAGCACGAGGGCGAGGGTGCGGGGGAGTCGGCTGACCACGAGCAGCTGGGCCGCTTTACCGTCTGGTCCCTGCTCGAGAAGGCTCATCGGTGACACGTCACTCACGCCGATGAATGTACTGGCGACGGCGAGGAGGACGACGACGACCCCGGCGCTGGTCAGCCAGAAGGCCGAGCGGCGCCGGGGTTTCGGGTGCGCCGAAGCGTCCTCGGTCACGGAGGGCGCTTCGAGAGAGGGTGCAGCGGAAATTAGCCCAGGCCGTCCGTGATCTGGTCGACCATCTGGTTGACGGCACTGAGGCCGCTCATGACGACGTAGAACGGAACGCTGTCGAGGTACATGACCTGGTCGTTCTGCCACGCGGTGCTTCCGGCGATGACCTCGTTGTCGAGCACCTGCTCGGCGGTTGAGCCGCTTTCGCCGACGGCGGCGTCCCGGTCGATGACGAGCAGCCAGTCGGGGTTGGTCTCGAGAATGAACTCGGCCGAGACGGGGTCACCGTGAGTGGCCGCGTCAACGTCGTCAATCGCGGGGAGGAGGCCAAGCTCATCGTGCAGCCAGCCGAAGCGGCTTCCGCTGCCGAACGCGTTAATCTCGCCGGCATTGGTCATGATGATCAGGCCGGTACCGGCATCCGTCGTCAATTTTTTCGCTGCCGCGATCTTGTTCTCGATCTCATCGAGTGCCGTTGCGGCTTCGTCGTCCTTCTCGAAGATCTCGCCGAGCGTCTCGACGTTGGTGCGGAAACTCGGCAGGTAGTTCTCCCAGTCGAGGGTGAGGTCGATGGTCGGAGCGATCTTGCTGAGCTCGTCATAGGCCTCCGCGGAGCGGTTCGCCACGATGATGAGGTCGGGCTCGGCCGCGTTGACGGCCTCGTAGTCGGGCTCGAACAGGGTGCCCGCGTTGAGGTACTTGTCGTCGGCGTACTCACTGAGGTACTCCGGGACGTTCTGCTGCGGCAGACCGGCGACCTCGACGCCGAGTGCGTCAAGCGTGTCGAGCGAAGCCATGTCGAAGGTGATGACCTTGTCCGGGTTCACCGGCACCTCGGTCGTTCCCTGTGCGTGCGTCACCTCAATCTCGGTGGCGGCAGCCGTCGCCGGGGCTGACTCAGCGGGAGTCGACGCACAACCGGAAACGGCGAGGGCGCTGGCCAGCGCGAGTGCGCTGAGCGAGAGGACGCGAGTGCGGGCAGGGGTCATCGGAAGATCTCCAGTTCACAGGGATTGATGGCCGAACGGCCGGTGCGGCACCCCCCAAGGGGGCGAGGCAGTGAAGGTTAGGCTAACCTAAAAGTAAACACTTTGTCGAACTCGGAGTTTTCGTGGCCTTCTCGCTCACCCGTACCCCGCGGGAGCTCGTCTTCCGCTCCGCGACCCTCACTCGGCGTGACTGGATCACGCCGACCTACGCCCGATTGCGGTTCGAAGGGCATGACCTGCGCGGCTTCGGGTCGCTCGGTTCCGACGACCACATTCGGGTCTTCTTCCGCAATCCGGACGGTGAGCCGAGCACCGACCCGGCTGTTCTGCGCACGGGGGTCAGCCGCGAGTACACGCCGTTCGCCTGGGACGCCGACGCCGGCATCCTCGACCTCGAATTCGTCATCCACGGCGATGCTGGGGTGGCCGGCCCGTGGGCCGCCACCGCACCGCTCGGCTCAACGGTCGGCATCGGCGGCCCTCGCGGCTCACTCGTCATGAACGGGCAGCCCGACGGCTGGTTCCTCGCCGGCGACGAAACCGCCCTGCCCGCGATCAAACGATTCCTGTCGATCATGAGAGCGGATGCCATCGGCACCGTTTTCGTCGAAGTGACGGATGCTGCCTTCGAGCAGGCTCTCGACGCGCCGGCTGGGATCACGGTGCGCTGGGTGCATCGGGGGAACGCCCCGGAGAGCTCGATCCTCGGCTCAGCGCTCGACAGCCTCGGTGCGGCTGACCGCCCCGCCGGGGACGTGTTCGCGTTCATCGCCGCCGAGCAGTCGATTGTGCGATCGGGTCGCGCGCTGGTTTTCGACCGGTGGCAACTCGACCCGGCGACCGCCATCGTCAAGGGGTACTGGAAGCGCGGCGAAGCCGAGTACCACGCCCCGCACTAACCCCTTGTGCTCGCGTCGCCTAAGTATCAGCCTGAGCGGTGAGCCTCACTGACGACGGGAGCACCATGAGCGACTACATCGCGCGCGCCGAACGCGACATCGCGGCACCACCGGAAACTGTGTGGGACGTACTCACCGAGCCGGGCCCCAATCCCGAGATCATGTTCGGCGCCCGGGTGAACTCGACCTGGCGCGTCGGTGATCCGATTACCTGGTCGGGCGAGTGGAAGGGCACGCCATACGAGGACCACGGGCATATCCTCGAGATCGAGCCGGGTCGTGTGCTGAGAATGACGCACTTCAGCCCGCTGACCGGGCAGGACGATGTGCCGGAGAATTACCACGAGCTCAGCTACCGGCTCACGCCGATCGACTCAGGCACGCACGTTGAGTTAAGCCAGGACAACAACCCGAGCGCCGAGGCCGCCGAGCACTCGGCCGCGAACTGGCGGATCATGCTCGACGGGCTTGCTGCAGTGGCTGAGCGCGCCTAAACCCTTTGCGGAGCTCGAGTGCGCCAGCCGTGTGGACGGCTACGACTCGAGACTCAGTGGCGGCCGGGCTCAGTGGTAGTCGTCGAACGACAGGCTGGAATCGACGTTCGGCCGCCGCCCGGTGACGGCGTCGTCGATGTCCCAGTCGATGTCGTCGTAGATTGCGGGATCACGGTCCGACGCCGGCGCAGTCACCGGTGAGAACCGATCGATGAGGTCACGAGCCATCGCGCGGGCCCGTCTCGCTGCTCCCGCGTCGCCCTCGGCGGCACTGATGATCGCGCCCTTCATGAGGATGTGCCATGACCAGCCGAAGTCGTCGATGTCGATGAGGCCCGCCTCGAGTGCAAGGCTCTCGACGAAGTGTCGGATGTAGTGGAGATGCACGATGCTTGCCTGGCCGAGCGGATGCTCCCGCCCCATCTCCAGGAGAACGTTCACGAAGGTGCACGCTTCGTAGTCATCGCGGTGGAACCACTCGTCGAAGACGTCGAAGATAGCGAGGAGCCGGGTCTCGGGGGTTGTACCGCGGGCGAGGGCTCCCGCCGCCACAATCCCGACGGTCCAGTCGCGCTCGCGCTTATCCAGAGCGGCGACACCCAGGTCATCGCGTGATGCGAACTCGCGATTGAACTCTTCGGCCGTGACACCGGCCGCCAGTTGTACTTTCTCGGGGGTCACATCGCGAATTCCCGATCGAATGAACATCGGATAAGACGCATCAACGATGCGCTCACGAACGGTCTTCGAGACCGTCTCTATTCGGGTCGGGTCCAGCATTGGCCAAGTCTAAGAACCGATCGAGGTGACGTATATCCCCCGAGCGGGTGCCACCCGTGGTCACGAGGTTCCGGTCACCGTGGCTCCGATGCGTCAGTCGACGGCCACCCAGCGTGAGCGGCGCTCGGCGTCGGCCACCGCGAAGTCTTCAGCAGCCCGCTCCAGCGCGGTCGGTGGTGACTCGGGCTCCTCGAGCAGGCCTCGGATGTCATCGGCGGTGAGCGCCGAGCTGAACACGGCGTCATCGTCCATCACCGAGCTGAACAGCTTGGCCTTCTGCTCCTTCAGCTTCATCACCTTCTCCTCGATGGTGCCGTTGGCGACCATGCGGTAGACCATGACGTTCTTGGTCTGACCGATGCGGTGGGTGCGGTCGACCGCCTGCGCCTCGCTGGCCGGGTTCCACCACGGGTCGAGCAGGAACACGTAATCGGCTTCGGTGAGGTTGAGCCCAAAACCACCCGCCTTCAAGCTGATGAGGAAGACCGGCGCTTCTCCGTTTTTGAAGCGATTAATGACATCCGCTCGCTTGATGGTTGAACCGTCGAGGTACGCGTACGGGATGCCCTGGGCGTCGAGACGTGCGGCAGCCTTTTGCAGGAACGAGGTGAACTGGCTGAAGACGAGGGTGCGGTGGCCCTCGGCGAGCACGTCTTCGAGCTGTTCAAACAGGGCGTCGAGCTTCGACGACGGCACATTCGCGTACTGCTCGTCGACGAGTGAAGCGTCGAGCGAGAGCATGCGCAGCAGGGTGAGCGAGCGGAACACGATGAACCGGTTCTTGTCCATGTCGCCGAGCAGACCGAGCAGCTTCTGCCGCTCGCGTTGCAGGAACGTGTCGTAGAGCTTGCGGTGCTTGGGGTTGAGGTCGATGGCGAGCACCTGTTCCTGCTTCGCGGGCAGGTCGCTTGCGACGAGTTCTTTCGTCCGGCGCATCATGAGGGGGCGGATGCGGCGGCGCAAGCGAGGCAGGAGGTCGTCGTTCGATCCGCTCTCGATGGGCTTCGCGTAGGAATCGGTGAACTTTTTCGCCGAGGGGAACAGGCCAGGTGCGACGATCGCGAACAGGCTCCAGAGTTCGAGGAGGTTGTTCTCCATCGGTGTGCCGGTGATCGCCAGTTTGAATGGGGCGCGCAGGTCGCGGGCGGCCTGGTGCACCCGGGAGGTGCGGTTCTTGAGGAACTGCGCCTCGTCGAAGATGAGGCCGGCCCAGTCGTGCTCGGCGTATGCCTCAAAGTCGAGACGCATGAGCGTGTACGAGGTGAGCACGATGTCAACGTCGGCAAAGCGGGTGACCCGGCGGTGCTTGGCCCGGGTCGCCGTGACCGTCGCGACCGTGAGACCTGGAGCAAAGCGCTGGGCTTCGGCGTGCCAGTTCGACACGACGCTCGTCGGCGCGACAACGAGGAACGGGCGGTGCTCACCCGGCGCCGCGGTCTCTTTCGCGTGGGCGATGAGCGCGAGGGCCTGCAAGGTTTTTCCGAGACCCATGTCGTCGGCGAGAACGCCGCCGAGCGAGTGCTTCCAGAGGAACGCGAGCCAGTTGAACCCGTCGTGCTGGTACGGCCGCAGGGTCGCGTTCAAGCCGGCGGGCAGCGGGGTCTGCTCGACGCTGGTGAGCTCGCGTAGCCCGGTGACCGACGCCTTCCACGACGCGGCCTGCTCGCTCTCGTCGGCGAGTTCCTCGAGGTCTTCCCAGAGGCTCGACTGGTAGCGGCTGATCCGAAGGCCGGTGTCCCATTCGGCCAGTGACCGAGCCTCCTCGATCAGCTCGTGCAGCTGCGCGAACTCGGGCTGTTCGAGCGAGAGGTAACTGTTGTCGATGAGCAGAAGTTTCTTCTGGCCCTTTGACAGGGCCTTGAACAGTGGCCCGAACGGAATGTTCTTGCCGTCGATCGTCACGACAACCCCGAGGTCGAACCAGTCGCGCTGGTCGGTCTCGACAGTGGTGACCTTGAGCTGCGGGGTGTCGGTCAGCTCACGGTAATCGGGGCGCTCGCCGATCACATCCACCCGGATACCGTCGGTCGCCTCAATCTCGGGTAGCACCTTGTCGGTGAACTCCGCGGCATCGAGCCCCTGCAGGGCTACCGGTGCGAGCGGAGCCGGCCGCAGGATTCGGGTGGCCGCCTGGGCCACCGCCCATTCGGTCTCCGTATCGCGCAGGTGAGCGTCAGCGGGCGACGCCGCCAGGGGCATCCGTCTCACTGAACTGCCCTCCGCGTACTCCCAGCCCCAGTCCAGACTGAGGGTGTGCTTCGCACCGAAGCTGGCGGTGAGCACGAGGGTCGGCGGCAGAACTTCGGGGAAGGCGACGGTGTCGTTCGACGAGGTGATCGCGATGGAACGGCGGAGCTTCGGGTAGAACTCGGTGAGGAACTCACCGATGTCGTCGTGCGGAACGACCACCGTCGATGGGCGGCCGATCAGCCGGCGTTGCTCATCGGTGAGTGGCGCGGCTGTCGGTGCGAGCGTGAATGTTGGCACCGGGTCTAGCGCGTAGCTGTAGATGCCGTGGTTGCCGATGGTGCCGGCGTTGGCTGCCGGGTGCTCAGTGCCGTCGATGACGAGGGTGGTGTCGAGCCTGAGGTCGTCGCTGTCGGTGCGTGCGTCGAGGGTCACCCGGGCCTCGCTGCCAATGGTGACGGTGGCGTCTTTCTTCGACCCGAGGAACTCGATGTTCAACCGTCTGCCCTCGGCCAGCAGGGTCCAGAGCAGCGGGCTGTGGAACTCGTCGAGGTAGAGCCAGTCGAGCTCCTGCCCGCCGACGTAAACCTCGCGGGTAGCGCGGTGCAGCGCCGAGAACTGACCAAACCAGCGGTGCTGGTCGGGGTGAAGGCCGAGGCGGTTGACCTGGTAGCTGAAGGTGTTCCAGCCGACGTTGGTGCGTACCCAGTTGCCCTTGGCGTTGCGGATGACAGGGCGAACGCCCAACCGGTACTCACTGAGCTCGCTCGTTGATTTCGCTGTGCGTGCGGTCGGGCCGTTCCACCGGTGCTTCGTTCGTGGCGTCTGCTCGCGCAGCTCGAACTGCAGGCCCATCAGCGTGTGGGTCAGTGGAGCGGATGCTGACCCGTCGCCGGTCAGGGCACTGACGGCGGTCTTCCACGCCGGCTGCGGCGGACCGGCGGGTTCCGTCTGCTTCGGTTTGAGCGGTCGGTGTTCAATGCCCGCCCACTCGTCGGCCTGTCGCATCTGGCGTTCCAGCCAGGGATCATCGACCGCGGTGGACTCGTCGGCCCAGCCCTCGTCACTCGTGCGCGCGCTCGCCGCAGAGCCGGCATTGAGTTGCTTCACCCGGGCCGCGTTGCTGGCAAGCAGGGTGGCGGCTACGTGTTTGCAGGCCCCGCCGAGTGGACAGGTGCAAGTGCTCGACGTCGGGCGGCTGTAGTTCTTCGCCCCGGTCGACAGGTTGACCTTGCACACGTACGGCTCGAAGTCGGTGCCCTGCACGGTGCCCGTCAGGCGGTTCGTGTCAGAGTTCCAGTTGACCTTGAGCACGGCGCCGTTGCGGGCGTACACGGCAGCGCGGTTGAACGCCGAGTTGCCGACGAGCCGGATGATGTCGGTCACATCGACCAGGGGAGTTGCGCTCGACGACATCCTCTAATGCTCTCACGCGCCACTGACAGCGAGCCGCCCGGGAAGCTGCCCCACAGCATCCGTTCGCTGAGGGCGCGTGCGTCCGGCGGCAGCACCGGGTTCGTGTTTTCAGATGCCGCTAATCCGCGTTATGGCTGAACCAAACCGCGGTCTTGCGGCATCCGAACGGGCTCGTGCTTAGTCTGCAGGGCCGCCCGACACGGTGTCGCGGTCGGTGTCGCCCTTGTTCGGGTTGTCGGAACCCGAACCGTCAGGCAGGTTTTCCGCGGGCTGGCTCGCCGTGTCTTCGGTACTCGAGTCGGTGCCGTTCTCGGATGTGGTGTTCTCGGAATCAGTCATGCACCCACGCTAACGCGCAGGCTCGAGGGGTGAAAGGGCGAGACAAACCGGCACCCGGACTGGTATGGAGTGCCAGAGCGCTGCGGCGGCTACTGCTCCCGCGGCTTGGTCACCACGCCCGCGACGAACGGCACCGAAACGCCGAGCGCGCCCGGGAGGTCGTAGTGCTCCATCTCGGTGACCTCGAGTTGCGAGGCGCGGATGCGTGACTCGGTGTCGCGCACCGGGTCGCAACCACCAGCGGCCAGCCGCATGAACGGGGCCGCGATTCGCTGGGCGGCCCGCCGCCACGAGCCGCGCGGGGCGCCGACGTGCTCGACAAACACGTATGAGCCGCCGGGCTTGAGTACCCGCGCCACCTCGGCGAGCACTCGCTCGGTGTCACGAACCGAGCAGAGCACCATGGTGCCCAGTACAGCGTCGACGCTCGCGTCCGGGAGCGGAATGTTCTCGGCCTGAGCAGCGAGCGGTGGCGTCGGGTGCCCGTTCCGTTCGGCCTCATACGCGAGCTCGTCGAGTCGTTTCGGGTTGGGCTCAAGCCCGATGTAGTCGATATCTCCCGGCAGGATGTCGAAGTTTTCGCCGTAGCCAGCGCCGATCTCGAGCACCCGCCCGCGCAGCGCGCCGACGAGCCGACGGGTCTGGTCGTCGAGCGCTTGGTGCGAATGTTCGGCAGTCATGGGTGCGCCCAGCCTAGTTCGCACGGTGCGCGAGCGCTCGGGGCGGCCGCACACCCACCGCCCGCTACAGTTCCATGCGAGGGCTGCAGATACTTCTGCGGCGCTCGCATACACCTGCAGCGCTCGCCGAGGAGGCGGCCGCGCACCACGTTCCAGGAGCTGCCCATGACCCGAGTCGCCGCCATCGATTGCGGAACCAACTCGATCCGCCTGCTCATCGCCGACGTGAGCGATGGGCAGCTGACCGATGTCGTGCGCACGCTCGAGGTCGTTCGGCTCGGCCAGGGCGTCGACCGCACGGGCCGCTTCGCCGACGACGCGCTCGCCCGCACCCTGGCCGCGACCCGGCGGTACGCCGACCTCTGTGCACTGCACGGCGTAGAGCGGTTGCGGTTCGTCGCCACCAGTGCGACCCGTGATGCCTCGAATCGGGACGCCTTTCTTGGCCCGGTCCGCGAGCTGCTCGGGGTCGAACCCGAGGTGCTCGACGGTCGCGACGAAGCCGAACTGTCGTTCCGCGGTGCGCTGAGTGTGCTCGACACGAGCGGCTCCGCTGCCGCAACGCGCCTCGTGGTCGACCTCGGCGGCGGCTCGACCGAACTGGTGCTCGGCGACACGAGCCCGATCTCGGCGTTCTCGATGGATGTCGGTTGCGTCCGCCTCACCGAGCGACACGTCACCAGCGACCCAATGACGCCAGCCGATCGGGACGCACTGGCCCGCGACGTGCGCTCCGCCCTCGAGGAGGCGGGGCGAGTGGTCGACGTGTCGGAGGCATCCGCCGTTCTGGGTGTTGCCGGAACGGTGACGACGATCACCGCGCACGCGCTGGGCTTGCCGGGCTACGACCCGGTCGCGATTAACGGGGCGCGGTTGCCACTTGAGACCGTCCTGGCCGCGTGCGATGACCTCGCCACTCTGCCGCGCGACGCACGTGCCTCCCTGCCGTACATGCACGAGGGCCGGGTTGACGTGATCGCCGCCGGCGCGGCGATTTGGGCCGAAGTGCTGACGTTCGTGCGCGAGGCGACGGCGGGTACCGACCACCCGCTGACCGAAGTGATCACGAGCGAGCACGACATTCTCGATGGAGTGGCACTGTCCATCGCATAACGGATGCTTGTGGGCACCTCAGTGTCAGGACCTCGCGCTAGCCTCGGAACGACCCGATCCCCGGAGGTTCCGTGTTCTTTCTTGACGACACACTTGTGACCAGTGCGAGCGACCTGACCGCTGCGTCGAAGTGTGAGTTCGCCTTCCTCCGCAAGCTTGACGCGAAGCTCGGTCGCATTGACCGGGTGGACGAGAAAGCCGACGCCATGCTGGCCCGCACCGGCCGGCTCGGAGACGAGCACGAGGCGCGGGTGCTTGAGCTGTATCGAGCCGAGTTCGGCGAGGGTGTGAGCGAGATCCACCGCCCAGACAAGATGACTCGCGACGCTCTTGAGGCTGCGGTCGCCGCGACCGACCGGGCCTTCGCGAGTGAGGCCGATGTCGTTTTTCAGGCCACCTTCTTTGACGGGGTGTTCGTCGGGTTCGCCGACTTCATCGTGCGGCTGCCGGATGGTCGCTACCTCGTGCAGGACACCAAACTGGCGCGTTCGGCCAAGGTCACCGCGCTGCTGCAGCTGGCGGCCTACGTCGAACAGCTCGAGCGCCGAGGGGTGGTCGCCGCTGACACGGTGGAACTGTTGCTCGGAAACGGCACCACGAGTGAACACCGGGTGAGCGACATCCTGCCGGTGTACCGCAAACGCAAGCAGCGACTCGCACAGATCATCGCCGAGCGGTTGGCCGACACCGAGTTTGTGGCGTGGGGTGATGAGCGGTACACGATCTGTGGGCGCTGCGAGACCTGCGAGCTTGAAATTCAGGCCAGTCGAGATGTCTTGCTCGTCGCAGGCATGCGGGTGACCCAGCGCGCGCGCTTGGCGAAGGCCGGCATCACCACGATCGAAGAACTCGCTGCATACCCGGGCTCGAGCATTGAGGGGATGGGTGACTCAACTTTTGCGGGGCTCCGGCTGCAGGCTGACCTGCAGTTGCACGGGCCGACGAGCCCTGACGACCACACCCCGCCGCCGGTTCGGGTGTTCAATCCCGGGGCACTCGCCGCGTTGCCCGAGCCTGACGCCGGTGACATCTTCTTCGACTTCGAGGGCGACCCGCTGTACACCGAGGGTGACGGTCACTCGTGGGGGCTCGACTACCTGTTTGGACTCATCGACAACGATGAGCAGTTCACGGCGTTCTGGGCGCACAGTTTCGCCGAGGAGCGGGTCGCACTCCGCCAGTTCCTTGACTTCGTCGCCGAGCGTCGGGCCCGGTTCCCTAACCTGCACATCTACCATTACGCCTCGTACGAGCGCACGCACCTGTCGTCCATCGCCGCGCGCCACGGCGTCGGCGAAGAACAGGTCGACGCGCTGCTGCGCGAGAACGTGCTTGTTGACCTGTACCCGATGGTGAAGAAGAGCATCCGGGTCGGGTCGCGGTCGTATTCGATCAAGAAGCTTGAGCCGCTCTACATGGGTGACGAGTTGCGCAATCAAGAAGGCGTCACGAACGCTGCCGACTCGATCACCGAGTACGCCGATGCGATGGAACTGATCGCACACGGCTCCACTGAGGAGGGGCAGCACAAGCTCGACGAGATCGGTGAGTACAACAAGTACGACTGCGTGTCGACGTTGCGGCTCCGCGACTGGCTGCTCGCGCGTGGACGCGAAAATGGTGTCCTGCCGGGAACACTGCACGAAGCTCGAGACGCCGTCCCTGACATCGAGCCATCGCCGCTGCGCTACGCACTGCTTGGGCTGGCCGGCGACCGACTGGCAGCCGGCCGCACCGTCGACGAGACAGCCGCCGCCTTTGCCGCAGCAGCTCTCGATTACCACCAACGCGAGCAGAAGAGCTTCTGGTGGGGCCACTTCGCCCGGCTCGTCCAGGACGTCGGCGACTGGGCCGATACTCGCGACGTGCTCGTGGTAACACCAGGGGGAGTCACTGTAGAGAAGCCGTGGTTTCGTGAGGGCAAACAGAAGAACGAGAGGCGGTGGCTGCGGCTCACCGGCTCGTGGGGCCCGGGCAGCAGCATGAAGCCTGGCGAGCAGACCGGTCCGCACCTTATCTATGAGTACGAGGGTCGTCCATTCGACGCGAAGGTCGGCGACCCGGGTGCCCGCGTGCCCAAAACCGTTCGCGTACTCGAGGTCGACGATCGGGGTGCGCTCGTCGAAGAGACGACGCCGACCGGGGTCGACCCCTATGACGCTGTTCCCATCGCGCTCACTCCTGCTGCCCCGCCTCCTGCCGGGCAGCAGAAACCCGCGATCGAGGAGTGGGCACAAGCCATCGTCGACTCTCAGCCGGCGTGGCCGAAGGATCCGGTGGTCGACATTCTCCGTCGCACGCCCCCACGGACCCGCAGCGGCTCTCTCGCGGGCGTCACGGGGGACCGGATCGATGCGGTCACCGCCTCAATCCTCGACCTCGACGCGTCCTACCTCGCTGTGCAGGGTCCTCCGGGCACCGGAAAGACCTATCTCGGCGCCCACGTCATCACCGCACTCGTTCAGAAGCACGGCTGGAAGGTCGGCGTGGTCGCTCAGTCCCACGCCGTAGTGGAGAACCTGCTCGCGGCCGTGGTCAAAGCAGGACTCTCCGCGGATCTCGTCGGCAAGGTGCAAAAGAACGGTGCCGACGCCGCACCTGTTCCATACACAGAGCTGCCGAAGGACGGACACTTGATGTTCGCGGCGGAACGCGAGCAGAGCGGCTTCGTTCTCGGTGGCACGGCATGGGACTTCAGCAACAAGGCCCGGTTTCCGCGACAGTCGCTCGACCTTCTTGTCATCGACGAGGCGGGCCAGTACTCCCTGGCCTTCACCATCGCGGCGAGCGTCGCGGCACGCAATCTGCTCCTCCTCGGCGACCCCCAGCAGTTACCCCAGGTGAGCCAGGGTTTGCACCCCGAGCCGATCGACACCTCAGCTCTGGGCTGGGTGAGCGACGGTCACGACGTCTTGCCACCCGAACTCGGCTACTTCCTTGCGGAGTCGCGCCGCATGCACCCGGATGTCACCGCACCGGTCTCGAGACTGTCCTACGAGGGCGAACTCCATGCTCACGAGGTCTCCTCAACCCGGCTGCTGGACGGTATCGAGCCCGGACTGCACATTGAGCGAGTCGAGCACGTCGGCAACGCCACCTACTCGGTCGAAGAAGCGGCCCGCGTGGTCGGAATCGTCCGCTCGGTACTTGGACGTGCGTGGACCGACCCGACCGAGAACCGTGCGGCCGAACCGTTGGGGCAGGACGACGTGATCGTGGTGTCGCCATACAACGCGCAGGTCGCTGAAGTCCGTGATGCGCTCGCCGCGGAAGGCTTTGGCGACGTCCGAGTCGGCACCGTTGACAAGTTCCAAGGCCAAGAAGCTGCGGTGGCGATCATGACGCTCGCGGCTTCGTCGGCCGCGGAGGTTCCGCGCGGCATGGGGTTCCTCATCCTCAAGAACCGGCTCAACGTCGCGATCTCTCGAGCGAAGTGGGCCGCCTGGCTGGTGTACTCACCAGCGCTCACCGACTACCTGCCGGTTACGGCGAAAGAGGTCGCCGAGCTGAGCGCGTTCATTACTCTGGCTGAACCCACGGAAAGCTAGCGGGTCAGCAGGTCCCGACGCTCCGGGTGGGCATTGAACCAGTCGACGACGAACGAGCAGACCGGCACCACGCGGTCGGTGGTGCGTGATTCGACATCGTTCATCGCGAACTCGACGAGGCGAGCGGCCAGGCCGGTCCCGCGCTCCGAGGGCTTCGTGTAAGTGTGGGTGAAGTACAGCGCGCCGGGCCGAGCCGAATAGTCGGCGACACAGATAAGTTCGTCGCCAAACCGCAGGGTGTACCGGTTGGCGTCCGGTTCGTGAGCGAGAAAAGTGGCCATGCGTTCAGGCTAGTCCGCAGAGCTGAGCCTTGACTCCCTGAGTCAGCAATGCTGGCATGGGACATGATCTCTTCACTGTCGGGTATCGCTGCCCTCGCCATCGACTCAGAAAATCCCGCCGCGCTCGCCGAGTTCTGGCAAAAGATCCTCGGCGGCGAGGTCGTCGTTGACGACGACGGTGACGCCGAGCTGCGGTCCCCCGAGGGAAAGGGCGTTCGCCTCGACTTCCTTCGTGTTCCCGAGAAGAAATCGGTGAAGAACCGACTGCACCTCGACCTGCGTGCGCGTGACTTCGGAACGGCCGTCGCCGAAGCTGTGCGGCTCGGGGCGAGCTACGCCAACGACGTGTACGACGGTGATGAGTGGCAGGTTCTTCGTGATCCTGAGGGCAACGAGTTCTGCATTCTCCGGCCACGGTCAAACGCGTAGAAAGCGAAAACTTCGATGTCGGATGCTCTCGGTAGCGTTTTCGCATGAACGCACGATTGAAGAAAAATGGCCTCGTGGCATCCGCTTTTCTGGCGACAAGCGTTGATGGCTTTATTGCGCGCGAGGATGGTGGTCTCGACTGGCTGGTCGGACGCGGCGAAACACTCGGCGACACCGGCTACGACGACTTCTTTGCCTCGGTCGACGCGCTGGTGATGGGGCGCGGAACCCACGACATCGTGAAGGACTTCGACGAGTATCCGTATGCCGGTAAGCGCATGTTGCTTCTCAGCACATCGCTCGAGACGACCGACTGGCCTGATGCCACTCTGCACCGATCGCTTGAGGACGTGTTGGACACGCTCGAACGCGAGGGAATCACCCGGGTGTATGTCGACGGCGGGAAAACCGTGTCGACCTTCTTGCGGGAAGGGCTGCTGAGCGAAATCACGATCAGCGTGGCGCCTGTGTTGATTGGCCACGGAATTCGCCTGTTCGATCAGTTCGAGTCCGACATCGAACTCGAGGTGATCGCCACACGCGAGCTGGGCTCGGGCTTCACTCAGTCGACGTACCGAGTGGTGCCGCAGCCCGAGGAGTAAGCGCTAGTGCCCGATCGCCATCCCTTCGGGGATGATGTCAGTGGACCGTGGGGATGCCTTCGCCGTGGACGGGCTCCGCGGGTTTGCGAACGAAGAGTGCCAGCACAACTGCGGCAGACGCAACGATGGCGCCGACGAAGAACGCAGCGTGCACACCGTTGGCGGTCGCCGTCACCTGGTCAGCGCCCGCGCTCAGCGACGACGCGAGGGTGACGGACATAAGGGTGACAAAGAGCGCCGTGCCGGCAGCGCCAGCAACCTGCTGAACCGTCCCGACAACAGCGGAGCCGTGGGGGTACAGGTGCGAGGGGAGCGACCCGAGCGCGGACGTCATCAGCGGGGTGAAGACGAACCCGAGCCCGAGATTCAGCGCGAGGTGAACGGCGATGATCCAGATGACGCTCGTGGTCTGGTCGAAGGTTGCCATACCCCACAGAGCGCCGGCGGCGATGACCATGCCAGGGATGACCAGCGGCGTCGGACCGTACTTGTCGAAGAGGTTGCCGACGACGGGGGCGATGGCACCCATGAGCACACCGCCAGGGAGCAGCATGAGCCCGACGCCGAGAGTGTCGAGCCCGAGCACCTGCTGCAGATAGATGGGGAGCAGGATGAGCGAACCGAACAGCGCGCTCATCACGATGACGACGAGGGCGACGGCGAGGCTGAAGGACTTGCTTTGGAACACCCGGAGGTCGAGCAGTGCGCCATCGACCTTCTGCAGCTGGAGCTGTCGAAGCACGAACACGGTGAGCGCGACGGCACCGACGACGATTGGGATCCACACGGGGACCGGTGCGTGTCCCGATGCTGCTTCGCCGATGCTGCTCAGACCGTAGATGAGGCCGCCGAAACCGAGAGCCGAAAGCACCACCGACAGCACATCGAAGCGTGCGTGGGGATTCGTGTCCGTGACGTTGCGCACCCAAATCAGACCGAGTCCGATGGCGAGTAGGGCAATGGGGAGCATGATCCAGAAGATTGCGTGCCACGTCAGACTCTGAAGGATGAGGCCGGACACTGTCGGGCCGACTGCGGGCGCGACAGCGATAACGATCGTGATGACGCCCATCATGCGTCCGCGGTGGCTTGCTGGCACGATGGTGAGGACCGTGGTGAAGAGCAGTGGCATCATCACGCCGGTGCCGAGCGCCTGCACGATGCGTCCAGCCAGAAGGAGCTCGAAGCCGGGCGCCAGCGCGGCGATGAGCGTGCCCACTGCGAAAAGACTCATCGCGGAGAAGTAAACCTGGCGGATGGTAAATCTACTGAGGAGGAAACCGGTGAGCGGGATGACCACGGCCATCGTTAAGAGAAAGCCTGTGGTGAGCCACTGACCCAACCCGGTGGTGATGCCGAGATCCTTCATGATGTCGGTAAGCGCAACGCCCATCGTCGTTTCGTTAAGGATGACAACGAAGGCGCTGACGACCAGCAGCGCGATGACGGGGCCGGGCTTTGCAACGGTCTGCGCCGGGACGGAACTGGTCTGAGGCGAGGAGTCTTGGAGGGTCAAGGTTGGATCCTCGTCAAGTAGAGGGGCGCGTTCGTTCACGAAAGTCCTATTGTTCAGTCGACATGTCGACGGGCTGTCAGCCGCTGTCGCGGAGGGCAGGGGACACAAAGCAGGCGAGCGGATGCCACGCGGAGCGTTCGAATCTTCCTCACGGCGTGCAGAACAATCCGCTCACCGCCGTAGCCGCAACGACCATCGGTCGTGCGCTATTCCCAGCGGCGGAAAGTTTACTCAGCCGACGACACAACGTTACCCGTTGATCTCGACGAGCACCCGGGGGAGTTCGTCGAGCAGTTCCCGGGCAAGGAAACCGAGTGGTCCGACCTGAACGGCGAGCCGGTCTCCGGCGGCCGCGTGCGCGTGGGTTGCCCACACCGCAGCCTGCTCGAGTGACGCGCCCCGGGCACAGAGCCCGATGATCTCACCGGCCAGCACGTCGCCGCTGCCCGAGGTTCCGAGACCACCGGCTCCCGTTCCTGTGCGCCAAACGCGTCCGTCGGGATGTGCGATCACGTCATAACAGGTGACGACGGCACCGTAGGTCTGGGCGACCTCCGTCACATCCGCCACTAGATCATCACTCAGGTCCCGCTCGAGTAACCGCGAAGCCTCGCCCTTGTTCGGTGTGAGGATGAGCCGGCCAGCCAACGCAGAGACCACGTCCGGCAGTTCCGGGAGCACGCCGAGTGCGAACGCATCAAGCACGACCACAGCCTCGTCGCCGAGCAACGACGGCAACGCTGCGAGCATCAGCTTCAGTTCCTCCGGGTCATCGAGGCCCGGACCGACGAGGACAGCGTCCGTGCTGGCGAGGTCCTTCTCCGCGGCGTCGAGTCCGCCGCCAGCGACAGCACCGTCGGCGGTTTCGGCCAGCGAGACGATGCCGGATTCAGGTACTGCGACGGCGACGGGGCCGGCGACCGACTCGCCCACCGCCAGCGTCAACCGGCCAGCACCGACACGCAATGCGGCCATCCCCGCCAGCATTGCCGCACCGGGGGAGCGGCGGGCGCCACCAACGATGAGCACGGATCCGCGCCCATACTTCGAGTCTCCGACCTCGGGCAATGCCCACTCGCGCAGCAGGTTGGGTGTGACGACGGCGGGGTTATCGGGGTTGGACATCACTATCGCTTCCGTGTCGGGTCACTGGGGCTCCCAGGTTTTCCAGGTGATCATCGTGCGCGAACACTTCGAGTGTCCACCGCGAGGATTCGAGGTCGCGCGAGAGACGAGTCACCGATGCGTTGAGCACCGTGTGGGTGGAAATGAAGTCGAGCAGTTCCTGTTCCGACCAGCCCAGGCAGACGTAGAGGAACACCATCACAACGGCGTCGTGCGCCGCGATGAGAATCGGGCCATCGCCGCTCACCGAATCGGCGTCGCGCAGGAATGACCGCACACGCAACACGACATCGGTCCACGATTCGCCTCCGGGCGGACGGTAGTAAAACTTCCCGAGCCAGCGCCGACGCGCTGCTTCATCGGGAAGTCGAACGTCGACGCCGTGCGAGGTCAGGGTATCGAGAATGCCAAGTTCACGGTCGCGCAGCCGTTCGTCGACGAAAATCGGGCGTTCCAACCCAGACCCGTCGAGCGCCATCGCGATGGTTTGCCGAGCCCGGAGGTAAGGCGAACTCCACACCGTCTCCGGTGCGGTCCCGGCCGAGCTGAGCCAATGCCCGAGTGCCTCCGCCTGCCGCATTCCGGCCTCAGACAGCGGCACATCCGCATCGCGATGCTCGACGGCGATCACTTCGAGACCGGCTCGTTGCGCCTCGGTCGCGAGCACATTCGCCGTGCTTTCCCCGTGTCGCACCAGCCACAGTTGGGTTGCAGTCATGTCGCAAGACTAAAACAGCCGGCATTCGTGGGCTCAAGTTCGCCGTGGGGGTTGATTAAGCGAACGGATGCCGTCAGTCACCGTCCTGAAACGCCCCCTGTCCGCTCCCAGAAGTTCACACATCGGCGTCGCGGCCGGGCGATGTCAGTGCACCGGGTTAGCGTGAAGGTATGAGAATCCTGCACACCTCCGACTGGCACATCGGTCGCACGTTCCATGGTCACTCGACCATCGAGAACCTGCGCACGGTGCTCGCCGCGCTCGCCGGAGAAGTGCGCGAACGCTCGGTCGACGTTGTGGTCGTCGCCGGAGACATCTTTGACTCCGCCACTCCCTCTGCTGAGGCTTACACCGTGCTTGAAGCCGCGGTCGTTGCGCTGCGTGAGGCAGGAGCATCCGTCATCCTCACCAGCGGTAACCACGACTCAGCCACCCGGCTCGGCTTCATGTCGCGGTTCTCGGGTCTCGCCGGCGTGCACGTCATCACGCGCCAGGAGCAGCACAACTCACCCGTCACCATCACCGACGATTCGGGGCCTGTTCACTTCTACGGCATTCCCTACCTCGAGCCGGCGCTGCTCCGTCACCACTACCCCGATGTGCCCCTCAAGAACCACGAGCAGGTACTCGCTTTCGTGATGGACCGGATCCGCGCCGACTGTGCCGAGCGGGGCGGACGCAGCGTTGTGCTGTCCCATTGCTTCGCCGTTGGGGTCGAGCAGAGCGACGTTGAACGCGATATCACCTCGGGTGGCATCGACTACGTGCCGCTCAGCATCTTCGACGGGCCCGACTACGTTGCGCTCGGCCACATCCACGGTCGCTCGATCCTGAGCGAACGGGTGCGGTACTCCGGCGCCCCGCTGCACTACTCCTTCTCCGAGGCGGCCAAGCCCCGTGGCGGCTGGCTCGTCGAGCTCGACGCCGACGGGCTCGCGAACGTGGACTGGGTCGACCTTCCGGTTCCCCGGCCGCTATCCGTGCTGACCGGCACCCTCGACGAGATCCTGACCGACGCCGCACACGCGGCTGTTGAGGGTCACTGGCTCTCGGTTGTGCTCACTGACCAGGTGCGCCCGCTCGACGGAATGCGCAAGCTGCAGTCCCGATTCGCCCACTGTGTCACGCTCGAGCACCGCCCAGACGTCACGGCGACTCCCAGCGAAACGACATACGCCGAGCGCGTGCACGCGCGCACCGATACCGAGATCGTATCGGGGTTTCTCGAGTTTGTCCGCAACGGCGTCGGGCCTAGCGAACTCGAGGCTGACATCCTGACCTCCGTGCTCACCGAGGTCGCACTCGGTGAGAGCGACGAGCCCGTCACGCCCACGGTGCCGAAGGCTCCCGCACGTCGATCAGCCCCGACGCTCGCTGAGGTCGACGCATGAAGATCCAGCGCCTGAAGATCGCCGGTTTCGGTCCGTATAAAGACGAACAGAGCATCGACTTTGAACGATTCGACGACGATGGCATCTTCCTGATCACCGGCAAGACGGGCGCGGGCAAATCGAGCCTGCTCGATGCCGTGTGCTTTGCTCTGTACAGCAGTGTTCCGAGATACGACAAGACCGAAGCCAGGTTGCGCAGTGATTACTGCGAACCAGGCGACCCCACCTTCGTTGAACTTGAGTTCACGGTGAACGGCACGAGCTACCGGGTGCGCCGCTCGCCGGAGTACGAGAGGCCGAAGGCGCGCGGCACCGGCACGACTCCGCAAAAAGCGACGGCTGAACTGTCCCGCCTCACCGTCGGCGTGTGGGAAGGGATCGCAGCCCGACCGGTCGACGTTGCAACCGAACTTGACGTCATCCTCGGCCTGACGAAAGACCAGTTCCTGCAGGTCATTTTGCTTGCTCAGAACCGGTTCCAGCAGTTCCTGCTCGCGAAGAACGACGAACGGCAGGCCGTCCTGCGCACACTGTTCGGAACCAAACGGTTTGAACAGATGGAACTCGCGCTCGTTGCGCGAAGCAAGGGGCTCGCCGCCCAACTGGAGTCCTCCGCGGGCAGTCTGACAAGCCAGGCCGCGGTGGCTGCGGGGCTCGTGCAGCGTGACGCTCCCGCCGAGCCCGCTCTGGCCTGGTTCGACGAGATTCTTGAGACCCTCGCAGATGCTCATGCTGCTGCTGCCGAGGCAGCCACCGTCGCCGACGCCGAGTTCTCCACCGCTGATGCCGAGCATCGGGCGCAGCAGGATCTCCGTCGCCGCCAACTTCGGCGAGACAGCGCGCGCTCCACGCTCGAGACATTCGAAGCGCAGACCGACGCGATCGCCGTTGACCGCGACACTCTCGCGCAGGCTCGACGAGCATCATCGGTGTGGGCGCACGTCGCCAGCCGCCGAGGGGCCGAAGCCGCGTACCGCACTGCCGTCGAGGAAGAGATCGATAAGACGCAGGCATACCTCGCGGTGGTCGGCGACACAGTGGGCATTGACTCCGAGAGCCTGAGTTCCACCGTTGACGAACTGACCCGTTCCCTCGGCACACTCCGGGGCGTTCTCGACGACGAACGCTCGCTCGCCCGGTTGGCCGCAGAGGTCCAGCGCGCCACCGACGTGCACGCGCAGTGTGAGGCCCAGGTCACTGACGCGACCGCTCGGCTCTCTGACATTCCGGCTCAACTCGACGCCATCGCCGAGCAGCTCAGCGCCGCGAAGGTCATCGCAGCCAGCCTGCCGGAAGCCAAGGCCAAAGTCGCGCGCCTCGAAACCGCGCGAACCGCTGCCCAACGGGCGGCAACGCTTGACCGCAAACTGACCGAAGCGCGCTTCACCGAGAAAGACGCCAGTGCGGCGCACCTCGCGGCTCTGTCGCGACTCGACGAACTCTTCACCGCTCGGTTGAACGGGCACGCAGCCGAGCTCGCCGGATCGCTCGAACCCGGTGACGCCTGTGCAGTGTGCGGCTCGACCGAACACCCCAAGCTCGCTGTGTGGGACGGCGACGAGGTCACCGAGGCGGATATCACCGCTGCTCGGGCGGTTGTGGCACAACGCCGCGCCGACTTCGATGATGCGTCAATGGTCGCGTCAGACCTCGCCACTCAACTGGCGAGCGAACACGCCCGCGCCGAGTCCAAGCCACTCGACGAGATCGACGCCGAGCTTGCCGAAGCGACGCTGACGTTGATCGACCTGGAACCAGCTGCCGAGCAGGTCGACGTCTTCGAAGCCCGGCAGTCCGCACTGCGCATCGAACTCGAGGCGGCTCGCGACGCCGTCACCCTGCTGCGCGGCGAGCTCGAGGCCTCGGCAACTGCTGTGGCCGAGGCGAAGACTCGGCTCGCCGAAGCAACCGCCCGCGTAGCCGAGCACCGAGCCGGTTTCGACTCCGTCGCAGCCCACGCCGCTGAGCTGGAGCGACGCCTGGGTGCGGCCCGCGACCTGCATGAGGCCCTCGCGACGACCCGCACTCGCGAGGCCGCAGTCGCCTCGGCCAGCGAGACGCTCACCGCACAACTCGCGGAGAATGACTTCGCCGACGAAGCGGCCGTGGACGATGCTCGTCGTGGTGCCGCCGAAATTGCGGCTCTCGACGCGCGCATTCGCGAGTTCGATACGGCGATAGCGTCTGCCCGGTCCACCCTCGCCGAGCCCGAGCTTGCGGATCTCCCGGTTGAACTCATCGACCTCGCTCCGGCCGAAGCACTCGTCGCGGACACTCGTGCCTCACGTGATGCGGCTCTCCAGACGGCCAGCTCACTCGCCGAACGTGTCGACCAGTTGACGCTGCTGGTGACGCGCGTGCGTGCCGAGCAGGAAGCATCCGCTCAGCTGCGCGAAGAATACGATCAGGTCCGAGCCCTCGCCAACGCCGTGCAGGGGAACGAGCCGAACACCAAGCGGATGCGCCTGGAGACCTATGTGCTGGCCGCTCAGCTCGAGGAGATCGTAACGGCGGCCAACGCCCGCCTGTCGACGATGACGAGCGGCAGGTACACGCTGCAGCACGACGATTCGGTGCAGTACCGCAACACCCGATCGGGGCTTGGCCTCGCCATTCTCGATGAGCACACCGGTCGCGCCCGGCCGACGCATTCGCTCTCCGGCGGCGAGACCTTCCTGGCCTCGCTTGCCCTCGCTCTCGGCCTTGCCGAGGTCGTGACAAACCAGGCTGGTGGCATCACACTCGACACCCTGTTCATCGATGAAGGCTTTGGCTCGCTCGACCCCGACACTCTCGCAATCGCCATGTCGACGCTCGACAGTCTCCGTTCCGGCGGCCGCACCATCGGACTGATCAGCCACGTCGACGCCATGAAGGAGCAAATTCCCGCCAAGCTTCGCATCGAGGTAACTGACTCGGGTGCCAGCCGGGTGGCGGTCAGCACGAGTTACGAACTGGTCTGACACCTACCCTGGCCACCGATCAGGTGGAACCCCGATTGTGCGACCGAGCCGCCGGTGTCAGGCTGGGCACATGAATCTCATTCGTCCTCGTCGCGGCCGGGTCATCGCCGGTGTTTGCGCGGCAGTCGCCAATCGATTTGGAATCTCAGCGACCCTGGTCAGGGTGCTGACGGTGTTGAGTTTCCTCCTCCCCGGCCCGCAGATCATCGCGTACATCGTCCTGTGGATCCTGATCCCCAACGAGAAGTACTAGGCATGGCGGCGGTGGAACAGTTCACTGACCCGGTCACCTACCACGGTGAGGGTCCCGTCTGGTCAGAGACCTGGGGCGGCCTGCGTTTCGTCGACATGCTGGCGGGGGACATTCTGTCCGTCGATTCCGACGGCGATGTCAAGCGGATGCATGTGGGCACCGTCGCGGCGTTCGTCCGGCCCCGACAACGCGGCGGCTACGTCGTCGGGCTTGAGCGCGGCATCGGATTAGCCGACGACGTTCACGAACTGCCCACCACACAGCGCGAGCTGTGGACAGACCCCGCTGTGCGCATGAACGAGGGTGGTTGCGGTCCCGACGGTACTCTCTACGCCGGGTCGATGGGCTACGAGCAAACCGAGGGCGCCGCGTCGCTCTATCGCATCGATGCGGCCGGTCAGGTGAGCACGACCCTGGCCCACGTGACGGTGTCCAACGGTATCGACTTCTCCCCGGACGGCAGGAGGGCGTACTACAACGACACAGCCACCGGACGTACTGACGTGTTCGACGTGGTCGAGAACCAGCTCGTCAACCGACGGCCGTTTGCCGACGGCGACGATGGTAGCCCCGATGGGCTCTGCGTCGACTCGGAGGGAAATGTTTGGGTTGCCCTGAACTCGGTGGGCCGGGTTCGGCTCTATGCGCCAGACGCAACGATCCTCACCGAACTCGATCTTCCCGTTCGGCTTGTCACCGCCTGCACGCTGGGCGGAGCGGACGGGCGCGATCTCTTCATCACGACGTCTCGCGAGAACCTCGACGATCCGGAACCGGAGGCCGGGGCGGTTTTCCGCACCCGAGTCGACGTTCCCGGGCGGCCGGTTCTGGCGTACGCCGGCTGAGCCGCCCCACGACGATGGCCCCGAGCGAGAACGCCCGGGGCCATCGTGAGCAGTGAACGTTAGCGCCGGAAGAGCTTCACGAGAAGTGCCACTGTGCCGAGGACGGCCAGTGTGACAACCGCGACGACCGTTCCGGGGCGCTGTCCGTAGTTCTTGCGCAGGTCGGTCATAGCCGCTTGCGTCGCCTCACGGGCAGCGTCGATCGCTTCCCGCGACGCATCAGCTGCGTGTCCGGCCTTCTCCTGGGCGATCGATGCGGCCTTCTCGACCTTCTCCGACATGCTCGCGGCCACGGCGGATGCGGCCTGCGCTGCCTTCTGGGCGGTCTCGGCCACGTCGTCGTTCTCCGCGAGAGGCTTCACAGCCTCTGCACCGCGGTCGACGGCGTCATGGGCGGCGTCCTTGAGCGACGGTGCGTCGACCGGTGCATCGTCGATCGCGGAGTGCGCGTGATCGGCCGCGGAGTCGACGTCAGGCTGATCGATGGTCGATTTCTCCTCATCGACCTCCGAGTCGTCCGGCTTCTCAAACTCAATCTGCGACGCGGAGCCTGACTCAGAGCCCGATTCAGAGTCGGAACTCACATCGGCGTCGGCCGGGGCGTCGCCGGTTGACGACGTGTCGTTCGTGTCGGGGGCATCAGCCACGTCGGAATTCGCGAAGACCTCCGCCGGCGTCGGTACCTCGTCTTTGTTGGGGTCACTCATGTGTTACCTCCGAAATTATGAACGGTGAATACAGGTCTACTCGCTTAGCGCTTGCGCTGCTTCAACTTCTTCGCGAGCTGAACCTCGGACCGTGCGGCCTTCTTACCGATCTTCTTGCGCGTCTTCTTGACCTGCGGGTCGTCCCAGAACGACGTGACGCTCTGCCGGATCTGCTCGTAACGCGGTCGACCGGCCTTGGCACCGAGTACATAGGCACCGAACGCGAGGGCGAGAATGAAGATGAACCGGGGACTCATAAATTAGCTCCTGACGTCTAAGTGGATGCTTCCACCCTGTCGGTGATTGACCCCGAGGCTCAAGGGGTTGCGCTCGGCAGTCAATCCGGTCAGGGGGCCGATGCGGCCAGTATTCTGGAGCCGTGTCCTATCTCTCGCCAGCGTCCCGGGCGGCCCTCGACCGCGTCACCGATGGTGACAATGCGACAACCGCACCGGATGCTCTCAGCCGGCTTCGTGACATCCGCTCGCTTAGTGCAGAACTGGAGAAGGACGCCGCAACGCTGACGGCCGTGCGGGAGGCGATCGATAGCGGGGCCAGCTGGGAGAGCGTTGCAGATGCGGCCGGGCTCAAGCCTTCCGCGGCTAAGTGGCGGTGGCTCGGCAGCGACCAGGAAATCGCGGAACGGCACGAGGCCGGCCGCAAGCGGGCCGCGCGGCCGAGCAGCGTGCCGACCGATCTTCCCGGGCTCTCCGTGTCGGAGGCCGCCACACAGCTCGGCGTCACCGCTCAGGCGATCTATTTGCGCGTCAGCCGCGGATCGATTCGCGCTGAGACCGTCGAGCTGGCGGACGGGCGCAAATACAAGCGGGTGTTCCTCGGCGACGCGGCAGAATCGGCCGAAAGTACCGACAACTAGTCCGTTCGACCGAGCGGGATCGCCGCGAGGACGGTGCGTCCGGTGGGTGACTGTCGTGGCGCCATATCGACAAGGGCGATCTGGCGCAGGTGCAGTTCGTCGCCCTCCTGCACGCGGTTAGCCCCTTTCACGGTGACGTGAGGCCGGAACTCAGGACCCGAGAACGCACGGTCGTCGGCGTGAGACGCCAACGGTCGCATGGCACGAATCAGGCGTGCACGCAGTGCGATGAGTCGCCTGTTCTCGGCGATGAGCGTCACCGGGATGTTATGACGTCGGCCAAACAGGTCGTCTCCCGTAGCGACGACGGTGAACTCGGGTTCATCGCCGATGGCGGCGTCTAGCGCGGCGGCCAGTTGCGGGACCGAGGCCTCGGTGGCGAATGGGGGAACAACGGTGATATGCAACGGCCACGCGCTGACCAGAAAGCTGTCGCCGACGGTCAACGGGGCCAAGGGAAGAACGGCCACCACTCGAGACATGAGGCGAGTCTAAGACGGTCTGGACAGTGTGTCGGAGTGTGACGGTGCCGGATGACGGCATCCGCTTCGCGAATTACCGTGGATGGCATCGCCGATCCCGGCCGCTCGGAAAGGAGGACAGGATGTCGAATCTTCACCTCGGAGTGCACAAAATGATGCTGTGCTCCGCGAACGGCTGTGACAAGACGACGGCTGGCCACGGATTGCGCGCGCTGCAGGTTCGAGTGGTTGCCGCGACCCCGAGCAAATGGATCGACGGCATCGTCGAGCAGGCGTCGGCGAACGGCTGGATCCGGATCGCACTAATCGACTCCGGAGAAACTCGCTGGGTCTGGAACCACACAAACCTGTCGAGCGAGGCGAAACCGGGCACCCCGGTGGCGCTGCACTCGCTCTACGCCACGTTGGTGATCGGATCGCGTCGGATTAACGTGCTCGTCGCACCGACGCTGCCGGAACTCAGCCTGGCTTGAACGGGCCCGGTTAGCTCGCGGGCATCGCCCCTGACATCGAGTCCATCATCTTCTGGCAGGCCATGGCGCACTGACGGCAGACTTCGGCACACATGGCACAGTCCTCGTGCATGTCGGAATGTGTCATGCACTCGTCGGCGCACGCCGCACACATGGTCATGGTGGCCTGAAGTGCGGCCATCATGCTCTCCCTGTGCATGCCAGCGGGACGCAGCATCATCCGCATCATGGTGTTGCACATGTCGGCGGTGTTTTGGCACATGTTCATGCACGTCGCCATGCTCTCACCCGGCATGGTTGCGGCGCACATCGTGCAGGCTTGCTCGCACGCGGCGCAGGCCTCAATGCACTCCTGCATCATCGTCATATTCATGCCGTCCATCGGCATGTCTTTCTCGTGCATCTGCATCATCTGGGACGTGGTGTTCATGGACGTTCTCCCGTTCGCTCGGTGGTGACAGGGATGCTACGCCGCTACGGTTCGTTTGTCAGGAGGGCGACGGCGGACCGGACCGGTTAGAGGACGACGAACTCGGTCTCGCCTTGCGGATCAATATTCTGCGCGTCGACACCGGAGACGGCGGCATAGTCCGGGCCGTGTCGCAGCCAGTCCATTAACGCGTCGACGTCGGCATCCTTGCCCTCCAGCTCCGCTTCCACCGTTCCGTCGAGGCGATTGCGCACCCAGCCGCTGACACCGAGACGCTTCGCCTCTGCTCGAGTCCAATAGCGGAACCCGACACCCTGAACGGTTCCGTGCACAATCACGTGTTTGCGGATCACACGTCCATTGTCACTCGACGGCGTCGGATGGGCTGGTTCGCCACGCGTGGACGGTCTCTGGCGCCGAAGCCTAGGGCGGACCCCTAGGGTCGGAACCGACTATTGCCGACATACTTACGGATGCCCGGCGTTGTTCCGTACCCGACGGAGCTTGGCACGAGGGGACCCCAAGTGAATGTCAGACCTATCCCGACGGTCTTGAAAACGAACGTTCGGCCTGCCCGGCCTGACACGCGAACCGTCGAACCCGTCCTGTACGCAGGAATTGTCGCCAGACGAATTGCAATTGTGGCGCTGTTGATGCTGCTCATCCTGCCGTCGCTGTGGTCGCTCATGACCGGGCAACGGGCCGTCCTGGTTGCCGGTGCCACGAGTGAAGCTGCTCCGTCCGTCGCTGTGATCGCACCTCACGCCGGGGTGCCCGAGGTGGGCGACACGGTCGCCGTCCGGAGCACGTCGCCTGACGCCGTCGCCGTCGGTCAGGTTGCCGACGTCTCCGGTGAGAGTATCGCGGTACAGAACATGATTCGCCCGGACAGTTGGAACGCATCGCTCACCGACCTGAGCGGGTCAGTTCTCGCTGTCTTCCACGGCCCGGTCGTCACCTTCCTCACCGCTCTGCCACCCTTCTCGATGAGCGCCGCAATCATCCTGTTGATCATCGCGCTGGTCGCGATTCCGTTGCGGCGGACAGAACCAGCCGACCCAGAATCACCGGTGAGTCTGCCCTCTGCCCGGCACATCAAGCACTTCACCGACGTCGAGCAGGCCTAACCAGCAGCGCCTCAGTCCTGAACCGGTACCGTCTCGTCGATCGCGTCGGATCCGGCCTCGCTGTAGTTGCCGGTCTGCCCGGATGGCGCCGTTCCGTTTTTATCGTCCGCTCCGTCAACGGACCGGTCCGAGGGGCTGGTCGCGTCACTCACCGTCGTGCCGTCCTCAGGAGCCGTCTCCAGTGACGACTGGTCGGCGGCGCCGGAGTTCTTCGCCTCTTCGTAGCTTCCGTCACGCTGACCCTGATCGGCCAGGGGCGGAAGTGTGTCGTTGCCGTTTTCGGTGGGGTGCTGATCAGTCATGGGGAGTCCTTTCCGTGAACTGACCCCGACGTTACTCACCGGTGCCGAATGGACCCACAGCCTTTCCAAACCGCCGCAATCGGTGTAAGTTCAGCAGCCGTTCCGATCACAGTCGGCCAGTGAGTTTCCGGTGGAAAGTCGACGAGCGATCATCGAGACCCTCGAAACGCACGGTCGCCTTGTGGGCGGCATACTTCTCTTCGACCGAGTCCAGCACCGCCACCGTTGACGCATCCCAGATCTGCGACGAACTAAAGTCGACCACAACATCCTTGGGATCAAGGCTGTACGAGAACTGCTCGACCAGGTCATTGCTCGAACCGAAGAACAGTGGACCGTTCACGTCGTACCGAACCTGCGTGCCGTCTTCCGACAGAATGCGGTCAACCCGCACGACGTGGGCGACGCGGCGCGCGAAGAGCACCATGGCCAGAACGGCGCCGGCCGCCACACCCACCGCGAGGTTGTGGGTGACAACAACCACGACGACCGTCGTCACCATCACGACCGTCTCGGGCACAGGCATCCGCTTCAGGGTTGATGGGGTGACGCTGTGCCAATTGACGGTCGTGACCGCGACGACCATCATGACGGCGGCGAGGGCCACCATCGGAATCTGCTCCATCACGTCGCTCAGGATGGTGACGAGGAGGAGGAGCACCGCGCCAGCGACAAAGGTGGAGATGCGGGTGCGGGCACGCCCGAGCTTCACGTTGACGACGGTCTGGCCGATCATGGCGCAGCCGGCGATGCCGCCGTAAAAGCCGGCGAGGATATTCGCGAGTCCGAGCGCCCACGACTCGCGGTTCTTCGCCGATCGGGTTTCGGTGATGTCGTCGACCAGCTTCGCCGTGAGCAGGGTTTCCATGAGGCCAACGAACGCGACGCTCAGCGCGGTGGGCCAGATGATCGCGAGGGTGTCGAGGTTGAGCGGCACCAGCAGCTGGGTGATGCCCGGCAGCCCGCCAGCCACATCGCCCTGATCGCCGACGTTCGGAACGGTGAGGTGAGCGATCATCGTGATCGCCGTGACCACGACGATTGCGACGAGCGGCGCGGGAACGGCCTTGGTGAGCTTCGGCAGAACGAGCACGATGAGAAGCGTGAGCGCGAACAGCGGGTACACCAGCCATGGCACTCCGAGCAGGTGCGGAACCTGAGCCGTAAAGATGAGGATGCCGAGTGCGTTGACGAATCCGATCATCACCGACCGGGGGATGAATCGCATCAAGCGGGCGAGCCCGGTGACGCCGAACAACACCTGGATTAGCCCCGCCAGAACGACGGCGGGCAGCAGGTATTCGACGCCGTGCTCCTTGACGAGCGGGGCGACAACGAGTGCGACAGCGCCCGCTGCAGCGGTGATCATTGCGGGACGACCGCCGAGGAAGGACATCGAAATTGCAAGAACAACGGATGCCACGAGGCTCACTTTGGGGTCCACCCCGGCGATTACCGAGAAGGAGATCACTTCGGGAATGAGTGCGAGCGTCGTCACGATTCCGGCGAGTACTTCGACGCTCAGCGCCCTCGGATTCCGGAGCGTGGTGAGCACCGAGGGTGACAGTGGTGCACCGGACCGGGCGCTGGACGTGGGTGAAACAGGAGAAGACACCGGTCAACTGTATTCGTTCGCCGGCTCCGCATACGCTGGCGGCATGCCCTCCTACCGCGTCACCATCACCATCGGCCGGCTCGCCCCGGGGGTAAAACCCGACGAGGTCCTGCCGGCGGCTGCGGAAGCGGCGGCGGAGTTCGCCACTGTTGAAGCCTCAGACGTCTCTGTCGTCCGCGGCGCGGCCCGGATCACCGTGCGGTTCGCCGAGGATGACGATGAGATCGCGCTCGCCATTGGAGGGCAGGTTGTCGCCCGCACCAGCGCGCTCGCTGAACCAGTGGCGTGGGCGATCACGGTCCGCGAGGGTGGTCGCTGGTATCCGGTGGGCTGACGCCGAGTATCGTGACGACCCAATCAGACAGATGTCGTTGTGTGTCGACGCCACCCCGTACAAGGGCTAGCCATGAATCACTCTCTCGCTTACGGTGAGAGTCCCATGATGAACGAGCCGCTTCCCCATGCGGCTGCCCCGCATTCCTCGGTTCTCTATGGCCGAGCCCGGCAGCTGGCCGCCATAGCCGACGCCGCGATGGCGGTTGAGGACCACAAGGCTCAATTTGTCCTGATTGAGGGGGAGTCGGGTTTCGGCAAAACCGCTCTCCTTCACCGGGCGCTCGACCAACTGCCGGACTGGCCCCGGAACCTCGCGACCGCCGACGCTTATGAACGGTCGCTGCCTTACGGAGTGCTCAACCAGCTGTTGGCCCCGTTCGACCAGTCGCTTCTCAGTCCGGTTCTCGCAAACGGGGTCGACCCGGCCGCGCCAACTCTCGCGGTCGGTGCCGAGTTGCTTGCCCTAGTCGATGCCAGCGAAGGTGCGACAATCATCGCGATTGACGACGCGCAGTGGGTCGATGAGCAGTCCGCTCGGGCCCTGTGGTTCGCCGGTCGACGGTCACTCCACGACCGCCTGCTCATCCTCATCGCCGCCAGACCCACGTCGACCGACTTCCTGTCGCACATTCGTCGACTCGTCGTTGATGGTGAACGCGGTGTCCGGCTGGAGGTCGGCGGGCTCTCAGCCGAAGACGTGAACGAGCTCGCCGCTTCTCGATTTGGTCGTCGGCTTCGTCGCCACGCCGCGCAACGCTTGGTTGCGGCAACCGACGGCAATGCACTGCACCTTCGCGCGATCCTCGAGTACGTTGCAGCGACTCCCGATCCTGTGGTCGAGCTGGAGCGACGCATGGGCGACGGTGTACTCCCGCTCGCCCCGGGGTTCGACTCGATCATGGCGGAATCGATGGAGCGGCTCACCGAATCGGCCCGCACCGTCATCCACCTGGCGGCCGTTATCGATGACCGGGTACCCCTCCATCTTCTGAGCGCTGCTGCCGCGCGACTGTTGGGAACGGATGCTGTTGAGGACGCCATCGACGAGGCTGTCCGCTCTCGCCTGATCGACACCGAAGACAGTGGCGGACAGATCGAGCTTCGACTGCATCACCACCGCATCAGGGACGCCGTCTTGGCGGAGCTTCCGGTGCGCCAGCGCCGGGAACTGCACCGCGCCGTCGCGCAGGTCGTCAGCGGGGATCGGCAGCTTCGGCACCGCGTACACGGGGCGTTCGGCCCCGATAATGCGCTGGCTGAGGAGCTGGACCGCGAAGCCCAGGAAGCGCTGTGGCACCACGAAGCGGAGCGGGCAGTGCGTTACTCGATGTGGGCAGCGTCGCTCTCAAGTTCTCCCGTTGAACAGCAGAGGAGACTGGTGGTGGCAGGGCTCTCGGCGATCACCACGCGACGACTGGGGCTTCTCGTTGGCGCCATCCCCGAGTTCGCCAATCTTCCCGCCGGTGTAGAACGTGATTTGCTGATGGGCTGCGCGGCACTTGCCGGTGACGACGTCGATTTGGCGCGAGTAACACTGACGCGTGCCGCGACCACGAAACCAGAGGACGTGTGGGGGCGAGCGATGGTCGCTCTCGCCAATGAGGCACTCGCCACTCTCGAAATCGAAGCGCGTCGGTTTGACGTCGTCACTCGGGCAAGCGAAACCGCGATAGCGGAGATCGCAAAGGTGCGTTCTGACCCAGGATACGATCCCGCTGCACTCGGCGTGGTCGACTTGACGGAGCTCGCCGGCACCGCCGTGACCTGGCGCACCATGGCGCGGTGGAAGTCAGCGGGCGACCTCGATGTCGACCTCGAGATTTCCGGGCTTCTGGATCGGGCCGCCCAGACCGGGTTCACGCCGCAGCACGCCGTCATGTTGGTGACGCGGGGCGCCATTCGGCGTCAGCAGGGACGGCTCGACGAGGCAATCGCGGATCTGGATCATGGCATCTCCCTTGCAGACATCATGCGCCCGTCCATCGCTCCGTACGGAAGAATTGAACTCGCCCTCGCTCATTTCCGGCAAGGACGCTGGGACGAATCGGCAACGACAGCGGCGATCGCCGTCGCTCTCGCCGACGACTTCGGGGGGTCAGGGACGTATGGGTTGTCCCAAGCGGTCGCTGCACTGGTTCCGGCGGCACGTGGCCAGAAGGCCGTCGCCGAGTCGCACCTCGCCGAGGCGACACGGAGCAGGCCGCCGGTTGACCCGACGCTTCTCCTCCTCGTCGACGCAGTGAGCGCCCGGGCCGAGGGAGACTACGCGACAGTCGCGCGCATCGCCCAGGACGCCCTCTCAACCGAACATCCGCGCGCGCAAATTGGCGCTAACTGGTGGACAGAGCTTCTGGACGAGGCAACCCGACCGCTTTCTCCGGGCTCCCCGGCAAGCCGTGACCCCTTGAGCGCGCTGAGTGTGCGGGAACGTGAAGTGGCCCATTTGGCCGCTCAAGGCCTCACCAATCGAGAGGTTGCCCAGCGACTCTTCGTCACGGTCAAGGGTGTGGAATACCACATGGGAAATGTCCTCGCCAAGCTTCATCTCACGTCGCGTCGAGGCATCCGTGCATTGATCGATGGGCAGGCAAACCTTCCGACAGCCGGAAAAGGGAACGCCCGCACGACTAGGGATGCCCCCTAGTGCACTGAGGCTTCCTCACGGTGAGACTGAGGAGGAGCAACGCGCAATCAGTGTTCTTGCGGGGCAGCCTGAACACCGATTGCGCGTTGCTCGACGTCTGTGCCTCGCTCATCCGCACGGGCCTCGCTGCGGCCCGGATACGATGTACCCCATGGTGAGCATGGCTGAATCGTTGGAGCGACTGTCGGCATTGGCCGCTTCGCCGGTCGTCTCTCGAGTGGCGACAGCGTTCGCAAACGCAGGGTTTGAACTGGCGCTCGTTGGCGGGCCCGTGCGCGACGCAATGCTGGGGCGCGAGGTAACCGACCTCGACTTCACAACCAACGCGTTGCCGGATCAGATCCTCGCCGTCATCAAGTCCGTCTCGGACGCCCAGTGGGACATTGGACGTGAGTTCGGCACCATCGGCGCCCGGGTAACCGCCGGTGGGCTGACCGAGACGGTCGAAGTGACCACCTACCGTGCCGATGCCTATGACGGTGTGACGCGAAAGCCGGTCGTCGCATTCGGCGACAACCTCGAAGATGACCTCCGTCGCCGTGATTTCACGGTCAACGCGATGGCTTTGCGCGTTCCCGAGATTGTTCTCGTCGACCCTTACGGTGGCGTCGAAGATTTACTCCGGCGTACTCTCCGCACCCCGAGCGCACCCGAAGTGAGCTTCGGGGATGACCCACTGCGGATGCTGCGGGCCGCACGATTCACATCGCAGCTCGGTTTTGTCGTGGACGACGCCACAGCGCAGGCGATGTCCGACATGGCCGACAGCATCGCTATCGTGTCGGCAGAGCGCGTTCAGGTGGAGTTGTCTAAGTTGCTCCTCACCGATGAGCCTCGCGGCGGCATTGAGCTGCTCGTCGACAGTGGCCTTGCTGCATTGGTCATTCCGGAGATCCCGGCCCTGCGCCTCGAAATCGACGAACACCACCACCACAAAGACGTCTACCAGCACTCGTTGACGGTGCTCGAGCAGGCCATCGGTTACGAGAAGTCGCGACACCCCGGTGAAGCCCCGGACCTCACCCTGCGGCTCGCCGCCATCCTCCATGACATTGGGAAGCCGGCCACGCGACGACTCGAGCCCGGAGGGGCGGTGAGTTTCTATCACCACGACATGGTCGGCTCGAAGCTGGCGAAGAAGCGGCTGACCGCGCTGCGCTACGACAACGACACCGTCAAAGATGTCGCTCGACTGATCGAACTGCACCTGCGGTTCTTCGGTTACACCGACGGCGCCTGGACAGACTCGGCCGTGCGCCGGTACGTGCGCGACGCCGGCCACCTGCTTGAGCGGTTACACATTCTCACCCGCGCCGACGTGACCACACGCAACCGGCGCAAAGCTGACCGGCTGGGCTTCGCCTACGACGACCTCGAAGCACGCATCGCGGAGCTCCGCGAACGGGAAGAACTCGAAGCGGTGCGCCCCGAGCTCGATGGCAACGCGATCCAGCGCATTCTCGGTATCTCGCCGGGCCGTGACGTTGGTGAGGCGTACAAGTGGCTGCTTGAACTGCGCCTCGACGAAGGACCGATCGGCGAGGATGAAGCTGAGCGGCGACTGCTCGCCTGGTGGGCCGAGCGTCAGTCAGCCTGACTCCCGCGGGTCTCCGTTCGTCACAATCCTGAAACCGGCGCGGGGTGCGCAATAGCCTGAGCACATGACTGACTCGCGCCGACCCGACAAACACGACACTGCCTCCCTCGCGTTTGCGAGCCAGGCTGTGCACGCTGGCAACGAGATCGACGCCGGATCGGGCGCCATCCGTACTCCCATCGTGATGGCCAACTCTTACGCATTGCCTGAAGACGCCTCAACGATCAGTTGGTCGGGAACCGACGTCCCGCTGTATACCCGCAACTCCGGTGCCAACCAGTTAGGCCTCGAACGCAAGCTGGCTGCCCTTGAACACGGTGACGAGGCCGTCGCGCTGGCGAGTGGCGTTGCTGCACTGCACGCCGTGTTCTTCACCTTGTTGAAGTCCGGCGACCATGTTGTGGTTGGCGACGTCACCTATGAAGCCATCTACCGGCTCTTCGCCGAGCTGCTTCCCGAGAAGTATGGAATCACCGCCACCTTCGTCGACTCCGCCGATCTCGACGCGGTTCGTTCGGCGATCCGCCCGGAGACGGCTCTCGTCCATGTCGAGGTGATCGGCAATCCGACCACCAAGGTGACCGACATTGCGGCGGTCTCGGACATCGCCCATGAGGCGGGTGCCCTTCTCAGTGTTGATTCCACCTTCACGCCGCCGCCACTGTTCCGACCGCTCGAGCATGGTGCCGACCTCGTCGTGCATTCGCTCACGAAGTACATCAACGGACACGGCGACGCGATGGGAGGCGCTGTGATCGGACGCGGAGACCTGATTCGAAGAATCAAAGCGGATGCCATGGTGGACGTCGGCGGCGTCATCTCACCTTTCAACGCGTGGCTGATTATGCGTGGTTCGGTGACTCTGCCGCTGCGCCTGCGCCAGCACCAGGAGTCGGCGCAGCACGTCGCCCAGTTCCTCCAGGCTGATCCGCGGGTCGCGTTTGTCGCCTATCCCGGACTCGCCACCCACCCACAACACGAGGCTGCTGTCCGGCAGTTTGAGGGACGAGGGTTCGGCGGCATGCTGGCCTTTGCCGTCGATGGCGACTCCGCAACCCAGGACCGGTTCGTTGCCAACCTTCGGGTGGTCACGTCTGCGGTCTCGCTCGGTCATGACGAATCACTCATCGTCCACGTGGCCGGGGGAGTCGACGCCGGGCCGCGAGTCGCGTTCTACCCGGAGGAGTTTCGCACGTTCGGCCACCTCCGATTCTCGATTGGGCTCGAGGACCCGGAGGACATCCTCGCCGACCTGCAGGCGGCCCTCGACGCAACATTCGGTGAGGCCCCGCACTAACTCGCCGGAATTCACTGTCAAGCCCTTTATGGAGAAATCCGGGACATCTAGCTTGGAGCGACGACGTACTCAAAGCGGAGTACGAATGTCAGGAGGATCCCATGCACATCACGGCCGAGCGCGTCGATTCGACGCTCAGTTCTCCGAAGAAGAAGACACACCCAACGTGGCAGGTTCACATCTCGCTGGAAAACGACAAGGTGGAACGCGACGTCGAGATTCGTCTTGATCACGTCGGCAAGGACGTCGAGATGGTAGTGCTCAACGGCACGCCCATCGGCTTTGTTCATCATGTCGAACCGGTGTATGTGGCACTCACCGGCCCCGATCTGGCCCGGGCCGTCGAGATCTCGCAGAAACTCACCCTCGACGGGAGCATCAAGGCGCTCCTCGACACGGTGCCGATGGAAACGCTGACCGCGAGCTGACTCCGCGCTCCCGAACACCCTTGCCGGGCTGGCCTGAGCGGCCGGGGGGGCTGGCCAGCCGGCAAGGGGCTTTCCGTTCAACCCCTTGTTCCCGAGTCCCGCGCACGCGTACTCTCTCTCCCATGACGAACTCACACACCCCGAACGAGCACGGAACGGCGCGCATTCCCGGCGACGAACACGGCGCGGATGAGAGGTTCACATCGGCGAACGAGGTCAACGCAGACCGCGGTGCCGACTACACCACCACCGGCGACCCGATCGATGACCCGGAACACCTCGCCGAGGAACATGACCTTCACGCCACGACGGGCCGCCCACTGTCGGGGGCAGATGAGACCGACGAGGACGTCGATCGCACCACCGTCGGCAACCCGATCACTTCTGAAGCGCACGAAGCAGAAGAGCAACTGCCGCATGCGACGCCGGGAAACAACCCCGCTATCCCCGAGACCTGACGCAGCAGTATCTCTCCGTCTGCAGCGGCTTTGTTCGCTCGGCCTAAGATGGACGGATGCCCGAAACAGAGTTGCGCGGTGCGAGCCTGGTCTCAGGGCAGCGAGCGACGGAGCGCAGGAGCCAGCCGCTCTTTGTGCTGTACGGACGTGCCATTTCACAAGGAACTGCTAGCCTCCGCTCCCAGTGCAACGACATCCGGATTCTCCTGGTGGCGGCCTCGACGTGCGCCCTGAAATCCACTGTCGTGCCGTTCCTGGTGCCTCAAAAGCAGGTCGCCCGCTCCATCGCAATCTCCGGATTCAAGTAAGAGAAAGACCCGATATGGCTCATCGTTTCCTCAGTACAGCGGCTGCACTCGTCGCCTCTACCCTCGCACTGACCGGTTGTTCAGCCGGCGCTTCGTCGGACGAGAAGACAACGGTGACGTTCCGGCTTTGGGACAGCACGGTGGCAGCCGCATATGAGGACTCACTCGACGCGTTCGAGAAGGAGAATCCGACGATCGACGTCAAAATCAAGGTTGTCGACTGGGCCGACTACTGGACCAAACTCCGCACGGATGTCGCCGAAAAGAAGATGGACGATATCTTCTGGGTCAATAACTCCTACTTCGGTGCATACGCCGATTCAGGCAACCTCGTCAACATTGACAAGGCGCTCGACTCTGACGCGAGTGAGGCGTGGGAAACCAGCGTGGTTGAGCAGTTCACCCGTGACGACACCCTCTGGGGCGTTCCGCAGCTCTATGACGCCGGTGTGGCGGTTTACTACAACAAAGCTCTCGTCGAAGCGGCCGGTGTCACGCCCGACGCGCTCGGCGACCTCACCTGGTCGCCAGACCCGGCAGCCGACACCTACCTCGCCGTCGCGAAGAGCCTGACCCTCGACACCGCGGGTGTCTCTGCCGCGGATCCTGCGTTCAACGGCACCATCGCTCAGTATGGAACCAACCTGGCCAACGACACCCAGTCCATCACCCTGCCGTTCATCGGCTCTAACGGCGGCGTCTACCAAAAGGGTGACGCTTTTGCGTTCTCTGATCCGAAGACCGTCGAAGCAATCACCTACCTCGTGAACGCCATCAACACGGCGAAGGTCGCTCCGGCCGCAGCTGACACCAACACCAACAGTGACTTCAGCCGCGACGCGTTCATCGACGGCAAGCTTGCGCTGTTCCAATCCGGGCTCTTCAACCTCAAGAACATTGATGATGGTGCCGACTTTGAATGGGGTGTCGCTCCGATGCCCGAGGGGCCGGCCGGCCGGGTATCGGTCACCAATGGCATCGTCGTCGCAGGCAACGCCGCATCCGAGAAACAAGACGCGATCGCCGAGGTGCTGACGTGGCTCGGGTCGGAGAAAGGCAACGGATACCTCGGCACGGCGGGCGCCGCTGTTCCGGCCGTGAAGAGCGCGCAGGCTCGTTACTTCGATTACTGGGACGGCAAGGATGTCTCCGTTGACCCGTTCTTCGACGTGATCGAACAGTCCTCACCGATTTCGGCTCCGACCGGTGCCAACTACGGCAAGGGATTCGAGGCGTTCGAGCCGATCTTCCAGCAGATCTTCACGGGCACCCTCGATCCCCAGGTGGGCCTCAAACAAGCAGAGGACGCTGCGAACGCTGCCATCGGTGGCTAGGAGTAGGCGAGCGGATGCCACACCGCAATAGGTAAAACTGCGGACGTCCGGTAAGCTACTCAGGTTGCCCGTCTGCGAACACTCTGTTCCCATCCGGTGCAACGATGCTAGAACCCTCCTGCTGCAGATCGTCTGCAGCCGTTCGAGTCCGAAGGAGGTGGGTTAGTGACGCATCAGTATGAACTCATGGTTATCCTCGACCCCGAGATTGACGAGCGCACCGTTGCTCCCAGTCTCGATAAGTTCCTTAATGTCATCCGCAACGATGGTGGAACCATCGACAAGGTCGACATCTGGGGCCGTCGTCGCCTGGCTTACGAAATCAACAAGAAGAGCGAAGGCATCTACGCCGTCGTCGACTTCACCGCGACGAGCGAAGCAACGGTCGAGCTCGACCGCCAGCTGAAGCTCTCCGAGGCCGTCATGCGCACCAAGGTGCTCCGTGCTGAGGAAGCGATCGCTCTGGTTGCATCCGAAGGCAAGCGCGCCGAGGAGAAGGCAGCCCGTAAGGCTGCTGCTGTCAAGGCCAAGCCGGCCGCCGAGTCGGCAACCGTCGAAGGCGCTTAGTCCCTCATGGCTGGCGAGACCGTAATCACCGTGGTGGGCAACCTCACCTCTGACCCGGAGCTGCGTTACACGCAGAACGGGCTGGCGGTTGCCAACTTCACCATCGCATCCACTCCGCGCAACTTTGACCGCGCGGCCAACGAGTGGAAAGACGGCGAAGCACTGTTCCTGCGCGCGAGCGTTTGGCGTGAATTCGCCGAGCACGTTGCCGGATCGCTCACCAAGGGTAGCCGTGTCATCGCTACCGGGCGTCTGAAGCAGCGGTCGTACGAAACGAAGGAAGGCGAAAAGCGCACCTCGATGGAACTCGAGGTTGACGAGATCGGCCCTTCGCTCCGTTACGCAACGGCTCAGGTCACCCGCGCACAGTCCTCGGGCGGCGGTGGAGGCCGTGGCCCCGCAGCAGTCCAGGACGAGCCGTGGGCTGCCAGCGCACCGGCTGCTCCGGCAGCGTTCAACGGTGGCGGCGGCTATTCGAACGCAGGCAATGCGGGCGGTAACTCCGGCGACAGCTGGAACACGCCCGGATCCTACGGCGACGACACCCCCTTCTAAACATTTCCGTTCGCTGGAACTTCGGTTCTGAGCGAGCATATTCACACTAAGGAACCAATATGGCTGGAAAGTCTAGCGGCGCAAGCCGCAAGCCTGCCCGCGGTGGTAAGGGCGGCAAGCCGCTCGCTCCCGCGAAGGCAATCCGCGTTGGCGTCATCGACTACAAGGATGTCCCAACCCTTCGCAAGTTCATCTCCGAGCGTGGAAAGATCCGCGCGCGCCGCATCACCGGTGTTTCCGTCCAGGAGCAGCGTCTCATCGCACGTGCCGTCAAGAACGCACGCGAGATGGCGCTTCTTCCCTACGCCGGCTCCGGCAGGTAAGGAACACTCACATGTCAAAACTCATCCTCACGCACGAAGTGACCGGTCTCGGCACTCCTGGTGACATCATCGAGGTCAAGAACGGTTACGCACGTAACTACCTCATCCCGCAGGGCTTCGGCATTGCGTGGAGCCGCGGTGCTGAGAAGCAGGTCGAGCAGATCAAGGCCGCGCGCGCTGCACGCGAACTTGCCACCCTCGAAGATGCTCAGGCACTCAAGGCATCCCTCGAAGGCACCAAGGTCAAGCTCGCCGTCAAGGCTGGCGCCGAAGGCCGCCTGTTCGGTTCGGTCAAGACCGGCAACGTCGCTGACGCTGTCGCTGCTGCCGGCCTCGGACAGATCGACAAGCGCAAGATCGAGATCCCGTCTCCGATCAAGTCCGTCGGTATGCACGAAGCGACAGTTCGTCTTCGTGAAGACATCAGCGCAGTAATCACCCTCCAGGTGGTCGCTGCCAAGTAGGCATCGCCTGCATCTCCGGCATGAGTTTCGGCTCTGTCTCTGGTAAATCGAGAAGCGGCTCATTCCTGTCCCGGAATGAGCCGCTTCTTTGTGTCCAAAACATGAGGAATTTTCCGGGGTTGAGAAGGATTCCGGCACCCTTATAGGGGTGAAAGTCAAGCTATTTGTGCACAGGTAAACGGCAGAAGTCGAAGTTTCAACACAAACTCTAAACAGGTTCAAGTGCACACCTGTGGGAAACTAAAAGCCCTGGTCAAATAGACGTTATGTCGGAAAATTTAATTGTTTTCCACAGATCTTTACACACCTTGTGCACAAGGCTTGCGGCGTTTCGCGCATTTTATTCACAGAGTTATCCACAGGCGCATTTGTGCCGACGGTGAGACGCTCCTAGGGTGTAGCAGCGCAGGTTTTTACCGGGGCGCGCGAAGCAGTGAATCCCACCGTGTCGGTGGTTGATGATCTGCTGAAACTGATCATGAAACTCATGAGCTGTCCCCGCCGGACGGGCTGAAAGGCCAAAGGAGGAACGAGTGTCGATCGCTCACCTGGGTCTCAACGACTCGCTGTCATCCGGCGAACGGCCCGAGCAGCGCGCAGAGCGCACCCCGCCCCACGATCTGCTCGCAGAACAGTCGACCCTCGGTGGCATGCTCCTCTCAAAGGATGCCGTCGCCGATGTTGTGGAGACGACGCGCGGTGCCGACTTCTATATCCCCAAGCACGAGATCATCTTCGACGCGTTGCTGTCGCTGTACTCTCACGGCGAGCCGACCGACGTCATCGCGGTCACGGATGAACTCATCAAGACCGGTGAGCTATCCCGTGCCGGCGGTGCTGATTACCTGCACACGCTGACCAGCCTGGTACCCACGGCAGCGAACGCGGGTTTCTACGCCTCCATCGTTGCCGAACGCGCACTGCTTCGCCGACTGGTTGAAGCCGGAACCCGCATCGTGCAGATGGGGTACGCCGGTGAGGGCGAAGTTCTCGACCTCGTCAACACCGCTCAGGCGGAGATTTACGGCGTCACGGGATCCACCCAGGCAGAAGACTACGTTCCGCTGAACGAGGCCGTCGGGGTGGCCTTCGAAGAGATCGAAGCGAACAACGGCTCGGACGGCCAGATGGCTGGTGTGCCCACCGGGTTCGCCGAGATGGACGACCTCACCAACGGGTTCCACGGTGGGCAGCTCATCATCGTCGCCGCACGGCCCGCGCTCGGAAAGTCCACGCTCGCGCTCGACTTCGCTCGTGCTGCCTCCATTGGCAACAACCAGCCCTCGATCTTCTTCTCGCTGGAAATGGGACGAAGCGAAATTGCGATGCGTTTGCTGTCAGCCGAAGCATCCGTGCCCCTGCAGAGCATGCGTAAGGGCAACGTCGACCAGCGTGACTGGAACAAACTCGCGGCGGTTCGCGGTCGTATCAACGATGCACCCCTGTACATCGATGACAGCCCCAACATGACGCTCGTCGAGATTCGGGCGAAGTGCCGGCGGCTCAAGCAGCGCGTGGGACTCAAGCTCGTCGTTATCGACTACCTGCAGCTGATGACCTCGGGTAAGCGCGTCGAGAGCCGACAGCAGGAGGTTTCGGAGTTCTCGCGTGCGCTCAAGCTGCTCGCCAAGGAGCTTCAGGTTCCGGTTATCGCGCTGTCCCAGCTCAACCGTGGACCAGAGCAGCGCGCGGATAAAATGCCGGCCATTTCCGACCTTCGTGAATCGGGATCACTCGAGCAGGACGCCGACATGGTTATTCTTCTGCACCGCGAGAGCGCGTACGAAAAAGACAACCCGCGCGCGGGTGAGGCTGACCTCATCGTCGCTAAGCACCGTAACGGTCCGACGCGAACCGTGACCGTGGCGTTCCACGGCCACTTCTCACGCTTCGCCGACCTCGCGCCCGCCTAAACTCTCAGACGCTGGCCGCGCCAGATCTCGCGGGGCCGCGTTATCGCCGCCGCCCCGGAGCGGCACTCGTCGTTGCGCGGAAGCAATGCAGTGCCGGATCAGCCAGAAGGTTCCGCTCCGAGCCGGCCCATGCCAGAAGGGCAGCCCAACGCACTTCAATCTTCTGTGAGGGCGGAGGATTATGAGGTAATGAACATCAAAACTCGCGAGCCGGCACGTCGCCTCCCCGCTCCGCTCGATCGAAGCAAGCCGGTGTGGGTGGCACCAATGGCCGGGGGCGTGTCACGTCCGGAATTGGTCATCGCGGCTGCGCGGGCTGGACATTTTTCACAGCTCGCGGCGGGATACAAGTCAGCGGATGCGATGAATGCTGAGATTCGACAAGTCCGTGACTCGGGGGCCGACGTGTTCGGTGTGAACTTGTTCGTTCCCAACCTTCACCTCGTGGATCGCGACGACTACGACACATATGCACGATCCCTTCACGCCACCGCGGCTCGTTTCGACTACGCCATGGGTTTCGGTGTCCCGCGGGAAGACGACGATGACTGGGACGCAAAGATCGCCGCCCTTGTAGCCAATCCCGTACCAGTGGTGAGCTTCACCTTTGGGCTCCCCGACGTCGAGGTCATCAACCAGCTCCGGGAGATCGGTACTGCGACGATGCAGACCGTGACATCTGTGGAGGAAGCGCGAGAGTCCGAGGCCGCGGGGGTCGACGTGCTCATGGTTCAGGGCTTCGCCGCCGGTGGACACTCTGGCATATGGAAACGCGACGCTCTCCCCGCCGACACTTCGCTCGTTGAACTTGTCAGGGAGGTGCGTGCAACAACCCAGCTCCCTCTCGCAGCGGCGGGAGGCATCGATAATGCCACGGCGGTCAGAGCCACCCTCGCGGCAGGGGCGGATGCCATCGGAGTCGGCACACTCGCGCTCCGGTCTACTGAAAGTGGTGCGTCAACGTTGTATAAGAACGCTCTGGCGGACCCTGCCTATATCGAAACACGACTCACTCGTGCCTTTACAGGCCGGCCCGCGCGAGCACTGGTCAATCAGTTCGTCCTCGACCATGATGCAATGTCGATCAGCGGTTACCCGGCGGTGCACCATCTCACAAGGCCGCTTCGGCAGGTTGCCGCTCACATAGGCGACGCCACCGCGGTACACCTGTGGGCAGGGATGGGGTGGCGCTCTGCACGAGACGATGCTCTGTCGGAGATTCTCGCCGAACTCAGCCCGGGGTCCCCGTCGAGCCGGAGCGCTCATGCTGGGCCGTCTGCCTGAGTCCTTGACCCATGAGGTGGGGGATTGCTTCGCTTACGGCGCTCGGTTCCCTGTGACCACGGTGGAGTGACTCAGTGGCCGCCGACCCTCCCTCCGCCAGGACCCCTTGTTGTGCGTATCACGCGGGTTTACGATGCGGGTATGTAGAGGAGGCAGGCCATGGATTGGTTCAGTCTTGGTGTGATGGCTCTGATCGCGGTATCTGCGGTTCTTGTCGCCTGGTGGGCATCCCACATGAGTCGGACCCGGGGCCCTCGCATCGAGGATCGCGAAAATATGGACCGTCTCGAGTGGAAGCATGATGACGTCAAGCGCGGGACATCACCTGAGAGTTCTGGGCTCTGACGGTTCAGGAGCCGAGCCTCTGAACCCGATCGGCGCAAGGGCGACTTCGCCCTAATCCGCCTAAGGATGTCTCTCGATCGGGTGCGAACGCCCATGGATGAGGTCAGGGATCATGCTCGACGGTATTCAGCTCCGGCGCATGGCACGCGACTTGAGCGCTGTACACGGCGTTCGTGCGGTTGCTCTTGGCGGAAGTCGGGCTCGTGGCACGCATCGGCCCGACTCGGACGTTGATCTGGGACTGTACTACGAGGACGACGTCGACCGGGAGGCCCTGGGACAGCTGGCGGCTCGTTGGGCCGGCGAACCGATCCGCGTTGCCCCGTCCGGCGGATGGGGACCGTGGATGGACAGCGGCGCGTGGCTCGCCATCGAGGGAACGGCCGTCGACTGGATTCTTCGGGATGTTCGGCGGGTGGAGGAGCAATGCGAGCGAGCTCGACGTGGCCAATTCGCCTTCCATCCGCAGCCCGGCCACCCACTGGGCTTTCTCGACGTCTCGTATGCGGGCGAGGTTGCAACCTGCATTCCGCTCTGCGACCCAAGCGGAATCTTGGCCGGGCTGGCGGAACGAGTCACCCCCTATCCCGATCGTTGCGCGCAGCAGTACTCCAGTCCCTCTGGCATGTCGACTTCTTGCTTGACGGGGCTGAGAAAGGCGCCGATGGTGGCGACACTGCGTACGTCGCGCTGTGCGCGGCCACAGCGGCGATGCTCGTCGCGCACGGTTGGCACGCTTATGCGCGCGAATGGGTTGTTAACGAAAAATCACTTGTGCCGAACGTCGCTCGATTGCCGGTCGACAGCGGAGGCTTCAGCGATGCCGTTGCTTCGGCGTTGAGTGCGCTCGGCTCGGGACCCGACGCTCTGCACCACGCCATCGCCTCAATTCGTCACCTGGCGCGCCCCATCGGCTCAGAGATCATCTGATTCCTTGGAGCGCGGCGGAGCGTTCACGATGTCAAGCCCTGACGCGACGTGGGGAATACGCGGTTTGCTTGGGGCACAGGAGGTTCGAGTATGACGAGTGCATTTTTCGCTAATGGGCAGGATCCGGTAGTGCACGGGATCGATACCGCCCGAGGGCAACTGGAGGTGGTGCACACTTTTGAGAGCGGGCCGATGCCGACGGGCGTTAGCGTCTCCCATACCGGGCGCATCTTCGTCAATTTTCCCAAGTGGGGAGACGAAGTTCCCGCCACCGTGGTGGAACTCGTGAATGGTGAAGCGGTGCCGTTTCCGAGCGCGGCTCTCAACCAACCGAGGAACGATGCCGATCCGGATGCGCTCGTATCTGTGCAGAGCATCGTCGTTGATCCCGCTGACCGGCTGTGGATCCTCGACACCGGCAGCCCAATGTTTCAACCCACCCAGCATGGCGGCCCCAAACTCGTCTGCGTGAACCTGGCAACGGATCAGGTCGAGAAAACGATCCTGTTCGACACTGACGTCGTCCTGCCGACGACTTACCTCAACGACGTCCGCTTCGACCTGCGTCAGGGGGAGGCCGGCTTCGCCTACATCACTGATTCGTCCGATCAGGGCCCCAACGGAATCATCGTCGTCGACCTCGCAAGCGGACAGGCCTGGCGAAAGCTGCACGAGCACCCCAGCACGAAGGCAGTTCCGCTTGCGGAGATGGTGCCGATGGCTGAAGGACGGGTGTCGCGGAACGCAGCCCGGGTGAGCCAGCGAAACAAGTGACCATGGGAGCGGATGGAATCGCGATCTCCTCCGACGGTGAGCGCCTCTGGTACTGCCCGCTGATCAGTCGTCGCTGGTACTCGGTAGCCACGTCGGCGCTGCGTGACCGGACGCTGAGCGGCGACGACGTGGCAGCGACGATCGTCGACGAAGGCGACAAGGGCGGCGGCGCGGACGGTCTGGAGTCGGACGACCAGGGCAGAATCTACGCCACCAACTGGGAGCACAACGCCATCACCCGGCGCCAGCCGACCGGGGAGGTGCAGACCCTCGTCCACGACGAGCGGTTGCTTTGGCCTGACACGATGTCGATCGCGACGGACGGATATCTGTACGTCACCGCCAATCAGCTGCACCGCCAGGACACCTACCAAAACGGGGACGACCTCCGGGCCTACCCGTACTCCCTCTTTCGGTTCGCCATCGACGCCGGGCCTGTGCTCCTCCGCTGACCACTGTCTCCGGTCGGGCGCCCGAGGAACCGTTCCTGAGTCCATCGTTCTTCTACGACGCGTAGACTAGGCATGTTCCCCACGAAACCGATTCGCACATCGAAAGAGGCGTCTTCCTTGGCCAGTTCTGCCGTTGCTGCCCCACGCAGCGCCGTCGAGTCGACGTCGCGGTACTGGCTCTTCCAGGTCCTTCGTGCGGTTCCCGCTGCAATCGCGGCAGCCGTCATCACGTTCAACTCGGACCATTCGGCGTCGCTCGGCCTCACCGTCTTCGGCGGCTTCGCCATCTTCACCGGACTCCTCACGCTCGGCTTGGTTCCGCGCGCTCTGGCGTCCGACCGCGGCGCCCGGCTCAACTTCCTGATCAGCGGAGTGGTCAGCGTCCTCGCCGGCATCGTGGGGCTCATTTTCGCGAACGCAGGTACCGCGGCTGTGCCCGCACTGTTCACCACCGTGATCGCCTGGGCCCTGATCACCGGAGCGCTCGAGCTCTACAGCGGCTTCCGGGTGCGCGGCCGCTCGCCGTTCGCCCGCGACTGGATGACCCTGGGCGGCGCCACCGTGCTCCTGGCCGTGGCCTATCTCGTGGTTCCGCCGGAACTGAACCAGCAGTTTGAAGGGCCGGACGGTGTTGCCCGCAGCCTGACCTCATCCATCGTCACCGTTGGGATCTTCGGCGCATACGCCGCGATCGTCGCGGTTCTCTCCCTCATTGGCGGATTCTCGCTGAAATGGGGAACGGATGACGCACGACGCGCATCCACATCAGGCAGTTCGGAGTCACAATCATGAGCGCACCACAGCCCGCCAAACCGAGTCGTCGAGACATCCTCAAGCCGGTTGAACTGCTCATCTTTGCCGCGGTCGCCGGAATCTTCACCGGTCTCGTCACACTCATGGTGACCCGCGATATCTCGTTTGCGCTCATCGCGTTCGGCATCGCGTTTATCGTCACTCTCGTCTTCATCGCGATGTTCGCGCTCACCGTGAAGCCCGACGACCTCGAGAAGAGAGACATTCACGACCAGGACACCGGTCACTAGGTCGCATCTGGCTGCGAACCCTGCGAGCGCTTAGGCGTGCTCGAGAACGCAGTCCGGTCCCGGGTACACGAGACTCTCGTGCCCGTCGTCGAACCGAATGAAATACGGCGGTCCGCCATCGTTTCCGCGCACCTCAACGATTTGGCCGTGCCGTTCAGGTGCACCGACGGTTGAGCCCTGAATAACAATGCGCTGACCTGCTGTTGTGTCCATGATCGCCTCCTGCGCTCAGCGTACGCCTGGCGTCAGAAACAGGAAAGCGGATGCCACGTGGCTGGCTCAGCCACGTGGCATCCGCTGATCAAAAAACGGGGGAGAGCGCCCTAGGAAAGGCGGTCGACGAGTGCGTCGGCGAGACCGGTGTAGCTCGCGGGAGTGAGCGCAAGCAGGCGCTCCTTTGCGTCGGCACCGATGTCAAGTTTCGAGACGAACTCGACAAGGTCGTCCCTGCCAATGCGCTTGCCGCGGGTGAGGTCCTTGAGCAGGGCGTATGGGTCGGTGATGTCAGAACGACCGGCAACGACCTCAGCGCGGATGACCGTCTGGATGGCTTCGCCGAGCACCTCCCAGTTGGAGTCGAGGTCAGCGGCCAGGGCGTCACGGTCGAGATCGATCTCGCCGAGGCCACGCGACAGGTTGTCGAGGGCGAGCAGCGAATGGCCGAAACCGACGCCGATGTTGCGCTGGGTGGTCGAGTCGGTGAGGTCACGCTGCAGCCGCGAGGTGACGAGGGTCGCGGCGAGCGAGTCGAGCACCGCGCTCGACAGTTCGAGGTTGGCCTCGGCGTTCTCGAACCGGATCGGGTTGATCTTGTGCGGCATCGTCGACGAACCGGTGGCACCGGCCTGCGGGATCTGGCGGAAGTAGCCCATCGAGATGTAGGTCCAGATGTCGGTGGCCAGGTTGTGCAGCACCCGGTTGGCGTGGGAGACGCGCGCGTACAGCTCGGCCTGCCAGTCGTGGGACTCGATCTGGGTGGTCAGCGGGTTCCAGGTGAGGCCGAGCGACTCGACGAAGGCCTGCGAGATGGCGGGCCAGTCGGCGGACGGGTCGGCGACGGTGTGCGCCGCGAAGTTGCCTGTTGCGCCGGAGAACTTGCCGAGGAACTCGGTGCCGTCGATCTGGCGGGCGATGCGCTCGAGCCGGTAAACGAAGACGGCGAGTTCGTGGCCCATCGTGGTCGGCGTCGCGGGCTGCCCGTGGGTGCGTGCGAGCATGGCGTCTGCACGGTGAGTCTCTGCGAGGGCGTGCAGCGTGTCGATGACGGTGCGGAGCTTCGGCAGCCACACGGCTTGCACGGCGTTCGACACGGTCAGTGCGTAGGACAGATTGTTGATGTCTTCACTGGTGCACGCAAAGTGCGTGAGTTCTGCGATGTGGTCAAGCCCGAGCGATGACAACCGGTCGCGCACGAGGTACTCAACGGCCTTCACATCGTGACGGGTGACCGCTTCCTTCTCGGCGAGCCAGTCGATGTCGGCTTGGTCGAAGTCCAGGTAGAGCGAGCGCAGCGAGTGGATGGTCTCTTCATCGAGCGGCGTCGAGGAGAACATGCCGGCGCCGGTCAGGTATATCAGCCACTCCACCTCGACCTGCACCCGTGCGCGGTTCAATCCGGCCTCAGAGAGGTACTCGCCCAGACCGCTCACCGCCGCCTGGTATCGACCATCGAGTGGGCTGAGAGGCTGAACGGGTAGTGCGGTCATCGGGTGGCTCCCTGTCGGATTGCGGGTTCGAGCTGGCGAAAAAGTTGATGAATCGCCCCCTCAATCATGCCCAATACCCGATCAAACATTTCGTCACCCGCGTAGTACGGGTCGGGAACATCGGTCAGCGAACTCTGTTCCCGGTCGAAACTGAGTAGCAGGGCGACCTTGCCGCGGTCCGTTTCGGTCGGCGCCCAGGCCTTGAGCACCCGGTCGTGCGTGCGATCGAGCGCCACCACGAGGTCGAGCTGCTCAAACCAGTCGGGGTTGAATTGCTTGGCCCGGTGCCGTGCACCGTCGTACCCCGATTTGCGCAACGCCTGGATGGTGCGGGCGTCGGCCTGCTCGCCCACGTGCCAGTCACCGGTGCCCGCAGACATCGTCTCCACATAGCGGCCGAGCCCCGCCTGGTGCACAAGGTGCTGAAAAACGATTTCCGCCATCGGCGAGCGGCAGATGTTGCCCGCGCAGACGAAGCACACGCGAAAGGGCTGCACCTCGGTCGGGTCCGAGTCAGAAATCATCCCCCTATTCTGTACCGCTGGTGCCCCGAGCGGGAGTCCCCTGTTTCTCCTTCACAACTCCAGCAGCGCAATCACCTTTCCCCGAGCGAGAATCCCTTCGAAAACGGATGCTGTCAGCCACGCACAGTGGAATCCACCGGCTTCCAGAAACACGGTCGGTGACACCGAAAAACGAGGGGCAGGACGGTCATGGACATCGAACCCGGCATCGTCGATCAGGCCGCGCGGCTGCGCGCGCTCGAGGTACTGGCCGAGCAACACCGTCACATTCGCCGATTGGCCGTGTCGTTGTCGCCGGTCCAGCGGCGCATCCGGACCGCGGCGAACGAGCTCGAATGGCGATCATCCAGCCGGAGAGAGTTCGACGAGCGCATGGCAGAGCTCGGTGACGGGCTGGTTCGGGTCAGTCTCAACCTCGACGACGCGCTCGAACAGTGCGAGCGCGCCCGAGCGGCGGTCCTCGCCGGGTTCCCGAGTGGCGACTCGGTGCGCTCCGGCCCGGTCGTCCAGCCCGGTTTCCCGGCACTCACCCGGCCCACGCCCACCATCCCGGTTTTCACGTTGAGCCGGTGAGCCGTGTCCGATCAACTCACCGTGTCGACCGGCGGGCAAACGAGCGTCTCCACCGAAGAACTCTTTGGCTTCTCGGCGCAGCTCTCCGCACTCGCGACCGACGCCCGGGACTGGGCCCATCAGGCCGCAATGGCGCGCAGCCTGACCGAGTGGTCGGCGGACGCGCGACCGTACGGATTCGCAGAACCGGCGCTGCATCGCACGACCGGGTCCCTCCGTGAGGTCGCCGACAGCGCCGAACGACTCAGCACGTCGGTGCAGCAGGTCGCACACAGCTACGCCGACCAAGAGGCGCGCACGCGCGAAACACTCGGGGCGTTGCAGGCATTCGCCGGGTTCATCTTCGGCACCTACCTGCGGAGCCTCGTGGTCGGCGCGGTCCCGTTCTTGCCGGCTTTCGCCGTCACCGCACTGCTCCTGCAACAGCCGCCGCTGCGCCGGGCGGTCGCAATGCTGGGCAGCGGTGTCGCCACTCAGCTGGCCGAGCACCCTCAGCTGATCGCGAACCCCGCGTTCGTGAAGGCCGTGCGTGGCGTGGTGTCGGCGGCCGACGACATTCTCGCGGGCTTCAGTGGAACCAGCCTGCCCATCGCCCGGTTCCTCGGCGACGAGGGCATTGGGCTTGTCGGGTTGGAGACCGTGGCGTCAGCGGCCATCCTGCTTGGCGGCAAGCACGCGTACACCGCGACTCCGGTGCGCACAACCCCGGCCGGAGATCCGCGCACCGTGCCGCCGCCCGCCTCACTCGCCGACGCGGCCCGGCGGATCCCGTCGACCGGGGCTGGTAAACCGCAGGTCACCGTTGAACGGTATCCCGATGGCTCAGGCGGTCGCTCTTACGCAGTCTATGTCGCCGGCACAACCGACTTCGGCCCCGAGAGCAGCGAACCATTCGATATGGCCAGCAACCTGGCTGCGCTGGCCGACGGCGACGCCGGCTCGTATACGGCAACCCTCGACGCCATGGAGCAGGCCGGGGTGACGCCGGGCGACGCGGTGCACCTGTTCGGTCACTCCCAGGGCGGGCTCGTCGCCGCGCGGGTGGCGGCGTCAGGCGTCTACGACACGCAGACTCTCGTCACCTTCGGATCCCCGAGCGGGCAGGTGCCCGTTCCGGAGTCGGTGACGCAGGTGGCGGTCGAACACGCCGATGACCTCGTGCCCGCACTGGGCGGGGCACCGATCGACGGTGCCGACGGGCGCGACCGGGTGGTGGTGTCGCGCTCGGTCTTCGGCGACTCCGGTCCGCGGCCCGACAACGTCGCGGCGGCCCACTTCATGACCGAGTACGAGAGGACCGCGGCACTCATCGACAACTCCTCCGATCCGCGGCTCAGCGTGATGACCGACTCACTCGCCGGCATTGGCGCGGGCGCCGGGGTAGCCCAGGCATTTCGGGCAGAGCGGGTTCGACCGGGTTAGCGGCGGTCGCGGCGCTGCGGCCTCAGGATGATCTGGAAGATCCAGTTGATGATGCTGATGACGAGGGCGCCGAGCACTGCCCACCAGAACCCGTCGACGGTCAGGCCGAAACCAAACGCGCTCGTGATCCACCCGACAATGAGGAGCAGTAGCCCGTTGATGAGGAACGACACCAGGCCCAGGGTCAGGACGTAGAGCGGGATGGCCACAATCTTGATGACCGTGCCGATGATGCTGTTCACCAGCGCGAAGATGAACGCGACGAGGAGGTACGTCAGCGCGGTCGCAACGCCATTATTGGGAGCGTATGGCGTCACCTGCACTCCGGCGACGATGAGCGTGGTCAACCAAATCGCCACCGCGTTGATGACGATGTTCAGCAGGAATTTTGCCATGCTCCACTATGGCATCGAGGCGTGCCCCCCGGCGGATTATCGCCGGGGCTTGCGCGAGAACTTTTCCTTCATGCATCTTCAGGAATGGCTGCTGTCTAGACTCGGTGTGTGACGTTTACCCCCGCAAACGCAGACCACGCAGTACCTCCGCCAGCGGTGAAGCTCCGGCCGGAAATCCTTGCCTCACCGCCGTATCGACAGGGCAAGCCCGCCGGCGACGACGCCTTCAAACTCTCCAGCAACGAGAACCCGTACCCGCCGCTGCCCGGGGTGATCGACGCGGTCGTCGCAGCCGGTGCCTTCAACCGGTACCCCGACGCGAGCGCGGCGGCGTTGCGCCACGCACTCGCCGAGAAACATGGCGTCTCGCCGGATGAGGTTCACGTCGGCTCCGGGTCGGTTGCTCTGCTCAGCCAATTCATCACGGCCGCTGCCGGCGCAGGGGACACCGTCGTCTACGCCTGGCGGTCATTTGAGGCCTACCCCGGTCTCGTCACCGTCGCCGGTGCTGAGAGCATCCAGGTGCCGAACCGAACCGACGGGTCGCACGACCTCGACGCGATGGCCGCGGCCATCGATGACCGCACCCGCGTGGTGATCGTCTGCACCCCCAACAACCCGACCTCAACGATCGTCACAGCAAATGCGTTCGAGGCGTTCATGGCGAAAGTGCCGAGTGACGTGCTCGTGCTCCTCGATGAGGCCTACGCCGAGTTCGTTACCGACGGTGACGCCGTGAACGGGCTGAGCCTCATCGGTCGATACCCCAACCTCGTTCTCCTGCGGACCTTTTCCAAGGCCTACGGCCTCGCGGGGCTTCGGGTCGGCTGGGCGCTCGGACCGGTCGCGATTCTTGATGCCGCACGGGCGACCGCCATTCCGTTGTCGGTGACACAGCCGGCGCAGTCGGCGGCGATTGCCTCGCTCGGGCTGGAAGCCGAACTGCTGGACCGCGTGCGCCGTCTTGCTACGCTGCGCGACAGCATCCGTTCCTCCCTCCTCAAACAGGGTTGGGACGTGCCTGAGGCCCAGGGGAACTTTGTCTGGCTTGCAACGGGCGATGAGACGGACGCCGCCAACGAGTCGTTCCTGGCGCACGGTATCGTGGCGCGGGCCTTTCCCGGATCAGGCATCCGGATCTCGATTGGTGAGGAAGAGTCTGTGGAGAAACTCCTACGAGCAAGCGCAGACGTTGTGGCATCTCTACCAGCTGGGCATTCGGCCCGGCGGTTAGGTTAGGACAATGGCGGAAACCGAAACGACGTCTCCCGTGCCTCCTGTTCAGGTGTTGGCTGCGGACGGGACCTTCTCTCCGACGGCGACAGCCGAACCGTATCTGCCCTACCTCGACGCGCTGAGCGACGCCGACCACGAGCAGTTCTACCGTGACATGGTCACCGCCCGGGCATTCGACATCGAAGCGGCGAACCTGCAGCGGCAGGGCCAGCTCGCGCTCTGGCCGCCGTGCCACGGACAGGAGGGCGCACAGGTCGGATCCGGTCGCGCGGCTCGAGCCCAGGACCACATTTTCCCGTCGTACCGCGAGCACGCCGTCGGTCTGATTCGCGGTGTCGACCTGCTCGGCATCATCGAGGTCATGCGGGGAACGACCCACTCCGGCTGGGACGTCTCTGACCCGCGGAACGGCAACTTCCGCCCGTACACCCTGGTGATCGGCGCACAGGCGCTGCACGCCACCGGCTTTGCGATGGGTGTGAAGTTCGACGGCGCGACCGCGACGGGCAACCCAGACACCGATGAGGCCGTGATGGTCTACTTCGGCGACGGAGCCACCAGCCAGGGCGATGTGAACGAGGCCATGGTGTTCGCGGCCAGCTACCAGACGCCGCAGGTGTTCTTCCTGCAGAACAACCACTGGGCGATCAGCGTTCCGGTGACCACACAGTCACGCACGCCCCTGTTCGAGCGCGCGAAAGGCTTCGGCCTGCCGGCCGTTCAGGTCGACGGCAACGACGTACTCGCGAGCTACGCGGTGTCGGCCAAGCACCTCGCCGACGCGCGATCCGGCGGCGGTCCCCAGCTGATCGAAGCCCTCACCTACCGGATCGGTGCGCACACCACGAGCGACGACCCGACCAAGTACCGCACCCAGGAGGTCACCGACTCGTGGGTGGCCAAGGACCCGATCGTTCGGTTCGAAGCGTATCTGCGCAACAAGGGTGCGTCCGAAGAGTTCTTCTCGACAGTGGTGAGCGACGCCAAGGAGTTCACCGCCGACATCCGTGCCCGCACACACGCGATTGAAGACCCCGACCTGACCTTCATGTTCGACAGTGTCTACAGCGAGGACCACCCCCTGATGACCGAGCAGCGCGAGTGGCTGTCCGCCTACGAACGCAGCATGGCCGGAGGTGCCGCATGACGATGAGTATCGACGCACAGGTCGCCACAATGCCCATGGCCAAGGCCCTCAATGCCGGTCTGCGACAGGCGATGGCAGACAACGACAAGGTTCTCCTGATGGGTGAGGACATCGGCAAGCTCGGCGGCGTCTTCCGCATCACTGAGGGTCTGCAGGCCGAGTTCGGTGAGAGCCGGGTGCTCGATACACCGCTCGCCGAGTCGGGCATTATCGGTACCGCCATCGGCCTGGCCATGCGCGGCTATCGCCCGGTCTGCGAGATCCAGTTCGACGGTTTCATCTACCCGGGCTTCAACCAGATCACGTCGCAGCTGGCGAAGCTCACCAACCGCAACGAGGGCTCGCTGCAGATGCCCGTCGTCATTCGGGTGCCGTACGGCGGACACATCGGCGCTATCGAGCATCACCAGGAGAGTCCGGAGGCCTACTTCGCGCACACGGCCGGTCTTCGCTCAGTCAGCCCGTCGACTCCCAACGATGCCTACTGGATGATCCAGGAATCCATCGAGTCAAACGACCCGGTCATGTTCTTCGAACCGAAGAGCCGGTACTGGCCCAAGGGTGAGGTCGATCTGTCCGGCTCAGCCGCCGCGCTGCACGCCAGCCGTGTGGTGCGCACGGGTACCGATGTAACCGTTGTTGCCCACGGCGCGATGGTGAGCGTCCTGCTCGCGGCCGCCGAACTCGCCGCGGCCGAAGGCATCAGCCTCGAAGTGGTCGACCTGCGCTCGATCGCGCCGATCGACTACGCCCCGATCCTCGAGAGCGTGCGCAAGACCGGTCGCCTGGTCGTGGCCCAGGAAGCACCGGGCAACGTTTCGGTCGGTTCCGAAATTGCTGCAACGGTCGCCGAGCGCGCCTTCTACTCGCTTGAAGCCCCGGTGCTCCGGGTGTCGGGCTTCGATGTCCCCTTCCCGCCGGCCAAGCTCGAGGCACTCTTCCTGCCCGACGCTGACCGCATCCTCGAGGCCGTCGATCGGGCGCTCGCCTACTAGTCGCTTGTCGACCGAATGGAGAACCATGAGTGAGTTCCAGTTTTTGATGCCGGACGCCGGTGAAGGGCTCACCGAGGCCGAAGTGGTCTCGTGGAAGGTCGCCCCCGGCGACGTCGTCGAGCTCAATCAGGTGATCGTCGAAATTGAGACCGCCAAGTCGCTCGTCGAGCTGCCGTCCCCCTACGAAGGCACCGTCGGCTCGATCCTCGTCTCCGAGGGAACCACCGTTGATGTGGGCACCCCGATCATCACCATCAGTGCAGCGGATGTCGGAACGCAAGCGGCAGCGGAAGTCGCGCCGCCCACCGTCTCGAGCGAGCTGGCCGAAGCGGTCGCCGACACGAGAAGCACGGTCGACGAAGAAAAGCCAGGCGCGGTGCTCGTGGGATACGGCAACGCCGGACACGTGTCGTCACGCCGCCGCGCTCGGACGCGCGCCGTCCCGGCGGCCGCACGGCCGGCATCCGTTCCTCCTGCTCCAGGACCTGTAATCGCCAAGCCGCCGATCCGGAAGCTCGCGAAGGATCTCGGCGTCGACCTGTCGCTCGTCACCGGAACCGGTGTCGGGGGAGAAGTCACTCGCGATGATGTCGTGCGTGAAGCCGGGCAGGCCAGTGTATTCCGCAACATTGAGACGCCCGAGTGGGGCGACACTCGCGAGGAGCGGATTCCGGTTAAGGGCGTGCGCAAGCAAATCGCGAACGCCATGGTTGAGTCGGCGTTCAAGGCGCCGCACGTGTCCCTGTTCGTCGATGTCGATGCGACCCGCACCATGGAGTTCATCAAGCGGCTCAAGAACTCCACCGACTTTGCGGGCGTCAAAGTGTCACCGCTCCTGATCATGGCGAAGGCGATGATTTGGGCGGTTCGGCGCAACCCGACGGTGAATGCGACCTGGACCGACGAAGAGATCATCGTTCGGCACTACGTCAACCTCGGTGTCGCCGCGGCAACACCGCGCGGACTCATCGTGCCCAACGTCAAGGAAGCTCAGGCGATGACACTGCTTGAGCTGGCGCAGTCTTTGGAGCAGCTCACACTGACGGCGCGTGAGGGAAAGACGCCGCCGGCCGATCAGCAGAACGGCACCATCACGATCACGAACATCGGTGTGTTCGGGATGGACACCGGTACCCCGATCCTCAACCCCGGTGAGGTGGGAATCGTCGCGCTCGGAACCATCAAGCAGAAGCCGTGGGTTGTCGACGGCGAAGTTCGCCCACGCTTCGTGACAACACTCGGAGCGTCATTCGATCACCGGGTGGTTGACGGCGACGTCGCCTCGCGATTCCTGGCCGACGTTGCGTCGATCATCGAGGAGCCAGCGCTCCTGCTCGAGTAGTCGGTGGCGGCTTCGCTCTTAGAAGCCGCCGTCGAACCCGCCGCCGAAGTCGCCTCCACCGAAGTCGCCTCCACCACCAAAGCCACCGTCGAATCCGCCGCCGTCCTCGTACCCACCGGCGCTGTAGTCACCGCCGGTGTCGGAGCCGGAGTCGCCACCCTCGGAACCGTCACCACTCCCGTCGGCCTCGCTCGACGGGTCGGGCATGAAGGTGCTGACCAATGCGGACGCGATGAAGTAGCCCGCGACGGTGCCGAGCAGTGAGCTCCCGACCATGCTGCCGAAGCTTGGGCCAGCCATGGTCCGTTCCATAGTGCCCGGCTGGCGGAGCTCTGACCGGGTGGCGGACTGGGCTAACGAGTGCGGATCGTCCCCGCGCGGTGCATCACCGGGAGCAGCGTCGGCGCTCAACTGTGTGAACAGCAAGCGACGCTGCTCGGGTGTGAGCTTCTCGAACGCTTCCTCGTGGGCCTGCTCGATCGCTTCGGGCGGAGCGGTGCGCAGGAGGTACCGGTACCGCTCGACGGCGATCTCGTCTTCGCTGCGACCGCCCTGTGGAGAGCCGCCCGACCCGGTGCGGGGTTGGGGCCGGTACTGCGGCGACGGGCGCTGTTCGTTCTGCTGACCGGTTCCGAATAGCCTGTCGAAAAAGCCCATGGTGTGCTCCCTGCTTGTAACGATTGGGCCTCATCTTACGAGGAGATGCCGGGAGCCAACTGCGAGGTGATTGAGCGGGCTGCGCGGGCAAACATGAGGGTGTTTCACGGCATTTCCTCGGGCGGAGCCCAGCGAAAAGTCAGGTCCGTCTGGGGCTCTGTTAGGCTGATTCGCGGCCATGATGGCCTGAACGCTAGTCCGCGAACGAATGTGACACAGCAATGTCGCGCATTCGGACGTATGGTCTTGTGACGTTGGCGGCGGCCCCATGGCTGCGCCAGCACAGCTCCCGAATCGCAATAGACGCACGAGTCGTCACTGCTTGATGGGTGGAGCGCGTGCAATCGTCCCTGACCCGGTCGTAACTACGAAAATGCCGCGCGGGCATCCCGATTTCCACGGGAAACGTCACGAAAGTGCCGTTGCTCCTGCGCGCGCTCGGAGAAAACGTGACTAACACTGTTGCCGTTGAGGTAAACAATGTCTACAAGGTCTTTGGAAAGAGGCCACGAGATGTCGTCAAGCGGTTGAAGGCCGGCGCGACGCGAAACGAGCTTTCCTCTCAGGGAACAGCCGCTGTCATCGACGCCAGCTTTGAGGTGCGGAAGGGCGAAATCTTCGTTGTCATGGGCCTCAGCGGTTCAGGCAAATCGACGCTCATCCGGATGCTCAATGGACTACTCGAGCCCACATCCGGCTCGGTCGCCGTTTACGGGTCTCCCGTCAGCGGCATCCCCGCGAAGCAGCTCCGCGAGGTGCGTCGCTCCAAGATCTCCATGGTCTTCCAGCACTTCGCCCTGCTGCCGCACCGCACCGTACTCGACAACGCCGCATACGCGCTTGAGGTCCAGGGTGTGCCCGTGGCCGAACGTCGTGAGCGCGCCCAGAAGGTGGTCTCGCGTGTCGGGCTCGCCGGTTGGGAGAACAAGCTTCCTGGTGAGCTTTCCGGTGGAATGCAGCAGCGCGTGGGTCTTGCCCGTGCCCTCGCGGCCGACACCGACGTGCTCCTCATGGACGAAGCGTTCTCCGCGCTTGACCCGTTGATCCGGCGGGAGATGCAGGAGCAGTTGGTCGATCTGCAGCACGAACTCGGCAAGACCATCATCTTCATCACCCACGACCTCAATGAGGCCATGTTCCTCGGCGACCGCATCGCCGTGATGCGTGACGGTCGAGTGGTCCAGGTCGGCACGCCCGACGAGATCCTCACCGACCCGGCGAACGACTACGTCGCCCAGTTCGTGCAGGATGTTGATCGTGCGCGGGTCCTCACCGCGGCCAGTGTGATGGAACCGGCTCGATCCGTCGTCTCCGGATCGGCTGGGCCCCGTGCCGCGCTGCGTTCGATGCGCGACCTGCAGACCTCAGCTGCATTCGTGGTCGGCAATGGCCGCAAGCTCCTCGGCGTCGTCCACGACCGCGACCTGCTCAAACACGTCAAGGCGGGCAACCCCGACCTGATGGCGATCGTCCGCAACGACCCAGCGACCGTCGGGCCTGACCAGTACCTCGTCGACCTCTTCGAGCCAGCTGCCGAAAGCCAGTTGCCCGTCGCCGTTGTTGATGACAAGGGTCGCCTGCTCGGCGCCATTCCCCGCGTCACGCTCCTTGCGGCGCTCGCCAATGTTCCAACGACCACCGGTGAGAACCAGGTCATCGAGACCCCGGCAACCGTTGCCGTTGAAATCATCACCCAGACGCTTCGCGAAACCGCCGGACTGACCGACGAGACCGAGGCCCCGAAAGTCACTACCGCCGACGAAGGCTCGGCCGCTCGCGAAGGGAGCCTCGCATAATGGACTTCCGTCTCCCCGTCGGCCAGTGGGTCGAAGGTTTTGTCGAGATCCTCACCGACACGCTGCAGCCCGTCTTTGACGTGCTGCGTGCGATCTTCCTTGGGCTCTACGACGTCGTCAACCTCGTCCTGGTCTCGCCGCCGTTCTGGATCATCATCCTGGCGTTCGCGGTGCTCGGATTTTTCGCCAAAGGCTGGAAGCTCGCGGTCGGCATCGTCGTCGGCTTTGGACTGATCGTCGCGGTCGATCAATGGGATAACGCGATGGATTCCCTGTCGCTCGTCCTCGTGGCAAGCGTCATCGCGGTTCTCGTGAGTGTGCCGCTCGGCATCCTCGGCGCGAGCTCCGGCACCGCGTCTCGCATCCTGCGACCGATCCTCGACTTCCTGCAGACGATGCCGGCGTTCGTGTACCTTATCCCCGCGCTGATCCTGTTCCGCGTCGGCGTTGTTCCCGGCATCGTGGCAACCATCCTGTTCGCTCTCGCCCCCGGCGTCCGGCTCACTGAGCTCGGCATCCGTGGTGTGGACAAGGAAGTAGTTGAAGCCGGTCATGCCTTCGGATCGTCGCCGTTCCGCATCCTCCGCCAGATCCAGCTGCCGCTCGCGATGCCGAGCATCATGGCCGGTGTCAACCAGGTCATCATGCTGTCGCTTTCCATGGTGGTCATCGCCGGTATGGTCGGCGCGGGCGGTCTCGGTGGCGACGTAGTCGCAAGCCTCAACCGCATTGACATTGGCCTGGGTTTCGAAGCTGGCCTCTCCGTCGTGATTCTCGCCATTGTGCTTGACCGCCTGACCGCATCGCTCGGCACTCGCACAAAACGCATTTCGAAAACGGATGTTCCGGCGATCGCCGCCGACGCAGCATCCGTCTCGCAGAAAGACGAGCAGGCGACCGCTCGCGCTCCTCAGGGCGCACCGGCCTGACCCCTACTTCGGTCGGTCGCACCCGCGGTCGACCGTTGAGTCCAATCGACAGCAACGAGAGGAAAAAATGAAGAAACACAGCACAATCGCCATCGCGGCACTCGCAACAGCGAGTCTGATGGGCCTCGCCGGATGCGCAAGCTCCGGTACCGGTTCCGCCGACGGTGGAGAAAAGACCGACCTTAAGCTCGCCGTTTTCAACGGCTGGGATGAAGGAGTCGCAACCAGCTGGCTTTGGAAGACCATCCTTGAGGACGAGGGATACACCGTCGACCTCGAAATGGCCGACCCTGCACCGGTCTTCGAGGGCCTGAAGTCCGGCGACTACGACTTCACCACTGACGTCTGGCTGCCCGTCACTCACGAGGCATACCTCGACTCATACGGTGACGATATTGTCGAGCTCGGCGCCTGGAACGACGAGTCCAAGCTGACACTCGCCGTGAACGAAGACGCCCCGATCGACTCGATTGAAGAACTGGCAGACAACGCCGACCTCTTCAGCAACCGCATCGTCGGTATCGAACCGGGCGCCGGCCTCACCGCCGCCATGGAAAACGAGGTCATTCCGACCTACGGTCTCGACGACATGGAGTTCCTCACTTCGTCGACCGCCGCGATGCTCTCCGAGCTCAAGAGCGCGACCGACAAGGGTGAGAACGTCGTTGTCACCCTGTGGGAGCCGCACCGCGCCTACGCCCAGTTCCCGATCAAAAACCTCAAGGACCCCGAGGGTTCGTTCGGAGCGACGGAGAGCCTCTACAGCTACGGCAGCACCGACTTCGCCGAGAACTCGCCGAAGGCAGCGGGTTACCTTGAGAACTTCGAGATGGACAGCGAAACGCTCATGTCGCTCGTGAAGGCCATGTTCATTGACTACGACGGAGACGACTACGGTCCCGTTGTTGAGAAGTGGATCGAGGACAACCAGGAGTACGTCGACGGGCTGACCTCCTAAACCCCCTCGTACTACACAGAACCCGGCCGGAAAACTGGCCGGGTTCTGTCGTATCTGTCCGCGATCGGTCGAATTGATAACCGTTATCATTACGAGTAATGTCATTCCTCGTGAACACTCGACTCCGCGCCTCGCTTCTGGTTCTTCCGGCGACAGCTTTTCTTCTCAGCGGATGCTCCGCGCCAGCCAGCGAGCCCACCGAGAGCACCTCAGGCATCCGCGTGGTGTCCTCGACCAACGTCTACGGCAGCATCGCATCGATCATCGGCGGCGAACACGTTGATGTGACGAGCATCATCGACTCCGCCGCGCAGGACCCGCACAGCTACGAAGCCAGCGCGCAGGACCAGCTCGCCATCTCCAAAGCCGACGTTGTGATCGAGAACGGGGGAGGGTATGACCCGTTTCTCGACACCCTCCTTGACGCCGCGGGGAGCGACGATGTCGAGCTCGTGAACGTCGTGGACCTGTCTGGCCTCGCACCGGTGCAGGACGGTCCCGCCGAGGAGCACGCGCACACCGACGGGGATGGACACGAGCACATCGAGGGGTTCAACGAGCACGTCTGGTACGACCTGACCACTGCGGATACCCTCGCGAGCACACTGGCTCATACCTTCTCCCACCTCGACGAAGACAACGCAGCGAGCTACTCCGAGAACTACTCCGCATTCTCCGAAGGTCTCGCCAAACTTATGGCAAGCACCGAGCAGCTCAAGGCGAACGTCGATGGAACCGGTGTGGCATTGACGGAACCGGTCCCGCAGTACCTGCTCGAGGCATCCGGTCTTCGAAATCTCACCCCCGCCGATTTCAGTGAAGCGATCGAGGAAGGGGCCGACGTGTCGCCCGCCAGCATGCGGGACACTCTCGCCCTGTTCGCCACCGGTGAGGTCGCGCTGCTCGCTTACAATGAGCAGACGAGCAGCCCGGAAACCGAACGGGTTCGGGACGCTGCCGACGAGAATTCCGTTCCGGTCGTCTCCTTCGCGGAGACACTGCCGGACGGTGAGGATTATGTGAGCTGGATGACCAAGAACATCGCCGCGATCACGGACGCGCTCTCTTCGTGACAGCAGCAGTGGGCAGCACCCACCGCCACCCCACCGAACCGGTCCTCAGCCTCGCGAATGCTGCACTGGGCTTCGGTGACCGTGTGCTCTGGAACGACCTCACGATCGACGTCTGCGCCGGCGAGTTCCTCGCTGTGCTCGGTCCGAACGGGTCGGGCAAAACCAGCCTGCTCAAGACCATCCTGGGGCAGCAGCAGCTCGACTCCGGTACCGCGCGCTTCGACGGGCATGCGGTGCGACGGGGTGACCGGCGTATTGGTTACATTCCGCAACAGAAGCTGATCCCGGGCGGAACGCCGATGCGGGCGCGCGATCTCGTGGCCCTCGGAGTGAACGGGCATCGCTTCGGACTGCCGGTGTCGCGGGCGTCCGAGAAGCGACAGGTGGAGGAGCTCCTCGAATCGGTCGGTGCGACGGCATACGCCGACGAGCCGGTCGGCAACCTGTCCGGCGGCGAACAGCAACGACTGCGCGTTGGCCAGGCGCTCGCCGGCGACCCGCGTCTGCTGCTCTGCGACGAGCCGCTCCTGAGCCTCGACCTGCAACACCAGCGCGGCGTCTCTGAACTCATCGACCGGCGTCGCCGGGAGCACGGAACACCCGTGGTGTTCGTGACCCACGATGTGAACCCGGTGCTCGGCATGGTCGACCGGATTCTTTACCTGGCCGGTGGGCAGTTCCGGGAGGGAACCCCCGACGAGGTGCTGCGCAGCGAAGTGCTCACTGAGTTGTACGGAACACCCGTTGATGTCATCCGGACCGGAGGGCGCGTGGTTGTCGTCGGAATTCCCGACAGCGAAACGCATCACCACCATCACTCCGCTCACGGGGAGGCGAACCTGTGATCACGCTCGGCGAACTCTGGGCGCGCATGTTCAACTTCGAGAACTACGGCGAACTGCTCACGCTCGTTCACAACTCACTCATCGCCGGAGCCATCCTCGGCATCGTCGGCGGACTGATTGGCGTCTTCGTCATGCAGCGCGACATGGCGTTCGCTGTGCACGGCATCAGCGAGCTCTCCTTCGCAGGAGCAGCCGCGGCCCTGCTCTTCGGAGTCAACGTCGTCGCAGGCTCGCTGGCCGGTGCGTTGATCGCGGCGATCATGATCGGGCTGCTCGGGTCGCGCGCTCGAGACCGCAACTCGATCATCGGTGTGCTCATGCCCTTCGGACTGGGCCTCGGCATCCTCTTCCTCGCGCTGTATCCGGGAAGAAGCGGAAACAAGTTCGGCCTGCTCACCGGTCAGATCATTTCTGTCGACGACCCGCAGCTCGTCTGGCTTACCGGAATCAGCATCGTTGTACTCATCGGACTCCTCGTGATGTGGCGCCCGTTGAGCTTCGACAGCCTGGACGCCGACGTCGCAGCGGCTCGTGGCGTTCCCACCCGGTTCGTCTCGCTCGCGTTCATGGTTCTACTCGGCCTCATCGTCGCGGTCTCCGTGCAGATCATCGGCGCGCTGCTCGTGCTGGCCCTGCTGGTCACACCAGCCGCGGCAGCCTTGCGACTCTCAGCGTCTCCGCTGTGGGTGCCGGTACTGGCCATGGTGTTCGGATTCACATCGGCCGTTGGGGGGATCCTTCTTGCCCTCGGCGGTTCCCTGCCGATCAGTCCGTACATCACGACGATCTCGTTCAGCATCTACCTGATCGCACGACTGGTCGGCCTCCGCACGAAGACTCGGGCGGGGCTACGCTAGCCATGACAACGACAGCATCTGAGCCCGAAGGGCAGTGGTAGTGGTGGCCGTCAAGAGAAACACCTGGCAACGTGAAGCCGTCCGCGAAGCGTTGGACTCCCGTGACGGGTTCGTCAGTGCCCAAGGTCTGCACCAGGGACTTCGTGACGCCGGGTCACCGATTGGTCTGGCCACCGTGTACCGCGCGCTCGCTGACCTCGCCACCGTCGGTGAGGCGGATTCGCTGCAGTCGCCGGAGGGGGAGAGCCTCTACCGCGCCTGCGCGACCACTGGTCACCACCACCACCTCATCTGCCGCTCGTGCGGGCTGACTGTCGAAATCGAGGCAACCGAGGTCGAGCAGTGGGCCAAACGCACAGCGTCCGACCACGGGTTCACCGAAGCGCAGCACATTGTCGATATCTTCGGGCTGTGTCATCAGTGCGCGAGCGCGAAGGCCTGACGCAGCCGACCTAGCCGATCAAGACGGACGAGTCGGTCGAGCCGTCCGTACCTGTGTCCGAATCGGGCTCACCGCCGCGGCCGGGGAACCCGTCACCCGGGCGGGGCGGGCCGCCCGGTCCCATCCGGTTGTCTCCGAACCGGCCGTCCGAGATACCGGGCACCGGACTCGCGGCTATGCCAACCCAAAAGCCGCCCCCAAAAAGGATCGCTGCAACCACGACGGCTCCGGCAATGAGCAAAGCTATCCGCTTTCCTCGAGATCGTGGCGGCGCTGATACCGCTGGTGCAGATGGATACGTGAAGGCGGACTGCGGGTAAGCGGCTGCTGGTCGGTATGCGGGCGGGATGTCACTGGTGGGCGTTTGGTTGTCGCTCATGGATGTCTCCTGATCAGGGGCGTGTTCTCCCCGAGCATCGACATCGTCCTTATGAGCCGCCTTGGAGCAGGCTTCCGATTCCCGGCGAGTGGTGATTCCGCCGCAGGTTTCGCGGAACAATCTAGGGCATTCGCAGAACCGCCTCGCGTCCTGTACGATAGATCCTTGGCTGAACGGGCACCTCCCGTTCGGATCGCACAAACACTCCCCCTATTTCAGAATTCGGGTGGTTTGCGTGTGCCGACAAGAGATCTTGGGCAGGGCGAAAGTCCTGCGGTATTGAAGGAGAGAACCATGGCAGCAACCTGCCAGGTGACTGGAGCCGTTCCCGGCTTCGGACACAACATTTCGCACTCGCACCGACGCACCAAGCGTCGCTTCGACCCGAACGTGCAGAAGAAGACGTACTTCGTACCGTCGCTTCGCCGTAACGTTACGCTCACGCTGAGCGCCAAGGGCATCAAGGTTATCGATGCTCGCGGAATTGAGTCGGTCGTCAAGGACCTCCTGGCTCGTGGGGAGAAGATCTAATGGCAAAGACTCAGGACGTTCGTCCGATCATCAAGCTTCGTTCGACGGCAGGCACTGGTTACACCTACGTGACCAAGAAGAACCGTCGCAACAACCCTGACCGTCTCGTGCTGAAGAAGTACGACCCCGTAGTGCGCAAGCACGTTGAATTCCGAGAGGAGCGCTAAGCCATGGCTAAGAAGAGCATGATTGCGAAGAACAACCAGCGCAAAGTTATCGTCGAGCGCTACGCTGCAAAGCGCCTCGAGCTGAAGAAGGCCCTCGTGGACCCGAACGGCACCGACGAGTCGCGTGAAGCCGCTCGTATCGGTCTTCAGAAGCTTCCCCGCAACGCTTCGCCGGTTCGCCTCCGCAACCGCGACGCTGTTGACGGACGCCCCCGCGGCCACCTCACAAAGTTCGGCATCTCGCGTGTCCGCTTCCGTGACATGGCGCACAAGGGTGAACTGCCCGGCATCACCAAGTCGAGCTGGTAAGCACCAACGACATGACACAACGGGTGTCGACCTGAGGGTCGGCGCCCGTTGTTTCGTTAACCCGAAATTGGCCAATGTGCAAGAGAAGCGCACGAAAAAGGTCAATTGACGGGAGCTGTCGTAAAGTCGGGTCCAATGTCGGACTACGTCGGGAGCTACCCTGAACGCACACAACTCGGCTCTTCGGAGCCTCAATGACTTCCGCGCTGTGCTCTTTGACCTCGACGGGGTGCTGACGCCGACGGCAGACCTCCACCGCTATGCGTGGCAATCGATGTTCACCGAAGTCTTCGCTGAGAAAGGCGTCACCCGTCCCTACACCGACGATGACTACTTCGAGCATCTCGATGGCAAGCGCCGATACGACGGCGTCGCGAGCATGCTCGCCTCTCGCGGCATCGTTCTCCCGCTCGGTCTTCCGACCGACCCGCCTACCGCCGACACGATTTCCGGAATCGGCAACCGCAAGAACGTGTATTTCGAACGCGCGCTGACAGAGCTCGGCATGCACCCGTACCCCGGCTCCCGGCTTCTCGTCGACGAGCTCTTCGAGAAGCGGATGCCAATGGGCGTCGTATCCAGTTCCAATAACGCCCGGTGGGTACTCACCGCCGCAGGCCTCATCGATCTCTTCCCTATCATTGTCGACGGCGTTGTTGCTGCGCGGGAATCACTTGCCAGCAAACCGGCCCCAGACATGTTCCTTTTTGGAGCTGCACAACTGAACCTGCCAGCCGCTCAGGTCGTGGTGTTCGAAGACGCAATTTCGGGCGTTGCCGCGGCGCGAGCTGGCAATTTCGGCCTCGTCGTTGGCGTTGATCGCGGTGCCGGTCACGATGCACTGCGTGATGCCGGTGCTGACGTGGTCATCGACGACCTCGCTGACTATGCCTCCGCGACCTCCGAGCGCCGCCACTAACCCACCACAACTCACCCGACCCCGCCCATCTCCGAGAGAGCAGCCTGCCCATGAACCGTGACCGCTTTCCCGTTGATCCGTGGCGACTCATCGAGACGGAATACGATGCCGAGACCCTCGGGCTTACCGAATCGCTCTTCGCGGTGGGCAACGGCTACCTCGGCATGCGGGGAAACGCAGTCGAGGGGCGAACGGCCCACGAGCACGGCACCTACATCAACGGACTCCACGAGACGTGGAAGATCCATCACGCCGAAGCGGCATACGGGTTCGCCGAAGTGGGCCAGATCATGGTCAATGCGCCCGACAGTAAGGTTATGCGTCTCTACGTCGACGATGAGCCGCTTGCGCTCGACGAAGCAGACCTGCTGAGTTATGAACGCACCCTCGACTTCCGTGACGGAGTGTTGCGTCGAGACCTGCTCTGGCTAACCCCGTCCGGCAAGCGGGTACAGGTCAGCGCAACGCGGATGGTCTCCTTTCCTGAGCGGCACCTCGCCGTGTTGACCCTCGAAGTGACGCTGCTGGACGCTGACGCACCGCTCACCATCTCGTGCCAGATGCTCAACCGTCAGGATGGCGAAGACGAGTATGACGGCGTCGACTCCGGTGGCGACTCGAACGACCCTCGCAGCGGAAACACCGTCTCTGAGCGGGTATTCGAGCCGCAGGAGTATGGCCAGGATGGCGACCGAAGCCTGTTGAGCTACCGGGTCGCGAACTCGGAGATGACTCTCGCCCTCGCGGCCGACCATTTCATCGACACCCACAACGATTATTCTGTCGACCGGTATATCGACGGCGATATCGCCAAGAACGTCTACGCCGTCGACGCGCGCAAGGGCGACCCGGTCAAGATCACCAAGGTCGTCACCTACCACAGCTCGCGGAGTACTCCCACGCGTGAACTGATCGACCGGTGCCGTCGAACGCTCAACCGAATTCAATCGGCGGGGGTATCGGCGCAATACTCCCGACAGAAGGAATGGCTGGCCGAGTTTTGGGAACGCTCGGACGTCCAGATCCCCGGATACGACGACGTGCAGCAGGCCGTGCGGTGGAATCTTTTCCACTTGGCACAGGCAGCCGCGCGTGCAGACGGGCTCGGTGTCCCGGCCAAAGGTGTGACCGGGAACGGGTACAGCGGACACTACTTCTGGGACACCGAGATCTACGTGGTCCCGTTCTTGTCCTATACGAGTCCACTGTGGGCGCGAAACGCTCTGCGCATTCGCGAGCGGATGCTGCCGGCAGCTCGTGACCGTGCACGCAAGCTCAACGAAGCTGGCGCCTTGTTCCCGTGGCGCACGATTAACGGTGAGGAGGCGTCCGCCTACTACGCCGCAGGGACCGCGCAGTACCACATCAACGCAGACGTGACCTATGCCCTCGCGAAGTACATCGACGCGACCGCCGATGTCGACTTCCTCAGCTTCGGCGCCATCGACATCGCTGTTGAGACAGCGCGAATGTGGACCACCCTCGGGTTCTGGCGCTCGAACGGTGATGATCGCTTCGAGATTCACGGGGTCACCGGTCCGGACGAGTACACGACGGTCGTCAACAACAACCTGTACACAAACGTGATGGCGCGCTTCAATCTTCGATACGCCATCGAAGCCCTGAAAACGCTCGAGCGCGAGCGGCCGGACGCCTACGGCCGCGCGGTGCAACGCCTGGCTCTCGACGAGGCTGAAATCGTCGAATGGGAGCGCGTGGCGGCGGCGATGACCATTCCCTACTCGGAGTCGCTGCAGATTCATCCGCAGGACTCGCAATTCCTTCAGCGCGAAGTGTGGGACCTTGAGGCGACCCCTGAGGACCGCAAGCCGCTCATGCTGCACTTCCACCCGCTCGTGATCTACCGGTTCCAGGTGCTCAAGCAAGCCGACGTGGTTCTTGCGCTGTTCCTTCAGGGCGATCAGTTCACCCCGGAGGAGAAGCTCGCCGACTTCGATTACTACGATCCGCTGACGACCAGTGACTCGAGTCTGTCCAAGATCGTTCAATCCATCATCGCTGCCGAAGTGGGCTATCAGGACCTTGCCCTCGACTACTTCCTCGACACCGCATTTGTGGATTTGGAGGATCGTCACGGCAACACCTCCGACGGAGTCCATGTTGCGGCCGCAGGCGGAGTGTGGAATTCTCTCGTCTCCGGCTTCGGCGGTATGCGCGACTACAGCGGCAGGCTCACCTTCGATCCCCGCCTTCCACGGCAGTGGCCGGAGCTTCGGTATCGCCTGACCTGGCGCGCCACCCGAATGCTGGTATCCCTCACGACCGACTCGATGCACGTTTCGGTGCTCGAAGGGGACACACCGGTCGAGTTCACGGTGCGCGGCCAGTTATTCGAGGTTTCACTCGGCAATGATGTGACGGTACCGCTCGGCGATCAGGGCCCGACGCGCGGCGACGCGCCCGTCCAAAAGCGACGCAATCGGCGTGACGACGGCAGCATCATGGTGCCCGCTGCGGCGCAGTTCGCCGACAGCTAGTTCACCGTCGTGCGGTTCGCGGTACCTCCGGCGAGTTCTCGCGGAATTCCGCGGGTTTTCGCTGACAGCGTCAATTTGGTCGATTTTGGTGGTGTCAGAGTGACGGATGCTGTGACACGCCGCAGAAAAATGACGCACACGTCCCGGATTTCCGCGAAAACATGCGGAACTCTGATACATTCGAGGCGGTCAGACAGACCGGCCGCGGGTGATTATCTGCTCGCGGACAGTTATAAACAGGCTGTAGAAAGCAAAGTCCGAGGAGGACAACTCAATGGCTGATAAGTCGCTTAACAAGACCGAGCTCGTTGCAAAGATCGCAGCTGAGACGAACCAGAGCCAGGCCACCGTTGGCGGCGTCCTCGACTCGCTGTTCGGCGTTCTCGCTGACTCCGTCAGCAACGACGTCAAGGTCACCATCCCGGGCTGGCTCGCCGTCGAGCGCACCGCTCGTGCCGCACGCACGGGCCGCAACCCGCAGACCGGTGCTGAGATCCAGATTCCTGCTGGCCACTCGGTCAAGGTTTCCGCTGGTTCGAAGCTGAAAGCTGCTGCAAAGTAGTCTCTCTCGCTTTTCAGAGGGGATGCCGCACACGCGGCATCCCCTCTGTGGGTTAAGGGACGACTTCTGGCTCCGACCGAGCGCACAGGTGCGGCATCGTAGGCTTGAGGGGTGTCTCGAGTAACCCGAATTGCTGGGCCAGCCGCCCTTCTGGCCGCGGCTTTCGTTGTGCTGTTGATCGGGTTGTCCTACGGCGGGGGAGCGGTCGAACGTCCGATCGGTGACCCGGGTCCTGTCGTCCGGTTCGGCCTGCCGATCGCGAAGATGCTCGTGAACATCGGCGCCGCCATGACGCTCGGGCCGATCCTGCTCGCTCTCTTCGCACTCTCGGCGAAAAGGGACGAGTACCACCGAGCGCTGGACATCGCGGCCGGTGGGGCAGCGCTTTACGCCGTGGCATCCGGCATCACCGGATTTTTCACCTTCCTGAACGTCACAGGAACCGCGATCACGTTCGATGACCAATTCGGGTCGAAGCTCGGCATGTTCTTCACCGAAGTCGAACTCGGACAGGCATGGCTTGCCACAACGCTCATCGCCGCAACCCTCACCGTTTTGTGCTTTGCCGTGCGCGGACAGACCCTGATGGTGTTCGTGGGAGTGTTCGCGCTCATCTCACTCGTGCCGATGGCGCAGCAGGGGCACGCGGCCGGTTCAGCCGGGCACAACGCCGCCGTCAACGCCCTCGGTCTTCACCTGCTGTTCGCTGCCGTCTGGCTGGGCGGACTCCTCACCATTGTGCTGATGCGCAACGTGCTCGAGGGCGACCGCATCGTCCCGGTGATGAAGCGGTACTCGACAATCGCATTGATCGCCTTCATCGTCGTTGCGATCTCCGGATATGCCAGCGCCGAGCTGCGGATCGGCTCGCTCGACCGGTTGCTCACGCCGTACGGGGTGCTCGTCATCGGCAAGGTGGCCGCGCTCGTGGTGCTTGGCATTTTCGGTGCGATGCACCGCACCTGGCTGATCGGGCGGATGGCAACGGCCGCCAAAACCATTGGCTCCTATTTTTGGTGGATTATCGTCGCGGAGCTTGCCTTCATGGGCGTCGCCTCCGGCCTCGCATCGGCGCTCGCGCGCACTGCGACGCCGATTCCCGAGGAACTCGGTGGCTCACCGACTGCCGCTGAACTGCTCACCGGTGAACCGCTCCCGCCTGAGCTCACGTTCAGCCGCTACTTCACCGTCTGGGACGTCGACCTCATTTGGTTGCTTCTCTGCGGCTTCGGCATCTTCTTCTACCTGGCCGGTGTGCGTCGCCTCCGTCGCCGCGGCGACACATGGCCGGTGCTGCGCACCGTGTCCTGGGTTCTCGGCCTGCTCGTTCTGTTCTACCTGACCAACGGTGGAGTCGCCGCCTATCAGGACTACCTCTTCAGCGTGCACATGCTCGGCCACATGGGGCTCACGATGCTCGTCCCGGTGCTGCTGGTGCCGGGCGCTCCAGTGACTCTTGCCATGCGCGCCATCGCCAACCGCACCGACGGGTCGCGCGGTGCCCGTGAGTGGATCCTGCTCGCCGTCCACTCGAAGTACGCCGGCTTCATCGCCCACCCCATTGTGGCCGCCGTGCTCTTCGTCGGCTCGCTCTGGGTGTTCTACTATTCGCCGCTGTTCCGCTGGGCAACGGTCGACCACATTGGGCACGAGTGGATGATCGTGCACTTCGTGCTCACCGGATATCTGTTCGTCCAGTCGCTCATCGGGATCGACCCGGTCCCGGTGCGGCTGGGCTACCCGATGCGCCTGTTGCTCCTGCTCGCCACCATGGCTGCCCACGCCTTCTTCGGGTTGTCGATCATGTCTAACGTCGGGCTCATGCTTCCCGACTGGTTTGGCGCGATGGGCCGCACTTGGGGAGCTCCGCCGCTCGTCGATCAGCAAAACGGTGGTGGCATCGCCTGGAGCATCGGCGAACTGCCGACCATCGCGCTGGCGATTACGGTGGCCATCCAGTGGAGTCGGAGCGACGCGAAAGACGCCAAACGGCTTGACCGAAACGCCGACCGCACTGACGATGCCGAACTCAAGGAGTACAACGAGCGGCTGGCGAAACTCGCCAAGTCCGACTCGGTGTCTTAAGGCCTACGAGGTTGGTTCGCCGGTCACCGTTGCCTGGACGCTGCCGTCAGACAGCAGATAGACGTGGCCGGTCATTGAGAAGTCAACATCATCGTCGTAGTGCGTGATCGAACCGTCGAAGAGAGATTGCACATCGACTTCGATGTTGGCGCTTCCCGTTGTCGTTGGGATGACCCATGACTCTGAACCGGCCTCGAGGGTGATCTCGGGGTAGTCGTCCATCGACCAGGCGGGATCGCCGTCAACCCGGTCATCAATCACGATGCCGAACGGGCATCCGGTTGGCTGGAGAACGACCTGCTCGGCGCACGTGTCGAGCTGTTTATTCACGGCCTCCTGCACGCCGTCAACGAACGTGTCGGTCGGCTCGGCGGCGACGGATGCTTCGTGCACGGTGGCCGGAACGTCAACGAGCACTTTCTCTTCGTCTGACTGCAGGTATTCGGTGGACGTCTCCACGGTGTATCGACCGGGTGTGAACACCTGCAGGTTGACGATGTTGTCGAACGCGGGCTTCTGCTCGGCAGGGGCGACCGCGCGGGTGTCCACGTCGAAGTCGTTGACGGTGAACGCTGTCGTGTGCTCGACGGACAGGTTGAGCACGGCAAGCGGGCTCACCTCGAAGGTCCACGTCGGTATGAGCGGGAACCGGGTTCCGAGTGGTGCAACCACGAACGTGGACTCGCCGTAGACGCCGTCGGCCTCGTAGGAGAAGGTCACCTCGTGCACGCCGTCGCCCACGTTCTCGTCGGCTACTTCGCTGATGTCGGTGAGGTTGGAGAGGGCGGCACCACGGAGCAACGCGTCTGAGCTGGCCTCGGGGAGCCCCGCAGCTTTGAGCTGGTTCGTGGTGAGCTTCACACCCGGCAGGGCGAGCGCGGCAGGAGCGTCCTGTGACGCCAATTCTGAGAGGTAGGTGCGCACGAGCGAACCGGGGCCGTACACGTCGCGGTTCAGGGCGCCGATCGTTGCGAGTACCGCTCCGAGCAGCAGAACGAACACGAGGGCCCAGGTGATCAGAACGCGTGATTTTTGGCTGAGCGGTGTTCGCTGCGCCGGGGCGTGAGCCTGAGCAGGAACGCCCGGCTGCGGGTACGACTCGTGCGGGGCTTGGACCTGACTCACCCCGCTATCCTATGCGGAAGGTGCGGAGCTCGGTTCGAAGCGGAATGCTCACAACCGCCGTGTGCGATATCGACGTGCCACGGCGCATACGATGAATATGCACGAAACAGGAGTGAAGGCATCCGTGACCCAGAGTAAACCGACGATCGAACTGTCTCGCGAGCAGCAGTACGTGTTCGATCTCATCGAAGGAACACGCGAGCACATCTTCGTCACCGGCCGCGCCGGTACCGGTAAGTCGACGCTGCTCAACCACCTCTCCTGGCGCACCGAGAAGCAGATCGTCATCTGCGCCCCCACCGGGGTTGCCGCGCTCAATGTGGGTGGGCAGACCATTCACTCGCTGTTTCGGCTGCCGATCGGCCTGATCGCCGACCACGACATCGAGCAAAACGATGCGCTCAAGAAGCTGCTCAACACAATCGACACTCTGATCATCGATGAAGTGTCCATGGTCAACGCAGACCTCATGGACGCCATCGACCGGAGTCTTCGCCAAGCCCGACAGCGTCGACACGAGCCGTTCGGCGGGGTGCAGGTGGTGCTGTTCGGCGACCCGTACCAGCTCGCGCCGGTCCCGGGACACGGCGATGAGCGCGAGTACATTGCCGACACCTACCGGTCCTTTTGGTTCTTCGACGCCAAGGTGTGGCAGGAGACGCAGCTCAAGGTGATCGAACTCACCGAGATTCACCGGCAGGCCGATTCCGACTTCAAGCACATGCTCAACGCCGTTCGGTTCGGGCAGGTTACCGCCGAGATTGCCGGCATTCTCAACTCGACCGGTGCTCGCACACCTCCCGACGACGGAACCATCACCCTGGCCACTCGCAATGACATCGTCAACCGCATCAATGCGGCCGCGCTCGCCAAGCTGCCCGGCCGTGCGCTCAAGGCCGAGGCCGAGGTGAGCGGTGATTTTGGCAAGGCGTCCTACCCGGCAGATGAGTCGCTCGAGCTGAAGGTGGGCGCGCAGGTCATGTTCCTCCGCAACGACTCAGGCGGGGGTGGCGAGGGCCAGCGCTGGGTCAACGGCACGATCGGCACGGTCACCAAGATCGACGTCAACGTCTTCGTCGAGGTGGATGGTGAGATCTTCGAAGTTGAACCGGTGGTGTGGGAGAAGTACCGATACAGTTACCTGGCCGCGACGAAGAAGCTCAAGAAGGAAATCGTCGCCGAGTTCACCCAGTTTCCGCTGCGGCTGGCCTGGGCTGTCACGATCCACAAGTCACAGGGCAAGACGTACGACCGAGCCATTGTTGACCTGGGGGACCGGGCATTCAGCCCCGGGCAGACCTACGTAGCGCTGAGCCGACTGACCTCGCTCGACGGGCTCTATCTCAGCCGACCGCTTCGCCCGCGCGACATCCTGGTCGATAAGGATGTCGAGCGCTTCATGCGCGGTATCGAACGCTGATCGCTCGTTAGGCGTCGGCCTTCAGCATCGCATCGCGCACCTCGCGCCGAAGCACCTTGCCGATCAGCGAACGCGGAAGATCCTCGACCACCACCACCTTCTTCGGCACTTTGTATGCGGTGAGCCCGCGACGGCAGAAGTCGCGAACAGCCTGTTCGTCGAACGCTGCGCCCGGCTTTAATACGACAGCGGCGGCGACCTGCTCACCGCCACCCGGAAGCGGCAAACCAACGACGGCGGCCTCACGGATATCGGGGTGGCCCATGAGAGCCAGTTCCACCTCAGACGGCGACACGTTGAAGCCGCCGGTGACGATGAGTTCCTTCACCCGGTCAACGATGGTGATGAATCCGTCGGGGGAGACCTCGACGATGTCTCCCGTGCGCAACCACCCGTCGTCGAGCAGCACGGCGGCGCTGTCGGCCGGGCGCTTCCAATAACCGGAGAACACTTGCGGTCCGCGGAGCAGCAGTTCGCCAGCCTCACCCGGCACCCGCTCGACCGTAGGATCTTCGGGGTCGACGACCCTGATCTCGGTGCTGGGGAAGGGCACTCCTACCGTGCCGGGCCGCCGGCTCGGGCCGATCGGGTTACCGACGGCGACCGGAGATGTCTCTGTCATTCCGTAGCCCTCGACGAGCAGCCCACCGGTCGCCTCTTCCCACCGTTCGACGATGGAAACCGGCAGGCTCATCGCTCCAGAGATGGAGAAGCGGATGCCTGTCAGGTCCACTTTTCGATGCTTCGCTTCACGCTGCAAACTGTCGTAGATCGGCGGAACGGCGGGCATGAATGTGGCTGGATGCTTCGCGAAAGCCGCAAGGACGAGGTCAACATCAAACTTCGGGAAGAGCACCAGCCGCGCGCCCATGCTCATGGCGAAGGTCAGGCACAGCGTCATGCCGTACGCGTGGAAAAGAGGAAGAACGCCGTAGAAGACCTCGGCTCCTTCACGCAGGCCGGGAACCCAGGCGCGGCCCTGCTCCGCGTTCGACCGGAGGTTGAAGTGTGTGAGCATGGCGCCCTTGGGAGTACCGGTCGTTCCGCTCGTGTACTGCAGGAGAGCGAGGTCCGCGACCTGCGGTCGTGGGTGCTTCCGCCGCAACGAGCCATGAGACATGAGCTGTGACCACGTTGTTGCACCACGAGGCCGCGACCCACTTGTCAGGGCTGCTCGCGATGAGCGCGCCTTTTTCACCGGAAGCCGGAGAGCCATTCGGGTGCCAAGAGGCATCGAGCGGGTGATGTCCACTGACACAATCGCGTCGATCGGGAGGTCGGCCGGGAAGTCGGCGACGATATCTGCGACCTTGTCCCACGCGACAACAACCCGGGCGCCATGGTCCTCGAACTGGTGCCGGAGTTCGCGTGCCGTGTAGAGCGGATTGTGCTCAACCACGACGGCACCCAAGCGAAGTGCGGCATAAAAGGCGACGACGTGCTCAGGACAGTTGGGCAAGACCAGCGCCACCCGGTCGCCCTTGGTGACGCCGAGACGACGCAGTCCTTCAGCGGCGCGATTGATGTCGGCACCAAGCTCGCCGTAGGTCATGCTCTTGCCGAAGAACTCGAGAGCGGGTTTCGACCGGAAGCGGCTGACAGCGTCCTCAATCATGTCGACCAAGGAACCAGTCGGAAGCTCGATCTCGTGTGGGACTCCGGGAGCGTATGCGTCCAGCCAGGGCTTGGTGTCGAAAGAGGTCACGCTTCTCCTTGTGGGTCGGGATCAGAGCCGTCGGGCGACGAGCGGTCAGGCGACGTGCGTTGCCTTGGCCCGCGATAGGTCAACGAACAGATCGGTGTTGAACTGATAGGCGGCACGCACTTCGTCAATGACGCGGGTGCGCTCGTCCTCATCCCACGGTACGGCGTCCAACTGGTCGCGATAGGTGTCTTTGAAACGCTTGGGCTCAGCGATATCGCCGAAAAGGTAGAAGCCGACGCCGTTGGTCTCGAACCCGAACTGACGTTGCATGAGGGTTCGGATGACCTGGCCACCGGACAAGTCACCGAGGTAGCGGGTGTAGTGGTGGGCAACGAAGCCGCCCGCCCAGACGCTCGCGACCTGCCGAATTCGTTCGACGTATGCGACGGTGGTTGGCAGCGGTACGACTTGCTCGCGCCAGTTCTCGCCGATGAGGAAACGGAGATCCTCCTCGATCGCGGGCAGCCGCGTGAGCTTGTCTGAGATGAACGGGGCCGCGACCGGATCGTTCTTCATTCGCTCAGTTGCCGCTTCGAGTGCCTGGTAGATGAAGTAGTGCTGCACCACGAGAGCGATGTAGTCGTCGACTGTTCCCTTGCCGCGCATCAAATCACCCATGAAGTCGGCGCCTTCGCTGTCGGAGTGACTGGTGCGCGTGCGCTCGCGGAGCTCCTGCGAGAACGGGATTACTGGCATCGTCGACTCCGTCGGTCAGGCGGTTAGGGTGGCCTAAGTATAGCGTGACGGCCTTGGCCGTTAGACGGTCAGTGCCCGGAATGACGGTTCGGGACCGATTGCTGCGCTGGTCCGTGGCCGTGTTCGCCGTGTGGGACAGCGAAGCTCCCCGCGTTGGTGGCGGCAAGGGCAGGAGTCACAATGCCGGCGACAGCAGCGGCACCGAGCAGCATGCCGATAAGGAAGCGGCCGGGGCGCGGATGGCGCGCCCGCGACGGTCGCGCAGAACGAGATCGTTCCGCGCGCCGCCGGGCGGTCAGGGAGAGCGCCACTGCGAGGTTCAACAGTGACGCTGCCGCCAGCGGCCCGAGGGGAAGAGCGGTGATCGCCCCGGGTACTCCGCCCACGACGCGAACAACGGTCACCAAACCCCACAGTGCGATCGGCAGGAGTGCGACAACCAGCGCCGCGTTCGGTGCGATCGCGCGACCTCGAGCCAGAACGGAAATTGCCCAGACGAGCTCGGCAAGCCCGAGCGTCACCAGAACAATTGCCACCGGCAGGGGCGAGCCTGCTCCCATCGCGAGATGGATCAGACCCGCCCCGAGCCCCGTGAGGGCTGTGACGCTTCTCAGTGTTTCGGGCATTACGCCTGAACCGTGCGGGGCGAACGTGTCGCTTTGTCCGCCGTCAGTCCGACGCCAAGCAGCACGATGGCGCTGCCGAGGTGGAGGAAGTGGTCTGCTGTGTTCAGCGCAAGGATGTTGAAGGACGTGTCGACGAGGAAGAAGCCAACGATTCCGAGCAGCAGGTAGGCGGCTCCGACCACGGTGTTGACGGTTTTCGAGGCCGGGACGGTTGAGACACCGGCGATGAGGAGCGCGAGACCAATGAGCAGGTGCGCGATGTTGTGCAGTGGGTTGACCGCAAAAATGCCGAGGAGAAGATTTCCCTCGGTCGCGATGATGTTGAGCCCGCCGGTCACGGCAAATCCGAGCACTCCGACAAGGAGATAGACAGCACCGAAGACAGTGGCGAGAAGGCGGTTGGGTGAGTTTCTCATGGTTCCTCCTGGGTTGGGTTCGGCAAATGCCGTACCCCATCCATTCGGACCCGTGCCGCGATGAGTTTGGTCTCGGGCGAAATTAGGTGACGTCGATCCTGTTAGTGGGCGCGCGCAGGGACCCCGAGCCGCGTGCAGGCAGCGTCGTAAAGCACGACAACTTCGCGTCGGATTTCCGCACGTTCCGTCACCGGAACAGACCACGGCACAACAGCGTCGCTCTCGGCACCGTTCACGGTGACCCGCCAGGTCCCGCCGGCACCATCGAGGCCCACCATGGTGGCTGCTTGGGCGTCGGGGCTGACGAATGCCTTCGCGATGAGGAGGTTGTCATCCGTGTGGTCGGTATTCATGTGGCGGAGCACGGCGGCGACGACGTTCTCGTCAAAGGTGTGGGCTGTCATGCCCTTATCCCAGTGCATGCGCTCGCCGACTGTCAATCTGGCGGGGGATACCACGGATCCGGTGACGTGCGCGAGGGCTGGCCCGTGACCCAGCGCGTCCCTATGCTCGGGGAAACCCGAAAGGCGGACTCTGTGATTCTTGGTTTCCACGCATCCCACGAACAAATTCACCCCAGGCAGCTCCTTGACGCCGTCATCAAGGCTGAAGAGGTCGGTTTCCAGGCGGCCATGTGCTCGGACCACTTCGCACCGTGGAGTTCTCGTCAGGGAGAATCGGGTTTCGCCTGGTCGTGGCTGGGCGCTGCGCTTCAGGCCACCAACCTCAAGATCGGTGTGGTCAACGCCCCGGGCCAGCGCTACCACCCGGCGGTCATCGCCCAAGCCGCCGCGACGCTCGAAGCCATGTACCCGGGCCGGTTCTGGGCGGCACTCGGCTCCGGCGAGAACATGAACGAGCACATCACCGGCGATGTCTGGCCGCGCAAGAGTCTCCGCAACGAGCGCCTTCGGGAGAGCGTCGAGGTCATGCACCGACTGCTCGCGGGTGAGGAGGTGAGCCACAGCGGTCTCGTCACCGTTGACCGTGCGCAGCTCTGGACACTGCCCGACACGCCACCTCCGCTGTTGGGCGCGGCCACCAGCCCCGAGACCGCCGCATTCGTTGCGCCGTGGGTTGACGGCTTGGCCACCGTGCTGCAGGATCCGGACTCCCTCCGCCAGGTGATCGACGCGTACCGGGGCGCCGGCGGCAGCGGTCCCGTCGTCCTTCAGGTTCACCTCAGCTACGCGTCCACCGACGATGAAGCCCAGGCCATCGCTCACGACCAATGGCGCACGAACGTTTTTGCGCCCCCGCTCTCGTGGGACATCGATACTCCGCAGGGTTTCGATGAAGCGGCTCGATTTGTCCAGCCCGCCGATCTGTCGGCGAATGTTTTGATATCGGCGGATGCTGCGTGGCACGCCGCGAAAATTGCCGAACTTTTCGAGCTGGGTTTCGATGAAATCTATCTTCACCACGTCGGTAAGGAACAGGACACGTTCCTCGATGTCTTCGGCGACCGTGTGGTTGGACAGTTCCGATGAGGGACATGAAGACCACAGACACGGCTGACCTGTGGTGGAAGAACGCCGTCGTCTATTGCCTCGACGTCGAAACTTTCCTGGATTGGAACAACGATGGCGTTGGTGACTTCGCCGGGCTCGCCCAGCGCATCGATTACCTGTCCGAGCTGGGGGTCACCTGCCTCTGGCTGATGCCGTTTTACCCGACTCCGGATCGGGATGACGGCTATGACATCACCGACTTCTACGGGGTGGACTCGCGGCTGGGTCACCATGGCGACCTCGTCGAAGTGCTCCGCATGGCGAAGGACCGGGGCATCCGTGTCATTGCCGACCTCGTGGTCAACCACACCTCGGATCGGCACCCCTGGTTCACGGCGTCACGGTCGAGCGTCGACTCGCCGTACCGCCACTTCTACGTGTGGCGCTCTGAGCCACCGAAGGACCAGCCGCAGACCGTATTCCCCGGCGAGGAGTCAGGCATCTGGGAACTCGACGAGAAGACCGGCGAGTACTACCTTCACCGGTTCTACCGGCACCAACCCGATCTCAACGTCGAGAACCCCGCGGTGCGCGAGGAGATCGCCAAGATCATGGGCTTCTGGCTCGAGCTGGGGCTCAGCGGCTTCCGCGTCGACGCCGTACCGTTTTTTATCGAGGGTGACCCCGGCAGCGCCTCCGGCGATGAGTATGGCGACCCGCACTCCTACTTGAAGTCTTTGCGGGCGTTCCTCGGGCGGCGCACAGGTGACGGCATTCTCCTCGGCGAAGTTAACCTGCCGCGTGAGGAACAGGTGACGTTCTTCGGTGGTGAGGCTCTCGACGAGCTCACCATGCAGTTCGACTTCGTGGCGATGCAGAAGTTCTATCTCTCGCTGGCCCGGGAAGACGCCTCTCCACTGGCCGAGGCGCTCACAACTCGGCCGGAGCTCGGCCGCCCGGCGCAGTGGGCAAACTTTCTCCGCAACCACGATGAACTCACCCTCGACAAGCTCACCGACGACGAACGGGAGGAAGTTTTTACCGCCTTTGCTCCCGACGACGATATGCGGGTCTACGGGCGGGGCATCGTGCGTCGCCTGCCCACGATGCTCGGCGGCGACCCGCGCCGCATCCGCATGGCGTACAGCCTGCTGTTCTCGCTCCCTGGCACCCCGGTCCTGTTTTACGGCGAGGAGATCGGCATGGGCGAGAACCTCGCGATCGGTGGTCGCGAAGCCGTGCGTTCACCGATGCAATGGACGCCCGAAAAGAACGGCGGGTTCTCCCAGGCGCAGGCGCGGCGCCTCACCGCTCCGGTCACCGGAGACGGCTATGGCCCTCAATTCGTCAATGTCGCTGAGCAGCGCCACGACCCTGACTCGCTGCTCAGCTTCATCCGCACCCTCATTCGCCTCTACCGCAACTCATCGGAAATCGGCTGGGGTGCGTTCGAGGTCCTCGACCAACCGCACAGCGCGGTCCTCGCCCACACCGTCAGCGCGGCAGAGGGGCGCATGGTGGCGCTGCACAACTTCAGCCCCAACGCGGTCAGCATTCCGCTGACCATTCCGAAAGCGGATGCCGCCACGCGCCTCGTCGATCTCCTCGGCACCGGTGATGTGGCGCTCTCCGACACGGGGAGCACCGACGTCGAACTCGAGGGTTACGGCTATCGCTGGCTGCGGGTCATCGACCCCGGCAGCCGGCGACTGTATTGATCAGATAACGGAATGCTTACGGTGCTCGCTGGTCCCCAACTGGGGGACACGGCTCGGGATAGACTCCCCACCTGTACGGCCGTCAGGGGGATGGATGAGAACTCACACTGTGCGACACGTCGCAGCACTCGTTCTTGCAACGAGCCTGATCGCCGGTCTTGCCGCCTGCTCCGGACCGGTCAAGGCATCCGTCGATTTCCCTGAGCAAGCCTCGGGCGACCTTCCTGCGGCAACCACGGAACAGCTCGACGCGGCGCTGGCCAACGGCATGGCGCTCAGCGCGGCACCGGGCGCGATCGCGGGTGTGTGGGCACCGTGGTCCGGTCACTGGACATCGGCGGCCGGAACCGTCGCGCCCGGCGGAGCACCGATGGCGCCAGACATGCACTTTAGAATCGGCGACAACACCAAGCCGATGACCTGTGACGTGCTGTTCTCACTGGTCGACGCCGACAGGATGTCGCTCGATGACCAGGTATCGGAACACGTGCCAGGTGTGGTCGGAGTTGATGGCCTCACCCTCGGCCAGCTCTGCCAAAGCACATCGGGACTCGGCGACTACGCGTCGCAGCTGAAGCAGTACTTCGCCACCAACCCCCAGCGCCTCTGGACGCCGATGGAGCTCGTGTCTCACGGAGTGTCCTTCCCCACAACAGGAGCGCCCGGGGCGAAGTATGCCTCGTCAAACACCAACTACGTGCTGCTCGGCCTCGTGCTTGAGGCAGCCACCCACTCGAGCATGGCGACGCTCCTCAACGACCAGGTGTTCGAGCGGTTGGGGCTCGAGAATACGTCGTTCCCCGGCCCGCAGGACGTCGCCCTGCCTGCGCCGTTCGCACCCGGCTGGGAGATCCCGCGCCAGCCGGACGGGACCCTCGCCTGCGACGCGCCGACCGATGAGTCGAAACTGTCGAACTCGATGGTCTTCTCGGCGGGCGGTGTGGTCTCGACCATCGACGACCTCAAGCAGTATGTGCAGGCTCTCGCGGCCGGCGCGCTGCATACGGACGCAACCGACGAGGAGGCCTGGAAGACCGTACCCATCGCCGACGACGCCCCGGCGTGGCAGGGGTACGGTCCGGGTGCGCTGCAGATGGGGCCCATGCGTGGCCAGGCCGGCTACATTCCCGGGCATCTGTCGGCGATGCTCGCCGATCCCGAGTCTGGGCTCACCGTTGTGGTGATGCTCAACAACTCGACGGCCGGCAAGGAGTTCGCCCAGCTGCTCGCCATGAAACTCGCCGCCATCGCGTTGAAGTCGGCACCGGCCGACGGGCGCGAACGACCGGCAACCGGACTTCCGTGGTCGGAAGAGCAGATGAGCGAGCAGCTCACCGCGCGCGGTATCTGCCAGCCCGCAGCCTGAGGGCGTGGCCGGAACTCGTCGAGAATCGGCGTTTTTCCCGTGAGGGCGGGATCGCGAAACCCGTAGGGTGGGCTCATGCCGATAACCCCCGACACCAAAAACTGGACCTGGGTGCTCGAGCGCCCCTGCCCTGACTGCGGCTGTGACGCGAGCAGTGTGCAGCTCGTTGACGTGCCGCGCATCCTTCGTGAGAACGCGGCCGCGTGGCCCGCCGTGCTGCTGCGACCTGATGTGCGGGATCGCCCGAACGACTCGACCTGGTCACCGCTCGAGTACGCCGCACACGTGCGCGATGTGTTCCGTATTTTCGACACGCGTCTTGCTGCACTCCTGTCGGAGGACAACCCCGAGTTCGAGAACTGGGACCAGGACGCCACCGCGATGGCCGAGCGCTACGGTGAGCAGGACCCGGCCTTTGTCTCTGCCGAGCTCGTCTCGGCCGGGCACCAGCTGGCCGACGCGTTTGAAGCGGTACCGCTCGAGGCGGTCGGGCGCACCGGTCGTCGGAGCGACGGTGCCATCTTCACGGTCGAGACGCTCGGGCAGTACCTCGTGCACGACCCGGTGCACCACTTATGGGATGTCACCGCCTCGACATCGTAAGCGGCCAGCGGGCCGCGCCACGTGGCATCCGCTGGTCTCCGGAGAGGATCAGGAAACGGTCGTGCCGCGCTCCACGTCGATCTCGGGCTGGTTTTTGTTCGGCACGATCAGCACCGGGCAGCTGGCGTGCGCGACGCAGGCTGAGCTGACCGAACCGATCAGCAGGCCGGTGAAACCGCCATGGCCGCGGCTGCCGAGAACGAGCATCTCGGCGTCGGCGCTATAGCGAATGAGGGTGCGCGCCGGCACTCCCTGCAGCACGGTCAGGGTGAGGTTCGCTGGGCGGTCGTCACCGAACGCCGCGGTGACAGCGTCGTCGAGCAGTTTCTCGACGTCTTTCTCGGGCGTCCAGCCCGACTCCGACTGGTAGAAGTCGTACATCGAGTGTGCCTTCTGCCAGACGGCGATGGCCTCGAGCCCCGTGCCGAGAGCCTCAGACAACCGCCGCCCATGGCGGAGAGCTTTCACTGAAGATTCAGATCCGTCGATGCCGACGAGAATGGCCGGAGCCGGTGACGTCTTCGATGAGACCAGGCCGGTGTGTGCGTCGCTCATGGTGCCAGTATGCCCGGCATCGGCTGGGGGAGGAAGCGTCAGTATCGCTGGGGAGTCGTGCTCGACACACCCACCAGTGCGGCACTCTTCTCCCACAGCTCGCGGGCGAGCGCGGTGTTGTATGCCAGCGGGCTGGCCTTGGCGAGGTGCCGTTTCACGTAGTACGCGCCGGAATACCAGTCGACCCCCGGCATTGTCTGCGCCAGCCAGACCAGGGTGTCTGCGCCTTGCTCGGGCGTGGTGAGGAGTACGCGGAAGATGCTGCGGTAGATGTGGCGCATTGCCGTTGTCGATCCGTCCGCGAAGTTGGTTGCGACGACACCGGGGTGGAAAGCCGCGGCGGAGAGCCCCTGGTCGCCGAACCGGCGGTGCAGCTCGGTGGTGAAGAGAATGTTGGCGAGCTTCGCGTTTCCGTAGGCCCGGTTCTCGGAATAGCCGTGCTCCAGCTGAAGGTCGTCGATGTCAAACGCAGCGAACCGCGCATGGGCAACGCTCGAGGTGTTGATGACGCGGGCGTTGCTCTCGATCAGGCGATTCTTCAGGAGGGAGGTCAACAGGAACGGCGCGAGGTGGTTCACCTGGAACGTCGTCTCGTTGCCGTCGACGGTGAGCGTGCGGTCGCCGAAGATGCCGCCGGCGTTGTTCGCGAGAACGTCGATGCGCTCATAGCGTTCGAGGAGATGCGCGGCGAGGTCGCGAACGTCATCGAGGCGGGCGAAATCAGCGGTGACGGATGCCACGCCCAGCGCGGTCGCCACGCCCCGGGTCTTCTCCGGGGAGCGGCCCACAACAACAACGGTGTCGCCGGCCTCGTGCAGCCGCCGTGCGGCAACCGCACCAATTCCGTCGCTGGCTCCAGTGATAACGACGGTGCGTGCGGTCATGACCCCTCAATTCAATTGCGTGTGTCGAGTTGAAGCCTAGGCGGCTGGGCTGTCAGACTGCCCCCGTCGACACTGGTCGACGCGGCGGCTACGAGCGGAGATCCTGATGACGACACCACGCGACATTTCCGGCGCCCCCGGCGGCCGGCCCGGTGCCGACCTGCCGGATTCGCGCGGGCGCACCGGCCTGGACGGCGTCGGACGGCACCTCGACCGCAATCCCGACGTCGTGGTGACGAACGTCGAGGTCACGTCCGACGGCTGGCACGTCTTACGGCGAACCACGTTCGACTATCGCCGCGGTGACGGCCGTTGGACGACAGGGCAACAGCGCGAAACCTATGACCGCGGCAACGGCGCCACCATTCTGCTCTACGATCCCGAGCGCCGCACGGTGCTGCTGACGAAGCAGTTTCGGTTTCCGGCTTACGTCAACGACCACCCCGACGGCATGCTCATCGAAGCGGCCGCCGGGTTGCTCGACGCCGATGACCCCGACACGGCGGTCCGGCGTGAGGCGCAGGAAGAACTCGGCGTCGAGGTTGGCGAACTCAGTCACCTGTTCGACCTGTACATGAGCCCGGGATCGGTGACCGAGCGGGTGCACTTCTACGCGGCGGTGTATTCAGAGTTGGACCTGCGCGGCGCCGGCGGTGGCCTCGAAGACGACGGTGAAGACATCGAGGTGCTGTCTGTGCCCTTCGCGGAGGCGCTCGAGATGGTCGACGATGGCCGGATCGTCGACGGGAAGACGGTCATCCTGCTGCAGTGGGCGGCGCTGAAGGGCATGCTCACTTGACAACGGTGAACCGGCCCTGGCCGCAGCGCAACCCGTGGCGGCTCGGATGCGGCGGGGATAGCCTGACCACATGACCCCGAGCGACATTTCTGCCGCCGACCCCGCCCTGATCGGTCCGATCGAGCCCGACCGGCTGCACGTCATGAGTTGGAACATCCGTCGCCCGATCCCGCACCTCGGCCGCCGCCACCCTGACCGGTGGGAAGACCGTCGGTGGTTGCTTATGCGGTTGCTCGCGAGTGAGCAGCCGTCGGTGATGGGATTGCAGGAGGTCATGCCCGAGCAGCTGCACGTGCTCGCAGCGGCCCTCGGCCCGTCGTGGCAGTGGATCGGCTACGGGCGCAACGCCGACCACGGCGGTGAACACTGCCCTATCTTCTTCGACACGGGACGACTGCGGCTGGAATCGTGGAAACAGGTTGCACTCTCGGAGACGCCCGGAGTGCCGGGATCCCGGTCGTGGGGAAATATGGTTCCACGCGTTGCCGTTGTGGCACGGTTCACCGACCTCAGCACGGGCGCGTCGCTGCAGATTGTCAACGTGCACTTTGACCACCTGTCCCGCAAATCGCGTTACCGATCGGCTCGGCTCGTGAGCGACCTCGCGTCCTCGGCGACCGGTGCGGTGGTCGTCATGGGTGATATGAACACGACCCCTCGATCGGCGCCGTACCGCTACCTCACGAACGAGGGCGGGCTCCGCGATAGCTGGGTGATCGCCCGGTCGCGGCTCACCGAGTCCTGGGGCACGTACTCTGGATACCGTCCGCCCAAGCACGGAGGCAAGCGGATCGACTGGATCCTCGTCAACGACTCAATCGACGTGGAGCTTGCGGCGATCAACATTGCCCGGTTCGGCGGTGCAGCGGCATCCGATCATGAACCCGTGCAGGCTGTCCTGCACATCACGAAGGAGTAACCGAGAGTGACGACGTCCACGACCGGCCACCACTGGCTGGTCGCCAATTTCCTGCGCCCGGCCACAACGGCTGGCCAATGGTTCGCCGACGTCGTTCGCCTGCTCGGGCTCGCCAGCCTGGTGGTTGTCGCCATCGGCTGGGGATTCGTCGAGATGGCGGTGTTCGCCCTCGCCTTGCTTGGCGTGGTTCTGCCCCGGTTCCTCGGAGCGGGCGCCGTGCTCGACGCCGCCTTCGGGCTCGCCGTCCTGATCGCGGCGTGGAGCGCCGTCGTCGACCTCTACAACATCGTCTCGTGGTGGGACATCGTCGTCCATTTCGTGCTCAACGGACTCGTCGCCGCCGTGGCCTGGCTGCTCTGCCTGCGGCTCGGCGTGGCCTTCCCCGGTGCCGGGAAACGGCGCAGGTTTGCGCTCACCGTGGTGTTCACCACCGCGTTCGGGCTCGCCACCGGTGCGCTGTGGGAAATCGGGGAGTGGCTCGGCCACACCTACATCGACGACACCATCTACGTGGCATACAACGACACCATCGGTGACATTGCCGCCGGCGGTGCCGGTTCGGTTCTCGCCGGCTGTGTCATGTCGCCGCTCGTGGGGGCAGTTCGACGCGCCTGATGGCATCCGTTCGACAAAGAATGCGCAGCCTGCAACCCGGCTGACCTCTTGACGCCCCGCGGTGCTGGGAGAAGGATGGGCGCGAACTTCCCCGTTCCGCGGGGTCACTGACCTGCAGCGAGTGCCGAAAACGTGAACTCCGTTCCCCCTCCCCGCCGCGGTTGAGAAGCCGACCGGCTCCTCAGGTGCACAACCAGAGGGAAGAACAATGACAATTCACCATCGGCTGCTCAGCGCAGCCGCCGTACTGGCACTCGCCGTGCCAACGGTCATGGTCGCCTCGTCGGCCAGCGCAACCCCCGCCCCCACCCCGAGCGAAACCCGGGTGCTGGCGTCGGGACTCGAGGGAACGAGCGGCGGAGCCATCGGCCCCGACGGTGCGCTTTACGTGACCGAGGGCGCCATTGGCGTCGTCACCAGGATCGATCCGCTCACCGGCGCGCAATCGACGTTCGCGAGTGGGCTTCCGCCCGCGATCATCGACATCGGCGGGGCCATCGACATCGCCTTCCACGGCCGGACCGCCTACGTGCTCGTCTCCAATGTCGGGGCCGACTTCGAAGGAACAAATACCGACGGCATCTACCGGGTTGACGGCCCGTCGAGTTTCACGGTGATCGCCGACATCGGCACCTGGTCACGTGAACACCCGCCGACCACGGCCTTTGACCTGCCATCGGGTGTGCAGTTCGCGCTGCAAAGCGTGCCTGGCGGATTTCTCGTGTCAGACGGTCATCACAACCGGGTGCTTGGCGTTTCACTGTCGGGCCGTATCCTGCAGCTGAAGCAGTTCGACAACATCGTGCCGACGGGTCTCGAGCTATCGGGGACAACGGTATACATGGCTGAGGCCGGGCCGATTCCGCACAACCCGGCCGACGGTAAAGTGATCGCCCTCGGGCTCCGCAATCCCAGGATCCACACCGTCGCGTCGGGCTTCAGCCTGCTCACCGACGTTGAGGTCGGACCGTGTCGCGGCGTCTACGCGCTCTCACAGGGTGACTCGCCGGGCACCGTGCCCGCCGGCTCCCCCGCGTTGCGGGACAGCGGCGAACTCCTGCTCGCGCAGAAAGACGGCAGCTTCGCTGTTGTCGCCGGCGGGCTCGACCTGCCCACCTCGGTCGACTTTGTGGGCAACACCGCTTACGTCGTGGCTGGCGCGGGTGAGGTCCTGGTGATCAGCAACGTCTCGCCCGCGTGGACGAGTGGCGGCTGTCGTCGGTAACGAAAAATCTGGAGAGACGGATGCCGCCGACCGGCATCCGTCTCTCCTCGCGTCGGGGCGTCGAAAGCGTGCGCTCCCCGAACGTTCGCGAGAGAATGAGAGGGTGCCCCTTTTTCGACGTCGCCGCCCCCGAGTGAACGTCGGCAGATACAAGCCGCTGCCCCCGGAGCCCATCGCTCCCATCGACCGTGTGGTCGAGGAAGGCGTGATGATCACCGCGTCGTCCGTGCGGATGGCCATTAAGAACAAGGTCATTGTCGGTGCCCTGCGCGACGACCTGCGATTCGACGCCGACGCGCTCGGGGAGGCTGCTCGCGACGAGTTTCTCGCGCTCGCCGACGAGAACACCGCCACCGCGAAGCGGCTCGAGCGGCTCGGGCACTGGGCCTACTCGACCGGTGACGCCGACTTCGGCGACCCGTTCGTTGACGAAGACGAGATCGATGAAGAACACCGGCGGCGGCCGCAGGTGCACCGCGAGCTCGCGGCAGCGTTGAGGGCCGAGGCGGAGAATCCCGACAGCATTCGTGCGATCGTCGAGCAGGCGCGTGATGACGCGTGGGAAGAGATCGGGCGCGAGCTCCGGTCGAAGCTGCGGAACACCGGTTACAGTCGCGAGAACGACCCGAAGTACGAGAAGATGCGGGCGAAGCGCATCAAGGAGTTCGTCAAGACCGACCTGGCGAGCCTCCGGGTCACCGACGACTAAGCCGGAGCACTGCCGTCAGCGGCACTGGTCCGGCGGTGAACCAGACGATTGCTGCGACGACGGGGCAGAACACCACCGCTGCGATCCAGAGCACTCGACCTGTCAATCCCAGCTCGGGCGTCCGCAGAATCCGACGGGCCGCGTAGGCCAGCGCCGCGAGGTACAGAATCGCAGCTGTGCTCGTGGCAGCCACCGCGAGCGTGACATCGGCAGTCATGGCAGCCCCTTCGTCGAGTGTCTTCACCGTAGGGTGCCCGTGGTGTGGCGGTCAAGGAGATATGTCATCGGGGGCGACTTCGATGACCTGCCCGCTGGCATCCGTCACATATCGACCTTTCGACAGATCGAGAAGGACGAGGCGATTGCCGAACGGGTCCGCCGCGACCGCCGCGCGGCCGACGGGGATATCCACTGGTTCAGCGACAACGGTTCCGCCGGCAGCAACAATGTCGGCAAGTGCGTCGGTGACGGATGCCACGAGCCAGTTCACGTCCGCTGCCAGGGTGGTACTGACGACGAGTTCGGTGTCGCTTCCGGGAAGCGCTACTCCGGCCTGACCGACAGCATCGTTGCGCCAGAGCAGTTTCTGGTGCAGGCGGTCGCAGTAAAACTGAAGGCCTTGATCGAGGTCGGGCACCGGGACGGTGATCGCGTCAACGGAACGCAGAACCGAGTCGTGCGCACTCGGCTTCTCGTCCATTGCCCGCCTACTTCCCGACGTCGTTGTTTTGGAGCCACATCTCCAGAACCGCGAGCGACCACAGGGTGTTGGTTCCCGTCGGGGTGAGCGAGCCGTTCGGGTCATCGAGCAATGCATCGACGCGATCGGACCGGAACACACCGCGGTCGCGCGCCTCGGGCGCCAACATCACCTCGCGCACCATATCGAGCACCTCTCCGTCCAAATGACAGAGTTGCGGCACCGGGAAGTACCCCTTCGGCCGGTCGACCACCTCGCGCGGGAGGATCTCGCGCCCGAGCGCCTTGAGCGGGCCCTTGCCCTCGTCGCGAAGCTTCAGCTCCGGAGGGCATTGCGCGGCCAGGCTGACGAGGTCCTGGTCGAGGAACGGCACTCGCGCTTCCAGCCCAAACGCCATCGTCATACTGTCGACCCGTTTAACCGGGTCGTCGATCATGAGGGAGTGGGTATCCAACCGCAGCAGCGCATCAAGCGTGGAGTCGGCGCCCTCAGCACCCAGGTTTCGTTCGAGGGCTTCACGACTCACATCGGTGCTCGGTGCCAGTGCGGGATCGAGTAAATCGAGGACATCCTGGTGCCTGCGGTCAACGAACGACTCGGTGAACGCGTCGACGGCACTGGTGCGCGGCACCGACGCAGCCGCCCGATGGTAGTCGTAGCCGGCAAACACTTCGTCCGCGCCCTGACCCGACTGCACCACTTTCACGTGTTGCGACACCGCCTCGGAGAGGAGATAAAACGCCGTGACATCGTGGGATGCCATGGGCTCTGTCATCGCAGCGACCGCGCGTCTCACCGCCGGAGCCAGTTCGGCATTGTCGATGTGCAGTCGGTGATGATCGGTACCGAACTGTTTGGCAACGATGTCGGAGAACTCGAACTCGTCACCCGACTGGCCGCCCGCGTCGTCGAAGCCGATGCTGAACGTCTTCACATGGCTCTGGCCCGCCTCGGCGAGAAGACCAACAAGGAGACTCGAGTCCAGGCCTCCGGAGAGGAGTACTCCAACCGGAACGTCCGCAACGAGACGTCGCTCGACGGCGGTTCGCAGTGACTCATGGATGGCATCCATCCAGTCATCCTCCGACCACGTCGAGCGCTCCGCGTCGCGGCTATATTGCGCTGTCCAAAAGATCCGGTCGCGCTCGGTGCCATCACTCTCGATGATCCGCACCGTCGCTGCGGGCAGCTTTTCGACGCCCTGGAGAATCGTTCGGGGCGCGGGAACAATGGAGTGCCAACTGAGGTAGTGGTGCAGGGCCACCGGATCGAGCGAGGTGTCGACCGCTCCGCCGGCGAGGAGCGCGGGCACTGTCGAGGCGAACCGGAGTCGCTTCGACTGTCGCGAGAGGTACAGCGGTTTGATGCCGAGTCGATCACGGGCGAGGATCACGCGATTTCGGCGCTGGTCATACAGAGCAATGGCGAACATGCCCACCAGGTGATCGACGAAGTGCTCGCCCCAGTGTGCATATGCCTTGATTATCACTTCCGTGTCGCTCGTCGACGAGAACCGGTAGTGGCTTCGAAGCTCCTCCCTGAGCTGATTGTGGTTGTAGATGCAGCCGTTGAAGGAGATCGTGAGGCCCAGCTCCTCATCGACCATGGGTTGCGCGCCCGCCTCCGAAAGATCAATGACGCTGAGCCGTCGGTGGGCCAGACATACCCAGTCCTTGCACCAGAGACCTGCGCCGTCCGGTCCGCGGGCAGCCATTGAGTCAGCCATCCGAAAGACAGCCTCGCGGTCAGGGGCGGTTGTCGTAAATACGAGATCACCAGCTATGCCACACATATGTTTATGCGAGAGCACCCACTGCGGGCGTTGCCGACGCCAGGTGGGTGTACTCGATTGCCTCCATTACTACTGAGCGAGCGCTCCTCAACCGCCGGAAAGTCTGTCTCTGGCGGTGGGAGCCGGTTCCGGAACGCACGATGTCGTGCACCGTTCGTTCGGTCGTCGCGAGATCTCCGTTGCGACACAATGACGCCTGCACATGGTCGAGCAACGCGTCGATCGCTTCGGCAGCCGTGCACGGTTCTCCGGTCACCGGGTGCACGAGCCGCCCCTCGGTGCCGAACCTGCTCGCTGCCCACATCGCCAGGCGCAGTTCTGCTGTTGACACCGGCTGGGGCGGCACGCCTGCCTGCCATTCCTGCGCAGCTGTGTCGACCAGAGCTCGGGCCAACGCTGCAATGGACACCGCGTGCTCCACATCCATGCAGACGTCGGCCACTCGGATCTCGATGGTCGGATAGTGGTTGCAGAGCCGGGCGTCGAAGTACACCATTCCTTCGTCGAGAAGGACCCCGGTGCTGACGAGCGATGTGACCCGACGCCGATACCCTTCTGGCGTTCCGAACGGGTCATAGGCGCCAGCGGATGGCCACCGACCCCAGGCCTGGTATCGGTAGCTCGAGTACGCGGAGTCGTCACCCATCCACATTGGTGAGTTGCTGCTCAGCGAGAGCAGTACCGGCAGCCAGGGTCGAATCCGGTCGAGAACCGCGACGCCCTCTTCCGGGCTCGCAATGTTGACGTGCACGTGAAGTCCGCAGGTCAGCTGTTCCTTCATGGTCAGCCCGAACTGGTTCATCATCTCGTGATACCGGGGGTCCGCGGCGACGTGTGATGCAGTCGGCAGGGGACTGGTCCCCAGCGCCACCGCTCGCGCGCCCACGGCCTGAGCCGCGTCGTCAGCCAGGCGCCGTCCCCGTACAAGCGTTCGCCTGATGTCGTCGAGGCTCGTGCACGGTGGGGAGACAGCTTCCACCTGCTCCTGTTTGGCTTCGCTCTCGAGGAAGGCCTGCCGGGCTGGGACACCGTTCGAGAGGTCGGAGATCGGTTCGGTCTGCGCGGTGGCCGCAGCTGCCGCGAGCACGGCGTCGGCTGTCGCGATGGGGCGGCCCGTGCGGGCGCTCACCAACAAGTACTCTTCTTCCACACCGACCGTTCGTATGAACGGAGCAGAATCTTGCACGCTCATGGCCGTCAGTCCTCGCCCCAAACCACCGGTTCATAGGCCCTTCCGGATGAGTCAGCCTGATCTCCGTGCGTGGCCTGTTCGGTGGCGAGGCACCAGAACGCGCCGAGCGTGGCAGCGCCTGCTTTCAGCAAGACGGTGTCAACGCTCTCATCCCCGTCGTGCCAGTTGTCGCCAACCAGACCTGTGCCATAGAAGACAACAGGTGCGTCCAAAACGCGGGACATGAGTTCCGCTGGTCCGCCACCCGCATTACCCATGCGTCCAACAGCCGGAACACGATGGCCTACGGACATCGCCTGGGCAAGGAGATCGACGGCCGGATGCGCGGGCGTCTCGTAAGGTTCCTGCGCCGTCGCCTCGGAGATCTCAAGTGTGTACTGGGATGCCGGGACTCGTGCCGCCACAAATTCCCTCAGCTGCTCCGCCACCGAATGTGCCTTCTGGCCCAGCACCGTGCGGATGCTCAGGCTCACCTGGGCCGTCGCTGGGATCACGGCCCGCGGCGGGTCGAAGGAATCGCCGCCCGTGAAGGTGATCACCTCAAGCGAAGGGCGCAGCCAGAGCCGTTCCAGCACCGAATAGCTGCATTCACCAACGGCTCGTTCGGTGTGGGACTCCTGAATCCAGGTGTGTTCTTCGAACGGGAGGTCGGCGAGCTGGCCGCGTCGTTCGATCGTCGGCTCGATGACCTCGTCGTAGAAATGGGGAAGTGCAATACGTCCCAAATCATCATGAAGATCGGCGACGAGCCGGGAGAGCTCGATGATCGGATTCGGTGCGGGACCCGAGACGGCTCCGCTGTGTATATCGTGCTCGGGACCGCGTAGTTCGAGTTGTGCACCGACCATCCCTCGGATGCTCGTGCAGAGAGCCGGATGCTTGATACTCCACTGCAACGTGTCTGAAAAGACGATGACGTCTGCCGCAAACCGATCGGCGTGTGTCTCCAGTAGCTCTGCGAGATGCGCGGACCCGGTTTCCTCTTCGCCCTCAATGAGAAATTTGAGATTGACACCCGGTGCGCTCCGCTCGGTCGCCGCAAGGTATGCCCGTAACCCCCAGAGGTGAGCCATCACCTGACCCTTAGCGTCCGAGCTTCCTCGGCCATAAAGACGGGTTCCTCGGAGCAGCGGAGTGAAGGGCTCGGTCACTGTCCACGATGCCTCTTTTGTTGCGCGAACGTCGTGGTGGCTATAAATCAGGTAGGTAGGGGCATCGACATCCGTAATCCACTCTGCATACACCGCAGACGAGTCGCCGGTGGCGAGGATCTCCACTGCCGGAAAACCGATACCGCGAAAGCGCTCCGCCAGCCACTGCGCAGACTCACGTAAATGCGCGGCGGACTCTGGTGCTCCGGCAATCGACCGGATTCCTATCCAGTCGGTCAATTCCACCAACATGTCGGACGATGTGCTGTCCACGTAGCCGTGAATCGCATCGCTGCGCTCTGTCGACGCTGACGAGCTAAACGGGTGGAGTAACTCGGAGGTCATGTCCGCGTATGTCAGGGCGTCGTGTTCTGAGATCGACACAATGCCTCCTTCATTGGTGCTATGGCTTGTCGGTGTTCCGCGGAGGGGAACTTCGCGACGAGCGTGCCGTGATGTCAGGTTATGCACTAGAAAAATGCCCGTGCAGGCCTTGACATAGGAGAAGCCATCGCACACGCGAGCGCAAAAGAGGGTCGTGAGATCGGACTTCGAGAAGCGGATGCTATCTCAAAAAACAGGCGATGTGTCCCCCCTGTTCGCAATGCCGACCGCGTCGTAATTTTGTGCGCATCACTCGCTCGGCCGGTCACCCGGACTGGTCCCATTCGTGGGCGAGCTCTCAATAGTGAGGTGAAAATGTTCTTTCATAGGCAAGAACTGCAGTTCAAGGCAACACCGGATAAGTCAGATCCCCTCTTCGCCCGTAAGCTCCAGGAAGTGCTGGGCGGTCAATACGGAGAGATCACCGTCGCCATGCAATATGGATTTCAGGCGTGGAACTCCCACCTCCCCGGCAAGTACCGTGACCTGCTCTTCGGCATTGGGGCAGAGGAAATGGGACACGTCGAGATGCTCGCGATCATGATCGCGCAGTTGCTTGAAAAGGCGCCAGCCGAGGATACAGAAGCTGCAGTGAAGGCGGACCCGACTCTTGCCGCCGTCGTCGGTGGGATGGACGTGCAGCATGCGATCGTCGCCGGTGCCGGCGCTCGACCGGTAGATAGCAACGGAAATCCGTGGCAGGGTTCCTACATCACGGCAAGCGGTAACCTCCTTGCCGACTTCACGGCGAACGCAAATGCGGAGATGCAGGGTCGCGTTCAGGTCGCACGACTGTGGCACATGACCGACGACGCCGGGGTTAAAGACCTTCTGTCGTTCCTGCTCGCGCGCGACACCATGCACCAGAACCAGTGGATCGCAGCTGCGCGAGAGCTGCGGGAGGAAGGACTGGAGGGGCTCCCCGTGCCGAACAAGTTCCCGCTCAAGAACGAAGTCCGAGAGGTCGCGTACACCTATCTCAACTTCTCCGACGGTGCGGCAGCGGCAGAGGGCTCGTGGGCGTCCGGCCCGACCCCGGACGGTCTCGGTGAATTCAGCTACGCCGAGGGACCTGGCTCCAGCGTGCCGATGCCACCCCCGACGCAACCGAACATTGGGCTGTATGGAACGATGCCCGTCCCGGGTCCCCTCGGAAAGGCCGCGGCAACGGTGAAGGATGCGTTGACCGGAGACTAGAAACCGGCCGATCGCCTCTCGTCACGGGGTCCGGGCGCTGGAGACCAGCGCCCGGACCCTTTCTTTGTGCCTATCGAGTCACGCCGAAAAGTCAAGTCCTGCGCAGAAGTTTTTTTCCAATTTACGTTGGGATCACCCACTTAGTGGGGCTTGAACGGGGATGACGGTAGTGAAGCGGGGGAGACAAATGACGATCTTCGAGGCGCCGGCGGCGAAGCCGGTACTTGAGATTCTGGCGATTAGCGACCACGAATGGCGTGTGTGTGATGGCCGATTCCAGCAAAGCGACGCTCGACGCATGCTGGGTTACATCGATCGGACCGCTGACGTGTACGAACTCGTTCGCCTGCGGCACCGCGCGCCGTCGATGCCGCCCGTCGAGAGATTCACGTGTTTGAAGGACGCTTTGGACGCTCTTGTCGAGTTCAGCGGAAAGCGCTGGTAGAACAATGACTGATGTGCGACGCGAGCCGTCCCGGCCCAACGACATGAGGATATTCAGGACCCACGAACCGACAAGTGGTGCGTGGTTCGTCGAGCAGCCCTACGACCTCGACGTTTTTGAGAACGTTCCAACCGCCGGGCCATACGGAACCTTGGCGGAGGCGGAAATCGCAGCCCGATGGTTTCAAAACATCGTGTCAGGCGCGAGCGATTAGGCAGCATTGTGGGTCACCGGCATGCGGCCGTCGGCCGGATTGCCACTCACCATATTGCTGAGTGCCAGAGGCCGTGCGCGACGCCGATTCGTTGCTCCCGCCACGCGCGAAACGGCCATTTTTGCGCTCTGTCAAGGCCTTGTCGGCAAATCTTGCACTTGGAAACGTTGGTTCCACGCACATCGATGCGCAGGCACTCGATGCAGACATAAAGAGGAGAAAGTGATGAGTACTGGAGCAGTAAACGCAAGCCGCCGCAGCTACGCGGAAAGCGCCGTGCAGAAGGCATCATTGATCGTCGGGATCGCTTTCCTGCTCGTCGGGCTGATGGGATTTATCCCGGGCATCACATCGAATTTCGACCAGATTGAATTCGCTGGCCATGAATCCGGAGCGATGCTTTTGGGGATTTTCCAAGTCTCGATTCTGCACAACATCGTCCACCTGTTGTTCGGCATCGCAGGGGTTGCGTTCGCCCGCAGCGTTTCGGGAGCGCGGAACTTCCTCATTTGGGGCGGGGTCGTCTACGCGCTGTTCTGGATCTACGGTCTGTTCATCGGCCACGAGTCAATGGCAAACTTTGTGCCGTTCAACACTGCTGACAACTGGCTGCACTTCGTTCTCGCGGCCGGCATGATCGCCCTCGGGCTCTTGCTCTCACGCCGAGATCGCGACCGGACCCGCACCGCGCGCGTTTAGTATGCGAGCCGTGTTTGCAGCCTGGCTCACGGTCATCGGGGCCGGGCTGCTTTACATGCTGGTGATCGCCTTCAGTGGGAGGTGAAGCCGTGTTGCCTAAGGTGCGTAATCACGCGCTCAGCATTTTCTTCGGAGTGATTTTTGTTGGGGCATTGTTCGGCCAGTCGTTGGCCGGGCTGGCCGTTTTCAATGAGCAGCAGGTGTCACACGGGGCCAGTGCTGTGTCCTACCTCGACTTCATTTCGTCCAGTGATTTCGTTGTGGACGTCGCCGAAAACTGGCAATCGGAGTACCTGCAGTTCTTTCTCTTTATTCTCGCGACGATCTGGCTGGTACAGAAGGGTTCCCCCGAATCCAAGAAGCCGGACGATGAGGGCGTTGACTCGGACGAGGAACAGCTGGTCGGACGGTTCGCGCAGTATGGCTCTCCGCACTGGGCGAAGGTCGGGGGATGGCGGCAAGTGGTCTATTCGAACTCCCTGTTGATCGTGATGGGCGCCATCTTCCTGCTGTCGTGGTGGGCGCAGTCCGTTGCGGGAGTCGTTGTCTACAACGACGAACAGCTGCAGCATGGTGAGCCCGAACTCACGTGGTTCTCTTACGTGGCTTCGGCCGACTTCTGGAATCGTACGTTGCAGAACTGGCAATCCGAGTTTCTCGCCGTTGGCAGTATGGTCGCGTTCTCGATCTACCTGCGTCAACGTGGTTCCTCGGAATCCAAGCCCGTCGGGACACCGCATCACGAGACGGCGACCGAGGGAGAATAGACGGCTCGAGCCACAACACGCGGCGATGGGACGGGTCGTTGAACGACCCGTCCCATCGTGTTTGCGCCCGGGCTAAAGGTTCAAGTCTTCGTAACTCTCGGGCATGGTTTCATCGTGCGGGCGTACCGGGGGCGGCGAGGAGAGGAGCATCATCTTTTCCTGCATGTAACTGACGGCTTCCGCATTGTCTGGCTCAGGCATTGTCGAGTTCGTGGTCTCGGCCATCAGCGGAGCTCCTGCGTCGAGCAAAATCGTGGCGTCCACCTCGTTGCCGTCCGGGCCGATGGCATGGATGGTCACCGTGTCGGCATCACCTTTGCCTGCCAGTAGGGAAGCGTATTCGAGCAGCAGATCGGCTACCTGATCGCCGCTCAATAGGGTTTTATCTGCGAACGTGATGTGCTTCATGTGCTTCACCGTACGTTTTCTTTGGGCTCCTGCGCAGGGGCTTGCATTCTTGAACTTCTTCCCGCTGGGAGAGTCCGTGAATGCGCACCCTCGCCGTCACAAAGCACTCTTTCCCGTTCCGGTCGAGCGATAGAGTGGAGGCGGTGCGCCGGGAAGTCTGGTCGGCAAGTTCGATCAGTGACCCCACATTTCAAGGAGCCCCGATGACAAGCACCCCACCCGAACATCCGACCGTCCTGTCACGGGGAAGCTTCTCCGAAGCAACGCGAATCGGCGAGATACTCCGTAAGGAGACCGTCGGTGGACTGCTCTTGGTGACGGCCGCGGTCATCGCGATTGTCTGGGCAAATTCGCCCTTCGCGGAGGGCTATTTCGCGCTGCGCGACTTCACCATCGGCTACGCACCGTGGCACTTGGAACTCAGCTTGGGCGCCTGGGCATCGGACGGTCTCCTCGCTATCTTCTTTTTCCTTGTTGGCCTCGAACTCAAACGTGAGATTGTGGCAGGGGACCTGCGGGACTTCAGGAAGGCGGTCATTCCGGTAGCGGCAGCAGCTGGCGGCGTGGTGGTACCGGCACTTATCTACACGGCTATCAACTGGGGCAACGAGAACACAATCCACGGCTGGGCTATCCCGACCGCCACGGACATCGCATTCGCCGTCGCCGTGCTGGCGATTGTCGGCTCGCACCTACCGAGTGCCCTTCGAATTTTCCTGCTCACCCTCGCCGTGGTCGATGACCTCATTGCGATCGTCATCATCGCCATCTTCTACACCAGCGAGATCAACCTTCTGGCACTCGGGCTGACCCTGATCCCGCTGGCTCTGTACACGTTCCTCGCCCAGAAGTATCGACGGTTCTTTGGCCTGCATGCCGCTGCCGCCTGGTACATCCTGCTGCCGCTCGGAGTCGTGACCTGGGCGTTGCTGCATGCGTCGGGTATTCACGCCACGATCGCCGGCGTCCTTCTTGGTTTCGCCATTCCGGTGATACGCAGCCAGGCGAGTGGTGGACCGTCGGCTGGCCCCGGACTGTCGGAAATCTTCGAGCATCGATTCCGCCCGATCTCCGCAGGCGTCGCTGTTCCGATCTTCGCCTTTTTCTCTGCGGGCGTCGCCATCGGCGGCGTGGATGGATTCGTGTCTGCACTCACCGACCCAGTAACAATTGGCATCATCGTTGCCCTGGTTGCCGGCAAACCCATCGGCATTCTTGCTACGACATGGGTCATCGCGAAATTCACTCGGGCGCGGCTGGACCCGTCTCTTCGATGGATTGATCTCTTCGGAGTGGGACTGCTTGCTGGAATCGGGTTCACCGTTTCGCTGCTGGTGGCCGAGTTGAGCTTCGGAGGAGGCACGCTGGAAGATGACCATGCAAAGGTTGGCATTCTGGCGGCATCCGTTCTAGCTGCAATTCTCGCGACGATCGTTCTGAGAATCCGTAACCGCGTGTACAAGCGGATCGAGGCGGAAGAGCGCCTCGACGCCGACAACGACGGGACGCCTGACGTGTATCAGGGTGGTCGCTAAGCTGGCGCGACTGTCGTCTGAGACGGCGGGGTCAAGGGGGTACCGCAAGAAGGCTGACCCGGTCACAATCGTGGAGTGTTGCGATGTGACGATCCGCTGAAAGGGGGCCCGACGTGGGACGCCTGATCTACGATTCGACGACGACCATCAATATGGAGGACCGAACTCTCGCGCACCTTCAGATCGTCATCGGTGCGAAGCTGCGCCGGGGCGAGTGCTTTCCCTTCCGGTGGAAAGCGGCGGAGTCCCTCGGCTCAGGGTTGAACAGCCTATGGATGGCTCCCGGTATTTCACTTCATTTCAAGTATTTCGGTTCCCGTCCGCCGAGGATCAACGGGGCGTGGATCGATGCTCTCGCGGCGTCCTCCAATTCTGATGCTGGCTTGCAACTCGTACCAGAGCCGACAAGTTCAGCTGAGGAGAGCAAAACTGAGGCCGTACCGGGCGACTAAGTACCTAACCGTCTAGAAGCGCCAGAAGGAAAGCGAATGGATCAGAACGACGCTCCGGTGCTTGAAGCACTGGCAGAACACCAGAATCTCGAAAGATACGGGTTCACACCACCGGCGCACCGTCAGGGACGAGGAGTGGACCCGCGGGTGCTCGACGTGCTGGGGGAGCAAAGCTTCAAGTCTGACGTGGTGGCCTCGTCTGGTCTGGATGACCGACAATCGTCGAACGGGTACCTCCAAGATGCGGAGTCGCTTTTGGCGGAAGCCGTGGGCGCCGACATGGCTTTTTTCTCCACCTGCGGAAGCTCGCTGTCGATCAAGGCGGCCATTCTCGCCGTGACGCGCGGCGAGGGCGAGCTGCTCATCAGTCGTGACGCCCACAAGTCTGTGGTGTCTGGCCTGGTGCTCTCCGGACTGCAACCGCGGTGGATCAGACCCAAGTGGGACAACGAGCTCAAGCTGTCCCATCCACCATCTCCCGAAACCGTTGAGGAGATGTGGCAACGATACCCGGATGCGTCCGCGGCACTGATTGTGAGCCCTACCCCGTACGGAACCTGTGCCGACATCGAGGCGATCGCCAAGGTCTGCCACAAACGGGGCAAGCCACTCATTGTGGATGAGGCCTGGGGCGCACAACTCCCGTTCCACGATGACACTCCGACATGGGCGATGTCGGCGGGTGCCGATATCTGTGTGGTGAGCGTGCACAAGATGGGGCTCGGATTCGAACAGGGCTCAATCTTCCACCTCCAAGGTGACCTCGTCGACCCGGTGAGGCTCAGCCAATGCGCTGACATCCTGTCGACGACCAGCGCCAGCACTCTGATCTATGCGGCGATGGACGGTTGGCGGCGTCAGATGGTGCAACATGGCAAGGCGATGATCGACAAAACACTGAAGCTGACGCGCCAGCTCCGACGTGATATCGACGCCATTCCGGGGTTGCATGTCCTCGAAGAAGAGCTCGTGCATGCCGAGGCGTCGCACGACCTGGACATCCAGCACATCATGATCGATGTGTCGAAACTGGGCATCAGCGGCTTCCAGGCGACCGACTGGCTCCGCGAGAACTGCCGCGTTGATATGGGGACGACGGATCACCGTCGCACTGAAGCCGTGATCTCCGTCACGGATGATGAGGAAACAGCCGACCTCCTCCTGACAAGTCTGCGAGCGCTCGCCGAGGCTGCTCCCGAAATGCCCCGACCGCCGGAAGTCATCATCCCGGACGAGAAGGATCTCTTCCTGGAAACAGTGATGCTGCCCCGCGATGCCTTCTTCGGGCCGGTCGAAGTTGTGCCCGTCGAGGAGGCCTCAGGCCGCATCGCCGCAGAAATGGCTACTCCCTATCCGCCCGGAGTGCCGCTGCTCCTGCCCGGCGAGCGCATCAACAAAGCAGCTTTGGACTATCTGCGGAGCGGGGTCGAAGCAGGCATGGTCCTCCCCGATCCTGCCGATGCCACGTTGAAGACGGTGCGGGTCGTCCGTGAAGAGCTCTGAGGCTCTCACCTGAGTGAGGGTGCGGGGAGAGGGAAAGCCTGTGAACGAGAGATCGGTTCTTTCTGAAGTTCGCAGTGCGGTGGGAGCAGATTTCCCCCTTGCTCTAGAGCAGCTCACGGAACTTGTGCGAATTCCAGCGATAGCGTGGGAATCGTTCGACCGATCCGAACTCGGCCGCGCGTCGGCGTACGTAGCGGCCCTGGCACGGGAGTCTGGACTCTCGGATGTACAGATACTGCAAGCGCCGCGCTCGGATGGCGGTGACGGAGCACCTGCGGTGGTGGGCCGGCTTCCGGCCCCGCCGGGTAAACCGACGATTTTGCTCTATGCCCACTATGACGTCCAGCCCGCCGGTGACCTCACGATGTGGACCAGCCCACCATTTGACGCCGTGACGCGCGCCGGTCGGCTCTGGGGCAGAGGCGTCGCAGATAACAAAGCGGGCGTGCTGCTCCATCTGGCAGCGATTCGGAGCGCGCTCCATGTCCTGGGGAACCAACTGAACGTCGGTGTCACAGTGCTCATCGATGGCGAAGAAGAGGCGGGTTCACCGAGCCTTCCCCTGCTCCTGCAGAGACACGGAGAACTGCTCCACGCCGATGCCCTCATTGTGGCCGATTCAGGCAACTGGAAGGTGGGCGAACCCGCCTTGACCACGAGCCTGCGCGGCCTGATCCTCGGCACCATCGATGTGCGCGTGTTGGATCACGCCCTACACTCGGGGACCTACGGCGGCCCCGTTATCGATGCGGTCGCGGCGCTGGCCCGCGTACTCGCCTCATTGCATCACGACGACGGGACTGTCGCCGTGCCGGGGCTACTCTCGGAAGAGCGGCCTGGACCGACCCTGACTGAAGCGGCGTTTCGCGCAGATGCCGGAGTGCCGCCTGATGCGCCCCTGGCGGGCACGGGTAGCGTCACATCGCGGCTATGGAACAAGCCTGCGCTCGCGATCATCGGGCTCGATGCCCCCACGGTCGCCCTGTCGTCGGACACACTGCAGCCGACTGCCCGCGCTCGGATCAGTCTGAGTCTCGCCCCAACCGACGACACCGCGGCCGCAATGGAATCGGTGCGCCGCCATGTCGAAGCTCAGTCGCCTTTTGGCGCGGAGGTTCGATTCACTCCCGGCGGACGTACTGAGGGATTCGCGGGCGACGCTGAGTCTCCCGCCGCGCAACTCATGCTGGGGGCAATGTCGGAGACCTGGGCGACACCGGCTGTGTCAATGGGAGTGGGCGGATCGATCCCTGCTGTCGACATTCTGAGCAAGCTCTTCCCCGAGGCAGAGATCCTCGTGACCGGAGCCGAAGACCCGGATTCGCGAGCCCACGGCGCAAACGAATCGATTGATCTCGGAGACTTCCGAAATGCGATTGTGGCGGAAGCGCTGCTACTTGCCCGGCTGGGCGGATGGAGCGGATGACGGGAATCGAACCCGCGCTATCAGCTTGGGAAGCTGAAGTTCTGCCATTGAACTACATCCGCGTGACGCCGAATGGCGCTTTCGTCATCTTAGCAACCACGTCCCGATAAACTGACCTCGTGCTTCTCTCCGACCGCGATATCAAGTCAGAGCTGGCATCCGGACGCATCGGCCTGGAGCCGTCCCACTCCGAGATGATCCAGCCTTCGAGCATCGACGTGCGCCTCGACCGCTACTTTCGGTTGTTCGACAACCACAAGTACCCGTATATCGATCCGGCCGAAGACCAGCCCGAACTGACCCACCTGATCGAGGTGAAGCCTGACGAACCGTTCATCCTGCATCCTGGGGAGTTCGTGCTCGGCGCCACCTTCGAACAGGTCACTCTCGCCGACGACATCGCCGCCCGGCTTGAAGGTAAGAGCTCGCTCGGCCGCCTCGGCTTGCTCACGCACTCGACGGCGGGCTTCATCGACCCCGGATTCTCGGGCCACGTGACCCTCGAGCTCTCCAACGTCGCGACCCTGCCGATCAAGCTGTGGCCCGGGATGAAGATCGGTCAGCTCTGCTTCTTCCGCCTCACGTCACCCGCCGAAAAGCCCTACGGCTCCGCGGCATACAGCTCGCGCTACCAGAATCAGCGCGGCCCCACGGCGTCACGTTCCTTCCAAAACTTCCACCGCACCGACGTCGGTGTCCTCGACGCCGGCAGCGCAGGCAGCTAACAAGAAAAGGCCACCGCCATGAGCGACTTCCACGACCTCTCGTTCGCTGATGCACTCATCGCGGATGCCGCCACAGCGAAATACCCGAATCGCATGTCGCGATTCGGTCGCATGGTCGGCCGGTGGAACGTGCACGCCCGCCGAATGGACGAAGCCACCGGCGAGTGGCACGAGTACGACTTCATTTGGGTGATGGGCTACATCCTCGACGGTCAGGCGGTGCAGGATGTCGCGTTGATCGAGACCGAGGATGGTCTGTCAACGATCTCGACCGCTGTACGCGTTTATGACCGCGAGATGGGGGCCTGGCGGGTGAGCTACTTCGAACCGGAACGTGGGGAGTACGCCCATCTGGTGGCGACCGCTCACAAGCGGGACGGCATCCGTCAAGATGGCACGCGCAACGATGGACTGCTGATCCGCTGGAACTTCTCGAAGATCACCGACTCGTCATACCAGTGGGAGAGCTTCGTTTCAGAAGACGAGGGTGCCACCTGGGTGCTCACCGAGCACAACGAGGGCACCCGCGCCTCCTGAAGGCACCCCACGACTCAGAGGTCGAACTTAAACGACAGGTCTTCGGGGTAATCGCCGAGCGCCGTGAGAGTGGCGGCCGTGCGCTGCAGCGCCGCGAGCGTCAGACCGAGCGTCTGCGGACCGAAGCTCACCCGCGAGATGCCGAGTTCAGCGAGACGTTTCAGGGGGATTCCGCCGAACCCGCCGATCGTGGACAGACGGCCGTGAACCTCGTCGAGCGCGCGCTTCACAAGGTCCTCGTCGCGCAGGCCCAGGAAGAAGATGACGTCTGCTCCGGCGTCGAGGTAGGCGTTGGCGCGAGTGACCGCTTCCTCCCAGGACCCGCCGCCCGCGAGGGTGTCGACCCGGGCGTTGATCACGAGGGGGATTCCGGTCGCGTCACCGGCTGCGCGAGCCGCTGCGACGCGTGCGACCGAGTCGTCGATGCTGCGCTGCGGACCGGTCGCCGCCTCGAGCGAGTCTTCAATGTTGATGCCGACAGCACCGGACTCTTCGATCAGGCGTCGGACGTTCTCGCCGACTCCGTCAGCATCTGGCGCGTAGCCCTTCTCGAAGTCGACGGAGAGCGGCAGGTCGACGGCGCCGGCAATGATGCGGGCAGCCTCGATGGCCGCGTTGACGGTGAGGCCCTCATTGTCAGGAACCCCGCGAGCAAAAGACACCGAATGAGACGCGCTCGCGAGCGCTCGGACTCCCGGTGCTTCGGACACGATCTTCGCGGTGATGGCATCCCACACGTTGGTGACGATGAGGGGATCGCCCGGCTTGTGCAGGGTGTTGAGCAGTTCGGCTTTCTCGCGTTGAGTCGTCATACCCTCAGTCTGGCGACAACGCCGGGCCGCGCGCCAGTGCGTGCGCAAGCCCTATGGCACAATCAACCGAATTTCAAGACCCACAGCAGGGCACGCAATACTGGTATTCATGAACGCCAACCCGAACGAGCCCGAACTGACGGCCGTGGTGCGTGCTGACGGAACCGGTCAGATCACCTTCGACGGTTCGACCTCACCCGTGTACGCGGGCAGCGTGGCCGACATCCGCGCCACGATCATCGGTCGCGCCATCGCGATCGCGACGGAGCGTGGCGAGGCTGTGCACATTGCCATCGCCGACCTCGACGGGCTCTACCCGCTGCGGGTTGACCCCAACGGCAACGTCGAAACCACGGGAGCTGTGACGCCGTTGGAGGAGAGAGCGGATGCATCGGCTTCCGCCGATTCCGCCCGTCACGATACCGACAGGGCCAAGCAGAGCGACGTGCCCGAGTCCCAGGCCGCTGTCATTCCGCCGCCTCCGGACGGCATTGCCCTGTTCGACGCAGCCTTCGATGCCGCCCCAGCGCCGGCACCGGCGCCGTCTCCCGCAGCTCCGACTCCGGTGCGAGCGGTTGGCAGCCCCGCCGACCGGGCCTCGACCGCGCCATTCCCCGGCGACCCGAACGCTGGCGCTCATGTGCCCTCCGCCTATTTTCGGCGATCCACCGAACTGGAGGTCGACGCTCACACCGAGCCACAGGCATCCGTTTCCGCACAGCGGGAACAGACCCCCTCAGTTTCGCCGACCCCGTCAACGGCGGAGAAGGACAGCCCCACCCTCGACGACTTCCTGCAGTCACGACCTGACGCGCCGGTCGGACCGGCGAAGAATGGCTGGCAGGGGCTGATCCGACGCGCGACAGGCGGGCTGATCTCGCCACGCCCCGGCAAGTCAGAGCTCGCCCATCGCAGTGCGGTCGAGCGGGTGCAGCGCAGTCTCAAGGGGCCGCGCACCATCGTCGTGCTGAACCCCAAGGGCGGCGCGCACAAGACCACCGCGACCCTGCTGCTCGCGGCGACCTTCGGCATCCACCGCGGTGGCTCGACGCTCGCGTGGGACAACAACGAGACGCGCGGCACGCTCGGGTGGCGGGCGCAGCCGTCACGGCACACCAACACCGCGGTTGACCTGCTGCACGACCTCGACCGGTTCAGCGACGTTCGCTCCGCTCGCGTTGGTGATCTCGACAACTATGTGCGGGCGCAGGGTGACGCCCAGTTCGACGTGCTGGCGTCGGACGAGGACGCCGCTGCCTCATCCACCATCGACGCGAGCGCGTTCCGCAACCTGCACTCAACGCTCAGCCGGTTCTACCGGGTGCTCGTCATCGACACCGGAAACAACATGCGGGCGTCGAACTGGGAGGCAGCGGTTGAGGCAGCCGACCAGCTCGTCGTGGTGACCACCGTGAACGAAGAGACGGCGGCAAGCGCAGCCTGGCTGCTCGACGGGTTGCGCCAGAAAGGTCACCAGGACAAGGTGGCACAGGCCGTGACCATCCTCTCCTCACCCGGTGACGCGCCGCAGCCCGACCTCTCGCGACGGCTGCACGAGCACTTTGCAGCACTCACCCGCACCGTGCTCGAGGTACCGTACGACCCCGGCTTCCAGAGCGGTGGCCCGCTCAACGTTGACGTGCTCTCACCAAAAACCCGTGAGGCCTGGCTTCAGGTCAGCGCTGCGGTGGCCGACGGGCTGTAGGCCGAGCGAATGTCATCGGCCGGGCGACAGCGACTTGACCATCTCGAGTTCGCGACGGCTCGGGTCGAGGACATAGGGGAACGTCCTGCCGGTGTCCTGGTAGCCGTGTTTGGCGTACAGGGCGTGAGCGCGGGTGTTGTCTTCGTGCACGTGCAGGAGGATCCGGTCGGAGCGTTGTGCTGCCCAGTCCTCGACGCTTGCCAGCAGGGCCGCTGTGACGCCAGCCGCTGTTCCGCGAAACTTCGGCGTGACGTAGACGCCGACGAGCATCGGCACCGTGGTGTACTCCGGTGTGTATGCACCCATCGTGCCGATCCAGCGTCCGGAATCGGTAATCGCGGCGAGGACGGTTCCGCCCTCTGTCGTGCCCCGCCTACCGCGCATCTTCCACTCGGCGTCGCCGTGGCTTCGCGCCGTGTCGAGGGTTTCGCCGAACGCGATCGGTGTGTCGCCGAGCATTTCCAGCCGAAGGGCACGGACCTCGCGCCAATCAGCTTCCGTTGTTGGTCGGATAGAGAATCGGGTGTCGCGCATCGACCCAATCTAACCGAATCGACGCAGTGCAGCCGGGTACTGACAGGACCTCGCTCAGGGGTGGGGTTCACGCGTAGTGTCGGGTCACGACATTCTCTCGGCCTCGCCCTCGAAAGGAACACTGCATGTCCACCTGGCTCATCACCGGCTGCTCAACCGGCCTCGGTCGCGCACTCGCGACCGCCGTTCTCGCTCACGGTCACAACGCCGTTGTCACGGCTCGCGACGTGACGTCCGTATCGGATATCACGGATACCGCACCGGAGTCCGCACTCGCGCTCGCGCTGGACGTCACGGACCCGGCCCAGGTGGCGGCAGCGGTGGCGGAGGCCGAGAGACGGTTCGGGACGATCGACGTGCTCGTCAACAACGCCGGCTACGGCTACCGCTCGGCGATCGAGGAGGCCGAGCCCGAGGACGTCCAGCGACTGTTCGACACCAACGTGTTCGGCGCCGTTGCGATGATCCGGGCAGTTCTGCCGGGAATGCGGGAGCGCCGGTCGGGTGCCATCGTCAACATCTCGTCGATCGGTGCCCGCCTGATGCCACCGGGCTCGGGTTATTACGCCGCAACGAAGGCGGCGCTGGAAGGATTGTCTGGTTCGCTCGCCAAGGAGTTGGCTCCACTCGGCATTTCGGTGACGGCCGTTGAACCCGGCGGCTTCCGTACCGATTTCGCCGGCCGGTCACTCACCCAGTCGGCAACCCCCATCCCGGACTACGCCGAAACGGCCGGGAAGCGTCGCAAGGAGAACGACACGGTACACGGCACGCAGCCCGGAAATCCCGGCCTCGCGGCAGAGGCAATCATCACCGTCGTCGAAGCGCCGAACACCCCGACGTTCCTGCTGCTTGGCTCAGACGCGGTCGCGGCGTACGACGAGACCGCCCGAGCGCAGCAGGCCGAGGTCGACGTGTGGCGAGACCTCAGCGCGAGCACCGACTACCCGCCGGAGGATGCGCAGGAGTAAGTTGGGCGGTTTAGGCGCCCGGTCCGGCAGCGACGAACTCCTCGGCCCGGCGGGTGATCGCTGCCCAGTCTTCCGAGGCCAGGGCGGCCGACGACACCAGGTCGCTGCCGGCGCCGACGGCATGAGCACCGGCAGCAATCCAGTCGCCGAGGTTTTCCGGAGTCACCCCACCGGTGGGCATCAGCGGAACATCCAGGAACGGACCGCGGAGGGCGCGCAGGTACGCCGGGCCACCGAGAGACGCGGGGAAGATCTTCACGACGTCGGCTCCGAACTCGACCGCTGCCATGACCTCGCTTGGTGTAAGAGCTCCGGTCAGCACGAGGCGACCGGTGCCTTTCATCGCTGCTGTCAGCTCGGGTCGCGTACCGGGACTGACAAGGAAGCGGGCTCCGGCGTCGGCGGCCTCGGTCGCCTGCTGTGCCGTCGTGACGGTGCCTGCTCCGAGGTAAATTCGGTCGCCGTATTTCGCATCGAGCTCGCGAATCACCCGGGCGGCGTCCGGGGTTGAGTAGGTCACTTCGAGGCCCGTGATGCCGCCTTCGACCAGGGCGTCTGCGGCGAGCAGGGCTGATTCGGCCGATGGTGCCCGGAGTACAGCGAGGACGCGGGCCTCTGTGAGCGAGGACAGAGTCATGGTGAAGCCTTTCGCGATTGTTCAGGAGGTGTCAGCGGACCGTTGGTGTGGAGCGCATCAGGGCGGCTACGTCGGCGCTCGTCGGGATACTGGGCGAGGCACCTCGGCGCGTGACCGTGAGCGCACCTGCCGCGATGGCGCGGCGGATGGCATCCGTACTGTCATATCCCGCGGCAAGTGACGCCCCCAGATAACCGGCGAAGGTATCGCCGGCTGCGGTGGAGTCGACGACGTCGACGCGGAGGGCGTCGAAGTATTCAACGGTGTCGGCGGTCACCAAGACAGCGCCGGCGGCGGCCAGGGTGATCAGTGCTGATCCGGTGCCGCGTGCTGTGAACCAGCGACCCGCCTCAACCGCGGTAGCCGCATCGGTCACTCGGATGCCTGTGAGCAGGGTGGCCTCGGTCTCGTTTGGTGTGACGATATCGACGAGGGGCCAGATGCTGTCATCGAGGGTAGCGGCCGGGGCCGGATCGAGGATGACGGTGAGGCCCGCCTCCCGGGACCGGCGGATGGCATGCAGGGTGAGCTTTTGCGGTGTCTCAAGCTGGGTGAGCATGACGCGGCAGCGCGGCGCGAGGTCGGCGATGGCCGCGTCGATGTGGTCTGCGCTGAGTGCGTCGTTGGCGAGGGGGACGACGACGATGTTGTTTTCGCCGGCAGCGTCGACCCGGATGTGGGCGATCCCAGACGGACCGGGCACGCTGTGAACGTTCTCGACGCCTACGCCAGACGTGGTGAGGTCATCGAGAAGCATCCGGCTGAACGTATCGTCGCCCACGCAGCCGACCATGTGTGCCTGCCCTCCCGCACGCCCGGCGGCGACGGCCTGGTTGGCACCCTTACCGCCCAGCACCAGGGAAAAGTCGTCGCCGAGCAGGGTTTCACCCGGAGCGGGAAGGCGTGTCGAGAAGGTGGTGAGGTCGGCGTTGATGCTTCCGATGATGAGGACGCCTGTGGACGAATCGGAGGGGGTCATAAAGCGGCCTTTCGAACGTCGATGAGAGGCGCGGTCGCGGGGACCGGGTCCGCCCGGGCGGGTCATCTCCGTGATCGTGAAGACTCCGTCGTCGATGCCCGGCGTAGGAAAAGCCTACCGGTCACTGCAATCGTTGCTGCTTGGCCTGCACAGGCAAGAGGAGCAGCAAGCCGATGAAGATCACCAGCACGATGCCGAGTATTCCCCAGTACTGCTCGCCACCCACGGTGATAAACAGAGCGAACGCGGTCGGTGCCAGGAAGGACACCGCGCGTCCGGTGGTTGCGTAGAGTCCAAACACCTCGCCCTCGCGGCCGGCCGGAATGAGCCGAGCCAGGAACGAGCGCGAGGCAGACTGCGCCGGGCCAACGAAGAGGCAGAGGGCGAGGCCGAAGATCCAGAACATGTTTTGCCCGCCGTCGTGCAGGAAGAAGACAGCGAGGCCGGCGAGGACCAACCCGATCAGGGACGCCATGATGACCGGTTTGGCGCCGAGTTTGTCGTCGAGCAAGCCCACGGTGATTGTCGAGATGCCGGCGACGACGTTGGCAGCGATCGCGAAGATGATGACCTCACCAGCGGTGAACCCGAACCACCCGGCGGCGAGTACGCCCCCGAACGTGAAGACACCTGCGAGCCCGTCACGGAACACGGCGCTCGCCAGGAGGAAGTAGACGGTCTGCCGGCTTTCGTTCCAGAGTTTTCTGATGTCGTTGAAGAGCCGAGCGTAGGACGCAAAGAAACCGACCTTCGCGCGCCGAGCGCCGACGCCTTGGTACTCGGGAACCGCGAAAAACACGGGAAGCGCGAACAACCCGAACCAGATGGCAGACACCAGAACGGTGACACGAATATCCATGCCGTCCTGCCCGGTGATGCCAAACAGCCCCACCTCGGGCTGGATGAAGCCGAAGTAAACGATGAGCAGCAGCACGATTCCACCGAGGTAGCCGAGACCCCAACCGATGCCGGACACTCGGCCGATCGTTTGTGGTGTCGACACCTGGACGAGCATGGCGTTGTAGTTCACGCCGGCAAACTCGAAGAAGACGTTGCCGGCTGCCACGAGGAGAAGCCCAAGCCAGAGGAAGCCTGGGTCAGGCTGCACGAAGAACATGGCCGCGGTGATCGCGACGACGATGTAGGTGTTGACGGCGAGCCAGAACTTGCGGCGTCCGGAGCTGTCGGAGCGCTGCCCGGTGACGGGAGCCAAGATGGCGATGAGGAGGCCGGCACCAGCCAGCGCCCAGCCCAGCTGAGCGGAAACCTCGGCCTCGCCGCCGAAGGCGTCGCTGGTGAGGTAAACCGTGAAGACGAAGGTGGTGACGACCGCGTTGAAGGCTGCGGAGCCCCAGTCCCACAGCCCCCAGGCGAGAACCTGCTTGGAAGCGGTCTTCTTCGGAGCCTCGGAGAGTGCTGCAGCTGTTGTCGGTGCCGCCTCGTTGCCAGCGTTCGTCATCATGATGCTCAGGTTAGTGGCACAGCAAAGCGCCAGAGTGAACCGCTGGTTACCGTGTCCCGGTCAGAGCAGCTTGCGCGCCAGCGCCCACGCGGTCAGTTCGTGTCTCGACGACAACTGCAATTTTCGCAGGACGCTCGACACGTGCGTCTCCACGGTTTTGATCGAGATGAAGAGGGATGCTGCGACCTCCTTATACGCATAACCCCGCGCGATCAGCCGCATCACTTCCTGCTCGCGGGCCGACAGCCGGTCCAGCTCGTCTGAGGCCTCGGCTGTCTCGCCGGTGACGGCGCCAAAGGCGTCGAGAACAAAACCGGCCAGTCGGGGCGAGAACACGGCGTCTCCGTCGCGAACGCGCCTGGCAGCATCCGAGACGTCCGACCCTGAGGAGCTCTTCGTGATGTATCCGCGTGCCCCTGCGCGGATGACGGTCACGACATCGTCGGCGGCATCGGAGACACTCAGCGCAAGGAATCGGGTGGATGGCGCGTGCGGTGCGGCACGGCGAATCACTTCGGCGCCGCCACCGCCTGCCCCACCGGGAAGGTGCACGTCGAGGAGCACGACCTGCGGCTGCGCGCCGATCACAAGGTCAACCGCTTCGTCCACGGTCGCGGCTTCACCGAGAACGCTGATGTTGCCAGCCAGGTCGGCGCGCAAACCGGAGCGGAAAATGGAATGGTCATCAACGATGACCACCGTGAGGGCACCGTCGGTCGGTTCAGGCTTCGTCATGGTGTCCTCCGTGGCTGAGGGGCAGAAGGAGTCGGATCTCGGTTCCCGCTCCGCCCGGGCCAGCGGCGAGCTCGGCTGTGCCACCAATGCGGCGCATCCGGCCGAGAATGGATTCACGCACGCCCATCCGGTCGGACGGGATGTCGTCGAGGGTGAAGCCTGGTCCACGGTCGGTGATTGTGAGCTCCACCGCGGTGGGCGATGACTCGAGGTAGACCGACACGGTGCCGCCCGCGTGCCTGGCGGCATTGAGCAGCGCCTCCCGAGCGGCGCCGAGCAGCGCGTCGGGAACGGCGCTCGGGCTCTGCCCGGCGGAGACAACCTCGATGCGCACGGCATATTCCTCTTCGATCACCGCCGCGATCCGTCGCAACTCGTCGGCCAGATCGACCGAGCGCCCGGGGGAGCCCGCGAACAGCCAGTCCCGCAACTCCCGTTCTTGCGCGCGAGCCAGCCGGGAGGCTTCGCTCGCCGGGTCGGCCTTCTGCTGGATGAGCGCCAGCGTCTGCAGCACCGAGTCGTGGAGGTGGGCGGCGATCTCCGCTCGATCGGCTTCGCGCACCCGCGCGGCGCGCTCGTCGGCGAGGTCTCGGCTCAACCGCACCACCCACGGTGCCACCACGATGGCGACACCGACGAGTACTGCGATGGACGCCGCAAACACCGTCCAGACGTTCGGTTCCTCGCCGGTGACGAAGAACAGGAGAATGCCGAGCGCCACAAGGATGAGCGCACCGAGTGCCCGGATGACGAGCGCTGATGACGACGATGACCGCTGCTGGCGCAGGTCATCGAACTGGCGCCAGGCTAACCCGGCTCCGCCGAGCACCACGATCGCCGGAATGACGAAATCGAGCGGCACATCCGCTCCGAGCCGCGCGGCGACGAGCGCGGCCGCGGCCGCAAGCAGGGCCATGCCCAGCAGAATCTCGGTGACCGGGGCCGAACGGCGGGAAGCATCGGCCCCACCGTCGTCGCTCGGCAGGGTCAGCACGTGCTTGAGCGGATCCGCCGCGTACCCGGCAACCGGAGTCACCACCCATAACCAGAGATACATCAACAGTCCCGCACCGCCGCACACGCTGAGCACGACGGTGAGCGTGCGCACGAGTGGAAGCGGAAGCCCGGTGTGATCCGCAAATCCGGCACACACCCCGCCGACAAGCCGCACCCGCGGCCGTGTCATCAGTGCGGTGTCCATGCTGCAATCCAAGCACCCCGAGCGCCACCCGCGCGGCTCATCGGCAAAACTCAGGGTCCGGTCAGGGGGATACCCCATGGCCGCGTGCGTCACCCCAGCGCCAGAATCGCACTATGAACGACGCACCCTTCCCCTCCAACGCTTCGACGGCGACGCCATCGCCTGAGCCGCGGTCGAACTTTTTCGACTGGATTCGCGGCACCGGAATCTCCCGCACCGACGACGCCTGGCTCGGCGGAGTGGCTGGCGGCATTGCCCGGCACACCGGCGTTGACCCGCTCATCATCCGCGGCGTCATCCTGGTGGTGGCGGTGCTGGGCGGTCCAGCGCTGTTCCTGTACGCGGTGGCCTGGGCGCTGCTCCCCGACAGCTCGGGCCGCATCCACACCGAACGCGCCCTCCAAGGAATTTTCGACCCGGCCGTCATCGCGATCACCGTGCTCATCGCCCTCACCTTTGTCCCGTTCATGCGCGGCATCTGGTGGCAGGGAGCTCCCGCTTTCTGGAACATGCCGGAGTGGCTCGAATCGACCCTCCGCACCGGATGGGTGCTCGTGCTCGTTGCCAGCCTGGTCTGGCTCACAATCGTCATCGCCCGTCGAACGCCTCAGTCGGCAACCGAGGCGCCACCCGCCCGCTCCCACGCCGATTTCTGGACCAGTCCCGCGACACCTCCTGCCGGTGCGTCGTTTGCGTCAGCAACGGATGCTCCGGCGAACGCAACAACGCCCGGTCCGTCCGCTCCCGATTCGGGTGCCGCTCCCAGCGCCGGGACCTCGTCGGCCTGGTTCCCCACCCCCGAATCAGCGCACTCGGGATCGCCGGACCCCCGTGTCTACGGAGCCGTGTGGAACCCGGGCCCCACCGCCGAGCAACGGGAGGCCCAGCGCCGCGAGCGTGATGCCATCCGCGCGCAGAACCGGCGTGAGCACGAGGAACGCTACCGGCGCCGCCAGCCCGGCGCCGCGTTCGTCTCGATCGCCCTCGGGCTCGCCGTCCTCGGGGGAGTCTTCACGACCATCGCGCTCGGCTACGCCACGGTGTCAGACACATCGGTGCTCATCGGCGTCGGCGTTGCGCTCGGTGTTATCGCGCTCGCCACGGTGATCGCCGGCATTCGTGGGAAGGAAAGCGGCGCGCTCGGCTTCTTCTCGATCGTGGCGATCCTCGTCCTGCTCTTCGTCGGCGTGTTCCCTCGCGGGACGTCCGTCTCCGTGGTCGGCAACACGATCTGGGAGGTCACTGAGGCTGCCCCGCGGTCATCGGCGGGCTACTCGATGGCTGCCGGGTCGCCGACGCTCGACCTCTCGGCACTCGACGATCGTGGTGCCGAGGTGGGCGGGGTCGTGGAGCTCTGGCTCGGTGCCGGCACCGTCACCGTCGACCTGCCCGAAGATGTGCCGGTCATCCTCCAGGTCGCTGGCGGAGTCGCGGGGCTCAGCTACGTGGACGACGGCGAGCTCCGTGAACGCGGTGCGCCGCTGTACCGCGAGGTCGTGCGCTTCGGCGACACCTCCAGTGACGACACCACAACCGTTCGAATCTGGCTCGGCGCCGGCAGCGTCGACCTCGTGAACAGTGAAAGGAACGCACGATGAGCGACTCCGAGAAGACCCAACCGTATGAATCGCGGCCAAATAACGATGCGGATGCCACCGACGTGCTGTTTCCCCACGCCTCGTCGTCGAGCTCGAACCCGGTGATTCCGGCGCGGGCACCCGGTGAGGAGCGTCTCCGTCCTCGCTTCGGGACGATCTTCTGGGGCGTGATCCTCCTGGTGTTCGCCGCATTCATGGTGACGAATGCGATCGTGCCGTTTGTTCTCGACCCAAGCACGTGGATAATCGCCGGGTTAGTGGCCGGCGGTGTGGTTCTCGTCGGCGCAGGAATCGCGGCGGCAATGCGGAAAAGCGACTGACGGCATCCGCTTCGCACGAAGAAAGGCGGCTCCTTCGGGAGCCGCCTTTCTGCGTGACCGGGACAAAAAGTTGAGTCGGTACGGCTCAGGATTCGCTGTGAGAAGTTGACAGCGCTAGGAGGCTGAGTAAACTTGAGTCATCGCCGCTCAACTATGAGTGGCTCCCACAACTTCGAATTGCGGGCCCAGCATAACGGGTCACCGTCGAACCAGACCGTTCGCGGTCTCAAAGGAGAAAAAGACACATGGCACGTGCAGTAGGAATTGACCTCGGAACCACCAACTCGTGTGTGGCCGTTCTTGAAGGTGGCGAGCCCACCGTCATCGCGAACGCCGAGGGTCTTCGCACCACCCCATCGGTGGTTGCGTACACCAAGGATGGCGAGGTGCTCGTCGGTGAAACCGCAAAGCGCCAGGCCGTCACCAACGTTGACCGCACCATCGCGTCGGTCAAGCGCCACATGGGCACCGACTGGAAGTTCGCGGTCGACGAGAAGAAGTACACGCCGCAGGAGATCTCGGCTCGTATCCTCGCCAAGCTCAAGCGCGACGCTGAGCAGTACCTCGGCGACACCGTGACCGACGCGGTCATCACGGTTCCCGCATACTTCAACGACGCTGAGCGTCAGGCAACGAAGGAAGCCGGTGAGATCGCCGGACTCAACGTGCTGCGCATCATCAACGAGCCGACCGCAGCCGCCCTGGCCTACGGCCTCGACAAGGGTAAGGAAGATGAGTTGATTCTCGTCTTCGACCTCGGTGGTGGAACGTTCGACGTCTCGCTGCTCGAAGTGGGCAAGGACGACGACTTCTCGACCATCCAGGTGCGCGCCACCTCTGGTGACAACCGCCTCGGTGGAGACGACTGGGACCAGCGCATCGTTGAGCACCTCATCAAGCGCTTCAAGGAGACCACTGGCGTCGACGTCTCGAACGACAAGATCGCCAAGCAGCGCCTCAAGGAAGCTGCCGAGCAGGCCAAGAAGGAACTGTCCTCGGGCATGTCCACCTCGATCCAGCTGCCGTACCTCTCGCTCACCGAGAACGGCCCGGCCAACCTCGACGAGACGCTGACCCGTGCACAGTTCGAGCAGATGACCTCTGATCTCCTCGACCGCACCAAGAAGCCGTTCCAGGACGTCATCCGTGAGGCCGGCATCAAGGTCGGCGACATCGCGCACGTTGTGCTCGTTGGTGGATCGACCCGTATGCCCGCCGTTTCGACCCTGGTCAAGCAGGAGACCGGTGGACAGGAGCCCAACAAGGGCGTTAACCCTGACGAGGTCGTCGCTGTCGGTGCTGCACTGCAGGCCGGTGTGCTGAAGGGCGAGCGCAAGGACGTTCTGCTCATCGACGTCACCCCGCTGTCTCTCGGTATCGAGACCAAGGGCGGCATCATGACCAAGCTCATCGAGCGCAACACGGCCATCCCGACCAAGCGCAGCGAAACCTTCACCACCGCGGACGACAACCAGCCGTCCGTTGCGATCCAGGTCTTCCAGGGTGAGCGCGAGTTCACCCGTGACAACAAGAACCTCGGAACCTTCGAGCTGACCGGAATCGCTCCGGCTCCGCGCGGAATCCCGCAGGTTGAGGTCACCTTCGACATCGACGCCAACGGCATCGTGCACGTGTCCGCCAAGGACAAGGGCACGGGCAAGGAGCAGTCGATGACGATCACCGGTGGTTCCTCGCTCGCGAAGGAAGACATCGAGCGCATGGTTCGCGAAGCTGAAGAGCACGCTGCGGAGGACAAGGCCCGCCGTGAGTCGGCCGAGACCCGCAACAGCGCTGAGCAGCTCGCATACTCGATCGACAAGCTGATCAAGGAAAACGACGACAAGCTGCCCGAGGACGTCAAGAGCGAGGTGCAGGCTGATGTTGACGCTCTGAAGTCCGCGCTCGCCGGCGACGACGACGCAGCGGTCAAGACCGCCTTCGATAAGCTCAACGAAAGCCAGACCAAGCTCGGCGAGGCCATCTACGCTCAGGCCCAGCAGGAAGCCGCTGCAACCGGTGAAGCCGGAGCTGAGCAGCCGACTGATGCAGCATCCGACGAGGATGTTGTGGACGCCGAAGTTGTCGACGATGAGGAAAGTGACAAGAAGTAACAATGACTGACACGAACCCGACTCCAGAAGACGGTGACGAGGTTCAGCCAGTGAACGAAGGGTCGGAAGCTACGGCTTCCGGCCCTGCGTCGCAGGTGGACCCCGAATCTCCCGAGACCACAGACGACGAGCTCACCGTTGAGGACATCCTCAACGCCACGCAGGCCGAAGGCCTGGAAGACGAGCTCGACAACGAACGCGCTGCTGACGCGGAACCCGAACACGAGCACCTCGTTGACCTCAAGCGGCTGAGCGCCGAGTACGCGAACTACCGCAAGCGCACCGAGGCCAACCGCGAGGTTGAGCGTGAGCGCATGACGGGCGACGTCGTGAAGGCACTCCTCCCGGTGCTCGATGACCTCGACCGCGCTGAGAAGCACGGCGACCTCGAGGGCGACACCCCGTTCTCGGCTATCGCCGCGAAGCTCCGCACGAGCGTCGCCAAGCTGGGGCTCGCCCCGTTCGGTGCGAAGGGTGAGCCGTTTGACCACAACCTCCACGAGGCGATCTTCCAGCAGCCGAGCCCGGACGTTGAGGTCGAAACCATCCTCGACGTCGTCGAGACCGGCTACACGGTCGGATCAACACTGCTGCGCGCGGCCAAGGTCGTTGTCGCCGTTCCTGCTGAGTAGGCGCGATGGCAAGTCAGGACTGGTTCGATAAGGACTTCTACAAGGTTCTTGGTGTGAAGAAGGACGTCACGCCAGCGGATCTGAAGAAGACCTACCGCAAACTCGCGCGGCAATACCATCCGGACTCAAACGCCGGTGACTCTAAAGCCGAAGAGAAGTTCAAGGAGCTCAGCGAGGCCTACTCGGTTCTCAATGACCCTGAACAGCGCAAAGAGTACGACGCCGTTCGCGCCATGGGATCCGGAGCGCGGTTCACCGCGCCCGGGTCCGGTGGCGGCAACGGGGGCTTTGACGATGTCTTCGGCGGCATGTTCGGTGGCGGTGCTCGTGGAACGAGCTCGAGCTACCAGCAAGCCGATTTCGAGGATATCCTCGGCGGCATGTTCGGCCGCGGCGGTGGCTTCGGCCAACCAACCGGCGGTTACCGCGGGTTCGGTGGACCGACGCCGGGGCGCGACCTCACGGCATCGACCACGCTCGACTTCCTCACGGCGATCAAGGGTGACACCATCACCCTGCAGACCGCCGAAGGTCGCACGATCAAGGTAAAGATTCCCGCTGGTGTCTCGGACGGACAGAAGATCAAGCTCCGCGGCAAGGGTTCACCGTCGCCTGACGGCGGCCCTGCCGGTGACCTGGTTCTCTCGGTGACCGTTCGGAAGCACCCGGTCTTCGAACGCGACGGACTCAACCTCCGTGTGAACGTGCCGGTGACCTTTGTCGAAGCGACGCTTGGGGCCACCATCGAGGTGCCGACGCTCGGCGGCGACCCGGTTCGACTTCGCGTCGCTCCCGGAACGCCGTCCGGGCGAGTCCTTCGAGTGAAGGGCCGCGGAGTCGCCACGTCGAAGGGCACCGGCGACTTGCTCGCCGTTGTCCAGGTGGCAGTGCCGTCTCACCTCAACGCTGAAGCCCGCGAAGCGCTCGAGCGGTTCCATGAGCTCGAGCCGAAAGAGAACCCGCGTGACGACCTGATCGCGCGCGCGAGGGGATAACCAATGGACGAGAATTCGCCGATCTTCGCGATCGCGATAGCGGCCGAGCTGGCCGGAATGCACCCGCAGACTTTGCGGCAGTACGACCGGCTCGGCCTCGTCTCGCCTACCCGAACGGCGGGTAAGTCCCGCCGGTACTCGATGCGCGACGTTGTGCAGTTGCGCGAGGTCGCCCGACTGAGCGCCGAAGGCGTGAGCCTGGAGGGCATCGGCCGAATCCTCGCGCTCGAGAACGAGGTCACCGCTTTGAGCGCCCGGGTCCGGGAACTCGAACATGCACTCGCCGATGAAATGCTCAAATCGCCAGGGCGCCGGGTGTTCGCGGCCGGAGCACAAGGCGACGTCGTTCCGCTGAAGAGTGGTACCCGAGCGCAGCGCCGCACGGAACTTGTCGTGTGGCGGCCGTTCCAGCGATAACAACCGCAGGACCCTGGTACCACGGGACCCTCTCCGTCGTGGTACTGCCAGGGGTTCCGAGCCCCCATGCCCAGGTCTAGGCTGGCCGCATGAGCGACCAGAAGCCGCCGGCAGGGCCGGAACAGGAACCCCAACAGCCGACGGAAAATGAACCTCCGTACCCGGCGAACGTCCAGAACAGCACTGCGGGCGCAGCCTCAACGCAGCCCCCCGCCGGTCCGCCACCCGGCTCTCCTCAGGCACCCCCTGCCAGCTCCCAGCCACAGCCCGGCTCGCCCCAGGGACCGGTCCCGGGACCGCTTCAGCATGGCGCTACGCCGAACGGATATCCGGGTCAACCCGGCGCGGGTTACGGGGGATACCCGCCGCAACAGCAGGGGTACCCGCAGCAACCGCAGGGCTACCCGCAGCAGCCGCAACAGGGTGGATACCCGCCGCAGCCGCAGGGGTACCCGCAGCCGCAGCAGAGTGGCTACCCGCAGTCGTACCCGCCCCAGCCGCAGCACAGTGGCTACCCGCAGTCGTACCCGCCCCAGCCGCAGCAGGGCGGCTACCCGCCGCAGCCCGGCTACCTGCAACAGGCACCGCGCCCGGCCGCGCCACCGCGCCCGCCTCTTGCCCCTCGCCAGAAGCGCGGCGCCATGCTGGCCGGCGCCGTGAGCTTCACTCTGATGAGCCTCGGGTTCACCCTGTTCATCATTCCGCTGGTGATCGGGCTGTTCGGGGCCTTCTTCGGCACTCTGTTCACCTACATCGCGAACAACAACCCCGAAGACTTCACCGTCAACGGCGGCCCGGCCCCCGAAGACGTCAGCCAGATCGTCTCCGACCTCTGGGCGACATTCCTGCCCTGGCTGATTGGCTCGCTGATTCTCGGCATCATCATCTGGATCCTCGGCTACTTCTGCAGCCTCTGGATGCTGCGCAGCCACCGCGTCAATCGACCCGTTGCCGTCACCTGGAGCGGCCTGGGCATCGCGATCGTCGGCAGTTTCCTGCTCAGCGCCCTGAGCTCACCGATCAGCGGGTTGTTCGGCCTCGGCACACCCAACTTCGACAGCGATGACTTCTCCGGCTCTGACTCAATTCCGGGATTCGAGAATTTCGATTTCGGCCCGATCATCGGTCTCGGCGTGCTGTTCTTCCTGCTCAGCCTTCTCGTCAACGCCGGGATCGGCCTACTGAGCTGGTGGTGGATGGCCCACGCCTTCCGCGACCGTTCCGCCCTGTCCGAGAACGAGCACCCCGAGACCCGGCTACCCTGAACAGGTGACTGACTTCCCGTTCGACCGGCTTCGACGCTGGCCTGACATCGAAGCCGCCAACCTCTTCGCGTACGACGCCACCGACAAGCTACTTCTCGAGACGGCCGCCGACGCCCTCCGTACCGCCGCCCCCGGCGACACGGTGGTCGTCGGCGATCGGTATGGTGCGCTTACCCTCGGCGCCTTGCATCAGAACGTGTCCGGAATCCGCACACATCAGGATGACCTCTCCGGTGAGCGCGCACTTGACGCGAGCGCGGCGTCCTTATCGATCACGGATGCTGTCACGCACGCACCATTGGACGCCTCCCTTTTTCGGGACGCCCGCGTGGTGCTGATGCAACTGCCGCGGTCGCTCGAAGCCCTCGCCGAGACCGCGGAGCTCATCGCCCGGCACGCCGCCCCCGGCGTCGCCGTGTTCGCCGGCGGCAGGATCAAACACATGAGCCGGGCCATGAATGACGTGCTCGCCCGGTACTTCGGCTCGGTCACCGCATCACTCGCGCAGCAGAAATCACGGGTGCTCGTAGCCCGCGATCCTCGACCGCCCGTGGGGGAGCTGGCCTGGCCGGCGCGCGAGTTTCATGCTGATCTGGGTCTCACGGTGTGCGCCCACGGTGCCGCGTTCGCTGGCACCAAAATCGACATCGGCACTCGCTTCCTGCTCGAGTTCCTCGACCGGTTGCCCGACGTTCCTCGGGCCATCGACCTCGGCTGCGGCACCGGAGTGCTCGCCACCCTGGCGGCGCGTGCCCGACCGGCCATGCAGGTGATCGCAAGCGATTCATCGGCGGCGGCCGTGGCGTCCGCTCAACAGACAGCACTCGCGAACGACGTTGCTGATCGAGTCACCGTGGTGCGTGATGACGGTCTCTTGAGCCAGCCCGACGGCTCATCGAACCTCATTTTGCTCAACCCGCCGTTCCATGTCGGGGCGACCGTGCACGCGGGCATCGCACAGAAGCTGTTCGACGATGCCGCCCGGGTGCTTCGGCCGGGCGGCGAACTCTGGACGGTGTGGAACTCACACCTCGGCTATCGCCCGGCGCTCGAGCGCACGGTCGGGGCGACGCGGCAGCTCGGTCGAAACGCGAAATTCACCGTGACGGTGTCGACGAAGCGCTGACGGGTCACAGCGGGGTTGGCAACCCCCTCCGCTGTATTCGCGCCGTGCGGTTGGCTTGACAGAGTGAGCACAGAGAACTTTTCGCATGACGACCTTGAACGCACAGCCCGGGAACGCTTCGGGTGGGACGACCTGCAGGGCGGGCAGATCGAGGCCGTTGAGGCGTTGCTTCAGGGCCGGGATGTGCTCGCCGTCATGCCGACCGGATACGGCAAATCTGCGATTTACCAGCTGGCCGCCGCGCTGCTCGGTGGTGTCACCGTTGTGGTGTCCCCGCTCATCGCACTGCAGACGGATCAGGTTGCCGGACTTGCCGAGCTGCCGAACGCGCCGGCTGCTGTTGCCATTAACTCGAGTCTTCGACCTGCCGCGCTCGAGGCTGCGTGGCAGCGGGTCTCCGGTCCCGATGGCGGCATCGTCTACCTCGCCCCTGAACAACTGGCCAAGGACGAGACCGTTGAGCGCCTGCGCGATCTCGGCGTGACGCTATTCGCCGTGGACGAGGCGCACTGCGTGACGGCGTGGGGTCACGACTTCCGCCCCGACTATCTGCGGCTCGGCGATGTGATCGAGCGACTCGGGCACCCGCGAACGGTGGCGCTCACTGCCACAGGCTCGTCACCGGTGCGCCGCGACATCGCCGAACGACTCCACCTGCGTGACCGCCTTGAGATCACCCGCGGATTCGACCGACCCAACCTGTGGCTCGAAGTGACGCGGCACGTCGAGGCGAGCGAGAAAGAGCGGGCCGTGATCGAGCAGGTCACGGCTCTCTCGAAGCCGGGTCTGCTCTACGTCGCGACCCGGGCAGACACCGAGCGATATGCGGCCGAACTCGAGGCGAGAGGCCTGCGCGCTGCGGCCTACCACGGCGGACTTCGAGCCGCCGATCGTCGGGCCGTGCACGATGACTTCACCTCCGACCGCGTTGACGTGGTCGTCGCCACCTCCGCCTTCGGGATGGGGATCGACAAACCCAACGTCCGTTTTGTGGTGCACGCGGCCGTGCCGGAATCGGTCGATGAGTACTACCAGGAGATCGGCCGTGCGGGGCGTGACGGAGAACCCGCCGCCGCCAACCTGCACTATCGCAGCGAAGACCTGGGACTTCGGAAATTCTTCGCGTCCCGCAAACCCGACGAAGATGCCCTGCGCCGGGCGTACACGGTCATCGCCCACGCCGACAAGCCGGTGAAGGCGACAGAGCTCGCTCGAGAGCTCGACATCTCCAGCCGCGCGGCTACCGGACTCGTCAACGCGCTCGCCGACGCCGGGATGGTGCGGGTCGACCGGCGTGGCAGTACGGCGACGAGCTCCGCCCGAGCGCACACAGCGGTGAGCGCCGCTGTCGAGGTCATCGAGGAACGCGAGCGCATCGAGGAGTCGCGGCTCGAGATGATGCGAGGCTACGCCGAGACGACCGACTGCCGCCGGCTGTTCCTGCTCGGCTACTTCGGTGAGCAGCACTCCGAACCGTGCGGAAACTGCGACGTCTGCCGCCGCTCAGGCAACCAAACGCCTGAAGACGGAGCCGGTGCCACTGCCGCCACGAGCACCATTCCATTTAGCCCGCAGTCGAGTGTGGTGCACACTGAGTGGGGCCCGGGAACGGTCATGCGGGTTGAGGACGACCGCCTGACAGTGTTCTTTGAGCATGAAGGCTACAAGGTGCTCTCGCTCGAGCTGGTCACTGAAAACGGTCTCCTGCAGACGGCGTGACCGACCGGCGCTACAGTTCCGCTTCGTAAGTGCCGAAGTAGTCGAAGTCGATGACGGGCGGGTGCGATTCCCACTCTTCCACTTCCGCTTGGACCTTCTCGATTGACTCAAATCGCACACCGATGTGGGGTGTAATCATGACGCTGACGGCCGACCGGCCGACGGTTTCCAACTCAACGAAACCGGCTCCATTCTTGGCCGCTTCCACGATCCTGGCCTTCAGCTCGTCGAGGTCTTGCCCGGGCCTCAACACAAGCATCTGTCCGTCGATGCGCACCGTAGTGATCTTCATTTCGCCCTATCCCGGGCGACTTGTCGTTCTGCGCTCGTTAATGAAGGCTACGCGCGTCGATCTCCAAATTGTGAGGTTGGCCCAGATTCACAGGTGCCCCTCGTCACCACGCCATCGGGTGTGAGCTTCACTGGTCGCCGTTCAGCGTCGCGCGAACACATAGTTGTCGAGGAGGTAGTCGGCGATCGCCATTGACGAGGTCGCGGCCGGTGACGGTGCATTGCGCAGCAGGGTGACGGGTCCCACCTGGTCTACGGCGAAGTCATCGACGAGCGCTCCGCCCGAATCCCAGGCCTGCGCGCGCACCCCGGCCGCCGTTTTGCGCGTCAAATCCTTCATCTCCAACTCGGGCACGAAACGTCGAGCATCCTGGAAGTACACACTTTTGAGAACGGATGCCGTCACCTCCTTCACCCCCATCCGCCAGTGTTCGCGGGCGAGAGTCGCCGCTCCGGGCCAACGCAGTGAGGCCCAGGTGTCCTTCACTGAGATCCGTCCCCACGAATAGCCCTCACGAGCCAAAGCGGGAACAGCGTTGGGTCCGACGTGGACGTCGTCGTAGACGCCACGGGTGAAGTGCACGCCGAGGAACGGGAACCGCGGGTCGGGCACGGGATAGATCATGCCGCGCACGAGGTGCTGCCGGGCCGGGTCGAGTTCCCAGTACTCGCCGCGGAACGGGAGGATCTTCGGTGACGGCGATGCGCCGACGAACCGGGCAACGATATCGGATTGCAGCCCGGCGCAGACGATGAGTCGGTCGAAGCGCAGGTCCGCCGTCGGGGTCACAACGCGCACCCCGCCGGGTTCCTGCCTGATTCCGGTGACCTCGGACCCGAGCAGGATGTGGCCACCGGCGCGACGCACGTCATCGGCCATGGCTTCGGTGATTGCCGCGTAGTCAACAGCCGCGGTGTGTGGTGAATGCAGGGCGGCGACGCCCGCAGCGTGCGGCTCGATCTCGCGCAGCTCGGTCCCGGTCACTCGCCGCAGGTCAGGAACGCCGTTCAGGGTCGCGCGGTCCTCGATCACCGCGAGGGCGGCTCTGTCGTCGTCGGTAACCGCGACGACGAGTTTGCCGACCTCGCGATAGGGCAGGTTCTTCTCGGCACAGAACTCGCGAGTGAGCTCCCGGCCAATCGCGCACAACTGCGCCTTCAACGAACCCGGCGGATAGTACAGACCAGCGTGAACGACACCGGAGTTGCGGCCCGTCTGGTGCAGGGCCAGCCGACGCTCCTTCTCGATTACGGTCACCTCGCCGTCACCGCGCTGGGTCAGCGCGCGGGCAATGGCAATCCCGACGATGCCGCCCCCGATGACTCCGATTCGTTCCGTCATGCAGTCGCTCCTCGCGGCCAGCCAAGCTGAGCTTTCCTCAACTGTTTTAGCTTAGGGTGCCCGGCCCGATTCCCTCAGGCCCTCATCCGGGGGCTGTAACGTGAGCGGATGCCCCGCCGCTTCACACCCGTCGAAGAGCTCATCGATGCTCGCGCCCACGCGTGGCTGGATGGGGTGCCGACCGACGGCATCCGCTCAAAATTTATTGAGTTCCTCGTTTTTGGCGCCAAGCAAGCGTGGGCGTGTGTCTTCGGTGCGGCGTTACTCGCGGTCATTCTTGCCGCCCGGCTTTGGTATCCAGACGATGCCGCGCTCGCCCGCAACGACGCCCTCACCCTCGCTGCCATCGCAATCCAGATCCTCATGGTCGTTCTCAAACTCGAGACGCTGCGTGAACTCCGGGTGATCATCCTTTTTCACATCGTCGGTACCGGCATGGAGCTCTTCAAAACCGATGTGGGCTCGTGGATGTATGAGGCGGACGGCATTCTTCGACTCGGCAGTGTGCCGCTGTTCAGTGGATTTATGTACGCCGCCGTCGGTTCGTACATGGTGAGGGTCTACCGGCTCTTCGACCTGCGGTTCTCGCGTTATCCCCGGCTCTGGATCACGGCGATCCTGGCGACCGCCATCTACCTCAACTTCTTCACTCACCACTTCATTTGGGATTTCCGCTGGGTGCTCCTCGCCGCCGTTGCCGTGATCTATGCCCGGACAGTGATGCACTTCCGCTTTTTCCGGAGAACATTCCGGATGCCGTTACTCCTCGGATTCACGCTCGTGGCGTTCTTCATCTGGCTGGCGGAGAACATCGCCACCTGGGCCGGTGCGTGGGCATATCCCGATCAGGTCGACGGCTGGCAGATGGTATCTGCGTCGAAGCTCGTGTCCTGGTTCCTGCTCATGATCATCTCGGTGGTGCTCGTCACCTGGGTCTACCCGCCCCGCGAACCTGACGTCGCCGCCGTCGAGCCGCAGGGCTCGGAGCAGGACACGATCGCCGACGGTATGTAGAGCATTGTCAGGGCCCTAGGCTCGAAACCATGAGTATTCGCGTCGAGGATTCGGCTGTTCGTCCAGCCCTGAGTCCCGAACTGCGGCGGCGCCGCGCCGCTATCTTCCTGTTCATGCTCACGGTGGGCGTCGGACTTTCCTCGTTCATCGTTCGCACCCCGGCGGTGCGCGACCTCGTGCATGCGAGCACGGCAGAGATGGGTCTCATCCTCTTCGGTCTTTCGGTGGGATCGATGACCGGAATCTTGAGTTCTGCCGCACTCGTGCGGCGGTTCGGTGCCCGCCGGCCCATACTGATCGGTGGCACGGCGTTCGTTACGGGCCTCACCCTGCTCGCAAGCATGGCTGGCCTCGGGCAGGGCGTCGGCGTCTTCGTCGGCCTCGTTGGTATTGGTCTGGGTTTTGGGCTCGCGGAGATCGCGATCAACATCGAGGGTGCGGCGATTGAGGTTGCGTCGGGCCGCTCGATTCTGCCGGTGTTGCACGGATGTTACAGTCTGGGCTCCGTGATCGGAGCGGTCGCGGGCATCGGGCTGACCGCCGTCGCGTTCCCGGTATGGATTCACCTCCTCGTCGTTGCTGCTCTCGCACTGATCGCACTGCTCTGGGCCATCCCCAAGATCCCCACTACCACAGGACGTCAGGACGCTCACAGCAGCGCCCCGCCCGGGCTCCGCGCTCAACTCGCCGTGTGGAAACAGCATCGCGTGATCATGCTCGGCCTCATTGTTCTGGCCCTCGCGCTCGCCGAAGGGGCTGCGGGCGACTGGCTGCCGCTGCTGATGGTTGATGGACACGGCGCGACACCGGCAGTCGGCTCCATCGTGTTCGCGGCGTTCGCACTCGCCATGACGATCGGACGTTTCTCGGGCGAGCCGCTCATCGAACGATTCGGCAAACCAACTGTCCTGCGGGCGAGTGCGCTCGTCTCGGCAGCGGGCATCGCCCTGGTGATCTTCTCGGACAACATCGTAATTGCTGGTCTTGCCGTCGTTCTCTGGGGGTTGGGCGCAGCGCTCGGTTTCCCCCTCACACTTTCCGCCGCTGGCGAGAGCGACGACCCTACAACAACCGTTGGCGCCGTCGCCTCAGCGGGTTACGTCGCCTTCCTCGTCGGCCCACCGCTCCTCGGGTTCCTCGGCGAGCAGTTCGGGCTCCGCGGGGCAATGATCGTCGTTCTCATCGTTGTCGCGGCCGCTGCGATTCCGACGTCCGCGGCCAGAACTCCTGCGGCACCCGCGATCAAAGAGTGACGTCGTCCCCGGCGCTGTCGAGGTAGGCGAGCTGCGCCTCCACCGAATCCTCGGCTGCACACCGCACCGAGGCATCGACGTCGGGATACACCGTGTCGGTGATAGACCCGACGTTTGCCCGGGCGCCCAGGACTCGGCGTGCGGTCCGCACCTCGTCGAGCCGCTGAAGCCGGTGCTGGAGGTACCTGCTGCTGATTTCGTGAAGGTTGGGCACCGCGGGTCCGTGACCCGGGCGCACCGTCATCGCGTCGAGGTTGCGTAGTCGGTCAAGCGAGTCCAGGTAGTCGCCGAGGTTGCCGTCGGGCCGCGCGATGACGGTTGTCCCGCGTCCGAGGAGAGTGTCTCCGGTCAGGATGGATCCGAATGGGCCATCATCGGGGAGCACGAAACAGACCGAGTCCGCCGTGTGCCCCGGCGTTGTCACGGCTGTGATCCGAACTCCGGCTGCAGTGATCTCCTCGCCGTCAACCAGCGGGTCTCCGCCGATGCAGAACGCCGGGTCGAGTGCTCGCACCGGTGCGCCTGAACGCTCATGTAGTTCGGCGCTTGCCTCGGTGTGGTCGCCGTGAAAATGCGTGATGAGGATCAACTTGACTGAGCCGCTGGCCATCAGTGCGTCGATGTGGTCGGCGTCACCCGGGCCGGGATCGACGATGACCACCGATCCAGATCCGGGTGCTCGAACGACGTAGCTGTTCGTGCCATCAAGCGTCATCGGCCCCGGGTTCGGCGCGAGAACCGCTCGGGCGAGCGCGCTGGGGTGCGCCGTCACCACTACCCGAGTGCGCGGAGCCGGGGTGCCAGGTCGCGCTCGAACAGGTCGAGGAACCGCTTCTGGTCGTGGCCGGGTCCGTGGAAGACGAGGTGGTTGAGGCCGGCGTCAATGTAGGGCTTGATCAGTGAGACCGCTTCGTCCGGGTCGCTCGACACAATCCAGCGCTTCGCCACCTGCTCGATCGGCAGTGCGTCGGCCGCCGCCTCCATCTCGGTCGGATCATCGATCGAGTGCTTCTGCTCGGGTGTCAGCGACAGCGGAGCCCAGAACCGGGTGTTCTCGAGTGCGGTGTCTTTGTCGGTGTCGTAGGAGATCTTGATCTCGATCATCTTGTCGATCTCGGCAACGTCGCGGTTCGCCTTCTCGGCACCCTCCGCGACAGCGGGGAGGAGCTTGTCGGTGTAGAGCTCCATGCCCTTGCCCGACGTGCAGATGAAGCCGTCGCCAGCGCGACCCGCGTAGCGTGCGACCACAGGCCCGCCCGCGGCTACGTATACCGGGATGCCGCCTTCGGGCACGTCGTAGATTGACGCTCCCTGCGTGCGGTAGTACTCGCCCTCGAAGTCCACCCGGTCGCCAACCCAGAGCTGGCGCATGAGGTCAACCGACTCACGGAGCCGGGCAAACCGCTCCTTGAACTCGGGCCACTCGCCCCGGAAGCCGGTGGCGATCTCATTGAGTGCTTCGCCGGTGCCGACCCCGAGGAAGATGCGTCCCGGGTAGAGGCAGCCCATCGTCGCGAAGGCCTGTGCAACAACAGCGGGGTTGTAACGGAAGGTCGGTGTCATCACCGAGGTACCAATCGTGATGCGTTCGGTTCGCTCACCGACGGCGGTCATCCAGGCCAGGGAGAACGGAGCGTGGCCGCCGTTGTGTCGCCAGGGCTGGAAGTGGTCACTGACCGTGACGCTGTCGAAACCGTGCTGCTCCGCCTGCACACCGAGCTCAACGAGCTCGCGTGGGCCAAACTGCTCGGCCGATGCCTTCAAACCCAATTTCAACAACAGTGCCTCCACGGTGATGCAATTTTCGACGGCGGTCGTCGTCTTCTCGACACTATCCCGCTATCGCGTGAGGCCCCCCAGTGGTGGGCAGATTGTCTCAGGGAATTTACCGGGCACAAAAGTCACGGGCTGTGCTTTGTCGCTCGTCAGTGCAAAGCTGGAGGGGTGCCCCAGGTTGATGAACTGCAAGATCTCGACGAGCAACTGACGCTCGGCGAGCCATGGAACACCGTCGTCTGGGACGACCCGATCAATCTCATGACCTACGTGGCATGGGTATTTCGCAGTTACTTCGGCTTCTCCCAGGCACGGGCCGAAGAGCTCATGCTGCAGGTGCACAACAACGGTCGGGCAACCGTCGCCACCGGCACCCGTGAAGAGATGGAACGCCACGTCGCGGCCATGCATCACTACGGGCTGCTCGCCAGCCTGACCCGGAGCGAACGATGAGGGCCTTCGGCGTTGCCTCCGGCGGAGAGATCCTCGCCGAGTTCGAGTCGCAAGAGGTCATGATGTTCACTGACCTCGTGCAGCAGATCATCGCGCTTCTCGTGCGCGTGAAGGAGGGCGAGGCAGACATTGACGGCGCCGTCCTCTCTCGCCTGTTCCCCGATGCGTATGCTGACGACATCGAAGCATCCGACGAATTCCGGCGTTTCACCATCGACGACCTCATTGACCGCAAGATTGAGAACGCTCAGGGCGTGCTCGAATCGTTCGACAAGGCCGGCGTCCGCGCCACGGCAGAGGGCGACGTCACGCTCGTGCGGCTCGATCGCGAATTCTCGATGTACTGGCTTGGCACCCTCACCGACCTGCGGCTGGTGCTCGCCACGAACCTCGGCATCGGCACCGAAGCTCCCGCCGTTGAAGGCGCAGACAACGAATATGTGCAGAGCCTCTACGAGTGGTTCGGCTTCACTCAAGGCTCGCTGATTGAGGCGCTCGAAGAGGTCGAAGGCATCAGCGGTTAGATCGAACATCAGGCGGGCGGATGCTCCGGCGGCAGCATGCAGGACCCTCGGCCGGTCGCCGGTAACCTGAGAGCACCATGCACATACTGATGTTCAGCGACCAGCACGCCGACTCCCTCGGCGGAGTGCAGGTCTCCATTCGGTTGCAGAAACGATTTCTTGAACTCGCCGGGCACCGTGTCACCGTTGTGGCACCGAAAATGCACCGCGAGCACTCGGGCAGCGCCGACTATGTCGACACCCCGTCGGTTCCGATCACCCTCGATCGCGAGTACTCGGCGACGCTCCCGAGCCGTCGCATTGACCGGTTCCTCGACGAAGAGATGGCCACCCGGTCGCCGGTCGATATCGTGCACGTGCAGGCCGACTACTGGGGCGCGATGCTCGGGTACCGCTTCGCGGCGCGTCATGGCATCCGCTCCGTGCATACCTTTCACAACCACATGGAGTTCGGGCTGGAGCAGGTTGTGCCTTTCCCGACAGTTGTCATTCGGGCGCTGTTGTGGTGGCAGCACCGTGTGCTTCGGCCGCGGCTCTCGACGCTCCCGCCCAGCGCGTGGAGCTACCTCGATGAGCTCGCCGCTCGAGCGTCGGCGAGTGTGGCGCCGAGTGGACATTTCGCCCGGCTGCTGGAGTCGCACGGAGTCGGTAGTGGCATCGACGTGATCTGGACCGGTGCCGACGACGCGCTCGTTGACGACGTACTCGCGGCGCCTGCGCCTGCGCCCGCGACCTCGACTCGGCCGTTGTTCGTGTGGATGGGGCGGATGAGCGCCGAGAAACGCGTGATGGAGTATCTCGAGGCCATTCGGCTGGCGGGCGTCGACGCCGAGTTTCGGCTCTACGGCGCTGGCCTCCTCCTGAAAAAGGCACAGGCGTTCGTGCGGGAGAACGGGCTAGAGAATCGAGTCGTGTTCGCCGGGAAGGTGCCCTACCGCGATGCCCTGGCGGCCATCGCTGCGGCCGACGCGCTCGTGCAAACCTCGATCGGCTTCGAGACCCAGGGGATGACCGTGTTCGAGGCCGCAGCGCTCGGCACCCCGTCGATCGTGAGCGACCCAAATATCGCGGGCGAGCTGCCCGACGGTATTTACTGGCAGCCGGCCGACGGAAGCGTGCCTGCGCTGGCGGATGCTCTCCGGCACGCGGCAGCGGACGTCGCGTCGGGTTCGCGGCTCGTCGTGGAGCCGCAGGCCAGTCTCGAGTTTCGGCAGAGCTACCAAACCGCCCGAATGATCGAGGTCTACGAGCGGGTGCTGCCGGCGTCACGCGGCGAACGTGCGCCGGACACGGAAAAAGGCTCGAGGTAAGGGCTGCGGGTCCCACGGCTTCCGTCGCTCGCGTCGATGTCCTTATGTGCGGGTGGTGGCAGGGCTGCGTGGTGGTGGCAGGGCTTTCCGTGTCGTCGAGTGGCAGGGCCGCCTATGTCGCGCGTGGCTGTCGCTCGTGTGACGCTGTGTTGCGGCTCAACGTGACCAGGCGCGCAACCTGACGGACGATGGGGATATGACCCGTCACATCCGCTTCAATGCTTTTGATATGAACTGCGTCGCTCACCAGTCGCCCGGTCTGTGGCGTCATCCCGACGATCAGTCTCAGCGTTACACCGACCTCAGCTATTGGACGGAGCTCGCGAAGCTGCTTGAGCGCGGCAAGTTCGATGGGCTGTTCATCGCGGATGTGCTCGGAACCTATGACGTGTATGGCGGCAGCAATGAGGCCGCGTTGCGCAACGGTGCGCAGGTGCCGGTGAGTGACCCACTGCTGCTCGTGTCGGCCATGGCTGCTGTGACTGAGAACCTGGGCTTCGGCATCACGGCGGGGACGGCGTATGAGCACCCGTATCCGTTTGCGCGGCGGCTCTCGACGCTCGACCACCTCACCAAGGGGCGGGTCGGCTGGAACGTCGTCACCGGTTACCTGCCGAGCGCCGCGCGCAACATGGGGCACGAAGACCAGATCGAGCACGATGAGCGATACAACATCGCTGACGAGTACCTCGAGGTGCTCTACAAGCTGTGGGAAGGCTCGTGGGAGGACGACGCCGTTGTGCGCGACCGAGAGACCGGTGTGTTCACCGACCCGACGAAGGTGCACGAGATCGGGCACTTTGGTAAGCACTACACGGTGCCGGGCATTCACCTGGCCGAGCCGTCGCCGCAGCGCACCCCGGTGATCTTCCAGGCCGGTGCGTCGGGGCGTGGCATCCAGTTCGCCGCCGAGAATGCCGAAGCCATCTTCGTCGGCTCACCCACCAAGGCCGTGCTCAAGGCCACCGTGTCAAAGATTCGGGATGCTCTCGAAGCGGCCGGGCGCGACCGGTACAGCGCGAAGATTTACCAGCTCGTCACCGTCATCACCGACGAGACCTCGGAGAAGGCGCAGGCTAAGCACGAGGACTACCAGAAGTACGCGAGCGTCGAGGGCGCCCTCGTCTTCATGTCGGGCTGGATGGGCGTCGACCTGTCGCAATATGACCTCGACGACCCCATCGGCGATGTGAAGAGCAACGCCATCCAGTCGGCCGTCGCCAACTTCCAGGCCGCGGCCGAGGACGGCAGCGAGTGGACCGTGCGCGACATCGCGGCGTGGGCTGGCATCGGTGGACTAGGCACCCGCATCGTCGGCTCGGGCAGTGAGGTCGCCGACCAGTTGCAGTCGTGGGTCGAGGAGACCGATGTCGACGGGTTTAACCTCGCCTACGCCATCACGCCCGGATCGTTCGAGGACATCGTCGAGTTCGTCATCCCCGAGTTGCAGAAGCGCGACGCGTACCCCACCGACTACACGCCGGGGACGCTGCGCAACAAACTGCACGGTCGCGGCGACCGGCTCCCGGCCGAGCACAAGGGTGCATCGTTCAGCTACAAGGAGCGCGTCGCGACCGCATAGCGCCGCACCCTTGAACTACACCAGGTGTGCGCTTAGGGTCGAGGCGTACTCGCCGACGGTGTGGAGATAGCGTGACAGGGCTTGACGATGGCAGCGGTCAATCGCAACCGTTCGGCTATCTGATCACGGCCATCGCGATCGGGTGGATGACCTTCTTCGCGCTTGCACCTCGGCGGCGGCCGCGCTGGCTGGCCCAGGTGAGCTTTCAGTCGGGGCTCCTGGTCAGCGAACAGCCGTTTTACCCGTTCTATCTCCTTCTCGGGCTCACGCTGCTCGCTCAGGTCGAGGGTGACCTGAGCACCGAGGTGGGCGGTTTGGCACTGGCGCTCTCCGCAGCGATTGTCCTTGGCCTCGCAACTCTCGTGATGAGGTCGACCCGAACGGCTGGTGTGCTCGATCGAGCGCTTGATCGTGGGCTGGGACACGACGGGCGTGAGCGGGCGGGCAACGCCCGGCGTCGCGGAATCCCGCTCGGCCACATTGTCTTCGCGCCATTTTTCACCAGGCGTCACGACGTCCGGTGCATCCGCAACATCCGCTATGGCGACGCGGGTCGGCACAATTTGCTCGACTTGTACTGCCGACGGACGCGTCCACAGGGCGGCGGCGTGTTCATCTTCTTCCACGGCGGCGGGTTCTCGTCCGGTCGCAAGAGCTTCGAGTCTCGCGTCCTGCTCAACACCCTGGCCAGTGCTGGCTGGGTCTGCATCAGCGCGAACTATCGGCTGGGCCGCACTGCCCGGTTCCCCGACCACCTGGTGGACGCGAAGAAGGTGATTCGCTGGGCGCGCCAGCACGCGAGTGACTACGGTGCCGACGCATCGGCGCTCGTCGTCGGCGGCAGTTCGGCGGGCGCCCACCTCGCGTCGATGTGCGCTCTCACTCCGGACCGACCCGAGTTTCAGCCGGGATTTGAGGGGGCCGACACATCGGTGTCCGCCGCCGTGTGCCTGTATGGCTGGTTTGGGGCGGTGAGCGATCACGCGACCGGGTCGTCACCGCACGACTATCTCCCGACAACCGATAGATCCGCTGTACCGCCGTTTTTCGTCGCACACGGAAACCACGACACGTTGGTTCCGGTCGAGAGAGCTCGTGATTTTGTCGCCCGACTGCGGTCCGAGTCCGACGCTCTCGTCGTCTACGCGGAGCTGCCGGGTGCGCAACACTCCTTCGACCTCTTTCACTCGATCAGGTCCGACCTTGTCGTTCGCGGGATCGGCTCGTTCCTTGCGGCTGTCCTGATACCGAGTCGGCGATGACCGCCGTGAGCGAATGAGCCGAATGTCACTGTTGTGGCTGTCAAGGCCTTGGCCAGCGCGCCGCCCGAGCGTAGGTTCGCATCATGAGTGACGAACGCGATATCCAGGACCAGCTGAAGATCACGGACGCTGACGCAGAGGTCAGCCCCGCCGATCGCACGGAAGCCGGCGCGAACACCGGATCCGAATCCACCGAAGGCAATGTCGGAGTGCTTGGCGACGTCGCCCACCCCTTCGACCAGACCAATGGCATTGTCGACGGGTTCGACGAACGTCTCGCCCAGGACGGCGACCCCGTCACCTCGGCGGGTGGCGTCGATTCGTCGACAGATGAGACGACGGATGCTGTCGGTACGGACGCGGGAACTTCCGGTCGGCACGCCGCTCCGGTGACGAACGGTTCCGTGGCGCCCGACGATGACGACTCGCTGACCGCCGACGACACGGTTCGCTGACCCACCCTGCGCCGATCGCGCCACGTTCATTCGAGCGGGTCAGAAATCTCGCGCCGGTCGGGCGGACCTCTCTGGCGCTGTTGGACGAACGTGGCGCGGTCGACGCCGCGGCGCGTTAGCGCTTGAGTGCCTCGCGCTCGAGCGAGAAAAGTCCGATCGGGAGGTCGGTGCGTCCGCGCGTCGACAGGTCAGCCACAATGTCGCCGACAACGGGAACAAACTTGAAGCCGTGGCCGCCGAAGCCGGTGGCGACCGTCACCTGCGAGTGCTCGGGATGCAGCCCGAGCATGAAGTGGTCGTCGGGTGAGCTGGGGTAGAGGCACGTGCTCGCCGCGAGCAGGCGGCCGGTGAGGTGCGGAAAGAGTTCGAGCGCGCGCGACTGCATCTGGGCGACCTCGAACGGCAGCACCTCGCGATTGACGGCGTCCGGGTCGGTCGGCGTGTGATCGTGGAAGAACCCGATCTTGATTCCGGGCGTCTGGCCGGGCACCATCGGGAACCCGTAAACCTGTTCGTTGCCGTCCGTGTGCTCGATAAAAACCGGCTGCGTCCCCACCGAGTAGTCGTCGAGGCTCGGAGTGCCTTCGGAGGCATCCGGCGCGAACCAGTACACGACCTGGCGCTCGGGCGACACCGGTGCGCCCACCTCGCCGAGCAGGCGCTCTGACCAGGCGCCGGGCGCCACGACGAGCCGGTCAGCGCCGTAGCGTCCCCGGGTCGTGACAACCTCGGCCCCGCCGCCCTTCGTCGCGGTCCACGACAGCACAGTCTCACCGAAGTGCAGCTCGGCACCGTGCATCGTCGCCACTTGGATGTTCGCTGCCGTCGTCTCCTCGGGGTTCACGAACCCGGCGTTCTGCTCAAACAGGCCCATCGCGTGCGGTGCCGGGCGCATCGCCGGGAACCGCTCGGTGATCTCCTCACTCGTGAGCACCTCGTGGGGGAGTCCCCAGTGGTGCGCCGATGCGAGTGCACCGGTGAAGGTTTCCTCGTCCGGGTCGCCGATGTAGATGCCGCCGGTGAGTGTCATGAGCGACCGCTCAGACTGCTCCTCGAGCCGCCGCCACCCGGAGTATGCGCGACGAAGCAGCGGCACATACTCACGACCCTCGAAGTACGACTGCCGAATGATCCGGGTGCCACCGTGCGCCGAACCACGGTCATGGCTTGGCCAGAACCTCTCGATGCCCAGCACGCTGTGGCCGCGTTGTGCGAGCGCATTAGCTGCGGCACCGCCCATCGACCCGAGCCCGATCACGATGACGTCGACGTTGTTCACGGTGTCCCTTTGTGGTGAGAAGGCGAGCGGATGCCGTTCGCTCACGGCGTGCGGACGTCTCCCAGCTTAGAAGCTGGCGCTAATCCACAGCGCTTGGTAAACTTGAGTCAGACAGACTCAACTTTGAGGAGAAACATGCAGCCTGGACAGCAGCCGCAGGGCGAGCAGAAGAGCGCCCTCGAGCAATACGGCGTCAATCTCACCGATGTGGCGCGAACCGGAAAACTCGACCCGGTCATCGGTCGTGACGCGGAAATTCGACGGGTCAGCCAGGTGCTCACGCGCCGCACCAAGAACAACCCCGTGCTCATCGGGGAGCCCGGCGTCGGTAAAACCGCCGTCGTGGAGGGGCTCGCCCAGCGCATCGTCGCGGGTGACGTCGCCGACTCACTCAAGGGCAAGCAGCTCGTCTCACTCGACCTGGCGGCCCTGATCGCCGGCGCGAAGTACCGTGGTGAGTTCGAGGAACGACTCAAGGCCGTGCTGCAGGAGATCAAGGACGCCGAGGGCGAGATCATCACCTTCATCGATGAACTGCATACCCTCATGGGTGCTGGCGCCGGTGAGGGCAGTGTCGCGGCGTCGAACATGCTGAAGCCGATGCTAGCGCGCGGTGAACTGCGCATGATTGGCGCGACGACCCTCAACGAGTACCGCGAGTACATCGAGAAGGACGCCGCCATGGAGCGTCGCTTCCAGCAGGTTTACGTCGGCGAGCCGAGTGTCGAGGACACGGTCGCCATTCTCCGTGGGCTCAAACAGCGGTATGAGGCCCACCACAAGGTTGCGATTGCCGACTCTGCCCTCGTGGCAGCGGCATCCCTCTCCAATCGATATATTCCGGCTCGCCAGTTGCCCGACAAGGCGATCGACCTCATCGACGAAGCCGCGTCGCGGCTGCGGATGGAGATCGACTCGTCTCCCGTTGAGATCGACGAGCTGCAGCGCAGTGTGAACCGGCTCAAGCTCGAAGAACTCGCGCTCAAGAAGGAGAAGGACGAGGCCTCCAAGCAGCGCCTCGCCAAGCTCCGCGAAGACATGGCGGAGAAGCAGACCGAGCTTGATGGCTTGAAGGCCCGTTGGGAGAAGGAACGCTCGAACCTCAACCGGGTGGGCGATCTCAAGACCCAGCTCGACGAGATGCGATCGCGCCGGGACCGTGCGCTTCGTGAGGCGAACTACCAGGAGACCTCGCGGCTCGAGTACGAGGTCATCCCGAAGATCGAAGCCGAGATCAAGGAAGCCGAGCAGGCCGAGAACGACGGGCCTCTTATGGTCAACGACCAGGTCACCTCCGACGACATCGCGGCCGTCATCGCCGCCTGGACCGGCATCCCGGTCGGCCGACTGCTGCAGGGTGAGACCGAGAAGCTGCTGCACCTCGAGGCCGAGCTGGGCAAACGACTCGTCGGGCAGAAGCAGGCCGTGCAGGCGGTCTCTGACGCCGTTCGCCGCACCCGCGCGGGTATCTCCGACCCGAACCGGCCGACCGGATCCTTCATGTTCCTCGGCCCGACCGGTGTCGGCAAAACCGAGCTCGCCAAGGCGCTCGCCGAGTTCCTCTTCGACGACGAGAAAGCCATGGTGCGCATCGACATGTCGGAGTACGGCGAGAAGTTCTCCGTCTCGCGACTCGTCGGTGCCCCTCCGGGATACGTCGGCTACGAGCAGGGTGGCCAGTTAACCGAAGCCGTTCGTCGCCGACCGTACTCGGTCGTGCTCTTCGATGAAGTGGAAAAGGCACACCCCGAGGTGTTCGACGTGCTGCTGCAGGTGCTCGACGACGGCCGGCTCACCGATGGCCAGGGTCGCACCGTTGACTTCCGCAACACGATCCTCATCCTCACCTCGAACCTCGGCTCGCAGTACCTCGTCGACCCCGACCTGACGTGGGCGGAGAAGGAACAAACAGTTCAGCAGATCGTCCGCCAGTCGTTCAAGCCCGAATTCATCAACCGGCTCGACGACATTGTCGTCTTCTCCGCGTTGAGCGAGGATGACCTCGGCCAGATCGTCGAGCTCTACATCGACAGGCTGCAGCGCCGGTTGAACGAACGCAGACTCGAACTCGCAGTGACCCCGGATGCACGGCGCTGGCTCGCCGAGCGAGGCTACGACCCGATTTACGGGGCGCGCCCGTTGCGCCGGCTCATGCAGACCGAAATCGACGACCGGCTGGCTATGGCACTGCTCAGCGGCTCGATCCGCGACGGTGACACGGTGCGTGTCGACCTCGATTCGGCGAGCGATGCCCTGACGGTCGGCTCCGTTCCGGTGACCGCGTCTGAGGTTCGATAAGGAGACAAATATGAAGAGCGGATGCCATGGCATCCGCTCTTCTTATTTCGATTGTTTCTCTTGTGGGCTGGCCCCCCAACGGGTTTAGGCTCGGTACCCTCACGGATGGCGAGGGGAGCCTGCCATGAAGCACGAACACCATTTTGAGCCGCCGGATCACGACTCGGCGCCGGATCTCGAGAATGCGCGGGAGCGTATTGGCGACGAGATGATGGCGGTGCAGGACTTCTCTGTCGAACAGGAGGGGTACCACACCACACTCAAGCCCAGGCAGCTGCAGATGATCGCCATCGGCGGGGCGATCGGCACCGGTCTGTTCCTCGGAGCTGGAGGCCGATTGGCTTCCGCCGGCCCATCGCTCGTCTTCGTCTACGCGATCTGCGGGTTCTTCGCGTTCCTCATTCTGCGGGCGCTGGGTGAACTCGTGTTGCACCGGCCGTCGTCGGGATCGTTCGTCTCTTACGCTCGTGAGTTTCTCGGCGAGAAGGCCGCCTTTGTGGCTGGCTGGATGTATTTCCTCAACTGGGCCATGACGGCGATCGTCGACGTGACGGCCGTGGCGATCTACGTGAAGTTCTGGTCGGCGTTCACCGATGTGCCGCAATGGATTCTTGCCCTCGTCGCCCTGGCCATCGTGCTCTCGCTCAACCTCGTCTCGGTCAAGGTGTTCGGTGAGATGGAGTTCTGGTTTGCCATCATCAAGGTCATCGCACTCGTTGCCTTTTTGCTGATCGGGGCGGCGTTCCTCGCGTTCCAGCTTCCAACGGACGCGGGTGTTCCCGGCCTCGCCCTGCTGGCCGACAATGGCGGCTTCTTCCCGCAAGGCCTCTTGCCCGCGATCGTCGTGGTGCAGGGCGTCGTCTTTGCCTACGCCGCCATTGAGCTCGTCGGCACGGCCGCAGGCGAGACCGCCGATCCGCGCGCGATTATGCCGCGCGCCGTTAACACGGTCATTGTGCGAATCGCCGTGTTCTACGTCGGCAGTGTTCTGCTGCTGTCGCTTCTGCTGCCATACACCGAGTACAGCAAGAACGAGAGTCCCTTCGTCACCTTCTTCTCGAGCATCGGCAACCCGGCGGTCGCCGGAATCGCGGGCAACATCATGAACTTCGTCGTTCTCACTGCGGCGCTGTCGAGCCTCAACGCTGGCCTGTACTCGACCGGCCGCATCCTGAGGTCGATGTCGGTGAACGGTTCGGCGCCCAAGTTCACCGGTCGGATGAACTCGAGCGGCGTGCCATACGGCGGCATTCTCCTGACGGGCTTCATCACTCTGCTGGGGGTCGGACTCAACGCGATAGTGCCCGACGACGCGTTTGAGATTGTGCTCAACATCTCGGCCCTCGGCATCGTGACCGGCTGGGGGATGATCATCCTCTGCCAAATGAAACTGCAGCGCCTGGCCAAGAGGGGGCTGATGGAGCGACCGTCGTTCCGGCTCCTCGGTGCGCCGTTCACGGCATACCTGACGCTGGCGTTCCTCGTCGCCGTGCTTGTACTGATGGCGCTCGACTACCCGGTCGGCACCTACACGATCGGGTCGCTTGCCATCATCATCCCGCTGCTCATCCTCGGCTGGTTCGCCGCACGGAAGGGCATCCTCGAGATTGCGAAGGAGCGGGAGGGGTACACCGGGTCATTCCCCGTCATCCCCGAACGGCCGGGCATCGACAGCCGCAAGTCCCGCGGTGGTCGGACGCCCTGACCACCCGTCACATGACGAGCGACCGGTGTCCGTACGGAACACCGGTCGCTGTCGTTGGAGGGCGCTTTAGGCGCTGACGAGAACCAGCTCATCGAGCGGTCGTCGCACGCGCGGTGCCACCTCGCGCTCGCGCAGGACGTCGCTGGCGAGGGCCTCGGGGGCTCCGACGTAGCCGAGCGCGGTGACCGAGATCGGCTCGAGCGCGGCGTCAATGTCGAACGCGGCGCGTAGCCCGTCGACCTCGATGCCGCCCATCTGGTGCACGTGCAGCCCGTCGTGGTGAGCCTGCACGGTGAGGTTGGCGACGGCCTGCCCGAGGTCGTACTGGGCCCAGCGCATCGGGGTGCCGTCTTCGGCGGTGACCGCGGCGAGGTTGACGATGAGCACAGCGGCCGAGCCGGCCCAGGCCTGGTTGAAGCCCATCAAATTCTCCACGATCGTGGTGTGCTCGGCAGTTCCGCGACGGGCGACGATGAAGCGCCACGGCTGGGTGTTCGACGCCGACGCCGACCAGCGTGCGGCCTCGAGGGCTGCGGTGATCTTCTCGGCGTCGACCTCGAGGGAGGCGTCGAAGGAGCGGGGGCTCCAGCGTTCTGCAAGCACCTCGTGGATCGGTGCGCTGGTGACAGCCGTGCGGCTGAGTGATGACGTGGTCATATGGCTCCTCTGAATGAATCGATGGTGCGGTCGCCGTTGACCCATGCACATGCAAGGAAAAAGTGCCGTGGAAAATTCCACGGCACCTTCGCCTCTGTCACTGTATGACAGCATCCGCCTCATAAACCTCGAATGACACAGGATTGCGGATGCCATCGGCAGGGTTGACAACCATGCGACGGCTCCATGGGTTAACTAGTGAACTATAGAACCAAAGGTCGTGACAATGTTCACTGGGGAAATCCCGATCTACCAGCAGCTCGCTGATCGCGTTGCCGAAGACATTCTGGCCGGAACCTACCCGGAAGAAACCAGCGTGCCGTCGACCAACGAGTACGCGGTTTTCTACGAGATCAGCCCCATCACGGCCGCTAAGGGAGTGAACCTGCTCGTCGAACAGGGCGTGCTCTATAAGAAACGTGGCGTCGGAATGTTCGTGTCCCCTGGCGCACAGGAAAAGCTGCGCGCGAGACGGCGAGCACAGTTTGCCGAGCGGCACATCAGTCCGCTCGTGCGTGAAGCGCGACTGCTTCACATCGACAGAACCGAACTCGACGACTTGATCAGCCAGGAGGACAGCAAATGACGAACGCCATCGAAATCGACGCGGTGACCCGACATTTCGGTCGTGTGCACGCGCTCGACAACATCAGCTTCACGGTCCCGGAGCACTCGATTGTCGGGCTTCTCGGGCGTAACGGAGCGGGCAAGACGACAGTGATGTCGATCATGGCCGGGCAGGACCGACCAACGTCCGGGCACGTCCGGGTAGCCGGTCACGATCCGTTCGAACACGCTGCGACGCTCGCGCAGATCAGCTACGTGCGGGATAACCAGCGGTATCCCGACGATTACCGGCTGCACCACGTTGTGCGAATCGCGCCGGATTTCGCGCCGCACTGGAGCGAGGACATTGCCACTGAACTTGTCGAAGGCTTCCGGATCCCGGCGAAGACCCCGATCAAGAAAATGTCTCGCGGTCAGCTTTCATCGGTAGCGATCGTGCTCGGATTGGCTTCACGGGCTCCGGTCACTCTCCTCGATGAGCCGTACCTTGGCCTCGACGTCACAGGGCGAGCGTTCTTCCACCGGGTTCTGTTGCGTGATTACGGGGAGCACCCACGCACAGTGGTCTTCTCCACCCACCTCATCGACGAGAGTGCTTCGCTCTTCGACCGTGTCGTCATCATGGACGCGGGGCGCCTTGTCCTTGACGCAAACAGTGACGAGGCCAGCGAATCGGCATGGGTGATGAGCGGGGCAACCAACGCGGTCACTCAGCTCATCGGCACCGCGAACGTCCTGTCGACCAGCACCGTCGGTGGGCTGATGTCGGCCACCGGCTCCGGAGAGCTCGACACCGAAACGCGCGCACTGGCGGACGACCTGAGAGTTCACATCAACCGCGCATCCCTCCAGCAGCTCGTCGCCGCCTACGGAGCTGACCGCGCTGCATCTGACACGATTGACGAGGACCGACGAGCATGAGCACTGTGATTCCGACCACGAAGCTGCACCTCAACAAGCGGGAGGTCACCTTCGTCGTTCCGCTCTACATCACCGCACTGGTCGCTGTGGTGTCTGTCCTGATCTCGTTCCTGTTCTGGCGCGCCGGCAGTATTCCGGGCACCGCAGGCTGGGTGTCGGGCTCACAATCCAATCCGGGAATTCTCTATTCGCTTGCGGGTTTCCTCGTCTACCTGGGTGTGCAGTCGGTCGCGACGACGTTCCCCTTCGCCCTGACCCTCGGTGCTACCCGTCGGGGATTCGCCGGTGGCACCGTGCTCTGGGCCGTGCTGGTATCCGCCTATCTGGCGGTCGTCTTCGCTGTGCTGATGACGATAGAGGTCCAGACCGGCCACTGGTTCTCGGACTTCTACGTCTTCGATGTCTATGTGCTCGGGGCGGGCGACCTCGGTCGGCTCCTGCCGATTGTGTTTCTCGGGACGCTGTCGATGCTCACCATCGGCGGAGTGTTCGGTGGGGCCTGGGTTCGATTCGGGGCACGTGGTCCGCAGTTCATCGGCGTCGGGGTCGGGTTGCTGCTCGTCCTCGCCCTCATCGTGCTCATTCCGTCGGCCGAAGACATTCTCGCGGCGTTCCAGCTCTGGTGGCTCGCCGTTGCCGCCGTAATCGTCATCGCGCTGAGTTCGCTCGGCACCTGGCGGCTGCTGCGCACCGCGATCGTGCGCTGACCGCCACAACAGAGCGCCGGTGTCGTGGAGAAGTCCACGGCACCGGCGCCCTGTCACGCGCGAGACGGCATCCGTCGTCAACGCGCGGAAACCTCTGCGGTCAGGCGGTCGCCGGGGCCTGCGCAAGCGCCGGCAGCACGGTGCTTTCGAAGAGCTCAATTCCTGAGCGGTCGTACGCGGCTTCGGGGAAGTAGGTGATCGCGTATGCGAGTCCCTGGTCGCCCATCGACGAAAGCCGCTCGGTGATCTGCTCGGGTGTGCCAACGCCCAGTGCCTTGCCGCTCCGGTATTCGGCCATGAAGTCCGCGGCCTTGGCCTCGCCGAGGTACGGGGTGACGCGTGCCTGGATGGCGTCGAGGCGGTCGGCGACCTCGGCTTCGGTGTCGGCGATCACGACGTTGTAGTTTGAGCTGCGCACGATCTCAGAGAAGTCCCGCCCGAGCCGGTCGCAGTGCCCGCGGAGGATCTCGCTTTTGTGTGCGAAGCCTTCGGGGGAGCCGTCGAAGTTCGTGTACTGGGCGTACTGTGCAGCGATGCGAAGGGTGACTTTCTCGCCGCCGCCGGCAATCCAGAACGGGATGCCGTTCTCCTGTACGGGCAGCGGACGCACGATGGCGCCGTCGACCTGGTAGTGCTTGCCGTCGAGCGTGGCGGTGCCGGTCTCCCACGCTTGCTTCATTATCTGCACGCCCTCGTCGAGGCGACCGAGCCGGTCACCAGCGCTCGGGAACCCGTAGCCATACGCACGCCACTCGTGCTCGTACCACCCGCCGCCGATGCCCATCTCGACGCGTCCACCGGAGATGTTGTCGATCGTCGCGGCGACCTTCGCGAGGTAGGCCGGATTGCGGTAGCTCATGCACGTGCACATCTGGCCCAGCCGAACGCGTTTCGTGGTGGCGGCGAACGCAGACATCAACGTCCAGGCCTCGTGCGTTGCTTCTTCGCTCGGCACCGGGGTGGTGTGGAAGTGGTCGTACACCCAGATCGATTCCCAGGCGCCCGCGTCAGCGTGGGCGGCAAGGCTGGACATGGTGTTCCATTGCTCGGCAGGGTCAATATCTACAAGGTCAAAGCGCCATCCCTGTGGCACAAACATTCCAAATCTCATGCACGCCAGCCTATTGGTCGGTTCTACTGGGGTTCAGGGATTGACACAACAAATCCCCGCGGCGAAGCGGGCACCCGTCTCTATATGCTGTCGGGAGCTACAGGCGACCGCAGGCGACAGTGCGGCCATTCGGTCCAGAAGATATCACCATTGTGCCGGCGCCTATTGCCTTCTCGGTGCCGTCGAGGCGGATTTGTTTGACTATCACGGGCACAGAGCCGGTCACGGACGTTGCGACGCTGTAGGGGTAAAGCTGTACCTGCGGCCACCCCGTACTCGCTGTAGTCGTCGTTGCGACGGTGGAACCGTTGAGATACACGGCATAACCGGAAGTGTTTGGGTCGCCGGCGACCGGACTGTTCCATGAGTACTGAACATAGTTGCCGTTGTAATTCGCGCAGGACATCGCCGCGATTGGCGGGCTCAAAGTAGTCACCGTCACCGCTTGCGATCTAGCAGAAACGTTCCCGGCCTTATCGCGAGCCGCGACCTCGTACTTGTAAGACGTGCCGGCCGAGAGCAAGGCATCGCTGAAGGAAAGTGTCGCTACGGTTTTGATCAAGGTTCCATCGCGAAAGACGTCATAGCCCACCACTCCGACGTCATCGGTCGAACCGCTCCACGAGAGTTGCGTGGATGTTTGAGTTGTGTTTTTTGCGGTGAGGCTGGTCGGCACGTCCGGAGCCGTTGTGTCGACGAAGATGAGGCTAAAGGTCTGTGCATCGTTCATCGCGTCACAGATTTGCTGCTCATAGTGTGTGGCAGCAGTGGGTGCTACGCCTTGAATGACGGACAGGCACTTGCCGCTGTTTCGCGCGACGAACTGGTACTTGTTCTCCGCCACGGCAACCACACTGAATTGCTGATTCGTTCCCTGATTGGGCTGGTAAAGAATCACTCGGGCAGCGTTGGACCCTGCCACTCCTTCGACATCCCACACAACTGTCGGAGTGACCTTGGGTGCGACAGCGAAGTAGCCGGCGGGGTTAGTGCTGGTAAATGTCCATGATTGGCTGAGCGGCGCTTGACTCAGGCAGTCTTGCTGAGTCAAGGGCGCGAAATTGGTGGTCCCCCCAGCGTTGATGCACAATCCACTCTTGGTGTTGCGGACCTGGTAGTAACCGACCGGCGCGCTCACCGCAGGGGTTGTCACACTGAATGGCGCAGACGGCGTTGAGTTGCCCGCCCCATCTCGAGCGCGAATGACGTAGCTGTACTTCGTTGAGGGCTTGACCGTTAGGTCGGCGATAGACGTCGATGTCGTGGACCCAAGAAGGGTCGAGTCCCGATACACGTCGTAGCCGGTGACGGCAACCAGGTCACTCGAGGCGGTCCAACTGATCGTGGTCGAGAACGCAGCGGTTCCTGACGCCCGAAGGCCGACGGGCGCGGTCGGCGGCGCATCGCTGAAGGTCTGCGTCATCGGGGAACTGGCGGTGCTCGACCACGATCCACGAATCAGCGTCGTCTCCAGCGATGCGCTCACGCTGCCGCTAGCGAGTAGATTGTCGGCTCTCGAGAGGGACGTGAGAGCGCAATAGTGCACGGATGTCTGCGCAGCCAGCGTTCCCGTCAGTGCTATTTCCGGGGCGCCCCATGCATAGGACGGCGTGTTCGCCGGAAGGGTGCAAACGCCTGCTGTTGGCGTCTTCCACACTTGAACCTTGAGCCTGCCAGCGAATGTTGAGGAGGAAGGACCGGCTACCTTCGTCGTCGTCCTATAGTCGGCGGTGACAGTGCCGGTATTCGTGACTGTCGCGGTGTCTAAACGCGTCAACACCCCTGCAGAGAACGCTGCACTTGAAGACGTTGCGTTTGACGTGGCGGTGACGGTGCCTGCGGTTGCAATCTGCAGCTGTGCTTCTGAAGTGTCAGACCATAGCGCGTATGTCTGCCCCGTGTTCCCGGTTGCTCCAACTGCGAATATCGCAGCAATAGCGGCGGCCGCAACAAGGGGTCCTCGCACAAACCTGCGCCAAACACCGCGTCGACGCGCAGGCGTCGGTTCTGCGGGCAGGTTGGTCATCGCGAGGTCGGTCTCAACTTTCAGAAAAGGAAACTCGCCTTCAGCTTAGTCATGACGTCTGGGTAAAGACGCGAGCCGGCATACCCAGTTCGGGGCAGGCAGGCGGTCTCGCTTCGCGCGGCCGTCCAGCAAAAGGGACGTGTGCGCACACTCGGCTAAGAAAGGCTGGTGCTTTAGCCGATGAGACCGCGACCGGCCTTCACGATGTGCTCGATCCGAGCCGGCGCCGTCTCGTCCTGCAAGCTCGTCACGTCGCCGAGTGGGCGGGAGTCCGAGATATCGCCCAACAGTCGCCGCATGATTTTGCCGGATCGCGTTTTCGGCAGATCGGGAACGAGAATGATGTCGCGTGGTTTGGCGATGGGACCGATCTGCGCCCCGACGTGTGCGCGGAGTGTTGCGGTGAGTTCGTCGCGCAGACCGAGCCAGTAGGCGGGGTCGTCGGACTCAGGACCATGCGAACGCTCCGCAGGAATGACGTACGCCGCGATGGCTTGCCCGGTGATGGCATCCGTCACACCGACAACGCCTGCCTCGCCGACCGCCGGATGTGCGACGAGCGACGACTCAATCTCGATCGTGGACAGGCGGTGACCCGACACGTTGATGACGTCGTCGACGCGACCGAGTACCCAAATGTCGCCGTCGTCGTCCCACTTGGCGCCGTCGCCGGAGAAGAAGTAGCCCTGCTTCCAGAACCTGGCCCAGTACGAGTCGCGGTAGCGTTCGGGGTTGCCCCAGACCGAGCGTGCGAGGCCGGGACCGGGGCGATCGACGACGAGGTACCCTCCTTCGCCAAACGGCACCGCGTTGCCGTCGTCATCGACAACGAGCGTCGAGAGTCCGGGCAGGGCTCGGTTAGCGGAGCCTGGTTTGAGTGTTGAGACGCCGGGCATCGGGGCCATCACCGAGGCGCCGGTCTCGGACTGCCACCAGGTGTCGACGATTGGTGCTTTGCCTTGACCGATGTGGGTGTGGAACCAGACCCACGCTTCCGGGTTGATCGCCTCACCGACGGTGCCAAGCAGCCGCAACGACGAGAGGTCGTAGTCGGCGGGCACGCCATCGGGGAACCAGGTCATCAGCGTGCGGATGAGCGTGGGCGCCGTGTAGTACGTCGTCACGCCGTAGCGCTCGATGATCTCGAAGTGCCGTGCCGTGTGTGGAGTGTTCGGAGTGCCCTCGTAGATCACCTGAGTGAGCCCGTTCGACAGCGGTCCGTAGATCTCGTAGGTGTGCGCGGTAACCCAGGCAAGGTCTGCGGTGCACCAGTGCACGTCGTCGGGCTTGGCGTCGAAGATTGCCCAATGGCTCCACGACGCCTGGGTCAGGTAGCCACCCGACGTGTGCACAAGCCCCTTGGGCTTACCGGTTGTCCCCGAGGTATAGATGATGAACAGCGGCGTCTCGGCATCGAACGCCTCAGCGTCGTGCACATCGGCTGCTTCGTCGACGGTCTCGTGCCACCAGACGTCGCGTCCGTCAGTCCACGCGATGTTCGGGGTCGCATCGCCCGTGCGCCGCACCACGAGCACGTGCTCGATGCTCGGAACGCCCTCGACAGCGGCGTCTGCATTGTCTTTCACAGCGACCGCCGACCCGCGGCGGAACTGCCCATCGGTCGTGATCAACAGCTTTGCCCGGGTGTCCTCAACCCGGAACCGCAACGCCTCAGCGCTGAACCCACCGAACACCAACGAGTGGATCGCGCCGATCCGAGCAACAGCCAGCGTTGCGATGATGGTCTCCGGAATCACCGGCAGGTAAATGACAACGCGGTCGCCTGTGCCGATGCCGAGCTCGGTCAGGGCGTTTGCGGCCTTCGACACTTCACGCTGCAGTTCGGCGTAACTGATCGCCCGCCGGTCACCCGGCTCACCCTCGAAGTACAGCGCGATCTTCTCGCCCTTGCCCGCCGCCACGTGCCGGTCAACACAGTTCACCGCGACGTTGAGTTTTCCGCCGGCGAACCACTCGGCCTTCGGCACGGTCAGTTCGCCGTCGGCCCCTTCGGTGACCGGCTCCCAGGTGTGGGTGGTGTGCCAGGGCTCTGCCCAGTCGAGCCGGGCGGCCGCTTCGGCCCAGAACGCGGTGGGGTCCGCGTCCGCTTTCTCCCAGTCCGCGGCCGAGAAGTTGGCCTGTGCCGCAAACCCCTCGGGCGCTGGGTAACGTCGTGTCTCCGCGAGCAGGTTCGAGATCGTGGGGGCGGATGCTTCTGGCGCGGTCATTCTTCGACGTTACGTTCGGCAGGTGGCGGCCTCGAAATCGGGGTGCAACAGGAGGTAACCTGACCGCAAGTTGCTGACTATGCGGCAGTGGGGTGCGACACAACCCCTGCACTTTTTGCACCTCGCGGCGAGTGATCCTGACAGACTGATGGACATGTCTGCACAGAGTGTCCTCGTCCTTGGTGGAACCGGAATCATCAGCAGTGCCTCGGTGGCGCTCGCCGCCGAGCGCGGATGGGAGGTGACCGTGGTTAACCGCGGCAGGTCCGAAAGCCGCCCGCTCGGCGCTGACATCGAAACGCTCGAGGCTGATGTCCGCGATCCTGAGTCACTCTCGGCAGCGATCGGAAACCGAAACTTCGACGTGGTCGCTGACTTCCTCAGCTTCACTCCCGACCAGCTGCACCTCGACGCTTTTCGCGACCGCACGGGCCAGTACATCTTCATCAGTTCCGCTTCGGCCTATCAGAAGCCGCCCGCATACTCCCCGGTCACCGAGTCGACACCGCTGCGCAACCCGTTCTGGGAGTACTCACGCAACAAAATCGCCTGCGAAGACGTCCTCGTCGCCGAGTATCGGGCATCCGGTTATCCCATCACCATCGTTCGACCGTCACACACCTACGACCGCACCGCGCTGCCGACGTTGGGCGGTTGGACCGACATTGAGCGCATGCGTCGCGGGCTCCCCGTGGTCGTGCACGGCGACGGCACCACCCAGTGGACCATCACACACACTCGGGACTTCGCTGTCGGCTTCGTCGGGCTCTTCGGGCGCGACGCCGCGCTCGGCGACACGTTCCACATCACTGGCGACCAGGCACCCACCTGGGACGCGATTTACGCAGCACTCGGCCGCGCGGCCGGCGTCGAGCCCGTTCTCGTTCACGTTCCGAGCGACGCCATTGCGGCGGCAGCACCCGACTTGGGCCCCGGCCTTCTCGGAGACAAGGCCCACTCGATGGTGTTCGACAACAGCAAGCTCAAGGCACTCGTCCCTGACTTCCGACAGTCCACGTTCTTCGAGGACGGTGCACGCGAGATTATCGAGTGGTACGACGCCGACGCGTCGCGCCGTGTCGTCGACTCGCAGTTCGACGAGTTGTCTGACAGCCTGTTCCAGCGTTTCGGGGCCTAACGCGTTCCTTGTGCGGGCCGAGCGACGGTCGGAGTGACTACTTCCTGGCGGCCAAACGGTAACCGACACCTCGGACGGTCTCGATCCATCGTGGCTCGTCCAAACTGTCGCCGAGTTTGTGCCGGAGGTTGCTGAGGTGGCTTTCCAGCGAGCGCTTGTCTGTGTCCGTCACGTAATGCGACGACGACGCACTGTCACCGCGCGCGAGCAGCGCGAGGTCACCTTTGTTCTGCACGCGGCGATTTCCTTCCAGGACCGCGGCCAGGAGGTCGAACTCCGTGCGGGTGAGGTGCAACTCGGTGTCGTCGAGCACGGCCAGGCGCATGTCCGTGCTCAGTCGTAGTCCGTTGTGCTCGACCCAGTCTTCGGTGCTGCTCGCTCGATACGAAGCGGTGGTGCCAGGCTCCGAGGCGGGAATCATCGAGAGCTCCGTTTGAGGGGTGTCGGTCGGCTGCGGCAGGGGCGTGCGAGGGCGCCGAAGCATCGCGGCAATTCGCGCTCGAAGCTCACGTGGCCGGAACGGTTTCGTAAGGTAGTCGTCCGCGCCGGCCTGAAGACCGGACAACGTATCGATTTCGCTGTCGCGCGCGGTAACCATCATGAGGTAGGTATTGCTGAACTCCCGGATGCGTCTGGCGACTTCGAATCCGTCCATGCCCGACATGCTGAGGTCGAGCGTCGTGACAACCGGGTTGTGCTCATGAACGGCCTGAATTCCGTCGATGCCATTTCCGGCTCCGGCAACGTCGAATCCCGCCTGGGTTAATGTCACTTCGAGGAGGTGGCGAATATCGGCCTGATCCTCAATGACCACCGCAACTCGACGACCATCATCCAACGACCCCATCGTGACCTGCCCCCGCTCCAGATTCATTTGACGTAGTCACACTATGTGATCAGTGCTCACAAAAAGGGCGGGCAGATCGCGAGGGGTATTTCTGTTAGCATTCGCCGTCCAGCCCGGGGTGCGAGGAGGGGCAATCGCGAGGTACGGCGGAGATATCACGAAAAGCGGCTCGCACAGCCGAGATTGTGCGAGCCGCTTCTGTTACGGGTTACGCCCGGCGAAGCCGCCGAACGGCGACGAGCGCGCCGCCCATCAGGAGAAGTCCGCCCGCCACAGCGAACATCCATGCGTTATTGGTTCCCGTGGAGGGAAGCACGTCTGCAACCGGACTGCTGTCGGTCGCGGAAGGTGTCGGCGGAGTCACCGCAACCGGGCATTCGACGGGGGTCGCCGCACGAACCGCGGTCGTCGTCGTGGACGCCGGAGCTTCCGGCGTCCAGACGTTGGATGATGTGTCGAGGATCCAGTCGGTGCTGACTGTTGTCGTTGTTGTCGCGATGGACGTGCTCGAGCAGTCCTTCTCCTCGACAGGGATGCTTGTGACCACCGGAGCGGGCTTTGGTGGGACGACGACGGAAGGAGTGCAGCCGTCATCGACTCGGGTTAGTGTGCCAGCGAGGGTGGAGGTGAAGGTCAGTGTTTTCTCTCCATTGGCGAAGGTGTGGCCGTCGTCAGCGGTCGCAATCACGGAGTATGTCCCGGGGCCCACTTCGGCGGTGGGCGTCGACCAGGTGGCGTTCGTCACCGCACCGAGAACGAGCCGGGCGGGCGCGTCGCAGGTCGGCGGACGCACACTGACTTCCGCCACCGCATCCGCAGGCACAGAGGCCGCTGGGCAGGGATCAGTGGTTCCGTCGAACGTTCTGTCATAGGTCGTGCCGACGGCATCCACGATGATCGAGTAGGTATGGCCGACGGTGGTGCTGTCGAATGCGTAGGTGTCTCGGAACGATTCTCCGAACCGCTCTGCAGCCACTTCAATGTCATCAATGGAGACTGAAACGAGGTTGGGGTTGCTGTCTTCGGTGGTGGTCGAGTAGTTCTCGAAGTTGACCGAAATTCCTTCACAGCTGGCATCGACTTCGGGCGCATGCGCGCTTGCGGGGGCTGCGGTGGCGAGCAGCACCAAGGCGGCTCCTACGAGGACGCTCGCATTGAGTCCTGCGATTGCTCTTGTGTGGGCTTTCACAATGTCCTTTTCCGACGCGCACCCCGGGTGGCGGGATGCACGCCATGATTGAGGGTCAGGTGCGAGCGCAGAACCGCCGCATCGCAAACCCAGCCGCTTCATGCGACGGGTCTCGGGTGACCGGGCCGCACGGCAGAGAGGATCTTCCTCTCGCAGAATTCACCCTCCGGCACCCCCCATAAGGGGACCCCGTGAAAGGGTCTGGAGAAGCTCAAGATTTGCTCGGTTTTGAGTCTGTGCCGCCATGCGGCTGGCTGGTTATTGTCCGATGTCCGCGGGGAATCGAATTGCAGCCGACTCCCGGAAGCTAGTGCGCGGTCACCTTCGGGTGCCGTACCCGGTGCGTCGCGAGAATGAGGACAGCGGCAACGGCGACGCCCACGATCGTCTCGAGGCCCCGGTCGACAACCAGCGGGAGAACGGGTCTCGGGCCGTTGAGGAGCCCCATCCCGACCGTGAGCGGCGTCAGGAACAAGAGGGCAGAGCTGTAGTTACGCAGAACAACGAGCTCGGTGCCTGCCTGCAGGGCGACGAGGATCAGGATGAGCATGAGGCCCTGCGGTTGCCATCCGAACAGGAGGATCGCGACGAGTAACCCGATGAGTGTGCCGAGTACGCGGTGACTTCCCCGGATGAGCTGGCCAGACGTGGTCGCACCGACGACAGGAACAACAGCCGACACCATCGCCCAGTACGGGTGCTGCCAGCCGAGCGACAGCGCGATACCGCCCGCGATTCCGGCACCGAGGAAGCACATGGCGGCGTGCGTGACGATCAGCCGCCAGTCCCGAGGTGCCGGTCGCATCGCCGGGTAGGAGCCGGTGGCCTTGCCCGCAAGCCGTCGTCGAGCCCGAAGGCCCTGTTTACCGAGACCGGAGATCGCGGTCACGAGGAGGGTGAACGCCAGCGCGGACCCGGCGAGCATTGCGGCAACACCGACCCCGGGCCACGTGGTCGGCAGTGACGCCGACACACCGAGACCGAACACAAAGAACACTGACCCTGCCGGACGCCACGAGCGAGCATCAGCAACCACCGTGCCGAGCCCGGCCGCGATCGCGATGCAGAGGACGACCAGCCACGGCGACGCCTCGGCGGCGGACAGCGCCGCGCCGGCGATGATGAGCGCCACTTGACAGAGCCCGAACTCGGTCTGCACGACCATCCGTTGCAGCGGCGGTGCCATGCGGCCGTACACCGACGCCAAAGCGGCGAGCAACGCGTAGCCGGCGAGTTCGAGGTGATCGAGAGCAAAAAGCACGAGCAGCGGCGCAAGGATCGAAACCACAACGCGCAGCGCCACTTTGTGCGCACCGAGATGCGGACCAAACCGAACGAGCTCACGAGGGTCGAACAGAATCCCATCGGGGCGATATCGGTCAGCGTGCATGTGTTCCTTCTCGTTGCGCCCTCACGGAGAGCTCCCTCCAGCCTACGCGCGTGAAAGAGCAGCACATTCGCGCCCGACGCTCGACTAGCGCTGAGCTTTCGCCTCGACCGTCCGATGCCTGGGGCTGTCCGGATTCATCAGCGAATGACGCCGCCCGTACAAAAAGTAAATTGCGAGCCCGATCACGAGCCACACGCCGAAGCGAACCCAGGTTTCCCAGTGGAGCTGGATCATCAAAAAAGCGGATGCCACGACACCGAAAGCAGGAACCACCGGCATGAGAGGCAGACGGAACGTTCGCGGAGCATCCGGTTTCGTGTATCGGAAGACGATCACCGACGTACACACCACAACGAAGGCGGCGAGGATTCCGATGTTGGTGAGGTCTGCTACTTCCTTGATCGGAAACACTCCGGCGAGGAATGCCGACGAAATTCCGGCGATCCAGGTAACGCGTTGCGGGGTGCCGCGCTTGTCGGTGTGCGAGAACCAGGCAGGCAAAAGTCCGTCGCGACTCATCGAGAACCACACCCGAGTGACACCGAGGAGGAAGGTCAGCATGACCGTGAGGATGGACAGTACGGCGAACACGGCAATGATGGTGGCGATCACCGGAAGCCCGACGCTCTGGAACGCGGATGCGAAGCCGGCTGTTGGCGAGATGTCCTTGTAGTTCTGCATGCCGGTGAGCACGAGGGTTGCCGCGACGTAGAGCAGCATGGCGATGATGAGCGACAGGATGATGGCCTTGGGCATGTGCTTCTTGCCGTCGGTGGACTCCTCCGCTGCCGTGCTCATGGCGTCATAGCCGAAGACGGCGAAGAACACGGTTGCCGCTCCGGCGACGACGGGCCCGAATCCGCTTGGCATGAACGGGTTGTAGTTGGCCGTGTCGATGTAGAAGATCCCGAGCCCGATGATGAAGAGGATCAAAAGTACTTTGATCGCGACGGCGACCAGCTCGAAGCGACCGAATGCCTGGGTGCCTCGGCTGAGGATCCAGGTCACGAGCAGGCAGACGGCGATGGCGGGCAGGTTGACCACCCCACCACGTCCTTCGTCAAAGGTTGAGGTGAGCGCGGCCGGCATGTCGAGGCCGATGCCGTTGAGGAACGCCTCGAAATACCCGGAGATCCCGATGGCAACAACCGCGACAATCGCGATGTACTCGAGCAACAGATCCCAGCCGATGAACCAGCCGATGATCTCGCCGAGGGCGACGTAGCCGTAGGTGTAGGCCGACCCTGCGCGCGGGACCATTCCGGCGAATTCGGCGTACGACAGGGCGGCGGCGGCCGAGGCAAGCCCCGCGATGAGGAAGGAAATGAGCACGGCAGGGCCGACGCCCGGTGAATCTTCGCTCCCGGCAGCCACAAGCCCGGCCAGTGAGAAGATGCCGACTCCGATGATTCCGCCGACGCCGATGGCCGTGAGTTGCCAGAGACCCAAGCTCTTGGTCAGCCCGCTGTGTTTGTTCTCTTCCTCGATGTCTTCGATGGGCTTCCGCCGCAGAATCGACCGGTTGGAGTGTGTCGCAGTCATGAGGACCCCCTTGTCCGCCTTCGTTGCTCAGGCAGCGTCAGTATGGCAAGTGGGCCCACCCGCCGCAAGAACTCGACAGCGGGCAGATCAGGGGTTAAGCGCGGGCGTCTGTCGCGAGCTCAGTGCGAATGCCCTCGACAAAGGCATCGATGTCGGCTTCGGTCGTGTCAAACGAACACATCCACCGGACCTCGCGTTGTGCCGCATCCCAGTCGTAGAAGTGGAACTTTTCGCGCAACACCTCGATCGACTCGGCGGGCAGCGTCGCGAACACCGCGTTCGCCTGCGTCGGCTGACTGAACCTGAGACCCGTCACCGCACCGGTGGAAACCAGCTCGTCGAGCGCGCCCCGAAGCCGTGCGGCCATCGCGTTGGCGTGCTGGGCCGAACGCAGCCACAAGTCACCCTCGAGCAGGGCGATGAGCTGGGCAGACACGAAACGGAGTTTTGACGCGAGTTGCATGTTGAGCTTGCGAAGAAAAATCAGGCCATCGGATGCGGCGGGGTTGAGAACGACGACCGCCTCACCAAACAGGAGACCGTTTTTCGTTCCGCCGAACGAGAGCACGTCGACGCCGGCGTCGGTCGTGAACGCCTTGAGCGGGACGCCGAGCGAAGCCGCCGCGTTGGCCAGCCGGGCACCGTCCATGTGCAGCGCCATTCCATGCGCGTGGGCGTGGTCGGCGATGGCGCGCACCTCGTCGACCGAGTACAGCGTTCCGAGTTCGGTCGACTGGGTGATGGAGACGACGAGCGGCTGAGCGCGGTGTTCGTCACCCCAGCCCCATGCCTCGAGATCAATCAGCTCGGGGGTGAGCTTGCCGTCCGGGGAGGGCACCGTCAACAGCTTGATGCCGCCGACGCGTTCGGGGGCTCCGCCCTCGTCGACGTTAATGTGCGCGGTGGATGCGGAGATGACCGCTCCCCAGCGCGGAAGCATGGACTGTAGCGCGGTGACATTGGCGCCGGTTCCGTTGAAGACGGGGAACACCTCAACGCCCTCGCCGAAGTGCGAGGCGAAAACCTCCTGCAGACGGGCGGTGTACACGTCGCCGCCATAGGAGACCTGGTGGCCGCCATTGGCCTGGACGATCGCGTCGAGTACTTCGGGGTGTGCGCCCGCGTAGTTGTCGCTTGCGAAGCCGCGGAAGTTAGGGTCGTGGAGAATTTCAGTCACTCACTCAGCGTAATAGTCGTTCGTACTGTTCGTTGAGCACATCCCAGCCGTGTAGTTTGGCGGCTTCCCCGGTCATGGGCGGAATCTCAAGGCCCTGGGTGATGCCGTCGAGCGCGGTGAGGCAGAGGTGCCATCCCGCCGCGTAGCTGGCCGCGTTATCGCGGTCGTCGAACGTATGGCTGAGGCGAAGTACCGTCGCGTTCTCTGACGGAACCACCTCAAAATCGAGCGTGTCGTCGCCCCACGTGAGCGACAGCATCCGCCCGGGTATGACGGAAAGGACCTCACCTTGACTTTCTGGTGGTTCCTCGTCGTCGTCGTCCGTGGTGGATTCGGGGAGAGACACCGGGCCTGTCGCTGTGAGGTCGCGTGACGGGTGGTAGGGCGCCCAGCCGGCCACGCGATGGCGGTCGGTGAGTGCGTGCCAGATCTCAGGAATTGTCGCGGGAAGCACTCGCTCGAGCGTCAGCACAATGGCGTTGTCCAACGGTGCCACTCTGGCGTCGATCGGGTGCTGTGGTACCGCGGATTCGCTCATGAGATGTCCCCTCGTCAATCGCCGAGGCGAAGCACGGCGACGTGTGCTTTCCAGTGTTGCCGTTCGCGAGGAGTTCGTCCAGAGACTAACCGCCTACCAGTCCGGTCATCACCGAGCCAGCCGCGACAACTGCCGCGAGCAGAACGGCAGCGGCTCCGAGCGCGGCGACCGCGGGCCACCGCCGCCGTGACCGACGGGGAGGGGACGGCTCTGGGATGTGGGCCGGGTTCACCATGGCGTGGTAGCGCAGCGGATTGAGCGGCGGCTCCGGCGTCTGCCGGGGAAGGCGAGGGGTGGATGAGGGCGTAGCGGGAAGAGTCATATCCGGTCCTGTCGGGTAACGCACCGAGTGAGACCTGCAGCTTATAACTGAGGAACACTCAGTTTGTGGCCGGATACACAAATCACCCCTGAAGATGTGTCAGACATCGTCAGGGGTGATCTGGGGGCACGCGGCGAATTAGCTCTTGAGAGCCTCGCCCCACTTCACTCGAGCACCCATCTTGAGGAGCGAGTTCTGGTAGATCCGGGATCCGAGCGCGATGACCGCGATCGTTGAGACGACGAGGATCGCGAGCGACAGCAGCGGCTCCCACCACTCGGCCGAGCCGAGGAACAGGCGCACGGGCATTCCCACCGGAGCGGAGAACGGCACGTACGACATGATCGCCAGCACCGTGGGGTTGTCGTTGAAAAAGATGACCAGGAAGTAGGGAATCATCACGAGCATGGTGACCGGGGTTGTGGTCGAGCCGATGTCCTCCTGGCGGGAAACCATGGACGCGGTCGCTGCGAAAAGTGCGGCGAGGAGCACGAAGCCAATCGCGAAGAAGACGACGAACCAGACGATCGGGGCGCCGAGCCCGGTGAGCAGGTCGGTTTGCCCGGTGATGGTCAGGCCGATGATCGACAACGCCGCAATCACGGCGATCTGACCGAAGGCGAGGATCGAGTTGCCGAGTACCTTGCCTGCCATGAGCGCCTGGACCGGAACGGCCGACATCAGGATCTCGACGACACGCGTCTGCTTCTCCTCAACGACATTCTGCGCAATCGTCGAGCCGAATGTCATCGCCGACATGAAGAACACGAGCCCGAAGCCCAGGGCGACGAAGTAAACGATGAGCGGGTTTGCCGCAGTGTCATCGAGCAGGTGCACGGGCGGAGACATGCTCAACTGGCCGAGCAGCCCGCTGGGCACCTCGGTGTCGCCGATGACGGCAATCCCGAGCGGGGTGGTGGAGTCGGGCACGATGGCCGCTTCGACGGTTCCGTCCTTCACGAGCGCTTCGGCCTTCTCGACGCTGGAGGCCTCGGTCACGTCGAGACCTTCTGCCCCAGAGACCGCCTGCGACGCGGTTCCGACGACCGCGACCTTCGTGTCGCTTACGTTTTGGGCCGAGAACCCACCGATCACGATGGAGGCGAGAACGAGCAGTAGGAGAATTCCGGTGGAGATGAGAAACGCTTTGCTGCGCAGGCGCATCGTGATCTCACGCTCGGCGACAAGCCAGGTCGCCTGAACGGTGCTGGGTGCTGACGGCCGGGTGCGCGAGACACTGTCCGGGGTTGTGGTCGTCATTTGATGACCTCCTTGAAGATTTCGGCGAGGGACGGATGCTGCGGAGCGAACGTTGCCACGTCGCCCCGGCTCAGTGCGGAGCGGAGGACGTGTTGGGCGGTCGCTTCGGTGTCGGCGTCGAACAACGCATACCCACCGTCGAAGTCGACCACCGTTACACCGTCCTCAGCGCGCAGCCAGCCGGCGTCGCCGCTCGACACGAGCTCGTAGCGGAGCCGCGAGTGCTGGGCGCGGAGCCCCTCGCGTGAACCGGAAGCCCGGATACGGCCGTCGGCAATGATGACGAGGTCGTCGCAGAGTCGTTCGACGATGTCGAGCTGGTGCGACGAGAACAGTACGGGTGCTCCGGCCGTGGCGCGGTCCTTGAGCACACCGACGACAACGTCGACGGCGAGCGGGTCGAGTCCGGAGAACGGCTCGTCGAGTATGAGGACCTCGGGATCGTGCACCAGCGCTGCGGCGATCTGGGCGCGCTGCTGGTTCCCAAGCGAGAGGCTCTCAACGGCGTCGTTACTGCGCTCGCCGAGGCCTAGTCGTTCGAGCAGTTCGCGGGCGTTGCGGCGGGCGGCCTCGGTGGTGAAGCCGTGCAGCCGAGCCAGATAGACGAGCTGCTCCTCGACCTTCATCTTCGGGTAGAGCCCACGCTCTTCCGGCATGTAGCCGAACCGTCGACGATCGTCTGGAGTGAGCCGGCTGCCGCCGAGGCTGACCGTGCCGGCGTTGGTGCTCAGCACACCGAGGATGATGCGCATGGTGGTGGTCTTGCCGGCGCCGTTGCCGCCGACAAATCCGGTCATGCGGCCGGGTGCGACGTCAAAGCTGACGTCGGTGAGCACCTGCCGCGTGCCATATGTCTTGGTGACATTTCGAATCTCGAGCATGTGAAGCCCTTTCGGTGAACGTAAGCCAACGGTACGGCGGGCGAGCAGCGCGGAGCATCCGTCTGGGGAAGGGTCTTTCGTCTCCGCCGTGCGGGGGAGACGGCGCTATCCTTCGAGAGGATCACGTGCTTTGCTGGCTGCATGGCAACCGAGTGGACCCTGACCGTCGACTGCGCAGACCCGATGCGGCTAGCCGCCTTTTGGAAGCGAGCCCTCGGGTATCGGGATCGGCCAGCACCCGGTGGATTTCGTTCGTGGCATGACTGGTTCTCGAGCATCGGCGTTCCCGAGGCGGAATGGAACGACGGTGCCTACATCGACGATCCAAGCGGGACGCTGCCGCGCATTTCGTTCCTCCGCGTCCCTGAAAGCAAGATCGTGAAGAACCGAATGCACATAGACGTGCAAGCGGGTGGAGGGAGGGCCGAACCTCTCGCCGTTCGATGGCCGCGCGTGCGTGCTGCGGTCGCCGAGCTTGTCGACGCCGGTGCCGTGCTGGTTCGCCAGTATGACGACCCCGAGGGGCGACCGGATCACGTCGTGATGACCGACCCGGAGGGCAACGAGTTCTGCGTGGTCTGAACGGTGCTCATCGGGTCCTCCGGTGGCGCCCTGTTGTTCCCGCCAGGCCTACGCTGGGTGAGTGATTCGAGTGTCTCTGACCCGCCGCGCTACGGACTGCCCGCGGTTGCCGCGAGATGTGTTGGTGCTCGGTGTCGTGGCCTTCTTCGTGATGGTCGGGTTCGGTGTTGTTGTTCCGGTTCTCCCGGTCTATGTGGCCACCTTCGGCGTCGGGTATGTCGAGGTCGGCGCCGTCGTTTCGGCGTTCGCGCTTCTGCGGTTTGTCACCAGTCCGTTTTGTGGTCGGCTCATCGACCTCGTCGGCGAGCGGGTGCTTCTTGCGGTTGGCATCGGAATCGTCGCCCTGTCGAGCGGGCTCGTCGGGATCGCGCACAGCTACGTCGATGTGTTGTTGCTGCGGGGAGCCGGCGGCATCGGCTCGGCCATGTTCACGGTGTCGGCCATGACGCTCCTCCTCGGCTCGACAGTGCCGACGCAACGCGGCCGAGCGGTTGGCTTCTATCAGGGCGGCTTCCTCATTGGCGGCATGGCTGGACCGGCGATCGGCGGGGTGTTGGCCGCGATCTCGCTCACGGCCCCGTTCTTCTTCTATGCCGGGACGCTCGCGATTGCCGGACTCGTCGGCATTGTTTTGCTGCGTCCACGGTCGCGGGAAGTTGGGGGCCCGGCGCGGGTCGACGCTGTACCTTTCCGGGCCGTCCTCAGAGACACCCGATTCCGAGTGGCAGTGCTGGCGAACTTCGCCAACGGCTGGACCTCACTCGGCGTGAGGAGTGCGCTTATTCCGGTGCTCGTCGTGGACGTCCTGCGTGGTGAACCGGCGTGGACCGGCATCGCCTTCGCGATAGCGGCGGTGGCTCAGACCCTCGCACTGGGACCCGCGGGCAAGTTCGTGGATACCGTCGGGCGAAGACCTGCCATCCTCGGGGCCTATGCCGTCGCGGCACTCACCATTCTCGGTATTTCGTTCTCGCCGAATATGGTCGTCCTCACCGTGCTGCTCGCCGTCTACGGGGTGGCTGCCGCGTTCATGGGAACCGCACCAGCGGCCGCGGTTGGTGACGCGACGGCCGGAGCGAAGGGCGGTCGTCCGGTCGCGGTGTTCTCGATGGCCAGCGATCTGGGGGCCATTGTCGGCCCCCTGGTTGCCGGGTGGCTGGTGGACACCGCCTCGTTCCCGCTGGCGTTTGGTCTGGCCGCGCTATTCCTCGCCGCCGCGTCGCTTTTCGCCATCCGAATGCCACGCGAGAGCATCGTTTCATCCCCGTGACCGTGCTTCGGGCGGGAAATCGAGGGGTCCGTCGCGGATAGCGGGTCGGACACTCCACCTGACCTCCCGAAACTTCGGGTCAGGTGCCAGGGACCGCGACGCCGTGCTCGTAGGCGTAGACCACGGCCTGGATCCGGTCCCGCAGACCGAGCTTCTGCAACACCTTGGACACGTGCGACTTCACGGTGGCCTCACCCACGAACAGTTGCTGGGCGATTTCGGCGTTGGACAAGCCCTGCGCCACAAGTGAGAGCACTTCACCCTCACGATCGGTAAGGGTGTCGAGCGCGTCCGGCCGCACACGAGTCGCCACCCCAGAGACTCGAGCTGCAGCATCCGCGTGGCCGCCGAACCGCTCGATCACGCGACGGGTGACCGCTGGAGCAAGCAGAGCGTCGCCGGAGGCCACGACCCGAACGGCATCGATGAGTTGCTCTGGAGTCGAGTTCTTGAGCAGGAACCCGCTTGCTCCCGCGGACAGTGCCTCAAAGAGATAGTCGTCGCGGTCGAAGGTGGTGAGGATGAGAACGGCGGATGTTCCCTCGTCGTCCGCGATGATGCGTCGCGTGGCTTCCAACCCGTCCATGTCGGGCATCTGCACGTCCATGCAGATCACGTCGGGGTGGAGCTCGACGGCTCGGGCAAGCGCCTCGGTGCCGGTAGCCGCTTCTCCCACTACCTCGATGTCGGGTTGCGAGCCGAGGATGATGCGAAAGCCCGCCCGAACCATCTCGTGGTCGTCAGCGAGGAGCACTCGAGTAGTGGTCATCGTGCGGTCTCCTGTGGGGCTGGTGTCGATGCATCGTCGGGCGTGATGGGCGGCGCTTCGGTATCGGGAATGCGGGCGCGCACGAGGTACCCACCCCGGGCCCGCGGCCCGAGTTCAAGCGTTCCGCCCAGCGCATCGACACGCTCGCGCATTCCGATGTGGCCCAGACCGCCCGCCCGGGGTTGCGAGGGCACCGACCCGGTGTTCGCGACCTCCAGCTCCACAGCCCCGGGCAAGTAGCGCACGCGCACATCTGCTGTCGCGGCGGTTCCCGCGTACTTGCGGGCGTTGGTGAGCGCCTCCTGCGCGATGCGATAGAGGCTCAGGCGCACCAACCCCGGCACCTCACGTGGCTCGCCGATCATCTCAAGCGTGGTGGGCAGCCCGGACGCTGTCGAGTCGGCGGCGAGGGCATCCAGCGAATTGAGGCCGAGAGTCGACGCGCTCGTCGATGCGGAGTCGTCGACCGGTTCGGACTCGCGAAGCGTGTGCAGGAGCTTCTGCAGCTCGTCGATTGCCGTGCGGGCGCCGAGCTCAACATTCGACAGCGCATCGCGCGCCATGGCCGGATTCGAGTCGAGCACCGTTCGAGCAGCCCCAGCCTGCACCCCCATGACTGACACATGGTGGGCAACAACGTCGTGCAGCTCCCGGGCGATCCGCACTCGCTCAAGCGCGACCGCTTGCTGCTCGGTGCGCTCCCGCTCCCGCTCCAGCTCCGCGGTGCGAAATTCCAACAAAGCTTTCTGACGTGCCGACGCGTACGAACGGTCACCGAAGTAATAGGCACCGCCGAAGTAGAGCAGATTGGTGAGGATCTGGATCATCAGGTAAGCCACGAGCGGCGAGAACGCGCCCACCCGTGAGAACCCCTCGAGCGCGTCCGGGTCGGTGGTCTGCCGGAACATCGCGATAACCAACCAGCCGAGCATCGCCGCGATGATGACCGCGCGCACGACGAGTGCGGTGCGCCGGTTATCGACCCACGCACCCACCGCGTAGAGCGCCATGAACAGGGTGATGTTGCAGATCAGCAGTTCGGGCACATGCAGTTCGCCGCCGACGATGAATGCGACAGATACGACGACCGCCACGGTGTTCGGAAACCGGCGTCGAAGTGCGAGCGGCAGGGTGATGAGCACCGCCCACATGAGGCTCAGCCACATTGGTGCCGGATCCTCGTAGAGGCCAGCCACCTGGTAGAGCATGAGGCTGAATAGCGTCCCGACGAAGAGCACGGCGGCGAGGATCGCGTCGGCGCGCAACTGCGTGGGCGTCACGGCCGGGCGGCGCCAGGTCGCATCGTTCGGGTCGAGCGCGGGCACAGGAATCGACATCACAGCTCAACGCTAGCGAGGCCGCGTGCGTGAAGCATCCGCCGCTCGGCGGAGTTTGCGATCAGCTCCCCTCAGGAGCAGTGAGGATCGAACGCATAAAGAAAGCGGATGCCGCATCGGCCTCCCACAGGCGCGTCACTTCGGTCGCCAGTTGGGTTTCGAGACCGGCCAGGGCTCGCACCGCGAAGACGGTGACGCTCGCCGACGCCGCCGACTTCTCGAATCCGTTCGCGATTGCGCGCGCCCAGGTTTCGGCGGCCGCCTTCGCGGCAGCGTAGTTTGCTCCGCCGGGCATCGGCCGGTCGAGGGTCGTCGTCGAGACGAGAGCGAGCCGCCCGGCATCGGAGGCTTGCAGGTCGTCGACGAACACGCGGGTGGTGTTACGCAGGGTGGTGACGATGCGGGAGTGCAGAAAGTCCCAGTCCTCGTCGCTCTGGCCAGCCAGTCCGCCGCCGCCGCGCCAACCGCCGACGAGGTGAATGAGGCCGTCGATTCGGCCGTGATCCTCGTGGACACGATCGCCCAAACGGGCCACCTCATCGAGGTGGGCGAGATTGCAGATCATGCCCGTGGCATCCGGAACCGTCTCGACCAAATCGCGCATGCGCTCGTCGTGAGAACCGACAGCGATCACCCGCGCTCCCGCCGAGGCCAACTCGCGACAGACGGCGATGCCTGCGGCGCTCGTGGCGCCGGCGACGAGGACGAGTTTTCCGGAGATGTCGGTCATGTATTCATTCTGGCCGCGAGCTGGGGTTTCGTGCCAAGATCAACCATGGAGTCGCGGAAACGTGAACCAGAGAATCAGTCCGGCGCCTCGCGTCGCGACTTCTTCCGCGCATCCGGGATCGCGGTGTCAGGGCTCGCCGTCGGCGGTCTCACCGGAGCGGCGGTCGCGGCGGCCGCCGATGCCGATCCCGGGTACTCTCCCGTTGCGCCACGTTCGGAGCCCGGGTTCGATCACCTCGTTGTGCTCATGTTCGAGAACCGCTCGTTCGACAACCTGCTGGGTCGGCTGTATGAGAACACAACTCCGCCGAACGGCCAATCGTTTCGCGGTATCGCGGAGGGCCATCACAGCAACACGGCTCCCGACGGAACGGTCGTTCCTTCCCATGTCTTCGACGGACCGACCGACACGGTGATGTCGCAACCCGCTCCCGACCCGGGCGAGACCTATCCGCACGTGAACACCCAGCTGTTCGGCATCGTCGACCCACCTGACAATTCCCACCTCACCGAGCGCGGCGCCGCGAAACCGTTCAACGCCCCGCCGGACGGCGCGACGCCCACCATGTCGGGCTTCGTGACCGACTACATCATCAACTATCGGCACGAGCAGGGTGGGAAAGAGCCGTCCGTCGAGGAGTACGGCGTCGCCATGGGCGGCTTCTCGCCCGACATGTTGCCGGTGATGAGCACGCTAGCCCGCAACTTCGCGGTGTACGACGCCTGGCACTGTGCGGTGCCGTCGCAGACGTTCTGTAATCGCTCGTTCTTCCACGCGGGTACCTCGCACGGCTTCGTCACCAACGTCGAGAACGGCGGCATCGGCAAGTGGCTCGACCCCGCGTTCACCACGACGCTGTTTACCCAGCTTGAGGAGGCCGGGATCTCGTGGCGGGTGTACTACGACGATGACCAGCTCATCTCGCTTACCGGCCTCATCCACGCCGCGGCGACCGAACGGTACTGGAAGTCAAACTTTCGCGGCATGAAACAGTTTCACGACGATGTAGCACGCGGCACCCTGCCGACCTACGCGTTCATCGAGCCGCGAATGATCTTCAACCACAACGACATGCACCCGCCGGTCGGGCGGCTCCGTGAGAGCACGGTCGATGGCAAGCCTGTGACCGACAGCGCACTGTCGGATGTGCGTGCAGGCGAGGTGCTGCTCTCATCGGTGTACACGGCAATCAAGGAGTCGGCGTCGACGACGGGCTCGAACGCGCTCAACACGACCCTTGTCATCACCTTCGATGAGCACGGCGGGACGTACGACCACGTACCGCCGCCCGCCGCCACTCCACCCGACGAGGAGCCGAAGCCCGGCGAAATGGGCTTCACCTTCGACCGACTCGGCGTGAGGGTACCCGCGATTGTCGTGTCTGCATACACGCCCGTCGGTGCGATCCTCTCCGATGAGATGCACCACGGTGCCATCGCCGCGACGCTGGGTGAGCTATTCACACTCACGCCCCTCTCACGGCGCAACGAGGGCGCGCGAACAATCCGCAATGCGCTCACGCTGACGAAACCCCGGCAGCCCGCGCTCTGGCCAGACACACATCCCGCCTACGTGCCGCCGAACTCTGAGGCTCAGGGCGCCGTGCACGAAAGTGACGCACACCACCCGCTGACCTCGCCGGCCAAGGGCGTGCTCGGACTGCTGCTGGCCAAGTATGAGCCGAGCCGCCCGGTCCCTGAGACCTACGCCGATGCCTACGAGGTTCTCGTGAAGCATGGCACAGGTCTCTTCGGCGTCACCGAGTGAGCCCGACCCGGGGGAACCCCCCTGTTACTCGGCGGTTCGACCGGTGATGCCCGCCGTGGATTCGATCACGTCGCGCATCTTCTTGGAGAGCGCCTCGTAGAACATGCTGAGTGGGAACTCGTCATCCATCACGAGGTCGGTGTACCCCTTGGGTGCTCCGGTGAGTACGTCGTCGGGGAGACCCCGGGCCCACGCTGAGGCCGGGTGCGGCTCGACCGTGCTTGAGACGAGCTCGTACGCGGCGAGCCAGTGCGCGACCTTCGGCCGGTCGATCGAGCGCCAGTAGAGCTCGTCGATGGCGTTGCCGAGCGAGACTACGACGTCGGGCACCTCGGCCCAGTCGATGGTGAGCGCGGTGTCTGTCCAGTGCAGCACGTGGTGCTGGTGCAGCCACGCGAAGAGCAGCTGCCCACCGAGCCCGTCGTAGTTGCGCACCCGGTTGCCGGTGAGAGCGAACCTAAAGATCCGGTCGAAGATCACCGCGTACTGCACGAGCTTCGCGTGGGTGAGGATTTCGGTCTCCGCGTCGGTCAACTCGGCCGGGCTCTGCGCGCTCAGCGCGCGTTCGAGTTTCACCGACTCGCGGAACGCCGTGAGGTCACAGCGCAGTTCCTCGAGGGAGTACAGGAAGAACGGCATCCGCTGTTTGATCATGAACGGGTCAAATGGCAGGTCCCCGCGCATGTGCGTGCGGTCGTGGATGAGGTCCCACATCACGAACGTTTCCTCGGTGAGCTCCTGGCTCTCGAGCAGCGCCTGTGCGTCTGCGGGAAGTTCGAGTTTGGTGATTTCGGCGGCAGCCTTCACAACCCGGCGGAACCGAGCGGCCTCACGGTCGGCGAAGATCGCGCCCCAGGTGAACGTCGGGATCGCCCGCATCGCCACGGTCTCGGGAAAGAGCACGGCCGAGTTGGTGTCGTAGCCGGGGGTGAAGTCGAGGAACCGAATTGGCACGAACAGTTTGTTCGAGTACTCACCAGCCTCAAGCTCAGCCACGAAGTCGGGCCAAACGACCTCGACCAGCACAGCCTCAACGAGCCGGTCGGTCGACCCGTTCTGTGTGTACATCGGGAACAGCACGAGGTGCGAGCGCCCGTCGACGCGGTGCTGCTGCGGCTGGAACGCCATCAGCGAGTCATAGAAGTCGGGCACTCCAAAGTTCTCGGCCGCCCAACGCTCACAGTCCACCACGACGGCGTCGAGATACTCGGCATCCCACGGAAACAGCGCTGCCAGCTCACGAACTGCACTGACAATCGTTGCAAGGTGCTCGCGTGCCTCGCCATGGGCATCCGATTCAGGAATGGATCCGTCCTTGATTTGCAGCGGGCGGATGCTGACGGCCGCGTTCTTGAGACGAAGCCACGCGGGGTGGCTGGCCAGGTCGCTGCCGGTAGCCGGGCGGTCTTCGACGACCTCGGGCTCGCCAACGATCACGTGTGCGTGAAATTCAGACATAACAACCCTCCCGGCGTCGATGCAAACAGTGTGCATCGAGCGTATCCGGGGGAGTGCAAGCGTTTCTTTGACTCTCACGAGCGTTGGCTGCGCAGAACCCCGGGGAAGCGCAGGTAAATTGCGCCGAGCCTCCCGGCAGAACACTCAACCCACGTGGGCTGGGGGCGGTTGGCGCTCGCGGCAACTCGCCCCGACGTCAGTGGAGGAGGTGACTGATAAACAAGCCCAGCGAGAACACAACCGACACAGCTGACAGCCACAGGGCCACCTTCTGGAGCGCCCGGTCCCCGGTGTTCTGGCTCACCCGCACGATCGCCCAGACGAGAACCGCGATGGCGACGAGGGGGAGCACAAAGAAAACAAAGCTCGCGACTGAGCCGACGAGCAGCCAGATATCGGCCCACGGACGGGCCGCGGGTGCGGGAGCGACCGAATCAGAAGAAGGTTCCATGCATTGCACGCTACCGGTATCGTGCAATGCATGCGAGCTCGCTAGCGGGTCGGTCCCGACCCCACCGCAGACTATGCCGACTGCAGGAGCTGCCCGTCCGTCGGCCACGGCACTGCGGCTTCGAGCCGGTCTGCCGCAAGCTTCTCGGCCGCAGCCAACGTCGTCACCGAGCGCGTCGCCGCATCGCGGAACACTGCCTTGAGAGTGCGCCCGATGTCGTCGACTCGAGCGTGGATGGCCTCGCGGTCAGCGCCGGCCTGTGACGCCATGTCGAGATAGATCACCCCGCCCGCGTTGACGATGAAGTCGGGTGCCCAGAGGATCCCGCGCTCGGCGAGTCGTTCAGCGCCGTCTGTATCGGCCAATTGGTTGTTCGCGGCACCAACGACGGCGGCGCAACGAAGTTGTGCGATCACCTCGCGCGTGAGTGCCCCGCCGACCCCGCACGGCACGAACACATCGGTCTCGAAGAGATGCTCGTCGCCTGGTTCGATCCAGCTCGCGTGAATCTCTTCGGCGAATGCACGGCGAGCAGGATTCACGTCGGTGACGATCAGGGTCACCCCTTCCGCGGAGAGCCGTCGAGCGAGTCGCGATCCGACCTGACCGAGTCCGGAAATGGTGGCCCGTCGACCGGACAAGATCGGGCTGCCTGTCACCGTCTCCAGGGTGGCCACGATGCTCGAGTACACGCCCTGCGCCGTGGCGTCGCTCGGTTCACCGACTCCACCACGATCGGCTGGCAGGCCCGAGACGTGTGCGGTGCGCTCGCCGACAACGGCCATGTCGGACGCGGTTGTGCCGACGTCCTCCGCGGTTTGGTACGAACCGCCGAGGCTGTCCACCGCGTCACCGAGGTCGAGCATGGCGAGGCGTTTGCGCTCGGCGTCGAGCGCCTCGCCGCGTGGGACGAAGATCACTGACTTGCCGCCGCCCCGGGACAACCCGGCGGCCGCGTTCTTCAGGGTCATACCGGCCGACAACCGAAGAGAATCCTCCACCGCCTCAAGCCAGGAGTCGTATTGCCAGACCCGGGCGCCACCGAGGGCGGGACCCAGCTGGGTGGAGTGGACCGCGACGCTGATCGTCAGCCCCGACCGGGTGCCGCGGGTGATCAGGAGCGTTTCGTGGTCGAGAGTGCTCGAGTGCAGGGCGTCCAGGGACGCACCGGGTGAAAAAGACGACATTGTCAGATCTCCTTGTGGGTGATGTGGGAGCCCCGAGTCGGGGCGGCAACGCGATGCGCGGGTAGCGCAGCGAATCACCTGAGTTCCATCACACCAGCCCACTGCGCCGGTGGCAAGGGGCAGCGGCCAGACCTAGCTCCAGCGCTTATTGACCCAGCGTTCGAAGAGCCCGACGAGCGAATCGGTGACCTTGCCAAGCACGGCGAGAAGCACGATCGCGAGGAGGATCCGGTCGACGCGACCGTTGTTCTGCGAGTCAATGAGGAGGAAGCCGAGTCCCATCGACGACGCAATGAGTTCGGCCGCAACGAGGAACAACCACGCCTGCGCGAGCGCGAGGCGCAGCCCGGAGACCACGGACGGCAAAACAGCGGGCAGCTGCACGGTTGTGAACAGTCGGGCTCCGTTGTAGCCGAACGCCCGACCCGCCTCAACGAGCTGCCGATCGACGTGCCGCAGCGCCGCAGACACCGTCGTGTACACCGGGAAAAACGCGCCGATCGCGATGAGGGTGATCTTCGACTCTTCGCCGATCTTCAACCAGAGAATAAGCAGCGGGATCCAGGCAAGCGACGGCACCGCCCGAATAGCGCCGAGCGTCGGTGCCACCAGGATGTCGGCGAGGCGCGACAACCCCACGAAGGCACCGAAAAGCAGACCAAGCAGGGCGCCGATCGCGAAGCCGATGAGCACGCGTTGGGTCGAAATAGCGACGTATTGACCGAGCAGCCCGCGCTGCAGCAGGTCAACGCCAGCGAGCCAGACTGATGCGGGCGATGGCAGCTGTGACTCGCTCACCAGACCGAGCGTCGTCACCGCCTGCCACGTGGCCAGGATGATGAGCGGGAGAACCGCTCCACCGACGATCACAAACCAGGGGCGACGCGTCAGCGGACGGCGTCCGCGAGCCGAATCAGAACGACGAGCGGATGCTTCGGTGCGACGGGCAACCTCGGACCGCGCACGCACGCCAACCGGGTGCCCAGGAAGACCAGCAGCCGTTGCCGCGCGCACGTCGCTGCTCGTCGTCAGCTTGTCTGTGTCTGTCATGAGCTTTCCTGCCTGCGAAAAAGAAGAAAGAGGAGAAGAGCGGATGCCCCGCTCTTCTCCTCCGGACGGCTAACCGATGGCGTCGGGGTCGGCCTTCGTGATGAACGAGTCGTTAATGATGCTGTCGAGCGCCTCGTCGACTTTGTCCTGGCTCGTCACGTCACCGGTCTCAACAAAGATCGGGCCGACGATGGAGAGCACGTCGATCTGGGCGTCGCCGGGTACCGGGTCGACGTCGAGGTTCGAGCGCTCGGTGATCACGCGGGTGGCGACCGGCAGGTCGAGGCCGGCGACGCTCGCGAGGATCTGTGCGGCTTCCTCTTCGTTGTCAGCGGCCCAGGCGCGGGCGTGCTCGTATGCGTTCACGACGGCCTGCGCCAGGTCGGGCTTGTCCTTGAGGAATGACTCGGTGGCGTTGAGGAATCCGTAGGTGTTGAAGTCGACGTTGCGGTAGATGAGCTTGGCGCCCGCCTCTTCGGCGTTGGCCATGATCGGGTCAAGTCCGCTCCACGCGTCGACCGATCCGTTCTGCAGCGCAGCCCAGCCATCGGCGTGCTGGAGGTTCTCGATCGTGACGTCCTCGGGAGTGAGGCCGGCCTCCTCGAGGCTCTGCAGCAGGAAGAAGTACGGGTCAGTACCCTTGGTCGCGGCGATCTTCTTGCCCTTGAGCTCGGCGACATCGGTGATCGTCGAGTTCGGTCCGACAACGAGTGCCGACCACTCGGGTTGGGAGTAGAGGTCGATGACCTGGATGGGTGAGCCGTTCGACCGGGCCAGGAGGGCGGCGGAGCCGGCGGTCGAGCCCACATCGATGGCGTTGGCGCGCAATGCCTCGTTGGCCTTGTTCGAGCCCGCGGACTGCACCCAGTTGACGGTGACGTCCTGCTCGGCGAGGGCGTCTTCGAGCCAGCCTTTCTCCTTAATGATCAGCGACAACGGGTTGTACGTGGCGAAGTCGATGTTGAGGGTGCCGCCTTCGGTGACGATCGCGCCGCTGTCGTCTTTCGACGAGGTGGCGGCCGAGCCTTCACCGGCCACGCAGCCAGAAAGCAGGAGAGCCGCGGTGGCGGCGCCGGCGACGAGAGCCGCCAGGGAGAAACGTTTGCGAGCCATGAGAGGTCCTTTGGTCAGGAAGTGCTGTTCGGGTGCGAGCGGAGAAGTGCAGCGGTTAGTACGGGAAGGTCGGCATGGCCGTGGTTTTTTCGACGCCACGAGCCTCTCCGTGACGGTCGATGCCGAGGCCGGCGAGGAGCCGCCCGCGCAGTTCCGCGAGCTCGGCTGAGCCACGGTCGCGGGGGCGTCGGCCGGGAACGACGATCTCCTGGGCGATCGACGAGCCGTCGACGCCGTCCTTCCGGCCGAGGAGGATGATGCGGTCTGCGAGTTGGAGTGCCTCGTCGACGTCGTGGGTGACCAGGAGCACCGTGGTTGGCGCCGCCGCGTGCACATCGAGCAGGAGGTCCTGCATCTTGAGCCGGGTGAGGGCGTCGAGCGCACCGAACGGTTCGTCGAGCAGAAGCACACCCGGGTTGCGGGCGAGTGCGCGGGCCAGCGACGCGCGCTGCGCCATGCCACCCGAAATCTCGCGGGGACGGTGACCGGCGAACGCGCCGAGCCCAACCAGATCGATGAGTTCGGCCACCCGGGCAGCGCCATCGGCTTTCGGTGTGCCGCGGGGCAGCCCGAGGGCAACGTTGTCGGTGACGCTGCGCCACGGCAGCAGCCGAGGTTCCTGGAAACCGACCGCGGTACGGGCGTCGAACCGGGAAACCGGGGAGCCATCGATGAGAACGCTTCCGGCGGTGGCTGAGTCGAGGCCGCCGGCGATGCGCAGGAGGGTCGACTTTCCGCACCCGCTTGTGCCGAGAATGGCGAGTACTTCGCCCGCTCGAACCTCAAGCGAAATGTCACGCAACACGCGACGCTGGGCTCCGCGTTCGCCGGGGAAATCGCGACCGACGCCCGCAAGAGAAACGCCGAAAGCGGCATCCGTCCTCGAAGGAGAAGTTCCCGATGCCGACTGTGACGCGCCGCGCAAGGCCCCCGGGGGGCGAGCGGTGAGGCGAGAAGATGACATGAGGTGCTCCTCAGAGGGAGAGATCGGGTAGTTTCACGGTACTGAGATGCGCCGCTACCCATCAGCAACGCCGAAACACTCCGTAACACTGCGGGCAGGGAGAACACGCGAATGGTTGTCGTCGACAACGCCGTCTACCTCGGAGGCAACCGGGTGGCGACACCGCCGAGCCTCGATGCCACCTACGAACTGATGCAGGAAAAGGGCGGCATGGCGTGGATCGGCCTGTACCGCCCGGATGACGAGGAAGTGCACTCGGTCGCCGCGGAGTTCGGGCTGCACCCGCTCATGGTGGAGGATGCCCTGTCCGGGCACCAGCGACCGAAGATTGAGCGGTACGGCGACACCCTGTTTGCAGTATTCAAGGCCGCGCGATACGTCGACGCCGATGAACGGGTCGAGTTCGGTGAGGTGCACGTGGTCGTCGGGCGGGATTTCGCCATCACCATTCGGCATGCGGAGACGCCGAATATTGCGGGCATCCGCAAGCGCCTCGAGGGTGATGAAGAGCTCCTGGCCATGGGGCCCGAAGCGGTGCTGTACGCGGTGATTGACGAGATCGTCGACGGGTACGCTCCGGTGGTTGCCGGTCTCGAGAACGACATCGACGAGATCGAGGACGCTCTGTTTTCGGGTGGGCAGGAGTCGTCGCAGCGCATCTACGCCCTCAGCCGTGAGGTGATCGAGTTTCAGCGCGCCACCCAGCCGCTCGTCGGCATCTTCGAGTCCCTCGGCGACGGCGCGGATAAGTATGGGGTCCCGGTGGAACTCCGGCGGTACCTGCGGGATGTGCACGACCACGTGTTGCGAGTGGTTGAGCGCGCCGACGCTTTTCGGGCACTGCTGCAGAACGCGCTGAGCGTCAACACAGCCCTGGTCGGTCAACGGCAGAACGAGGCGAGCTTCGCGCAGAGTGAGCAGGTGAAACGCATCTCCAGCTGGGCGGCGATCTTCTTCGCTCCGTCTCTCGTCGGCTCGGTGTACGGCATGAATTTCCGGTACATGCCCGAGCTCGACTGGGTGTGGGGGTATCCATTCGCGCTTGCCCTCATGGTCGGAAGCGCGGGCGTGCTCTTCGGGATTTTCCGGAAGAACAAGTGGCTGTGACCGCCCCGGCGATCGTCTGGTTCCGCGAAGACCTGCGACTGGATGACAACCCGGCTCTCAGCGCGGCGGTCGAGTCGGGCCGTCCACTCATTGCGGTCTACCTCTACGACATCGAGTCACCCGACGTCCGGCCGCTCGGCGGCGCCGCACGGTGGTGGCTGCACCAAAGCCTCACCTCCTTGTCAGCATCACTCGCCGACGTCGGTGTCGACCTTGTTTTACGTCGGGGAGCAGCCGCCGACGAGATCCCCCGGCTCGTCCGTGAGGTCGGCGCCGATGCGATCTTCTGGAACCGGCGGTACGGCGCCGCCGAGCGCGCGGTAGACGCTGAACTCAAGGCTCGCCTGCGTGCGGATGGGCGTGCGGTGGCGAGTTTCGCGGCCGCGCTGCTCTTTGAACCATGGACCATCACAACCGGGTCGGGCACCCCGTACTCGGTGTTCACTCCATTCTGGCGGGCGTGCCTCGCGAGCCCGCCGCCTCGGGCTCCGCTCGACGAACCCGAGTCGCTGTCGGGGTGGACCGGCAGCGTGCCGAGCGACCAGCTGGACGATTGGGCGCTCGAGCCGACGCACCCCGACTGGGCGCGCGGGCTGCGGGAGGCGTGGCAGCCGGGTGAGGCATCCGCTCATGCGCTTCTCCACGAATTTCTCGGTGACAAACTGGCCGCGTACGACGACGAGCGTGATCTGCCCGCGCAGGCCGCGACGTCGGGACTCTCGCCGCACCTGCGCTGGGGCGAGATCAGTCCGCATTGGGTGTGGGCCGAGACTGACAGGGCGCGGCGTGGAGCCAGCGCCCGGGAAGCGGCTGGGGCGTCGCGGTTTCTCACCGAGCTGGGGTGGCGTGAGTTTTGTTACCACGTGCTGTTCGCGTCACCCGATCTCGCGACCAGGAACTGGCGACCCGCGTTCGACGCGTTTCCGTGGCCGCCCCTCAACGAGGAGGCGCTCGCTGCCTGGCAACACGGTCGAACCGGCATTCCTTTGGTGGACGCGGGGATGCGTGAGCTCTGGCGGACCGGAACGATGCACAACCGCATCCGCATGGTGGTTGCGTCGTTTCTCACCAAGAACCTGCTCATCGACTGGCGTGAGGGCGAGCAGTGGTTCTGGGACACCCTCGTCGACGCCGATTCGGCCGCCAATGCGTTCAACTGGCAGTGGGTGGCCGGCTCGGGAGCCGACGCCGCGCCGTACTTTCGCGTCTTCAACCCCGAGTTGCAGGCGAAGAAGTTCGACCCGCACGGGGAATACATCCGTCAGAACGTGCCGGAGTGGGGAACGGATGCCTATCCGCAACCGATCGTGGACCTCGCCGAGACCCGCAAAGCGGCGCTCGCAGCCTACGACGCCCTGAAACGCGCGCCGAATTGAACAGGTCCCCGGCGAGGCAGCTCATAACCCGTGGTCGGAAAGCCACGGGCTGAGGACCTCGAGGAACTCCCGCGGGCGCTCGACACTGGGCAGATGCGCCGTGTCGGGAAAAACGTGCCGCGTCGCGTTCGGAATCGACTGGGCCAGGTACTCGAACTGGATGAGCGCGGGCGTGATGTCGAACTCACCGACCGTGACGAGCGCCGGGATCTCCAGGTCCACGATCTGGTCATAGGCCGGTGGCTCGAGGTCGATTGACTCGCCGATCGCACTGTCGTGGTGCCGCAGATTGAGCCGGTTGAGTTCGAACGCGGTGCGCACGAAGTCGCCGTCGAGGTCCTGTTCATTACGGAGCGGACCAATCGACCAGAGCCGCACCTCCAGGTCAGCGATGCGCTGGTGATCTTTCGCCTCAAACGCCTCGTCGAGTTTCGTGCACAGATCGTCCTCGGCGTCGGTCAGTTCAACCTCAGGAAATCCGCTCGGGCCGGAGCCGATCGTGGCAATGCCCGCCACCCGATCGGGCGTCTCCACCGCGATGTCGAGCCCGATCCGCCCCCCGCGAGACGCACCGATGATCGTCGGACGCAACACCCCGAGGTGGTCAAGGATCGCGCGCGCGTCGTCCCGATCCGAGAACGCCTCTGGCCCGCTCGTCGTCTCGCCGAATCCCCGCGTGTCATACCGAATCACGTAGTGATTCGTGGCCAGCGCCGCCACAATGGGGTCCCACATCCGCAGCGTCGCGATGCCAGCGTGAATCAGCAGCAGCGGCTCATCGGCCGCGTGGCCATCTGTTTCGTAGTACAGCCGGGCTCCCGGCACATCCAGGTGAGGCATCCTCCGACACTACCCAGAGCACTCGCTGCTGGCTAGAGCGGTCGAAGCCCCTGCGGGCGTCGCTCGCATGCGGCAAGCGGATGCCATCGGTGCTGACACAATAGACGAATGTCAGGGGTGCTCACAGGGTTCGTGGTGATCGGAATCATCATCGCCGTCGGCTACCTCGTGGGACGTATCGATCTGCTCGGCAAGCACGGCCAGCAGGTCATGGCCCGGGCGATCTTCTTCGTCCTCTCGCCCTGCCTGCTCTTCACCGTGCTCGCTGAGGCCGAGGTCAGTCGCCTGTTCTCGCCGCTTCTCGTGGTATCGCTGCTCGCCGCCCTCTCGGCGTTCGGAGTGTTTCTGGTCGTCGCTGTCGTCATCTGGCGGCGCAAGCTGCCCGAGGCGACCATCGGCGCGCTGGCGTCGGGTTACGTCAACGCGAACAACATCGGTATCCCGGTGTCGGTCTATGTGCTCGGCGACGCCACGTATTCGGCGCCGGTGGTGCTGCTGCAGATGCTGATCTTCGCCCCCGTCGCGCTCACACTCCTCGACGTCGGTACCGGAGGTTCGGCGTCCGTTGGCCGCATCCTCACCCAGCCTTTCCGTAACCCCATCATCATCGGCTCGCTGCTGGGCCTTCTCGTCTCCGTCACCGGAATCACGGTGCCCGAGCCGCTCTTCGAACCGTTCAAGCTCATTGGTACCGCCGCCCTGCCCCTCATGCTCATCAACTTCGGCATGTCGCTCTCCGGCACCAAGATCCTCCAGCCCGGCTCAGGGCGGCGTGATGTCCTCCTCGCCACCTCGATTAAACTCGCGATCATGCCCGTCGCCGCCGGTCTCATCGGGGCGGCGTTCGGGATCACCGGGCACGAACTCTTCGCGATCGTCGTGCTGGCGGCTTTGCCGACAGCGCAGAATGTCTTCAACTACGCTCAGCGCTACTCGCGCGGCGTCATCCTGGCCCGCGACACCGTGCTTCTGACGACCGTGGGTTCGGTCGTCGTCCTGCTGATCGCCTCTCTGCTCCTCACCTAGGCGCGATTTCACCATGTGCCCTTGACGGGGGTCATGCCGAGGTCTACCGTGAAACCACCTAAACCGGTTAAGGCCCCGGTATCCGGGACGATCGGCACCTCAAGGCGGAGGCACGATGAGCGCTCGCAAGCCCACCATCTCTGACGTTGCCAGCGCGGCAGGTGTCAGTAAAGGGCTCGTGTCATTTGCCCTCAACGACAAGCCCGGGGTCGCAGTCGACACCCGTGACCGCATCCTGGCCGTCGCGAAAGATCTCGGCTGGCGTCCGAGCCTTTCCGCGCGTTCGCTGTCCACGCGCACATCCTTCGCCCTCGGCCTCGTCATCCGTCGTGCAGCCGAAGTAATCGGCGCGGACCCGTTCTTTCCGTCGTTCATTGCCGGCATCGAATCCGTCCTCTCCGAGGAGGGAAGGGCCCTCGTCCTCAGTGTGGTTCCCGACCAGGAAGCCGAACTCAGTACCTACCGAACGCTCGCGGCTGACAAGCGGGTCGACGGGGTCTTCCTCACCGATCTTCGCCAAGACGACAAACGGTTTGCCCTCATCGAAGAGCTGGACCTCCCGGCCGTCGCTCTCGGGCACCCGGCCTCGAGCGTTTGTTTCCCGTTCGTTGAACTCGACGACACCTCCGGCATTCAGGCCGCCGTCGAACACCTCGTCTCCCTCGGCCACACCCGAATCGGGCACGTCGCCGGGGATCCCGCCATGATCCACGGCGGTCGACGGCGAGAATCGTTCGCCGATGCCATGACCAACGCCGGCCTCGACTCGTCGCTCGTCATCGAGACCAATTTTTCGGTCTCACAAGGTGCGGATGCCACGCGTCGCCTTCTCGACGGCCCTCACCCGCCAACCGCGATCGTATTCGCCAATGACCCGATGGCCATCGCTGGCCTGGGGGTCGCCCACCAACGAGGACTCAGGGTGCCCGCAGACCTCTCGATCACCGGGTTCGACGGCACCGACATCTCGGCATACGTGTTTCCCGCCCTCACCACCATCACGAGCGACCCGGTCGAATGGGGCCGCGTCGCCGCTCGAACCCTGCTCGACCAGATCGCGACCGGAGCTGCGCCCACCGTGGCGCTCCCACCGGCCCAACTTCTGATCAGGGACTCCACCGCACCACCCCCACCTCCCGCGGCAGAAGTCGCACACAGATAAGGAGAAGAACCGTGCAACGACGCACTTTCACCACGGCGACCGCGACAGCCGCGGTTGCACTCCTCGCCCTGACCGCCTGTTCCGGCGGTGGAGCAAGCAGTTCCGACGCCCTTAAGGCGAAGGGCGACATCACCATTTGGTACTCCAATAACGAACAAGAAGTGGCCTGGGGTAAGGCCATGGTCGAGGCCTGGAACAAGGACCATCCCGATGAGCAGATCAAGGGACAGGAAATCCCGGCCGGAAAGTCGAGCGAAGAGGTCATCGGCGCGGCCATCACGGCTGGCACCGCCCCGTGCCTCGTCTTCAACACGGCGCCGTCGGCGGTCGGTCAGTTCCAGAAGCAGGGTGGACTCGTCGACCTCACGAAGTTCGACGACGGCAAGTCCTACATCGAGGAACGCAGCGGCGATGCCGCCGAGCAGTACCAATCGCCGGACGGCGGGTACTTCCAGATGCCCTGGAAGTCGAACCCCGTGATGATCTTCTACAACAAGGACATGTTTACGGCGGCTGGGCTCGACCCCGAGGCCCCCAAACTGTCCACCTATGACGACTTCCTCGCCACCTCTAAGACGCTCGTGGAATCGGGGGCCGCGCCGTTCGCCATCTACCCGACGCCGACAAGCGAGTTCTTCCAGTCACAGTTCGACTTCATGCCGCTCTACGCGGCCCAGACCGGGGGCACCGGACTCGTTGAAGACGGCAAAGCAACGTTCGACAGCGAAGACGGCCTCGACGTCGCCACGCTCTGGAAGACGCTCTACGATGAAGGCCTCGCCGGCAAGGAACAACTGCAGGGTGATTCGTTCGCTACCGACAAAGCAGCTATGGCCATCGTGGGCCCGTGGGCCATCGCGGTGTACGGCGAGGACAAGAACTGGGGAGCCGTTCCCGTTCCGACGAAGGACGGCATCGCCGCCGATGAAACGTACACCTTCAGCGACGCGAAGAACGTGGGGCTCTACTCGGCCTGCAAAAACCAGGCCACCGCGTGGGAGGTACTGAAGTTCGCCACGAGCGAGGAGCAAGACGGCCAGCTCCTCGAGTTGACCGGCCAGATGCCGATCCGGCAGGACCTCCCCGAGGTCTACGCTGACTACTTCGAAGCGAACCCGGCATACACGCTGTTTGGTGACCAGGCCAGTCGCACCATCGAAGTTCCGGCCGGACCCAACACGGTCGAGATGCTGCAGGACTTCCGCGATGCGTACACCAAAGCCGTGATCTCCGGAGAGGGTGACCTTGCGGATGCACTCAAGGGTGCAGCCGACAAAGTCACCAAACTCGCGGGTCAGGACTAACCACCATGTCGAGTGAAACGCTCGGTCGTCCCGCGGGGGTACGCAACCCCCGCGGGACGACACCACCCCGCCCAGGCAAGCGCCCCGGAATTCAGCGACTCTTCGGAAAGCACCCGCTCGGTGTCCTGTTCAGCGCTCCGTACCTGATCTTCGTCGGTGTCGTCTTCGCCTACCCGCTGGTCTTCGCGGTTTACATGTCGCTCCACGACTACTTCTTCGCGGCGCCCGGCGCCGTCGTAGATCGACCCTTCACGGGTATCGATAACTACGTCACCGCTTTGACCGACCCGCGGGTATTGCGCAGCTTCCTCAACGTCGGGATCTTCCTGATCATCAACGTGCCGCTCACCGTCGTGTTGTCGCTCGTCCTGGCCACGGCGCTTAACCGGGTGGTCCACTTCCGCAGCTTCCTCCGGGTGGCGTTTTATGTGCCGTACGTCACGGCGAGCGTCGCGGTCGTCGGGGTGTGGCTGTTTCTCTTCAACGGGGGCGGTTTAGTCTCGACGCTTCTCGGACCGCTGGCGCCCGACCCGGCGTGGTTGATCAACCCGGCGTGGGCCATGCCCACCATCGCACTGTTCGTGACGTGGAAGCAGCTCGGGTTTTACATCCTGCTCTACCTGGCGGCGCTGCAGAACGTGCCGAACGAACTGTACGAGTCGGCATCGACCGATGGTGCCGGAGCTGTGCGCTCGTTTTTCTCGGTCACGGTCCCCGGAGTTCGGCCGGCCACCGTGCTCGTCTTGCTGATATCGACGATCACGGGCGCGAACCTGTTCACGGAACCGTACCTGCTGACCGGTGGCGGCGGCCCCAATGGGGCATCGGCCTCGCCCGTTCTCATCATGTACCAGCAGGGTATCCAACAGGGGAAGCCCGGGTACGCAGCCGCGATCGGCGTTGTCCTGGTGATTCTTGTGCTGGTTATTGCGCTGTTGCAGAACCGATTCGTCGGCGGAAGGGAGGAGAAATAATGGCCGCTACGCAACGCCTCCCGGGCCAGATCAGCCGCGGACAGGCCATTCTTCGCGGAACGGTGTTGGGCATCGGAGCACTCGTGTTTCTGTTCCCGTTCTACTACATGGTGATCGGGTCGCTGCAGACCTCTCCAGATACCTCTCTGGCCGGCTTGTTTCCCAACCCGGCGAACATCACGGGCGAAAACTACGTGAACATCAACGAGCGCATCAACTTGTTCACGGGCCTGGTGAACTCCGGTATCTTCACGGCCGGAGTGCTCATCGGCACCACGGTCTTCGGCCTTTTGGTCGGTTACGCGCTCGCCGTGCTGGAGTGGCGAGGGCGAGGCGCGACCTTTGCACTCGCACTTCTTGTGCAGGTGGTGCCGTTCCAGCTCCTCATGATCCCGCTGTATGTCATGATCGCCAGGGATTACGGGCTCGGTGATACCCACCTCGGGATGATCCTGCCGTTCGCCATCAACTCAACCGCGGTGATCATCTTCCGCCAGTACTTCCTGCAGGTACCCAAGGAAATGTTCGACGCCGCCCGAATCGATGGCGCCGGTGAGCTCGGGTTGCTGTGGCGGGTGGCGATCCCGCTCGTCCGCCCGGCACTGGTCACCGTGGTTCTTCTCGCGTTCATCGGGCCCTGGAACGAGTTCCTCTGGCCTTTCCTCATTACTAAGGACGCGAGCCTGCAGCCGCTCGCCGTGTCGCTGGCCAACTTCATCTCCAACGTGGCCTCGTCGACGGCAAACCCCTTCGGGGCAATCCTCGCGGGCGCATGCGTGCTCGCAGCTCCGGTTGTCGTTCTCTTCCTGTTCTTCCAGCAGTACTTCATCTCAACGGACATCGGGTCCGGAGTGAAAGGATGACCATGTCAGCGCAGTCTCGTCCATTTCCGTACACGTTGGCCCGCGTGGGAGTGGTGATGACCCCGGAACCCGGGAACGAGCTCGAAGCCGAAGGGGTGCTCAACCCGGGCTCAGGTCGAGGACCCGACGGCGAGCTGTATCTGCTGCCGCGGCTCGTCGAGAAGGGGAACGTCTCGCGCGTCGGGCTCGCCCGGGTTGTGGTGGAGGACGGTGTTCCCATCTCGGTTGAGCGTGAGGGCGTCGTGTTGGCGCCCGACCGGGGCTGGGAACGCGGCGTCGGCAATGCCGGGGTCGAGGACCCACGCATCACCTGGATCGCGGAACTTGGCCTGCACGTCATGACCTACGTCGCGTACGGGCCGCTCGGACCGCGCACGGCTCTGGCCACGTCTGTGGACCTGCGGGACTGGACCCGATTGGGACCGGTGCACTTCGAGTACGACGACGCGCTCGACATGGACCTCAACCTGTTCCACAACAAGGACACGGTGTTCTTCCCCGAAGCGGTTTCCGGGCCAGACGGTGTGCCGAGCTTTGCCGTGTTGCACCGGCCGATGTGGGATCTCGATGAAGTGAAAATGGGGCAGGGAATTCGCGTGCCGGCGGGCATTGAGGACGAGCGGCAATCCATCTGGATCAGCTTCGTGCACGTAGACGACGTCGCGCGTGACATCCGTTCCCTGACGCATTGGAGAGGGCATCGACTGCTTGCCACGCCACAGTTCGCCTTCGAGGCGCTCAAGATTGGCGGTGGGCCGCCGCCGCTCCGTGTGCCGGAGGGGTGGCTGCTGCTGCACCACGGCGTGACCGGGAAGCTGGCACGCGCCTTCGATCAGCAGCAAAACGTCAACTATGCAGCGGGCGGCATGATTCTCGATGCGAACGAACCGTGGACGGTCCTCGCTCGAACCGAGGAACCGCTGCTTGCCGCCGAGACCGAGGATGAGCGCTCGGGCATCGTGCCGAACGTTGTCTTTCCGACAGCGATCGAGAATATCGACGGCGTGCATTTCGTGTTCTACGGGATGGCTGACTCAAAGATCGGCGTCGCGCGGCTGGAGAGCGTAAGCTGACCCCCATCCGACCGAGGTGAGAGCCTCAACTGACAACGGCGTGGGGAGTTCGGATCATGGCGAGTTCTGTGGCGAAGCGGGTTCTGTCCGTCGTCGCGAGCGCCGTTTTTGTGGCTGCCGGGCTTGGCATGTCCGCACCAGCCGTCGCCGAAACTGCGCCGCTGAGTAACCTCGATCAACTCAACTTCCTGCTGGACGACGTGGCACCAACGGCGACGCCGGAACACGACACCTGGCGCCTGGCGGAAGAACCGCAACTTGTGATGCCGTGGACCTACGCGGATGCGCGCGATGGCGGGACGTTTGAGCGGATCGGTGGCGGAACGCTCGACCCGGCTACCGGGTACTGGGGCCAGGGTGCGTTCAACGCGGACGATGTGGCGCGCACGGCGGTGGTGTACCTGCGGCACTGGACGCAATTCGGAGATAAGGCTTCGAGGCAGCAGGCGTACGATTTGCTGCGGTCAACCGCGTACCTGCAAACGCTGACCGGCCCGAACGCCGGCAATGTGGTGCTGTGGATGCAGGCGGACGGCACGCTCACCCCCAGCGCAGACCCGGTCGAGCTGCCCGACCCCTCGGATTCGGGCGAGAGTTACTGGCTGGCGCGCTCGCTCTGGGCATTCGGCGAGGGCTATGCCGCGTTCCGTGACGTTGATCCCGAGTTCGCCGGTTTCCTTCAGGACCGGTTGCGGTTGGGCGTTGCCGCCCTCGATCGGCAGACTTTGACTCGATACGGCCAGTACCTGACGGTCGATGGCGTGCAGCTTCCGGCGTGGCTCATCACCAACGGCGCGGACGCCAGTGCCGAAGCGGTGCTCGGGCTGTCGGCGTACCTCGAGGCGGCTCCGTCCGACACCGGTGTGCGTGCGGCGACGACGAAACTGGCTGAAGGTATCGCCGCGATGGCATCGGGTGACGCCCGAAACTGGCCGTATGGCGCCGTGTTGCCGTGGGCTGAATCGCGATCGGTCTGGCACGCGTGGGGCTCGCAGATGCCTGCTGCGCTCGCGGAAGCATCCGTTGTTCTGGGGAATCCGGCGTTGTTGGAGCCGGCGCTCAAGGACTCGGCGGTGTTCGATCCGATTCTATTAACGGCGGGAGGCCCGGATAACGGCTGGAACCCGGCACCGGTCGACCGAACCCAGATCGCTTACGGCGTCGACTCGCGACTGCAGTCGCTTATTGCCGTTGCTGCAGCCGGGAACACGCCCGGGCTGTTGGGGCTGGCCTCCCTCGTCGGCAGTTGGTACTTCGGCACAAATGCGTCGAGCGTGCCGGTCTATGACCCGGCCACCGGAGTGACCTTCGACGGTGTGGCTGCCGACGGCACCGTGAACCGGAACAGTGGGGCTGAGTCGACGATTCACGGACAGTTGTCGATGCTCGCGCTGGACGCGAACCCGGAGCTGCGCGCTCGGACGCTGGGACTGACCACCGTGGTGTCGCGGGATGGCGCGAGGGTAGTTGAGGCGGAGACGGCTACCTCAACGAGCGGAAAGGTGGTTACGCTTCCGGACTCGGAACGCTGGACCGGTGAGTCGCAGTATTCGGGCACCGGATACCTGCAACTCGCCAAGGGCCGCTCGGCAACGTTCGCCCTGCCACCCGCGACGTCGCAACGACTCGTCTCACCCATAATCTTCTCGGCGCAGAGCGGGAAGGCGAGCTCGCTGTGGCGCAGTGGATACGTGCCGCTCGGCGTGCTCACGCACAGTGTGGGGACGCAGGGAGTGACCGCGGTTCCCGGTGCGCTGCTGCCGCAGACGCTGCCGATTGCTGTGCCGACGAAAGGCACGAGCGTCGCGGTGACCGCGATCTCCGGTCCGGTGAAGGTGGACGCGTTGCTCGTTCGGCCGCTCTTCTCACGCCTCACCTACGGTGGCCCGGCCATGAGCACTGAACTCGTTCACTCGGCCAGCGCCGTGTCCCAGCGAGTCGCGGTGAACGCGGCGGGCGGAGCCGGAACGCTGACGAGCTATGACTCGCGTGGCGTTGTGGTCGCGGAACACACCATCAGCGGGGCCGCTCAGATCACGCTGAAGCCGGGCGGCTTCGCCCTCGTCATCAAGGGCTAACTGTACACACCGGACGATCGATGGAGTAACTCACGTGGCCTGGCCGTGCACAGGTCTGGCGTTTGCCGGGGGTTCTCCAACCTCCTCAATGGTGTGGCCGGTGCACGGCGTCGTTGTTACGCTGGCTCGTTCGATCCGCGACACCGTGAACCATCGCATTGCGGTGCGCAGTCTGCACCACCCAACGAGATACCAGGTGCCGTTTGTCGAGGCGAACAGAACGGGTTCGACATCGCGGGTGGTCGTGGCCCCGTCTGGCGTTGTATAGCGGATGCGGACTACTCGTTGCTCGACCATCGCCGCCTCTAGTGCCGATCTGATGGTGCGCGAAGAGGGGGGAGCCGCGTTGACCCAGACTCGGCCGGCCAGCTCGGCGGCTCGTGCTCGAGTTCTGGGATCGAGCACGTCCAGTATCTTTTGGACGCCGGCTGCTGCTAGATCGGCGTATGGCGCATCGGGTGCAGCCGACACGGCCGCCATGAGTGCAACGGCCTGCGCGGGGGACAGGCTGACCGGCGGGAATGATGCGCCGATCGCTAACCCGTAGCCACCGCCCGGTCCCGGGCGCGACCATACGGGCGCACCGCTGTTCTCGAGCGCAGCGAGGTCTCTCTTGACCGTGCGGACGGATACGCCGAACTCCTTCGCCAGACGGTCGGCGGAACAACCCCGTGATCCGTTACGACGCAACATCTCGGACAGGGCGTGGAGTCTCTCAGTTCGTTTCACTGCTCTCGTTTCACTGCTCAGCCTGATGTGAATTCATGACAGAAATAGTGACATACACCTGCCCGGAAGGCACCCCAATGTAGAGATATGACAACTACGACAACTCATCCGGCCATCATCCTTATCGCCGGCCACTGGCTGGGCGCATGGGCATGGGATGACGTCCTCGAGCACCTCGAAACCGACCACTCGCGTGCGCTGGCGATGACGCTGCCCGGCCTCGATGGGGATGATCCTGAGCGTGCGGCGAGAACTCTCGACGATCAAGTCGGAGCGATCTTGGACGTTTTCGCCCACCTCTCGGTCTCCGAAGATCAGCCGGCGATCATCGTCGCTCACAGCGGTGCGAACTTCCCCGTCAGCATTGTCCTTGACCGGCACCCTGAGCTCGTTCATCGGGTGGTGTGGGTCGACTCCGGCCCCGTTGCGACGGGAAGCGTCTTCGCCCCAGACCTCCCGGAGGAAGTGAAGGAGGTTCCCTTGCCGCCCCTGGACGTCCTCGCGCAGCGGGCGAGCTTGGACGGCCTAAGCGCAGAGGTCCTCGAACGTTTCCAAACCCGGGCCGTTCCTGAGCCCGGCCCCGTGCTTCGTCAGCGTATTGAGCTTACGAACGACGCCCGGCATGAGGTCCGGACAACCCTGGTGTGCTGCTCGATTCCGAGCGCACAGATGCTGGAGCTTGCCCGCGCGGGACACGCTATGTTCGCCGAAGTCGTGAAGATCGAGCACCTCGATGTCATTGATCTCCCGACGGGCCATTGGCCGATGTGGAGCCGTCCCCGCGACCTCGCCACGGCCATTCAGTCAGCGGCGACGCTGCCCCGCTGAACTGCACTCACCAACAAGCGAGGCCGGTCGCACGTGGGTGCGACCGGCCTCTTTCATGACGACTACTCGGCGTCAAGGTCCGTTTCGAGCAGGGCAACCAGCTCGGCGAGCGCCTCGTCGGCTCCGTCGCCGTCGGCGGCGAGCGTCACTGTCTCGCCATTCGATGCGCCGAGGCTCATGATCGAGAGGATGCTGGCGGCGTTCAGCGGACCGCTGTCGCCCTTCGCGATGGTGACCTTGACGGGCTGGCGCTTCACAGCGTCGATGAAGAGTGACGCGGGTCGGGCGTGAAGGCCAACGCGGCTGGCGATGACGGCGGTGCGTTCTGACATGAGATTCCTTACTGAGTCGTGGGGACGGTGGAGAAAACGAGTTAGACCGTCGCGGGGACGCCTGTTTCTATGGGGGTGGCATCCGTCACTGATGTGTCATCAGCAACCGGGCGACGCCGAACGAAGCGCTTCAGCAGCACCACGATGGCGGCCGAGATGATCGTGCCGACGACGATCGCCAGGATGAACATGAGCACGTTACCGATGGCGAAGAACACGAAGATGCCGCCGTGGGGAGCTTGCGAGGTGACACCTGTGCCCATCACGATCGCACCGGTGACTGCGCTTCCGACGATGCCCGCTGGAATGACCCGGAGCGGGTCAGCCGCCGCGAACGGGATGGCGCCTTCGGAGATGAATGCCGCGCCGAGCAGCCAGGCTGCCTTCCCGTTCTCGCGCTCTGCAGCGCTGAACAGTTTGCGGTCGACGAGGGTGGCGAGGGCGAGGGCCAGCGGCGGAACCATTCCGGCCGCCATCACCGCGGCCATGATCGCCCACGGGGCCTGGTTGTCGAAGGACCCGGCGCTGAGCCCGGCCACGGCGAAGGCGTACGCCACCTTGTTGACCGGTCCGCCCAGGTCGATGGCCATCATCGTGCCGAGGATGAGTCCAAGAAGTACAGCGGATGCTCCGGTAAGCGACGACAGCCAGGTGCTGAGTCCCGTCATCAGGGCGGCGATCGGTCCGCCGAGCAGCACGATCATGAGTCCGGAGGCGAAGATCGATCCGACGAGTGGGATGATCACGACGGGCATCAGGCCACGCAACCAGCGTGGAACGGTCAGGCGACCGATCGCCCAGGCGATGAATCCGGCGAGCAGACCACCGACAAGTCCACCGAGGAACCCAGCATTCATAACAAGAGCCACGGCGCCGGCAGTGAAACCGACGGCGATACCGGGCCGGTCAGCGATGGCGTAGGCGATGTAGCCGGCCAGCGCGGGTACAAGGAAACCCATCGACGCGCTACCGATGATGTACGCGACGGCGCCGAGGTATTGGCCCAGGCCGCCGTCGGGCAGGTTGGCCAGGCTGTTGCCGAGGACGATGTCCTTGGCGTTGTCGGTGATCTGGTAACCGGCAAGCAGGAAGCCGAGCGCGATCAGTAGACCGCCTCCCGCAACGAACGGGATCATGTAGCTCACACCGGTGAGCAGGTAGCGCTTGAGCTTCTGGCCGATGTGCTCGGATCGGGCGTCGTCGGAGGAGGCGGCGGATTCCGCACTACTTCCCGAGACGCGGCGAGCGTTCGGGTCGGTGGGAGCCGCGAGGGCCTCGGCAATCATTTTGTCGGGCTCGTCGATTCCGCGTTTCACCGGAGACTGCACGAGCGGCATGCCAGCGAAACGGCCCTTGTCGCGAACGTCGACGTCGACCGCGAAGATCACGGCAGACGCCCGCGCGATGATTGCCGGGTCGAGCGGGGTGACGCTCGATGATCCCTGTGTCTCTACATGCAGCTCAACCCCGGCGCGCTTCGCTGCGGCGACCAGCGAGTCGGCCGCCATGTAGGTGTGTGCGATGCCGGTCGGGCACGCGGTGATCGCAACGAGCACGGGTGCCGGTTCGCTTGATGAAGCGGATGCTCCGGCGCCAGCCGCCGAAGCGGCCGCCGGTTCTGCAGGCTTCGTCGGCGCCAGTGCCTCGTCGACGAGGTCAACGACGGCCTGCGGGGTCGGCGCGCTGCGCAGCGCGTCAGTGAAGTCCTCACGGATGAGCGAACGCGCCAGCGTGGACAGCAGCGTGAGGTGAGCCTGGTCTGCTCCCGCCGGCGCAGCGATGAAGAAGATGAGGTCGGCCGGGCCGTCGTCAGAGCCGAAGTCGACGCCCGGGTTCGGGCGAGCCATGACGAGGGTCGGCACGGTGACCGCTTCGGAGCGGCAGTGCGGGATGGCCAGGCCGCCCGGGATCCCGGTGTCGGTCTTCGACTCGCGGTCCCACGCGTCGGCGAACAGGGCGTCGACGCTCGTGGCGCGGCCGTTCTCGACGACGAGGGTCGCAAGAGTGCGGATGACCGCTGCGCGGTCGGTTCCGAGATTCTGGTCGAGGAGGACCAGCTCGGGGGTGATGAGGGAAGACATGAACGAAACTCCTTCGTTGTCGTGCGTGGGGGACGTGAGGGGCGCGTTACTCGGCGAGAACGCGGGGGGAGCGGCTGACGGCGATGGCGCCGGAGTCCGCTTGCTCGAGGGTGGGAACCTTCGAGCCGGGAAGAGAAGCGGCCGCAGCGCCGTGCGCGATGGCCTGGGCGAGACACCCAGCCGCGTCGTCGCCACGCTCGGAGGCCAGGAGGAAACCGGCGAGGGAGCAGTCACCGGCGCCAACGGTGCTGCGGGCCACAATGCGGGGGGCGGCGGCGCGGACAACGTCGCTGTCGGTGGCAAGCACGGCCCCACGGGATCCGAGGGTGATGAGGGCCGCGCCGAGACCGTGCTGCAACACCTGGTCCGCGATCTCGACTACGCTCGCGTCGTCGGAGCCGAGCAGCTCCGGGTCGACATCCGGAACCGCAATGCCAAGCGACGACGCCAGGTCGAAGAGCTCCTCGGCGTTGGGCTTGATGAGGTCGACCCGTTCGTCCGATGCGAGGAGGGCGGCGAGCGGCTCGCCCGAGCTGTCGACGGCGACGCGGGGGGCGGGAACGCCGCGGAGCGCAGCGTCGTTCCGTACCTCGTGCACGATGTGGGCGTAGAAGTCGCTGGGCAGACCGGGAGGCAGCGATCCTGCGAGAACCAGCCACGTGGCATCCGCAGATCTCGACACAATGAGGGTCATCAATGCAGCAGCCGTCGTCTCGGTAACGGGCGCACCGGGCTCGTTGAGCTTCGTGGTGGTGCCATCTGGTTCCGTGATGGTGGTGTTGGAGCGGATGGGCGCGGTAACCGGAACCGTCTCGGCCGGGATACCGTCGGCCAGGAGGGCGAGGACCATGGGGTCAGCGGACGCGCCCGGAAGCATCGCGAGGGTGGCGACGCCGGCGGTGTGCAGAGCGCGAGAGACGTTGACGCCCTTGCCGCCGGGTTCCTGGATAGCACGCGCCGCGCGTTGCACCGATCCACGCTCGAGCGGAGCGTCGAGGTCGATGGTGCGGTCGAAGGACGGGTTGAGGGTGACCGTGACAATCACGCGACGATCACCTCCACCTCGTCGGAGTCGAGCGCCGCCGAGAGAGTGCCGACCGGGTCACTGTTTGAGATCAGCGTGTCGAGTTCGCGCAGCTCGGCGAACCGGTAGAGCGCTTCGTCGCCGAGCTTGGACGAGTCGACGAGAGCGACCGTGCGTCGAGCGGCGCGGACCATGGCGGATTTCACCGAGGCTTCACGCTCTTCGGGGGTACTCAGGCCGAAATCGGCAGAGATGCCGTTCGCGCCGAGGAAGGCAACGTCAGGGCGCAGGTGGGCGAGTTGCTCGATCGTGCTACCGCCGACCGCTGCGCTCGTGACTCCGCGAACGCTTCCCCCGAGAAGGTGCAGGTCGATCGCAGGGTTGTGGTGAAGGAGCGCAGCGATGGGCACCGAGTTCGTGATGACCGTGATATTCGATGAGCCCTTGCCGCGCCAGTCGGCCAGGAGCTCAGCCAATGCCCCGGTTGTGGTGCCTGCGTCAAGCAACAGCGAACCGCGGAAGTCATCGCCGATGAGGTCGAACGCGGCTCTAGCGATCGCCATTTTGGCCTCGCGGGCCTCGCCGGATCGGTCGGCGACCGTGGACTCTACAACGCTCGTTTTGCCTGCGGCGACGGCTCCGCCGTGCACCCGGCGGAGAGCGCCCTGGCGTTCGAGGACGTCGAGGTCGCGGCGAACGGTTTCGGCCGTGACCGACAGGGAGTCGGACAATCCAGCGACGGTGACGCGGCCACTGGCCTGCAACAGTTCGGCGATGCGCTCGTGGCGTTCGATGGCATACATGTCGACGCTGACTCCTCGGACTTCTCTGAACCGGAATTCGCTGGACGATCCTTCGGCGAATCTTTGTTTCAGTGACTTTATGCCCGATTCTGTGGGAATGCAAGATTAACCGCAGAAAAAGCCAGAAATCTCCACATCCGATCGGAATGGGTGCGGGGATTAGAGGGTGAATCGGCCTTGGCCTAGAAAATCATGGGCCGATCGTCGTCGTCTTCGGTGGGCAGGTCCAGCTCAACCATGACGGGAACGTGGTCGCTCGGTGCTTCGCCTTTCCGCTCGTTCCGGTGAATGGAGGCACCAGTGACGAGGTCAGCGAAGTCGGGCGAGCCGAAGATGAAGTCGATGCGCATGCCTTCGTTGCGCGGGAACTTGAGCTGTTTGTAATCCCAGTAGGTGAATCCCTCCGGAACGAGCGGCCGCACAACATCGGTGAGCCCGATGTCGCCGAAGGCGGCGATGGCGGCGCGTTCGGGCGGGGAGATGTGGGTCGAGAGGCCCGGAACGAGGTTGGGATCGCCCATATCGGAATCGAGCGGAGCGACGTTGAAGTCGCCCATGAGCGCGAGCGGAACACCGGGGTTCGCCGAAAGCCAGCCGCCCATGTCTTCCTTGAGCTTGGTCAGCCAGTCGAGCTTGTACACGTAGTGCGGGTCATCGAGCGAGCGGCCGTTGGGAACGTACAGGCTCCACAGCCGGACACCGTTGATCGTCGCGCCCAGTGCGCGCGCCTCTTTCGGCAGGTCAGGTCCTTCTACGCCTTTCAGGAAGCCGGGCATCTCCGCAAAGGCGGTCGTGACATCCTCAATCGGAAGCCTGCTCGCGATCGCGACACCATTCCACTGGTTGAGACCGTGGATGGCGACCTCATAACCCGCGGCCTCGAATTGTTCGAGCGGAAACTGGTCTGGACGACACTTGATCTCCTGCATGGCCAGCACGTCGACGTCTTCACGCGCCATCCAGTCAACGGTGCGGGTGACACGGGCTCGAATGGAGTTGACGTTCCAGGTGGCGATTCGCATGATTCAACGCTAGCCGAGACCGACGACGCTTCCGTGCGCCAAGATGGGGTAATGGCTTCCCTCTCCGTCGGCTATTCGGCGATGCTCTCGCAGTTCGCCCCGCAGGAGGCTGTCGCGCTCAGCGCGCTCGCCGAGCAGCACGGGTTCGATGGAGTGATGGCTGCCGACCACTTCCAACCATGGGTGCCGCAACAGGGCGAGTCATCGTTTGTCTGGAGTGTGCTGGCTGCGCTGGGCGAGCGCACCACCGGCAATTTCGGACCCGGCGTCACTGCGCCCACGTTCCGCTGGCACCCGGCCATGGTGGCGCAGGCCTCGGCAACGCTCGGTGCCATGTACCCCGGCCGGCATTGGCTCGGGCTCGGCTCCGGAGAAGCGCTCAACGAGCATATTGTCGGCGCATATTGGCCCGAAGCGCACGAGCGCATTAGCCGCATGTTTGAGGCGGTCGACATCATCAAGAAGCTCTTCGCCGCGTCGCTGGCCGGTCGAGACGTCAAGCACTCGGGACCGTTCTACAAGCTCGAATCCACGCGACTGTGGACAATGCCCGCGGTTGCGCCGGAAATCCTCGTTGCAACATCCGGCCCCGTTACGGCCAAGCGTGCCGGCAAGACGGTCGACGGGCTCATCACGGTCGAAGCGCCGCGTGAAAAAATAGGCATGCTGCTGTCACGGTTCGATGAGGGCGCGCGCTCGATCGGTCGCGACCCGTCCACGATGACCAAGGTGTTGCAACTTCACCTGTCCTGGGCGTCGACCGACGAGGAAGCCCGCCGCAATGCGGTGGTGGAGTGGCCCAACGGCGGCATGCGGTTCCCGAAGTCCGACATCCGCTCGCCGTTCGAATTTGAGCAGATGGCGCGCATGGTCCGACCGGAGGACTTCGAGGGTCGGATGGTCATCTCCGCAGACCCCGACGTGCACCGGCGGCACATTCAGTCCTACGTCGACCTCGGTTTCGATCGGATTTACTTGCACAACGTTGGCCGCAACCAGCGCGAGTGGATCGAAACCTTCGGCCGCGATGTTCTTCCCCAACTCTCCCGATAGGTGGCAGTGTGCTGACAGTATTTGGACTCGACGGCATCGGTGAGATCACCGACGGCGACGACCTCGCAGCGGTGATCACGACGGCGGCGACCGGGCTCATTGAGGACGGTGACATCCTCCTCGTGACCTCAAAGATTGTGTCAAAGGCTGAGGGACGGATGCGTCACGCCGCCGATCGCGAACAGGCGATCACCGATGAGACGGTGCGCGTTGTTGCGCAGCGCGAGCATCCGAACGGCATTACTCGAATCGTCGAAAACCGGCTCGGACTAGTGATGGCCGCCGCAGGAGTCGACGCCAGTAACACCCCGGACGGGACCATCCTGCTGTTGCCGGTCGACCCCGACCGCTCGGCGCGGGAGCTCCGCGCTCACCTCTTCGTCAAACTTGGCATTCGGGTGGGCGTTGTCGTCACCGACACGGTGGGTCGGCCGTGGCGCGACGGGCAAACGGACATCGCCATCGGAGCAGCGGGTATCCGCGTTATTGATGACCTTCGCGGACAGACCGATGCCTCGGGTCGGCTGCTCACCGTGACCGCTGCCGCCGTCGCTGATGAGCTTGCGGCGGCTGGCGACCTGGTCAAAGGCAAGACAAGTGGACGCCCGGTCGCGGTCGCCCGCGGCATGGCGCACTTGGTCACCGACGAAGACGGCCCCGGCGCTCGGGCACTCGTGCGCGACGCCGAGCGCGACATGTTCCGGCTCGGAAGTGATGAGGCGTATGCGGCCGGATACGCGGCGGGACTCGCTGCGGCGAAGGTGGCCCGAGCCACTCCCGCGGGCTGAGCGTTTCGTCACCGCCGCAACAGGAAATAGTGCCCAAATCAGGATACTTTCGCCGGGAATGTCCTGATTTGGCGACTATTTCCTGATTTCGGCGTCACGCTGCATGAACGAACCATATGAACTGAGTCAGGTGGTGTCGAACGCGATGAGCGGCCGCCCGGTGCGTGGGTGCGTCAACACGTCGGCGCGGACGCCGTAGACGTCGCCAATCAATTCTGGCGTGAGAACGGATGCCACGTCGCCAGCAGCGACGACGCGCCCAGCGCTCAGCACAATGACCGAGTCGGCGTACGCCGCGGCAATGTTGAGGTCGTGAAGAGCCGCGATGGCGGTAATCCCGGCCGCCGTCTGCGCCCGGACGAGTGAGAGCAGGCTGAGTTGCGCGCGCACGTCGAGGTGGTTGGTTGGCTCATCGAGTAGCAACAGCCGCGGTTGTTGGGCCAGGGCGCGGGCGAGGTGTACACGCTGACGTTCACCTCCCGAGAGTGTGTCGAACGAGCGGTCGGCGAAAGCGCTCATGCCGACGGCGGCGAGGGCGTCCGACACGATGCGTCGATCGCCCTCGCTCTCGGCGGAGAAGCGGCCGATGTGCGGAGTGCGGCCAAGCATGACCACGTCGGTCACGGCGAGTCCGGTGTCGCTGTCACCGTGTTGCTCGCTGAGGGCGACAATCCGGGCGCGGTCCCGTCGGCGGAGTCCGAGCAGGTCGGAACCGTCGAACAGCACAGCGCCGCTCTCGGCGGGCAGTGTTCCGACGAGGAGGTGCAGGAGCGTCGACTTTCCGGCACCGTTCGGGCCGATCACCGCCCCGAACGAGCCGATCGGAACTGTGACGTCGACTCCATCGAGCACGAGTTTGCCGTCGCGCCGGAAGGAAACGCGACTGGCGGCCAGTGCGGAAACGTTCGCGACAGCATCCGTCGTCGAATTTGTGGTGACGTCGGTCACGAGATCCTCCGGGACTTGAGAAGCAGAAGCGCGAAGACTGGGGCGCCGACGACCGCCGTTAGGATGCCGACGGGCAGTTCGCGCGGGTCGAACAGGGTGCGAGCACCGGTGTCGATCCAGACCAGGAAAATGGCGCCGGCAAGGGCGGAGAGAGGAAGAACGACTCGGTTGCGCTGACCGGCGACCAGTCGGACCGCGTGCGGGAGGATCAGGCCGACGAAGCCGATCGATCCGGAGACCGAGACCATGGCGCCGGTGAGGAGCGCGGTCGCGGTGAGGAGGATCCAGCGGGTCGAGTTGACGCCGATGCCGAGCGCCGACGCGGCCGTGTCGCCGAACGCGAAGGCGTCGAGGGTGCGGCCGGTAAGCATCAGCGGGATGCCGACAATCACGAGGGCACCGATGCCGATCGCGACGGCAGGCCAGCGCGCGCCGCTCAGCGAGCCGAGTAGCCAGCTCAGGATCTCCCGGTAGGTGTCTCCGGTGGCTGACCAGAAGATGATGAGGCTTGTGAGCGCTCCGAAAAAACTCGAGACGGCGAGGCCGGCCAGCACGGTGCGGGTCGGCGTGAGGGCACCGACCGCCCCGGCCAGCCCGAGCGTTGCCACGAGGGCGGCGATGGCTCCGGCGAAGGCGGCGACCGGGAGCACAACGCCGAGTCCGAGCAGGATCACGGCGACGGCACCGAGCGAGGCGCCGGACGACAGGCCGAGCAGGTAGGGATCGGCGAGCGGGTTGCGCGTGAGCGCCTGCATCACCGTGCCGGAGAGGGCGAGCCCGGCACCGACCGCAGCGGCCGTGAGCACGCGGGGCATCCGCAGTTCCCAGACGATGCCGTCGCGCAGGGGCGAGAGGGCTTCGCCGCCGAGTGCGGTCGGGGAAAAGCCGAGGTGGCCGAGAATCGAGCCCCACACCTCGGTCGCTCGAATGTCGGCCGGGCCAAAAGTGACGGTGACAACGAGCGACACGAGCAGGAGAACCGAGAGTGCGATCACCCACACGGCCGTCGGCAGCCCGCGTAACGCCCGGCGGCGGGGAGGGGTCAGCCCCGCCGCCGGTGCGTCGATCGCGGTTGTTGTCGTCACAGGCCGAGCGCCTCCAGCTGAGTCGAGATCGACGTCGCTGCTTCAACGTTGCGCACCCCGGCCTCGCCGGTGGCGAAGGGAACGGTGACGTAGCGCTTGTTCACGACGGCATCGAGTTTCGCGGTGGCCGGGTTCGACTCGAGAACACCGATTTTCTTCTCGGCGCTGCCCCAGTCGGAGACGACCAGGACGATGACGTCGGGATTAGCGTCGACGACAGCTTCCCAGTTGAAGGAGGTCCAGGACTCGTCGACATCGGCAGCGATGTTGGTCAGCCCGACGGCGTCCATGATCATCTGCGGCGCGCCGGATCCGGCGCCAACGTAGGGCGTGTCTGACCCGCTCGAGTACCAGAGCGCGGTCACATCCTCGACCGGCTTGATCGCCTTGAGCTGCGTCTTCTGGGTGTCGACCAGCTCCGTCGCCGCATCGGTGACATTGAAGATCGAGCCGACCTCGCCAATGTGGGCGAAGACGTCGTCGAAACTCAGCGATTCCGGGGCGTATTCCGGTTCCTGGCATGCGGCGGGCGAGACGTAGGTGTTCACGCCGAGCGACTGCAAGTCAGCGCGCTCGCCGGCACCGTCGGCCGAGAAGTTCGATTCCCAACCGGCGTAGATGAAGTCGGGCTCCAGGTTGAGCACGGCCTCCTGGCCCGGCACCTTGTCGCTGATCACCGGAACGTCAGCACCACCGAGGTCTTCGGGCAACGGCCCGTCGGGGAACGCGCGCCCGATGAGCGCATCCTCGAGACCGAGGGCGAGCAACATTTCAGTGGTCGTCGACTTGATCGTCAGCACACGCTCGGGCGCCTTCTCGATGGTCACCTCGGTGCCGCAGTTGTCGAGGGTGAGCGGGTAGCTGGCGGCTGTTGGTGTCGCCGATTCTTTCGGTGAGACGGATGCCGCGGGGCTGGCACACGCAGACACCGCGAAAAGCGAGGCGGCAACGCCGATCGCGGCCAGGGGCCGTGCGAGACGGGGAACGGAAAAAGGGGAAGTCATGAAACCTCGGATTCGGATGCGCAGGGGTGAGAGAGCACGCCACGTACTTCTCTCGACCAGCCACCCAAATCCGGGCAAGCTCGACCGGTCATACCCAACCGGCGGTCTGTTTCCAGACTACAACTCGGCTGGCGGCCGCCCAACCATGTCAGGACAGAACGTCTTTCGTGGCGAAGCGGCCGTAGGCCAGAGCGAAGAACACGGCGATATAACCCAACTGCATCAGGGCGTTGGTGCCGAACTCGCTGAGGTCGGCAGGTTGGCTCAGCAGTCCCGCGAAACCGAGCCAGTGCTGCGTGAACAGCCACGGGTGCAACCACTCGAGCTGCGGCAGGGCTCCGAGTATTTGCGAAACCACCGACAGGAGGACGGTCGCTGCCATGGCGCCAACCGGCACCGAGGTCAGTGTGGAGATGAAGAGACCAATCGCGCACAGCCCGAGCAGTGACACTGTGACGTATGCGGCCACGAGCAGCGATCGCCACACCGACTCGGCAACACCGATGGTCTCGCCGGAGAGCAGGGTGACCGGCCCAACCGGAAAGAGGAGTGCGCCGATGAGGGACCCGACAACCAAAAGAGTGAGTGTTGCTGCCAGGCAAAACGCGGCCGCGCCAGCGAACTTCACCAGAAGGAGTCTCAACCGACCGGCTGGCGACACGAGGAGGTAGCGCAGGGTGCCGAGCCCGGCCTCGCCGGCGATCGTGTCGCCGGCGACGACACCGATGGTGAGGGGAAGAAACAGGGGGATCGCGACGACGGTGGCCGTGAAGCTCACGAACAGACCGTTTTGCGTGACGCGGTCAAGGAATGGTGGCCCTTCGCCGGGATCCAGTTCGCTCGCGGTGAGTCGAACTGCGACCGCCAGGAGGATCGGGATGAGCGCGACGGCGGCCAGCATGGCCCAGGTGCGTCGGCGGGAAAACAGTACGGACAGCTCGCTGCCGAGGAGGTCGAGCCCGGGCGAAGAACGACGCGCCACCGTGGTGTCAGGAACGGACATCGAATCCCTCCCCGGTGAGTGCGACAAAGCGCTCCTCCAGGCTGGCCTCTTCGATCCCGTATCCGCGAACGCGCACACCGGCCTCGAGTAGGGCAGGCAAGAGACGGTCAGGATCGAGTTCCGTCGATGGTGGAAGGAGGGCACTCACCTCGGGGTGGGCCTCGTTCGGAGACGTTAGAGCCGGGAGCAGACCGAACCGGGCAAGTACGCTTTCGGCTGTCGAAGCATCCGGTGTTTGAACGCGCACGTGTGATTCGCCAGCGCCCCGCAGCTCATCGAGTGAGCCCTGCGCGACAATCGAGCCGGCGCTCATGATCGCGGCGTGGGTGCACATCTGTTCCACTTCGGCCAGCAGGTGGCTGGAAACAAAGACCGTGGTGCCTTCCGCAGCGAAAGAGTGGACGAGGTTGCGGACTTCACGCGTGCCCTGTGGGTCGAGGCCGTTCGTCGGTTCGTCGAGGACGAGGAGATCCCGAGGGGAAAGCAGCGCGTTCGCGATGCCGAGTCGCTGCTTCATGCCGAGCGAGTATGCACCGGCCTTCTTCGATGCCGCGTTCGTGAGCCCGACACGCTCGAGTGCCGCGTTCACGCGCTCAGGGCGGGTCCGACGCGACGCGTGACGATCTGCGGTGTCGAAGCGGTGGAGATTCGCTCGGCCGGTGAGAAACGGGTAGAAGGCGGGTCCCTCAACGAGTGCGCCGACGCGGGGTAAGACGTTCCGCAGTTTGTCGGGCATGCGCTCGCCGAGTACCCGGATCTCGCCGTCGGACGGGGTGATCAGGCCGAGCAGCATGCGGATGGTGGTTGTCTTTCCTGACCCGTTCGGGCCGAGGAAGCCAAACACTGAGCCGCGGGGCACGGCAAGGTCAATGGAGTCGACCGCTGTTTGGGTGCGGAACCGCTTGGTGAGGCCTCGACTGTCTATTGCGAGGTCGGCGGCCGCGGATGCCGTCACTCTGTGTTCGCCGCGGCCTGCAACCGATCGACGGTCACGGACCCGGCAAACACCCGGCCGTCGTCGGTCAGCAGCACGTTGAGGAGCGACGTTGAGAGAAGACGTCCGCCGTCCACCGCGGTGGTGAGTTGATCGAGTAGCGGGTTGTCGGCGAATCCGTCTGGAGCGCTTCCGGCGGGAAGAGCCACGATGGTCTCCCACCCGGTGCCGAGTGTTGTGACGCCGCTCTCCGTACCGGGATTGTGTTCACCGTTCGGCGGCATCGACGGGAAGGGTTGCTCTTCTACCGTCACACCGTCCCCGGGCGTGTAGGTGAAGAGGTCGGCGGCCGGGTCAGACAGGTCGATGGACGTGAAGCCGATGCGAAGCGCGGGCTCATCCTGGCCCGCTGCCGAGACGGTGACCTGAAGCGGGAGCCCGGTCTCGGAGTCAACGGCGATGGACACTGACTCGGCCAGGGTGCCAGACACCTTGGGGGTGAGAACCAGTTCGTAAACGGTGCGGCCAGCGACTCGCGCGTCGGTGCCCACGGTGATGGTGGTGGTCGGTTCGAGCTCGGTCAGGAGGCGATCGGCCAGCTGGGGCGGAGTGAGCATTTCTCCGGTGTGAGTGTCGCCCTTCTCGTGGACCGACGTGTCGGCGGGGATGGCGACGTGTGTGGCAACGTTCGACTCTGAGTCGTAGAACCAGGCATCGTTGCCGTTGCTGACCGCTATTCGCTCGGCGAGCTGGTCTTTTACCTGAACCCGAACATTCTTCTCGCCGGAGACGTAGACGTTGGCGTCGTGAGTTCCGCTGAAGAGCTCGAGTGCCGCAGAGACGAGCTCGCTGGAGTCCTCGGCAGACAGGCCGGACGAGGGGCCACCCATCGACTGCGCCATTCCGGCGGCGTCGATGTCGGGCAATCCGAGTTCGGCCGTCTTCTCGACCGTGCCAGAGAACGTGTCCTCGGTGCTGTCCGACACGAGGAGCAGCACTTCTTTCGCCGTTTTGTCTGGCAGGTCGACGGCGGCTCCGGCCGACAGCGGGATGGCCACGACTCCGGCCGCGACCAGTGCGGGCACTGCGAGGGCGGGGAGCCACTTGAGAGATTTACGCGACACGATCAACATCCTTTGTCGGATCGAAGAGGTTCGCCATGATACGCCGCGGAACTGGGTTTTGACCTGAATAGAGAACCGAATCCTGCTTGTTAGCCGATGCTCTCAATTGTCGCCCACTCAACGTCGGTCACGCAGAGGCCACCCTCGGTCTCGCGGAGGAAAACGTCACTCGGCACGTTTTGGCCCGGGGTCAGGCCGTCGATACTGCCCTCGAGATTGATGTTCCAGCTCGGGTCTGCAGCGACTTGCTCCTGCCAGTACTCAGCGTGGAACCGTTCCGGCTCGCCGGCCGAGAGGCCTTCCCAGTCCTCGGGGTGGCCTAGATCAGCAACGCCGTCCGCACACATCAGGTCAGTACCCTCACCCGTCGCAACGGCTTCAATGAGGTGCTCGGTCGTGTCGATGACCCGGGCCCCGTCGCCACCCCAGATGAGTGCGTCCATCGAGCACCCGCTCAGCAGGACGATGAGCGCGCCCGCGGCCCCGAGCGATAAGGCTCGAGAGACACGGTTCATGAGCACAACCTATCGGTGGCCGGTCCCTGGCGCCATCATTGATCGTTCGACGGTCAGCCCGTCAGCGCGACGCTTGCCAAAGCATCCGCCACGAAATCAACCTCGTCATGCAGCACACCCGCGGTCACTCGCACAAAGGACCCGGCGTCGGGAGAAGACAGGTACGGCGTTCCGCCCGCAACACGGATGCCCGCAGCTGACAGGTGAACCAGCGCACCTCGTTCATCGTTCACCGGAATCCAGGTGTTGAGCCCATCGGCCAGCGTCGCGAAGTAGCCACGGCGGGTGAGCGCAGTAGCCAGGGCCTTTTGCCGCGAGAAGTACACCATCCGTGCTTCATTGACCGCGTTGACCGCTGCATTCTCAGTCAACAGTTCGGCGAGGATCGTCTGAACCATCCGGCTGGTCCACCCGGTGGTGAGCATGCGCCGCGACACGATGCGGTGCACGAGATCGCCGGGGCCGCCGAGCGCCGCGATACGGAGATCCGGACCGTGCGTCTTCGAAAAACTGCGGACGTGGAGGACTTGGGTGGGGAGGAACATGCCGAGGCTGACATCCGGCTCGGTGCTGATGCCTGCCGAGTGATCATCCTCGATAACGACCGCGTCGCTCGCGTGCCGGGAGGAGGAGATGACCTTCGCCAACTCGCGGGCCCTGTCCTCGGTCATCGACGCACCGGTCGGATTGTGTGCTCGAGGTTGCAGCACGATCGCGCGTGGCGATGACGGGAGGGCTTTCGCGAGCGCGGCAGGAAGCATCCCGAATTCATCAAGGGCAACCGGGATGCGTACGGCGCCGAGGGAATCGAGGAGATCGAAGAAGGGCGGGAAGGTCGGGTCTTCGATGATGACCCGGTCGCCGAAGCGCACGACCTGTTCGAGGGCGCGCGACATTCCGTCGAGGGCCCCGTCGACGACAGTGATGGCGTCAGCACGGTACGGCCACGTTCTCGTCAGTTCGGCATGGAGGGCGGGGATAACCGGTTCATCGGTGTAGCTGAACGTCGTCGCGTGTTCGGACAGGCGTGAGAGTGCAGGTCCGAGTGCGGGTAAGAGGGCGTCATCCGGGGTGCCGCGAGACAGGTCGATTCGTGTTTGCTCGCCGTAACCGGCCATGCGCTGCATACGCGGGCTGAGCCAAGGCATCGCTGCCTGCCGCACGAAACTGCCGCTCCGACCGCGGGACACGATGAGACCGACGGTCGACAGGGCTTGCCACGCTGCACTCACCGTCGCGGGACTAACCGCCAGTTCTGCGCCGAGTTCTCGCACCGTTGGGAGCCGGTCACCGGGAGCCAGCTGGCCGGAATTGATGAGCCGAGCCAGGGCAGCCGCGATGCCCTGGGGGGAGCGATCGTCTATGAGTTCTGCGAACGACTCAGTCATCAGAGGAGGCCTCATCCCGAATTGGGTATTTACGAACGCGTCACAGAGGGAAACAATGGAGAAATGTTCAACTCGAATAATAACAAATGAGCGGAACAGCAAAACCGTCTAACGGACCGAGGAACTGACCTCAATTCGACGGACACCGACAACGGCGTAATACCTACCGCTCAATGACGACACGGAGGCTAGAGATGACTGTAGTTCGCGCGGCAATCACCCAGACGACCTGGACCGGCGACAAAGAATCCATGATCGCGAAACACGAACAGTTCGCACGAGACGCAGCGAAAGACGGAGCGCAGATCATCTGCTTCCAGGAGCTGTTCTACGGACCGTATTTCGGAATCACGGAGGACAAGAAGTACTACGAGTTCGCCGAGCCGGCCGACGGGCCGATCGTCCAGCGCTTCGCGAAGCTCGCGAAGGAACTGGGCCTCGTGATGGTTCTTCCGATCTACGAGGAAGACATGCCTGGCGTCTACTACAACACCGCTGTCGTCGTTGACGCAGACGGCACCATCCTCGGCAAGTACCGCAAGCACCACATCCCCCACCTCGAGAAGTTCTACGAGAAGTTCTACTTCCGCCCCGGCAACATGGGCTACCCGGTCTTCGACACCGCGGTGGGACCCGTCGGTGTCTACATTTGCTACGACCGCCACTTCCCCGAGGGCTGGCGAGAGCTGGGGCTCAACGGAGCCCAGATCGTGTTCAACCCGAACGCGACGAAGCCCGGCTTGTCCAACCGCCTCTGGGACCTCGAGCAGGCAACGGCCGCGGCCGCCAACGGCTACTTCGTTGCAGCGCCCAACCGGGTCGGAACCGAAGACAACGAGTACGGCGACCTCGCCGTCACCTTCTATGGCACCAGCCAGTTCGCTGACCCGCAGGGCAACTTCGTCGGAGAGCGCGGCAGCTCGGAGCACGAGGACATCGTCATCCGCGACCTCGACCTCGACATGATCAAAAAGGTGCGCGACGACTGGCAGTTCTACCGAGACCGTCGTCCGGAGTCCTACACGTCGATCCCGAAGCCATAACCGGATACCGGACGCGAGGAGGAATCATGAAGACCCTCATCAAAAACGGTACGGTCGTCAACTCAACGGGCTCTGCTCCGGCCGATGTGCTCATCGACGGCGAGACGATCGCCGCTGTATTGGCACCCGGCTCAAACCTGCTCGGCTTCGACGTCGAGAACAACGTCGACACGGTGATCGACGCAAGCGGAAAGTACGTCATCCCCGGTGGAATCGACGCTCACACCCACATGGAGATGCCGTTCGGCGGTACCTTCGCGAGCGACACCTTCGAGACCGGAACCCGCGCAGCCGCCCACGGAGGCACCACGAGCATCGTTGACTTCGTCGTGCAGTACGCGGGGGAGAACGTCCTCGACCAGTTCTCGCTCTGGCACGAGAAAGCTCGAAGCAACTGCGCCATCGACTACGGATTTCACCAGATTCTGAGCGACGTGCAGGACTCGTCGCTCACCGCGATGGACGAACTCGTCAGGGAGGGTGTCTCGAGCTTCAAGCTGTTCATGGCCTACAAAGGAGTGTTCCTCTCCGACGACGGACAGATCGTCAAGGCGATGCAGCGAGCGAGCGATAACGGATCAATGATCATGATGCACGCCGAAAACGGCAGCGTCATCGATCTTCTGGTGCAACAGTCGCTCGAAGCCGGTAAGACCGCGCCGTATTACCACGGCATCACGCGGCCCTGGCAGGCCGAAGAGGAAGCTACGCACCGTGCCATCATGCTGGCGAACCTGACCGGAGCTCCGCTGTACGTCGTGCACGTCAGCGCGAAACAGGCCGTCGAACAGATTGCCATGGCTCGCGACAACGGCCAGAACGTGTTCGGCGAAACCTGCCCGCAGTACCTCTATCTCTCGCTGGAAGACCAGCTCGGAGCGTCCAGTGAGGAGTGGGGCGACTTCGAAGGAGCCAAATGGGTGTGTTCAACTCCGCTGCGGTCGAAGCATGAGGGCCACCAGCACCACATGTGGCAGAGCCTGCGCACCAACGACATCCAGATGGTCTCGACCGACCATTGCCCGTTCTGCATGAAGGGGCAGAAGGACATGGGGCTCGGCAACTTCGCCAAGATTCCCAACGGCATTGGCAGCGTCGAGCACCGCATGGATCTGCTCTATCAGGGTGTTGTTGACGGAAAAATATCGCTCGAACGCTGGGTCGAAGTCACCTCAACCACACCGGCGCGCATGTTCGGCATGTACGGAAAAAAGGGAGTGCTGCAGCCCGGCGCAGACGGGGACGTTGTCATTTACAACCCCAACGGCCACACCTCGATCGGCGTCGGCAAGACCCACCACATGAACATGGACTACTCCGCTTGGGAAGGCTACGAGATCGACGGCCACGTCGACACCGTGCTCTCACGAGGAAAAGTCATCATCGACGACAACCAGTACCTGGGCACCAAGGGCGACGGCAAGTACGTCCACCGCGGCCTCAGCCAGTACCTGATCTAAGGGCATCCATGGACTTCGGAGCAGTAATCCAAACCAACCCGCCCGCCTCGAGAACCGTCCACCTCGCCAAGCTCGCCGAGCAGTACGGCTTCAGCCATGTCTGGACGTTCGACTCCCACCTGCTCTGGCAGGAGCCATACGTTATCTACAGCCAGATTCTCAACGAGACCAAACGCGTCACCGTTGGGCCGATGGTGACAAACCCGGCCACCCGCGACTGGACCGTCACGGCATCCACCTACGCGACCCTCAACGAGATGTACGGCAATCGCACGATCTGTGGAATCGGCCGAGGTGACTCAGCCGTGCGCACGACAAACGGGGCACCGACCAACCTGAAGACACTGCGGGAATCCATCCACGTCATCCGTGAACTGGCTAACTCCCGTCCGGTCGAATACAACGGTGCCACGGTGCAATTTCCGTGGAGCGTGGGTTCACAGCTGGACGTTTGGGTTGCGGCGTACGGCCCACTTGCGCTGAAGCTGACCGGCGAGGTGGGCGACGGCTTCATCCTGCAACTCGCAGACGTCGACATCGCGAAATGGATGATCAAGACGGTTCGGGATGCTGCGGAGAAGGTCGGTCGCGATCCGATGTCGATCAAATTTTGTGTCGCCGCGCCGATGTACATTGGCGACGACTGGGAGCACATGCGAGACCAGTGCCGCTGGTTCGGCGGCATGGTCGGCAACCACGTCGCCGACATCGTCGCCAAGTACGGCACCAGCGGCGCCATTCCCCAGGCGCTCACCGACTACATTCAGGGCCGCGAGTCCTACGACTACAACGAGCACGGTAAGGCGGGCAACAGTCACACCAGCTTCGTTCCTGACGAGATCGTCGACCGATTCTGCCTGCTCGGGTCGGCGAGCGACCACATCGAGAAGCTCGAAGAACTCAAGAGCATCGGCGTTGACCAATTCGCCGGATACCTCCAGCACGACAACAAGGAAGAGACGCTTCGGGTATACGGCGAGACCGTGATCCCGGCCCTCCGAGAAAAGATCGTGGCAACGGCATGACCGCCGAAAACCTCGCCCCAGCGATCCGTCGGCGCCGTGGCGCGCCGGCTCGCGAACTGGTGCGCTGGGGTTATGGATTACTCGGAATCCTCGTGATCGCCGCGGCCTGGGAGCTGTACAAGTTTCTGGGTCCGGCGGACGGCGTCGTGATCGCTGGGGCCCGGGTTCTTCCTCGCACGACCGACCTGGCCATGCCCCATACCTGGGACATGGTGGCACGGCTGTTCGACCCGGTCACCCGCTCGGCCACGGCCAATCCGCTGTGGCTCGAGGTGGCACTCGCAGCACTCACCACCCTGGGCATCGCTGCGGTCGGCTGGCTGGTCGGAATCGTGATCGGCTTCCTGCTCGCACTCGTGATGCAGCGGTGGCGGCTCGCCGAGTGGGGACTCCTGCCCTGGATCATCCTCAGCCAGACCGTGCCCCTGATCGCGTTCGCCCCCATCGTTCGAAGCTGGGGCTCTCGGATCGAAATCGGCGCGTTCGAATGGCAGGACTGGATGAGCGTCGCTGTAATCGCGTCGTACCTCGCGTTCTTCCCGATCGCGGTCGGCGCCCTCAAGGGACTGCAATCGCCGGATGTCATTCACACCGAACTGATGCGCACCTACGGCGTTGGCTGGTGGAAGACGCTTCTGAAACTGCGGATTCCGGCATCCGTTCCGTACCTTCTTCCTGCTCTCCGGCTTGGCGCGGCCAATGCCGTGGTCGGTGCTGTCGTCGCCGAGGTGTCGACGGGAATGCAGGGCGGCATCGGGCGCATCCTCATCCAATACGCGGGTCAGGCTAGCGGCGACCCCTCGAAAGCATGGGGGCCGATCTTCGGCTCGATCGTGCTCGGTCTCGCTGCGGCAGGCTCCGTCGCCATCCTCGGCGCCATTCTCAGGAACTACCGACGTGTGGAGATCAACGCGTGACTCAGCTACCCGAATCCTCATCCGCTCCGCGCAGCGACGCGGTCAGCGTGAAGGCCGTCGACAAGACCTTCGACACCCGTTCCGGCCAAGTCCAGGCGCTCACGTCCATCGACCTTACGGTGTCGGCCGGCGAATTTGTGTCGCTCATCGGACCGTCCGGATGCGGCAAGTCCACCCTGATGCGCCTCATTGCTGACCTCGACCAGCCGACGGCGGGAAGTGTCACCGTCTTCGGGAAAACCGCGTCACAAGCGCGGCGCGACCAGGATTACGGCATTGCCTTCCAGCAGGCCGGGCTCCTGCCGTGGCGCACAGTGGCCGCAAATGTCGGCCTCCCGCTTGAGCTGCACGGTGCGTCAAGTTCGGCGCGAAGTGCGCGCGTCGCGGAGCTACTCGACATGGTGGGGCTGAGTGACTTCGCTGACCGGTATCCCGACCAACTCTCCGGCGGAATGCAGCAACGCGTTGCCATTGCTCGCTCGCTGGCCGAGAAGCCCGACCTGCTCCTCATGGACGAGCCGTTCGGCGCCCTCGACGAAATGACGCGGGAGCGGATGCAGACCGAGTTGCTGCGCATCTGTGCCGAGACCGGCGCAGCCGTTGTGTTCGTCACCCACTCCATTCCCGAGGCCGTATATCTCTCCGACCGGGTCGTCGTTATGTCACCCCGACCGGGACGCATTCAGGAGATCGTGCCGATGGCGTTGACCCGGGACCCCGAACATGCCGAGGCGCTTCGCGAGGAGCGTGCGTTCTTCGACGGCGTCACCGCTGTGCGCGAAGCGCTGCACACGGGGTCCCCGGTTCCGACCGGGGCGCGCGGAGTGGAGAACCGCTGATGGTTCTGACGCTGTCTGAGAAGCCACGCGCCACGGCGAGCCAGGAATCGGCGCTCAGAATTCTGGCTCCCGTTGCGGTCGGCCTCGTCGTCCTCGGCGTGTGGCAGTTCCTGGTCAGCGTGGTGGGAATCAGTGATTACCTTTTGCCGAGCCCGGTGGCCATCGCCGGACAGTTCATCGAGTTCTTTCCATCGATCGTTGCCGCGACCGGAATGACCGGGCTCAACGCGCTGCTCGGGTTGATTGTGGGGTCGCTCCTCGGCATTTTGCTGGCGGCGCTCGCCGCCGGATGGCGACCGATCGATCAGATGAGTGCTCCCATCGTTGCATCGCTCGCCGTCATTCCGATCGTCGCCCTCGCTCCGGTGCTCAACTCCATGTTCGGCGCAGACAGCCAGTTTGGTCGTCAGGCCATTGCCGGGCTCGCGTCGTTCGTGCCGGTTTTCATCAACACGCTTCGGGGTTTTCGCCAGACGCTTCCGGTTCACCGCGACCTCATGAAGGTCTATGCGGCCAGTTCGGGCCAAATTGTTCGCACCGTGACGCTGCCGACGGCCGTCCCGTTTGTCTTCACAGGCATCCGCATTGCGTCATCTCTTGCGGTTATCTCCGCACTGGTTGCCGAGTATTTCGGTGGACCGCGCGGAGGGCTCGGAGGGCTGATCTCAACGTCGGCCGCGTCGAGTGCCTACCCGCGAGCGTGGGCGTACGTCGTCGCCTCGATCGTGCTCGGACTCGTCTTTTTCCTCGTCACACTCGCGCTGGAACGCCTCGCAACCCGAAGCAGGCAGCGCTCCTCACTGTCCTGAGCCCGCCGGGCTCAGGGGCAACCGCACCATCCCCGCTCCGCCCCCGCACCACCTGCAGCACTCGATTGAAAGGACGCACCATGAAACACAGCACACGTCGCTTTGCGACGGTGGGTGCGCTGGCCGCAACGGCCGCGCTCGTACTCTCCGCTTGTTCAGGACCAGCCGACACCGGGTCCGGAGGAAACGAAAATGCAGGTGACAGCCTGACCGAAGTTAAACTGCAGCTGCAATGGCTGCCGCAGGGCCAGTTCGCCGGTTACTTCGCCGCCCTTGACCAGGGCTACTTCGAGGACGAGGGTCTCGACGTCGAAATCATCCCGTCTGGCGGTGACATCGTTCCGCAGGATGCGCTCGCCAACGGAGACGTCGACTACGCCATCGCCTGGGTGCCCAAGGTTCTCGGCTCGATCGAGGCCGGTGCCAACGTCACCAACATCGCCCAGATCTTCCAGCGCTCAGGAACACTTCAGGTGTCATGGGCCGACTCGGGCATCGAGAGCGTCGCCGACTTCGAAGGCAAGAAAATCGGCTCGTGGGGCTTCGGCAACGAGTGGGAAATCTTCGCGGCCATGGCTGCGGAGGGGCTCGACTCGTCGACGGTTGAGATCATCACACAGGACTTCAACATGAACGCCTTTTTGCAGGGTGACATCGACGCAGCGCAGGCGATGACCTACAACGAGTACGCACAGCTGCTCGAGACGACGGATCCGGAGACGGGTGAGCTCTACACCGAGGACGACTTCAACGTCATCAGCTATGAGGACACCGTCGGCGCGATGCTGCAGGATGCCATCTGGGCTGACACCGAAAAGCTCGAGGGTGACGAGGAGTACCAGGAGACCACCGTCTCCTTCCTCAAGGCCGTCGTGAAGGGTTGGATCTACGCAGCCGAAAACCCGGAGGAAGCATCGCAGATCACCCTCGACGCTGGCTCCGGCTGGGGTCCGAGCCACGAACTCTGGATGGTCAACGAGACCAACAAACTCATCTGGCCGGCCGCCAACGGCATCGGCATCATCGACGAGGCAGCGTTCGACAAGACCGTCCAGGGTGCTCTCTCCGCTGTCAACGAGCAGGGAGCCGCACTCATCAAGGAAGAGCCCCCGGCAGGGGTCTGGACCAACGACTACATCCAGAAGGCTCTCGATGAGCTTGAGGACGAAGGCGTCGACACCAAGGGTGAAGGTTTCACTCCGATCAAGGTCACCCTCGAGGAGGGCGGCAACTAACACTCCTGATCCCGGGCGGGGAGCTTCGGCTTCCCGCCCGGGGAACCACCGCACGAAACGCACAAAGGAGATGTCGTGGCACTCACGCTCACGTCAGAAAGCAACCAGGGCACCCTCGATCTCGATCGGGCCCACGTCTTCCACTCGTGGTCAGCGCAGGGAACGCTGACCCCCCTCGTCATCGCCGGCGGCCTCGGTTCGCGGGTGTGGGACTTCGACGGCAAAAACTACCTCGACTTTTCCAGCCAACTGGTCAACGTGAACATCGGCCACCAGCATCCCGCCGTCATCTCGGCGATCAAGGAGCAGGCTGAACAACTGACCACCATTGCGCCGTCCACGGCCAATCTCACGCGAGGCGAAGCCGCCCGGCGCATTACCAACCTCGCCCCCCAGGGCTTCCACAAAGTTTTCTTCACCAACGGCGGTGCGGATGCCAACGAAAACGCGATCCGGATGGCTCGCCTTCATACCGGTCGAGACAAGGTGCTTTCCACCTATCGTTCGTACCACGGCAACACCGGTGCAGCCATCGTGGCCACCGGTGACTGGCGTCGGATGCCCAATGAGTTCGCTCGTGGCCACGTGCACTTCTTTGGCCCCTACCTCTACCGCTCTGAATTCTGGGCATCGACGCCCGAGGAAGAGTCGGCGCGCGCGCTGCACCATCTCGAACGCGTGATCCAGGGCGAAGGGCCGCAGACGATCGCAGCCATCCTGCTCGAGTCGATTCCGGGCACCGCAGGCGTCCTGCTGCCTCCACCCGGCTACCTGGCCGGCGTACGCGAACTCTGCGACCGCTACGGGATCGTCCTCATTCTCGATGAGGTGATGGCCGGCTTCGGACGATCCGGCCGGTGGTTCGCCTTCGAAGGGTACGACGTGGTTCCCGACCTCATCACCTTCGCCAAGGGGGTGAACTCGGGGTACGTGCCCACGGGAGGCGTGATCATCTGCGATGAAATAGCATCCGATTTCGATTCGACAGTATTCCCCGGCGGACTGACCTATTCCGGACACCCGCTCGCAATGGCTTCGATTGTCGGCGCGCTCGACGCGATGGCCGACGAAGGCATCGTCGAGAATGCCGCTCGCATCGGGCGTGAGGCCATCGGCCCCGCCCTCGCCGAACTGGCGGAGAAGCACGACCTCATCGGTGAGGTGCGGGGTGAGGGCGTTTTCTGGGCCATCGAATTGGTAGCGGATGCCACGACGCGCGAGCCGCTCCCTGCCGCGGTGATGGGACGCATCAAGACCGCCCTTGTCGGGCGAGGGCTGCTTCCATTTGTGCAGGACAACCGCATTCACGTCGTGCCGCCGTGCACCGTCACGGACGACGAGGTCGCCGAGGCGATGGCGGCATACGACGCCGTTCTCACCGACGTTTCGAAAGGACTGTAATGACCACCTATCTCAACCACTTCATCGGCGGCACACTCGTCGAAGGCGAATCTACGCGAACGTCACCGGTGTACGACCCGGCCAAGGGAACCGTCTCGAAAGAAGTGCGACTCGCCAGTGTTGGCGACGTGGACACTGCGGTCTCTGCCGCGGCCGCCGCGTTTCCGGCCTGGCGGGATGCGTCACTGGCCAAACGCCAATCGGTGATTTTTACCTTCCGTGAACTGCTCAACGCCCGCAAGAGCGAGCTCGCCGAGATCCTCACCTCCGAACACGGCAAGGTGCTCTCCGACGCGGCCGGTGAGATCGCACGCGGACTCGAGGTCGTCGACTTCGCGACCGGCATGCCGCACCTGCTTAAGGGGGAGTACTCCGAGAACGTGTCGACCGGCGTTGACGTGTACTCGGTCAAGCAACCGCTCGGAGTTGTGGGCATCATCAGCCCGTTCAACTTTCCGGCCATGGTGCCGCTGTGGTTCTTCCCCATCGCGATCGCAGCCGGTAACACCGTTGTGCTGAAGCCGAGTGAGAAAGACCCGTCGGCTGCGAACTGGCTCGCCGAGCTGTTCCTTGAGGCCGGCCTGCCTGCCGGCGTCTTCAACGTGGTGCACGGCGACAAGGAAGCCGTCGATGCGTTGCTCGAGCACCCCGTTGTCCAGTCGATCTCGTTTGTCGGTTCGACGCCCATCGCGAAGTACATCTACGAGACAGCCGCCCACCACGGCAAGCGGGTGCAGGCGCTCGGCGGAGCGAAGAACCACATGCTGGTTTTGCCCGACGCCGACCTCGACCTCGCTGCCGATGCCGCGGTCAACGCCGGGTTCGGCTCCGCGGGCGAGCGGTGCATGGCGATCAGCGTGCTGCTCGCGGTCGACTCGGTGGCCGACGAACTCGTATCTCGCATCGCCCAGCGCATGTCGACGTTGAAGACGGGAGACGGCCGACGTTCCTGCGACATGGGCCCGCTCATCTCCAAGCCGCACCGCGACAAGGTGGCGTCCTACCTCGACGTCGCCGAGGCCGACGGTGCAACGGTCGTGGTCGACGGCCGCGCCATCGAGGTTGACGGCGACGCCGATGGGTTCTGGTTCGGACCGACCCTCCTCGATCACGTGCCGCTGAGCTCCACCGTGTATACCGATGAAATCTTTGGCCCGGTCCTCAGCGTCGTCCGCGTCTCGAGCTACGCCGAAGGACTCGAGATCATCAACAACTCGCAGTACGGCAACGGCACGGCGATCTTCACCAACGACGGGGGAGCGGCTCGCCGGTTCCAGCGCGAAGTGACCGTCGGGATGGTCGGCATCAACGTGCCCATCCCGGTGCCCGTGGCTTACCACTCGTTCGGTGGCTGGAAGAACTCGCTGTTCGGTGATTCCAAAGCGTACGGGCCGCAGGGCGTGCAGTTCTTCACCCAGGAGAAGGCGATCACCAGCCGCTGGCTCGATCCGAGCCACGGCGGACTCAACCTCGGCTTCCCCGAGCACGACTAGTCCGACGCCGATGCCGACCGGGACGTATTCCGGTCGGCATCGGCGCGCTCAAGTCCAGCGGGGCGTCGTGTACGGCGCGGCATCTTCAACAGGGTTGTGGGCAAGCTGCAGCCGAGCCGCCTCGGCGTGCAGCGCTTCCACTACCGTCCGCACGGCCAGACGTTCGGCCTTTTCCGGCCGCATCAGGGCAACAATATGGCGGGATGCCTCCACTCCCGTCAGCGGGCGCGTCACGATTCCTCGTTCACGGCCGGATGCTGTAAATCGCGGGACGAGGCCAACTCCGATGCCCGCCGCCACGAGTGCCTCGGAAACGCGGTTGTCGGTTACCCGCTGCACCACGCTCAGCTCCTTGCCGGTGACCGCTTCGATTTCGTGCATCAGTCCGTCGAAGGGGTATCCCTGTGGCACGCCGATCCAGGGCTCATCGACCAGCTGGTCCGGCGTGAGCATGTTGACACCTGCGAGCCGGTGTCCGACCGGCAACGACACATCAAGCGGTTCACTCAGCAGGTAGAGGTTGCGGAGGCCCTTGCCGCTCCACGAGCGTCGACCGGGCATCGAATGGGCGACCACGATGTCGTGGTCGATGGTCAGGGACGGAAAGTCGCCGGAGTCAGGATCGCGGTCAACCATGGTGACGGTGAGGCCCGGTCGGTCGGCCAGCGAGGAAATCGCTCCAGGCAAGAGCATCTGGCCGGCTGTGGGGAAGCTCGCAACCGACACCTCACCGGTGGCGTCATTGCGATACTCATCCCATACGGCGTGCGCCCGCTCGAGTGCGATGGCCACGTCGGTGGCACTGAGCGCCAGCGCCTTTCCCGCGTGGGTCAAGGAAATACCGCGCCCGCTGCGTTCGGTGAGAGGCACCCCGGCTTCACGCTCCAGCACTTTCAATTGCTGTGAGACGGCGGACGCAGTGCGGTGGGTGGCGGCCGCGACGGCCGCAATGCTTCCGCGATCAGCCAGTTCACGAAGAAGATCCAACCGGCGAACATCCATTTAGAAATACTACCGATTCACGTAAGCAATGTTCGCTTGTTCTGAATAGTTGCAGCGTGCACCATGGAGATGTATCCAGTGGTCGTTGCCACTTCACCCACAGAAAGGACTGGAATCCTCATGATCGTATTCTTTGCAGGACTTGCAGCCTTGAGCGCTGCCGCCATCGTCGGAAGCCTCGTCGTTGTGAAGCGCGACGGCTACCGCAAGGTGCCCACGCGCACCTATGCACTGCTGCCGTAAGGCGGCGCTAGCGAAAATCGCGCCCTCCCAGGAAGATCCCGTAGCGCCAGATGCGGTCGATCCCTGGGGAGGCGCGTTTTTCGTTGTCTGTAATTTGCCGGGCTCCGGGTGCGAGCCCCCGGTGGGCAGCCGGTCGCCTGTTGGGCGCGCCTCGTCACGGTGAAAGAACGTCGCATCGCTAAACTTGCTGCGTGACTGACGCGCGCCAGCAACTAATTGAGTACATTTCGGCCGAGGCCGTCTTCCACGGGGACTTCACCCTGACGAGCGGCAAGAAGGCGACCTATTACGTCGACCTCCGCAAGGTCAGCCTCGACCACCGCGTCGCACCGCTGATCGGCCAGGTCATGATCGACCTCATCGCCGACGTCCCCAATGTCGTTGCTGTCGGCGGCATGACCATGGGCGCTGACCCGGTCGCCGCCGCGGTCCTGCACCAGGGCGCCGCTCGGGGACTCGCCTACGATGCATTCGTTGTGCGCAAAGAGCCTAAGGACCACGGCCGCGGCAAGCAGGTCGAGGGTCCCGAACTCGAAGGCAAGCGCGTCATCGTTCTCGAAGACACATCGACAACGGGTGGTTCACCGCTCGCGGCCATTGAAGCGCTCAAGAAGGTCGGAGCCGAAATCGCCGGAGTTGCCGTGGTCGTCGACCGCAACACCGGCGCACGCGAGATCATCGAGAATGCGGGATACCCCTACTTTGCCGCTATCGGGCTCGCTGACCTGGGACTCGAGTAGTGAGCGACGACGACGCCTCGTTCCGACGGCGTCGCCGCCGGGACGGTGACCCGATTCCGGAGTCGAACGAAACGCCGGTCGAGAACGACGCGAGCGAGCCGCAGGCTGATGCCGAGGGCGCAGACTGGCTGCTTTCCCAGCTTGAGGACGATGACACCGAACGCACTCAAGCCATCCCGGTGACTGAGGGCAACGAGCAAGTGCCGTCGCGCCGTGCTGACGGGCCAGCACCGGACCTGACGCCGTGGTGGCGGAGCACCGCGCCCACATCCGACACCGCGACTGACGCTGAAGCCGATGGAGAGGATGACTCCGCACCCGACGCCGGGGACGAACCGTCGCCCCGCCGCCGCTCGACATTCCAAGCGTTCACCCCCGCCCTTCCTGAGGATGACTCGGCTGAGGCAGTCGTTGCGCCCACCGTCGAGCCGGGCCGCGTTCCGGTTGCTGAGCCAGAACCGATCGAGCCAGAACCGATCGAGCCAGAACCGATCGAGCCAGAACCGATCGAGCCAGAACCGGTGTCTGCGGTGGTCGTCGAGCCGCACGCTGAACCGACTCCGCTTCTCTTCAAACCACGACCAGACGCCGACCGGCCGTGGGTGACCCGGCCTGTCGACGGGCAGCGCGAACCCGCACAGGTGAGTTCGCCCACCAACGCCGGTGAGAACTCCACCGATGAGGTCGACCTCAACGACAGTGCACCGTTCGTCTGGTCGCTGTCCCCGAACGACCAGCTCGATCCGATCGTGCACAAGAGCACATCGGACACCGCCGCGCCAAGTGCTGCACTGAGTGCTGCGCCGAGCCCCGATGACGCCGCACCCACGACCGCCGAATCGTCGCCCGCCGATGCCGCACCTTCTGTGGAGCCCGTGTTCCTTCCAGCCCCGGCATTCGTGCCGGAGCCTGCGACGCCGCCGGTGCCGACCGAAACCGTCGTCATCCCGGAAATCGTCGACGACGGCCCCGACGAGAACGACCACGGGGCGCGGGCAGCGAGCGACGATGATGACATCATCGACGCCGAAATTGTGGAGTCGGAATCCGACGACGACGAGCCGGTTACGACGAGCACCTCGGCCACGCCGCGCACCGCCACGTTGAGCACCGACGACGTCGACAGTCTCGCGTTCCTCATGGGACTCGAAGAAGCGACTGCCGCAACGGTGGCGTTCAGCCCTGTCGAGAAGGACGAGCTCGACGAGCAGACCGAGAACGTCCCGACTTACCCAACGCCGGTGGGCAGCGCCGAGGACGCCGAGCCGCTGGCGCGCCGGAGAGCCGCAGAAATGGCATCGCCTGCCGCTGAAACACCGACCGCATTGTTCCCTCCCGTCGGACCCTTCCCCGCCGACCCGACGCCGGTGCCCGCGGCGACAGATACTTCCGGACGACCGCCGCTCCCGCCGTACGTCAAGTGGATCGCACTCGGTGTGGTCGCCCTGCTTGTGCTCGTTGGACTCTTCTTGCTCGGTACCCGCCTCCCGAGCCTCTTCGGCGCGCAGCCCGCGGCACCCGCGCCATCGCCAAGTGCCACCGCCACTCCCACCGCCACTCCGACCCCGACCGAGGCTCCGGCCGAAGACGTGGTCACGGTGGGGCCGGTCGCGCCGGGCGAGCACAAGTGGACCGCGCTCCTCGGCAGCGAGTGCCTCGAACCGTACTCCACTCCGTGGGCGGAGAACTTCATGGTCGTTGACTGCGCCACCCCGCATCGCGCCCAAATGGTGTTCACCGCTCCGGTCACGTCCGACCCGGCCGCTCCGTACCCGGGCGAAGCCGAGCTCGCCTCCCAGATCGCACTTTGGTGCAGCGCTCCCGGCGTCTTCGACACGGCAGCAGCCGGCGCGTTCACCGACCTCCAGGTGCAGGGCACCTACCCGGTAAGCGATGAACAGTGGGCCGACGGGGAGCGCAATTACTACTGCTTCCTCAGCCGCTCATCCAATGAGCCGCTCACCGGCTCGCTCGCCGTCGCGCAGCCTGCCACCTAGGGCTCTAGACGACCTCAGACTCGATCGGCTCCGCCTCGAGCAGGTCAACTACGCCCCCGAGAATCTCGGACGGACGGAACGGGTAACGCGCAATCTCGCGCTCATCCGAGATTCCGGTGAGCACGAGAATGGTGTGTAGCCCCGCCTCGATCCCGGCAACGACGTCGGTGTCCATCCGGTCACCGATCATGCCGGTGTTCTCCGAGTGCGCCCCGATCTTGTTGAGCGCCGAGCGGAACATCATCGGGTTCGGCTTGCCGACAATGTAGGGTTCCTTGCCGGTGGCCTTTGTGATGAGTGCGGCAATCGCGCCGGTCGCCGGCATGGGCCCGTCGGCACTGGGCCCCGTGGCATCCGGGTTGGTGGCGATGAAGCGAGCACCGTTGTTGATCAGGCGGATGGCCTTGGTGATCGCCTCGAACGAGTAGTTGCGGGTTTCTCCGACGACGACATAGTCGGGCGCAGTCTCGGTCATGATGAAGCCGGCTTCGTGCAGCGCCGTGGTGATGCCGGCCTCGCCGATGACGAATGCCGAGCCGCCGGGCATTTGATCCTTGAGGAACGCAGCGGTCGCGAGAGCTGAGGTCCAGATGAACTCCTCGGGCACCTCGAGGCCCGAGGCGCGCAGTCGCGCGCTGAGGTCGCGCGGCGTGAAGATGGAGTTGTTCGTCAGCACGAGGTATGGCTTGCCCTGGTCGCGCCACTGCTGCAGCAGTTCGGCAGCCCCGGGAAGCGGACGGTTCTCGTGCACAAGCACGCCGTCCATGTCGGTCAACCAGCATTCAACTTCGTCGCGACGGGTCATCGGGCTCCTTCGTTCGTGATCTCAGTGTAGGGCTGACGCCAAAGTCCAAGGTGGGTTAGGCACTCAACCAGATAGCGGATGCTGCCGCCTCGTCGAGAGGAACCGTCGCTTCGCCCGCGACCATGGCGCTTCCGGCCACGATCACCGTCGTCCCGATGTCGATTCCCGACGCTTCAAGCGTGCGCAGCAGTTCGGGGTCACGATCGCTGATGCGCAGAACGACGCCCACGTGCCCTTCGCCGGCGGAGCCCAGGAGCACAGCGTTTTCCCGCCGCACCGTGCCGTCACTCGCCGGAATCGGATCACCGTGCGGGTCGCGATCAGGGAACCCCAGCCGTGCGTCAATCGCCGCGAGCAGCCGGTCGCTGATGGCGTGCTCGAGCACCTCGGCTTCGTCGTGCACCTCGTCCCAGCTGTAGCCCATCTCACGCACGAGCCAGGTCTCGGTGAGCCGGTGTCGACGCACAACGGCTATAGCCTCGCCCCTGCCCGTGTCGGTCAGGCTGATCGCGCCATAGCGCACATGGGTGACGAGCCCCGCTGCGGCAAGCTTTTTCACCATCTCGGTCACGGTCGACGGCGCGAGCCCCAGCCGCTCGGCGAGCACCGACGGCGTGATTGCGTCGGCCTGCCACTCGGTGTGCGCGTAAATCGTTTTGAGGTAATTCTCGATCACCGTTTGGGAGAGCTTCATGGCACGGCCAGACTACTCGGCGCCGGTGACGAGCAGAACGAGAAGGACGGCGTTGAGGCTGACCAGGAGAACGGATGCCACGGCACCGGCGGCGGTTGTGAACCAGCGGTTCGCGTACTGTCCGAGTATTCCCTGCCGGGCGGTGATGACCACCAGGGGGATGAGAGCGAACGGAATGCCAAATGACAAGACCACCTGGCTGAGCACGAGGGCGAGGGTGGGGTCGAAACCCGAGCCGAGCAGCACCAGTGCAGGGATGAGTGAAATGAGTCGGCGCAGCAGGAGCGGGATGCGTACTTTGAGCAACCCCTGCATGATCTCGGCCCCGGCGTACGCGCCCACCGAGGTGGAAGCGAGACCTGAGGCGAGGAGCCCGACCGCGAACAGGGTGGCGATGACCGGGCCGATCGAGTTCTCCAGTGCGGCATGTGCGCCCTCGAGGCTGTCGGTGCCCGGCACCCCGGCGAGATTGGTCGCCGCCAGAAGGAGGATTGCGAGGTTGACGCTTCCGGCGATGAGCATCGCGATCGACACATCCCACCGGGTGACCCGCAGCAAGCGGGCGGTGGTGAGGCCTGACGCCCGCACGGCGAACCGATCACGGCTCAGCGCCGAGTGCGCGTAAATCGCGTGCGGCATGATTGTCGCACCGAGGATCGACGCGGCGAGGAGAACCGAGTTCGCATCTTCGAATCGTGGGAGGAGGCCGGAAGCGACGCTGGAGGCATCCGGTGGGGAAAGAAAGACACCGGCGCTGAAGCCGACAGCGATCACGACGAGCAGGCTGACGATGACCCCTTCGAAGGCGCGCGGGCCGCGGCGTGACTGCAGGGTCAGCATGATCATCGACACGGTGCCGGTGATGAGGCCACCAACGATGAGCGGCAGGTCGAAGAGCAGGTAGAGGGCGACGGCGCCGCCGATGATCTCGGCCAAGTCGGTGGCCATGGCGACGAGTTCGGCCTGGATCCAGTAGGCGATGCGGAGCGGGCGGCGCTGAATTCGTTCGCCGAGCACCTCGGGCAGGCTCTTGCCGGTGACAACGCCGAGTTTGGCGGACAGGTATTGAATCAGCCAGGCCATCACGTTGCCCGCGACGACGACCCAGACCAGGAGGTATCCGTATTGCGCGCCGGCCGTCATATTGCTGGCGACGTTGCCGGGGTCGAGGTAGGCGACTCCGGCGACGAGCGCGGGGCCGAGGAGCCACAGAAGCCGCGGCGGTTTGGTGGCGCGTGGGGGAACCAGAGGTGCAGCACTGACGTCGACGGCAGATTTCGGCATGCCGAAACCTTAGCCGCTTTTCGGTCGGCCGAAAAGGGGGAACCCTGCTCGGTTGAGGCGGCTACCCTTGGACGGTGCCGAACGCGATCGAAAACCCCAGCCACGAACTCTCAACGAACGGTGTTGGTCCGTGGCCGGGCGAGTGGCCGACCGAGGACTACTACGACGAGGACCTCCTCACACACGGCGACACCCGCAACGTGATTGATCGGTATCGCTACTGGAAGTTAGACGCGATCGTTGCCGACCTGGACGAGCACAGGCATCCGTTTCACGTGGCCATCGAAAACTGGCAGCACGACATGAACATTGGCTCGATCGTGCGCACCGCCAACGCATTCGCCGCCGACACAGTGCACATCGTCGGCCGACGGCGCTGGAACAAGCGCGGCGCCATGGTCACCGACCGATACCAGCACGTCGTTCACCACCCCGACGTCGACGCTCTCGTGGCGTGGGCCCAGGCTGAAGGCATGCCCATTATCGGTATCGACAACGTCCCTGGCTCTGTACTCATCGAGACCTTTGCGTTGCCCGAGCGGTGCGTGATGCTCTTCGGGCAGGAGGGCCCCGGACTGTCTCCCGAGGCCATTGAGGCATCGGATGCCGTTCTCGAGATTAGCCAGTTCGGGTCGACCCGGTCGATCAACGCCTCCGCTGCGGCCGCCGTTGCGATGCATTCCTGGGTGATGCAACACGTAAGCTTCCCTGCGCGGTAGCGTGGGCGCATGACTGAGATCACTGACGATCTGCCCGCCATCCTCCTTCGCGAAGAACACGAGGGCTGGAAGGCCATCCTCGCCGGGCGTGGTGGTGAACATTACGCTCGCGCGATGACGCGCGACGCGCTCATGATTGTCGAGGGAGCGGTGATCGGTCGAAACGAGGTCATTGCCGCGTTTTCAGCGGCCGCCCCCTGGGAGTCCTACGAGATCCACGAGCCGGCCCTGATCCGACTCGGCGACCGCAGTGGCATCGTCGCCTATCGTGCCGTCGCGACCCGGGGCGGCAACACGGTCGAACTGCGGATGTCGACGACCTATCTCTACGGCGGGGGCGCCTGGCACGTTGCCGCGCACCAGCAGACGCCTGCCTAAGCTTCCCGGGCCGTGCGACCTTACACGTCGAGCACTCCGCTTCGCAACGATAATTCGTCTCTAGTGTGTTTCGGGTTTCACTGGTTACGCTAAATCGAAGCCACCGACAGCAGTGCGCTCGAGGGGACCCAGAGAGATGATCAGGTTCGACGGAATATCGAAGCGGTTCCCCGACGGGACCCTCGCGGTCGACGACTTCACCATCACCATCCCGTCGCGCACAACGACCGTGTTCGTCGGCTCGTCAGGCAGCGGCAAAACGACACTGTTGCGCATGGTGAACCGGATGGTCGACCCGACATCGGGCAGCATTCACATCGACGATGACGACATCTCGACGCTCGAACCCGTGGCGCTCCGTCGCCGTATCGGATACGTGATGCAGAACTCGGGACTGCTGCCGCACCGCACTGTTGTCGACAACGTAGCCACCGTGCCCCTGCTCACCGGTGTGAGCAAGCGCGAGGCTCGCGCGGCTGCCCTCGACCTCATGGATACCGTCGGCCTCGACCGCGCGCTCGCCGACCGCTATCCGTCACAACTCTCCGGTGGCCAACAACAACGGGTGGGCGTGGCGCGCGGGCTCGCCATCGATCCGAACATCCTGCTCATGGACGAGCCATTCGGCGCCGTCGATCCGCTCGTCCGCAGCGAACTGCAGCAGGAGCTCGTCCGCATCCAAAAGGACCTCGCCAAAACCATCGTCTTCGTCACGCACGACATCGATGAGGCCTTCCTGCTTGGCGACCAGGTCGTCATCCTCAAAACCGGTGGGCGCATCGCCCAGGTCGGCACACCGGCCGAAATCCTCGCGAACCCCGCCGATGAGTTCGTCGACACGTTCATCGGAGCCGAACGCGGGCGTCGCGCCCTCTCCATCCAGACCGTGAACGGCAAAGAGGTCGTCGTCGATGGTACCGGCCGCCTGGCCGGCATCCTCAGGTCACCGACACCGGAATCGGGCCGGTCGGCATGACGTGGGTGCTCGCGAACCTCGGACAGATCTGGGAACTCACCGTTGCCCACGTGCTCCTGAGCATCGCGCCCATCGTCCTCGGTTTCCTGCTCGCCGTGCCGATCGGCTGGTTCGCCTACCGTTTTCGCGTCTCGCGCGGCCTCGTCCTCACCGTCTGCGGGCTGCTGTACACCATCCCCTCGCTGGCACTCATCGTGGCGATGCCCACGATTCTCGGCACAAAAATCCTCGACCCGCTCAACCTGATCGTCACGCTTACCCTGTACGCGATCGCCCTCATGGTTCGAACAGCGACGGATGCCTTCGACGCGGTCTCCACGGACGTCATCCAGTCATCGACAGCGGTCGGCTTCGGTGCCTGGCGCCGGTTCTGGCAAGTGGAGCTTCCTCTCGCCGGTCCCGTGCTGCTCGCCGGGCTCCGCGTCGTGTCGACGAGCACGGTCAGCCTCGTCACCCTTGGCGCACTTGTTGGGATGAGCGGGCTGGGTTACCTCTTCACCAACGGGTACCAGCGCAACTTCCCCACCGAAATTCTGACCGGGATCGTGGGAACGGTACTCATCGCCGTGGTCTTCGACATCCTCCTCGTGCTTATCGGGCGGATGCTTCTGCCCTGGGCACGGGTGGATGACGCGGCTCGCCGCGGCGCCGGTACGGCGCGCGTCAAGGCGGTCGCCGCGTGAACCTTTTTGGAGACGCCTTTCGCTGGATTCTGGAGCCGTCCCACTGGACCGGGCCGAACGGCATCCCGAATCGCATTCTTGAACATCTGGCATACACCGGCCTGACGGTGCTGATCGCCACACTCATCGCGGTGGCGCTCGGTCTGTATATCGGGCATACCGGCCGTTTTCGCGGAATCGCGGTGAGCGTGACCGGAGCCATGCGCGCGTTGCCGACACTTGGTCTGCTGGTGTACCTCGCCGTGCTGTTCGGGTTGGGGATTCAGTTTGCGCTGATCCCGACGATCATCGTGCTGGTAGTGCTCGCGATTCCACCTCTGCTCGCCGGAGCCTATTCGGGAGTGCAGTCGGTGGACGGACGCACCGTGGACGCGGCCCGGTCGATGGGAATGACCGAGTGGCAGATCCTCTGGAAAGTGGAGGTGCCGCTCGCCCTTCCGTTGATCCTCGGGGGAATACGGTCGGCGGTCCTGCAGGTTGTTGCAACAGCGACCGTTGCCGCATACATCTCGTTGGGAGGTCTGGGTCGGTACATCATCGATGCGTTGCCGGTGCGCGACTACACCACGGTGTTGGTCGGGGCACTTCTCGTCACGATTCTGGCGCTCGTGCTCGACGGCATCCTCATTCTCTGCCAGCGACTGACGGTCCCCGCCGGGGTCCGGGCAATCCGAAGTTCACCAGGGCAACGAAGCACAACGAAGTCGGCGAGCACCGTGTCGACTGCGGCATAACCGAAACGGTTTCGCCAATTTCGCTCAGCACCTTTTTCTCACAGTAAGGAAGACAGATGTTTACTTCACGACGCGGACGGATAGCGGCGGGGATCTTCGCCGCTGGCGCCGTTCTCACTTTGGCGGCGTGCTCGAGCGGCGACCCGCTCGCCGAGGACGACTCGGCAGGATCAGGGGGCGACAGCATCGCCATTGGAGCGGCCGGCTTTGCCGAGTCCGAGATCATCGCTCAGATTTACGCTCAGGCGCTGGAAGCCAACGACATTACCGTGGACTTCAAGGGCCAGATCGGTCAGCGCGACGTCTACATTGAGGCGCTCAACGACGGCTCGATCGACCTCATCCCGGACTACAGCGGCAACCTGCTGCAGTTCTTCGACGACAGCTCAGAAGCAAAGTCGAGCGACGAAGTTCTCGCCGCTCTGCAGGACGCCACACCTGACGGTCTCGAAGTTCTTGACCAGTCAGAGGCCGAGGACAAGGACAGCTACAACGTCACCAAGGAGTTCAGTGAGGCCAACGGCGTGACCAGCCTGGCCGACCTGGCCGGCATCGACGTTCCGCTCATCGTTGGCGGCAACCCCGAGCTGGCTGAGCGACCGTACGGACCCAAGGGATTGACGGATGTCTATGGCGTCGATGCTGCTCGCATCAGCTTCGTTCCGATCAGTGACTCGGGCGGACCGCTGACGACCGGGGCGCTGCTCGACGGCACCGTCACCATCGCAGACATTTTCTCCACAACCCCGTCGATCGAGGAGAACGGCTTCGTGACGCTCGAGGATCCGGAAAACCTGATCCTTCCGCAGAACGTGCTGCCGCTCATCAACTCGGACAAGGCCAGTGACAAGGTCACGAAGGTGCTCAACGCGATCTCCGCAGAGCTCACCACTGACGACCTCATCGAACTCAACGCCCGCAACCAGGGTGACGAGAAGGCCGAGCCGGAGGCGCTGGCCAAGGACTGGCTGGCCGAGAAGGACCTCTTTTAAGCACCACGCTGCAGGCGCCTGATGACGCCTCACCCGCAACGACCCGGCAGCTCACGCTGCCGGGTCGTTGTCGTGTCATGACGGTGTCACTGCGAGCAACATTGCGTTCTGTGCAGAGAATTACATAGCATGGGCATGAGGCTCTTGTTGCAGATGTGACGAGTGTTACTCATGTGACTACCCCCAGTTCGGCGCTGCCTACGAGCTAGAGTGCTGTTCTCTGACACCATGGAGCAATGCGCATGCGACTTCGGACCCTCATCGCGACGATCGCCCTTGGGGTTGTTGTCGCCTCCGTGGGAGTTTCCGCACCCGCCACCGCAGCGACGAGTTACCCCTCCTGGGAAGACGTTCAGAACGCGCGGGCAAGTGAGTCCGCCAAGGCCGCCGAGATCACCAAGATCGAAGATCTCATCGCCGGGCTTCGCACGAATGCGGAGAACGCGCAGCTTGCTGCAGTTGCCGCCGCCGACGAATACCAGATCGCTCTGGCCGTCGCCGAAGAGGCGCTCATCAAGTCTGAAGACCTCAAGACCCAGCTCGCGACCGCTCAGGAAACAGCGGCCGCCTCGTCGAAGCAAGCGGGCGCACTCTTCGCCCAAATGGGTCGTACGAGCACGTTCGACACCACGGCGAGTCTGCTCCTCGACTCCAAGCAGGCCGACGACACTCTCTACAAGCTCGGCGCGGTGTCCAAGCTCACCTCCCTGTCGACCGAGTTGCTCGACACCGCGGAGCAGGATGCCAACCAGGTGACCTCGCTCTCCGCGCAGGGCGAAGTCGCTGCTCAAGTTCTCGAAGATGCCCGCGCTGACTCCGAGGACAAGCTCGACAAGGCCAATGCGGCCGCCGACGCCGCAGCAGCAGCGGTTGCCGAGCAGGAAGCTCACGAAGAAACGCTCCTCGGTCAGCTGTCACTGCTCAAGGGTCAGACCGCGTCGATCGAAGAGGGATATCAGGCCGGTGTCGCCGAGCGAGCCCGACTGGCAGCGATCGAAGCTGAACGTCAGCGCAAGCTCGCTGAAGAACGCGCGGCAGCGGCAGCCGCAGCCGCCGCAGCGGCCGCGAAAAACAACACCGGTGGCGGCGGAAGCAGCAGCGGCGGTGGCGGTGGCGGATCGAACGCCGGCGCAACCGGTACCTACTTCCAGGCCTCAGCTCAGGGCTGGTGGCGACCGCTGCCCGGAGCCATCACCTCTTGGTACGGCCCGCGCCAGAAGCTCTGCGGTGGCACCGGCTGCTCGGTTCCGTTCCACGCCGGCATCGACTTCGGAAACGCTTGTGGCAGCGCGGTAAAGGCCGTCCATAGTGGAACCGTCACAGGCGCTTATTACTCGAGTGCGTTCGGGTACCGCGTGATCATCGACCACGGCGGCGTCAGCTCCACCTATGGGCACCTCAGCGCGGGCTCTTTCCGGGTGGGTGTCGGACAGCAGGTGTCGGGCGGTCAGATCATCGCGAGCGTCGGTAAAACCGGTGTCGCGACCGGCTGTCACCTCGACCTCAAGATCAACGACGGTGCCACTAACCCGGCCACCTTCCTCCGCGGCAAAGGCGTCTCGATCTAGCAATCCGCGCTCGTTCTCCCAGTCGCGGTAGGCTAACCCTGTGACTGGAGATAACCTGCTGGGACTGCCCGAGACCCGACTCCCGTTTGAACCGGAAGTCGTCGACGCCCTCGACCGTGCCACCTCGACGGACGACATAGCCGCCGTCGCGGCTAAATTCCCAACGTCCTCGCTTGCGTGGGCCCGGTTGGCCGAGGCAACGTTCGACCCCGCGAACCCGATCACCGGCTACGCCTACGCTCGCGTCGGCTATCACCGCGGCCTTGACGCCCTCCGCAAGGCCGGCTGGCGCGGACAGGGCCCGATCCCGTGGAACCACACTCCGAACCAAGGCGTCCTGCGGTCGCTCTACATGCTTCGCAAGACAGCGGATGCCATCGGCGAAGCAGACGAAGTCGCTCGCCTGACCGATTTCTTGCGTGACGCAGACGAAACCGCTGTCGCCCGGATTGAGACCGAATCCCTGCCTTCTGAACCCCAGCCGTCCACCGAAGCGTTCTTCATTCGCGGCCAGGACTAGTCAGCCGCACCGAACGTGCGCACAGTGACGTCGCACCATATTTTTTCCGTAGGTAATACACAGAAGGCAACAAGGGAGCATCCGTAATGCCAGCAATCGTGATCGTTGGAGCCCAGTGGGGCGACGAGGGCAAGGGAAAAGCTACTGACCTTCTGGGTAGTCGCATCGACTACGTGGTGAAGTTCAACGGCGGAAACAACGCCGGACACACCGTCGTCGTCGGCAACGAGAAGTACGCGCTGCACCTGCTTCCGTCGGGCATCCTCACCGAAGGCGTCACCCCGGTGATCTCGAACGGTGTGGTTGTCGACCTCGAGGTCCTCTTCCACGAGCTCGAGGCGCTCAGCGCCCGCGGCGTTGACGTGTCGAAGCTCAAGGTCAGTGCCAACGCTCACGTCATCACTCACTACCACCGCACCCTCGACAAGGTCACCGAGCGGTTCCTGGGCAAGCGCCAGATCGGCACCACCGGCCGTGGTATCGGCCCGGCGTACGCCGACAAGATCAACCGCGTGGGCATCCGCATCCAGGACCTGTTCGACGAAAACATCCTGCGGCAAAAGGTGGAAGGCGCCCTCGACGTCAAGAACCACATGCTGCTCAAGATCTACAACCGCCGCGCCATCTCGGCCGACGAGATCGTCGAAGACCTGCTGTCCTACGCCGAGCGGCTGCGCCCGATGGTCGCCGACACTGCGCTTGAGCTGCACCAGGCACTCGAGCGCGGCGAGATCGTCCTGTTCGAGGGTGGCCAGGCCACCATGCTCGACGTCGACCACGGTACCTACCCGTTCGTCACCTCGTCGAACGCGACGTCGGGTGGAGCGGCGACCGGTTCAGGCATAGCTCCCAACAAGATCGAGCGCGTGATCGCGATCGTCAAGGCGTACACGACTCGGGTCGGCGCCGGCCCGTTCCCCACTGAGCTGTTCGACGCGTCGGGCGACTACCTGCGCTCCAAGGGGTTCGAGTTCGGGACCACCACCGGACGCCCGCGCCGCGTTGGTTGGTACGACGCCCCGATCGCCCGCTATGCGTCCCGCATCAACGGTGTCACCGACTTCGTGCTCACCAAGCTCGACATCCTCGACGAACTCAAGACCATCCCCGTTTGTGTCGCCTACGACGTCGACGGCGTGCGCCACGAAGAGGTTCCGGTCTCGCAATCGGACTTCCACCACGCGAAACCGATCTACGAAGAGTTCCCGGGCTGGCAGCAGGACATCTCTGGCTGCCGCACCTTCGAGGAGCTGCCCAAGAACGCCCAGGACTACGTCCTCGCCCTCGAGGCCATGAGCGGTTCCCGGATCTCGGCGATCGGTGTTGGACCCGGTCGCGACGCGATTGTTGTGCGTCACGACCTGATCGACTAACTCGATGGGTGACCCGGTGGCGGATGCGACGAAGCAGCCGTCGGTCGACGTGCCTGCGGGTGGTGCCTCGGATGGGACTGTGCCGATCCGTCGGCGACCTTCTCAGGGTGGCGGTGCACCGTCCGTTCTGAGTCGCGTTGCGAATACCGTAGTGCGCGTCGTCAGCTGGACCGTGCTCATCGTCTGCGGGCTTCTGATTGTTGGATTTGTTCTCGTTCCGCGTCTCACCGGCTCGACGCCGTACACGGTGCTGACCGGATCGATGCGACCGACGATGCCGCCGGGAACCACAGTGGTCGTGAAGCCACTGGCCTTCTCCGACATCCGGGTTGGTGATGTCATCACCTACCAGCTCCGTTCGGGGGAGCCCGAGGTGGTCACGCACCGCGTGATCGGCATCAACATCACCGGTGACGGCGTACGACTCGAAACCCAGGGTGACGCAAACCCCATTCCCGACGAGAAGCTCGTACGCGAAGAACAGGTTCGCGGCAAAGCGTGGTACTGGCTACCCGTGATCGGGTACGTCACGAACGGTGTGACCAGCGACACCCGCACCTGGCTCGCGCAAGGACTTGGCGTCGCGCTCATCGGCTATGCGGTTGTGACGGTGTTTCTTGCCGTCGTGCGTCGCAAGAGCGGCTCTCGGGACTCCGAGAACGCTGCTGTTGACGGTGATACAGGAACGACGGCTGCCAGCGGAGATAGCGTGCCTGTAAAAAAGAAACCGATCTCAACGGAGCAGGCACTCACCCGTCGAGCGTTGCGACGCACGGGCGCCCCCGATCCGAGCGAAGCTCCGCCGAAATAGCCCGACTTCCGTCATCCGAGTGCCAGCCCGACGTGCAGGCGTTGTTGGCCCGCGTGAGAGATATTGACGTTCAGGCGGCCGGTTCCCGATGCGCACGGGCACGCTGCTCAATACGACGTGGTCGCGCTCTCATTGCTGTGATTGCGCAGATCTTGCGGATAACCTGAGCTTTGCTGAAAGAACTATCGCAACCTTACGGATGTGTTCTGGGTGTTCTTGATTGTCGCCGGGGAATATGGCTCTTGTTGGAAGCGAAAGCGGAAAACCCCATAGACTCCGGCCGCCTCTCGGCTGCCAGGCCCCAGAAGGAAGTACGCCGTGAAGAAGTTCAACATGAAGAAGACCACCGCTGCCGCGGTCGCCGCTGCCGTGGGTGCAGTTCTGCTCCTCGGAGGTGCGGGAACTCTCGCGTACTGGTCCGACACTACCCAGAGCGAAACCACCGCGATCTCTTCGGGTCAGCTTGACCTCCAAGCGGTACAGCCCGGAACGTGGACGGTGACCAACGGTGCGAGCGTCGACGTTCCTTTGACAGGCGACGCTGTTCCCGGCGATATTCTGACGTCGAAATTCAATGTGCCGGTGACGCTCGAGGGCCAGAACATGCAGGCCGATCTCACTGTCACGCCAAGCGTTCCGACCATTACTCCCGTTGCGGGAACGACGACTGTCGATGGGGCAGTCCTTGCCCAGTACATGCAGCTGAAGCTCGAGGGTTTTGACGCCAACCAGAAGTCGACGGGAGTCACCAGCGGGCCGCTTACGGCGACGACACTCTCGAAGATCACGCCTTCTACGGTTACTGTCAAGGTGAGCGTGACGGTTGCGTTCCCCTTTGATACAGACTTCAAGCAGGACGCGATGAACCGCACTCTGCAGGCCATTACGATGAACTACTCACTCGTTCAGGTTCGGAAGGCCTAGAACTCTTTATTTACGGCCCGGTCGTGTCCCGACACGACCGGGCTTGACCTCTTGAGACACCGGTTCAAACGGGCACCGCAGATCACGGAAGGAAGAGCGCGACATGAAGAAGTCCACCCGCTCTCTTCTTGGTGCTTCTTCGGCAGCCCTTCTCGGGGTGATTCTCCTTCTCGGCGGTACGGGCACTCTCGCATCCTGGACGAGCAACACGACGAGTTCCACCCAGCAGATTCAGTCCGGCACGCTACAGCTGGGATCGACCGACAAGATCAGTCTCACGGGTGCCACGATCCTGCACTGCACTTCCGTCTGCCCTCTGAACGCGCCCGCTGAAGCGTATACCGGGCAAGTCCTTGTTCCCGGCGATGTCATAACGGCGACCATGTCGATTCCCGTCACTCTGACCGGGCAGAACATGAAGGCCAACTTCTCGGTCAGCCCTCGCAAGGCGGCTGGAACGGCAGATGCCTCTGGGGTGGTCATCGCCACAGACGCCGATACCGCTCTCGCTACGGCGCTGCAAATGTCGGTCACCCAGATCGACGGTCAGAAACTCAAATCCGCCCCCGACACCACGCAGTCGATCGGAATGGGCGTCAGAACTACTCCGGTCGTCGTCACTCTGGAAATCAAATTCCCCTGGGGAGAGCCCGGTCAGTTCAACAAAGCGATGGGCGGGACAGTCGGTCTGACGGCCGTGTACTCGCTCACACAGGTCGCGGGTTAGCCGCCGTCGCAGCCTTGTAACCCAGAGCTACCGCACGGTTGATCTCCCTCCGATAAGGCCGTTCGGCTGCGGCCACGATCATGGGCGGCGCCGGCCATGTCTTCGTGGCTGTAAGCTCGCATCACGCTTCACATAAGTGACGCGAGTGGAGCCCATGATGGCGTGCATGGCACCGCTCAGGCAATCTCATGACGTCCAGTGTGGGGTGCCGACATCCATGGGTAAACGAGTCAAATTGGCTGACTGGTCTATGACCGTGGCCGGGACCGCTCTCGCAGTCCTCACAATTGTGGTCGTCGTTGTTGCCTCACCGACCCCAGCTTCTGCTGAACATCGCGAGCGCACACTTCATATGACACGGGTCGACGGGGCTCCGATTGGTGCATTGTTCGACGACTGGGTCATGGTACCGGGTGACAAGGCCAGTACGACGGTCGTCGCCAATCGGACAGGTGGCGGAGTTTCTTCGCTCGCCATCACGCTCGGAAACGGGAACACCCGGGCCGCGAGTGCGGCAGCGCTGCCAATCGAGGAGAACCTGCTGATCACAGCAGAAGTGAACGGACTTGTGTTTCGGTCCTCTGCAGCGTCACTCATGCAAGGCGATGCCGTTTTCGACCTGGGTCGCAGTACCGATCCTGCCGTCCCGATCGACGTCACATTCGAGCTTCCCTTCGAGTCAGGAAACAACACCCAACAGCAACCGTTCGATCTATCGTTGGTCGTCACAGCCGCTGATGTACCGACATCAGCGGACTCCCGGATTCGGGAGACGACGCTTCCGCTCCTTCCGGGAACCGGAGCATCCGTTCGCGACATCCTTATCGCCGCAGGTGCTCTTACCATGTCTGGGCTCCTCCTTCTGGGGGGTAGGCAAAAACGGCGTGAACGGCAGAACGCGAGCTAAGGTTTAGGGAGCGTGACAGGGGGTCACGTGCCACACCGTAACCGACGGCTTGAGTCGCTCGATGTGCTTGCCAGGGAACAGCCGAAATATGTCAGACCGCTCCATCCGCACCGCCGTAGTCATTGAGGACGATGCCGACATTCGTGGACTCATTGAAACGGTTCTCCGCCAGGGCGGCTTCACAGTCACTTCGACGGCCGACGGGGCTGAGGGAGTCGAACTCGTTCGAACTCTGGCACCGACGATTGTGACCCTCGACGTCGGGCTCATCGACATCGACGGCCTCGAAGTGGCACGCCGTATCCGTTTGTTCAGCGATTGCTACATCGTCATGGTCACCGCGCAGGGGGACGAGGCGGATCTCCTCTTCGGGCTCGAATCCGGCGCTGATGATTACGTCATCAAACCCTTCCGGCCGCGGGAACTGCGAGCTCGGGTTGAGGCCATGATGCGCCGGCCGCGCGCGTCTGCCGTCCCCCAAGCAGCGGAAGCTGCTGTTCTCGTTCCCGCACAGGCCTCCGGTGTGGGAGCAGTCGCTACGCAGATAGCACCGACCCTCGCGACCGGCCCGGGTGCGTCCGCCGACGACAGCGGTGAACTGATTTTTCGCCACAACGGGCTCACCTTGAACGCCGACACTCGCACCGTTGAATTGGGCGACGTCGAGCTGGACCTCACCCGCACTGAGTTCGACCTCCTCCAGTCGCTGTTGAGCAGTAAACGCCGGGTTCGCTCCAAAGCGGATCTGGTGCGCGACCTCCGTGACGAGGATTACGTCGCCAACGACTATGTCAGCGAGTCGGAAGAACGAGCGATCGAAGTTCACTTCGCGAATTTGCGCCGGAAGTTGTCTGACGACCCGAAGCATCCGCTCTGGGTGGAAACGGTTCGTGGCGTCGGCTACCGGCTACCGCCGGCTCGCGACGGTGAACGCTCATAACTCGCCGCTGATCGAAGCGCAACCGCGGCGGGGCTTGGGCCCTACGGTCGGCGGGCTTTGAGCGCCATCAGTGACTCAGCCCCCACAGCCCGCAACGTTTGCACACGGCCGAGAGCCGCAGGGAAATCTCCTGTACGCACCATGTGCTCGAGCTCGCAAGCGAGCGAAGTGAGTTGGCTCGTTCCGATCATCTGGCTCGACACCTTGAGGCTGAGAACAGCTGTCAATGCTCCATCGTGATCCCGGGCAGTGACACGCTCATCGATTCGCACCAACCGGGTGGGCCATTGGGAGACAAAGGCACAGACGAATCCCGTGACGGCGTCCCGATCGTCGTCGAGCGACTCCAGCAGATTTAGAAGTGCGGTGTCATCAACGAGAGGGAGACGCCCGGCGAGGAAATCGGGGAGGTCATTCGGGGGAAACCTCACCATCTACCAATCTCTACTGCGCCGGGCATCCGCCCGTGTGTGGCGGTCTAGGGAACCGCATCTCAGACAGTTTCGGGTGACTGCCTGTAAGTACTTTGACCCGTGAAGATCAGGATTAGCTGGCGCCCATGGTCAAGTTTTGAGCAAGATTTGATCGTTCAATGAAGATACGGGCAGGTCTTGCCGTCGCTGGCATTCTCAGCGTGAGGTCACTTGTGAAAAGCGCCGAATCGCCAACGGAACAAAGATGAGCAAAATCACGATGACGCCGATCAGCACGGCGAGCGCCGGGTTCTGCTGGACCCAGCTGTCACCAACCGGCGTGCCCGTCGGCACGTTGCCGAACAACTCACGCGCAGCCTGCACGAGCGACGTCACAGGGTTCCACTCCGCAAACGCTCGCAGCGGTCCGGGCAGGCTTTCGGCCGGAACGAACGCATTGGAGATAAAAGTCAGCGGAAATAGGACGAGGAACGACACATTGTTGATGACCTCGGGACTCCGCACCGTCATACCGAGAAACGCCATCACCCAGGAGAGCGCGTAGGCGAAGAGTAGGAGAAGAGCGACCGCGGCGACCGCTTCAAGGAAGCTCGAGTGGATGCGCCAACCCACGATGAACCCGGTAACCATCATCACTACCATCGAGATGCTGTTGATGAGTAGGTCACCATTAGTGCGCCCGATGAGCACGGCCGATGGGCTCATGGGCAGGGTGCGGAACCGGTCGATGATGCCGTCCTTGAGGTCCTGGGCCATGGCCGAACCCGAGTACGTCGACCCGAACACCACGGTCTGCGCGAAGATGCCGGCCATGATGAACTCGGCATAGGTGCTTCCCGGAATGTCGATCACTCCGGCATAGACGTAGGTAAAGAGCAACACAAACATGATCGGTTGCAGCGTCGTGAAGACGAGGATGTCGGGAACGCGCTTGATCTTGATCAGGTTGCGCCTGGTCGTGATCCAACCGTCATTGAACCACCCAGCCAAAGCGCCAGGGGAGTGCGGTGTATCCACCCCGGAGGGCTTCGCCGGCGACGCGCTCGTTTCGGTCATGTTGTCTTCCCCGCCGTCGTGCGCCCGCCGGTAGCCGCTTCGTCCGTCTCGGGCTCCTCGGTTGCAGCATGCCCGGTGAGTCGGAGGAAGACGTCGTCGAGGGTGGGGCGGCGCATGCCGGCGTCAAACAGCGCAACCTCGCGAACGCTCAGTTCGGCGAGCACGAGCTGCAGAGCTTCCGGTCCGCTCTCCACGCTGACGGTCACCGTGCGCGAGTCATTCGAGACCGCGGGCTCAGCCGTGCCGAAACGCCGAAGGATCTCGACGGTATCGCTCACGTCTGCGGCGGTCACGAGGTTGAGTTCGACCCGTTGGCCGCCCACTGACGCCTTGAGCTCGTCTGCCGTGCCCTTGGCGATGACCTTGCCGGTGTCGATGACACTGATGTCGTCGGCCAGTTGGTCGGCTTCCTCGAGGTATTGCGTGGTCAGCAACACGGTGGTGCCTCCGTCGACCAACGACCGGATGATGTCCCACATGCCCAAGCGGCTGCGTGGGTCCAGGCCGGTTGTCGGCTCGTCGAGGAAGAGTACGCTCGGTCGCGTCACCAGGGCACCGGCGAGGTCAATGCGTCGACGCATGCCGCCGGAGAACCCCTTCACCGGGCGGTTCTGTGCCTCGGAGAGCTCGAACAGGTCGATGAGTTCACGGGCCCGAGCCCGTGACGCTTTCGCGCCCAGGTGGTAGAGCCGACCGACCATATCGAGGTTCTCGAAACCGGTGAGGTTCTCGTCGACGGCAGCGTACTGCCCGGATACGCCGATGATCGGGCGAATGGCCTCCGGCCGTGTGAGAACGTCGATGCCGCCGATCGTTGCGGTGCCGCTGTCGGGCACGATGAGGGTCGTGAGCACTTTGACGGCCGTGGTCTTCCCGGCTCCGTTCGGCCCCAGGATGGCCGTGATGGTGCCCTCGGGCACATCGAGATCCAACCCGTCCAGCGCGTGGACCGGGTTGGCGCCCTTCGGCGTGTAGGTCTTCCGGAGATCGCGAGCTTCGATGAAACTCATCGTCCGAAGATACCGCTCGCTGGGCGCTTCGAAAAGGGGCCCGTCATACTCGACAGCCCCGACCTAAACGACACTGAAGCCCTCGGGCAGTTGCTCCCGTCCGGTGAGCGCCATGAGCACCTGCTCGCCGTCGCCCTTGCGGGCCGCGATCCCGGCGGCCAGCGACGCGCTCTCCTCGATCAGGTCAGCGGCGAAGTGCGCCTCCTGCCCGGTCGCTCGAGCAATATCGATCGAGTGAACGACGAGTTCAAAGACCCGGGTCTTGAGATATTCAGCAAGAGGGATGCCCATGCCGCCTAAGGAAACGAGCCGCGTGGCATCCGCTTTCGTAATGAGATCGAGCGCGCGCTGCCTGAGCTTTTCGATCGACGCCACCGGGTCATCGCCCAAGGCAATGCCGGCCTCGACACCGCGCTGGGCGATGGCCTCCGGGTTGGTGTAGACGAGGTAAATCTGGCCGTAGTAGTCGCCGGCGGTCTCCATATCGACCTGCCGGGCCGGATCGAGTTCGAGGTAGTCGCAGACCGTGATGAGAGCTCGGGCGGTATGCCCGACGAGCGATCGAACGCTCCAGACGCCGAGTCCGTGGGTCTCCCAGGTGTCGGGTTTAATACCCCGGACCACCTCGATGAACGCGTCGGCGGCCTTCGAGAACTTCTCCGCTGTAGCCATGGTTCATGCTTGCACGAACTGCTGCCAGACTGAAGAGCATGGCACAGCTCGAGAACCCCACTCCTCTGTTTTGGCTCGGTTCCTATACAGCGGATGCCGGCAGGTCCGGCGACGGAATCAGCGCACTGCGCCAGGAAGAATCGGGCACGCTGAAACCGGTGTCGCATTCGCAACTCGACTCGCCGTCGTTCGTTGCCACACACCCGACCCTGCCGGTCGTCTACGCGGCGCTCGAGACCTCGGGGCGGGTTGAAGCTCTGGCTCGCCGCGGTGAGTCCGGGCTGGTTCCGCTCGGGCAACCGCTCGATGCCGGCGAGTCGGTGTGCCAGCTCACCGTGACGCCGGACGGCTCAGCGCTTATCGCGAGTTGCTACGGCGATGGCCAGGTGCTGCTCTACGCCCTCACCGCCAACGGCTCGTTTGCGTCGGACGGTGTGCCCGCCGCCGCGTCGGTTGATCCATATGGTGACCCGCTCGCCGCGCGCGCCGCCGAGCTGGACGGCACCGACTTCGGCGATGACCCGTTTGCCGAGCTCGCACTTCGGAAGGTCGTCGATGACGCCGCCGAGGACCGCCAGTCTCGCGCGCACGCGTCGCTCGTGCTGCCAGACGGACGCATCGCCACCACGGACCTCGGTCACGACAGTGTGCGGATCTGGCGTCGCGCCGGAACCCGGATGGTGCTCGCCCAACAGATCGTTCTGCCGTTCGGGGTTGGGCCTCGTCACCTCGTCGGGCACCCGTCAGGACACATCCACGTCGTGACCGAATACTCCAATGAAGTCTTCACGCTCGGCCGAGGCGACGATGGCAACTGGCGCGTCGTTGCATCCGTTGTGGCGACGGCAGATTCGATCGAGGACGGCGACAACGCCTCCGAGATCAGCCTGGCTGCCTCTCGCGAGCAGCTGCACGTATCAATTCGCGGGACGAATCGGGTCTCGACGCTCGCCATCGGCGGGGACGGATCGACGCTGCGAGCTATCTCCGATGTGGAGTCCGGCGGCACATGGCCACGGCACCACGTCGAGTCGGGCCGGTTCCTGCACGTGGCGAACCAGCGCTCCAACGAGGTGTCGTCGTTCCTGCTCGACTCCCGCGGAATCCCCTCCAAGCTCCTCGGCTCGGTCGAGGCCGGGTCACCGACCTGCCTGGTGCGCGCCTGATGGTCGCGCGAATTCCCGAACCGGCGCCGCTCATCGGCAGTTTTATCCGGCTTGACCCGATGGTGCCGGACGACTATCCCGCCCTGTTCGAGGCGATTGGCCACCCCGAGGTGTTCGCCGGTGGATACGGCGGCGGCCCGGCCGGGCTGCCCGCCGATCTCGACGGCTTCGCCCGTTTTGCCGCATCGTACTTCGCACAGGACACCAACCAGAGCTTCACCATCCGCCTCATCGGCGGCGATGCGGATGGCACGATCGTCGGCACCTCGACCCTCGGCGACTTCGATGAGGCCAGCGAACACGCCCATATCGGCTGGACCGCGTACGACCCTCGGGTCTGGGGAACCGCCGTCAACGCTGAGGCCAAGTTGCTGCTGCTCGGACTCGCGTTCGACAGCGGCTTCGGCCGGGTGAAGATTCAGGCCGACGAACGCAACGAACGCTCCCGGGCCGCAATCGCCAAGATTGGTGCGACCTTCGAAGGGCTCATCCGACGCGACAAACGTCGTGCCGATGGAACCTGGCGAACCACGGCATTGTTCTCGGTGATCGTTGAGGAGTGGCCGACGGTACGCGCCGGTCTCCAGCAACGTATGGCCCGGTTCGACCCGCCGGTGGAGCTGCGTCCGACACGAGCGTGAACCCGGGCAGAAAGTCGCGGTTCGCTGTCCGATTTCCGCCGGTCAGCGCTCGCGGGCCAGAGTAGATTGTGGGGGTGTCTTCAGCCCCTCCCTCTGCTTCGGTCCAGTCGCCCGAAAGCTCGCCCGCCCTCTCAGCCGGTTCCCGCCGCATCACTCTTCAGTTCGTCGGAATGGGTCTCGTGTGGGGTGCCAGCTTCCTCTTCATGAAGGTGGCGCTCACCGGCGTTTCGTTCGGTCAGGTGGCGTGGACACGGATCCTGCTCGGCGCGCTCACCCTCGGCATCATCGCTCTCGCCACCCGGGCGAAGTTGCCGCGTAACCCGAAGATCTGGATGCACTTCTCCGTCATCGCCATCACCTACTGCGTGATCCCGTACTCACTGTTCGCCTGGTCTGAGCAGTACATCTCGTCGAGCCTCGCGTCGATCCTCAACGCGGTGACCCCGATCATGACCGCACTGATGGCGACGCTCCTGTTCCGAGTGGAGAAGCTCAGCGCAGGGCAGGTGTTCGGTATCGCCGTCGGCATCCTCGGCGTGATCATCATCGTCGCTCCGTGGCAGGCCGGGGCGCTCGTCGGCGACTGGCAGGGTCAGCTCGCGTGCATCGGCGCCGTGACCTCCTACGGCTTCAGCTTCGGGTACCTGCGCAAGTTCCTCACGCCGTACCAGGTGCCCTCCATCACTGCCGCGTTCATGTACATGGGTATCGCCGGGGTCATCATGTTGGTTCTCACGCCCGTGGTGGCGTGGCAGCCCGTCGACCTCGACATCTGGGTTGTGCTCAGCCTGGTCGGCCTCGGCGCGTTCGGAACAGGCATCGTCTACATCTGGAATATGAATGTGCTCGCCGCCTGGGGCCCGACTGCGACCTCAAGCGTCACCTACATCACCCCGGTCGTCGGCGTGATCCTCGGCGTTCTTCTGCTCTCCGAGTCACTCGGTTGGCACGAGCCGCTCGGCGCTGTCATCGTTTTCCTCGGCATCCTGCTCACCCAAAAACGCCTCCGGCTCCCGAAGCGTTCCGTTCCTCAGGTCTGAGGATCCGAGGAATACCTCGGGAGGATGACCCGAGTCAGCCTCAGGCACGATGTGCGGATGCCGGCGGGCGGCGAGTCTGGAAGCATGAACTTTTCGACGCCCTCATTTCCCACGAACCCCACCCCACCAACGACCGCATTTTCGGCACCGGCCATCCTCTCCGGCTCGGGCCTGGTGAAGACCTACGGGTCGAGCACCGCGCTCGCCGGGGTGGACATCGCGGTTCGCGCTGGCGAGTCCGTCGCCATCATGGGTGCGTCCGGATCGGGAAAAACGACGCTGCTGCACACCCTCGCTGGTATCACGTCGCCGGACTCCGGCCGGGTCGAGTTCCAATCGGCAGCCGGCGCTGTCGACGTCACCGCGATGAACGAGCGTGACCGTTCGCGCCTGCGCCGTGAAGCGTTCGGCTTCGTTTTCCAGCAGGGCCTCCTGATCCCCGAGCTCACCGCCATCGAGAACACCGCGCTACCGCTGATGCTCGCCGGCTACCCCCGTCGCGAAGCGGAGGGCCGCGCACAGCACTGGCTTGCCGCGCTCGGCCTCGCCGGCATGGAAGCCCGCCGCATCGGTGAGCTGTCCGGGGGACAGGCGCAACGTGTCGCCATCGCCCGAGCACAGGTCACCGGTGCAACGGTCGTTTTCGCCGACGAACCCACCGGGGCGCTCGACTCCGCCACCAGCGATGACGTGATGAGCGCGCTGCTCGGATCCACCGTCGGCCAGGGCCACGCCCTGATCGTCGTCACCCACGACGAAACCGTTGCCGCCCGCTGCTCCCGCATCATCCGCCTCCGCGATGGTCGAACCGACGCGACCGCCGGTGTCGCAGCTGGTTCGACCGGAACCGGAGTGTCAGCATGACCGCGACATCAACGGTGACGCCACCCATGGCATCCGCTGTACGAATCTCCGGCCGTGCGCCGATAGCGCGCCTCACCTGGCTGCTGGCGCGACCGAGCGCGCAGAGCGCCGCGGTTCTTGTGCTCCCCGCTATCGCGTTTGCGGTGACGACCGCCCTCATGCTCATCGTGCTCGGCGGTGCGCTCATGTTCTGGCGCTGGACGCCCGACGAAACCCCGGATTCGGGGGTCTACCAGATGCTCAGCGTTCTCGCGCTTGCCCTGCTGCTCGTTCCGCTTGCCAGCCTCGGCGGTGCTGCGGCCCGGCTGTCCGCCCGCCGGCGTGACGATCGCCTGGCCACGCTCCGTCTGCTGGGAGCAACCCCGAGCGTCGTCACTCGCATGACGGTTCTCGAATCGACTGCTGTTGCTGTTCTGGGCTCGCTCGTGGGAGTTGTGCTGTATCTCGCCGCGATGCCGCTGGTGGGACTCATTCCGTTCGCCGGCGCCCCGATTGGCGGCGGTGAGCTCTGGGTCGGCTTCGGGGTGCTTGCGCTCGTGATTCTGGCGGTGGCCGCCCTCGCTGCACTGAGCGCGGCGATCGGTCTGCGCCAGGTCACGATCTCACCCCTCGGCGTGCGCACCCGACAGTCGGCACCGAAGATGCACTGGATGCGGATCGTGCTCGGTGTGCTGATCATTGCAGTCGCATTCGGCGGGCTCAGCGCGTTCCCGACGATCGGTGATTACGTCGTGATGATCGCCATCCTGGGCACGGCATTCGCCGTCGGTGTCGCGGTGCTCAACCTCATTGGGCCGTGGGCGATCAGCGTTGCCGCGAAGATGTCGCTGCGCCGCGCCTCGACGCCCGCGAAACTTCTCGCGGCCCGCGGCATCCTCGAATCGCCGAAGGCCGCATGGCGACAGGTGTCCGGGGTCGCCATGACGAGCTTTGTGTCGGTTGTCGCCGGCACCGGCATCGCCTTCGTGAACACCCTCACCGGAGACTACGAAGCCGACACGTTCCTGCTGCTCGCCGACGTGCAGACCGGCATCACCATCACGGTGGTCGCGTCCTTCCTCATGGTGGCCTGCTCGGTCGGAGTGAACCAGGCCGCTGGCATCCTCGATCGCCGCGACCTGTATGTCAGCCTTGATCGGCTCGGTATGCCCCGTGAGGTGATCGAGAAGTCCCGCTCCCGCACGGTCATGAGCCCGCTCCGTTTCGTCACTCTCGGCTCAGCCCTCATCGGAGCGGTTCTCGTTCTCCCCCTCGTAGGGATCTCGATTGTCGTCGCACCGCTCTCGATTGTCACGATCGCGGGCTGCCTCGTCGGCGGGGTGCTCCTGGTCTGGCTCTCGCTCAAGGCGACCACCCCGGTGCTCACCCGGGTGCTCAGCCAGCCCGAGCGGCTCTAGAGCCGGGGCTGCCCCGTGCCGTACGGGTTCGGCACGGGGCAGCACCGTCGGTCGGCACGATAGATTGAGTTCATGGTCGACACCGAAGCAACAGCAGAGCTCCTCAGTTTGAGGTCCACCATCGACAACATCGATGCGGCACTCATCCACATGCTCGCCGAACGCTTCAAGGCCACCCAGCAGGTCGGCCGGCTCAAGGCCGAACACGACCTTCCCGCCGCTGATCCCGAGCGTGAGAAGCGCCAGATCGCAAGGCTTCGAGCCCTCGCCGAAGACGCCCACCTCGATCCGGCCTTCGCCGAGAAGTGGTTCAACTTCGTCGTCGCCGAGGTCATCCATCACCACGAGCAGATCGCCGCCGGCGAGCGATGACCTGGAATCCGGCCGACCTGCCGCTGCAACCCGGCCGCGTCGCTGCCGTGTCCGGCGCAAACGCCGGAATCGGTTTCTGGACCGCATACGCTCTCGCTGGCACCGGAGCATCCGTTCAGTTGCTTGCGCGAAATCCAGAGCGAGCGGATGCCGCGATGCGTGCCATTCGTGCGCACGTCCCTTCCGCAGACCTCACGGTGGTGCCGCTCGATGTGGCCGACCTCGCGTCCGTGCGTGAGGCCGGTTCTCGGCTGGCTGACCTGCCGCGGCTCGACGTTCTCGTCAACAACGCCGGGATTGTTCACGCGCCCAAGCGGCGGGACCAGACCGCCGATGGGCTCGAGCTGGTCACAGGCACCAACTTTTTCGGAGCCTTCGCGCTCACCGCCGCGGCGCTGCCCGCGCTTGAGCGCACGCCAGGGTCACGGGTCGTCTCGCTCGGGAGCCTTGCCACCCTGCTCGTTCGGCTCAACACCGACGACCTGCAGCAGGAGCGCGGGCGCTATTCGGGCTGGACCGCATACGCCTCGTCGAAGGTCATGCTTTCGTCGTTCGGGTTCGAACTCGACCGCAGGCTGGTCGCGCGGGGGAGCGTGACCCGCTCGCTTGTCGCGCACCCGGGCTACTCGATCTCGGGGCGCACCCGCACCGTCCCCGGAGTAAACGAGCCCTCGCGCCTCGACCGGTTCGTCGACATCCTGCAGACGCCGTTCACCCAGAGCAAGGAACGCGGGGCCGAGCCCGTTGTGCGGGCCGCGATCGACCCGGCCGCTGAGGGTGGCACGTTTTATGGGCCGAAGTATCTGGTGAAGGGCGAGTCCGTCGAGCTGAAGCCGGCTCAGGCGACGCGGGACCCTCGAGTTGCCGCCGCCGTATGGGCCGAGGCCGAGGTGGCCACCGGGGTGCAGTTGCTCTAGCGAGCTCGTGCGCGCCTCACGCTCTCGCCTGGTGCCGCTCCTCGCCTACAGTGGGCTCTCGCGCCGGCGCACGGAAAAAGCGGCGGCAGACGGTTGCGACTGGTGTTGTTTTCCGTTTCTCGGCGCCTTTTCCTTCTGTGGCTCGCTGCCGAACTGCCACACTGGTCGGATGGACTTCTGTTCAGCGATCCGAGACGCAGAGTTAGCGCTGCTGTCTTCGCCGGTACGCCGGAGCCCGGAACAAGTGCGAGCGATGCTCCACCCAGATTTCGTTGAGATCGGCCGCTCAGGACGACGATGGACTCGCGATGAAATCGTAGCTGCGCTGGCAGCGGCCGCCGACGGTGAGACGCCCGCAGTCGATGAGTGGGAATTCGTCGAGATATCGGGGGACCTCACGCTCGCCACGTACCTACTCCGAGGCGAAGATGGAACGAGTCGTCACTCCTCGTTGTGGGATACCTCTTCTGGTTCACTCGTGATGCGATTCCATCAGGGGACCGTCGTCCCCTCGCAGTAACGCAGAATCGCACGGGCCGGGAGGTGAATGTCCCGGCAACCGTGCGATTCGTTTGCCTTGCCGCCGTTAGGCCAGACGCGGCACCAGTTGGCGCGCGGTCACCGTTCGTGACCGAACCACCGCAAGGCACGTGACCACGAAGGCGCCGAGCGTCCAGAAAATGAGACCCGCGACTGCCGCCGCAATTCCGCCTCCGCTGGTCACAATGGCGCGGAAGCCGTCGAGTGCCGGCTGCAACGGGGTGACCCCCACTGCGGTATCCAGCGCGGCAGGAGCCGTCGCGATGATGCTCGTGCCGATCAGCACGAGGGCGACGACCATCGAAACGAAACGGCCTGCTCCGCCGAAGAACGCGTTGAGCGCCTGGTTCGTCGAAGCGAAGGCGATGGCAGCGAGGGCGGAGACTCCCGCGAAGGCGAACCAGTCGCCCGTGTCGAGCTTCATCAGCGGTTGCAGGACCGCAGCAACCATCACACCTTGCACGATGCCGACGAGCGCACCGGGTAACCACGCCTTGAATGCGAGCACCGTCGACGGGCGGGTCGAACCGAGCGCGCGGAGCGGCCGGGCACGCAGCACGAGGAAGCTCGCGAACGCGCCGAGCCACAGTGCGAGGGCCGCGAAGAACGGGACACCCGTCGTGCCAAACGAGAGACCGGTGCCGCTACCCTCGGCGACCACCGGAGTGGCGACGACGTCGGCAAGAGTCTCGCGTTCGGATTCGGTGTAGCTCGGGAGAGCGTCCGTTGCCTCGCCCAGCCCGGAGGCCAGACCATCGACGCCACCGGCAACGCCGGTCACGCCCTCGGAGATGCCGGTTGTTCCGGTAGCCAGATCCGCAGCGCCGGTCGCGAGTTCCTGTGCGCCCGAGCTGAGCGTCGCGCCCGAGGTGGAGAGCTGCGATGCGCCGGAGGCGATGGTTCCGATTCCCGAGGTGAGCGCGGGGAGACCGCCGGCGAGTTGGGACGCGCCGGATGCAAGCCCGTTTGCGCCGTCGACAAGCTGTTGGGTCCCGTTCGGGTTCTGAGCAGCGGCCTTCTGTGCCTCGGCGGCCCAGGTCAGAATCTCGACGCAGTAGGTCGCTGACAGGGGGTTGATGGCGCATTCCTCTGCGACCCGGCCCAGGAGGGCGCCCTGTGTGGTGACCGAATCGGCCAGGGTCTGGACGCCGGCAGCGAGGCCGGCGGCACCATCAGCGAGCTGACGGGTTTGCGCGGGCAGGGCGGCCGTCTGCTGCTGCAGCGTCGTCAGACCCGTCGAAAGCTGGGTGACGCCCCGCGTGTACTCGGTGACGCCCGAAGCGAAGGTCGAGACGCCACCGGAGAACTCGGTGGTTCCCGACGCGAGCTGCGAGGCGCCGTCGGCGAGGGTGTTGGCACCGGTCGCGAGTTCCTGCGCGCCATCGGCCGCTGTGCCCAGTTGCTCCCCGAGCGTGTTGAATCCGACGTAGATGTTCTCGAGGTACGTCGTGGTCAGTTGGTTGCCCACGAGGCTGGCCGCGGTCGAGGTGATGACCGTGCTGATGGCGTCGTCGACGAGGCGGCTCTTGTCGCTCGTGTTGACCTCGATGGTGGCCTTCTCAGCGTCAGCCGCGTCACCCGAGAACGAGGTCGCCGCCGCCGAGAAGTTCTCGGGAATGGTGACAACCGCGGTGAACCGACCTGAGTCGAGCCCGTCTGTCGCGTCCTCCTCGTCGGTCAGCACCCAGTTGTAGTTGGTGTCGGAGAGATCGGCACCGGCCGCACTCGCCGAGGTTGAAGCCGAGTCGCTCGTGCCGCCACCGACGAGCCCGGCGGCGAGCTGGCGCCCGAGCGGAACGGTCTGCCCATCGAGCTCAACCGGCTCGTCGAGGTTGACGATGGCCGCGTTCACGGTGTCGAGTCGCTCCTGCGGATTCCAGAACGCCCAGACGAGCACTCCGGCGACCACGAGCGGGACGAGGAGAATGCCGAGGACCGAACGCCAGGTAATGCGACCGGTGGCCCGGGAGGCCTGGAAACGTGCGAGTGGCGTGCTCATGCGGATACCTCTGCTTCGTGCTCGAGTTCTGAGTGTGTCAAGTCGAGTCGAACCGCACTCTCGACGCCAGGGACGGCGTCGGCAACGGTCTCGGGCGACGCGGTACCGACCGCGATCGCCAGGGTGGAGTCGCGTCGTTCAGCGGCACTTCGGGCCGAAACGAGCGCGTCGAAAATGTTGCGGCGAGTGACGGCATCCGTCACCTGGTCGATTCCGTCGAGGGCAATCAGGCGCGGCTTCTCGCGCAGCGCTTCGGTGAGATCGTGCACCGGGTCGGCCGCCTCGCTGAGCGAGACGAAGGCGACACGTGAGCGAACGGATGCCGCCCGCACGCTGGCCAGGTACCCAGCGACCTTGAGGCGACCGGTGTCTGCGGCCATGCGTCCGGACAGCGTGAGCAGCAACGCGGTTGCGCTGGCACCGCGATCGGCTGACACCACGAGGGTGCCGTCCGGCGGGAGCGAGAACGACACGTTCTCGTAGAGCCTGCTGGATGCGGCGTCGAGGGTGAGCCCCTCAGCGGTTGCGATGTCGGTGGAGTCGGGGGACGGCCAGTTGCGTAGCTCGATCTCCTTGGCAACACCCTCACCCTCAACGTCGAACGACGGGAGGATGCGGTCGAGCCACTTCGGTATCCACCAGGCCTTGTCGCCGAGCAGTGCGAGGACGGCGGGCACGAGCGTCATGCGCACAATGAACGCGTCGACGAAGACGCCGACCGCGAGGCCGAGTGCGATGGGTTTGATGTTGGTGTCACCCTCGGGCACAAAGGCTGCGAACACCGCGAACATGATGATGGCCGCGGCCGTGACGACCTTCGCCGAACCGATGAAGCCGGTGGTGACCGACTCCCTGGCCTTGCCGGAGTGGACGAAGTCTTCTCGCATGCGGGCGACGAGGAACACTTCGTAGTCCATGGCGAGACCGAACAGAACACCCATCAGGATGATCGGCATGAAGCTGATCACCGGCCCCTCGCGGGTGACGTTGAGGGCGTCGGCGAACCAGCCGTGCTCGAACACCAGGGCGACAACACCGAATGCGGCGCAGACGCTGAGGAGGTAACCGAGCGTGGCCTTGATGGGCACCCAGATCGACCGGAACACCATGGTGAGCAGCACGAGGGAGAGCCCGACCACGATGATGCCGAACGGCAGCAGTGCTCCGCCGAGCTTGTCGGAGACATCGATGCCGACGGCCGTGAAGCCCGTGACGGAGAGGTCAACGTCGTATTCGTCGAGGAAGTAGTCGTGCATCGAGCGGATTTCGGCGACGAGCTCCTTCGTCTCCACGGAGTCAGGGCCGCCGGTCGGGATGACCTGCACGATGCCCGTGTCTGCCGTCTCGTTCGGGGTGGCCAGCGGCACGGCTTCGACGCCGTCGAGCTTCTCGATCTCACTCTTGAGGTCGGCCATGAGCCCCAGCGGGTCGGTCGAGGTGACGATGCTGCCCGTGACGATGAGCGGCCCATTGAAGCCCTCACCGAAGTTGTCGGAGATGAGGTCGTATGTCACGCGCGCCGGCTCGTCTTCGGGCAGCCCGCCCGCGTCGGGCAGCGCGAGGCGCAGACCGAGTGCCGGGGCCGAGACCACACCGAGAATCGCGATGACACCCAGAATCGTGACGATCGGGAAACGAGTCGCCGCCTTCACCCAGCCCGCGAAGAAGCGGTTGGGGCGGTGAGCGGATGCCACGGGGGCAGCGTGGCTTCCCGCCTCGGCGCCCTGTCCGTCGGCAGCCTCAGCGGCCGCGGCGTGCTGCGCCGCCCGAACCCGGCGGGCCGCCTTGGGGCGCAGCCGTTCGCCGGCGAAACCGAGGAACGCGGGGATGAGGGTAATCGAGATGACGACGGCCACGGCGACGCCGGCCGCGGCGGAGACACCCATGATGGTGAGGAACGGGATGCCGGCGACGCCGAGCCCGACCAGCGCAATGATGACGGTGAGCCCCGCGAAGATGACCGCGCTACCCGCGGTGGCGACTGCGCGGGCAGCGGATTCCTCGCCTTCCATCCCGTCTCTCAATTGTTCCTGATGTCTCGAGATGATGAAGAGGGCGTAGTCGATGCCGACCGCGAGGCCGAGCATGAGCGCGAGCATCGGGGTGGTCGACGTGATGGAGCCGAAAGCCGTCGCGATGAAGATGAACGCGATCGAGATTCCGACCCCGAGCAGGGCGGTCAGAAGCGGCATTCCGGCGGCCAGGAACGAGCCGAATGTGATGATAAGGACGACCAGGGCGACGCCAACACCGATCAGCTCGGTGACGGAGAGGGTGGGGAAGCCCGTGCTGAAAAGCTGGCCGCCCAATGCGGATTCGGAACCGTCGGGAAGTGCGCTTGCGAGGGCATCCGCTTCGTCCTTCAGGCCATCTTTGGTCGCCTCGGTGACCTCATACTGTGACCCCTCAAGCTGAATGCTAATGATCGCGGCGCGCTCGTTGTCGCTGATCGCGCCGTCAATGTTCTCGTCGAATGGCGAGACAGCATTGGCGACACCGGGGATGTCGTTGAGCGTGTCGACGGCATCGTCGATGACACTCTTCACGTCGTCATCGTTCACCGACTCGCCCTCGGGCGCGACGACGGCGAGTTGGGCGGACGCGCCACTCACCTGAGGGAAGGTGGTCGACAGCGAGTCGAGCGCCTTCTGCGACTCGGTGCCTGGGATGGAGATCGAGTTGTCGAGGCCCTGGTTGAAGAGGAGAGCGCCTCCGCCGACGAGGGCGAGAATGAGGATCCACGCGCCGACGACGACACCGCGCGCGCGAAATGCCCAACGGCCGAGTGAATAGAGCGGTGAGGACACGGGTCTCCTTGGAAAGGCAGGGTGTGTGGGCGAAAACGCGAACGAGATACACCGGCGTATCCAATACATGAATGTATCGAATACACTGGTGTATCGCAAAACTCTCTCAGTAAGGTGTCAGGGTGTCTTCTTTGGTTGAACAGCTCGAAGCGCCGGGTGAAACGACCCGTCGCCGTAAAACGCGCGACCGGTTGATCGACGCTGCCTACGAAGTGTTCGCCGAGACCGGCATTCACGCGGCCTCCGTCGAGATGATCACGGAGCGCGCGGGGTTCACTCGGGGGGCGTTCTACTCGAATTTCGACTCCAAGGAGGAGCTGTTCTTTGCCCTCGCGGAGCGCGAGAACCGGGTGCGGTTTGAGCGGCTGCAGCAGGGCGTCGACTCGATTCTTCCCGGCCTTGATGCCGCGACCGCGGTGACTGACGCCACGCTCGGCACACTCGTCATGCGGTTCCTTGAGCTACAGGGCGACGACCGGCGGTGGTGCCTGGTGCAGTCTGAGTTCCGCTTACTCGCCATGCGCGATTCCGCGGTTGCGGCGTCGTACCTTGAGTACCAGCGCAACTTCCAGAATGAGCTGGCCGCGCGGCTTGACGACGCCCTCCGTTCGGTTGGCCTCACTTTCGTGATTGACCCGGTCGCGGTGACTCGAATGATCGTGACCGTGTACGAGTCGGCCATGCAGGAGTCGATCCTTGAGGGCGACACGGTGCCCAACATGGCGCGGTCGCCCATCGTGCTCGGCACTTTGCCGCCCCTCATTCAGTCGCTGACCCGGCCGCTGTAGCTCCGGCGGCTCGCGCTGCTCAGACACTAGCGGTCGTTGGGTGCGCCGACCTTGTGTTGCTCGGCCACTAACGGTTGTCAGGACCCGAAACTTCTGTGTGCTCGGTCACTTGTGGTCGCTGGCTCATTGCTCGGGCGTTTCGGGCGGATCCGAGAGCTGAGGAGCCGCCGCTTTCGACCGAGCAGTGAGGCGAGTCGCCTTTTGTGACGGAGGAGCCCGATCTCAGCGACCACTTGTGCCCGAGCGTGGGCTGCGTGAGCGTGAGTGACCCTAATCGACCGAGGAGTGCCGCGTGCTCCCACACAATCGGCGGCAAGCCCGGGTTGCCGCGGGTTGCTCGGTCACTTGTGGTCGCTGGCTCATTGCTCGGGCGTTTCGGGCGGCTCCCAGAGCTGAGGAGCCGCCGCTTTCCACCGAGCAGTGGGGCAAGTCGCCTTTTGTGACGGAGGAGCCCAATCTCAGCGACCGCTTGTGCCCGAGCAGCGGCCGCTCGAGTTCGAACGACGGCGATACGGACGGAAACTCTTCGCAGAAGTGGTCACAGCATTCGCTGCTACGACGGAGGGGCGAGAGTTCGGTGAGAACCCCCGCCCCTGGCGTCCAAGCAATGAAACTCGGGTCGCGGTTAGCCGACCGTCGGGCCGAACGCCGCCGGCAGCGTGGCGCGGTGAGTCGCACGCAGTTCATCGATCGTGGCGGTAAAGAGGTCCTGGATCTCGAGGGTGTGCGATGCCTTGTCGGTCACGCCGATGCGGAGGACCGGGTAGTTGCGTCCCTCGCACAGGCCGCGGAACTTCACGTCATCCTCGCGCGGCACCGAAACGAGCACTCGGCCCGTCGACTCCGAGAAAAGCGCGGTCGCGATGTCGACGCCGTCGCGCTCGAGAATCTCGCCGAGCCACACCCGGGCGCCAACACCGAAGCGCAGCACGCTTTCGGCGAGAGCCTGGGCCAGTCCGCCGTCGGAGAGGTCGTGCGCCGACGCGATGATCGACGACTGCGACCCGGCGTGCAGCAGTGCGGCGAGGTCCTTCTCGCGGCCGAGGTCCACCGCGGGGGGCAGACCACCGAGGTGGTCGTGGATGGTGCCGGCCCATGCCGAACCCGAGAGCTCCTCGCTCGTGGTGCCGAGGAGGTAGATGTTGTCGCCCTCATCCTGCCATCCGCTCGGGACGCGGCGAGCGACGTCGTCGATGACACCGAGCACGCCGACAACCGGGGTCGGGAAGATCGGGGTGTCGCCGGTCTGGTTGTAGAACGAGACGTTTCCGCCGGTGACCGGCACTTCGAGTTCGAGGCACGCGTCGGAGAGTCCCTCGACGGCCTGCGAGAACTGCCACATCACCTCGGGGTTCTCGGGCGAGCCGAAGTTGAGGCAGTCGGTGACCGCGGCCGGAACAGCTCCCGTGCAGGCGACGTTGCGGTACGCCTCGGCCAGCGCGAGCTTCGCGCCGAGCGACGGGTCCAGCTGGCAATAGCGACCGTTCGCATCGGTGGCGATCGCGAAACCGAGCCCCGACTCCTCATCGACGCGAATCATGCCGCCGTCATCCGGGAACGACAGCGCCGTGTTGCCCATCACGTAGTAGTCGTACTGGTTCGTGATCCAGCTCTTGTCGGCGAGGTTCGCCGAGCCGAGCAGCGAAAGAAACTGCGAACGCAACGTCGCGGCATCCGTCGGACGTTCGAGAGCGGATGCTGTATCCGCCTGCAGTGCATCAATCCAGGTGGGGTAGGCAACGGGGCGTTCGTACACGGGTCCATCAACTGCGACAGTCGACGGGTCGACATTGACGATCTCTTCTCCGTGCCAGTTGATGATGAGGCGACCGGTGTCTGTGACCTCACCCATCACCGAGGTTTCGACGTCCCACTTCGCGGTGACCGCGAGGAAACCGGCGAGCTTGTCGGGCTCCACGACCGCCATCATGCGCTCCTGCGACTCCGACATGAGGATTTCCTCTGGCGTCAGCGACGGATCGCGCAGCAGGGTGTTCGAGAGTTCGATGAACATGCCGCCATCGCCGTTCGCAGCCAGCTCGCTCGTTGCGCAGGAGATCCCGGCGGCGCCGAGGTCCTGAATGCCCTCAACAAGCTTCTCCTTGTAGAGCTCGAGGCAGCACTCGATGAGCACCTTCTCGGCGAACGGGTCGCCGACCTGAACGGCGGGGCGCTTGGTTGGGCCGGAGGCGTCAAACGAGTCGGAGGCGAGGATCGACGCGCCGCCGATTCCATCGCCACCGGTGCGGGCGCCGAAGAGCACGACCTTGTTGCCGACACCCGAGGCGTTGGCGAGGTGCAGATCTTCGTGGCGAAGCACACCGACTGAGAGTGCGTTGACGAGCGGGTTGCCCTGGTACACCTTGTCGAAATAGGTCTCGCCGCCGATGTTCGGCAGGCCGAGGCAGTTGCCGTAGAACGAGATGCCACTCGTCACGCCGTGCACGACCCGGGCGGTGTCAGGGTCATCGATGGCGCCGAAGCGCAGCTGGTCCATCACGGCGACGGGGCGAGCGCCCATCGAGATGATGTCGCGCACGATGCCGCCGACCCCGGTTGCGGCGCCCTGGAACGGCTCAATGTAGCTGGGGTGGTTGTGGCTCTCCACCTTGAAGGTGACGGCCCAGCCCTCGCCGACGTCAACGACGCCCGCGTTTTCACCCATGCCGACCATGAGGTTCTTCTTCATGGCGGGGCTGACCTTCTGGCCGAACTGGCGCAGGTACATCTTGCTGGACTTGTACGAGCAGTGCTCGCTCCACATCACCGAGTACATAGCGAGTTCGCCCGAGGTTGGGCGCCGACCGAGGATCTCCTTGATCTTCTCGTACTCATCAGGCTTGAGGCCGAGCGCCGCGTACGGCTGCTCCTTCTCGGGAGTAACGATGGCGTTGGAGACGGTGTCGGCCACAGACGTAACGGGATTGCTCACGGGGAGAGGCTCCTAGATCGAGGGATGCCGGAATGGCTCAATTCTATCCGGCCCCCAACGCGACCCGGTTCGGCCGGACGCCGCCGAACTACTCGTCGCCGCCACCGGGAGGGCCGATGATCAGCAGCACGGAGAAGATGACAACGAGCGCCACGACAAACAGCACGATGAGAAGCACGGGGTGAGTGAGTAACCAGCGCAGCAATCGGTCGATCCACGACCGGTCACGCGGGTCGTCTGTCGCTTCGCGTCGCCACTCGCCGTTGAGGCGACCAGTGCGGTCGGCCCACAGGTCGAACGGGATCGTGGCATACGGCACCACTGCAGTGGCTACGGCCCCGGCGATGAGCGGAATACCCCAGCGCTGGTTGAGCCCGACGATCAACGCGGTTCCCGCATAGGCGAGGAACACGAACCCGTGGATCGAGCCACCGATGCGCACCGCGAGGTCACCCAGCTCACCGGGTGCCCAGACGTATTTCATCAACAGGCCGACGATCAGCAGTGTCCAGGTCACCGCCTCAGCGAAAGCGAGCGTGCGGTAGAACAGGCGGGGAGACACGAAAAAATCACTCCAGAAGAGACGGGCGCCACAGCCAATTCGAAGAATCGAACGGATGCCTGTGGCCAAGGGGCGGGGGTCTCCCATCCTCGCAGGTGGGGTGCGAGGCTACATCGTCCCAAAGTTGTACCCGATGAGATGTGCCCGATCTCCGCCGCACGGGGGATATGCCCACACACCAATCCCTGCCACAGTAGGAGTACCCCCGCCCATTTACTTCAGGAGCAGAATGCCAACGGGAGTTCCCATCGAATTTGCCGGCCTGACCAAGAGGTTCGGCTCGGTCGACGCTGTCTCCGACCTGAGCTTCACCGTCGAGCCCGGCCGGGTCACGGGCTTCCTCGGCCCCAACGGCGCCGGCAAGACCACGTCGCTCCGGATGCTGCTCGGGCTCGTCGCCCCCACCTCCGGCACGGCAACAATCGGAGGCGTGAAATACCGCGACCTCGAGTCACCGCTGAGCACCGTCGGCGCCGCACTCGAAGCCGCGAGTTTCCACCCCGGCCGCTCGGCCCGCGACCACCTCCGGGTGTATGCCAAAGCTGCACGGATCGACCCGCAGCGCGTCGACATCGCCCTCGCCACGGTGGGGCTGAGCGAGTACGCACGTCGTCGGGTCGGCGGTTACTCGCTCGGCATGCGCCAGCGGCTTGGGCTCGCGTTCGCCCTGCTCGGCGACCCCGGTGTGCTCGTGCTCGACGAACCCATCAACGGCCTCGACCCCGAGGGTATCAAGTGGATTCGCGGGTTCCTCCGCACGCTCGCTGCCGAAGGGCGGACCGTCCTCGTGTCCTCCCACCTGCTCAGCGAAGTCCAGCAGTCCGTCGACGAGGTTGTCATCATCGCCAGGGGTGCACTCGTGCACCGCGGCCCCCTCTCGAGCCTCGAAGTCGAAGGAGCGGCAACCAAGGTGATCGTGGATTCCCCGAACCGTGAGGCGCTGCTTGCGGCGCTCACCGCAGCATCCGCTTCGTTTGAAATCGCACGCGCCGGAGTGCTTGTGTCCGGGCTCGAACCGGGAGAGATCGGGCATATCGCCTTCCTGGCCGGAGTGGAGGTGAGTTCGCTGCACCGACAGAAGTCGGGACTCGAGGACTCATTCCTCGCCCTCGTGGGAGAGGGGCGCTCGCTGTGACCATGTTCATCCCCGCGCTCCGTGCCGAAATCGCCAAGCTGCTGACCACCAAAATCTGGTGGATCCTCGCGATCATCCTGTTCCTCTACGTCGCTGGAGTGTCCGGTGGGCTGGGTGCCCTCTTCGGGTTCCTGTCGCAGTCGGCGGACGCCGACGCCTCGGGATCAGCGCCGCCGACCGACGTGCTCGCGCCCATGCTCTACGGCACGGTGTCCACGTTCGGCTACGTCTTCCCGGTGCTGCTCGGTGCGCTTGCCGTGACGAGCGAGCACCGGCACCAGATGCTCACACCCACGTTCCTGGCCACGCCTAAACGTGGGATCGTGCTCGCCGCCAAGTCGGTTGCGCTGCTGATGTTCGGCGCGATCTACGGTGTGATCGGAGTTATCGCCTCAGTGGGTGCTGGCGCAGGAGCGCTCGCACTGTTCGGCCTCGACACCCAGCTCGGCGAGAGCGACACCTGGGCGATGATCGCCCGGGCCATCCTCGCGCTCGCGCTGTGGGCGGTCATTGGTGTCGGGCTCGGCGCGCTGATCCCGAACCAGGTCGCCGCCATCGTCGTGATTCTCGCGTTCACCCAGTTCGTCGAGCCGACCCTGCGGGCGCTTGTTTCGTTGGCCGAATGGGCGGCGACCGTCGGCAAGTTCCTGCCCGGCGCGGCGAGCGATGCACTTCTGGGGGCGCCGAGCTTCTTCACCATGGGAATGACGGGCGACTCGCTCGAGTGGTGGCAGGGCGGGCTGCTGCTCGCCGCGCTCGCACTTGTGCTCACCGTGCTCGGCTACGTCGTGTCGTGGAAGCGAGACGTCACCTAGCGCGAGGCCGGGGAAGTTTTCGGAATGGCTTGACCCTCACACGATGTGAGGCGACATCGTCGGAGAATCATGTTCAGCATCGGAGAATTCGCATCGATCGGCCGGGTTTCCATTCGGATGCTGCGGCACTACGACGAGATCGGGTTGCTGGCGCCGGCGCGGGTGGACCCGTCCACCGGTTACCGGTTCTACGACGGCACCCAGATCGAGGTTCTCGCGCGCATCCTCGCCCTTAAGGACCTCGGGCTCACCCTCGACGAGGTGACGCGGATCGTGGGTGGGCTCGTTTCGAGGGATGCCCTCCACGCTCTGCTCGCCGACCGTCGACAGGCGCTCGCTGTGCAGCTCGACCTTGATCGGGCCCGCCTCGACCGGCTCGACGCGAAGATCCGACAGATCGAAGGAGTACCGCTCATGTCCACTCTGTCCACCGAACTCAAGCCACTACCTGCGGTGGTTGTTGCCCAAGCCAGTGCACCGATTCCGGGCTTCGGGCCCGAGAACGTCAGCCCGGTGATCGGGCCGCTGTTCGACACCCTGTACTCAGACCTCGTCGCGGCTGGGGTCACACCCAGCAATCACGCGCTGGCGATGTACGAAGCCGATGCCGAAAATGACACCGGCGCGCGGGCCTACGCAGCATTCCCTGTTGCGGAAGCGACAGCATCCGCTTCGGGATTCACCGTCACCGAGATTCCCGGTGTCGACCTTGCGGCCACAACGGTGCACCGCGGCTCGATGTCGACGATCGGGGACTCGTGGGAGGCACTGTACGCGTGGATCGCCGAGAACGGCTACCAGTTATCGGGCACCTGCCGCGAGCTCTACCTCGTGTCGCAGCCGGAGCCGCAGGAGAACTGGGTGACCGAACTGCAACAACCCGTGGTGCGGGTCTGACCCGGGCCGCCGTTTGCCAGAAAAGGCTCTCTGTCCACAAGAATTCGCGGGCAGAGAGCCTTTTTTGGTAGATCGGTGACGGTCGGAGGGGCCTAGACCGCCTGCAGCGCCTGGATCGCGCTCGTGAAGAGCGTGAGTCCGTCGGTGCCTGACCGCATGGCGGCCGAGGTGTCGGGGCCGAAGCCCGGCTCGACGGCGTGCTCGGGGTGCGGCATGAGGCCCACAACGTTTCCGCGCTCGTTGGTGATGCCCGCGATGTCGCGCAGAGAGCCGTTCGGGTTGACGCCGAGGTAACGGAAGACCACGCGGCCCTCGCCCTCGAGCCGGTCGAGTTCGTCTTCGGAGGCGATGAATCCGCCCTCACCGTTCTTCAGCGGGATGACGATCTCGTCGTTCAGCTCAAAGCCCGTCGACCATGCGGTGTCGGTGTTCTCGACACGCAGCGCCTGGTCACGGCGGATGAAGTGGCCGTGATCGTTGCGAATCAGCCCGCCTGGCAGCAGGTGCGCCTCGGTGAGCATCTGGAAACCGTTGCAGATCCCGAGCACCGGCATGCCCGAATTCGCGGCTGAAATGACCTCGGCCATGATCGGTGAAACGGATGCGATCGCACCGGCACGCAGATAATCCCCGTAGCTGAATCCACCGGGAAGCACCAGCGCGTCGACGCCATGCAGGTCGTGCTCGCCGTGCCAGAGCGCAACCGGCTCAGCGCCGGCAATGCGGATCGCGCGCTGCGCGTCACGCTCGTCGAGCGAACCCGGGAAAGTGATGACGCCGATGCGCATGTTACTCAGCCTCGGGGTAGGTGATGGCGACGACGTCTTCGATGACCGAGTTCGAGAGGATCTCGTCGGCAATTTTCTCGACGTCGGCGCGAACGATGTCGGTGATCGGGCCGTCGACGGTGAGCTCGAATCGCTTGCCGATCCGGACGTTCGAGAATTCGGTCTTGCCGAGGCGAGCGAGCGCTCCGGCGACGGCCTTGCCCTGCGGGTCAAGCAGTTCGGCCTTCGGCATGACTTCAACGACGATTGTGGGCACGGATGAACTCCAGGCTGTTCGAGGTGGCGGAGATTTCAGTCTATCCGACCTCGAACTTTCGGATGATGCCGCAGATCGGGCGTGGACGTAGGCTTTCGAGGGAAAGAGAGACGATGAACCACTCCGCCCTCACCCCGGTGTTCGCCGTATTGCGCTGGTCACTGCATTCGCTGCTGATAGCGCTGGTTGTTGTGGTCATCGTGCGGTCCGTCATTACAGGGGATGCCGATACCGGCGTCATTCACGGGCTTTCTGTGCTGTTACTCGCCAGCTACCTCGGCGGTGCGCTCATTGCCCACCTCCGGCCGGAGTTTGTGGAGTCGTCCCGCTGGGTTCCGATCGCATGGGTCGGGTTGCTCACAGTGTTCTGGGCCGCTCTTCTCGCCGTCACACCGGATGCCGCATTCATCGTTTTCCCCCTCTTCTTCCTCTACCTGCAGCTCTTTCCCGCCAAAGCAGCGGTGACCGCTGTCGCGCTCACAACGGCGATCACCATCCTGGCCCTCTCCCGGGAATCCGGGTTTTCCGTCGGCGGTGTCATCGGTCCGCTCATCGGAGCCCTTGTCGCGGTCACGATCGGGTTCGGCTACCGAGCGTTGTACCGCGAAGCCGAAGAACGCCAGCAGCTCATCACTGAACTGCTTGAGACCCGCGGTGAACTGGCCATCGCCGAGCGCTCGGCGGGAATGCTGGCCGAACGGGAACGCCTGGCCCGCGAGATTCACGACACTGTTGCGCAGAGCCTGTCGAGCATTCAGCTGCTGTTGCACGCGGCCGAGCGCCTCGACGCCGAGCGCCCTGGGCTCGAGCAGTTGCGCCTCGCCCGGGAGACCGCTGCCGACTCACTCGTCGACACTCGCCGGATCATCCGCGAACTCACCCCACCCGCGCTCGACGACCGCACGCTCCCCGCGGCGCTCAAACGTCTGGCCGTATCGACCGAGCAGACACTCCGCGCGGGCGGCGCCCCGACGAGGGTGAACTTTTTGGTCGAAGGAACACCGGTTCCTCTTCCGATGACTCTCGACGCTACCCTGCTGCGCATCGCCCAGGGTGCCATCGCGAACGTTGCCCGGCACGCTCAGGCAACCCGGACCGATGTCACCCTGACCTACCAGTCCGACAGTGTTTCGCTCGATGTGGTTGACGACGGTGTCGGGTTCGTTCCTGAAGTGCAGGCGCTTACCGCGGCGGCCGCTGGCTCGTTCGGGCTCACCGCGATCCGCCAGCGGGTCGACGCGCTCGGCGGAGTGCTCAGCATTGAGTCGGGAAATGCCGAGGGCACCGCCCTGGCCGTCACCCTGCCCATCCTCCAGTCGAGTGACGCTGTTGTTACCGGCTCCGATCCCAAGGTCAGTACATGATCCGACTCCTTATTGCCGACGATCACCCTGTCGTCCGTGCCGGTCTCCGTGCCCTGTTCGCCACCGAGCCCGACCTCTTGGTTGTGGGCGAGGCGGCGTCGGGCGAGGAAGCGGTCGCACGAAGCTACGCAGGCGTCGACATCGTGCTGATGGACCTGCAGTTCGGCAACGGAATGCAGGGGTGGGATGCCACCCGACGGATCCGGGAACGCCCGGGCGCTCCGCACGTGCTCGTGCTGACCAACTACGACACCGATGCCGACATTTTGGGTGCCGTTGAGGCCGGAGCGGCCGGTTACCTCCTCAAAGACGCGCCGCCCGAGGAACTCATCGCGGCCGTGCGTGCGGCCGCCCGCGGCGAGAGCGCCCTCGCGCCCACCGTGGCCGGCCGTCTCGAGGCACGACAAAACGCACCCGACGATGCGCTGAGCGCCCGTGAAGCCGAAGTACTCACGCTCGTGGCTGACGGAATGTCGAATCGAGAGATTGCACGATCGCTCTTTCTGTCTGAGGCCACGGTGAAAAGCCACCTCGTGCACATTTTTACAAAACTGCAGGTTTCGTCGAGAACGGCAGCCGTGGCATCCGCTCGCGAACGTGGCGCGATTCGTTCAGTCTGATAGGGAATCGTGCAGCGCGCGAAGCGCCGTGACGACATCAGCGTGCCAGCGTCGGGCCAACGGAACCACCTTGGTGTACATGGCCGCTTCGTGGGTTGCACCCTGATAGCGAACAGCGCTCGCGTCGACGCCGGAGGCACGGAGCGCGGCCGCGTAGGCCTCGCCGTCGAGCCGAAGGGCGTCGTACTCGGCCGTGAAGATGACGGCAGGAGGCAGTCCGCGGTGAGTGAGGGCGCGCGCCGGTGATGCATAGGGTTCCTTCGCGCGTGAGCGGTCACCGAGGTACGCGTTCGCAACCTGCACGAGCTCACGCCGAGCGAGGAACCGCGGGATGCGCATTTCTCGGATCGGCGACATGTCGATGGCCGTGCCGGTGAGATCGGTCACCGGGACTTCGAGGATCTGGACTTTGAGCGGGTGACCGAAACGGTCGCGGTTGAGCAGGGTGACGGCGGCAGCGAGGTTGCCGCCGGAAGAGGTGCCGTTGATGCCGATCCGTTCGGGATCGACGCCGAGGTCGGCGGCGTTCTCGACGAGCCACCGCAGAGCGGCATAGCCCTGCTCGATCTGCGTCGGGTAACGATGTTCGGGCGCGAGCGCGTAGTCGACGGCCACATGGATCACACGGGCGTCGACGGTGCGCATCCGGAAGGCCGCGTCGACGCTCGTGTAGTCGACACCTCCGAGCTGAAACGAGCCGCCGAAGAAAGCGAGCACGGCGGGCAGCGTCGATGACGCGTTGCCACGTGCGTCGATCGGGCGGTAGACACGCACCCGCACCGAGGGATAGTCGGGGACGGTCACTGTGTAGTCGGTGATGTCGACCTCGGGCGGGGTGAGACCGACCCGTCCGTACAGTTTGGTGTCCCACTTCTGGGCGTTTCGCCGCTTCCACGCCGGGGTCTTGCGCTTCGCTTTCTCGGCGGCGGACAGCTGACGCTTTGGTGCGGTCGCTTTCGGTGCGGGCGTTTTAACTGTGGAGGCAGCCTCGGCGCCAGCGGTAGCGGTGCCGGCGGCCGTATTGCCGACCGTCTGTGGCGCCGTCGTCGGGGCGGTGGCCGCCGGGCCTCGCCGCCACGGGGCAACCTTTTCAAGTGCGGTCGTGAGAAATCCGGTGACAGTGGCTCGCGCTTCCGCGACCATGTCCCGTCGCCTGGCGAGGTACATCTCCTGGAAGTACGGATCCAGCGGCACAGTTGCCTCCTTATCGATGGCTTCTCGACAGTAACAAGGGAACACATCGAGTGTCCGGGGGTTGCGCGGTGATGGACGGCGAGCTCCGGACGAGGTCGCGTGCAGTTCACCTACCCGTTACCGCGCGGTCGGTTACCGTTGCCCTCCGCTGGTTAGCGTTGGCCGGACGAGGTCCGAGTCAGGAGGAAACCATGACCACCTTTGACGACATTGTTGTCGACCACGGTGACACCCGGTTGTCATTCGTCAGTGACCCGGAAACCATCGAGGTGGAACTCGTGGTGCTTGATGTCACCGGCACGACCGTTGACGACGACGTTATCGTCGAGCGCGCCTTCGTCACCGCGGTGAAGCGCACCGGAATTGCGAGCACCAGCGAAGAGCTCGATGCGGCTGTGGGACGTCTTCATGCGACGAGAGGCCAGTCGAAGCTCGACGTTTTCCGTGCCCTCGCCGACGACGATGACAGTGCCGAGCGAGCGCTCGACGGGTTCGACGACGCCTATGCCGAGATCGTCGGCGCTGAAGGAATCGCGGCGATGCCCGGGGCGGAGGACCTACTCCACGCGCTGAGGGAGAGCGGAGTAAAGGTCGCACTGGCCACGGACTTATCCCGTCGCACCTGTGACGTGTTGCTTGACACACTCCGGTGGAAGGACCTCGTCGACGCCACGGTATCGCCCTCGGAGGCCGGGCGCGGACGCCCATTTCCAGATCTGCCGTTGACCGCGCTCATTCGCACGTCGGTGAGCCGGGTCGACGCCGTGGTAGTCGTGGGCGATACCACCAACGACATGCTCTCGGGCATCGCGGCTGGCGCCGGGCTCGTCGTCGGTGTGCTGACCGGGGCACACGATGAGGTGGCGCTCCGGGACGCCGGAGCCGACGACGTGCTCGACAGCGTCGCCGATCTTTCCGAACTGCTCGGGCTCGACGAGTCCTAGCGTCGCTTCACACCGAAGGGGATCGCAATGACGCGAGTGCGAGCAAGGCCCACCGGTCGTGACGTGCTTCTTCGGCCGACGCCCGTGGCCATGGTGTGGCCAGGAGCGGGGTATCGGCATGAGGCGATCGCCGTTCCGGGGGTGTGCCTGGCTCGGGGCGATGTGCTCGTCGCCGTCGAGCTGGCCACCGCCTGCGGCTGCGTCCTGGATGTCACACTGGCCTGCCGCGAAGCGCTGGTGCCCGTCGTGCTTGGCCATGAGCAAGTCGGTCGGATCGTCGCGGTCGCCGATGGCGCAGTAGCGGCGGGCGGAACGCCACTCGTGGTTGGCATGCGCGTTGTGTGGTCGGCGACAGCGGGTTGCGGTACCTGCGAACGCTGTGAAAGGGGCCACGCCGAGAGTTGTCGCGCACTTCGCGGCTACGGCCATGACCGGGTGCGCCGTGGCTGGGAACTGAGTGGCGGGTTCGCCAGTCACGTTCACGTGCGTGCAGGCACCGCTCTTGTCCTTATTGATGAGTCGCTCCCCGCGACGGTCGCAGCACCCGTTTCGTGCGCCACCGCGACCGCGGCGGCCGCTGTCGAGGCCGCTGACGAGCGGGTGCCCCTGGCCGAATCCACGGTCGTTATTCTCGGCGCAGGAATGCGAGGCCTCACGGCAACTGCGATGGTGACGGATGCTGGAGGCCGCGTGGTCATGTCGGACCCCGGTTCCCTGCGACGGAGTGCCGCGATCAACTTCGGCGCCGTCGCCGTCGCCGATTCAAGGGCTGGCTTTCGGTCCGCTACCGGGCTGGGTGGAGTGCTGGCAGCGCTCGCCGCATCGGGTGCGCGTGAGCCGCTCGTCGTGCTTGATTTCTCAGGCGCGCCCACCGGGCTGTCGACCGCTCTGGCTGTCGTCGGAGGCGGCGGCGTGATCGTGCTGGCCGCCCGTGGATCGGGAACCGAGGGCACCCGGGTGGAACCGGACATGCTGTCACGCAGACAGCTCACGCTCCGTGGAGTGCACCGGTACTCAGAGCATCATCTTGCCGCCGCGGTCGAGTACCTCGAGCGCGCGTGGTTACGGTACCCGTTCGCGGGGCTCGTCGGCGAGACCTTCGCTCTCGAGCGAGTAGACGACGCGCTGGCGCTCGCCGCAACCGGCATGCATCAGCGGGTAGCACTCGACCCACGAGGTCATAATTGACGCTAGCGCCGACCCGTGCGAAAGCTGGAAACGGCGATTGACGCTTAGGCCGATCCGGCCTGAACACGAATCAGGTTCACCCACGGGTCGTCGAAACTCAGAGTCTGCCCGTCATCTCGCACCTGCACCTTGTGGTGAGTCAGCCGCTCGGTGAGTTCCCCCAGCGAGTCGGCGTCGGGCACCTGGATGTCGATGCGACCGAGTCCAAGCGCAGGCATGCGTGGGCCGGCGCCGCGAGAGTTCCACACGTTCATCGCCATGTGGTGGTGGTAGCCGCCAGCCGAAACAAACAGCGCCTGGTTGCCGAGCGACGTCGTGGCGTCGAAGCCGAGTGTGTTCACGTAGAACTCACGAGCGGATGCCACGTCGCCAACGGACAGGTGCACGTGGCCGATCTGGGTGCGCCCGAAGACCGTCTCGTCGTCGGGGGCGTCCTGAGCTTCGGCGGTGAGATTCTGCGAGAGAAACTCGTTGGGATCGACGTAGAGCGTAGCCATCTCGACCTGCCCGTGAACCCAGCTCCACTCGGTACGATCGCGGTCCCAATACAGTTCGACGCCGTTACCCTCGGGGTCGGTGAAGTAGAAGGCAATGCTCACAAGGTGGTCGGCGCTTCCCGTGAAGGTGCCGGGCGCCTTCCGGGCGACCGAGTACAGCGCCGCGGCGAGGGCCGCCTTCGACTCGAAGACGATGGCTGTGTGGAAGAGTCCGGCCGATCCGGGCGATGCGTGCTTGAGCTGAGGCGCGTGCTCGAGGATAACGGTGGGAATCCCACCGCGACCGAGCGTCACCGAGTTTTCGGTGGCCGACAGGATTCGCAGAGTGACAGCATCCGTGTAATAACGGGTCATGGCGTCGAGGTCAGCCACGAGAAGGGTGACCGGACCCATCGCGGTGTCGGCGGAAAGTTTGTCTGAGGGTGCGAGCGTGGTCATGATGGGTATAACTATAGTTGTAGCGACAACATTCCCATTACATCGAGTAAATATCGGCGGGCACCAGATCGCGACCCAGGGAGACCGTTCTCGGGTTGTCGGCGTAGTACCCGTAGGGCGGGATGTCCCGGTAGCCGACCGAACGATAGAGGGCGATCGCGGCAGGATGATTTTGGTTGGTCTCCAGAACCATCGACGTTATGCCGTGCTCGATGGCTGACGTCTCCAGCCAGGTGAGTATCGATCGCGAGAAGCCCTGACCCCGGAATCCGTCGACGACAAACATCCGTTTGAGTTCGGCGGTGCCATCGCCCGTTTTCCGCCATGCTCCCATCGCGACCGGCTGGCCATCGACGTAGCCAACGGCCAGAGCCCCGCGCGGCGGCAGGAACTCAGCGTCGTGAATGGGGCTTGCGTCCTGTCCCCCATAAATTTGGGCATACAGCGCCTGAAGCTGGGTGATCAACTCAACAACATCGTGATGCGAATACTCGCGTCGCTCGACGTTGAGCCTCGATACGGTTTGTGACATAGATCCGGGGCGACGGTCAGGCCGCTGGCAGCTCTCGCTTGCGAAGGTCGAGGAGGCTGAGGACCAGCGCAAGAGCGAGCAAGGCGACGATGATCGTCGTGCCGCGACCGAAAGCGTCCCGGTAAATGTCGGTGGATCCCTCGAGTCCCTTCTCCGCGTAGAGCGTCGAGAAAAAGGTGCTCGACGCTACAGCGACACCAATGGCGGTCCCCACCCGCTGGCCCACCTGCGCCACCGAGCCGGCGACACCACCCTGGGTGACCGGCACATCCTGCAGGGTGAGGGTCTGGTTGGGGGAGATGACGAAGCCTCCGCCAGCGCCAGCGACCGTGAGCACGGCTGCGATGAGCCAGGGCATCCACGCTTCAGACGCGAACGCGGTGATCGGCAGAGTTGCGGCGATGCCGACGCCCGCCAGGGTGACACCGAGCACGACAATCTTGCGACCGTGCTTGTTGACGAGTCGGCCGCCGACCCACGAGGTGACAGCTGAGGCCAGGGCAAACGGAATCGACACCATTCCGGCGAAGACCGCCTCAAGGCCGAGGCCCTGCTGCAGGAAGAGGGTGACGATGAGGAACATCGCGGGGATCGCGGCAAAGTATGCGGTGGCGATGAGGATGCCGTTGCGGTACGACGCGAGTCGCAACAACCCGAAGTGAACGACAGGCGACTTGCCGATGCGCAGGTAGCGACGTTCCCACCAGACGAACGCGGCCGCAGCAACAGCGAAACCGATGAGCCAGAACCAGCGCCGGGGATCGTCATCAGGGCCACCCGTCGTAAGGACGAACGGCAGCATGAGGCTGAAGGTAGCGACGCCGAGCAGGATGATGCCCGTAACGTCGAGGCTCGACGCGCCGCCCTCGTGCACTTGTTTCTTGGGCAGAAGCCGCCAGGCAAACCAAACGGCGATGAGTCCGAGGGGGATGTTCATCCAGAACAGCAGTCGCCAGCCGTTCTCGATTCCACCGATGGCGATGAGCAGCCCGCCGATCGTCGGGCCGAACGCCGTGGAGAGGCCAATCGTCGCGCCGAAGACCCCGAACGCCTTACCGCGTTCCTGGCCCTGGAACAGTTGCTGAATAAGCCCGAGCACCTGCGGCATCTGAATACCCGCCGCGATGCCCTGCAGGATGCGACCGATGACAAGAATCTCGATTGTCGGCGCAACCGCACACAGCAGGCTCGCCAGCATGAACGACGTCAGCCCGATGAGGAACATGTTCCGGCGGGACTTGAGGTCACCCAGTCGGCCCGATGGTACGAGCGCGAGTCCGAACGCGAGAGCGTATCCCGCCACGATGAGCTGAAGTTCGGTAGCGCCGCCGCCCAGCGACTGCTCGATCGAGGGCAAGCCGACGTTGACCTTCGAGAGGTCGAGAATCGTGAGGCTCGCCACGCCCGCGCACACCCAGAAGGACTGCCACTTGACGCGGTTGGCGTGGAGCTCGTGAGGGGAAGTCTGAGTCGTCATCCCTCTGAACTTTACGCCGTGAGTCGAACCAGCAACTCCCGGTAGCGCTCCGCGGTCTTCTCGACTATAAAGTCCGGCAATTCTGGCGGTGTTCCGGTCTGGTCCCAGTTCGCCGCAAGCCAGTCACGCACGATCTGCTTGTCGAAGCTGGCCATCCGCTCGGTCGGGGTGTCCGCTGTGGTGTACACCGCGGCATCCCAATAGCGAGAGGAATCTGACGTGAGCACCTCGTCTGCCAGCGTGATCAACCCCGTGACCGAATCGCGACCGAACTCGAACTTCGTGTCGGCCAAAATGATCCCGCGTTTTTCAGCGAGAGCGGATGCCTCGGCGTAGATCGCGAGAGAAAGGTCGCGCAACGCAGTTGCGTCGGCCTCGCCAATCAACTCCACGCTCTGCTCGAAAGAGATGTTCTCATCGTGCTCGCCCATCGGGGCCTTGTAGGCGGGGGTGTACAGCGGCTCGGGCAGCCGGTCGCCGTTGGACAGCCCTGCTGGCAACGGGATTCCGCAGACACTCTGCGACTCGACGTATTCTTTCCAACCGGAGCCGGTGAGGTACCCGCGAACAACGCACTCGACCGGGAACATGTCGAGTTTCTTCACCAGCATGGCCCGACCGGCGAACTGCGCGGGAATAATCTCGGCCGAGGTGCCGTCGCCCGCCAGCTCGTGGTCGGGCAGCAGGTGGTTGGGCACGCTGAGCTGGTCGAACCACCACAGGCTCAACGTGGTGAGCAGCTCGCCTTTGCCGGGAATCCCGGGGGAGAGGACGTGATCGAACGCACTGACACGATCGCTTGCGACAACGAGCAGCGCGTTCGCCCCAGGCCCATCGGCACGTTCGTAGAGGTCTCGAACTTTACCCGAGTAAAGGTGATTCCAGCCGGCCAGGTCTGTCGATTCGCTCACCCCTCCATTATCGCGGACGGGAGCCAGGCGGTGGCGCCGGCGGACAGGTGAAATGGCTCCCTGCGACCGGGGGCACGGTCGCAGAGAGCCACTCGGCGTTGGAGGAATGACGGGGGATTACCCCTTCACTGCTCCGGCCGTCAGGCCCTGCACGATGTACTTGCTCGCGAACGCGAACAGCACCATCGTCGGGAGAATGGTCAACACCGCTGCGGCGGCCATGGAGCCCCAGTCGATGTTGTAGCTGGTGATGAAACCGTTGAGTGCCGTCGGCACCGTCTTGTTGGAGTCCCGGTTCATCAGCGTGACCGAGAGAAACAGTTCGTTCCAGCAGTTCACGAAGTTGAAGATGAATGCGGCAACGATCCCGGGCTTCATCACCGGCACGATCACCCGGAAGAGGGCGCCGAGTCGAGAGCAGCCGTCAATCATGGCTGCTTCCTCCAGCGCGTCAGGAATGTTCGCGAAAAAGCCGCGCAGCATGATCGTGCAGAACGGAATGCAGACGGCGACGTAGACGAGCATGAGGCCGGCACGGTTATCGACGAGGCCCAGCTGAACCATCATGAGGTACAGCGGACCAAGGGCGATGAACGCGGGGATCATCTGGGTGACGAGGAACGCCATCAGAACGGCGGTCTTGCTGCGAAACTCGAAACGGGCGAGAACGTAAGCGCTGAGCAGCGAGATGAGCGTGGCCACGGTTGCTGCGACCGTCGCGACCAGGAGGCTGTTGCCCACGTACGTGCCGAAGTCCGCCTTGGCGAACAGGCCGATGTAGTTCTCGAAGGAGATATCCTCCGGCCAGTAGGTCAGCGGGAAGCTGAAGATGGCACCCGGAGTCTTGAGGGAGGTGACGACAATCCAGTACAGCGGGAAAATCGTGATGATGAGCCACAGGCCGAGGAAGACGAACCGGGAGATGCGCTGGGCCGGGGATTCTCTGGTGATCATGTCAGCTCACCTTCTTTTCGCGGATCGCCATGAGGTAGAACGCTGAGAACACCAGCAGAACCGCAACAACGATCAAGCCGAGTGCTGATGCCATTCCGTAGTCACCGCGCTGGGTGATGTTGATCATCCAGGTGGTGATGATGTGGGTCTGGTTCGCAGGTCCGCCGCCGGTCATGGCCCAGATGATGTCGGGGAAGTTGAAGATCCAGATCACACGCAGAAGCACGGTCAGTGCGAGAGTCGTCTTGATGTAGGGGATGGTGATCTGGAAAAGAGTACGTACTTTGCCGGCGCCGTCGAGGGCGGCGGCCTCGAACATTTCGTCAGGAACCGACTGGAGCGCAGCGAGGATCATGATGGCGAAGAACGTGACGCCGTACCAAATGTTGGCAATCAGAACAGCAGCCATCGCTGTCGTCGGGTCGGCGAGCCAGGCGATCGGAGCGTCGATGAGGCCGGCCTTGGCGAGCAGGTCGTTGATGACGCCGAACTCGCTGTTGAACATCCAGCGGAAGAGAATGCCGATGAGGAATCCGGAGATCGCCCACGGGAAGAAGATCAGCGCCTGGTAGAGGCCGCGGAAGGGGAACTTGCGGCGGAGCCACAGTGCGATGGCGAAGCCGATGACGAACTGTGGCACGATCGAGGCGACCACCCAGAGCACGGAGTTGCCGAGGATGGTGAAGAACGCAGGGTCTTCGAGAATCTTCTGGAAGTTGCCCAAGCCCACCCACGAGGTGTCAGTGAGGTTGTTGAGGTTCCAGTTGCGGAACGCCATCTGACTACCGGCGATCATCGGATAGTAGGTGAAGATCGCCACGAACAGGACGGCGGGCGACAAAAAGGCGAGGATGACCAGTCCGCGTTTTGCGGTGAAGGGGCGGCGGCGAACCGCGCCCCCCGGAGCGCCCGTCCGTGTGGACGGGCGCTCCGGTTCGGTCGTCAGGCGACGTGGCATTGGGGGCAACCTACTCGTTCGCCCATTTTTCGGTCCAGTAGGCATCCCAGCTGGCAAGCAGCTCGTCCTGTGTCATCTGGCCGATCAGAACCTGCTGGAGTTCGGTGTCAGCTTTCTCGCTCCATTCGGTCCACCAGGCGACGCCGCGGGGCTGTTCCCCGGTCACGAAGTCCTCGGGGTGCTCGCTCATGTAGAGGTAGCTTTCCCACGGTCCGATCTTGTAGAACTCTGATTCGTCGGCACCCTGGATGATCGGTACCAGGCTGTTGCCTTCGGTGAATCGGATCGACGCGTCACCCTCGGAGAGGAACTGGATCAACTTCGCTGCCTCTTCCTTATGCTCGCTCTTCTCGGCGATTCCCCACCCCGCGGTAGCGAGGGCCTGGAACGCCTTGCCGGACGGGCCAGCGAGGGTCGGGGCCGTGTTCCACTGCTCGTCGGTGACAGCGGTGGACTGCTGGACGGAGGCGATGACCTCGGGGTCCTGCAGGAGGAAGCCGGTTGAGCCGTTGGTGAAGCCCTCGACCATTTCGGGGTATCCCCACGCGACCGACGACGGCGGCGATGCATTCTCGAACAGCTCGAAGTACACGTCGAGGGCATCGGATGCCTCGGGTGCGGAGAAGATCGAGTCGCCGTTCTCCAGCTTGTAGGCGTTGTCGGTGTCGATCTGGTCGGCGACGTACGCCGAGATCGCGGTAACGGCGTTGGTGAAGCCGTTCTTACCGCCGCGGAAGGCGTATCCGAACTCGTTGTTCCCCGCGTCCTGAATGGCGGTTGCCTGCTCCAGCAGCTCCTCCCAGTTGGCGGGAGGGGCGTCGAAGCCGGCGTCCTTGATCATGTCGGTTCGGTAGAAGAGGCTCAGGCCATAGAACCCGTAAGGAACGTAGTACATCTCGCCATCACCCTCGGCGACCGCCTTGGCGTTCGGCGTGAGCTTGTCCCAACCGTCCCAGCCGTCGAACTCTTCAGTCATATTGTCGAGCCAGCCGTTGGTCGAGAATGGGCCAACCGTGAGGTCACGAACTTCGAGCACGTCAACGCCGGAGCCCGACTGCAGCATCTGCTGGATCTTTTGATCGGCCTGCTCGGTTGGTGGGGAAATGAGTTCGACCGTGATCTTCGGGTTCTTCTCCTCGAACTCGCCAATGAGCTCGTCGAGCAATTCCGTTCGAACAGGGTTCGTCAGGCTTTCGACCATTTGCAGGGTGACTGTGCCGCCATCGTCGCCAGCGCTGCTGCTGCAGCCGCCGAGCGTGAGGGCTGCTGCGACGCTGATGCCGATGCCGGCAAGAACCTTTCGCTGGTGCATGTTCTCCTCGTTTCTGTGTGGGATGTAGCTGTCAGGGGCGAGCGGACTGTGCCGCGCGTCCCCATTCGATGAGCAGTGGAACCAGGCGCTCAACGAAACTGTCAAAATCGGATGCTGTGTTGTAGACGTGGGTGGAGAGTCGGTAGTAGCCGACCCCCTCGAAGCTCGTGAAGGCGGCTTCGATTCCGAATTGCGCCACGACCAGGTCACGCAGCGCGTCAGCTTCGGCATGCGATTTCGCCAGTCCCGAGGGGAGACGGACAAGTCGCAGCGCGTTGACCGAACTACCGACATCCACGTGGTGGTCTTCGCCGGTCTCCTCGGAGAACGCCGTTGCAATGACCGATTCGGCGTAGTCGGCAAGGCGCGACATGTAGATGCGTGCGGTGTCCCAGCCCCAGTTCGTCTCGATGAACTCAAACGACTTGGGAGCTGCCAGGTAGCTGGTGAGGTCGAGCGTGCCCTGGCTGTCGAACCGCTCGGGGAAGCCCAGCGGCGCACCCCAGGAGTCGATGAGCGGGTAGAGCTCGTCGCTGAGTTCGCCGGGCGCGACGAGAACAGCGGTTCCGCGGGGGCCACACGCGAACTTGTGCAGGTTGCCGACCCAGAAGTCGCAGTCGAGATCGCGCAGCGGGTCGGCATACAAGCCAGGGACGTGCGCGCCGTCGACGAGGGTGACGATTCCGCGCTCGCGAGCGCTCGCCGAAATTTCGCGGACCGGGAGAAGCCTCGCCGTCGCTGAGGTGATGTGGTCGATGACAATGAGCCGTGTGCGCGAGGTGCACTCGTCCATGACCGCGTCGTGCGCTTCCTGCGGGGTGGCGCCCAGCGGCACGTGGGCGGTGCGAACGGTTCCACCCCAGCGACGCGCCAGGCGCTCGGCACCCATGGTGACAGCGCCGTAGCCGTGGTCGGTTACAACGATTTCACGGTCGCGCGTCACGGGGAGCGACGAATAGACCACGCTGGCACCGGCGCTGGCGTTGGGGACCAGCGCCGTGGTATCCGGATCGCTGCCCACAAATCCAGCGATCTCACGCCGGACGGCGCCGACGCGTTCGGGCAATGTGGAGAACCAGGCCACCGGATCCGCATCCATGCGGGCGCGCAATGTGTTCTGAAGAACCTGGGTGGCGACGGGGACGGCACCGAATGAGCCGTGATTGACATGAAGGCCGGTGGCTGACAACGACCAGCCTGAAGCTGCGGAGCTTCCGTTGGGCAGAGTGAGCTCTGCCGGCGCGGTGAGTGTCGTCATTGCTGTCCTGATTCTCTAAGCGTCGTGTTTCGGCCGATGCCGGATGCCACGTCCCAATGAGCAAGACATTAGATGACTTTGATTACAACAGTGTTTCGTAGTCCGTTCTGCCGAGTATATAGAGAAAGTCATTGGATGTCTCGACCTGCGTTAGTGTAAACCGACACACATGGGGAGGTCAGATGAGTGCCGTTGACGACGCACTGCACGGACTGCGCAGGATGATCGCGTCCGGCGAGCTGGCCCCCGGTCAACAGTTTCCGCCTGAAGCCGCACTGTGCGAGCAGCTCGACGTCTCACGGGGCTCGCTACGGGAGGCCGTGCGGATGCTCGGCGCCCTCGGCGTGATCGAGTCACGTCACGGCTCGGGCACCTACGTTTCTGATCTCTCGGCGGAGAAGATTATCGGCGCTCTCGCGCTGACGGTGGGGCTCATGCCGTTCGAGGGTGTCCTCGACATGTACGAGATGCGGCGAGTGCTCGAGGGACACGCGGCAGCACAGGCGTCGGCGCGAATGACGCCCGAGACGGAAGCTTCGCTCACCGAGCTCTGCGTGCTGATGGAAGAGTCATCGGACCCGGAGCTCGCATCGGAGTATGACGCACGCTTTCACGACGCGATCGCCGTGCTGTCGGGCAATGACACTCTTGTGCACCTGTTGCGCGTGTTCCGTGCCCGTTCGCGGGCCTATCAGCTCTTCGACCTCCCGGAGGGGCAAGATCTGCGGGCGCAGAGCGACGCTGCCCACCGCGCCATTGTCGATGCGCTGGTCGCCCGGGACCCCGGTGCAGCGGGCACCGCCGCGACGGCACACGTCGCTCAGACCGAGCGGTGGCTGCGGCAGTATCGTCCGCCAGCCGTGCCCGGGCTGCGCTAGGTCCCGCTAATTCGCAACCCGCGCCGCGATGTCGGTACGGAACTGCGCCCCATCAAGTGAAATGTGGCCGAGTGCCTCATATGCGCGAGCACGCGCTTCGGTGAAACCGTCGCCCAACGCAACCACGCTGAGAACCCGACCGCCCGTCGACACGAGGTCATCGCCTCGATTCGCGGTGGCCGCATGGGCGATGTGAACGCCAGAAACGGCATCCGCTTCGGAAAGTCCCGTGATGGGCAGGCCGGTGACGGGTGCCGCGGGGTAGTTTTCGCTGGCCAGCACAACCGTGACAGCGGATGCCGGTGCGAACGTCGGCTGATTCAGCGTTGAGAGCGTGCCGGTGGCGGCCGCGTAAAGCAGGTCGGAGAGGTTCGATTGAAGGCGCGGCAGTACAACCTGCGTTTCGGGGTCACCGAACCGGGCGTTGAATTCGATCACCCGAATGCCCCGATCGGAGCCGCCGTCGCGCTTCGACGTGAGGATGAGGCCGGCGTAGAGCAGTCCGATAAACGGGGTCTGCTCGTCGGCGAGCTGTCGAACAACGGGCTTGGCGATGGTCTCGAGCACCTCGGAAACAAAGGCGTCTTCGCTGTCGAAGGTGTCGGAGAGCCAGGGCAGCGGTGAATACGCGCCCATGCCGCCGGTGTTGGGGCCTTCGTCACCGTCGGCGAGGCGTTTGAAGTCCTGGGCGGGGGAGAGCGGAACGACCGTGTGGCCGTCGCTCACGAAGAAGAGGGAGACTTCCTGGCCGTCGAGGAACTCTTCGACGAGCACGCTGCCCTGCTCGAGGTAGGTCCGGGCGTGGCTGAGCGCGGCGTCGCGATCAGTCGTGACCAGAACTCCTTTGCCCGCGGCGAGTCCGTCGGCCTTGACCACGTAGGGAGCGCCGAACTCGTCGAGCGCGGCTTCGGCCTCGGCCAGGGTGGCCGCGCGGCCGGCGCGACCGGTGGGGACGCCGGCGACGTCCATGATGCGCTTGGCGAAAGTCTTGGAACCCTCGAGCTGGGCGGCTGCCTTGCCCGGGCCGAACACGGGGATGCCCTGCTCGCGAAGTTCGTCTGCGACGCCGGCAACGAGTGGCGCTTCGGGGCCGATCACAACGAGCTCAATAGCCTGCGCGATGGCGTAGTTGGTGACGGTGGTGGGATCGTTGGGGTCGAGATCCACGGTGGGAACCGCGGCGGCGATGCCAGCGTTACCCGGCGCAGCGACGATGTCGTGCGCGGCGTCCTCTCCGGCGAGTGACAGGATGATGGCGTGTTCGCGGGCACCGGAACCGAGGACAAGAATCTTCACGGGTACTAGCCTAGAGCGCATGGCGCGTGCACGAATTTCTGATGACATCGGGCGAGTGGCCGTCGATCGTGCGGTGCGCGAAGCTGCGCTCCGCGACGACATCGCCACCGCGGTGCGATATACCCTGCAGCTGCTCGCCGAGCGCTCCGAAGGCAACACCCTCGAGGTTCGGGTGCCGCCGTTCGGTGCTGTCCAGTGCATCGAGGGTCCGCGTCACACGCGTGGTACCCCGCCGAACGTCATCGAGATGGGTGCCGAAACCTGGCTCGACCTGGCAACCGGTCGACTGACCTGGGCCGAAGCGTCGGTTCTGGGTTCCGTACAGGCCTCTGGCCAGCGTGCGGACCTGACCGGCCACATCCCGGTGATGCGGTTGCCCCGCTCGTAACTCAGTGCTGCGGTCGGTCGGGTTCACCGAGTGAACGCCGTGCCAGAAGGGTCGCACCCGCCGCCGCGGCGGGCATAGTGACAAGGGCGCCGAGCGGAACCAGGAACAACAGGAACGTGGCGATTCCGAAACCGAGCGTCGTGGACCGCAGGGACCGAAGTGCCTGGCGGCGTTGCTTGAGTGCGAGGCCACGGCGCTCGAAGGCCACGGTCGACAGCTCGAGGGCGAGGAACCAACCGCCGGTGATCGCGCCGAGCAGCCAGGCGAGGACAGTGCCGATGACTGGAATGAACCCGAGGACGAAGAGCCCCAGTCCGATGGCAATCGTCACGAGGAGGATACGCAACGACTCGCCGATGCCGCGAAGGATGGAGGCGAGTATCGGTGCCTCCACTTCACGGGGCGCCCCGAGGGACTCCTCGACGCGTTCGGCGATCTTCTCGAAGAACGGTTGCCCGATGAGCAGGGTAAGCGCCGCGTAACTGTAGATGGCGATGAGGACGGCGGCGCCCACAAGTGCGGCCATCACGATGACCCGGATTCCGGTGCGGTAGACCTCGTCCCAGCCGTTCGCGAACGGAGTGAGGAAGCTGGAGAGCGCTTCGAGGTTGATGCCGAGCGCAACACCGGCTGCGACGAGGAGCACAAATGTGATGACTCCGGGAATCATGCCGATGAGCATCAGCCTCGGTGAGGTCAGCCAGAGTCGGAAGCCCCGGCCGAGGAGGCGGATCCCCATCGCAAAGCCGGCAAGGAACCCGGGCTTCGTTGTTTCCGTCGTCATGGCTTCAGGGTAACGGTCACGCCACGCGGCGCGGTGGAAGAGTGATGGGGCTGCCGGTTTCGTGCGCGGCTGTGGTTCAGATTCATGGGCGACAATAGAGCTATGACTTCTGAGCCAGACCGGCCCAACACCCCCGCACGTTCTCCTCACGAGCCGGGAACCGTTCAGGTTCGTCGCTCGCCTCGATACACGAACTTCATGTTCCTCGGCGCGCTCGTCGGAGCTGTCGTCGCGTTTGTGTTGACGCTTGCCTTCCCGGAGAACCCGGATTACGGCCGTCTTCAGGTCTTCGGTTTCCTGCTGCTGATCGGCGTCGCTGCCGGTGTTGCTCTCTTCAGCCTCCTGGCCATCCTGCTCGACCGCGTCGTCGGACGGAAGGTGCACAACGTGCGAGCGGATAGGGTAGAGGTGCACGAGGCGCGGGTCGACGAAAACGACACCCGAACAGACACCGAAATGCCGGAGTCCGAGACATCGTCCGAGCACAATCCCCCGCAACTTCCCCCCACGACACACGAGGGCAACGCGTGAGCATGAACTCCCCGATTGACGACGCCTCAACGAGCTACCGAGAGGCCGGCGTTGATACCGCCGCGGGAGACCTTGCCGTCTCGCTCATGAAGTCGGCCGTGGCGAACACGCACGGACCCGAGGTGCTCGGTGGAGTTGGCGGATTCGCCGGGCTCTTCGACGTGTCCTTCCTCACGTCCTACACACGCCCGTTGCTTGCCACCTCGACCGACGGCGTCGGCACGAAGGTCGCCATCGCCCAGGCCATCGACAAGCACGACACCATCGGCCAGGACCTCGTCGGCATGGTCGTCGATGACATCGTCGTTGTTGGCGCCAAGCCGCTGTTCATGACCGATTACATCGCGTGCGGCAAAGTCGTTCCGCAGCGCATCGCCGACATCGTTGCCGGGATCGCGCGCGCCTGCTCCGCCACCGGAACCGCGCTCGTCGGTGGCGAGACCGCCGAACACCCTGGCCTTCTCGGCCCGGACGACTATGACGTCGCCGGTGCAGCTACCGGCGTCGTCGAAGCCGATGCCCTGCTCGGCGCTCACCTCGTGCAAGACGGCGACGTCGTTATCGCGCTCGAATCATCGGGACTCCACTCCAACGGCTACTCCCTGGTTCGGCACATCCTGGCCCAGCGCAGCATCGGCTTCACCGACACCTCGGCTGAACTGGGCGGTGTCGTCGGTGAAGTGCTGCTCGAACCGACACGCCTCTACACCTCACCGCTCCTCGACCTGATCAGCCGTCACCCGGGCGCTATCCACTCGCTCTCCCACGTCACCGGTGGAGGCATCGCGGCCAACCTGGCGCGGGTTCTCCCCGTCGGCAGCTGGGCTGAAGTCGACCGCACCACCTGGTCACCGGCACCTGTCTTCCGCGCACTCAGCGACATGGCCGGCTCCTCCCTCGAGAGTGCTGAAGGCACCTGGAACCTCGGCATCGGCTTCTTCGCAATCGTTCAAGCGGATGCTGCGTCAGCGATCATCGCGGACCTTACGTCAGGCGGCATCCCGGCCTGGCAAGCGGGCACCGTGCACATCGGACCTCGCGACCTCACCGGGTTCGAGCAAGGTGCCAAGGGCGTCGACGGCGGTGCCGTTCGGCTCGTCGGAAGCTACGCGAATTAACATTTCGGCAATTCACACCACTGCAACGCAAGGAGCCCGCTAAGTATGTGCGGCATCGTCGGCATCGTTTCCCCTGAGCCTGTCAACCAGCAGGTCTACGACGCGTTGCTGCTTTTGCAGCACCGCGGGCAGGACTCCACCGGTATCGCTACGGCGGATGGTCCGACCTTCCACATCCACAAGGCTAAGGGCCAGGTGCGCGAGGCGTTCCGCACCCGCGACATGCGCTCGCTGCTTGGCAAGATGGGACTGGGCCACGTCCGCTACGCCACGAAGGGTATCGCCGACAATGAACAAGAGGCACAACCGTTCTACGTGAACGCGCCTTATGGCATCATCCTCGTGCACAACGGCAACCTCACCAACACGCGTGAACTCGCCGATGACCTCTTCCACATCGACCGCCGCCACGTGAACTCCACCAGCGACACCGAGATGCTGCTCAACGTCCTCGCGACCGAACTGCAGTCGCAGATCACCGGTCTCGGACTCGACCCTGACCAGATCTTCACGGCCGTGTCCCAGGTGCACGAGCGCGTCGAGGGGTCATATGCCGCGATCGCCATGATCGCGGGTCACGGCTTACTTGCATTCCGTGACCCGTATGGAATCCGCCCGCTCATCCTCGGCAAGCGTTCCGCTGGGCTCGTCGGCGACGAGTGGATTGTGTCCTCCGAGTCGCTCGTGCTCGAGAGCGCGGGTTATGAGGTCGTCCGGGAGGTCGCCCCGGGTGAAGCCATTTTCATCACCACCTCCGGCGAGATGTACTCGCGCCAGTGCGCCAAGAACCCCCGGCTCGTGCCGTGCTCCTTTGAGTACGTGTACCTGGCGCGCCCCGACTCGGTGATGAACGGCATCTCGGTCTACGAAGCCCGCCTCCGCCTCGGCGACCGCCTGGCCTCGACCATCGCCGAGCACACACCGATGGGTGACATCGACGTGGTCATGCCCATTCCCGACTCCTCGCGTCCCGCTGCCATGCAGGTCGCCCAGAAGCTCGGCATCGAATACCGGGAGGGCTTCTACAAGAACCGCTACGTCGGTCGCACCTTTATCATGCCTGGGCAGGCCCAGCGCAAGAAGAGTGTTCGGCAGAAGCTCAACGCAATGTCCATGGAGTTCAAGGGCAAGAACATCCTCATCGTCGACGACTCGATCGTTCGGGGCACGACGTCGAAGGAGATCGTCGACATGGCCCGCGCCGCCGGTGCCAACAAGGTCACGTTCACCTCGGCGGCTCCTCCCGTCCGGTACCCGCACGTGTACGGCATCAACATGCCGTCCCGGTCTGAGCTGGTCGCCCACAACCGCAAGATCCCCGAGATCGCTCGTGAGCTCGGCGCCGACCGCCTCATCTACCAGGAGGTCGCCGACATGGAGAAGGCCATCATTCAGGGATCCACAGTGACCGAGCTCGAGATGAGCTGTTTCACGGGCGACTACGTCACGGGAACCGTCACTCCCGAATACCTGAGCTGGGTCGAACGCAACCAACTCTCCTAAACACCGGAACCACCGGCGCCCGGCGGCCTCGTGCTGAGTGGGCTGCCCATGAACAATGAACGGATGCCACGCGGCCAGCGAGCCGCGTGGCATCCGTTCATTGCGCTAAGGCTGACCCCCAAAAGAGGGAATTCGTCGCTCTCATTAACTCGCGCACGTGTCAACCCGAAGGCTCCCTTTTTCCAAAATCTCTTACTAGGTGAGAGAGTTTTCTTCAGACGGGAGAGTGAGCACAATGAGCATTTCACAGCGAAACACCGGGCGGCTTCACAGCCCCTTTACCGAGGTTCGAGGCGCAGCACGCGAGCAGGTCCTGATGACCGTCGCGAGTGCTACCGGACTCATCTCGGTGGCCACTGTTGTGGTCACGGTCGTTCTCAGTTCCAGCTGGATCTGACGAACATCCCGCACACGCATTACACAGAAAGCACGCAATGACACTTCTTGACAGCCCAGCGCACGCCCCAATGACGTGGGCGACGCCGTCGACTGACGTCGAGGCCCCCACCCAGCTTTCCCCGCGGACCCGAGCCGAATGGCGACTGGCCGACGTTGATTTCTGGGCGGCATCGTACCGAGGCTACTTCGGTGGCACAATTGACAAGCAAGGTGACCACTACTTCGTCCGCGACACGTTCGCGAGGTACATCGGGGATTTCTCCGACCTCGCAACCGCGCAGCGGAAGCTTGAGGATCACCTTGAGTCACTGCTCACGGAGCGTCGCGACCAGCTGTAACACCCGAGGCCAGCACGGCACGAGGGTGGCCGCGCAATCCGTCCGCAGAATTCGGAAAGGATGCGCCACGCATGCCCCTCAACGTCGTGCGACACGAAGCGGAGCATCTCTATGCCCGCGAGCCGCGCCGGGCCTCAGCGCTCGGTGCGATTCAGGGCGTTCTCCGGCTGCATCGCGCCGAGGAAGTGAGCATCGAACGGGTGCGGAAGGCCTCGGGGCTTGGCAAGAACGAGTTTCATGCCATGCGCTACCTCATGCAGGCGCAGCGCGAAAACCGTGAGATGGGGCCCAAAGACCTGATCGTCATGCTTGGTCTCTCAAGCGCTGCGGTGACGAAGATCGTCGATCATCTCGTCGAGCTGGGCCACCTGACCCGGTCTCCGCACAAGACAGATCGGCGCGCGTGGATCCTGCAGCCGACCCCAGCCGGTGCCGACAACATCGAGCGTTCGTATGGAAACTTCCACACGTCGGTCGTCGAGGTGATGGAATCGCTGTCGCCCGCCGACGCTGCCACCGTTGAGAAGGTTCTCTCCGACGTGATCGCTCGACTCGAGTCCGCCGACCGGCAGTAGCGATTCAGGTTCTGCAACTTCGGGATCGGGTCTAGTAAAGACTCAGATTCGGGTTATAGCGTGTGGGCATGATCACCGAGGGCCTGATCCAGCGCGAGATTACCCGTGGCGAGAGTCCGGAGCGTCCCATCCGCCGCTTGCTTCGCGGCATCCGGTCCTGGATTGAACGCCACCCGCGATTGCGGACGACCTACCGCGTCGGTGTTGGGCTGCTCGGCGGGGTGGTCGCGGTGGTCGGGCTCATCCTCGTGCCACTTCCGGGGCCGGGATGGCTCGTTGTCTTCCTCGGGCTCGCGATCCTCGGAACGGAGTTCGCGTGGGCCAGGCGACTGGCTCACTTTGCGAAGCGGCAACTCGCCCGTTTCTGGGCATGGTGGAACGCGCGCAAATTAGAGCGCGCGTCTCGCTGACGACAGCTGCCGACCGAAGGGGTCAGGCTCGCTTGGGCTCGTCTGCCGCCTTATAGTCGTCGGCGTATTCGGCCCACTTCGCTGCTTCATCTGCGTACGACTCATCGTGCGCGTGCCCCGTGAGTTCGCGCTCAAGAGCGTCGTAATTCACGTCGGGACTAAACGACTTCAGCTCACGTGCGATCTTCGTGTGCTTTGCCTTCTGACGGCCACGCCCCATGCGAGACCCCCTTACGAATTGATAGCGGGGCGGTGGAGATCCGCCCTATGGTTTTAACCAACCAGGGAACGATAAAGACTAAATTCGATCTTAGCATGGCGTGCCCCAAGCGCTGGCCGATCAGATGAGCGCAAAGCCCACAGCGGCCGCGCCAACTCCGAACACCAGATTCGCTCCCATCGAGAGCGCTGCGATTCGCCACCGCCCCCGCTCGATGAGTTGTATGGTTTCCACACTGAGCGTCGAGAACGTCGTGAGCCCGCCACAGAATCCGGTGACCAGCACGAGCTTCCACTCGGACGACAAGGCCGAGTGGGTGGCCAGGCTGACAATGGCGCCAGCGATGAATGACCCGATCACATTGACGACGAGCACCCCGAGGGGGAGTCGGCTGGTCGCCGCGTCGTGTGGGAAGAGGAGGGTGGCCAGATAGCGCAGTACCGCTCCGAGCCCACCCGAGCCGCCGACGGCGAGAGCGAGTGCCAACGTCATTCGGTGCTCCAGTCGTGGGGTTCGGCGCCTCGGCCTAGGAGGTGCCCGAGGCGAATCCCGGCGAGGGCAGCTCCTAATCCCAGAACCAGGGACGACGCCAGGTAGGCCACTGCAAGACCCATCTGGTCGGATGCCACTTGGACGACAAGCGCGGACGCGAGCGCTGAGAAGGTGGTGAAGGATCCCAGAACTCCGGCGCCGAGCCCCGCGCGGAGCCAGTCGGGGACACCGCGACGCACCCAGAGGCTGCCGACCAGAATTCCAAGCACGAGTGAGCCAGCCACGTTGACCAGAAGTGTGCTGAACGGGAACGTTTCGTTGGAACCGGACAGCAGGGTGTCCACGGCCCACCGCAGCGAGGTGCCGACGACGCCGCCGAGGAACACGGCGACGAGGCGGATCAGCATTGACTTAGGCTACTTCCTCGGCGGTGACAGAGGTTGCCGCGGCACGGGCCGAACGGGTTCACCCCGTCGTTCCTGGCCGGGGAGCGGTCGGGAGCGTCGGCCGTAGATGAGCTCTGACGAATCGAGCAACCACGGCACGAGCGCGATGGTCACCCCGTGCACAAGCATGAGTTGCTGTCGCATCCGATTCGCTCGCCGGTTGTGCAGCAGGCTCTCCCACCAGTGGCCAACGATGTACTGGGGCATGTAGACCGTGACCACGGTCGGCCCATGCTTCTCACGGTATTTCTTGATGTACTTGATGATCGGTACGGCATAGTCGCGGTAGGGCGACTCGAGAACGATGAGCGGCACGCGAATGTTCTGTTCGGCCCATTGCCGCTCAAGATGCAGGGTCGCCTCTTCGTCGACGGCGATGTGCACGGCGACAATGGACTCGTGGCGGGCGGCGATGGCATAGTCGAGGGCCTTGAGTGCTGGCTTCTGCATCTTGTTGATGAGAACAATGGCGTGGTCGCCGGACGCTCCAAAGGTGGTGGTGGCGTCGACCTCGATCTCGCGTTCCACGTCGCGGTAGTACCGGTTCACGCCGAGCATGAGCGTGTAGAGCACGGGCATGAGAACAAAGACCAGCCACGCGCCATGGGTGAACTTTGTGATCGTGACAACGATGAGAACAATGGCGGTGAGGGTTGCGCCACCACCGTTGATCAACAGTCCGCGCCAAACGCTTCGGGGGTGTGAGCAGCCTTCGCGGAGCATCCGTCGCCAGTGCCTGACCATGCCGATTTGACCGAGCGTGAACGAGACGAAAACGCCGATGATGTACAGCTGGATGAGTTGGGTGAGGTTGGCGCGGTAGACGACGAGAATGGCGCACGCCGCCAGGCCCAGCAGGATCATGCCGTTGGAAAAGACGAGGCGGTCACCGCGGGTGTTGAGTGCCTTCGGCGCGTAAGCGTCGCGGGCCAGGACAGCGCCGAGAAGTGGGAATCCATTGAATGCGGTGTTGGCGGCGAGGAGAAGCACGCACGCGGTCGCGGCCTGGATGACAAAAAACAGGATGCTGCCCTGACCGAAAACGGCGGATGCTACTTGCGCCATCAAGCTCGGTTGCGGGGCTGACTCGCAGTTCTCGAAGCCCACAAGGGAACATGCGTTTTCGGCGTAATGCACACCCGAGATAAGGGCGACCGCCGTGAGGCCGGCGAAAAGCACAATCGCGGTGCCGCCCATGAGCACCAGCGTGGCCTGTGCATTGCGAACCTTCGGGGTGCGGAAGGCGGGCACACCGTTCGACACAGCTTCCACACCGGTGAGCGCACTACAGCCGCTGGAAAAGGCGCGAAGGAGGAGCAGGATGAAGGCGGCGCGGCTGAGGTCTTCACCTTCCACGGTGAATCCGGCGCTCGACGCCACGGGAGCGTCACCGAAAGCGGTGCGGACCAGGCCCACCACGATCATGACGAACACGCTCGCGATGAACAAGTAGGTGGGCACCGCGAAGGCCTTGGACGACTCTCGGACACCGCGGAGGTTGACGGCCATGAGCAACAGGACAAAGCCGACGGCCAGTTCGACGCGCCATGGGTTGAGGTCAGGGAGGGCGGAGATGATGTTGTCGACACCAGACGCAACCGACACCGCCACCGTGAGGACGTAGTCGACGAGCAGTGCCGAGGCAACAACGAGTCCGGCCTTCTCACCCAGGTTCTTGTGCGCCACCTCGTAGTCACCGCCGCCGGACGGGTACGCCTTGATCAGCTGACGATAGCTCGCCACCACGACAACGAGCAACACCACCACGCAGGCTGCGACCCACGGCGCGAAGCTCAGAAATGCCAGCCCGCCGAGCATGAGGATCATGAGTAGCTCTTGGGGTGCGTACGCAACGCTCGAGAGGGCATCGCTGGCGAAAATGGGCAGGGCGAGCCGCTTGGAGAGCAGTTGGCCGTCGAGTTTGTCGGTGGGGAGAGGTTCACCGAGGAGCAGGCGTTTGGCCGTTCGGTTATCCGACCCGGGTTCTTTACCCTGATTAGTCACGAGCGAGAACACTACTCTTTCGCCGGGCGGAGTCAAGCCGCATTCCGCCACGTGCCTTCTGCGTGGTGCGCAGGGACAAGCACAGCCGGTATTCCGCGCCGAGCGCGCTGGAATACCGGCCGTGGTTCTGCGGGGTCCCGTTTAGCTCTGTCGACTCCCGAGCGCCGACGAAATGCCGTCTTGCACACGACGGAGGTCGTCTTTCAGTTGCCGAACGACGGCATCCGTCACGGTTCCGCCAGCGCTGACGTGCGATCGAAGCTCCGACCGCACGGACTGCCGGAAGTCGGCCAGTACCGTGTCGGCGTCGTGAATTGCGATGCGGCTGGTCGTGCGTGGGTCAGGAGCGTCTGTCGACACGAACGGCGCACTCGTGGCGGATTGCTTGGCCTGGCGGGCCGCAGATGCTAGATCAGCCTTGAGAGTGCGCATGGCGTCGGTGACGCCGTTGCGTACTTCGTCGGCGAGGCGTCGGACCGAGTCCGTGACCTCAAGCTCGATCGCATCGAGGTCGAGGCGACGATTCTCGAGTTCGTGTCGGCCAGCGTCAGTGATCGAATACACGGTCTTGCGTCCGTCGCTCTCTTTGCTGACAAGGCCGTCTTCCTCGAGCTTCTGCAGCCGGGGGTAGATGGTGCCAGCGCTCGGAGAATACGTTCCTCCGAACCGATCGGACAGCGCCTGGATTAGTTCGTACCCATGCTTTGGGCCCTCCGACAGGAGGCTGAGCAGGTAGAGCCGGAGGCTTCCGTGGCTGAAGACGGGGGTCATGCGAGACCGCCCGTGGTGAAGGCATCAGCGTCATCATCGTCTACTGGAGAGGACTGCGAAGCGTTTGTGGAAGCATCCGTTTCGGAGGGCGCTCGACGGATGACCGTGACGTTGCCGGACACCGAATTGGCGAGGACGTCGGTGTAGAAGTTTCCGTCGCCTTCGGTGGTGCTGGAGAAACCGCGACCCCGAGTTCCCTTGATGACGGAGTTGTCGAGTTGGAGGGTGCCGGACACGGTGTTCACGACGTACCGGGTGCCGGAGCCGGCGTCGAGGCGGGCCGTCAGGCTGCCCGAGACGCTGTTGGTGGAGATCCTGTCGCACCGGCCGATTGCGTCGACAAAGACGCTCCCCGATACGGTGTCGCTCGAGAATTTGGTGATGTGCCCGGACACCGTGATGTCGCCGGAAACGCCGTGGGCATTGATGGCTCCGGTATGCCCGGAGACACTCATCTCGCCGGAGACGCTGTTTAATTCGAGGTCGCCGGTGACGCCCTCCACCTGGAGTTCGCCGTTCACCGTCGACAGGCGGGCGCTGGTCGAGAGGCCCGAAATGAGGGCGCTCGCAGACACCATGCCGAAGGTAAGAGCGACGGACCGTGGCACGAGCACGCTGATTTCGGCTTTCGCCGAGTTCTGCCCAAACGATTTGAAGACGTCGAGGAAGTTCTCCCACCCGAGTTGCGGGTGGTCGATTTCGAGGACGTCGCCATCGATCGAGATCTTCAGGTCCTTACCCGAAACGCTGTGAACTTCGACTCGAGCGCCGGGTTCGTCGTGGGCCAGGATGTCGATCTGACCGCCGATGAGCCCGACCTTGAGCTTGCGCACAAGTTCGAGATCGATGATGCGTGACTCCCCGGGGAGCACGTTCCATTTTTCTAGTGCCATTGTTTTCTTCTTCCTGCTTTCCCGAACGGCGGACGCCGGTCGAAGTCACGATATATCGCGATCTGTAAAAACAAGATATATCGCGTTTATGGCCGTGGCAAGTCGTTTCGAGAAATACTCAGGATTGGAGTCCAGGTTGAAATGGCTGCGGGTTATGGCAGGTCGGAGACTCCGGTGTAGGTCGCGAAGGGTGCTTGACCGGTCGCCTCATACCGCTGAATGGTCAGGCCCCCGGGGGTGGTCTCATTACTCAACTGCTTCAGGCCTGCGGGTGGCCCATCTATTGCGAAGAGTCGACGCCCCTGGCCGACCGCGACCGGAGCGATAGCTAGCCGGATCTCGTCGATCAGTCCGACGGCGAACAACGACTGCGCGAGCCGAGCACTGCCGTGAATCTGCAGGTGTCGGCCCGGCCGGCTCTTGAGTTCGGCGATCCGCGCCGCAACATCGCCCGAAAGGACTGTCGTCGGATTCCACGAAGCATCGGTCAGCGTCTGTGAAGCCACGTATTTCGGCAACCCGTTCATCAGCTCAGTGAACGGATCCTCTGGGTCGGTGATCTGGGGCCAGTCCCGTGCGAACGCCTCATAGGTGCGCCGCCCAAATAGCAATCCATCGGCATCGCCGAGCCAGTCCGCAGCCTGCTGAATAAAGACATCGTCCATGTACGGCACAAACCAGCCGCCACGGGAGAAACCGTCGCTCGTGTCTTCGTCCGGGGAGCCGGGGCCCTGCGACACTCCGTCGAGACTCACGAATTGGGTCAGCGTCAGCTTCACGGGTGCTCCCTCTGTCGGCGGCGACGTGAGACAGTCGCGGCGAACAGCAGGGTAACGGCTAGCCCTGTTCGACCGGAAGGCCCGCGTCGGTCCAGGCGTAGGTGCCTCCCTCGACATTGACCACGTCGAAGTCGCGCGTCTCCAGGTACTCTGCGACCTTGCCGCTGCGGCCCCCGCTGGCGCAGATGAGGTGAATGGTGTCGTCTTCGGGGAGCTCGTCGATCCTGTCGATGATTTGGCTCATCGGAATGCTCACTGCACCAGCAGCACGCACCTGTGCGTATTCGTCGGGCTCGCGGACGTCGATGACGGTGGCGCCATCGAGCTTGGCGAGTTCGGTCACGGTGATGCTCTGCATAATGCGGTCCCCTCGAGAAAGATCGGTTCCTTTGATTCTGCGCTAGCGGTTCGACAACCGCAAAACGGTTCCCGAAAGCGCTTGACCTTGACGCGGCGTCAACATCTAACGTGGCTGATACGCGGAAACGAAACGAAGGAGGAGACGCGCATGGAGTGGTCAATTCAAGACATAGCGAAGCACGCGAGCACGACGTCGCGGACCTTGCGTCACTACGACGAGATCGGTTTGTTGCGGCCCACTCGAGTCGGCTCCAACGGCTACCGCTACTACAACGCGGCCGCGTTGGTCACCCTGCAGCGCATCCTGCTGCTGCGCGACCTTGGGCTCGGATTGCCTGCCATCGCCGACGTTCTTAACCACGCGACGGATGCCACGGGCGCACTTCGTACCCACCTCACGTGGTTGCAGAAAGAACAAGACCGACTCGGCCGGCAGGCCGTCTCGGTGCGAAAAACGATTGAGCAATTAGAAAAAGGAGAAGAACCGATGGCAGACAAGATGTTCGACGGCTTCGATCACACGCAATACAAAGGTGAGGTCGAGGAGCGTTGGGGCAAGGACGCCTATGCCCACAGCGACTCGTGGTGGCGTTCGATGAGCGACAGCGAGAAGGCGGAATGGCAGGCGCAACTCGCCGCGCTCAACTCAGATTGGATCGCGGCCAGTGAAGCGGGGATCCACCCCGATAGCGAGGATGCGCAAATGCTCGCACGCCGGCACGTGACGTGGCTCACGTCGATCCCCGGAACGCCCGCTGCCGTAAAGGAATACGTCACCGGGCTCGGCGACATGTACGTCGCCGACGAGCGGTTCGCCGCGAACTACGGCGGCGCGGACGGTGCTGAGTTCGTGCGGGACGCCCTCGCGATTTACGCGGACCGCAACCTGTAGTTCACCACGTCACGCGCTCCCGGCAAGGCGATACGCGCGGGGCCGGCGTCCTTATGCTGCGAATGTGAGCGAGTCAGCAGTGAATGAGTCAGCGGTGAATAATGTCGAGGAGCGGCTGCGCGCGCTGCTCGACCGCTATCGCCCGGAGTTGGCAGACGCGACGATCTATGGAGTGCCGCGCTCGTGTGGCCCGGTGCCACCGGGCACGACTACTTCGCGGCGTTCAAGCGGGGCGCCTCAAAGGTAGGGCTGTACCTCATCATCGTGGATCGGTATCCCGACGACCTGGCGTTGGCTTCACCGGCGTTGCAGGCACGTCGCACCGGTCGGGCCACGTTCTCATTTTCGACTCTGGATGATGAACTCGAGGTCGAACTGGGCGAATTGCTGGATCGGCTGATGGAACGGTATCGCGCCGAGCACTCCTGACTGGGCGTCAGTTCGCCGGAGAATCGATGAGAGGTTCGCTCGGTTTTACGGATCCCTCGAGTCGCTCGTCGGACTTCACGTCGCTCGGAAGGGAGATGCGGAACCACGGAATCGTGATGCCGCAGAGCGGGCCAACAAGCACGGCGAACAGGACGGTACCGACACCCACGTTGCCGCCCAGGACCCAGCCGATGGCGAGTACCGTCAGCTCGATGCCGGTGCGACCAACCCAGATCGGCCAGCCAGTGCGTTCGTGGATGCCGGTCATCAGGCCATCGCGCGGGCCCGCACCGAATCGGGCACCGATGTAGAGCCCGGTAGCAAGAGCGAGGGTGAACAGTCCAGCAGCGAAGAGCAGGACGCGCGCCCACAGAGGAAGGTTCTCGGGAATCACCCACAGGCCGAAGTCCGCGGCTGGGCCGACGAGCAGCACGTTAAGGACAGTGCCGATGCCCGGCTTCTGGCGAAGCGGGATCCAGAGCAACAGGAGGAACGCACCGATGACAATTGTGATGACGCCGAAACCCCACCCGGTCTTGAGCGAGATCCCCTGGGTGAGGACATCCCATGGTGCAACACCGATAGCGGCCCGCACGATCAACGCGATAGCGATGCCGTAGAGGAAGAGGCCAAGGAGAAGCTGAGGGATGCGGCGAATCATAAAAACAATCCAATTTCAAAATTGGCCTCCTGGCAAGAGGCCAATCTGTCTATAGTGGCCCCATGGCAGACGTCCACATCACCGCTCGAGCGCTTTCTGCCCTGCTGGGGCCCTGGCGAAACGACGACGCCGTCGCCTACCGAAGCCTGGCCGATCGGGTTCGGCTCCTCATCCTCGACGGGCGCATTCCTGCTGACACTCGGCTGCCCGCTGAGCGTGACTTGGCCGAGCGGCTCAACGTCAGCCGAACCACGGTCACCGCCGCCTACCGCGAACTGCGAGATAACGGCTTTCTCGAGTCCGTTCGCGGGTCGGGCAGCGTGGCTCAGCTTCCGGGCACTCGGCCCGGGCCCGACATCGCGCGACGGTCGGGCTACCTCGATTTCAGCAAAGCTGCGCTCCCCGCCATCGGCGCCATCACGGGTGCCGCCACCCGGGCCGCCGAACGACTTCCTCGGTATCTCGACGACTTCGATTACGACACCATCGGGCTGCCGGAACTGCGGGCGGCCATCGCAGACCGCTACATCGAAGCCGGACTGCCGACGTCACCCGACGAGATTATGGTCACCCTGGGTGCCCAGCATGCGATTGGGCTGATCGCCCGAACACATTTGTCCCGGGGCGATCGTGCAGTCATCGAACACCCCACCTACCCGCATGCCCACGACGCGTTGCGCTCAGCCGGTGCTCGCCTTGTGCCGATCCCGGTCACAGCGGAAAACGGTTGGGATGCGGCGGACCTCGAGTACACACTCGACAATTCATCGCCGACGCTCGCCTATCTGATGCCCGACTTCCATAACCCCACCGGTGCGAGCATGCCGCTTGACACCCGACGTCGCGTGTGCCGGGCTGCAGCCCGGCAGGGCACCGTGTTGGTCATCGACGAGACGACACGTGACCTCGACATCGATCGACCGGAGTCGTTCCCGCCGTTCGCGGCCACGGATGACGTCGGAGCGAAGATCATCACTGTTGGTTCGGTCGGTAAGACGGTCTGGGGCGGCATCCGACTGGGCTGGATCCGCGCCGATCGCGGTGTCATCCGCAAACTCGTGGCCGCACGATCGATCGGCGACTTGGGCACACCGATCCTGGAACAACTCACCGTGCTCGAAGTCCTCCCCGAAATGCCGTCGATTCTCGAATCCCGGCGGGCTCAACTCCGGGCAACCCGTGACCGGCTCGAGGAGTTACTCGGGGAGCGGTACCCCTACTGGGAGGTCCCGCACGTAAACGGCGGACTCTCGACATGGGTCAACCTGGGTGTTCCCGTGAGCTCCCAACTCGCGCTTGCCGCACGCAACCAGGGCCTTCTCATCGCGTCTGGGCCCCGGTTCGGAATTGACGGCGCCTTTGAGCGTTTCATCCGCATTCCTATTACCTACGGTCTGGCCGACACCGAGCAAGCCATCGACGCACTGGCCGTCGCGTGGCAGTCGATCCTCCGAGCTCCCGTGCCCGACTCGGCTCTTCTCGCGGAAGTGGTGTGACCCGTGGCCCTGATCAGCTATACCGGTATCCAGTCGCTCGACGGATTCATCGCCGATGCCCAAGGCAATTTCGACTGGAGCACGCCCGACCTTGACGTGCATCGATTTGTTAACGACCTCGAGCGCCCTGTCAGCATCCATCTCTACGGACGCCGGCTTTATGACGTCATGGCCGCGTGGGAAGAGATCGGTACCCCGAACGATCCCTCAGCGTCCCAGGCAAACGCGGACCCGGTCAGCGAGGCCATGGTCGACTACGGCGAAATCTGGCGAGCAGCCGAGAAAATCGTGTTCTCGACGACCCTGAACGAACCGCGAACGACGCGCACGCGCATCGAGCGCGCGTTCGACCCCGACGCGATTCGCTCGCTCGCGGCGAAGAACGCCGGTGAGATCTCCCTCGGTGGAGCCCGCCTTGCAGCGCAAGCCCTCGAAGCCGGACTCGTCGACGAGCTGCGGCTCTTCGTCTCACCGGTCGTCGTTGGCGATGGCATCCGATTTCTCCCGGCCGGCCTCCGCCTCGATCTTGAGCTGACCGATGAACGCCGGTTCGGCAACGGCGTGGTGTTCCTCCGCTACAAAATTCGGCGCTGACCGCCGATAACAGATCGCTGAGCATTTGTCGCCCATGCAGTTACTGCATGTGCGCTGTGACAGACTTTCAGGTGTAGGGCGGCCGCGTGCCGCCTCTTCCGTCGCGTTCGCGGCAGCCATCGCATTGCCCTCAGGAGAACCGTGCACGTCCTCGCCGTTCTAAGCATGAAAAACCGCGCTCTCATCGCGCTCGTCACCATCGTCGCGGCGGTGTTCGGCGGCATTGCCCTCACCAGCCTCAAGCAGGAGCTCGCGCCGAGCGTCACCTTCCCCCAGCTGGCCATCGTTGCCAGCTACCCGGGTGCGGCGCCGGAGGTAGTCAACGACGACGTCTCAACACCGATAGAGACCGCAATTCAGGGCGTTGCGGGTCTGGAGTCGACGAGCACAACCTCGTCGACCAACCTCGGACTGATCTCCGCCACGTTCACATACGGCACCGACCTGGCGACCGCCGAGCAGAAGATCAACCAGGCCATCAACCGCATCAAATCGACTCTTCCTGAGGGCGTCGAACCTGAGGTGCTCTCCGGAGGACTCGACGATCTCCCGGTCATCCAGATTTCCGCGTCCGCGTCGGGCGAAGACACCGACGCGCTGGCTGAAAGCCTCAACACCACGGCTGTGCCTGACATTGAAGACATCGACGGCGTGCGCGAGGCGGCCCTCATTGGTGAGGTTCGCCAGCGAATCACCATCGTTCCGGATGCCATCCGGCTGGCTGAATCAGGACTCACTCGCAGTGACATCAGCTCGACCCTCGAGCAGAACGGTGTGCTCATCCCGGCTGGTGAAGTCAGCGATGACGACAGTACATTCGCGGTCCAGACGGGGTCGAAGCTGGGTTCGGTTGACGACCTTGCCGGACTTCCGCTCGTCAGCTCAACACCTGCCGCACCGGGCTCAGCCGTCCTCACGATCGGCGACGTGGCATCCGTTTCACTGACAGACAACCCCGTCACCAGCATTTCCCGGGTGAACGGCGAGCCCGCGCTCACCATCGCCGTGACGAAGCTGCCCGCCGCCAACACGGTCGACGTGTCGAAGGGCGTTCGCGCACTCCTGCCCGACCTTGAGAAGGCTCTGGGCTCCGACGTCACGCTCACTATCGTTTTTGATCAGGCTCCCTACATTGAGCAGTCGATCGAGTCGCTGGCCACCGAGGGCCTGCTCGGCCTTGTGTTCGCCGTGCTCATCATCCTCATCTTCCTGCTCGACGTGCGCGCGACCCTCGTGACCGCCATCTCGATCCCGACGTCGGTGCTCATCACTTTCATCGGTTTGCAGGCGACCGGGTACACGCTCAACATCCTGACCCTCGGTGCGCTGACCATTGCGATCGGACGAGTCGTCGACGACTCGATCGTTGTCATCGAGAACATCAAGCGACACATGGCGTCTGCGCGTGATCGCAGTGCCGACGGTCGCGCATTCTCGATCGTCACGGCGGTACGCGAAGTTGCCGGTGCCATCACCGCGTCGACCATCACGACCGTTGCGGTGTTCCTGCCGTTGGCGTTCGTCGGCGACATGACCGGCGAACTGTTCCGCCCGTTCGCGCTCACCGTCACCATCGCCCTGGTCGCGTCACTGTTCGTTTCGCTCACCATCGTTCCCGTTCTCGCGTACTGGTTCCTGCGGGCCAAGGAGCGCAAAGCGTCGGTTGCCAAGCCCGACAAGCCTGCCAAGGCGCCCCGGGCCAGCACGGCATCGACGACACCGGCGATCGAAGCTCCGACTCCCGGGCCCGATGAGGCTGCGGTCACCGAACCGGCTCTCGTCTCATCGACCGCCAGCGATGCTGACGTCACCGTCGTCGAGTCGTCGGATTCGGCGCTCCCAACTGGTGTCTCGGCGTCGCCCTCGATCGTCGACCCGTCGTACATCGCGCAGCCCAAGGTGCTCACTAACGCCACGCCTACGACGGATAGCGACACAGATGTGAGCGCCGGCACGGAGACGAACACCGCCGCGCAGGTCACCGCGTCGGTCAACGAACCCGCCGGCTCTTCCGACGTGCACACGGAGCGTCAGCCAGAGCCCGCGACGGGGATGTCCACCGTCGTGGCCACCCGGCGCGGACGCAAGGCGGGGGTCGAGGGCGAAGACGAACTCGACCACCCCACCCGGTTGCAGAAGGGCTACCTGCCGATCATCAACTGGACGCTCAAGCACTCGGTCGCCACTCTTCTGCTCGCCGTCCTTGTGCTCGGCGGCACGCTCGCGCTCGTGCCGTTTATGAAGACCAACTTCCTCGGCGATTCGGGTCAGAACACCCTCAACGTCTCGCAGCAGCTGCCGGTCGGCACGAGCCTCGATGCACAGGATGCCGCGGCCTCCAAGGTGGAAGACGCGCTCCGCGACATTGAGGGCATCGATACCGTGCAGGTCACCATCGGCTCGTCCGGCGGCTCCCTGCTCTCCGCGTTCGGCGGCGGTGGCGGTGGCGAGGGCAGCATCCGCTACTCCGTTACGACCGACGAAGACGCTGACCAGGAGGCGCTCCAGGACACCGTTCGCGAGGAACTCGCGAAGGTCGACGATGCCGGTGAGATCGAGCTCAGCGCGGCCGGCGGCTTCGGGGCGTCCAGTGACATTGAAGTGGACATCACGGCACCCGATCAGGATTCATTGCAGGAGGCGACGGATGCTGTCACGAACGCTGCGAAGGACCTGGACGGAATGCGGCAGGTCAGCAATAACCTCAGCGACTCCCGCCCCTACGTTGGCGTGCAGGTCGATCGCGCAGCCGCAGCCGCGGCCGGGTACAGCGAGGTCGCTCTCGGTGGATTTGTGTCGCAGGCCATGCAGCCGAGTACGGCCGGCACGATCGTCATCGACGAGACAACCCTCAACATCTACATCGCCACTGAGAACTCGCCGGCCTCGATTGAGGAACTGTCGGCGCTCGAGGTGCCGACCCTCCTGGGGCCGGTCGCTCTCGACTCGCTGGCGACCGTCGAAGAGGTCGACGGGCCTTCGACGATCACCTCGGTACGCGGCCAGCGGTCAGCCACCGTTGCGATCACCCCGGCGAGCGACAACATCGGAACGGCCAGCGCCGAGGTCGCAACCATGCTTGACGAGACCAACCTTCCGGCGGGAGCAACCGCGACCCTCGGTGGCGTCACGGCGGACCAGGGCACTGCCTTCCAGCAGCTGGGCCTCGCGATGCTCGCCGCGATCCTCATCGTCTACATCGTCATGGTGGCCACGTTCCGCTCACTGCGGCAGCCGCTGCTCCTGCTGGTGTCGGTACCGTTCGCGGCCACCGGTGCCATCGTCCTGCAGATCCTCACCGGAGTTCCGCTTGGTGTTGCGTCGCTCATCGGTGTGCTGATGCTGATCGGTATCGTCGTGACGAACGCGATCGTGCTCGTTGATCTTGTCAACCAATATCGAGCGCGAGGAATGACGGTTCCCGAGGCGGTGCGCCACGGTTCGTCGCGCAGGCTCCGACCGATTCTCATGACGGCGCTGGCCACGATTTTCGCACTCGTGCCGATGGCGCTCGGCCTGACCGGCGAGGGCGGATTCATCTCGCAGCCGCTGGCCATCGTCGTCATCGGCGGACTCATCTCGTCGACGTTGCTCACGCTCATCGTGCTGCCCACGCTCTACAACCTCGTCGAAGGTGCTCGGGAACGCAGGCACGGTCGTCGGGAAGCGAAGGGATCGTCGCACGACGTCGAGACGGCATCCGCTTTATAGAGTTCGACGAATGACATATCAGTGGCACCGAGCGACACGCTCGGTGCCACTGATGGTTAAGGCTCGATGAGTCGCGCGAGGAGTTCGGTCAGAAGACGTTCGACGAGTGGCGCGGGGAGCTCTTCGATCAGGGCGAGGAGGGGCGCCATTGCGGACGGAAGAGTCTCGTCGCCGGACCCGATGCCGAGTGCGGTGAGCGCGGCGAATGCTTCCTCCGAGCCGAGAGCACCGGGAGCCGCGAGGAGCGACCCGAGTGCGACGCGCACCTCGTCGGGCAGCTGGTCGGTGACGTCGTCGGCGCGAGCAGCGGGCAACCCGCGCACGGCGTCGGCTGCCGAGGTGAGAGCGGGAACCAACGAACCGAGCACGCTTTCGGTGACCGGCGTGATGGTCAGGTGGGTGGTGTGCGGCAGCCTGCTGCCGTCGGGCTGGGTGATTCCGGGTTGCTGTTGCAACAGCCAGCCGTCGGTGCGCACCCGGTCAGCCCAGAGGTGTGGGTCGACGCGGCGTTCGGGCGGAACGGAGTCGTCGGTCGCGACGGCGAGCAACGGTCCGACGGGTGAGCCCACGACACGCAAACCGTCGCAGGCGTTGATGGCCTGAGCGACAGCATCCGTCGCGCGCTGGCAGGTGGCGGCGAGCTCCGCGAAGCCGTCTTCGCCCAAGCGTTCAATGATGGCCCATGCCGCTGCGAGGGCTCCGGCGGACTTCGACCCGAGGATAGTGGGGTTCACGACCGGGTAGCCCGGCCACCGTTTGGTCGCGAAGTACTGGGCGCGGTGCCGGTCACGGCCGCGGTGCAGCAGGACGGATGCTCCCTTCGGGGCGTATCCATATTTGTGGAGGTCGGCCGAAATGCTTGTCACGCCAGGGACCGTGAAGTCCCACGGCCCAAGAGCGGCGCCGCGATCGGTCCACCACGGCAGCACCCATCCGCCGATGCAGGCATCGACGTGGCACGGGATGCCCGCAGTCTGGGCAGCGGCCGCGACGGTTGCGACCGGGTCGAGGCTCGCGTGCGGGTAGGCCGGGGCCGAGACGACCACGAGTGCCACATCCGGGCCGAAGCGGGCCTGCAGGTGCCCGGGGTTCACCTGTCCGTCGGGCGCGACGGAGACGAGGTCAAGCTCCACCCCGAAGTAGTGCGCGGCTTTCGCGAAGGCAGCGTGCACGGTGATCGGGGCGATGATGCGGGGGACACCGACGCCTCCTGCTGTGCGCCAGAGATCACGGGCCGTCTTCACGGCGAGCAGGCAACTCTCTGTTCCGCCGGAGGTGACGGAGCCCACGACGTTCTCATCGCCGTGCAGCATGTTCCGGGCGAAACGCACAATGTCACGTTCCATCGACGCGACGGAAGGGAACGTTGTGGGGTCGAGCCCGTTCACCGGTTGCATGATGCGAATGGCTTCGGCGGCGAGTTCGTCGAGTTCGGCGAGCCCCGAGTCGTAAACATAGGAGAGGACCCGACCGCCGTGGGTGGGAGCATCCGCGTCGCGGCGCTGGCGAATGGCGTCGAGGATGTCGAGGGAGCGGGAGGTGAGGGCAGACGTCATGAAGTGGTCTCTCGAGTCGGCGTGGTGGCGGTGTCGATATCGCTTTGGCGCAGGCGGTATTTGCCGAGTGTGACGAGGCTCGCGGCCATGAGAGCGGCAGGAACCACACTGAATGCGAGGATGATGCCGGCCACAGCGGTGGGCGTTTGCTCGACCACCTCACCGGCGACGTGTTCGGTGTAGCCGGTGATGGCGAGCACGAGCGTCAACACGGTGGCGCCGAACGCCATGCCCGTCGTTTCGCCGGCGGTCCAGACGCCACCGAAAATGCCGGCTTTGCCCGCACCGTGACGTTGGGCATCGTGTGAGATCACGTCGGGCAGCATGGCCATCGGCAGTGTCTGCATACCCGCGTATGCGGCTCCGGCCAGCGCGACCGGGAGGTAGATCCAGGCGCCGGGCACCCACATCAGGCCGACCATCGACAGCGCGGCGAGCGTGAAGAGCGCGCTCGCGATCCGGAACGCCCGTTCCTTGCCGATGCGTCGCGCAATCGTGCCCCACAGCGGAGCGAGGAGGAGCGCCGGGCCGATCAACACCACGAAGAGGAGCGTGACGGCGTCCTCGGAGCGGAGTACCCAGGTGGCCACGTATTGAGCGCCCGCCAGCATGAGGCCGGTCGCCAGGCCCTGCAGCATGAAAGTGCCGAGGAGCGCCCGGAACGGCTGGCTCCGCCGCAGGATCGTGATGCCCGCGCGATAGCTCTCCCGGTAGGCCGGAAGGGAGCCACGCTTCGTCAATGCCGGGCTGCGCGGGGCAACCATACTCGCGACGAGCATACCGGCGCCGATGACAAGCCCGGCAACAAGCGCCATCAGGAGGTACCCGAGCCGCGAATCCTCCACGGCGCCGCGAAGGAGCGGGCCCCCGGCACCGAAGAGCAGGATCGCTATCGTGAGCACGACCACGCGCCAGGTCAGCAGCCGGGTGCGGTCGTGATATCCGGGCGCGAGCTCGGTGGGGAGCGCGATGTACGGCACCTGAAACAGGCTGAACGCCGTGGCGCAGGCCAGAAACGCGAGCAGCACCCAGAGGGCAGACAACAGTGCATTCGCACCGGCCGGCACCGCAAAGGTCAGGATGAAGAAGATCGGAAGGAACGACCCGCCCAGCAGCATGAGCCGACGGCGCGAGCCCGTTGTGGCGAGGCTGTGGTCGCTGCGGGTGCCGATCACCGGGTCGATGAGCACGTCCCACACTTTGGCCGCGGTAACCACCAGCCCGGCGATGAGCGCACCGAGTCCGAGCGTGTCAGTGAGGTAGTAGACCAGTACGAGCCCGGGAAGCGTGGCGAACCCGCCTGTACCGAGTGATCCAATGGCGTAAAGCGCGACGGTCTTCGTTGACACAGTCTGCACCGATGCATTCATGAGGTGAGCCTATGGCCTCGCGGTAGCCACAGTCCGGCACCACGTCGGCCGAATGCTGCGAACGGTGGTCTGAAATCCCAGACCACCATGAATCCCGGATGCTGTCGCTGATGCCGTCAGCTTGCTAACGTTCCGGCATGGCAGCTTCCGCACTCCCCGTCGACCCGCTGTGGCCCCGGGCCGGATCCTGGCCGACGGCGAGTGAGACGGTGGGCCCGATCGATCTTGCCGTTCTCGGTATCCCGACCTGGCGCGCCTCACTGTCACCGACCGGAGCACACGCCACGCCCGCCGCCATCCGCGACGCACTCCGTCGGTACTCACCGTTTGCTGCGTCGCTCGACGGTCGGAACGTCGATGAGCTTGTCATTGCCGACTTTGGCGATGTACCGGACCCCGACGGCACAGAGGGAGAGCGTCGTGCGTCCGAAAGAATGACGGAGGCGGTAGCCCGGTCGACTCTCACCATCGCGATCGGCGGAGACAACGCGGCAACCGTTCCCGCTGCTCTTGGTTCGTGGGGCGACAGCATCAGCACGGCGGGGTTGGTTACCCTCGACGCGCACCACGACCTCCGCGACGGAGTCTCAAACGGATCACCCGTTCGCCGGCTTCTCGAGGCGGGGCTCGACGGCCGGCGGGTCGTCCAGGTGGGAATCGCCGACTTCGCCAACTCGAAGGCGTACACCGACCGGGCACGCGAGGGCGGCATCACCGTTGTTCGCCGCGACGAACTGCACCGCCGCTCAATGACCGACGTGATCGCTACCGCCCTGAGCATCGCCGGGGCCGCGGGCGGACCCATTCACGTCGATATCGACGTCGACGTCTGCGATCGCTCGGTCGCGCCGGCCTGCCCGGCCTCGGTTCCCGGTGGACTCGCGGCGCACGAGGTGAGAGAAGCGGCTCGCGCGGCGGGAAGCGATCCACGCGTCCGCTCCATCGATATCACCGAGATTGACGCGCTCGCGGATGCGCCGGACGGCCGGACGGTGCGTTTGGCGGCGCTGTGCGTTCTCGAGATCGCGGCTGGCCTTGCTGCGCGACCACCTGTGTCGTCTGCAGCCGGGCCGACCGCTACGAGACTGTGATCGTGCCGCGTTTCCAGACCCGCTCGATGAGCGGAACGCCCGGTCGGTAGGCCAGGTGAACATAACTGGGTGCTCGAAGCTGCACGAGGTCGGCCCACGCTCCAATGGTGATCCGGCCAACGTCGGAACGGCGCAACGCGGCAGCGCCCCCGGCCGTCGCCGCCCACACCGCTTCCGCCGGTGTCATCCCCATGTCGCGCACGGCAACGGCGATGCAGAACGCCATCGAGGAGGTGAAGCTCGAGCCAGGGTTGCAATCGCTCGCGAGAGCAACGGTGACGCCGGCGTCGATCAACCGCCGGGCATTGGGGTAGGGCTGTCGCGTGGAAAACTCAACCCCGGGCAGCAGAGTGCACACGGTGTCCGATGACGCGAGCGCGCGGACGTCGTCGTCGCAGAGGTACGTGCAGTGATCAACACTCGCCGCGCCGAGCTCGACTGCCAGCCGTACTCCCTCGCTCTCACCCAGCTGGCCCGCGTGTATCCGAAGACCCAGGCCGCGTGACGCGCCAGCCTCGAGAATTCGCCGGGACTGTTCCGCGCTGAACGCGCCGGTTTCACAGAACACGTCGATCCAGCGCGCGTGCGGTGCACAGGCATCGAGCATGGGACCGACCACCGCACTCACGTAGTCGTCGGCGCGACCGTCATACTCCGGCGGCACTACGTGGGCTCCGAGAAACGTGACCTCGTCGGTCACCTCTCCGGCGAGCCTCACGAGTCGCTCCTCGGCGTCAACACTCAGTCCATAGCCGCTCTTGACCTCAAACGTCGTGGTTCCCTGTGCCGTCAGCTCGGTCACGAACCCCGCCAGTCGAGCCCGGAGTTCCGCGTCCGTTGCTGCCTGGGTCTGCGCAACCGTTGAGCGAATACCACCCGCCGTATAGGCCAGACCGGCCATGCGGGCTTCGAACTCCTCGCCACGGTCACCGCCGAAGACAATGTGAGTGTGGCTGTCGACGAAACCGGGGAGTAGGGCGCAGCCGACCGCGTCGGTTACAACGTCCGCGTCCGGAGCATGACGCGATGGTCCCACCCAGGCAATCCGTTCATCCTCAATCAGGACGGCGGCGTCTGTCACGATGCCGAGAAGGCCGTCGCGCTCGGGATCGTTGGTGACGAGTTGACCGATATGAGTGAGAAGCGATGTCGTCATGATTCCTGCATGGGCACCCGAAGGCCGCGCTCGCGGGCGACCTCGGCGGCGCGCGGGTATCCGGCGTCTACGTGCCGCATGACCCCGGTGCCGGGGTCATTGACGAGGACCCGGGCGATCTTCTCGGCGGCCAGTGGGGTGCCGTCGGCCACGATAACTTGGCCGGCATGGATCGATCGACCGATGCCGACCCCGCCACCATGGTGGATGGACACCCACGTCGCCCCGGACGCCGTATTGAGCAGGGCGTTGAGGAGCGGCCAATCGGCGATAGCGTCCGAGCCGTCAGCCATGCCCTCGGTCTCTCGATAGGGAGACGCGACGGAGCCGGAGTCGAGGTGGTCCCGACCGATGACGAGCGGAGCGCTGAGCTCGCCGGTCGCCACCATCTCATTGAACCTCAACCCGGCGAGGTGGCGTTCCTGGTAGCCCAGCCAGCAGATGCGAGCCGGTAGCCCTTCGAACTGCACCTTCTCCTGCGCGTGGGTGATCCAGCGGTGCAGGTGCTCGTCGTGCGGAAACAGATCGAGGATCGCGCGATCGGTTGCGGCGATGTCGGCCGGGTCCCCGGAGAGGGCGGCCCAGCGGAATGGGCCTTTGCCCTCTGCGAACAGCGGACGGATGTATGCGGGAACGAAGCCCGGGAAATCGAAAGCGCGAGCGCAGCCACCCAGCTGCGCCTCCCGGCGAATCGAGTTGCCGTAGTCGAATACCTCGGCACCGGCATCCTGAAACCCGACCATGGCGGCCACATGCTTGGCCATTGAGGCGCGGGCCAGTTCGGTGAACCCGTCAGGATCCCGCTCGGCCGCGAGGTGCCACTCCTCGACCGAGACTCCTTCCGGCAGGTAGCTCAACGGGTCATGCGCGCTGGTCTGGTCCGTGACAATGTCGATGGGCACCCCGCGCTCACGAAGTTCGGCGAACACGGTGGCCGCGTTGCCCACAACGCCGACCGACAGCGGGATGCCCGACGCCTTCGCGCCGAGCACCCGCTCGACAGCCTCGTCGAGTGACGGCGCGAGTTCGTCGAGGTAGCCGTGGTCGACCCGGCGCTCGAGCCGGGCCACGTCGACATCGACGATGAGCACCACGCCCTCGTTCATGGTGACGGCAAGGGGCTGGGCGCCCCCCATGCCGCCCGCACCAGCGGTGAGCGTGAGCGTGCCGGCGAGGGTTCCGCCGAACCGTTTCGCCGCCACGGCCGCGAATGTTTCGTAGGTGCCCTGCAGGATGCCCTGTGTGCCGATGTAGATCCACGAGCCGGCGGTCATCTGCCCGTACATGGTGAGCCCTAGCGACTCGAGCCGTCGAAACTCGGGCCACGTCGCCCAGTCCCCGACAAGGTTCGAGTTCGCGATCAGAACCCGTGGCGCCCACTCGTGAGTACGAAATACACCCACCGGTTTTCCCGACTGCACAAGCAGCGTCTCGTCGGATTCCAGCGACTCCAGGGTGCGCACGATCGCGTCGTACGCCTCCCAGTTGCGCGCAGCCTTGCCGGTTCCGCCGTACACGACGAGATCCTCCGGCCGCTCGGCGACATCCGGGTCGAGGTTGTTCATGAGCATGCGCAGCGGCCCCTCGGTCTGCCAGCTCTTCGCGGTCAGCGTTGACCCTCGGGCGGCGCGGATGGTTCGCGTTTCGATCATTTCAATCCTTTCGTGACGGATGCCGCAGCATCCGTTATCGATCCATATCGAACGAGGTCATACACAGCCTCGATCTCCGGCGAGAGGTGGCGGTCAGGGCCGGGCCCATCGACCACCGTGCGCACGACACCCAGCACGGCAGCCGTCGCTGGCCCCGGCTGGAGCGGAGCGCGCAGGTCAAGTGACCGCGTCGCAGTCATCACCTCGATGGCGAGCACGCGAGTGAGACCGTCGATCGAGCGGCGGAGTTTGCGGGCGGCCGCCCAGCCCATCGAAACGTGGTCTTCCTGCATGGCCGACGATGGGATCGAGTCGACGGACGCCGGTGCGGCGAGGCGCTTGAGTTCGGACACGATGCCGGCCGCGGTGTACTGGGCGATCATGAGCCCGGAGTCGACGCCAACCTCAGCTGCCAAAAAGGGCGGCAGGCCTTTGCTGCGCGACACGTCGAGGTGCCGATCGATGCGGCGCTCGGAGATCGAGGCGACGTCGGCGACCGCGATCGCCAGGAAGTCGAGGACGTAGGCGATCGGTGCGCCGTGGAAGTTACCGTTGGACTCGACCCGGCCATCGAGTGTGACGACGGGATTGTCGATGGTGCTGGCCAGCTCGCGGGAGGCAACCAGGGCGGCATGGGCCGCGGTGTCTCGCGCCGCGCCGTGCACCTGCGGACTGCAGCGCAGTGAGTACGCGTCCTGGATGGTGGTGCACTCCGGGCCCGCGTGCGACGCCACGAGCGGCGAGTCGGACAGGAGCGCGCGCAGGTTTGCGGCGGAGTCACCCTGGCCCAGCTGGGGTCGAAGCTGCTGCAGGTCGGCTGCGAACACCGCGGCGGTGCCGAGCAGCGCCTCAACGCTCAGGGCAGCGGCGACGTCGGCGGTCTGCAGGAGGACGTGCAGGTCGGCGAGTGCGAGGACCAGCATGCCCAGCATGCCGTCCGTTCCGTTGATGAGTGCGAGTCCTTCTTTCTCTGCGAGTTGCACCGGTGCGATGCCCGCCGCATCAAGGGCGACGGCCGCGTCGATGAGGGCGCCGGTTGCATCCCGCACGCGACCCTCGCCCATCACGGCGAGAGCACACGCCGCGAGCGGTGCCAGGTCGCCGGAGCAGCCCAGCGAGCCGTACTCCGAAACGACGGGCGTGATGCCGGCGTTGAGCAGCGCGGCGTAGGTCTCCACCACAACGGGCCGCACACCGGTGCGGCCCGACATCAGGGTGGAGAGGCGGAGGAGCATGAGTGCGCGCACGACCTCACGCTCCACCTCGGGGCCCGAACCGGCGGCGTGAGACCGGATGAGGCTTCGCTGCAACTGGGTGCGCCGGTCGGGGTCGATGTAGGTCGTGGCGAGGGCGCCGAATCCCGTCGATATTCCGTAGTGGCCGGCCGGGTCACTGGCCAGCGCGTCGATGATGCGGCGGGTGGACTCGACGCCGTCGAGCGCTGCGGCGTCGAGGGTAACTGGAGCGTCGAGCCGGGCAACAGCGACGACGTCGTCGAAAGTCAGCGGCGCGATGCCGACGAGAACAGGGCCCTCAGCACCACAGGTGAGGGGCTCGGCGGGGCGCCGCGGGGTAGACAGAGTGCTCATGTCTCGATTCGACCAGTGACCGGATCCAGGAGCAACGGCGTGGGAGAGGCTCTAGTCTGGGATTCCAGACGTCTCGCACCACGGAAGAGGGGAATCGAATGGCTGCTTAGCAGGTTCCCGCAGCGGATGCCACCCTGCGCATCCTCAGTCATCTCGCCACCCAGCGTGGCCCGGTGGCCGCTGCCACCCTGGCGACCGCGCTCGACCTGCCGCGGTCGACCGTGTACCACCTGCTCGGTGTCCTGCAGAAGCGCGGGTTCGTTGTGCACCTGCCGGAGGCTCGCCGGTACGGACTGGGGGTGGCCGCCTTCGAGCTCTCCGGCGGATTCGCTCGCCAGCAACCGCTGAGCCGACTCGGACACCCACTGCTCGCCGAGCTCGTCGACCAGGTGGGGGAGAGTGCGCACCTCGCCGTGATGCACGGCCGGGACGTTCTCTACATCGTTGAGGAACGTGCGCCGCACCGGCCGCACCTCGTCACCGACGTCGGTGTCCGGCTCCCCGCACACCTCACCGCGTCCGGTCGCGCAATGCTGGCCGCTCTGCCGAAAGGCCAGGTTCGGGCTCTCTTCCCGGATGCCTCGGCGTTCGTCGATCGGACGGGAAGCGGCCCCACCCGCTACCGCGAGCTGCGAACGCTGCTCGACGCCGTATCGACAGAGGGATACGCAACGGAAGATGGTGAAATTACGCCAGGCCTGGCATCCGTCGCCGTTGCTGTCAGTGACCACGTGGGCTGGCCAGCGGCGTCCGTTGCCGTGACGTTTCCGAGTGACACCCACTCGGAGAGGACAACGCTCGTCGCGGCGGTTTCCGCGGCCGCTGCGGAGTTGTCGCGGCGCATCGGCGGCTGAGGGATTCGCGCGGCTCGTCGGCGGGATATCGCACTCGTCACGCGGTCGATGGCGAAACCGAGAGTGACAGCCAACACGATGCCGATTGCGGCACCGAGCAGCGGGCGGTCCCGAACCCAGTGCCCGGCCAGCAGGCCGATGCCCACGGAGTAGCCCGCCCACGACGCGCCGGCAAGCAGGGTCAGCGGCCAGAATCGGCGATGCGGAAACCGGGTGGCGCCCGCCGTCATGTTGACGGCGATCCGGCCGATCGGGATGTAGCGAGCGGTGATGAGGAGGGCGGCCGGTCGGCGACGGATACCCGATGCGGCCCGATCAAAAGCACGGACCATCCGTGGGTGGCGCATCCATCGGAATCGGTCGGTGCCGATCCGGCGCCCGAGCAGGTATGCGATGTTATCGCCGAGTGCGGCGCCGAGCGCTGCGAGCAGGATGACGACAGCAGGGTGCGGGGTGCCGGTGGAGACACCGATTGCTGCGGCGGCGACGACGAGGGCCTCACTCGGCACGGGCGGGAAGAACCCGTCGATCACCACGACGGCAAACAGAACGGCGTACACCCACGGTGAGGTCACGGTGGCGAGGAGGGCGTCGCTGAGGAATTCCATGAGGACCGTTCGATCGCGGCGCCGCTGGGGTGCGGCACCGTTTTCGAGACTACGAAGCCGGTGGCCTCAGGGCATCCACCTCAGGTATTGCACCGGGTCACCCCAGAGGAGGAGATCGCTCAGTGCGCGAGCATCTTGGCCATACAGACGCTGTACGGCTCGCCGATATAGATGCCGAAGAGCGGAATCTCGACGTATCCGTTGCGGCGGTAGACGGCTTGAGCGACGTGGTGTTCGGTGCCCGTCTCGAGCACGATCTGGCGAAGGCCGGCGGCACGAGCATCGGCTTCGGCCCTCGCCAGGATGCTCGAGGCCACACCACGCCCGCGCGCGTCGGCATGAACGAACATGCGCTTCAGTTCGGTGACGGCGGTGCCCCAGGGAACGAGGGCGGCCATGCCCAGGACACGACCGCCCTCATCGCGCGCGACATAGACGGTCACGCCGGGCCTCTCGAGTTCTTCAACGTTCAGGAGGAACGTGTTCTCGGGCGGGTAGAGCCCGAGTGCGAACTCCGAACCGAGAGTGAGGAGTTCGACGACGTCGGGCTGTCGCGGGTGCTCAATGGCAACCCGCACAGCGGCCGACGTCAGTCGTGCATCGGAGGGAGGGGACGGCGGCAGACTCATGGAGCCAGCAAACCGCACCCGTGTTTCATCCCGGTTACGCCGGAAGAAACTAGTTGGTGCGTCAGGCCTGTTCGCCAATTGCAAAGCGCACGGCACCGGCTTCGTCGACCTCGGCATCCAGGATCTTGTCGTCGAGAACCGGCGCGGCGTTCTCGTCGATGAAGATATGTGCTCCGCCGCTCTCGACGACGGCATCGCTCGCCTCGGGTGCGGCTGCGACGGCGACGGACAGGTCGGTTGACGCGGCAGCGGGGCTGGAGATCCGCAGACCTGCCTCTTCGCTCCCGGTGGTCTGCAGGGTAATGGTCTTCACGATGGTGCTTGCGTTCTCGGTGAGGGTGAGCATGAGCTTCCTAACGATTGGCGGATACGAGTGTTCCACCATTCCGAACCGAGTAAGCGACCTCAAGTTGGATCCGGTCATTCACACGAAAGACGGAGGTCCATAAACGACGGATGCCTCTTCGCTCGCGAGCGAAGAGGCATCCGTTCTGGAAATGGATCGTTAGACCGTACGTCCACTCCGAGAGTTGCGCGTGAAGAGGCCGTAAATCAGAAGCACAATGATGGAACCGACGATGGCGGTCAGCCAGGTCGAGATGCTCCAGAACTCAGCCATGTCGATGCCGAACAGCAGGCCACCGAGCCAGCCGCCGAGGAGTGCGCCAACCACGCCGAGGATCAGCGTGATGACCCAGCCACCGCCCTGCTTTCCAGGAAGAATGGCTTTTGCGATTGCGCCAGCAATCAGACCGAGAAGAAGAAATGCCAGGAAGCTCAAGGCTCCACCTCCATTTGTTCGAGGAGACTGTCGTTACCGACGTCCCGTTGACCCGCCCGGTTAGGCTGGTGTAACCCGAGAGTACCCCTTTCGGGGGTTTATCTGAGGAATTGCTCCTAGTCCTTGCGATATTCGTCCGAGTACGTGACAATTCCGCCTCGAAGGCGTAATGTAGCCAAGTCGGCTCTGGACACCGTGGATGTACCGCGGAAGGGTTTGTAAGTCTGGTGGGCCGGTTATACATCGCGAAAACGCGAATTGTATTCACTCTGATGTGAAACGGTCCCGGTCATCGACTGCTCGGGTATGAGAATGCCGCTGCTTTTTGCTGCGTGCGCTTGCGATTCACGCATGATCTAAAACCCGGAAAGAACTATGCCCAAGAACAAAAAGCCAGCAGGCGGCCGACCCGCCAAGAATTTTGACCCGAGCTACGCCCGTAAAAGCGGTGGTCCGGCAGGAACGACAACCGGCAGCAGGAGCCCGGGACACCGCGGCTTCCGCGCCGTTGAGGGTGACGCGCCCAAGAAGGCACGTTGGAACGCGGATGAGCGCGCCGCTCGCCGTCACTCCGACGAGCCGCGCGAACAGCGCGCCCCTCGTGATGACCGCTACGACGGCGGCTCCTCGGCCAGCCGCAGCGAGCGCCCCGCGTACAACCGCGGCGAGAACCGCAACGAGCGTCCCGCGTATAACCGTGGCGAAAACCGCAGCGAGCGTCCCGCGTACGGTCGGACCGAGCGTCCCGCGTACGGTCGCGACGAACGAGCACCCCGTGGCGAGCGGACCGAGCGTCCCGCCTACGGTCGCGATGAGCGCGAGCGTCCCGCATACGGTCGTGGAGACCGGAACGAACGTCCCGCGTACAACCGCGGTGAGAACCGCACTGAGCGTCCCGCGTACAACCGCGATGACCGCGCACCCCGCGGCGACCGTGCCGAGCGTCCTGCGTACAACCGTGGCGAGAACCGGACTGAACGTCCCGCGTACAACCGCGGTGAGAACCGCACTGAACGTCCCTCGTACAACCGAGGTGAGAACCGGACTGAGCGTCCCTCGTACAACCGGGACGAGCGCGCACCCCGCGGCGACCGTGCCGAGCGTCCCGCGTACAACCGTGGCGACCGCACCGAGCGTCCGTCCTACAACAACGACCGCCCGTTCACGCGCGGCCAGCGCATCGAGCGCCCCTCAACCGGTCGCGTTTCCCGTGACGAGCGTGCCCCCCGCCGCGACAGCAACTTCGACCGCCCGCGTCGTGACGCCGGTGTCGACAAGAACTTCTACCCGAACCGCGATGCAAAGGGTCACTTCACTCCTGAAGATGACGTCGTGCTCGAGCGGCTTGAGGCACAGGCCACCCTGGCCATCGACGTCGAAGGCGTCTCGTTCTCTGACCTCGGTCTTGGCGGCAACATTGTTGCTGCTCTCGCTGAGCTGGGAGCGCCGAGCCCGTTCCCGATCCAGGCAGCGACCATCCCGGACGTTATCGCCGGCAAGGACGTTCTCGGCCGCGGCCGTACCGGATCCGGCAAGACCATTGCCTTCGGCGCACCGCTCGTCGAGAAGCTCATGGAGAACGGCGGAGGCAAGAAGCGTGCCATGGGTCGCAAGCCCCGCGCACTGATCCTCGCGCCGACCCGCGAGCTCGCACTTCAAATTGACCGCACCGTTCAGCCCATCGCACGCAGTGTTGGCCTGTTCACCACCCAGATCTACGGCGGAGTTCCGCAGAACCGTCAGGTTGGCGCACTCCAGCGCGGCGTCGACATCATTGTCGGCACCCCGGGTCGTATTGAAGACCTCATCGAGCAGGGACGCCTCGACCTCTCCGAGGTGACCATCACGGTCCTCGACGAGGCCGATCACATGTGCGACCTCGGCTTCCTTGAGCCTGTGCAGCGCATCCTGCGCCTCACCGCTAACGGTGGCCAGAAGCTGCTGTTCTCCGCAACCCTCGACAAGGGTGTTGCGTCGCTCGTCAAGGAATTCCTTCCGTCTCCCGCCGTGCACGAAGTTGCTGGTGAAGACCAGGCTTCCGCAACGATCGACCACCGCGTTCTCGTGGTCGAGCACCGCGACAAGGACCGCATCATCGAGGAACTCGCGAACCGCAATGAGAAGACACTGATCTTCTCGCGCACCCGTGCCTACGCTGAGCGTCTTGCTGACCAGCTGGAGGATGCAGGCATCCGTGCTGTGTCGCTCCATGGTGACCTGAATCAGGCCCGTCGTACCCGCAACCTCGCGCAGCTGACCTCAGGTCGAGTGAACGTGCTTGTTGCGACCGACGTCGCGGCTCGTGGCATCCACGTTGACGACATCACCCTCGTTATCCAGGCTGACGCGCCCGACGAGTACAAGACCTACCTTCATCGCTCGGGCCGTACGGGCCGTGCGGGCAAGGAAGGTGTCGTCGTCACAATCATCCCGAAGGCGCGTCAGCGCCGTATGACCGAGCTGCTCGGTCGCGCTGAGATCGAGGCAGACTACGTCAACGCTCGTCCCGGTGACGAGATCATCGAAGAGCTGGCCGGTCACATGACCAACGCGAAGCTGACCGCCTAACCCACGGCGCTGAAAAACCCGTCCGGACGGACTCCCAAGGAGTTCGCCCGGACGGGTTTTCTGTGTCTGCGGATTTACCCGGCGGCGACTAGCGGTCGACCGAAAGGAAGCCGCTCGAGAGCGAATCGTCGAAAATGCGGTAGTCCACCTGGGCGCCGCGATCGGCGGATAGCTGCCACACGCGCTTCTGCGGTTTCGCGACGGAGCCGTAGTTCATGACGATCCGGTCGTACGCTTTGCCGGCGACTCGCTGTCCAATGACATAGCTGGGCGCACCAGGGCTCGTGGTTGAGAGAGTGGCAATGTACTCGTCATCGCCGAGCGGCCGCGGCTTGATGTGCTGCTGTGCCAGCTGGTCTGCCGAAACGTTGGCGAGCAGCAGTGTGTGTTCCGTTGTCTGAGGGTACGTGGTCGACATAGTGGTCTCCTGTGTGTCGTGATGGGAGGGGCGCGATAATTCGGCGACGCGCGGCCGGGACTCCCAGCCCTCACGCGAAGTGAGCGTCGTGCGTCCTGGCAGACCAGTGCTCCGTACACACGCCCTGCGAGCGAATGTGGAGACACCGTCGTAGCGCGTCGACCCGGCCGTGCCGGATCGCTGTCGGGGTCAACCCCTCGAATTCATCCTAGCTTATTTTGAATGATTCAAAAAAACCAGATTTGAACTCATCAAGAGAGAGGCCGTCTAAAACAGCATGGGTTGCTCGGTCGATGGCAGGATGCGCGCACCGGTTGAGCCGTCGTCACTCTGGAATGCGACGCGCTCGCCCGAATCGTCTCGGAGCATTCCCAGCGCTTTCGAGCGGATGCCGCCGGTCGCCGGATCTTCCCGGCCTCGTTCTAATCCGTGCGCGCGAATCAGGGGAGAAATACGACCGGCCAGCCAGGCCCGATATTCCTTGGGCGCATATTGTCCGCGTGAGTACAGCTCCGTGTATTTCCCGACCAACTCGGGGTGCTGTCGTTGGAGCCAGTGCATGAACCAGGGCTTCACTCCCGGTTTGAGGTAGAGCGAACTGAAGAGAACGCTCGTTCCGCCCGCCTTCTTCACCCGGCGGAGTGCTTCGTCGAGGTGGGCTTTCGTGTCGGTGAGGTAGGGCAGTATCGGCATGAGGAAGACGCTGCAGTCGAGCCCGGCATTCCTCACAGCGGTGACCGTCGCGAGTCGCGCTTTCGCAGACGGCGTCCCCGGCTCGATCGACTTCTGCAGTTCATCGTCATAGATAGCAATCGACATCGCTACATCGACCGGAACCGTCTGGGCGACCTCGGCGAGAAGCGGAAGGTCGCGCCGCAGCAGCGTGCCCTTTGTCAGGATCGAGAGCGGTGTGCCCGACTGGGCAAGTGCGGTGATGATGCCGGGCATGAGCGAGTAGCGGCCTTCGGCCCGCTGGTAGGGGTCCGTATTCGTGCCGAGCGCCACCGGGTAGCGACCCCAGCTTGGCTTCGCGACCTCCTTCGCGAGTACGTCGGCCACGTTGATCTTCACGACCACCTGGTTGTCGAAGTCGTCGCCGGCGTTGAAGTCCAGGTACGAGTGGGTGGGGCGGGCGAAGCAGTAGACACACGCATGACTGCATCCTCGGTAAGGATTGATCGTCCAACCGAATGGCATCTGCGACTGCCGCGGGATCTTATTGAGCGCCGACTTGGCGAGGACTTCGTGGAAGGTCACTCCAGCGAACTCGGGTGTCTGCACACTCCGGACCAGGTTATTGAGCTTCGCCAGCCCCGGAAGGGCCGATGGCTCCTCAGTGCCGAGCTGCTGACCGTTCCACCTCATGCAGTCCATTAGAACATGCTTTCGAGCGTGCGAGGCGGATCTGTGGTGAAGTCTCCGAAAGTGTCACGTCATGTCGCTTCCGAAACCGCTATCCGAGCCGGGCCGTCCCGACGATGACGCTCGCCCCGATTACCCAGAACGCCGCGGCGAAGATCCAGTCCCGCGCCCTGAGGGGGACGAGGTACCGCTCGGTGCGGGTCTCGAATGCGCCGAACGCACGAGAATCCATGGCGAGGGCGACGCGCTCCGCGTGCCGGATCGCCCCGACCAACAACGGCACGATGTAGCCCAGGTAGCGGCGCAGGGCAGCCAACGGCCCGCGTCCGCCGGCGATCCCGCGCACCCGGTGAGCGTGGCGAATCCCGTCGAGCTCATGGCGAAACCGGGGCACAAATCGGTACGCGGCAAGGGCCGTGTAGCCGATCCGGTAGGGAACGTGGAGGTGCTGCACGAGCGCGCGCACGAGGTCAGGGCCCGTCATGGTGAGCCCGGCGATCAAGGCAAGTGAGAGCAGTGCGCCCAACCGGAGAGCGGTGGCGAGCCCGATCAGCCAGGCGCCCAGGAAGAATCGGTAGTCACCGAGCTGGAAGAGGAGCGGTGTGTGGTCGACGCGCGAAGCATCCGTCCATAATCCAAAGCTCAGCGACAGCACGCCGACGACCAGGGGAAGGCCCAGCCAGAGTGCGATGCCGAGCCTCGGTGTGAGCCGCGCGCCGACGGTGACAAGCAGCAGCGCGAGGCAGGCGAACGCGAGCGGCGTGGCGATGTCGCGCACGAAGAGCAGGTAGACCATGAACGGCAGCGGCCCGGCGATCTTCGCCAACGGGTTGAGCGCGTGCAAGAAGTGTCGCGCCGTCACGCCCGGGCGGGTGGAATACGGGTCGAGCGCTGCACTCATGCGTCGCCACCGGGCAGGTCGGCGAGCCGGGTCACGCCCTGCCACGATGGGTGCGCGGTCACACCGCGCAGCGCCCGGGCGAGCGGGGGACGCACGAGGCCGGCCACTTCGAGTAGCGCCCCATCGCTGAGGATCTCGTCGGTCGGCCCGAAGGCGAGTAGCCGCCCCTCGTGCATCACTGCAACGTGGCTTGCGTACTCCGCGACGAGTTGCAGGTCGTGGGTCACCGTGACCACGGTGGTGCCCGATGCGTGCAGTTCCCTGAGCAGGCTGAGCAACTCGTTCGCGCGCTCGCGGTCCTGGCCGAACGTCGGTTCGTCGAGAACCAGCACCGGCGCCCGGGTGATCAGGGCGGTGCCTACCGAGAGCCGCCGCTTCTGGCCACCGGAGAGGAGGAACGGGTGCACATCGCGCAACTGCCCTAGCCCGAATCGTTCGAGCATCTCGCCCACCCGCACCTCGATCTCGGCATCGCTGAGTCGGGTTCGCCGCACCCGCAGTCCGTGCGCCAGCTCGTCGAACACGGTGTTCTCGAGAAACTGGTGCTCCGGATTCTGAAACACAAACCCGACGTGGTCGGCGAGTGCTCGGGCGTCGCTCGTCGCGGGATCCAGACCGCCGATGCTCACCGTGCCCCTGGGCGGCGGCACGACACCGGCCATTGCCTGCACGAGCGTCGTCTTCCCGGCACCGTTCGTACCGATCACCGTGACGAAGTCACCGCCGCCGATCTCGAGCGACACATCGCGCACGATCGTGATCTTCCGTCGTGTCACCGTGAGGTGTCGCACACTCACCGCCGGGCCGGCGGTTGCGGGCGGCTCGATTGCGCGGGCAGGAAGATCAGGCAGTGAGCGGATGCCATTGAGCGCGTGTGTCAGCTCACCCGAGGTGAGCGGGAGGGGATCGAGTGACACCCCGCCCCGGTTCAATCGCAGTGCGGCCAGCGTCGCGACCGGAAGCCACACCCCGAGCTCGGCAAGGGCGTGGGCGTTGCCGGCGAGCACGTCGCGAGTCGGACCGTCGAAGGCCAGCGCACCCGACCGATCGAGGACAACCACCCGATCCACGAGGTCGATGGCTGCGTCGAGGTTGTGCTCGATCAGCACGATCGAGTGGGTGCCGGCGGCAACGATGTCGCTCAACACCGCATACACGTCGTCGATCCCGGCCGGGTCGAGGTTTGCGGTGGGCTCGTCGAGCACGAGAATCGGGGTGTCCAGGGCCAGGGCACTCGCGATGGCGAGTCGCTGCTTGCCTCCGCCAGACAGCAGGTCGGGATTGTCGAACCGACGCTCCCACAACCCGACGGCACGGAGCGCTCGCTCCGCCCGCTGCTCAATCTCGGCAACGGGCAGGCACAGGTTTTCCGGGCCGAAGCACACCTCGTCAAACACGGTGCCGGTGACGATTTGCGCGTCGGGGTCTTGGAAGACCATCGCGACTTCTTGCGACAATCGCGACACCGGAGCATCCGTTGTTCGAATTCCGTTCACGGAGACGGAGCCTGAGAGGGTCGCAGCGAGTGCGTGCGGAACCAGTCCGTTGAGCGCGAGGGCGAGCGTCGACTTGCCGGATCCTGACGGACCGAGCAGCAGAACCACTTCGCCAGGTGCCACCGCGAAGGTCACACCGTTGGGGGCGTTCTCGGCGCGCTCGTCATATCGAATGCGCAGGTCTTCCAGGCGCAGTGCCGGGTCGGGAGCGGCCATTCAGCGGGTCACGACGTCGTCAGTGATGCATGGGTTGCGGCGCTTTCTCGCCCAATCCGCCGGTCGATCTCGCGTTGCAGGCCGCGCGCGACCCCCGTTTTGTCGATGCGCCCGGCGACGATGCGGCCGATCCAGGTGAAGACCACGGGGCTCACGACGAAGAGGCCGAAGTAGACGACGTTGGCCCACGGCTCGAACTTCTCGCCACCGATGCCCACGAAGACCCCGGCGCCGAAGATGACCCCGGCGATCGCGGCCGCGAGGTAGAACACCCAGGCCCGCCAATAGCGGTAGCGGCCGATGACGAACGGCAACTCCTGAAGGAGACCGATGGCAATCCCGGCACCGAGATAACGCAGGAACCACTGCGGGCTGAACGCGGCGGCGATGAGTCCGGCGAACAGCCCGGTGAGCAAGGCGACGCCACCACGGCGAAGCAGCGCCTGCGACACTACGCCGGGAAGGAAGTACACGCCGACCAGCGCGCCGTAGAACACCGGCACCGTCGCCGACATCAGCCCGTTGAGATAGCCGCTGACCACGAACACGAGCCCACCGGCGACACCGATGGCCGCGCAGGTGAGCAGGAGGCGTGTGCTCGCGTTTCGCATATCGATCTCGGTTCGGTCGGACGTCGATGAACTATTAAGGACACCCTAAGTTTAGTGCGGGCAACCTGCGCGAATGCGATCAGGTGGTTCGACGTCGAGGTGTCAGTCGCACCGCCGGAAGCGGCGGCGCCGGAATGCGTTCATCGCCGTGACCATTCACGACACCAAAACGGATGCTTCGGGCCTCCCACGCATCGCGGGCGCTCACGATCTCTTCATGACTGCGAGCGACGAAATTCCACCACATAATGAGTTCCTCTCCGAACGGAACACCGCCGAGAATCACAAATCGGGCTCCCTCCGCACTGCCGAGGTCAAGCGACTCGCGGTCGGTGCCGAGGTAGAGGAGGGGACCGGGGGCAAGTGGGGTTTCGGCGACGGTGATCTCTCCTGACACGACCATCACCGCGTATTCGAAATGGGATTGGAGCGGAAGCGTGACGAACGCGCCCGCGTCGATTGTGGCATCCGCCCCCATGAGAGGTGTGAAGACCGTCGCCTCCGAGACGACGTCGCCGAGTTGGCCGACCAGCACGTGAGCGCGGAGGCCGTCGAGGGTGAAGACGGGCAGGTCGGTGTGGCGTTCGAAGAACGGGTCGATGTCGGCGACGTCCCGCGGGAGGGCCACCCAGAGCTGCAGGCCGCGCAGCGGGCTCCCGGGTGCGCCGAGTGAGAACTCGGAGTGGGAGATGCCGTACCCGCTCGTCATGATGTTGAGCTCGCCGGGCTGAACGGCAACGTCGCTGCCGACGCTGTCGCGGTGTCGAATCTCGCCCTCGACGGGCCAGGTCACGGTTTGCAGGCCGATGTGCGGGTGGGGCAACACGCGCATGCCGACCTTTTCATCGTCGAAGCGATCGAGGAAGCACCACGCGCCGACCATGGGGAGGGCCCGCTGGGGGAGTGAGCGATGCACGAGGATGCCACGGATGCCGCCGAGCGGCACTTCTCGCGCTTCGAGCAGCATCGTGGTGCTGCCGGTGGGGTCGCAGCGGGCGCTGACCGACTCGCTCACCGGGGTGTCGAGTCGGGTCATGCTGTCGCTGGTTCCCAGTCGATTGTGCCGTCGAACTCGGGGTGCCGCTTGAGCCAGTCCTGGATGAAGGGGCAGAACGGGACGATCACTTCGCCGCGGGCGGCGGTGTCAGCGAGGGCTTCGCGCACGAGGGCGCTGCCGAGACCCTGGCCTTCGAAGACGGGGTCCACAACGGTGTGGGTGAAGGCGAGGCGCCCGGGCTGGGGCTGGAACGCGGCGAATCCGGCGACCGTGTCGCCGAGGGAAATCTCGTACCGGGACTTCTCGTCGTTTCGCGTGACGACGGGGGTCTGGTCGATGGTCTCAGTCACTGGGCTCCTGCTTCCTCGCGCGCGGCGCGTGTCTGGGTGTCAACCTCTGCCCCATTCTTCATGCACGAGCATGGAATTGGCTGCATGTGCTCAGGCGAGGGCGAGCAGCGCGGCGGCGACCAGCGCAAGGGCGAGACCGACCCACTGTACGGGCGCGATGCGTTCCTTCAACACGACGGCCGCGAGGAGGATCGTGCCGGCCGGGTACATGGCGGTGAGCACGCTCATCACCGTGAGCTCGCCGATACGGATACCCACGAGGAGCAACACGTTTGCCGCGGCGTCCACCACGCCACACGCCACAGCGAGCAGCAGCCCGGGCCGCCAGCCCCTGCGTGGCACCGTCGCGGTGGCCGCCGCTGGTGCCCGATGACGGGAAATAAGCCAGAGCACCAGCACCAGCGTGAACATGATGGCCGCGCTCACCGAGCGGTTGGCGACGAGCGGCACGATCCCCGAGTCCTCGGGCGTCTGGTCGATGAGGATGAGGAATGTGCCGATCATCGCGCCGGAGCCGACGGCCATGATGATGCCCGTGACGCTCGGCCGCACCGCGCCCTTCTCCGGTACGAAACCGACCAGAACAACAGCGGCCAGGGCGATGCCCAGCGCAACGTAGCCGGCTGGGGCAAGCTCGTCGCCGGTGGCGAGGCCCCAGGTCATCGGCACGATCGCCGAGACCACGGCCGTCAGCGGCGACAGGATCGACATGGGCCCGATCGCGAGGCAGGCGTAAAGCAACACGATGGCGAGCGCTCCGCTCACACCCGACAGGGCGCCCCAGAACACGGCTTCGAAGGACCATTCGCCGAAGCCGAACGCGAGGACCAGGACGAGCCCAACCAATCCGGATGCCGCAGACAGGGCCGTGACCCGCACCGGACTGATGCGCTTGGACGCGAGCCCGCCCAGAAAATCGGCGGCCCCGTAGACGAGCGCGCCGACGAGGCCGATGATCGCGGTGAGCATGGGGAAAGCGTAGTTGAGGTGCCGGAGGACGCTCGGCGTGCCTCTGCTCGGTCGGACACCGGCACACGGCCCCTTGCTCGGACAGAAACGGTCACACAACTTTTGCTCCGGCACTTGTGGCGGCAAAAGTCGAGAAACTTTGACCGTAATCGACCGAGCAGCCAACGCTCCAGCCACTAGTGCCCGAGCAGGGCTTGCGGTGCCGCCCCTTCTGTCCACGCAACACGTCGGGCTGTCGTCAATGACCGTTTCTGCCGGAGCAATGAACTCGTCCGCACCCGAATGACCGCTTCTGTCCGAGCACCACCTCGACCTGGCGTCAATGACCGTTTCTGCCCGAGCAACGAACCCGTTCCCGCCCGAGCGCCCCTTGCTCCGACAGAAACGGTCACACAGCTTTTGCTCCGGCACTTGTGGCGGCAAAAGTCGAGAAACTTTGACCGTAATCGACCGAGCAGCCATCCCTCCAACCACAACTGCCGGAGCAGGGGTCGTCCCGCCGCCCTTTCTGCCCGAGCAGCGGTACGGTCGCGCGTCAATGACCGTCTCTGCCCGAGCAACGAACCCGTTCCTCACCCGAACCACCGTTTCTGTCCGAGCACCGCGTCAGCCGCGCGCCAATGACCATTTGAGCCGGAGCGACGGAGCCGTCTCGCCCGAACGCCCCTCCTGCCCGAGGCGCCCTGGTCCCCGGCGCTCACCGCACCGAAGCCGCACCGCGCGCCGGATACAGTGGAGAGTAGTAGCCCACCCCACCCGGAAGGACGTCACTCATGCGCGCTCGCCGCATCCGCGTCCTCCGTGGTCTCGTCGCTGCCGCTATGGCCACGTTCTTCGCGGCGTTCTCGCACGCCGTGTCGGGTGCCGACGCACCGGGCCTGTTCGCGTTGGTGGCGGCATCCGTTCTCGCTGCAGTCGTCTGCATCGTCCTCGCCAGCCGCTCCCTCTCACCCGTGCGCCTCGCCGCATCGGTCGTGGCCAGCCAGCTCGGCTACCACCTCCTCTTCGCCCTCGCTCCGGCGGCCCACGGCACGGTCGCCTTCGCACCCGGCCACCACGCTCAGATGGTGATGATGACAACGGATGTTCCCACCCACGTCCACGCATCGGCCAGCCCGATCATGTGGCTGGGCCACGCCCTCGCAGCGGCCGTCACCTTCGCGGTGCTCCTGCGCGGCGAACAGCTGCTCGCTGCCCTCGTCGACACGCTGCTCCTGAGCGTTCGAGTGCTGTTCCGGCTGCTTCGCTTGGCGCCGCTCGAGCGCCCGGCTCTGCCCGGTGCCGACTGGCTCCCGGTTCTGATCGCGCGGCAGCGGATACTCCTGTCGGCGATGCGGCACCGCGGTCCACCGGCGATGATGCGCCGGGCAGTTTTCTCCGTCGCCTAATCGCGCGAGGCCTTCCTCGCGGATTCGGCCCGGATCACCGATGCCTGCCCGGCACCCGTGACCCACTACTCTTCGTCGACCGCCCAGCAGCGCTCCTGCGCGTCCGGTCGCACCCTCATGAATTTGGACACCCATGAAACGCCTCACTCTGGCGGCCCCAGCCGTCGCCCTCACCTCCGCCTTCCTCGTCGTGGCCGCACCGCTCGCCGCCGGTGCGCACGTCTCGGTCACACCGAGCTCGGCACCGGCCGGGCAAACCGCCCAGCTCACCTTCTCGGTCGGCCACGGCTGCGACGGGTCGGCGACAACGGCCCTGACCTTCACCATTCCCGAGGAGATCGTCTCGGTCACGCCGACCGTGAACCCCAACTGGGACGTGAGCAAGACCAGCGTCGACCTCGCCGAGCCGATCACCGACTCCCACGGCAATGCCCTGGCCCAGCGTGTTGGCGAGGTGGTGTACACGGCTCACCAGCCGCTCGCCGACGGCTTCCGCGACACCGTGACCCTGCAGCTCACCCTGCCCGCTGACAACGCCGGCGAGACACTCGCGTTCCCCGTGCTGCAAACTTGCGAGGTCGGCGAAACCGCGTGGACCGAGATCGCGGCCGACGGTCAGGACCCACACGACCTCGATGCTCCCGCTCCGACCATCAGCGTGACGGATGCCTCGGCCAGCGAGGCAGCGCACGGTTCTGCCAGTGGTTCAGCCGACGCCGCTGGTGCATCGAGCGCAGCCGCCCAGGCCCCAGCGAACCCGGATATTCTCGCCCGTATACTCGGCATCGGCGGGCTCCTGGTCGGTGCGATCGGCGTCGTCCTTGCCGTGGTCGCTCGTCGGCCCTCAACCCCGTCGCAGAAAGGTTAAGCGGATGCGTATTCGTCGACTGCTCGGAATCGGAACCCTCACGGGTCTCCTCGCCGCGGCTGCCCTTAGCCTTGCGGCTGCCCCGGCCCAGGCTCACAACACACTCGTCTCGTCGAGCCCTGCTGCGGGTTCTGTTGTCACGGAACAGCCGGGCACCTTCGCCGTCACCACCAACGACGCGCTCCTCGAGGCGGGCGGCACTGCCAACGCCATTCAGGTTCGGGGACCGGGCGCTGAGCCCCTCTACTACGGCGACGGCTGCATGACCGTCCAGGGACCGACGCTCACCACACCCGTCACGCTCGGTCAGCCGGGGGAGTACACCGTTATTTGGCAGGTGGTATCGGCCGACGGGCACCCCATCGACGGTGAGTTCACCTTCACCTGGCAGCCCGCCGAAGGGCAGGAGCTCGCAGAGGGGCTGGCCTCGGCGCCGGTGTGCGGACAGTCGCGGGCGCCGGTGGAGTCGGGCACGCCGACACCTGAGCCCACTTTCACCACCCAGACCGATTCGTCCGGAACAACTGACGCCGTCGCCCCGGAGGAGACCTCGGCAGCATCAAGCGACATCCTGTGGATCGGCGGCGCACTCGCGATCGTCGTGGTCGCAGCGGTCGTCGTGCTCATCGTCCTCCGGCGAAAGAGCGCGACATCGGCTGCAGCCGCCGACGACGAGTCGAGTGACACTCCGCGGGAGTAGCCGGCAGGTCCAGCCGGGTGCGGGCTGCGGATTACTCGCAGCCCGCACTCCAGCCCTCACAACGCAACTCACGCAGCTCAATCCCGTCGCCCGTCCGGCGGGATTAACCGATGTCGCGGGCAGCGGCTATCGTTTCGGGGGTGACCGACGTACTCCCAGACACCGCCCCCACAGCGCTCGATGTGCTGCACTCGGTGTTCGGCTTCGAGTCGTTCCGTGGTGAACAGCAGGCCATCGTCGAGCAGATCATCGCTGGCGGGGATGCCGTCGTTCTCATGCCGACCGGCGGCGGAAAGAGCCTCTGCTACCAGGTGCCCTCCCTCGTCCGTGAAGGCACGGGCATCGTCGTCTCGCCACTCATCGCCCTCATGCAAGACCAGGTCGACGCCCTGCAGGCCGTCGGCGTTCGAGCCGCGTTCCTCAACTCCACCCAGGATGCCGCCGAGCGTGACAGCGTCGAGCGGGCCTACCTGGCCGGGCAGCTCGACTTGCTCTACGTCGCTCCCGAGCGACTGAGCTCCGAGTCCACCAAACGCTTCCTGGCGAACGGCACCATCGCCCTCTTCGCCATCGACGAAGCCCACTGTGTGTCACAGTGGGGCCACGACTTCCGGCCCGATTACCTCAGCCTGGGTGACCTCGCCGAACGCTGGCCCGATGTCCCGCGCATCGCCCTGACCGCGACCGCGACGGATGCCACGCATCGCGAAATCACCGAACGCCTTCACCTCAGCAACGCAGCCCACTTTGTGGCGAGCTTCGACCGTCCGAACATCCAGTACCGCATCGTGCCGAAAAACGAGCCGCGCAAACAGCTCGTCGACTTCATCCGGAAGGAAGGCGCGGGCCAGGCCGGCATTGTCTACGCGCTCAGCCGGAATACGGTCGAGAAAACGGCAGCCCACCTGCAGTCTCAGGGCATCAACGCCCTGCCGTACCACGCGGGTTTGGACTCGTCGGTTCGGCAGAAGACCCAATCCCGGTTCCTGCGCGAAGACGGCATTGTCGTGGTGGCGACCATCGCGTTCGGCATGGGCATCGACAAACCCGACGTGCGATTCGTCGCCCACATCGACCTGCCCAAGAGCGTCGAGGGTTACTACCAGGAGACCGGGCGTGCCGGTCGCGATGGTGAGCCGTCGGTCGCCTGGCTCGCCTACGGGTTGCAAGACGTTGTGCAGCAACGCCGCATGATCGACGAGTCGCCCGGTGACCTCGCCCACCGGCGACGCATGTCCGCGCACCTCGACGCCATGCTCGCGCTCTGCGAGACCGTCGAGTGCCGTCGCACCAATCTGCTGAGCTACTTCGGCCAGCCCTCCGAGCCGTGCGGCAATTGCGATACCTGCCTCGACCCGCCCGAGGTGTGGGACGGCACCATTCCCGCACAGAAACTGCTCTCCACCGTGGTTCGGCTGAAGCGCGAACGCAATCAGGAGTTCGGTGCAGGGCACCTCATCGACATCCTCCGCGGCAAGACGACACCTCGCACCACGCAGTGGACGCACGAGACCCTCGCGACCTGGGGCATTGGGCACGACCTCACCGAGCAGCAGTGGCGCGGCGTCGTCCGGCAGCTTCTCGCCAAACGGCTCCTCGCTACTCGAGGTGAGTATGGGACGCTCGGCCTCACCGATGACAGTGCCTCCGTGCTGTCTGGCGCACGCGCCGTGCCCATGCGCACCGAGCCTGAGCGCCGGTCATCGTCCAGCAAGGCACGGCGGCAGTCGGCGTCCGACCTGGCCCCGGGCGACGCCGAGCTGTTCGAAGCGCTTCGCGCCTGGCGCGCGGTCGTCGCTAAGCAGCAGGGCGTTCCGGCGTACATCATTTTCGGCGACGCCACTCTGCGCGCCGTGGCCACCGAGAAACCCGACTCAATCGACGCCCTGTCGGCGATCACCGGAATCGGCGAAAAGAAACGGGCCACCTTCGGCCAGCAGTTGATCGACGTTGTCGCCGGTCGCGTTCCAGCCGACCTCACGTTTGACGCTTAACAGGCACAGGCGTCGAACTCGCGATGAGTTCGACGCCTGTGAGCGACACCGATAACGGGTTAGTCCTTACGGGACTTGACCTCGGTCTTGGCCTTCTTATCGGCGCGCTTCTCCTTCAACGACTTTGCGGGTTCCTTCTTGGCGGAGCTTTTCTGAGGGGACTTACTGGGCATTGGTGAACTCCTTTGACCTGCAGCCACGCCGGCTGTGACCCCGACCATACGTTGTTTCCTCCGAAAGGTCACTTCCTCACTCGGGGCCGGGTTCTTTTCTCGACGCTTTGTCGGGTGTCGCCGATGAATCCGGTGCTCGACTGTAGCTTTCCACAGGAGAGATGTGGGCGGCTCGGCCTCGATTTGTAGTCGGCGAACGGCTCATTTATGAACTGCGGATGCCGCTCGTACGGTTAAGAGACGTGCTTCAGTGCCGAAAGACAAGGATCGATAATGGTTGACACTTCCATCCGACCAGATGAGATTAATCGCGACGACGTTCTCGCCGACCTCCCAGCCGGTGGCCCGGACGGCGCCAGGATCAACGTCCCCGAACTCGCGCACCAGCTGCTCGGTACCTGGCCGGACGCGCGGATCAAGGCCCGCGCCCTCGCGGCGCGTGAGGAGTTTCACCGCATCGAAGGCCTGACCGTCGATGAGCACCGCGAGCGGGTGTTCGGTCAGCTGAAGCTCCTCGTCGAAAACGGACAGGTGCACCGCGCCTTCCCCAAGCACCTCGGCGGCCAGGAAGACCACGGCGGCAACATTGCCGGCTTCGAAGAGCTCGTCACCGCCGACCCGTCCCTGCAGATCAAGTCCGGCGTTCAGTGGGGCCTGTTCGGCTCAGCCGTGATGCACCTCGGCACCAAAGAACACCACGACAAGTGGCTCCCGGGCATCATGAGCCTCGAGATCCCTGGCGCATTCGCGATGACCGAGGTCGGACACGGCTCAGACGTCGCATCGATCGCCACGACAGCCACCTATGACGCCGAGACCCAGGAGTTCGTCATCCACACGCCGTTCCGTGCGGCGTGGAAGGACTACCTCGGCAACGCTGCCGTCCACGGCAAGGCGGCCACCCTATTCGCCCAGCTCATCACCAACGGCGTCAACCACGGCGTGCACTGCTTCTACGTTCCGATCCGTGATGACGACGGCAACTTCCTCCCGGGGGTCGGTGGTGAGGACGACGGCATCAAGGGTGGCCTCAACGGCATCGACAACGGAAAGCTGCACTTCACGAACGTGCGCATCCCGCGCACGAACCTGCTCAACCGTTACGGTGACGTGGCCGAAGACGGCTCGTATTCGTCACCCATCTCCAGCCCCGGCCGACGTTTCTTTACGATGCTGGGCACGCTCGTGCAGGGACGCGTGTCGCTGGATGGGGCTGCAGTCGCGGCATCCGCTGTCGCATTGCAGATTGCGATCACCTACGGTAGCCAGCGGCGCCAGTTCAACGCATCGAGTGACGTCCAGGAAGAAGTCATTCTTGACTACCAGCGGCACCAGCGCCGGCTCCTGCCGAAGCTCGCCACGACGTACGCCGCCATGTTCGCGCACGACAAGCTGCTCGTGAAGTTCGACGGGGTGTTCAGTGGCAAGAGCGACACTCCCGACGACCGTCAGGATCTCGAAACGCTGGCCGCCGGGCTCAAGTCACTGTCAACCTGGCACGCGCTCGACACGCTGCAGGAGGCGCGCGAGGCCTGTGGCGGTGCCGGGTTCATGGTGGGCAACCGTCTCACCAGCCTGCGAGCCGACCTCGACATCTACGTGACCTTCGAAGGCGACAACAACGTGTTGCTGCAGCTCGTCGGAAAGCGACTGCTCGGCGACTACGCCAAACGGTTCAAGGGCGCAGACGCCGCGACCCTGGCGAAGTTCGCGGCTGAGCAGGCTCGAGGCAAGGTTGTGCATGGCACCGGGCTGCGCTCGCTGGCCCAGACCGTTGCCGACTTCGGCTCGACCGCGCGCTCGGTCGGGCACCTGCAGAACGAAGAGACCCAGCGCGAACTGCTGACCGACCGGGTCGAGACCATGGTGGCCGCAATTGCCGGGCGACTGCGTGCCGCGAGCAAGCTCTCACCCGCCGACGGCGCCGCGCTGTTCAACGCCAACCAGAACGAGCTCATCGAGGCCGCTCGGGCGCACGCCGAACTGCTGCAGTGGGAAGCGTTCACCGAAGCGCTCGGCACGGTGACCGACACGGGCACCAAGACCGTGCTGACCTGGCTGCGCGACCTGTTCGGCCTCGGGCTCGTGGAGCAGCACCTGGCCTGGTACCTGATCAATGGTCGGCTGTCCGGCCAACGCGCCTCGGCCGTGACGTCGTACATCGACCGGCTCCTCGCCCGGATCCGCCCACACGCGCTCGACCTCGTCGAAGCCTTCGGCTACACCCAGGACCACCTCCGCGCACCGGTGTCGTCGGGCATTGAGGCTGAGCGCCAGGACGAGGCGGCGGCGTACTTTGCCGAGTTGCGGGCATCGGGCACCGCCCCGGTTGCCGAGAAGTCGCTCAAGGCCAGCAAGAAGTAGCGCTCAGAACACACGAAAAGCCGCCCTTTCCGAAGCTTGGGAGGGGCGGCTTTGTCGTGCTCAGCGACGCAGTCGGCGGTAGGCGCGGGCCGAGAGCGGGAGGAAGACGAGAGTGAGAACGAGCGGCCATGCGGTGGCCATGAGGAGGGCACTGTCGTTCATCCATGCCGTCGTGATACCCGTCGGGTTCCCAAAAAGCTGCCGGGTCGCGGTCGCCGTTGCTGAGATTGGATTCCACGCGGCAACTGCACCGAGCCAGGCCGGCATGGTTTCCGGCGCGACGAAGACGTTGGAGAGGAACCCGACCGGCCAGATGAGCACCTGTACGGCCATCGTTGCCGCCGGGTTCCGGAACGTGAGCCCGAGGAAAATTCCGACCCAGAGCACGGCGAAGCGGAGCCAGATGAGAAGCAGCACGCCGACCAGTGCTGATCCCAGATCGGTGGTGATCTGCCAGCCGATCAGCAGCCCACCGACGAGCAGTACGGCCAGGTTGAGAACTGATGACGCCATGTCGGCCCCACAGCGGCCCAGCGCAACGGCAGAACTGTGGATGGGCATCGACCGGAACCGGTCTGTGATGCCCTTCGCGGCATCCGTCGACATCGCCAGCATGGTGCTTTCAACGCCGAACAGCATAGTGAGGGTGAACATGCCCGGCAGCAGGAAGGTGATGTAGTCGCCGCCGCCCGGCACCTCGATGGCGCCGCCGAAGAGGAAGCCGAACATCAGCAGCAGCATGATCGAGAACAGCAGGCCGAAGATGGGCAGCGCAGGTTGTCGCTCCCAGTGCAGCAGTTCGCGTTGGGTGAGGATCCAGCCGTTGCGAAGCGCCGAGGAGCGCGGTGTCGAGAGTGTGGTCACGATGTTGCCTCCTGGGAAGTGAGGGCGAGGAAGACCTCGTCGAGGGTCGGGCGACGAAGCACCAGGTCTTCCGGCTCAATGCCGGCTTCGTCGAGGGCACGCACGGTCGCGAGGAGGGCCGCGGTTCCTGACGGAGCTTCGATCGTCACGGTTCGCGCAGCGCTATCGATTTCTGGCGTCGAGTGAGAATGAACGGATGCTGTGACGCGCGGCAGATCCGCAGCATCCGACACGGTCACGACAATACGGTCGGACCCGAGCTGTTTTTTGAGCTCGACCGGTGTTCCCGTTCGAACCACGTGTCCGGCCTTCATCACCGAAATTGAGTCGGCCAGTTGGTCGGCTTCGTCGAGGTATTGCGTCGTCAACAGCACGGTGGTGCCGTCCGCCGCAATGCGTCGGATGGTTCGCCACACCTCGTTGCGTCCGCGCGGGTCGAGCCCCGTTGTCGGCTCATCGAGGAAGAGCACGGCGGGCGACAGGATGAGACTCGCGCAGATATCGAGCCGTCGGCGCATGCCGCCGGAATACCCAGACACCGGCCGGTCGGCGGCCTCGATGAGGTCGAATGCGGCCATGAGCTCACCGGCCCGGCTCACAGCCTGGGTCTTCGACAGGCCGAAGAGCCGGCCGAACATTACGAGATTCTGAGTCCCGCCGAGGATGTCGTCGACGGCGGTGCCCTGGCCGACCAGGCCGATGCGTTCTCGAACCCGGCGGGATTCGGTACGGACGGCGTATCCCGCCACCCGGGCTGTTCCCGAGTCAACGTCGATGAGCGTGGTCAGCGCGCGAACGGCCGTGCTCTTGCCTGCGCCGTTGGGACCGAGCAGCCCGTGGATCGAGCCAGGGGCGCAGTCGAGGGAGAAGTCATCGAGAGCCGTCACGTCGCCGTAGCGCTTGTGCAGTCCAACGGCCTGGAGAGAGGGAGATTGCGACACAGTAATCCTCACGTCGTACGGTATACGGAGTTATGCGGAGAATTGAGCGTACACCATACGGAGTAAGTACACTAGGGCCATGAGCGTCAACGAACCTGCTGCTCGAAGCGATCCCGACCGCACCCTGGCGTTGTTATGGCGGCGTACGCTCGGTGAGCAGCCGCCCGCGCGCGGACCCCGGCAACGAACGACTGTCGACGCCGTGGTGGACGCGGGTATCGCTCTCGCTGACGCAGAGGGACTCGACGCCTTCTCCATGCGGAAAGTCGCCGAGCACCTCGGCATCGGCGTGATGAGTCTCTACACCTATGTTCCCGGGCGCGATGAGCTGATCGGACTCATGGTCGACCAGGTGACCGGCGAACTGCCGCATCCCGAACTGACGGGCACGGTACGGGAGCGACTCGACGCCGTTGCCCGGCACCTGTGGCTCGAGTATCGGCGGCACCCATGGCTGTTGTCCGTCGACACGTCACGGCCCGCACTGGGGCCGCACGTTTCAGACCGGTACGAGTGGGAGCTCTCTGCCGTCGAAGGTGTCGGCATTAGCGACATCGCGATGGATCAGGTGGTGACGCTCATCGCGGGCTTCGTGGCGAGTGCCGCTCGAACGGCTCGGGACCAGGAGACGACGAGGGAACGCTCCGGGCAGAGCGACGCCGAGTGGTGGGAAGCAAACGCCCCCGTGCTGGAGAAGGTGATGGACGGATCGAAGTATCCGATCGCCGGTCGGGTGGGGCAGGCGGCCGGAGAGGCCTACCAGGCCGCAAGCAATCCCGAGCTGGCATTCGAGTTCGGCCTCGCCCGGGTGCTCGACGGAATCATGGTGTTCGTCGAGGCGGGCGACTGACCGCCGCCCGCCTCGACACGATCAGCCCGCGGAGACGGCTGCGGCTACAGCCGCAGCAATCGGGGTCTCACCGGAGATGGCTTCCCAGGTGAAGCCTGCGGTTTCCGGGAAGGTCAGTACGGCCGCAATGAGTGCAGCGACATCGGCACGCGGAATGGAGCCACGGCCGGTGTCGGACTCGAGCTGGACCATGCCGGTCGGCTCGTCATCGGTCAGCGCGCCCGGGCGGAGAATGGTCCAGGCTAGCGACGTCTTCTTGAGGTCGATGTCTGCATTGCGCTTGGCGGCAACGTACGCCGCCCACACGTCGTCGCTCGTGTCGACCTCCCCGTCGATTCCCATGGCGGAAACCTGCACGAATCGCGAAACACCGGCTCGTTCGGCAGCGGCAGCTGACTTGACCGATCCCTCGTAATCCACAGTGTGTTTCCGTTCCGCGCCGGAATTGGGGCCGGCCCCCGCAGCGAAGACGACAGCATCCGCCCCGCTCAGGATGGGAACGAGATCGTCGACGGATGCGGTTTCGATGTCGCAGACGACGGGTTCGGCGCCGAGGCCGGCGATGTCCGACGAGTGGTCCGGGTTACGGAACACGCTGACGACGTCATCGCCGTTGTCGACGAGCTGGCTGGTGAGGATACGGCTGATCTTGCCGTGCCCTCCGATGATCACAATTCGGCTCATGTGTCTCTCCTCGTTCAGTGGGCCGTCGTCGGTTAGGACGGACGGTTTTCGGGGGACTGGGTCTTGGACGGGTCGGTCTCGGGCAGCGTGCCGAGCACCTCGTCGATGCTCGCGAGGGACTCGCTCGAGAGTCTGACGCCCGACGCCTGCACATTGTCACGCACCTGCTCGGGCCGGGACGCGCCGATGAGGGCCGCCGCCACGTTGTCATTCGCCAGGACCCACGCGATCGCGAGCTGGGCGAGGGTGAGCCCGTTCTCGTCAGCGATGGGTTTGAGATTCTGCACTGCCGTGAGCACCTCATCGCGGAGGAACGCCTTCACGGTGTCGGCGCCGCCCTTCGAATCGGTGGCACGCGAGCCCTCGGGCAGCGGCTGGCCGGGCAGGTACTTGCCCGACAGGATGCCCTGGGCAACCGGCGACCAGACGATCTGCGAAATCCCCAGCTCGCGCGACGCCGGAACGACCTCTTCCTCAATCACCCGCCAGAGCATTGAGTACTGCGGCTGGTTGGAGACGAGTGAGAAGCCCAGCTCCTTGGCCAGGGCCGAGCCGCGACGCAACTGGTCGGCGTTCCACTCGGAGACGCCGATGTAGAGCGCCTTGCCCTGCCGAACCACGTCGGCGAACGCCTGCATGGTTTCTTCGAGCGGTGTCGAGTAGTCGTATCGGTGTGCCTGGTAGAGGTCAACATAGTCGGTGCCGAGGCGGGTCAGCGAGCCGTGGATCGACTCCATGATGTGCTTGCGGCTGAGCCCGGAGTCGTTGGGACCCTTCGGACCGGTCGGCCAGTACACCTTCGTGAAAATCTCGAGTGATTCGCGGCGCTCGGAGGCAAGCGCTTCGCCGAGCACGGTCTCCGCTGCCGTATTGGCGTAGGCGTCAGCCGTGTCGAAGGTGGTAATGCCGCTCTCGAGCGCTGCGGCCACGCACGCCTTCGCAGTCTCGTTCTCGACCTGTGAGCCGTGAGTGAGCCAGTTGCCGTAGGTAATTTCTGAAATTCTGAGGCCTGAGTTGCCGAGGTATCGATAGTCCATGCCGCCACGCTACGCCCCGGCCGTGCCCGGCACTACAGAAGGCCGAGACCTTGCACCTGCTCCCGTTCTGTGGCAAGTTCCCGAACGGATGCCTCGATGCGGCTCGTCGAGAAATCGTCCAGCTCCAACCCGGGCACGATCCGCCAGGCGCCGTTCACGCTCTCGGCAGGGAACGACGAGATGAGGCCGTCCGGCACGCCGTAGCTTCCGTCGGACGGCAGCGCAACGCTCGTCCACCGGCCGCGCTGCCCGTTCAGCCACTCGTACATGTGGTCGATGGTCGCGTTCGCCGCCGAGCCGACCGAGCTCGAGCCGCGCACCTCGATGATCTCGGCACCGCGATTCGCGACGCGCGGGATGAACTCGCTCGTCAGCCACTCCTCATCGACGAGCTCACGCACGGCAGTGCCCGCCGCGGTGGCGTGCGAAACGTCGGGGTACTGCGTTGCCGAGTGGTTGCCCCAGATGGTGACACCGTCGATGTCGCGCACCGGCACCCCGAGTTTCGCGGCCAACTGGCCAACCGCCCGGTTGTGGTCGAGCCGGGTGAGAGCGGTGAACCGTTCGCGCGGCACGTCGGGCGCGTGCGCCTGGGCGATGAGCGCATTGGTGTTGGCCGGGTTGCCCACCACCACAATTCGAATGTCGGATGCCGCGTGCTCGTTGATTGCCGCACCCTGCGGTCCAAAAATGGCACCGTTGGCAGCCAGCAGGTCGGCCCGTTCCATGCCGGGACCGCGCGGCCGCGACCCCACGAGCAGTGCCACGTTGGCGCCGTCGAACGCCGCTGCGGCGCTGTCGGTGACGTCGACGCCCTCGAGGAGGGGAAAGGCGCCATCCTGCAGCTCGAGCGCCGCGCCCTCTGCGCCGGCGATGCCCGCCGGAATCTCGAGCAGACGAAGCCGCACCGGAACGTCCGGCCCGAGCAGCTGCCCGGACGCGATGCGGAAGAGCAGCGCGTAACCGATCTGGCCGCCCGCTCCCGTCAGTGTCACGGTGACCGGTGGGGGTGTCGAAGTGGGCATTGTGCCTCCTGGATGATGTGCGCGCCAGCCTAGCGACAGCATCCGTTTTCCTGAAGGGAACGATACGGTCGTTGTATGCGCGACATGTATCCCGAGATCGAACCGTACGATGCTGGCCACCTGGACGTGGGCGACGGCCAGCAGATCTACTGGGAGGCGAGCGGTAACCCGAACGGAAAGCCTGTTGTTTTTCTGCACGGTGGCCCTGGTGGTGGGACCAACCCGAACCAGCGTCGGGTGTTCGACCCCGCGAAGTACCGCATCGTGCTGTTCGATCAGCGCGGATGTGGCAAGAGCACGCCCCACGCGAGCGCTCCCGAGGCGAATCTCGACACCAACACCAGCTGGCACCTCGTCTCTGACATGGAGAAGCTGCGTGAGCACCTCGGCATCGAGCAGTGGCAGGTGTTCGGCGGATCCTGGGGCAGCTCACTCGCGCTCGCCTACGCCCAGACCCACACCGATCGGGTGAGCGAGCTCGTGCTGCGCGGCATCTTCACCCTGCGGCAGGTTGAGCTCGACTGGTTCTACGAGGGTGGAGCGTCAGCGGTATTCCCCGACCTGTGGGAGGGGTTCCTCGCGCCGGTGCCCGAACAGGAGCGCGGCCACCTCGTCCGCGCCTACTCGAAACTGCTCAACAACCCCGACCCGGCCGTGCACGAGCCCGCCGCCGTCGCCTGGTCACGTTGGGAGTCGTCGACGATCACCCTGCTGCCGAACCCCGACAACGTTGCCCGGTTCACCGAGCCCGCTTACGCCGTTGCTTTCGCTCGCATTGAGAATCACTACTTCATGAATGGCGGTTGGTGGGAGGAAGGCCAGCTGATTCGCGACGCGTCGAAGCTCGCCGACATCCCGACCGTGATCGTGCAGGGGCGCTACGACATGTGCACGCCGCCGATGACCGCGTGGGCGCTCGCCGAGGCCATGCCGCACGCCGAACTCAAGATGATTCCAGACGCCGGGCACGCTTTCGACGAGCCCGGGATCCTCGACGCGTTGATCGAAGCAACCGACAGCTTCGCCGCATAGTCGCCCCAGCACCGGCGGCGCAAGGCGTGGAGCCGCCCGGGCGCCGAGGGATACGGTGGGCGAGTGACGTTCAATCCTGACTCAGACATTTCCGGCAGCAATGTCCGTAAGCGCGGCCGCGGCACGGCGATTGGCGTTGGCGGCGGCGGGCTCGCGGTCGTTGCCGTGTTCCTCATCGCCCAGTTCACTGGAATCGACCTGAGTGGATTTGTCGGTGGCGGCGACACGAGTGGCGGGTCGGCACCATTGACGACCTCGTTGAGCGAGAAATGCAAGACGGGTGAAGACGCCAACGAGAACATCGAGTGCCGGATGGCCGGCGCTGGCGTCTCGATCGACGACTTTTGGGCCGACAACTATTCGCTCGTGTCGAGCGGCGAATACCGCACCCCGCAGTTCGCCCTGTTCGAAGCGTCGACAACCACTCAGGGCTGTGGCGGGGCGTCGAGCGCGACCGGGCCGTTCTACTGCCCGGGGGACGAGACCATCTACATCGACACCTCCTTCTTCTCCCAGCTGCAGCAACCACCGTTTGACACCACCGGTGGCCCGCTCGCGCAGCTCTACATTGCCGCGCACGAGTGGGGGCACCACATCCAGGCCATCTCCGGAATCATGGAGTCGGCGAACCGCACCGGCACCGGCGCCGACTCCGACTCGGTGCGCATCGAGCTGCAGGCCGACTGCTTCGCCGGTGCCTGGGTCGCCGGTGCCAGCCAGACCGAAGACTCGAGCGGTCGCACGCTGCTCGAGGAGCCCTCGGCCGCCGAGATCGCCGACGCCCTCGACGCAGCGGCAGCCGTTGGCGACGACCGCATCCAGGCCGGCTCGGGACAGGGAGTCAACTCCGAGGCGTGGACCCACGGGTCAAGCGAGCAACGCCAGCGCTGGTTCAACGCGGGCCGCGAGGGCGGACCTGCGAACTGCGACACCTTCTCGGTAGACGGCTCACAGCTCTAAACCTCGCCGCCAGCTTCGCCGCTCGATCCCGGGTGCCGGCGACCACGGTACCGCGGTATGAGGCAGAGCCCGATCTGCTGGCCTGAGGGTGGACGCGACGCGGTGTGCCTCGCTCGTAGCGTTGCAGCATGATCGAAGCACACACCCTCACCAAGACCTACGGGTCAAAGACCGCGGTCAACGACATCACGTTCACGGTGCGTCCCGGAGCCGTCACCGGGTTCCTCGGCCCCAACGGCGCTGGCAAGTCCACCACGATGCGCATGATCGTCGGACTCGACCGGCCCACCGCCGGCCGAGTCACCGTCAACGGCAAGCTCTACGCCGACCACAGCTCACCACTCCACGAAGTCGGTGCCCTCCTCGACGCCAAGGCCGTGCACACCGGCCGAAGCGCCGAGAACCACCTCCTCGCCCTCGCGGCCACTCACCGCATTCCGAAACGTCGGGTGAGCGAGGTGATCGAACTGACCGGCCTCGAGTCCGTCGCCCGCAAACGAGTCGGCGGTTTCTCTCTCGGCATGGGCCAGCGACTGGGCATTGCCGCGGCCCTGCTTGGCGACCCGCAGACCCTCATTCTCGACGAGCCGATCAACGGGCTCGACCCGGAGGGTGTGCGCTGGGTCAGGTCGCTGGTCCGGGGACTCGCGGCCGAAGGCCGAACCGTCCTGCTGTCGAGCCACTTGATGAGTGAGATGGCCGTTACTGCCGACCACCTCATCGTTCTCGGCAAGGGACGCGTGATCGCGAATGCTCCCGTCGCCGAGGTCATCGGTGGAGCCACCCGCGTGAGCGTTCGCGTTCGATCGCCACAGGCATCCGTTCTCGCCTCAACGCTCGCCTCACCAGAGGTGACCGTGACCCACGTGGAGCACGATCTGCTCACCGTCACCGGGATCACCGCCGAATCGGTCGGCGACCGGGCCGCACGCGCTGGAATTGCCCTGCACGAACTCACCCCGATCACCGCCTCACTCGAAGAGGCCTACCTGCAACTGACGAACGACGACGTGGAGTACCGCACCGGCGCCTCCGCTCGAGACCTGGAGATGACACGATGACCACATTGACGGTGGCGCATGATGCGCCAGAACTGCGGATGCCACGGGCACTGCCCGCGAGCCCGGTACGTTTCGGCGGCGTCCTTCGTTCCGAAACGATCAAGCTGCGCAGCCTGCGATCGACGGTCTGGTCGTACGCGGTCCTCATCCTCGTCTCGTTCGGACTGGCCGCGCTCATGGCCTCGACGATCGCGAGCACGATTGACGGCGCGGTTCCTGCCGAGGGGCAGACCGCAATCGTCATGCAGGTGAGTTCGTTCCCCGTCGCCCTGGGGCAACTGGTCGCCGCCGTCCTCGGTGTGCTCTTCATCGCCGGTGAGTATGGAACCGGCATGATCCGCTCGACCTTCGCGGCCGTTCCACGTCGGCTGCCGGTGCTCTGGGCGAAGACCCTGGTGCTGTTTGTGGCGACCTTCCTCGTCGGGCTGGTCTCGACCGTCGGCGCCTACCTCATCGGCATTCCGTTCCTGGCGGGCAGCGACGTCTCCGCGCCGCTCACCGACCCTGACGTCCTGCGGGCCGTGATGGGCGGAGCGCTCTACCTTGCCCTGATCGCTGTCTTCGCGCTCGGTGTCGGCACGGTGCTGCGCAACTCGGCTGGCGGAATCGCCGTTGTGCTCGGCATCATCCTGATCGTGCCGACCGTGCTGCAGCTCATCCCGGCGGACTGGGCGACAAATATGATCCCCTACCTGATCTCCGACGCGGGCCTCGGTGGCCTCGGCATACAATCGGATATCCCCGGCAGCCTCGAGCCGTGGCAGCAACTGCTGGTCGTGCTGGGCTGGGTCGCCGCCTCGCTCACCGCTGGGGCCATCATGATGAAGCGGAGAGACGCCTGACCGAGACGCCGAGAAGCTCCCCGCCGCACGCCTCCCCGGGTGCGGACGGGGAGCTTCGTCTGCCCCGGCCACCCGGAGTGATTCGTTCGTTCTGGGCGCGGCACCTGCGCACAGCCGACATTCTCATCACCCTCATCTACGCGATCCCTGAAGCGGTTGCTCGAATCGTCACCTACGTCGATGGCTCGCTTCCGCCGGCGTTCAACACCCTGGAGCTGCTGCTCGGGGCGGTGACGGCCGTTGCTCTCTACAAGCGTCGAACGGCCCCGGTTACCGCCGTGGTCATCTCACTGGCCGTCAGCGCTCTCTTCATCTGGAACGCAACGGGCATGGCCCCCATCGCGCTCGTCATTGCGTTGTACTCGATCGCCGTGCACCACAGCGTGCGAGCAGCCTGGATCGGTCTCGGAACGACAGCCGTTGTGCTGACCGTGTCGGGCATTGTTACGGCAGGTCTCATCACCGACCCGGGCAACGACGATGTTGTATCCACGCTCGTCATCGGCCTCTTCGCTGTACTCATCGGTATCAATATCGGCAACCGCAAGCGCTACATCAGTGCTTTGGTCGACAGGGCAGGCCAGCTGGCTCGAGAACGTGACCAGCAAGCGCAGTTGGCCGCGGCATCCGAACGTTCGAGAATTGCCCGCGAGATGCATGACATCGTCGCACACAGCTTATCAGTGATGATTCGTTTAGCCGATGGCGCCGAGGCAATGGTGGAGAAGGACCCGGAAGCCTCGCTTGCGGCGATTCGCAATGTCGGCTCGACCGGGCGCGCGTCGCTCGCTGAGATGCGGCGGCTGCTCGGTGTGTTGCGCGACGAAGAGAACGAGATTGCCGAGCGGACCCCGCAGCCCACCCTCGAAGAATTGCCACAACTGGTGGAGAGTTATCAGGCTGCTGGCTTGCCCGCGACCCTGACGGTGACCGGAGTTCCTCCGACCGGTCAGGGGGCACAAATCACGATCTACCGTGCCGTGCAGGAAGCACTCACGAATGCCCTCCGCTATGCGCGTCAGCCGACTCGGGTGGATGTGTTGCTCGAGTGCGTCGGTGCTGCTGTGACGGTCACGGTGACCGATGATGGCGCGCCCGGAGTCGCGGCCGCTTCCGAAGGCTCAGGGCGCGGCCTCATTGGAATGGCTGAACGGGCCGCCCTCTACGGCGGAAACGTAACGAGTGGCCGGTTGTCCGGCGGAGGCTGGCGGGTTCGAATGACCCTGCCGGAAGCAGGAGAAGAGCTGTGACTATCCGTGTATTGATCGTCGACGACCAGGATCTGTTGCGCATGGGACTTTCCATGGTGCTTTCGGCGGAAGACGACATACAGGTGGTTGGCGAGGCTGCCGACGGTGCCACCGCGGTCGATCGGGCCGCGGCTCTCCAACCTGATGTGATCCTGATGGACGTGCGGATGCCTGCGCTCGACGGCATTGAGGCAACGCGGCAGATCATCGCCAAACGGCCGGATGCCAAAGTCATCATCCTCACAACGTTCGATCTCGACGAGTACGCCTTCGGCGGGCTCAATGCCGGAGCCAGCGGGTTCCTCCTGAAGGATGCGCCGCCAATTGAGCTGCTCGCCGCCGTGCGCGCTGTAGCGACTGGTGAGGCCACGGTGTCGCCTCGAATCACCCGACGGATGCTTGACCTCTACGGCGGCAAGCTGCCGGTCAGCGGCTCCGATGGTTCCTCGGCTCGGCTGGCTGCGCTCACTGAGCGCGAGCGCGAGGTACTCATCGCCGTGGGTGAGGGGTTGTCGAATCCCGAGATCGCTTCGCGGTTGTTCCTCTCCGAATCCACGGTGAAGACACACGTCGGTCGGATCCTCTTCAAGCTGGAACTGCGCGACCGGGTGCAGGCCGTCATTCTCGCCCACCGCGAGGGTCTGGTCTGACCCTAAGAAAACCTGAGCAATTCTCACCCGAAAAGGGGGGAGTGCTCAAGGGTGCGCCCGGGTTACTCTTTCACCACAGAACGTGAAATTCCATCACGTTTTGCGTCTTGCGGCCACAGCGAGCCGTCGCTCCTCCTTCCTACAGCAGCCATGCCAGGAGGCGGTGATTCTCGCGGCCAATTTCTGGTGAGAAGAGTTCTGAAGTGTCTGGGTCGAGCAAATTAGGGTCGTGGGTCGGTACACGATTGTCGCGCACTTCCGTGGCTCTCGCTGCCGTGCTCGGGCTGGTAATCACCGTGGCCGTACCTCTGGGCATGGGCGCGGCCCATGCGGCAGGGCCTTGCGATCCGGGCTCCAACGCGATCGTTTGTGAGAATTCCAAGCCAGGAACGAGCCCGGAGATTTGGGACATTTGGCGTGCCGGCGATCCTAGTATTCAGGGCTTCGCGACCGACATCAGTGTCAATGTTGGCAATCAAGTTGACTTCAAGATCGACTCGGAGGTACTCGGCTACACCGTCGACATCTACCGGACTGGTTACTACCAAGGTCTCGGTGCACGGTACATCGATTCCGCAGATCTGGCGCCAAATCGCCCCCCGACTCAGGACGAGTGCATTACTGATGAAGAAACCGAAATCTACGACTGCGGCACGTGGGACGTATCGGCGTCATGGGATGTTCCTGCCAACGCCGTTTCAGGCGTGTATATCGCCCGTCTGACCAGGACAGACACCGGCGGATCGAGCCACATCATCTTCATCGTTCGCGATGAAGCGAGTACCTCTGACGTTCTCTTCCAGACGTCGGACCCCACGTGGCACGCGTATAACACCTACGGCGGAAGCGACTTCTATCAGGGCGCAGACAATGGCCGCGCATACAAAATCAGCTACAACCGGCCGTTCAACACTCGCGCCGACATGGAGGGGCGTGACTTCTACTTCTCCAGCGAGTACGCACAAGTGCGATTCATGGAGAAGAACGGCTACGACGTCAGTTATTTCAGCGGCATCGACACCGACCGATTCGGATCCTTGCTGACCAACCACAATGTCTTTTTGTCGGTGGGACACGACGAGTACTGGTCGGGAGCGCAGAAGGCCAACATCGAGGCTGCTCGGGACGCCGGCGTGAATCTTCAGTTCCTTGCCGGCAATGAAGGCTATTGGCGGACGAGATACGAGCCTTCGTCCGATGCAAGCGCGACCCCATATCGCACGCTGGTCAGTTACAAGGAAACCTGGAGCAACAAGAAACTCGATCCGTCCTCTGAGTGGACCGGAACCTGGCGTGACCCGCGGTACGCACCATCCACAGCGGGAGCTGCCCAGCCCGAGAACAAGCTCATTGGGACGCTCTATCAGGTCAACTACTCCGACCTCGCCGTGGCCGTTTCTTCCCGTGAGGGCAAGTTGCGTCTCTGGCGGAACACAAGTTTGACAAGCCTGCCCGCGGGCTCGACGACATCCCTGGCACCACACACCGTCGGATACGAGTCGAACGAAGACGTGGACAACGGCTTCCGGCCCGGCGGGTTGATCCGGCTATCTACGACGACGGGTGATGTGCCTGAGTATCTGCAGGACTATGGCAACACCGTCAAGTCTGGAACGACAACTCACCATTTGACTCTCTACCGCGCTTCGAGCGGTGCGCTGGTTTTCTCCGCCGGAAGTGTCCAGTGGGCGTGGGGACTTGACTCCGAACATGACGGGGACGGTGCCGCTGCCGACCGCCGGATGCAGCAGGCGCAGGTGAACCTGCTTGCGGACATGGGGGCCCAGCCCTCTTCGCTAGACGCTGCCCTCGTTCGAGCAACCGCAAGTTCCGACACGGTGGCTCCGACGGCTACCATCACCAGTCATCCACAAAGTGTTTCCATGTCACACGGTTCCGTGGTTGAACTGGGTGGAACCGCATCGGATGTGGGCGGGCAGGTCGCCGCAGTGGAGGTTTCGACGGACAACGGAGCAACGTGGCACCCTGCCGTAGGGACCACCGACTGGTCGTTTCGATACGTTCAGAAAGGGAGTGGAGCAACCCCGGTCCTCGTCCGAGCAATTGACGACAGTGCCAACTATCCCGCCACTCCGACGGCGCTCTCGGTCGACGTCACAGGACCATATTCGGTCTTTGGCAACGTGCTGCCCATTGTCCCCGACAGCGGCGACAATTCAGCTGGAGAACTCGGGCTGCGCTTTACGCCGACCAGCAATGGATTCGTCTCCGGGGTGCGGTTCTTCAAGAGCGCCGCAAACACCGGCATTCATACCGGATCACTCTGGCGGGACGATGGTGTGCGGCTGGCCAACACCACCTTCTCAGAGGAGACCCCTTCCGGGTGGCAAACCGCCATGTTCGATGTCCCTGTCCCGGTCACCGCTGGTCGAACCTACGTCGTCTCATACTTCGCCCCCATGGGGCACTACTCCATCGAGTCAGACTTCGCTGACTATGGACCAGTCGATTCACACTTGCTTACCGTCGCAGGCGGTTTCGGATCACGCGCAGCCGCGGTGCACAGCACTGACGGGACATACCCGTCGCAAAGCTTTGGACGCAGCAATTACTTCGTCGATGCGATCTTCGATGTTGTGGACACATCGCCGCTCGTTGCGCTCCAACAATGGCCCCACCCTGGATCGTCGAGCGTCGCCACGTCGACAACGGTTCGCGCTGTTCTCTCAAAGGACGTCGCAGCGGACGCCGCAGACTTCGTGGTCCGGGACAGCTTGGGCGTGACGGTGAGCGGCACGACGACCTACGACGCCCTCACACGTATCGTTACCTTCACTCCCTCCTTGCCCCTTGCCGGTTTCGTGAAGTATTCGGTCTCGCTCTCCGTATGGGGTGCGGCTGGAGCGGAAGCGGTCGCTGGGGGCGAGTGGTCCTTCACTACGGTGAAGCCTCCAGCACAGGCTGGAATATGTCCGTGCAGTCTTTACGACGATGGGGACCTGCCAGGAATCGTTGATGTCGGCGACCCCGACGCCGTCACGCTGGGGGTTCGTTTCTCCGCTAGCGAGAACGGCATTATTCGGGGAATCCGCTTCTACAAGGCCGCTGGGAACACTGGAGTTCACGTCGGTGCTCTCTGGTCGTCCGACGGCGATTCCCTGGCGACGGCGATCTTCAGTGATGAGAGTTCGTCCGGATGGCAAACGGTGTATTTCGCTCAGCCGGTGTCGGTGATTGCGGGGACCGAATATGTCGCTTCCTACCGAACTCCGGTCGGTCACTATTCGGCGACCCCAGGTGCATATGTGGGGACGGGCTTGACCAAGGGGCCTTTGCACGTCGCCGCGGATTCAGGCGTGTACAGCTACGCCAACCAGTTCCCGAGCGCGCGAACCTCGACGGGGTATGCCGTTGATGTTCTGTTCGAGTCGACCCCAGACCCGTTGACCGTGGTGGGTACAAACCCTGCGGCTGGGGCCCTTGGCGTGGCGAGGGATGCTGGCATCTCGATTAGTTTCTCCACAGCGGTGGCGGATGGATACCAGGTCGCCGTCTCTGCAAATGGGAATGTTGAAGGTACATCCGTGCTGAGCGGTAACCGGAAAACCATCATCTTCACGCCGAACGAAGATCTCCCTATTGACGAGCAAGTCGAGGTAACGGTGTCGGGGATCCGGTCGACCGGCGGCATCGCACTAGCCAATCAGCAGTGGTCCTTCCATACCGCCGAATCCGATGCGCCGAGCGCGAAATACACAATGTTTGGTGCAGAAGTGCCAGCGGTTCCTGCGGCTACTGACGATTCGTCACCCGTAGAACTCGGGATGGCCTTCACCACCAGTGAGCCAGGTTCGGTGACAGCGATTCGCTTCTTCAAGGGTCCCGGGAATGACGGTGTGCATACCGGATCGCTTTGGAACTCTGCGGGTGAGAGGCTCGCGACGGTGCACTTCGGCGGCGGATCGAGCACCGGGTGGCAAACCGCAGCGCTCTCGGCGCCGGTGCCCCTCACCCCAGGTCAACAGTATGTGGTGTCCTACTTCGCGCCACAGGGGCATTATTCGTACACATCGGGATACTTCCAGTCGATGAAGACATCCGGGCCGCTCACGGGCATCGCCGGGCGCTTCTTCTACGGAGCCGAGGGAGGGTTCCCTCTGTACCCGTTCAACGGCACGAATTACTTCGTGGATCTCGAGTTCGCGTCGTCGGTCGCTGGTCCGACTCCAACGCCGACTCCAACGCCGACTCCAACGCCGACTCCAACGCCGACTCCAACGCCGACTCCAACGCCGACTCCAACGCCGACTCCAACGCCGACTCCGACCCCAACGCCTACGCCGACCCCAACGCCTACGCCGACCCCAACGCCTACGCCGACGCCTACGCCGACCCCAACTCCGACCGAACCAACGGAGCCGTTGATCGATCCACTGACCCAGCCCGGAGTCACATCATTGTTTGCCCCAGCTACGGTGCCGGATACAACGAACTGGGACGACGCAGGTCCAGTGCAGCTCGGAATGACCTTCACCCCCTCCGCCAACGGAGAGGTCCTCGGAGTTCGATTCTTCAAAGGGACTCAGGACACCGGGACGCACCGCGGGTATCTCTGGAACGCCAACGGGGACCTGCTAGCGGAAGCAACCTTCTTCCACGAGACCGCTGAGGGCTGGCAATTCGCTGTGTTCGACTCTCCGGTCCAGGTGCTGGCGGGGCAGAACTACACCGCCAGCTATTTAGCGCCGAACGGCCACTATTCGCTTTCCGCCCATGGCCTGGCGAACCCGGTGACCGCAGGTCCTTTGAGCTCGCTGGCCCGGGGAGGGGCATACACCTACGACGCCTCAGTGACCGCACCAGTGCAAACGACTCCGCACAACTTCTGGGTCGACGTCATGTTTAGGCCAACGCCTTGAGCCGCCGCACACCGACCATCAATCGCACAGACCATAACGCCACGAGGGGAAGAAAATTGACACACGAAAAACTCCGGATTGCTGTTGTAGGCGCCGGCTACTGGGGACCCAACCTCGCTCGAAATTTCTCAACCAGCCCCGACTGGGATCTCGTCGCGATCTGTGATCTAGACCGGGATCGTGCAGAACGAGTCGCGAATCAGGTGGGTCAGGTGCCGGTGGTCACATCTCTTGACGAACTTCTGTCTTCGGACGATCTGGATGCGATCGCAATCGCAACCCCAGCGAGGACTCACTATCCGATCGCCATGCAGGCGCTTGCCGCGGGGAAACACGTGGTTGTTGAGAAGCCTCTCGCGGATTCAACGAGCAACGGCCAGGCAATGGTGCTTGAAGCCGCAACCCGCGGTCTCATACTGATGGCGGATCACACCTACTGCTACACGCCAGCGGTGCTCAAGATCCGTGAACTCATCGCGGCCGGAGATTTGGGTGAGATTCTCTTCATCGACTCAGTTCGTATCAACCTCGGTCTTATCCAACCGGATGTTGATGTTTTCTGGGACCTCGCGCCTCACGACCTTTCCATTCTGGACTTCGTTCTCCCTGGGGGCCTTCGACCGACGGCCGTTGCCGCCCAGGGTGCTGACCCTCTCGGAGCTGGTCGATCTTGTATCGGATACCTCACGCTGCCTCTGGAGAGTGGAGCGATCGCGCACATCCACGTCAACTGGCTGAGTCCCACCAAGATCCGGCAAATGGTCATTGGGGGAACCAAGCGAACCTTGGTGTGGGATGACCTGAATCCCCAGCAACGACTGAGTGTGTATGACCGCGGTGTCGATCTCGGGAAGCAATCTGCCGGGCGCACCGATCGTCGCGACGCGAATATCTCATACAGGCTGGGCGACACCTGGTCGCCAGCTCTGCCGGAACGGGAGGCCCTGTCAACAATGGCGGCCGAATTCGCTGCGAGTATCCGTTCGGGCCAACCGTCGCGGACCGACGGGGAAGCGGGGCTTCGAGTGCTTTCCGTGCTCGAGGCAGCGAGTCGCAGCCTGGCGGACTCCGGCAGCGCAGTGCCACCAACCCAAGGAGATCGACAGATGGAGACAGCGCGATGAGTGCACTAAGTGGAGCACGTGTTCTGGTGACTGGGGGAGCGGGCACGATTGGTTCCACAATCGTCGACCAATTGCTCAAAGCAGGAGTCAGCCATATAGACGTCCTCGACAATCTGGTTCGGGGTCGTCGCGCAAACCTCGACGACGCACTGCGGTCCGGTCGAGTCACCCTCGTCGACGGCGACATTCGTGACCGAGATCTCGTTCACGACGTCACCCGGGGCAAGGATCTCGTATTCCACCAAGCCGCTATTCGGATCACGCAATGCGCCGAGGAACCGCGTCTCGCTCTGGAAGTGCTCGTCGATGGGACGTTCAACGTCCTCGAGGCGGCCGTTGAAGCATCCGTCGATAAGGTCATTTCCGCTTCCAGCGCATCTGTCTACGGTATGGCGGAAACCTTCCCCACGAACGAACGCCACCACCATCACAACAACGACACCTTTTACGGGGCGGCGAAGTCCTTCAATGAGGGCATGCTTCGCAGCTTTCGAGCGATGCACGGACTTGACCATGTCCTCCTGCGATACTTCAACGTTTACGGGCCGCGAATGGACGTACACGGCGTTTACACGGAAGTGCTTGTGCGGTGGATGGAGCGGATCGCCGACGGAAAGCCGCCGCTAATTTTTGGGGACGGGCAACAGACCATGGACTTCGTGTTCACAACTGACATTGCGCGAGCAAATTTGCTTGCTGCATCGTCGCCAGTGACCGAAGGGGTCTACAACATCGCAAGCGGTACCGAGACGAGCCTCCTCGATCTCGCCCAAACGCTGCTGATCGCGATGGACTCCGATCTTTCGGTCGAGCACGGCCCCGAACGTGCGGTGAACGGCGTCGCCCGTCGTCTCGCCGATACGTCAGCCGCACGCGCTGATCTGGGCTTCGAATCGACCGTTGGTCTTGAGGAAGGCCTCAGGCAACTTGTGGCATGGTGGCAACCGCTCCGTGATGAGATTTCTGCCACCAGGCAGGCGGTGCCGGCATGAACCGGATCAACGTCATGAAGCCGTGGCTCGGTGCAGAGGAAATCGCAGCAGTGACGGCTGTGCTCGAGTCGGGGTGGGTAGCGCAGGGCCCGCAGGTTGCACGGTTTGAATCTGCGTTCGCCGAGGCGATGGATGCGCCATACGCCGTGGCTACATCGAATTGCACTACCGCGCTTCACCTCGCACTCGTGGTAGCAGGGGTCACCGCAGGAGACGATGTGGTCGTGCCATCCTTCTCCTTCATCGCGACGGCAAACGCGCCAACCTACGTAGGAGCGAGGCCGGTATTCGCGGATGTCGATCGCCACACCGGCAATGTCACGGCCGAGACCATCGCCGAAGTGATGACTGACCGAACGACCGCTGTCATCGTGGTCGATCAGGGCGGAGTACCCGTCGATCTGGATCCGATCCGGCTCCTTTGCGAGAAGCGTGATGTCCGGCTAATCGAGGACTCCGCGTGCGGTGCGGGTTCCACCTATAAAGGCGCGTCCGTCGGATCCGGTGCCGATATTTCGGCGTGGTCCTTCCACCCACGGAAGCTCCTTACAACCGGTGAAGGAGGTATGCTCACGACCCCCCACGAGGACTGGGCGAACCGCGCTAGGCAGTTGAGAGAACACTCAATGAGCGTCTCTGCGAATGCTCGCCATGCGAGCGTCCTTGCGCCGCCCGAGGAGTACAGCGAGATCGGGTTCAACTATCGCATGACCGACCTGCAGGCAGCGGTAGGCATCGTTCAGCTGGGCCGACTGGGTCAGATCGTCGCTCGTCGCCGAGAAATTGCTGCGACGTACACGGCGGCGCTCGCGGAGATCGACGGCCTACGGATCGTGCGCGACCCCTCGTGGGGAACCAGTAACTTCCAGTCGCTTTGGGTGGAAGTGCAACCGGAGTATCCGATGTCAAGAGAACAGCTTCTCGAGCACCTGGCCACTCGTGACATCTCTGCTCGACGCGGAATCATGGCTTCCCATCGGCAACCCGCGTACCGTGAGCGAGACACGGGGAGCGCCCGTCTTTCGAACACTGAGCTGCTCACCGATAACACGCTGATCCTGCCGGTCTTTCATCAGATGACCTCAGTTGAAATTGAGCGAGTGGTCGAAGCCATCGCCGAACCCGCCCTTCCCGACCTGGCCGGTCGCGCTCCCGCCGCCGCGAGGAGTTGACGGAATGGAGAAGACTCTCCTCATCGGTGCCAGCGGCCTCGCACAAGAAGTGCTTGCCCTCACCCGGGCAGGTTCCACGCACGTGGTCTTCGGCATCCTCGATGACGGATGGGCTGACATGGGCGAATCCTTCGCTGGTGTACCCGTGCTTGGTGGCATCGAGCGAGCTGCAGACTACATCGATATCAAGCTCCTCATTTGTGTTGGATCCGGCGGCGCGCGCGAAGCGATTGTCGACCGGCTGGCTCTTCTGGGCGTGAGTTCGAACGCATACACCACAGTGGTTGACCCGAGTGTGAGCGACCACGATTCCTCTGCCATCGGCGAGGGATCCGTGGTCCTGGCCAACGCAGTACTGACTGCCGACGTCTCTATTGGGAATCACGTCGTTGTCATGCCCAACGTCACGTTCACCCACGGCAATGCCGTAGACGACTTCGCCACTGTCGCTGCCGGAGCCACCTTCGGCGGCGACGTTCGGATCGGTCGGTGCGCGTATATCGGAATGAACGCATCAGTGAAGCAACGGGTTCACGTGGGTGACTATGCGGTGCTCGGTATGGGGGCCGCACTTACCAAGCACCTTCCCGCTGGCGAAACGTGGGCCGGAGTGCCGGCTCGACCCTTGCACGACCCGCACCACAGTGTTGCCCCAACTCTGCCCGCGACTGACGCGGCCTCGACAACCGAAAGGTCATCATGAACGTTCTCCAGAGAATCCCACTCGTCGACTTGGCAGCTCAGCAAGCAGAAGTGAATGAGGAAATCACCGCCGGGATAAAGGAGGTGTTTGAAAGCACCTCATTTATCGGAGGAAGACAAGTCGGGCAATTCGAGGAGGCGTACGCACGAATGATCGGAGCGCGACATTGCGTAGGGGTCGCAAACGGCACCGACGCACTCGAACTCGCATTGCGTGCCTCAGGCGTTACTCCGGGTGGCGAAGTCATCCTGCCAGCCAACACTTTCATCGCCACCGCCGAAGCGGTGTGCCGAGTCGGTGCGCATCCTGTGCTTGTGGATGTCGATCCCACTTATCTCCTCATTGATCCACAACGTATTGCCGAAGCGGTAACTGATGCCACCCAGGCGATCATTCCTGTGCATCTTTTCGGGCAGGTAGCGCCAGTCGAGGCCATACAGCCCGTCGCGGATGCCAGTGGAGCGGTCATTGTGGAGGACGCCGCTCAAGCGCAGGGCGCCACCCGTCACGGGCGGTATGCGGGAACGTGGGGCGCAGCAGCTGCAACTAGTTTCTACCCGGGGAAAAATCTCGGGGCGGCAGGCGATGCGGGCGCTGTGACAACGAATAGTGACGCGATAGCCGCTCAGGTTCGGCTCTTGGGAGCTCACGGGAGCTCAATCAAGTACCAACATGATGTGATCGGAATGAACTCGCGCCTCGACACGATTCAAGCAGTGGTGTTGAACGCGAAGTTGGCTCGACTGGCTGAATGGAATGAACGACGTCGGGTTGCGGCGCAGTACTACTCCGAGTTGCTCAACGGCGTCGCCGGCGTCACGCTTCCCGCCACCGCCGACGGAAACGTTGATGTCTGGCACCTGTATGTCATTCGAGTCACCGAACGGGATCGGGTGATGCAGGCGCTCAGCGATGTAGGCATCGGTGTCGGCGTTCACTATCCGGTGCCAGTGCACCGCACTCCGGCGTTTGCACACCTCGGACATGCAACTGGCGCCTTCCCCGTCGCAGAAAGCGCCGCCTCAACGATGCTGTCTCTTCCGCTTTATCCCCACATCACTCCTGAACAACAGCGCTACGTAGCACATCACGTGGAGAATGCGTTGCAGTCGTGAGCAGAACTAGTCAGGCGCACACCACTCGGCCGGGCCCTGGCGCTTCAAGCGCCTTCGGCTGGAGTCTGGCTAACACCGTCGTGTCTCGACTAGCGACGCTTGGCATCGGCATCGTTCTAGCCCGAGTTCTCGGACCAGAATCCTTCGGCACATTCGCAGTTGCGCTTATCGCGCTTATGGCCGTATTGAGCTTCAATGAGTTGGGCGTCAGCCTCGCGATCGTGCGCTGGCCTGACGACCCCAGACGAATAGTCCCGACCGTCAACACGATATCTGTGTTGGGTAGTGCCGTGTTCTGTACCGGGGCTTTTATGGCGGCCCCCGTCTTTACCGCCGCGATGGGAGATCCCGAGGCCACCGATGTGGTTCGGGTGCTCATCGTCAGTGTGCTCGTCAACGGCGTGGTGGCCTCACCAGCGGCGCTTCTTCAACGCGCTTTCCGCGAGAAGCCTCGCATGGTCATCGACCAAATCAATGTCTGGCTGGGCTCTGTCTTGTCCATCGTTCTAGCACTCGCAGGCATGGGAGCGATGTCGCTTGCCATCGGACGGGTGGCGGGGAGCATCGTTGCCGCAATACTCTTCCTCGTCGTATCGCCGATCCCCTACCGGTTTGGTCTCGACCGGTCGGTAGTAGGTCCGCTGCTCCGCTTCGGTGTGCCGTTGGCCGGTACCAGCATCGTGGTCTTCATCGTTGGCTACGCGGATCAACTGATCGTGGGAAGTGTGCTGGGAGCTATGTTCCTCGGGTATTACGTTCTCGCCTTCAACCTCTCAAGCTGGCCGGTGAGTATCGTCTCTCAACCCCTTCGACGCGTGGCACCGGCTGCGTTCTCTTCTCTCCAACACCGTGAGGAAGACAACCAGAAGGCGTTCGTATCTTTAGCGGGAATCGTCGCCGCCGCAATCCTCCCCCTAATTGCATTCATCGCCGGGTCGGCAGTTCCCCTGGTGACCTTCGTTTACGGCGAGGTTTGGGTGCCGGCAGCATCCGCTCTATCCTGGCTGGTTGTCGGTGCAGCGTGCCGGGTCTTTTGTGAGTTGGCCTATGACTACCTCGTGGTGAAAGGCTTGTCCGGTACCGTTTTCTCGGTGCAGGCAGGGAGCCTGGTCGTCCTGATACCTGCGCTCATTGCAGGAGCGATGACGTTCGGACTTGGCGGTTTGGCTGCGGCTCAAGCGGCAACGTCTTTGCTCGTGATTCTTCCTCTCTATCTGTGGCGGTTGAGCCGCAGCGGAATCGCGGTTCGGCGTCTTGCGAAGGCCGTCCGGTTGCCCATCGCCAGTGCTGCACTTGTAGGGCTTACGGCTTGGGGCCTTGCCTCGTGGCTTCATCACCCGTTCTGGACCCTTGCTTTCGGGGGCCTGATTGCAGGCTTTGTATCGTTGGCCTTGCTGTATAGGCGTCGAGCAGATCTCGCTCTATTGAAAGGGATAGGACCAGCAGCAGTAGCCAATGAATCTTCGCGTGCCGTCCGGCCGGATGAGGAGAAAGTGCAATGAAAGTCGTCGTTTACCCGCACGATCTCGCATTGGGCGGAAGCCAACTGAACGCCATAGAGCTTGCGGGTGCAGTTCAGTCAACGGGGAACTCCGCCGTGATCGTAGGGCGCCCAGGGGCGCTCGTAAGCCGAATTCGCGATCTTGGTCTGGAGTTCATCGAAGTACCGCCGCCCGGTCGCCGGCCGTCACCGTCCATCGCGAGATTCCTCGCTCGGTTGGTCGACGATCGCGGAATAGATGTTATTCATGGTTATGAATGGCCGCCGACTCTGGAAGCGGTAATGGCTTCAAAGCTGAACCCGGCCGTCTCCGTGGTGTCCACAGTGATGTCTATGGCTGTGGCTCCTTTCATACCTAAAACAGTCCCGCTCATCGTTGGGACGGAGCAGATTAGGGCCGCAGAGATCGGATTCGGTCGATCCAGTGTTGACACGCTTGAACCGCCGGTGGACCTCACGTTCAACGCTCCGGGCCTCGAGCTCAATCGCGAAGGTTTTAAGGCGAAATGGGGAATCGACGACCACCGGCACACAGTCGTAGCGGTGAGTCGACTAGCTCATGAACTGAAGCTCGAAGGTCTTCTGTCTGCGATGGACGGGATCGCTTTCGTGAACGAGACGATTCCCGTTCGTCTGGTAATTGTTGGTGACGGTCCCGCACGCGCGGTGGTGCGCGACCGTGCCCATTCAATCAATTCTCAACATGGAGCCGGGACCATCGTTCTGGTTGGCGAACTCGATGACCCTCGCGTCGCTTACGACATCGCAGATGTGACGCTTGGAATGGGGGGCTCCGCGTTAAGAGCGTTGGCTTTCAACAAGCCGCTCATTGTGCAGGGCGAGCAGGGGTTTTGGAAGCTCCTCACGCCGGAGTCGCTCGCAGGTTTCCTTTGGACGGGGTGGTACGGGACCGGGGTCGCAGTTGATCAAGGAGCCCGTGCCCTCGCCAATATTTTGTCGCCGCTGTTGTTGGACGCAGAGTTGCGAAACAGGCTGGGGGCATTTGGCCGACAGACTGTTGAGCAGAGATTCTCGTTGGAGCAGGCCAGCATCCGGCAGCTCGACATTTACCGGGCTGCCATGGCATCGAAGATTGACCCAACTACTGCGACCTTTCACGAGGCGGCAGCTGGCGTGCGGTACGCGTCTTACTACGCGGCGAAGCGATTCCGCCGCGCAATGGGGCGCGAGCGTACGGATGACTTCAATGCGCGCCCGGTGACGCAGACACGAATGAGTGGAGTATCCAAATGAGCCGCGACACGGTCATCTTCATCGCCGGTTGCCGTTGGAATGACGTGGCGGGTACAGACAAAAGCTTGGCGACCGCGCTTTCACGCTTTGTCGATGTGTTGTGGGTTGACCCGCCGTTCTCGCTCCTCACTAAGGTTTCCGGACATGGCAACGGTGTCGACGGTGTGAGCCAGGAGGCCCCGCGGGTGTGGCGCCTCCAGGTTCGCACCGTCCCGGGGGCATCGATGCGCGCGTCTTTGGGCTTTCTTGCCGAACAACAGGTGTCGATGCGGCTTGCGCGAGAGCTTCGGCGATCAGACCGAAGAGTTCTTGCAACCATCGTCGCTTCCCCTCGAGCGACCTTTCCCCGTTCCGTAGACGGGGCCAAGATTCTCTATGCGACGGATGATTGGCTTGAAGGCGCATCGCTGATGAGTCTTGATCGAAAGAGGGTTGAGCAGACTCTGGTGCGCAATCTCCGGGCTTGCGACATTGCCTATGGTGTCTCCGCTGGCGTCGTTGAAATGCTCGCCAATCTCTCTGTGCCTGGGCGTGTGGAGATTCTGGCGAACGGATGCGACGAGTTTGACTCACTGCCTTACGTGGTCAGCGAGACACCCACCGCGGGGCTCATCGGCCAGTTGAACGAACGACTGGATTTTGACGTGCTGGACTCGGTTGCCCGGAGCGGAACGGCTCTGCTGATCATCGGTCCGCGGACGGAACGGGATGCAGAAGTCGGGAAACGCCTCGACCACTTGCTTACCCTTCCAAACGTAACCTGGCTCGGACGACTGCCCCAGGAGCAACTGCGAAAACACCTCGCGAGGATGACGGTCGGACTGACTCCGTACCGAAACACCCCATTCAACCGGGCGAGCTTTCCGCTGAAGACGCTTGAATACCTTGCAGCGGGACTGCCGGTCGTTTCCACGGATTTGCCGGCGGCGCGCTGGCTCAACACGCCTGATATCCGTGTCAGCTCTACGGTCGAGGAGTTCACACGGCAGGTTTCTGATGTCCTCAGAGAAATGCCTGACGAAGCGGCGCGGAACCGGCGATCTGAATTCGCCCGTAACCATACCTGGGGCGCGCGGGCGGATCAGTTGATGGAAGCACTTCGGGAGCTGTCGGTTCCTACCGCCGCGTGAGAGCGGGACTCACGGTTGGACAGCATCCAGTAAGCCCCGCATAAGCCACAAACGAGGAACAGTGTGCCCCCAGCCATGGGGAACGCCAACGCGTCAAAGAACGCGGTGAGGGTGCCTCCGGCGCAGATGGAAGCTCCGAGGGCTTGGCCCAGTCCGCGTTGCAGCGGATCGAGCGTGTGCCGTCGAGCAGTGAATGCGCTGAGGGCGCTGGTGATTAGAACGGCAACGAACGCACAAAGCCCGACGAGTCCGACATCCATCAGGAGTTGGAGATATTGGTTGTCCAGTATTCGGTACATCGGAAGGAACGTGCCGAATCCTCTTCCGAGTAAAGGATTTCGCAGGAAAAAATCCATGACGAGGTCGTAGCTCGACGTGCGGGATTGCGCGCTGGGATCCTCGGAGATGTTGCCGAAAAGGTAGCGCAGTGTGCCGATCATTCCGGGCACCAGTGCATAGACGGCGATGAGCAGACCGAAGGCCGCCAGCAACGCGCGAATCTTGGTGGGTCGTGGCCACGTGGGGAAGAGGATAAGTACCCCAATGAGAAGTCCGAGCAGCGCAGACCTTGAGCTCGACAAGGTCAAGGCAACAACAATGGCCGCAACCGGCCCCCAGCGCAGCAGAAGATGTCGGTTTTTATCGTTCAGTGCAAGTGTCAGCGCAATGGGAAAGATAAGAGAGAGCACTGTCGCATATTCCAGAGGGTGCATCGCCGTGCCAGCCGCACGAGCAAAACCGCTTCTGTCTTGCACGCTCGAGAAAGGCTGAGTGGGAGTGAGCCCCGGAATGGAGATCGAGTCGACAAAGGACTGCTCGGTCAAAAACTGAAGCAAGCCCAGACTGGCCATGAGGCCGCCTGCGATAACCAGCCGACGCAGAAACACGACAAATCGAGCCCGGCTGGGTATCCCGTCGTGGGCCAGGAGCAAAACCCCGGCGAGGCCTGCCAGCCTGATGAGTCCTAGATCAGCACCGTTGGCCTCCTGTGTACTGAGTGGACGTGTCATGGCGATGATGTAGCTCGCGAGAACCGTTGCGAGGAAGATCAGTTGGCTGGTTGCCACCGGTCGATGCCGAAAGGCGAATGCCGATTCCTGACGCTGCAGGTGAAACCAGAGCCACCAAATCAAAGCAGCCAGGCCGCACCAGACCGAAGGTGAACCTGCGCCGCCAAGCGCCGGCACGATTCGGTCGGATGGCACAAGGTACAGCACCGCGAGGTACAGGGTGAGGATGGTGACCGCGTCAGTCTTGGGCGGAGTGGTCCGCACAGCGTCAGAGTTTTGGGAACGCCGTGAAGGCAGGATCATCACGGGCGCCTTCAGCGGCGTGGAGCGAGTAACTCGTCCCGGTCGGCTGATTCCCGCCGGTCGAGATCGGGGTCGTCACTGGGTTCAAGCGAAGCGTCGAGTTCGTCTGCAATCGACGGTGCTGAGGAAGCTTTTCGACGCTTTTGACCCGCCCGGTTCGATGGTTCTGGCGTCGCTGCCAGTCGCGCTCGCCGCGCCATCAATCGCCCGTCGATGAACCCGGTGAGAAGGATCGTCGCGGCGAAACCTACACCGATTAGAGCAAGAGTGGCCTGTAAGCGTGTCTTCTCGTTGAGGGTCGCCTCCGTATCCATGGTGATGGTCATCGCCGTGATTCGCGAGTACTCGGGGACATCAAGCTCTGTCTGAAGCGACGAGAGCGCAAGCGGGACAGCGTCTACAACTTCGTCGATCATGTCCAGCGCAGCGTCTTCAGTTCCGGCAGAGCTCTCAATTGCCAGTATCGGCCCGCTCGTGGTTGCATCAGGCGCGACTGTATAACTTTTGCTCGTGTCGCTGCCTTCGATGGGTGCCCTGACCACGTCGGAGTCGATACGTCTGGCGAGGATATCGAGAGCCTGGCCAAGTCCGCTGAGGTAGAGGTAAGGATTGCCGCCTTCGGTCACGCTCGTCGCCGGCGGGAGCAAGACCATGCTTGCCCGGGCATCGTATGACACCGGCACGGTGTTGTAGGCAAGCATCGCGAGTCCGCCAGTCGCAATCAGTCCCACGAGAACGAGGTACCAGCGCCGGCCCAAGCTCGAAATCAAATCCCTCAGGTACATCGGAAGATCCTGTCCCCTCAGCGTCGATGCTCAAAGGCGAGCATTCCTCACAAGTTTTCCATGATGCTGGCTGAAGCAGGCGTCCCAGTTAGGGGGGCGAGTGCCGATGAATGCGTCGCAGCCGGAACCGCGCTGCCTCAGCGGGAGATTCGGTAGACGTGATAGCTGTATTCCTCGCGGAAAGTATCGCTGAAGTGGCTTGACTCATCGACCGGAATGCTTCTGTCCTCAAATAGCACTTCGACCGTATCGCCGTCGATCCCGGGCGGTAGAGAGAAAGTCCTGGGTCCCGGCTGGCTGGCACCGTCCACCATGGCAAAAAGATAGATGTCGTCGCCATAGGACTTCAGCATTGTGTCCATGTCTGGCCCAGCGGTGAAGTCGTATGACTGGGAGTTCAACACGGGTGCGAGTGCCGCAATCTGATGATTGATTGTCTTGGCGGCTTCTACCTGAGCTGCACCGCAGAAGCCCGCGGTCACCTGGGACTGGCGAAAGATGCTGCTGCCTGGGCATGGCCCGGTGAAGCTTTGGTTGAAGTAGGCAATCCCACGAGCTTCATGGATGAGAGAGTTCATCACAGCACCCCGGAGCTGGCCGGGCTTGATGTTCGCTGTGAAGGGGCCTTCGCCCGGGCCACCGTTGAGGTTTTCCACCCACTGCCACAGTGGCTGCAGTATGCCGTCAGCCGCGTCGCGAATCCGCAAGGAGTCCAGGGTTTTGCCGTAGCTCGACGAGGTGCGGCAGTTCGACTGTTCGACCGGGACAAGCGTTGCATCCCGGTATGGCCTCTTGTCGCAATGCGGGATCGTGTACCAGTACATGTCCACAGAAACAGCGTCAGTGTACTTGTTGACGTACGCTTCGGCATCCGAGGCCGGAAGATCCGAGTTCGAGATCATTTGGGTGAAGTTTGCGTAGTTGAACCGGCCGTTGTCGCCGTAGCCGTCGACGATGCGCTGAAGATGCTCGCGACCGTCTTCGGGCGTGAACCGCCCATCGACCTCATCGTCAAGAAAGTTACCGACCCAGTTTCCGCTGGCCGCCGTGAAGGTCTCATTCAGTTCGCCGCCGATCCAGAAGACGCCGTTGTCCTCGAACAGGCTGTACGGCGTTCCCTCCCACATTCCGCTGTAGGTGTTTATGCCTAACGTCTTGTCGTATTGGACTTCTGCATCGGTGGAAATCCCGTTGTACCAGGCCAGAATTGGAAAGAAAGTGGGGTCGTCCCATCCCGCCGCGTCCGTCACGGGGAATTGCTTCCAGTAGTCCGACCCGCCCTCCCAGGGAATTCGTGGGAGGTCAAGCGGTGCGCTGGTGGACGGTGTGATCGGAACGAGCGGCGTGGCGGTCTGCTGGGGTGGCGGTGTGCTCGCTTTGGCGTTCGAGGTTCGTGGTGCCGGGGTTTTGGTGGAGTCTGCGACAAACAGCACGTCGACGAAATAGTTAGTGTTGTGGAAGATGCTTTGTGGGAATCCTCCGCCGTATTGATAGACGCCCGCGCCGGTCGGGGCGGTGATCGAACCCCGCGTGATAGGCGCGTCGAACCCGTTGATGTCGCCCGAGTACTCACCCGTCGGGGCGAAATATGATGCGACATAGCCTGAGCCTGCAGTCACCTGGATGGGCTCAGCGAACTCGGCGATGCGCCAGCCGGACTTCTTCGCGGCCTTTGATGGCGCGCTGCCCAATACTTCCCCCGCGTTGTCCCAGAGGGTAGCCGTTTGTGTGTCCGGCGCGCTCTCGGGCGCGAAGAACCGGATTCCCGTGACAACGCCGCTGCGCGCGCTTGAAAACCGTACCCCCAGTTCGACGGGCATGTCGTCTGAGGTCGCTGATGAAGATGGGGCCGAGGTGAGTGCGAAAATCCCTCCAATTTCCGCGTCGGCCCGCGGGTTTGAGGCGATACCGACAGCAACGAGAGTGAGCGTCAGTGCAGCCGCAGTCACGATGGCCCGTCTGCGCTGCGATCGGACGTGGGTAGTCCCGGCTCGGTTGTTCATGGCAGAATCGCTTCCGTGGAGATATGTCGAGGATTTCTCACTATAGGCCTCAACTGTGTCCCACGTACGAAGACCGCTTCTCATGCGGCCAAGTCAGCGCGGCGAGCAGGGGCGGGATATGACGGTCGGTGATCTGTGGGGCATCATCCTGCGGCGATGGTACGTTGTCGCGTTCGCCGCCATCTGCACGGCCTTCCTCGTCGGCCAGGTAGGGGCGGCAAAGCCAATTTACTGGACTCAGGTGTCCGTTGTGTTCTTGAGGCCCGTCGACGCCGGCACGACAAATGTCCTGGCGGGAGACGAGGACAGTCTTATTCACTTTGCAGCCATAGTTGAGCGCGAGTACAACGGCAACCATCCGCAAACGCCTACAGCGTTGCCCGAAGCCACTCTCTTCGGTGAGGGCATTCGCGAGGGCTCAAAGGTCTCGTTGCCCAACGCTGGCGGGCAGTGGAGGACGAACTTCAATCAGCCCGCGCTGTCGGTTCAGGTCGTTGACCAGACCCCGGCTGCAGTGAAATCCACGCTGAACCGCGTGCTGTCCCGAATAGAAGGGATCGTTGCGGATCACCAGAAAGAAGCCGCTGTCGCACAGGCGGCCTACGTGTCCACTTCAATTTCTCCTTCCGTGCCGGTAGTGACTCAGATCGACCCGAGAACGTCCCGAGCGACGGCAGCCGCCCTGGGGCTCGGTGCGTTGCTGGCTGTCGTCCTGGCCGTTGTAGCCGACCGGCGCCTCGGCCGGCACGAACTCGAGCCTCTGGTTGACAGCCCGAACTACACGCGATTATCGAAGATCTGACGGCCAGCTCTCGTCGCCCGTCTGGTTGGGGCCGTTCCTTCAACGGGCGTGGGTTCGGATGTTGCTTTGTGACGCGATGGCGTATTTGAGCCGATCCAAACCGGTCCTCCCGAACAGCAGCACGACCACCTTCCGGGCGCTTGTCCGCAGCACATGGAGGGCGGAGCGTACCGGCGCGGCCACAAAATTTTCCCGAAGTAGAAGGCTGGCGGTAGGCCGAGTGAGGCCGTTCAGCAGGCCGGGGAAGAGGTCGCCGTATGGCTCGGGGGAAACCATTCGCCCGTGAACGCTGTTGCTGACGTTTCCGCCGTGCACCACCTGCAGCCACGCCGGAGGCCCGCTGACAGACCGAACGGGCATCGTTCGGTTCAACATGTTGTGAGCGTCGATCCAGCAGGTCACCGGGCTCTCCCAGCTCTCGACGACAGAACAGAATGCGTTGTCCCTGTCCGTGCGCCGGTAGGTGCGCCCGTTGCTGATGATGAGACCGTCAGCGAGGTACAGCGCGGTTCGCCCGTCGAGCTGACCCGCCGCCTGCAGTCTTGCTGCGAAGTCGGTGGCGAGGCCGTCATCGTTGTCGAGGTTCGTCGTGAGAAGAAGCGATGAAGGGGATCCTACAGTGCTCCGGATGTCGTCCATCAGTTCGGACGGGCTCACCGAGGTTCGATAGATCGGCCGGAAAGTGCCGTCCGATGACCACTCCTTTACCCGGGCCTTGAACCAGTCAGGACTCTGCGGATCGAAGTAGATGATCCACGAGATGTTCCGGGCCGTCTGGTGCCGCATCGACGGCAAACAGTATTCCTCGAAGAGGTCGGAACGGCGTTCGAGCCAGCCTTCTTTGGCCCTGACGAACTGTTCAACGCCGGGGGAAGGGACGTTGAACCGGGTGAGGAAGACGTGGTCCATGCTGTGGATGGCGGTCACGATACGCTCCTTGTCGTGATGATTCGCGTGCTTTCGTCTCGTTCCCAGCTCGAGTCGTCATGTGACCCGCGCCGGTTGAGCCGTGGCGCTCGAGAGAGCGCAGCGAGCGCCGTGTACGCCAACGCGTCCAGCGCACTGGTGACGCCTCGAACGCTCAGCACCAACTCTTTGAAGCTGGTTCCTGACGATGCGCTCTTGAACTCCGAGACTCCCCGCTGATTGCGACGCAAAATGGCGAGCAGAGCGGCCGTTGTCCGAGGGGTTCTTACCCGCACGGGGATGGTCGTCACTATGTGTTTCTCGTTCGGCGCGAAGAGCCGATCAACGAAGAGGTCATCAGCCGTGACAGTGGGGAAAGAGTCGAACCGTTCGTGACCGGTCTTGCTGATCGCATAAACGCCAGCACCCCACAGCGCGAAACGCGTTGAGGGCATGCGCCTGCGGGCGCGGTAATAGGCCCGCACCATCGGAGATGCGCCGCTGGTGTCATACCGGTAGAGCGGACGCGCGGCCGGGACCGAACCGGACAGGGTTTGGAAGACGCGCGCGATGGCATCCGGGTCAATTTCGATATCGGCATCGAGATACAGTCGCGGCCATCGGGTGGCCCAGGCATCACCCGCGTTCAGTGCGGCCGTTTTTGACGCCTCGGTGATCTCGATGACGTGGACGCCCGGGTACTTTCGGGCTCGCTCGGCTGTGTTGTCAGTGCAACCGTTGCAGATGACGCAGACCTCGACCTGATCGAGTTCGGCGATGGGGGCGAGGTGTCTCAGGGTGCGGTCGATGACCGAAGCCTCGTTGTGTGCGGGAATAAGAATCGCGCCTGTCGGGAAGTTGGCGGGAGTTCGCACTATGCAGCTCCAGTCGGTCGGGGGAGGGAGGGCCAGGACTGTCGGCGAATCAGGAAGCGAAGGGCGAGGCGATGGTCGGGCTGCGTGGAGCGGAGCAGCTCATGCAGAATGACCGCGAGGCGGTAGGCACCCGCGTATGCGGAACCGTGCCCCTTCTCGATGTAGCGGACGCGGTTTACGGCCATAAGTGCCATCAGGGCTGCGGACGTGCCGGAGCCGCCCTGGCTGTGGCGCACGACGGCTTCGGGGTCGAACCAGACGACCTCGCCCGCGTCTCGGACGCGGCGGAAGTAGTCGACCTCTTCGGAGTAGAGGAAGAACCGCTCGTCCCAACCGCCGACGAGGTCGGCGACGTCGCGCCGGATCAGCAGGGCGGCACCTGTGGCCCACTCTGCGGTGTGGGCGCCGCGGTAGGCGGCGCGGCCGTAGACCATTTCAGAGAGCGAGCCCGGCCGTGCGGGAAGCCGGCTGCCGAAGAGCGCGTCGCCGATCGCGCGGGACAGTGTGGGTTCGCGCCGAAGAGACTCGTAGGTGGTACCCGAATCTTCGAGGATGCGCGGCACCACAACTCCGGCGGCTGAGTACTCGACGCGGTCGAGCATGGCCCTGATCGCGCCCCGTTCGACGACCAGATCGGGGTTGAGCACGAGGATCGAGTTCGCGGCACCCACGTGCTCGCGCGCCGCATTGATGCCGGCTGCATACCCAATGTTGCCTGCCGTGCGGAAGGCGATGACATCGGAATGCCGAGCGACGATCTCGAGCGTGCCATCGACGGAGTGGTTGTCAGCAACGATGACCCGGATGCTCGAGTGCTGGGCCTCCCGGCGCAGGCTCACAATCAGGTGATCAATGTCGGCTGCGCTGTTGTAGGTCACAATCACGACAGCGACCTCGGCCACCGTATCGGGGCCCGCAAACGCGGCCCCGGTCGTTGGGCTGTGTGGAGCCGCGCCTTCGATCAGCGTCATGTGTCACCACCGACCATCGGCACTGCGGCATCCGCGGTCAGGGGAAGGACGGGTTCGACCTTCGACGCCATGATGCGCACCAGCGCGCTCGGCCCCTCGACGAGGTAGCGGCGCGCGAGCCGACGGGGCTCAAGGACGAGACGCCAGGCCCACTCGAGTCCCGCCTCTGAGACCCATTGCGGGGCGCGACGCACGCGCCCGGCCAGGAAGTCGACGACAGCGCCGAACGCGAGCAGTACCTGGGCATGAGTCGCCGGGCCGTATTCGGCGATCCACAGTTCCTGGCGTGGTTTGCCGAGTCCGACGATGAGGATGTCGGTTTTCGCGGCGGCGATGTCCTCGCTCAACCGGCCACAGGCATCCGGATCGGATAACTCCTGGCGGGCAGGGGACCAGAAGCCGGAAATGCGAAGTCCGGGGCGGGCCAGCCGGAGATAGTCGCGGAGAAGAGCCTGCGTCTCGACGGAGCCGCCCAGAAAGCCGACGGACGCACCGGTCTGTTCGGCACGATCGAGCAGAGGCGTGATGAGGTCGCTCCCGGCCAGGCGCGGGCAGTTCTCACCGACGATTTGGCGGGCGCGCACGGCGATCGGGGCTCCGTCGATGAGGTTGAGCCACTCGACGGTCGGTTGTGCGGTGGGCTGCCGTGCGGTGGCCGACAACCGGGTGCCCCACTTCGAGCCGGTGCCGAAGTGATGGATGTGGTCGAGGTTGATGGACGCGACCGCGAGTGGCGTGGTTTCGTGGGCGAGGGGCCACGAGGCGATGAGGTCGACGGCTTCGTCGAAACCCCTGACATCAACGGGCACCCCACCGAGCGTGATGCGACGTTCGGGCACGAGAGTCATTTCCTCACCACCGATGGGGACCACGCGTGTTCAATCAGCAGGGATGGAGTCGTTGATCCGTCGCTGGCGAGAGACCAGATATCGCTGTCGCCCACCGCACCTTCGCGGGCCAGGCCGTACAGCAGGGTCGAGTCGTCAAGCCACTCGACCTGGTCATCGACATTCTTTGATTCTGGAAGCACAACTTCCTCCTCGGTTGTCAGGGTCAGTACTGCGATTCCCCAGTGGGGGTCATCCGGAGTTCCGGAATTCTTCTTGTAAGCGACGCGGGTTCCGTCGGGAGAGAGGGACGGGCACTCGGCGTTGTCGAACACCGCCGTGAGCGTGCGCTCGGCGAGGTTGCCGTGCACGAGCCAGGTGCGTCCGCCCGACGCAGCCGTCGCGTAGAACGTGGTGTCGTCGTCGGCGAAGGTGACGCCCCAGATGTTGCGGTCGGCGGCGGTGAGGCGCTCGCCGTTGATCAACAATGTGAAGTCCTCGAGGTTGCCGTAGCTCTCGCCGTCGACCCGTGACACGACGGTCTCGGTAGAGAAGCCGACGGTCGCGTAGGAATGTCCGGTCACGAAAGAGGTGGTCGAAACCAGCGTGCTGTCGTGCGACAGTCGCGTTCGGCTCGGGATGCCCGGCAGCGGCCACGACCCCACCTCGGTGCCGGCTCGGTCGAAGACCCCCGCCTCGAAGGTGGTCGGAACGCCCCGTTTGATGCGCAGGCACGACAGCACCTCGTTCGTCGCGTACACGCGGTCGCACGCCTGTTCGGTGAGGGCTCGTGCCGTCGATGGCTCGGCAATGGGAACGGTCGCGACCTTGCCGTAGCCCTGGCCCTGCGCCGTGTTGCGGAAGACGATGTGCGGTTCAGCCGTGGTCGTGAGCGCCGTGGTGGTCGTCACTTCGCTGGGAGCCGCCGCCCGGGCCTGGTAGCGGGCGTACGCCGTCGCTCCATAGGCGATCGCTCCGCCGAGGAGGAGCACAGACACCACGCTCAGTGCGAGCCATTTGCGTCCCGTCGTCATGCCGACCTCGCCACTCGAAGGAAGTCACGCAGAATCACGGCGGTGACTGGGAGGAGCACGGCGAGGGCGAGTGCGACGACGATCATCGCACCGTCACGCCCGAGCGAGAACCAGAGCAGCCCGAAGCCGATCGAGGCGATCAGCCGGGAGAGGGCGACGGCGGTCTGCGCGGCGGCTATTCCGCTGGCCAGCGTTTCGACCGGGGTGGCCTGCGACGCGAGTGCGGCAAGGATGCCGTCGGTTGCTGCGTAGAACGCCCCGAGGAGAAGCAGGCACACGAGCGTGAGCTGCCAGCCGGTGGCTGGAATGGCGGCACAGACGTAGGCGGCGAGGAGGGCGAGGTGGCCGAGAATGAAGATGCGCGCCCGGCCGAACCGATCGGCGACACGGCCCATTGGAATGGCGAGCGCGAGGAATGCGACGTTGGTGCCGACGTAGAGAAGCGGGAAGTACTCGGCCGCGAAGCCGCTCTTGCTCTGCAGCACGAGGTAGATGAAGCCATCGCCCACCGTGACCAGACCGAGGAGCCCGGCGGTGAGCAGGAGTCGGCGCAGTCGGCGGTCGTTGAGGTCGCGCCAGCGGAACCGGGCCTTCGGCTGGGCCGTGGCGATTGCTCGCTCCGCCCGCGGCCGCTTGTTCGGCACGAGAACTCCGAGCAGGATCACCCCGAGAATCGCGAAGGCGAGCGACACCACAAAGATGGTGCTGTAGCCGTCGGGGATGAAGAACAGGATTCCGAACGCGAGGAGCGGGCCAATCGCCGCGCCAACGGTGTCGAGCATGCGGTGAACGCCGAACGAGCGCGCCAGGTTGTCCGGCTCAGACGACGCCGTGATGAGCGCGTCCCGCGGCGCGGTGCGAACACCCTTGCCGAGCCGGTCCAGGGCGACGACGGCGCTGAGGGCGGCAAATCCACTGGCGAACAGCAACCCGATCCGGGCAACAGCCGAGATGCCGTATCCGAAGAAGGCCACCCATTTCGGCTGATCACCACGGTCGGCGGCGTATCCGCCGGCGATCCGCACCACAGCGCTGATGCCCTGGTAGAGACCGTCGATCACACCGTATGCGACCGTCGACAGGCCAATCACACCCGTGATGTAGAGCGGCAGGATCGCTGACACCGACTCGGTGGAGATGTCGGTGAACATACTCACGACGCCCAGCGCAATCACCACGGACGACACGCGCGTCGTCGCGGATTGCGTGGGTCGGCGCCCCGGAACGTCCGGGGTTTTTTCCGTCGGTGTGACGTCCGAAAGTGAGATGTACATGGCCCCCTGCTTTGATGTGCTTAGGTCGCTGCGGTGAATGCGCCAAAGACGCTGTAGGTCGAGCCGCCCGATGCGGTCGGCGTGACGGTGAGAAGAATGGTGTCTGCGCCCCGTGAGAAGAGCAGCGCGCTCGACCCTGCGGCTGCCGGAGCCACGCTGTCGACGAGTTTGTGCTGCGCGAAGCTGACTCGATAGAACTCGAGAACGCTCGCGGTTGCCGATGTGGTCGTTGCAGTGAGTGTCACCTGCAGGCGGTTTTGAGCGGATGCCACGGAGCTGGTGTGAACGGTCGTGTCGGGGTTCAGAGAGATCACCTCGGTCGGAAAACCGGAGACGAGTGTGTCTGTGGCGCTCGCCGTTGGCGGCAGCGGTGTGCCGACGAGCGGTGCCAGTGGAGGCGAGGGCGGCAAGCCGATGGGTGACTTTTCCTTCGGTGCGGGCAGCACCTCGGAGGAGGTCCGGTCATCGGTGGAGCCGGTGCCTGGTGATGATTCGTCGTCGGTGGGATTCGATGGTGACGTGCCTTCGCTGCCGTCAGGCGAGGCATCCGTTGGGGAATTGTTGCTGTCTTTCGAGGCAGACGAGGACGATGTCGGGCCCTTCGCGGCCGTTCCCGACGTCCCCGGAAGGGAGTCGAGGACGGCGGAAACGACAAGAATCACGACGGCGAGAGCGAGCGTCGCGACGATTGCGATTAGTGCGAGTCGAGAGGCCCGGCCGGTCATCCGTCTGCCCTCGGTGGGCTCGCCGACCGGAGGCGACCAGCTCCAACCGCCTGCGGGAGGATTGCCATGAGCACGCCATTGTGTTCGCGGTATTCATCCCCCGTCGACGGGCAGCGGAACAGGTCGTCTCCGACGGATTCGAGGGGCACTCCGGCGCGCCCGACCCAGCCGATGCGGCGGGCGGGAACACCGACCATGAGTGCATGGTCTGGCACATCCTGGGTAACAACGGCGCCGGCAGCGACGAGCGCCCACGCTCCGATGGTGACCGGGGCGATACAGACAGCGCGGGCACCGATCGAGGCTCCGGTGCGAACGGTCACACCGACCGCATCCCAGTCGTCGGCGTCCTTGCGTTTGCCGTCGACCGTGATGGCGCGCGGAAAGACGTCGTTCGTGAAGACAGCGGCGGGACCGACGAACACGCCGTCTTCGAGGACGGCCGGCTCGTAGATGAGCGCGTAGTTCTGCACTTTGCAGTTGTCGCCGAGGACGACGCCGGGGCCGATGTATGAGCCGCGACCGAGAATGCAGCCCGCGCCGACCCTGGCGTGCTCGCGCACCTGGGCCAGATGCCAGACCTGGGTGCCGTCACCGATACGGGCAAGCCCGTCGATGTCGGCGGAATCGGCGATGTGCGGCGGCCGGCCGGGGCGATCGGATGCCTCGTGCACAGGAAAAGGGATAGTCATATCAGTACGCCCCAACCGGTTTGAGGAGCACCTTGACGGTGCGCCAGACGATCATCAGGTCACCGGTGAGTGACCAGTTCTCCACGTAATAGAGGTCAAGTCGCACGCTCTCGTCCCAACTGAGGTCGCTCCGGCCGTTGACCTGCCACATGCCGGTGAGGCCGGGCTTGATGTACAGCCGGCGGTGCACGTGGTCTTCGTAGGCCTCGACTTCACGCGGAAGCGGTGGGCGCGGGCCGACGAGGCTCATGTCACCCAGAAGTACGTTCCAGAGTTGGGGCAGTTCGTCGATCGAGAACTTGCGGAGGATGCGGCCCACCGTGGTGACGCGCGGGTCGTCCTTGAGCTTGAAGAGCAGCCCGTTGCCCTGGTTCTGCTCGGTGAGCTTCGCCAAATCGCTCTCGGCCGTCGTCACCATCGAGCGGAACTTCACCATCCGGAACGTGCGCTGGCCGCGGCCCACCCGTTCCTGGGTGAAGAAGACCGGCCCGCCGTCGTCGAGCCTGATGAACAGGGCGACGGCAAGGAAGACGGGAGTGAGCACAATAATTCCAGCAGCGGATGCCACGACGTCGAACGCCCGCTTGAGGACGTGCTTGCCGCCTTCAAACTGGGGAATCTCGACGTGGATGAGCGGAAGGCCTTCAACCGGACGGAAATGAATTCGCGGCCCAGCGACATCCGTCAATTGGGACGCCAGAACGAGGTCGGTTGCGGTTCCCTCCAGCTGCCAGCCGAGGTTGCGGATGAAGTTCGCGCCGCCTTTGGGCTGGCCGGCGATGATCACGGTGTCTGCACCGACGTTGCGAGCGACTTGGGCAACATTCGTCATGCCAAGAACGGGAACCGGTTTCTGGCCGGTGGTCACAGTGTGGGCGTCGGTGTTGGAGACGACGGCACCCACGACGTTGTATGCGGCGCCCGACTTCTGTTGGATCTGCCGGATGACGTAACCGACATCGTCGAGCTCACCGACAACGAGCGCCCGGCAGAGGTAGTGGTCGAGGGTGCGCTGCGAGACGAGCCAGCGGCGCCACAGCCAGTGGGCGCCGAGCAGGCTGACCGTGCCGAGGGGGAGAGCCAGCATGAAGTAGCCGCGAGCGATGTCGACCTTAAGAACGAGGAAGACGATGGCGAGGAGGCCGAAGGCGGTGGCGCTTGCGTTGATGATGCGTTTGTACTCGCTGGCCCCGACGCCGATGACGCGGGAGTCGTGCACGCCGAAGGCGAAGAGTGCGACCAGCCAGGAGGCGACGATGGTTGCGGAGATGAGGATGTACTGGGCATCTTCGATGCGCGCGCTCAGGGGGATCGCCTCGATGCCGAATCGGAGCGAGAACGCGATGGTGACCGCCAAAAGAACTGTAGCGACGTCGGTCAGCCGAAGGCGCGTTCGGTAGTTGCGCGCCCACACCCGCTCGGATTCCTGGCGGAGTGTGTGGTCCTTGGCTTCGGCTCCGAGGCTGACGCGGACGCGCGGCCGGGTGAAGCTGGGAAAGAATATGCGTGATTTGACTTCGGTCATGACCTGCCGCGCTCGTTCGTTTCGATGTGTGGGGGAGCAGCGACGGGCTCGCGCGTGATGCGTGATGTCATGACGTGTCCCCTGTCCGTTTTCGGCGCACCGGACGTCGCCAGGTCGGGGCGTTGGAACGCCGATGAGCCCGGCAGGAAGATTCGCATCGGTAAGAATGCGAGAATGCCTCACGTTTGGTGCACTATTGACAGTAGCGTCGCGAGCGAATCCCGCCTCCCCCCAGATAGAGGGGTGAGGATTCCTCACATTCTAGTTCACGCAGCAAGGAGCAGGTCCCAGTGTCAGTTACACACGTTCTCGCCGTCGTTCCGGTGAGAGACTTCGCGGCGTCACTCTCCTGGTACGAAACCCTCTTCGGCTTTCCGCCTACCAACATTCCGATGCCCGGCATCCTCGCTGAGTGGCGGGTAACGCACAACGGGTGGATTCAGATGACGGTCGCGGCTGAACACGCAGGGAGAACGCTCGTGAATCTCGCCGTTGACGAACTCGAATGGCACCTGGCTGAGCTCGAGAACCGTGGGTTCTCGGTCGGAGAGGTCCAGATCGCCAGCAAGAACGTCCAACTGGCATCCTTGCGCGATCCCGACGGCAACACCGTCACCTTCATCGGCAACTTCCGCGAGGAATACTGACCCGGCGCCTGCACAGGGACTGCTCATCGACCGTCGCTAGACTGAATCCAGGTCGGTTTCCTCCCGACCCCGGACGAGGGATCAGTACCCGGACTGCGACAAGACTGGCCAGAAATAGTCGCCATGTCATGGATCATCCTTATCGCGTCCGGCATCCTCGAAGCCGTCTGGGCCACAGCGCTCGGCAAATCCGAGGGCTTCACCAAGCTCTGGCCATCCGTGCTCTTCGTGGGAGCGCTCGCGCTCAGCATGAGCGGTCTCGCCTGGGCGATGCGCGAAATCCCCATCGGTACGGCGTACGCCGTCTGGGTCGGCATCGGCGCGGCGCTCACTGTCGCGTGGTCGATGATCACCGGCGACGCGAGCATCTCGTGGATCAAGATCCTGCTGCTCGTCGGCTTGATCGGCTGCATCGTCGGGCTCAAGCTCGTCGACGACGCCCATTAGAACCGAAAAAGGGCATAAAGAAATCCCCGCAAGTAGAAGCCTTACGAGGATTTCAGTGGCTCCGACGGGCGTCGATCCCGTGACCTCACGATTTTCAGTCGTGCGCTCTACCAACTGAGCTACAGAGCCGAACGGCTGGAATGCCGCTGGAAGGTGAAAAACCCTTCCTTTCGGAAGGGCTTCCACTTCAGCGACCCTGACGGGACTTGAACCCGCGACCTCCGCCGTGACAGGGCGGCACGCTAACCAACTGCGCTACAGGGCCTTACTTTTTACTTGTTTTCATTCTAGTAGTTATTGTGACCCCAACGGGATTCGAACCCGTGCTACCGCCGTGAAAGGGCGGCGTCCTAGGCCACTAAACGATGGGGCCGCGAGCCTTTGAGGGGCTCTGTAACTACCGAGAAGTAAGCATACGGTGCTCAGACACGTTTTTGCAAAACGAGCGAGTGCTGAGTGCAAAAACAGCGGGATTCCGCCACTTTTACGAGGAAACCCCGCATCCAAAAATGGTTGCGGGGTTTCGAATCGAAAAAACGGATGCCTAGTGGGCGCCTTCTTCGCGCAGCTTGACGATTCCTGCTTCGATGATCGCTTCAGCTTCCTTGGCGTCGCCCCAGCCCTCGATCTTGACCCACTTGTTGGGCTCGAGGTCCTTGTAGCGAGCGAAGAAGTGCTCGAGCTCGTTGCGGGTCTGCTCCGGAACATCGGTGATGTCCTGGATGTGAGCCCAGCGCGGGTCCTTGTACTGCACGCACACGACCTTGGCGTCCGAACCGGCCTCATCGCTCATGTTGAGCACGCCGACCGGGCGAACCTTGACGCCGACGCCGGGGAAGACCGGGTACTCGAGCAGCACGAGGGCGTCGACCGGGTCACCGTCGAGACCGAGGGTGTTCTCGAAGTAGCCGTAGTCCACCGGGTAGGTAAAAGCGGTGAACAAAACGCGGTCCAGGTACACGCGACCGGTTTCGTGGTCGACCTCGTACTTGTTGCGGCTGCCCTTGGGGATTTCTACGACGACGTCATATTCGGCCATAAGTGTGTTCTCCTCCGTGTGAAAGTCTGGAATAACGTTACTTGATGCCCACAAACAGTAGTCCTCGACGCCCGCCGCTCGACCGAGCGGTCGCTCTCGTGCGCCACGCCGTTCGCTCGAGCCTCGTCGCGAACGTTCGACCCGGCGACACCGTACTCGTCGGGCTGAGCGGCGGACCCGACTCGCTGGCCCTCGCGGCGGCCACCGCGTTCGAAGCCAGCAAGCAGGGCATCTCTGCGGGCGCGGTGATCGTCGACCACGGACTTCAGGGCGGATCAGCGGATGTCGCCTCCCGAGCTGCGGCACACGCTCGGGCGCTCGGGCTGATGCCTGTGATTGAAACGCGGGTGGTGATCAGCGGCGCCGGTGGGCCCGAGGCGGCGGCTCGAACCGCGCGTTACAAAGCGTTCCAATCCGCGCTTCGCGACACCGGGGCATCCGCTCTTCTGCTGGGCCACACGCTGGACGACCAGGCCGAAACGGTGCTTCTGGGGCTCGCCCGCGGATCGGGATCAGGCAGTCTGATGGGTATGGCACCGGTCAGCGGAAGCTACCTGCGACCGCTGCTCGGCGTTCGCCGGGACGACACCCACGCTGCGTGCGTCGCCGAAGGGTTGGAGTCGTGGACCGACCCGCACAACAGCGACCCCGCCTTCACTCGCGTGCGTGTGCGCGAGAGAGTGTTGCCGGTGCTCGAGCGCGAGCTCGGCCCGGGCATCGCCGAGGCGCTCGCCCGAACGGCCGAGCAGCTGCGCGAGGACACCGAGGCGTTCGACGCGATGATCGACGAGTTCATCGAGGAGATTTGCGAGCCGGCCGAAGCGGGAATCGCCGTCTCGGTGGCGGCCCTCGGCGCGAACCCTGCCGCGCTTCGGCACCGCATCATTCGCATGGTCGCATACAGCGAGTTCGGCCAGTCGTTGTCGCGCCAGCACACCCTCGCCATCGCGGCGCTTGTGACCGACTGGAAGGGCCAGGGACCGATCAACGTTCCCGGTATTTCGGTGACCCGGAACGGCGGGCTGCTCGAATTTTCGGCCCAGGCCCCCGCGGTAGGATGAGTCCATGGAATCGAGCGACATTGCAGGCGACCTCACAGACATTCTCGTTACCGAGCAGCAGATCCACGAGAAGCTCGATGAGCTCGCCGCCCAGATCGACTCCGATTACGAAGGCAAGGACCTCCTCCTCGTCGGTGTGCTGAAGGGCGCGGTCATGGTCATGGCTGACCTGTCGCGTGCCATGAAGAAGCACGTCTCGATCGACTGGATGGCCGTCTCCTCCTACGGCGCAGGAACCAAGTCGAGCGGTGTCGTCCAGATCCGGAAAGACCTCGACTCCGACCTCACCGGTCGCCATGTGCTGATTGTTGAAGACATCATCGACTCAGGCCTTACCCTGTCGTGGCTGCTCGAGAACTTTGCGTCGCGCGGTGCCGCCTCCATCGAGGTCTGCGCACTGCTGCGCAAGCCCAAGGCCGCGAAGGTGGAGATCGACTGCAAGTACGTCGGCTTCGACATCCCCACCGACTTCGTTGTGGGCTACGGACTCGACTTCGACGAGCGCTACCGCAACCTCCGCGACGTGGCCGTCCTGGCCCCGCACGTCTACTCCTAACCTTCCCGGCCGCTTCGCCGTTTCCCCTTGCGGCGAACATAGAGGCGCCGCCCAGCTTTTCGACGATAACCTTGAGGCCACAAGGCGCAAGGCGTCTTCACGTACCTTCAGAAAGGTGTTGGGCATCCGCTCATCCGCACTATGAATTTCAAGCGCATCTTCAAAGGCCCGCTGCCCTACATTCTCATTGCCGTGCTGGTCTTCTTCATCGGCTCAAGCCTGCTCAACCTCAACGGATACAAAGAGGTGTCAACCGAGCACGGACTCGAGTTGCTGCAGGACGGCAAGGTCGCCAACGCGACCCTGACCGAGGGTGACAACCGCGCTGACCTGACCCTCGACAAGGCCGATGGCGATAACGGCAAGATGGTGCAGTTCTACTACATCAGCGCCCGCGCAGACGATGTCGTCGCGGCGGTCGACGAGGCAGCCCCCTCTGACGGCTTCAACGATAAAGTTCCGCAGCCCAGCTGGTGGCTCTCCGCGCTTGGACTCCTCCTCCCGCTTCTGCTCATCGGTGTGTTCTTCTGGATCATGCTCTCGAGCATGCAAGGCGGCGGCAGCAAGGTTATGCAGTTCGGCAAATCCAAGGCCAAGCTCGTCTCCAAGGAATCGCCCAAGGTCACCTTCGAAGACGTCGCCGGCAGTGATGAGGCCATCGAAGAGCTCGAAGAGATCAAGGACTTCCTGAAGGAGCCCGCTCGCTTCCAGGCCGTCGGCGCCCGGATCCCGAAGGGTGTGCTGCTGTACGGCCCTCCAGGAACCGGTAAGACACTTCTCGCTCGCGCTGTCGCGGGTGAAGCCGGCGTGCCGTTCTACTCGATTTCCGGATCTGACTTCGTTGAGATGTTCGTCGGTGTCGGTGCGAGCCGAGTGCGCGACCTCTTCCAGCAGGCCAAGGAGAACGCTCCCGCAATCATCTTCGTCGATGAGATCGACGCCGTCGGGCGGCACCGCGGCGCCGGCATGGGCGGCGGGCACGACGAGCGCGAACAGACGCTCAACCAGCTCCTCGTCGAGATGGACGGCTTTGACCCCAAGGCGAATGTCATCATGATCGCGGCGACGAACCGTCCGGATATCCTCGACCCCGCGCTCCTTCGCCCGGGACGGTTCGACCGCCAGATCGGCGTCGATGCACCCGACCTCAAGGGCCGCAACAAGATCCTCGAGGTGCACGCCAAGGGCAAGCCGATGTCGGAGAACGTCGACCTCGAGGTTCTGGCGCGCAAGACTCCTGGCTTCACGGGAGCCGACCTGGCCAACGTTCTCAACGAGGCAGCGCTGCTCACCGCGCGGTCGAATGCCCAGATCATCGACAACCGCGCCCTCGACGAGGCCGTCGACCGTGTGATGGCCGGACCGCAACGCCGCAGCCGTGTGATGCGCGATCAGGAGAAGCTCATCACCGCGTACCACGAGGGCGGCCACGCTCTCGCTGCGGCAGCGATGCGCAACACTGACCCGGTGACGAAGGTCACCATTCTTCCCCGCGGCCGTGCCCTCGGCTACACCATGGTGCTTCCGCTTGAAGACAAGTACTCCGTCACGCGTAACGAACTGCTCGACCAGCTGACCTACGCCATGGGTGGCCGCGTCGCCGAGGAGATGGTGTTCCACGATCCGACCACCGGTGCGTCGAACGACATTGAGAAGGCGACGGGGATTGCCCGCAAGATGGTCACCGAGTACGGCATGAGCTCAAACGTCGGTGCCATCAAGCTGGGTCAGTCCAGCGGTGAGGTCTTCCTCGGCCGCGACATGGGCCACCAGCGCGACTACTCCGAGCAGATCGCGGAGACCGTCGACAGCGAGGTGCGCGTGCTCGTTGAGCAGGCGCACGACGAAGCGTGGCTCGTACTCAACGAGAACCGCGACATCCTCGACCGCCTGGCGTCGGAGCTCCTGGAGAAGGAGACGCTCGACCACAACCAGCTGGCCGACATCTTCAAGGACATCAAGAAGCTGGCGCCGCGTCCGCAGTGGCTCTCGTCGACCAAGCGTCCGATCTCAGAACGACCGCCGATCGCTGTTCCGATCGCCAAGGCGCCCATCGATCCCGATGTGACCGACGGCGGCGTGCAGAGCGAATCGAGCATGCCACCCCTGTCGCAGTCCGACCCGCGCCCGGCAACGGCGTAGCGACGATGGCGGGGGTCGATCGGCCTCGCATCGAGGCTGCCGTCACCGAGCTGCTCGCGGCGATCGGCGAGAATCCTTCGCGAGAGGGATTGGCTCGCACGCCGGCGCGGGTAGCCGAGGCATATGCCGAGTTCTTCTCCGGGATCGGCGCGGACCCGCTCGACCACCTGCGTGACTCGGTTCCGGTCGGTAACTTCGGTAACGGGGAAGTGGTGCTGGTGAGGGACATCGCCTTCCGCTCGGTCTGCGAACACCACTTGCTCCCGTTTCTTGGCACCGCACACATTGCGTACCTGCCGGGGGACCGCATTGTGGGGCTTGGGCGGCTTCCGCTCGTTGTTGACACTCTGGCGTCACGCCCTCAGCTGCAGGAACGGCTGACCGAACAGATCGCCGATGCCCTCGAGCAGGGACTCGAGGCCCGGGGTGTTCTCGTGATGCTCGACGCGGTGCACGGGTGTGTGACCACCCGTGGATCGAGGCAAACCGCCTCATCGACAGTCACTGTCGCGAGTCGTGGTGAACTCGCTGACCCGGCCCGTCGGACCGAAATTTTCGCGATGATCGGCTCGAGCGCGGAGAGCGCTCGTGGCTGACGCCTACCGCTTCGCCGACTCCATGCTTGTCATGGGAATTCTCAACGTCACGCCCGATTCGTTCAGCGATGGCGGCCAGTTCCTCGACCATGACGCGGCAATTTCGCACGCCCGTGAGCTCGTGGGCCAGGGTGCACAGATTATTGACGTCGGCGGTGAATCGACCCGTCCCGGTGCGGAGCGTATCGGCGTGGCCGAAGAATTGCGCCGCATCCTGCCGGTGGTGCGTGCCCTCGCACGCGATGGCATCCGCGTTTCTGTTGACACGATGAATGCCGAAACGGCTCACGCGACGATCGACGCCGGTGCGGAGTTCATCAACGATGTGTCGGGTGGGCTCGCCGACCCCGACATGGTTGCGGTTGCTGCAGGGTCCGGTGCCCCGTACATTCTGAGTCACTGGCGCGGGCACAGCGTCGATATGAACTCGCGAGCGCACTATGACGACGTCGTGGTTGACGTGCGCACCGAGCTTCTCGGGCGGCTCGAAGCGCTCGAGGCCGGGGGAGTGGAGCGAGATCGGATCATCCTCGACCCCGGGCTGGGCTTCGCTAAGACGGCCGACCAGAACTGGGAGATTCTGGCGCGCATCTCCGAGCTTCAGTCGCTCGGACTGCCCGTGCTCGTCGGCGCTTCGCGGAAGCGGTTCATCGCGGCGCTCCTGCCCGATGGTGCATCCATGACGGAGCGGGACCTGCCGACCGCCGTGGTGAGTGCGCTGCTCGCCGACGCCGGTCTCTGGGGCGTTCGGGTGCACAACGTTGCGGCGACTACCGTCGCACTCGCTGCCCGCCGTCGCCTGGGCTGAGAATGGGACCGGCCTTTTTGGATGAGGTCCACAAAGTCGACGGGAACACTCTGGATGCGCCGCAACGCGCGGCCCGTACTTTGATGGCACTCTGGAGAAGTGACCACAGAGAATAATTCTTCCCTTCGTGATCTGACCCGCATCGCCACGTTTACGGCTCTCATCGCGGTGCTCGGACTTCCCGGTGCCATTCCGCTGTTCGGCAATGCCGTACCGATTACCCTGCAGACGCTCGGCGTCATGCTCGCCGGTGCCGTACTCGGCTGGTGGCGCGGTGCCGCTTCAGTGCTTGCCCTGCTGCTGCTCGTCGCTGCCGGCCTGCCGCTGCTCTCCGGTGGGCGCGGTGGAATCGGCGTGTTCTTCGGCCCGTCCGTTGGTTACCTCATCGGGTTCGTCTTCGGCGCCGCTGTGACCGGGCTCATCGTGCACGCCGGGGCGACCAAGCCGACCTGGCTTCGGGTGGCGCTGGGATCATTCGTCGGTGGTGTGCTCACCGTCTACCTCTTCGGGATTCCGCTGCAGTCGGTGGTAACGGGGATCCCGCTGCTCGGCACCGCATACGCGAGCCTGATCTTCCTGCCGGGCGACCTGGTCAAGGTGGCACTGTCGACCGCACTGGTGCTCGCGGTCTGGCGCGCGTACCCCAAGGCATTCAGCTTCCCCAGGGCTCCGCGCATCCCGGCTGTCGCTGCCTCACAGTGACGTCCGACGCGCTCCGGGTGGGGGCGACGCGGCTGAGTCCTGTCGAGCTGCGCGCTCGCGTCGAGGCGTGGCCGGGCGCGGTTGGCGTCGGTCAGCTTGTTCCGCTGCGGTCGTCGGATCCGGTGGAGACGGTTGTAGCCGCGCTGGCGGTGCGCGCACGAGGCGGTGTGCCGGCGATCGGTGACAGCCGGTGGAGCGAGTCACATTGGTCCGAGCTCGAGGCGTTGGTCGCGTCCGCCTCTGTTCCGGCGCAGGCGGCCTGGGCCACCTTCAGTTCGGGCAGCACGGGCGCGCCCCGGGTCATCCTGCGCGATGCCGCATCATGGTCACGCTCGTTCCCCGAAGTCACCCGGCTGATGTCACTCACCCCGAACGATGCGGTGCTGCTGCCGTCTCCACTCGTCTCCTCGCTCTCGATGTTCTCCATCGCGCACGTTCTCGACGCGGGTGCCACGATTGTCCTGCCGACCGGCTCGACGGTCATGGCGGCGGACTGCGTCGAAGCCACCGTTCTGCACGGAACACCGAGTGCCCTCGATAACGTGCTCGACCTGATCGACGCTGGCGCCCGCACTCGCCTCCGCTTCGCGCTCATCGGCGGTGCGTCGCTCGACCCCGCCCTCCGAGCGCGCGCTGGGAATGCGGGAATCCAGGTCGCGAGCTACTACGGCGCCGCCGAACTGTCTTTCGTGGCCGTCGACACCGATGGCGTGGGCCTTCGGGCCTTCGCGGGCGTCGAGCTCGACGTCCGCGACGGTGAACTGTGGAGCCGATCCGCGTACGCCGCGCTCGGCTACCTCCCCGGCGAAATCGGTTCATTCCGCACCGACTCCGACGGCTGGTCGACAGTGGGTGACCTGGCCGACATCAGCGCGGATGGCATCCTCACCCTCCGCGGGCGTCGCGACGGAGCTATCCTCACGGCCGGTGCCACGGTCGTGCCCGAAGACGTCGAGGCCGTGTTGCGTACACTCGATGGAGTGAAGAACTCCGTCGTCTTCGGCGCCCCGCACCCCCGCCTCGGCTCCTGGGTGTGCGCAGTCATCGAGCCGGACGATCTCAGCTCCCCGCCGACCGCAGCCACACTGAGAGCGGCGTGCCGCGACCGGCTCGGCGTCGCGCAGGTTCCCCGCCGGTGGTACGTGAGCGGCGACCTTCCGCGAACCGCAAGCGGCAAGGTGGCGCGATCGCAGATCGCCCGTGATGCACAATCTGAGCGGATGCCACGACTTGCCTAATCACGCTGCGACCGTTATCGCCGCGCGGCGAACACCGATAGCGACGGTTGGCCAGCGCCTGGCGGCGATGGGCGTTGAGTCGCTCGCCGCACTGAGCATCGGCGCGACGCTGGGCGACGCTCGGCGTGTGCTCGGTGGCGACCGTCCGATCGGTGACGTCATCCTCGGTAACTGCATGGGCCCGGGCGGCAATACGGCTCGTGTCGCGTCGCTCGCCGCCGGCCTCGACCTGAGTGTGCCCGGCATGACCGTCGACCGGCAGTGTGGATCGGGTCTCGCGGCCATTCTCGTGGCGGCCGAGCAGATCCGGGCCGGCAGCCGGAGGATGCGCGTGGCCGGGGGAGCGGAAAGTGCATCGACCGCGCCCACCCGCATTTCCCACGACCAGACCTACACTCGGGCGGCATTCGCGCCCGAAGGGTTTCCCGACCCCGATATGGGCCCGGCCGCCGAAGCCCTGGCACGGAGTCACGGAATCTCCCGCGGCGAGCAGGACTACTATGCGGCCCGCAGCCACGCCCGGGCAATTGCAGCTCGAAACGCCGGGCGGTTCGATGAGGAGATCGTCGCCGTCAACCAGGTTGTCGCCGACGATGGCCCGCGTCCGATGAGTACCGCAACACTCGCCCGATTCGCGCCGGTGTTCGCGAGTGCCCCGGGAGGCACGGTGACCGCCGGAAACTCGTGCCGCATCAGCGACGGCGGGGCAGCTGTCGCGCTCGTGCCCGATGCTGACCGGGGGGCAGCTCCGGGGCTCACGCTCGTTGCGAGCGCGACCGTCGGTTGCGACCCAGCCACCCCGGGCCTCGGGCCAGTGTTCGCGCTCGAGAAACTACTGACGGAGACCGGCATCGCCCTCGACGACATCGACGCCATCGAAATCGTTGAAGCCTTCGCGGCGCAGACCCTCGCCGTGCTCACCGAACTTGGATTGGCGACCCCCAACGGTGTCGACGACCGGGTCTGCGCCGACGGAGGCGCGCTCGCTCTCGGGCACCCCTGGGGTGCGAGCGGGGCGGTCAGCGTCGTTCGGCTCTTCTCCCGGCTGGTCCGCGGCGGAGCACCCGCCGGAACCCTGGGACTTGCGACCGCAGCCATCGGGGGCGGCATGGGCGTCGCCGCCCTGTTTCGGGTGGTGCGCTGATGGAGCGGGAGATCGTCCTCACCGGCGTCTCGGTCGACTACGGAAACCGGCTCGCGCTCGACAACGTCAGCACCCGGCTCGATGCCCACCGCATCGCGGTCATCGGCGCCAACGGCTCGGGCAAGTCCACCTTCGCCCGACTCCTCAACGGCCTCGAGACACCGACCTCTGGGAGTATGACGGTGCATGGTCTCGACCCGCTGCGCCAGGTCAAGCAGCTTCGTCGGCGGGTGGGCTTTGTTTTCACCAATCCCGACGCGCAGATCGTCATGCCGACCGTCGCCGAGGATGTGGCCTTCTCCCTTCGCGGTCGAGGACTGTCCAAATCTGAGATTGCGGACCGTGTGGCATCCGTTCTCGCAGAAAACGGTCTGGGCGACCACGCCGACGCACCCGCACACAGCCTGTCCGGCGGCCAGAAGCAGTTGCTCGCCATCTGCTCGGTGCTCGTGAGTGACCCCGAGCTTCTCGTCGCCGATGAACCGACGACCATGCTCGATGCGGCGAACACGCGGCGGATCGCCGACCTGTTCGCGGCGTTGCCGCAGCAGATCGTGCTGGTCACCCACAATCTCCGGCTCGCCGAGCGCTGCGACGTTGCGCTGCTCTTTGACGGCGGCAGGCTCGTGGAGCAGGGCAACCCGGTCGACGTGATCGGTCGCTACGAGCGGGAATTTGCCTGATGCAGGCCCTCGGTCTCTATCGTCCAGGGTCGAGCATCCTGCACCGCGCCCCGGCCGGCGGGAAACTGATCGGGTTGTTTGTGCTCGCGCTGGCTGCATCTGTGCTGCCGGCGTCGCTCGTGCTGCTCGGCTCGCTCTCGGTCATCGTGGTCGTCTTGTACCTCGTTGCAGGGCTGGGCTTTCGCGAGCTGGCGGGACAGGTGCTGATGATCCGCTGGCTTATTCTTCTCCTCACGATCACGGGGCTGCTCTTCCTGCCGCTCGAGGATGCTCTCGCCAACATCACACGCATGGTGCTCGTAATCGTGCTGGCCGGACTCGTCACTCTCACAACGCGCACATCGGATCTGCTGAACGCGTTCGAGGTGGCGCTGTCGCCGCTGCGTCTGGTGCGCGTGAACCCGGAACGGGTCAGCCTGGTTCTTGCCCTGTCCATCCGCACGGTGCCGGTGATCGCGGGGTTCGCCCAGCAACTGCGTGACGCCCAACGCTCGCGCGGCGGGCGGTTGAGCATCCGCGCCTTTGTGGTCCCCCTGCTCGTGCTCTCGCTGCGGCACTCCGATGACCTCGCCGACGCTCTCGTGGCGCGCGGCGCCGACTGACCCGCCCTCCGGCCGCGCGCCGGTCGAGAGCCGTAGAGTGAAGACGTGACTACCGGCGACTCCATCACCCTCACTGGCCTCCGCGTGCGCGCCCACCACGGCGTCTACGACTTCGAACGTGAGAACGGCCAGGACTTCGTCATCGACCTCACGGTCGGCATTGACCTCCGTCGGGCCGCGCAGAGCGACGACGTGGCCACCACCATTCACTACGGCGAGCTGGCGGAGCGCGTCGCCGCCGCGGTCGCCTCCGACCCGGTCGACCTCATCGAGACCGTTGCCGAGCGCATCGCCGCACTCGTCCTGGCCTACCCGGCCGCCCGGGACGTCACGGTCACCGTGCACAAGCCAGACGCGCCGATCTCCGTTCCATTCGGCGACGTCGCTGTGACCATCGTTCGCGCGGCGTTCGACCACACAGTATCGACCGGAGCCGCCTCGTGAGCCCGATCCCTCGGCCCCCCATCCACCCGCCGGTGCGGCGTCCCTCCCAGCTGCCCGGCTCGAACACCCCCGTGGTCCTCGCCCTCGGCAGTAACCTCGGCGACCGGGAAGCCACCCTCAGGGCGGCGCTCGATCACCTGCAGGCCGCCGGCGTTCACGTCACGACGACGTCGGGGTTCGCGGCCTCCGTCGCTGTGAAACCAAACGGCCCCGACCCGTCGGCTCCCGGATACCTCAACGCGGTTGCCCTGGCCCACACCGACCTCAGCCCCCGCGACCTGCTCGACGCGATCCACACCATCGAGGCGGACCTCGGGCGGGTGCGCCTCGAGCACTGGGGTGACCGCACCATCGACATCGACATCGTGGCCTACGGCACTCGCGTTGTGGCAGAACCCGACCTCGAGATTCCGCACTCGCGCGCCGCCGAGCGCGACTTCGTCCTCGCCCCCTGGCTCGAGGTCGACCCCGACGCCGAGCTTGTGGGCCACGGTCGGGTTGACGCCCTGCTGGCCGCGCTCCGCGCACCGGGAGCAGCGGAATGACCCGCACCCGCGCCACCCCGCTCATCGGTCTCGGCGTTCTCGGCCTCGTCCTTGGGTTCCTCATCGAGTTCGGTTCGGAGGCGATGGGCGCCGCGCTCATCATCCCGCCGATCAGCCTTCCGCTGACCCTCGTGGTCGTCGGTGCCATCATCGTCGGCTTCTCCGTTCCCATCCGCCGAGCGGTCACCGGCCGCTCGAAGACCCCGGTTGACCCATTCCAAGCGCTCCGTGTTGTCGCGCTCGCCCGTGCCTCGTCACGCGTTGGCGCCCTTCTCACCGGTGTCACGCTCGGGGCGCTGCTGTATTTCACGACCCGTCCCGTGCTGCCCGGGGTAGGCTCAATGTGGCTGACGATAGGCTCATGCGTTGGTGCCGCGCTCCTCATGGCAGCCGGCCTTCTTGCCGAATACCTGTGCACCCTGCCGAAGGATGATGACGATGACGCACCCGGAGCAACCCCCGCTTCCTGACGACGCCACCGCGTTAAACACGTACCCCGGCGCTGAGCCCGCCCTTCTTCCTCGCTTGCCCGAGCCGCAGGCAGACGGCCAGCCCCAGCCGGCCGAACCGGTCGAGAACCGGGGAGGGCCCGCCAGCGACGCGCCCCGCCGCCTCGACCTGCCGCATTCTGAGTGGCGCCGTGTCTCACCGAAGTACGTCGTCGTTGACCTGCTGGGTTACGGCATCACGGCCGCTCTCGTCCTGATCGCCGCCCTGGTGATGCACGTCGCCCTCGACCAACGGTGGATCTGGTGGGCCGCCGGTCCTTTCCTCGCCGTCTGCCTCATCTCGGGGGCCCTCGCGCCACGTCGCATCCGTTCGATCGGTTATCAGCTCCGCGACGACGACCTCCTGTTTCGCCGCGGCATCATGTGGCAGCGTCTCGTGGCGGTGCCGTACGGCCGCATGCAGCTGATCGACATTAACCGCGGACCGGTCGCGCGCGCATACGGGCTCGCCGAGCTGAAGTTTGTGACGGCGTCGACGGCGACCGGAATTGTGCTTCCCGGCCTGCCGGTGGAGGAAGCCGAACAGTTGCGCGACCACCTGGTTGCGGTCGCCGAGAGTAGACGGACCGGGCTGTGACCGACGACCGGCCGGCGGGCATCCCGCCGAATGTTCCCGGGTACGGTGCCGAGCAGTCGTATCCGCCTCTTCATCAGGCGACGGATGCTGCGGGGCAGCCCCCACAATCGCCGCCAGACGAGCGGTCGTCGCGTCGAACCCTCACCGATGGTGAGTGGCACCGATTGCACCCGGCAACTCCGCTCCTGCGCGGTGGTATCGCCATGCTCGCGATCGTCGGTTTTCTCATCGCGAACCTCCGCGAGCGGCTCGTGGAAATCTTCCTCCCGGGTGCTGGCGAGTTCGACTCGCAGGAGTACGACCCGCTGACCTACGTCTGGGAACACGGGTTTGTCGGCCTCGCACTTCTCGGGCTGCTCATCGTCCTGCTGCTCGTCATCGGCGGGTTCTTCCTGTCCTGGCGCATGCACACCTTCCGGGTCACGGACGAAGCCGTCGAAGTGCGCAGCGGTATTCTCTTCCGCACCCACCGCAAGGCGAAGCTCGACCGCATCCAGGGCGTCGGCATCAACCGGCCGCTGCTGCCACGGATCTTCGGTGCGGCCAAAATGGAGGTCAGTGTTGCCGGGCAGGACGCGAGCGTCAAACTCGAGTACCTGTACTCGCGAGACGCCGACGACCTGCGACGCGATGTGCTCACCCTCGCCTCGGGCGTCAAGCTCGCCGAGGCTGGCGTCGCGCCCCGGCCGACCGTGGGGCCCGCCGGCGTCGAGTCGCCGACAGACCCGGCGCTCACCCGACTGGTCACCGAACGAGTAAACGAGTTTCTCGCGCCGGAGCTTGACCCCAACGCGGCTCCGCCCGAGTCCGTCGTGCGCATTTCAATCGGGCGGCTCATCGGCTCGACGCTGTTGAGCTCGGGCACCGTGTTCCTGATCATCCTCGCCGTCGTGATGATCTTCTCGCTCGTGAACGGGCAATTCTGGTCGCTGTTCTGGTTTGTGCCGAGCGTCATCGGGTTCGTCAGCTACTACTCCTCGTCGGTGATGAAGTCGTTGCGCTACAGCATCGCCAAAACCTCGTCGGGTGTTCGCATCGGCTTCGGTCTGCTGTCCACGAGCAACGACACCCTTCCGCCGGGGCGCATTCACGCGGTCGAGATCTCGCAATCGGTGATCTGGCGCCCGTTCGACTGGTGGCAGGTGAAGATCAACAAGGCCGGGCTCTCGGCCGAGGCGGCCATGAACGGCAAAGGCAACACGACGATCCTCCCGGTCGGCAACCTCAGCGACGTGGCCAAGGTGCTCGAGCTCATCCTCGATGGTGTGAGCGCCGAAGCACTGCACGTCGAATTGTCGAGCGCGTTCCGCGAGCCGCAGCGGTCGGGCTTCATCCTCGCGCCGCGCCGCGCCCGCTGGATCAACCCGTTCGCCTGGCGGCGCACCGGCTATGCCGTTCACGACGGCCTGCTGCTCTTCCGGCGCGGCGTCATCTGGCGCAAACTCGACCTGCTCCCGCTCGCCCGCATGCAGAGCATTGCCGTGTCACAGGGCCCCCTCGAGCGCACCTTCCGGCTGGCGTCGGCTCGAGCGCACACCGTCGTCGGCCCGATCTCCGCGAGCCTGCCGGCGATCGGCTCCGACGAAGCACTTCGGCTTTTCGAACGGGTGTCGCTGGCCGCGGTCGAAGCCTCGGCGATCGATCGAAGCCACCGCTGGGCTGAGAAGGGAGTCGACGCGTGAGCGCTCGTGCCGGGCGGCTTGGTATCGGCATCATTGGCGCCGGCCACGTCGGGCCGATCCTCGGTGCTGCACTCGCCGGTGCCGGCCACGCGATCATCGGCATCAGCGCGGTGTCCGACGAGAGCCGTGACCGGGCCGAAGCGATCCTCCCGTCTGCGCCGATCCTCGACATCCCAGTCATTGTGGAGCGCAGTGAACTTGTGATCCTCGCGGTTCCTGACGCCGAACTTCCCGCTCTCGTCGAGGGACTCGCGGCGACCTCGAGCTGGCGCGCCGGGCAGCTCGTGCTGCACACGGCCGCCGGCTTTGGCACCGCCGTGCTCGCGCCGGCCCAGGCGCTCGGGGCCATTCCGCTCGCGATCCACCCGGCTATGGACTTCACGGGAACCAGCATCGACATCGGCAGGCTCGGTGAGACCTGGTTCGCCGTGACAGCGCCCGTTCCCGTGCAGCCGATCGGACAGGCCCTCGTCGTCGAGATGGGCGGCGAACCCGTCATTGTCGCGGAGAACGACCGGGCGGCATACGCGGAGGCTATCGAGATCGCCACGGCGTTCTCGCGATCGATCGTTGCGCAAGCCACAGGCATCCTCTCGGAAATTGGTGTTGAACATCCCGGCGGATTCCTCTCGTCGCTGGTGCGATCATCCGTCGACAATGCGCTGCGAGAGACGTCGCGGCCCGAAAGCATCGAGCCGCTCGACGGCGAGGATTTCTGACCCGGCCAGCAGGTACCATCGGGGAGTGACCGACAGCATTACGACCATCCGAGCACGCATCCAGGACGCCCGCCGGGAGGCAGAGGCCCGCGGGATTTCGTCGCCGAAGGTGGTGCTTGTCCCCACGATGGGCGCGCTGCACGACGGTCACCTCACCCTCGTTGACCACGCGCGGACGCTCGGTGACGTCGTGGTGGTGTCGATCTTCGTCAACCCGCTGCAGTTCGGGCCGAACGAAGACCTGTCGACATACCCGCGCACGCTCGACGTTGATGTGGCCAAGCTCGCCGAGCGCGACGTTCACCTTGTGTTCGCTCCGACGGCTGCGGAGATGTATCCGGACGGGAATGTCGGCACGCGCGTGGTCGCCGGTGAAGCGGGCACGACGTTCGAGGGTCGCACCCGGCCCGGGCACTTCGACGGCATGCTCACCGTCGTGTCGAAACTGTTCCACATCGTCTCTCCGGACATCGCCGTCTTCGGCGAGAAGGACCGGCAGCAACTGTTCCTCGTGAAGCGGATGGTGCGCGACCTCAACATCCCGGTCGAGGTGCACGGCGTGCCCATCGTGCGCGCCGAGGACGGGCTCGCCCTATCGAGCCGCAACGCTTTTCTCTCCGACGAGGAACGTCAATCGGCGCTGACTCTCTCCCGAGCGCTCGAGGCGGCGGTTGCTGCAGAGGCCCGAGGCATCGATGCCGCAGTCGCGGCCGCACAGTCGGTGCTCGACGGTGAGTCGGCGATCGAGCTCGATTACCTCGCCGCGGTGAACCCCGACACCTTCGGCCCCGTCGACAGCGGATACACCGGCGCGGTCGTCGTGCTCGTTGCCGCGAAGGTCGGCAGCACGCGGCTCATCGACAACCGCACGCTCGCCGTTTCCTGAGCCGAATCGGCTCCAGCGGCTGCGCCGCGTAAACTGAACTGACCCCAAAAGGAGACGTCCGTCATGACCCAAGCCCCACCCGCTGCAGAGGCCGCCGAACCCACCGCTGAAGAGATCTTCGAGCAGAAGGCCGTGCGGTTGGCCAAGCGTGAGCGCCTCATCGCGAGTGCATCGAGCGCGGCAGGCGGGGCGTACCCGGTCTCGGTACCTGTGACCACGACGATCCCCGAGGTACGCGCGAAGTTCGGCCACCTCCAGGCTGATGAGACCACCGGTGAGACCGTGGGCGTCGCCGGGCGCATCGTCTTCCTCCGGAACACGGGGAAGCTCTGCTTCGCCACGCTGCAGTCCGGTGACGGAAGCCGTATCCAGGCCATGGTGTCGCTCGCCGAAGTCGGCGCCGAGTCGCTGGCCGAGTGGAAAGAGCTCGTCGACCTGGGTGACCACCTCTTCGTCTCCGGTGAGGTTATCTCGAGCCGTCGCGGTGAGCTGTCGGTCATGGTAAACGAGTGGACAATCGCCTCCAAGGCAGTCCTGCCGCTGCCGAACCTGCACAACGAACTGAGCGAAGAGAGCCGGGTTCGCAGCCGGTACCTCGACCTCATTGCTCGCGAGCAGGCGCGCCAGAACGTGATCCAGCGCTCGAAGGCCGTTGCCAGCCTGCGGTCGACGTTCACGGCGCGTGGCTTCCTCGAGATCGAAACCCCCATGCTCCAGGTGATGCACGGCGGAGCATCGGCACGGCCCTTCGTCACCCACTCGAACGCATTCGACACCGACCTGTTCCTGCGCATCGCACCCGAGCTGTACCTCAAGCGCGCTGTCGTCGGCGGCATCGACCGGGTGTTCGAGATCAACCGCAACTTCCGTAACGAGGGTGCAGACTCCACGCACAGCCCGGAGTTCGCCATGCTCGAAGCGTACGAAGCCTACGGCGACTACAACTCGATTGCCGACCTCACCCAGACGCTGATCCAGGACGCTGCTCAGGCTGTCGCCGGCTCACACACCGTGACCTGGGCAGACGGCACCGAGTACGACCTCGGCGGCGAGTGGGCACGCATCTCGATGTTCGAGAGTCTCAGCGAAGCGGCCGGTGTCGAAATCACGCCGGAGACACCGCTCGAGGAGCTCAAGGCCCTTGCCGACCGCGAGGGCATCGTGGTGCCGCACCCCATCCACGGCAAATACGTCGAGGAACTCTGGGAGCACTTCGTCAAGGGTGACCTCGTTGCACCGACTTTCGTCATGGACTTCCCGGTCGATACCTCACCGCTGGTTCGGGCACACCGCTCGAAGAACGGCGTCGTCGAAAAGTGGGACCTCTATATTCGCGGCTTCGAGCTGGCGACGGGCTACTCCGAGCTCGTCGACCCGGTTGTCCAGCGCGAGCGTTTCGTCGAACAGGCTCGGCTCGCCGCTGGCGGAGACGTCGAAGCGATGCGACTCGACGAAGAATTCCTGCGTGCACTCGAGCACGGCATGCCGCCGACCGGTGGCATGGGTATGGGCATCGACCGTCTGCTGATGGCGCTCACCGGACTCGGAATCCGGGAGACCATCCTGTTCCCCCTGGTGAAATGATGAACGAATACTTGCCCAAGGACGTCACGGATCCGAAGGACCCGAAGAAGCCGTCGATGAACCGAATTGCCATTTGGGTCATCGTCGGCGGGATCGGGGCCTACCTGCTGCTCAGCGGAATTTGGGGCATTCTTACCTAGCCAGCCCACAGCATCCGTTGGGATATCACGGGGTATCCTTGAGGTGTCATGGACAACTTTTGGGTAAACGCGCTGTGGTCGCTCGCGCCGACCGTTCTTGTCGGACTGATCTTCTGGGTCGTCATGCGGTCGATCATTCGATCGGATCGCGATGAGCGCGCTGCCTACGCGAAGATTGAGGCCACCGAACGCGCACGCCTCGGTTTGCCGCCGACGCCGGGCGCAACCGCTGGTGGTTCCACCGAGGCCTGAGCGCCTCGAAGCCCCGATCGCCCAACGTCTGGTGGCCGATAAGCTGGGGCGGTAGTCCGATGACAGGAGCGGTACGTGGACGTTGCGTCATTCTGGGCAGAAGTCTGGACCCGGCTCTGGGACGGGCTGTGGAACGACTGGACGATCGTCCTCTTTTTTGTCGTTGACTTCATCATCCGGGTGATCGCGGTCATCGTTGTGCCGCGCAACCGCCGCCCGACCGCGGGAATGGCGTGGTTGCTGGCCATCTTCCTCATCCCCTACGTGGGTGTGCTTGCGTACCTGCTGATCGGCAACCCGAAGCTGCCGAGGTACCGGCGCAAGATCCAGGCCGACATCAACGAGTTCATCCGCATCGCGTCGGAGAACCTGCCGCAGCAGGATCTGCGGCCCAATCCGCCGCCCTGGTTCTCCTCGTTGGTGCAACTGAATCGCAACCTCGGGGCGCTGCCGCTACTCGGTGGCAATAGGGCCAAACTGCTCGGGGACTACAACAGGTCCCTCGCCGCCATGGTCGAGGAGGTCGACAAAGCAAAGAAGCACGTCAACGTCGAGTTCTACATTCTCAGCTGTGATGAGACCACCGCGCCGTTCTTCGACGCCCTCGAACGCGCGGTGGCCCGCGGTGTTGCCGTGCGGGTGCTGCTCGACCACGTCGCGAACCTGCGCACGAAGGGTTACGCCAAAACCAAGCGCCGTCTCGACGACATCGGTGCCGACTGGCACCTGATGCTTCCGTTGCAGCCCTGGCGCGGCAAATTCCAGCGCCCGGACCTGCGCAACCACCGCAAGCTTCTCGTCATCGACGGGCTGGTGGCATTTATGGGGTCGCAGAACGTCATCGACCGCTCGTACAACAAGCGCGTCAATATCCGGCGCGGCCTGCAGTGGCAGGAACTCGTCGCCCGGGTTGAGGGGCCGGTCGTCGGGGGCATCCAGGCCATCTTCTTCAGCGACTGGTACAGCGAAACCGGCGAACTGCTCTCGGGCGACATCGATCTCGAGGACCCGAATGTGCTTGACGGCGACCTGGATTGTCAGGTCGTGCCGAGTGGCCCCGGCTTCGATGGTGAGAATAACCTGCGCCTCTTCCTCGGCCTGCTCTACGCGGCACAGAAGCGCATCGTCATCACGAGCCCCTACTTCGTGCCGGACGAATCGATGCTCTACGCGATCACAACCGCCGTGCACCGTGGCGTTCCCGTCGACCTCTTCGTGTCTGAGATCGGCGACCAGGCCCTCGTCTACCACGCCCAGCGCTCCTACTACGAGGCGCTGCTTCGCGCCGGCGTGCGGATTTACCTTTACCCGGCGCCGTACATCCTGCACGCCAAGCACTTCACGATCGACGACGAGGTCGCCGTCATTGGTTCGAGCAACATGGACATGCGCTCGTTCGGGCTCAACCTCGAGGTGTCGCTCATGGTGCGCGGCGAGTCATTCGTCAACGACATGCGTGCGGTCGAAGATGAGTACCGGCTCAAGAGTCGCGAGCTCACCCTCGACGAGTGGATGAAACAGCCGCTTCGCTCCACCGTTCTCGACAACCTCGCGCGGTTGAGTTCCGCGCTTCAGTAGCGCTCAGCCCCGCACCAGCACGTCCCCGACCTCACAGTCGAGCGCATCGCAAATTGCCACGAGCGTCGAGAAGCGAATGGCGCGCGCCCGGTCATTCTTGAGCACCGACAGGTTCACGATGCTCACCCCCACCCGTTCACTGAGTTCGGTCAGCGTCATGTTGCGTTCCGCAAGCAAATCGTCAAGACGACAACGGATGCCTGTGGGCTCGTCATCCATTCCGCCCACTAGACAAGACCTTCGGTGTCGCGCTGCAACCGTTCTCCGGCCTTGAAGGCGAGTGCGACGGCCCCGAGTGCGATCGCAATGAAGTACGGCACGAGGCTGGCACCCGCAACAAAGCCGTCAAAGGTCTTGTCGCTGAGTTTCGCCAGTGCACCGTTGGCGCCCATCGTCGAGAACAGGTTCACGAGTGTTGTGCCGACGATGATGGTGATCGATGTGGCAAACACGAGCCGGGTGTTGGTGCGAGAGAACGCCTGCCCCCTCATCAGGTTCCGGCACACCAGGGCCGCGCACGCGACGATGCCGAGGGTCATGAGCAACTCCGCCACGGCCGCGAAAACCAGGGAGACCACCACAATGACCGGCAGTCCCGACACGGTGAGCACGGCCGTGTCGACCTGGACGTCGAGTGGAGTGCCATTCGGGCCCACCGGCACGGCCGCCCGGGTGTCGGCGGCAAACGGCGCGATCACCTCAACGTCGGTGTTCGACACCACCGACACAATCCGCATCACGGCGTGCACGAGTGCGCCGGTAGCGACTATCGCGCCAACGACGAGCACCGTCCAGAGGTCGGCGCGGTCCGAGCGCGTCGGTCGAAGAGTGGTTTCTGCGTTCATGGAGTACCCCATCGATAATCGATAACAACGAATATCGATAACCTAGCGACTGTGACGTGGCCATGTCAACCGGCGCGCGTGTGGCCCCGCGACCCGTCCGGTCGGAATAGTCTGACGGAATGGAAGCATGGTTGGCCGCTGGCGCCGGAGCGCTGGCCGGGGGAGCGTTGCTCGTCGGTGCAGTGATCGCGTGGTTCATTCGGGTGCCGCGAACCGTGGTCGCCGCCATCATGGCGTTCGGTTCGGGCGTGCTCATCTCAGCACTGGCCTTCGACCTGGTCGAGGAAGCAGCCCAGGAGGGCGGGTTCTGGTCAGCCATGTCGGGTTTCCTTGCCGGCGCCGTGGTTTACGTCATCGCCAACGTTGTGCTTGACCGGGTCGACGCCCGCAACCGGCGTGGCTCGAACGAGTCGCCGGGCACCGGCACTGGTATCGCGATCGGAGCGCTCCTCGACGGCATCCCCGAAACCGCCGTCCTCGGTCTCAGCATGGTTGCAGGCGGGCAGCTCAGCATTCCCGTCCTGCTCGCCATCATCATCTCGAATATCCCCGAGGGGCTGGCGTCCACGGCTGAGCTCAAGTCCGACAAACGGAGTGCGAAATACGTCTTCGGCCTGTGGATCGGGATCGCCGTGGCGTGCGCACTCTCATCGCTCGGTGGATTCGTGCTCCTGCAACCCGTGCCTCCGGCCGGAACGGCCTTTGTCACGGCCATCGCGGCTGGCGCCATCCTGGCCATGATCTGCGACACGATGATCCCGGAAGCGTTCCGTGACGCGAAAGCGTTCACCGGGCTCATCGCGACGATCGGATTCTTCGCCAGTTTTGGCATCCATACTCTGGGCTGACGCGTTCGGATGCCGGAAAACCGCGGTATCCGGCCGCGATACCGCGGTTAAGCGGCATCCGAACGAGCTCAGGGCGCCAGCCGCGAGAGATGAGCGCTGGTGAACGAGCTTAAGGGCGCCAGCCGCGAGAGATGAGCGCCTTCCGGACCCGCTCGACGAGATCCGAGGGGCGCGCGAGAAGTGCTGACGAGACCTGGATGACAATCCACCCGGCTGCCCGCAACGCCTCGATGCGCTCGATGTCTTTCGCATATCGCGCACCGTGGTGTTGTCCCTGATATTCGATGGCGACGCGATACGTCGGATACGCCAGGTCCACACAAGCCAGGAAACCGACCGGGCCGTCGACGTCAAGGTTGAGCGACGGCTCAGGCAAACCCGCGGTGGTGAGAAGAATTCGGCAGAGCGACTCTCGAGGTGACCACGAGTCCTCCCGAACCATCCCCAGAGCGGTACGCAGCCGGGAAGAGCCGACTCGCCGTCCCGCGTCCAGCGCAGCGGTCAGTTTCGTGCGTGTGGTCAGCGGTCTCTGACCCGCACGAGGCCTGAGGAACCCCTCGCGCCACTCACGGCAGAAGTAATCGCCGATGACGACGAGGTCTTCGAGGGGCAATGCGCCGAGCGATGCCCATACCGACGCCGGGGTAGCCACGCGGAGTCCGTTGAGCGTCGTCGTCGTTGTCAGTCGAGGATCAGCCCGGTGACCGCGGACGCCGCGACACCGAGGGAGCGGATCGTTGCCGAATACCGCAACGTCGAGCGGGGATCCCGGCACGTGTGGCGTCGGAGCACCCCAGAGTTCGGCGGCGGTGAGGTGGCTGAAGAACTCGGTAGGGCGCATGCGCTCGGCGTATGCGAGTGCCAACGCTCGCGTCGCTCTGGTGGCGGTTTCGAAATCGTCGTGCCCCGTGGCATCCGCTCGCAAAATCGTGTCACGTAGGAGTCGGACACCGCGAAATGGCGCCGTGAGATCGCTGCGGAAGAGGCGGTCGGAACCCACGCCGAGCGACCGGGCATCGGCGATGCTGAACACGGTGCCGAGCTCTGGAGGCAGCGGGCGGGGTGGTCTCATGTCGGGATACTGACAGCTCATTCCAACAGGCGATCGACGGTATCTGCATCTGCGCACAGGTCGCAGAGGGAGCTAAATGTGGGGGAACTTTCAGCGGGGGTGCGCGCACAGCGAACAAAGGAGTATTACAAAGCTCCGGTGGTTACTCTCTTTGTAACGGTGTCCCCATCCCTGCCCGGTCACCGAAGGAGCGAAAATGTTTGAGAGATTTACCGACCGCGCTCGTCGCGTCGTTGTCTTGGCCCAGGAAGAGGCCAAGATGCTCAACCACAACTACATCGGAACCGAGCACATCCTGCTCGGTCTCATCCACGAGGGTGAAGGCGTCGCAGCAAAGGCTCTCGAGTCGCTCGGCATCTCGCTTGACGCGGTTCGCGAGCAGGTCCAGGACATTATTGGTCAGGGCCAGCAGCAGCCGACAGGCCACATCCCCTTCACGCCGCGCGCCAAAAAGGTGCTTGAGCTCTCGCTCCGCGAAGCCCTTCAGCTCGGCCACAACTACATCGGAACCGAGCACATCCTGCTCGGCCTCATCCGCGAGGGTGAAGGCGTCGCCGCACAGGTTCTCGTCAAGCTCGGTGCAGACCTCAACCGTGTTCGGCAGCAGGTCATTCAGCTGCTGTCGGGTTACCAGGGCAAAGAAGCTGCACCGGTCGGTGGCAACACCACAGAGACCACCGCGCAGGGCGGCTCCCAGATCCTCGACCAGTTCGGCCGTAACCTGACCCAGGCTGCCCGTGACAACAAGCTGGACCCGGTGATTGGTCGCGAGAAGGAGATCGAGCGGGTCATGCAGATCCTCTCGCGCCGCTCGAAGAACAACCCGGTTCTCATCGGTGAGCCCGGCGTCGGTAAGACCGCTGTCGTCGAGGGCCTCGCCCAGGCGATCGTCAAGGGCGATGTACCCGAGACGCTCAAGGACAAGCAGCTGTACTCGCTCGACCTCGGTTCGCTCATCGCCGGAAGCCGTTACCGCGGTGACTTCGAGGAGCGCCTGAAGAAGGTCACCAAGGAGATCCGCAGCCGCGGCGACATCATCATCTTCATCGATGAGATCCACACCCTCGTTGGTGCGGGTGCCGCTGAAGGTGCGATCGATGCGGCGAGCATCCTCAAGCCACTCCTTGCCCGCGGCGAGCTGCAGACCGTTGGCGCCACAACGCTCGACGAGTACCGCAAGCACTTCGAGAAGGATGCGGCACTCGAGCGTCGGTTCCAGCCGATTCAGGTCAACGAGCCGTCTCTCCCGCACACGATCAACATCCTCAAGGGGCTGCGCGACCGCTACGAAGCTCACCACAAGGTGTCCATCACCGACGGTGCGCTTGTTGCTGCCGCAAATCTCGCCGACCGTTACGTCGCCGACCGGTTCCTCCCTGACAAGGCCATCGACCTGATCGACGAGGCCGGCGCACGCCTTCGCCTCTCGATCCTCTCGAGCCCGCCCGAACTGCGCGAGTTCGACGAGAAGATCTCGGTCGTTCGCGGAGCGAAGGAAACGGCAATCGAGGACCAGGACTTCGAGAAGGCAGCGTCGCTGCGCGATGAGGAGAAGAACCTCCTCGGCGAGCGACTGCGCCTTGAGAAGCAGTGGCGCTCGGGTGACGTGAAGACCACGGCCACCGTCGATGAAGGACTGATCGCAGAGGTTCTCGCTCAGGCCACCGGCATCCCGGTCTTCAAGCTCACCGAGGAAGAGTCGTCTCGACTGGTCTTCATGGAGAAGGCGCTGCACCAGCGCGTCATCGGCCAGGAAGAAGCCATCTCGGCGCTGTCCAAGACCATCCGCCGCACCCGCGCCGGGCTCAAGGACCCGAAGCGTCCCTCCGGTTCGTTCATCTTCGCCGGTCCGACCGGTGTCGGAAAGACCGAACTCGCCAAGGCACTCGCCGAGTTCCTGTTCGACGACGAAGACGCCATCATCTCGCTCGACATGAGCGAGTACGGTGAGAAGCACACGGTCTCACGACTGTTCGGTGCTCCTCCCGGATTCGTCGGATTCGAAGAGGGTGGCCAGCTCACCGAGCGCGTTCGTCGCAAGCCGTTCAGCGTTGTGCTCTTCGATGAGATCGAGAAGGCTCACCCCGACATCTTCAACTCCCTCCTCCAGATCCTCGAAGAGGGTCGGATGACGGATGGACAGGGCCGGGTTGTCGACTTCAAGAACACCGTCATCATCATGACCACGAACCTCGGTTCGAAGGGCATCGCTGGCGGACCGGTCGGCTTCCAGATCGAGGGCGACACCGTCGCGACCTACCAGATCATGAAGGCCAAGGTCACCGAAGAGCTTAAGAAGCACTTCAAGCCTGAGTTCCTCAACCGTGTCGATGACACGATCGTGTTCCCGCAGCTGTCGAAGGCGGAGCTCCTGCAGATCGTCGACCTGTTCGCGAAGCGCCTCAGCGAGCGACTGCTCGACCGCGACATGACGATCGACATGACCGTCGCCGCGAAGGAACGGCTCATCGAGGTGGGCTTCGACCCGGCTCTCGGAGCACGACCCCTGCGTCGCGCCATGCAGAACGAGGTCGAAGACCGACTGAGTGAGCGCATCCTCAACGGACTGCTCAACTCCGGAGATCACGTTCACGTGGACTTCACCGGCGGCGAGTTCGTCTTTGACACCAAGCCGCGCGGTGAGACCGTCGGCGCTGGCGTCAACGCAGGCCGCTCACTCGGCACCGGCTCGGCAACGCCTGACCTCACGGCCGGCAACGCCTAACCAGAACCGAACGCGAAGGGCCCGAAGGAGAAATCCTTCGGGCCCTTCGTTTTTTTATCAGCGGATGCCTGTTCAGGCCAGGTGGTCAAGGTAGCGCAGCAGCACACCCTCGCGTGTCGCCCACGGCGAGACGTCGAGCTCACGCACGTTGAATCCGGCCATGGCCTCGCTGAGCACGATTCCACCCGCGACGATCTGGAAGGTGCGATCCATGGTGATGCCAGGGAGGGCGGGTCGCGAGGTGGCTGGAATCTGGGCCAGCCGCGGCACCCAGTCGTCGAGCTGGCTGCGCCGGAGGCGCATCCGGTCGTCACCGATACCGTCCACAACGGATCCCGCGAGCCGGGCAAGCGAGCGAATCGTCTTCGATGAACCGACGATGTGGGTCGGCTTCTCGAGCCCCGCAAACGCGGCCCGGGCCTCGGCGATCACCCCGCGAGCGTGTGCGCGCAGGGCATCTTGCTGCGGCTGGGTCGGTGGGTCGTCGAAAAGGAAGCCGACCGTGGAACGTCCGGCGCCCAGGGGAAGCGACAGAGCGACATCCGCTTCTTCATTCGCCCCCAATGCGATCTCCAGCGAACCGCCGCCGATGTCGAAAAGGAGGATGTTGCCGGCCGACCAGCCGTACCAGCGGCGCACCGCCAGGAAGGTGAGCTTCGCCTCGTCCTCACCACTGAGCACCTGAAGTGTCAGGCCGGTCTCCCGTTCGATCAGGGCGATGACCTCGGGTCCGTTGGTGGCCTCGCGAATAGCCGATGTTGCCATAGGCAGCAGATCATCGAGGTTGCTCGTCGCCGCAATCCGGGCCGCGTCACCGATTGCCGTGACGAGCGCCGTGACGCCCTCGTCGGTGATTGAGCCGTCTGTATCGAGGTAGCGCATGAGCCGCACGACCGATTTGTGCGAGGCCTCCGCAACCGGTCGCGCACCGGGGTGAGCGTCAACAATGAGCAGGTGGACCGTGTTTGAACCGATGTCGAGCACTCCGAGTCGCATATCGAAACGATACAGGTCACTAAACTGGGGAGGATGACAGAGCAGGCAGAAACCGGATACCTGGTCCGTCGTGCACGCACGACCGACGTGCCCGCCATTCAGCGGCTCATCGAACCGCTCGTCGCCCAGCGCATCCTGCTTGGCAAGGAACGCGTCGTGTTTTACGAAGCGGTGCAGGAGTTCCGGGTTGCAACGACTCCCGACGGCACGCTCGTCGGTTGCGGCGCCCTGCACGTGATGTGGGAAGACCTCGGCGAGGTGCGCACGCTCGCGGTGTCCGAGGACTGGCTTGGGCGCGGCGTCGGTCGGGCCTTATTGAACACCCTTGAAGCGGATGCTCGTGAGCTCGGTTTGCGTCGCCTCTTTTGTCTCACTTTTGAAGTGCCCTTCTTCACGCGCAACGGATTTATGGAGATCGGTGAAGACATCATCGACCCGGCGGTGTACTCCGAGATGGTGCGCTCGACCGATGAGGGTGTCGCTGAGTTCCTCGACCTCGCCCGGGTCAAGCCCAATACGCTCGGCAACAGCCGGATGCTCAAACTGCTTTAGTCAGGCGCATTTCCTGGGCCCGCGAGCCTGCTCATATGTTGTGCCTCTTGCGGGGGGTTCTTGTGGCCAGTTAGCTTTTACCCACTGTTTACATTTCCGGTGATCAGGCGTTAATCCGGTGGCTCTAACGTGAGTGAGAGTTGGCCGGATCTGACCCCCATTTGCGGTGCAACGAGGCGCCGTCTGGTGTGCCATCTCATCGGGACAAACTTCAGGGAGATCAATGTTGCTGTCCAAGCGCGGCTGGCGTGTTACCGCAATCGCATCACTATTCGGACTCGCTGCTGCGCCGCTGTCGGCACTGCCGGCGACCGCGGCACCCGATGGCTCCGGGGTGGTGATCAACGAGGCATATCTCTCCGGGGGTAGTGCCGGAGCGGCATACACCACGAAGTTTGTTGAGCTGTATAACCCAACGGATGCCCCGGTCGATGTCAGCGGCTGGTCGCTGCAGTACCGGTCGGCGACCGGCTCGGCGGCGCCGAGTGGAGTGGTTGCCCTCACGGGCAGCATCGCTGCCGGCGGCTACTACCTGGTTTCGGGCGGCAGCAACGGGGCAAATGGCGCCGCGCTTCCGACCCCGGACGCCTCGAGTGGCGGCATCAACACAGCCGGCGGCGGTGGCACTCTGATCCTCGCCACGAGCTCAACCGCGGTGACCCTCCCGACCGGAAACGTCGCTGGAAACGCGGCGGTCGTCGATGTTCTCGGCTACGGCATCTCGAACACGTTCGAGACGGCACCTGCACCTGCCCCGGCCGGGAACACCGACGTGAAATCGCTCGTGCGCACGGCCTTCACCGACACAGACAGCAATGGACAGGACTTCACGCTGTCCGCGAGCATCACGCCGCAGAACTCCGCGAACGGCACCGATCCGACGGACCCCACCGATCCGACGGATCCCACCGATCCGACCGACCCCACCGATCCGACCGACCCCACCGTCCCGCAGAAGCTCAGCATCGCGGAGATCCAGGGCACGGGTGACGTGAGCCCCGTGTCGAACGCCACGGTCACCACGTCCGGCGTGGTCACGGCGGTGTATCCCACCGGTGGGTTTGATGGTTACTACATTCAAACCCCCGGAACCGGTGCAGACCTGACCGGCCACGTGGCATCCGATGGATTATTTGTCTATTCGAAGGCAACCGTCGCCAACGTTTCGGTAGGACAGTACGTCGAGGTCACCGGAAAGGTGACCGAGTACAACGGCATGACCCAGGTCACGGTCGATGCGAACGGGCTCACCCAGCTCGACGCCGCAACGGTGACCGCGCCCGTGCCAGCCGCCGTTGCCTACCCGACCACGGCGGCGGAACGAGAGCTGCTCGAGGGAATGCTTCTTGCGCCCGCTGGCGACTACACGGTCACCGATGTCTTCGACACCAACGGGTTTGGAACGATCGGCCTGACCGCGTCCACGACTCCGCTCGTGAACCCGACCGTTCTTGGTCTGCCCGGAACTGCGGAGCACGCCGCCGCTCAAGCGCGATTTGATGCTGAACTCGTGCTTCTTGATGACGGAGCGACGACCAACTACCTCTCGACAGCCAACGGTGGGTCGAACAAGAACATCCCGCTGCCGTACCTGTCGAACGAGTCCCCGGTGCGCGTCGGCGCAGCCGCAACGTTCACGACCCCGGTCGTACTCGACTACCGGTTCGACGCTTGGTCGTTCCAGCCGACAACCCAGCTCACCGCGGCGAACGCGTCCACCGTGCAGCCCGCTACCTTCGAGAACACCCGCACCGCGAAGCCCAAGGACGTTGGCGGCGACATCACGCTCGGTACGTTCAACGTGCTTAACTACTTCGCAACCACCGGCGCTGACCGCACCGGGTGCACGTACTTCACCGATCGAGCGGGCAACCCCGTCACGGTGAACAACTCGGATGCCGCTGGGTGCGGCGTGCGTGGTGCAGCGGACGCGGCGAACCTCGAGCGCCAGCAGGCCAAGATCGTGTCGGCGATCACGGCACTCGACGCCGATGTTGTTTCGCTCGAGGAGATCGAGAACTCCGCCGCCATTGGGAAGGACCGCGACTATGCGCTGAGCGTTCTCGTCGACGCGCTCAACGATGCAGCCGGCAGCGACGTGTGGGCCTTTGTCCCGTCACCCGCTGAGGTGCCCGCCGACGAAGACGTGATTCGCACGGCGTTCATCTACCAGACGGCGTCCGTTGAGACGGTGGGAGAGACCCGCATCCTGCTCGACTCGCCCGCGTTCTCCAACGCTCGTCAGCCCGACGCCCAGGCATTCAAGCCGAAGGGCGGTGCGGACTCGACGACGTTCCTCGTGATCTCCAACCACTTCAAGTCGAAGAGCGGCTCGGGAGCAACGGGAGACAACGTCGACACCGGCCAGGGTGCATACAACGGTGACCGTATCCGCCAGGCGACCGCCCTTGTTGACTTCGCGAACGAACTGAAGAGTGAGCTCGACACCACCAAGGTGTTCCTGGTTGGCGACTTCAACTCATACGCCAAGGAAGACCCGATCGCTGTGCTGCTCGCAGCCGGTTACATCAACCAGGGAGCGAAGACGGGGGAGCAGACCTACGCCTTCGGCCAGGCAATCGGTTCGCTCGACTACGTGTTTGCGTCACCGGATGCCAACACTCTGGTCACGGACGCGGACGTGTGGAACATCAACTCCGTGGAGTCCATCGCGCTTGAGTACTCGCGGTACAACTACAACGCCACGAACTTCTACGCGGCAGACCCGTATCGGTCGAGCGATCACGACCCGCTGCTGGTCGGTATCGACTTCAGCCCGGAGAGTGTGGTGAACCTGCTCAACATCAACGACTTCCACGGTCGGATTGATGCGAACACGGTGAAGTTCGCGGGAACGATTGAGTCGTTGAAAGCACAGTTCGGAGCGGACTCCTCACTGTTCATCTCAGCCGGTGACAACATCGGAGCCTCGCTGTTCGCCTCGAGCTCGCTGAGGGACCAACCGACGATCGATGTGCTGAACGCGTTGGGGCTTGCGGCAGCTGCCGTTGGCAACCACGAGTTTGACCAGGGCTATGACGATCTGGTGAATCGGGTGATGAACGGTGGAAACAACGCGAAGTTCCCGTACCTCGGAGCCAACGTGTACACCAAGGGCACCACGACGCCGGCGCTTCAGGAGTACGCGCTCTTTGAGGTTGACGGTGTGACCGTCGGTGTGATCGGTGCCGTGACCGAAGAGACGCCGACTCTGGTCTCTCCGGCAGGGGTCGAATCCCTCGACTTCGGTAATCCCGTCGACGCCGTCAACCGTGTTGCCGCACAGCTGACCGATGGAGACGAATCGAATGGTGAAGCGGATGTTCTGGTCGCCGAGTACCACGAAGGCGCTGGCTCCGGGACTCCGGATGGCGCAACACTCGAGGAAGAGATCGCCGGAGGTGGGGCTTTCGCTGAGATTGTCACCGAAACAACCGCCGACGTCGATGCCATCTTCACCGGTCACACACACAAGCAGTACGCGTGGGATGCTCCAATTCCCGGTGAGCAGGGCACACGCCCCGTTCTCCAGACCGGGAGCTATGGAGAGTTCATTGGTCAGATCACCCTCAAGGTGGACACGCTGACCGGCGAGATCTCTTCGTACGAAGCGCGAAACGTTGCGCGGCTGACGACAGCTGATGCCGAACTGGTCGCGACATATCCCGTCGTGGCCGAGGTGAAACGGATCGTTGACAAGGCGATCGCTGATTCCAACGTCATCGGGCAGCAGATCGTCGGAAACGCGACTGCACCGATCACCACGGCGTTCAACAATGGCGTCCGTGATGACCGGTCGTCTGAATCGACACTCGGCAACTTCGTCGCCGACGCCCTCGTTGACTCGTTGTCGTCTGCTGATAGAGGCGCGGCGGAGATCGGGGTCGTAAACCCCGGTGGTCTTCGGGCCGATCTGGCGGCGGGCGACATCACCTACGCTCAGGCAAACGCGGTGCTGCCGTTCCTCAATAACCTCTGGACTACCTCGCTCACCGGCGCGCAGTTCAAGGTCATGCTTGAGCAGCAGTGGCAACGAGCTTCAGACGGAACGGTGCCGAGCCGCGCCTACCTCCAGCTGGGCTTGTCGAACAACGTGACTTATACGTTCGACCCCGCACGTGCTGAGGGTGATCGCATCACCAGCATCACCGTCAACGGTGCTCCGATTGACCCGACGCGCAGCTACCGCATCGGTTCCTTCAGCTTCCTGCTGCAGGGCGGCGACAACTTCCATGTCTTCAAGGAAGGAGCGAACACTCGAGACTCGGGCCTTGTCGATCGGGACGCGTGGATCGCTTATCTGACGGCTAACAGCCCGGTCTCGCCGAGCTACGACCGCCGTTCGGTCCAGGTCACGGGAATTCCGACGGCACCGGTCACTGCCGGATCCTCGATTACGCTCAACCTGTCGAAACTCGACCTCACCTCGCTCGGCAGCCCGGTGAACACATCGGTAACGGCCACCATCGACGGGACGACGGTGGCCACCGCGCCGGTGAGCCAGGGGGCAGCGACTGTGACCTTCACCGTTCCGGCGGGAGCTGGTGCCAAGACGTTGACTATCACGGCAGCGGAGTCCGGTACGACCGTCACCATCCCGATCACGGTAGCGGAGGATGAACCGACGCCGCAGCCGCAACCAACTCCCATCCAGACGATCGTCAAGGTCATCAAGAAGATCATCAGCTGGATCACCAAGCTGTTCGGCTGGTGATACTTCCGCTCTTCACGGAGTGAATCCTGATGGTGACTCGCGGGAGGCTGCAATCGCAGCCTCCCGCGAGTCATCTCCGGTTGTGATCTGCCCTCTGGTTACCATGAATCCATGGCCACGGGTGAGCAGTCCGCCAAGGACAAACGGAGTGTTTACGTCCGCCGACGGCTCTGGGTGCTTGCGGGGCTACTGGTCGTCATCGGCATCGTCGCCCTGGTGATCTGGAAGCCCGGTTCCACCTCAGGATTCCCCACCGAGTCGAAGGTAACGACATCCGCAACCGCGAAACCGTCGGCCACCCCGACGCCGGAGAGCACCGAAGACGCCACGGCTGAGGTGAAGGAGTGCAGCGAGAAGTCCGTCACCGTCGAAGCGCTGACCGACAAAGGCAGTTACGGGGCAAATGAGTTGCCCCAACTGTCGCTGCAAATCACGAATACGGGAAAGAACCCGTGCTCCATCAACGTCGGAACCAGCCAGCAAGTTTTCACCATCACCAGCGGCACCGACGTTTACTGGACCTCAACGGACTGCCAGGTTGAACCCGCTGATGCAGTCGTCCAACTCGAACCGGGTCAGGTCGTCGCGTCCAGCACTCCGATCGCCTGGGACCGGACGCGCTCGAGCACAACCACCTGCGACGGTGAACGTCCTGCCGTTCCCTCGGGCGGGGTGTCATATCACCTCAGCACGTCGGTCGCTGGCATCGAAAGCGCGAAGACCAAGCAATTCCTGCTCGACGGCTAGGGCCGGCCTGCAAGGATAGAGAGATGCCGAAAAAGAAGCCCGAATTCCGGTCACAGGTTCTCGCCGAAGCGCTTGAGAAGCAGGACATGGCTGCCGTTGCCTTCGCTCTGCGAAATGACCGCATGGTCGTTCCTCTGGTGAAGCCTGGCCAGCGCGATAAGCCCACTGACGTGGGTGAGGTTTGGACGTACCGTCAGCCGGAGTCCGGCCGACTCGCCCTGCTCGTCTTCAGCGATGCCGCACACAAGCCGGCAGCGCTCCCGCCATTTGTCGGCCTACACGACGGTGCCTGGTTGCACACCTTTCTTCGCACGCACGGCAAAGACATCGAGACGGTGTTCTTTGACATTGCTGGCCCACATCCCATGCAGGCCAGCCCCGACGAACTACTCCGGGTGCTCGCCCTCTGAGGCAGGTTTAGAAGACCGAATCAAGCTCGCGATCGAAGGAAGACCCGGCCGATCTTTTCGCCAATTCGAGCGCTTCACGGATGCTGCCCGTGCGGGCATCGACGATCGTCTTGTACCCGAGGCGGGTCGCTTCAGACGTGCGCTGACGAGCGGCACTGACCGGGCGCACCTCTCCGGCGAGCGAGATCTCGCCGAACGCCGCGAAGTTATGCGGAACGGCGTATCCCATTGAGGCAGATGCCAGCGCAATCGCAATGGCGAGGTCTGCGCCGGGTTCGGTGAGCCGCACTCCACCGACCGTCGACACGTATATGTCTTTGTCGTGCAGGCGGATGCCTGCGCGTTGGTCCAGGACGGCGAGCAACATCGCGACGCGAGAGGAATCAACACCATTCGTAACCCGGCGGGGGTTGGGAGCGCTTGTCTCAAGCACCAGCGCTTGAATTTCGACCGGAAGGGCTCGCTTTCCCTCCATCGACACGGTGACACAGGTTCCCGAGACGGTGATGTCACGGCTGAGGAACAAGGTGCTTGGATCAGGGACTTCGGCGATACCGTCTCCGGTCATCTCAAAGCAACCGACTTCGTCTGTCGGCCCGAAACGGTTCTTGAGCGCCCGGATGAACCGGAGAGACGTGTGGCGGTCGCCTTCAAAGTGGCAGACGACGTCCACGAGGTGCTCGAGAAGGCGCGGGCCCGCGATGCTTCCGTCCTTCGTGACGTGCCCGACAAGCAAGACGGGCAAGCCTCGTTCTTTAGCGATGCGGATGAGTGTCTGTGCGACCTCACGAACCTGACTCGGCTGACCCGCGACACCGTCAGAGAGCGGGCTGGAAACGGTTTGAACGGAGTCGACGATGAGGAGCTCGGGTGCTACGGCATCGATTTGGCCGAGGACCACTGCCAGGTCCGTCTCCGACGCAAGGAACAAGTTATCGCTCAGCGCTCCGGTACGACGGGCGCGAAGCTTGACCTGGTTGACGGACTCCTCGGCGCTGACATAGAGCACCCGCGATTTCGCTTTCGCCGCCTTCGCGGCCACCTCGAGGAGGAGCGTTGATTTACCGACGCCGGGCTCACCGGAAAGCAGGATCGCCGCACCGGGAACAATGCCTCCGCCGAGTACACGATCGAACTCATCGATTCCCGTCGGCCAGTGTGAGACGTCCCCTTCCGAGGCTTCCGTGATCGGTCGCGCCGATCGGTCGCTGGATAGCGTCGTCGCGGATACGCGCTGAACGATCCCGACCTCCGCCGCCGCATCGACGACCGTGCCCCATTGCTGGCACTCGCCGCAGCGGCCAGCCCACTTGGCTGTCTGCCAGCCGCACTCGGTGCACTTGAAAGTTGAGGTCGGTTTAGCCATGCGCTGAGCCTATCCGCGGCCACCGACATCGGATGATGTGCGCGCCGGAAGGGGACGAGCGCGTTTTCCACAAGCCGCGACGGCGACTCGATTCGCGCAGACCTGCACGATCTACTACACTCGACGGCGGTGACGTGTCCGAGCGGCCGAAGGTGCAACTCTCGAAAAGTTGTGTGCGTCTAAAGCGCACCGTGGGTTCAAATCCCACCGTCACCGCCAATCGAAGAAGAGGATCTCGAGCGAGGTCCTCTTTTTTGTTGCCCGAGCGCGGCGAAGTCCGGCGTTTTGGCCCCATTTAGACTGGGGGAGTGACTGATAACGCGCCGATCCTTGGTCTTCTGCTCGACGTCGATGGCCCCATCGCCAGCCCGGTAAGTCGAAGCATCGCTATACCCAGTATTGCCAGCGACCTCGTCGAGCTCGCGAACGGGGGTATTCCGATCGCTTTCAACACTGGACGGTCTGACGCCTTCATCCGGGAGCAGGTGCTGCCTCATCTCGTCGCGGGGGGCCTGAGCGCGACCGCTCGTGTCTGGGCGGTCTGTGAGAAAGGCGCCGTCACGGTCCGCATCACCCCAGACGGAATGGGTGACGTCGATGTCGACGAGACTCTCGCGATGCCCAGTTCCTACAGCGACGCGATCCGTGGGCTGGTCGAGTCGTCGTACAGCGATGTGGTCTTCTTCGATGAGACCAAGCGCGCAATGGTTTCGGTGGAGCAACGTGTCTCCGTTTCGGCCGAAGAGTTCGCCGCCCGACGCGGTGCTTTCGACAGTGACGCAGCGCGGGAGTTCGAGCGCCAGGGTCTCGGTTACGAATGGGACGACGAGCGTCACCCTGATGAGTCCGGCGCCGTTCCGTACCGTATCGACCCCACAATCATCTCGACCGATATCGAGTCTGTTCGCCTGGGCAAAGATCTCGGCGCCGAGAAGCTCCTTGCTCTCTTGACCGATGATGGCGGACAAGTCCCCACTGCATGGCGCACCCTCGGTGACTCGCGAACCGATTACGCAATGGCCGACTGGCTGCACGCTCAGGGTTTCGATGTTGCGCACGTTGACGTTCGCCCCACGGACGGAGTTCCAGAGACCCCGTATCCGGTCCGACACCATCCCACCGTGATCCATGATGAGGCCGGCGCTCTCTATCTCAGTCAGTGGGTGCGGATGCTGCGGGGCCAGGCAACCGACGACGCAAACGTCGCCTAAATGGTCACCATTTCGGGCCCATCCAGCGCGACACGCCCGGGGTGCATTTGTGATTTGCGTGGCTGGGGAGACCGGACGTAGAGTAACTACTCGTCACCCCAAAGGTGCGGCTGAGCTTCGCTCGCCGGCCTCATGCGGGACCATCTCCCACACTGTAAAGATCGCCAAGTTTTTGGTGGTTGTGTGTGTGGGTTTCCTTGCTCCTTTGAGGGGGTTGGATTGGGTTCGGAACTTTGGTTCTGGTCTGGTTCGGACTTCTGGAAAAGGGTGCTAAGGTAGAGAAGTTGCCCTGCGGAGCAGCCCTGAGGGGTGAAAAGCGGGAGCATCCGATCCTTGAGAACTCAACAGCGTGCACAATGTCAAATGCCAAA
>NZ_JALJZZ010000003.1 GCF_024171565.1 Okibacterium sp. HSC-33S16
GCGGGTCGCCCCGGCGATGAGGCCGTTGCTGATCTCCTCATGCCACGACCCGGCGATCACGACGACGTTCAGTCCGCTGCCGTCCACGGCGAGGTCGGGGGATCCGTGTCCACTCATGAATGTGTTCCTGCTTCCTGGCCAGAGGCCGCGATTGCTGTTGGGGTGAATTCGTGGCCCATCCGGTCACGCTTGGTTTCGAGATACGACGCGTTGAAGGCGCCAACGCCGACCACGAGCGGCACACGCTCGCTCACGGCAACGCCGAACTCTTCGAGCTGCCGCGCCTTCTCCGGGTTATTGGTCAGCAAACGAATTTCGTCCAGACCCAAATCATGAAGAATTGCGGATGCTGCCAGGTAGCTGCGCGCATCGCCCGGGAGCCCCAGCGCCAGGTTGGCGTCGAGGGTGTCGAGTCCTTCTTCTTGCAGCCGGTAGGCACGCAGTTTGTTGATCAGGCCGATGCCTCGGCCTTCGTGGCCGCGGAGGTAGACCACGACTCCGCCGTGCCGCTGGATGGTGTCGAGGGCTGCATCCAGCTGTGGCCCGCACTCGCATTTGAGCGAGCCGAGGGCCTCGCCGGTGAGACACTCGGAGTGCACGCGAACGAGTGCGCCGTTCTCAGGGGTGCCCGCGATGATGGCCACGTGGTCGGCCCCGGTGTTGCGGTCGCGGTACGCCCGAATACGGAAGGTGCCGTGGGTCGTGGGCACGTTGGTTTCCACTTCGAAGAGCACGGGGGAGGACTGGGCAACAGCCTCGTCTTCAGCGTGGTCACCGTCGCAGACCTTCGAGGCGTCAGGGTGCTCGGTGATGTACTCGATCAACGCGGCGATCGTGATGACCGGGAGGTCGTGTGCCGCGCCGAGCTCAATGAGCCCGGGCAACCGCATCATGTCACCGTTCTCGGTGACGACCTCACAGATGGCCCCGACCGGGCTGAGCCCGGCGAGTTTCATCAGGTCGACGGCGGCCTCGGTGTGCCCGGCCCGTTCGCGCACTCCGCCATCGACGGCGCGGAGCGGAACGATGTGTCCCGGGCGGATGAGATCGGTCGGCAGCACACCGGGGTTGCCGAGAACCCGCAGGGTGGTGGCGCGGTCGGCCGCGCTGATGCCCGTGGTGACGTGCTCAGCGGCGTCCACGGTGATCGTGTATGCCGTGTGGCGAATGTCCTGGCTGGCGGCCACCATGATCGGCAGCTCAAGCCGGTCGGCGAGTTCATTCGACATCGGCGCGCAGATGTACCCGCTCGAGTGGCGCACGGTCCAGGCAATCCAGTCGCGGGTGGCGAGTTCGGCGGAGAGGATGATGTCACCCTCATTCTCGCGTCCTTCATCGTCGGCAACGAGCACCGGTTTGCCCGCGCGCAGCGCCTTGAGCGCTTCGGGGATGGTGGCGATGCTCATGCGTCGCTCCTTTCGCTGCCCACAGGCATCCGTTCATTCAGTGAGGTGAGGGCGAGCATACGCTCCACGTGCCGCGCCACGATGTCGGTTTCGATGTTGACGGTGTCGCCCTCGCCGCGTGCACCGAGGGTGGTCGCGGTCAGGGTCTCCGGAATGAGTGAGACTTCGAACCACTGCTCCGCTTCGGCCGGGTCGGAGACCGCGCTCACCGTGAGCGAGATGCCGTCGACGGCGATCGACCCCTTGCGGGCGACGAGCGGTGCGAGCTCGGGTGCGAGGCTGAACCGCAGGACCCGCCAGGCGCTGCCCTCGGTGATGCTGAGGAGAGTGGCGGTACCGTCGATGTGGCCCTGCACGATGTGCCCGCCGAGCCGGTCGCCGACCTCCGCCGCGCGCTCGAGGTTCACCGTGCGGCCCGGAACGACGTCGCCGAGGGTCGACATGCGCAGGGTCTCGGCCATCACGTCGACCGTGAAGCTCTCGGTGGTCCAGTCGACGACGGTGAGGCAGACCCCCGACACGCTGATCGAGTCACCGTGCCGGGCGCCGGTCACGGCGAGGGGGCCGCGCACGGTGATCCGGGCAGCGTCTGCCGTGCGGTCGACAGCGGTGACCTCGCCAATTTCTTCAATGATTCCGGTGAACACGGGTCAGTCATTTCCTTTCGGGTGTGCGACGATCACGAGGTCGTCGCCAAGAGGCTGCACGGACGCAATCTCGAGTCGGCGGATCTCGCCGATCGAGGCGACGCCAATGTCGCCGAGTGCCGTGCGTGGGCCCCCCAGGAGTGCGGGGGCAAGGTAGATGAGGTATTCGTCGACCAGGCCGGCCGCAACGAGCGAACTGATGAGCGTCGGACCTCCTTCAACAAACAGCGAGCGGATGCCACGCTTCGCCAGGTTGTCGAGGTCGGCAGCCAGGTCGCCGCCGCTCAGCGCAATGGGGGAGTGTGGGTGCTCGCGGAGTCGGGCGCTCGCCGGCAGTTCGCGTCGGCCAAACACCACGGGGATCGGCTGGTCTGGACAGAGGGCACCGGTTTCGTCGCGAGCGGTGAGCGCCGGGTCGTCGGCCAGCACGGTGCCCGTGCCAACAGCGATGGCGTCGGCGGCGGCCCGCCGGCGGTGCACATCGGCGCGCGCGGCGGGGCCAGTGACCCACTGGCTCGAGCCATCGGCCGCCGCCGCCCGGCCGTCGAGGGACTGCGCCCACTTGGCGATCACCCAGGGTCGACCGAGGCGTGCGGCGCGCAGCCAGTCGCCGAGCAGGGCTTCCCCCTCGTCGTCGAGCACCCCGGCGACGACGTCGACTCCCGCTGAACGCAGCCGCTCGGCACCTCCGCCCGAGTGCTGACCCGGGTCGGACACCGAGTAAGCGACGCGCGAGATTCCTGCGTCGATGAGCGCCTCGGCGCATGGCCCGGTGCGCCCGGTGTGGTTGCACGGTTCGAGCGTGACGATGGCCGTGGAGCCGGGCGGAACCACGCCGCCCAGTGCGGACAGAGCATCCACTTCAGCGTGAGCCGTCCCAGCGCCACGATGCCAGCCTTCGGCAATCACGGTGCCCGTTGCATCCGTTATGACACAGCCGACCTGCGGATTCACGCCGCGCGCGGGACCGCGGCGGGCAAGTCCGAACGCCCGGCGCATGAGCGTCGCCTGATCGGCGACGCGCGCGACGGGAGCCGCTGCGGTGGTGTCGCTCGTACCCATGTCGGAACTTCTCTCGTTTTCAGGCGAGCTCCGGGGTAGCCGCGACCGGCGCAGAGCGCCGTTCGAGCCGCGCCACCCGGCACACCTGAGCGTGCCGACCGTCGCGCGTGCTGCCTCCCATCCGGACTGAGCGTTGCCTAAGCAACCCATTACCGTCGGTGCTGGAATTTCACCAGCTCAACCATTCGCACTGCTGCGAACGACTCGCGGACTATCACCGCCGGTTCGGACTTTCACCGACCCCGGAGCACGTTTCTTGTGTCTATCGTAGGCTCAACGCAGCGCGAGCGGTTCTATTCCTGACGAACTGTGTCGATTCTGTATGCGGGGCCGAGGCGTTCAGTGGCCGACGAGCATCCGAGCGGTGCCGGAGTCAACGATGAGGTCGGTGACGAGGCCCGCAGCCAAGGCACCGCGGAGGCTTTGCAGCTTGGTTTCTCCAGCGACAACGCACACCCGGCGCGCGATCGTGGTGAGCACCTCCATGCTGGGGCCGCTCGAGCGCTCGTTGAGTGCGATGCCGTCTGTGGAGCCGTCTTCACGGTAAAACCGGGTGGCGACGTCGCCAACGGCACCGGCCGCGCGCAACTGTCCGAAGTCCTCGTCATCGAGGTACCCGCCAATGTAGACGTGGCTGGGCACGCCCGCGAACGGCGAGCCCAGGCCGAAGACGGCGATGTCGAGGCTGTTTTGCATCTCCACCACCCGGCTGATGCTGCGCTCGCGCCACAGGGCGGCCTTCGTGGCCGGGTCGTCGAACACCGCCGGCACCGGAAACTGCTGCACAGCCGCACCATACGCCGCACCGAACCGCTGCAAAATCTCACTCGCGTAAAGCAGCCCCGTCGTGCGCGGATTGGCCGCTCCGTTGAGCTGCACGATCGACGAGTTGTGGGTCGGCTTCGCCAGGAGGTGCCGCGACAGCGCGCTCATGGTCGAGCCCCAGGCCACTCCCATTGACATGTTCGAGTCGAAGAACCCGCCGAGAATTCGTGCAGCGGTGAGGGCGACGCGTTCGAGTCGGTCAACGTCGCTCGTCTGGTCGGGGACTGGCACAACGTGCGCCACAACACCAAATTCACTGCGGATGTCTCCCTCGAGTTGGCGAGGCATGTCCAGCGGCGATTTCACCTGGATCTCCACCAGCCCCGTTTCGCGGGCATGTCCGAGAAGCCGGGAGACCGACGATCGCGACGTGTGCAGTTCGTGAGCGATGGCATCCATCGTCAGGTCCTGCAGGTAGTAGAGCTGTGCCGCGGTGAGGGCGTCCCGGGTTTTGGCTGGCAGGCTCGCGGCTGATGACGTACTCATGAAATCTCCTTGCACGTTTGTGCATCGGGTTTGCACACAAGTGAATATAGTCCAACAATCGATGGAGGTCGGAAAGCGCCGCGACACGCGGGTTCCGGTCGCGACAGCACAAGGAGAGCGAGCATGATCGATCAGGCGACGCAGCCAGAATCCCGCCGGGCCACCGTTGAGGCGCTCCGGGCGCACCCCAATTCGCAGGTTCTCATCATCGGTGGCGGCATCAATGGGATCGCCACCTTCCGTGACCTGGCCCTGCAGGGCGTCGACGTCACGCTCGTCGAGCGCAACGACTACTGCTCCGGCGCGTCAGCCGCATCGAGCCACATGATCCACGGCGGTATCCGATACCTCGAGAATGGTGAGTTCCGGCTGGTCAAGGAGTCGGTGACCGAGCGCAACGGCCTCATCAAGATCGCCCCGCACTACGTGAAGCCGCTTGAGACCACCGTGCCGATCTTCTCCACCTTCTCCGGCATCGTCAGCGCACCGCTGCGCTTCCTCACCCACAAGTCGGGCAAGCCTCAGGAACGCGGCGCTCTGCTCATCAAGGTCGGACTGAGCCTGTACGACGCATTCTCGCGTGATGGCGGCAGTGTTCCTCGCCACAAGTTTGTCGGCAAGAAGAAGGGCCTCGCGGCCCTGCCGAAGCTCAACCCGGGCATCAAGTACACGGCCACCTATTTCGACGCATCGGTGCACGACCCTGAGCGGCTCGCCCTTGACGTGCTGCAGGACGGCCTCGCCGCCGGCCCGCACGCCAGGGCCTCGAACTACGTTGAGGCCGTTGGCGTCGACGGCGGTTCGGTGCGGCTGCGCGACACCGTCTCGGGCGACGAGTTCGTGATGACCGCCGACGTGGTCATCAATGCCTCCGGGCCGTGGACTGACCTCACCAACGCGGCCCTCGGTCAGCCGACCAGCCTCATGGGCGGGACCAAGGGCTCGCACATCGTGCTCGATAACCCGGAACTCCTCGCAGCGACCGGCGGTCGCGAGATCTTCTTCGAGCACGAAGACGGCCGCATCGTCCTCATCTACCCGCTCAAGGGCAAGGTCATGGTCGGAACCACCGACCTCGAGGCAGACCCGCGCGACAAGGCTGTCTGCACCGAGGAAGAGGTCGACTACTTCTTCGACCTCATTCAGCACGTCTTCCCCGACATCGCGGTCGACCGTAGGGAGATCGTCTACCGGTTCTCGGGCATCCGCCCGCTGCCCGGCCACGGCGACCTGGCCCCCGGTTTCGTCTCCCGTGACTACCGGATCGTTCCAACGCCCCTCGGTGCATCGACCATGCTCAGCCTCGTTGGTGGCAAGTGGACCACGTTCCGTGCGCTCGCCGAGCACCTCACCAATGACACGCTTGCGCTGCTCAAGCGGGAGCGCACCGTGGAGACCCTCGGCCGGCCGATCGGCGGCGGGGTCGGGTTCCCGACCACAGACGGCGCCCTCACCGTCTGGGTGGCAGACAACTCCCGGGAGGTCGGCAAGGAACGCGCTGCCCAACTCCTCGAGCGGTACGGCACCCGTGCGTCGGCCATCATCACCGAGCTCGCCGAGTCCGGCGACACCCCGCTGCAGTTCGCGCCGGCCTACAGCCGACAGGAAATTGAGCACATCGCTCGCACCGAAGCGGTGGTGCACCTGACCGACGTCCTCCAGCGCCGGACGAGCATCGCCTTCACGGGCGGTGCGTCGGATGAGCTTCTCACCGAGCTTGCCAGCATCCTCTCAACGGTCCTTTCCTGGACCGAAGACGAGACGCGTGCCGAGGTTCGTGCTGCTGCCGAGATCCTCAGCACCGAGCACGGCGTGCAACTGGAAGCGGCTGAAACGGTGGCGAACGCATAAATTCAGCGCCGAGACCGGCGATAACTGCACGGATTCTCACGCGGTGCTCTTGTTTCGTACCTCGCTTCGTCGGTACGTTTCACAGGGGATCGAAAATCGCCACTTCTCGAAAGCAATCGCGACCGAGAAGTTAAACAAGGAAGGTCAACGTGGACATTACTTTAGGTCACATCTTTCTCTCGGAGGTCGTCGGTACGGCGCTCCTCATCCTGCTCGGTGGTGGCGTCGTCGCTAACGTCGTGCTGGCCAAGACGAAAGGTTTCAATGGCGGCTGGCTCCTGATCAACTTCGGTTGGGGTTTTGCTGTCTTCGTCGGTGTGCTCGCGGCCTACATTTCGGGTGCCCACCTCAACCCGGCGGTTACCGTCGGTCTCATCGCGGCCGGCAACGAGAACTTCGTCGAAGGAATCCCCGTGGACTTTGCGTCGACCTTCACCTACTTCGGCGGTGAGATGGTCGGTGCGTTCATCGGTGCGGTTCTCGTGTTCGTCACCTACAAGCAGCACTTCGACGCCTCAGATGACCCGGCAGCGAAGCTCGCCGTGTTCTCCACAGGGCCCGCCATTCGTGGCTACGCCTGGAACGTCATCACGGAGATCGTCGGCACCTTCGTGCTGGTGTTCGCCGTCGTCTCGTTCGGACGCCAGGGGGAGACCGCCGGTCTCGCTGCCCTCGGCGCCCTGCCCGTCGCTCTCGTCGTTGTGGCGATTGGTATCTCGCTCGGTGGACCGACCGGATACGCCATCAACCCGGCTCGTGACCTCGCACCTCGAATCGCTCACGCCATCCTGCCCATCCGGGGCAAGGGGTCGAGCGACTGGAGCTACGCCTGGGTTCCGGTTGTCGGACCCCTCATCGGTGGTGCCCTTGCCGGTTGGGCCTCACTGGCCCTGCTGCCGGTCCTTTAGTTCACGCGGGCGGTGACGGCGTCTGCCGTCGCCACCCCGTGGCATCCGTAACGCTTTAATCCCGAAAAAATGCATACGAAGGAGTACGACATGGCGGATTACGTCATCGCAATCGACCAGGGAACCACAAGCTCCCGGGCCATCATCTTCGACAAGTCCGGATCGATCATCTCGACCGGCCAGCTCGAGCACGAGCAGATTTTCCCGAAGGCAGGCTGGGTCGAACACGACCCTGCAGAAATCTGGAACAACACCCGTGAAGTCATCGGCCAGGCGCTCTCGAAGGCAAACCTGACCCGTCACGACATCGCCTCGATCGGAATCACCAACCAGCGTGAAACCGCCGTGGTCTGGGACAAGACCACGGGCAAGCCGGTCTACAACGCCATTGTCTGGCAGGACACGCGCACCCAGTCGATCGTCGACCGGCTCGCGGCGGACGGCGGCGTCGAGCGGTTCAAGCCGAAGGTCGGCCTGCCGCTCGCGACGTACTTCTCCGGAACCAAGATCGTCTGGATTCTCGAGAACGTCGACGGAGCCCGCGAGAAGGCCGAGGCCGGTGACCTGCTCTTCGGCACCACGGACAGCTGGGTGCTCTGGAACCTCACCGGTGGAACCGACGGCGGCGTTCACGTCACCGACGTGACCAATGCCAGCCGGACGCTCTTCATGGACCTCGAGACGCTGCAGTGGGACGACGAAATCCTCTCGGTGTTCAATGTGCCGAAGTCGATGCTGCCTGAGATCAAGTCGTCGAGTGAGGTGTACGGTCACGCGCACAGCTCGAGCCTGCTCCGCGAGACGCCGATCGCCGGCATCCTGGGTGACCAGCAGGCCGCGACGTTCGGTCAGGCGGCGTTCGACACCGGCGAGTCGAAGAACACGTATGGCACGGGTAACTTCCTCATCTTCAACACCGGTGAAGAGATCGTGCACTCGAAGAACGGGCTGCTAACGACGCTGGGTTACAAGCTCGGTGACGCCAAGCCGCACTACGCGCTCGAGGGATCGATCGCCGTGACCGGATCGCTGATACAGTGGCTGCGCGACAACCTGGGCATCATCAACTCGGCCCCAGAAGTTGAGGCGCTCGCGCGGACGGTCGAGGACAACGGTGGCGTGTACATCGTGCCCGCGTTCAGCGGACTCTTCGCGCCGTACTGGCGGCCGGAGGCTCGTGGTGTCATGGTCGGTCTCACCCGGTACGTCAACAAGGGGCACATCGCTCGTGCTGCGCTCGAGGCGACGGCGTTCCAGACCCGGGAGGTGCTCGACGCTGTCAACGCTGACTCCGGTGTCGACCTGACCGAACTCAAGGTGGACGGCGGTATGGTCGCGAACGATGCGCTCATGCAGTTCCAGGCCGACATCCTCAACGTGCCGGTCGTTCGACCGGTCGTCGCGGAGACCACGGCGCTCGGCGCGGCGTACGCTGCCGGGCTGGCGGTCGGATTCTGGGAGAACCTCGACGACCTGCGCGGCAACTGGCAGGAAGACAAGCGCTGGGAGCCGAAGATGGACGCCGAAGACCGTGACCGCACACTGCGGTTGTGGAAGAAGGCAGTGACGAAGTCGTTCGACTGGGTCGACGAAGACGTTCAGTAGTTTCACCTTGGTAACGGGCCCGTTCTCTTCGGAGGGCGGGCCCTTTCTCATGTGCGGGCGGTGCGACGGCCCTGTCGCGGTCCCTAAGGGTCGTGGGTCGTTGATCGAGGCGTCGCCAAACGTTCTGTGGCGGCGAGACGTCAACAAGGGTCGTTGATGAGCTGACGAGCAACCTTTATCGACGGGTCGAATGCGCGAGCAGCCCTGACCGACGGGTCGATACCGCGTATCCCCTCCGGCGGCGGTGGAGGTGCATCAACAGCGTGCAAACACGCATTCTTCCTTCGGCGAACCCGCACCAGTACCCGGGTACTGGTGCCCGAGCGAATGCGAGACTGCCGTCCGATGCGCTCTGATCTGCGGCTTCCTAGGCTCGTCAGTATGCGAAAGGAACGTTCATGATTACAGCAGAGGCGCTCGTGAAGAACTACGGAAACAAGGTCGCGGTTGACGCGATCGACTTCACCGTCAGGCCCGGTCAAGTGACGGGCTTCCTCGGCCCCAACGGCGCCGGGAAGTCGACAACCATGAGAATGATCGTCGGTCTCGACCGTCCCACCTCCGGCAGAGTGAAGGTCAACGGACGGCAGTACCAGGACCACACCGCCCCTTTACGGAAGTCGGTGTGCTGCTCGATGCGAAGGCGGCCAACAAGGGCCGCTCGGCCTACAAGCACCTGCTCTCCATCGCGGCCACTCACGGTATCGGGGCCGCCCGAGTGCGCGAAGTCATCGGTCTCGCCGGGCTCGACTCAGTCGCCGGGAAACGTGTCGGCGGGTTCTCCCTTGGTGGCGGAACGCCTGAAACCGGACGTCGTGTTAATGGACATCCGCATGCCCGGTATCGGCGGGATTGAGGCGACGAAACGGATCACAGCTCAGCACGAGGTTCTCGTTCTCACCACGTATGACCTCAACGACTATGCCTTCGGCGCGCTCGCTCCGGTGCCGCCGGTTTTCTGCTCAAGGGCACCAGACCAGACGACCTCATTGCCGCCATTCGCGCCGTGCACTCGGGTGACGCCGTCGTTTCACCACGAATCACCGCAAAGCTCATCGAGGTAGCCGCTCCACACCTCGGAGTCCGCCGCGGCCCGACACGTGCGGACGAGGCGTTCGATGAACTCACCGCTCGCGAGCGCGAGATATTCATCCTCATTGGTCGCGGCGAGACGAACGGCGAGATTGTTACCAGGCTTTACCTGAGCGAGTCGACAGTGAATGCCCACGTCGGTCGGGTGCTCGCCAAGCTTGACCTTCGCAACCGGGTCGAAGCGGTGATCCGGGCGTATGAACTTGGCGTCGTCGGCCAGTAAGTCGATCCATCCGAGTGGCCTACAGTTCGTCGAGCGACCCAATGATGCGCACGCCGGCCGCAGCAGCGGCCTCGCGCGCCGCGGCGATGGCGCTGCCAACGACCGGTGTGCCGTGCCCGAGCGCACCGGTGGCTACGTCGTCGCCGAACCGATTGAGCCAGATGCCGGTGAGGCCAGCGTGTGCTGCGCCGATGGCATCCGTTTCTAAACGATCACCAACGTAGGCGGCCTTCGACGGGTCGACGCCGAAGCGAGCGCACGCCTCGAGGAAAATACGGGGGTCGGGCTTCGCGACACCGACGCCCCCTGAGGCGACAACGTGTTCGAACCGGCCGACAAGGCCCGTGCGGTCGAGCTTGACCTGTTGGTAGTCGGGTTCGCCGTTCGTGATCACCCCGATGCGAGTGCCGGTCGCGGTGAGCCGATCGAGGCAGGGGAGCGCGTCGGAGAACAGCTGCCAGCTCTCGCGGTAGCGCTCAAAGTAGGTGTCGAACCAGGAGTCAGCGTCGAGGTCTTCGAGCGTCACGCCGTGCGCCGCCGCGAAGTCGAGGGCCCGAGCACGCCGTTGGCCCGCGAAGCTCAGTTCGCCGGAGAGGTAGCGGTGGTAGTGCTGTTCCTCAAGCTCGTGCCAGAGCGTGACGGCTGCCGCCCGGTCGTCGACGACGAGGTGGCCGGGGGAGAGGTCGACGTGACGCAGGATGCCGCGCGACACCGCACCGCGGTGGTCGAGCAACGTGTCATCGAGGTCGAACAGGACGAGGTCGAACGTGCTCACTTCGAGAACGCCTCCGTTGGCCAGTTGTCACCGGGGCCGGGTCGGTCGGATCGGGTGAGCTCCGCGCGATGGCTGGGCGGGAACTCGCCGAAGCGTGCCACCTCACCGCGGCCGGTTCCGGTGTAGCGGAAGCCCACCTTGCGGGCGACGAGCGCGGATGCCGGATTGCCGACGAGTGCCTCCCAGACGATGGTGCTTTTCGGCGGCGTTGCGTCGCTGAACCAGGTGCTGTCAAACGCCCAGTCGCAGACCGCGGCGGTCGCCTCGGGCATGTAGCCCTGACCGCGCCAGGGAGCGCCGAGCCAGAATCCGACCATGGCCTGCGCGTCGTTCCACGCACGCAGCGACACCACGCCGAGGATCGTGGGCTCGGACTTTCGCCGCAGCGCCCAGGTCAGCTCCGTGCCGTTCACCCATCCCGGACGCACGACCTTAGTGAGAAAGTTCTCGGCGTCGCGCAAACGGTAGGGCTGCGGCACCGTGGTGAAGTCCGAGATCAGCTGGTCCTGGCAGTAGGCGTAGATGAACGGAATGTCGGCGTCCGTCGGCTCGTCGAGGATCAGCCTGTCGGTTTCGAGTCGCACTACGTCCATCACGCAAGCCTAACGGGCGTGCTTCTTCCGTTGAACGGTTCCGGCGCAGCGGGACGCTACGACCGCGGCAGAAGCCCGACCCGTTCGTACGCAACGGCCAGCGTCTTCTCGGCAACCTCGTTCGCCTTCGCCGCGTTGACGGCCAGCAGGCGATCGAGCTCGGCGGGGTCATCGAGCAGCTCAAGGGTGCGCGCACGCACCGGCTCGAACACGCTATTCACGGCCTCGACGACACCCTTCTTGAGGTCGCCGTAGCCCCGGCCCGCGTACTCGTCGACGATCGACTCCACCGACTGGCCCGACATCGCCGAGAAAATCGTGAGCAGGTTCGAGACACCGGGCTTGTTCTCTCGGTCGAAGCGAATCGACGCCTCGTCATCGGTGACCGCCCGCATGATCTTCTTCTTGTTGACCGACGGCTCATCGAGCAGCTTGATCAGCCCGGCTTCACTCTCGGCCGACTTCGACATCTTCGACTCCGGGTGCTGCAGGTCGTAAATCTTCGCGGTCTCCTTGAGGATCACAGGCTCGGGCATCGTGAACGTGTCGCCGAACCGGCTGTTGAATCGTCCGGCCAGGTCGCGGGTCAGCTCGAGGTGCTGGCGCTGGTCCTCGCCGACCGGAACCACATTGGTCTGGTAAAGCAGAATGTCGGCCGCCATCAGCACCGGGTAGGTGAAGAGGCCCACCGAGGTGGAGTCCGCCCCGAATCGAGCCGACTTGTCCTTGAACTGCGTCATCCGCCCGGCCTCGCCGAACCCCGTGATGTTGTTGAGCACCCACGACAGCTGGGCGTGCGCCGGCACGTGCGACTGCACGTAGAGCGTGCTCTGCGACGCGTCGATACCCGCCGCGATGTACTGGGCAGCGGTCGATCGCGTCCGCGCCCGCAGCTCGACCGGGTTTGGTGAACTGGTCAGCGCGTGCAGGTCGACCACGCAGTAGTACGCGTCGTACTCGGCCTGCAGAGCCACCCACTGCTGCAGCGCCCCCACGAAGTTGCCAAGGTGCAGCGAATCGTTCGACGGCTGCATTCCGGAGAACAGCACGGGCTTGGTCATGAGAATCCTTTGGGTGAAGAAATTTCGGACAGCGGATGTTCTGGGGCACGCAACCCGATCGGCCCACGATAGCGCGTGGGCGTCTCTCGAGCGGGGTTACCTAGATGGCGTAGTCCACGATGACGGGAGCGTGGTCGCTCCAGCGTTCGGCGTGGCTGGCGGCACGGTCGACCCGGTAGTCGGTGACCGTTGCGGCGAGTTCGGGAGTGGTGGCGTGGTAGTCGAGTCGCCAGCCGGTGTCGGTGTCGAATGCGCGACCGCGCTGTGACCACCAGGTGTACGGCCCTTCCACCTCGCCGGCCCACTTTCGGCCGACGTCGACCCAGCCCAGCCCGGTGCCCGTTGTGCCGTCGACACAGTCGACCTGCTCGCCGCGCGGGCCGAAGAACCGGTCGAAGTAGGCGCGTTCCTTCGGGAGGAAGCCGGCGTTCTTACGATTGCCCTTCCAGTTTTTGATGTCGCGTTCTCGGTGTCCGACATTGAGGTCACCGAGCACAACGGCATACGGCGAGTGGGCGGCAAGTTCGGGCAGTCGCTCGCTCATGGCGTCGAGGAACTTGTACTTCTCAACCTGCTTCGGTGTGTTGTCTTCGCCCGAGTGCACGTAGGTCGACACGACGGTGATGATCGAGTCGCCCACCTCGTAGTCGGCCTCGAGCCACCGGCCGGCACTGTCGAAGTCTTCGGCGCCAAACTCCACCCGGTGAATGTGCGCCTTCGAGCGGCTGACGATGGCCACGCCCGCCCGACCCTTTGCCGTGGCCGGGTCGTGCAGAATGTCCCACTCCGGACCGAGCAGGTTCTCGAGGTCGCTCGTCGCCGCACGCACCTCCTGGAGGGCGAGGATGTCGATGTTCGACGCGTCGAGCCAGTCGCCCATGCCCTTACGGAACGCGGCGCGAACGCCATTGACGTTGACCGAGGCGATGCGAACGGGAGAGGAAGAAGGCATTGCTCCAGTTTAGGTCAGGCCTCCGACACCGACCCGGCGCGCGGGTGGTCCGAGCGCGCCGTCACCACTGTCGACGAAAAGCCGAATAGCCGAAAACTCGAGCGAAGGGGCAGAATGGAGCGACAGGCGCGCTGCGGCAGTGCGGTGTAACCGGCCTGTGCAGTTCTACAACGGTTTGAGGGACGAAGTGACGACAACCGAGCGAGTACGTACCCCGGCGCATTACCGCTATGCGATGACAAACCAGGGAACTCCCTGGATCTACATCGTCGGTGACTCGATACTCGTGGCCATCCGCACGCCATCCGAACCGGCTGTCGTCGAGACCCTCTGGGCCCTCGTCCACGGCGGAACCGCCTCCTTCGACGAGATCCTCGCCGCCGTTCCGCATACATCGGCTGGCGCGCCGACCGCGTTCGTGGCCGTTGAGCGCAGCGAAGAAAACTCCGACGAGACGACAGTGAACGTGCTCGTTCATGGTGACGCCGTCCTCGACCTCCGCACCCCGGAAGGTTGGCGCCGGGTCGTACCGACCGGTTCGCCGTGGCTCCGCGACTCCATCGCGCGCGTCTCGGCGCTCGCCGCCGGCGGCCTCACCGGCGGCCCGGGCACGGCGCCAGGAGGCGTCTCTTTTCCACTCGGCTCGGGCGTCATCGTGGCCAACCGCATCGATTGGTTGTCTGCATCGTCCCTCGCGACGGATGCGGCGGCATCCGTTTCACATCGAACCTCGGTCATCGCAGACGCGGTCGCGCCTGCATCGTCACCTGTGCCGCCCGCCGACGTTTCGATCGCCGCAGCCGCCGCATTGGTCGCCCCTACCCCACCGGCCGGCTCCGCGAACACCCCGTCGCTGACCCATCGCCCTGCAGCGGACGCCCCGCGGTTCACGCCCGCGGAAACCGAGACCATCATTCGCCCGCCGGTGCAGCGCGTGAAGGCACAGGACGATCCGATGATGCGGCACGACGGTGAGACCGTGCTGCGGCGGGACATCGCACCGCCCATCGAAGACGAGACCGTGCTGCGCGAGGCACCGCTCGTTCCGAACGACCCGAAGACGCTGCTCTACGGGTTCCGGATCAACGGTGGCCAAGCGTATCCGCTCGATGCCGTGCACTACTTCGGTCGCAACCCGCGCCAGCCGCGGATTCCGCTGCCGGACCCGTCACGGCTTGTGCCCGTCGTTTCCGCCACCAAATCGGTGTCGGCCACCCACCTCGAGATCAAGCAGATCGGCGACTCGATCGTCGCGACCGACCTCAAATCGACCAACGGCACCTCGGTGATCGCCCCGCAGAGCCACTGGCAGCGGTTGCGCGCGGGGGAGAGCGTTGTGGTCGTTCCCGGGTCGTTTATCGACATTGGAGACGGCAACGTCATCGAGATCTTGCCCCCCTGGCCGGGGGTATAGAGATTTTCATTCTTCTCTAGAATGGAAAAGACGGCCGGGGGGCATTTCAGGCGGTTCCTCGCGCTCGCGAGCCGTCCTTCGATGAGCAGAATCCAGGAAGGAGGGCCCCGTGGCCCGGCGACTTCCGTCACAGCCGCCCGCTCTTCCCGGGTTCTCTTTTGTGCGCATCCTCGGCTCAGGAGGATTCGCCGACGTCTTCCTCTATGAGCAGGACAGCCCGCGCCGCCAGGTTGCCGTGAAGGTCATGCTGAGCGAGTACGTCAATGTCGAAGTCCGGCGGATGTTCCAGGCTGAGGCCGATTTGATGGCCCAGCTCAGTGCCCACCCCGCGATCCTGACCGTGTACCAGTCCGGCGTCGCGGCCGACGGCCGCCCGTTCCTCGTGATGGAACTCTGCTCAGCCGTCATCGGTGAGACCTACCGTGACGTGCCACTGTCGGTGTCAGAGGCGCTGCGGGTCGGCATCAAGATTGCCAGCGCCGTCGAGACCGCCCATGAAGCCGGGGTGTTGCACCGCGACATCAAACCGGCGAACATCCTCATGACCGCATACGGCAACCCGGTGCTCAGTGACTTCGGCATCGCCGGAACGCTCGGCGAATCGGTGCTCGACGACACGGTCGGCATGTCGATTCCCTGGTCAGCGCCCGAGGTGCTGCACAGCGAGACGAACGGCACCCTGGCCAGCGAGGTGTTTTCCCTCGGGGCGACGATCTACTCGCTGCTGGCTGGGCGCGCACCGTTCGAGCACCCGCACTCCGACAACTCTTCGGCGAGCCTGATCTCCCGGGCCAGCCGCGGCAAACCGCAGCCGATCGGCCGGGCCGACGTGCCCGAGCGGCTTGAGCGAGTGCTCGCGCGGAGCATGTCACGTCAGCCGGCGCAGCGACAACAAAGCGCCATGGAACTGATTCGAGAACTGCAGGCCGTCGAAGCCGAGCTGGGTTTCACGCAGACTCAACCCGACGTCGCCGTGTCGGCGTGGGCGCAGGCAGCGGTGGTCGACTCGGGTGACAAGACCCGGGTCCAGGCCATCCGAACCGTCGATCCGGGCAAGCGCCGCCGTCGCACGGCGGAAGACTCGTCGTCGCGCCCGGGCGCAACGCGCGCCGCCGTCAAGGACTCCGGATCGCGCGATGACCGCAGTTCGGGGGCACGCCCGCGAATCGAACGCGGCCGCGCCTTTGTCACGGCCATCGTCGTCTGCAGTGTGCTCGTCCTGCTCCTCGCCGCCACCACGGTGTTCGTGCTCGTGCGCATCTCCGGCTCGGACGGCATCCCTGCCGTCGCGAACGTCTCCGCCGAGCTCGGCGATTCCGGTGTGGTGTTCAGCTGGGCTGACCCCGGGATCGGGGCGACGGATTCGTACCAGATCAGGACCGCTGACGGTGTGGCATCCGTTCAAAAATCGACGGAATTCACGATCGACGCGAATCCGGGCGACCGCGTCTGCGTCACCGTGCGGGTCAGCCGTGACGGCAGCCTCGGACCGGCGTCGAGCGAGAAATGCGTCGATATCCCGGCAGGAACCGGCTGATGATCCGCGCATGGTTCCGCTCGCGTCGATCAGCCATCGCGACGGTGACGAGCGGCACCGTGATCTGCGCCGTGATCGCCACGATCGCTGTGGTGTCGAACGGTTACAGTGCCCAGCGCCTTGACCTCGGTGATGGCGCCGTCTGGGTGGTCAACGAGACCCGCCAGGCGATCGGCCGCGCGAACACCCAGGTGTTCGAACTCAACACGGCGGTGCGCAGCACCTCCGCCCAGATCGACGTGCTGCAGTCGGGCGAGACCGTGCTGCTCGTCGATGCAGCGCGAAGCACCCTCGACATCGTCGACCCATCCACTTCGGCGGTGACCGAGAGCGTTCCACTGCCGCCCGGCTCGGGCACGGTAGCCCTCGGCGGCGACCGCGTCGTCGTTGAGACCGGCGGTGACGTTTGGTTCATTCCGCTGGCTGACCTCACCAGCTTTGATGCTGAGTCGGATCCCGATCTCTCCCTGGGGGCGGATGCTGTCGCCTCAGTGAACAGCGACGGCGATCTTTTCGTCTTCGCCCCGAGTACCAGCAGCGTCTATCGCGTCCCTGCCTCGGCTGACGCGGTTGCGGAGACCACTGAGGTTGCCCTGCCCGCCGGCGGCGTGCAGTTGAGTTCGGTCGGCGACGATTTTGTGCTGCTCGACGAGGCCGAGTCGACAGTGCGCTACGCCGGCCGGACGGTGCCGCTGCCCGAGGGGAGTTCCGGCGCGCGGTTGCAGCTGCCATCGGTCTCCGGCGACCGGGCACTGATTGGTGTCGACGACGGACTCGTTGCGCTGAATCGTGGTCGTACCGAGCCCACCGTTCTCACCGAGGACGCCACGGGCGCCGCGGCGCGACCGACCCAGGTGGCGGACTGCTCGTTCGGCGCCTGGACCGACGGGTCGGTGTATAGCGAGTGCTCGGCCGAACCCGCGATGTCGGATATCGAGGGCCTCGGGGGCGCAAGCGACCTGGTCTTCCGGGCCAACGGCGACCACGTTCTGCTCAACGACGTCGCGGGCGGAGCCGCCTGGGCCGTGCAGTCAGGCAACCGGGTGATCAACAACTGGGACGACCTCGTTGCCCTCGATGACGACGAGGAAGAGGTGGAAGACAACGACGAAGACACTCCACCCGAGTACGACGAAGCCCAGCAACCGCCCACCGCTGTCGCAGACGAGTTCGGCGCCCGCCCGGGCCGGACGTCGCCGCTTCCCGTGCTGCTCAACGACTTTGACGCCAACGGGGACGCGCTCATGATCAGCTCGTTCACGCCACTGGCCGACAGTGCGGGGCGCATCGAAGCCGTGAATGACAACCAGCAGTTGCAGGTGACCCTCGAACCGACCGCTGTCGGCGTGCACCGCTTCGACTACACCATCACCGACGGCCGCGGCGGAACGGCATCGGCAACGGTCACCCTCACGGTGCGCCAGCCCAGCGAGAACGGGCCACCGGTGCAAACCCGCACCACCAAGGGTTCCGTTGCGAGCGGCGCCCGGCTCTCGATGGCCGTGCTCGGCGACTGGGTCGACCCCGACGGCGACCCGTTCTTCCTCACCTCAGCTCTCGTGAACGCACCGGACTCGGTGCAGCACACCCCAGACGGCACGGTCATCTACACCGACGCCGGGCTCGGCGGGGAGCTCAAGGAGGTCGGCCTCACCGTCTCCGACGGGTCAGCGGACGGCACAGGTGTCCTCGCGATCACCGTCTCACCGGTCGGCAGCGTGCCGATCATCCTCGAACCGTTCCCGGTGATCGCACACGCCGGCGAAGAAATCGTCGTCACTCCGCTCAGCCATGCCCGCGGCGGGTCAGCCCCCCTCCGGCTCGCCAACGTGCCGGCCAAGGCGGGCGCCACCATCACGCCCGACTACGACGGCGGCACGTTCCGCTTCTCCAGCACCGAGGTGCGCGACCACCTCATCGACTACTCGGTCACCGACGGCACCCTCACCCGGATCGGCTTCGTGCGCGTGCAGGTCATCGCCCCGCCCGACGCCGGCGCCAAGCCCGTCACCGTTCCGCACACCGTGTTCATCCGCGAACAGTCGAGCGACACTGTCGATGTGCTCGCCGGCGACTTCGACCCGGCCGGCGGCGTCCTCGTGCTCACCGGCGTCTCGAACATCCCACCGCTGTCGGGCATTCGAGCCGAAATTCTTGAACAGCGGATGCTCCGCATCACCCTCACAAATCCGCTCGATGCTCCGGTCTCCTTCAATTACCGCGTCTCGAACGGGGTCGCCGACGCCGAGGGCACGGTGACGGTCGTCGAAATTCCGAACCCGGTGAAACGCCAGCCGCCGGTCGCATTCGGCGACACCGTGTCTGTGCGCGTCGGTGACGCGATCGACGTACCGGTGCTCGCCAACGACACCCACCCAGACGGGGACACGCTGACACTCGCGCCCGAGCTGTCGAGCCCACTGCCACCCGGTGGTGGACTCCTGTTCGCGGCGGGCAACGTGCTGCGTTACCTTGCCCCAGACAAGCCGGGCAACTACACGGCGACCTACCGGGCGATTGCCCCTGACGGCCAGTGGTCTGACGCGCAGGTGGCACTCAACGTGCGCGAGGTCGACACGGCCTCCAACGCCGCTCCGGTGCCCAAGACCGTCATCTCGCGCGTTCTCAGCGGTGAACGGGTGCGCATCTCGATTCCACTTGGCGGCATCGACCCCGACGGCGACTCCGTGCAACTCATTGGCCAGAGTTCGAACCCCGGCAAGGGAGCGGTCACCGGGGCCGGCAGCGACTGGTTCGACTATGAAGCGGGCGCGTACTCCACCGGAACCGACAGCTTCGAGTACACCGTTGTTGACGCGCTCGGCAAACAGGCCACCGGGCTCGTTCGCATCGGCATCAGCGCGAAGCTCGACGGCTCACGCGTGCCGGTGGCAACGCCGGATGAAGTGGTGACCCGACCGTCGTCGACCGTCGCCGTTCGCGTGCTCGCCAACGACTCAGATCCCGACGGCGGCACGCTGTCCATCACCTCGGTCGAACCAACCGGTGAGGGGGCCGAAGCGATCATCGACGACGACGTCATCCGGGTTACCGTGCCGCGCGGTGAGGGCCGGTACGGGTTCATCTACGAGATCGAGAACAGATACGGCAATACTTCGAGCACCTTCCTGACCGTCGTGGTTCGTGCCGACGCGCCGCTGGCGCGCCCCGTGGCATCCGACATCGTCTTAACGATCGACGACATCGCCGGTCGATCGACGATCGACGTCAACGTGTTGCGCAGTGTGTTCTGGGCCGATGGGCCAGCTTCTGAGCTCGACGTGTCGATTCCGGACGACTTCGACGACCGAGCGACGGTGACCGCGTCAAAGCGGGTGCACCTGACCCTGGGCGCACGGTCGCAGATCGTTCCGTTCTCGGTGAGTAACCCCGAGGACACGTCGGTGAATGCGCTGGCGTTCATCTGGGTGCCCGGGCTCGACGACGCGCTGCCGCAGCTGCGCAGCGGGGTCAAACCGATCTCCGTGGTGAGCGGTGAGTCGGTAACCATCGCCCTCAACGACTACGTGGTCGCGTCGGGGGATCGCACCGTGCAGCTGACCGACTCCGCGAACGTGCGGGCGACGCACTCCGACGGCTCGAACCTCGTCGAGAACGCCACGACCCTCACGTTCCGGAGCACTGAGCTGTACTTCGGTCCGGCGTCGATCTCGTTCGAGGTGACCGATGGCGAGAGCGCTGGGGACCCGAACGGACGTGTCGCTACCCTGGTGCTGCCGATCGACGTGTCGTCGCGCGAGAACCAGCCGCCGGTGTTCACGGGCGGCTCGATCGACTTTGAACCGGGGCAGGAGAGGACCATTGACCTGGTCAAGCTCACCACCTACCCGTATGCGGACGACGTCGACGAACTGACCTATCGGGTGCTCGACCCGCGGCCGACGGGTTTCAGCGTCGCGGTCAAGGGACAACAGCTGACGGTGAGCGCAAGTGCCGATGTGGCGCGCGGCTCAACCCCCAGCATTCTCGTCGCAGTGCGCGACGCTGTGAACGAGGGAGTCGCCGGGCGCATCCAGCTCGGGGTTGTGCCGTCGACCCGGCCGCTCGCTGTACCGGCCACCGACACGGCCATCGCGCAACGCGGCACCACGACGCCCATCGATGTTCTCGCGAACGACGGCGCAACGAACCCGTTCCCGGGAACGCCGCTGCGCGTCGTGGACGTGCGCGGGCTCGACGGCGGCAATCTGCCTGCCGGTGTGAGTGTGGTGCCGAGTGCAGACAAGTCCCGCCTCACAGTGACGGTCTCGGCCGACGCCGCGGCGATCGATACCTCGTTGCAGTACCAGGTGGCCGACGCCACGAACGACCCGGCGCGGTACACCTGGGGGACCGTGCGAATCTCGGTGCAGGACAGGCCGGACCCGGTGTCGAACCTGCGGGTCACCGGTTTTGCCGACCGTCGGATCTCGCTGACCTGGGCGCCGGGGGCTGCGAACAACTCGGCGATCACGGGCTTCGACGTCGAGTTGTTCCGCGTCAGCAACGGCTCGTCGCTCGGCGTGACGAGTTGTGCATCGACGACGTGTGACGTCGCGACCGGCGGCAACGGTTCGGCGAACGCGGTTCGAGTGGCGGTGTCGGCACGGAACGCCCGCGGAGTGTCCGATCCGGTTCGGTTCGGCGAATCGGTCTGGTCGGACGTCATCCCGGCGGCACCCACCGGCCTCGCGGCTGCACCGCTCGACGGCGGACTGCTGCTCAGCTGGGACGCCGTTCCTCGACCCGGATCCGGCAGCGCGGTCGACCGTTATGCGCTGGCCGTTGGCGGTTCGAGCCGTGGTGAAATTCCGGCGTCCCGGTGTTCCGGCTCGCGCTGTTCGGCGGAGGTCAGCGGGCTCTCGAACGGCACCTCGGTCGAGTTCACCGTCTCCGCGCGGAACGACGCCTACCCTGCGCTCACCACCTGGAACTCCGCCTCCGGGAAGGGCACGCCGTTCGGCGCACCCGGTGGCGGCGCGGCCTCGGTAGTGACCGACGCCGCAAGTGGAAGCGCGACAGTCTCGTGGTCGGGCTTCGATGGTCGAGGCGACGATATCCGCGGCTACTACGTCGGCCGGTTGAGCTCGGGCTCGGTGTCACCGAACGCCTGCACCGTGTCCTCGCCCGCTCCCGGCACGGTGAATGGACCGACGACCGGCGGTTCGATCGACGAGGTCGTCGAGGTCGGGCCCGGAACGTCGAGTTATACCTTCTCCAAACTGACCAACGAAGACGCGGCGTACCATTTCGTGGTCTGGGGCTACAACGGTGCGGGATGTAAGGCGAGCAACGTGGCTGAAGCCGTCGTCCGGTCCACGCCACCGGCAGCGTCCGCGAATCCCGTCATGCGATTCAAGGACGTTGAGGAGACGATATTCGACGTCTACGTGCCTTCTGTCTCTCCCGCAGGTTTCGACTATCAAATCAAGACGCCGGGAAGCGAGAGTTGGCTGCCATTCAGCGGAACGGGATACCCTCGGGAAATGCTCGGGTTCGTCTACGGCCAGACGGTGGCGTTCGAACTCCGGGCGTGCAACACCTACCCGGGAGGCAGTTGTGGTCCATCATCCGGTGTGATCACTGCGGCGGAGCCGTCGGTGACGCTGGCCCCGATTTCGCTCGCTTATGACGATATTGTGGCCACCTGGAGCTGGGCCGCGAACCCGGACAACGGCACGCTCCCCGCGAGCTACAGTTGCGGCGCTGTGAACGACCCGGCCATCACGGGCATCTGGACCGGCAACACCTGCGTGCTCAGCGCGGCTCCGCTGGACGGTCAGGTCTGGCTCGACGTGACGGTGAATGGTCACCAGAAACGCTTCCTCAGGCCATGATGGAGTCGACGGAAACTCTGCCCAGTACACCACGCACGAAAGGCACCCACTCGATGACAATAACACCGGAGCAGGCTACGTGGTTTGCGGGAGTGTGCGACCAGCTCGTCGAGAACGTCGAGCAGGTGCTTCTCGGTAAAAACCACGTCATCCGGCTGTCGTTCGTCACACTGCTGAGCCGTGGCCACCTGTTGCTCGAGGACGTGCCGGGAACCGGCAAGACGTCACTCGCCCGCGCGATGGCCGAGAGCATCAATGGCGCCGCGAGCCGGGTGCAGTTCACCCCGGACCTGCTCCCCGGCGACATCACGGGCGTGAGCATCTACGACCAGCGCAGCAAGAACTTCGACTTTCACCGGGGCCCTATCTTCGCCAACATCGTGTTGGCCGACGAGATCAACCGGGCGAGCCCAAAGACCCAGTCGGCGCTGCTCGAAGTGATGGAGGAAGGACACGTCACCGTTGACGGCGTCACTCACCCCGTCGGTGAGCCGTTCATGGTGATCGCCACCCAGAACCCGATCGAGCAGGCCGGCACCTACCGGTTGCCCGAAGCGCAGCTCGACCGGTTCATGATGAAAACGTCGATTGGTTACCCCGACCACCAGTCCACCATTCGGATCCTTGAGGGATCCGAATCCCCGGTTGCGACGGTACTCAGCCCGGTCGTTCCGGCCGCCACCATCGCCGAGATGACCCGCATGGCGACCACGGTGCACGTGGACCCGTCGATCAACGACTACGTTGCGCGAATCATCGACGGCACCCGGCAGGCCAGCGAAGTGCGCCTCGGAGCGAGCGTTCGCGGTGCGCTGGCACTGATTCGGTCCTCGAAGACGTTCGCAGCGGCATCCGGTCGATCATTTGTCATTCCGGACGACGTGAAGTCGCTGGCTGACACGGTGCTCGCGCACCGGCTCATTCTCGATGCCGAGGCGGAGTTTGACGGCGTGAACCCGTCGAACGTCATCGCCCAGGTGCTCATCGACACGCCTCCGCCGCGCGATACCGCCGCAGCTTAGGAGCGCAGCAGCATGGCCAAACCGGGCGACGTTCGAGGGGGGACGACGCAACAGAAAACGATTCCGCTGACGCGTACGGTTTCGAACACCGCCCAGGGGTCGACCGAGCTCAACAACGCGCGTACCCGACTGGTCGGCTCGCGGCAAGGCGCCCTTGCTGAGGCGGTGATCTGGACCGTACGAGCCGGTCGATCGGTGCGCGCCGTTCTCGCCCGCTGGTGGGCAAGCGCGACGAGTGTGGTGACCTGGCTCGGCTGGTCGGTCGCCCTCACCGTGGTGGTGGCGTTCGTGCTCGGCTATGGGCTCGGCTGGCAGGAACTCGTCGCAGGGGCGTGGGCCGGCATCATTGTCGTGGTCGCCGCAGCCCTGTTCCTCATCGGTCGAACGACGCACGAAGCGACGCTCAGCCTGCCGGTCAACCGGATCGTCGCCGGCGAGAGCGCGGTCGGGCAGCTCGACGTGATCAACCCGTCGAAGCGGCTGCTGCCCGGTGCCCGACTTGAGGTCCCCGTTGGCAACGGACTCGCCGACTTCCAGGTGCCAGCGCTCGCGGCCGGCGGCTCGTATGACGACGTGTTCACCGTTCCGGCCCTGCACCGTGGGGTGATTCCGGTCGGACCGGTGCGCGTGGTGCGTGCCGACCCGCTTGGGCTCGTGCGCCGCGAACGCGAGTGGAACGAGCGGATCGACCTCTTTGTCCACCCGCGCACCATCTCGGTGCCGAGCCTGAGCACCGGATTCGTGCGTGACCTCGAGGGCAACCCGACGCGGGACCTCACCGCGAACGACGTCTCATTTCATGCGCTGCGCGAGTACATGCCGGGCGACGAACGCCGCTCGATCCACTGGAAGAGCACGGCGAAAACCGGCCAGTTCATGGTGCGCCAGTTTGAGGAAACCCGCCGCAGCCACCTCATGGTTGCGCTCAGCCTCGCCGAAGCCGACTACGCCGGCGACGACGACTTCGAGATGGCCGTGAGCGTTGCCGGTTCGCTCGGCGTCCGTGCCATCCGCGATGCACGCACCGTGTCCGTTGTGGTGAGCGAGTCGACGCCCGAGTTCGCCAAGCGCAAGGTCTTTGCCATGAGGAGCCTCGCCGCCATCAGCCCCACCCGTTTGCTTGACGACCTCAGCAGTGTCGACCCCTCTGCCACCGCGCTCGGTCTCTCCGACCTGGCCCGCGTCGCCGCCGATTCGATCGCGGGCATCTCGCTGGCCTTCCTGGTCTGCGGTTCGGCGGTCTCGCCGGCCACCCTCCGCTCGGCCTCCCGCCACTTCCCGGCTGGCGTCGAAGTGATCGCCGTGGTCTGCGACCCCGAAATTGTGCCGAGCTTCCGTACCGCCGGCGAACTCTCCGTTCTCACCATTGGCTTTCTCGAGGACCTTCAGCAGGCGATGGCGCGGGCCGCAGCATGACCGATCGAGCGGATGCCATTCGGTACGTTCTCTGGAACGCCACCTTTACGATCCTTGCGGTTGTCGTGGCATCCGCTCTCTGGTGGCCGATCTATCAAGTCGGCCAGTTCGTGCTTCTCGCCGCTGTCGCGCTGGCGCTCGGCGTGACGATTGCGGCGCTCGGCAGCCGGTTTCGACTGCCCGGCGTCGCGGTGCTCGGCATCACGGTCGGCGTGTATCTGATCGTCGGGGTGCCACTCGCGATGCCGGACGCCGCCCTCTTCGGTGTGCTGCCAACCTGGCAGGGACTCGTTGACCTCGTGCAAGGAACGGCGTCGAGCTGGAAACAACTGGTCACCATCCTCCTGCCGGTGGGCACCTACCAGGGCCTGCTGATCCCGCCGCTCGTCAGCATACTGTCGATCACCGTGATCACCCTGTCGATCGCGTTGCGCACCCGCCGCCCGGAACTGGCGGTCGTCTGGCCGATGCTGCTCGCCGTGCTCGGAATCGCGTTTGGTCCGGCGGTCGGCTGGCAGTCCGTTGCGCTCGGGCTCGCCGTTCCCGTTGTCGCCCTCATCTGGCTGGTCTGGCTCGGCCGGTCGCGGCACCGTGCTCGGGCACACTCCCACACCGACGCCATCGCCACCGTGAGCCCGTCGCGGCGTGAGCGTCGACGAGCGGCCGTTGTGAGCGTTGTGAGCGCGAGCCTGATCCTCGCGCTAGCGGCCTGCGGTGGCGCGGTGATGGCATCGGTTTCTCCGGCGACGACCGAACGGCAGGTGATTCGCTCGCACATCGAGCAGCCGTTCAACCCGCGGTCATATCCGAGTCCGCTGTCGGGTTTCCGGAGTTTCCACCTGCCCGACGCCGCGGGGCAGGAGATGCTCACCGTCTCCGGCCTGCCGTCCGAGGGGCGGTTGCGACTCGCCACGCTCGACACCTATGACGGTGTGGTCTACACGGTGGGCACCGAGGACGTGGCGGCGGGTTCCGGCACGTTTGTGCGGGTGCCATACCGGCTCGACCAGCAGGCGAGCGGGCAGATCGTGACGCTCGACGTCACCATCCGTGGGTACTCGGGCATCTGGTTGCCAGGGGCAGGGCAGCTGCGGCAGATCGATTTCGACGGACCGCGCGCTGGTGCGCTGTCGAGCCAGTACTTCTACAATGACGTCACCGGCACCTCCGCGGTCGTCACCGGCCTGACCGATGGCGACAGCTACCAGATGGAAGCCGTCGTGGCCGCCACACCGACGCTCGACGAGCTGACCGAGATTCGGCCGGGGTCAGCGAGCCCGTCATCGACGGTCGACCTGCCGAACGTGATGACCGAGCGGCTCGAGCTCTATACCGAGGGCATCACTGGAGCGGGGGAGCGGCTCGTGTCGATGCTCGACGGGCTCAAGAACGACGGGTACATCAGCCACGGCGTCGGTGAGAACGAGCCGACGAGCCTCTCCGGGCACGGTCTGGACCGCATCACTACCCTGTTCACCGAGCGACCCATGATCGGCGACGAAGAGCAGTATGCGGTGGCCGCCGCACTCATGGCCCGGCAGCTCGGCTTCCCGGCGCGCGTGGTCATGGGCTTCGTGCCGACCGCGGACCCGGCGTCAGACACCGCAACGGTGTCGAGTACCGACATCAGTGCGTGGATCGAGGTGCAGTCGAGCGACGGCACCTGGCTGACGGTCGACACGACCCCGCCGCTCCGCGAGATTCCCGAGAAGGAGCTCGACGAGCCGACAAAGGTGTCGCGTCCGCAGTCGGTCGTGCAGCCGCCGCTCGAGCAAAGCGAGTCCGACAGCGAGCAGATCCCGGCCGACGACAGCGTCGACAACGACGACGAGCCGCTCGACCCGCTGCTGGCGGCGTTGCTCCTCGTTGCGCAGGTGCTCGGCTGGACGCTCCTCGGCCTCGCCGTGCTCGCGTCGCCGTTTCTCGCCGTGATGGCCGCGAAGGCACGACGCCGGGCACTGCGCCGGTCGCGCCGGACCCCGTCCGAACGCATTCGGGCCGGCTGGCAGGAGTTTCAGGACAGTGCCATCGACTTCGGCATCGAGCCGCCCGCTTCGGCGACGCGTCGGGAAGTGGCGCGAACGGTGGGCGGTAAGCGCGCGCTCGCACTGGCATCCGTTGCCGACCGGGCAACATTCTCGACCGAACGACCGAGTGACGAAGACGCCGACCGGGTGTGGGCAGCGGTGGACGACCTGCGCTCATCGCTGGGGCGGGGCCGCACGCGTCGCCAGCGACTTCAGGCGGCAACCTCTCTGCGGTCACTCGGCATCGCACCGCGCCGCTCCCGCTAGGGTTCGGCACGGCCATCGGGCAAGCCGGTAGTGTCGAATTCGAGGGAGGCACGACATGCTGTTGCGCGGCGTCGGAGTGGGCCGGGGGATTGCCGTCGGACCCGTCGTTCGGATGCCCGATCCGCTGCCGGAGCCGGTCGACGAGCCGCGCACCGCTGCAGCCGATGTCGAATTCTCCCGTGCCCTCGCGGCGCTCGGCGATGTGTCCCGCGACCTCACCGAGCGGGCCCGTCGTGCTGGCGGTGAAGCGGAGGGAGTCATTCTCACGCAGTCGATGATGACGCAGGACCCCGCGTTGATCGACGACATTCACTCGCGCATCGACGCGGGCGGCACGGCGGAGCGCGCCGTGTTCGAAGCGTTCTCGAGTGTGCGACAAATGCTGTTGGCGCTCGGAGGCAGCCCGGCCGACCGCGCCGTCGACATCGGCGATGTCGGCCAGCGGGTGATCGCCCGGTTGCGCGGTGTCGAGCCGCCCGGCGTGCCGGACGTCGAGGGTCCGTTCGTGCTGATCGCCGGTGACCTCGCCCCCGCCGACGCGGCCGCACTCGACATCGGGCAGGTGCTCGGCCTCATCACGCTCGGTGGCGGGCCGACCTCGCACACCGCGATTCTCGCGCGCTCGAAGGGTATCGTCGCGGTCGTCGGTGTGACGGATGCCACGGGCATCGTCCCAGGGACGACGGTCCTTCTCGACGCGGGGGAGGGCACTGTCACCGTTGAGCCAACGGCCGAGGAAATCACTGCGGCGCGCGAGCGACTCGTCGCCCGGCGCGTGGCCGTGCCGATGGGACCGGGGACTCTCGCGGACGGGACCCGGATTCCGCTGCTCGCCAACATCGGGCGGCCGAGTGAAGCGGCGGTCGCGCGTGACCTCGGCGCCGAGGGCGTCGGGCTCGTCCGCACCGAGCTGATGTTCATGGGGGCGACGATAGCGCCGACGGTGGCCGAGCAACAGGCGGAGTACCGTCGACTCTTCGCGATGTTCCCAGGCAAACGGGTGGTCGTTCGCACGCTCGACGCCGGGTCGGACAAGCCGCTCGAATTTCTCCCGACCGGCCCCGAAGAGAACCCGGCGCTCGGGTTGCGCGGTATCCGCGCGACCCGGATGCATGAGGACGTGCTGCGCGACCAGCTCGCGGCCCTCGCTGCGGCCGATGCAGAGACCGACGCTGAAGTCTGGGTGATGGCGCCCATGGTGGCCGACGCCGAGGAGGCCGGCTACTTCGTCAGCCTCGCGCGTGAGATGGGTGTCCAGGTCGCCGGGGTGATGGCGGAGGTGCCGTCGTGTGCGCTCATGGCCGGGCAGGTGCTCGGCATCGCCGACTTCGTCTCCATCGGTACCAACGACCTCACCCAGTACACCCTCGCCGCCGACCGGCAGCTCGGCTCGGTGGCCTCGTACGCCGACCCGTGGCACCCCGCGGTCCTGCGGCTCGTAAAGATGCTCGGCGACGCGGGTGCGCAGTCCGGGCGACCGGTTGGAGTGTGTGGGGAAGCCGCCGCAGATCCGTTGCTCGCCGTTGTGCTCGTGGGGCTCGGAGTGTCGAGCCTGTCGATGGCGCCGACGGCGTTTGAGGCGGTGCGCACCGAGTTGCGCCAGCACACGCTCGAGCACGCCCGCGCTTTGGCGGTGCGGGCGCTGGCTGCGTCGACGGCCGCGGAAGCCCGGGCCCTGGTCCGCGAGTGACGCCTCCCGGAGCATTCCGCGCCGCCGCGGACGGAAATCGTGCCGGGAGAAGGATCGGCGACCGTCCGCTTGCCATATACGACGCTGATTTCCGTGTCTCGGGACGTTGGAGTGGCACGTCATCTTTGCCGCCGTGCACGGAATTTGTGGCGCCGCGCACGGAGATCGCGCGGCCAGGCACGGAACTCGCGCCGAGGAAAGGATCGGCGAAGGAATACTTGCCTTCTGTGGCGCTGATTTCCGTGTCTCGGAGCGTTGAGGAGCGTTGAGGAGCGTTGAGGAGTATTGAGGAGCGTTGAGGTGTGTGGCAACGGGTAACGGCGTCTGGCAACCGGCCGTCGGCGTTCACGATGCCACACCTGGTAGTCGGCCCTGCTGATTACGCGTGCCCATAAGTCGCTGCGCTCAGTAGTGACGGTGACCGCCCAACGACGACACCCCCGCTCCGAAAGGAGCGGGGGTGTCGTTAGGGAAACCTGTCGTTACGCCTTGCCGCGCATCAGGGCCTGCTTGACCTCTGCGATTGCCTGCGTGACCTGGATGCCGCGAGGGCAGGCATCCGTGCAGTTGAAGGTGGTGCGGCAACGCCACACGCCCTCTTTATCGTTGAGGATGTCGAGGCGAACCTTGGCTGCATCGTCACGCGAGTCGAAGATGAAGCGGTGCGCGTTGACGATCGCTGCAGGGCCGAAGTACTGGCCGTCGGTCCAGAAGACGGGGCACGACGAGGTGCACGCTGCGCAGAGGATGCACTTGGTGGTGTCGTCGAAGCGGGCGCGGTCGGCGACCGACTGGACGCGCTCCTTGCCGGGCTCAGCCTTCTTGGCGGGGATGAGGAACGGCTGGACTTCGCGGTAGGACTCGAAGAACGGGTCCATGTCGACGATGAGGTCCTTCTCGAGCGGAAGGCCCTTGATCGCTTCGACATAGATCGGCTTCGTGATGTCGAGGTCCTTGATCAGCGTCTTGCAGGCCAGGCGGTTGCGGCCGTTGATGCGCATGGCGTCGGATCCACAGATGCCGTGTGCGCAGGAACGGCGGAAGCTCAGGCTGCCGTCCTGCTCCCACTTGATCTTGTGCAGCGCGTCGAGGATGCGGTCGGTCGAGAACATTTCGACGTCGTAATCGACCCAGCGGGGCTCATCGTCCAGTTCCGGGTTGAACCGGCGGATGATGAGGGTGACGACGAACGGCTTGAGAGCGTCGTCGGTGTTCGTCGGGGCGTCAAGAGTGGCGGTCGACATGGGTTAGTACTTCCTCTCCATCGGCTGGTAGCGGGTCATCACGACCGGCTTCCAATCCAGGCGGATGTGGTCGGCGGCATCCGAAGAATGCGGGTCGCCGGTCAGGTACGCCATTGTGTGTTTCATGTAGTTTTCGTCGTCGCGGTCGGGGTAGTCGTCACGCATGTGTCCGCCGCGGCTTTCCTTGCGGTTACGGGCCGAGAAGACGACAACCTCGGCGAGGTCGAGCAGGAAGCCGAGCTCGACGGCTTCAAGCAGGTCGGTGTTGTAGCGGCGGCCTTTGTCCTGCACACCGATGTTCATGTACCGCTCGCGCAGGCCGTGAATGGTTTCGGTGACGCTTGCAAGCGACTCGTCGGTGCGGAAGACCTGGGCCTTCGTGTCCATCTCCTCCTGCAGTTCCTTGCGGAGGACGGAGATGCGCTCGGTTCCCGGGTTGTTGCGGACGCCCTCGATGAGGTCGCGCACGAATGCGGCGGGGTCCTCGGGCAACGGGAGGAACTCAGTGTTCTTCACGTAGGCGACGGCATTGTTTCCGGCGCGCTTGCCGAAGACGTTGATGTCGAGCAGCGAGTTCGTGCCGAGTCGGTTCGAGCCGTGCACGGAGACACAGGCGCACTCGCCGGCGGCGTAGAGGCCGGGGACAACGGTGGTGTTGTCGCGCAGCACTTCGGCGTTGTTGTTGGTGGGGATACCACCCATCGCGTAGTGAGCCGTTGGCATCACCGGGACCGGCTCGGTGACCGGGTCAACACCGAGGTAGGTGCGGGCGAATTCGGTGATGTCCGGCAGTTTGGTCTCGAGAACTTCGGCACCGAGGTGCGTGCAGTCAAGGTAGACGTAGTCCTTGTTCGGACCAGCACCGCGGCCCTCGGCCACTTCCTTGACCATGCAGCGCGCAACGATGTCACGCGGGGCGAGGTCCTTGATGGTCGGAGCGTAGCGCTCCATGAACCGCTCACCGCTCGCGTTGCGGAGGATCGCGCCTTCGCCTCGAGCGCCCTCGGTGAGGAGGATGCCGAGTCCGGCGAGGCCGGTCGGGTGGAACTGGAAGAACTCCATGTCCTCGAGGGGAAGCTTCTTGCGCCAGATGATGCCGACGCCGTCGCCGGTGAGGGTGTGTGCGTTCGAGGTGGTCTTGAAGATCTTGCCGAAGCCGCCGGTGGCGAAGATGATCGCCTTCGAATGGAAGACGTGCAGGTCACCGGTTGACAGCTCGTAGGCAACGACACCGGCGGGCTGCTCGACGCCGTCGACCTCGCTCATGATGACATCGAGAACGTAGAACTCATTGAAGAAGTTGATGCCGAGCCGGACACAGTTCTGGAACAGCGTCTGCAGGATCATGTGGCCGGTGCGGTCAGCGGCGTAGCATGCACGGCGAACCGGTGCCTTACCGTGATCGCGGGTGTGGCCACCGAACCGACGCTGGTCGATCTTGCCTTCGGGCGTGCGGTTGAACGGCAATCCCATGTTCTCGAGGTCGATGACCGCGTCGATGGCTTCCTTCGCGAGGATCTCGGCAGCGTCCTGGTCGACGAGGTAGTCGCCACCCTTGACGGTGTCGAAGGTGTGCCACTCCCAGCTGTCTTCCTCGACGTTGGCGAGGGCTGCGGCCATGCCGCCCTGAGCTGCTCCGGTGTGGGAGCGCGTCGGGTAGAGCTTGGAGATAACGGCCGTCTTCGCGCCGGGGCCTGCTTCGATGGCCGCGCGCATTCCGGCGCCGCCGGCGCCGACGATGACGATGTCGAACTGGTGGTAGTGAACTCCATCGATGATGGTGGAGTCGCTTGGGTCCTGAGTCACAGATGTATCCAAAATGTTCAGTTGTTCGTTACGCAGCGCAGAACGAAGGGAGAAGGTCAGCGGGCTGGCCGGTGGGGCACGGGTCGAAGGTGAAGACCACGAGGGTGCCCAGGAGAATGAGGATCGCAACGGAAGCGAAGATTGCCCCCTTGAGGATGCTGCGGGTCATCTTGCCGCGGGCGTAGTCGTTCACGATGGTGCGCATGCCGTTGCCGCCGTGGATGAGAGCGAGCCAGAGCATCGCGACGTCCCACCACTGCCAGAACGGGTCGGCCCACTTACCGCCGACGAAGGCGAAGTCGATGGCGCTGACGCCATCACCGACGATGAGGTTCATGAAGAGGTGCCCGAAGATGAGCACCACGAGGATCACACCCGAGACGCGCATGTAGATCCAGCCCCATTTTTCCCAGTTGATTCCCTTGTTGCGAGCGGGACGTACCGGAGTACGGGGAGCTTCAATTGTTTGTGACATGGAGTTCTCCCCTTTCTAGTGGCTGAAGACGTTGATGAGGTGGCGAGGCACGAAGCCGAGCATGGTGATCACCCAGAGGGCGATGACCACGTAGAACATGACCTTCTGGTAGCGGGTGCCCTTCGACCAGAAGTCGATGAGCACGATGCGCACACCGTTGAAGGCGTGGAACACGATCGCGCCGACGAGGGCAACTTCACCGAGTCCCATGATCGGGGTTTGGTAGGTGCCGATTACCGCGTTGTACGCCTCGGGTGACACTCGGACCAGTGCGGTGTCGAGGATGTGCACGAGAAGGAAGAAGAAAATTGCAACACCGGTGATGCGGTGAAGAACCCACGACCACATACCTTCGCGACCCCGGTACAGGGTTCCAGCTGGGCGTTTGGAAGTGGTCGTACTCAACGGCGGTGTTCTTTTTTCAGTCTGCACTGACACGAACGGCCCTCCCTGATTGAAGCGTCATAACCGCCTCCACAGGCGGCCGTGCGTCACAACGGCGCGTTACGACAGTCTACGTTCACCGCCGGAATTTCGCCGGTAAGGCGAACCTAAGTATCTCGACGTCAAGACAAATCGGGTGCACAATACGCCCGTTCTCTCCGCCCGATACCCTGAGGGGCATGACTAGTGCACTCGAACGCTTCTACAGTGTGATTCCCGCGGGCGGTATCGGTTCGCGACTGTGGCCTTTATCGCGAGCGGATGCCCCCAAATTTTTGCATGACCTCACCGGGTCCGGCAGTACATTACTTCGCGCAACCTGGGATCGGTTGGCCCCCTTGTCTGGTGAGCAGCGCATCATGGTGGTCACCGGGCGTGCGCACCGCGCGGCCGTCGAGTCTCAGCTGCCGAACCTCACCGACCCCAACGTCGTGCTCGAGAGCGACCCGCGCGACTCATCTGCCGCCATCGGCCTCGCCGCCGCCATCCTGATGAAACGCGAGCCCGACGTCATCATCGGCTCCTTTGCGGCCGACCACGTCATTCGCGGCGACCGGCTGTTCCGCGCCGCGGTCACCCAGGCCATCGCAACGGCCGACGCTGGCTACATCACGGCCATCGGCATCCAGCCCACCGAGCCCGCGATCGGCTTCGGCTACATCCACTGTGGGGGAGCGCTCGACGTTCCCGGCGCCGATTCCGCCCTCCTCGTCGACTCGTTCGTGGAGAAGCCCAACCTGGCGACGGCCAAAAAGTACGTCTCAGGGGGAGCGCACCTGTGGAACGCGGGCATGTTCATCAGCCGGGCCGATGTGCTCCTCGAAGAGCTGGCGAAGAACCGCCCGGAACTGCATGCGGGACTGATGGAACTGGCATCCGTCTGGGATGATCCTGCACTGCGCGGCCCCGCGGTGGACCGCATTTGGCCGACGCTCGAGAAGATCGCCATCGACTACTCCGTCGCCGAACCCGCCGCTGCCGCCGGTCGACTCGCGGTCGTGCCTGGCCACTTTGACTGGGACGATGTCGGCGACTTCGCATCGCTCGCGAAACTCAACTCCGGCGGACGCAAGACTGACCTCGCGATCCTCGGCGAAAGCGCGCGCATCCTCTCCGACGCGTCGAGCGGCATCGTGGTCAGCCAGACCAGCCGGGTCATCAGCCTCATCGGTGTCAAAGACATCGTCGTTGTTGACACCCCGGACGCCCTCCTCGTCACCACGAGCGCGAACGCGCAGCGGGTGAAGAGCGTCGTTGACGCGCTCAAGCTGTCGGGTCGCGACGATGTTCTCTAAACCGTCGCGGCCTCGGCCTGCGGCAGGTCGTTGCCGAGCGCACGCAGCGCCCGGTCAGCCGCGCCGCCGAGGCCGAGGCTGACCGAGAGCTCTCGAGCGGCCGCGAGTTTCTCGGGGGAGAGCGGTCGAATGTGAGCATCCGGCGCGTTGAGGTCAAGGGTGCACACCACTGCGACGACCGTCGGCGCTACCGCGAGGTAGTCCGCGGCCCGCAGTAGTTTCGCCCGCACGGACTCGGACATCCCGTCGCCGCGTGTCGCCGATGCCTTGATGATCGCGTCGAGGGTGCCGAACGTGGCGAGCAGTCCGGCAGCGGTCTTGTCGCCGACACCGGCGACACCGGGCAGCCCGTCCGACGTGTCTCCGCGCATTGCCGCGAAGTCGGCGTACTGCGCCGCGTCGACGCCGTACTTCTCCCGCACCACCGACTCGGTGAGAACCTCGAGCTTGCTCATTCCCCGTGCCGTATAAATCACACGGATGCCGCGCGCATCGTCGACCACCTGAAAGAGATCCCTGTCGCCGGTGACCACGTCCACGGGTCCGGTCGCCTGCGAGGCGAGACTGCCGATCACGTCGTCTGCTTCGTGTTCCGGTGCACCGACAATCGGAATGCCGAAGGCCGTGAGCACCCGACGGATGAGGGGGATTTGCGCGACGAGCAGGTCGGGTGTCTCCTCGACGTCCGGGCCGTCAGCCGAGACGGTGACGACGCGGTGTTCCTTGTAGCTCGGGATGAGGTCGACCCGCCACTGCGGGCGCCAGTCGTCGTCCCAGCACGCAATGAGCTCGGATGGCTGGTAGTCGGTAACGAGCTTCGCGATGAAGTCGAGCAGCCCACGCACGGCGTTGACGGGGGTGCCGTCAGGTGACCGCAGCGTGTCCGGCAGTCCGTGGAAGGCGCGGAAGTACAGCGAAGCCGTATCGAGGAGCATCAGTGGTCCGGTCATCTGCCGATTCTGGCACGGTGTGCCGAAAAGGTGGGGTGTCGAGCCGCTGAAGCGGTGCGCATTTGTGTGCATCCGCGCTTTCGCCTGCTCATGTGAGCAGCGGAAACCGCAGCGAGGCATCTCGGTTTAGCCTTGCGTGAAACAGCTATGTAACGCTTCTGTTTCGAGAGATGCCCACGGCGTCGTGGGCTTCGTAACTTTCGGTAACGTAAGCCAATACCGCCCTCGCGAGCCCCGCAGGGCAGCACCCTGGAGGACACATTGACAATCAACACCCGTAAGGCCGTTTTCGCCGGCCTTGCCAGTGCAGGCGTTATCGCACTGCTCGCTGGCTGTGGACAGGCTCCCGCCAGCAGTGGCGACTCGGAGAAAGCCGCATCCGACTTCCTTCCCTGCATCGTTTCGGATGCCGGTGGATTCGATGACAAGTCCTTCAACCAGTCCAGCTACGAGGGCATGGTCGAGGCAGCTGACAAGCTCGGCGTCGACATGAAGGAGGTCGAGAGCGACACCGAAGACGACTACGCTCCGAACATCACGAGCCTCGTCGACCAGGGCTGCAGCCTCGTCGCGACCATCGGCTTCGCACTCGCCGACGCCACGAAGGCCGCTGCTGAAGAGAACACCGACGTGGACTTCGTCATGCTCGACGACAACTCGATCGAGCTCGACAACGTCAAGCCGATCATCTACGACACGGCTCAGGCTGCCTTCCTCGCGGGCTACGCCGCTGCGGACTACTCGAAGACCGGCGTTGTCGGCACCTTCGGTGGCATGCAGTTCCCAACAGTGACCATCTTCATGGATGGTTTTGCTGACGGTGTTGCGTACTACAACGAGCAGAAGGGCAAGGACGTCAAGGTTGTCGGATGGGACGTCGCTGGCCAGACCGGTTCGTTCACCGGTGGCTTTGAGGCCAACGACACGGCCAAGCAGCTCGCAACCACCCTCATCGGACAGGACGCTGACGTGCTCCTCCCGGTCGGTGGACCGATCTTCCTCAGCGCCATCGAGGCCATCGCAGACTCTGGCAAGGACATCGCGATGATCGGTGTTGACGCTGACCTGTACGAGACCGCTGACTCGGGCAACGAGCTCTTCCTCACCTCGATCCTCAAGCAGATGAAGTCCGGTGTCTTTGACGTCGTTACCGAAGCGGGCAAAGACAACTTTGACGCCACCCCGTACGTCGGAACGCTGGAGAACGATGGAGTCGGCATCGCGCCGTTCCACGACTTCGAGGGCAAGGTCAACGACACGCTCCAGGCTGAACTGGATGAAATCAAGGCAGGCATCGTCGACGGGTCCATCAAGGTCACCTCGCCGTCGTCGCCGGCAGCTGAGTAATTTTCGACTCACATCACTCCCAGCGCGGGGGGATCAGCTTCGGTTGGTCTCCCCGCTCTGTATGAACGTAGGATTCACCCATGAAGCTCGAACTTCGCGGCATCACGAAGAGATTCGGATCTCTCGTCGCCAACGATCACATCAATCTGGTGGTTCAACCCGGAGAGATTCACTGCCTCCTCGGCGAAAACGGAGCCGGTAAGTCCACGCTCATGAACGTTCTCTACGGCCTCTACCAGGCTGAAGAGGGAGACGTTCTGCTCGACGACGTAGTCCAGCGTTTCGCTGGCCCCGGCGACGCGATGCGCGCCGGTATCGGCATGGTGCACCAGCACTTCATGCTCATCCCTGTTTTTACGGTCGCCGAGAACGTCATGCTCGGACACGAACAGACCGGACTGGCCGGCAAGCTCGACCTCGACGCCGCTCGCGCAAAGGTGCGCGAAATCTCCGCGAGGTTCGGCTTCCACGTCGACCCCGACGCGATCGTCGGTGACCTCCCGGTCGGCGTTCAGCAGCGCGTCGAGATCATCAAGGCGCTCTCCCGCGACGCCAAGGTACTCGTCTTCGACGAGCCGACGGCTGTGCTCACGCCTCAGGAGACCGACGAGCTGATGAACATCATGCGCCAGCTGCGCGATGAGGGAACGTCGATCGTGTTCATCACCCACAAATTGCGGGAAGTGCGCGAAGTGGCCGACCGCATTACGGTCATCCGTTTGGGAAAGGTTGTGGGCGAAGCGTCGCCGACGGCATCGAACTCGGAACTCGCTGCCCTCATGGTCGGTCGAGCCGTTGAGCTCACCGTTCACAAGGAGACCGCTCGTCCCGGTGCCGCGAGCCTCGTTGTGCGCAATCTTGACGTCATCGACCCGCTCGGCCTCAAGGTCGTCAACAACGTGAGCTTCGAGGTGCACGAGGGCGAGATCCTCGCCATCGCCGGAGTGCAGGGCAACGGCCAGACTGAACTTACCGAGGCGATCATGGGCCTCCAACCGCGCGTGAGCGGGGAGATCTCGCTGAATGGTGAGAAGCTCACCGGCCTCAGTGTTCGCAGGATTCTCAATGCTGGCGTCGGGTTCGTCCCCGAGGACCGCACCGAGGATGGGCTCGTTGGCGAGTTCACCATCGCCGAGAACCTCATGCTCGACCGCTCTGATTCGCTTCCGTTCGTCAAGAACGGCAACCTGCAGCTCGGCTACCTGGCCGAGTTCGCGCAGGAGAAGAAAGACGAGTTCGACATCCGCGCCCAGTCGATCACCACGATGGCCGGTCGCTTGTCCGGTGGTAACCAACAGAAGGTGGTGCTCGCTCGCGAGCTGAGCCGCGAACTCAAGTTGTTCGTCGCGTCACAGCCCACCCGCGGTATCGACGTCGGATCGATCGAATTCGTGCACAAGAGGATGGTCGCGACCCGCGATGCCGGCATTCCGGTCATCGTCGTATCGACGGAGCTCGACGAGGTCGTCGCTCTCGCAGACAGGATTGCAGTGATGTACAGAGGATCCATTGTCGGGATCGTCCCCGGGAACACCCCGAGGGACATTCTCGGCCTCATGATGGCCGGGGAAACCCCGACGGGAGTGGCCGCGTGAGCGACACAACAGCGACAACGGCACCGAGCGCGAACGAACCGCAGAAGGCAGCCAAGCCGGAAACGCCTCGGAGCAACCAGGTTCTCTCCGAGATCCTCAACGGCAACTTCGTCATCACGATCCTCGCGGTGGTCTTCGCCCTGATCATCGGTGCCGTGCTCATCGCGGTCACCAACGAAGACGTGCAGAAAGCATCCGGCTACTTCTTCGCGGCGCCCGGCGACACCTTGGGCGCAGTCTGGCAGGCCGTCTCCGGTGCGTACGGAGCACTGTTCCAGGGTGCGATCTACAACTTCCGGCGTGATTCCTTCGTCGACGGTATCAAGCCGCTGACCGACACCCTCACCTTCGCTACTCCGCTCATCGCTGCTGCGCTCGGTATCGGTATCGCCTTCCGCGTCGGCCTGTTCAACATCGGTGGCCGTGGCCAGATGCTCATCGCCGCTGCGTGCGCCGGCTGGGTGGGCTTCTCCTTCGAACTGCCGTGGGGTGTTCACCTCGTGATCGCCGTCGTGGCCGGTATCGCCGGTGGAGCGATCTGGGGCGGGCTGGTCGGATTCCTCAAGGCTCGCACCGGCGCGCATGAGGTGATCCTCACGATCATGCTCAACTACGTGGCGTTCTATCTCATCTCCTGGATGCTCCGCACGCCCGGCCTGCTGCAGGCCCCCGGTTCGGTCAACCCCAAGTCGCCGCCGATGATGGACACGGCGGTGTTCCCCGACATTCTCGGCCCGAAGTACAACCTGCACCTCGGCTTCGTCTTCGTGATCGCGGCGACCATCTTCGCGTGGTGGCTGCTCAACCGCTCGAGCCTCGGCTTCCAGTTCCGTGCCGTCGGTGAGAACCCGAACGCCGCACGGGTTGCCGGCATCAACGTCAAGAACACCTATGTGCAGGCCATGCTCATCTCCGGTGGTCTCGTCGGCCTCGCCGGTGTCATGCAGGTGCTCGGCACGGTGACCACCGGGTTCTCGGCCGGTATCGACGCGGGCATCGGATTCGACGCCATCACGGTCGCCCTGCTCGGTCGCAGCCGACCGTGGGGCATCTTCGCGGCCGGTGTGCTGTTCGGCGCCTTTAAAGCCGGTGGTTTCGCCATGCAGGCTGCCGAGGGCATCCCGATCGACATCGTCACCGTTGTGCAGTCGCTCATTGTTCTCTTCATTGCGGCGCCCCCACTCATCCGCGCGGTGTTCTTCCTGCCCCAGGGGAAGAAGTCCACGAAGCTCAAGCTCAACGTCTCCAAGGAGGTGGCGGCGAAATGACCTCGACAACCGCCGAAGCATCCGTCTCCGCCAGCCTGGAAACGGCGACGATCAAGAGCTGGAAGGCCCCGATCGCGTACGCGATCTTCAGCCTGATCGCGATCATCCTGTTCGTCGTGAATGGGCGTGACGGCACCAGCCGTTTCCGTCTCTCGTCCGACGCCGATGTCATTCAGCTCCCGGCGATCGACGCACCGACCCGACTGACTTGTGTGGTCGTCGTTGTTCTGCTTCTCGCCATCACGGCCTATGCCACCTGGCTGTCCAGCCAGGCCAAGCGGGTTCCGCTGTGGCTGACGATCATTTTTGCAGCCGCGTTCATGTGGGCGTTCCTCACCTGGGCCGCCGCTGGCGAGAGCATTCCGGTCACCGGTCTCCTCCTCGGCACCGTCGCCCTCAGCGCGCCGCTCATCTTCGGCTCCCTCGGCGGTGTCATCTCCGAGCGCGTCGGTGTGGTCAACGTGGCCATTGAGGGGCAGCTCCTCGCGGGCGCCTTCCTCTCGGCGTTCGTGGCATCCGTCACCGGTAATGCCTGGGTCGGCCTCGTGGCGGCCATGGTTGCCGGCGTGCTCGTCAGCTTCCTGCTCGCCGCGTTCAGCATCAAGTACATCGTCGACCAGGTGATCGTCGGTGTCGTTCTCAACGTGCTCGTCGCCGGACTCACGAGCTTCCTGTACTCCACGGTGCTCACAAGCAACACGCCGCTGTTCAACTCGCCGCCACGGTTCCCGCGGATCAATATCCCGATCCTCAGCGAAATCCCCATCCTCGGTCCTGTCCTGTTCCGGCAGACAGTCATCATCTACTTCATGTACGTGGCCGTGATCGTCGTCTGGTGGGCGCTCTTCCACACCAAATGGGGGCTGCGCCTCCGCGCGGTCGGCGAGCACCCGCAGGCGGCAGACACCGTCGGCATCAAGGTCAACGCCACCCGGTTCTGGAATGTCGCCCTCGCCGGCGCGATCGCCGGTTTCGGTGGCGCGTACTTCACGCTCGGTAGCGTCGGTGGCTTCACCAAGGAAATGACCGCCGGTGCCGGCTTCATCGCCCTGGCCGCCGTCATCTTCGGTCGCTGGGACCCCATCCGGGCCACCCTTGCCGCGCTGCTCTTCGGGTTCGCCACGAACCTGCAGAACGTGCTCGGCGCGATCGGCTCGGGCGTTCCGAGCGAGTTCCTCCTCATGCTGCCCTACGTCGTGACCATCTTCGCCGTCGCCGGCCTGGTGGGATACGTACGCGGCCCCGCAGCATCCGGCAAACCATATATAAAGGCGTAAACGAATGACAGATTCAATCGACTGGGGCGCGCTGCGCGAAGCGGCGACGGATGCCATGACCAAGGCATACGTGCCCTACTCGAAGTTTCCGGTCGGCGTCGCTGCGATCGTCACCGACGGCCGGATCATCACTGGCTGCAACGTCGAGAACGCCAGCTACGGCCTGACGCTGTGCGCCGAATGCGCGCTCGTGTCGACGCTGCACCTCACCGGTGGCGGACAGCTCGTCGCTTTCACCTGCGTCGACGGCGACGGCAACACGCTCATGCCGTGCGGCCGCTGCCGCCAGCTGCTGTTCGAGCACGCCGTTCCCGGCATGATGCTCGAAACCGTCTCCGGCATCCGCACCATCGACGAAGTCCTGCCCGACGCCTTCGGCCCGCGCACCCTGAACGAATACGCGGGAGAAACGCACAATGACTGATGCAACGCTCGAGGCGTTCGACGCGGTTGACCTCATCCGCACGAAGCGCGATAAAGGCGAATTAACGACGGATGCCATCAACTGGCTGATCGACGCATACACGCGTGAATATGTCGGTAACGAACAAATGGCCGCGCTGGCCATGGCCATTCTTCTCAACGGCATGAGCCGTCGCGAGATCCGTGACCTCACCCTCGCGATGATCGCGTCCGGCGAGACCATGGACTTTTCCGGCCTCGGCAAGACCACCGTCGACAAGCACTCGACCGGTGGCGTCGGTGACAAGATCACCCTGCCGCTCATGCCCCTCGTCGCGTCGTTCGGTGTCGCCGTTCCGCAGCTCTCGGGCCGTGGGCTCGGCCACACCGGCGGGACGCTCGACAAGCTCGAGTCGATTCCCGGCTGGCGCGCTGACATCTCCAACGAGCAGATGTTCGACATCCTCCGCGACGTCGGCGGTGTCATCTGCGCCGCGGGCAAGGGACTGGCTCCGGCCGACAAGCGACTCTACGCACTGCGCGACATCACCGGAACCGTCGAGGCCATCCCGCTCATTGCCTCCAGCATCATGTCGAAGAAGATCGCCGAGGGCACCGCTGCGCTCGTGCTCGACGTGAAGTTCGGCTCCGGCGCGTTCATGCAGGACTATTCCAAGGCCGAGGAGCTCGCGCGCACCATGGTGTCGCTTGGCCAGGACGCCGGGGTGAAGACCTCGGCGCTGCTCACCAACATGAGCGTGCCGCTCGGACGTGCCATCGGTAACGCCAACGAGGTGCGCGAGTCGGTTGAGGTGCTCGCCGGTGGCGGTCCAGCCGACATCGTCGAACTCACCGTTGCGCTCGCGCGCGAGATGCTGACCCTCGCTGGCCAGCCGGACGCTGATGTTGAGGAAGCGCTCAAGGACGGTCGCGCCATGGACACCTGGCGTCGCTCGATTCTCGCCCAGGGCGGCGACCCCGACGCGGCGCTCCCAATGGCGCGCGAAACCCACACCGTGACCGCTGAGGCCGACGGCATCCTGGTCCGACAGGACGCGCTGCCCTTCGGCATTGCCGCGTGGCGACTCGGCGCTGGCCGGGCTCGTGCGCAGGACCCGGTGCTGCACGCCTCGGGCATCGACCTGCACGCCAAGCCGGGCGACGTTGTGCGCGCGGGAGACCCGCTGTTCACGCTCTCGGCCGACGACGCTGGGCGGTTCCCGCGCGCGCTCGAAGCACTCGAGGGTGCGTTCGAGTTGGCTGCTCCCGATACCGCGTTCACGCCTGAGCCGTTGGTGCGCGCCCGCATCGAGTAGTTCGAGCCGACCGCTCGTGAACTAGCGCCTCGCGCGCCGGTCGATTCGTCGGTAAAGGTCATTCGCTGATCGAGCCGTCGATAAGGGCTCTTTTCTCGCATCGAGGGGACCCTTATCGACGGCTCAATTCGAGGATCAGCCCTTATCGACCAATGGACCGAGCCTCCACCGGCCGTTGATGCGCCGCGCCCAGACGTCGCTCAGGGCGCGGGGGGCATCGAGTCGTCGATAAGGGTTCTTCGATTCGATCTGTAGGACCCCAACCGACGCCTCGAACCGGCGAACGACCCTTAACGACGCCTCGAACCCGCCGAGCCACCCGCGCTCGGTATGGACGGCGGCCCGGGCCATCCGCGCATACGGAATCGACGCTCGGTCCGAACGATGACATTGTCCAGGTCGACAAGGTCATCGCCGGTGAAGTACACCATGCTCCAGTTCTCGTCGACGGCATCGTTCCCTCGCCGCACGTCGTTGCGCCACTGCCGACGGTCCGTTCGGTGGTGGTCCCCCTGATATTCGAGCCCAATCAGATACTCCGGATAGGCAAGATCGATCTCGATATTCCGTCCACTGATCTCGAGACGAACCCCATAGTTAGGTTCTGGATTCGGCAAGTGACTCGCCACGAGCGCGAGCCGAACCAAAGTCTCGGGCCGAGACCGCGAGCGATCGCTGAGCGCCTCGAGTGCGGCTCGCATCCGTACGCGTCCCCGCTGCGACGGGTACTGCGCGACGGTCTCGCGCAACCGCTCCCGGGTCGTCGCCGGGTTCTTGTGCCAGAGCAGGCTGTCCCCAGCCGCCACGAGATCCGCAAACCCCAGAATCGACGCCAGATCGCACCAGGTGCGCTCGACGTTCGTGACATAAATTCCCTGCAGCGCTACGGTGTCGTCGATCCGGAGGGTCGCACTGTGCCCAATCGTGCCCATCGCTCGGGTAGCGCGGGCCGACGGCTCGAACATCACGTGCAGCGGACCCGACTCCAGTGTCTCGGGCAACGGCATCCCATGCAGCAGCGCGGCGGTGGCGTGGCTGAACGCGTGTGGCCGGGCCGTGCGGCTCGAGAAGGCCACACATCGGTCGAGCAGGGTGACGCTAACCCCCGGGGCCATCCGCGCTCCACGGAATGGTCGATAGAACTCAGCATTGCGCAATTGCCCGCGCGACAGACCATTCGAGTACGCATCTTTCACCGAGAACGAGCGGGGCAAATTCTGAGGGAGCGGTCGCCGAAACGTCATCATCCCACTCTGCTCACCCGCAAACGCGAGCGATCCGCTCCTCGCAATCCGCGGAGAACATCAGCGTCACCCGCCTCTGTGGAGTACGACGAGCGGATGTCACGGCGCAGCCAGCCGACCTCGTCGCCCTCGCACCCTACGCCGGGTCGCCGATCCACTCGAGAGCATCGACGATGAGGTCCCAAAAACGGTCGACGTCGAGGTCGATCGCGGCTTGGGTGCTGCAGTCAGCGGGTGCCGGCGCCCGGAAGTCCGCGACCGTCATGCCGAGCGTGAGCGATCCGCGGAGCTCAACGTCGATGGGCATCCGCTGCACGGTCATAATGCTCGGGTCGATGACATAGGCGACGGCGCACGGGTCGTGCACCGGAGGAGCGTCGAACCCCTGAGCCTCTCGGTAGGTGTGCCCGAAGAACTCGAGCAGCTCGCCGACGAACCGGGCGGGGGCCGTTCCGACGGCAGCGATGCGCTCGGCCACTTCAGGCGTTGCGAGCGCCTGGTGGGTGAGGTTGAGCCCCACCATCGTCACGGGCCAGCTCTCGTTGAAGACGATGTGCGCGGCCTCCGGGTCGATCACGATGTTGAACTCCGCAGTAGCCGACCAGTTGCCGGTGGCCACTCCGCCGCCCATCAGCACGACCTCCTTCACCCGCGACACAATCCGCGGCTCCTTCCGCGCAGCGAGCGCGATGTTGGTCAGCGCACCGGTCGGCACGAGCGTGATGCTGCCGGGCTCAGCGGCCATCACCGTGTCGATGATGAGGTCGACCGCGTGCCGGTCGTCGAGTTGCAGAACGGGCTCGGGCAGAACCGGCCCGTCGAGCCCGGATTCACCGTGAATCGTCGGTGCCGTCTCGATCGGCCGCACGAGCGGACGCACGCACCCGGCCGCGAACGGCACACCGGTGATGCCGGCGACCCGGGCCACCGAGAGCGCGTTCCGGGTGACCTTCTCGAGCGTCTGGTTACCCATCACCGTTGTCACCGCAACGAGGTCAATGTCCGGATTCCCGTGCGCGAGCAGCAGCGCGATCGCATCGTCATGGCCGGGGTCACAGTCGAGGATGATCTTCTGGGGCATGTCCCCAGCCTAAGCGCGTGTGCCCGGCCGAATCCGCCCTGTCCCAGGTCCGCTGGCGCGGTAGTCTGGTCGGGTGAATTCAGCCAACGAGTACCAGCTTCCGCACGGCGTCGACATCGCGAGCCTCCCCAAAGTTTCGCTCCACGATCACCTCGATGGAGGCGTGCGTCCGCAAACCATTATTGAACTTGCGGATGCCATCGGTTACGACGTTCCCGAGTCGAACGCTGACCGCCTGGCTGAGTGGTTCCTCACCCAATGCGATGCAGGCAACCTCGTCGACTACCTCAAGACCTTCGACCTCTCAACGGCCGTCATGCAGACGACAGAGGGACTCACCCGCATCGCGCGCGAGTTCGTTGAGGACCTCGTCGCCGACGGCGTCGTCTACGGCGAGATTCGCTGGGCTCCCGAACAGCATCTCACCCGGGGGCTCAGCCTCGACCAGACCGTCGAAGCCGTGCAGGACGGTATCGACCAGGCCATCGACGACGCCGAGCGGGCGGGCACCTCGATCCAGGTCGGCCAGCTCATCACAGCCATGCGTCACGCCGACCGCGGGCTCGAGATCGCCGAGCTCGCCGTTCGCCACCGCGACCGCGGCGTCGTCGGGTTTGACATCGCCGGCGCCGAAGCCGGCTTCCCAGCCAGCCGCCACCGCCTGGCCTTCGACTTCCTGGCCAAGGAGCACTTCCCGGTCACCGTGCACGCCGGCGAAGCCGACGGCCTCGACTCGATCGACAGCGCCCTCTTCGACGGTCGCGCCCTCCGGCTCGGCCACGGCGTCCGCCTCGCCGAAGACATCACGATCGAGCGCAGCGACGACGAGGGCATCTACGTCTCGCTCGGCCCGATCGCCCAGTGGGTCAAGGACCGGGAAATCGCCCTCGAGCTCAGCCCCTCGTCCAACCTGCAGACCGGCGCCATCGCCCAGTGGGGCACCGGCCTCGTCGACCACCCGTTCGACCTGCTCTACCAGCTCGGCTTCCGCAACACCATCAACGTCGACAACCGCACCATGAGCGGAACGAGCCTCACCCGTGAGATCAGCCTGCTGACGGATGCTTTCGCTTACGATCTCGACGACCTCGAGGTGTTCCAGCAGAACGCGGCAGCAGCAGCCTTCCTCCCGCTCGAAGACCGTGAGGAACTCGCCGAGATCATCTCAGCGGGTTTCGAGTCGGCGCGAGGCTGAGCGACACCCAATTAGTCAGGCTCCGCTCGCACCCGTTTTTTCAGGTAGTGCGAGTAGCCTGACACTGGTCTTGATCGAACTCCCACCCGCTGAACAAACGAGCTCACGATGACACTGCCCCCACTGCCCAACTCCGCAATCGCCCTCGGTCAAAGCGCTGCAGACTGGCGCGAGGCGATTCGGCTTGCCGGTGCGGCCCTGGTGGACAGCGGAGTGGCCGACGCGAGCTACACCGACCGCATGGTCGACGTGATCGAGGAGTTCGGCGCGTACATTGTGATCGCGCCCGGGCTCGCGCTCGCGCACGCTCGTCCCGGTAATGACGTGCACCGTGAAGGGCTCGCGGTTGTGACACTCGCCACCCCGGTGCCGTTCGGGCACCCGCACAACGACCCGGTGAGCGTCATCCTCGGCCTCGCGGTCACCACTCCCGAGAGCCACGTCACCAGTGTCGCGGCCCTCGCCAACGTGTTCAATGACGCCTCGGCGATCCCGGCGGTCGCCGCTGCCACCACCCCCGACGCCGTGCGCGCCGTTCTCGGCGCAACCGAGGAGGCTGCCGCGTGAAAATTGTTGCCATCTGTGGAGCCGGCGTCGGTACGTCGGGCATCCTCAAGGTGAATGCCGAGCGGGTTCTCGACCGACTGGGGATCGATGCGGAGGTGACGGCATCCGATGTTGCCAGCATTGCCACGTCAGCCGCGCAGGCGCAAGTCATCCTCACCTCACCCGAGCTCGTCGACAAAATCGGCAAGACGTTCGCCGACATCGTCGTGATCGAGAACTACTTTGATCTTGAGGAGCTCGAGCGAAAGCTCGACAAGGCGCTCGGTTAGAGCACCCCGCCGAGCTCTCGCCCGGTTCGGTAGTTAGGCGGTTGCGCGTTTCGCGATCGCGGCCAGGTCGTCCTTGATCGCTGCCAGAACGACGGATGCTTCGGCGCGCTTCTCGGTCGGACGCTGCACGTCGAGGTAGAACTTAATCTTCGGCTCGGTACCACTCGGCCGGGCCATCACGCGTGAACCGTCGGCGAGCAGGAACCGGAGTGCATCGGTGGGCGGGAGCTCACCGAACCCGTCGGAGAGGTCATCGATCTCGTCGACCTTCACGCCGCCGAGCTCCTGCAGCGGTTCGGCGCGGAGCTGAGCCATAATCGTCGCGATGTCGCTGAGGTCGGTGACCCGGAGCGAGAGCTGGTCGCTCGCGAAGTACCCGAACTTCTCGGCGAACGCCTCGAGCGCACGTTCAACCGTGACGCCCTGGTCTTTCAGGAAGCAGACCATCGAGAGGAAGTCGATCGCCGCCGAGATACCGTCCTTGTCCCGCACCGTTGTCGGGTTAACGAGGTAGCCGAGGGCCTCCTCGTAACCAAACAGCAGGTTCGGAACGCGGGAGACCCACTTGAAGCCGGTGAGGGTCTCGACGAAGTCGAGGTCGTAGGCCTCGGCCACAGCGGCCAACGCGGGGGAGGAGACGATCGAGCAGGCGAGGGCGCCGCCCAGGGTGGGCTGCTCGGCGTTGTTCACGGCGGCGCGCCAGCCGAGGAGCCAGCCCACCTCGTTGCCGGAGAGCTGGCGGTAGCCCTCGGCCTTCGAGGCATCGGGGATTGCTATCGAGAGCCGGTCGGCGTCGGGGTCGTTGGCGATGATGAGTTCCGCGCCCGCCTCCCGAGCCGTCGCGTAGGCGAGGTCGAGCGCGCCCGGTTCCTCGGGGTTCGGGAACGACACGGTCGGGAACGCCGCGTCGGGGAACTGCTGCTCGGTGACCGGGGTGATCGTCGTGAGGCCCGCCTCAGCGGCGACGCGGGAGAAAGTCTCCCAACCGACGCCGTGCATCGCCGTGTAGACGACGTTGAGCTCGACCGGCTTTGCGGTCATCACACGGGCGGTCTCCCGAACGTAGGCGTCGAGGACGTCGTCGCCCGCGGTCTCGAAGGCGTCACTCCGCGGCAGCTCGAGCACGTTTCGCTCGGCAGCCACCCGGGTGATGTGCGCGGCGATGTCGGCGTCGGAGGGCGACACGATCTGCGAGCCCTGATCGTCGCCACCGAGGTACACCTTGTAGCCGTTGTCTGCGGGTGGGTTGTGGCTTGCCGTCACCATGACACCGGCCGACACATCGAGGTGCCGAACGGCGAACGCGAGGACCGGCGTCGGCAGCAGGCGGGGGAGCAGCACGGCGCGCACACCGGCGCCGGCCATGATCTCGGCGGTGTCGCGGGCGAACACGCTCGAGTTCTTCCGACCGTCGTAGCCGATGACGATGCTCGGGTTCGGGTCACGCTCGAGCAGGTAGGCGGCGAGCCCGGCGGCGGCCTGCGAGACCAGCACCCGGTTCATTCGGGCCGACCCGGCTTCGATTCGGCCGCGGAGTCCGGCCGTGCCGAAGGCGAGCCGGGTGTCGAACCGGTCGTGCAGGTAGGCGACGGCGTCGGCCGAGCCGGCGTTAACGGCGGCGAGCAGGGCCTCGATCTCGGCGCGGGTCTCGGCGTCGGGGTCCTGCGCGAGCCAGGCACGTGCGGTGGTGATGACGTCCTGATTTTCGGTGCCCGTGGCATCCGTTGTTTCGATATCGGCCATCAGATCGCCGCCACAATGCTCGCGAGCAGGCCGGAGATGCGGTGCTCGGCTGCGCGGCCGGCCTCGATCACTTCTTCGTGGCTGAGCGGCGTCTTCTGAATGCCGGCGGCCAGGTTGGTGATGAGCGACATGCCGAGGATCTCCATGCCGGCCTGGCGGGCGGCGATGGCCTCAAGCGCGGTCGACATTCCGACGATGTGGCCGCCGAGAGTCTTCGCCATCTGCACCTCGGCCGGCGTCTCGTAGTGTGGACCGCGGAATTGGCAGTACACGCCCTCGTCGAGGTCAGCGTCGACCGTGCGGGCAACGTCGCGCAGGCGGCTGGAGTAGAGGTCGGTGAGGTCGACGAAGGTCGCGCCCTCGAGCGGGGAGTCGGCGGTGAGGTTGATGTGGTCGCTGATCAGCACGGGGGTTCCTGGTGACCAGGTCTCCTTGATGCCGCCGGCGCCGTTGGTGAGGATCATGGTGCTCGCGCCGGTCGCCGCAGCGGTACGTACGCTGTGCACGACCCGGCGAACGCCGTGTCCTTCGTAGTAGTGGGTGCGGGCGCCGATGACGAGCGCGCGCTTGCCGTTTTCGAGCAGGATGGAGCGGAGCGTTCCGACGTGGCCGTCGAGTGCGGGCTTCGAGAACCCGGTGATCTCGTCGGCGGGAATGGTGGCGATCGTCTCGCCGAGCAGGTCGGCGGCCTTGCCCCAGCCGGAGCCCAGGGTGAGGGCGATGTCGTGCTGGGCGAAGCCCGTCGCTGCGGCGATTTCCGCGGCGGCCGTTGCTGCGACGTCGAAGGGGTTCGCGCTCGGGTCGTCGAGCGGGTTCACTGTGGATTCTGACATTCCGCCATCCTATTCGCCGCCACACTTTTCGACCGATATTCCAACGGATGCGTCGCGCCAGCCCACGGCTGAGCGCGCGTGAGCGAGAGGGGTGCGTTTTGGCGCGTTGCGCCGGTGTGTGACGGTTTTGGCTGAGCTCTCCTCACCTGAGAGAATGGAGTAATGACCTACGAGTTCGAGCGCAAACACCGGATCGCTGTACTCGGAGGCGGACCAGGCGGGTATGACGCCGCGATGGCCGGAGCCCAGCTCGGCGCCGAGGTCACCCTCATCGAACGCCAGGGTGTCGGCGGCGCAGCGGTGATCACCGACGTCGTTCCGTCGAAGAGCCTCATCGCTACGGCCGAGGCGACGAACGCCGTGCGCAGCGCACCCGAACTCGGTGTGCAGTTCTTCAACCGCAACGACGCGGGCAAGGCCGTGAAGCCTGAAGTCACCGTCAACCTCGCGGCCGTGAACAAGAGGCTGTTGAGCCTCGCTCGGCAGCAGTCAGAAGACATGCGTGCCAACCTCGAGCACGCCGGGGTGCGCATCGTCCAGGGCGACGGTCGCCTCGACGGGCGTGACGCCGTGATCGTCTCCACCGAGGGCGGCGGCCGGGGCACCGACTTCGACCGCATCGAGGCCGACACCATCGTGATCTCCGTGGGGGGGAGCCCCCGCGAACTGCCATCCGCTCGGCCCGACGGCGAGCGGATCCTCAGCTGGACCCAGCTCTACAACCTCAAATCCAACCCCGAGCACCTCATCGTGGTCGGTTCGGGCGTCACCGGTGCCGAGTTCGCCTCGGCCTACCGGGCGCTCGGCTCCGAGGTCACCCTCATCTCGAGCCGTGACCAGGTGCTGCCGGGCGAGGACGTCGATGCCGCGGCCGTGATCGAGAAGGTCTTCAAGCGCAACGGCATGACTGTGCTCAACAAGTCCCGCGCGCAGAGCGTCGTGCGCACGGAGACCGGTGTGCTCGTCACCCTGTCCGACGGCCGTACCGTTGAGGGCAGCCACTGCCTCATGGCGGTCGGTGCCGTTCCCAACACGGCCGGCATCGGCCTCGAAGAGGCCGGTGTGCAGATGACCGAGTCCGGGCACATTCGGGTGAACCGGGTGGCTCGCACCTCGATACCGAACATTTACGCGGCCGGAGATTGCACGAATTTCATGCCACTGGCATCCGTCGCGTCAATGCAGGGTCGCGCAGCCATCTTCCACGCGATGGGCGATGCCGTGAACCCCACCGAACTGCGCAACGTGGCCGCCAACATCTTCACGCAGCCCGAGATCGCCACGGTCGGCTGGACGCAGAAGCAGATCGAAGAGGGCATAGCTCAGGGTGAGATCTACAAGCTGCCGCTCTCGCGCAACCCGCGCGCGAAGATGCAGGGCATCAAGGACGGCTTCGTCAAACTCTTCGCACGCACCGGGTCCGGCACGGTCATCGGTGGAGTGATTGTGGCGCCGAAGGCCAGTGAGCTCATCTTCCCCCTCGCCCTCGCGGTTGAGCACCGGCTCACCGTCGACGAGGTCGCGCGCGCGTTTGCGGTGTACCCGTCACTGTCGGGCAGCATCACTGATGCTGCAAAGGCCATGCACATCGTCCACTAATTTTCACGACGTCGATGTCTCGTGATGGCTAGTCGCCAGGATTTCGCTCGGCGGGTGACCGCTCGGGTTCCCGCTCGATGGCGCGGCTGGCACCTCAGCGCGTTGCCGCGGCTGCTTGCCTCTGCGCCGCCCGCCGTGATCCTCATCGTCGGTCTGGCCGTGGCTGTCCTCGGGGCACTCATCGTGTTACGGCCGCTCACCTCGTTGTTCCTGCTCGGGCTCTACGTCGGCATCAGCGCCGTGGTGTCCGGCATCGCCACATTGCTCGCCGACGGCTGGCCACCCCGGTGGTGGCGGTGGCCGCTCGCCGTGCTGTGGGTGCTCGGCGGCGTGGTTGTGCTGGTCTGGCTTGGCCGCAGCCTCGAGTTGTTGCCGAGGGCGCTCGCGCTGCTGCTCCTCGTCGGCGGCCTAGCCTCCTTCGGTGACGCGGTGTCTCGGGGCCGGATCACGCAGCGGGTGCTCGCGGCCTGCTGGGGTGGCGCCCAAATGGTCTTCGGGTTCCTGTCCCTGAGCTGGCCGGATGCCACCCTGCTGGTGGTCGCGGTCGTCTTTGGCGTGCGCACAATTGGGTTCGGAGCCGCGTTGCTGGTCCGCGGTGGCCGAGAATGGGCGCGGGCGGCCAGCCCGGAAGCTTTGCCAGTACCGTCGCCGAAGGTCGACCGCCGGCGAACCCTGCTGGCCGACTGTGGCCGCGGGGTCCTCGCGCTCGTCCTCGTCATCACGGCCTCGGCGGGCTGGTGGGTCAACGACTGGCTCTCTGGCGGTGCGATCGTCGTCGACGCGTTCTACTACCCGCCGTCCAACGTCCCGGATGGTCACGGTAGGCTCATCCGCTCAGACAACTACGCCGGTGAAATTCCCGAGGGCGGGACGGTGCAACGAATCCTGTATACGACGCGGGACGCCAACGGCGGGGATGCGGTTGCGAGCGGTCTGGTCATTCGTCCCACCGATCCGCCACCGGGTCCCCGGCCGGTCGTGATCTGGAATCACGGCACCACGGGTGTCGCGCAAGCCTGCGCCCCGAGCCTGCGGAGGAAAGCGGCAACCGAGTGGGACATCCCGGCCGTGGAAGAAGCGCTCGATCGTGGATGGGTCGTTGTTGCGTCCGACTATTCCGGTCAGGGTGCGCCCGGGAAGTTCCCCTATTTGATCGGCCGCGGTGAAGCGCGATCGTCGTTGGACGCGGTGCTGGCAGCGGGCGAACTTGAGGACCTTGTGCTGTCGCCAGACACGCTCGTATGGGGTCACTCCCAAGGCGGTCATGCCGCGTTGTGGACGACGCAGATTGCCGAGGAGTACACGCCGGGACTAACGATTCTTGGGACGGCTGCTCTGGCGCCTGCGGCCGACCCGTATGCGCTCGGCGAAGAGTTCACCCGGGGCTCCGCCTCCCCGCAACTGACATTGCTGATCTCCTGGGTCCTTGTGCCGTACTCGGAGACCTACGCAGAGATCGACCTGCGTGAGCATGTCGCGACCAGCGGTCGATTGCTCGTGCGCGAGATGACGCAGCGGTGTCCGACCGAGCCGGGGGTGCTGGTGTCAGTGTTCACCGCGCTCGGTGTGGAGGTCGACCGACCGCTGTATGTCGGTGATCTCACCGATGGAGCGTTGGGTCGTCGATTGCAGGAGAACGCGGCCACCGGCCCGTTCGGCACACCGCTGTTCGTGGCATGGGGTGCTGAGGATGAGGTGCTGCCCACCTCGTTGCAGCGGGACTTCGTCGCCCAGCAGTGCGCGAATGGCGAACGGGTGCGGTGGGCGGAATATCCCGGCTACGGTCACCTGCGCATCCTGCAACCGAAGTCGAAGTTCCTCCCTGAACTCATCGATTGGTCGGATGCGCTTCTCGACCGCGACAACAGTGAGCCGCTGGACGACTGCGTCCGCTGACAGCTGGCGTCGAAGCCCGCTGCTCACGCTCAATGCTGGGCTCTGCGCTTCGGGCGAGACATGTCCCTCGCCACTGCCAACGTCTCGGGGCGAAAAGCGCGGTTATCGCTCGGCCCCAACTGGCGCTGCGTCCCATTGCTTAGCTTGTTTCGGTGGACCCCATGGTTGCTCGGGCAGGTACGGCGGTGCGGCCTATTCCTCGGCCAGTTATGGCTGTTCGCGCTGTTGCTCGGCCAGTAACGGTCGCCCCATCGTTGCTCGGGCATTTCGGGCTGGACTTTGAGCAAAAACTCGACCCAAAATGACCGAGCAATTGGGCGACTGACCGTTTGTGGCCGAGGAGGTCGATTTGACTGACCGGTTCTGACCGAGCAATGGGCGTCTCGCCGTTTGTGTCCGAGCAAATCGGGGGCGAACGACCGGTTCTGCCCGAGCAATCGGGTGTTCCGCCGTTTCCGTCCGAGCAAATCTGAGCCAACGACCGTTTGTGTCTGACCAACGAGACTCCGACCGTCGTGCTGGACGACTGCGGAGGAAAGCGACCGGTTCTGTCTGAATAACACGGTGGGGAGTCTCGCCGTGGAGCCCCATCGGTGAACGACAGAAGCCGGCCCGCCCCCTGGGCGGAACCGGCTTCTGCGAATGTGTGTATGTATATCTACGCGTCGGTGATCGTCAGCAGCTGGTGTCCACTCGACACCGTCGTGCCAACCGTCGCACTGATGTCGCCGATCGTGCCATCCTTGTGCGCCGTAATCGGCTGCTCCATCTTCATGGCCTCGAGCACAACGACGAGGTCACCCTTGACGACGCGCTGGCCGGCCTCCACCGCGAGCTTGATCACCGTAGCCTGCATGGGCGAGGCCACCGAGTCACCGGTCGCGCTTGACACCGCGCCGCTGCCGCCGTGCCGACGCGGCGCGGCGGTGAGCTGGCGGCTCCCGGCCGCGGCGGGGAGGAGGCTCGTCGGCAGGCTGACCTCGATGCGCTTGCCCTCGACCTCGACGACAACACTGTGGCGATTCATCGTCGGCTTGGGAGCGTCGGCTTCACCGTTCCACGGCTCGATGTCGTTGACGAACTCGGTCTCGATCCAGCGGGTGTAGACGCCGAAGGTGCCATCCTCGGCCGTGAACGCCGGGTCGCGCACGATCTTGCGGTGGAACGGGATGACGGTGGGGAGGCCGGCGACCTCGAACTCATCAAGGGCGCGACGCGAGCGCTCGAGCGCTTCGGTGCGGTCTTTGCCGGTGACGATGATCTTGCCGAGCAGCGAGTCGAACGCGCCGGAGATCTCGTCGCCAGCCGTGACGCCGGAGTCAAGGCGGATGCCGGGTCCGCCGAACGTCTTGAACACGTGGATCGGTCCCGGCTGCGGCAGGAACCCGCGGCCCGGGTCTTCACCGTTGATGCGGAACTCGAAGGAGTGGCCCTGCGGCTTCGGGTCGTCGTAGTCGAGCGTGCCGCCCTCGGCGAGACGGAACTGCTCGCGCACCAGGTCGATGCCCGTGATCTCCTCGGAGACCGGGTGCTCCACCTGCAGGCGTGTGTTGACTTCGAGGAACGACACCGTGCCGTCCTTGCCGATGAGGAACTCGCAGGTGCCGGCGCCGACGTAGCCAACCTCCTTGAGGATGGCCTTGGACGAGCTGTAGAGCAGCTCAACCTGCTCGTCGCTGAGGAACGGCGCCGGTGCCTCTTCCACGAGCTTCTGGTGCCTACGCTGCAGCGAGCAGTCGCGGGTGGAGACAACAACAACGTTGCCGTGCGCGTCGGCGAGGCACTGGGTCTCGACGTGTCGCGGCTGGTCGAGGTACTTCTCGACGAAGCACTCGCCCCGACCGAACGCCGCAATCGCCTCACGGGTCGCGGACTCGAACGCTTCAGGCACCTCGGACAGTTCACGGGCGACCTTGAGCCCACGACCGCCGCCGCCGAATGCCGCCTTGATGGCGACGGGCAGCCCGTGCTCCTCAACGAACGCGAGCACCTCGTCGGCCCCGGACACCGGGTTGAGCGTTCCGGGGGCGAGCGGGGCGCCGACCTTCTGCGCCACGTGGCGTGCGGAAACCTTGTCGCCGAGCTGTTCGATGGCCTCGGGAGAGGGGCCGATCCAGGTGATGCCGGCGCCGATGACGGCCCGCGCGAAGTCGGCGTTCTCGGCCAGGAAGCCGTAACCGGGGTGGATCGCGTCTGCTCCGGAGCGGCGGGCGAGAGAGAGGATCTTGTCAATGACGAGGTAGGTTTCGGCGCTCGTGGAGCCGCCAAGCGCGTACGCCTCGTCAGCGAGGGTAACGTGCAGGGCGTCCCGGTCCTGGTCGGCGTAGACGGCGACCGAGGCGATCCCACTGTCGCGCGCCGCGCGAATCACTCGAACGGCGATTTCGCCTCTGTTTGCTATGAGAACCTTCGTTATACGCGACACAGTTCCCTAGCCTAGAACCCAACCGGGCGTCCGATTTGGTCGGTGCACACAAAAATGCACGGCAATGCACTGGCGATGCCTACAAAAGTGCGGATTCCTACAAAATCGTCACACAGCATCCGTTCTTGCAAAAAGGCGAGCGGATGCCAGCGCCCGGCCGCCTAGAGAGCGCCCGGTCGGTTCCATAACGACGGCCAGGAATGACCGAGCTCGCGCACCAGGCGTCGCAGCGTCGGCAGCGACAAGCCGACCACCGTCGACGGATCACCCGCGATCGAGTCGATGAACGCGGCACCCAGGCTGTCGATGGTGAACGCGCCGGCGACGAAGAGGGGCTCGCCCGTGGCGATGTAGGCGTCGAGCTCGTCATCGGAGATGTCAGACGCAAAGGTGACGTCGGCGTGCGCGAGGGCTCCGACTGCGCGGGGTTCGGCGCCCGGAGTCTGTTCGATGAGCCAGTGGCCCGAGTAGAGCCGACCGGTGCGACCGCGTTGGGTCTGCCAGCGCTCGCGGGCCACCTCGGGTGTATGCGGCTTGCCATAAATGGTGCAGTCGACCACGAAGACCGAATCGCCGCCGAGGATGAGGCCGTCAAACTCGGGGTGCGCGGTGGCCACAGCTTCGGCCTTGGCGCGGGCGAGGAGTTGTACGGTCTCATCGGCCGAGAGCGGCCCGGCCGTCGAGGCCGCAGCTACGGCGGCGTCCTCGTCGAGCTCGCTCGGCGCGAGCACCGGTTCGATGCCGCTTTGCCGCAACAACATGAGCCGGGCGGGGGAGGTGGATGCGAGGTACAGCTGCAACGAAACTCCAGCGGGGTTGTGTGCCCGACGGGCCCGGATGTGCGGGCCGGCAGCATCCATGGGACGATTCAGGGGTGAATGTACAAACGAACACCCCCGCAGATGTCGAGCTTGAGATAACCAACGTAGCCCACGGTGGTGTGTTCGTGGCCCGGCTCGAGGGCCGGGTCGTTTTCGTCGCAGACACCGTTCCGGGGGAGCGGGTGCGCGCCCGCATTACCGAGAGCTCGAAGAAGAGCTTCTGGCGTGCCGAGACCGTTGAGGTGCTAGACGCGTCGCCGCACCGCCAGTCGCACGTCTGGGCGTCGTCGTCGATCGACGTTGACCCGTCGGACCGCGCCGGTGGTGCCGAGTTCGGCCACATCGAGCTCGGGCACCAGCGTGAGCTCAAGCGCCAGGTGCTCGCCGACGCGCTGCAGCGGTTTGCGGGCGTCGAGAGCGACGTCCAGGTCGAGTCCGCCCCGGGTGACGACGAGCGTGAGGGCCTGGCCTGGCGCACCCGGGTGAGCCTGCACGTCGACGCCGACGGTGTTGTCGGGCCGTACGCGGCCCGGTCGCACCGGGTGATTCCGGTGGGCGACCTTCCGCTCGCGACCGACGCCGTAGCATCCGCTGCCCCTCTCGACCAGCTGTTCCGGGGTGCAGAGTCCGTCGACATCGTCGCGCCGAGCAGCACGGACGGTGCCCGCATCGTGGTGCGCGAGCCCGTGAAAAAGGGCACGAGTGTGGCGCACCGCCGCGACCAGACCATCGTCGAGCGCGTCGGCGACCGCGAGTTCCAGCTCGACGAGGGCGGCTTCTGGCAGGTGCACCGTTCGGCTGCGCAACTGCTGACCGAGGTCGTGCAGTCGACCGTTGACGAGGCGCTCTTCGACCCGCGTGCCGCCAACCTCGACCTCTACGGTGGAGTCGGCCTGCTCGCCGCTGCGATCGGTGACAAGTTCGGCAGTACCACCCGCATCACGAGCGTCGAGTCTTCGTCACGGGCGACCGACCACGCCAGCGAGAACCTCTCCGACTGGATCGGCGCGCAGAGCGTCACCGCTCGGGTGGACGCGTACCTCCGCTCCCTCGTGGCCAACTCGAGCGCTGCCGACCGCAGCCGGCTTGAAGCGGCCACCGTCGTTCTCGACCCGCCCCGCTCGGGCGCCGGCAAGGAGGTCGTGTCGAGCCTCGCCGAGCTCCGGCCGGCCCAGCTCGTCTACGTGGCCTGCGACCCGGTCGCGCTGGCTCGAGACATCGGGCTTTTTGCGCCGCTCGGATACTCGCTGGCCTCGCTGCGGGCGTTCGACCTCTTCCCGCACACCCACCACCTCGAATCGGTGGCCCTGCTCACGCGGGACTAAGCTCAGTTCCAACGCTGTTTCTCGACGATTGGCCCAGTGGTGCGCATAGCTGTAATTGACGATCACGAGTCCGTGCGAATGGGCCTGCGTGCGGTCTGTGAGTCGGCCGGGCACACCGTCGCGCACAGCGCGTCGACCGTGCAGGAGTTCCTCGACCAGTCAGACGGTGTCGCGTGCGACGTCGTCGTCCTCGACCTCAACCTGGGCGACGGCAGCAACATCACCGACAACGTTCGGGCCGTGCACGGTTCGGGGTCCGCGGTTCTCATCCACTCCATCGCCGATCGCGTGGCCTCCGTTCGTGAGGCGCTCGCCGCAGGTGCGGCCGGCGTGATTCCGAAATCTGCCCCAACGGATGCTGTCGTGGCCGCCATCGAAACCGTCGCGAGCGGTGAGGCGCTCAACAACCTCGAATGGGCGAGCGCGATCGACGCTGACGGCGATTTTTCGCGGGCGCAGCTCGGCCGGCGTGAACGCGATGTGCTGCACCTGTACGCATCCGGCCTTCCGATGAAAGACGTCGCCGTTCAGCTCGGCATCGCCCAGTCGACGGTCAAGGAGTACCTCGACCGGATCCGCGGCAAGTACGTCGAGATTGGCCGACCGGCACCGACCAAGGTTGACCTGCTGCGCAGGGCTGTTGAAGACGGCATCCTGCCCGAGCTCAACACGGGCGATGACAACTGACCCACCGGTCCGCCCGGGGCCGCTGTTCTCCCCGGTCCCCCGGGGAGCCGTGCTCGATGGTCTCGACCGCAGCACACTCAGCCGCACCACGACCGACTCTCGGTTCAGCCTCGCCCGCATCGAGAAGCTCATCGCCACATCGATCGGCATCATCGGGTTGGTCTTCGGCGCCCAGACGCTGAGCATCGCGCTCGGAGCCGGCGTCAAGGCACCCGGTGTGATCGGCACCGCGTACATGGTCGCGTTCCTCGGCATTTTGGGCATCGTCATCCTGCTCTGGTTCAACCCGCGCGCCCAGCGCATCGCCAACACCGTGTTCGCCATCGTCTACCTGGTCGGAGTCGCGCTCTGGCCACTGGCCACAGGGGGAAGCACAGCAGGCGACGCCGACGAACCGTGGACCTGGTACCTCTGCGCCATCGCCTGCGCCTCAGCATCGCAGGCATTTCGGCCAGCGATCGCCGTCGCGTACATCCTCGTCACCCCCGCCATCTATGGCGTTACCGGGGTGCTCGACGAGTCCTGGCGCATTGTCCGCGCCGACATCGCGCTGCAGAACGCGCTCTACGGGTCGATGATCGGGCTCGTCATCTTCGCACTGCTCATGACCTTTCGCCATGCCGCAAAGCTCGTCGACACGGCCCGCATCGCGGCCTTCGCCCGCTATGACGATGCCATCCGACAGCACGCCCGCGAGGTCGAGCGCATCGAGGTCGACGCGCTCATCCACGACACCGTGCTTGCCTCGCTGCAGGCCGCCGATCGCGCGCGTCGCCCCGAGGAAGCCGCGCTGGCCGTCTCGATGGCCAGCGACGCTATCAAACGTCTGGCCACCATGGACGAGCCGATCACCGACGCCGCCGAAACCGCTTCCCTGCGTGGCCTCGTTTCCGGCCTTGAGCGCTATGCCGCAGCGCTCGACGTGCCGTTCGACATCACCCTCGACTCGAACACCGACCTCGAGATCGCGTACCCGGTCGCCCAAAATCTCTACTTGGCCGCAACGCAAGCGATGGCCAACAGCGCTCAGCACGCGGGCGGGGCGGATGTTTCGGTGCCGGTCCACCGGTCGGTCACCGTCACGGTGTGCGATGGTGACGGCGTCGAACTCGAGGTCAGCGATGACGGGATCGGCTTCGACCGGCAGTCAATCGAGCCGAACCGCCTCGGACTGCGAGTGTCGATCATCGAACGCGTCGTCGCCGTTGGCGGAACCGTCGATCTCGACTCGGCGCCGGGCCAGGGCACGCGGATCAGCATCCGCTGGACTCCCGCTGAAGCCCGGGCGAAGGAGGGAGCCCGATCGTGATCTCCCTCAACCGCTGGGCCATGCTCGCCCTCGCGGCCGCCTTCTCGCTCTACCACGTCGTCCGCGGCATCATGACGCTCGGCCAGGCGGGATCTCCGTGGCCGAGTATCGCGGCAATGGCGCTGTACCTCGTGGCAACGGTGATCAGCCTCTGGCCGACGAGCCCGACCGCGATGCCGGCGTGGCTGGCCGCCCTCAACCTCGCCACGGCCGTGAGCGTCCCGCTGCTTGTCACGAGTGAACTCGACCCGCTAGTGAACAACGGCTATGCCACCTGGCACGTCTCCGCGATCGGCACACTGATGACCATCGCCGTTGTGCGCCGCCAGGAGCTCGTGGGGTGGATCGGCGTCATCTTCCTCACCGTTCAGTCGATCGTCTGGTGTGGCGTCGGCACGAGCGTGCAGATCGGCATTACGGGCAGCCTCATGTGGGTCATCATCGCGAGCGTGCTCACCCGGTCGCTGGTGAAGGTGTCACGCGATGCTGAGAACCTCGCGACCGCTGAGCGGGAAGCAGCCAAGTGGCAGACCGCGCAAGAGGCGCATCAGGGGGAGCGACGTCGCCGTCTCGACCAGACCGCTGTACGGGCCCTCCCGATGCTCCGCGAGATCATCCTCTCCGGTGGCGAGCTGAGCGAAGAGCAGCGGGTGGAAAGCCGGGTGCTTGAAGCCGGGCTCCGTGACGAAATCCGTGGTCGCGGGCTGCTCAATGACGGTGTGCGCGACAGCGTGCTGGCCGCTCGTCGACGCGGCACGACGGTGTCACTCCTCGACGAGGGCACCATCGACGGCCTGCCTGACGACGAACTCACCCGCATCCTTGACCGGGTCGCCGAGGCGGTCGACTCGACCGAGGCCACGAAAATGATCATCCGGACCGCTCCGTCCGACACCGACGTCGCCGTGACGCTCGTGGCGCTGGGGCCGTCGACGGACCCCGCCGAGCCGGGCGATAGTGTGCGGCTGTGGCTGGAGATTCCGCGCATGGAGTCCGCCGACGCACGCTAGCGCCAGCTGACGCACCCTGAGCCAGCCGACACCAAGCGACGACTCGATCTGCGACCCAGGTTAAAGCAGAAGGGCCGACTCGTGTGAGCCGGCCCTTCTGAAGCCCCGGGTCAGGGCACTAACCCGAATAGTGACCTGACCCGCCCCCAAATACCCGCCCCTTACCCTAGTCAGGCGAACTATCTGGTGGTGTAACTCTCAAGAATGGAGAGACACCTGCGTTATTTATTGTGCAGGTCTTGGCAAGCGGTTACTAGTCGGCTCTTTGGGGGACCGGAGAACCGGCCCGTGTGCGATAGATTCCCGTTCGCCTCCACCAAGGAGCCGTGAACCTCAGCGCCAGCGACCATGCCCGGGCGTGAGCGGCTCGCGCATTGAGCGCTGCGACCGCTGCCACGCCGACGGCGCCCGGTGGGGTTCCGGTGCCTTGGCGGCTTCCTCAACCACGGCGGCGCTGAGCACCGCGGTCACGGCCGCGATCTCCTCGGGCGTCGGTGAGCCGCGCAACACCCGCACGTCGAGCCCGCGCTCGGTCCCATCCTCTGTTGAGAACGCGTCCGACGGCCGCGCGGACTCGTCGTGACGCGCGGCACTTCTCCGCTCGCCGGTCACAGCGGGATGTTCCCGTGCTTCTTGGGCGGCAGGTTGGCGCGCTTGCCCTTGAGTGACCGCAGCGCCTTGATCACGGCCACACGGGTGGCGGCGGGCTCGATGACCCCATCGAGTTCGCCGCGCTCTGCGGCGAGGAACGGGCTGGCCACGTTGTAGGTGTACTCGTTCGCGAGCTTGGTGCGCACGGCCGCGACATCTTCACCTGCAGCCTCAGCGCGCTTGATCTCGCCGCGGTAGAGGATGTTGACGGCACCTTGGCCACCCATCACCGCGATCTCCGCGGTGGGCCAGGCCAGGTTGATGTCGGCACCGAGCTGCTTCGAACCCATGACGATGTACGCTCCGCCATAGGCCTTGCGCAGGATGACCGTCACGAGCGGCACGGTGGCTTCCGCGTAGGCGTAGAGCAGCTTCGCGCCACGACGAATCACACCGGTCCACTCCTGGTCGGTTCCCGGGAGGTAACCCGGCACGTCGACAAGCGTCAGAATCGGGATGCTGAACGCATCGCAGAAGCGCACGAAGCGTGACGCTTTCTCCCCGGCTTCGATGTTCAACGTGCCGGCCATGGCGTTGGGCTGGTTAGCGATGATTCCCACCGTGCGACCCTCGACCCGCGCGAAGCCAATGACGATGTTCGGCGCGAACAACGGCTGGACCTCGAGGAAGTCGGCGTGATCGACCACGTGCTCGATGACCGTCTTCACGTCGTAGGGCTGGTTGGGGGAGTCGGGGATGATCGTGTTGAGCTTGCGGTCGGAGTCTGTGGTTTCGAGCTCCACGTCGCTCTCGTACTCGGGCAGTTCGGCCAGGTTGTTGTCCGGGAGGAAGCCGATGAGGGTACGGGCGTAGTCGAGGGCGTCCGACTCGTCGCTGGCCAGGTAGTGGGCGACACCGGAACGCGTGTTGTGCGTGAGTGCACCACCGAGCTCCTCCATGCCGACGTCCTCTCCGGTGACCGTCTTGATGACGTCCGGCCCCGTGACGAACATCTGGCTGGTCTTGTCGACCATGATGACGAAGTCGGTGAGTGCGGGGGAGTAGACCGCGCCACCGGCCGCCGGGCCCATGATGATCGAGATCTGCGGGATGACACCGGACGCGGCCGTGTTGCGACGGAAGATCTCGCCGTACTTACCGAGCGCGACGACGCCTTCCTGAATGCGGGCCCCGCCGGAGTCGAGCATGCCGATGATGGGAACACCCGTCTTGAGCGCGTGGTCCATGATCTTGATGATCTTCTCGCCGGCCACCTCGCCGAGCGACCCACCGAAGATGGTGAAGTCCTGCGAGTAAACGGCGACCTGGCGACCGTGGATAGTTCCGGTTCCCGTGACGACGGCGTCACCGTACGGCCGTGACTTCTCCATGCCGAAGGCGTGGGTGCGGTGCCGAACGAATTCATCGAGCTCGACGAAGCTGCCCGGGTCGAGCAGTTCGGTGATCCGCTCCCGGGCGGTCATCTTGCCCTTGGCGTGTTGCTTGGCGATTGCCGCCTCGCCGGAGGCGGTCACGGCTTCGTGGTAACGCCGTTTCAGGTCGGCCAGCTTGCCCGCCGTCGTGTACATGTCGGGGGCGTCGGAATCGGTCAAATCTGCTGCGTCTTCGATCACTGTTTCACTCTACTGTGCACGGATAGGGCCATACCGTTGGTGATTGTCTACAGAGCGCCGGGTGTCGCCTTGTCGGAAGTCGGCGCGTACTGTGAGGGACATGACGACATTTCCGGCCGAATTCCCGCTCGCTTCAGCTGTCGCATCACAGCTCGATGTGCTCGAGTCGAGCCCGTCGACCAACGACGAACTCGTCGCTCGCGCCGGCCGCGGACCCGCCGAGCAGCCGCACTTCTCGGTCGTGGTGACCGGCACCCAGACCGCGGGGCGTGGACGACTGGGGCGACACTGGACCGCCCCACCCGGCACCTCGCTGGCCGTGTCGGTACTCGTGCGCCCCGGCCCCACTTTCCCGCTCGACGCGCTCGGCTGGTTGCCGCTTGCCGCGGGCCTCGCCATGACGCGTGCCATCAACGCGACGCTCGGCGACCGCGCCACCGCCCGAGTGAAGTGGCCCAACGACGTGCTCGTCGACGGAAGCAAGATCTGCGGCGTGCTCTCCGAACTCGTCGACCCGGCAACCGGTGCCGTCGTGATCGGCGCAGGCGTCAACCTCAGCATCGTCGATGAGGACCTCCCCGTTCCCACGGCGACCTCCCTCGTCATCGCTGGCGTGCCGGACCCCGACGCCGACCGCGTCCTCGCCGACTACCTGACCGAACTGGCCTCACTGCTCGAGTCCCTTTTCGATGCGCGAGGGGATGCCGCGTCCAGCGGCCTGCAGAAAGCGGTCACCGAATCCTGTTCGACGGTGGGTGAACGGGTGCAGGTCGAACTGCCGGCGGGCAACATCCTCACCGGCATTGCTCGCGGGATCGACGCGAGCGGTCGGATCGTCGTCCAGGCCGACGGCTCACCCGACCTCACGCCGATCTCGGCGGGGGACATCACCCACCTGCGCACCCAGCACGGGCTCTGAGCCCAGCACCCGCAGCCGGGACGCCGCGAACACGGCCGCCCCAACGAGGATGAACGCGGCCGCGATGGCGAGCACGTACAGCACGACAGTTCCGTAGCCTTGTGCCGGATCGAAGAACGGATACGGCACCCAGCCGTCGAGCCCGCCGCGCAGCAGCACGACGATGCACCACACCGCCGGATAGAACTCAACGACCCACAGCAACCGGAACGGAAGCGCTCGCCGATCGGCGACGAGCACCCAGTCGATGAGGCAATACAGCGGGAACACGACGTGCATGATCGTGTTCGCCCATGCCAGATCCACGCCGCCGGCGAGCCCGGTGAGCAGGGTGTTGTAGACGAGCGCCACGACGATCAGGTAGCTCGTGATCGACGCCCGTGCCAGCTGCAGCCCGAGGCTCTGGCGCATGCCGAGGAGTCCGACAACCGCCGCGGTGCCAAGCACGACCGCGCCGAGCAGGTTTGACTGGATGGTGAAGTAGCCGAAGAAGTTGAACGGGTTCACCGGGCCCCGTGACGCCGTCCGGGCGAAGGTCGAGAACACGGCGGCCACGGTGGCAGCCGCGAACACGAGCCGGAGGCCGGCCACGAGCAACTCGAGCGCCCGGCGGCCCGCGTCGCTGTCGGCGGCTCGAACGGAAGTGCGTCTCGGGGTGTCGGTCGCCATTGGCAAAGTATGTCTGCCGGGCGACACAGTGGCAAGAGTCACGTCAACCGAAGAAACCTGGCACGTCGACACGACCGACCATCGTGCACATCCGAGTCCCCACCGATCAGGCGTCCGGCGGCGCTGCTGGCGAAACTCGGTGCCGCGAAATGATAAGAATGGAACATGGTCGACTCTCCGAACGCTCCCGGTGGCATGCCGCCGGAAATTGGCTCACGGCCGAGCGTTCCCACCGAACGGGTGGTCGCCCGGCTGCGCTCGCACGCCCGCATCCTGTTCTGGCCCGCGCTCATCTTCATCGCGCTGCCCGGCGTGAGTTTCTACTCGTTCAGTGTCTTCACCGAGCGCTGGCAGCACACCCTCATCGGCATCCTGGCGACCCTCGCCTTCCTCTTCCTCGTGCTCCTGCCCTACATCCTGTGGCTCAACCGCCGCAGCACCCTGACCACTCGCCGCATCATCGTGCGCCGTGGGTTCTTCGTGCGCGAACGTCGCGAGGTCTTCCACAGCCGCGGCTACCACATCGCCCTCAAGCGCACCTGGCTGCAGAGCGCGTTCCGTTCCGGCGACATCGTGATCAGCTCAGGCGTTGAGAAACCACTCGTGCTCCGCGATGTGCCTGGCGCCAACGCCGTGCTGGAGACGCTGCACGACCTCGTCGAGAAGAATCAGGTCGTCCTGTCGCCTCACGCCGGTTCGGTGGGCACCGCGACGACCGCTTTCTGATTCGCCGACGCATCCGTCACCATCACACCAGCGGATGCCTGTCGGCTCGGTGCGAAAACCCAGTACCGATAGAGCGTGAATCGAAACACGGCGCCGAGCGCCAGGCCAACGACATTCGCCGCGATATTGTCGGCAAGCACCGAGGTGAAGCCGAGCACGTAGTGCGACACCCAGAGGCAGAGCAGACCGATGCCCATGCCGACGAGGCTCACCGCGAAGAACTCGATGCCCTCGCGGGCGGTCGAGGCCTGGCGATGGTTGCGGAAGGTCCAGTAGCGGTTGCCGAGCCAGTTGGCCGCGATCGCCAGCACCGTTGAGATGACTTTCGCCAGCAGCGGGCCGGTGTGCAGCACCTCGGGGGAGAGCACGGTGAGCCGGAGCGCGTTGAACACGGTGATGTCGATGAGGAACCCGGCGGCGCCGACGAGGCCGAATTGGGCGAGCTGCAGGATGAGGCCGGCCAGGCGGCCTTCGCGTGCTGGGCTCATCACTGTCCTCAAGTTGGGCGCTCACTCGCGCATGCGGGAAGATAGATGCGCGTAGGCAGTTTATGCGACAGCCCGCCCTTCCTATCCCGCCCTATCCCGTTGGAGATGACCCGTGGTTCGTGTTGGCGTAATTGGCGGCGGGCAGCTCGCTCGCATGATGATCCCACCCGCTGTGAACCTCGGCATCGACATTCGGGTGCTCGCCGAGGCCGACGGGATGGCTGCCGCACTCGCGGCGACCGCTGTGGGCGACTACCGCGATCTCGACACCGTGCTGGCGTTCGCCGAGGACGTCGACGTGATCACGTTCGACCACGAGCATGTGCCGCAGGAGATCCTGCACCGGCTGGTCGAGCGGGGAGTGCCCGTGCACCCGGGTCCAGACGCCCTGCTCTACGCCCAGGACAAGCTGCTCATGCGCCAGAAGCTCAGTGACCTGGGGCTGCCCGTTCCGATCTGGGCGCGCGTGACGACCGAAGACGAGTTGCAGGCGTTCCTCGACGAGAACGGCGGCCGCGCCGTGCTCAAGACCCCGCGCGGCGGTTACGACGGCAAGGGCGTGCGCGTCGTGTCGGCCGGCCACGAGGCGAGCGACTGGTTCGCCGCGGTTGCCGAGAACGGTGCAACCGACGGTCTCCTGGTCGAGGAGCTCGTCGAGTTCCGGCGCGAGCTCGCGCAACTGGCGGCCCGCCGCCCCTCCGGTGAACTGGTCTTCTGGCCGGTCGTCGAGAGCGTGCAGCGCGACGGCGTCTGTGCCGAAGTGATCGCCCCGGCCCCGGCATCAGCCGGGCGGATTGCGGACGTGGCCGCAGGGATTGCGAACGACGTGGCATCCGGTCTGGGAGTGACGGGGGTGTTCGCTGTCGAACTTTTCGAGACCACAGACGACCGCCTGCTCGTCAACGAACTGGCCATGCGGCCGCATAACTCCGGGCACTGGACCCAGGACGGCTCCACCACAAGCCAGTTTGAGCAGCACCTGCGTGCCGTGCTCGACCTGCCGCTCGGTGCGACCGGCTGCCGCGACCCGCACACCGTGATGGTCAACATCCTCGGCGGCCCGACCGAGGGCAGCCTGGCCGACCGCTACGCCGAGGCCATGGCGACCCACCCGACCGTGAAGATCCACAACTACGGCAAGGACCCGAGGCCGGGTCGCAAGGTCGGACATATCAACGCCGGTGGAGATGACCTCGATGATGTTGTCTACCAGGCGCGTGCCGCAGCGGCGTTTTTTCAGGACTGAGACCTAACATGAACCCCATGCCTTTCTCCGCTTCAGAGCGCCCGCGCGTCGGCCTCGTTATGGGCAGCGACTCCGACTGGTCGGTCATGGCCGATGCATCGGCAATGCTCACCGAATTCGGCGTCGACCACGAGGTCGAGGTCGTCAGCGCGCACCGCACACCCGAAAAGATGATTTCTTACGGTCGGGATGCTCGCGCTCGCGGCCTGCAGGTCATCATCGCGGGGGCAGGCGGTGCGGCGCACTTGCCCGGCATGCTCGCTGCGGTGACTCCGCTTCCCGTGATCGGGGTTCCGGTTCCTCTCGCTCGGCTCGACGGCATGGATTCCCTGCTCTCCATCGTGCAGATGCCCGCTGGCGTACCGGTGGCCACCGTGTCGATCGGCGGGGCCAAGAACGCCGCGCTCCTCGCCGTGCAGATGCTCGGCATCGCCGACGCCGCACTTGTCGACAAAATGACCGAGTACCAGGCTGACCTCGCCGTTCAGGTGGAGGCCAAGAATCGGGCTCTTCACCTCAAACTATGAGCGTTTATACCGCGAGCCCCATCCGCTACCCGGACGTGGGGGCGCCCGCACTGATGACCCGGCGAGCCTGGTGGCTCGTCGTCCTCAACTTCCTCATTCCCGGCTCAACCCAGGTGCTCGCGGGCAACCGTAAGCTCGGCCGGTTCGGCCTCGGCGCCACCCTGGTGATGTGGCTGCTCGCTGCGCTCGTCGGCGTCGCCTACTCGCTCTGGCGCACGGCCACGCTGTCGATCGTGACAAACTCGTTCGCGCTCACGGCCGCGCAGGCGCTGTTGGCCGGGTATGCGGTGCTCTGGCTGGTGCTCACGATCGACACGCTTCGGCTGGTGCGACTCATTCGCGCGCGGCCCAATTCACGGTTTTGGATCGCGGCGTTCACGGTCATTCTGCTCGTGGCATCCGTCGGCACAGCAACTGCTGGGGCGTACTACGCCGGGGTGGCACGCGGAACGCTCAACTCGATCTTTGGTGGGGGAGCGGCCTCCGTTCCGCCCGTCGACGGTCGCTACAACATTCTTCTGCTCGGTGGCGACGCCGGGCCTGACCGCGACGGGCTGCGACCGGACAGCCTCTCCGTCGTCTCGATCGACGCGGATAGCGGGCGCGTGACCATGATCGGGCTGCCGCGAGACATGCGAAAGGTCCCGTTCTCCGAGGGGTCGCCGATGGGCGAGCTCTACCCTGACGGTTTCCGCAAGTGTGACGTGAGCGCGTGCAAGCTCAACGCCGTGTACACGGAGGCGGAGCTGCGGCACCAGGACCTCTACCCGAACGCCAAGGACACCGGCTCAACACCGGGTATCGAGGCAACCAAGGAAGCAGCCGAAGGTGTCACCGGGCTGACCATCCAGTACTACGCCCTCATCGATATGCAGGGCTTCGCTGACCTGATCGATGCGCTCGGTGGCGTCGAGATTAACGTCCACAAGCGACTGCCGATCGGCGGCGACGAGCAGCTCGTCGGCGTGGTGGAGTGGATTGAACCGGGTGAGCAGACGCTCGACGGCTATCACGCGCAGTGGTACGCGCGCTCGCGGCACTCCACCAGTGACTTCGACCGTATGGTCCGTCAACGGGAGCTCCAGACGGCCATCCTGCAGCAGTTCACCCCGGCGAACGTGCTGACCAAATTTCAGGCGATCGCCCAAGCCGGAACCCAAGTGGTGAAGACGGATGTGCCCCAGGACATGCTGGGCTATTTCACGAACCTTGCGATGAAGTCGAAGGAGCAGCCGGTCAGCTCGGTGGAACTGACGCCCGCCAACGGTGTCGATCAGGACGATCCGGACTTCTCGGCGATTCGCGAACTCGTTCGGGCCGATCTGTACCCGCCGACGCCGACGGAGACCCCCGCCGGATAGAAGGGGCGTCGCCTACGCCTCGAGAACGATTCGTCGGATCGCGTGCACCTGCCAGTCCACGTACCTCTTGGTCGACCAGCCGGCCTGCTCGACGAGCTCGGCGTAGCTTTCGGGCGACATCAAGAAAGACAAGGCGTCGGCCAGTTCGTGCCGATTGACGTCTGTCGAGAGCATTCTCCGATCGTCGAACGTTGTGATCGCCGCCCGATACTCGTTCCGTCGACGTTTCAGCAGCTCCAACAACGACTCGCCAATGACCGCGTCGGACGTGGCAGCGCTGACATAGGCGCTCCACAGCCCGCTCGTTCGGGCATTGGCCTGGGCGATGAACCGGACAAGAGCGAGGAGGAATTCGTCGTTGTCGGCGATTTCCAGTACGGCGCGTGCGTCTGCACGATCCGTGAGCGGCTCGCGCCCCTCGGAGCCCGAGAAACGCTGCTCGAACGCGCTCAGGAGCAGCTGGCGCTTAGGCCCGCTCAGCTTGACGGTCTCGACGGAGACACCCGCCCCGTGAGCGATGTCGGCGAGAGAAGTCCCTGCATACCCATTGGTGGCAAAGCACTCTGCCGCGGAATCGAGAATGCGCTGCCGCGTTTGAGCAGCTTGCTCAGAGCGGAGCGACGACGTGTACGAGCGCGACGAAGAAGTCGGGGCAGTCGACATATTGACCATCCTTCCGAGGTAGTGAATACTTTCACAGTACATTCAACGTTAGCTCACTCTGAAGGTCTCTCATGGCATCCGTTCTTCTGTGTAGTACTCCTGTCCACGGCCACGTCACCCCGCTGCTCGCTGTCGCGCGATTTCTGGTCGAGCACGGCCATCGCGTTCGCTTTCTGACCGGTGCTCGTTATCGAGCGGCCGTTGAGGCTACGGGCGCGACGTACCTGCCCCTCCCCGCTGAAGCCGACTACGACGACACTGATATGGACGCCGCCTTTCCCGGTCGCGTCGGACGATCCGGGCCGGACGGGATCCGGTACGACCTGTCAACGATCTTCCTCCAGCCGGCCGGCGCCCAGCTGGCCGCGGTTGACGATGCTCTCGCTGCAGAGCACGTCGATGTCGTGCTGGTGGAGAGCATGTTCGTCGGCGCGATTGCCCTGCTCTCTCGTACATCGCGGCCGCCGGTGATTAACCTCGGGATCATTCCGCTCGGTCTCACCAGTGTCGACACCGCGCCGTTCGGGCTTGGCGTTCTCCCGATGGAAGGCCCGCTCGGGCGGATGCGTAATCGGGTGCTGAGGCTCGTTGCCGAGAAAGGCTTTTTTGGTTCGCTGCAGAAAGAGGCGGAGCAGGTCGTAAAACAGCTGACCGGCGAGGAACTGTCTGCCTTCTTCATGAACGGCGCTTCACTGGCGGATGCCATTGTCCAATTCACCGTTCCGTCGTTCGAATACCCGCGGCGGGATCTGCTCTCAACCGTGCACTTTGTCGGACCGGTGTCGCGCACCACATCCTCTGACGGGCCGCTTCCGACCTGGTGGTCGGACCTGGATGGGACCCGACCCGTCGTCCACGTGACCCAGGGGACGGTGGCGAACAAGGACTACGAGGAACTGATCGCACCCACGATGCGAGCGCTCGAGGACGAAGATGTGCTCCTTGTGGTGAGCACGGGCGGTCGCCCTGTATTCACGCTGCCTCAGCCTTTGCCCACGAACGTTCGTGCAGCGGAGTATCTGCCCTACGAACGCTTGCTGCCGTTGACGAACGTCTACGTAAGCAACGGCGGGTACGGGGGAGTGCACTTCGCAATGGAACATGGCGTGCCGCTTGTCGTCGCCGGTAAGACGGAGGACAAGATTGAGGTCACCGCGCGCGTCGAATGGTCGGGTGTCGGAGTGAACCTGCGAACAAACCGGCCTACCCCAAAGCAGATCCGGGAGGGGGTGCACGAGGTTCTCGCTAACCAGCGCTTTCGCGAAGCGAGTGCCCGAATCGGTGACGAGATCGCCGGGTCCGCCGGGTTGGCCGCTCTCGAACGTTTGATTCGAGAGCTCGCTACACCAGCGTCGAGTCAGCTCTCCTAAGGGAGCCGGCGGGCTCACAACGCTACAGGTCGGCGTGCAGCGCCCAAACGCGCTCAGCCGAATCGCGCCAGCTAAACGCTCGCGCACGATCTTGACCGACGATCCGCATCCGTCCCGCGCGCTCAGAGTCAGAGAGGACAGAAGCCACAGCGTCGGCCAGCCGCTCGCCGTACCCCTTCTTGCCTCGCTCAACAGCGATTCCAGCACCGCCGGCGACTTCCATCAGAGCGGGGTCGTCAGAGTGCACAACAGGAGTTCCGAAGGAGAACGCCTCGATGAGGGGAAGGCCGAAGCCTTCCTGAAGACTGGGGTAGACGAATACCGAAGCGCGGTCGAGTACCACCGCGAGATCCTCATCAGACAGATATCCGAGAGCGCGTACGCGGTCCTCGGGCAGTCCGGCCTCGTCAGCCACAACCGCGAGCGACAGTTCGCCCCATGTGTCAGGGCCGAGGACGAGGAGAGGTAAGTCCGGGGCGCCAGCATCACCCAAGCCATGGATCAGCGGCGTAATGCCACGGCGCGGATCGAGCGAACCGACCGCGAGAATGTAATCCTTCGGCAGATCCAACTTGCTTGCTCGCCACTCCGCGTCGGCTGGCAGTTTCAGTCCTGAGGCAACGGCGCCCGGAATCACTCGCACCCGGTCGCCGAAGTCGGCGAGTTCTGACAGTTGTTCAGCCACGGCGTGAGTCGGGACGACGATTGCATCGGCATGTTTCTTTGCCCTTTTGAGCATCGCCTTGTGCCACGCAACGCTCGTCGGTGTGAATGACTTCGGATGTGTCCAGGCCAAGGTGTCGTGGATGGTCGCCACTATCTGCGTTGCATCGAATTCCCTGTCATGCCGGTGCAAGGGTGCGAGAAGGCTGGGGGAGTGAATCATCCCCGTCCCAAACGAGGGAACGATTCCAAGCTGCCATGCAGCGGAGAGTTCGCGCCTGGGGAGAGTAGTCCGGTGCAGCTCGGCGAGGCCAGGCAGCGCCTCCTCTATGGCAGTGATCTTTTCCGGCGGCAACGCTGAAACGATCCCTTCGACCGTGCACCCCTTCGGAGCCGTCTGGATTAATGCCCGTGTGAGCTCTTCCGCGTATCGAGAAATTCCGTTGGGAAGGGGCGTCACCATTTGATCCACGATGATTCGAAGGGTTGTTGCCATGACGTTCTCCTATTCCGCTGGGGTGGGGCGTTTGACCGCCCCAGTCGAAACAGCTTCAGCGAGGGCTTCACGCCAATGCCTCATCGGAGCGAGTCCGGCAGCGGTCCAGGCATCGTGCCCCAAAACGGAATAGGCAGGGCGTGGTGCTGGGCGAACAAACGCTGACGAGTCTGTGGCTTGCACGCGTTCTGGGTCGAGTCCGACCTCCTCGAAGATTGCCTTCGTGAAGTCGAACCACGATGCCGTTCCTGAATTCGTCGCATGGTAAATCCCTGCCGGGGCCTGTGATTCAACGAGCGCTACGATCCGTTCGGCCAGATCTGCAGTCCATGTCGGCTGCCCGATCTGATCGTTGACCACGCTGACCGTAGGGTGCGCTTCGGCTAAACGGATCATCGTGCTTGCGAAATTCGGACCGTTCTTCCCGTACAGCCAAGCGGTACGAACAATGAACGTGCCGCCGGGGTGCTCGGCGACTGCAGCGACCTCGCCCGCAGCCTTCGTCCGCCCGTATGCGGACAACGGGTCCCGCGGGGCGTCCTCCGTATAGGGAGACGAGGCGTCGCCCCGAAAGACATAATCAGTCGAGATCTGGACAAACTTGGCCGATGCTTCCCGGGCCGCGCCCGCTAAGTTCTTCGGTCCGACCGCATTCACTGCGTAAGCAGAATCTTCATGCGATTCCGCATCGTCTACTTTCGTGTAGGCGGCAGCGTTGATGACCACGTCATGTCCGGCGACCGCACGCCGAACGGCGTGGAGGTCGGTTATATCAAGGTCGGACCTTCCTAAAGCAGTGACCTCCCGGCCCTGGAGTGCAAGCTGCAAGTCGTTGCCGAGCATTCCGGATGCTCCGGTGATGAGATAGCGCACGATATTTCCTTTGTGAGGGTCGGATTGATTCTATTTGCTCACGACGGACGTTCACGCGTTGTATTCAGCGCCTTGGTAGACTGCCCGAGTGCAGATCCGCGAACTGAAGATCCCAGATAGCTACGAAATCACGCCCCAACAATTCGGAGATGATCGAGGCACATTCCTCGAATGGTACCGATTCGACAAGCTTGAGGAAGCGACAGGGCGATCAATCCAGCTTGCGCAGTCAAACACTTCGGTATCTAAGCGGGGTTCGGTCCGCGGGATCCATTTCGCGGATGTCCCGCCAAGCCAGGCAAAGTATGTCACCGCGACACATGGGGCCGTGCTCGACTACGTCGTCGATATCCGCGTGGGATCCCCGACTTTCGGCGAATGGGATTCCGTTCTTCTCGATGATATCGAGCGCAAAGCGATCTTCTTGTCTGAAGGACTAGGGCATTGTTTTGTGGCGCTCACGGAGGGCGCCACCGTGACCTATTTGGTCAGCGACGTTTATCGGCCCGACCGCGAACATGGAATCAACCCCTTAGATGCGGAAATTGGACTTGTCTTTCCCGCGGAAGCTGGCGCGCCTCTACTGTCAGCGAAAGACACAGACGCTCCGGGTCTTATCGAGGCCGCGGCGGACGGTCTTCTCCCAGAGTGGGACGTCAGCAGGGCATATTATGAATCGCTTCGGAGGGGAAACTAAATATGCGCGGGATCATTCTGGCCGGAGGATCGGGAACCCGACTGTGGCCGATCACGAAGGGCATCTCGAAGCAGTTGATGCCAATCTATGACAAGCCCATGATTTACTACCCGCTGTCGACGTTGATGATGGCGGGCATCAGGGAAATCCTCGTCATCACGACGCCCGAGTACAACGACCAGTTCCGAGCCCTGCTTGGAGACGGCAGCGACCTTGGCATCCGTCTTGAGTACGCGGAGCAGCCCTCACCGGATGGTTTGGCTCAGGCGTTCATCATCGGTGAAGAATTTATTGGCGATGAAAGCGTCGCATTGGTGCTCGGGGACAATATCTTCCACGGTACGGGCCTTGGCTCTGCGCTTCGTAACCATGGAGACATCGACGGCGCTTTAATCTTTGCCTATCACGTAGCCGACCCGACGTCCTACGGCGTGGTGGAGTTCGACGACAAATTTGTCGCGAAGTCTATCGAAGAGAAACCGAAAGAGCCGAAGAGCAATTACGCGGTTCCGGGTCTCTATTTCTATGACAACTCGGTGGTGGAGATTGCGAAGACGATTGAGCCAAGTGCCCGCGGGGAACTCGAAATTTCAACGGTGAACGAGCGCTACCTTGACGCCGGCAAGCTTCAAGTTCAGGTGTTGGACCGAGGAACGGCTTGGCTTGACACGGGGACTTTCGAGTCCATGATGCAAGCCTCCGAGTACGTGCGCGTCATAGAAGACCGGCAGGGATTCAAAGTGGGGTGCATTGAGGAAATCGCTTGGCGAGCCGGATGGATCGACAACAGTCAGCTCGCTACCTTGGCCGCTCCCCTGGTCAAGAGTGGGTACGGAGCCTATCTGCAGACTCTGCTGGCCGCGGCGAAAACGCCTTAGAGCCGTCCGCGCCGCAGGACTAGTTTTAAGCGGACACTCAGCCCTAAATGGATTGCGGTGCGGAGTGGTGCCAGCCATGGCTGCGAGTACTTGCGGTTCAGGTAACGGAGTGCGCTTTCGTGATGCGCATGGAGCATTCGCGAGGGATCAGAAGAGGTTGACTGTGCCCCGAAATGGGTTGCTGCCGTTGTAGGAAGGTAGTCATTTTTCCAACCTTCTTTTCCTAGGCGATACCCCAAATCAACATCCTCGAAGTACATGAAGTAGCTTTCGTCGAAACCACCTACGGCATCGAAGGCGGTCCTGCGCACCATCAAACATGATCCCGAAAGCCAGCCCGCGTGCCGCGCTGCGTCGTTGGTAATGCCCTCTGCCCGGTAATGACGTGACCAAGGATTGCTTTCCCAAATTCGCGAGAAGACAGCGTGGCCGACACCCGTCCGCAACGAAGGCAACGCCCGGGCTGACGGATACGTCGTGCCATCGGTGTTGAGTATTCGCGGCCCAACTGCTCCCGTTGATGGGTGCTCGGCCAACCAAGCGCTCAGCTCACTGACCAGGCCCGTGCTAAACGCTACGTCCGGGTTGGATATCAACACGAAACTAACTGCGGGATCAAGTTCACGAACCGCAGCGTTCACCGCTCCACCATACCCAAGGTTACTCGGCAAACTGATGAAACGAGCACCATGAGCCTTTGCAATTTCAGCGGTCTCGCTTTTGGCAGGCGAGTCGTTCTCAACGACGTAAACAGGAAGCGAGACGGTTTCGGAGTCGGCCACGGATTCGAGGAAGGCTGGAAGCTGGTTAGCCGAGTTGTAGGTCACGGTGACGATAGCCGTCGACTCGATAGGCGTGTTTGACATCCGCTCAAGTCTAGCCGCGCCCTGTTAGCACCGCGGGGCGTACCTTCAGGCTCATGCGTGCGGGCGTTGCTAAACTGTTGCGCTGGGCGACTAGTTAACGCGCATTCCGTGTGGTCTCCCTCTACCAGTGAGGACATCGAAGATAGTGGTCAACATCCTGAGGACAGCACGACGATCTTGGCGCTTGGTCCGCGACGAAGGCTTAGCTACATTCACGGGACGTGTCTTCGCAAAATTGTCGTCAATGCTGATTCGTCAGACTGTCGCAAAAAACAACGGTTCGGTTGGTGGGATGTTGGTAGACATTCAGGACGCAGCCCTTGTCGATTGGACCGAACCGGCACCGAGGCTCGCCAATCCCGTGACGGTTACTGACCGGCCTCTGGAGATCGCTTGGATAATGTCCCCTCCCGGGCGTGAAAGCGGCGGGCACCAAAACCTCTTTCGGTTCATCAAGTATGCGGAAGACGCTGGTCATAAGTGCTCGATCTACTTCTATACGACTCAAGAGCTCGCCCCGAGCATTCGCGACACGAAGGCCATGGTCGCCGAATCAACTGCGTACGCGAAAGTCGCGGCGACGATGCAGAACTACGACCGAAGCGTCGGTGTCAAAGCCGGCACCGACGCTTTGTTCGCTACCGGATGGGAGACGGCGTACCCCGCCTACCTCGATCCTTCAAATGCGCGTCGCTTCTATTTTGTGCAGGATTTTGAGCCCAGCTTTTATCCGCTCGGTTCCGAGGCGATTCTTGCAGAGAACACCTATAAGTTCGGCTTTCACGGTATTACTGCTGGCGGCTGGCTTTCTCACAAGCTCAGCACCGAGTATGGGATGGTTTGCGACTCGTTCAATTTCGCTGTTGATAAGTCGCACTACTCGGTCACAAATCTACGCAAGCGCAATGAAGTCTTTTTCTATGCCCGACCTGTGACAGCGCGCCGTGCGTTCGAGCTCGGCATCGTAGCGCTTACCGATTTCGCGCAGATGCGGCCAGATATCACTATCAACCTGGCGGGATGGGACGTCTCGAACTGGGATATTCCGTTCAAGTACCGGAACCTAGCAAGCCTCGACCTCACACAGCTCAATTCCGTGTATAACCGATGCGCCGCCGGTTTGGTCCTGTCACTCACCAACATGTCTTTGCTTCCGCTGGAGTTAATGTCAAGCGGAGTGGCACCGGTAGTCAATGATGGTCCCAACAACCGTATGGTTTCGAACAATCCTTATATCGAGTACGTTCAGCCGAACCCGAAAGCTTTGGCGAGGCGCCTTGTCGAGGTTTTGGATCGACCCGACGCCGTCGATCGATCCGTCGCAATGGCAGCGTCTGTTGCCAATGTAAATTGGGAAGACTCTGGAACACAGTTCAATGACGCACTCGAGCGGGCAATGCGTGGCTAGGGCACTCGTAATCGGAGCAAACGGATTCATCGGCTCCCACTTAGTGGACGCATTGGCGTCCGCCGGGCACGCAGTAACCGCTTTCGACCGGTTCAGTTCTCAGAAGCCGACTTTTCGCTCGGAGGACGTGACCCTGGTTCGTGGTGAATTCTTGAGCCGATCGGATCTCGAGGAAGTCGTTGCTGGCCAGGAGATCGTATTCCATTTTCTCTCCACAACATCACCGGCGACCGCGGAAAGCGATCCCACACTGGACATTCGCACGAACATCGCCCAGACCGTCGAACTGTTGGAAACGTGTGTCGCAGCTGGAGTCGACCATTTCTACTTCGCCTCGACCGGGGGCGCTATTTACGGTCCACAGGGGAAAGAACGTTACTCCGAGGACGATCGCGCCCTGCCTATCTCGCCATACGGTATTGGGAAGCTCGCGATTGAGCATTACCTGAGCTACTTCCAAACCCGCCATGGTCTGCAATCCACAATCCTGAGGATCTCAAATCCGTACGGAACTCGACAACACCCCAACAGGCGGCAGGGTCTCATTCCCATCGCGCTTCGGCAGATTTCTATGGGGCAGCCGGTTCTTCAATACGGTGATGGCACAATGATTCGCGACTACGTTTTCGTAGAAGATTTGGTTCGCATGATTCTTCCAATGGTGGAAACCCCTACTCGCCACCGGCTATATAACTTAGGCAGTGGCGAAGGCCAGACCGTCTCTGAAATTCTCGAATCTCTTCGTCGCGTCACGGGCGTCGACTTTGATGTGGACGTCCGTCCGAAGCCGAGCACATTCGTTGACAAGGTCGTCCTCGACACGTCTCGGCTGACAAACGAGTTTGGCCATCGACAGCTCACACGGCTCGACGCGGGTGTAGACGCCACATGGCGAGAAATCTTGGAGGGCGCTCATGCCTGATTCGGTGAAACAAACCCAGCCGTTGCTGACAGTTGCTGTGCTGACGTATAACGGTGAAACCTATTTGGACCGCATTCTTTCGCAGCTCCAGCATCAGGATCTATCTGGCGGCATCGAAGTGCTCGTAGTGGACTCTGGGTCGACGGACGGCACATTGGACATTGTCCGGAAGTTCCCAGAGGTGCGCCTACATCAGATCCCCAACAGCGAGTTCGGACACGGTCGAACGCGAAACCTCGCCGCTAACCTGGCGCGGGGCAAATATGTAGCGTTTCTGACTCATGACGCAATACCACTTACGGCAACTTGGGCGCGGGAATTGATCGCGCCGTTTGCCATGTCTCCGCAGATCGTTGCCGTCATGGGCAAGCAAGTTCCCCGAGCAGGATGTTTCCCCTTGCTGAAGTACGAAATTCAAGGCATGTTCGCCGGCTTTGGCCCGGACTTTGGCACGTCTGTTTTCTACAACGATGAATTCATCAAGGACGAAGGTGTCCTCGGAGCGGTGAGCTTTTACTCGGACGTGAATTCAGTAGCACGAAGAAGTTTCCTAGTCGAGACCATCCCCTACCGAGATGTGCCTTATGCCGAGGACCAGCTTTTTGGTAAGGACGTGGTACTGGCCGGATACATGAAGGCCTATGCTCCCCGAGGAGCGGTCGAGCATTCGAACGATCTCACCCTGAGCGAGTATGGCAAACGTATCTTTGATGAGACGGTCGGCCTTCGAGGCATTGGTACTACCATCCCGGTGATGACCACGCGCGATCAGGTGCGCCTGACCTTGCGTGGCATCTTAGGCGACACCGTGAGGATCGCACGCGACCCTGAATACAGCTGGAAACGGCGTCTGTACTGGCTCGCAATCAATCCCGCCTTCCAAATTCGCAAATGGAGCAGCTACCGAAAATCGACCACGGTGGATCTGCTCGACGAGGAAAAGTTGCGTTCAGGCTCGTTGGAACACTCTCGGAAAAAGTAAGACCTGGGACTTCGGTAATCGGCCTAACGCCCGTTCAGCGTCGAGACTGTGCTCTTATGACGCCTGCCTCTGCATAGTCCTGGTCGCTGCGTGCGTGTTCGAGTTCCTAGGGACCTGGCCCCCAGCTAAGAGGAGAACCCGTTGGAATGGGCTGATATTAGGTTGTGTGCTCGGCGAAACTAGCAAAAATGATGAAGGGGCCGGAGCAATCAAGCTCCGGCCCCTTCATCACTCTGTCTATGAGATGGGATCTCCCAGAGGGATCAGATTCAACGCGCTCGGGCTCGCCTGAATCCATTTGTCGACACCGCCCAGAGTCACCAGAGCAGCCCAGCTGTTGAGCGCGTGCCGTTTTCCGCCATCGACCCAGTAGATTTTGCCGTCCGGGCCGCGGAGGAATTTGGTAAGCGGCTGCTCCTGCACTTTCATCAGAGCACAGGTGTTGGGATCCAACGTGGTGGACACCCAACCATAGGCAGAAAGAGTGGCAGCATCCGTCGGCAGGAGCTTCCCGTCAAGCCCCACGAGAGAACGTCCGTTGCAGGTGACAGCCGGCGACAAAAGGGACTTGGATTGTTCAAAGCTGTCCAAAGCTCCGTCCGGCATCGTCGTAACGGAAGCCCCAAGGCCGAGCGCCATCGTCACATCGAAAGACATGATCGAGAGGAGGCGCGTCGAGCCGTCTACTAGAAATACACGCGGAGATGAAGCTCGTTTGACCAGCGTTCCGGGGTCCAGGAGCGGCCGACCATCTGAGAGAGATGCGACAGTCTCATCGGCTACCGTCCAAATCCCGCTGCTGACATCCGTGGACTTCTCCGCAGATGAAATTGCGGCCCAACTCCATGCTTTCCGCTTGACGCCGGCCTCGATGAGGTAGACAGACGGCGACGACACCCCCTTCAAGAAGTGTTTCTTATTTGCGCTTGCCAGTACGGGAAGCTTGCTGAGCAACGGGGCGGGAGCACCGACGAACTCGATGCCAGGATAGGACGCTGCGGCGACTTTCAAGCGTCCGCCCTGAGTCAACACAAAAGTCTGCCCGGACCCGTCTCGGACGAAACCGGAGATTGCGCCAGCGCGAGTGAAAGTTCCGATGCTTTGCTCGTCCAACACGACCTGGTCAAAAGCGCTTTGCAGGCCGGTCTGAGTGGCCACTCCGGAGGATATGGGCGAAATAGTTGCTCCGCTCAGGAAGCCCTGCCAGTCGCCGCCTCTCTTCTTAGCGAATACAGAGTTTCGCACGATCGGAGACCCGTAGGGGAGGTACGCGATCGCGGCCTCGAACAACACCATGCTTCGGTCGGGGTGATCGACCGCTGCCAGCGAAGCCTGGTCTGCCACCTCGCGCTTCTTTCCTCCCTCAATAAGGAATTTCTTGCCGGTGGTCGTCTCGAATAGGCGCGTCATCGACTGCGAATTACGGAAAGCGGCCAGCTGGCTGTCTGTGAGAAGAATTGATGAGCCACAATCCACTCCATAAGCGAGGACATCATCGCAAGTCATAAATTGGAACTTGGCACCGACATCGAAGAAATAAACCTTGCCCGAAGCAGATCGGACGATGCGTTTCATGTCTGCGCCGGTCGACTTCGAGTCGAGGAACTGTTGTGAAACGTACCCGACCGTTCCGAGTGGGTAGAGCGCATCCAGCATGGAGTAGTCGCGGACCGGGTACTTCGTGCCATCCGATACGAGGTACACGGTCGGGTTGTCTGCAGTGCGGACGAGGTTTGATGCCGCGGTCGGGTCCCCGAACCAGTCGGAGAACATCCGCCAGAAATTTCGGTTCCCGTAAGCGGAGCAAGAATCTCCAGTGCCATACAGGTTGTTCAGGGCGGCCGCGTTGGGCTGGTAGGGAGTGTAGTAATACAGGGCCGCAGTGGCCTTATTTTGGACGGTGATCGATGCCGACCCACATGAGGCGTTCGGGTGATATCGGACGGGAGCCGACTTTCCCACAGGAAACCATGTGAAATATTCAGACGTGCCAGCCGGGTTGCCATATCTCTTCAGCTGCCACGCGGCCTTGTAAACTTGGTTGAAGAAGCCGAAATACTGGGCGTCACACGCGGCTGTATCTGGGCACGCATAGCCCATAGCTATGTTGTACCTCGCCTGCGAAGGGCTTGTGTGGGTTACAAGGGACTGTTCTTTTTGGAGTGTGACCAGCAGAACCTTTGGATTAATGCCGCAGGCCAAGCCGACTTTCGAAACGATCGTTGCCGCGCTCTCGTTTGCTCCACCGGAGTAGTTATTGCACATCGCGTCGCGGCCGCGGTCCGGAGTGGTTTGTTTGAAGTCCCTGAGGCACGTGTAACCGGATGTGCACCCTTGGTACTGCTTGTTCAAGAAATCCTGCACGCCCGCCGAATCCATATCAGCTCCGTTGAAGAACACAGCATCGCTGATGATGTTCGCAGGATTGAAGTTCGAGGCGGTAGCAGCCGCAGCAGGCGTCCCGCTCGAAGCAAATGGCGATGCAACAAATCCGGCACACAGGAGTATGGTCATCGCGAACAACGCAATGACGCGGGCAGTTCGAGCGCGCATTTTTCCCTCAGTTCATGCGGTCATGCCAAGGTCCATTTCGCAGCACGATTGAAGACCTCGCCCTCCTCAGGCGTTGACCTCCCTGAATACTATCTGCGAACTGGTGCCTGGATACACACCGCAGCCAATGTGCAGGAGGGCATCGCCTACAATTGGGGAGTTCTACTTATAACGGAAAGCAGCGTATGGCCGGTTCGATTTCAAGTGAGCGTGCCCGGAGTCTCGCGGCACAGCCGTTAGAAGCCTTTGGGCGGTCCGAAGGTTTCGTCCGTGGGACCACGCAGTCCTACCGAGCGATCTGGGCTCAACGGGGTCTCCTTTCGTTGCTGGTGAAGCGTGAATTAAGGGCGCGTTATAAGAACAGCGCGCTGGGAATCCTGTGGAGTCTGGTCCGCCCGCTCGCTCAGTTACTCATCTACTATTTCGCTATTGGTCAGATTTTGGGTGTGGCGCGGAGCATTCCAAACTTCGCGATCTTTGTGTTCGTCGGGTTGACGGCGTGGACTCTGTTCACGGAAATCGTGTCGAGTGGAACGTCGTCGATCATCTCGAACTCCGGTCTTGTCAAGAAGGTCTACCTTCCGCGCGAAATTTTCCCGCTGAGCAGTGTAGGTAGCGCGCTTTTCAGCTTTCTGGTTCAATTCGTAATCCTGATCGGCGCGACCCTAGTTCTGGGGCAATTCCCGTGGACCGCGAATCTCGCCACCGCCGTCCCGGCTTTTCTTGTGATTTTGCTGTACGGCACCGGCTTAGCCATCTTGCTCGGCGGTCTGAATGTTTACTTCCGAGATCTGGAACATCTCGTGGAAGTCGCCTTGGTCGTTCTCTTCTGGGCTTCGCCCATCGTGTACTCGTTCTCGTATGTGCACAAGTTCCTGCAGGGTGGGATTATTGAACAGATATACCTGCTCAACCCGATCACTCTCGGAGTGCTCGGAATGCAAAAAGCGTTTTGGCTATCAGGGTCACGAGATTCGACAGCTTTGAACTGGCCCACGGACATAGATCTTCGACTCTGGATCGCGCTTGCCGTCGGGATCGTCTTTGTTTGGCTCTGTCAGCGTGTTTTTTCGCGCGTACAGGGCGACTTCGCACAGGAGCTGTAAGCATGACTACTCTGCACCCCACTATTGTCAGCGTTCAAGGCGTCTCCAAACGGTTCGTCATGCACAAAGACAAATCGATTAAAGAGCGACTTGTGAACGCCGCAAAACCGAAGCACGCGGATGAGTTCTGGGCACTCCGAGACATTGATATTGATGTCGAAGCCGGCTCCACCGTGGGTCTTGTTGGTCACAATGGATCTGGGAAGAGTACCCTGCTGAAGGTCGTAGGCGGGATAATCCAGCCGACGACGGGGCACGTATTGCGACGCGGGAGGATGGCTGCGCTTCTCGAGCTCGGCGCCGGATTTCATCCTGACCTTACGGGCCGCGAAAACGTGTATCTCAACGCCGCGATCCTTGGTCTCTCTAGGTCCGAGACAGAACGACACTTTGACGCTATTATCGGATTCTCTGGCATCGAAGACTTCATCGACACCCAGGTGAAGTTCTACAGCTCGGGTATGTACGTCCGTCTTGCGTTTTCGGTGGCGGTTCACGTCGACCCCGATCTGCTTCTCGTCGACGAGGTCCTCGCAGTTGGTGACGAGCCGTTCCAGCGCAAATGCATGGACAAAATTGCAGAGTTTCAGAGTGAAGGCAGAACGATAATTCTGGTTAGTCACTCCGCCGAGCAGGTTGGCGCACTTTGCGATCGGGTCGTCGTGCTGCACGCGGGCGAAATTCAACACGACGGCGATCCGGCTAATGGCCTTCGTATCCTACGCGCGGGATATGAGGCTGACCGCAAACAATCGGTCGTGGCCGAGACGGAGCCGACTGCGGGCGGCGTTCCGGAATATTATCTTCGAGCTGCAGAAACGGTGATCAGCAACTCGGCACGGGATGAAGTAACCATTCAGCTTGAGGTTGAGATCAATGATCCTCAGCCGAGCTGGGGCGTGGGCCTATCAATTGAAACTTCGCTGGGGATGAAGCTTTACAGCATGACAACATTCGAGTCCTCTGTGGCCCTTCCGAACACACGAGGACGGCATCGGCTATCCGTCGTGATACCAGACCTCCGTCTGGGTGCGGGTCAGTACCTCGTTAACGTCGGACTTGGCGACCAGGCGGGACGGACATTTCACCGCGTTGCTGGCGCGACCTCTTTTGAATCTCCTCGCGACGACGTCGGACACGGACTCATTCGCCTGTCGCCGCGCTTTCAAGTATCCGAAGGATTACATGGCTGAGCACGCGAACCTACTATACGACTCGATTAGTCCCAACACCGGGGACATTGCGATTGGGATCGCGGGTCAACAACTTTTTGAAGGGCTCGGGGTCCGTTCGTCGGTCGTGGACCCCTTTTCGGATCGAGACGTCGGACCGCTGGTAATCGGCGGCGGCGAGCTGATCCGTGAAACGGGGGATCCTTTCTACGACCGCTTCCGCCGGAAAGGGAACCACATACTCAACGCAGCGGGCGTCTGGACGTCAGCTACAGATCTTGGGTATCTGAATGATTACGCTTTCGTGTCGGCGCGCTCTAGTCGCGAGCTGCAAGTGCTGAAAGAGTTCGTACCGGGCGCAGAACTCATGCCATGCGCCACTACGATGCTCGAAAGCCCCCATTTCGAAATCCCCGGGGTAGAGAAGGATGAGCCGGTGGTCGGAATCCATTTGGTCCCCCACTCTCTGCGTCTGATCGATCGTCTCGCGCCTCTAATCAATGCCATTCCGCACAAGAAAGTGTTTATCCCGTTCACTCACTACAACGGAGACAAATCTTTCATGAAGTCTCTGCCGTTTGACTGGTCAAATTCGGTGGTTTTGGATGAATTAGAGCCTCTCGAACTTCATTCCGTGATCGGTCAAATGAAGTACGTCGTCGTTTCCTCGCTTCACGCGTCGATTTTCGCCTATAGCCAGAATGTCCCGTTTGCCTCTGTTTATCAGAAGAAGGCTCACTACTATTTCGACGATCGGCAGCTCGCCGATCACGTGGTTGCGAATGAAGGTCAACTGACGACGCTGCTTCGCCGCCTTGAGAACGAGAAGTTCGATTTCCGGCCACAGGTCGCGGAAGACCGCCGCGCTATCGAGAAGGCGTTTAGAACATATCGCGACCTTTTGGGCGGTGCCGGGGCTCAGGAAACCGCCCCGCCCGAATCGGAAGTGCCCTCTCTTCCGAGAGACCGTATTCTTCTTCAACAAGCGCAGCAGGTCCTTGGGGATCGTGATCTCGTGCTGGCATACTCTGAACATCGGTTGGATGATGCCCGAAGGACAATCGAGATTCTCGAGGAAGATAATCGGAAAAAGCAGGCAGAAATCGATCTGTTCGAAAATAGCCGAACGCGGCGGCTGCAGCGACGCTACGCAGGCCTAAGGTTGTCGATCTCACGCCTATTCCGTCGTTCCCAATAGATTGATGAACAAACAGTGACGCGGCTATCGAGCGCTGGCCAGCTTGCAATCGCGTCTGTGATCGCTGGCATTTCCGGCCTCATCGTTACGTGGATCGTAGCGAGAATCTCCGGCCCCGATGCTTATGCGGTTTTCGCGGTTTTTTGGTCGGCACTTTACCTCGTTATTGGTTGCCTTGCGGGCGTTCAACAAGAGGTGACGCGATCCGTCGCGACTTCTGATCACATGCCTGGGGCGTCGTACGCATCGGGATGGCGTTTCGCCACAGGAACGTCGGTTGCCGTCGTCGTGATCGTAGCAGCGAGTTTGCCATTATGGGCGCCCTCTGGACTGGGCAGCGCGTACCTGCCTCTAGCGCTGCCGCTGCTCCTTGGAGTCGGCGTGTTTGTCTTCATGGCAACTGTAAATGGCAGTCTCGCGGGTAGTGACTCATGGACAGGCGTGGCTTTCATCATCGGATTGGACGGCCTGCTTCGGCTGGGGACGGTCGGTCTGGCCCTGCTCTGGACAGATGATCCGGTTTGGTTGGCCTGGATGGTCGTCGCACCACTGCCGGTCACCCTCGTGGTCGCGGGCGTCTTGTTCCATAGGTCCATTCGCGGTTCGATGGCACTTGCCGACCGGTACCGCACTCTCTCCTGGAACGTCGTACGGACGATGACGGCGTCTGCTGGTTCGGCCATGCTCATCACAGGATTCCCGCTATTGCTCGCTATCGTCGCAACTGACCGCGAGCAACGTGCGCTGGCGCCACTCATCCTCGCCATTACGCTCACGCGCGCGCCGTTACTGATGCCGTTGAGTGCTTTCCAAGGTTTCCTGGTTGTGCAATTTGCGAAGAAAGCGGCTGCACAGTGGAGATTAGTGGTGACGCTGGCAGGCGTGCTTGCGGGGATCGGTGCTGTGGGTGCCGTGTTAGCTTGGTGGATCGGTCCGGGCATTCTTAAGACGCTATTCGGGCCTGCTTTCGCCCTTGATGGCGGCGTGTTGGCGTCGTTGGTGGCTGCCGCCGGCGCAATATCCGCGCTCTACATTACGGGTCCGGCGGTCCTCGCGCGCGGGGCTCACGCAAGTTACGCCCTGGGTTGGATCGGTGCGGTGGTCGTCGCTTTACTCTCCGTAAACTTGTCTGGCGACTTGACCACCAGGGCCGTGTTAGCCCTGACCCTCGGACCAGTGTCGGGCGTTTTCATTCACCTCGTCTGCTTGCTGATGATCGGTCGGGGCCGGCGTAACCGAGTTCCCAAAATCGGCTCTCTTGCCGCACTGGATTAGGCGAATAGGTTTGCTGGCGAGACGCTCATAGCTCGTGCCCTGGACGCATCGGGCCGAAGTATCGGGCGTACTGGAGGCCCACCCATGCGCCGTTCTTCAGCCATGAGACAAGCGAGTTCGCCCCTAGTTTCCGACTGAGCGCACGTCGTTCCTGCATCACTAGACGAATATGCGAGCCGTAGGGCTTTGCGCCCCGGCTCGCCTGCGAGCTATGCACCCGGTATTTGACGAGAAAATCGGGGAGAACTGCCACCGGCCCGTGTTGAGACAGTTGAAGCAGAAATAGGTAATCCTCCATCTGTCTGAGCGAAACGTCGTAGCCGCCAATGCGGTCGTGCACGTCACGACGGAACATCAACGAAGAATGAGCCAACACGTTGCTGAGCAGAAAATGTGATCGGATGTCAGGTCCAGATGGACCGCGAACTTCGCCTGTAGACCGGCCGTTTTCGTCTATGCGCGTGACTCGAGTCCCCACCGCGACAGCCGCCGGGTGCTCGTCCAAGAATGCGGCCTGGCTACGCAAGCGATCAGGGGAGGAAAGATCGTCAGCATCCAGTCGTGCGATATAACTGAAAGTAGCTAACCGGCGACCGGTCACCATGCCAGCAGATGGCCCCTTGCGTTCCCGGTGGTGTGCGATCGTGACGCGAGGGTCGGCGGCCCAATCTCTAGTTCGATCCGGCTCTATCCCATCGTGGACAACAATCACCTGAACGCGAATGCCGCCGCTCGCCAAGACGGAATTTACCGCGTCATCGAGCCACTCGTCGACTTTCGCGGTTGGGATTATTACGCTAACACCTGAGACCACTGACACAACTCCTAAGCCGAGACGCCGCCCGCCTAAAGGGGCGAGGTCAAACCCAAAATTCTATCAAGCGTCGCTGGGGGTTCAGTGTCGATAAATTCGATACAATCAACGGTCCGCCGAAATGGTGTTGACGGCTTGCCCTCGTTCCGACTCAGATTGGTCATGTAGTAATGGAGTTAGGAAAGACCGAGCACATTCCTTCGGGAATTCACGTCCTCTTCATCGTCAACAACTACCCTCCGAGCGTGGGCGGGGTTGAAAACCATGTGTTCCACCTTGCGAAAGAGATCGTAACTGCTGGCAACCGAGCGAGTGTGGTCGCGCTCTCGGAGACTGCCAGCGATGATGTAGAGAACGGAGTCCGCGTTGTGCGGCTACGACGGCACTTTCCTGTTGCGGGAGTGATATCGTTTCCGGCGCTGCGCTCGGCAAGGCGAATTGCCCAGTTGTTTGAGGACGAAATGGTTACTGTGATTTCCACTCACACACGTTTTTTTCCGATGTCCGCAGTCGGTACCCGAGTCGCGAAGCGGCTGCGAGTACCGTTGCTGCACACCGAGCATGGGTCCGATTTCGTTCGATCTTCCTCGCTGTTGGTCAGTATTGCGAGCCGGGTGGTGGACAGAACAGTCGGACGATGGGTCTTACGCAGTGCGGATGGCGTCCTCGGAGTCTCCGAACAGGTAGTCGCTTTCGCAAAAAGGCTCGCTGGAGTTGAGGGACGACTCTTCTATAACGCGATTGACCTCGCCGAGTGGTATTGGGCCGGTTACATCGACTCAGTTGCTACTAAACCGTCCTTCTGTTTCTTGGGTCGACTTGTTGATGGCAAGGGATGGGACGATTTTGTGGATGCTGCTGCGAGGGTTCGGCGGCAGCCGAACGTTCCAGAATTCAAAATTGATATCATGGGTGACGGACCCGACCGGGCGCGGCTCAATGCGCGCATCGACGAACTAGGACTGCGGTCAATTACGCGAGTTCACGGTCAGGTCCGCCCCGATGAGGTTAGGAAACAACTCGCGGGCGCGATTCTTGTCAACCCGACGATCTTGTCCGAAGGATTCCAGACCACACTTTTGGAATCGATTGCTGCAGGGGGACAAATCGTTTCGTATCCCGTTCCAGGATTGGATCAGCTGATTGCCGATGGTGCCCCCATCACCAAGGTTGATGCGCGAGACATTTCGTCTTTAGCTGCTGCCATGAAGTCGATGTTGACGAGGCCCGCTCCCCAGGTCGATCTCACAATGCTCGGCAAGTGGTCGTGGAGCGAGCGGGGCCGTGACTACTTGAACGTTGTGGCCGACCTCCGGGCACGCTAGCCGCTGCCGCCGCTCGCGTAAACTGGACGCAGCCCGTCCTCGACCCTCAGGAGTGCACCATTCAAGAAACAATTGCTCATCGATCCTGGCTGGTGGTGCCGCTTTACAACGAGGCTCAGGTAGTGCGTGACGTCATTCGTCAAGCTGTAGAGGTGTTCCCGAACATCGTGTGCGTCGATGATGGAAGCACGGATAACTCGGTTGCCGAGGCAATTGCCGGCGGCGCCGTTGTGGTTAGACATCCCATAAATCTCGGTCAGGGAGCGGCTCTTCAGACCGGGCTGGAGTACGCGATGCGCGACCCATCCGCCGAGTTCTTCGTTACCTTTGACTCAGACGGACAACATGGTCTAGAGGACGCGTTTGCCATGGTCGAGCGGCTCGCTCACGAGCCGCTCGACATCATCATTGGTTCCCGTTTTTTGGATGGCCGGACGAAGCCAGGCAAGATCAAGAAGATTGTTTTGAAGCTCGCCGTTGTATTCGAGAACGTGAGCACAGGGGTTCGTCTGACCGATGCGCACAATGGCCTTCGAGCCATGAACCGGGCGGCTGCAAGCGCTATTCAGATCGAACAGAATCGCATGGCCCATGCCTCAGAGATCGTGGCGAAGATCGGGCAGAACAAGCTCCGCTACGCGGAACATCCAGTCCATATCATCTATACCGACTATTCGCGGGCGAAAGGCCAGTCCGTGTGGAACTTGGTCAACATCCTCAACGACTTGATCTTCAAGTAGGGCGCAGACATGGACAACCAGATCATCATCAAAATTGCGCTGATTGCGGCGCTCGCGATATTCGCAGTCTTTCTGATGCTTCCGGGCAGCGGAGCACGCCACTTGGCGCTGCGACGGCTCTCTATGATTGGCTTGTTTGCAGTCGCTGTCGTCGCTGTGGTGTTCCCACAGCTCATAAATGAGATAGCCAACGCGGTCGGCGTGGGACGTGGAACGGATCTCCTGCTTTACGGTCTCATAGTTGTCTTCATCGGCAATTCCTTGGCGGCGTCTCGTAGGAATCGCCACATGGAGCGTGAACTTACGCAACTTGCCAGGGCCGTTGCTTTGGCGGACGCCCCCGGCCACACCGGCCGCGGGAGTGAGCGGCGGTAGACCGACTATCGATCCAGTGCGGGATCGCTCCCGTTGACGTTCTCGTTCTTCTGCCTTCCGACGATATAAAGTGCCAGAGCGCTTGGTCACGTTCTCGTGTCTTCACGCGCGACACTTGTGGTCCGCATGAGTGGGTGGAGCGTTCAGTGTGGTTTCCCCGCAATCGGCAGGATCCACGCGGGCTTAGCCGTCCTCGTCGCGAAGTGTAGCCGCCGCGCATCGCTGGCCGAGCAAGTGTTCCCTATGGCGCGTAGGTAGGGGCTGTCGCCATGACAATTCCAATTAGCACGACGCTATACCCGAGGATGATCCACGTGGCCCATCGATTTCGAATGCTTATTCCAGCGAGGAGCAGAATGCCCGCGAGGATGGACGCCCCATAGCGTGGCGGAAGCGGGAAGTAACTCCCCGTTGCGATGTAAAGCACTAACGCCAGCATCGGTGCGAAGAAAAATGATGCCAAGGCCACTGAAACTACCATGCTGCTCTGAGCGTCATTTTTACGAGCGCTCCAGAAGGCGCCTATCACTCCAGCAATGCAGATCCAGCTCAACGGTGCGACTATAAAAGAGGGGATCGCGTAAGCGAAGGAGGTTGACCCCGAGATATTCACGTTCGAAGTCAAAGTGCCCGGCAGGAAATTTGCCACCTGTGATATCAGTTCGATCTTCGTGAGCGGAATCGATACACCCTGTTCGGCAACATCGCCCGTAGATTGCAGACTCCTGATGACGAGCCACAATCCCTCGACAATCCCCGCTCCAAGAAGGGCGGCGATGCCGAAGCCGGGCAACGCCCAGGACGACTTCTCAACGAAATCGGGGCGCCGTGTACGGATCCCGGTCCAGTTAGTTCGTTTCCACTCCGTGATCCAGGTAATGAGTAAGTAAAGCGCGGCGAGGCAGACCCCAAGGATATTGGTGATCTTTATGAGAACGGCTAGGGCAGAGAACACAACGAGCCACCAGCCAGACCATTGCCCGCGAACCAACTTCATTGCCGCCACAAGCATGAGAATGCTGACCGCCATCGAAGGAGCGTCCGTGCTGACGTAGGTGAATGTCCACCACGCGAAGGGGGAACCGACCACTGCAAGTCCGAGGGCGAGGGTCGTCAACTTCGGAACTGACCAGAGGCGAAAGAGCCAGTAGAAGAGGATCATTGTGCCTGCGAGCCACAGCGATCCCGTGAGACGCCAACCGTCTAGCTGATCGATACCAGTTACGGTGTGAATCGCGTCGCCGACTACGCGAGTTACCGCGAAGTAGATTGGCGTATATGCGTCGGCCGAAGTGATGCCTGCGAATGGAAAGTTCTCGACCTGGTCGTAGTCGCCACCGCATGGCGCGCCCATGGGCCCGTACGGTTTCACCCCGTCGCAGGCCATCCGATCGAGTGCCTCTTCTCCTATCTCTTCACCTTGGTGAACGATGCCCTGTTCCGGGACTTTTTCGAGATAGTCGACATAGACCCACTCGTCGACCGGAGACATGGCGTCGGAGTGATTCGCTGTCACGGTCCACGACATGGCGAACGAGGCGACGATGAGGAGGAGGGGGACCCAAATGCGTCGGACAATAGTGGTGACCCTAAGCAAGCGGGTCGCCTGCGTATTGGACTGAGCTATAGACAAGTGTGTAGGCCTCTCGCCTCCGTGGACATCCTTTCCAGCGTACGGGACTAAACCGAGAGAATCGCGATGGACGCTCTGATGAAGATGGGGTCGAGGTTGATTCTCGTACACTCGAAGAGTGAATACTCTTGTGACAGGCGGGACAGGCTATATCGGATCGCACGTAGTTAAACTTCTAAAGGACCGCGGAGATCAGGTCGTCATTGTTGACGACGTTCTAACCGGCGATCGCGAGCGCGTGCCAGGGACGCTCATTGAAGAGCTCGATTTGCACAGCCCAACTTCGGTCGATCGAATAGTTTCATTGCTGCAGGAGCATGAGATTGATTCCGTCATCCACTTCGCGGGCCGTAAGCAAGTGCTCGAATCGGTTCATCGCCCCGCTTGGTACTACCAGCAAAACATAGGAGGGCTGGCGAACCTTCTGTTGGCTATGGAGGTTGCCCAAGTAGCGAAGCTAGTCTTTTCCTCTTCAGCGGCTGTCTACGGATCGACGGAAGGCGCGGCGATCGCTGAGGACGCTCCCGCGGTTCCGATCAACCCCTATGGTGAGACAAAGCTGGTGGGCGAGCAACTGATTGCGCGGGCGTGTGCTGCGTTCGAATTGGACGCTGTGAGCCTGCGCTATTTCAACGTGGCGGGCGCTGGAAGTCCGGAGCTCGGTGACCGAGCCGTGTTGAACCTCGTGCCGATGGTCTTCGAAAAGATAGACCAAGGCGAGGCCCCTGTGATCTTCGGTGATGACTACTCAACGCCGGATGGTTCGTGCATCCGGGACTACATTCATGTTCAGGATCTAGCTGAAGCACACACTGCGGTGCTTGATTATCTCCAGAGCCGGGGCGACGTCGGTCACGAAACCTTCAACGTCGGTAGTGGGACTGGAACAAGCGTGAAGGAAATGGTGTCCGCCATCTTGTCTGTCGCGAAGTCCAATATCGTGCCGAGGGTATCTCCTCGACGCGAGGGTGACCCGGCATGGGTTGTCGCGTCGCCTGACCGCATACGATCCGCCGTCGGATGGCAATCCCGATTAGGAGTGCAGGAGATCGTAGAGTCGGCATGGCGCGCGCACGAGCTTCATCGGGCAGGAGCGATCTAGTTGGTCGATAGCTCGGTTGCACTTTGCACGTACAACGGTGCTAGATACGTCGAGGAACAGCTGCGTAGCATCATCAGCCAAAGTACCCGACCAGCTGAATTAGTGGTGTCAGACGACGGCTCGACGGATCACACCATCACCGAAGTTCACCGAGTTCTGATCGCTTCCGGCCTGCCGTATCGCGTGATTGAGAACAGGGTTGCTCTTGGTGTGAGCAAGAACTTCGAACAGGCTGTGCTCGCTACTTCCGGTGACATCGTCGTGCTTTGCGATCAGGACGACATCTGGCATCCCACGCGGCTCGAACGAGCGGTCGCTCAGTTCGAAGCTCGGCCCGACCTCACCCTGCTGTTTTCTGATGCGCGGATGGTCGATGCAGCGGGGGAGCCCCTCGGGTACTCGTTGTTCGATGCGCTCGAGATCAGCTCGGCGGATCGCCAAGCGATTCATGCAGGGAATGGGTTTTCGACCCTCCTGCGTCGCAACGTGGCGACCGGTGCCACCATGGCGTTCCGGCGCTCCCTACTCGACGTCGCTGCACCATTCCCTGTTGAGTGGGTGCACGATGAGTGGCTCACGATTCTTGCTGCGGCCGTGGGCACGGTTGATCTTCTCGAGGAACCGCTCATTGATTACCGCCAGCACCGTGGCAATCAAATTGGGGCACGTGAGCCGAGCTTGAGTCACAAGATCCGGCGCGTGCTTCAGCCGCGCGGCGACCGCAACCGAGATCTTGCGGTCCGCACAGGCATCCTCGTTGAAAAACTTGCCTCGCTTGGCGACGCCGTGAAGCCCGCTGATCTCACCGCCGTGCGCGGGAAGCTGCGCATCGAGCGGATGCGGGCGGACCTGCCGGAGAACCGTCTTGCGCGGATACTGCCGGTATTGAAAGAAGCTCGAAGCGGCGACTACGCCCGTTTCACGAGCCAGGGTAACACCGAGATTCTGCGAGACCTTTTCCAACCGAAATAAGCTCGGACTACTCGACGGGGACCGGCGGTTTCGGGCCGGTGCGGAGACGCGTGCGCCAGCTCATGTTCTGCGACGCCTTTACGGTGCACACCACGAGGAGGAGCCAGCCAGCCTCAACGAGGACGAAGCTCTCGGCAGCGCTCGTCGCGATGAGAGCGACCAGAACGAGTGCGGGCCACGTGTAGGTAACTGTGCGGCGGTTCGAGGCGAGCAGCCAGGACCGGACGAAGGCGAAGACCAGCAGCGAGAGGAACGCGAGCAGCCCGACAAGTCCGACCTGCAGGTAGACATCGAGGAACGCGTTCAGGGCCGTCTCGTGGTCACGAACGAGCGAGTTGTTGATGTAGGTATAAGGCGCGACGTCCTGCCAAAACCCTGACCAGCCCCAGCCTTCGAGCTGGTTGACCGGAACCAGCTTCCAGGTCTGGAACCAGAGCAGGTACCGGAACTCGAACTCGCTGCCGGCGTTGAGGAGCGCGAGGACGCGCAGTCGTGACAGGTACGTGACGGAAAGTACGACGATGGTAAGTCCGGCCAGCGCCCACTGCAGGGTTCGGCGGGTTTCCTTGGGCGCCTGGCGGAGGCCGTAGAGCGCGAGAGCGGCGAGCCCGAGAGCGAAGCTGACGAGGATGGTGATGGGGGACTGGCTGAGGCCGAGGCAGGCAAGGGCAACCGCGAGTGAATAGATCAGCACGGGCCGAGTCACGGCACGGGTGCGCCACTCGATGATGAACGTCACCACGGCGATCAGCGCCATGAACCCGAGCATGTTGCGGGTGCCGAAGACGCCCTGGATGGGGCCGCCCATCGCGATGGATCCCTGCACGCCCATGAACGGGAATGGCATGTCGAGGATGAGGCCGGACAACACCTCGACCGCGATCGACGCGGTGAGCAGCGTCCGCAGGACCGCGCCGACAGACCGCACGATCTGAATCAGGTCTCGGGTCAGGGCGACCGTGAGCCCGAGGAAGGCGAAAGCAATCTGGTAGAGCGCACTGGAGAGAGTGACCCACTGGTGGTCGGTCCAGAACGTGGACAGCAGGCACCAGCCCATGAAGGCCAGGATCGAAATCGGGAGGAGCCCGTGCCACTCGATGGTGTCCCAGCGCGCCATCACGATGAGGATCGCGACCGGGACGAGCGCGACCATGACGCCGATGAGCCCGTTCCAGCCGAGGATTGACCGGATGAGGGGCGTCGCGAATGCGACGCCGAAGATGGTGAGGCTGAGCGCGGCGGCCGCCTGGGCGCTGCCGAGCCCGCGAACAAGCGCGGTGAAGACCGGGTGCGGCAACGGGCGAGGAGAAGTCATCGGTCCGTTTCGACGGCGGCTTCGGGGGAGAGGTCAGGCCGCTTCGTGGCATCCATCACGGGATATTGTTTCGTTTTCAACGCGAGCGCGACGACGAGCACCCAACCGGATTCGATGAGGATGCGGCTCTCGGCGACCGACTGGACGATGAGCACGACGGCGATGAGGATCGGCAGCATGGACAGCACCGTGTATGGCCGGTCGTCACGCAGGTCGAAGCGCGGCCGGTCGACAGCGGCGAACCAGCTGCGCCAGGTGAGTGACACGATCACCGCGGCGAACAGGACGACACCGATGACGCCGAGCTGCAGCCAGACGTCGAGCCACGCGTTGTGGGCGTGGAGTTGCTCGACACCGCGGCGGACGATGAATCCGTCGAAGGGTTCGACCCAGGGGATCCATGGGCTGGAGTAGCCCCAACCGAACCACGGGCGCTCCTGGGCGAGGCCGATGACCTTGTCCCAGATGCCCAAACGGCCCGTGAGGTCGCTGCTCTTGCCGAACAGCGCCAGGAAGACGTTGCTGAACACCGTGACGAAGAGGATGCCCGCGAGGCCGATTGCGGCGAGCCCCACGTACACGCCGCTGCGCGCCCGTGGTGTCGTGCTGCGACGGATGAGGAGCACGGCGGCGAGCACGATGGCGGCGGCGACCGCGGCGAGGATCATCGTGCTCGAGCGGGTGAGGACGAAGATGATTGCCGCGAGGGCCAGCCAGACGATGCCCCAGCTGCGCCGAACGGTTCCGGCGGCGAGCTGCAGGCCGAACACGAGAATGCCGAGCAGGGCGACGACCGCGAGCAGGTTGGAGTTGCCGAGGATGCCCTGGATGCGTCCGCCCTCGAGCAACACGTTGCGCGACCACATCGCGAGCAGCGGAGGCTCTTTCCCGCCGAAGTCGACGAACAGCGGCAGCACCGGTGCCCGAACGACGAGGGCAACCCACAGTTCAAAGAGGATCGACAGCCCCAGCACCCACTTGAGTGCGACGCCGAGAGCGTGCACCACCTCGGTCCAGGTCAGGGCCAGGGCGAGGTAGACGCCGACAATCGTCGTGAGGAGCGTTCCAGTGAGGGTGAGGAGCGACGCTGACGGGTACGCCGACCAGGCAACCGAGAGCACGGCGTAGCCGAGGAAGGCGATGAGCACCTTGGGCAGCCGCGACCGGTCGAGCTTCGGCTTCAGCCGCAGCATCATGACGACGCACCCGATCGCGACCAGGATGGCGATGGCGCCGAATCCCCACATCGTGACGAGATTGCGGATGCCGTCGCCCGCGAACGCCACGAACACCGCGAGCGCACCGATGCCGGTGGCCCAGAGGCGCTCGGTGGAGAGCGCGACGGGCGGCAGCACGGTGGACGTCGTCATGGGTTACAGGTTATCGCGTGGGGGCTCGCGCCTCTCCGTGGCGGGCGGCGCGCCCGCTGCCCGGGCCTACGCGCTCGTGCCGGACCGAGTGATGACCCGTCGCAGCGTCTCGAGCGGCGCCTTCGGCGTGCGGTCGTCGGCGAGGAGCCCGTTGGTTTCCTGCAAAGTGTCGACAAGCTGGGTGTAGCAGAAACCGGCCAGGGCCGAGCTGGCGTCAAGCGCGCCGATGACCGCGTCCAGCCGGTCGACGAAGTCCTCCGAGCTGGTGGCGGTTGAGTACCCCCACGCGTCGTCCGGAACCTGTTTCGACGCGTACGAGATGCCGCCGAACTCGGTGACCATGATCGGACGTTCGCCGATCTGCTGGGTGGGCAGAAGCATCCGCCGTCCTGCAGGTCCGATTCCGGCCAGCAGGTTTTCGCAGGTCTCGCGATCGAGGTAACGCGAGCGCAGGACTTCGCCTGACCACTCGTAGTCGTGGATGCTGAGAATGTCGGAGTCGACGTGCTCCCACCCATCATTCGAGACCACCGGGCGTGACGGGTCGAGCGCGCGGGTGAGCGAGACCAGTGACTGCGCGTAGGCCTGCATGCGCGGTTCGTGGGCGATGTGTTGAACACCCCAGCTCTCGTTCAGCGGCACCCACGTGACGATGGACGGATGCGACAGGTCGCGTTCGATCACCGCCGTCCACTCGGAGCTCATTCGTGCGACGGCTCGGGGGCTGAATTCGAACGTTCCCGGCGTCTCGGCCCAGACCAGCAGGCCGAGGACGTCGGCCCAGTAGAGGAAACGCGGGTCTTCGAACTTCTGGTGCACGCGAGTGGCGTTGAAGCCGAGTTCTTTGATGAGTTCGGCCTCGCGCTTGAGCGCGGCGGCATTCGGGGCAGCGAGGTGCGACTCGGGCCAGTAGCCCTGGTTGAGCACGCTGCGCACGTAGTAGGGGCGGTCGTTGAGGAGGAAGCGCCCGCCCGCAACGGTCGCGGAGCGCAGGCCGAGATAGGAATGCACGGTGTCGACGGCGGTGCCGCGGCTGGCTGAGTCGACGCCCTCACGGACGGTCACTGTCACGTCGAGCAACCGCGGATGTTCGGGCGACCACAAGAGCTCTTCGTAGGCCTGGCCGTTCGTCTGCAGGGGGAGGCCCACGGTCAGAGTGCTGGAAATGTCGCCCGGGGTCACGGTCACGGCAGCCAGCTCGGTGCCCTCGAAGGACACAACGACGTCGAGCCGCGCGCCTGAAGACGGGCGTCGATTGAGGTCAACGCGCAGCGTGATTGTGCCCTCGGGCACGTTCGGTGTGGTGTGCAGGAGGCTGACGAAGAGGTCGCTGGTCGATTCGAGCCAGACCGGCTGCCAGATTCCCGATGTGCGGTGGTACCAGATGGAGTGCGGCTCGAGCCGCCAGTCCTGCTTGCCGCGCGGCTGAGACACGTCGAGTGGATCATCTTCGGCGCGGACAACCAGAAGCTGGGTGGCGCGGGAGGAATCGAGTACATCGGTGACGTCAAACGAGAACGGCGTGTGCCCGCCCTCGTGTGCGCCGAGGTGAATGCCGTTGAGCCACACTTGCGCCCGGTAGTCGACGGCGCCGAAGTGGAGGTGCAGCCGCTCACCAGCATCGAAGCCCGCCGTCGCGAGGTCATCGGCGGTCAGTTCCCTGGAGTACCAGATCACCGGGTGGAAGGACGGATCGTGAATGCCGGACGCCTCGGACTCGAAGGGGAACGGAACCACAATGTCGCGGTCGAAGGCCGGCTCGGCGAACCAGCGGTTGCTGAGGCCCTCGTTGGCGTCGTCGAACGCGAACGACCAGGTTCCGCTGAGGTCAGCCCAGCGGGATCGCATCAGCTGCGGACGGGGGTAGCTGCCGTCCTGGCGGCTGGCTCGGGCTGGCTGGTCATCGAGGGCGGCGTCGTTGGTGCTCATGCAGACATCATGCCGGTAATTTACGGCGCTGTAAACTTTGTACTTTCCCGACGCCGGATAGGGCAGGCTACGCTACGCCGATACGGTCGCTGCTGCGAGATCGGGTTCCTCGGTCGGGAAAGCGGCGGGTGCGCTCTCCCGGAGCACCAACTCGAAGTCAACAATGCGGTGCCGTCCGATTCCGTCGAATCCCTCGATGCGCTCAGCCAGCATGTCCAGGGCGACTCGCGCCAGGGCCTGAGTGTTTGGGGCGACCGAGGACAAGCTCGGGAACGTCGTCGACGCGAAGGCGATGTTGTCCCACCCGATTACGGCGACGTCATCAGGGATGCTGATGTTGCGCTCGTGAAGGGCGCGAAGCGCACCGATCGCGGCCAGGTCATCCCGGCAGACCAACCCGTCGAACCGGACGCCGCGGTCGAGAGCCGCACCAACCGCGAGGGCAGCGTCGTGCGAGGTAATGGCATTCGTGTCTATCAAAAGGTCGTGCTCGACGGGGAGCCCGCGCCGCTCAAGGCCTTCCTGGTATCCCATGATGCGCTGGCGGGAGGTGGACGACATCGCGGATTTTTCGTGCCCGACGAAGGCAATCCGGGTGCGACCCAGATTGGCGAGATGCTCTGTCGCGACCGTTGCGGCCGCGACATTGTCGATCATGACCCGGTCAACGGTGAGCGGTGCTGGTCCTTCACCGAGGAGCACCATGGGCAGATCTCCATGTCGTTCGGCGATCTCGCGAGACGACATTTGTGACGGCTGTAACAGCATCCCGTCGACAAGGCCTGCTTCGCTTGCCGAGAGGACAGCGCGCTCACCCTCGATCGTTCCCTCGGTCTCCTCGAGCAGCAGTCGGTAGCCGGAGCCCGTCGCTGCGGCGGCCTTCGAGACCTCATTGGCGAGCTCGGAGAAATACGGCAGGCGCACGTCGGCAAACGCCAGTGCCAGAAGCCCCGTCCGGCCGGTCGCGAGGCGCCGACCGATCGCGTTGGGGCGATAACCGAGCTCGTCGATGGCTCGCTGCACGCGCTCGCGCATACTCTCAGACACGTTGGGGTGCGAATGCACGACATTGGAGACTGTCTTCATCGACACTCCAGCGTGCTCCGCGACATCCTGCAGACGAACCCGCGCCATGCTTCCTCCCGGTTTTCGGTGCGGCGGTAAGCGGCGCCGGCGTCGCACCCGCCCCAGAATTCGTTCCTGGAACATCGGCGAAAACCAGATTACCGCTACGGGCAAAAAGTGGAGCCCTTGACGACAGACTTCTAGCGCTGTAAATTCTCAGAACGCGCCTGTCATCTCGACGGCGTAAACCCTGTGCACCGCCCCTTGGGCGTAAAACTCAAAGGAGAGTACTCATGAGAAAGGGAATCGCCCGCAAGACACTTGCGGCGACACTGGCGCTTGGCGTCGGCTTGGCCCTCACCGCCTGCGGGTCGTCAGGCAGCACCGGCGGAGGCGCATCCGTTTCCGGTGAAGATTACGACGGCCCGAAGGTTTCGATCAGCTTCTGGAACGGGTGGACCGGTGGCGCAGCCCCCGTGCTCGTGCCGAAGCTCATCGAGAAATTCAACAGCGAGCACGACAACATCGTGGTCAAGAACGTCCCTCAGGAATGGGGCGACATCTCCAAGAAGCTGCCGCTTGCCGTGAAGGCAGGCAAGGGGCCGGACGTCGCCGTCGCGCACGGTGACGACGTGGCAACCTACGCAGCCCAGGGCCTACTCCTCAAAGGCGACGACATCGTGAAGGCACTCGGTTACAGCGCTGAGGACTTCCCCGAGGGACTCATGGAGGCCGGAAACTACGCCGGCACCCAGTATGGAATCCCGTGGAGCGTCACGCCCCTCGGCCTGTACATCAACAACGACGTGTTGAAGTCGGCCGGCATCGACCCGGCAACCGTCCCGACCGACCGTGACAGCTACATGAAGGCGCTCGACGCGCTCAAGACAGCGGGGATCCAGGGTGAATGGGTCGACGGCTACGTCTTCACGGGCACCTTCGAGTTCGAGTCGCTGCTCTGGCAGTTCGGTGGCGACCTGTACAACAAGGACGTGTCGAAGGCGACCTTCAACTCCGACGCTGGAGTTCAGGCGCTCACTCACATGACCGACCTGATCAAGAACGGCTACAGCCCCGCGAACGTTGCGCAGGACGGCAACATCAAGGGCTTGCTTGCCGGCAAGACCGCGTTCAACTGGAACGGCATCTGGCAGACCACCAACGAAGGATTCAACTCCATCGACTGGACCGCCGCTCCGGTTCCGCAGATCGGCACCGAGAAAGCTGTCTGGTCGAGCTCGACTCACTGGATGTTCCTGAACAACAAGGGTCAGGACAAGAACAAGACGGCCGCGGCCGCCACGTTCGTCAAGTGGATGAACGCCAACTCGGCCGGGTGGGCCGAGACCGGTGAGCTTCCCGCAGCGAACGAGGTCCGCAATGACCCGGCCCTGGTCGAGAAGTACCCGAACATGCAGCCGTTCCTCGACTCACTGGAATACGCGCACTTCGAGACCAGCGCCCCCGGTATCACCGCAGCGAACGCGTTCATCACGACCGCGCTCAACGAGGCGGTCACCGGTAAGAAGGACCCGAAGCAGGCACTGGACGACGCGGCCAAGAAGGCCGACGAAGTCCTCAAGCAGAACAAGTCCAAGTACGGTGACTAATTCCGTCAGCGCTGTTGCCGGTCCCAATCCGGCCGCACCCGGTGTAGCGGTACCCCCGTCGTCTCGGCGCTCACGCGTCGGGGCGACGGGGGTACCCCGCCGCACCGGCACGGCGTACCTGTTCCTTGCGCCGTTCCTCGTCCTGTTCACGGTGTTCGTCATCGTTCCTGGTGTCTTCGGACTGGTCATCAGCGTCACCGACTGGAGCCCATTCAAGGCCGAACAGTCCTTCATCGGCTTCCAGAACTACATCGACCTCTTCACCCCGGGCTCGATCACCTTCGGTGACTTCTGGCAGAGCATGGGCGCCACCGGCATCTTCACGCTGCTGAGCGTGCCGGTCATGCTCGTGGTCCCGCTGCTCCTGGCGGTCCTTCTCAACAACAAGATCAAGGGCGGCACCGTCTTCCGCGCGATCTTCTTCGCACCATACGTTCTCGGTGTCGCAGTCATCGGCGTGATCTGGCGGTACATCCTCGACACCCAGTCAGGAATGCTCAACAACCTGCTCGGCTTCATCGGCCTGCCGACCGACATCCCATGGACGGTTGACGTCCCCTGGGCCTGGGTATCGCTCGTCGGTGTCACCGTCTGGTGGACCCTCGGCTTCAACGCCGTCATCCTCCTGGCCGGGCTCAAAGGCATCAGCGCTGACCTCTATGAGGCCGCGTCTCTCGACGGTGCCGGCACCATCCGCAAGTTCTTCAGCGTGACGCTGCCCGGGCTCCGCCCCGTGATGCTCTTCGTCACGACCACGACAATCCTCGCGTCGGCGAACATGTTCGGCCAGTCCTACCTGCTCACCAAGGGCGGTCCGGGCAACGCAACCCGCACGGCCATCATGTACATCTCCGACCAGGGCCTCGGCCAGAGCAACATGGGCGCCGCATCGGCGATGAGCTACATCCTGTTCCTCTTCCTGGCGGTCATTAGCGTGATCAACTTCCGTCTACAGCGCGAGCGCGCGGAGTAAGGACGACGATGACTACTTCAACTCCCACTCGTCCCCGCGACGGCGATTCCGCCGGTCCGAATAATGATCGAACGGATGCCATTCGTCACGATTCAGGCAAACGTCGCTTTCGGCCGCGCACGGTTCGCGGCATGGTGCTCTACGCCGTGCTCGTCGTGGTGTCCCTCATCATTGTCCTTCCGTTGGTCTGGGTGCTCATCACCTCGTTCAAGACCGACGGTGACGTCATCACGAACCCGTACAGCATCTTCCCGAACCCGTTCTCGACCGAGGCGTACGCCACCCTGTCGTCCGGGCAGCAGCCGATTTTCCGCTGGCTCCTCAACAGCTTCCTGGCGGCGTCTCTGCAGACGATCATCATCCTGGTGACCGCTTCGGCGGCGGCATACGCGCTGGCTCGACTCGAGTTCCGCGGCAAGAAGTTGGTCTTCGGACTGATCATCGCGACACTTCTCGTGCCGCCGGTGATCTTCCTCATCCCGAACTACCTCATCGTGCAGAACCTCGGCTGGCTCGACACCATCTGGGCCATCTCGATCCCGGGAGCGGCAAGTGCCTTTGGTGTGTTCTTCCTCCGGCAGTTCTTTGTGGGGCTGCCCATGGAGATTGAGGAAGCCGCTCGCATCGACGGTGCCGGTGACTTCCGCATCTTCATGCAGATCATCATTCCGCTGTCGAAGCCGGCGCTCTCCACCCTCGCGGTGCTGAGCTTCTTGGCCAACTGGAACGACTTCCTCTGGCCGATCTACGTCCTACTGAGCCCGGAAAACCTCACGCTGCAGCCGGGACTGTCCCAGTTGCAGGGCGCGTACTCCACGCACTTCTCGATCGTGATGGCCGGCGCGGTCATCGCCTCGGTGCCGGTGCTCATCCTGTTCGCCATCGCCCAGCGACAGATCGTCGAGAGCGTCGCTTCGTCAGGCGTGAAGGGCTAATGGTCCGCCTCGAGCGGCTCCGTGGCGCGAGTGTGTCTCGCCTCGCGGAGTCGCTCCCGCGCCGAAGGGCTGGTGTCGTGGCGCTCGCCGCAGCTGGGGCGCTGATCTTCACGGGCTGCTCGGGTGGACCCGGAAACGACGACGCGACCGACGCTGGCGTCACGCAGGCGGCCTTCGCGATCGACCAGGACTTCCCGGATCCCGATGTGCTCGCCGTGGGCGATACCTACTACGCGTACGCGACCAACAGTCGAATCGCCAATGTGCAGTTCGCGACCTCCGACGACCTTGAGTCGTGGGAGCTCGCCGACGAAGACGCCTTTCCCGAGCTTCCCGCCTGGGCCGAGGAAGGCCGCACCTGGGCGCCGGATGTCACTCGACTGGCCGATGGCCGGTTCGCGTTGTACTTCACCGCACAGGAAGCCCAATCGGGTCAGCAATGCATCGGTGTGGCGGCCGCCGATGCTCCGACCGGTCCCTTCGTCTCGGCCAGTGAGACGCCGCTCATCTGTCCGCTCGCCGAAGGCGGTGCGATCGATGCGTCGAGCTTCACCGACACCGACGGCACCCGTTACCTGGTTTGGAAGAACGACGGCAACTGCTGTGGTCTCGACACCTGGTTGCAGCTCTCAACCTTGAGTCCCGATGGGTTATCCGTGACGGGGGAGCCGGTGCGGTTGCTGTCGCAGACCGAGGACTGGGAGGGCGCGCTGATCGAGGCGCCTGTCCTGGTTCAGCACGACGACGCCTACGTCCTCTTTTATTCGGCCAACGACTACGGCGGATACTCCTACGCCACCGGCTACGCAAGCGCACCGGCGCTGACGGGTCCGTACACCAAAGCCGACGGACCACTTCTCTCAAGCCCGCTCACCAACGAAAGCTACATCGGGCCGGGTGGTCAAGACATTGTGTCCGGCCCGAACGGCACCGACCATATCGTGTTCCACTCGTGGGATCCGGCCATCGTCTACCGCGGTATGAACGTTCTTCCGCTCAGCTGGAACGGCAGCACTCCCGTCGTCGGCCTTCCCTAAACGCACCACCCTCGGGCATCATGAATGCCACTCGCGATTCACACCTCACCGTGGAGGAAGAATGAGAAGAACGACCCTGGCCGCCGGCGTTGCTGCAGCCGTGCTCCTGATCGGCCTCGTCCCAGCGGGCGCTGCCGGAGCTGCCGACACCGGAACGTACTCGAATCCACTCACCCTCACCCTGCCGAGCGGTGACCCATCCGAGCAGTGCGCCGACCCCGACATCATTCGTGCCGCTGACCCCGCCGACCCGGCCTGGTATCTCTTCTGCACGCGAGACGCGCTCGACTCCACCGAGACCAATCCCGATGGGTCCCTGCGGTTCTACAGCATCCCGACCTTCCGTTCAACCGACCTCGTGAACTGGACATTCGTGGCCGAGGCGCTGCCGCAGAAGCCGGCCTGGATCGGTAACGGAGACATGTGGGCGCCCGACGTCGTCTATCTCAACGGCCAGTACCACCTCTATTACACAGCCACTGAAACCGTCGATGCCGACGGTGAGAACGGTGGCTCTGCCATTGGCGTCGCCACCGCGCCCAGTCCAGCCGGGCCGTGGACGGATGCGGGGGCACCGGTCGTTGAACCAATAATTCCTGCAGGAAGCCCGAATGATCGACGCTGGGTCTACGACCCTGAGGTGATCACGGCCAACGGCCAGAATTACCTCTACTTCGGAAGCTACTTCGGAGGACTGTCGGTGCGGGAATTGAGTGTAGACGGGCTCACCACCGACCCGGCCAGCCAGGTCGAAGTGGCCATCTCCAACCGTTACGAAGGCACCAATGTCGTCGAGCGCGCCGGCTACTTCTACCTGCTGGCCTCGGCCACCAACTGCTGCGCGGGGCCACTCACCGGCTACGGCGTCTTCGCGGGCCGGTCCACCAGTCCGACCGGGCCGTTCCTGGACCGCACCGGCACGTCACTTCTCGCCGGCCGCGTTGGCGGTACCCCGGTGCTGCACCAGAACGGCAACCGCTGGATCGGCACCGGGCACAACACCATCGTGACCGACCTGGCCGGAACCGATTGGATCGTCTACCACGCGGTCGACCGCACCGACCCGTACCTCGTCGAGGGTGGCACCTACACGAAGCGGCCCGCGCTGATGGACCGCATCGACTGGGCCAGTGGTTGGCCGACGGTCAACGGTGGTCGCGGTCCGTCCGACACTCCGCAACCGGCTCCCGCCACCCAGCCCGATCACACCCCAGCGCCAGCGTTGCTTCCCGTCGAAATGCCGCAGCCGGGCGACCCAATTGCCGCTCTCTCCGACGAGTTCGATGGGGCGTCGCTGTCGTCACAATGGTCGTGGATTCGCGAACCGGATGCCGCCACCTACGGGGTCGCGGACGGCACTTTCCGCTTCGATACCCAGGCCGCTGATCTCAGTCCTGACCCGGGTGCGGCTGGCCTTCTTACCGAACCGGCGCCCGTGGGCGACTATGTCGTCGAGACCCGGCTCTCGGTCTCGGTCCCCGCCGAGGGCTGCTGCCAGAACTACGTGCAGGGCGGAATCGTGCTCTACAGCGACGACGGCAACTTCATTAAGCACGCGGTGTCGTCGATCTGGGAAACCCGTCAAACCGAATTCGCGAAACGTGAGAGCCCGGTGCCGGCTGGCTACCCGGTCTACGGCAACAGCGTCGGCGGACCGGTGGGGGAGGCGACCATCCTCCGCATTGTCCGCACCCACACTGACACCGAGAACCTCTACACCGGGTACTCGAGCCTCGACGGCGAAACCTGGGACGAGTCGGGCACCTGGACCACCCCGCTCGGTGTCACACCCCGCATCGGGCTGGTGTCGATGGCCGGAGCCGGGTTCACCTCGACGTTCGACTACGTGCGGGTATCGAGCCTCGCGGTCGAACCGACGATCCCGACCACACCGCCAGCAACGTCGCCGCCCACCAGCCCGGCCACGCCGCCGGTGACGAACCCGACGCCGACGACCGCAGCCCCGGGCGACGCAACCGCCGACCCCGGCGCCCAGCATCGAACCCGAAGCTCGCTGTCCGAGAGCGGCGCCAACAACGCGGCGATTCTCACTCTCGTCGGGGTCGCCGCTGTGCTCGTGATTCTCGGTGTTGTGCTTCTCGTGGTCCGCCGACGGAGGCCATAAGCGGGCCTGCCACCGGGGCACGGGAAACGCAACCCCGCGAACTCCCAGCTACCTCGACATACCGTGGAGGGATGGGTCACGGAACTGGGGAAGCCGAACGCATGCACGCCCTCGACGGGGTGCGCGGGGTCGCCGCTGTCGTCGTACTGCTCTATCACCTGACCCTGATGGCCCGGCCGCGGCTCGAAGAGACAGAGGGCCTGTGGGAGTGGATCACCCAGTCGCCGCTCCGCCCGCTCACCGCGGGAAGCGAAGCTGTGCTCGTCTTCTTCGTCCTCAGCGGGCTCGTGGTCTCGCTTCCGGCGCTTTCCTCCTCCTTCGACTGGCTCCGCTACTACCCGAGCCGACTGCTGCGTCTCTACTTGCCCGTGATCGCGGCAGTGCTCTTCGCGGTGGCGCTCATCACCCTGGTTCCCCGGCTGCCCGGCGCCATCACCCCAGACAGCTGGCTGGCCGACCGCGTGGCCTCGAGCGTCACGGTCAGCCAGGTGATCGAGGAGTCGTCGCTGCTGCCCGAGACCTACACAATCGTGAACGTGCTCTGGTCGCTGCGCTGGGAAGTGATGTTCTCCGTGCTGCTTCCCGTGTTCATCGTTGTCGGGCTCGCCGTCCGGCGGCACCGGGCACTCGCCGCGGTGGTCTCGATCGCGCTCATGGTGGCCGGGCGAGTGCTCGACGTCGACGCGCTCGTCTACCTGCCGACCTTCTTCCTCGGAACGATGCTCGCGGTCAACCTGCCCGCACTGCGCTCGTGGGCTGCCCGCCGCACCGCCCGCGGAAGCGGGCTGATCTGGGCGGCTCTCGCCGTAGCATCCGCTGTTCTTCTGGTGGCCAGTTGGCTGGCCCGCCCGTTCGCTCCAGCCGGGTCAACACTCAGTGCGGCGCTCTGGGGCCTCGCCGGTGCCGGAGCGACCGGACTGATCATTGTGGCGATTGGCTCGCCATTGGCCGGACGGATGCTGTCAGCGCGGCTGCCGCTCTGGCTCGGCCGGATCTCGTTCAGCCTGTATCTCGTGCACGTGCCCGTGCTGGCAAGCGTGGCGTTCCTGCTCGGTGACGAGCAGTGGCCGCTCGTCGCTGCTATCGCGATCCCCGCCAGTTTCGCCATCGCCTGGCTATTCCACGTCGCAGTCGAAATGCCAGCGCATCGACTGGCGCGGCGGGCAGGAAACCGCGTCGCTTCGCGGCACGATCAAATTCGCGAGCCCATCGCTTCGTGATCGCCTCGTCGGAGTAGGCCGCCGCCGTGCGAATGGCGTTGCGGCGCATCGCCTCGACCTGGGCCGCCGGAAGGCCGACGAGCCGTTCGATCGCTGCGGCCAGGGCGGCGACGTCGCCCGGCGGAACGAGAAACCCATTCACGCCGTCCTGAATGATGTCAGCCGGGCCGTAGGCGATGTCATAGGAGATCGGCAGGCAGCCCGCAGCCATCGCCTCAACGAGCACAAGCGGGAAACCCTCGCTTCTCGAGCTGAGGAGAAGGAAGGAGCTCTCGGACAGGTGCGAACTGGCATCCGGATCATAACCACGCAGGGTGATCCCGCCGTTCGCCTTCGCGACAGCGGCCTCGACCCGCGACTGTTCCGGTCCGTCGCCGAAGATGTCGAGCGTGACGAGCGTTCCCGCGGAGCGAACCGACGCAACGGCACGCACCGAGTGATCGACGCGCTTGCGCTTCTCGAGCGCCGACAGCATGATGCCGGCGTGCACGTCGCGAGCGGGTGGCGCCGCTGAGGCCCGGGGCACCACACGCCCGTTCGGAATCACGGCGGTCTGCGCCCGATCACCGAGCAACGCGAGCGCCTCGGTTCGTTGCCGCTCGGTGAGGAAGACCAGGGAATCGAACGACTCCGGGCTCTCGAAAACCGCCGCTCGGGATCCACGCACGACCCTGCCATTCGACCCTTGCAGGTGCGACGCGTGCACAACGTGCAGGATCAGCGTGTTCTTGCGCCGATAGCCGACCATGAACCGCGCGCTCGTCTTGCTGTCGACGATCATCGTCGTGGGCTGCTGGTCGCGCATCCGGTCAAGCCACCAGCGATACAGCGCCCACGCACCATCCCACGCCTTCACGGGTTGCCCGTCACGATCGCAGAGCACAATCGAGCGGCCACCGCGCTGCCCACGCTGCCGTGTGTCGCGCCGGTCGCTCACCGCGAGGGTGCCATCCGCCCGGTAGTGGTCAACCTGCAGCTCGGTAACGCCGTCATCCGCGTACCGGGTGAGGCTCATCCGCACACCGTCCCGCCGCCCGGCAAAGTACCCTTCGGTCACCTCGAGCGGTTCAAAGACGGCACGAAGCCTGGGCGAAACGGATGCCTCGGCGCGCGCAAATTTTTCGGGCGCCGGATGATCCCGCAGCCAGTCCCACAGGTTCACGAGCCGCATGCCATCGATGAGCTTGCCGCCCGCACGCAGCTGGCGCTCAACGGCCGGATAGTCCGGGCGTGCGTCGAACGTCAGCACATCGACGTTGACGCCCCCGAGCCGAATGAACGCGCGGGACCGGTGCAGGAACGCGCCGGTCATGCCGCCAAAGGTGTCGGAGATTCCCCAGGTGATCACGAAGTGGCGGCCCTGGCGCAGTCGGATGCGTGAAATTGTGCGCTCCCTCCCGTCGCAGCGTGCGGGCAGAGTGCTGCCCGGACCGCAACTGTACCGGCCACCCGCCCCACCTCGCCCCGGCTTTACAGGCCTGCTTGAACGGTGGTAAACACCGGCGCACGATGTCATACTCGGGCCATGAAATTCTCGACGACGATGTTTCAGAGCGGCAATAACACCGGGATCGAGGTGCCGGAAGAGGTCGTGACCGGGCTCGGTGCCGGCAAGCGGCCACCGGTCACCGTAGTGGTCAACGGCTACTCCTACCGCAGCACCGTCGCGCCGATGGGCGGCAAGTTCCTCATCCCGTTCAGCTCGGACAAACGCGCGGCGACCGGCATCGCTGGCGGCGATGCGATTGAGGTCGAGCTGACCCTCGACGCCGAACCGCGCACCGTTGAGCTGCCCGACGATTTCTCGACCGCGCTCGCCGCGGAGCCGTCGGCGCTCGCCGCCTTCGACAAGCTCTCACCGAGCGCCAGGAAGGCGCACGTGACGAACATTGAAACAGCGAAGACGGATGCCACGCGGCAGCGCCGCATCACCTCAATCGTTGAGAAGTTGGCCGGGTAGCCTCCCGAGCTCCTTTGCGGCGCACAGCCCGCGCGGCTCGCGCTCATCCGGCTCACACGTCTCCCGGCACGTCTGCCGACACGTCTCCCGGCACGTCTCCTGGCGCACTGGCACACGGAGAAAGCGCCGAGGCACGGAGCTTCACCGCCTCCGGATCCGTGCCTGAGCGCGAAATCCTTGCGCCGCCGCGCGCCACCCGCCTAGACGAACGCCGCCTTGCCGGTGATCGCCCGACCGACGATGAGCGAGTTCATCTCACGCGTGCCCTCGTAGGAGTACAACGCCTCGGCGTCGGCGAAGAACCGGGCCGCCTCGTAGTCGAGGACGATGCCGTTTCCGCCCATCGCCTCGCGTGCCCATCCGACGGTCTCGCGCATCTTCGACGTGCAGAACCCCTTGGCGAGAGCCGAGTGCTCATCGCGCTGGGTGCCCTCGTCGAGCATCTGCGACACCCGGACACACATCGCCATCGAGGCGGTGATGTTGCCGAGGCACTTGGCCAGCAGGTCCTGGATCAGCTGGTGCTCGGCAATCGGCTTGCCGAACTGCTCGCGCTCCTTGGCGTAGTTCACGGCCGCCTCGTATGCCCCAATCGATACTCCGACGCTCGACCAGGCCACCGCGGCGCGGGTCAACCGCAGCACCTTGGCGGTGTCGCGGAACGAGTTCGCGTTCGCGAGCCGCATGCTCTCGGGCACAACGACGTTCTCGAGGGTGATGTCAGCGTTCTGCACGGGCCGCAGCGCAATTTTGCGCTCGATCTTCGTGGCCGAGTAGCCGGGGGAGTCGGTGCGGACGATGAAGCCCTTGACCTGCCCGTCCGCGGTGTCCTTCGCCCAGATGATGGTCACGTCGCTGAAGGTCGCGTTGCCGATCCAGCGCTTGGCGCCATTGAGCGTCCAGCTGTCGCCGTCACGGGTCGCGGTCGTGCGAAGCCCGCGGGCGCTGTCACTTCCGGACAGCGGCTCGGTGAGTCCGAACGCGCCGATCACCTCGCCGCTCGCCATCTTCGGCAGCCACTCGCCACGCTGCTCCTGTGACCCGCAGACGCTGATCGAGCCCATCGCGAGGCCCTCCTGCACGCCGATGAACGTCGCCATCGAGGCGTCGACGCGCGCCATTTCCATGGCGACGAGTCCGCGGAACACCGCGGAGTTGTCGAATGGCGCCACTTCGTCGAATGCGTAGCGGGCGACATCCGTTTCGAGGAAGGAAGCGATCAGCTCGTGCGGAAATTCGGCCCGCTCCCAGAAGTCATTGATCACCGGGCGAACCGAGGTTTCCATGTAGGCGCGCACCCGCATGAGGGCGTCCTTTTCCTGCTCGGTGAGCAGGGTCTCGAATCCGTAGAAATCGCTGGCGAGGGGTTCAAACGACATTCATGCTCCGTTGCGTTGTGGTCGGCCGTGCGCTGTCGCGCTCTGCCTCGCAGCCTACGGAGGGCGTGATGCGGCCCGCAATTGCTTATGGTTTGGGTCAATTCAGAACGGATGCTCCGCCTCGGCCCTTGTAGGGTGTCGATGAACGTTCGATCCTTGCGTGAGCGTTCGATGCCGTGCTCTCTGCTGAAGGATTCGCTGTGTTCATTCCTCTGACCAATACTCCGCGCGACTACGCCTGGGGTTCCCGCACCGCGATTGCCGAACTGCTCGGCACCGAGGCGTCTGGCGGACCCGAGGCTGAGCTATGGCTGGGTGCGCACCCGGGCTCGCCCGCCCGCATCCTGGAGCCGGAGCTCACCGGGGGAGCGGACACCCTGGCCGCCTGGATTGACGCCGACCCGGCCGCCGCCGGCTTGCGAGAACCTCGGCTGCCGTTCCTGCTCAAGCTGCTCGCTGCCGACGCACCGCTCTCGCTGCAGGCGCACCCGTCGCCGGCGCAGGCGCTCGCCGGGTTCGAGCGGGAGAACGCAGCGGGCATCCCGCTCGACGCACCGAACCGGAACTACAAGGACGCGTTCCACAAACCCGAGCTCATCGTCGCACTGAGTGACACGTTCGATGCGCTCTGCGGGTTCCGCACTGTGGCCGACGCGGCGGACGACGTCGACCGGCTGCTCGACGTACCCGGTCTCGACGCTGCGGCTACCAACCAGCTGCGGGAGTTCCGCGCGCGGTTGACCGGCCCAGACGCTGATGCGCTCCGCGCGCTCGTCGAGCACCTGCTCACCGACGATGTGACCGCGTTGGTGTCCGCCGTGACGGAGGCAGCGGCATCCGCTCCGATCACGCCAGCGGTGGCTACAGTGAATCGGCTCGCCGAGTTCTACTCGGGAGACCCGGGCATCGTGGTGTCGCTGCTGCTCAACAGCGTGACCCTGCGCCGCGGCGGGGTGTTGTACCTCCCTGCCGGCAATATCCACGCCTACCTGCGTGGGTTCGGCGTTGAACTTATGGCTGCCAGCGACAACGTGTTGCGGGGCGGACTCACGCCGAAACACATCGACGTTCCCGAGTTGCTCAGCGTGCTCGACTTTCACCCGCTGCCCATTCCCTACCTCGAGCCCGAGCCCGCCGGGGCCGGGGCGGCGCGGTTCGCACCGGACATTCCCGATTTTGAACTGGTGCACGTGACCGGGCTGGGTGGTGAGTCATCACGCCTCGGGCTGCCGGGCCCCGCCATAGCGATCATCACGGAGGGGGAGGTGACGCTCGCCGGAACATCCGCTCGCCGTGTCCTCACCCGCGGCGATGTCGTTTATGTCACGCCGGATGAGGGGCCGCTCACGGTGTCGGGCGCTGGCGAGCTGTTCCTCGCCACGACGCGGCTCTAGCTAGCCGACCATTTCGGCGTCGCCGTCGGCACAGCTGAAGGTGCGGCGGTAGGAGTATGGCGTCGTGTGCAGGACCTTGAGAAAGTGGTGTCGCATGACGGCGGATGAGCCGAACCCGCTCTCGGCGGCGATCTGCTCGAGGCCGTAGTCCGTGCGCTCGAGCAGGTGCTGGGCGCGAATCAGCCGCTGCCGGTTGAGCCACGCGGCCGGCGTCGCCCCGAGTTCGGCCCGGAACCGACGGGCGAAGGTGCGCTCGGACATCAGTGCCTTCGCGGCGAGAACGTCGACCGTGAGGTCGTCGGCCAGGTTTTCGAGCATCCAGTCGGTGACGGCCGCGAACGAGTCACTCTGCCGTTCGGGCACCGGCGCCTGGATGAACTGGGCCTGTCCACCGTCGCGCTGGGGCGGAACCACCATCCGGCGAGCGATGACGTTCGCGGCCGCGGCGCCGAGTTCCTTTCGCACGAGGTGCAGGCAAGCGTCGATGCCGGCGGCCGTGCCCGCTCCGGTGATGACGCCGCGGTCCTCGACGAACAGCACGTCAGGGTCCACGTCGGTGAGCGGGTACTCGCGCGCCAACTGGTCGGTGTACATCCAGTGTGTGGTGCTGCGCCGACCGTCGAGGATGCCGGCTTCGGCCAGCGCGAACGCTCCGCTGCACACCGAGAGCACCCAGGCTCCTCGGTCGACCGCGTCGCGGAGCAGTTGCAGGATCCGGGGGTCAGGGTTGCCTCCGGTCACCGAGTACGCGGGGATCGCGATGAGGTCGGCGTCGGCCGCACTCGAGAGGTCCTCGCGCACCACGATATCGAAGCCCAGCTTGGTGCGCACCGGTCCCGGGTCGGCTGTGACGACATGGAAGTCGAATTCGGGACCGCCGGTGTCACTGCGGTCGATCCCGAAGACCTCACAAATCACGCCGAACTCAAAGGGCGCCATGTCGGGCAGGGCGACGAGGGCGATTTTTCTTAACATGGCGGATGCTCCGGTCTGGCAGAAAAGTATCGAATGATGGCAAGTCTGCCACTAGTGGCAGGAATCACCAAGACCTAGATTTACTGCCATGTTGGTTTTCCTTATTCTGATCCTGGCCGCGGTTCTCGTTGCGACGGCCGCCAGCGTGATCGCCCTTCGCCGTGACGGCTATCGTCGCGTTCCGGCCCGCACAGCGGGACCCATGGATAAGTACCGTTTCCTTGCCTGATTTCGTGTCTGATGTACGGCCCGGGTCCTGCGCGGCCCGGGCCCCTTTCGCCCCGGTGTGCGTGGCCCGGTGCGCGGGGCGGGCGTTCTTTGCGTTGCGGCCACGACGGACACCAGGCGCTTGGCGCCCCTTCGGCGCCTGACATCTCGTCTGATCGCTCGCCCGATCTGCGGCCCGGGTCGTGGGTGGCACGGACGTTCCTCTCGCTCGGCGTCACCGCTATCGGCCGAGTCCTCAGTGCACGACCGTCACTCGCCACGCCGCCCGGACGCGAGCGCGAGGCCCTTCGACTGGTTGATCCGTCGCTATGGGGTGAGCACGTCGTTGCTCCGTCACTAGTGGTTGAGCACGTCGTCGCTCCGTCACTATGGGTTACAAAAAACTCAAATGTCTCGCCCAATTTGACGGAGCAGTGAGCTGCCCGACCCTTTATGTCCGAGCAGCCCCGCTGGCTCGACCCTTAGTGTCCGAGCAGCAAACGCATCCGCCACTAGTGCCCGAGCAAGCGAGCGCCTCCGCCATTAGCGTCCGAGCGAGCGGGGGCTATCGCCGTTTCTGCCCGAGCGGTGTGGTGCCTTAGCCGTTCCTGCCCGAGCAACGTACGCCTCGCCGTTAGTGCCCGAGCAGCATGGTGTTTCAGCCATTCCTGCCGGCGCAGCGAGTGCCTCCGCCGTTCGTACCGGGTCGGGGTGACGCTCCACCCAGTTATGCCCGAGCGCCGAGTGCCTCGACCCTCGTGACCGTCCCGCTCCGCGGGTCCCGCCGACTCGCTCCGCTTTCGCTCGTGCCCTAGGCTTTCTGCGGGTGCGAAAGCGCCCCACGAAGGAGGCAACATGACCTGGCTGGTCACTGGCGGAGCCGGATACATCGGAGCGCACGTTGTACGCGCATTCACGGAGCAGGGGATCGGCGCCGTCATCCTTGATGACCTCTCCAGCGGTCACGAGTCGTTCGTGCCCGAAGGTGTTCCCTTCGTTCGCGGCAGCATCCTCGACGGCGAGCTTGTCCTCGACACACTCCGCACGCACTCCATCACCGGTGTCGTGCACGTTGCCGGGTTCAAGTACGCCGGCGTCTCAGTGCAGCGTCCCCTGCACACCTACGCGCAAAACGTCACCGGCACGCTGTCGTTGCTTGGGGCCATGGAAGAAGCCGGGGTGGGTCGCATCGTCTTCTCCTCGAGCGCTGCGGTCTACGGCACCCCAGACACTGACCTCGTCACCGAGGCAACCGCCAAGAACCCGCAGTCCCCGTACGGTGAGTCCAAGCTGATCGGTGAGTGGCTGCTCCACGACCAGGGCGTGGCCCAGAACCTTGCCCACACCTCGCTGCGGTACTTCAATGTCGTCGGATCCGGTTACCCGGACGTCTACGACACGAGCCCGCACAACCTCTTCCCCCTCGTCTTCGAAGCGCTGCTCGACGGGCGCACCCCGCGCATCAACGGCAACGATTACCCAACACCGGACGGCACCTGCGTGCGCGACTACATTCACGTCGCCGACCTGGCCCGGTCGCACGTCGCGGCTGCCCGCCGCCTGGACGCCGGCGAATCGATCGAGCCGGTCTACAACCTCGGCTCGGGCGACGGAGTTTCGGTGGGCGAAATCATGACCGCCATGCGCGACGTCACGGGCATCGAGTTCGAGCCCGAGGTCGCTCCGCGCCGTGCGGGCGATCCCGCGCGTATCGTGGCATCCGGAGAACTGGCGGCACGCGACCTTGACTGGACCATGCGCCACACTCTCACCGAGATGGTGTCGAGCGCGTGGAGCGCTCGGTCTCAGGCCTGAGTCGGCTCGCGACACGCCGGTAAACACTCGGTGAACCCTCCATTGGGGGTTGAGGGTTTACTATCTGCGACTTGACGTACCCGAATTACACAGGTGTAATTATGTGTAGCGCCGCGTGGCGCACGGGTAACAAGTGGGGAGAGAGATATGGCGCCTGAATATCGCTCTGGTGTTCCCGAGGACTGGTTCGTTGATCCGGTACAACTCGGAGTTCCTGGTGTTCGCAAGCCGGTCGAAGACGACAACCCGCTTGCGTGGCAGTCCGACTCGCTCTGTGCTCAAACCGATCCGGAAGCATTCTTCCCCGAAAAGGGCGGCTCGACTCGCGATGCCAAGCGCATCTGCACGAGCTGTGAAGTCCGCACCCAGTGCCTCGAGTATGCGCTCGAGAATGATGAGCGGTTCGGCATCTGGGGCGGCCTGTCTGAGCGTGAACGTCGCAAGCTCAAGAAGCGCGCCGTCTAACCTTCCATCCCTCCGGGTGCTCGCGATTGAGGCTCCCGAAAACTCTGCCGTTGAGCAGCGAATCCGTGCCACGCCGAGGCCATCGGCCCTGTCGTCTCTGAGGCCGACATAGTCTGGACGCGATGTTTCCCCGAGTAACTGCGATCCTTGTCGTGCACGATGGCACCGGCCCCAACGGCTCAAGCCACCTGCAGGACACCCTGAACGCCCTGGCCTCCCAGACGCGACGCCCCGATGCCATCATCGCCGTGGCGTGCGCGTCTCCGGCGTCCGCGAAGCACGCGCTTGAGGCAGCAGGCGTGGACCGGATCGTTGAGGCGGGGGACCGGCTCAACTTCAGTGCAGCACTCGCAGAAGGTGTTCGCATCATTCCTCAGTCGGGCGGGCCCGATGAATTCCTCTGGTTACTCGCCCAGGACAGCACGCCGGCACCGGATGCGCTCGAACGCCTCGTGGGCGCACTCGAGGTTGCTCCCTCCGTCGCTGCTGCCGGACCCAAGGTCATGGACGCCAGGGATGGCGTCACCATTGTGTCCCTCGGCCAGGCCCTCACGCCACTCGGCGCAACCGTCGAGCTCGTCGGTGAAGAGCTCGACCAGGGCCAGCACGACGCCGAGTCCGACGTTCTCGGGGTTGCACCCCAGGGCATGCTTGTGCGTCACGCTGTGTGGGAGCAAGTCGGCGGTTTCGATACCGCCTTCCGCTCGACCGACGACTCGCTCGACTTTTCTGTACGGGTCCGTTTGGCCGGGCACCGCGTCGTTGTCGTGCCGTCAGCGCTGGTATTCACGGCAGGCGACGGCATCGCCGGCCCGTCGCGCTCGCGGCGCGCGAGCGCCTACCGGAAGCGCGCGCGTCAGACCCGCGGTGCTCAGCTGTACCGTCGGCTCGTTTACGCACGGACCGCCCTGGTGTTGCTGCACTGGCTGACCCTCGTTCCGCTCGCGATCGCGCGAATGGTCTGGCGGGTAGCGACGAAGAACCCCGGTCTTGTCGGTGGCGAGTTCGCTGTGGCTTTCCAGGTGGCGTTCAGCCCGATCCGGATTGCGCACGCTCGCAAGAACCTCCGCACTGCCAGGGAAGCGAACTGGTCGTCGATCTCACCGTTGCGGATTCCGTTCGCCGAGGTGCGCCGTCGTCGCCTGCTCCGCCGTGAGGCCGGAGCCCCGGTGTACACGGTTGAACGCAGTGATCTTCGCTTCTTCACCGGTGGCGGTGGCTGGGTTGTGATCGCATCTGCCCTCGTCAGCGTCGGCCTCTTCTTCACCCTGCTGGCGGCATCCGCTGTGGAAGGTGGCGGGATGCTGCCGCTATCCGCATCCGTCGCTGACCTCTGGCAGAACATCGGATTCGGCTGGCGGGACATCAGCATCGGATTCACCGGCGCGGCGGACCCGTTCTCCGTAGTGATGGCGCTGCTCGGTACTGTGACGTTCTGGCAGCCTTCCTACTCACTCGTGCTCCTCACCCTGCTGGCGCTTCCGCTGGCGACCCTCGGCGGCTGGTTCGCGGCAACCCGACTGACCGAATCGAGTGGCTACCGCATCGTCGGTGCGGTGTTGTGGACCGTGGCGCCACCGTTCGTGACCGCGCTGGTCGACGGCCGACCGGCCGCAATCCTCGTGCACCTGCTGTTGCCGTGGCTGTTTTACGCGGGCTCCGTCGCGACACGATCGTGGGCGGCCTCAGCCGTTGCGTCGATGCTCCTCGCGCTCACAGTGGCATCGGCGCCGTCACTCGGCCCGGCGTTCCTTGTTGTTTGGGTGCTCGCACTCGTAATGGCCGGCCGGCACATCGCCCGCGTGGTCTGGCTCATCATTCCCACCGCCGCGCTCTTCGCCCCACTGATCTGGCAGCAGGGGATCGTGCGCGGACACTGGCTGCAGCTGCTCGCCGACCCGGGGGCCGTCGTGTCGGCGGCGCCGACCACCGGTTGGCAACTCGCCCTCGGGCTTCCGGGTGGCAATCCGGCCTGGGACTCAATCACCAGCACGCTGGGTATTACCGGTCTGCCTGCCCACCTCGTGGTGCCTGTGCTCCTCGCTCCCATCGCTGTGCTGGCACTTCTCGCGCTCTTCCTGCCGGGCAGCGCCCGCGCCGCCGTTCTGCTCTTTGTTGGGCTGCTCGGCCTCGCCACCGCGCTGGGCTCGACGGTGCTGGCGATCTCGCTGACCGGCTCAACCGTTGTCACGGTGTGGGCGGGCTCCAGCCTCAGCCTCTACTGGCTCGGCCTCGTCGGCGCCGCAGTTGTCGCCTGCGACAGCATGCGCCGCACCGCCGCCGTACCGGCACTCGTCGTCTCCCTGCTGGCCGTCGTTGTGGCCGTACCGATGGCGGCTGCCCTTCCGCTGGGCCACGGCTCCATCGTGGCGAGCGACGGCCGTACCCTCCCGGCCTACGTCGCGGCGGCAGCGACCGCCAACCCGGCACTGGCCACGCTCATCGTCACCCCACAGCCCGATGGTGGCGTGGCCGCACGCGTCGTCCGCGGCGTCGGCGACACGCTCGACAACCAATCGACCATCCTCACCACGGCCCAAAACATCACGAGCAACGACGAGCAGGTCACACTGCTCGCCGGGAACCTCGTCTCCCAGGGCGGCTTCGATCCCGCACCGGCGCTCAGCGAACTCGGTGTGCAGTACGTGCTGCTTTCTCCCGCCGTCGTCGAGCCGGGAACCCAACAGAGTCCTGAAGCGACGACCACCTCCAGCCGCGCCTCTGCCGCGCTCGACAGTAGCCCGGTCCTCGCCCACATTGGCCCCACCGATCGCGGAACCCTGTGGAGATTCGATGGTGAAACGGATGCCACGGCCGCGAACGGTCCCGCCTCGCCTCTCTCGACGCCGGTGTTGATCGGCTGGGCGATCATCTTCGGATTTGCCCTGTTGCTCTCCGTGCCAACCGCAGCGTCGCGCCGTGCGGCTGAAGAGTCGCCACGCACCCTCGGCCGACGCGACGCCTATGCTCCCCGGCTGACCCGGGCCGAGCGCGCCGAGCGCAAGGCGGACGCCGAGGCGGAGGCTAGCCTCGCAGCCGGTATCGCTCGTGACGCCGAGATCGAAGAACGACACGAGGCCGTCGCCGCAACGCCGGGCGCGCCGTCGCCGGGCATCCAGTCCCCGGAGTGGACCGCCGACGCTGCGGATGAACCCGTGAGCGTGACCGACGCCAGCCCCGTGGCATCCGCCGCCGACGTTCCCACCGGAAGCAACCCGATCGTCGGCCGCACCGCGCCGACGACCGAAAGCGAGTACAGCAATGGCCGATAAACGACGCGTCGCCCGCACGAGCGGCCGGATGATCGCCGGAATTCTCGGCGTGGCGCTCGCGGGCGCCTCCGTTTTCGCCGTCGGAACCTTCGACCTTCCCCGCGTCACCGCGGCGGTGCCCAGCGCCGTAATCACGCCGACCGCCGCCGATCAGGCGCGCGTCTGCGCGGGTCCGCTCACTCAGCTGGCGGGTGACGGATCATCGAACGCGTCGTCATTCGTCGCCCCCGAGCTCACCGTCGGCTCCGAGTCCGAGCCGACCCAGACGCCGCTCTCCGCCCCCAACGACCTCGCTGGGAGCGCCTTCGGCTCGCCGCTCGTCGTCAGCGAGCCCACGGCGAACGGCGCAACAACAGCGGCCCTTCTCGCCGCTGCGCAGTCGCAGTCCGCAGCTATCGATGACCTTCGCGGTTTCGCGGCCAGCCCGTGCATCGAAGCCAGTTCGGAGAGCTGGCTCGTCGGAGGATCCACCGACGTTGGTCGCACGAGCGTACTGGCGGTGACGAACCCGACCCGATCAGATGCCATCGTCGATATTGAAATCTTCGGGGAGGGCGGCGCCGTTGACGCGCCAGGCTCCCAGGGGGTGATCGTGAAGGCCGGCGAACAGAAACTGCTGTCGCTTGCCGCCTTCGCGCCGAACCTCATCACTCCAATCGTGCACATCACGAGCCGTGGCGGACAGGTGGCCGCCGGCATCCAGCACAGCGTCATTCGCGGCCTCACCCCACACGGGGTCGAGTACGTCACCCCGACGTCGCCGGCCGCGAACGACCAGACCCTCGCCGGCCTCGTCATTGCGCCGAACGCGCCCGCCGTCTCCGATGAGGACTATGACGACAACAGCCCGGTTCTTCGGATGATGGCGCCAGGCACCGAGATCGCACAGGTGTCCGTGACCTTCACACCGGAGGGCGGAGGGGCCGCGCCCGAACCGCTGGCCTACCAGCTCGAGGCGGGAATGGCCACCGAGATCAGCCTGCGCACGCTTCCAGCAGGGAGCTACACGGTCGAGGTATCCGCAGACCAGCCGATCGTCGTCGGCGCCCGTACCTCGATTGCCGTCGGCGACGCCAGCGACCTGGCCTGGTTCCAGAGCTCGACCGCGCTGCCCGACGACGTGATGATCGCGGTTCCGGCCGGCGACACCCCGGTGCTGCACCTCGCCAACCCAGGGAGCCGTGCACTCACCGTGAGGCTGGACGCCTCGACCGGCGACCCGCTCACCGCAGAAGTGCCCGCCCGGTCAACGGTCGCCGTTCCGGTGAGCGGGGGAGTGTCGTACTCGACCTCAGGCGTCGAAGGCGCGATCGCACAACTGAGCATCGTCACTCCGGCCGGCATGGCCGCATTTGCCGTGCAGCCCGCGAACCCGTCGGCGACGCCGGTGACTGTCTACCCGCGGTAGCGGAGGCCCGCAGGTTAGAAATTGAACCGGTCAGGGCCGAGATCCCACGGGTCTTTGCCGATGAGTTCGGCGGTCGCCCGGAAGACGCAGCTCTCGATCATCATCCGCTGGTGCAACTCGTCGTCTCGGTGAAGCTTGCTGAGCCGTTGGATGGGCAGCCGGTAGATGACCACACGGCGCTCGGTTGAACTTGTCCACCAGCGCGCAACGCCCTCGCCGTTCTGCTCCCCAACGGGCATGTTGCCCACTTCGAATCGGACGTTCCTGAGCTCATCCGGCCAGGTGGCGCGCAGGAAATCGGCTGCGGCCGCAACGGTCATATCGAACGTGTCGATGCGGTTCTTGAGCGGGGGCAGGTGGGGCCCCGTCGCGGCACTGCGCTGCGACCGGCCGTGCCGGTCGTGCCGAACCGCTCGCCGCACATAGGTGCTGCTTCTCGTTCCGCGTCGTGCCATGAGGCCATCCTATTCGCCGATTCGGGTGGCGAGGCGTCTGGCCGAAACACCGGTCGGTTGTATCGTGAGAGGAATGTTGGACAGGCCATGTACGAAAGTCGGATGCTCGCGCGAAGCGGTCTCGACGCTCACCTATGACTATGCGGATTCGATGGCTGTCCTCGGGCCGCTCGGACTGACCAAGGAGCCCCACACCTACGACCTCTGCGCCATTCACGCCGAACGCCTGAGCGTTCCGCAGGGCTGGCAGGTTATCCGGCACCAGGTGCTCAACACGTAAGAGCCGGTGCTCTCACCGGAATTGCCCAACCGCGGTCTGCGAGAATAGGGGAATGACGCTTTCTTCACCCGCAGCATCCGCTACTGCACTTCCTTTCAAGGTCCGTGACCTTTCGCTTGCCGAGGCCGGCCGCCACCAGATTCGCCTGGCCGAAAACGAGATGCCTGGCCTCATGGCTCTTCGCGCCGAGTTCGGCGAATCACAGCCGCTCAAGGGCGCACGCATCGCCGGCTCGCTTCACATGACGGTGCAGACCGCCGTTCTCATCGAGACCCTCGTCGCGCTCGGCGCACAGGTGCGCTGGGCCAGCTGCAACATCTTCTCCACCCAGGACGAGGCCGCTGCCGCCATCGCGGTTGGCCCGACCGGAACCGTCGACGCCCCGGCCGGCGCCCCGATCTTCGCCTGGAAGGGCGAGACGCTCGAGGAGTACTGGGACTGCGCCGAGCGGATCTTCGACTGGTCGGCCGAAGCGGCCGCTGCCGGTGCCGACTGGACCGGCCCGAACATGATCCTCGACGACGGTGGAGACGCCACGCTGCTCGTGCACAACGGCCGGGCGTACGAACTTGCCGGAGCCGTTCCCGAGGCCGCCGAGGACGAGAGCCACGAGGGCCGGGTTGTCCTCGAGTTGCTGCGTCGCTCACTCGCCAGCTCGACCGACCGCTGGACCAAGGCCGCCGCCGAGATTCAGGGCGTCACCGAGGAGACCACCACCGGTGTTCACCGCCTGTACGAGCTGTTCAAGAACGACGAGCTGCTGTTCCCGGCGATCAACGTCAACGACTCGGTCACCAAGAGCAAGTTCGACAACAAGTACGGCATCCGCCACTCGCTGCCCGACGGCCTCAACCGTGCCACCGATGTTCTCATCGGCGGAAAGGTCGCGTTCGTTGTCGGCTACGGCGACGTCGGCAAGGGTGCAGCTGAGGCCCTCCGCGGCCAGGGCGCCCGCGTCATCGTCTCCGAAGTCGACCCGATTTGCGCACTGCAGGCGGCGATGGACGGCTACCAGGTCGCCAAAATCGAGAGCGTCGTCGACCAGGTCGACATCTTCGTCTCCGGCACGGGAAACCTCAACGTCATCACGACCGAGCACATGCTGAACATGAAGCACCTCGCGATCGTCGCCAACGTCGGTCACTTCGACAACGAGATCGACATGGCCGGACTCGAGAAGATTGAGGGCGCCGAGCGGGTCGAGATCAAGCCGCAGGTGCACGAGTGGCGCCTGCCGAACGGTCGGTCGATCCTCGTCCTCAGTGAGGGACGCCTGATGAACCTCGGCAACGCCACCGGGCACCCGTCGTTCGTGATGAGCAACTCGTTCACGAACCAGGTGCTCGCGCAGATCGAGCTCTACGCCCACCAGGAGAACTACCCGGTCGGCGTTTACGTCCTGCCCAAGCACCTCGACGAGAAGGTCGCCCGCCTGCACCTCGACGCCCTCGGTGTTGAGCTGACCACGCTCTCCGAGGAGCAGGCCGCCTACATCGGTGTCACCGTCGACGGACCATACAAGGTCGACCACTACCGCTACTAAGAGTCGCGCTTTCGACGGCGTCGTTCGGCTTCGGCCGGGCGGCGCCGTTTCGCGTGGGAGCACCGCTGCCCATTCCTGACTTTTATGCCCAGCGGATGCCAGTGGCCCTTTTCGCGCTCCCACCGAGCGGAGTACGGTGAAGACCCTGCCACCACGACGATGATTGTCGGTGTTGGCGACGTGGCGCGATCCATTCTTCGCACGCCGTTCGGAGGAGCTTCGGATGAATGCAGACGACCCTCGTGGTCCGATCGTCCGGCTGCCGACGGCCGTTGCTGCGTTCCTGGGCTGGACGCTGGCGGGACCGGTGAACACACCAACGGTGCTGACCAGCTGGACGGAGTTCGCCACGGCGTTCGGGCCGGTCGAGGCGAACTCGAACCTCGCGGCAGCCGTGCAGGGATACTTTCTTAATGGCGGCACCCGGTGCCACGTGGTGCGTGTCGATGACTCAGCGCCGGCGGCCGCGATGGTTGAGGCGCGATACGACGCCGCGCTGGGCAGCCTCGACGATGTCGACGATGTCACGATCCTGTGCCTTCCCGACCTCGTGCTGGCCGACGGCGAGTTCGAGGCCATCATCGCCGTGCAACACAGGGCACTCGCGTTCGCCGAAGCGCGGGGCAATTGCATGGTCGTGCTCGATCCGCCATCCGGCCTCTCCGTTGCCGGGATGTCCGAGTGGCGCACCCGCACTGCTTTCGACTCCAGCCACGCGGTGGTGTACTACCCCTGGATCAACGTAGCCGATCCAGCCTCTGGTCAGCCGCGACTGGTCCCACCGTCGGGGCATGTGGCCGGGTTGTGGGCACGAGTCGATGCCGAACGTGGGGTGAACATTGCGCCGACCGGTGTGCTCCATGGGGCCCTCGCGCTCGCCGGACGGCTGACGTCGCGCGACCACGACACCCTCCGAGACCTCGACGTGAACGCCATCCGCTCCTTTGCCGCTCGCGGCATCCAGGTGTGGGGCTCCAGCACGCTCTCGACGAACCCGGAGTGGCACTACGTCAGCGTGCGCCGCCTGGTCAGTTTCCTCGAGGCGTCTATTCTGCGTGGCGCGAGCTATGCCCACACCGAGCCGACAGGTCCTGCGCTCTGGGCTGGGATCCGCGAAGATGTGAACAACTTCCTCCTCGCGGAGTGGCGCAACGGTGCCCTTGTCGGAAGTACGCCCCGCGCGGCCTTCTTCGTCCGATGCGACGAAAGCACCCATCCGCCCCTCGTGCTGGCCGCCGGTGATGTCATCTGCCAGGTGCGGGTCGCCCCGCTGCGGCCTGCCGAGTTCGTCGTCTTCGCCGTCTCGTGGTCGCCGGACGGAACGAGCAGAATCATCGAGTGAGCGGAACCACCGCGCACCGCGGCGCGCGGTGGGCGTTGCCGCCGTTTGTGGCCGAGCAACCCGGGCGTGCCGCCGCTTGTGACCGAGGAACCCGGGTTGGCGTGCCGCCGTGCCGCCGTGCCCGCGCCGCCCCCGCTCTACCGCTCCGGAAAGTTGTGCGGCCGCCCGGTCAGCACCGGCTCAAGCGCCGCGAGCCGCTTTTGCTCCAGCACGTGCGCCGCATATTCCCGATCCCGCCGCACCGCAGAGACCGCGTAAAGAAACAGTTCCGGGTCCACATTCGGAACCGGAGACACGAAAACGGATGCCTCGGCGGCCAGATCGCGCGCCAGCCGCGCGCGCGTCGGCGGGGTCAGTTTCGGTGCCTGCGCGAGAAATTGGGCGATCCTGCGGGTCAGGCGATCAGGCATCCGTCCCACATCAGCAACGATTGCCCAGGGCTGGAGCATCGGGGGAACGCCGAATACCGACGGCTCGGCGCGTGGAACGCGCTCCTGCTGGGCATAGGTGCCCGCGAGGAGGTCGCCGAGTCGTTTCGCACGGGTGGAGAGCAGGCCGGTGAGGGCAGCGACGCCGCCGAGTGTCATGTAGATCTCGAAGAACCCGACAAGGGCACGGATGAAAGCGTGCCGGAACCCGGTCGCTCCACCATCGTCGCGAACGATGCGGGCGCCGATGGCCAGCTTGCCGAGCGAACGGCCGCGTCCGATGGTTTCCACAGCGGTGGGCAACACCACCGTGCTGAACGCGATGATCGCCGTGGAGAATGCCGTTGTGGCGGAGGAATCGATGACGCCCTGCGAGGCGAGGACGACGAGGAGCCAGAGCAGTCCGGCCGCCACGAGAACCGACACCAGGAAGTCGATGATGGCGCCGGCGGCCCGGAGAATGAAGCTCGATGACTGGACGTCGAGTGCGACGGCTTCGCCGGTGATCAGTTGCGAAGAATCGAGGCTCTCCGACATGTGCACGCCGGGGGAGTCAGTCATGAATAGTATCTAAGCAGATGGATCTCGACGCCTACAGTGCCGCGCACCGTAATGAATGGGACCGCCTCGATGCGCTCGCGTCGAAGCGGTCATTGTCGGGCGCGGAAGCCGACGAGCTGATTGACCGGTATCAGGCCGGGGCGACCCAGCTTTCGGCGATCAAGACCACCGCTGGCTCAACCCGGCAGGGTGATCGGCTGAGCGTCACCCTCTCCAAGGCTCGGCTGCGGTTCACCTCGGCGAGCACAAACGTGCTGAGCCAGCTGCCCCGGTTCTTTGTGTTGCAGCTGCCTGCGGCGTTGTATCGGTTGCGCTGGTTGACCCTTGCGGTTGCGCTCGTGACGGTCGGCGTCGCGGCAATGTGGGCGGCGTGGGTGCTCAACGATCCGCAGGTGCTCGCGAACCTCGGCAGTTCGGAAGAGCTTCGCCAGGTGGCCGAGGAAGACTTCGCCAACTACTACTCCGAGAATCCGGCGGCGTCGTTCGCCGGCCAGGTCTGGACCAACAATGCGTGGATTGCCGCCCAGTGCATCGCCTTCGGGATCACCGGGGTCTGGGTGCCCTATGTCGTGCTGCAGAACGCGCAGAACCTCGGGCTCAACGCCGCTGTGCTGTTCAGCTTCGGAGAGGGCGACACCTTCTTCCTCTACATTGCGCCTCACGGCATGCTCGAGCTCACGGCGATTTTCGTGGCCGCGGCCGGCGGGTTGCGCATCTTCTGGGCGTGGGTGGCGCCGGGCAAGCGCACCCGTGGGCAGGCACTCGCCGAGGACGGGCGGGCACTTTTCACCGTGGCGATCGGGCTGGTATTTGTCCTCCTCGTATCGGGCATTCTCGAGGGCTTTGTCACTCCGCAGCCCTGGCCATGGCCCGTGAAGATCGGGCTCGGTGCTGCGGCGCTCGGCGTTTTCCTCTTCTACATGCTGTTTGTTGGACGCCGTGCGTACCGAGCCGGGGAAACCGGCGATCTGGCAGCCTTCGAAGCGGGCGCGCGCCGCATCTACGCGCAGTAAGGCGCGTCGATGCGTGCGTGGGGGCATCCGCTCGCTCAAAGCTGACGTTCGTGTGCCTTCGCGAAGGCATGCTGGCGCGATGACCGGTGTTCGCCGGCCACGCCGATGCAGCAGAGGGTACATCCGATCAGGGCGTGGTCAGCGGTTCGTGAAGGAGAAGGCATCCGGCTGCCGCCGGGAGATGGCCGAACGTGTACTCGCCTCAGTTTTGAATGAATCAAAATAAGCGCTAGGCTGGAGTTATGCCACACACCGAGACCAGCCCTGAGCGCGATCTACTGCGCTCTGCGGGTCTCCGTGCGACGGACCCGCGGATCGAGACGCTGCGCGCTCTCGAGACGCACCCGCACGCGGATGCCCAGGAAGTGTTCGACGCGGTGTCGTCCGTGCTGCCGGACACCTCGCTTCAGGCGATCTATGGCGTGCTGAGTGCGTTAACCGATACCGGCTTGGTGCGTCGCATCGAACCGGCCGGCTCTCCCGCGCGGTATGAATTGCGGGTCGGTGATAACCACCACCACATCGTCTGCTCGAAGTGCGGAGCGATTGGTGACGTGGATTGTGCGGTTGGTCACGCTCCGTGCCTGACGCCATCGACAACATCCGGATTCACACTCACAACGGCCGAAGTGACCTACTGGGGGTTGTGCCCGGACTGCGCCGCAGCCCCGCTCACCTAGCCCTCCATTCTTTCGCTTGCGACCACACGTGTGGCCGCCAGCTGCCCCCTGCCCCGCTCGGAAACACCAAGGAGATACATGTCCGACACCTCGTACACCACCACAAACACCGGCACACCGGTCGCAGCTGACTCCCAGTCGCTCACCGTCGGTGCCGATGGCGCCATTCCCCTGATCGACAGTTACCTCACCGAAAAGCTTGCTCACTTCAACCGTGAGCGTGTGCCGGAGCGGGTTGTCCACGCCAAGGGCGGTGGAGCATTTGGTGTCTTCGAGACCACCGAGGACGTGTCGCAGTACACCCGTGCCGCTCTCTTCCAGCAGGGCACGACCACCGAGATGCTCGCTCGCTTCTCGACGGTTGCCGGTGAGCAGGGTTCTCCAGACACCTGGCGCGACCCCCGCGGTTTCGCGCTGAAGTTCTACACGTCAGAGGGCAACTACGACCTCGTCGGAAACAACACCCCGGTTTTCTTCATCCGTGACGGGATCAAGTTCCCCGACTTTATCCACTCGCAAAAGCGCCTTCCGGGCTCGAACCTGCGCAACAACGACATGCAGTGGGACTTCTGGAGCCAGTCTCCGGAGAGCGCACACCAGGTCACCTGGCTGATGGGCGACCGCGGACTTCCGGCGTCGTGGCGTCACATGGACGGCTTCGGTTCACACACCTACCAGTGGATCAACGCTGCTGGTGAGCGCTTCTGGGTCAAGTACCACTTCAAGACCAACCAGGGCATCGCCGTGCTGAGCGCAGACCAGGCCACTGAGATCGCCGGCCAGGATGCTGACTACCACCAGCACGACCTGTACACGAACATCGCCGAAGGCAACTTCCCCACCTGGACCCTGTCGGTCCAGGTCATGCCGTACGAGGACGCCAAGACCTACCGGTTCAACCCGTTCGACGTCACCAAGGTCTGGCCGCACGCCGACTACCCGCTGATCAAGGTCGGCACCATGACGCTCAACAAGAACGCCGAGAACTACTTTGCCCAGATCGAGCAGGCCACGTTCTCGCCGGCGAACTTCGTTCCCGGAATCGCGGCAAGCCCCGACCGCATGCTTCAGGCTCGGATTTTCTCCTACGCAGACGCCCAGCGTTACCGCGTCGGTGTGAACCACGCCCAGCTGCCGGTCAACGCCGCGAAGACCCAGGTCAACACCTACTCGAAGGACGGCGCTGCGCGCTTCGACTTCCGGCCGGCTGACCGCCCGGTGTACGCCCCGAACTCCTTCGGTGGACCGCACGCTGACCCGGCACGCGCTGCTGAGTCGACCGGTTGGCAGAACGACGGTGAGCTGCTGCACACCTCAGCCACCCTGCACCCCGAGGATGACGACTTTGGTCAGGCCGGCACGCTCTACCGCGACGTCATGGACGACGCGGCCAAGGCACGCCTGCTCGCGCAGATCACCGGGCACGTTGGTGCTGTGCAGAACGCTGAGATCCGGGCGCGGGCTATCGCGTACTGGTCCAACGTCGACATCGAGCTCGGCTCGAAGCTCGGCGCCGCACTCGCTGCAACCGCTGTCGCGGTCTAACCACCGCTGACAGTCCCAGGCCCGGTTCCGCACTCGCGGGGCCGGGCCTGTCTCGTGTGCGGGTTACAACCGCCCGGCCGCCTTGAGGGCGATGTAGCTGTCGGCCAGTGCGGGCGGCAGCTCTTCGGGAGACCCGGTGACCACCTCGGCGCCGAGCTGTCGCACGGCTGCTGACACCCGGGCCTGGTCGAGCAGCGCGCGTTCCGCGGCGGCCGCCAGGTAGACCTCCTCGCGGTTGCCGCGTGTGCGACTGGCCTCAAGCGCGAATGGATCGGTGACGGATGCCACGACTACCGTGTGGCGGGACGTCAATTGCGGCAGGACAGACAGCAGGCCGGTGGACGCTCCCGGTGCGTCGATCGAGGTGAGCAGCACAACCAGCGAGTGCTGGGTGGTGATGTTACGCACCTGGCCGGGCACAGCGGCCCAGTCCATTTCAATCAGCTCCGGATCAATGCCAGCCATCGAATCGACGAGCTTCGCCAGCAGATCGGCACCGGTCGCACCCTGCACACGGCCGCGGACCCGCCGGTCGTATGCGACAAAGTCGACCCGGTCGCCAGCGCGGGTGGCCAGGGCGGCGAGCAGAAGCGACGCCTCAAACGCTGTGTCGATGCGCGGCTCGTCGGCGACGCGAGCGGCCGAGGTGCGGCCCGTGTCGAGAACGATGACCACCCGGCGGTCGCGTTCCGGCCGCCAGGTGCGCACAACGACGTCGCGACGGCGTGCGGTGGCACGCCAGTCAATCGAGCGCACGTCATCACCGCGCACGTATTCGCGTAGCGAGTCGAACTCCGTTCCCTGCCCGCGCACCATGACGCTCGTTGCGCCGTCGAGCTCACGCAACCGGGCAAGGCGCGACGGCAAGTGCTTGCGGGCGTGAAACGGCGGAAGCACGCGGAGCTGGCCGGGGGAGCGCAGGGTGGCCTGGCGTGAGCAGAGCCCGAGCGGCCCGCTCGAGCGGACGGTGACGTGCTCGACCCGTCGTTCGCCGCGGCGGAACGGCGTGAGCTCAACGGGGACGACGCGCCGTTCGCGGGCGGGAATGGTGACCCTGCTGCGGTTCGTAGCTGGTCCTGCTGACGGCTGCCAGGCATCCCGAACCACACCTCGAAGGGTGCGCGATCCGCGGTTCGTCAGGTACAACTCGCTCGTGACGGTCTCGCCGAGACGGGTACGGGCAGGGATCGAGCGCGCGGTGCCGAGTTGCCGGGGTGATGCCGCGAGGGAGAGGTCGAGCACCCCGAGGAGCACGCAAAAGACCAGCCACAGGCCCAGCACAACGCCCGGTTCGCCGGTGATCGAGCCGAGCACGATGACCGGGACGACACCGAAGGCGACGAGCGCGACGAATCTCCCCGAGACGGTCATCTAGATCGGCACCTGCACCGAGCTGAGAATAGACCGGAGGATGGCGTCGGAGGCGATGCCCTCGAGCTCGGCCTCCGGACGCAGCTGCAGCCGGTGCCGCCAGACCGGGAGAACCATGGCCTGAACGTGGTCGGGGGTGACGGAGGGATAACCGCTGAGCCAGGCCCAGGCCTTTGCTGCGGCGAGAAGTGCGGTGGTTCCGCGGGGGCTCACGCCCATCCGGACGCTCGGGCTGTGCCGGGTCGCGCGGGCCAGGTCGACGATGTAGCTGAGCACATCGGTGGAGACGCCCGTCGTTGCGGCCGCGCGCTGGGCATCGGCGAGGTCGTCGGCGCCGAGCACAGCGGTAACGCCGGCTCCGGCGAGGTCACGCGGATTGAACCCGGCGGCGTGGCGGCGAAGCACCTCCACCTCGAGTTCGCGTTCGGGAACGTCGAGAACGAGCTTGAGCAGGAACCGGTCCAGTTGAGCCTCGGGCAGCGTGTATGTGCCCTCGTATTCGATCGGGTTCATGGTTGCGGCGACCATGAACGGCGTCGGCAGGGGCTGGGTGACGCCATCGACGCTGACCTGTCGTTCTTCCATCGACTCGAGCAGCGACGACTGCGTCTTCGGTGGGGTGCGGTTGATCTCGTCGGCCAGGAGGATGTTGGTGAACACCGGCCCACGGCGGAACTCGAACTCGCCGGACTTCGCGTCGTAGATCAGCGAACCCGTCACGTCACCGGGCATGAGGTCCGGTGTGAACTGCACGCGCTTGGTATCGAGGTCGAGCGCCGAGCTCAGGGTGCGGACGAGGAGGGTCTTGGCCACTCCGGGAACACCCTCAAGCAGCACGTGGCCCTTCGCAAGCAGGGCAATGATGAGCCCAGTGACCGCCGGCTCCTGCCCGACAACACTCTTCGCCACCTCGCGGCGCACCTGCGACAGCTTCTCCCGGAGCTCCTGGACCCGGGCCGACTCGGTCGGCTGAGCTTGGTGCTGGGGAGCCTGCTGATGTTGCTGCTGGGCCTGGGCCTGCTGGGCCGGCCGTGCGCGACGCATCGGCTCCTGCTGCGGCGCGTCGCCGACGAGAGCATACGGGTTCGGCGGCACCGGGCTCTGCTGCGGAGCCTCGCGGTGTCCGTCGGACGGCTGCTGCGGTGATGTCATCGGGTTCTGCTTCCGGTTCGGTGGGCGGGATGGGTCGGCGCGACTATCGATTCCACGTTACGACGGCCGGCTCGGCGGGCGCGGGTCAACGGCAGCCGCCGTGTCGCGTTCGAGTTCGGCCAGGGCGTCGGAGAGCGATACGACGTCGCGTTCTGACTCGGGAATGGTGTCGACCAGGATGCCGCGAATGTCTTCCCGCGGACGTCCAAGGGCGGCTGCGCAGGCATCCGTCACCTCATAGACCGTCGCGGTTCTCGGGAGTCCCAGCGTGCGGCCCAACCGGCCGAGCGCGCCGATGCGCAGGGCGTCGACGGCACGTGTACGTGCGGAGATGCGCTGGTAGAGCCGGGCGCGACCCTCGAGGGTCTCACCGGCGGGCACGGTGACCGGCAGGTCTTCGGCGACGAGCGGACCGAAGCGACGACCGCGCCAGAACATCGCGACGAGCACGGTGATCCCGAGCAGCGACGTCGTGGGCACGAGCCAGATCGGGGTGAGCTGGGCAATATCGGGCGGGCCCGTCGACTCCACGTCGGCGAGGGTCGGCAGGTACCAGAGGAGGCGATCGGTCTCACCGAGCACGCCCAGCGCGAACGCCGCGTTTCCGTGCCGGATGACCGAGTCATTGCTCACCACGTCGGCGGGCCCAACCAGGGTCAGGTCGCCGTCGCCGGTTGACAGCTGAACGACGGCAAAACGATCGGAGTCCGCGGGAAAGCAGCCCGTGGCATCCGTTGTGGGATCGAATCGGAACGTCGGACCGGGGCTCAGTGTTTCTGCACGTTCGGCGGCAGGAAGATCACACTCGGCCGAGAGGGCGTCGTCGTTGTCGGACGCTCCGGCCGCGAACACTCCGCTCGCGACGGACTGCAGCTGGCCGAAGGTCGGACCGAAGAGCACCGTCGATCCGGCCGCGTCGACGAGCTCGGTGAGCCTTTCATCGGTGAGATACCCGGCCGGGTCGTAGAGCGCGAGCGTTGTGCCAGACCGGCGCGCCTCGGCCAGCGCGTCGTCATAGCCGTCGGGCAGAATGACGTCGACGCCCTGCGCGCGTAACACCTCGGCCGTCGCCTTCGCGCCGGTCGGTGCCGGGTTGGCGGGGTCAAGCTCAGCGCCGTCGGTCGATCCGCCGCGCGTGAGCAGCAGCGTGGCCACAACGACGATCACCGCCACGACGGCGACTCCCAGCCAGAACACCGCCCGACGCGCAACGGTTCGCGCACGCGGCGTTGTGACGTCATTCTCGCCAGCGTTCACGAAAGCGTATGCGTCGGCGCGCGTCGGCAGCTTCGTCGCGGTCATGACACCGGTTCCGTTTCGACCGGCTCGAATTGCGCGGGTGTGCGGCCCGAGAGATCGGCATCCACGGCGCGCAGTGCCTCGTAGTCGGCAGCGGTGCCGTCGGCGCCGAGGTAGCGCAGCTCGTCAAACGTGCGAGCGGCTGCGCTGAGCCGGTCACGGAACTCGGGGAACGCGTCTGCCGCGCGGCCGGCGAAGTCGTGTGCCGTTGTGCCGGGGGAGACGAAGACGATGGTGCGTTCGGTCAGGGTGCGGGCAATCGCGCGGAACCGGTCGAGGGTTGCGTTCGTCCAGTCACCGTTCGCGGCGAACCGTTCGGACGCGCGACGCAGTTCATCGGCGGTGCGAGTGTCCGTCTCGCCGAACAGGCCGGTCGCCGCGCGGCTGCGGCGGTTGAGCCGTGGCACGCCCCAGACCACGAGCGCCACGACGAGCGCGAGCACGATCGCGAGAACAATCGCAATCGGAACCCAGTCGGTTGGCACCGACTCGCCGGGCTGGAACAGTCGCCCGAGCCAGTCGAAGAAGGCCTGGCTGAGCCGGTCGAAGAGGCTCGGCTGAGCGGCCGCATACTCGGGTTTCGACAGCTCGTCGATCAGCCAGTCGCGGGCGTCGGGCGCCGTCGGGTCCACCGGCACATCGAACGACGCTCCGCCATCCAGCAGCGAAACTCCTCTTCCGGCTAGGCCCACGGCGAACCGGAACCCGGCTGCACACCGGGCACTGTCGGTGCGGCGGACCGAGACGCCGCCGGAATGAGGTAGGGATCTTCGACCGACGGGCTGCCCGATTGCCTGGCCTCGACGAACCGAATGAGCTCGAGGTCAAGCCCTTCCTTGCGCATGCGCAAGTCGACGTAGATCAGGGCGATGGCGGCGGACGACACGACGGACGTGATCGAGCCGACGAGGAGTGACAGGACGATCATGACCACGTAGAGCACGATCGGTCCCACCCAGCTCTCCGCGGTCGTGCCGGTCGGGTCGATGGCGGAGACGGCCATGGCGTAGAAGATGCTGATCGGGGTGAGCACGATTTGCGACACCGTTCCGACGATGAAGGCGATGAGGTACTGCACACCGAGCGTGCGCCAGAAGTAGCCATCGGTGAGTCGCCACGAGCGCCGAATCGCGACGCCCATCGACGCACGTTCCAGAACGATGATGCTCGGAACGATCGACAGCTTGATGCTCAGCCAGACCCCGACAACCACGAGGGCGATCGCGGCCACGATGGCGAGAATGATCCCGGCCGCGACGAACCCGCCGCCGAGTACAACGAGCAGCCAGACGATGCCGACAACGGCGCCGAGCACGATGAGGAAGGCGAGCGACGCGACGAGCACCCAGAGCAGCAGCTGGCCGAGCCGCGGCCAGGTGACTTTCCAGACCGTCTTCAGTGTCAGCTTCTCGCCGAGCGTTGCCCGGGCGACCTCGGTGACAATGACACCCTGTAGGAAGACCGTGCCGACGAGAGTAATGAGGACCGGGACGAGTGCGCCGATGAGAATGCCCGCGATTCCGCCGGCTTCGATCGCTTCCTGGTCTTCGGGTGAGGCCGCATCGATTCGGGCCACGAAGAAGAAGGTGATGGCTCCGATGATCAGCAGGCTGATCACCACGGTGATTGCCTGAACGAGGAGAGCGCTGCCGAAGGTCGCCTTCGGATTGCGCTTCAGGGCGAGGAAAGGCGCACCGAGCAGCGTGCCGAATCCCAGCGGGCGAAGGGGGACGAGCCCCGGTTTGGGGGGAGGCGTCCATCCGGGCTGGCTGAACTGTGGCGCACCGTAGGGCTGCTGGCCCCACGGGTTCTGACCGTACGGTGCCTGTTGGCCGGGAACCTGGCCATACGGATTCTGGCCGTACGGATTCTGGCCGTACGGGTTGCCGGTCGGCGCGGGGGCACCCTGGGCATATTGGGGCGGCTGGGAGGCAGGCGGTTGCTGGCCATACGGCGGTTGTGTGGGCGGCGTTGGCGGGGGTGACACGCGCTCGCCATAGCGGGGTGGCTCCTCAGCCTGCCCCGGTGCCTGCCAGTTCTGGTCGTGAGTCACTCAACGGCCCCCTCGTAGCGAAAATGTGCCTCCGATCATCGTGGCATATCTAGCTCGCGCGCACCTCAGATCGGGCGCAACGGGTGTGGAAAAGGGGCGCCAATCAGAAAGTCCCCGGCTGGAGCCAGTAATCTGTTCGAGAGTACCGAGCGACCGGACATTACCCACTGGTCGAAGAAACGAGAACGAGGCGTATGAACGCACGGATCCTGGTGGTCGACGACGACACAGCACTGGCCGAAATGATCGGCATCGTGTTGCGAACCGAAGGCTTCGAGCCGCACTTCTGCGCCGACGGGTCCGGGGCCGTCGACGCGTTCCACGAGGTCAAACCCGACCTCGTCCTGCTTGACCTCATGCTTCCCGGTATCGACGGCATCGAGGTGTGCACCCGCATTCGCTCAGAGTCGGGCGTTCCTATCATCATGCTGACCGCGAAGACCGACACCGCCGACGTTGTCAAGGGTCTCGAGTCCGGCGCCGACGACTACATGGTCAAGCCGTTCAACCCCAAGGAACTCGTCGCACGGATCCGCACCCGGCTGCGACCGGCGCCGCAGCAGGCCCAGGACGTCCTGCAGATCGGTGACCTCGTTCTCGATGTCGCCGGCCACGAGGTGCGGCGTGGCGACACTCCGATCAACCTCACGCCGCTTGAGTTTGACCTTCTGCTCACCCTGGCCTCGAAGCCGGCCCAGGTGTTCACCCGCGAAATGCTGCTTGAGCAGGTGTGGGGTTATCACTACAAGGCAGACACCCGCCTCGTGAACGTGCACGTCCAGCGGCTCCGTGCCAAGGTTGAGTTCGATCCAGACAACCCGCGCATTGTCATGACGGTTCGCGGTGTCGGCTATCGCGCCGGCACCGGCGTCGCCGCCTAGAAGTACGTCATGGTGTTCAGCCGGGAGTCGAACGCGTCGAGCCCGAGCGGCTCCGGCGCCAGCGCGGGAATCTCCGGTGCCCGTCTCGCCAACTGGCGGACCTGGCCGGCCCGCGCTGCACGGTCCTGGCGGAGGTCGCTCCAGTTCCGTACGGTCACCGTGACGCTCGGGTTGTCGCTCGCCGCCGTGTTGATTTCGAGCGTATACATGGCGCTCTCGATCGGTAACGACCTCTTCACGTCCCGTGTGGAACAGGTGCAGCAGGACTCGTTCCGCGCCACCTCGTCAGCGCAGAACATCCTCGACTCGTCGAGCGACCAGGACCGCGCCGGTATCCAGGAACTGATGAGCGCCGCGCGTACCGAGATCGCCCGCGCCTCCAGCTCCACGCTCATCGCCGGCTACCGGTCGCCCGGTCAGCAGCCCAGCGCCGTTGCTCCCCAGGACTTTGAGAGCCCGCTGCTCAACGGGGTCATCAGTGATGGTCTGCGCGCCAGTGTGCAGAAGAACCCCGACGAGCAGTGGTGGCAGTCTGTTGCGCTGCCCGCATCCAACGGCGGAACGAACCCCGGCATCATCGTCGGCACGGAGATCACCCTGCCGGAAGGCAGTCGCTACGAAATTTACATCGGCTACAACCTGAGCGACACCGAAGAAACGCTGCTCTTCGTTCAGCGCACGCTCGTAATTGGCGGATTGACGCTGCTGATTTTGCTGGCGAGTGTCGCGTGGGTGGTTGTGCGACTCGTCGCCAACCCGATTCGCGTGGCCGCTGAAACCAGCCAGCGGCTGGCATCCGGCGACCTTGAAGTTCGAATTCCTGAAAAAGGAGAAGACGAACTGGCCACGCTCGCGCAATCGTTCAACGGTATGGCCGACAGCATGCAGAAGCAGATCAAGGAACTGGCCGACCTGTCGCAGGTGCAGCAGCGCTTTGTGTCTGACGTCTCGCACGAGCTGCGCACCCCGCTGACCACGATCCGGCTGGCCGGCGACGTGCTCTATGACCAGCGCGACAGCTACCCACCGGCCATGGCGCGCACCACCGAGCTGCTGCACACGCAGACCCAGCGGTTCGAAATACTGCTCGCCGACCTGCTCGAAATCTCGCGTTACGACGCGGGGTCGGTGCAGCTCGAGATCGAACCGACGAGCCTGGTGCACCTGGCCGAAGACTCGATCGAGGGGGTAGCGGCGCTCGCCGAGCAGAAGGGCTCCGAAATTCGGCTGGTCGCCCCTGGCGGATACTCGCCGGTCGAGGTCGACCCCCGACGGATTCGACGGGTGGTGCGCAACCTTCTCGGGAACGCCATCGAGCACGGCGAGGGTCGGCCCATTGTCGTCACTGTCGACAGCAACGAGCGCGCCGTCGCCCTGACCGTTCGCGACTACGGGCTCGGCATGACCGAGGCTGACTCCGAGCGGGTGTTCGACAGGTTCTGGCGCGCAGACCCGTCGCGCAAGCGCACGATCGGCGGCACCGGGCTCGGGCTTGCCATTGCCCTCGAAGACGCGCAGCTGCACGGAGGAACGCTCGACCTGTGGACCCGCGTCGGCGGCGGCACCTGCTTCCGGCTGACCCTGCCCCGCACGCTGGGCGGAGAATTCTCGGTGTCGCCGATTGACCTGCCGCCCGCAGACGCCGATGGCGCGCATCCGGCGATTGAGCGAACGGATGCCGTCCCGCCAGTGAGGAAGGAACACTCATGACCCGTAGGCGGTATCGTCGCGCTCTCGGCGCTGGCCTCGCTCTCGCCGTTGCTGCCCTGGTCACCGGGTGCGCGGGGATCCCGCAATCGGGTGCCCCGCAGATCGGGCAGGTCGTTCCGGCTGACGAGGATCCTGAAATCGAGTTCCTGGCCCAGGGGCCCGAGAAGGACGCCACCCAGGAGCAGATTCTCCGCGGGTTCATCGATGCAGCGTCCAGCCCGCGGGACGACTACGCGACGGCGCGGGAGTACCTCTCACCGGCGATCCGGTCGAGCTGGGAACCCGACGCGAGCGCACTCATCGACCAGGCCAACCAGCGCACGGTCACGGCCGTCGACGCCCTGACCATGCAGGTCAGCCTGGTGCCGGTGGCGTCGGTCGACGGGTCGGGGGAGTACTCCGAGTTCACCGACCTGCAAGCGACCACCCGCGGGTTTTCGCTCGTGCAGGTCGATGGGCAGTGGCGCATCAGCGCGGCCCCCGACGGCGTTGTGCTCGACGAGCAGAAGTTCAGTGAGGTCTTCAACCCGTACGCGTTGACGTTTTTCGACCCGTCGTGGACCCACCTGGTTCCTGATCTGCGCTGGTTCCCGTCGCGCGCGTCGACCGGCACCCAGATTGTCACCGCGCTGCTCAATGGGCCCAGCGAGTGGCTCGTCGGCGCCGTCACGTCCGCATTCCCCGAGGGGACCCAGCTCAGCCGCAATGCGGTGCCCGTTGTCAGCGACGTCGCGCAGGTCGACCTCAACAGTGAGGCGTTCGAAGCAGACGATGTCACCCTGCAACGGATGCAGGCCCAACTGTCGGCGAGCCTCACCGGGGTCTCGACGATCAACTCGGTGAGCATCGCTGTGAGCGGCAACGTGCAGGACATCCCGGCGCTATCGGTGCCGGGGACCCGGGTCGACCCGCGCCCGCTTGCGCTCACCGACGACGGGTTCGGATTCCTCAGTGGCGGCTCGGTCGAGAAGCTGCCTGGGCTGAGCCCGCAGATTGAGGCGCTGGCGGCTTCCTCGGCCGTCGTCAACTCGAGCCACTCGCTGGCAGCTGTGCTCACGGCAGACGGGGTGTATGCCGTGCGCCAGTCGCAGACCTCCGGGCTACGGGTCGACGCGCGCGTGGGGCTCATCGCTCCGTCGCTCGACCGGTTCGGTTTCATCTGGAGCGTTCCCGAGAACGAACCCGGCTCCCTCCTGGCGCTGCGCGCCGACGGTTCCCAGTCCCCGATCACGTCGAGCTGGCCCGACGCGTCGAGCATCCAGTCCATTCAGGTCTCCCGGGACGGCACCCGGCTGCTGGCCCTCGTCCGCACGGCCGGCGAGCCTCGGCTCCTCGTCGCCGGCATCACGCGCAGCGGCGACAACAACGCCCCGGTGAGCCTCGGCGACCCGCTCGTGCTCGCGGTCGGTGACGGCGCCGGACTCTCCGCCACCTGGATTGACGAGATCACCGTCGCTTCGCTGACCGGAGCCTCGGACGGCAGGGGCGAGGTCGTCACCCAGGTGATCGGTGGCGAGTCCGACCGGCTGGCCACCCTCGACGACGCGGTGCAGATCGTGGGCGGCAACACCGTCAAGCAACTGCGCGCCCTGGCCTCCGACGGCAGCGTCCGCGTCCTGCGCACCTCGGTCTGGCAGACCACAGCCACGAACGTGTCCTTCCTGGCCACCCAACTCGGCAGCCCGGGATAATCCTCCACAGCAAGGCCTGACCGACCGACCTTCCCTGGTTCCGACTCAGGGACGCGCTGGCAGGCCGGTTCGGGCACGCTCGCCTCATGGCGCTTTCCGACAGCAGATCGACCTTTCCGCAGGCCGTCAGCCGTGCCATCCGTGAGGCGATCGGCGTGCTGCTTCCGGTGGACTGCGTGGGGTGCGGAGAAACGGATGCTTCGCTCTGTGAGGACTGCAGCGCGAGCGTTCCTGACGCTCCCGCTGTTCGTACCCTCGGCAATGGGTTCCCGGTCTGGGCCGGCTCGAGCTACGACGGGGTCGTTCGCCGTGCTCTGCTGGCGCTGAAGAACGAGCAGCGGACCGATGTGGCTCCGGCGCTCGCACCGCTACTCCACGCGGCGTTCGAGCGGGCGCTCGCCGACCTGCCGATGCGAAGCGGAACGATCGCCGATTTGCAGCTTGCCACCATCCCGTCGAGCCGATCGGCGTACCGACGGCGCGGATACCGCCCCGTCGATCGAGTGGTGGTGAAAGCGGGGCTGAAAGCGCAGCATCCGCTCGCCTTAATTCGACAACCTGATGACCAGATCGGGTTGGGACTCACCGCTCGGCAGGGCAATCTCGTCGGCTCACTTCGCGCGCGGAACTGGGCCAGAGGCCGTACATTCCTCCTGGTTGACGATGTTGTGACCACCGGCGCGACCCTGCTCGAAGCCCGACGCGCACTCGCGGAAGGAGGGGCCGAGGTGGTCGGAGCGGTTGTGATAGCCGCCACGCCACGGCGCATCATAGCGAGCACGTAACCACAGAGTTTGCTGAGTGACTTATCTTCCGGGGCGGACTAGCGTTGGGGCTAAAGGCGCGAAAGGACCGCCCATGATCATGAGGCGGCCCGCCTGATCTGGGAGGTTGACGTGGAAATTAACATTGTCGGACAAGGCCTGGGACTCACCGATCGCTTTCGCGATTACGTCGAGGAAAAATCAGAAAAAGTAGCCCACCTATCGGATCGTGCCCTCGCATTTGAGGTCAAGGTCAGCCGCCACCATGACAAGAGCGGTCGAGCGGGAGACGACCGGGTCGAGCTGATGCTCGTCGGTCCCGGCCCGCTGGTTCGAGCGGAAGCGGCAGGGTCAGACAAGTACGTTGCCTTTGATTCGGCAATTGGAAAGCTGCTCGAGCAGGTGCGTCGAGCGAAGGATCGCAGAAAGGTCCTGAGGGGTAAGCGTCGAACGTCGTTGTCGACGGCCTCCGCTGATGGTTTCAGCGGCATTGATGTGCAGCCGGCCGACCGTGAAACCATTGAGCGCGTGGCGACCGGTGCCCTGGCAACGATTGACGAGAACGACGAGGAGAAGGAAGACGAGTACTCTCCCGTCGTTATCCGAGAGAAGGTATTCCCGGCCGAATTCATGACGGTCGATGAAGCGGTCGACCGGATGGAACTCGTCGGGCACCCGTTCTTCCTGTTCGTGGATGCCAAGAACGATCGTCCCAGCGTGGTGTACCGCCGGAAGGGTTGGGACTACGGAGTCATCGGCCTTGACGAAGACGCGGCGGAGTCGAAGAAGCGGGCATAGCACCCGCGCCACACGTCCGTTCGTAAAGTTCACGCGGGTGCCGGAAATTTCCGGCACCCGCGTGAATCGTTTTGGGGGTCTTTGTGGTGGGCTATCAGGGCGCTCTCACCGGACTGGACGCTAACATGGATAGCGTTATCGACTGATCGAAAGATCATCACCCGCGCACACGGCGCGGCGGCGCGAAACTCGCGTGCCCTAGAGACAAAAGTGGAGTGCAATTCGTGGCCTCAGTACTAGAGAGGGTTCTTCGCGTTGGCGAGGGCCGGATCCTCAAGAAGCTCGAGAACCTGACAAAAGCCGTCAACTCGCTCGAGCCGAACTTCGCAGAACTCACCGACGAGGAATTGCGCGACGAGACGGCGGAACTCCGGGCTCGATTCGAGAAGGGCGAAACCCTCGACGAACTGCTTCCCGAAGCTTTTGCTGCCGTTCGTGAAGCCTCCAAGCGCACCATCGGTTTGCGTCACTTCGACGTACAGATCATGGGCGGCGCGGCCCTGCACCTCGGGAACATTGCCGAGATGAAGACCGGTGAGGGTAAGACCCTTGTCGCCACGCTTCCCGCATACCTCAATGCCATCGCCGGCAAGGGTGTGCACATTGTCACGGTTAACGACTACCTGGCGAGCTACCAGTCCGAGCTCATGGGTCGCGTTTTCCGTGCGCTCGGCATGACCACCGGGGTGATCATTGCGGGACAGACTCCCGAGCAGCGACGCGAGCAGTACAACTGCGATATCACCTACGGCACGAACAACGAGTTCGGATTCGACTACCTGCGCGACAACATGGCCTGGCAGTCGAAGGACCTCGTGCAGCGCGGACACTTCTTCGCGATCGTTGACGAGGTCGACTCCATCCTCATCGACGAAGCGCGGACCCCGCTCATCATTTCCGGTCCGTCGTCAGGAGAAGCGAACCGCTGGTTCAACGAATTTGCGCGACTGGCCAAGATCCTCGTCGAAGGTGAGGACTACGAGGTTGACGAGAAGAAGCGCACCGTCGGTGTGCTCGAACCAGGTATCGAAAAGGTCGAGGACTACCTCGGTATCGACAACCTGTACGAATCAGCCAACACGCCGCTGATCTCGTTTTTGAACAACTCGCTCAAGGCGAACGCTCTGTTCAAGAAGGACAAGGACTACGTCGTCATGAACGGTGAGGTCATGATCGTCGACGAGCACACCGGTCGTATCCTCATGGGCCGCCGCTACAACGAGGGCATTCACCAGGCGATCGAAGCGAAGGAAGGCGTTCAGGTCAAGGCCGAGAACCAGACCCTCGCCACGGTGACCCTGCAGAACTACTTCCGCCTGTACTCGAAGCTGTCCGGCATGACCGGTACGGCCGAAACCGAGGCCGCTGAGTTCGTGTCGACCTACAAGCTGGGTGTTGTGCCGATCCCACCGAACAAGCCAATGCGCCGCATCGACCAGTCCGACCTCGTGTACAAGAACGAGGAGACGAAATTCGCGCAGGTCGTGGAGGACATCGCTGAGCGTCACGAGAAGGGCCAGCCGGTCCTCGTCGGAACGACGAGCGTCGAGAAGAGCGAATACCTCTCACGCCTCCTGGCGAAGAAGGGCGTTCGGCACGAAGTCCTGAACGCGAAGAACCACGCTCGCGAAGCTGCGATTGTTGCGCAGGCCGGTCGCTTGGGCTCCGTCACCGTTGCCACAAACATGGCCGGCCGTGGAACGGACATCATGCTCGGCGGGAACGCCGAGTTCCTCGCCGTGCAGGAGATGAGCGCCAAGGGTCTGAACCCCAGTGAGACGCCCGAGGAATACGAGACCGCGTGGGACGACGTCTTCGCTGCCGTGAAGGAAAAGGTCCAGGAGGAAGCCGACAAGGTTATCGACGCGGGCGGGCTCTACGTCCTTGGCACCGAACGCCACGAATCCCGTCGCATCGACAATCAGCTGCGTGGACGCTCCGGACGCCAGGGCGACCCGGGCGAGAGCCGCTTCTACTTGTCGCTGACGGACGACCTCATGCGCCTCTTCAACTCCGGAGCCGCTGAAGCTTTGATGGGCCGCGGCGGAGTACCGGACGACATGGCTATCGAATCGAAGGTCGTCAGCCGTGCAATCCGCAGCGCTCAGTCGCAGGTAGAGTCGCGAAACGCGGAGATTCGCAAGAACGTGCTCAAGTATGACGACGTGCTCAACCGTCAGCGTGAGGCGATCTATGCCGACCGCCGCCACATTCTTGAGGGCGACGACTTGCACGAGCGTACGCAGAAATTCCTGGAAGACGTTATCGACGAGGTGCTCGACGTGCACGTCGGCGAAGGTAACGGTGACGACTGGGACTTCGACGCGCTCTGGGTCGACCTGAAGACGCTCTACCCGATCAGCTTGACGATTGATGAGGTCGTTGCTGAAGCCGGTCAGAAGGGCAAAATAAACCGGGACTTTATGCGTCGCGAAATCCTCTCCGATGCCAAGCTCGCCTATGCGCGTCGTGAAGAGCAGCTCGGTTCACCTGCCATGCGTGAACTCGAACGCCGGGTTGTGCTGCAGGTTATCGACCGCCGCTGGCGTGACCACCTCTACGAGATGGACTACCTCAAGGACGGCATTGGTCTCCGCGCGATGGCGCAGCGTGACCCGCTCGTCGAGTACCAGCGCGAGGGCTACAGCATGTTCCAGCAGATGATGGGGCAGATCCGCGAGGAGTCCGTCGGCTACCTGTTCAACCTTGAGGTCGAGGTGAAGAAGGGCGCGAGCGAGGAAGTTACTTCCGTTGAAGCGAAGGGACTCACCCGGCCCGATGGCGAAGAGGAGAAGCTCAGCTACTCCGCAGCGACCGAATCTGGCGATGTCGAGGTTCGCAACCAAAAGGGGCAGATCGAGAAGGCCGCAACTGCCCGCGCCAAGCAGGCCTCAGCAGCTCGCAATGCTCCGTCCGCACCCGAGGCTCCCGATGCTCCAGCCGAGCGTGGGGCATTCGGACAGAAGGGTGCAACGGTCCCGCCCGTCGGAGGCAACCGCGCCGACCGCCGTGCACAGACCAAGAAGAAGTAGAACCAGTTGACGAACAGCCTCGGACCCCCTCGGTTCGGGGCTGTTCTCGTTAGAGCACACCGATGGACGTGGCACGCCAGCGACGGTCGACTCCTTCCAGTCGGATGGCAACAGCACGGGCTCGCGGCTTCTCGTAGACCATCACGACAGCTTCGATCACGCCGTCCCTGGGTGAGCTCGTCGTGATCCGGCCGATCACTAACACGGGACGGGTCGCAGGAATGCCCTTAATCTGTCGGGCCCTGGCGGAGATGAGCTGGCGTTTCAACAGGTGTTTGTAAACGTCCTCGCTGATCCATCGGCCCAGCTGGTCGATGTCCCGGGCTCCACGGAGCACCTCCATGACGCAGCGGGTCAAATTCTCCAACAACGGCTCCGGCGGCGGAAGCATTTCGGTTGGCGTCGATTGTCGACCGAAGAACCCGTCGGCATCGAAGGGTCCCTCGCCCGCCCGGTGTGGCTCTCCTGCCGCTGGCGCTGGGTGTTGCGCGGGATCGGGAGGACTGGGGACTGCTGGTTTCCGTGGCGTCGTAGCTGGCTCGCCCGAGAACGGAATACTCATGCGGTGGCTCCGTTGGATTGAACTGTCTGTGCACTGTTGACCAGGCACGAATACCGGTGGTTGCCGGTGAGTGGCGCCCACGGGGCAAGAACGCCAGCGGTGACAGGACGTGTGTTTCGGGTTCACGCGAGATCTGTGTCAGCGGATTCCCGTCAGAGGGAATCGATAAAAATGAAGTTGTGAGTCGTTACTCTCGCAGTGGTCGAATGGGCTGTAAACCCTCGATTCGAAATCTGTGGATAACTCATCTTTAGCTGTGTAGAACTGTGTACCATTCGAGGATGCGCTGGGACAGCCTCTTCGACGACCTCGAAAGTCAGCTTGAGCATGAGCTGCATTCCGATGAAAACGACCTGCGCGCCGAAGAGTACCGGCACCGCCTCGGTCGGTTGAGTCTGCGGGAGCGCATCGCGACTTTTAGCAGCCAGGAACGCAACAAGCGGGAGCGGGTCGCCCTCGAACTCGTCACGGGTGAAACCATTGTGGTCGTCCCGCAAACCTTCGGGCGTGACTGGTTGTCAGCTGATCTCGTGACAGCGGGAGAGCAAGCCGGCGCCGTGCTGGTGCTCATGGACGCCGTCGCGGCGGTCCTCGTTCCCAAGCCCATGGTCACCCGCAGTCTCGAGGTGCCCGAGGTGGCAGACAATGAACCCCGGCTGACCGATCGAATCGGAATCGCCTTTGCTCTCCGCGACCTGTGCCGCCGGCGCGCATTTGTCTCCGTTCATTGTGTTTCCGCGGTATCTGCCGTGCATTCCGGCACTATCGACCGCGTGGGGCGCGACCATTTCGATCTCGCCGTGCATGAAGCGGGGGTCGCCCGCCGCGAGCGCAACGTGGCGCACGAGCGGCTGGTGCCGTTCAGCCAACTGGCGTATCTCCGGCTCTGAGCATCAATCCCGCTGCGGTCGAATGATCGTCCCGCGCGCGATCTCGGGAAGACTGGCGATGTCAGACTCCTGCCACAGGCTCATTCGTCGCGCCTCTTCGTACTTCCCGGCAATGTACGCCTCGAGCTGGGCGCGTTCGATGCGCCACCGACCGGGAGCTCCGACACTAATCGCGGGAAGCTCTGCAGTGCGGATCAACTCGGTCACCTCTACAGGCGAGATGTTGAGGATGTCCGCGGCGTCGGCGACGGTCAGGAATCGTCCGACGGAGTCTGAAGAGACCGTGTCCATACGTCGATTATGAGGGTCTGTTCCGGGAACAAACGATCCTGTGGATAACTTTTTCGTGTCGTCGCGAAAATTGGCACGATGGGATCCGACGCGAACCCCGCGTCTTTGTCTGCTCGTCCGGAGGAGCCATGGACCCGTCACCCGCTTCAGCCGGCCCGCGAGTGCGACCGCGGTTCGATCCGCGCTTCGCCGTGGGCGTCGCCCTCATACTCGTGTCCATCGTGGGCGTGTGGCTCGTCGTCCAGGCCGCCGACCGATCGACACCGGTCTACCTTGCCCGCACGACCCTCAGTGTTGGCGACGTCGTGCGAGGCGGCGACCTCACGCTTGCTCACGTTCGACTCGGCGAAGTCGACACGCGGTACGTCACCGACGGCGGCATTCCCGACGACGGGCTCGTGGTCACCCGCACGGTATTGAAGGGCGAACTCGTGCCCCAGTCGGCTGTCGCGACGGATGCCACGGTCAATGTGAGTCCCTTAGTGCTGGGTTCGACCTCAACCCTGCCCGAATCGGTTGAGGCCGGTTCCCTCATTGATGTCTGGTCGGCACAGGTCCAGGAGGACGGCACCTTCGCTCCACCCGTTGTTCTCGTCGCGGGTGCCTCGGTCGTGAGAGTCATCGAGCAGCAGGGTCTCGTCGCCGCAGGGGGACAGGACGTCGAGGTGCTCGTGCCGAAAGGGAAAGTCGCGTCGGTGCTCGCTGCGCTGGCCGCCGGTGACGCCATCTCGGTTGTCCCCGCGTCGGGTCGGTGAGCGGGATGGTCGCACTCGCTCTGGCCATCGACGGGAACACCGAAGACCGGGTGCTCCCGGCGCTCATCGAGCGTGGGCACACTGTTGCCGTCCGCATCGGCGACCACGCCGACCCGATTGCCGTTCTCACGGACGCCGCAGCCACCGCCCTTCTGGTCTCGGCCGAACCCGATCGGCTCACGCACGCGCTCTTGTCCTGGTGCGACGATCACGGCATTCGGGTGGTTGCGTTCGCTGCAACCGAAGCGGCCGTCCGGAACGGGCAGGCGCTGCACCTGCGCGAAGTGCTCCCTGACGACGCTTCGATTGATGACATCGAGTCTCTCCTTCGCGGCGGCCTGCCGGAGCCGGATCCGGTGCGCTCCGGTCCCGGGCGCATCATCTCGGTGTGGGGTCCGGCGGGCGCTCCAGGGCGCACAACGCTGGCCATCACCCTCGCTACCGAATTGGCCGCGTCGGGCCGGGTGGTTGCGCTCCTCGACGCCGACACCTACGCGGCATCGATCGCTCCAGCGCTGGGCATGCTCGACGAGTCACCCGGGTTCGCTGCGGCCTGCCGACTCGCAGGGCAGGACGGCCTCAGCACGGCGGAGCTGGAGCGAGTGAGCCAGCCGTACCCGGTACGCGGGGGCGCGCTCCACGTCCTCACCGGCATCTCCCGGTCCTATCGCTGGCCCGAGCTGAGCGGAGAACGGGTTCGACGTACCCTCGACGCCTGCCGCGTTTGGGCCGATTACGTCGTCGTCGACACCGGCTTCAGTCTCGAGAATGACGAGGAAATTTCCAGCGATCTGTTCGCACCCCGGCGCAACGCCGCGACATTAGCCTGCCTCGACGCGGCAGACGAGATCTTCGCGGTCGGCGCCGCCGATCCCATCAGTCTCGCGCGGTACCTGCGGGCGCATGCCGATCTCCTCGAGCGCGCTGGCGGTGTGCCGGTCACCACGGTCATCAACAAGGTGCGCCCCGGAGCAATCGGGCTCAATCCGTCGGGGCAGGTCAAGGCAACACTGCAGCGGTTCGGCGGCATCGGCGAGCCCGTCCTTCTTCCGTACGATGAGAAGGGAACGGATGCCGCGCTGCTCGCGGGCAAATCCATCCGAGACGTCAGCCCGAAATCGCCGCTGCTCATCGCGGTGCATCGGTTGGCGCGTGACCACATCCTGCCGCCGCCTGAGCGACCGGCCTCTCGCCGGTCGCGGCGGCGGGCCACGGCACTCGCCCGCGCCACCGCGGTGTGAGACAGGGAATCCGGGTCCCTTATACACGATCGTCACACCGGCGGGAGCGCCTCAGCGGCCCGCTTAGACTGGACAAATGTCAACGCTCAGTGACCTCGTTCTCGCCCAGGGGCGCTCCAGTGAAGCCGATGTCGACTGGCTGCACATGCTCGTCGGCGACGCCCAGCTGCTCGCCGACCTCGCTTTTGCCGACATCGTGCTGTGGGTTCCGGCGAAGGACGGCGGATTCATTTCGGTGTCACACCACCGCCCCTCGAGCGCGGCAACACTGTTTTACCGCGACTTCGTCGGCCAGCCGATCAAGGCCCAGTGGCGAGCACAGGTGAGCGACGCCTTCGAGAACGCGCGCATCGCCGATTCCACCGCACCGGACTGGTACGAAGAGACCCCGACCCGGGTGCGTGCGGTTCCGGTGCTGCGCCGCCTGGGCTCCACCTCACCCGAGAACACGCCGATGCCCATCGCCGTCCTCACCCGGCACACGAACCTTGGCGAGGCCCGCACGCCGAGCCGCCAGGAACTCACCTTCAACGAGTGCGCAGATGACCTCTTCGAGATGGTCGCGACCGGTGACTTCCCTGACGTTTCCGCTCCCACCGGCCCGCGCCGCGGCGCACCCCGCGCCTCCGACGGGCTCATCCGGCTCGACGTCGACGGCGTCACGACGTTCGCGAGCCCAAACGCCCTCTCCGCGTTCAACCGCATGGGATTTGCCGACGAGCTCGAGGGTGAGATGCTCGCCGAGGTCACCACCCAGATCCTCCCCGGCAAGCAGGTCATTGACGAGTCGCTTCCACTCGTCGTTACCGGCCGCGCGCCGTGGCGCACCGACATCGAGGCCCGCGGGGTCACCGTGTCGCTTCGCGCCATTCCGCTGCGCCACCGCGGGGAACGCGCCGGAGCGATTGTGCTCTGTCGCGACGTGTCGGAACTGCGTCACCAGGAGCGCGAGCTCATCACCAAGGACGCGACCATCCGGGAGATTCACCACCGGGTGAAGAACAACCTGCAGACGGTGGCGTCGCTCTTGCGCATCCAGGCTCGCCGTGCGCACAACGACGAAGCTCGCGAGGCACTCTCCCAGGCCATGCGCCGTGTCGCGGCGATCGCGGTCGTGCACGACACGCTCTCGGAGGGGCTCACCCAGGACGTCAACTTCGACGAGGTCTTCGAGCGTGTGCTCATGCTCATCGCGGAGGTGGCGTCGAGCCACAACACCACGGTTCACCCGCACAAGACCGGCGAGTTCGGCGTCCTGCCGAGTGCATACGCCACTCCGCTCGCGCTCGCGCTCACCGAGCTGGTCACCAACGCGGTCGAGCACGGACTGGCCGGGCGCGACGGCGAAGTCGAGATCGTGGCCGATCGCTCCGGCGACCAGCTCACTGTTCTCGTCCGAGACAACGGCGTCGGGCTGCAGGAGGGCAAGGTCGGTGCCGGGCTCGGCACCCAGATCGTCCGCACGCTCATCCAGGGCGAGTTGAGCGGCACGATCGACTGGCACACCGTGGTTGGGTCGGGAACGGAAGTGACAATCGAGGTGCCGCTTCGTTGGATTTCGCGGACATAGCATCCGCTCGCCTGATGAGTTCAGGGAGAGATTCTGGGCTCGTCAGGGCCAACCGGGCACACAAAAGATCGTTGCCCGCCTCCACGGGAGGGCGGGCAACGATCGGGTGCTGTGTCTCGGGTTAGGACGCGCGACGCGCACGAGCAGCGCGACGCTTGAGGGCGCGGCGCTCGTCTTCGGAAAGTCCACCCCAGACGCCCGAATCCTGGCCGGTCTCGAGGGCGTACTGCAAGCAGATCTCAGTGACGGTGCACCGACCGCACACGGCTTTCGCCTTGTCGATCTGGTCGACGGCCGGCCCCGTGTTTCCTACCGGAAAGAAAAGTTCCGGGTCTGCAGTGAGGCAAGCGGCTTTGTCGCGCCAGTCCATGGGGATGCTCCTTAGAATTGCGGGTAAGCGACCGATATGGTCGAAAATGGGAAACGGGCCCGAGAACTGAGAGGGAGATCTCGCGATGGGATCTGCTCACCTCTTTGTGAACCGCAGCTTGAGCCTTCATTATGTTCGCATAACGGTCGAGCCAAATCAATAGATTTGTGGCCGATCTACCTGTGAATAACCTTCCCGACATCAATCCGACACACGAGGGGTCTACAATTTCTTCTTTTTCGTCCGATACCCGAGGATCCCTCGCGATTCTCCTGCTCACCGGGATTTTATTCCTGGAGGCCCTCGCGCTGGTTGCTGTCGTTCTCGTTCTGGTTTTCGACATCGTCACTCAACCGGCGGCGTCGATTGCCAGCGCCATCGCGCTGACGGTGCTCGTGCTGATCGCCGCGATTTTTGTTTCAGCGGTCGCCGTTGGCATGGCGCGACACTCGCCGTGGACTCGCGGAGCTGCCGTGGTGTGGCAGCTGGTGCAGCTAGCCATCGCGGTCGGTGCGTTTTCGGGCGCGACAGCTCAACCGGGGTGGGGCTGGGCGATCCTGCTGCCGACGTTGGTGGCGCTGATCCTGCTTTTCACGAAGAGCGTGATGGCGACGCTTCGACGCCCTGACATGGAGTAGAACTTGTTCGTGCCGCCGACTGCGCCAGGTTTGTCGGAGTGCGGCAAGAACTTCTGGCGCCTCGGTCACACAGCTGACGCAGTCGGTGCCCGCACCAGCCCATGAGCGGATGCCACCGGCTCGGTCTTCGAGGACGCCTTACGCGATCTTGAGCTTCTTCCGCAGCGACGCCACGTGCCCGGTCGCCTTGACGTTGTACAACGCGAGTTCGATGGTGCCGTTCTCGTCGATCACGAAGGTTGAGCGGAGCACACCCGTGATCATCCGTCCGTAGGAGTTCTTCTCGCCGTATGCCCCATAGGCCTGATGCACGGCGAGGTTCTCGTCACTCAGCAGCGGGAAGGTCAGGGCGTCGCGCTCAGCGAACTCCCGAAGCTTCGAGGGGGAGTCCTTCGAGATGCCAAGCACCGTGTATCCGGCGCCCTGCAGTGAGCCAAGGCTGTCACGGAAGTCGCACGCCTGCGTGGTGCAGCCGGGCGTCATGGCGGCGGGGTAGAAGTAGATGATGACCTTCGACCCGGCGAAGTCGGCAAGCGACACCGAGGCGCCCTCGGAGTCGGTGAGCGTGAACGCCGGAGCGGAGTCGCCGGGAGAGAGCCGAACCGGGGCGTCGGCGGCAGGAGCGTCAGGAGAGGATGAGTTCGTCATGATCCCAGCCTAGGCATCTCTTGTGGCCGCGCGGGTCGCAAAGGTGGTCAGCAGCCGTTGCAAGGAGTCGAGTCGCGCCGGCCCAGTCTCGCCGAGTTCTCCGGCCTCAACGGCCTCCGTGATGGCGCAATCGGGTGCGTCGGGCAGGTGGGTGCACCCGCGCGGGCACCGCTCGGCGGCCTCGGCGAGGTCGGTGAAGGCCCGGAGGATATTGGCCGGGTCGATGTGACCGAGCCCGAACGACCGCACCCCAGGAGTGTCGATGACCCAGCCCCTGCCGTTCTCGTTCTCGATGCGGTACGACACCGTCGACGATGAGGTGTGGCGGCCTCGGCCCGTGACGACGTTGACGTGACCGGTGGCCCGCTGCGCGCTCGGAACCAGGGCGTTGACGAGAGTCGATTTGCCGACACCCGAGTGACCGACGAAAACGGTGTCGTGACCGACGAGGGCGTCCGTGATTTCGGCCAGGGGCATCCGGTCGCTTGCACTGGTGAACACCAGCAGATCGAGACCCGCGAAATTGCGGAGAAAATCGGAGGGATCGGCGAGGTCCGTTTTCGTGATGCACAGAATCGGGCGGATGCCTGCGTCAAGTGCCGCGATCAGGTAACGATCGACGAGGCGCTCGCGCGGCTCCGGATCCGCGGCAGCCACAACGACGAGCATCTGGTCGGCGTTGGCAACGATGACGCGCTCAACCTCGTCGGAGTCGTCGGCACTGCGGCGAAGAAGAGTGGTGCGCGGGACGATGCGGACGATGCGGGCCAGCGTGCCGGCGTCGCCGGACAGGTCGCCCACGACGTCGACGCGATCACCGTTGACCACCGCGTGTTTGCGCAGCTCGGAGGCGCGGGACGCCGTGATGCGGTGCTCCTTCTTCGTGCCCTCGTCGAGGAGCACGGTGTACCGGCCCCGGTCGACCGCGAGGACTCGTGCGGTCTGGGCATCATTGTGCTCGGGCCGGGTTTTGGTCCTCGGCCGGTTGCCCTTGCGGTTGGGGCGGACACGGACACTCGACTCGTCGTACTGCGGTTCGTCGTCATCGTCTCCGGTGTCCCACCAGCTCATCGGAGGGTCGCTCCGGCCAGCATGGTCGTCCAGAGTTCCGGAAACTCAGGGAGCGTCTTCGCGGTGGTCGCGATGTTCTCGATCGCGACGCCTTCCGTGACGAGCCCGATGATCGCGCCGGCCGTTGCCATGCGGTGGTCGTGGTAGCTCGACCAGACGCCGCCGGTCAGCGGCTTCGGAACGACGCGAAGGCCGTCCTCGAGTTCGGTAACGTCGCCGCCCAGCTTGTTAATCTCGGTGGCCAGCGCGGCGAGCCGGTCGGTCTCGTGGTGGCGAATGTGCCCGATTCCGGTGATGGTGGATGGGGAATCGGCGAGGGCGGCGAGGGCGACGAGCGGCGGGGCCAGCTCGCCTGCCGTTGTGAGGTCGAGCTCCACGCCGGAGATACGCCCGGTGCCCGAGACGGTGACCCGGTCGCCGTTGACCGAGACGGTCGCACCGAACTGGGGGAGGAGATCGAGTAGCTCGGCTCCGACCTGGGTGGTTTCGGCGGGCCAGCGCGGGATGGTGACGCTTCCGCCGGTGACGACCGCGGCCACGAGGAACGGCGCTGCGTTGGAGAGGTCGGGTTCGATGTCGATATCGAGTCCGGCAATGGGACCCGGTTCGACGCGCCAGGTGCCAACGGCGGGGGAGCTGACCGTGACACCGCGGGCCGCGAGGGCTGCGATGGTCATCTCGATGTGTGGCAGGCTCGGCAACCGCTCACCGGCGTGGGTAAGGGTGAGCCCGTTTTCGAACCGAGCGGCCGCGAGCAGCAGCGCAGAGACGAACTGGCTCGAGCTGGAGGCGTCGATGGTGAGCGCGCCTCCGGCGACCCGGCCGGTGCCGTGCACCGTGAATGGGAGCGATCCGCGACCGTCGTCGTTGATGTCAACGCCGAGGTCACGGAGTGAGGAGATGAGCGTTTTCATCGGTCGTCCGCGTGCAGAGTCGTCAGCGTCGAAGGTGGTCGGGCCCAGGGCCAGGGCCGCGACGGGCGGAACGAAACGCATCACGGTGCCAGCGAGGCCGCAGTCAACCGTGGTCGATCCGGTCAGTTCTCCGGGGGAGACGAGGACGTCCGCACCGAATTCGCCCGTGGCATCCGCATCGGTGATGGTTGTTCCGAGTGCCCGCAACGCCTCGACCATGTTCTGGCTGTCGCGCGAGTGCAATGGGGCGCGAAGAAGGGAGGGGGAGTCGGCAAGCGCAGCGAGGACCAGTTCGCGGTTGGTCAGCGATTTCGAGCCCGGAAGTGACACGACAGCCGCAATCGGGCCTGGCGCCAGGGGCGCTGGCCACGGCTCATTTCCGGCGGGCTGGTGACGGTCGCCGTAAATGTCGAACTCCGGTGCGGAATATTGAGACTCAAGCATTGTTTCTCTAATGTATCGGCCATTTGTGTGCAGGGAGCATTTCGATAATGACAAGTTACGTGCTTGAGAGACCCGTCGACGTTCCGGCTACCGGGAATGTTCTTCGAGACCTCGAGCGCCGTCTGGCGAAGCCAGCCGTAGACTTGCCTGTGATGACCACCGTGGACGATACCCCAACCCCTGAACCGGTCGAAGACCCGCGTGCGCTGTTCGAAGAACAGGCGCTGCCCTTCATCGACCAGTTGTATGGCGCGGCCATGCGCATGACGAAGAACCCGTCTGACGCGCAGGACCTCGTGCAGGAGACGTTTGTGAAGGCGTACGCGGCCTTCGGGCAGTTCACGCAGGGAACGAATCTCAAGGCGTGGTTGTACCGCATCCTCACCAACACGTACATCAACATTTATCGCAAGAAGCAGCGCGAGCCGTATCAGGGCACGATCGACGACCTCGAAGACTGGCAGATGGGTGGTGCGGAGTCGACAACGGCTTCGTCGTCACGCTCCGCCGAGGCCGAAGCGATTGACCACATGCCCGACAGCGCTGTGAAGGACGCCCTCCAGGCAATCCCGGAGGACTTCCGACTCGCGGTGTACCTGGCAGACGTCGAAGGCTTTGCCTACCAGGAAATCGCCGACATCATGAAAACCCCGATTGGAACCGTCATGAGTCGCCTGCACCGTGGCAGGCGAATGCTGAGGGACCTGTTGGCTGACTATGCAACCGAGCGTGGAATCGACACCCGCCCGGCAGGAGCACGAAAATGACCGATTGTGGATGTGACCAAGCAAAGCGCGACCTCGAGGAGTACCTCCGCAATGAGGTCTGTTCGACAAACGCTTCGGATATTCGGGAGCACCTGGAGCACTGCACCTCGTGCCAGGAAGAAGCGCTCCTCGCTCGAACGCTGACGGATGCCGTGCAGCGCGCGTGCAAGGAAACGGCTCCAGAGGACCTGAAGCTGCAGGTTCTGGCGAAGCTCCGGGCGGTCCAGGCGGCACACTAGCCGTCGGTTTCCAACTTTCGGACGACGCGCGACCGACTCGCAGCCACGTAGCGTGGCTGTGTGATCAAGACTCCTGCCTCCGCTCAAGGGTCGCGTGTGCCCCTCTGGCTGCGCGTTCTCATTCCCGCTGCACTCATCCTCGTTTGGTTCGGTCTCTTCGGAGCGGGTGGAGCAAGTTTCGGTCAGATCAGTGCCGTCAGCACCAACGACCAGTCCCAGCAGTTGCCCGCCAGTGCTGAGGCCACCCAGGTGCAGGAGCTGCAGGCCGAGTTCCGTGACGACGATGTGATTCCGGCGATCGTGGTGTTTGAGCGCGACGGTGGTCTCACCGACGGCGACCTGACGGCGATCGACGAGATTGTTGCTGAGTTTGGCGACGTTGACGGTGTCCTGCCGGACGAAAGCTCGCCGGCGATCCCATCCGAAGACGGTGACGCCGTCCAGGTCGTCATGGTGCTCGACACCGACATCAAGACCGCTGACACCGTTGAGGCGCTTCGGGGAGTCCTCGACGACAACTCCATCGACGGAGTCACCGCGGCCATCACCGGCCCGGGCGGACTCGCCGCCGACCTCACCAACGCGTTCGCCGGCATCGACGGGCTGCTGCTCCTCGTTGCGCTCGGCGCGGTCTTCATCATCCTCGTGGTCGTGTACCGCTCACCGCTGCTTCCGGTGCTCGTGCTCTTCTCGAGCCTTTCGGCGCTGTGCGCGGCCATCCTCGTCGTGGTGCAGCTCGCCCGCGCCGACATCCTCCTGCTGAGCGGTCAAACCCAGGGCATACTCTTCATTCTCGTGATCGGCGCTGCGACCGACTACTCGCTGCTGTACATCGCCCGGTTCCGCGAGGCGCTGGCCAGCCAGCCGACGAAGTGGACGGCCACCTGGACGGCGCTCAAGGGAGCGTGGGAACCCATCCTGGCCTCAGGCGGAACGGTCATCGCCGCGCTCCTGCTGCTGCTGTTCTCTGACCTCAACTCGAACAAGTCGCTCGGCCCGGTGGCGTCCATCGGCATCGTGTTCGCCCTGCTGTCATCGCTCACGCTGCTGCCCGCGCTGCTCTACTGGGCAGGGAGGGTCGCCTTCTGGCCGATCAAGCCCAAGCTCGAGGAAGCCGAAGCCAACCCGATCGCCGACGACAAGAAGGGGCTCTGGCCGGGCCTCGCGCGACTCATTGCCAGGCGTCCCCGGGTGATCTGGATCTCCAGCGTCGTGCTGCTCGGCGTGCTTTCGCTTGGCGTGCTGCAGCTCAAGGCGGACGGAGTCGCACAGAGCGAGTTCGTGCTCGGTGAGTCACAGGCGCGCGACGGCCAGGCGGTACTCGCCGACCACTTCCCGGCCGGCTCGGGGTCACCGACCGTCATCATTGCCCCGGAAGACGAGCTGGATGCGGTCTCCGAGGTCGTGCTCGGCACCGACGGTGTCGATTCGCTTACCGTCCTCGCGGAGGACTCACCCTCCGGATCGCTCCCCGTCACCGATGAGGGTGTCCAGCCGCTCGGCCCTCCCGGGACCCCGGTGCCCGATGTGACGGTTGTCGACGGCAACGTCCTGCTCTCGGCGACGCTCACCGACGCGGGCGACTCTATTGACGCCGAGAACGTCGTTGTTGACCTTCGTGAGCAACTCGCCGACATCTCGACCGAATCGGCCCCGGTGCTCGTCGGTGGAACGACCGCCATCGCCCTCGACTCCAACACCACCGCGATTCACGACAGGAACCTGCTGATTCCGCTGATCCTCGCGGCGATCACCTTGATCCTCATGCTCCTGCTGCGCTCGATCGTCGCGCCGCTCCTGCTCATCGCGAGTGTTGTGCTCTCGTTCGCGGCAGCGCTCGGCGTCTCGGCGTGGGTGTTCAACGGCATCTTCGACTTCCCGGGCGCTGACCCCTCGGTTCCGCTGTTCGGCTTCGTCTTCCTGGTCGCACTCGGGGTGGATTACAACATCTTCCTCATGACGAGGGTGCGCGAGGAGTCGGGCAAACACGGCACCAAACAGGGCATCCTCCGCGGACTCGCCGTGACCGGTGGTGTGATCACCTCCGCGGGCCTGGTGCTCGCCGCCACATTCGCGGCGCTCAGCGTCATCCCGATCCTGTTCCTGCTGCAGATCGCGTTCATCGTGGCCTTCGGCGTGCTGCTCGACACTTTCCTTGTGCGCACACTTTTGGTGCCGGCGCTGAGCTACGACATCGGTCGGGCCATCTGGTGGCCCAGCACGCTGTCTCGCGGCATTCACTCGAGCGATCGACCCGCTCCTGTGCGGAGCGACGATCTGGTGGGCGCGAGCCGCGAGGGCTAGGTTCGAGGAAACACCAGAAAAAGCGGTGAACGGATGCGTGAAGCATCCGTTCACCGCTTTATTCCGTTGTGAGAATGAACCGTTCGTCAGCCGACCTGCCGCACGAGGCAGCGGCTAGTGCCGATCGGTCGGGCCGTTCAACTGAGCGAGACGCGACTCTTCGAGGTCGAGGATGTTTTGGGCCCGTTCCATGACGCGGGAACTGTAGGAGCCGGTCGCGCGCGCGTCGAGAAGTGCGGCGCGCTCGGCCTCCAGCACGCGGAGGCGCAGGGTGCGGTGCTGCTGGTGTGGTCCGGGTTCACCGGTGCGAAGTTCGGCCACAGATTCGCTGCGCATGATGCTGTCGGCCCTGGCCCGGTCGATGACCTCCGGGTCGAATCCGCCGCCGTTCTCGGCGAGGAGATCGGGGTTGTCGAGGGCGGCGAGCCCCACCCGGCTGATCTCGCGGATGAGGCCGGCGAGTTCCTTCCGGTCGGCGACGGGGTCCGTGCCGCGAATGCCCAGTTTGCGAATCAGCAGGGGCAGGGTGCCGCCGTTACCGAGCAGGGTCACCACGGCGACCGTGAACGCGATGAGGATGAGCTGCGGCCGGTAGGGGATGTCGGTGGGCAGCGACTGGGCAGCGGCGAGTGTCACCACACCGCGCATGCCCGACCAGGCGAGGACGGCGCCACCCCTCCAACCGAGCCCCTCCTGGGTGAGGAAGGTCACGTCTGCCCGTTTGCGGGTGAGGAAGGTGCGCACCCGCTTCGCCTTCTCCGGGGTGGGCAGGTGCTCCGAATCCGAAGAGTCGAGTCGCCGAAGCGCTGAGTCAAGGTACCGGCGCTGCTTGCGCGCGCGGCGCTGGTCGTGTCGGAGGATGGCGATGAGCGGAATCACGAAGAGCGTGCGGATGAGCACGAGCATGATGCTCGCCAGGATGCCGAGGCCGATCGCGGCCGGCACGCTGAGGTCATCGGCCTCGACCTGCTCAACGAGGGTGCGCAGTTCGATTCCCATGAGCAGGAACACTCCGTTCTCGAGGACGAACTGCGCCGTGCGCCAGTTGAGCCGCTCCGCGATGCGGTCGTGCGAACTGAAGTAGCGGGCGCTGTTGTGGCCGGTGATGAGGCCCGCGACCACGACAGCCAGCACACCAGATGCGTTGAGTTCCTCGGCCGGGATGAACGCGAGGAAAGGCACCGTGAATGACAGTGTGGTGTTGAGCACCGGGTCGTCGAGCTTCGACCGCACCCAGACCAGCGCGTAGCCCACCGCGATTCCGATGACGATCGCGGCCGCGACCGCGTAGGCGAAGTCGCCGGCCACCTCGCCGAGCGACACGGCTCCGGCGGAGGCGGCGATGGCGGTGCGCAGCAAGACAAGCGCGGTCGCGTCGTTCACCAGCCCCTCGCCCTCCAGAACGGTCACGAGCCGCGGGGGAAGACCGAGACGCTTGCCGATCGAGGTCGCAGCGACAGCATCCGGCGGGCTGATCACCGCACCGAGGGCAATTGCCGCCGGGAGGCTCAGGTCGGGCAGGATGAGGTAGAGCCCGAAGCCTGTGATCAGCGCGGAGACGATCACGAGGAGCACGGAGAGGCCGGTGATGGCCTTGAGGTTGCGACGGAAGTCGAGAAGCGGCACGTTGACGGCTGCCGAGTACAGGATGGGCGGCAGCACCACCGAGAGGATCAGCTCGGGCGGCACCACGATGTCGGGAACCCCGGGGATGTAGCTCGTGGCGATGCCAACGACGACGAGGAGAAGCGGGCTCGCCACTCCCAATCGGGGAGCGAACCGCGCGACCAGGACGATGGCGAGGACACCGAAGAGTCCCAGAAGGGCATATTCCATTCCTCCAGAGTAGAGCGCCGGAGGCGGCATCCTCGGGGAACGGTCAGCCGGTCAGCCGGTCGAGAAACTCCAGCGTGCGATCGAGCGCGGTGTGCGCTTCATCCAGGTCGAGGTGGAACTGGTACTCGTGCGGGAGCGCGGGTTCGTGGGATGCCGGCCAAAACAGTTCGGTCACCTCGACGCCCTGGTTTCTGAGAGCGATGCTCATCGGTATCGACTGGATCGAGGTCAGGGCGTCGCCGTTGCCGCCGCTGAGAAAGGTGGGCGGGAAGTCGGGCGTGACAAATTCGAGCGTCGACATGGTGGCGCCAGCTGAGCTGGACGCCCAGTCCTTAGTGCCCGTGTATGCCCACAACGCGGTCTTGAATCCCCACGCCGTGATGCCCGAGAGGCCAGCCATCGCGTCGAGGTCGTAGACGCCGCAGTGCAAGATGGTTGCACTCAGTTGCTCGGGAGCGAGCGAAGGGGTGAGGCCGAGCAGGTTCGCGTACGCCGGGTTGGTTGTGAGGGCGGCGAGCTGGCTGGCGAGTTGTGCACCGGCAGAGTCGCCGGCCAAAACGATGCGGGTGGCGTCGACCCCGAGTTCGTCGGCGTTCGCGATGATGTGGGCGATGGTGTCGTTGAGGTCGCGCACGGCCGCCGGATAGGTCTTCTCCGGGGCGACGGGGTAGTTCACGCCGATGGCGGTGTATCCGTGTGAGGCCAGAATGCGGAGGTAGGGGGCCACATTGGCCTTGCGCCCGGAGATCCACGCGCCGCCGTGCACCCAGACGACTGTGGGTCGTTGAGAGGGGGTGGCGGTGGGCGTGAAGACATCGTAAGTGCTTCGACCGCTCGCCACCGTCACCGGAAGGTCGAGCCGGTTGGAGACGGCCGAGGCGGGGACGTAGGGCAGCATCTCCTTGATGGTGGCGCGGGCCCCGGCTTCAAACGTCGCGCGGATGAGCAAAGCCGACGGCCATGGTGTGGCCGAGACGACGGCGGAGACGAGAAACGCTGCAGCCGCAGAGCCGACAAGCACCGGTCCGGTGCGAGAGGACACCAACGAACGGGACGTGCGGAACGGGCTCGAAGACATAGGCCCCCTTGGTTGCCTCCAAGTGTGGCAGAACGCCGGTGGTCGAGGGGGATTCTTCCGGAACGAGAAAAGGCGCCGGCAGGAGCCGACGCCTTCTCGATCGTGAGTGCGCGTTAGAGCGTGAGCGCCCGTGACAGGAGGTCGGCCTGCTCGGCGGCGTGCCGCTTCGCGGAGCCGGTGGCCGGTGAGGCCGAGGCGGCGCGGGAGACGACGCGGAGAGTCCGGTCCTTCACGTGCTTCGCGGCTTCGAGGGCCATGAACGGCCAGGCGCCCTGGTTCTCCGGCTCGTCCTGAACCCAGACTAGTTCAGCGTCAGGGTACTGGGCGATGACGGCTTCGAGTTCGGCCTGGGGCAGCGGGTAGTACTGCTCAACCCGGACCAGGGCGATCTCATCGTTGGGCTGCTTGGCGAGCTCTGAGACGAGGTCCCAGTGGATCTTGCCCGAGTGCAGCAGCACGCGCTTGACCGCTGCCTTGTCGGTGATCCGTGCGTCGTCGATGACCGGTTCGAACTTGCCGCTCGTGAAGTCTTCGACACTCGAGGATGCTCCGCGCAGGCGAAGCATGGCCTTCGGCGTGAATACGACGAGCGGGCGACGGGGCCGTGCGTAGGCCTGCCGGCGAAGCAGGTGGAAGTACGACGCCGGGGTCGACGGGCGAGCAACGGTCATGTTGTTCTCACCGCAGAGCTGAAGGTAACGCTCGATCCTCGCGGACGAGTGGTCGGGGCCCTGGCCTTCGTAACCGTGGGGGAGAAGCATAACCACGCTCGACCGCTGGCCCCACTTCTGCTCGGCACTGGAGATGAACTCGTCGATGATGGTCTGGCCACCATTGGCGAAGTCACCGAACTGTGCTTCCCAGAGGACGAGGGCGTCGGGGCGCTCGACCGAGTAGCCGTACTCGAAACCGAGGACAGCGTACTCCGAAAGCAGCGAGTCGTAGATCCAGAACCGGGCCTGGTTGTCCGCGAGGTTCGCGAGTGGCAGCCACTCCTGACCGTTGACCCGGTCGTGGAGTACGGCGTGACGCTGCACGAAGGTGCCGCGGCGCGAGTCCTGACCGCTCATCCGCACCGGGGTGCCCTCCACCAGGAGAGATCCGAGGGCGAGGAGCTCGCCGAAGGCCCAGTCGATGTTGCCGTTTCGGCTCATGTCGAGGCGCTTTTGCAGCAGCTGCTGCAGTTTCGGGTGCACCGTGAAGCCGGCGGGCTTGTTGTTGAAGGCGTCACCGATGAGGTGAACGACGGCCTCAGGAACACCCGTGGTCTCCGGCTCACCCGAGTAGCCATCGTCGTCCGTGTCATCGAGGATGATGGGCGTCGACGCAGTCTGGGCGGCGTGTGTTTCCATGAAGGCGCGCTCGAGGCGGTCCTGGAAGTCACGGTGCGATGCCTCGTACTCGTCTTCGGTAATGTCGCCACGACCGACGAGAGCTTCGGTGTAGAGCTTGCGCACGCTGCGCTTCTGCTCGATGAGGTTGTACATCAGCGGCTGCGTCATCGACGGGTCGTCGCCCTCATTGTGTCCGCGACGTCGGTAGCAGATGAGGTCGATGACGACGTCCTTCTTGAACTGCTGACGGTAGTCCAGCGCAAGCTGGGCCACCCGAACAACGCTCTCGGGGTCATCGCCGTTCACGTGCCAGATGGGGGCCTGGATCGTCTTGGCCACGTCTGTGGAATAAACCGACGAGCGGCCCTCGCCAGGAGGAGTCGTGAAGCCGACCTGGTTGTTGACCACAACGTGGATGGTTCCGCCGGTGCGGTATCCACGGAGCTGTGAGAGCTGCATGGTCTCAAGCACGACGCCCTGGCCGGCCATCGCCGCGTCACCGTGGACGAGGATCGGCAGGGTGGTGAACGATCCGATCGGCTGGCGGTCCTGCTTCGCGCGGACGATGCCCTCGAGCACGCCGTTGACGGCTTCAAGGTGCGACGGGTTCGCGGCCAGGTAGACCGGGAGCTCCGTACCGTCAGCGGCGCGGAAGGTGCCTTCTGTGCCGAGGTGGTACTTAACGTCACCGGAACCGGAGGCCTTTTTGGTGGTTCCCTCGAACTCCTGGAACACCTGGCCGTAGGTCTTGCCCGCGATGTTGGTGAGAACGTTCAGGCGACCGCGGTGGGCCATGCCGATTGCGGCTCCGTCGAGGCCGGCTTCCGCCGCGCCCTGAAGAATGGCGTCGAGCAAGGCGATGGTGGATTCGCCACCCTCGAGGCTAAAGCGCTTCTGGCCGACGTACTTCGTCTGCAGGAAGGTTTCGAACGCCTCGGCCTCGTTGAGCTTGCCGAGGATGCGCATCTGCTCATCGTGGGTCGGCTTGGCGTACGGACGCTCGACCTTCTCCTGAATCCACTTACGCTGCGCCGGGTCCTGAATGTGCATGTACTCGAGGCCGATGGTGCGGCAGTAGGAGTCACGCAACAGGCCGAGAATGTCGCGAAGCTTGGCTTGGCGCTTGTCGCCGAAGCCGCCCGTGACGAACTCACGGTCGAGGTCCCAGAAGGTGAGGCCGTGGTTGAGGATGTCGAGGTCGGGGTGCGACCGCTGCACGTACTCAAGCGGGTCGACGTCGGCCATGAGGTGACCGCGAACCCGGAACGAGTTGATGAGCTCCTGCACGCGCGCCGTCTTGCTGACCGTGTCGCTGAGGTCAACGGAGATGTCCGGTGCCCAGTGCACGGGGTCGTACGGGATGCGGAGGGCCGCGAAGATGTCGTGGTAGAAGGACTTCTGCCCGGTGAGCAGCTCGTGGACCTTCTTCAAGAACTCGCCCGAACCGGCACCCTGGATGACGCGGTGGTCATAGGTGGAGGTCAGGGTGATGGTCTTGCCGATGGCCAGCTCGACGAGCGTGTGCTCGCTTGCACCCTGGAACTCGGCCGGGTAATCGAGGGCGCCGGCACCGATGATGCAGCCCTGCCCCTTCATCAGGCGAGGAACCGAGTGCTCGGTTCCAATACCACCCGGGTTGGTCAATGAGACCGATGCACCCTTGAAGTCGTCAGCGGTCAGCTTGTTCTTGCGGGCACGGGAGACGAGGTCTTCGTAGGCGGCGAGGTACTCGCTGAAGGTGAGGGTGTCGGCCTTCTTGATCGCGGGGACGAGCAGCGCACGGCTGCCGTCTGGCTTCGGGATGTCGATGGCGATGCCGAGTCCGACGTGCGCCGGAGCGACAACGCTCGGCTTACCGTCGACGATGTCGTAGTAGACGTTCTGGCTCGGGAAGTCCTTGAGCGCCTGAATGAGTGCCCACCCGATGAGGTGGGTGAAGCTCACCTTGCCGCCGCGGGCACGCTTGAGGTGGTTGTTGATGACGATGCGGTTGTCGATCATCAGCTTGGCCGGGATCGTGCGAACGCTCGTGGCCGTCGGGACCGTGAGGCTCACGTCCATGTTGGTCGCGAGCGACTTCGCCATGCCGCGCAGGGGCTGAACCGTGTCTTGCGGTTCGTTCGCGACAGCATCCGTTGCTTCAGAATCTTTCGGCTTGGCCGACGCCGTGCGTGGAGCATCGGCGGGAATCGGGGCGGCCTTGGGCTGCACCGACGTTGTTCGTGCGGCCGGCTGCGAGCCGATTACCGGAATCGGCGCCGTTACGGGGTGCGCCGGGGGAGCGGGACTCGTCGCCGCGTCACCCTTCACCGGCGAGTAGTTCTCGAGAATCGGCCACCAGGACTGATCGACAGAATTCTTATCGGCGATGTACTGCTCATACATTTCGTCGACGAGCCACTCGTTCGCTCCGAATTCACCCGACGAACCGTCGTCAGTTCCCACACCGGTCAACTGGCTTGACACCGCCAGACCACCACTCTCTCCGTTGATATGAGCAGCAGCGACATCCGTGGGAAGCGCTGCCAGATCCAGTTATCAAGCCTAACTCCTTTAGCGGAAGGCTGCGGCCCGCTGATCGGATGAGTAGCGTGTTCACTATGGAGTTCTACGGTCAGGAACCAGTTTTCGATCTCACCTACTCGGACGTCTTCCTCGTGCCGTCACGTTCGGACGTGGCGTCACGGCTCGACGTGTCGCTCGCGCCCAATGACGGCACCGCCGCCCAGATCCCAATCGTGTCGGCGAATATGAACTCGGTGACCGGTCCACGCCTGGCCGCAACACTGGCCAGGCGCGGCGGACTCGGCGTGCTGCCGCAGGACATGCCGCTGCAGGAACTTGATGCTGCCATTCGCTGGGTCAAGTCACAGCCGGTCGAATACGACACCCCGATCGAGCTGGCTCCCGACGCAACGGTCGCTGATGCGCTGCTCGTGACGCCGGCTCTCGCCGGGCACGGCATCGTCGTGAAGTCGACGGCGGGGGAGTACCTCGGTTGCGTGCCGGCAGCGCTGCTCGGTGACAGCGCGCCAGACACGAAACTCGGTGAGCTGCTTTCCGGCCGGCTCACCTCGATCGACGCCGAAGACGTCACCGACCCGCGCAGCGCGTTCGACCTGCTCGTTGCCGCCGACCTCGACTTCGCTCCTGTGCTTCGGCACGGGGCGCTCGTCGGGACCCTCTCGCGTACAAGCGCCCTGCGCGCGACGCTCTATCGGCCGGCGCTTGACGCTTCGGGTCGGCTCATTGTGGCGGCGGCCATCGGCATCAACGGTGACGTCGCCGCGAAGGCGCGGGCACTCGCCGCGGCCGGAGTGGACGTGCTCGTCCTTGACACGGCGCACGGTCACCAGGAGGGCATGCTCTCAGCCCTTGCCACCGTGAAGAGCCTGCGGCTCGGTATCCCGCTCGTCGCCGGAAACATCGTCACCCCGGTCGGCGCGTCCGACCTCGTCTCTGCCGGTGCCGACATCCTCAAGGTCGGCGTCGGCCCCGGTGCCATGTGCACCACCCGCATGATGACGGCTGTCGGTCGTCCCCAGTTCTCCGCAGTGCTCGAAACGGCGGAGTCCGCCCGCGACCTGGGCGTGCACGTCTGGGCTGACGGCGGCGTCCGGTATCCCCGTGACGTCGCGTTAGCCCTCGCTGCCGGAGCATCGAGCGTGATGATCGGTTCCTGGTTCGCCGGCACCATCGAAGCTCCAGGATCGTTGCACACGGATGCCACGGGGCGGCTTTTCAAGGAAAGCTGGGGCATGGCATCCACCAAAGCGGTTCAGGAGCGGTTCGGCCGCCTTGACCCGTATGAGCTGGCACGCAAAACGCTGTTTGCCGAGGGCATTTCGTCGTCGAAGATCTACCTCGACCCAGGCCGGCCGAGCGTGGAGGACCTGCTCGACATGATCACATCAGGCGTGCGTTCATCGTTCACCTACGCCGGAGCATCCACTCTTCCCGAATTTTGGGAACGCGCTCGGGTGGGACTGCAGTCCGCCGCGGGCTACGACGAAGGCAAAGCGCTGCCGGTGTCCTGGTAGCGAGCACACCGCGTCAAGCGGAAATTCAGGCTCGGCTGCGTATACTGGCTTGCACAATGGACGACCCCCCTCCTGCCGATTCGCCCGACGCTCATCAACCTGTCCTCCCCGCCCGGGAGGTGACTCGTGCTGTTTGAGTGGATCATGCTCGGCGTCGGACTTCTGCTGACCGTGGGCACCGGCCTCTTCGTGGCGAGTGAGTTCTCGCTCGTCAACCTCGACCGCTCAGAGCTCGAGGCACGCCAGGCTCGGGGTGAGACCCGGCTCGGCATGACCATCGCCGCGTTGAGGATCACATCGACGCACCTCTCGAGTGCCCAGCTCGGCATCACGCTCACCACCCTGCTCACCGGTTACACCATGGAGCCGGCGATCACGAGCCTGCTCTCGCAGCCGATGCTCGCGATCGGTTTCCCCGAGGTAACCGTTGAGCCCGTGGCCACGGTGACCGCCATCATCATTGCGACCCTGCTGTCGATGATCATCGGCGAGCTCGTGCCCAAGAACTTTGCGCTGGCGCTGCCCATTGCAACCGCGAAACTCGTCGTGCCGTTCCAGACGCTGTTCACCACCGTGTTCAAGCCGGCCGTCGTTGTGCTCAACGGCAGCGCCAACGGCATCCTCCGCTCGATCGGTATTGAGCCCAAGGAAGAACTGTCCGGAGCCCGGACGGCCGAGGAGCTGTCGAGCCTCGTTCGCCGCAGCGCCGGCGCCGGCACGCTCGAGAGCGACACCGCGACCCTGCTCAACCGCACACTGCTTTTCTCGGGTCACACGGCGGCCGACGTCATGACCCCGCGCCCGCGGGTTGAAGCGGTGCGCCGCGGCGACTCGGCACAGCTTGTGGTCGAACTGGCCCGAAGCACCGGATACTCCCGCTTCCCGGTGATCGACGAGGACGCCGATGACGTCGTTGGCCTCGTGCACATCAAGCAGGCCATCGCGGTCCCACGCGCCAAGCGAGCTGATGTTCCGGTGTCTGCCCTGCAGTCGGAGATTGTGCGGGTGCCGGAGACCATGCGCCTCGACGCCCTGCTTTCCGAGCTCCGCGGTCGCGGCTTCCAGATGGCCGTCGTCGTCGATGAGTACGGTGGAACGGCCGGCATCGCGACCCTCGAGGACCTCGTCGAAGAACTCGTCGGTGAAGTCGCCGACGAGCACGACCGCACCCGCGCCGGAGTGGTTCGCACCCTCGACTCGATCGCCTTCCCCGGTGACCTTCGTCCAGACGAGCTGCTCGAACGCACCGCCATTTCGGTTCCCGAAGACGGTCCGTACGAAACCGTCGCTGGTTTCGTGATGAGCGAACTGGGACGGCTGCCCCTGATCGGTGACACCGTCGAGATCGACTCGGGGACGTTGCGCGTCGAACGCCTCGACGGCCGCCGGATTGATCGCATCCGTTACACCCCCAACCCCGTGAAGGAAGAAGCCGAAAATGAGTGACTGGGCCGGAATCGCCTGGCTTGTCGTCCTGCTCCTCGGCAACGCCTTCTTCGTTGGAGCCGAGTTCGCGGTCATTTCGGCCAAGCGCTCACAAATTGAACCGCTCGCCGAGCAGGGCAAACGCAGCGCCATCACGGCGCTGTGGGCCATGGAGCACGCGACGCTCATGCTCGCGACCAGCCAGCTCGGCATCACCGTGTGTTCGCTGCTCATCCTCAACGTGTCTGAGCCGGCCATCCACCACCTGCTCGAGGTGCCCCTCGGCCTGACCGGTTTGCCCGAGGAAGCTGTCGGAACCGTCGGCTTCGTGGTGACGCTGCTGCTCGTCTCGTACCTGCACGTGGTGTTCGGCGAGATGGTGCCGAAGAACCTCTCCTTCTCGGTGCCCGATCGAGCCGTTCTGCTGCTCGCGCCTCCGCTCGTTTTCGTGGGTCGCGTGTTCAAGCCGGTGATCTGGGGTCTCAACGCGGCGGCGAACGCCGTACTCCGGTTGTTCCGGGTCGAACCGAAGAACGAGGCAGCATCCACCTTCACACTCGACGAGGTCGCGAATATCGTCGACCAGTCGACGCGTGAGGGCTTGCTGCTCGACTCCACCGGTGCGTTGCTGGCCGCGTTCGAATTCACCAACAAAAAAGTCATCGACGTCGCGCTTCCGCTGGAGACCCTCGTCACCCTGCCGGAGAACACCACTCCGGCCGACGTGGAGCGCTCGGTCGCCAAGTACGGCTTCTCCCGTTATGTGATCGTCGATGCGAACGGGTTGCCGTCGGGGTACCTGCACCTCAAGGACGTGCTTCGGCTGGATTCGGGTGTCGACGACGGCGATTCCGACCGGCCGGTGCCCGCCAAGCGCATCCGCCAGCTGGTGTCGATCTTCGAGGACACCGACCTCGAAGACGCCCTGGCCATCATGCGGCGCTCCGGCGCCCACCTCGCCCGTGCCTTCAACAGGGAGGGCGACACCACCGGTGTGCTCTTCCTCGAAGACATCATCGAGGAGCTGGTCGGTGAGGTTCAGGATGCCACGCAGCGGCGTTAGCGTGTAACTCCCGCTGGCTGGGAGTACGGAGCACGCTCGTACTGGCCGGGCAGGTAGTCAATGCTCGCGCCAAGCTCGGCGGCGGCGCGCACCGCAAAGTGCGGGTCGCGGAGGGCTTCGCGACCGACGAGGACGGCATCGGCTGAGCCGGACGCCACGATTTCTTCGGCGTGCTGCGGGTCGGTGATGAGCCCCACGGCCGCAACGCCGACGCCCGCTGCAGTTTTCACCGATCGGGCGAACGGCACCTGGTAGCCCGGTTCGAGCGGAATCTCGACACCGGGGATCGCTCCACCCGTCGAGATGTCGAAGAAGTCGGCGCCAGCATCGGCGGCCCAGCGGGCGACGGTCGCGGTCTGTTGCTCGTCCCACCCTCCCGACGCCCAGTCGGTGGCCGAGAACCGCACGAACACCACCGTGTCGCCGGCGTTCTGGCGCACCGCCTCGACGACGCGCAACAGCAGGCGCGCCCGGTTCTCCAGTGACCCGCCGTAGGAGTCCGTGCGGGTGTTCACGAGCGGGCTGAGGAACTGGTGCAGCAGGTAGCCGTGAGCCGCGTGGATCTCGAGGACCGAGAAGCCGGCAGCAACGGCGCGACGGGCGGCTGAGGCGAAGTCGGCGACGACCCGGTCGATGCCCGCCTCGTCGAGTGCCCGTGGCGCGGCGTAACCGTCGAATGGCTGAGCGGTCGGTCCGACGGTTTCCCACCCGCCCTCGACGGCCGGAATGGTTCCGCGGCGCCCTGCGCTGCCCCACGGTGCGAACGTGGAGGCTTTACGACCGGCGTGGTTGAGTTGGATTCCCGCTGCAGCACCCTGTGACCTGACGAAGCGAACAATGCGCGCCCAGGCATCCGCTTGATTGTCGGTCCAGATGCCGGTGTCCCGATCGCTGATCCGGCCTTCAGGGCTGATCGCTGTGGACTCGGCGATGACGAGTCCGGCGCCGCCGATCGCGAACTGGCCGAGGTGTACGAGGTGCCAGTCGGTGGGGACGCCGTCGCGTTGATCGACCGAGTATTGGCACATCGGCGCGATCCAGATGCGGTTGCGCAGCGTCAGGCCGCGGACGGTGAGCGGTTCGAACAGGGCAGGCATTGTTCTCCTTACACTGGCACGGGTTGCACATGCCACGACTGTTCAAGATATCCCACCGGCCTTATCGTGAAGTGCATGGGACGTGAATGGATGCCGTGGGGCGAGCGGGAAGCAGCAGCGTACGTCGCCGTTCCCACCGATACAGATGACAAGTACAGTCGTGGCGTGCTCGGCATCGTGACGGGCTCCGCCGAATATCCGGGCGCCGGGGTGCTCGGAGTGGAGGGTGCCGCGCGCACCGGGCTCGGGATGATCCGTTACCTCGGCGATGCGACCGACCTGGTGCTCGCACGTCGGCCGGAGGTTGTGACGCTGCCGGGCCGCGTGCAGGCGTGGCTGATCGGCTCGGGCACCGACTCGAGCGATCTTGGACTGCTCGGCACGCTGTTCTCCGACGCGCTCGCCTCGGACGAGCCGGTAGTTGCCGACGGCGGAGCTCTCGAGATGGTTGCAGACGCCCCGCGCGCCGGAGTGCTCGTGACACCGCACTACCGCGAACTGGCCCGGATGCTTGGCCACGCCGGTGAGGCGGTGTCGGCCGAGACCATCGCCACAGCACCCTCGGTCTGGGCGGGCCGGGCCGCCGACCTGCTGCGGGTGACCGTGCTGCTCAAGGGAAGTACGACGTTCATCGCCGAGCCGCTCGGTGTTCGACTGGCCGTGACCGGAGCGCCACCGTGGACCGCGACGGCGGGGTCGGGCGACGTTCTCGGCGGAGTCCTCGGGGCGCTCGTCGCCACCCACGCCGACGAGGTGTTCGAGCACGGGGTGCTTGCCCGACTCGCGGCGTCGGCCTCGGTGCTGCATGGCGTTGCGGCCAGCCTGGCTTCACGCGGCGGGCCTCTTGTGGCGCTCGACATCGCCGAAGCGCTGCCCGATGCGGTGCGTCGGTTGCTCTCACTGCCCTCCCGCTGAGCGCGCGAGTTCACAGGCAGGTCCCAGCCGGTCGATAGCCGGAGGTGAGGTCGAGCGCGCTAGGTTTGGTTTCAGCTTCAACCAATCGCGATCGACGGGAGCCCCGCCATGCAGATTCGTCAGAGACAGAACACCGCGGCCGCACTGGCCGGACTGGCCGTGATCGGCGCTCTCGCCGGCTGCTCAGCGCCGGCCGATGAGCCCTCACCGCCCGCCACTGCTGACACCGGCGGGGCCGCACCTGATTCGACCGTCAGCTACACCGACGGTGAGTACACGGCGACCGGTGACTACCAGTCCCCGGGAGGAGCCGAGTCGGTCACCGTGACGCTCACCCTCGCCGACAATGTGGTGACGGCGCTCAACGTCACCGGCAGCGGTGGCTCGCCGAACGCGAAGAAGTTTCAGGGCGAGTTCATCGAGAACATCTCGGCCGTGGTGGTTGGCAAGCCGCTCGACTCACTGAGCGTGTCCAAGGTGGCCGGGTCCTCGCTCACCAGTGGCGGGTTCAACGCGGCCATCGATCAGATTCGGGCCGATGCCGACTGAGCCCGGCACCGGTACAGCCGCCCTGACAGCTGACGCCCGCACCGCCACCTGGAGCTTCGAGGCGATCGGCACGGCCTGGCAGATCGACACCGCTGAACCGGTAGCGGCGCTCACCAGGGCGGCGATCGATGAGCTCATCGAGGTATTCGAGGGTACCTGGTCCCGGTTTCGCAGCGACTCTGTCGTCACGGCGGCGGCCCGCAGCGCCGGTCGATTCGATTGTGGGGCGGATGCTCCCGCGCTGTTTTCGCTGTATCGTCGCCTCGGCGACGTCACCGGTGGTGCGGTGTCGCCGTTCGTCGGTGATGCCCTCGACGCGCTCGGCTACGACGCCGACTACTCCTTCCGGCCGCACGGCACCGCGGGGCCTGCGCCGCGGGAGGACGAGGTCGGTCGACTCGATGGCACCATACTGACCACCGTTCGCCAGGTAACCATCGACGTGGGTGCCGCAGGCAAGGGCTACCTCGTCGACCGGGTGGCTGGGCTGCTGCGCGCCGCCGGACACGCGTCATTTACCGTGGACGCCTCGGGTGACCTGCTGCACGCCGGTGACCCGATCCGGGTGGCGCTCGAGCATCCGTTCGACCCGACCCTCGCCATTGGCGTGACGACGCTCAGGTCCGGCGCGCTGTGTGCATCGGCGAGTAACCGCCGGGCCTGGGGGAGCGGACTGCACCACGTGATCGACGGTCGAACCGGCCGGCCCACCTCCACCGTGGTGGCGACGTGGGCCACGGCGCCCGACGCTGCGCTCGCCGACGGTGCCGCGACGGCCCTGTTCTTTACCTCGCCCGCCGAATTGAGCTCGACGCTCGGTATCGACGGGCTGCGCATGTTCTCCGACGGCACCGCGGAGCGCTCGGTCGGTTTCGACGCGGAGCTCTTTCGATGAAGCGAGCATTCGACACCACCCTCGGCCGCATCACGATGTACCGGCAGGTCATCGTGCTGCTCGTGCTCCTCGCCGCGGTGAGCATGCTCCTGAGTGCGTTCGGGCTGCTCTTCTTCACGCCGCTCGAGCTGCTGGCCACCCTCGTGGTCGCGGTGGGCGTGAGCGTTTCCTCCAACGTCGGGGTGGCCCGGCTGTTCCGGGTGGTGCCGCACGGGGAGTCCGCACTGATCACCGGGCTCCTGCTCTTTTTCATTTTCCGCCCGAGCCTCGAACTCGCTGAACTCGGAGCGACCGCGCTCGCGGCACTGGTCGCCACACTCTCGAAGTACCTCATCGCCATTCGTGGTCGGCACGTCTTCAACCCTGCCGCGTTCGGTGCCGTCGTGGTCGGGCTGACCGGACTCGGCGTCTCCTGGTGGTGGGTTGGCAGCCAGTACCTGCTGCCGTTCGTGCTCGTCACCGCGTTCCTCGTGCTCTACCGCACCCGTCGCCTCGCGATGGGTGGAGTCTTCGTTGCCGTGAGCCCCGGGGTGGTCGTGGTCACCCTGGCGAGCGGCGGCATGTCACTCGGCGCCGCCCTGGCCACCCCGTTCACCTCGTACCCGATCTTGTTCCTGGCCGGCTTCATGCTCAGCGAACCGCTGACCCTTCCGCCGCGCCGGTGGCAGCAGCTCGCCGAAGCCGCGATCGTCGGTGTGCTGGTTGCGGTGCCGTACGCGATCGGCCCGGTCTACTCGACGCCCGAACTGGCACTGATCGTCGGCAACCTGCTCGCGTTTCTCGTCAGCCAGCGCCGTGGCATCCGTCTTGAGCTGCTGTCCCGGCGACAGGTCGCACCGTCGATTGTCGAAATTTCCTTCCGGCCGGCCGCTCCCGTTCGATTCACGCCAGGGCAGTACCTCGAGCTGCAGGTGCCACACCCTAAGCCCGACGCACGGGGTCAGCGCCGCCTGTTCAGCATCGCCTCGGCACCCACCTCCGACGTCGTTACCGTGGCCTACCGGTCGAGCGACAGCAGCTTCAAGTCGGCGCTGACAACACTCGAGCCCGGAGCACGACTGTCGGCAACTGGCGTGTGGGGCGAGTTCGTGCTTCCGGCAGACCCCGCGCGTCCTCTGCTCCTCGTGGCTGCCGGCATCGGCGTCACGCCGTTCCTCAGCCAGCTCGCCGCCGAGGGGCCCCGCCGGGATGTTGTCCTCGTTCTCGCGCTGGCAGACACCGCCGAGCTGGCGCTCCTCGACGGCGTGAACCTCGCGGGAGTCGCGCTTCACGTCCTCGCCCCCGATCGGCCACCGTCGCTGCCGCCCGGTGCGCGATATGCCGGCCCCGGTCGGCTCGACCGGAACCGACTGGCAGAGCTCGTGCCGGACGCGCGCTCGCGATTGGCCTGGCTGTCCGGGCCGCCGGCGTTCGTCGACGACCTGAAGCCGGCCCTCCGTGCGCTCGGCGTGCGTCGCGTGCACACCGATTATTTCTCCGGATACTGAGAGAGTGAGAACGGATGCCGCGCGGTCGTCGCGAGCGACGGCATCCGTTCCCCGTCTTCCACGCTGGATCCGAACAAGCGCACCCCTAGGATGAGTGCGGTGAACAGGACGATGCGGGTGTGGGTCGGGTTTCTTGCCGTGCACGCGTTGCTCGGCTGGATTTGCCTGGGCATGCCGGGCACCGGAATCGGCGAGTACGCTCTCGGTCTGCCGCTCGGTGATGTGACCCTCGTCTACCGGCCGTGGGTGCTGCAGGCGCTCGGCGGGAGTGGTGTGCCTGGCATCGACGAGCCGTGGGTGTACCCGATCGCCGCGCTCCTGCCGATGATTGCCGCGCTGTCTGCCGGGCCCGAGAACTACGGCCTCAGCTGGCTTCTGCTGGTCACGGCACTCAACGCCGGTGCGCTCGCCCTGCTGCTCGGTCGAGGAACCTCCCGGCGCCGACGGGCGGCCGCGTGGTGGTGGATTGCGTTCACCGCGGCCCTCGGGCCGATCGCCCTGGCCCGCATCGATGCCGTGACCGTGCCGCTGGCTGTGATCGCCCTGCTGCTGGTGGCGCAGCATCCGCGCATCGGGGGAACTCTCCTGGCCCTGGCAACCTGGATCAAGGTCTGGCCCGCGGCACTCATCGGCGCCCTGTTGCTCGCGTCGACCCGACGCTGGACGGTACTGGCGGCTGGTGCTGTAACGAGTGCGATCCTCGCCGGGATCGTGATCGGCGCAGGCGGGGGAGCGCACCTGCTGGGCTTTGTGGTCGAACAGACCGGGCGGGGGCTTCAGATTGAGGCCCCCGTGGCGGCACCGTACCTGTGGCTGGCGGTTGCCGGTGTCGGATCGAGTGCGATCGTCTACAGCACCGACATCCTGACATTCCAGGTGGCCGGTCCGCACACCGAGGTCGTCGCGGCGCTGATGACCCCGCTGCTGGCGTGTGCGGGAGCCGCGGTTGCCCTGCTCGGGCTCCGAGCCGTGCGGAGCGGCGCTCCGCTGGTGCGGCTTTTTCCGCCGCTCGCCCTTGCGTTCGTCGTCACCTTCCAACTCGTGAATAAGGTGGGCTCTCCGCAATTTCTGACCTGGCTCGTCGCGCCGATCGTGCTCGGCATCGTCTGGCGGGGGCGGGGCTACGCGGTTCCGGCCAGCATCGCGCTCGTGCTCGCGGCGCTGACCCAGTTCGTCTACCCCTACCTGTACGTTCGGCTGCTGGCCGCTGATCCCCTTCTCGTCGCCGTGCTCACCGTGCGCAACATCGGTTACGTCGTGCTGTGGGGCTGGGCGGTGCACGCCGTCGTCACCGCGTCACGGCCCCGCCGGCGTGCCCTCTCTCAACGCACGGTCGCGTCGAGGGTTACGATGGCGCCAGAGAGCTCGACCTCACCCAGGGAGTAAATCATGCTTGTAGCCTTCAGCGTTGCGCCGTCAGGGGGAGCACACCCCGACGCGTCCGTGCACGACGCGGTCGCGGCCGCCGTGACCATCGTGCGGGACTCCGGCCTGCCGAACTCGACCGACTCGATGTTCACAACGATCGAAGGCGAATGGGACGAAGTTTTCGACGTCATCAAGCGGGCGACGGATGCTGTCGGCGCGTTCGGCCCGCGCGTATCACTCGTTTTGAAGGCCGACATCCGGCCCGGCCACACCGGGGAACTGACCGGCAAGGTGGAGCGTTTGGAGAAGGCGATCTCGGAGTCATCCGCCGACGCGTAGGCCGCATCGATTCACGGTTGGCCAGAGTCGGCACGTAAACTTCACAAAATGCCCTCCTCTGTTGACGGGTCGACGCCGCTGTCGCCGACCCGTATTCGTCTTGCCCTGCTCGCGCTTTCCATCGGCGCCTTCAGTATCGGCACGACGGAGTTCGTGGCCATGGGCCTGTTGCCTCACATCGCGAGCGACCTGTTGCCCGAGCTCTTCGCGTTCTCACCCGAAGCGGCCAACGCGCGGGCCGGGTGGCTGATCACCGCATACGCGCTCGGTGTCGTCGTCGGCGCACCCACCATCGCGGGCATGGTCGCTCGATTCGACCGCCGCACGGTCCTGGCCTGGCTGGGAACGGCCTTCACCGTGGCGACCCTGGCCACCGCGATCCTGCCCAGCTTTGAACTGGTGTTGCTCTCCCGGTTCGTCGCGGCCATTCCGCACGGTGCGTACTTCGGCATCGCGGCCCTCGTCGGCGCCAGGCTCTTAGGCCCAGGCAAACGGGCGCGGGGAGTGGCACTCGTGATGACGGGGCTGACCGTCGCCAATGTGGTCGGGGTGCCGTTCGCCACCTGGGTCGGGCAGGGGTTCGGCTGGCGGGCCGCCTACCTGATCGTTGCTGTGCTGTTCGCCCTCTCGACGGTCGCGATACTCCTCGCTGTTCCCGAGCAGCGGGGGGACGCCAGCCAGACCCTGCGCCGGGAGTTGCGCGTGTTCCGCGCACCGCAGGTCTGGTTCGCCCTGGCCATCGGTTCGATCGGCTTTGGTGGATTCTTCGCCGTCTACAGCTACATTGCACCGATCGTGACGGACGTGAGTGGCGGAACCGACCAGGTGGTCCCGTGGGTACTCGTGACCATCGGTGTCGGCATGACCGTCGGAAACCTGGTGGCCGGGCACCTCGCGGACCTCAGCGTGAAGCGCACGCTGCTGATGTTCTTTGTCCTAATGCTCGTGCTGCTGGTGTGCCTCGCGGTCAGTGCGCGATCGCTTCCGCTCCTGTTCGTCTTCGTTTTCGCCGTCGGCTTCGCAGCTCAGGGCATCGGGCCGACGATCCAGACGAGGCTCATGGACGTGGCGGGAGACAGCCAGTCGATCGCGGCGGCGCTCAACCATTCGGCGCTCAACATCGGAAACGCGCTCGGCGCAGCGCTCGGCGGTGCGGTCATCGCGACCGGTGCCGGTTACCTCGCGCCGATCTGGATTGGGGTAGGACTCACCGCGGCAGGAATTGCCATCGCCTCAGTGAGCTTCGCCCTCGAGCGGAAGCACGCCACGCGAAACGGGTCAGTCGAGGATGATGCCGTCGAGGATCGCGCGCTTGCGGAGAGCAACCTTGGTTCCGACGTCAAAGCCTGACGCGCGGTACTTCTCGCGAATCCGCTTGAGGTAGCTCTTCGCGGTTTCCTCGGAGATCCCGAGTTCGTAAGCAACACTCTTGACCGGTTCACCTGCGGCGTAGAGCGCCATCACACGACGTTCCTGAGCGCTGAGCTTCGGCGATCCGCTCTGGTTCGCGTTGAGCGCGATGTCGAGTTCGTGCGAAATGAACGACTCGCCGATCATGGCCGAGCGGATGGCCTCGACGATCATCGACGGGTCTTCCGTCTTCACGAGGTATCCCAGTGCGCCGGAGGCCAGGGCCTCACGAACGACCGCAGGGTCGGAGTATGTGCTCATGAGCACCGTCTTCACCCCGGTCGTCTTCAGCGTCGACAACTTGAGCGAGACCGGAATGTTGTCCTTGAGGTCGAGGTCGAGTAAAACGACGTCGACGGGGAACTCGCTGTGGGTGAGAAGTTCAGGCCAGGTGGCGACCGCTGCGACCATGGTGATGTCGTCGGCGGCTCCACGGATCCACTCGGTGAGTGCCCCGAGGAGCATCTTGTGATCATCAACGATCGCAAGCCGAATGGGCGACTCTGGACTGCTCATGTACTTCCCCCTTTTGGCGTCCGTCGGCCTCAACGGTCGATCGGGTTATCCACCGTGCACTCGATGACAACCATCAGGGCACGTGGCGTTGTGCTATCAACATACCGTCCCGCACGGCTCAGGTGCTGCCATGTTGCCGGTTCCACGTCAACCCGTCGCATCCCCTGAGCCTCGATCTGAATCGGGAACCGAATTCCACCGCGGTGAGCGGATGTCTCCTGCACGGCAGGACCGAGGGTCACGATCGCCTCCCTGCTCGTGCGCGTTTCCCCATACATCAGCAACCAGAGCGCAGACAGCAGCCCGTCGCGCTGGCGCTGGTTCAACAGGCCGGCGAGCGAGTCCGGGTCACGCAAATCGACCGATACGGAGAGGAAATCTGACTCGCTGATGGCGTGGTGCAACCAGGTGTGGCTGCGCCCGGCAATGAGGTGCCTGCGCAGTTCGGTGGCGAGCGCGCCGGCGCGTTCGGCGCGTTCATCGCCGAGGGGCAAGGGCTCACGGCCGCTGGAGATGTCGGCGAAGAGCCGCTCGATCTCGAGGTCGATCGCCGCGAGCTCTGCCGACTCCAGCATGCTTACACCATAGGCAGGCGCGTCAACGGTGGACTGGATGAGCACCCGGTCGAGCGCCATCATCACCATGCGGCGGTAGGAGCCGACGATCGCCGCTCCGATGAGTGGGGGCACGATGGCGAGGACGCAGAGCAGGATATCGGAGGCGACCGCGAGGTTATTGGGGCTCGCGTTGAGAATGAAGCTGGTGATGAGGATCATCGCCAAAACGACGGTGATGGCTATGACGTCGCGCACCGGGCGGAGGCTCACGATGGCGAGCAGCACGCCGCCGACACCGATGGCCGCAGTCGGGTAGAGGCCGACGGAGCTGAGCCCCCACACCGATACCAGGTCGATGGCGACAACGAGGGCGAGGAGGGTGGTGAGCCCGGTGAACGCAATGTCACCGAGGATGAAGCCGTTCCAGCGCACCAGGATGATCGTGGCGACCGACACGCCGATCAACAGCAGCCACGCGGCGATGTTCATCTGCAGGTGCGGGTATTCGAGCACGTGCAGTGAGAAGCGCCAGAGGCAACTGAGCATGATCATCGCGCCCGCGACCGCCAGCCCGGTGCCGAGCTGGCTGGTGCCGAGTGAGGACCGGGCTGTTTCGGTGCGACTGGGTCGCTGCGCGGTTCGTGTCATTTGGGAATCTCCAGAACCACAGTTGTGCCGGCGCCCGGCGCGCTGAAGACGCGAACGCTCCCGCCTGCGTCCTGCACCCGCGCGACAACGGATTCACCGAAGCCGAGCCGACCGCCGGCAATGGCCTGGGGGTCAAAGCCGGCACCGGCATCCGTCACAACGCCTCGAACGATCGCGCCGTCATCGCTGAGAGTCACGTGGGCCACCTTTTGGCCGGAGTGCCGTCGCACGTTCTCGAGGCATTCGCTGATCGCGAGCACGAAGGCTTCGAGCTTGGTGCTCGGCAAGCCGAGCTGGCCTGAACCGTGCCAGTTGATGTCGAGCCCCATCGAGCTGAACCGCTTCTTGAGTGCCTCGAGTGTGCCACCGAGCGCGAGTTCAGCCGTGTTGGTCAGGGTGTACTCGCCGCTCGCCTTGGGCTTGGGCGTTTCGCCGAGCCGCAGCCGGGTGAGCAGTGCACCGTCGGATTCGGCTTGCGACCGCAGTGCCTCCGGCGCGACGCCAACACCGGAGTGGGCGAGCAGGGTGAGGGTGGCGAGCACCGTGTCATGCAGCAGTCGTGCGTCACGGTGCCGCTGGGTTTCGGTTTCGGTTGCCCGGCGTTCGACATTGTGGGCCCGGCCGATGCTCGCGACGCGGCCCATGACGCGCGGAAAGCTCGAGCGCAGCCACAGGCCGAACATCGTCGAAACGCCCCACCCGACAATGACGAACACCAGGAGTGGCATCGTGCGCGGGTTCACCCCGGTGCTGAGTGCCAGGATTGTCCCCACCGTTCCGAAGAAACCGAGCGCAAGTACGAAAAGCTGGCCCCGGGTGGAGACGAGGATGGTGGCGAGCGACCCGATGCCCCACGCGCCGACCGCGGAGATGGCGCTTCCCGTCGCGACGTTGAGCTGGCCGTTCGCGGGAATGTAGATCGCGCAGATGGTGCAGAGCCCGATGCAGTAACTGAGGATCATCCACAACGGATGCGGTCGGTGGGTTGCGAGGATGAGAGTCGCGGCCAGGGCAACGAGCAGGCCGACACACGCGATGTACGCGGGAAGGTCGGTGGCGCCCGGAAGTGACAGGCAGACAATCGCTGTCACAACGCCGGTGAGGCCAAAAAGTCGGGTGGTGCGGTAGAGCAGTCGGGCGAGTTGCCAGCTGAAGCGGTCGCGCTCTTCAGGACTCAGCCGTTTAGGGCTCACGAGGCGCCCGGCGTCGAGCACGGTCGTCGGCTGACGCGTGTGTGTGCTTCCTCGATGGTGCCGGCCATGAAGGGAAGTCTATTGCCCGTGCCGCTCGCTGAGGATATGACGCGGCGGCGTGAGGTCGCCGGTTTTTAGGCCGCCGGGGCATCCAACAGCCGCCGCAGGTGGGCGCTCACAGCATCGTGCTCGATGAGGAAACCGTCGTGACCGAACGGCGAATGCAGCACAGCGGGTTCCCTTCCATCAATTCCGGTTCGGATGCCTGCAGCGATCCGCTGTTGCCCCTCAACGGGAAACAGCCGGTCAGAGTCGATTCCGAGCACGAGTGCCTGAGCGGTGACCCGGGCAAGAGCAGCATCGACTCCACCCCGATCGCGGCCGATGTCGTGGGAGTTCATCGCCTCGACGAGGGTGATGTAACTGTTGGCGTCGAACCGGCGGGTGAACTTGTTGCCGTGGAAGTCAATGTACGACTCGACGGCGAAGCGGCCGCCGGCGCCGAGCGGGCTGATGGAGGACTGCCAGCTGCGTTCGAACCGTTCGTTGAGCTCGGTGGGGCTGCGGTAGTTGAGCAGCGCCATCCGTCGGGCGAGGGCAAGACCGCGGTGCGGCCCGTCACCGTCACGGGCGTCGTAGTACGCCCCGCCGGCAAACAACGGGTCCATTCGGATCGCTTCGAGCTGCACTGAGTTGAGCGCAATCTGGTCGGCGGTTGTCAGCGGGGGAGCGGCGAGAACGGCGAGTCGCCCCACACGGTCCGGGAAGCCGACCGCCCACTCGAGGGCGTGCATGCCGCCCATTGAGCCACCGATGACCCCGGCCCAGCGCTCGATGCCGAGCGCATCGGCGAGGAGCACCTGCGCGCGAACCTGGTCGCGAACCGTGGTGAACGGGAACCGGGCCCCCCATTCCACACCGTCGGGCGCGAACGACGCCGGCCCGGTGGAGCCCTGGCAGCCACCGAGCATGTTGGGAACAACGATGAACCACCGGTCGGTGTCGAGAGCCAGTCCGGGGCCGACGATTTCCTGCCACCAGCCGGCCGTGGGCTGGCCGGGTCCCGCGTCGCCGATGATGTGGCTGTCGCCCGTGAGTGCGTGGGCGACGAGGATGGCATTGGACCGGTCGGCGGCCAGGGTGCCGTGGGTTTCGTAGGCCAGTCGCACGTGCGGAACTGAGCCGCCGCGCTCGAACTCGAACGGGCCGAGCTCAGCAAACAGGCGGGCGCCGCGAGGGTCGCCGTCGCGCCAGGCTCCGGTAGCCGGTGGTTTGCCCAACACGTGCCTGGTGTCGGCCTCGGTGACAAAACGCGACGGGACTGTGTCTTCGGGTGTCTGCCAGTCCATGAGTCCATTGTGCCGAACCGAATTGTCGGGGGCGCTCGTGTTACGACGCCCACCGGCTTCGGCTACACGGAGGCCCGGATCCGTGCGATTCGTCGGAGCGCTGCTTCTTCGGATGTCGACGATCGGCCCAGAATGCGTCGAACGAGACCCAGGACGATGCGAGTGGTGGTGACCGCCGGGAACAGTGGCCGACGGAGTCCGAGAAGCTCCCGGTACTCGCGGGGAATCGAGGCGACGGCGCCAGCGAACAGGAGCCGGTACGCCGGCATGACGGCAGGAGAGAGTGGCGGGGTGCGGATGAAGCTGACGATTTCGCGGACCCGGTCGTCGCTCTTCAGCGTGCCGGCGGCGAGCACCGCGTGCAGTTGTGCGCGCAGTTCTGCGGCCGAGCGCGGAGGGGCTCCCACCCCGATGAGCGTCCCGGCCCGAGTCCACTCGTGAACGTAGGTGTCGGCACCACCGGGGATGCGCGAGCCCCAGAGTTCCTGGCAGCTGAGGAAGGAGTCGGTGAAGACGTTGTGTACCCAGGACAGCAGTTCGGGATCACCGGCGGAGTACTCCCGTGTGCGGCCGGCAGCGTCGACGTAGGTTCCAGTCACCCGGGTGTGGAAGCGACGGACCCGCTCCGATTCCCGTTCCGCCGTGGCGGTGTCCGCGAACGTCACCGTCATCAGCCACTGGATGGTGCCGGTCAGCCGGCCCAGCGGATCATCGCGGTAACGGGACCAGTCGTGGACGCCGGCCAGGGCTCCGGGGTGGAGAGCCTGCATCAGCAGGGAACGGATACCGGCCACCAGGGTCGGCAGTTCACCGTGAACGATCCACGACGCAGAGCCGGGTCCGAAGAACCCGGCGTCAGTGCCCTCCTCGAGCCGGTCGACCCAGGCCGGACGACCCTCGCTGTTTCCCGAGAGCGTGCTCAACAGGTGCGATCGCCATACGTCGGTTAGCCTCGTCATCGGGCGAGACTAACCCGTGCTGCTGGGAGCGCGCCGCCTGCCAACGACACAGCGCCCGAGCCGGAGGGGCCGGGGCGCTGTGTCGTTGTTCGGCGGATCGCAGTGTCAGGCGCGAGCGGCGTCGACGACCTTGCGCGCGGCTGCAAGCCCGTTTTCGAGGTCGGCCTTGAGGTCGGCCACGTTCTCGAGCCCGACCGACAGCCGCACAAGTCCCGGGGTCACTCCGGTGGTGAGCTGCTGCTCGGGGGTGAGCTGGGAGTGCGTGGTTGACGCGGGGTGGATCACCAGCGAGCGCACGTCACCGATGTTGGCGAGGTGGGAGAACAGGCTCAGCGTGTTGACAAGTTCACGGCCGGCGTCGACGCCACCCTTGAGCTCAAAGCTGAGCACCGCACCGACACCCTTGGGCGCGTACTTGTTGGCTGCGGCGTACCACGGACTCGACGGCAGGCCCGAGTAGTTGACGCTCGCGATGTCGGGGTGGCCATCGAGCCACTCGGCGATCTCCTGGGCGTTCTGCACGTGGCGCTCGATGCGGAGCGACAGTGTTTCGATGCCCTGGATGAGCTGCCAGGCGCTCGCCGGGGCGATAGCCGCTCCGAGGTCGCGGAGCAACTGGACCCGTGCCTTGATGATGTAGGCGAGGCCGTCGCCAACCGCCGTGGTGTAGCTCGCGCCGTGGTACGACGGGTCGGGTTCGGTGAGTCCCGGGAACTTCTCCACGTTCTTCGACCACTCGAAGGTTCCGCCGTCGACGATGGCACCACCGATGACGGTGCCGTGACCGCCGAGGAACTTCGTGGCGGAGTGCACGATAATGTCTGCGCCGTGCTCGAACGGGCGGATCAGGTACGGCGTTGCGATCGTATTGTCGACGATGAGCGGGATGCCTGCCTCGTGCGCGATGCTCGAGACCAGCGAAATGTCGAGGATGTTGATCCTCGGGTTGCCAATGGTCTCCGCGAAGAATGCCTTGGTGTTCGGGCGGATCGCCCGGTGCCACTCGTCTGCGTCATCCTGGTCCTCGACGAAGGTCGTCTCGATGCCGAGCTTGGCCAGCGTGTACTTGAACAGGTTGTATGTTCCGCCGTAAATCGACGACGACGACACAATGTGGTCGCCCGCTTGGGCGATGTTGAGGATGGACGCGGTGGACGCGGCCTGGCCGGAGGCGAGGAGAAGGGCGCCGGTGCCCCCCTCGAGCGCGGCGAGGCGCTCTTCAACAACAGCCTGGGTCGGGTTCTGGATGCGGGTGTAGATGTTGCCGAACTCGGCGAGCGCGAAGAGGTTCTTCGCGTGGTCGGCGCTGTCGAACACGTAACTTGTGGTCTGGTAGATCGGTGTTGCGCGCGCCTTCGTCGTGGGGTCCGGCGCTGCACCGGAGTGAATCTGCTTGGTTTCAAACTGCCAAGAAGCGGAATCGGCCATGAGAAGCTCATTTCGGGTAGGGGAACGGGTGCGGATGCCGTCGTTCTTCGAGACTAGGCACCGCGTCATCTCGACACAATGTCCGTGAAATATGGCGTAACCATTGCGCTCTAGGCTGGATTTCATGACGACACAACGCGCAGTGGTGACCGGGGCAAGTTCAGGGATCGGAGAGGCCACCGTTCGGCTGTTCCGGAGCCGAGGGTGGGACGTGGTCGGGGTTGCCCGTCGCGCCGATCGGTTGAACGCGCTCGCCGCTGAGACCGGTGCCCAGGTGGTGGTTGCTGACGTGACCGTGCAGGCAGATGTGGATCGTCTCCGCGACGAGGTGGCGGCATCCGGTGGGGCAGACGTTCTGATCTGCAATGCGGGTGGTGCGTTTGGGATGGACAGTGTTGAAGCGAGCTCGGCCGAGGACTGGGCGAAGATGTTCGACGTCAACGTGCTCGGGACGAAGCGGGTCATTTCGGCGCTGTTGCCGGTGCTGCGCTCGAGCGTGACGGCTCCGGATGCGGCGTCCATCGTCGGCGTCACATCGATCGCCGGTCACGTCGCCTACGAGGGAGGCGGGGGATACAACGCGGCCAAGTTTGCCGAACGCGCGCTGTTCTCGGTGCTTCGGCTGGAGCTCGCCGGCGAACCGATTCGGGTGATCGAGGTCGCCCCGGGAATGGTGCACACCGAAGAGTTCTCGCTCGTGCGTTTCGGCGGCGACCAGGAACGGGCCGACGCGGTGTACGACAACGTTCCCGACCCGCTCGTGGCCGAGGATATCGCCGAGGCGATCGTGCACGCCGTTGAGCTGCCGGCGCGCGTGAACATCGACTCGATCACCGTCAAGCCGGTTGCCCAGGCTGCGCCGCACAAGGTGATCAAGGGTGAACTCCGGATGAAACAGGCCTGAGCCGGGCACCTGCTAGCGTTCCGGCATGGCGACCAGCGGAATCGAGCTTGACGGCGGCAACATGAACCGGGTGGTGCGCATCGGTGACACGGTGCAGCGAGTCGCGGGGCCGTGGACGCCCACCGTGCACCGCTACCTGCGCTATCTCGAGCGGAACGGGATCGACTGGGCGCCCCGGCCGATCCGGGCCGACGATGACGTCGAGGTGCTGAGCTTCATTGACGGGAACGTTCCGTTGTACCCGCTGCCCAGTTGGATCTGGGACGACGACGTGCTCATCGATGGAGCGAAGCGGTTGCGCCAGTTGCACGACGCGTCGATCGGTTTCGGCCTCGACGGCGCGTTGTGGCAGTCACCGACGAAGGTGCCGTCCGAAGTGATCTGCCACAACGACTTTGCCCCACACAACCTCGCCTTTGCGCCGGACGGGTCCATCATGGGCGCCATCGACTTTGACATGTGCTCGCCGGGTCCGCGGTTGTGGGACCTCGCCTACTTCGCCACCCGCGCGTGTCCGCTCACGCAGGACCCGCCGGAGGGCGCCCCGGGGATGGACGACGCCCAGCGTCGCGTCGAACTGATGTTGAAGTCTTATGGAACGGATGCCACGTGGCGCGACATCCTGCGGGTCGCCGCCACGCGGCTGTGGGACCTCGCCGAGATGTCCCTCGACAAAGCGGAAGAACTGTTCAGGCCCCAGTTGCGCGCCGAGGCCGTCGTCTACGAGCGGGACGCAGAGTTTTTGTCGTCCCTGCTCAAAAGTGAGTGATGCCGTAGACCGGTCCGTCTGAGGCGAGCAGCGTGCGAAGCCGGCCGGCCGCACCCGGGCGGTGTTCGACCAGCTGACCCGCGGCCCGGAGGACAACGGGATCGGCGCCACCGAGGTAGAGCGAACCCAGCACCCAGGCGTCGCACTCAAGGTCGGGATTCGCGCCGTCTGCTCGCTCGACGTGCGCCGCGGCATCCGCAATGGAAATTCTGAACGTGCCAGCGGCGAATCCGAGTTCGTCGATGACGCGCAGCACAATCTCGCCGTCGCTGAGGTACGGTCGCGCCTGAAGGGCGGCGATCGGGTCGAGGATGCGCAGCCACACCCAGTCTTCGGCACCGGTCACCGTCACGAGTCGAGGGTCGGCGAGAGCCCACGCCAGTGGATTGTCGATCCGGCCGGCGCGCCAGCTGACCGTGTCGATGAGGTCGATTGAGGCGAGGTACTGCCACAGGCCCAGGTAGGCGTTGTCGTCGACTGCGACCAGGTCGACGACCTCGATGGAGCGGTTCTGTCCCTCCCAGTTGGTCTTATAGGAGACGAAGCCGTCGATGTCGCCTGCGGTGTCGAAGTGCACTGCCGCCCGAATGGCGGGGTCTTCGGCGCCGGTGTAGTCGGTGAGCCCCGAGATGCGCTCCCAGATGCCAACGTGGCGTTCGACCGAGCCGGTTTGGCGGGCGTGGAACGCCGCAAAGATGGCGGGGCCGAGTGTGACCAGCTCGCGTGCGTCAATCCACTCGGCGGATCCGGTTGGGGTGGTCAAAAGACGGAAACGCGCGTCGGTTGCCACCGTGATGCCGTGGGCCCAGGTCGCCGGTCCGAATCCGAACCGACGATAGATCGTGGCCTCGGATGCCGTCAGTGCGGCAATCGGAAGGCCCGCCTGATGGGCGCGCGTAAGGCTGTCGGTCATCATCGTCCGGAGGAGCCCCTTGCGGCGATGAGTCGGCCGGACCGTGACTGAGGAGATGAGGTGGGATGGCACGAGGCGGCCAGCACCGACGTTGATCGTCTTCTCGAATGAGGCGAAGGTGGCGACCGGATATTCGGCGGGCAGCGACGGCTCGCGGCGGACGGGAGGATAGGCGCCGGTGAGGAGCTGGTCGTCCGTTGCCAGGCGCGTTGCCATGCGATTGGCGAAATCGTCGGTCAGTCGAGCCCCGTGAAAGCCCTGGGTCTCGGCCTGCACCCAGCCGGCGGTTTCGCCAGAGGCACCGTTGGCCGTCGATGTCGCGGGAAATGTGCGGATGTCGTAGTCGTCGTTGAGAGTGCTCACTCATCCACCGTAGCGAAGGGTCCTGACCGGCGGCCGGGCCGGAGCGACGGGCGAGAGGAGTCAGGTACCGTAATTTCATGACACCTCCGGTTCAGACCGACATCCCAGTACCCGTTCCCGATCGCGAGGTCCTGAGCTGGGGCGACTTCGGCACCGCCTCACGGGAGCTGGCGCACACCGTTCTCGCCTCCGGCTTCGACGCCGACATTGTGGTGGCAATTGCCCGGGGCGGACTCCTGCTCGCCGGCTCCATTTCCTACGCGCTCGGCACGAAGAACTGCGGCAGCATCAACGTCGAGTTCTACACCGGCGTGGATGAACGGCTCCCTGAACCCGTCTTACTGGCGCCACTGCTCGACGCTCCCGCCCTCGGCGGTAGAAACGTGCTGCTCGTCGACGACGTGTCTGACTCGGGGCGCACGCTCGCCCTCGTGGTTGGCCTGCTCGAGGAACACGGTGCAACGGTTCGCACCGTCACCCTGTACTCAAAGCCGCGGACGGTGCTCGAACCCGACTACGTCTGGCGTCGAACCGACAAGTGGATCACCTTCCCGTGGTCGGCGCTGCCGCCCGTCACCGTCGACGCGCCGTAGGCTCGACGTATGAGTGTGCACCTGGTTGGCGGCGGTTGGTCCGAGTCCCTGAACCCCGCCGTTTACGAACTGTTCATTGCCGAGGCGGCCGCCCGCGCTGCAGCCGAGTCGTTTGAGGGGGAGCCCCGCATCGCCGTGATCGTCGTGCGCGACGGCGACGCCGCAGACCACGCCGCGAAGCTGATCGAGGCGGCGTCGGGCGCCGGCGCATTCGAACCGGTCATCACCGGCCTGACCCACGGAGACGTTGCGACGACGGCAGCGCTCGCCGAAGTGCACGGCATCCTCATCGGTGGGGGCCTGACGCCGGCATACCTCGAAAGTCTTTCGCCCGTGTTCGGTGAGATCCGGCGGCTCGTTGCCTCCGGGACGCCGTACCTCGGCTTCTCGGCAGGGTCCTCGATCGCCGCAGAACGCGCCATCGTCGGCGGTTGGCGCATCGGGGGCGTCGAGGTCAGCCCGAAGGCCGGATCGGAGGACCTCGACGAGGTCACCGTGAAGAACGGCATTGGCCTCCTCGACATCTCGGTCGACGTGCACGCCGTCCAGTGGGGCAGCCTCTCCCGGCTGATCGCTGCGACCGAAGCGGGCCTTGTCGACGGCGGCGTCGCCATCGACGAGAACACCGCTTTCGTGGTGGGTGAAGGCGCGCTTCGCGTTGTCGGTGCCGGAAGCGTGTGGCAGGTGCTGTCCACCGACGGTGGCGTTCGCGTTTCGTCACTCGCGGCCGGATGACCTTCGACCTCAGCGACCTGACGGCCCGCGGCGAGATTGACCCGGGGTGGGCCGATGCGCTCGCCCCGGTTCAACCCGAGCTGTTCGCTCTGGCCGAGTTCCTCGACGCCGAAACCGACAACGGGCGGGGGTTCCTTCCCGCCGCCGAGAATGTGTTGCGGGCATTCCGGACGCCGCTCGACAGCGTGCGCGTCCTGATCCTCGGGCAGGATCCGTACCCGACACCGGGACACCCAATCGGACTGTCATTCGCCGCCGATCCGCATGTGCGGCCGCTTCCGCGGAGTCTCGTCAACATCTACCGCGAGCTCAACGACGACCTCGGTATTCCGCCCGCCGAGTCCGGTGACCTCAGCCCCTGGACCCAGCGGGGTGTCCTTTTGCTCAACCGGGTGCTCACCGTCGCGCCCGGAGCGGCCGGATCCCACCGACGAAAGGGCTGGGAGACCGTGACGGACTGCGCCATCACGGCGCTCGCCGAACGGGAGGCGCCACTCGTGTCGATCCTCTGGGGTCGTGACGCGCAGATGCTCGCGCCGCTGCTCGGGCCGACCCCGCGGATCGAGAGCGTGCACCCGAGCCCGCTGTCTGCGTCGCGCGGTTTCTTCGGTTCACGGCCATTTTCCCGTGCAAACGAACTGCTCGAGGAGCAGGGTGCAGAACCGATCGATTGGCGACTGGAGTCACCAACGCTCTGGTGATCGAGGCGATGCATCCGGGGCCGCGAGCGCGACAACGAAACATGATCGCCACATCCGTCACTTACTCTTGATTCGTGCTTGAAGAGGAATACCAGCCCCGCCGTCAATTGCCACCGCACCTGCGGAAGAAGCCCGAGCCTGAGGCGCCGTTTAGCTACACGATTCGTGAAGCGCGGCCCGAGGATCTGCCGTACGTGCGGGAGATCTACAACTACTACGTGGTGAACAGCGTGGTGACGTTCGATGAAGACAAGATGTCGCTCGCGAAGTGGAAGGCCAAGTTTGCGCATTTGACCAAGCTGAAACTTCCGTTCATCGTCGCGGAGTCGCCGAACGGTGACATTCTCGGTTACGCGCTGGTGTCGCCCTGGAAGGACAAGCGGGCGTACCGCTACACCGTCGAGAACTCGATCTACCTGGGCCCGGCCTCAACCGGCAAGGGGCTGGGGCGGGTGCTCCTCGGCGAACTGATCGATCGGTCGAAGCAGGCAGGTCTCAAGGAGATCCTCGCGGTGATCAGCGACAAAGGCGCCGAAGGGTCGATCGTGCTGCACGAGTCGTATGGATTCGTGGAGATCGGGCGGATGGGACGGGTCGGCTTCAAGTTCGAGCGTTGGCTCGGCACTGTTCTCCTGCAGAAATCGCTCAAGTAAGTGACCGGGATGGCGGGATCTGTCTCGATCGAGCGGCCGGCTCGGAGCACCGCTCTTCGCGCATACGCCGGGGAGATTCGCGCTGAACCACAGCTCGTGTTTGCGGCTCTGGAGTCGGCTGTGCGCGCGGCATCGGCGGACGCAGGCATTGCTGTGGATCCGTCCGATCGGTTCCTGGTGGTGCAGGGAAACTGGTGGTATCGCGCGGAGTACCGAGTGCTGCCCGCCGACACAGGCTCCCGAATTGAGCATGAGGTGCTCAATGTCGGTGCGAAGGCCCACTGGGCTGCGCCTCTCGCGGCTCGGCGAGTGCTCGCCGATTCGCCCGTTGCCTTTGGCCGGCTGCTGACCGCGCTGGCTCACGACCTCGAACACTGAACACGGGCCGGTGAAGCTCATGCTCCACCGGCCCGTGCGCCGTGCGTGTGACCTTAACCCCGGGGCGTCGCCCTGCTGAGGATGAAATAGCCCGCGAAGCCGGAGAGGACCGTGGGAAGCAGGGTCCAGGCGATCACTCCCTGTGGGCCCGATGTGACGAACCACTCGCCGACGAGCCCCCAGCTCTGCGTCATGGTGATGAGCGCGACGGCGCCGACGATGAGCAGGGTGGTGAGTGCAGCCGCAATGAGCAGGCCGTTCGTCCGCCACCTCATGAAGATGGTTCCGCTCAACGCACCGATGAAGGCGAAGAAGAGCATGGCCGCGCCGAAGATGAAGAGGCGCTGCCAGGCCGGGCCCGACCCGAAGTACACCGAGGTGAACATGTGTCCGCCGAGGCCCCAGCCGTTCGTCCATTCCTCGAGGTAGGACAGGGCGGTGAGGATCACTCCATAGGAGAACGCGAGCAGTACGAAGGCGATCGACGAGCCGAGGTAGAACTCACGTCGCGTCAGGCTGAGTCCGAGCGCGTAAGCGAACGTCATATTCATGGACTGCACGGCGATGACGAGCATGTACACAAAGATGTAGAACGATGCTCCGCTCCACTGGGTGCCGTCCATCGCGTCGGTGCGGTCTGCGCCGCCCACGCTGGCGTTGATGATCCACCAGATGGCGAGGTTCACCAGCCAGATGAAACCCAAGATCATCAGCGGGATCCAGTAGACGGTCCAGCGGTTCACGAGGTTGAGCCTCGCGGCGTTCCAGATTCGATTCATGGGGTGCGCGTTCCCTGCCTGCGGCGGTCGGATATCGGACGAGACGGTTGCGGACGTCGGCGTTGCTGTCGTCATGACTGATTCTCGAATTCCTTCTCGGTGACGTGAGTACGTCGAACGATGAGTTGCTGGAGAGAGACCGGGGAGAGCTCGAGACCCGCCCGGGCTGCCTGGGCCCGATCGTCAGCGCTGAGCGCACCGACCGTAACCGAGGCGAGGCCACCGATCCCTTCGCGGGACAGGATGCTCCGCCCCGCGACGAATGACTCGACCGCGGATCGCATTCCGACCACGGTGGTCGCCGACCCGCGTAGCGTTTCGGCTTCCTCGTCGATGATGATCTTGCCGTCGTCAATGACCAGGACGTGTTCGAGGAGTTGCGAGACCTCGTCGATGAGGTGGGTGGAGAGAACGATGGTACGAGGGTGTTCGGCGTAGTCCTCGAGGAGGCGGTCGTAGAACAACTGCCGCGAGACGGCGTCGAGGCCGAGGTACGGTTCATCGAAGAAGGTGAGCGGAGCACGTGATGCCAGTCCAACGATGACGCCGACAGCCGAGAGCTGGCCACGAGAGAGCTTCTTAATCCGTCGGTTCACCGGGAGCCGGAACTCGCTGACAAGTCGAGCGGCGAAGTCCGAGTCCCAGTTCTCGAAGAACCATGGTGCGCTCTCGAAAACGTGTTTGGGCTGAAAGTCATCCGGGTAGCGCTGGCTCTCCTTGATGAAGGAGATCTGGCTCAGCACCCGAGCGTTCTCCGCGGGGCTCTCACCGAAGACCTGCGCGTCTCCGGAGGTGGCGAACTCTTGCCCGGTGAGCACCTGCATGACGGTGGTTTTGCCTGCTCCGTTGCGCCCGAGGAGACCGGTGATGGTGTTCGCTCGAATGTCGAAGGTCACGCCGTCGACGGCCGTGACCTTACCGAAACGCTTGGTGAGATCCCGAACACGGACGACCGCGTCGGGGTGGTGTGCTGGGTTGTAAGTCATGCTGTGACGCCTTCCGTTGAGATCATGTCGCTGAGCTGGTCGGGGTCGATCCCGAGTTTTGCGGCTTCCGCGATGAGCGGTCGAACGAACTCATCGCGAAAACGGTCTTTGCGTGCCTGAATGAGTCGGGCGCGGGCGCCCTCGGCGACAAACATGCCGATGCCTCTCTTCTTGTAGAGGATTCCGTCGTCCACGAGGCGGTTGACGCCCTTGCCGGCGGTTGCGGGGTTGATGCGATAGAACGCGGCGAATTCGTTGGTCGACGGCACCTGGCTCTCCTCGGCGAGGGAGCCGGCGATGATGTCGTCCTCGATCTGTTCCGCGATCTGGACGAAAATGGGTCTGGCTTCGTCGATCACGGCGCCTCCGGTTGCTCGGTTAGTTACTTCAGTAACTAACCAACATCCTTTGCGGGTATTTGTCAAGCAAAAGTTTGCGAGGGAGATCGGTTTAGGCTCGAGGAGTGACCGAACTTCACGAAATGAGCGCTCTTGACCAATGGTTGGCCCTTCAGCGCGGAGAGTTCTCGCCGCTTGAGCTCACCGGGCACTATCTCCAGCGCATCGAACGGCTAAACCCTGAGCTCGGTGCTTTCGTCACCGTGACAGCGGATGCCGCGAGGCGGCGGGCGAGGAATCTTGAAGCTGTGGTCTCGCGCACGAGCCCATTGTGGGGGCTGCCGATCGCGGAGAAGGATCTGACGTCGCGTCGGGGAGTGCAGACCGGGTATGGATCACGAGCATTCACGGGAACCATCGCTGCACGGTCGGACGAGATCGTCGAGGTTCTCGACGGCGCGGGGGCGGTGAGCCTGGGCAAGACCAATACCCCCGAGTTCGGCATGTATGGCTTCACCGAGTCCAGCGTGGCACCGCCAGCGCGTAACCCCTGGAACCTCGAGCTCGGGGCAGGCGGTTCCAGCGGCGGGGCAGCAGCCGCGGTCGCCGCCCGGCTCCTCCCGTTCGCCCCGGGCAGTGACGGGGGAGGGTCCATTCGGATACCGGCAGCGGCCTGCGGACTGGTCGGAATCAAGCCGTCCCGTGGACTGGTGCCGTCCGGATCCGGCATTGATTCGATCGGCGGACTGGCCGTGAAGGGTCCCATCGCGAGGAGCGTGACCGACGCCGCGCTTCTGCTCGACGCGATGATCGCGCGCCGCAATGGGCGGATTGATCACCACTTTGCCCTCCGCGCCCCCGACGAGAACGATGGCGACCTGCTCGGTGCGGCGGTTCGGGGTGAAGGGCGCTTCAACATCGGCGTGCTTCGCAACAGTCCATTCGATGACGCGAGGGATATCAAGATCGCGCCAGAGGCATCCGCTGCTCTCGATATCGCGCTCGGGCAGCTCTCGAGAATGGGTCACGGCATGGAAGATGTGGTGCTGGCTCATGGTGGGGTGTACCCGGACGCGTTCCGGAAACTGTGGCAGATCTCGGCCGCGGGGATTCCGGTTGATGATGCCAACCTGGGGCTGCTTGAGCCGGTGACGGCTGAGCTGGTTCGCGCCGGTCGCGCGCTCGGGGCGTGGGATGTGACGGAAACCTTGGGCATCCTCAATGGATTTGAGCGCAGCGTTATCGCCCAGTTCTCGCGGTTCGACGTGGTGATTTCGCCGGCACTGGGGCAGGTGCCTCAACCGGTGGGCTCGTATGACCTTGAGGATCCAGATACCAACTTCTGGCAGCAGGTCGACTATTCGCCGTTTACCTCGTTCGTCAACGTGGCGGGTTTGCCTGCGCTCACGCTTCCGGTTTCAGAGACGGCGGATGCGCTGCCGATGGGGGTGCAGTTGATCGGTCGGCCGGGTGGCGAGTCGACGTTGCTCTCGGTGGGGGCGCAGCTCGAGCGCCGGATTCGCTGGCAGCACCGCAGTCCGGCTCTTGCGAGTCGCTAACGGCGCCAGCGGCTCGGGCGAGTGACACTGACCACTTCCTGTCGCATGATGGACAGATGACCACCGCTGCCCGCGTGCACCTCTCCAAGACTTTCCCGTCCGCGTACAAGAAGCTCGCTGCGCTGTCCACGGAGGTGGGGCAGATCGCCCGTGATAACGGGATCGAGCCGCTGTTGTCCGAACTGGTGCAGATGCGTGCGTCGCAGATCAACGGCTGCGCGTACTGCTTGCGAGTGCACACGAAGAAAGCGCTGTCGCTCGGTGAAACGACGGAGCGGATGACCGTTTTGCCGTCGTGGCGGGAGGCTGGGCTCTACTCGAAGCGGGAACGGGCGGCGCTGGCGTTGTGTGAGGCGATGACGCTGGTCACCGACGGGCACGTGCCTGACGATGTCTACGAGGCGGCGCTCGCCGTTTTCTCGGAAGCCGAGTTTGCGGCCATCTCCTGGGTGATTGTGTCGATCAATGCCTTCAACCGTATTGCGGTGACCAGTCGGTACCTGGTGGACCCGGTGACGGCCGAGCAGTAGCTCGTCGTCTGGCAGCCGCGTCCAGTCCGGTCTGGGAGCAGGCTGGACGAATCTGACTCCGTCTAGTGGTGAAGGTAAGGCTTGCCTATACTGAAATGGATATGACAGGACAGCCCCGCTCCGACCACTTCGGTCACTCGGCGAATGAAGCGAACCACAAGCACCGAGTTCAATTTCTCATTGGTGGCGACGAATCGGCTCTTCCTGAGCTTGAGGCTGTTCTGTCGACACTCCCGCTCTGTGCGACGGGCCGGGTCTTTGTCGAGGTCGAATCAGAGGACCAGATCGGTACGCTCGACGTTCCGCCGCGGATGACGGTGACCTGGCTTCCCCGCTCGCGTCGGTCCGGAGCGCCGGGTTCAGGGTCGCGCTGTGTTCAGGGCGAAGCGTTCTCTCGCGCGGTTCGCGCATGGGCGGGCGAGATGCTCTGCGATGACCCCGAAGAAGCGCATGTATGGCTCGGCGGTCACTATCGCGGTGTCGCTGAAGCTCACGAGTACCTCACGACTTCCCTGGGTGTGTCAGCTGACGTTGTCCAGACTCCGCCGGCGTACCGCTTAGGCGTCAAGCGCTAGTTCTGAAGCGCAGCAGCAGCGGCTTGGCCGTCAGGATGCTTCGGCAGTTGGATTCTCTGGCGGCACGTACCAAGTCTCCATGACGCGATAATTCGGTCCGCGGTGTCGCACCGACGAGTCGGTCGGTTCGTCACGGCTTGGTGGCTCCGATGAGCCCGCCGGAGCCGCCGTGCCTGGCGGTGAATCCGGGGTCTGTTGCAGCGGCGGGGTCGAGGGCGGCGCCTGTTCGGCGGGCGCTGCTGACGAGGGTCGTGGCGTCGTCGCAGGCTCTGATGTCGGTGACGGTGGCGAACCCGCCTCAGCGTCATCCGGCTCTGCATGGCGCGCCGTCGCATCGTCCGCAGTCACTGGCTGTGCTTCGGTCGTTTGTTGTTGTGTGTGTGCTTGGGGTGGGGGTTGTTTGAGGGTGGAGCGGCTGCGGAGGGGGCGGGGTTTTTGGTCGGGGTCGACGCTTTTGGGCGGTATGGAGTAGTACTTGGTGCCTTCGCGGATGATTTTCCATCCGTTGTTGTGGATGAGCATGTGGTCGTCTCGGCAGAGCAGGATGCCGTCGGCGATGTCGGTGAGTCCGTTTTGGCTGGCCCATTCGTTGATGTGGTGTGCTTCGGTCATTGAGGGTGGTTGGGTGCAGTCCTCGAAGACGCAGCCGCCGTCCCTGATCGCGAGGCCGATGCGTTGTTTGGTGGTGAAGGTGCGTTCGTCCCGGCCGACGTCGAGCGGGTTGTTGTTTCCATCGACGGTGATGGTGCGGGTGCCGTTGCTGCAGATGTGGCGTTCGATGATGGGGCCGGGGATCGCTTCTCCGGTGTCTTCGTTGAACCCGGTGCCGGTGAGGTGTCCGTTCTCGTCCCTGGTGTCGAGTTGTTCTTGGGTGATCACGATTCGGACGCCGGGTTGACGGGTGCTGGAGGTGCTGCGGGGGTCGCCTTCAGCGCCGGCTTTCAGGGTTGCCATCAGCAGGTCGAAAACGAGTTGGTCGTTGCTGCGTGGGTCGTCGCGGAGTTGTTGGGCCTGTTCCGCTTGGACCGGGTCGATCATGCGGGGTCCACCGCGGCGGGGTCGCATCGCGGTGCCGACGAGTTGGTCGATGTAGGCACCGGATTCGTCGTCGAACTCGATCCAGGCGGTGCGGACCCCGTCGGGGGTGCGGCCGAAACGCCATTTACGGTTGTCGAAGTGTTGGTCCCACCGCAGTTGAACCCCGACCGGGTCGATCTGGTCACGGAGTAGCCGTGCCCGGCGGCCGAGTTCGTCAGCGTTGGTTCCTGCTGCGTCGGCGACGAGTTGCTCAGCACAGGCTCGGAGGTCATCGGTGCTGACCCGGTCGTTCGGGTCACCGAGGCCACGCATGATCACTGTCACCGCTTCCGGCCTCAGCACCCGGGTGCGAACAGCCCGGGTCAACGGTTCATGCCACGGCACATCCAGCACCGGCCGGTCAGCAGCACCACCAGTCGCACCAGTGTCGGGGTCGGGCGCGTCGGCGTCGGGAGTGCCAGAGCCGGGAGCGTCCGCGTCGGTGCTGCGGGGGTAGGTGGCGGCATCGGCCGAGCCCATCGCTTCGCCAAGCTTGACCTGCCGGGCCGCTTCGACCCGGGTGGAGCCGGTCAGTCGTTGCACCATGTCCACCGCGTTGTGATCCCCCTGCCGTTTCGCTAACCCGGAATAGCCCAGCTCACGTAGCGAACGTTTCGCGACCACCCCTGCTGTCGCGGCCACCACAGCATCAGCCTCGGAGCGCAACTGCGACGCTTCACACAACAACTGCTGCAGCTCAGCATCAGAGGCCGCATCGATCAACACCGACAACGGCACACCCGACCCTTCAACCGGCGACGACGACAGTCCAACCGGAGATGGCAGCTGCGCCGAGGCTACCGGCGGGAAGGTGGGCGCCAGCGGAGAGGAGGGAGGGGGTGGCGGGGTTTCCAGCGAAGCGATCCGATCGCACACACCCTGCGCGATCTGACGAATCTGCTCCGACATCTGGACCATGCTCCATTTTACCCAGACCCCACCCGAGATTAGAAGCGATGTTCGAAAGCGTCTCAGATCGGTGCCTGTGGAGGACTTCCCAGCGAAGGCCTGGTCGGGCAGCGCGTCGGCGAGGAGGAGCAGGCGCATGAAGGTACAGGCCGCGCGAGGGGAAGCAGACGGCGAGGCAAGGGAGGGGAAGCGAAGGGAAAGGGAAGGGACGCGAAGGGAAAGGGCGAAAGGAGAGAGCGAAAGGAGAGAGCGAAAGGGGAGGAGGAGAGGGGAGGAGGAGAGGGAAGGAGGAGAGGGGAGGAGGAGAGGGAAGTTGGGGACAGGGTCAGAGGAGGGGGGAAGGGAAGGCGACGGGCGCACGCAGGGCGCCACGTCGCATCCGCTCTGACGATCCATAATGGAGCCATGGATCCCAGCGCTGTTCCGGCCCTCAGTCTCTCCGATGGTTATACGATTCCGCAGGTCGGTTTCGGCGTCTACAAGGTGCCGCAGCATCAGACCGCGGAGGCCGTTCGCACGGCCCTGGAGGCGGGCTACCGCCACATCGACACCGCGACGCTGTACGCGAACGAGGCACAGGTGGGCCAGGGCGTGCGCGAGTCGGGAATCGCCCGTGAGGACATCTTCGTGACGACCAAGGTATGGAACTCAGACCAGGGTTTCGACAGCACGCTGCGTGCGTTCGACACGAGCATGGACCTGCTCGGGCTCGACTACCTTGACCTGTACCTGATTCACTGGCCGGCCCCGACGCAGGATCGCTACGTCGACACCTGGCGCGCGCTCGAGCGGTTGCAGGGCGATGGGCGGGTGCGCTCGATCGGTGTCAGCAACTTTCACCCGCACCACCTGCAGCGACTCTTCGATGAGACCGAGATCGTTCCGGTCGTCAACCAGATTGAGTTGCACCCGTGGCTTCCGCAGACCGAGGCGCGCGTTTTTCACAAGAAACACGGCATTGTGACCGAGGCCTGGTCGCCGCTCGCGCGCGGAGGAATCCTCGGCAACCCCACCCTCGACCTGCTCGCCGAGAAGCACGGCGTCAGTGTGGCGCAAGTCATCATCCGCTGGCACGTGCAGCTCGGCACCGTCGTGATTCCCAAGTCCGTCACGCCATCGCGAATCGCCGAGAATATCGACGTGTTTGGATTCGAACTTGATGACGCTGACCTGGCGGCGATTGCCACCCTCGAAACCGGTGAGCGGACCGGGCGCGATCCCGACGACCTCGGCTGAGGCTGGGACCGGGCTTGGGCGTTGTCGGGCCGTGGCCTAGCCGATCGCCGCCTGGACCTGCGGCATGACGTCGGTGGCCAGCAGCTCGATTGACCGCATCACCTGCGCGTGCGGGAGGCCCGACCAGTCCATCTGCAGCGCGTGCCGGTCGTAGGCCATGTGCTCGTGGAGTCGGATCATCTTGTCGGCCACTTCGTTCGGGCTGCCAGCGAAGATTGCTCCACGCCGCGCCACCTGGGTGTCGAAGCCGAGTCGGCTCGGCGCTGTGAATCCGCGCTCCGCCGCGATCTTCGTCATCGAGGTCTTCCAGTACGGGTAGAAGGTGTCCTTCGCCTCTTGGCTCGTTTTCGCGAGAAATCCCGGTCCTGAGACCGCAACCCTGAGGTCGGATGCCACGTGGCCGGCCGCCTCTCCCGCCTCGCGGTAGAGCTTGGCCAGCGGGGCAAACTGCTCGGGATAGCCACCGATGATGGCGTAGTTGATCGGCAGGCCGAGGTAGCCCGCGCGCATCGACGACTCGGGATTGCCACCGGTGGCAATCCAAATGGGGAGCTTCCCGCGGGACGGGCGCGGAAGGATCAGCGCGTCGGTGAGCGCGGGCCGGAACTTCCCTTCCCAGGTCACCCGCTCGCGCGCGTTGAGTGCCAGCAGCAGGTCGAGTTTCTCCTCGTAAAGGGCGTCGTAGTCGGCGAGGTTCGCGCCGAACAGGGGGAACGACTCGATGAATGAGCCACGCCCGGCTGCGATCTCGACCCGGCCGGAACTCAGCAGGTCGATCGTCGCGAACTGCTGAAATACGCGCACCGGGTCCTCGGTGGAAAGCACGGTAACGGCGCTCGACAGGGTGATGTTCTTCGTGATCGACGCGGCGGACGCCAGCACGGTGGCCGGTGAACTGATCGAGTATTCCGGCCGGTGGTGTTCGCCGATGCCGAACCAGTCGAGTCCGAGCTCGTCGGCGAGCCGGATCCGCTCGAGAGTCTCCCTCAGCTGTTGTTCGGGCGAGCCGAGTGCCCCTGTGTCCGGGTTCGTTCCGATGTCACCGAAGCTGTAGACCCCTAATTCCATACTCATGAATACACTTTCTGACGGCGAATAATTCCCGGCGCTCACTCAGCGCGTGCGGGGGCGGGAGGCGCGCAGGTATCCGCCCTTCTCGAGCCCCGCCTCAATCTCGAACCGGTTCGTGAGCGGGTTCCGCCCGGCGAAGAAGTACAGGATCGGAAACAGCATCCCGTACCGCTGCCACTGCCGCTTGTGCACGGCCTCATGCTCGAGCACATCGGCCGACACGTTGCGGTTGGTCAGGTAACACGAGCCGACGCACGAGCCGCCCCGCCCGAACGTCCAGTTAGGCATCCCGGTGAACACGAACAAGCCGTTTCGCCGCCGGATCTTCCCGGTCGACCACAGTGAACCCCAGACGAAGCCCACGGCGGTTGCATATAGGTAACCGGCGCGGCTCAGCGCAGAGTCGATCAGCACCCCGGTCACTCCCCGGCCCGGTAGGTCTCGAGCAGCCGGAGCCAGATCTCGCTCATTGTCGGAAAGGCCGGCACCGCATGCCACAGTCGGGAGAGCGGAACTTCCCCGACAACGGCAATGGTCGCGGCGTGCAACAGCTCCGCGACATCCGCTCCCACAAAAGTCACACCGAGGGCAACGCCTCGATCCTCGTCGACAACCATGCGGGCGGCGCCCTCGTATCCATCGGCGTGGAGGCCCGAACCGGAAACGGCACCCAGGTCGTAGTCGACCACGCGCGTGCGGTAGCCCGCCTTCGCGGCCGCGTCGGCAGTCAGCCCGATGCTTGCCACCTGCGGTTCGCTGAACACGACAGACGGCACTCGTTCATGATCAGCGGATGCCGCGAGGTCGCTCCAGGGGTCGGCCTCGGTTGTCGGGGCCGTCACGCGGGCGGCGATCGCCATGCCCGCTGCCCGGCCCTGGTATTTGCCCTGGTGGGTCAGCAGCGCGCGGTGGTTGACGTCGCCGGCCGCGTACAGCCAGCCCCCGTCGACGCCATCGACGCGGAGCGAATCGTCGACCGTCAACCACTCGCCGGGGGTGAGGCCGATGCGCTCCAGTCCGATGTCGGCCGAGCGCGGCGTGCGACCGGTTGCAACGAGCACCTCGGTCGCCGTGACGGTCTCGCCCGAGTCGAGCTCGATGGTCACGTCGCCAGCACCGCCGCGGCTCACGCCGACCGGAGAGCCGTGCAGCACCGTGGCACCGTCGGCGCGGAGGCGCTTCGTGACGGCGTCGCCCGCGATGTCTTCAAGGCCGGCGAGCAGCCCGCTCCTCGCGATGACGGTCACCTCGGAACCGAGCGCGACAAACGCCGTCGCCATCTCGGCGGCGACCACTCCGCCGCCGATGATCGCGAGCGAGGCGGGTACGTCTTTCACGCTGGTGGCGTCTCGGCTAGTCCACGGGTTGGCGTCAGCGAGCCCGGGGATGTTCGGAATGAGCGCGGCCGATCCGGTGCACACGGCGACCGCGTGCCTCGCGGTGAGCACGACCGTGTCTCCGTCGGCCGTGGTGACCTCAACCCGGCGTTCGCCGGCCAGGCGGCCGTGGCCGCGAACCAGGTCGATGCCGGCACCCTCGAGCCAGGGCAGTGAGCCGGCGTCATCCCAGTTGCTCACAAACTCGTCGCGGCGGGCCAGCACAGCCGCAACATCGAGGGGGCCGGTGACCGCTTCGCGCGCGCCGGCGACCCGACGAGCGGCATCGCGAGCCGACGGCGGGCGCAGCAGCGCCTTCGACGGAATACAGGCCCAGAACGAGCAGTCACCGCCAACGAGCTCGCTCTCAACGATCACACATTTCAGGCTGGCCTGAGTGGCGTAGTCGGCGACATTCTCCCCAACCGGCCCTGCACCGAGCACGATGAGGTCATACTGCACGTCAGTCATGACCCGAGGCTACCGGTCACCACCGGTACTGACGAGAGTCAGCGCGCGAGCGCTCCGATGATTCGCAGGATCGTGCCCATGTCGTCGGACGCGCGCTCGGGGCTTGAGGGGGCGAAGCCGCAGATTCCTGCGCCGGCGAGCTCAAACTCGGCGCGAACGGCGCCGATCAGCTCCACGAGGTGCGCGGCCGGCAGGCCGAACGGTTCAGCCCACGACGTTCCCGCAATGTCTGCGGGGTCGAGCACGTCGAGGTCAACGTGAATGTATATCTTCGATGCACCGGATGCCTGTAGTGCCCCAATAAGTTTGGCTGGCGTCCAATCGTCAACCGACAGCATCCGTATCGAAAGATCGTCAATCACCGGTTGCTCCGCATCGTCGATCGCGCGGGCACCGAGAACGACGACGTGATCGGGGCGCAGGGGAGCGGTCGACGCGAGCTGGGGGATGCCCTGGCCGAGGAGGGATCGCAGCACCATGCCGTCGAACGCGCCCGAGGGTGAACCGTCGGCCGCGTTGAGGTCGGGGTGGGCGTCGATCCAGAGCAGGCAGACGTCGCCGTTCGCTGCCGCATGCTCGACCGCGGCCAGTTCAACAGCGCAGCCTCCGCCGATCGTGATCACGGGTGCCGTGGCGACCCGCAGCGCGGCTAACTGGCGCTCGCGGATGGTGGCGATCGACGCCAACCGGTTCACTCCGGTCTCGAGCGACTCACCGGCTTCGACCGGAACATCGACGAGTACCGTGGCTGCGGAGGGCAAGTCGCCTCGAATCGCCTCGGCCCCGTCGATCAGCCGCATCGCTCGAGAAGAACCGGAACCCTGCCACGCGGGCACAACCATGAATGTCGCCATCCCCTTAGTATCCGGCAGTGGGCGTCACTTGTGGGACTCGGTGGCGTGCGAGTGTTGCGCGCTGTTTCGGCAGAAGGGCGTGTTTCCCACCGGGACAAGGCACAATGGAATCTCGAAACCCGAAGGAGGCCCGCCATGCTTGACACCGCTGCGCGCCTCGTCGTGGTCGAAGTGACCACCCGGCGGGAGAACGCCCCAGAGTATGACGCGTACGTCCGCACCATGATCGATCGCGCGGCCGCTGAAGCACGCGCCACCGGGTGGGACGTCACCCAGCTCTCTGCGGCTGACCTCGGGGTCGACGGGCTGCTGCATGCCGCCGATGACGCCGATGCCATCGTGGTGATGGGCGGCGAAGACATCGACCCTCAGTTCTACGATGGCCAGCGCGGATACGAGGGTGAGGGGTCGCACTTCGAGATCGCGGATGCCGCGCAGATCGAGCTTGTCCGCCGGGCTGCCGAGCGGCGGCTCCCCGTGCTCGGCATTTGCCGCGGCCACCAGATCATCAACGTCGCGCTCGGCGGCACTCTGCTGCAGCACGTCGAAGCACCCGGTCATCGGGTCATCGACCTGCCCGTGGAGTACGCCCTGATCGAGCACCCCGTTCAGCTCGAGCGCGGGTCGCGGCTGGCCGAGCGCTTCGGTCGTGGACACATCCTCGTGCAGAGCGCTCACCACCAGGTTGTCGACCGACTCGGCTCGGGTCTCACCGCGGTCGGCTGGGCCCACGACGGGCACATCGAAGCGATCGAGCACGAGTCGCTGCCGATCACCGGTGTGCAGTGGCACCCGGAGGCGCTCCTCGCCCCGACCGGGCAGCTACGCGTGCTGCTCGACGCGCTGGCCGCAGACACCCGGGCTGTGCTGCAGCGTTCCTGACGTTGCTGCGTGCGCCGAAGCATCCGCTCGCCTGCTGCTCTCCCGTGCACCACGCTGACGCACGGACATCGCACCGAGAGAAGGACAATTTTCGAACCGCGATCCTTCTACGGGCGCGATTTCCTTTTCTGGCGCAGCCAGCGGATGCTCCGGCACCGCACAACAGGACATCGCACGATGATCAGGACAGAAGTGGAAGAAATCTGCCTGACAACGTGCGATGTCCGGAAAATCCGGCGGTACCGGAAGCCGCTACTCGCCGGGCGTGTACGGAGCGCCCGAGGTGATACCGGGCGTGCTCGGCGTCGCCGACACGGCGGGAGAACCGCCCGACTTGAGCGCGGCGAGCCGCGCCTCGACCTCCGTGAGCTCTCCGATGTCTTCGAGCGACTCGAACTGCGCGTCGAGGCTCGACGCGGCGAGCTCCTGCTGCCCGCGCACCTTCGCCTCCTCGCGACGAATCTTGTCTTCGAACCGGCTGACCTCGCTGGTCGGGTCCATGATGTCGATGCTCTTGACGGCGTCCGCGACCTTCCGCTGAGCCTCAGCCGTCTTGGCGCGGGCGAGGAGCTCGCTGCGCTTCGACTTGAGCTGCTCGAGCTTCTGCTTCATGCCGTTGAGGCCGTTCTTCAGCTGGTCAACAACCTGGGTCTGCGAGGCGATCTGCGGCTCAGCCATGCGTGCCTCGTTCTCCGAGGTGATCTGGCGCTGCAACGCGACCTTCGCGAGGTTATCGAACTTGTCAGCGTCGCCCGCGTTGCCGGCCGAGCGGTACTCGTCGGCCTTGCGGCTCGCAGCGAGCGCCTTGTTGCCCCAGTCGCTTGCGGCACGCACGTCTTCGGCGTGGTCTTCCTCGAGCAGGCGCAGGTTTCCGATCGTCTCGGCGATGGCGCTCTCGGCGTCCGCGATGCTGTTGGTGTAGTCGCGCACCATCTGGTCGAGCATGAGCTGGGGGTCTTCTGCCTGGTCGATGAGCGCGTTGATGTTCGCTTTCGCCAGCTGGGCAATACGCCCGAAGATCGACTGCTTGGTCATAGTTCTTCCTTCCGATCGGTTGATGTATTACGACGGCCCTAGAAGCGGCCGCCACCTCGCCTGGAGCGTGATCCGCTCCCGCCGAAACTTCCTGCGCTGCGTCCGCTTGAGCGGCCGCCACCGCCAAATCCGCCACCGAAGCCTGCGCTCGAGCGACCTCCTCCGCCACCGAACATGCCGCCTCCGCCACCGAGCACTTGGCCGATGAGGATTCCGCCGAGGATGGCGCCCATTGAGCCGTCGCCCGAGCGTCGTCCGCCGCCCATCAGGCCATCGAGGCCGGAGCCGCCATACGAGTTTGAGAACCCGCCGACGTCGTTTTGTGCGTACTGCATTGCCTGTTGCGCGAGGTCGTTAGCGCGCTGCGCGTAGGCCAAAGCTGACACCGAATCGGATGCCTGCAGCTGCGTGGCCAAGGTCAGGTTGCGTCCGGCTTCGGCCAGGCGGGTGCGGGCTTCAGCACCAACGGCTCCTCGTCGTGTTGTGACGTACTCCTCGGCTGCGGCCACCTGAGCCTGAGCGCTCGACAGAGACTGCGCGAGCATCGTTTGCGCGTGTCGTTTCTGCGACTCGGCGTCGCGCACTTGTTGGAGCACTCCGTCGATGGCACGGTTGGCGGCTTCGAGACGTTGAACCATCTCGACAGGGGAGTACACCCCCTGGGCGCGGTCGGCGTCGATCTCGGCGAGAATTCCCTCGGTCGCGCCGATGACATTAGCGAGTGCTCCCTCGGGATCGGGCTGAGACCGAGCAAGCTGCAGATCGGTCTGCAATTCGGTGCTGAGCGTCCGAATGGACTGCTCGGCGGTCTGTAGATCCGATGCGGCGTGGTCGATGGCGTCGAGGAGAATCCCGGCTTGTTTCAGCGATTCTTCGGTGGCGCGGATGCCGACCGCTGCGGTCGACAGGTCACCCTCTCGAACGTCCTGCTCGGCGGCAGCCAGCCCGGTGCTCGCGAAGCGGAGTCGCTCCTCAGCCTCCTCAATGTTGTCAGCAACGGCACCGAGCGCGGCCGGGCTGTATCTGCTCGCCAGTTGGGCAAGCGTTGCCTCGGCGGCGGGCGTTCGAGAGGAGACGCGGCCGAGTTCGGTGCGAAGCCGGACGACGGCATCCGGTGCATTTTTCTCAATTTGGCGCAGTTGGTCGAATGCCGCCGCTTCCGTGTCGAGTGCGGCGTTGGCGTCGGTGCAGAGCTGGATGATCTCGGCGTTCCAGGCACGGACCTGCTGTTCGGTGTCTGGCTCGGCATCGTCGAGCTTTTGCTGAAGGGTGAACGCTTGCGACAGAGTGCTTTTCGCCGTGGTGATGGCCTCGCGGAACGCGACAGCCGACTCTTCGCCGTACTGGGCGATGGCGAAGCCAAGTTCCTGCTCGCTCGTGCGCACAGAGTCGTCGGTCTCGATGAGGGCGCTGCCCGCCTGGCGGCCGAGATCCTCGGTGGAAATGGCGGCGAGCTCCGCCGGTTCGCCAGCACGCGGGTCAACGGCGGAAGTCTTCCTCCGGCGTCGCACGAGGACAACAATGAGAACGAGAGCCGCTGCGGCGAGAACGAGGAGAACAATCCAGACGGTGCCGCTTGAGGCGCCGTCCGACCGGCCCGGAGCATCCGTCACATCGTCGCCAGAGATGGCGTTGATCAGTCCCTGCGCGGCGGCGACGCCCGCGCCGGCCCAGTCGCCGTCGGAAAGCTGGGGAAGGATGACGCGCTGCTCGATGTCGCCGAGCTGGTCGTCGGTGACCGGACCGCCTGAGTCGCCCGAGAGGTAATAGGTGCGGGCCTCGGTGGCCACAGCCAGCAGGTACTGATTGGGTCCGAGACCGTTGTTCTGCGCCGTGGTGTTGGCCCACTCGGCCGCGTCGCTCGGGTTCTCAAAGGTGTCGACGTAGACCACCCACAGGTCCGCGCCGGTCTCCGAACGAAGCTCGTCAACGGCATCCTCAATCGAGGAGACGCCGCTCGAATCGAGCACACCTGACTCATCGAGAACCCGCGAGCTCTCGAGGGTGACGGGCTCAGCGGCAAGCGCAGCGGATGGGAATCCCAGGACAACGGCGGCGGTGAGAGCCACCGCGCCCCAGATCGAGCGTGCCCGCATCGGCCCACCTTCTGTTGAGGTTCGAGGTACGGTGCGAGTCTATTGTCGCGACGCTGAGGGAGTCCAGAGAGCCGCCGGGCTCGGTCATCCCAGAGGGGCACGGCGTCATTCAGGCGCGAGCTAACCACTCGTGAAGAAGTGCCCCGAGAAGGTCAGGTGCCTCGTGCATGAGAGCATGACCGGCGCCATGGATGGCAGCGAATGTGGCGTTCGGATAGGCGTCCATGAGCCGGGCAGCATCGGCATAACCGGCGGTGGAGTCACCGCGACCGGCGACAATCACCGTCGCACCCCGGAACCGGACCCCATCGACGTCAACATCCCACGCGGAGGAAATGCGCTCGAGGGCGGGCTCGTCCACGAGTGTTGTGCCCGGCGCCACCGCGTCGCGATACCGGCGTGCGGTGGCGTGGGTGTGCACGATGAAGTAATCGGCAAATCCCGCCCTCTGCTCGACGTCGAGTTCGTCGAAGGCATTGTCGTCCTCGCGAGCCACCCGATGTGGCGGGGGAGCAGTTGTGCTCGCGCCGACCGGGCAGATGAGCGCGAGCCCGCGTATCTTCTCTGATCGCATCGCCGCGAGTCCACGGGCCAGGTAAGCACCATAGGAATGCCCGATGATCAGGACCGGGTCAGCGCTGACCTCATCCACAAAGTCACTGAGAACGTGAACGACATCGTTGTTGCTGGTGAGGCCGTCTGCGGTGCTTCGTCCCATGCCGGGCAAGTCGGGATAGATGCGCCGGTAGCCCGATGGGGGGAGGACCGCTTCGAGTGCAGCCTCAATCTCGCGGTGATCGACTCCGGCACCATGAAGCGCGACGAGCGGCACGCCGGCGCCATGCTCCGTGTACGTGATGCGAACCCCGCGAATGCGGCTCTCCATGGTTTCAGCGTAGTCACGTGTGCGGAAGCCTGAAACAAATGTTGAGCCCAGGGAATTTTCCGACTTTCAGCTCATTGTCGCGAAGGTTCTTCCTGCTGTTGCAGCGACCAGCCTTCCCGCCGACGCCGTCGAAGGCGCAGCAGCCGGAGTCGTGTTCGATGGGTTCCCCGGCGTCAACGCCGCATTCCTCGATGGAATGCACGCCGGTCTGTGGGTTGCCGCGGCTTTCTGTGCGGTCATCGCCGCCACCGTTCTCATCGCCGTGCGTGAAGCTCAGCACCACGACGTCGACACGGTGCTCGAAGAGGCCGCCGAGGCCGTCGCCGGTCACCGCTAAGCCGTTGTGATTCACGGAGGGCCCCTCTTGAGTGGCCCTTCGTGGCTGGCCGGGCCGCTGACCAGGTCGAGGCCCGGTGCTCCCGCCATCGATGCGGTGTGCGGACGTGAAGGTGCCGCTCGCCGACCTGCCCGCCGACAGGCGTGGCATCCGCTCGCTGTCAGTTGTCCCGGATAACGTAAGAGGGTGAGTGACGACCGGTATGGAAGCGATGTTCTGGCCACCGGTTGGCGCACAAGCAAGACCCCGCCGCCCGCAGAGCAGGAAGCGATTATCGACCTTGTCGTCGAAGAGATGATGAGCGGCTGGTGTGGTGCCGTCACCGGTATCGAGGGCAAGACGGTGCAGCTCGAAGATCGCCACGGCAAGCGTCGGGTCTTTCCGCTCGGTCCCGGATTTTTGCTCGAGGGTAAACCCGTAATTTTGATCGCGCCGCGGAAGAAGGCGGCCGGTCCGACCCGAACCGCGTCCGGATCCTTTGCGGTCGCAGAGGCCCGCGCGCGGGTCGCCCTGCCGTCACGCATCTACGTCGAGGGTCGCCACGACGCCGAACTCGTTGAGAAGGTCTGGGGCGACGACCTGCGCGTTGAAGGCGTCGTCGTCGAATACCTCGGCGGCATCGACGACCTCGCGGCCATCATCGCCGACTTCGCGCCGACTCCGACCCGCAAAGTCGGTGTTCTCGTCGACCACCTCGTGCCCGGATCGAAGGAAAGCCGAATTGCGGATGCCGTCATGCGCGGCACACACGGCGGGAACGTTCTCGTTGTCGGTCACCCCTACGTCGATGTCTGGCAGTCGGTGAAACCGGCGCGGGTCGGGCTCAAGGAATGGCCGAACATTCCGCGGTCGATTGAGTGGAAGAAGGGCATTTGCGCCGCGCTCGGGCTGCCGAACGAGACGCAGACCGACATTGCCCGGGCCTGGCAGGCCATTCTCGGCCGTGTGCGCAACTACTCCGACCTCGAACCGGCCTTCCTCGGCCGGGTGGAGGAACTCATCGACTTTGTGACGGCGCCGGTTTCGTAGCCACTGTTCAGTCCGCGCGAAAGATCAGCGCCGTGATCATCGCGAGTCGTCGCTCTGGTGAGGTGAGCACGTCGACGTTGTCTGACACCTGCTCGATCGAGCCAACGCCAGCAGGAAGGGCGCGCACGGCCGGGTCCGTGATGGAGTCGAGCACGGCCTCCGGGACCTGGCCGAGGCCGAGAAAAGGGCGATCGTAGAACGGTGCGACGACACGGTCGACCCCGGGCAAACCGATCGAGCGCTGCAGATCATGCAACACGCTGAGCGCCTCGGAGAGTGCGGCCTCGCGTTCCTGCCAGGTTTCGGCGGTGAGGGCGCGATTCAACGCCGGTGCGGCGGCCCCGGCTTGAGGCAAAGCGGTGAACAGCGAGCCCAGCCACTTGGAGTATGGCGGCCAGCGCCGCTCAAGCAAGAATGCGAGGTGCATGGCGGCATGCGCGATGCGGCCAGCGATGAGCCGTGAACCGACGTCATCACCGCGCGACCCCGTTCGGCCGACGAACGGAAGCTCTTGTCCGATCCGCGCCCAGTCGGTCGCGAGCAGGTAACGCCAGAGGTCGTCGGGATACCAGGACAGCCGCTCCCGCAGGAGCGTCAGCTCACCGGTAGTGTCGACAAAAACGGGTCCGGCCGTCACTTCGAGTACCGCCTGGCCGGTCAGTGACAGCCACTCGATTCTCGACAGGGTGCGCGTGGCGTCCACCCCGAGACGGGAGAACGCGAAGTCGGCGACTGACGCCACCTCAACCTGATGAGCGGTATCCGGATGCCACGTGGTGCCGAAGCGGGTCGGCAAACCTCGATACTCGCTCGGCAGGGCAGCCGCCAGGTAATCTCGCACCGCTGTGACGGCATCCGCTTCCACGAGAAGGGTAAGGCGAAGGCCCCAATCGTGGTCTCGTGACATGTCGTCATCGAGGCCAAGCACATCCGAACCGCTGCCCAATCGCGCGGCGGCGTGTGAGAGGTGTGGCCACTGCTCGGCAAGAAGTGGCCCAACCACGTCACCGTAGTACGCGCGCGCTAGGTCGTTTCCGGAGAGCATCACATTTCCATCCTCTGACGCTCAGCTCGGCTACCAGCGGTTCCTGACATCCTCTGCCCACCCGGTGATACCCGCGAACGACACTCGCCGACCCGACTCATCTTGCATCCAGCCGGAGAATTCACCGAAGCACTGGTGCCCGAATGAGGAGAAGACCTTGAGGTCGGTCGCCGAGGTCTTGTCGTAGAACGGGGTGAATTCGAGGTCAGCAGTGTCCCCGGAAATGTGCCACGGGGCCAGCCAGTTGGTGGTGTCATAGTGCCACGTCAGCTCTTCACTGATCTTGCTCAACCGGCCGTCCACAACGAGTGCATTCTCGGTTGAGCCGGTGCCGTCGGTCCATTTGCTTCCCAGCTGCACACCGACCACGCGACCATCCGACATCCCGGAGCCGGCAGCCCAGTTCCAGTGCATCGAGTATGGCCATCGGCCCCGCCCGTGGTCGAGTGTTGCCCAGGACTCGCCGGCCGGAATCTCGATGCGTGTGCCGTCGATGGTGATCGAGCCGGTCGCGGGTCGAGCGACGTCTTTCACGGTGTACTGGAATCGAGTTGTCGACCACGGCACGACGACGGCCAGCGCCTCATGGCCGTCGGGCCGAGCCGCCAGGATGTCGATGCTCACCCGATCGGTGCGCGCCCGCAGCCGGGTGCCGCCGGCTTCCTCGGCGATGTCGACCCGCAGTGGCCGGGTTCGCACCTGTGCCGGTGCTTCGCCGAGTGTGCCCGGGAGCCGAACGCTTCGGCTCAGCGGCCGGATCACGCCGGTGTGCACGATGTTCTCGGTCGCGCGATCGAACACCCAGAGATCGTGCACCGCCGCGTAGTCGAGGCTCGACACCGTCACCGAAACGATGTGGGCGGGTGTCGTGACCGCCCAATACTCCCACCGCTTGTTCCTGCCCCAGCCGGTGCCCATCTTCCCGATGCCGTCCGTGCGGTGCATCGGAGTTCTGCTCCATCCGACGGCAGCGGGGTTGAGCCGTCCGTCTGGGCCAGTCAGCGAGACCGGCGCGGTGATTTCGAGTTCACGCATGTGGGACCCTCGTCGTTGGGGATGCGGGTTTCTACCCGGTTTCGCCGATCCTATCGGCGACGAGTGCATGCTGTGCACGTGACGCGGGAGGACGGATGGCGGACTACCGGGGCGGACCGGCAACGATGCGGGCTCGAAGTGCCTCACGGTCCCACTCGCCGGCGAGGTCGGGCCAATCCCACCCGAACCGAAGAGGGCTGATGTCCTCGATCCACCAGGAGGCGAGCGACTCGATGCCCGGCGGAATACCGGTGCCATCCGGTTCTGACGCACCGCTCACCACAACGTCGAAATCGACGGTAGAAGGTCCGCGGTGTTCCGCAACATAGTTCACGACGGGCCGAAGCACTTCGGTGCTCAGCGTCGTGTGGAACAGCGGCACCACGCCGTCGTACCGTGATGCCCGCCGAAACGGCCGACGGTTGGGCCATGCTCCGCCCACCCAGATGGGGATGGGAGACGACGGTGCCGGGAGGAAGGTCATGGGCTCGAGCGAGTAGTGCGCACCGCTGAAACCGAACGTGTCGCCCGTCCACAGGCCGGTGAGTATGGCGAGCCCCTCGTCGAGCTTCGCGGCGCGGGTCGCCGGGTCGGTTTCCGTTCCGAAATAGCGGAAGTCCCACTCGGTCGGTTCGCCGAGGCCCACACCCAGGATGAGGCGTCCGCCCGAAAAGTTCTGAAGCGACACCGCCTGCCGTGCCAGTTCCCACGGCAGGCGCCGGGGCAGGGGAGTGACGAGCGGGCCAAGCAGAATTCGGTCGGTCGCGGCGGCGACGGCGGTCAAAGCGACCCAGGGATCGACGTGGTCGTTGCGATCAAACTCACAGAAGAGGAGATGATCCCATAGAAAGAAACCGTCCCAACCGGCGTTTTCAGCGTCGCTCGCGAGCTCAGCCAGAACGCGGGCATTCCCGAAGGCACCGAAGTTGGGGAGGTGGACGCCATACTTCATGCGAGCACTCTAATCGGCCCTCTGCAGGCGTCGCTGGCCCACAGCTCTGGCGCTCACCTGCGTCGCAAGGTAACTTGTTACGCATGACAGCGGATGTTGGAGCGCAATTGCGCAAGGGCGTGGTCGAGTACTGCGTGCTTGGCCTCTTGTCGCGCGAGCCGATGTACGGCTGGCAACTCGCCGAAACACTGACGTCGCACGGCGTGATCGCGAGCATCGGCACGCTGTATCCCGTCCTGGGTCGGCTTCGCGAGAAGGGCTTTGTCGTGTCGTATGACGAGGCTTCGGCTGCGGGCCCTGTTCGCAAGTACTACCGCCTCACTCCGGCGGGCACCGATCACCTGGACGCATTCCGCACGCAGTGGACGCCGTTCCAGCGCACCGTCCGAGAACTCATCGAAGGGGACCCCGCACATGACTGAGCAGACACCGCAGGTCGTACGCTCCTATCTTGCCCAATTGGACACGTCGCTTGCCGGGGTTCCTCGTGACGTGGCACGAGACATCCGTTCGGGAATTGCAGAAGAGCTGATGGGTCTCGACGCCGTCACGGCGTCCGCGCGCATCGAAGAGCTCGGTGATCCGGCTTTCATTGCGGCGGAGGCGCGGGCTGCCGGAGGTGCTCAGGCTGCGCCCGCCATCGTCGACACCGCCCGGCCGTCGCTCACATCGTCGCGTGGTTTCGTCATCACGGCCGCGCTCCTCATCGCGATCGGCGGATTTATTGTGCCGCTGGTCGGTTGGGTCGTTGGAATTGTCCTGATGTGGATGTCGGAAGCCTGGCGCCGGTGGGAGAAGTGGGTCGCGACGCTGGCCGTGCCATCCATCCTCGGGGTGTCGTTTCTGCTGAGCCTGATCTTCGGGTTCACGGGGTCGGAATCCGCTGACGGCTCAGAAACGCTGAACCCGCTTGTTTCCACGCCGCTGGTGTCGTGGCACTCGATGGTTCTCGTGCTGCCGCTGGCCTCCGTCGTCATCGGAATCTGGCTGCTCTGGCGTGTGAAGGGCCGGACCACCGCCTGACGTCAGTCCGCGAAGATGGGAGGCTGCCGGTCTCTCCACGGCATCGCCTGTTCGAGCTGGGCCGCCACGGCGAGAAGCAAATCTTCCCGCCCCTGTGCCGCGACGAGTTGCACACCGATCGGTAGCGACTCGCGGCTTTCGCCGAGGGGCAGGCTGATCGCCGGGTTGCCCGAGATGTTGAACGCCGCCGTGAACGGTCCATGCTCTGAAATTCGGGCGAGCCACTGCCGTGCGGTGTAGCTGTCGTTGGTGTAGTCGAGGGTTCCGTGCGGCGCGGGGAGCTGCCCGAGCGTCGGAGTGACCAGCAGGTCGAACCCTTCGAAAAACTGGCCGATCTCACGCGTCACCCGGTGCTGCGCCTCGATTGACGACATCACGTCGAGCGCGGTGGCCCGAGCGGTTTCCTCAAGCACACGGCGAGAGACTCCCTCCAGGAGCATCGGGTCCGGGCGTCTCGGTGCCTGCAACATCGCGGCACCTGTCGCGTACACCCCGAGCATTTCACTCTCGATCAGATCGTCTGGGTCGAGTGCAGGCGACGCGATTGTCACTGTGTGACCAATCCACTCGAGACTTTCAGCCACCCGCGTCGTGGCCAGACGCACCTGCGGGTCGGTGGGCGCATCCGACCAGGCATCGGTTTGCAACGCGATCCGCAGCCGCCCGGGATCGCGTTGAATATCCTCCATAAACGGATGCCGCGGGGCCGGCAACGAAAATTTCTCACCCACGAGGGGCGCCGACACCGCGTCGAGGAGAAGGGCGGTGTCACGTACGGTGCGCGTGAGCGCAAATTCCGCCGTCAAACCGAAAGCCACCTCACCGGCGAGCGGGCCAGACGGGGTCCGTCCGCGGGTGGGCTTGAGCCCAACCAGGCCGCAGCTGGACGCCGGGATCCGGATCGAGCCACCGGCGTCGTTGGCGTGAGCGATCGGGACGGCCCCGGCCGCGACAAGTGCTGCACTGCCTCCGCTTGAGCCGCCGACGCCTCGGTCGAGTGCCCATGGGTTGCGGGTGATGCCGTATCGCACGGTCTCGGTCGCGAAGTTCAGCCCGAGCTCTGGTGCCGTGGTCTGGCCGAGGGCCACGAGTCCGGCTGCGCGAAAACGTGTCATGAGGTCGTGGTCGAATGGGGCGACCGCGCCGTGAATGCTGCGACTACCCAGCGTGAACGCGACGTTCCTCGCGAACGGGCCGCTGTCCTTAATCAGGAACGGAACACCCGCGAGCACACCCGCGGGGTGTGCGTCGAGGGCCGGGTCGAACAGCTCGCGAGTGAGCGCGTTGAGATCGGGATTGACCCGACCGATCGCCGTTCGGGCAGCCTCCTCAACCTCGGTCGGGCTGACAGCTCCGGCGGCGAGGAGCTCGCGGAGGCCCGTCGCGTCGAGCGCGGAATATTCCGACAGCTGCACGGGCACTCCTTCGTCTCAGCGTTCCGCGTCTGACGGTTCGCACGTCCCTGCCCCGCAATGAAAAGACCCGGTCAGCTTGAAAGTCAAACTGACCGGGTCCTTCTCACAATGTGCCCTCGGAGGGATTCGAACCCCCGACCTGCGGTACCGGAAACCGACGCTCTATCCCCTGAGCTACGAAGGCGGATAGATCAAAGTTACCAGAAGTTAACGGTGCCAATTCCCCCTTTTCTGAACGAGCGACCGTGCGCAACCCGCGGAGCCGCTGCGGGCCCTCGTGACAGGATGGGGCCATGCAACGCACCGTGTCAGCCCATCTCGAGTTTGATCTGACCGGCACCTCCGACGTGCTTCTGGCGCTTGCCGTTGCGGCCGGAACCCCGATCCTCTCCGAGACGCTGTTGCTGCAGTCAGCGGGTCGTGGCTATACCCCGGTGGAACTGGTCGATCGCCACGGGGCCAGGCTGCACCGCTTCACCGGCGAGCCTGGACGAGTCGAGGTGCACTATCACGCGGTCGTGGCGGGCATCCGACCGATTGACCCGGTCGAGACGCTCGAGCTGCTGCACTACCTGCGGCCCAGTCGCTATGCCGAGAGCGATCAGTTGCGCCCCACTGCGAGGCGGCTGTTCGGTTCTCTGGCGGGCCAGGCGCTGGTGAACGCCGTCAGCTCGTTCGTCTTCGAAACGCTGTCGTACGTTCCCGGCTCCAGCGGGCCGACGGACAGTGCTGTCACGACGCTCGAGTCCACACGCGGAGTGTGCCGAGACTACGCGCACCTGGTCATTGCGCTGCTTCGGGCGTGCGACGTGCCGGCTCGCATGGCATCCGCTTACGCCCCCGGTCTCAAACCGATGGACTTCCACGCACTGGCAGAGGCCTGGGTCGATGGTGCCTGGCAGGTGATCGACGCCACGCGACTGGCACCACGCCCGTCACTGGTGCGAATCGCCACCGGTCGGGACGCCGCCGACGTTGCGTTTCTCTCCAATCGTTGTGGGGGACTCACTCTCACACGGGTCGACGTCGGAGCGGTCGTTGACGTTCTACCGCGCGACGACCACGAGCTGCCCGTTCTTCTCGCCTAGCTCTGGTGCACGCCCGTCGCATGCGGGAGCATGAGGCATGATCGGACGGCTGCACCACCTCATCATCGACTGCCCCGACCCGCAGACCCTGGCCCGGTTCTATTCCGACCTGCTCGGCCTGCCGGTCACCTTTGACAGCGAGGACTTCGTCGTGGTGGCGGAGAACGAAACCACTTCGGGGCTGGCCTTCCAGCGCGCTCCCGATCTTCGCCCACCGACATGGCCGGACCCGTCCATCCCGCAGCAGATGCACCTCGACATCATGGTTGACGACATCGCCGATGCCACATCAACAGTGCTCGCACTGGGAGCAACGACGCTCGGCGGGAACAGCGTCTTCGCTGACCCGGCAGGTCACCCGTTCTGTCTCATCCCACGCCCGGCGTGGGCGGCGCCTGTTGAAAGCTGACGGTCAGTATTCGCCTCTGATGACGAAGAAGGAGCCGCGGATGGTTCCGGCCAACTTCGACTTCTGTCTGGCAAACTTAAACCGTGAGGCCAGCTCGTCAGGCACCTCCATACCCTCAGCGAGCTTGAACCCCACGGCACGCTTACCGCCGTCTTCGATGCTGTACATCACGTTGATCGACAGCCCCGATTCGTAGAAGACGTAGGTCATCCGCAGGCCGTCCACGATAAAGTCTGTCGCTTCGAGGGGCCGAGAGCCGATGACAATGTCCCGTTCCTCACGAAGGATGCGGTGCACTCGTTCGACTGCCTCGACCGCGTCCTCCGCCGAGGTCACTGTGAAGACGTGATCGTACTTATTTTTGAAGTAGCGGGCCTCGTTGGCGCGCAATCCGGCCAAAGCCGCCGCGACGGGAGAAGTTTCCACTCCGTCGAGTGAAACAGTCGTGAAATCGACGACGTGCGACATGGTGGTCCTAGACAGGTTAGGCGGGCAGGTGCCCGATAGCGGCCGTCGCCAGCTGCTCGGCGTCTCCGGGCTCGAAGAAAGCGACGGAGCGCGCGGCGATCCAGTAGGAGCCCGTGAAGATTTGGGCTTCACCTTCCGAGCCGATGACGGTGAAGTAGCCCTCGAGAGGGGGAGCGCCGTAGGTGGGCACCGGGGTGCTCTCGGTGATCGCGAGGTTCTTCAGAGCGGTCAGCTCATCATCGCCGAGCTTGGCGACAGCAACGTCGATCGTTTCCTTGCTCGTGTTATTAACCCACTGGCAGGTCAGACCACCCATGCCGGCGATCTGGCCAGCTTTGGTGTCTGCCTTCGGAGCACCGTCTTCGACCAGGCTGAAGTTGGGGTTGAAGTTGTACATGTCGTCCGCGGTGATCAGCTCATCGCAGGTGGTTCCGACGGGCTGGCTAACGACGGGGGTCTCCGTAGGGTCGGCGCTGGGAGTCGTGCTTGGCTCACTCGTCGCACTGGAACTGGGCTTCGGTGTTGGGCTTGCCGAGCCGGTCGAAGACGGTTCCGGTGTGCACCCCGCGAAAAGCACGGTGCCGAGGGACGCCGCGACAATCACTGCGATGGAACGTGATGAGCGTGGGAAGGAAAGCAAGGAAGCCATGTACGTCTCTCTCTGAGGGATAGAAGAAAGATATCAAGCTCGGCATGCTGCGGAGGCCATGCCCGGCTGCCCGCGCGAATCGGCGGAGAGCGCTGGCGATAGAATTGAGTCCGTGACTCCTGACGACCTCTCCGCTGCCCTCTTCGACCTTCTTCTTCCGCTCGCCGAGCGTCACCGCGAAGGGTCAAGCACTGAGCTGCGACGGGAGGACGTTGTCCTTGAGCGTCCGCGCAACCGCGATCACGGCGACTGGGCTTCGAATATCGCCCTGAAGCTTGGCAAGAAACTCGGCGCCAACCCGCGTGAGTTCGCGACGGAACTCGCCGCAGCGTTGGGTGATGTACCCGGAGTCGCGACCGCCGAGGTTGCCGGTCCCGGCTTCATCAATGTACGGCTCGACGCGGCAGCGGCCGGCGCCCTCGCCAAGGTCATCGTTGAGGCCGGTGTCGAATACGGTCGCAACGAGTCGCAGGCCGGTCGCGCCATCAATCTTGAGTTCGTGTCGGCCAACCCCACTGGTCCGCTGCACATCGGCCACACCCGATGGGCCGCGCTCGGCGACTCCATCGCCCGGGTCCTCAAGGCTTCCGGCGCCACTGTCGCCAGTGAGTACTACATCAACGACGCTGGCAGCCAGATGGACACCTTCGGCGCATCCGTCCTGGCGGCCATTCAGGGCAAGCCGACTCCCGAGGGCGGCTACCCGGGGGCGTACATCGCGGAACTCGGTCGCCAGGTTCTCGAACTCGAACCGAACCTCACCGAGCTGCCAGACGACGAAGCCCTGGCGATCGCCCGCGAGCGTGCCTACCAGCTTCAGCTGGCGGAGATCGAGAAGTCACTGGCCAGCTTCAACGTGCATTTCGATGTCTGGTTCTCTGAACGTGAACTGCACGCAAAGGACGCGCAAACGGGGACAAGTGCCATCGACAATGCGGTCGAACGACTGCGGCAGCAGGGGCACGTGTTCGACGAAGACGACGCCGTCTGGGTGCGAACGACGGACTTCGGTGATGACAAAGACCGCGTGATCCGTCGCGGAAACAGCATCTATACATACTTCGCCGCGGACGCCGCGTATTACCTCTCCAAGTCGGACCGCGGTTTTGAGCACAAAATTTACCTGCTCGGTGCCGACCACCACGGCTACGTGCACCGGCTCCGCGCCCTCGCCGGTGCGGCCGGCGACAACCCTGACACCGACATCGAAATTCTCATCGGGCAGCTCGTCAGCGTCAACGGCGCCAAGCTGTCCAAGCGCGCAGGCAACATCATCGAACTTGACGACCTCCAGGCGTGGATCGGCACCGACGCCCTGCGCTACTCGCTCGCCCGCTACCCGGCCGACTCGCCCCTCACGCTCGACCCGGAGCAGCTGAGGAAGCGCAGCAACGACAACCCCGTCTTCTACGTGCAGTACGCCCACGCGCGTACCCGCTCGGTCGCCCGCAACGCCGAAGCGGCTGAAGTGGACCGCAGTGCGTTCACTCCCGAATTGCTCGACCACGAAACCGAGTCAGCCCTGCTCGGCGCTCTGCAGGAGTTCCCGCGAATTGTTGCCCAGGCCGCCGAACTTCGTGAACCGCACCGCGTCGCACGCTATCTTGAAGAAGTCGCGGGCCTCTACCACCGTTGGTACGACAACTGCCGGGTGATCCCACTCGGCGACGAACCGGTCGGCGACGTGCACCGATCACGACTGTGGCTCAACGACGCAACGGGGCAGGTTCTCCGAAACGGCCTCGACCTGGTTGGAGTGACAGCGCCAGACAGGATGTGACATGACACTCGCGGACACCGACGGTTGGGAGGCGCTTCGCCGCCAGGCAGCGCTCGTCGAAAGCTCCGAGCCGCCGCGTAAACGCCGGCGGGTGCGCGGCTGGATCGTCGGGTTGATTATTCTGGTGGCGGCCGTCGCTCTCGTGATCGGCGGGCTCTTCCTCGCTGAGAACGTCACCAAGGGCATCGCAACCGACGCGATCGCGGTCGCCGTGAAATCAAGCCTGCCCGCATCGGTCGATGCCTCGGTGGACGTCGATATCGCAGGCGACTGGGTTCTCTTCCAGATCTTCACCGGAAAACTCGACCAGGTCACCCTCTCGAGCGACGACGCCATGGTTGACGGCAGCCCGGCACAGTTCACGCTCGTCGCCAGCCAGGTGCCACTCGACCTCAAGCAGCCGGTGGGTAACATCGACGCCACCGTGAGCCTCGGTCCCGGCGCGATTAACGGATTGCTCACGCTCCCCGGCAACGACCCCGAAGTGGCCCTCGGTGACAACGTGGTCAGCTATGCAGACTCCGCCACCGTCCTGGGCTTCACCCTCGGCTACCTCGTCAACGCGACGCTGTCTCCCGACGGCACCGATGTGCTCGCAACGCCCGTTGCCGCAAACGTCACGAGCGACGTCGGTTCGCTCGACGTGTCCGGCGTCATCGACCGGATCCTCGGCGCCCAGCCGGTGCGCATTTGCGTGGCAGACCGGCTGCCCGTCGGGGTCACGATCGCAGGCATCGACGTCACCCTGGAAACCGCAACACTCGCCCTCACCGCCCGCGACTTCACGCTCAACGGAGAATCGCTCGGCAAACGTGGGAGCTGCCCCGAAATCGGCTGACCGTCACATTTCGCCTCGGATGCCGAGCGCCGCATACGCCCTCTGACAGAATTCCTGACATCGCCGATTCCCGGGCACCAGCGAGTTCTCGGTAAGATTCTGTGAACTCCACCGCGCCTGTTCAGCGGTATCCCACCTTCCGCACGATTGGTTTCTGCTGTGGCTTCTCACCCACTTGCCCCCGCGTGGCTGGCGATTCCCGACGACGCAAACGAGCTGGCCCCCTCGGTCTGGAGCAGCAACGTCTCCCGCGACGACACCGGAGTGCTCACCGTCGGGGGAGTTTCGGCAACTGAGATCGCCGAAACGTTCGGCACACCCGTTTATGTCTTAGACGAAGCGGATGTTCGTGCGCGCGCCGCGCACGTCCTCGCGGCTTTTTCGCGTGAGTTCGCCGCCATCGGCGCCGAAGCGAAGGTGTATTACGCCGGTAAGGCGTTTCTCTCCACCGAGGTTGCCCGATGGGTCACCGAGGCCGGACTCAACATCGACGTGTGTTCACCCGGTGAACTGGCCGTCGCCCTCGCGGCCGGCGTTGACGCCTCACGCCTCGGCCACCACGGCAACAACAAGTCGATCGCCGAAATTGACAGGTCGGTCAAGGCCGGCATGGGCACCATCGTGATCGACAGCCCGCAGGAAATTGCTCGCGTCGCCGAGGCCGCAACGCGGCACGGCCGCCGACAGGGTGTTCGCCTGCGGGTGAACAGCGGCGTGCACGCGCATACGCATGATTTCCTCGCTACGGCGCACGAAGACCAGAAGTTCGGCCTGCCGCTCGAGCGCGCGGCCGAAGCGGTCGCCGACATCCGTTCTCATGATTCTCTGACCTTCCTGGGCCTGCACTGCCACATCGGATCGCAGATCTTCGGCGCGGATGGGTTCGCGGAATCTGCCGCTCGCCTGCTGACCGTGCACCGCGAGCTTCTCGCCGACGGACCGGTGCCCGAGCTCAACCTCGGCGGCGGCTTCGGCATCGCATACACGACGGTTGACGACCCGGAATCGATCGACGACCTCGCCGCGGCGATCGCGAACATTGTGGCGAGCGAGTGTGCGCGACTCGACATCCCGGTGCCGAACGTGGCGTTTGAACCGGGCCGCGTCATCATCGGCCCGGCCGGTTTCACCCTGTACGAGGTCGGAACAACGAAGGACGTTGAGCTCAACACTGATGAGGGCACCGCGTTCCGGCGATACGTCAGCGTGGACGGCGGCATGAGCGACAACGCTCGCACCGCACTGTACGGCGCTGACTATTCGGTGCGCATCGCCAACCGAACGAGCGACGCGGAGCCGGTGCTCATCCGGCTCGCCGGGAAGCACTGCGAATCGGGCGACATCGTCGTGAACGATGATTACCTGCCCGCCGACGTCGCCCCGGGCGATCTCGTCGGCGTTCCGGCAACCGGCGCATACTGCTGGTCACTGGCCAGCAACTACAACTACCTGGGACGACCACCGGTCGTCGCCGTCCGGGACGGCGTTGCTCGAGTGATCGTCCGCGGTGAAACCGAGGCTGACCTACTGGCGCGCGACGCCGGATTGGATGCACGATGATCGACTACCGCACAGTTCGAGTAGCGCTGTTGGGCGCGGGTTCCGTTGGATCGCAGGTGGCCCGGCTTCTGCTGGCCAACGGCGATGAGCTGGCCGCCCGGGTGGGAGCGAAGCTCGAGCTCGCCGGTATTGCCGTTCGAAACGTCGACGCCGAGCGTGACGTCGAGCTGCCCCGTGAACGGCTGACCACCGACGCTGAATCACTCATCGTCGGTGCCGACATTGTCATCGAGCTGATGGGCGGCATTGAGCCGGCACGCACGCACATTCTCTCCGCGCTCAACTCGGGCGCAGACGTGATCACCGGCAACAAGGCACTCCTCGCGGCGCACGGTCCCGAGCTCTTCGCACAGGCCGAGCAGGTAGGTGCCGAAATTTACTACGAGGCAGCGGTCGCGGCCGCCATCCCGATCATTCGCCCGCTGCGCGACAGTCTGGCCGGTGACAACATTCGCCGGATCCTGGCCATCGTCAACGGGTCAACCAACTTCATCCTCGACCGGATGGACCGTTTCGGCGACAGCATGGAAGCTGCCCAGAAGACGGCGTTCGAACTGGGTTTCCTCGAGGCTGACCCGACGCTCGACGTGGGCGGGTACGACGCTGCGCAGAAGGCGACCCTGCTCGCGAGCCTCGCGTTCCACAGCAGCATCGATCCGGACGGCGTTTACCGTGAGGGTATCGACACCATCACGGCCGAGCAGATCGACTCCGCGCGCAAGGCCGGTTATGTGATCAAGCTGCTCGCCATCACCGAGCGCATTACGGCAGAGGATGGAACAGAGGGTGTGTCCGCACGCGTGTATCCCGCCCTGGTGGGCCGTGAGCATCCGCTCGCCGCTGTTCACGGTGGAAACAACGCGGTCTTCGTCGAAGCAGAGGCGGCCGGACCTCTCATGTTTTACGGCGCAGGCGCCGGCGGAGTGCAGACAGCGTCTGCGGTGCTCGGAGACCTGGTTTCGGCGGCTCGCCGTCACATCGCCGGCGGACCTGGGCTCGGAGAATCCACCCACGCCGACCTGCCGCTGTTGCCGATCGGCGAGATTGTCACCAAGTACCAAATCACGTTGCGTGTGAGCGACCGCCAGGGCGTGCTCGCCGAGGTGGCCACGATCCTCGCCGACGGCGGCGTCTCTGTGGAGACCGTCGAGCAGACCGTCGATCCTCACGGCAGCATCCCCACGGCGTTCCTCGTCATCGGTACGCACGCCACGAGGGAAAAAGCACTTCAGTCCACGGTCGAGACGCTGCAGGCGTCCGGCGTGGTCGATTCAGTTGTCAGTGTTCTACGAGTTGAAGGAGCCTAGAGATGGCGAAGCAGTGGCGCGGAGTTTTGCACGAGTATGCAGACCGCCTGGACGTAACGGCCAAAACCCCCATCATCAGCCTCGGTGAGGGTGGCACGCCGCTCATCTTCGCGTCGGCGCTGTCGGCTCGCACGGGGGCCAAGGTCTGGGTCAAGTACGAGGGAATGAACCCGACCGGGTCGTTCAAGGACCGCGGAATGACCATGGCCGTCTCCAAGGCCGTTGAGGCCGGAGCGAAGGCCGTCATTTGCGCGTCGACCGGTAACACCTCGGCGTCCGCTGCCGCATACGCAACGCACGCGGGGATCACGGCCGCCGTGCTGGTTCCCGAGGGCAAGATCGCCATGGGTAAGCTCGCCCAGGCCATCGCGCACAATGCGCAGCTCATCCAGGTGCAGGGTAACTTCGACGACTGCCTCGACATGGCTCGCGAGCTCGCGGCCAACTACCCGGTTCACCTCGTCAACTCGGTCAACAACGACCGGATCGAAGGCCAGAAGACGGCAGCGTTCGAGATCGTCGAGGTGCTCGAGGATGCTCCGGACTTCCACTTCATCCCGGTCGGCAACGCCGGAAACTACACCGCGTACACCCGTGGCTACACCGAAGAGCTGGAGCGCGGTATCTCCACCAAGCTCCCGCGGATGTTCGGCTTCCAGGCCGCGGGCAGCGCGCCGCTCGTCACCGGACAGATCGTCAAGCACCCGGAGACGGTCGCCAGCGCAATCCGCATCGGGAACCCGGCATCGTGGGAGCTCGCTCTTGCCGCGCGCGAAGCGACCGACGGTTACTTCGGAGCGATCGAGGACGCCCAGATCCTCGAGGCCCAGCGCATCCTCTCGCAGGAAGTCGGCATCTTCGTCGAGCCCGCATCGGCGATCAGCGTTGCCGGCCTGCTCGAGCGCGCAGAGGCCGGGCAGGTTCCCGCCGACTCCACAGTTGTTCTGACCGTCACCGGTCACGGACTCAAGGACCCTCAGTGGGCGCTACGCAATGCTGATGGTGGCGAGATCGCTCCGACGATCGTTCCGGTCGACGTCACCGAGGTGGCGAGCGTTCTCGGGCTGGCCAAGGCCTCGGCGTGAGCCTGGCCGGCCGGTCGGTCACCGTCCGGGTCCCCGCGACCAGTGCCAACCTCGGTCCCGGTTTCGATACCCTCGGCCTTGCGCTGAGTCTCTACGACGACGTCACCGTCACCGTCCGGGACGAGCCCGGCGCGAGCGTCGAGGTCATCGGCGTCGGCGATGGCGAAGTGCCGACCGACGAAACCAACCTCGTCGTGTCGTCGATGGCCTACGCCTTTCGCGCACTCGGCCAGGAGATGCCCGGGGTTCACCTCGTCGCGCGCAACGTCATCCCGCACGGCCGTGGACTCGGATCCTCAGGCGCGGCCGTCGTTGCGGGTATCGTCGCCGCGAAGGGGCTGCTTGAGGGCATCGTTGACGTCGACAACGCCACCCTGCTGCGTATCGCCACCGAACTTGAGGGTCACCCCGACAACGTGGCACCCGCGCTCTTCGGCGGGCTGACGATCGCCTGGGTCGAGGCGGCGGGTCCCCAGCACAAAAAGCTTCTCGTTCACCGCGGCGTCGCTCCGCTCGTCTTTGTTCCGCAGCACACGTTGTCGACCAAGCTCGCGCGGAGCCTGCAGCCGGAAAACGTCCCGCACTCCGACGCCGTCTTCAATGTGTCGCGCTCGGCCTTGCTCATCGCTGCCCTGACCCAGAGCCCCGAACTGCTCTTCGCGGGCACCGAGGACAAGCTGCACCAGGACTACCGCGCGTCGGCCATGCCGGAAACCCATCGTCTGGTCCTTGCCCTCCGCGCACACGGCTTCGCTGCGGTGGTGTCCGGAGCAGGTCCCTCGATCCTCGTCCTCGCAGACGGTCCAGGCGAGCGGCTGGAAGCAGCTGAGCTTGTGGCCCGTGAGTCTGACACCGAGTGGGATGCGCTCTACCTGGCCGTCGACGTCAAGGGCGCGACACTCGCCTGAAGCCCCAAGTGGGGGAGTGACTCACTCTCAGAGCCAGGTGCTAGAGTGAGATTTATCCCGACAGGCAAGCCGATAAGGCAAATCTGGCCTTCGGGTGATTTCTGCAAACCCAACGCCATCGCCAACGGCAGTGTGCCGCGCTCTTGATCGTGAAGTGCGGGCAGGGTGCCAGTCAATCTGACTCGCGCCACAGCCGCAGATGAGCTCTCCTGACACGTTCCGTGGATCAGGGGGAAGGAACCCACTTTTAGTGACTAACGTCAATATCCGTTTGAACACGGAATCAGGCGCAAACCTGTCGTCCCTCAAGGTCTCTGACCTTCAGCTGCTTGCCAGCCAGTGGGGCGTTCAGGGCGCATCAAAACTTCGCAAGGGGGAACTCGTGGAGAAAATTGCCGAGGCTCAGGCCGCTGCCGCTCCCGAGGAATCCGTCGAGGCTCCCGCCGTCGCCGCCGAGCCCAGCGCTGACACCGCCGTTTCGGCCCCAGACGCTGCCGTCGTCCAGGACGCTCCGCTGCAGGCTACGGTGCCGGCTGCTGACGCTCCTGCCGATGAGCTCGTCGCACCGGTCGTCAAGAAGCGCGCACCGCGTCGTGCCAGCACGCAGACCGCCAAGGCGGGCGAGCGTGTACAGGCCGCCGGTCACGTCAATTCCGACGGTGCGCCCCTCATTCCTGAAAATCCGATAACGGATGCCGCTTCGCCGGTCGCAGGCGCAACCGACGTGGCGGCAGCAGCACCGGTCGCGACCGAAGCGCCGACGGCACCCGACACCGCAGCCCCCGACACCGCAGTCGCCGACGACACCACAGTCGCGTCGACCGACGCTCCGACTGAGCAGTCGGAACAGTCGGAGAACCGGGAGAACGGTTCACAGCGTTCGGGCCGCAAGAACAACCGTCGTGGGCGCGGCAGCAAAGCCGACCGTTCCGACAACGCGACCGAGCAGAACGACGCTGCCGGAGCATCCGCTGACGAATCGTCAACCGGCTCCGAGAGCGAATCGACCGACGCTGCACAGGACTCCTCGCAGAACGAGCGTTCAGGGCGCAACCGCAACCGTAACCGCAACCGGAACGCCGACAACGCGGGCCGCGACGACGAGCGCAACGGAAACGACCGCAACGGAAACGACCGCAACGGAAACGACCGCAACGCCGACAAGGCGCAGGGCGACCGCGATAACCGTAACGCTGACCGCGATAACCGTAACGCTGACCGTGACAACCGCAACGCTGACCGTGATGACGAGGGTGGCCGTAACGGCCGCAACCGTTACCGTGACCGCAAGCGTCGCGGCGGAACCGACTCGGCTGACTTCGAACCCGAGATCGCCGACGACGACGTGCTGCTGCCCGTCGCCGGAATCCTCGACGTGCTCGATAACTACGCCTTCGTGCGCACGACGGGCTACCTGCCCGGCTCGAACGACGTCTACGTATCACTCGGCCAGGTCAAGAAGTACAACCTGCGCAAGGGTGATGCCGTCGTCGGCGCGATCCGCCAGCCGCGTGACAACGATAACAACGCTCGACAGAAGTACAACGCCATCGTCAAGGTGGAGTCGGTCAACGGCCAGAGCGTCGACGAGGCAGCGAACCGTGTTGAATTCGGCAAGCTCACTCCGCTCTACCCGCAGGAGCGCCTGCGCCTCGAGACCGAGCAGGGCAAGCTCACGCAGCGCATCATCGACCTGATCGCCCCGATCGGCAAGGGACAGCGTGGACTCATCGTCGCGCCGCCCAAGGCCGGTAAGACGATCGTGCTGCAGCAGATCGCGAACGCCATCTCGATCAACAACCCCGAGGTTCACCTCATGGTTGTTCTCGTCGACGAGCGGCCTGAAGAGGTCACCGACATGCAGCGCACGGTGAAGGGTGAGGTCATCGCCTCGACCTTCGACCGCCCCGCTGAAGACCACACCACGGTCGCCGAACTGGCCATCGAGCGCGCCAAGCGCCTCGTCGAGCTCGGACACGACGTTGTTGTGCTCCTCGACTCGATCACCCGCCTCGGACGTGCATACAACCTTGCTGCGCCGACCTCGGGCCGGATCCTCTCCGGTGGAGTCGACGCGTCTGCGCTCTACCCGCCCAAGCGGTTCTTCGGTGCAGCGCGCAACATCGAGAATGGTGGCTCGCTCACCATCCTCGCCACCGCGCTCGTCGAGACCGGGTCCAAGATGGACGAGGTCATCTTCGAAGAGTTCAAGGGAACCGGTAACTCCGAGCTCCGCCTGTCGCGCCAGCTCGCCGACAAGCGCATCTTCCCCGCGGTCGACGTCAACGCGTCGTCGACCCGTCGTGAAGAAATGCTGCTCGGCGCTGACGAAGTCAAGGTCACCTGGAAGCTGCGTCGTGCCCTCGCCGGCCTCGACCAGCAGCAGGCACTCGAGGTTGTCCTCGGCAAGCTCAAGGAAACTTCGTCGAACGTCGAATTCCTCGTTCAGATGCAGAAGACCATGCCGCAGCCGGTGTCCGGATCGGGACACGACCGCGACCACCGCTAGCTGAGATTCCGAACCCGTTTGCCTTCCGGGCGGCACCCCTCAGGGGTCGCTGCCCGGGGCAGGCGGGTTTTCTCGTAACTCAGGTGGCAGGATGAAACGCAAGGAACGGAACAACTCATGTTTGAATCAGTACAGGTTCTGATCGACGAGCACAAGAATCTGCAGGAACAGCTCGGTGACCCCGCTGTGCACGCTGATCCGGCTCGCTCGAAGAAGATCAACCGGCGGTACGCCGAGCTCTCTAAGATCATCGCGGCACACACCGCGTGGCTCGAGGCCCAGGACGACCTGGCGGCGGCCCGCGACCTCGCGAAGGAAGACGACGCGTTCGCGGCCGAGATTCCCGGGCTCGAAGAAGGGCTCGCGACGGCGCAGGAGAAACTTCGCCGACTGCTCATTCCGCGCGACCCTGACGACGGTCGTGACGTGATCATGGAGATCAAGGGTGGAGAAGGTGGCGCGGAGAGCGCGCTCTTCGCCGCTGACCTGCTCCGCATGTACTTGCACTATGCCGAGTCGAAGGGCTGGAAGACCGAGCTCCTCGAGCGCACCGAGAGTGACCTCGGCGGCTACAAGGACGTCCAGGTCGCCATCAAGTCGAACGCGACCGACCCGTCGCAGGGCGTCTGGGCTCACCTCAAATACGAGGGTGGTGTGCACCGCGTCCAGCGCGTGCCGGCGACCGAGTCGCAGGGGCGTATCCACACCTCGACCACCGGTGTGCTCGTCTTCCCCGAGGTCGACGCGCCCGAAGAGGTCGAGATCAGCCAGAACGACCTCAAGATCGACGTTTACCGCTCCAGCGGCCCCGGCGGCCAGTCGGTCAACACCACCGACTCCGCAGTGCGCATCACGCACCTCCCGACCGGGATCGTTGTTGCCATGCAGAACGAGAAGAGCCAGTTGCAGAACCGTGAGGCCGGAATGCGCGTCCTCCGCGCCCGCATCCTCGCGCGTCAGCAGGAGGAACAGGCCGAGCTCGACAGCGCCAAGCGCAAGACGCAGATTCGCACCATGGACCGCTCCGAGCGCATCCGCACCTACAACTTCCCTGAGAACCGCATCGCCGACCACCGCACCGGCTACAAGGCATACAACCTTGACGCCGTCATCAACGGTGCGCTCGACCCACTCATTGAATCGGCCATCCAGGCCGACGAAGAAGCGCGCCTCGCCGACATCGGCGACCAGAGCTAACCCGCTTCGACAGCACACAGGCCGGCCATTGTGACATGGCCGGCCTGTGTTATGAGCGGATGCCATGGCATCCGTTCATCTCAGTAGTGTCGGTTCGGTAAACCTATATGTGGTATTCCGGCTCTTCAGTCAGTCCGTAGGTGCGACCCGGTTCACGGGGGCGGGCTTTCGCGGGCACCCCGACGAGCAGTGAGTGCGGGGGAGCGTCCTTGGTCACGACGGCGTTCGCACCGATGATGCTGCCGGTGCCGACCGTGATCGGACCGATGATCTTCGCTCCGGCCCCGACATGGACTCCGTCCTCGAGCGTCGGGTGCCGCTTCTCACGTCCCCTGCTCTTCCCGCCGAGAGTCACGCCGTGGTAGAGCATCACGTCATCGCCGACCTCGGCGGTCTCACCGATGACGACGCCCATGCCATGGTCGATGAAGAAACGTCGACCGATCACCGCACCGGGGTGGATCTCGATCCCCGTGAAGAACCTCGCCAGCTGCGACACGATGCGCGCGGGCATTTTCGCTCCGCGCGCCCACATCCGGGTCGACAACCGGTACGCCCACACCGCATGCAGTCCCGAGTAGGTCAGGATAATCTCGACGCTGCCTCGCGCGGCAGGGTCGTGAACGCGGGCGGCGGTGATGTCTTCCCGGATGCGGGTGATAATGCTCATGAACAACTAGTCGAGAAGGTCTGACCAGAGCGGGGTCGAGATGTAACGCTCGCCGGTGTCGCAGACGATCGCAACGATTCGCTTGCCGGCGTTCTCGGGACGCTGGGCCAACTGGGTCGCCGCCCAGATGATCGCACCCGACGAGATACCGGCCAGGATGCCCTCCTCGGCGGCGAGTCGCTTCGACACCCGGACGGAGTCTTCGAAGCTCACGTCGATGACCTCGTCGTAAATGGTGGTGTCGAGGATCTCCGGAACGAAGTTCGCGCCGATGCCCTGGATCTTGTGCGGGCCCGGTGCACCGCCGTTGAGGATGGGAGAGTCGATCGGCTCAACCGCGACGACCTGGATGTCGGGCTTGCGCTGCTTGAGCACCTGTCCAACGCCCGTGATGGTTCCGCCAGTACCGACGCCAGCGATGAAGATGTCGATGTCGCCGTCGGTGTCGCGCCAGATCTCCTCGGCCGTGGTCTTCTTGTGAATCTCCACGTTGGCGGCGTTCGCGAACTGCTTGGCGAGGATCGCGCCCTCAGTCGATGCGACAATCTCCTCGGCTTTCGCGACAGCGCCCTTCATGCCGAGAGCGGGCTCAGTCAGAACCAGCTCAGCGCCGAACGCACGCAGCAGCACACGACGCTCGGTGCTCATCGAGGCGGGCATGGTGAGGATGACCTTGTAACCACGGGCGGCACCGACCAAAGCGAGTGCGATACCGGTGTTTCCGCTGGTTCCCTCGACGATCGTTCCGCCGGGCTTCAGCGCCCCTGACGCTTCGGCAGCATCGACGATGGCGACGCCGAGGCGGTCCTTCACGCTCGAACCCGGGTTGTAATACTCGAGCTTCGCAAGCACGGTGGCGCCCGCGTTGTCGGTCACGCGGTTCAGCTGCACAAGCGGGGTGTTGCCAAACGCCTCGGTGATGTTGGCGTAGATCTTTCCGGCCACGAATATGCTCCTTGGGTAATGGGTGCGCGACGATGCGCGTTCGGAATACAGCTTATTGCTGGGTGCAACCGGGTGACGACGGGTCACATTCCCTCGCAACCGGCGAGGCGGGTAAGCTCGACCTGCCTGCGGCGGCCCGGTCGCAGGGGGATTTCGGAAAGAGCGCATGACTTCCATTCGAACGACGTCCGTCGGCGAGGTCAGGAACCTCACCATTGCCGCTCTCGAGAAGGCTGGCGTGCCATCGGCCGATGTGGACGCCGAGCTGTTGATCGGTCATGTGCTGCAACTCGGCCGAGGTGAACTGCAGGCCGTGATTGTCATGGGCCGCGAGATTCCCGGCGAGCAGGTGGCCAAGATCGTCGAGCTCACCGAGCGCCGGGCAACACGGGAACCGCTGCAACACATCCTGGGCGTCGCACCGTTCCGCACCCTGGAGCTGGCCGTCGGACCCGGTGTTTTCGTGCCCCGGCCTGAAACCGAACATGTCGCACAGTTCGCGATTGACGCCCTCGGCGCGGTTCCTGATCCTGAACCGATCGGCATCGACCTCGGCACCGGGTCAGGGGCAATCGCCCTCGCCATGGCCATCGAGGTGCCGCACGCCCGGATCTTCGCGGTGGAAAACTCCGTCGATGCCTTCATTTGGGCCCACGAGAATTTTGCGCGAATCGGTGCACCGAACGCGACACTCGTTTTCACCGATCTGGCCGAGGCGCTTGCCGAACTGGACGGACAGGCATCCGTTGTCATCTCCAACCCGCCGTACGTTCCTGACGCCGCGATCCCCAGGGACCCCGAGGTGCGGCTGTATGACCCGCCGGCTGCACTGTACGGGGGAGAGGACGGACTCGACGTGGTGCGCCAGCTCTCGAAAACTGCCGCCCGACTGCTGCGATCGGGAGGAACCCTCATCCTGGAGCACGGCGAACTACAGGGCGAGGCAATTCGCAACATCCTCACGGCAGACGGCTGGCAGGCGGCCGCTACCTTCCGTGACCTCACCCTGCGAGACCGGACGACGACGGCGCTTCGCGCCTGAGCGGAACCTTGCAACCCGACGTTGCTCATGGCACGCCGGCTTCCCACGTTCTTCCCACCGAGGCTCCGATAGAATCGGCGGAATGTCCCGTCTCTTTGACTCCTCCGTGGAATCCGACCTCCTCACAGGAATGCGGCTGGCTCGAGCGGCACTTCGTCGCGGCGAGCTCGTTGTCATCCCCACGGACACGGTGTACGGAATCGCGGCGGATGCCTTCTCGCCCGCAGCTGTCCAGCGCCTCCTCGACGCGAAGGGTCGTACCCGGCAGTCCCCGCCGCCCGTCCTCGTGCCGAGCGTTGCCACCCTGGAGGCACTCGCGGCCGTCATCCCTGACGCCGTACGACAGCTCGTTGATGCGTTCTGGCCCGGTGGGCTGACCATCGTCCTGCCCGCTCAACCGTCTCTCGCGTGGGACCTGGGCGACACCGACGGAACCGTCGCTGTGCGCATGCCAGACAATCGGATCGCCCTTGAATTGTTGTCCGAGACCGGTCCGCTCGCTGTGTCGAGCGCCAACCTCACCGGGCAACCAGCCGCAACCACGGCGACGGCCGCTCAGGAGATGCTCGGCGACTCGGTAGAGGTTTACCTTGACGGCGGAGAGTCGACGTCCGTGTCGTCCACAATCGTTGACGCCACGCGTCTCATCGCCCCTGGCGGCAGGATCAGCATTCTTCGGGAGGGTGCAATCACGCGCGAACAGCTTCGCGAGATACTCGGCGACCTCCTCGAGGACGAGCCCCCGGCGAACGGCGCTCCGGGCGCATGACCCTCTACGCGATCATCGCGGCGGTCACGGCGCTGATCACATTCCTCATGTCGATCGTCGTATATAAGGTCGCGTTACGGTTCAAGCTCTACCCGTCGATCCGGGATCGCGACGTGCACACGCGTCCGACGCCGCGGCTCGGGGGAGTGGCGATGTTTGTCGGCGTCGTGGCGACCTTCGGGATCGCCTCGCAAAACCCGTTTTTCAAGGACACTTTCTCCACTCCCGGACCTATCCTCGCTATCCTTGGCGCCGCGCTGCTCATCGTGCTCATCGGTGTCGCGGATGACATCTGGGACTTGGACTGGATGATCAAGCTGGCCGGGCAGTTCCTGGCCGCAGGGCTCATCGCCTGGCTGGGTGTCCAGATCTACTCCCTTCCCATTGGGGGACTCACCGTCGGGTCGTCGTGGATGAGCGCCGCGCTCACGGTCTTCGCAATAGTGCTCGTCATGAATGCCGTGAACTTCATTGACGGTCTCGACGGCCTCGTTGCGGGCGTCGGCCTCATCGCGAACGGTGTCTTCCTGGTGTATGGCTACCTTCTTGTTCGGGAGATGGGCCAGTCCAGCTACTTCAACCTCTCGCTGCTGATCTCCGCGGTTCTCGTCGGTGCGTGCGCTGGCTTCCTTCCGCTCAATTGGCACCCGGCGAAAATGTTTATGGGGGATGCCGGCGCACTGCTCGTTGGCCTCCTCATGGCAACGTCGGCAGTTGCAATTACCGGCCAGATCGACCCGTCCGCTCTCAGCGCCAACCCGGCGGACGCCGGCGTTGTGGGTCGGAGCCAGCTCCTCGGCGCGTTCATCCCGATCATCCTGCCGTTCGCGATTCTCATCGTGCCCCTTCTTGACTTTGCACTTGCCGTCGTGCGGCGGCTGCGAGCGGGGAAGTCGCCGTTCAGTGCTGACCGGCTGCACCTCCACCATCGACTGCTCGACATGGGGCATTCCCACCTGCACGCGGTCCTGTTGTTCTACGCCTGGACCGCTGTCATTGCCCTGTCCTGCCTGATGTTCTTCGTCTTCCAGCCCTACTGGTTCGCCCTCGTCTTCCTCGTTGTCGGCGTCATTGTCTGCACGGTCTTCACGCTCGCTCCTCTGGGCAAGCGGAAGGCCGTTGAAATCACGGCGCAGACGGCCGAAGAAGGATCAGCCGTCGCCGAGGACCTGGCGAGCTATGACCCACTCGATGAAGCCGCTGAAGAACGCCACCGAGACGAGCCCATCTCCGACGCGGTGGCGAACAAAGCACTCGCAGTAGACACTGACTCCGAATCCAAGAAAGACTCCTGATGAAATCGACTCCCATTTTCCGGCAGAGCCTCAAGTGGGGCGCCATTGCCTCTCTCGTTATCGCGGTGGTAGGCGGCGGCATCGGCTATCTTGTCGACGGCACAATCGGTTTGGGTAGTGCACTGATCGGCACGGCACTTGCGCTGGTCTTCCTCAGCATCACGGCCGGCAGCATTCTCTACGTGAACCGATTCTTCGGCAGTGACCTCTACGTCCCCATCTTCTTCGCTGTGGTGCTTGGCGGATGGATTCTTAAGTTTGTCCTCTTCCTTGTCCTCGCCGTGCTGCTCAAAGACCAGCCATGGATCAACCCTGTTGTGTTGTTCCTCAGCATCATCGCCGGTGTTCTCGTCACCCTGGTGATCGACGTTGTTATTGTTTCCCGGTCGCGCATGCTGTATGCCAGCGACGTGATCCTTCCCGGCGAGGAAAAAGGGAACAACTAAAGTGGCCTATCTTGGCCCACAGTTCGTCCGGGTGCTTATCGTTTGATAGTGTTAGAAGGTATTCCCGCTTGGGCATCCCACGCTGTCCGTGGCTGTTCTGCATCCCCCATTGTTCGTCGTCGCGAGAGCTTTGCTCCGCCCGAAACAGGAGAGCGCGCTGTTAGCTAACGCTGTGAACCTCATGGTTCAGACCTCAACCGACGACACGTCGTTCCACGGTCCGTCGATTCTTGAATTCTTCCCCGATGTGATCCTCTTCGAGGGCACCGGATTCGACATCAACCGGATCATGCTGATCCGTTTTCTTGCCGTTATCGCGCTGGTGGTCGTCTTCTGGCTCGGGACCCGGAACATGAAGGTCGTTCCCGGCAAGTTCCAGAACCTCATCGAGATGGCTCTCGACTTCGTTCGGGTCAACATGGCCGAGGACCTCCTCGGCAAGGTTGACGGGAAGCGATTCCTGCCGATTCTGACCACGATGTTCTTCATGGTGTTCACTATGAACATCACCGGTATTATCCCGGGGCTGAACATCGCCGGCACCTCGGTTATCGGTGTTCCACTTGTTCTTGCGCTGATCTCCTACGTCACCTTCATCTACGCAGGTATCAAGAAGAGCCCCGCGAAGTTCTTCAAGAACTCGCTGTTCCCCGCGGGCGTTCCGTGGCCGGTGTACATCATCGTCACCCCGATTGAGCTGATCTCGACCTTCATCATCCGCCCCGTGACGCTGACGCTCCGGCTCCTGATGAACATGATCGTCGGCCACCTTCTGCTGGTGCTGTTCTTCGCGGCAACACAGTTCTTCGTCGTCACCCTGAGTGGATGGTTCATCGGCCTAGGTGCCGTCACCTTCGCTTTCGGATTCGTCTTCACCTTGTTCGAAATCCTGGTCGCACTGCTCCAGGCCTATGTCTTCACCCTGCTTACCGCGGTTTACATTCAGCTCGCGGTAGCTGAAGAGCACTAAAGAGTCGGCGACCGCCTACTCTCCATCACGGAAGGAAACAACACGTGGACGCAACAACCGTTCTCGCCGAGATCAACGGAAACATCGCGACGGTCGGTTACGGTCTCGCTGCTATCGGCCCAGCCATTGGTGTTGGAATTGTCGTTGGCAAGACCATTGAGGGCGTCGCCCGTCAGCCTGAGCTGGCCGGTCGTCTTCAGGTTCTGATGTGGATCGGTATCGCCTTCACCGAGGCGCTCGCCTTCATCGGTATCGCTACTTACTTCATCTTCGTCTAAACCTCTTTCACCCCTCGTAAGGAGGCAAGATGCTTCACGCACTCGTTGCGGCGGCTGAAGAGGGTGCCACCAGGAACCCCCTTCTCCCCGAGACCTACGACATTGTCTGGTCGCTGGTGTGTTTCGTCATCCTCTTGGTGCTTTTCTGGAAGCTCGTTCTTCCGAAGATGCAGACCATGCTCGAAGAGCGGACTGCAGCCATTGAGGGCAACATCGCCAAGGCAGATGAGGCACAGCGTCAGGCAGAGGCAGCGCTCGAGCAGTACACCGCTCAGCTCGCCGAAGCTCGTCAGGAAGCCGGCTCGATCCGCGAGTCCGCTCGCGAAGACGGCAAGAAGATCGTCGCCGAAGCACGCAACCAGGCAACCGTTGAGGCCCAGCGCGTTACCGCCAGCGCTCAGGCGCAGATCGAAGCAGAGCGCCAGGCCGCTCTTGTTTCACTGCGAACCGAAGTTGGCACTCTCGCGATCGACCTCGCCGGCAACGTCATCGGTGAGACTCTCTCGGACGACGCTCGGGCAACGGCCATCGTTGACCGGTTCCTCGCGGACCTCGAAGCGTCGGAGAAGGCAACCAACTAATGGGTAGCGCAACCAGAGAAGCACTGGCTCAGTCGAAGAAGGCACTGTCCAACTTCGAACGCGTCGACCTGGCAACGGTTGCGGAGCTTTTCGCAGCCGGCCGGGTCGTTGGCGACTCTGGCCAGCTGCGCTCGCTCCTCGCGGATCCGTCCGCTGAAGCCAGCGTCAAGGCGACGATCGTTGAACGCGTCTTCGCACGCAGCGTCAGCGGTCAGACCCTCGCCATCCTCAAAGACGTCGTCTCCGTACGTTGGTCCAGCCAAGCTGACCTGCTCGGCGGGATTGAGGAGCTCGGTCTTCGCGCCGCGGCACTCTCCGCGGGGGCAGATGCCCGGCTCGAAGCTCAGCTGTTCGAGTTCAGCCAGACCGTGTCCTCCGACGCTGAACTCGAGCTCGCGCTCGGTTCGAAGCTCGGTAGCCAGGGCGCAAAACTTACGCTTGTCGACACGCTGCTCACCGGCAAAGGATCGCCGGAGATCGTCGAGATCGTCAAGCACCTTGTCCTGCAGCCTCGCGGCCGTCGGATCGGGGAACTTCTTCGCCACGCGGCATCCGTCGTTGCTGACCAGAGCGGCTTCATGGTCGCAACGGTCACAAGCGCACGACCGCTCGGCGCCGCTCAGCTCGAGCGACTCGAAAAGGGACTCGCGGCACAGTATGGCCGCGCACTCCGCCTCAACCAGGTTGTCGACCCGGCCGTCATCGGAGGCCTGCGCGTGCAGGTCGGCGACGATGTCATCGACGGCAGCATCGCCTCGCGCCTCGGCGAACTCAGACTTCAGCTTGCTGGCTAGCGCCAGTAGACAACGTAGGGGACAAGCGTCTCCACACAGATAGGGAAGAAGATGGCAGAACTCACGATCAGCCCCGACGAGATCCGGGATGCTCTCAAAGAATTCGTCACGGCTTACGAGCCAGGTAAGGCAAGCGCCACCGAGGTCGGTAAGGTCATCGACGCTGGTGACGGCATCGCGCACGTCGAGGGTCTGCCGGGCGTCATGGCCAACGAGCTCATCCGCTTCGCGGATGGAACCCTCGGCCTCGCACAGAACCTCGATGAGGACGAAATCGGTGTTGTTGTCCTCGGCGAGTTCAACGGCATCGTCGAAGGCATGGAAGTAACCCGTACCGGAGAGGTGCTCTCGACTCCGGTCGGCGACGCATTCCTTGGTCGCGTTGTCGACCCGCTCGGCGCTCCGATCGACGGACTCGGCGAGATCAAAGCCGAGACGCGTCGTGCCCTCGAACTGCAGGCGCCCGGCGTCATGCAGCGCAAGAGCGTGCACGAGCCGATGCAGACCGGTATCAAGGCTATCGACGCCATGATCCCGATCGGTCGCGGACAGCGTCAGCTCATCATCGGTGACCGTCAGACCGGTAAGAGCGCTATCGCCATCGACACGATCATCAACCAGAAGGACAACTGGGAGTCCGGCGACGTCAACAAGCAGGTTCGCTGCATCTACGTCGCTATTGGTCAGAAGGGCTCGACGATTGCCGCTATCAAGGCGTCTCTCGAAGAGGCCGGCGCCATGGAGTACACGACCATCGTCGCTGCTCCGGCGTCTGACCCCGCCGGCTTCAAGTACCTCGCTCCGTACACCGGTTCGGCCATTGGCCAGCACTGGATGTACGGCGGCAAGCACGTTCTCATCGTTTTCGATGACCTATCGAAGCAGGCTGAGGCCTACCGTGCGGTTTCCCTTCTTCTTCGCCGTCCGCCGGGACGCGAGGCATACCCGGGTGACGTGTTCTACCTGCACTCCCGTCTGCTCGAGCGTTGTGCCAAGCTTTCCGACGAGCTGGGTGCCGGATCGATGACCGGTCTTCCGCTCATCGAAACCAAGGCCAACGACGTTTCCGCGTACATTCCGACGAACGTGATCTCGATCACCGACGGACAGATCTTCCTCCAGTCGGACCTGTTCAACGCCAACCAGCGTCCCGCCGTCGACGTCGGAATCTCGGTGTCGCGTGTTGGTGGTGACGCCCAGGTCAAGAGCATCAAGAAGGTTTCCGGAACTCTGAAGCTCGAACTGGCTCAGTACCGCTCGCTTGAGGCGTTTGCGATGTTCGCATCCGACCTTGACCCGGCCAGCCGTCGTCAGCTCGCCCGAGGTGCACGCCTTACCGAGCTGCTCCGTCAGCCGCAGTACTCGCCGTTCCCGGTCGAGAACCAGGTTGTTTCGATCTGGGCAGGTACGAAGGGCAAGCTCGACGAGGTCCCCGTCGAAGACATCCTGCGTTTCGAGAGTGAGCTTCACGACTACCTGGGTCGCAACACCCAGGTCCTCACCAAGCTGCGCGAAACCAACGTTCTCAGCGACGACATCGTCGATGAGCTCGACGCAGCGGTCGACGCCTTCAAGAAGGAATTCCAGACCGGTGCGGGCAAACCCCTCAGCGGCCCGGGCTCCGAGCAGTTCGTTGAACTGCCCGCCGAAGACGTCAACCAGGAAAAGATCGTCAAGGGACGTCGATAAGTAATGGGTGCTCAACTTCGGGTCTATACGCAGAAGATTCGCTCTGCGCAGACGACCAAGAAGATCACAAAGGCGATGGAGCTCATCGCCGCCTCGCGCATCGCAAAAGCGCAGGCGCGCGTTGAAGCATCCGGACCGTACTCTCGAGCGATCACGCGCGCGGTGTCAGCCGTGGCGACGTATTCAAACGTCGACCACGTGCTGACCACCGAGCCGGAGACCGTTGAGCGTGCAGCAGTTGTGATCTTTGCGTCTGACCGCGGCCTCGCTGGCGCGTTCAACTCGCAGGTTCTGCGTGAAGCCAATGAACTTGCCGAGCTGCTTCGCAGCCAGGGCAAGGAGGTTGTCTACTACCTCATCGGCCGCAAAGCCGTTGGGTATTTCGCCTTCCGCAAGCGCGCGTCGGAAGGACAGTGGGTTGGCGAAAGCGAGAACCCCACGTTCGCGACCGCGCAGGAGATCAGCGCTGCACTTCTCGAACGCTTTGTGCTCGACGCGTCTGAAGGCGGCGTGGACGAGATCCACATCGTCTACAACCGCCTCGTCAGCATGATGAGCCAGGTTCCCGAGGTTGTTCGGCTGCTTCCACTCGAGGTCGTTGAAGGCGTTGAAGAGCCGGACGACAAGACGGTCCTGCCGCTGTACGAGTTCGAGCCCGACGCTGGAAGCGTGCTTGACGCGCTCCTGCCCGTGTACATCGAAAGCCGCATCTTCAACGCGCTGCTTCAGTCCGCTGCTGCAAAGCACGCGGCCACGCAGAAGGCGATGAGCTCGGCGAGCGACAACGCAGACAAGCTGATCACGGACTACACACGGTTGCGTAACAACGCCCGCCAGGCCGAGATCACCCAGCAGATTTCCGAGATTGTCGGCGGCGCAGACGCACTGTCGTCCGCCAAGTAACTTTCGATACGAAGAGAGAAGAAGAGCATGACAGACATTGCCACCGCTCAGGACACGGGCGAGGTGAAGGCCGGCGCCATCGGTCGCGTCGCGCGCGTCACCGGTCCGGTTGTTGACATCGAGTTCCCCCACGACGGGATCCCGGGAATCTACAACGCACTGAAGACCACCGTGAACATGGCTGGCGAGACCCAGGTCCTCACGCTTGAGGTTGCTCAGCACCTCGGCGACGACCTGATCCGCGCTATTGCACTGAACCCGACCGACGGACTGGTCCGCGGCCAGGAAGTGACCGACACCGGCGAGCCGATCACGGTTCCCGTTGGCGACATCACCAAGGGCAAGGTCTTCAACGTCATCGGTGACGTCCTCAACGCCGCTCCTGGTGAGCAGATTGAGATCACCGAACGCTGGCCGATCCACCGCAAGCCACCGGCATTCGACCAGCTCGAGTCGAAGACCGAGCTGTTCGAGACCGGCATCAAGTCGATCGACCTCCTCACCCCGTATGTGCAGGGTGGAAAGATCGGTCTGTTCGGTGGTGCAGGTGTCGGTAAGACCGTCCTCATCCAGGAAATGATCCAGCGTGTTGCGCAGGACCACGGTGGTGTGTCGGTCTTCGCCGGTGTCGGTGAGCGTACCCGTGAAGGTAACGACCTCATCATGGAAATGGAAGAAGCGGGCGTCTTCGACAAGACCGCGCTTGTGTTTGGCCAGATGGACGAGCCGCCAGGAACGCGTCTTCGCGTCGCGCTCTCGGCACTCACCATGGCTGAGTACTTCCGCGACGTGCAGAAGCAGGACGTGCTGTTGTTCATCGACAACATCTTCCGCTTCACGCAGGCCGGTTCAGAGGTGTCGACTCTTCTCGGACGCATGCCGTCCGCAGTGGGTTACCAGCCGAACCTCGCCGACGAGATGGGTATCCTCCAGGAGCGCATCACGTCGACCCGTGGCCACTCGATCACGTCGCTGCAGGCGATTTACGTTCCTGCTGACGACTACACCGACCCGGCTCCGGCGACGACGTTCGCGCACCTCGACGCGACCACCGAGCTGTCACGTGAGATCGCATCAAAGGGTCTGTACCCCGCGATCGACCCGTTGACCTCGACGAGCCGTATCCTCGACCCGCGCTACATCGGTGATGACCACTACAACACTGCTGTTCGCGTCAAGGCGATCCTGCAGAAGAACAAGGAACTCCAGGAGATCATCGCGATCCTTGGTGTTGACGAGCTGAGTGAAGAAGACAAGATCACGGTTGCCCGTGCACGTCGCATCCAGCAGTTCCTCTCGCAGAACACCTACATGGCGAAGAAGTTCACCGGTGTTGAGGGTTCGACCGTTCCGCTCAAGGAGACCATCGAGTCCTTCTCGGCGATCGCTGACGGCGAGTTCGACCACGTTGCTGAGCAGGCGTTCTTCAACGTCGGTGGCATCAACGACGTCGAAGAGGCCTGGGCTCGCATCCAGAAGGAGAACGGCTAATCATGGCATCGCTCAAGGTCAGTGTTGTCGGGGCAGACCAGGAAGTATGGTCAGGGACCGCATCCATGGTCATCGCTCGGACTGTCGAGGGAGAAATCGGTATTCTCCCCGGGCACGAGCCGATGCTGGCTATTCTCGCTGAGGGTGAAGTGCGCGTCACGGCCGACAACGGTGAGAAAGTCACCGCGACGGCCGCCGACGGGTTTCTCTCGGTCGAGAACAACACAGTGACGATCGTGGCTGGCAACGCCAGCCTGGTCAAGTAGTACCCGCCGCAAGGCTCAAGCGAACGCCCCGTGCTTATCCTGCTCCCTCCGTCTGAGACGAAGAGAGTGGGAGGCACGGGGCGTTCGTTGTCTCTTGGGAGCCTGCGATTTCCTGAGCTATCCGACGCACGTGAGCAGCTCACGAACGATGTCGTCGAGCTGGCCGCTGATCGCGAGGCCACGATAGCCGCACTGAAACTCGGCCCCAAGCAGCATGCGGAGGTCGAGATCAACCGCCGGCTGTGGGAGTCACCCACCATGCCTGCCCTCGATCGCTACACCGGCGTTTTGTATGACGCTCTCGACGCTGGCAGCCTCACAAACGACTCCCGCGAGTTCGCGGCACACCATGTCGTCGTCCACGCCGCCCTGTTCGGTCCGGTCGGGGCGCTTGACCCCATTCCTGCGTATCGTCTCTCTCACGACTCCCGCATCCCTGGTCGCCCGATGAAGCGTCACTGGAAGTCAGTGGTCGAAGAAATCCTCGCCCAGCACGCTGGGCTCATACTTGACATGCGTTCAGAAGCGTACGTGGCGCTCGGCCCCGCACCGGTTCGATCCGACTCGTTCTACCTCCGCGTACTCACCGACGGGCCCGACGGCTCTCGGCGCGCCCTCAATCACTTCAACAAGAAGGCCAAGGGCGAACTCACTCGCGCGCTGCTCGAAGCGCGAACGGTCTTTGACGACGTGGACGAACTGTGCCGGTGGGCACCGACCGCAGGCTTCCGGCTGGAGCGCCTGACGCCGTTATCCGGCGCGCAGGAACTCGCCCTCCTGGTCTAAATCCGTTTGTCACGCGGATGCCGTCAGCCGGCCCGCCAACACCCCTCGACGTGATCGTCGACAATACCTGCTGACTGCATGAGTGCGTACATGGTCGTTGGCCCGACAAAGCGGAATCCCCCCTTCCGAAGTGCAACACTGAGTGCCGTCGATTCCGCAGTGATGGCCGGGATCTCGGCAAGTGTCGTCGGCCGGCGGGGGAGTGGTGTCTGCCGGAAACTCCAGACCAGGTCGGAGAGGCTCTCCCCGAGTTCGAGCGTGGCTCGGGCATTCGAGATGACCGCCGTGATTTTGCCGCGGTGCCGAATGATTGCGGCGTTCTGCACGAGATCCTCGATGTCGCTGTCGGTGAAGGAAGCGACTGTGTCGATGTCGAAGTTGCTGAATGCTTCCCGAAATGCCGGGCGGCGCTTGAGGATCGTGATCCAGCTCAGCCCGGCCTGAAAACCCTCGAGGCTGATCTTTTCGAAGACAGCCCTGTCGCCCCGCAGCGGGGTGCCCCACTCCTCGTCGTGGTAACGCACATACTCGGCGTCGTTTCCTGCCCACGCGCATCGCTCTTTGCCATCGGGTCCGGAAACGAGTGAGGTTGAGGTTGCCACGGGGTCCACGATATCGTCCGCGGCAGCACCCGGCGATGCCGGCGCTGAAGCGTCGGAAGCGCTCAGACCGCTGCCGACTGCCATACCGGCGCCGACACAAGCGGTCGGTAGTCAATCCCCTCGTGATCAAGCAGCCACTGCTTCGTGGATACGCCGCTGCCCTGGGTGTACCCGGTGATTCTGCCGCCTGCGGCAAGAACGCGATGACACGGGATGAGCAGCGGTAGTCGGTTGGCGCGGACCGCGCTGCCGATGGCCCGTCCTGCGAGCCCCGCGCCGATGTCGTGGCCCAATTGGCCATACGTCTTCGCCGCACCAAAGCCAATGCCGCCGAGCCCGGTCCACACGGCCAGCTGGAACGGCGTGCCGACCGGTGACAGGCGCACGTCGAAGTTTCTCCGACTGCCCGCGAAGTATTCGCTGACCTGTTCAAGGGCGGTGAGCAGGACGTCCAGAGGGGACTCGACATAGCCGTCGTGCGGTAGTTCGCCGTTTCGCTCGAGGGAGAGCGACGTCACGGCCGTACCGTCGCTGGTCAGCTCAAGCCGACCGAGTGGACAGGACGAGCGGATGAGCCCGACGGGGCGATCGAAGAGCGAAGTCAGGGGGCGGGAAGCTGCGCGTCGTGGAGTCATGACCCCGACGGTAGGCCGTGGGAAACCGAGGCAGCGCCCCTGCTCAAGGCCGGTGGACATTCGAAGCGCAACCACTCGCTGTGGGGGGAAGCCGCCCGATACCCTGAACTCATGGCGAACATCGAATACCGCACCCTGGGAAACAGTGGCCTGCGGGTCTCCACCATCGGACTCGGCTGCAACAACTTCGGGCGGCTCGGCACCGCCAGTGAGACCCAGGAGGGCACTCAGGCGGTGATCTCGGCGGCGATCGATGCTGGCGTCACGCTCTTTGACACGGCCGACATGTATGGCAAGGAGCCGGGCCTCAGCGAGACGCTCATGGGCAACGCCCTGCGCGGGCAGCGCGACAACGTCGTGCTCGCCACCAAATTCGGCCACTCCGGCGCCGACGTTGGGCTTCCCGGCTGGGGTGCGAAGGGGTCGCGCCGTTACGTTCGGCTTGCCGTTGAGGCGTCTCTGCGCCGGCTGCAGACCGATTGGATTGACCTCTATCAGCTGCACACCCCCGACCCGATCACCCCGATCGAGGAAACCCTGTCGGTACTCGATGACCTCATCACCGAGGGCAAGGTGCGCTACATCGGACACTCCAACCTCGCGGCGTGGCAGGTCGTCGAGGCGGAACTCACCGCTGAGCTCGCCTCCCACCCCAACTTCATCTCCTCCCAGAACGAGTTCAGCCTCATCGTGCGCGACGCTGAGCGTGAACTCTTTCCCGTCCTCAGCAAGTACTCCATCGGCTTCCTGCCGTTCTTCCCGCTCTACAACGGGCTGTTCACCGGCAAGTTCAGTCGCCGCGGCGGACCGGCCGACAGTCGCATCATGCGCCAGCGCAGTTACCTGCTCGACAGCGCACCCTGGGACGCAATTGAGGAGTACCAGCGGTTCTGTGATGAGCGCGGCATCACGATGCTTGAAGCGACGTTTGCCTGGCTGCTGGCCCAGCCGAACCTCACCAGCGTGATTGCCGGAGCGACCCGCCCCGAGCAAATCGTTCAGAACGCGACTGCGGCCACGTCGTGGCATCCGTCTCCCGATGAAGTGGCGACAATCGGCGCGCTGTTCGCTCCTCGCGAAGCAGAAAACGACTGACGCCACCCCCAATCCGCGCGCGCGGGGTCTAGGCTCGCTCGCGTGGCATCGCCGCTGACGCAACCCCGGTGCCGTGGACAAGGATCGTGATGCTCGCACAACTGGTCGGTCGTTTCCTAAAGCCGCATTGGCCGCTGCTGGTCGGTGTGGTTATTTTCCAACTCTCTCAATCGATAGCGTCGCTGTACCTGCCAACGCTGAACGCCGACATCATCGACAACGGAGTGGCGACGGGTGACACCGAGTACATCCTGCGGGTCGGCGGCATGATGCTCGGCATCACGCTCGTGCAGGTGCTGTGCGCGATCGCAGCCGTGTATTTCGGGGCAAAGGCCGCCATGCGACTCGGTCGTGACATTCGCGAATCGGTGTTCAGCCGGGTGGCCGAGTACTCGGAGCGCGAGGTCTCGAAGTTTGGCGCGCCGTCGCTCATCACCCGCAGCACGAATGATGTGCAGCAGGTGCAGATGCTCGTGCTGATGACCTGCACACTCATGGTGTCCGCGCCGATCCTCGCCGTCGGCGGCGTGATCATGGCGTTGGGCCTCGACCTCGAGTTGTCCTGGCTGATGGCGGTGTCGATTCCCGTGCTCCTGATCTGCGTCGGGCTCATCATCGTGCGGATGGTGCCGCTGTTCCAATCGATGCAACGCCGCATCGACCGCGTCAACCAGGTGATGCGGGAACAGCTCACCGGAATCCGGGTGGTTCGGGCGTTCGTGCGCGAAACCGAGGAAACCCAGCGTTTTGAACAAGCTAACGATGAATTGACGGATGTCGGGCTTCGCGTCGGTCGTTTGATGGCACTCATGTTCCCGATCGTGATGCTCATCCTTAACGTGTCCAGTATCGCTGTGTTGTGGTTCGGCGCGTTCCGCATCGAAGACGGCTCGATGCAGGTCGGAACCGTGATGGCATTCTTGCAGTACCTGATGCAGATACTCATGGCCGTGATGATGGCCACATTTATGGCCGTCATGATTCCGCGAGCGGCGGTGAGCGCCGATCGGATCGGCGAGGTGCTCCGCACCGACTCGACCGTGCGGCAGCCGGAGAGCCCGGTGACGACGCTGGACGTTGCTGGCCGAATCGATTTCGAGCGGGTTGAGTTCTCCTATCCAGGAGCCGAGCAGCCGGTGCTGCGCGAGTTGAGCTTTACCGTGCTCCCGGGCACCAAGACGGCGATCATCGGTTCGACCGGCTCGGGAAAGACCACACTGGTCAACTTGCTCCCGCGGCTGTTCGACGCGACAGCGGGTCGGGTTCTCGTGGACGGTGTGCCGGTGGACGAGATCGACCAGGATGTGCTGTGGTCGAAAATCGGGATCGTGCCACAGCGTCCCTATCTCTTCTCCGGCACCGTGGCATCCAATCTTCGCTATGGAAATCCGGACGCAACCGACGATGAGCTGTGGAGAGCCCTCGACACTGCACAGGCACGGGACTTTGTGGAGGCATTGCCCGACAAACTCGACGCAGCCATCTCGCAGGGCGGAACGAATGTGTCAGGCGGTCAACGGCAGCGGCTCGCTATCGCCCGGGCCCTGGTGAAACGGCCGGAGGTGTACGTGTTCGACGACTCGTTCTCAGCCCTCGACCTGGCCACAGACGCTCGGCTGCGGCAGGCGCTCGACCGCGACGTCAGCGGAGCGACCCAGGTGGTTGTCGCGCAGCGCGTCACCACCATTCGAGACGCCGACCAGATCCTCGTGCTCGAGGACGGAGCGATCGTCAGCCGGGGCACCCACGCCGAGCTGCTGGAAACGAGTGAGACCTACCGGGAGATCGTTGAATCCCAGTTGACCGTGGAGGAGGCGGCATGAGCGACGACCACGACGTCGACGACGCCCCGCCCACCCGGGTTCCCCCTCGACCGCCTCGCGGCGGTGGGCCGTTCGCCGGGGCGGGAATGCCGGTCGAGAAGAGCATGAATTTCGGCCCGAGCGCCAAGCGGCTGCTCGGTCGGCTGCGGCCGGAGCGTGCGAAGCTCGTCGTCGTCACACTCCTCGCGGTGATCAGCGTCACACTCACGGTCATTGGTCCGAAGATCCTGGGCGACGCCACCAACATCCTGTTCGAAGGGATCATCTCGAAGGCCCTGCCGGCGGGGTTCAGCCAGGCCCAGGTGGTTGACGGACTCCGGGCGTCAGGGGACACAGACCGTGCCGACATGCTCGCCGGCATGAATCTCACACCGGGAAGCGGCATCGATTTTGCCGCGCTCTCCCGGGTGCTCCTCGTCGTGCTGGCCATCTATATCTTTGCGTTCCTCTTCGGCTGGATTCAGGCGCTCGTGCTCAACGTGGTGGTGCAGCGAACGATGTATCGACTCCGTGAAGACGTCGAATCCAAGATCAACCGACTGCCACTCAAGTACTTTGACACCACGCAGCGCGGTGAACTGCTCAGCCGGGTCACGAACGACATCGACAACATCGCCCAGACGCTGCAGCAGACACTCAGCCAGGTGCTGGTTTCGCTGCTGAGCGTCATCGGGGTACTCATCGCCATGTTCTCGATTTCGCCGCTGCTCGCGGGAATCGCACTCGTCACGATTCCGGCGACTGTCGTCATCACCGGCGTGATCGCCAAGCGGTCGCAGAAGAAGTTCGTCGCACAGTGGGCCCACACCGGTCAGCTCAACGCGCAGATTGAGGAAATGTATTCGGGCCACGCGATCGTCAAGGTCTTTGGGCGATCCCGCGAGGTAGGCGCGAAGTTCCGTGCCAAGAACGACGAACTCTACGAGGCGAGCTTCGGTGCCCAATTCATCTCGGGCATCATCATGCCGTCCATGATGTTTGTCGGAAACCTCGTCTATGTCGGCATCGCTGTGGTCGGTGGGCTCCAGGTTGCCACGGGAGCGTTGAGCCTCGGCAGCGTGCAGGCGTTCATTCAATACTCCCGACAGTTCACGCAGCCGCTCACCCAGCTGGGATCGATGGCGAATCTGCTTCAGTCTGGCGTAGCATCCGCTGAACGCGTCTTCGAACTGTTCGACGCCGAGGAACAGTCCGCCGACCCGGCCCAGCCGGTGTCGCCTCCTCCGGGGCGCGGACGGCTGGTGTTTGAGAACGTCTCATTCAGCTATTCGCCCGAGAAGCCGCTCATTTCGAATCTCAGCCTTGTTGCTGAACCGGGTCAGACCATCGCGATTGTCGGCCCAACCGGCGCAGGCAAGACCACGCTGGTGAACCTCATCATGCGGTTCTATGAGCTCGATGGCGGCCGGATCACACTTGACGGTGTGAATATTGCGGAGATGACGCGGCGTGACCTTCGGGCTCGAACCGGCATGGTCCTTCAGGACACCTGGCTGTTTGGCGGCACGATTCGCGACAACATCGCTTACGGGCGACCGGACGCCAGCGAGGAGGAAATACTCGATGCGGCGCGCGCAACCTATGTCGACCGGTTCGTGCACTCGCTGGCCGACGGCTATGACACCGTGCTGGATGACGAGGCCTCGAACGTGTCAGCAGGAGAAAAACAACTTCTCACAATCGCCCGGGCGTTCCTTGCCAAACCCAGCGTGCTCATTCTTGATGAGGCAACGAGTTCTGTTGACACACGCACCGAACTGCTCGTGCAGAAGGCGATGTCAACGCTGCGACAGGACCGCACAAGTTTCGTCATCGCGCACCGACTCTCGACGATCCGTGACGCCGATCTGATCTTGGTGATGGAATCCGGGGCCATTGTGGAGCAGGGGACGCACTCCGAACTGCTCGCCGCCCAGGGCGCGTACTACGCGCTCTACAACTCGCAATTCGCGCAGGAGATCGTGACCGACGAGGTCTGACCGGTTGTCCACAGGGAGTGGTTGCGCCCCGGTTCTCCACAGAACGCCCGGCGACGGGGAGACCCGCGCCCGGCACAAAGAGACTGCCGGTATGACCACTCTCATCCAGGCGTTGGACGCCTCTGATTTCCTCGCCCTTGTTCCCGTGCTCAGCGGTTGCGAACCCCGCAACAGTGTGGTGCTTGTCGCCTTCCGGGGGACCCGATCCTGTGGAGCCCTGCGGGTTGATCTCCCGCCGGAGGACGCTGCGGCTGGCGTGCGTAAAGCATTCGCCACGACCGTGCTCGGGATGATGTGCAAGATCCCCGGCGTGGACGCCCTCGTGCCCGTCGTCTACACAGATGACACCTTCGAACGGTTCGGGGGATTGCCGCGTCGAGCGCTGATGACGAACCTGACGACCCGCGCTCGACACGGCGGTTTCCTCGTGCGTGATGCCCTCTGCGTCGCTGCAGACGGCTGGGGGAGCTACATCGGCGACTGCCCACGAGCAGGAAACCCGCTCAGCTCGATCGCTGATGCTGCGGCACGGCAGACCAAGGACGGTGCGCCGGAACGCCCGGCGATCACGGACCTCGAAGCGGAATCCACACTTGCTCCATCGGACCTTGTCACGCGAGAACGGGTAGCGCGACGATTCCGTGAGCTCGGTGTCCTTCGCAACAGCGCCGAGCTCGCCCCCGTCCTGTACTGGGAGTACAGCTTCGATGGCGATGTTGTTGGGTTCGCCGACGATCTGATCCAAATGGCGGCAGCGGAGGAAGATGACGCCATCAAGGACGCGGCGCTGTTGGGATTTCTTGTGCAAAGTCCAGCCGTGCGAGATGTCTTTCTCATCACCTGGGGCTGGGGTCCGTCGACGGGGGATGAGTGCGCGCTCACCCAGAGGATGTTTACCGACGGCGAGGACATTAGTGCCATGCCGGGTGTCGGCGCGCTGGGCGGCTGGGACATGCCCCGACCAGACCCACAGCGCATCCGACGGGCGCTTACCCTTCTCCGATACTCCGCTGCGCGGTTGCCGCGGTCCGCAACCCCACCGGTGCTCACCATGATTGGGTGGCTGTACTGGGCGCTGGGGGCGGGATCGATTGCCGGGAAGTGGGTTCAGCAGGCTCTGAGCATCGATCCCAACTTCGGTCTCGCCGATTTGCTCGAGGCCATGTTGAGCGCAGGGCACCTGCCCGATTGGGCGTTCGAGGTGCCACCAGACCCCTCCTCGGAAAACGCAATTGACGCGTGAAGGGTGCCGAAGGCACCAAACGCATGCTTTCCGCCGGTATTATCGACGAGAGGGGCGACCCGCTCTGGCACCGTGAGAGGACGACTGCGTGACTGGCATCGACGTGCGCACTGATTCGTACGTCGTTGACGTACCCAACGGGCAGTCGCTGACGCTGTCCTGGGCAAGCGTGACTGACACCGGACGGAAGCGCCAGGTGAACCAGGACGCGCTCATCGTCGACTACCCGATTTTTGCCGTCGCAGACGGCATGGGCGGCCATGAGGCTGGCGAGGTTGCCAGTGCCGCGGTGATCGCCCGTCTCGCCGAAAGCGTGGCATCAGGTGATGCTGTTGATCGCGAAGCGGTTGAAAACGCACTTCGCGCTGCCGTCGACGATATGCTCGAGCAGGTCGGGCAATCCGACCTCGGCACAGGCACTACCGTCACAGGTATCGTCTTCGGGCTGGCTGGTTCCGACAAAGACACACCGTCGTGGACCGTCTTCAACATCGGAGATTCTCGGGTGTACCGGTTGCTCGGAGACGAACTTGTTCAGGTCACCCTCGATCATTCCGTCGTTCAAGAGCTCATTTCCATCGGTGCGATCACGCCGGATGAAGCGGAGACGCATCCGCACGGCAATGTCATCACTCGTGCCGTCGGTTTCTCGGACGAGCCGTTGCCTGATTACACCGACGTTCCCGCGCAGGACAAGGCACGCTGGCTGGTGTGCTCGGATGGGTTGACCAAGGAACTCACTGATTTTGGTCTCCGGCACTTCCTGCTTCAATCGGCAACACCAGAAGAGGCTGTGCGGTCACTCGTGGATGCGGCCCTAGAGAACGGTGGCCGCGATAACATCAGCGCAATCGTGCTCGATGAAATTCTCGCGGCCGGCGCATAAGCTGTCCTCCACACGGGCGCCAAGATGGCGCTCGCTCCGCAGTCTGATGTCGTCAACGCTCCGTCGGGTGAGCTCTGCTGTTCTGAATGTATGAGTGTTCCAGCTCCGAACGATGACGCCATCACAGTCCCGTCACGCCCGGTCCGGTCTGCGCCGTCACCGTTCCCGATGATGGCGGCCCTGGCTCCGGTTGTCGGGTCGGGCCTTATCTGGTTGGTGACTCACTCGCCGTTTGCGCTCATCTTTGCCGCACTCGGGCCGCTCATCGCCATTGCCAGCGTGGTGGACTCACGGTGGTCCTCGGGCAGGAAGTTGACAAAGGACCTTGCCTCGTACGAGCGAGAGCTCGATCGGCTCTGTGGCGTCATTGACGAGCGGCTCGAGGAGGAACGTGTCCTGAGAAGAGACAGCCACCCGGGAGCACGGGGCTTTCTTAACCCCACTGACACGGGAACGAGCATCCTCTTCGGACGTTGGCGCAGTTCCGATGCGGGTTCCCGGCAGGTTGTGCTGGGAACCGGAACCCTACGAAGCACGCTTCGGCTTGATGGTGCCGTCGGGTCGGAGGAAACTCGCGCGCTCAGAGCCCGTGCACGTCACGTTTCGGGTGTTCCCATCGTCGTCGACGCCACACGAGGCATCGGGATTGTCGGCACACCGGTTCTCACGCGCTCCTGCGCTCGGGCAATCGCACTTCAGTTGTGCCAAGCAATACCACCGGACACCGCATCCATCCGAATCGAGGGGGCGGGCTGGGAATGGGCATCCGCGCTTCCGCACACTGCACCCGGAAGTCAGCCGACAACAATCCGCATCCGAGATCGTGCTGCCACAACCCCGTCCGGGATGAGGGCCGACGGTTACACGGTCTCAGGGGGTCAACCGACGACGGGCTTCGATGTCCTTCTTGTGCTCGCCGATTCACTCGAACAGATTCCAACAGCATGCCGGGCCGTTCTTGAGGTGAGCACTCCGGGTAAGGGAACTCTCCATCGGGTAGCGCCCGACTCCGTGGCGGGTGTGAAAGCTGGTGCCGCGGAGTCCCATGTGGTGGCTGTTGAACACGTGACAGCTGTCGAGGCAGCGGCCTTCGCGGCTGGGCTTGCCGAGGCGGCGGAGCGGTTGGGTGTCGCGCGTCCCCTGACGAAGCTGCCAACCTCGGTCGGTTTCGGCGAGTTGCGCAGTCACGACGTCGGCCAGCGGGGGAGTAGCGCTCACGCCGGTTCGACGCTGGCAGCCGCACTCGGGATCGGTCCGGATGGGCCGGTCCTCGTCGACATTGTGGAGCAGGGGCCACACGCCATCGTGGGCGGAACGACGGGCAGCGGAAAGAGCGAACTGCTTACGACCTGGGTCGCGAGTATGGCCCAGAGCCATACGCCCGGGGATGTGACCTTCCTCCTGGTCGACTTCAAAGGCGGCAGCGCATTCGCCCCTCTTCAGTGTCTTCCTCACGTCGTCGGCGTGCTGACGGACCTCGATGCGGTCGCAGCCGCTCGTGCCCTGGCAAGCCTCACGGCAGAAGTCGTCTATCGAGAAAAGATGCTCAACAACCTCGGATGCCGGGATATTAGCGAGACCGGGGGCGCATTTCCACGATTGGTTATCGTTGTCGACGAGTTCGCCGCGATGCTCGACGGCTTCAGCGAACTGTCCGCGCTGTTCATCGACATCGCTGCTCGAGGCCGGTCCTTGGGCATGCACCTCATTCTTTGCACGCAACGACCGGTCGGAGTGATGAAGGACTCGCTCCTGGCGAATTGCGGGCTCCGCATGTCATTGCGCGTTCATGAGCGAGGCGACAGCCTCGCGGTGGTGGGTACCGACGCTGCGGCGAAACTCTCGCCGGGACAGCCGGGCCGCCTGATCCTCGCGGCGGGCGGATCAGTGGGCCCGATACAGGTTGGAACTGTGACGCCGCAGGAGATAGCGGACATCGCGGCACTGCGTCCCTCGTCGGCCGCTCCTCGGCGCCCGTGGCTTGACCCGCTTCCGTCCTGGGTTCCGCTCCTCGATCTCGAACCGGCAGGTGGCATTCGGTTCGGGCGTGCCGACCTGCCTGATGCCCAGCGCCAGGAAACGGCCGTGTGGTCGCCGGAACAGGACGGAAGCGTGCTCGTTGTCGGGACGACGCGATCGGGCAAGACCACCCTCCTCGATACGGTGACTGCAGAGGTCCTGTCTGCAGAATCCGCTTCCCGGTCCTGGAACTTCCTTCGCGTCGGCTCTGACGACGAAGAGACGTGGGACACCGTGATTGGTCTTGCCGCCCGGCTCCGTTCCGTAGCCGGGATAGTGCCGGGTACGATCTTGCTGATCGATGACCTCGACTCGGTCCTGGCCCGACTCGACGACGACTACGCGACCCGGCTTCGCGACGCGGTGGTCGAACTTCTCCGCGACGGCCCTCGGCGGTCACTATGGCTGATGATTACTGTGCAGCGGCTCGCTGGAACGCTGGGTGTGTTGTCCGGGTTCGTTGGAGCGCTGTTGCTCTTGCGCGTGGCGAATAGGCAGGAGCACCTCATGAGCGGTGGCGACGGTGATACGTGGGTCGCCGGACGGGCACCCGGAAGCGGAATCTGGCGCGGCACAACCGTTCAGGTCGCCGTTGCGGAACCCGTGAGCGCAGGCGGTTCCGAGGACGATGCCCGAGACCGTCATCCCCGTTCAGCGCCTGGGCGGCACGGCCTTCACCGTACGGCGCCGCTCTATGACTTCAGAGCTCACCCCGTCACGATGGTGGCAAGCGCGTTGCCACAGCAACGAATGGAGTCATTGCTGGCCGAGAATCGGGAGCACTCCGAACGCGAACCCCTGCGTATCGCGTCGATAGGTTCAGGCCTGCGGATATCGGTCGACGACCTGGCGCTGGGCGATCCCGGGGTCGTCGTCCTGGTCGGAGATGCCGACGACTGGCAGAGCCAGTGGGCTTTGTTTGCCGCCCTGCGCCAGAGTGCAGATTTCGTACTCGAGAACTGCACGGTGTCAGAGTTCCGAACGCTCACCAAGCGTCGCGAACTCCCTCCGCTTGTCTCCGCACCCGGGCACGGCTGGCATGTGCCGCCCGGTGGGCAGCCGGCGCGAGCACGGCTGCCCTGAACAACGGCGAACGCTATGCCGCGTCCAGCAGTGAGCCGAGGTCTTCTGACTCCAGTGCATGTGCCGTGGCTACCGGAGCGTTGTATATCGCTCCCTCATGCACATTGAGGCCCTGCGCGAGGGCACGATCCGCTCGCAACGCGTCACGCCAGCCCACGGTGGCGAGAGCGCGGGCATAGGGGAGGGTCGCGTTCGTGAGCGCATAGGTGGAGGTGTGCGGGACTGCTCCCGGCATGTTTCCGACGCAGTAGAACACCGACCCGTGAACGGTGAACGTGGGATCGGCGTGCGTCGTGGGGTGCGAGTCCTCGAAGCAGCCGCCCTGGTCGACAGAAATGTCGACGAGCACGCTTCCCGGCTTCATTTTGGCAACGAGCGCGTTGCTCACCAGCTTGGGTGTTTGCGCACCCGGGATGAGGACGGAGCCAATGACAAGGTCCGCGTTGATCAGCGAATGTTCGATCTCGAAGGCGTTACTGGCGATCGTTTTGACCCGGCCGGCGTAGTGCGCATCCAATTCGCGCAGGCGCGCAATGTTCGTGTCGAGAATCGTCACATCCGCTCCGAGGCCAACGGCGACCGCCGCAGCATTCGTCCCGGCAACGCCGCCACCGAGGACGGTTACGCGGGCCGGCGATGTTCCGGGGACACCCGGCACCAAGAGACCCGGTCCGCCGTTGGGCTTGAGCATCGTGTTCGCGCCGACGATCGTCGAGAGGCGTCCGGCGACCTCGCTCATCGGTGCCAGAAGGGGCAGTGAGCGGTTGGGCAGTTGCACCGTTTCGTAAGCGATGGCTGTGATCCCGGAAGACACCAACGCACGGGTCAGCTCGGCTTCAGCCGCGAGGTGCAGGTAGGTGAAGAGCACCAGTCCCTTTCGGAAGTAGCCATACTCGCTCGCGATCGGCTCCTTCACCTTGAGCAGCAGTTCGGCGCGCTCCCATGTCTGAGAGGCATCCGGAAGAATCGTGGCTCCCGCTGACTCGAAGGCAGTGTCCGGGATGGAGGAGCCGATGCCGGCGCCGGTCTCTATGAACACCTCGTGGCCAGCCAAAACGAGTTCGTGAACTCCTGCAGGGGTGATCGCAACACGATATTCGTTGTTCTTGAGCTCTCGGGGGACGGCGATTCTCATGGCGCTCCTTCGTCAACGGCCGACCCAGGTGGGGTTCGGCATTCACAGACGTCGCACTCAAATGAGGTCCGACGTCACTGTCGGTGTGCGGCCAGGTCCGGCCGCGATCCCAGCCTAGCGAGGAAGCGAGGGGTTAGAGCGACGGAGAAACACGGATGCTGCCGACGACAGCCGAGCCACCGAACACGTCAAGGGACAACTCCGGCAGAACCTCGTCCACTGTGTCTCTGCCGAGCGCGCCGGCGTCGACGAGCAGTGAGAGTCCGACGACGGTTGCGGCGCGCAGGCTGCCGTCGAGCATCTTCAATGCAATCGCCGTTCCATCGGGTGCGGCCATGACCATGACCCCCTCGGCGCCCAGCTTGGCGAAGACCCCGAGACGGTCGATCACAATGGTGTTCGCGCGGCCGGGGCCATCGAGCGCCCAGCCATCCTCGAGGACCGCCTGGCACAGGATGCCGGCGTTGCGGTAGATGGCGAACGGAGATGTGGGGCTCGACGTGCGAATACGGCTAATCCCGCGGGCCAGACCGGCCAGGGAGAGGGCGTGTACGGGCGCACCGCAGCCATCAACGCCAGACGCAGCGGGGCGTTCACCGGTGAACCGCTCGACAACGTCGAGGATCGCGTGCTGCAGCGGGTGTTCCGGGTCGAGGTAGCTCTCAATTGGCCAGTTGTTGGTGACGCAGGCCAGCAGCATCGCGGCGTGTTTGCCCGAGCAGTTCATGTAGATCGGTGACTTGTCGCCATTGTCCTTGAGCAGCTCATCCCGCGCGGCTCCGTCGCCCGGCCAGTCCGCCGGGCACTGCAGTGCGGTTTCCGTCAGCCCGGCCTGCGCCAGGATGCTGCGCACGACCGAGACATGGCGCTGGGTGCCTGAGTGGCTCGCGGTCGCGAGCACGGCGGCCGCACCCCGCAGCCCAACGCCCGCGTTCATGACCGCAATGGCTTGAAACGGCTTCATGGTCGACCGCAGGAAGACCGGTGCGGACGGATCGCCCAGTGAACGCAGCACATCGGCGTGCTGGTCGATCACAATGGCCGAGCCGGAATGCCGCGACTCCACGAAACCGCTTCGCTCGACGACGGCCAGCTCCACGGCGCTCGTCGTTGAAAAGGTTCCTGCAGAGTTCGTTGTACTGGTCACCGGTCAAGATTAGCCGGGATGATGACAGACTGAGGCCATGCAGAGCGAACACAGCTATTCGATTGGCGTTGCCTGGCAGGGCAACCTCGGCACCGGTACGAGCGGCTACCGCGAATACAGCCGCGAGCTCACCGTAACGGCCGACGGCAAGCATCCGATTGAAGGTTCTGCCGACAAGCCGTTCCGCGGTGACCTCTCCCGCTGGAACCCTGAAGAGCTGCTCCTGGCCGCGCTGGCACAGTGCCATTTGCTCTCCTACCTCTACGTTGCCGTCACCGAGGGCGTCGTGGTCACCGACTATTCCGATGCTGCCACCGGCACGATGCTCGAAGATGGGCAGGGCGGAGGCGCGTTCACCCAGGTGATGCTTCGGCCGCGAGTGACGGTCGCTGATCCTTCAATGACGGATGCCGCGATGCGCGCACATAAGAAGGCGAACGAACTCTGTTTCATCGCGCGCAGCGTGAATTTTCCGGTGCTGCACGAACCGGAGATCATCGTCGCCTGAGCGTCGTGCGCGTCGGTTACAGGCGCTCCGGTCGAAGAACGGCCCGTTTGATCTTTTCCAGGGTGTCTGCAGGAGGAGCTTCGTTGTAGGCGTTCGCGAGTTCCTGTCCGGTCAGGGTGTGAATCGCGCTCATGATGTCATCGGTCGCCAGCCGGCGGGCCTTGCCGCTCGTTGCCGGGCCGTGAACGGTCACATCGATGGGTTCACCGAAGATGACGGTCACCTTACGCAGGCGCGGAATTTTGCTTCCCACCGGCATGAGCTTGTCCGTTCCGATGAGTCCGACCGGAACAACCGGAGCTCCCGTCGACAGTGCCAGCCAGGCGACTCCCGTCCTGCCCTTATAGAGTCGGCCATCCAGGGACCGCGTGCCCTCGGGGTAGATCGCGAAAGCACTCTCGGTCTCGAGGATCCGTTTTCCGGCGTCGAGTGCTTCCTGCGCGGCTTGCCCGGCACCACGGCGCACTCCGACGGCACCGATCGATGTGAAGAACGTGCGGGACGCCCAACCCTTGACGCCCGTGCCGTCGAAATAGGACGACTTGGCGAGGAACTGCACGCGACGCGGCGCAACCACCGGGATAGCGATGCTGTCGATGAACGACAGGTGGTTGCTCGCAAGGATCACTCGTCCAGACGTCGGGACGTTCTTCCGACCAATGATCTTGGGCCGATAGACGAGACGAACGATCGGCATGAGGACCGCGCGGCCGAGCAGGTAGACCATGCCAGGCGCAGCGGGTTCCGGGTCGGGGAGCACGCTCTGATCGTCTGACACAAGCAAGGAGCGTACCTGTTGTCGTATTCTCCCTCGCGCATGCTGGGCAGCGGCGTGGCGTTCGTCCGCCACCCAGAGGCACACTCGCAGCAAACTCATAATCGGCTGGGGCAGACTGGTCCCACACACCCCGTTGAGAAAGTGACGTTTTTCGTGCGCACCAGGCTTCCCCTCTTCCTCGCTGCAGCAGCGGCATCCGCTCTTCTCCTGACGGGATGCACCGGTGGCGACACCTCGCCGACGTCAGACGCCTCGGCCGAAAGCTGCCAGGACACTCCCTCGGGCGACGCCGTCACGTCGATCGACGTTTCCGGTGACTTCGGAGCGACACCGACCGTCGACTTTCAGGCGCCGCTGAGCGTGAAGAACACGGAGCGTGAGGTGCTGATCGCGGGTGATGGCGGTGAAACGGCACCGGGCGACCGCGTCGCCGTCGAGCTGACCCTGTACAACGCGACCAGCGGAGACACCCTCGCCCAGACTCGCTACGACAACCTCGGCACCCAGCAGATCGTCCTGAGCGACGCCACCGGCATTTTGCCCGGTATCGTCCGCACGATCGAGTGCGTCCCTGCCGGCTCCCGCATCGTCTCCGTGATCAGCCCTGACGACGGATTCGGCGACGTGGGCGCTTCGGATGGCAGCGTCGCGGCGACCGATTCGCTGCTGCTCGTCGCTGACGTGCTTTCCATCACCCCCGACAAGGCCACGGGGGCGGACCAGCCCCCGGTCGATGGGCTGCCGACCGTCACCCTCGCGAAAAGCGGCCAGCCGACCGTCGCCATCCCCAAGACGAATCCTCCCGCAGACCTCCAGCTTGCCACCCTCAAACTGGGCGACGGCGAGAGCGTCCTTGAGGGGGACACCGTGACCGTGCACTACCAGGGCGTCAACTGGCGCACCGGCGAGGTCTTCGACGAGAGCTGGGGAGACGGACCGGCCAGCTTCGCGACCACCGCCGTTGTTCCCGGTTTCTCCGCAGCTCTCGTGGGAGCGACAGTGGGTTCGCAGGTACTCGCCGTTCTTCCCCCATCCGAGGGTTATGGTGAAGCCGGTCAGCCGAGCGCAAGCATCGAAGGAACCGACACCCTGGTCTTCGTTGTCGACATCCTCGCAACCACGAGGTAGCGGCGCCTGCATCGAAGCGAACGGATGCCGCTGGCTAGGCTGTGGGGATGCGACGCGTTCTCATTCTCGGATCGACAGGATCGATCGGTACCCAGGCTCTTGATGTCATTCGGGCGAACCCGACGAAGTTCGAGGTTGTCGGTCTCACGGCGCACAGCAACCGAGAGCTCGTCGAAGCGCAGGCCGAGGAGTTCTCGGTCGACGAGATCGCGTTCGGTGCGACCGACGCCGAGCAGCTCGTGCGATCGGTCGACGCCGACGTTGTGCTCAACGGCATCACCGGCTCGGTCGGCCTCGGCCCCACCCTCGCCGCCCTCGAGACGGGTCGGACCCTGGCGCTCGCCAACAAGGAATCACTCATCGTCGGTGGTGACCTGGTCAAGCGGCTCGCGAAGCCGGGCCAGATCGTTCCGGTCGACTCCGAGCACTCCGCCATCGCGCAGGCACTTCGATCGGGCACCAGCGCGGAGGTGCGTCGACTCGTGCTGACCGCGTCTGGTGGTCCGTTCCGGGGACGGAGCCGGGCATCGCTACAGAATGTGACGCCCGCCGAGGCGCTCGCCCACCCCACCTGGGACATGGGGCTCGTCGTGACCACCAACTCGTCGACCCTCGTCAACAAGGGTCTTGAGGTGATCGAGGCGCACCTGCTCTTCGACGTCCCATACGAGCACATCGCTGTTGTGGTGCACCCGCAGTCGATCGTGCACTCGATGGTGGAGTACATCGACGGGTCGACGATTGCTCAGGCCTCGCCGCCCGACATGCGCCTGCCCATTTCGCTCGGCCTGGACTGGCCACACCGGGTGTCGGGGGTCGGCCGTCCGCTCGATTGGACCACCGCATCGAACTGGACCTTCGAACCACTCGACTCGGATGCCTTCCCGGCGGTCACCCTGGCGAAGACGGTCGGTCGTGCCGGTGGCACCTATCCGGCCGTGTTCAACGCGTCCAACGAACAGGCCGTCGCCGCCTTCCACGCCGGGGCAATCGGCTTCCTCGATATCGTCGACATCATCGCTCGCGTGGTGGATGCCCACCGGCCGGAGAACGAACTGACGCTCGAGTCGCTCGCGCTCGCTGAAAACTGGGCTCGGGAAACCGCCGATCGGGTGATCGCCGACCTCAGCTGAACCGCCGGATCGCCGCCGGCCAACCAGCGACGAGTCGGGTCAGGACAGGGGCGGCTGGATCAGAGCCAGCCAGCCTCAGTGAGCGCGGCGCGGGTCTCACCAAGCACCGAGAACGGAATCTTGGCACCGGCTACTTCGCGGTACTCCTTTTCGGCGAGGCCCGCCCAGAGGATGCTGTCTGTCGCGGTCGCCTCGGCCACCGCCGCGCGAATGGCGGCCTCGGGAGCCGCGATCTCGCGAATGTCCCCGTCCGGCCTCGCTGCGCGCGCACCGGCCAGCACCGCTTCCCGAATCACCGCAGGGTCTTCGGACCGCGGCTGGTGATCGGTGATGATGAGCACGTCGCTGCCGAGCGCAGCCTCCCGTCCCATCTCGGGTCGCTTGAGCGCATCGCGGTCACCGTTCGCCCCGGCCACCATGATCACCCGGCCACGGGTGAGCGAGCGCACCGACTCGAGCGTCTTCGCGAAGGCGTCAGGGCTGTGACCGCTGTCGACGTAGACGTTGGGTCCGTCCGGCACCGGCACGCGCACCGCCCGCCCGGGCAGGGACGCCCGAATACGGCCATCCCGATCGAGAACGGCCCCGATCTCGTCGAACTCGATTCCTGCTTCAACGAGCATCGCGATGGCGAGTCCACCGTTCGCGGCCATGTGTCGCCCAATGACGGGCACCCGGGTCGAGATCGAACCGTGTCGCTCGGAGGTCAGGGTGAAGCCGGTGGAGTCAGGCTGTTCGTCCGTCACCGTGACGAACCAATCGGATGCCACGCCCGGCGTTGACGAGATCGTCACGACGTCGATTCCGGCGCGTTCCACCACGGCGGCGCCGGCTGGGGTGTCGAGACTCACGACGGCTTTGCGTGACCGCTCCGGAGTGAACAGAGCGAGCTTCGCCTCGAAGTACTCGTCCATGTCGGCGTAATCGTCGAGGTGGTCGTGACTGAGGTTGGTGAACGCCGAGACGTCGAAGATCACACCGTCGACCCGGTGCCTGGTCAGGGCGTGGGCGCTGACCTCGAGAAGTGCGGCGTCCACTCCAACCTCGTGCATACGGGCGAGGAGCGCGTGCAACTCGGGTGCTTCGGGTGTCGTCAGTGAGCTGACGACGACCTCGCTGCCGATGCGCCGTTCAGCGGTCGAGCTAAGGCCCGTCGTCTTGCCGAGCTGGGTGAGCAGCGCGTCGAGAAAGTGCACGGTCGACGTCTTGCCGTTGGTTCCGGTGACACCGAAGGTCAGCGGGCAGTCCAGTGCCGTGCCGTAGATCCAGGCGGCAAGGTGCCCGGCGATCGATCGGGGTGAGGTGGGTGTCAGCAGCACAGGCACACCGGCGGCCGTTGCGTTAACGGCGCCACCGGCATCCGTCACAATCGCGACAGCGCCACGAGCGACAGCGTCCGCCGCAAAACTCGCACCGTGAAATCGCGCGCCGGGAAGCGCGAGGTACAGGTCGCCCGGTTCAACATCGCGCGAATTCATGGTGATCCCGGTGATTTTCACGTCGGGGGCGTTGTCGTGCAGGGCGAGCCTGAAGTGCTCGGCCAGGTCGACAAGAAGTTTCGGGGTGGGGCTGATGGGACGCACGATCCATGTTCTCACAGCGAATTGACCGCCCACCGAACGGCTGGCCGCTGGCGATTCACAGGGCGCCGCCAGCACGCGCACAGAGCGGAGCTGTAATGTTCGAGCGTGGAATCTGTCCTTCTCTATATTCTCGGCATTCTCATCATGTTGGTGGGAATCGCCGTGTCGATCGGCCTGCACGAGGTCGGTCACCTGGTGCCAGCGAAATTGTTCGGCGTCAAGGTGACCCAGTACATGATTGGCTTCGGCAAGACCGTCTTCTCGAGGACGAAGGGCGACACCGAATACGGCATCAAAGCGATTCCGCTCGGTGGTTACATCTCGATGATCGGCATGTATCCACCCGCCAAGGACGGCAAGGCGCGCACGGCGTCGACCGGATTCTTCCAGACCCTCGTGCAGGACGCGCGCAGCGCGAGTGCTGAAACGGTCGGCGACGGTGAGGAAGACCGTACCTTCTACCGGCTACCGGTGTTCAAACGCATCATCATCATGCTCGGCGGTCCCACCATGAACCTCCTGCTTGCCGTGGTCATGTTCGCCATCGTGCTCGTCGGCTTCGGCTCGCCCCAAGCCTCGACCACCATCGCGACGGTGAGCGAGTGTGTGCTGCCCGCCGGAACCGAGAAGACGAGCTGTGCCGCCGACGACCCCCTCGCCCCCGGTGCGGCGGCCGGTCTCAAGCCGGGAGACACGCTCGAGTCGGTCGCCGGACAGAAGGTCGACAGTTGGGACGACGCCACCGAGATCATCCGCACCTCGCCGGGCAGCGACCTCGACGTTGTCCTTACCCGTGACGGGAAGACGCTCTCGGTCACCCTGACCCCGCTGCTCACCGAGCGGTACATTCTCGATGACAAGAATGAACCGATCACGGATGCCTCTGGCACGCCCCAGACAGAACAGGTCGGCTTTGTCGGTATCGGTTCACAATCCGAACTGGTGCCCCAGCCGCTGACGGCCGTCCTCCCCGCCGTCGGTGACAATGTCGTGCAGGTCGGGCACATGATCCTCAACCTGCCCGACCGACTCGTCGGCATCGCCCAGGCCGCCTTCGGACCGGGGGAGCGTGACCCGAATGGACCGATCAGTGTTGTCGGAGTCGGCCGGATCGCCGGTGAAGTGGTGAGCCTCGACGAGGTCCCCATCTCCGCCAAGGTGCAGACCATGATCGGGCTTCTCGGCTCGCTCAACGTCGCCCTGTTCGTGTTCAACCTTGTACCGCTGCTTCCCCTCGACGGCGGCCACGTGGCTGCCGCACTGTGGGAGGCACTCCGCCGGAGCTTCGCCAAGCTGTTTGCGCGCAAGGATCCGGGGCCGGTCGACGCGGCCAAACTCATGCCGCTCACCTTTGTCGTGGTGATTCTTCTCGGCGGAATGAGTGCGTTGCTGATCTTCGCAGACATCGTCAAACCGGTGAACCTCCTCGGCTAACGCTTACGAATACTCGCCGCATACTCCGCGCGGAGTAGTCGGGGCGTACCCGTCGGCCGACGACGCACCCGGTCACGAGCGATACGCTCGGAGGATGGACACAGCACGTTCGGATCTCGGGAGTGTCGGCGCATCGTGGGTTGGCCCGGTGAGCGGGCGCGGTCCCGGCTTCTCGCAGGGTGCCGAGTGGGCCCAGGGCTCCGGGCCCGGAGAGGGCTACGGGCCGCCGACCGGATTCCGCGGCCTGCCGCCCGCCGTTCGGCTCTGGTTGCCAGTGATTCTCTCGTTCCTCGTCCAGGTGCCGCCGACCCTCGTCATTCTCCTGCGCACCGGCCCGTACTCGCCGCTCGAAGCCATCCTCGCCGCGGCGCTCGCCGTTGCCGGGCCGCTGGCCCTCATCGGCGCTCGGCGCTTTCCCGGGCCCGTCGTTGCCGCGGTCGCGGCGATCGCCGTTGCCGACCTCCTGACGACACCATTTGTCGGGCCACCCACGATCGCGCTCGGTTTCGCCATCCTCTCCGGCATCTTCCGCGGCACCCGAATCTGGGTGTACGCCTCCGTGGTCTCGGGTTGGCTGGTCGCCGTCTTTGTCGGGTCGATGCTCGGACTCGACTGGCATCCCGTGCGCGTCGCCCTGGCCACCGCCGGACTCGCCTTGCTCATCGCGATCGCCGAGGGCGCCCGGTCCCGCCGCCAGCACCTGCAGGAGGCACGGCGTCGCTCGCTCGAGCACCGCACGACCGTCGAGCAGGCCGAACGCATGCGCATCGCGCGGGAGCTGCACGACGTGCTCGCCCACTCGTTGTCACAGATTTACGTCCAGGCGGGCATGGGCCTGCACCTCATGGATACTCATCCCGAGAAGACCAGGGAATCGCTCGCCAACATCAAGACCTCGAGCAAGACGGCGCTCGATGAGGTGCGCGGGGTGCTCGCCTTCCTCCGCTCGGACACCACCGACGCCGCGAGTCGCGTACCCGAACCTGACCTCGCCGCGCTGGCCCCGCTCGTCGAGTCGTTCCGGGCGCACGGCATTGAGGTGACGTTCGAGGACGCGGTCACTGAGCTGCCGCCGGCGCGCGTGCAGCTCGCGCTCTACCGCGTCGCGCAGGAGAGTCTCACCAACGTTCTTCGCCACTCCGGCGCCCAGACGGCGGCTGTTGTCCTCGAAGACGCAGGCGACAGCATCCGCTTACGTATCTCTGACGACGGAACGGGCCTGTCAGCGCACGCGCGCGAGGACATTCGCGGAAGCGGCCTGCTCGGCATGGCCGAACGGGTCACCCTGCTCGGCGGCACATTCGACGCCAGCGACGGACCCACCGGGGGCTTCGTGGTCACCGTGCAGGTGCCCAGGGAGCAGCCGTGACGCTCCGCGTGGTGCTGGCAGACGACCAGCAGCTCATTCGGGCCGGGTTTCGGGCGCTGCTCGAGGCGGAGCCCGATATCGATGTTGTCGGTGAAGCAGCGACGGGAACGGATGCTGTCGCTCTCGTTCGCGCGGAACGTCCCGACGTCGTCTTAATGGACATTCGAATGCCGGATGGCGATGGGCTGTGGGCAACCGAGCAGATCACCGCGGCACCCGAGCTCGGCGGAACGCACATTGTCGTGGTCACGACCTTCGAACTCGACGAATACGTGGCCCAGGCGATCGCAGCGGGAGCGAGCGGGTTTCTCGTGAAGGACACCGAGCCGGTCGAGCTCATCCGCTCGGTGCGGGTGGCCGCTGCGGGTGACGCCCTGCTCTCACCGACCGTGACCCGGCGACTGCTCGAACGGATCTCGGGTGGCCTCGTCGCGCCGCGGTCGGTCGACGGCCTGCGCGATCTGACCGAGCGGGAGCGTGAGGTGATGGTGCTCGTTGCTGCCGGGCTGTCGAACGAGGAGATCGGCGCGCGGCTGTTCCTCAGCCCGCTGACCGCGAAGACGCATGTGTCGCGCATCCTCACCAAGCTCGGTGCCCGCGACCGGGTGCAGCTCGTGGTGCTCGCCTACGAGAGCGGACTCGTCACTCCCGGCCTCTCGGCGTAACGGCGACGGCTCGAGTCGTTCGCCAGGAGTACGAGGGATTCGTTCCCGCGGCAGATTCGCCGACTGAGGCAGGCGGGGAGAGTGGGGGTACCCGGTTCCGCCGGAACCGCTCGACGAAAAGAGACTCCCTCATGCTTACAACACTGACCAGCACTGCCCTGCAGATGCACCCCGGCTGGGGCCCCGGCGCTGGCCCCGGCTTTCCCTGGCTCTTCCTGGTGATCCCGCTGTTCTGGATCGTCGTTCTCGGTGTGCTGTTCGCTGTCCTCGGCCGCCGCTGGCGTCGATCGTCGCCGCCGTGGGCGATGGCGCACCAGGCCGGTCGCAGCGCCGAAGCAACCCTGGCCGAACGGTTCGCCAACGGAGACATCGAGGAGACCGAATACCGGGCGCGACTTGAGGTGATCAGGACGCACAATCCGGGGCCGGGCCAGAACTAGCCGCCCAGGCCACGAGGCACCCCATCAGCGGCGCAACTCGACGGCGCCCAGCGAGGGAGCGGTCAGGCGGTGGCGAACCGCTTCGCCGACCTCTCCTTCGCCTTGGCCGCCTCCACCTCACGGTCTTTCGGCGGTGCCGTGGTCACGAGGTCTTCGAGCAGATGCCTCGTGACATGGGCAATTTCCACAACGGCCCGATCGAACGCCTCAGCGTTTGCCTTCGACGGCCTGGTTGAGCCACTGACTTTGCGCACGAACTGTAACGCCGCGGCGTGCACCTCGTCGTCGGTGGCTTCCGGCTCAAAGTTGTGGAGTTGGTGGATGTTTCTGCACATGGCACGACCTCACATCGAATCAGGGGAATTGCTCTCGGCCGCTGCAGCCGCGCCAGAGATGTTGACAAGCCACTCGACGCCGAAACGGTCAACGAGCATGCCGAAGCTGTCGCCCCACGGTGCCCTGGTGAGCGGCTCAGAAATCGTGCCGCCCGTCGCCAGACCCTCGAAAAATCCGGTCAACGCCGTTTCATCGTCACCGCTGAGCGAGATCGAGCCGTTCGAGCCGGATGACTCCATGCCAGCCGGGATATCGCTGCCCATGAGCACGAGCCCGTTCGGTGCGTCAATCTGGCCGTGCATGATCTTCTCGTCGTCGTCCGGATCGCCGCTGCCGCCGAAATCAGCAAACGTGTTCAGGGTGAGCGTTCCGCCGAACACCGACGCGTAAAACGTCATCGCCTCGCGTGCGGTGGACTCAAAATGAAGGTAGGGGTTCAAGACCACGGACATGTGTGACCTCCTCGTCGACAGTTCCTCATCGAAGCTGCTGCGACGATTATCGCCCCGTCGTCGCGAAAAGGCGAGCGCGGGTCAGGAGGAGAACTGGGCCTCGGGCTGGTTCTCCACCGCGGCGTGGATCCGTTCGCGCATGTCGGCCGACATGGGCGGGAGCTCGCTCACCGGGAACCACGCGGCTTCGGTATTCTCGCCGTCGGCGGGCGCCGGGGTGCCGGAGTCGTACCGCAGCCGGAAGACAAGGTCGAGGTACTGGCTCTGGTCACCGTTCGGGTAAACCACCGGATCGGTCACGCCGACCCGGACCAGGCGCTCAACGGTTGCCCGAACATCCGCTTCCTCAAGAACTTCGCGCCACGCGGCTGTTGCGGGCTGTTCTCCCGGGTCGATGATGCCGGTGACCGGTGTCCACTCACTGGTGTCGGCGCGGCGCACCAAGAGAACGTCTTCGCCGCGAAAGACGACCGCCGTCACACCGGAGAGCCACAGCGGGTCGTTTCCGATCTTTTCGCGCAGGGCAAGGACGAAGTCTGGTGTGGGCATGGGGGACACTCTAGAACATCCCGGATGGCGAGCCAGTCAGGCCGAGCGGGCGACCTCAAGAGCATGACGAACGGCCTCAATCGAGGTACGGATGTCATCGGCATCCGTTGACCAGTTGCTCACGGAGATGCGCAGAATGTCGCGACCCTGCCAGTGCGACCCCGACATCCAGACCGTTCCATCCGAGATGAGCTGCTGGGTGACGGCGCGCGTCAGCTCATCGGAGCCGAAGGCCAGGCACACCTGGGTGAAGACGACGTCGTTGAGAACCTCGACACCCGGAATCGCGGCGAGTCCGGTCGCGAGCCTGGACGCCGTGTCGGCCAGCCGCTCGACAAGCTCAACGGTTCCTGAGCGGCCGAGTGACCGGAGGGCTGCCCACACCGGCACGCCACGCGCGCGCCGGGAGAGCTCGGGAACCTTCTCCCACGGATCTCCCGGGCCCGTTGTGTCAGCCGGAAGGTAGTCGGTGTGCACGCCAAAAGTGGACCGTGACACCTCGGGTCTGGCCACGATCGCGATTCCGCAGTCGTACGGCACGTTGAGGGTTTTGTGGGCGTCTGTCGCCCACGAATCGGCGGTCTCGATCCCGTCAAGGTGATTCCGATAACGCGGGCTCGCGGCGGCCCACAGTCCGAACGCGCCGTCAACGTGAACCCACGCACCGTGTTCGTGCGCCTGCCGGATCGTCTCTCGCATCGGGTCGAACGCACCCGAGTGGAGGTTACCCGCCTGGAGGCAGACGATGAGGGGGCCATCGACCGAGCCGAGGGCATCCGTCATCGCCGTGTCAATCAGACGACCCTGATCATCGACCGGCACCGTCGTTGGAGTGCCGAGGCCGAGGTAGCGCAGGGCAAGGTCGAGGGAGGCGTGACGCTCCTCGCCGACGAGCACGGTGATGCGGGGAGAGCCGCTGAGGCCGTCGACGTCGAGGTTCCAGCCGGCGGCATTGAGGACGGCTTTTCGGCCGGCGGCCACCCCGACAAAATTGGCCATGGTCGCGCCGGTGGTGAATCCGACGTCCGAGTGCGACGGGAGGCCGAGCAGGTCGAGCAGCCACTCACCGGCGGCCTGTTCGATGGCCGCGGTCGACGGCGACGCGTAACGGAGTGCGCTGTTCTGGTCCCAGGCGCTGACGAGCCAGTCCGACGCCAGCGCGGCCGGCAGGGTGCCGCCGATGACCCAGCCGAAGAAGCGTCCGGATGGCATGGCCATGAGCCCCGGTTCGGCGAAGGTGACAAGTTCCTCGACGACGTCTGTGGGGTCGGTCGGCTGCTCGGGCAGCGGTGTTGAGAAGTGGCGGGCAACGTCGTCCGCGCCCTGTTGGGGTCGAACCGGCCGGGTGGGCACAGAGGCGAGCCACTCGCTCGCGTGCTGGTGTGCTTTCTCGAGCGGTTCGCGATAGGCCTCAGGGTTCGCTGCCACGCTGTCGAGGGTAGACCCGCGGCCGGGGCGAGCAACAGCCCTTCGGCGCAGCTGGTGCCGTTTAGGCTGAGAGCCATGACGTCCGTCGAGCATCACGATCCGTATTCCTGGCTGGAAGAAATCGACGCCAGCGCCGCACTCGACTGGGTGCGCGCTCGCAACGCCGGAACCGAATCGACCCTCGCCGCAACGCCCCAGTTCGCTCACACCGAAGCTCGCGTGCTGTCGGTTCTGGACTCAGACGCCAAAATTCCGATGGTGCAGAAGATCGGCGAGTTCTACTACAACTTGTGGCGTGACGCTCGGCACGAGCGCGGGCTCTGGCGGCGGACGACGCTCACCGAGTACCGCACCGAGGAGCCACAGTGGGAGACGGTGCTCGACCTTGACGCGCTCAATGCCGCCGAGGGTGAGGACTGGGTGTGGCACGGCGCCTCGGTGCTACGGCCGGGCTACCGCAGAGCGCTTATCGACCTGTCACACGGCGGCTCCGACGCAGACGTGACGCGCGAGTTCGACCTGGTCACCCTCAGCTTTGTCGACCCAGACGACGGCGGCTTCTTTCGTCCGGAAGGCAAGGGCAGCCTCGGCTGGATCGACGACGACACCGTCTACCTTTCCTCTGACCTGGGCGAGAACGCCGTCACGACGTCGGGGTACCCTCGCATCGCGAAGAGGTGGCGGCGCGGAACCCCGCTCGATTCCGCCGAGATCGTCTTTGAGGGTGACCTGACCGACGTGTCTGTCGGGGCATTCCGCAGCCACACGCCCGGTTACATCCGTGACTTTGTGTATCGAGGAACGACGTTCTACACCTCAGACATGTACGTCGACGTCGATGGCACCCTGACGAAGATCGACGTGCCTGCCTCGGCCGAGATTGGATTCTCCCGCGAGTGGCTGGTGGTCGAACTCCGCGATGACTGGGAGCTCGACGGCGCCGTCTATCGGTCCGGGTCACTGCTCTCAGCACCGTTCGATGCCTTCGTTGCGGGGGATCGCCGGGTTGAGGTGGTCTTCGAACCGACCGCAACCACGTCGCTGGCCGGCGCAACCTGGACCCGCAATTACCTCGTCCTCACTGTTCTCGACGACGTCACCAGTCGCGTGCATGTGATGACGCGAACGGATGCCACGTGGCAGCGCAGTGAATTTGTCGGTGCGCCCGAATTCGGTACGGTCCAGATCGCTGCCGTCGATTCCGATGAGAGTGATGACGTCTGGCTCGTGACCACCGACTACCTGACGCCGACCACCCTGGCATTAGTGACCGTCGGTGACCGAACGACGCCGCCCGAGAAGCTCAAAAGCCAGCCGGAATTCTTCGACACAACCGGGCTCAGGATCGACCAGCACTTTGCGACGTCAGACGACGGTACCCGCGTGCCGTACTTTGTGGTGCGGCCAGAGGACCTGGTTTTCGACGGCACGACACCGACGCTGCTCTACGGCTATGGCGGATTCGAGGTCTCGCTCACTCCCGGCTACTCCGGCTCGCTCGGCCGGGGCTGGCTTGAGCAGGGTGGTGTCTACGTTGTCGCGAACATCCGGGGTGGTGGCGAGTACGGGCCGCTCTGGCACCAGGCGGCGCTTCGGGAGAACCGGCACCGGGCGTTCGAGGATTTCGCGGCGGTCGCTCGCGACCTCGCCGCGCGCGGCGTGGCATCCGCTTCGCATTTAGGAATCCAGGGTGGTTCGAACGGCGGTTTGCTGACCGGGAATATGCTCGTGCAGTATCCGGAGCTCTTCGGGGCGGTGGTCATCCAGGTTCCGCTACTGGATATGAAGCGGTACTCGCACCTGCTGGCGGGTGCGTCCTGGATTGCAGAGTATGGCGACCCGGATGATCCCGCTGATTGGGCGTTTTTGCAGACGTTCTCGCCGTATCACCTGTTCGATCCGGCACGGGAGTACCCGCCGGTGCTGTTCACAACGTCGACGCGTGACGATCGTGTGCATCCGGGTCACGCGCGCAAAATGGCGGCGCGCATGATCGATGCGGGCAAGGATGTGACCTACTTCGAGAACATCGAGGGTGGACATGGGGGAGCGGCCACCAATCTACAATCGGCGCATATGTCGGCATTGGCATACCGTTTTCTGGCGGAGCGGCTGGCATAGAGCCAGATCACCGATTGGCAACGATCAGCCGCTGAAGGGTGCGGAAGCCCGGCGTCGCCTGTCACTGTCACAGGGTGATCGATCACCGGATGAGGTTGAAGCGTGGCGGGCTGGCCGTCGGTGTGCTGCTCTGCATTCTTGTGACTGGATGCGGATTTGGTGGGTTCGGCACGGTGTGCACAGCGATCGGCTATATCAACACGGTGAAGATTGAGCTTGTCGGCGATGTGTCGGATGTCGGCAGCGTGCGTCTCTGCGATGGCGATGATGTGTGTTCGGCCACGGACGATGAGCTTGCGGTTCTCTCGGAGGATGAGCCGCTGGTCAGTGTCCAGCCGGATGACGTGAGCGAGCTTCCCGGGTCGCCGGCCTCCCCCTCGCGCTCGCCGGTGCCCTCACTTCCACCCTCGACCTCGGGGTCACCCTCGACCTCACCGGAGCTGATGACGCCGTACATTGTGCGTCACGCTGGCGGTGCCGACTGGGTGGTCGAGATGCCGTTCGGCTCGCCCGATGAGGTCACAATCTCTGTGTTGCGTTTGGACGGGAGCAGCGTCGGCGAAGTGGTCACCGATCTCGAGTGGAAGAGAGTTGGCGGCACCGAACAGTGTGGAGGTCCGATGGAGGCGGGTCCGGTCACGGTTTTCCTCTCTGCCTGATCACGCCCCCCTCTCTGTGACCAAAGTCTTGCTCGAACAAGCGATCGAAGGAACTTCTCCGCAGCTTGACTCCGACTCGAACGGATGTCGGTGGTGGGGTGTTCACTTGGAGTATGGAAAACGACGATGTAGTCGGTACTCCCGGCGAACAAATCAACGATCCTCCCGACAGCGGTGTGGTGCACCGACCCCCGCAGCCTGCAGCTCTGGAGGGCGTGGCTGCCACTGACGAGCAACCGCAGCCGGGCCTGCGACGTGGCGCGCAGGGGCGAAAGGAGCCTGACTCGCGGGCCGAGCCCGAGGTGCGGGTGGATCCGCCGTGGTTTCCGGTGGGGCCGGGGTTGTGGCCGTCGGGGGAGCATCCTGCGCTTCCGGAAAAGATTTACTCGAGCATTCGGCGGTGGCGGGAGCCACAGCGGGTAAATGAGCTTGATCCGGCAGTGGTGAAGACTGTCCGTGATATGTCCCGGTTGCTGGACCCGCGGGACGTACTGCCAACCCGGGAAGAGCTTGTCACTCCGTGTGTGGAGTCGGACGAAATCCCCGCTGACCCGTTCATTCCGGTACCGCCGGGTGCAGTGTTTGTGCATGTGCCGTTTCGGGATGACCCGCCTGCACCGCCGACACCGTTCGCTCGAACCGCGAACACCTGCAGCAGGATGCTCGATGCGGTTGCTGAGGTGGAGAGGCTGGAGGCGACGCAGGCGGCGTGGAAGGCGGAGTTCGTTGACCGGGCCTGCACTCTTGCGCTGGTGAACGAGGAAGGGGTGATTGCGGGGTCGAAGGATGTGTTGCAGTGTCGGGAGATGGCGTTGCGATGCTTCATTTCGGAGTTAGCGTGTGCGTTACGAATCCCGGAACGCACCGCCGGCATCCTGGTGGAGGAGAGTCGGGTGTTGGTGCACCGGTTGCCGTTGACGATGAACGCGTTACGGGCAGGGGAAATCAGTTACCGGCATGCCCAACAACTCGTCGACCAAATCGCGACTCTGGCTGATGAGGCGGCTGCGGAGTTGGAACGGCGGGTGTTGTCGTTCGCGACAACGATGACGGTGGCGCAGTTCCGGCAGAAAACCCGGATCATGCGTGAGCGACTGGTTCCGGAGTCCGCGGTTCAGCGGTGTGTGAAGTCAGTGCGTGATCGTCGGGTGGAGATCATTCCCGCTCCCGACGGGATGGCCTGGGTGAGCCTGTTCACCACCGCCCCGTTAGCGGAGACGATCTTCGACGCGATCCGGGCACAGTCGATGCGGTTGCAATCCCCGGCCGAACCCCGGACGCTGGCCCAGTTGGATGCTGACATCGTCGTTGACGGGTTGCTCGAATCATTCACCGGTGAGTTCTCCACCCCCGACCCGACCGGCACCCGCATCTTCGGCACCGGCCTGGGCACCTACCGCTACAGCACCGAACCACCCACCGACACCAACACCGACACCGACACCAACACCGACACCGACAGTGCCAGTGAGGCTGTTGGCGGTGTGGTGTTAGCGACATCGGGGGCGACGGTGTATCGGGTGTCGTGTGCCGGTCCGGGTGTTGACCCGGTCCGGCCGTTCCGGAAGATCGTGCCGACCGTGCTGGTCACCGTTCCCGTGCTCACATTGTTGGGCCGAAGTGATGAGCCGGGGAATCTTGACGGTTACGGGCCGATCGACCCGCAAACCGCTCGCGACCTCGCCGCCCAGGCACCGGAGTTCCACCGGATGCTCACCCACCCCGAAACCGGGGTCGTGCTCTCGCTCGGCAGCACAAAATACACCCCATCCGCAGCGATGCGACGATTCCTCCGCTACCGAGACGGCTACTGCCGATTCCCGGGCTGCAACCGCAGAGCGGTGACCTGCGATATCGACCACACCGACCCATTCAGCACCGGCGGATGCACCGATATCGACAACCTCGCCAGCCTGTGCCCGAAACACCACAAAATGAAACACGAAACCCAATGGCAGGTTCAGCAACTCGGCAACGGCACCCTGAAATGGACCTCACCCCAAGGCCGCGAATACCTCACCCACCCCGAAAACCCCGCCCGAGGACCCATCCCACCAGTGGCCACGGCCAAACCGGGCAACGGCGAAACGGCGAACTCACCGTCGAACGGTGAAACAATGACCGACGCCGAGCAGGAGAAGAAACGAGGACACGACGCCTATTCGCGCCTGACCGATCGACTCACACAAAACAAACACAACAGCGACGACACGTTCGACGATGGAAACGGAGGCCGAATCACCTCTGACGCCCCGCCCTTCTAGATCGAACCGGAGTTCACTGGCGGGTCACCGAACGTAGAATTCCACCGGAAGCAGTGTGTCGATGTGGCTGAGCGGCATCGAGCCAATCAGAAGTATCTCGGCATAGGGATATCGGAAGTCCCTCGGTTCATCGTCGCCATGTTCCTCATCGACGTGCGAAGACTGATCACGTCACGGAACCCATCTGTGAAAGTCCTGGGCGCGCAGAGCCGCGTCGGGAGCGTCACGCTTGGTTAGAGCGAAAGCAAGAGGGCGTCTCCCTGGCCGCCACCGCCACAGAGCGCCGCAGCGGCTTTTCCTGATCCGCGACGCGACAACTCCATCGCCGCATGAAGAACCAGTCGAGCGCCTGACGCACCGATGGGGTGCCCCAATGCAATGGCTCCACCGTGAATATTGACCTTTGCAGCATCCAGCCCGAGATCGCGCATTGACTGCACACTGACCGCGGCGAAGGCTTCATTGATCTCAACCACATCGAGATCTGAAGCGGCCCAACCGGCTTTGCCGACGGCATCCGCTATCGCTCGAGACGGCTGGGAATGCAACGAGTTATCAGGCCCGGCAACCGAGCCTGACGCGCCAACAACCGCGAGCCAGCTCAAACCGTGCTCTTCGGCATAGGCCCGACTCGCCAGCACAAGGGCACACGCCCCGTCACTGAGCGGAGAGGAGTTGCCGGCTGTGATCGTCCCGTCCTTGTTGAAGGCTGGACGCAACGCACCCAGCGACTCGAGCGTCGACTCACCCCGCACACCCTCATCCGAGGTCAGAATGGTCGGCTCACCGCGCCGGGAGGGCACCTCGACCGGCGTGATCTCGTCGTCGAAGATCCCGTTCGTCTGCGCCTGTGCCGCACGCGTGTGCGAGTCCACAGCCACCTGGTCCTGCTGGCCGCGGTCGATTCCGAGCCGCCCGTTGTGCCGCTCGGTCGATACACCCATTGAGTCGCCGTCGAAGGCATCGGTCAGCCCGTCAAAAGCTGCTGTGTCGATCAGCGTGACCTCGCCGTACTTGTATCCCCTGCGCGACGCCGGCAAGACGTGCGGCGCGTTGGTCATCGACTCCTGACCGCCAGCAACGACGACGGATGCTTCGCCCAAACGAATAAGACGGGCCGCGTCGGTCACCGCCTGAATTCCAGACAGGCACACCTTGTTGACCGTGACAGCGGGGACATCCCAGCCGATCCCGGCTGCGCGCGCCGTTTGGCGTGCTGGATTCTGCCCCGCCCCGGCTTGAAGCACCTGCCCGAAAATCACCGAATCGACATCGCCGACATCGACTCCCGACCGCTCCAGCGCGGCTTTAAGGGCGATCGTGCCCAGCTCAACAGCACTGAATCCGGCAAGCTGGCCCAGCAAGCGGCCCTGTGGAGTGCGAGCACCCGCAAGGATGACTACGTCGTTCTGGCTCATGTGATTCCGACTCCTTCGTCGCTGGCCGCGGCACTGCGCGGGAAAATGATGCCTGTCCAGCTTGCCACGATTTCGCGGCTCGCCCGCTCTCCAGAAGCTACCCGAGAACCGTGGTGAAGCCGATAGGTTGGTACCCGTTGGCAGACGGGCTGAACCGCCCAGCCAACACGACTGCCGCAACGGCGCGGCACGGGCAGCAACGGAGGTGCACGAATGACGATGGACAAAACAGTGTCAACCGCAGCTGAGGCGGTGGCCGATATCCGGAGCGGATCATCGCTCGCCGTCGGCGGTTTCGGCTTGTGCGGGAACCCGATGATTCTCATCACCGCACTGCTCGAACTCGGCAGTGAGAATCTTTCGATCGTGAGCAACAACTGCGGTGTTGATGACTGGGGCCTCGGCATCCTGCTGGGCAACCGCCGGATCCGAAAAATGACGTCGTCGTACGTTGGCGAGAACAAGGAGTTCGAGCGTCAGTTCCTCTCCGGCGAACTGGAGGTCGAGCTCACTCCCCAGGGGACGCTCGCGGAAAAGCTCCGGGCCGGTGGGTCAGGGATCGCCGCCTTCTACACCCAGACCGGTGTCGGGACCCAGGTTGCCGAGGGTGGGTTGCCCCGTCGTTATGACGGCAGCGGGGGAGTTGCCATTGCCTCAGAGCCGAAACCCGTGCAGACGTTCTCCGTTCGAGGCGAGTACAAGCCGTTTGTCCTCGAAGAGGCCATTACCACCGACTTCGCGCTCGTTCACGCGAAGAAAGGCGATCGACACGGCAATCTTGTCTTTGACAAGTCCGCCCGGAACTTCTCGCCGCTCGCCGCGATGGCCGGCAGGGTCTGCATCGCACAGGTGGAGGAACTCGTCGAGCCGGGCGAGATCGACCCGGATGCCGTTCACCTGCCCGGGGTCTTCGTCCACCGGATCCTCGAGGTGGGAACCGACATCGAAAAACGTATTGAACGACGCACGGTTCGCCACACGGAAGGTGCCTGACCCATGGCTCTCACTCGAAACGAGATGGCCGCCCGCGCGGCGCGTGAACTGGAAGACGGGGCATACGTCAACCTCGGCATTGGCCTACCCACCCTCGTGCCGAACTATGTGCCCGACTCGATCACCGTCACGCTCCAATCGGAGAACGGAATCCTCGGCGTCGGTCCATATCCCACGGAGGATGCCGTCGACCCCGACCTCATCAACGCCGGAAAGGAAACGGTCACCACACTTCCCGGAACGGCGTTCTTCGATTCAGCACTGAGCTTCGCCATGATCCGCGGCGGGAAGATTGACGCAGCCATCCTCGGGGCCATGCAGGTGTCGGCGAGCGGAGACCTCGCGAACTGGATGATCCCCGGCAAGGTCGTCAAGGGGCCGGGCGGTGCGATGGACCTCGTTCACGGCGCCGGTCGGGTCATCGTCCTGATGGAACACGTCGCCCGTGACGGCAGCGCGAAGATCGTTCACGAGTGCTCCCTTCCGCTCACTGGACGACGAGTCGTGAACCGGATCATCACCGACCTGGCGGTGATCGACGTGACCGAGAACGGGCTCGTCCTCGTCGAAACGGCACCGGGAGTATCGGTGGACGAGGTGATCGCGGCGACGGAACCCCCGTTGACCGTTTCCCTCGATGGCTGAGCAGGATCCATCTTTCGGACCATATTCCATCGGCTGACGTTCAGCAGGCCCGGCGTAGGATGGCTGGGTGCCAGCAGTTAATTTGGGAATGCCCAAGGTCCCCGAGATCCTCGCTCCGCGACGCAAGTCACGCCAGATCAAGGTCGGAAAAGTCCTCGTCGGTGGTGATGCACAGGTCAGCGTCCAGTCCATGACAACGACGCCAACCACAAACATCAACGCGACGCTTCAACAGATCGCCGAACTGACGGCATCCGGCTGTGACATCGTTCGAGTCGCCGTGCCCAGCCGTGACGACGCTGAAGCGCTCCCGATCATCGCGAAAAAGAGCCAGATCCCGGTCATCGCTGACATTCACTTCCAGCCGAACTACGTTTACGCCGCCATCGACGCCGGTTGCGCCGGTGTCCGGGTCAACCCGGGCAACATTCGTAAGTTCGACGACCAAATCGGTGAAATCGCTCGCCGCGCCAAGGCCGCGGACGTCTCGATTCGAATCGGCGTCAACGCCGGTTCGCTCGACCCTCGCCTGCTGCAGAAGTACGGCAAGGCAACCCCGGAGGCGCTCGTGGAGAGTGCTGTCTGGGAAGCCAGCCTGTTCGAAGAGCACGACTTCCACGACTTCAAGATTTCGGTCAAGCACAACGACCCCATCGTTATGGTGAAGGCGTACCGGCTGCTCGCCGAGCGCGGTGATTGGCCGCTGCACCTCGGTGTCACCGAGGCCGGCCCGGCATTCCAGGGCACGATCAAGAGCGCGACGGCGTTCGGCATCCTGCTCTCCGAAGGCATCGGCGACACGATCCGTGTTTCCCTGAGCGCCCCGCCCGCCGAAGAGGTGAAGGTCGGCCTGCAGATCCTGCAGTCGCTCAACCTGCGCGAACGCAAGCTTGAAATTGTGTCCTGCCCGAGCTGTGGTCGCGCCCAGGTCGACGTGTACAAGCTCGCCAACGACGTCACCGACGGTCTCGAAGGCATGACCGTGCCGCTGCGCGTTGCCGTGATGGGCTGCGTCGTCAACGGACCGGGTGAAGCCCGTGAAGCCGACCTCGGCGTCGCCTCCGGAAACGGCAAGGGTCAGATCTTCGTGAAGGGACAGGTCATCAAGACCGTCCCGGAGTCGGAGATCGTCGCAACGCTCATCGAAGAGGCCAACCGCATCGCGGCCGAAATGCCCGCTGACGACACGAGCGTCGGCGCACCGGTCGTCAGCGTCAGCTAGCGCCAGTTCCGGCCGGAGTGTCGGGCGGGACTAGCATGGACGGGTGGTAACTCGGCTAACTAACTATTTCCTCAAGACCCTCCGCGAAGACCCGTCAGATGCCGAGGTGATCAGTCACCGCCTTCTCGTCCGGGCCGGATACATCCGGCGCCAGGCGCCCGGTATCTTTGCATGGCTGCCGCTCGGGCTCAAGGTCAAAGCTAAGATCGAAACGATCATCCGCGAGGAAATGACCCGCGCCGGAGCGCACGAAGTTCACTTCCCGGCGCTCTTGCCGCGGGAACCGTACGAGGTCACCGGCCGCTGGGACGAATACGGCGACGGCCTGTTCCGCCTGCAGGACCGCAAGGGCAGCGACATGCTCCTGGCCCCGACCCACGAAGAAGTGTTCACCCTTCTGGTCAAGGACCTCTACTCGTCGTACAAGGACCTGCCGCTCGCGATTTACCAGATCCAGGACAAGTACCGCGACGAGGCACGACCCCGCGCCGGGCTGCTGCGTGGGCGTGAGTTCACCATGAAGGACGCCTACTCGTTCGACTACACGGATGCCGGTCTCGACGCGAGCTACATGAAGCAGCGCGACGCCTATGAGCGCATCTTCACTCGCCTCGGGCTCGAGTACGCCATCGTGAAGGCCGACGCCGGTGCCATGGGCGGGTCTCGGAGCGAAGAGTTCCTGCACCCCACCCCGGTCGGGGAGGATACCTTCGTTCGGTCCGAGGGCGGCTATGCGGCCAACGTCGAAGCGTGGACGACACTTGTTCCACCGGCACGAGAGATCGAGGGCCAGCCGGCCGCCGAAGTGTTCGACACCCCGAACACGCCGACGATTCAGACCCTCGTTGACCTGGCCAACGCCGAGCACCCGAGGGCGAACGGCGAGCCTTGGACGGCGGCGGACACGCTCAAGAACGTCGTGCTCGCGCTGTCACACCTCGACGGAACCCGTGAACTCGTCATCGTCGGCCTGCCCGGTGATCGTGACGTTGACTTGAAGCGTGCCGAGGTTGCCTTCGCGCCCGCCGAGATCGAGGCGGCGACCGAAGCGGACTTCGCCAAGCACCCCGGACTGGTCAAGGGATACATCGGCCCGTGGGGCGCGAACGGCGCCGTTTTGGGCGAAAAATCGGCCACAGGCATCCGTTATCTTCGTGATCCTCGCGTTGTCGCTGGAACCAGCTGGATCACCGGCGCCAACGAGGATGGCAGGCACGTCTTCGGTCTTGTCGCCGGTCGTGACTTCGACGCAGACGGCATCGCCGAGGTCGCCGATGTGCGCGCCGGCGACCCCGCCCCCGACGGCTCGGGCCCGGTTGAACTCGCCCGCGGCATGGAAATCGGCCACGTCTTCCAGCTCGGACGCAAGTATGCGGAGTCGCTTGGCCTCAAGGTGCTCGACGAGAACGGCAAGCTCGTCACGGTCACCATGGGTTCATACGGCATCGGCGTGACGCGGATCCTCGCGATCATCGCGGAGTTGAACAACGACGCCAACGGTCTGATCTGGCCGGAGACGGTCGCCCCGTTCGACGTACACGTTGTCGCGACGGGCCGGGACGCGGCGGTCTTTGAGGCCGCTGAGACGGTGGTCGCTGACCTTGAGGCTGCGGGCTTCGACGTGCTCTTCGATGACCGCCCCAAGGTGTCACCCGGCGTCAAGTTTGGGGATGCTGAGCTCATCGGTATCCCGAAGATCGTCATTGTCGGCCGCGGAGTTGCCGACGGCGTCGTTGAACTCTGGGACCGCCGCAGCAACGAGCGCACACCCGTTGCCCTCGCGGACGCGGCGAAGGCGCTCCGGGGCTAAGCGCACCGCCTTGACAAACCGCGCCCTCAGGTGCGTGCACACAAAAAATCCCGGTCGGATTGTCCGACCGGGATTTTTGTTGCCAGGAGTTAGCGGGTCTTGGTTGCCTGCTTGCCCTTGATCACGGGCATCGGGCCGGTGACGCTCAGTGCGTCTTGCCAGCACTCGACGTTCTTCAGCTCGGGCAGCCGGTCGCGGGTAAAGACCGGGTCGAACCCATCGCGGCGCTGCTCGGAGTAGTCCTTGAGCAGCTTGAACGCCACTGTGCCGAGCAATGCGATCGCGGTGAGGTTCACGAGCGCCATAATGCCCATCAGACCGTCAGCCGTGTTCCAGACCAGGTCAGCGGTCAGCACAGAACCGGCGAGAACGGCTGCAACGGCGAAGACACGGTAGGTCGTCAACCAGACGCGTTTGGTGGTGATGAACTCGATGTTCGATTCGCCGTAGTAGTAGTTGCCGAGAATCGAGCTGAACGCCAGCAGGAAGACGATCACGCTGAGCAGCACACCCGACCACGCACCGAGTTGACCGGTCACCGCGTCGAAGGTCAGCCCGATACCGCGTTCGGCGTTCGCCAGGTCGGGAGTGGATACGAGGATGATGAAAGCCGTGATGGAGCAGATCAGGAAGGTGTCGAAGTACACGCCGAGGGTCTGCACGAGTCCCTGCTTGACCGGGTGCGTGACGGCCGCTGACGCGCCGGCGTTCGGCGCCGATCCGAGTCCTGCCTCGTTGGAGAACATTCCGCGCTTCACACCCTGGAGAATGATCGTGCCGATGGCACCTCCGGCGACCTGCTGGAAACCAAACGCGCCGGCATAGATCTCGCCGAACACCCGGGGTACTTCGGTCACGTTCATTGCAACGATCAGGATTCCGACAACGAGGTAGAGCAGTGCCATCACGGGAACAACGGCCTGCGTGACTGATGCGATGCGGCGAACCCCACCGAAGACGACCAGTCCGGTGAGCGCGGACAGTGCCAGCCCGACGATCCAGGGCAGCCAGTCCAGGTCAACGCCGACGGTGCTGGCGACGGTCGCACTGATCGTGTTGGCCTGCAGCGAGCTGAACGCGAGTGGGAAGCAGAGAATGAGGATCACGGCGAAGATGATTCCCATCCACCGCGCGCCGAGTCCGCGCTGCATGTAATACGCGGGTCCACCACGGAAGCCGTCTTTGTCCTTGGTTTTGTACAGCTGGCCGAGCGTTGACTCGACAAAGCTCGACGCGCCGCCGATGAACGCCATCGTCCACATCCAGAACACCGCTCCAGGCCCACCGATGGCGATCGCGGTACCGACGCCGGCGATGTTGCCAACACCCACGCGCGATGCCGCAGAAATGGTGAACGCCTGGAAGGCCGAAACGGACTGCGCCTTACCGTCGGTGTCGAGGGGCGTCTTGTCCGACAGGGTGCGGAACATCTCAGGAATCAAGCGAAACTGCACCACTCCGGTTCGGACAGTGAAGTACACCCCGAGAATCCCGACGACAGGCAACAGGATCCAGGTCCAGAGGCCGTCGCCGGCGCTGAGTACAAAATCGTTGATCGTATCCATGCGTTCAAACCTAAACCCCCTGAACAGGTGACACTGTCGAGCGGATGCGTCGGGGCAGGTTCACGACGAACCGTCACGGTGTTGACGCGGCCCGTGGTGTCGGAAAGCCTGAGCGTCGGGTAAGTTAGAAGATCGATCCGCCAGTGTAGAAGTGGCGGTGGCAGCTGAATAGAGGAGTACCCCGGTGGACATCGATCTCAACGTGCTGAAGATGATGGAGCGGGAGAAAGAAATCCCCCTCGACGAGCTCATCGGCATCATCGAACAGGCCATTCGCACCGCTTACGTGAAGAGCCAGGCGGTTCCGGGCGAAGCCGAACCTGAGGTTCGCGTCTCACTGGATCGCAAGACCGGTCACGTCGCCGTCCTCGTCCCGGAGACGGACGACGAAGGCAACATTATCGGTGAGGCAGAGTCCACGCCGGAAGACTTCGGCCGCATCGCAGCGTTCGCTGCCAAGCAGGTCATCAACCAGCGACTCCGCGACCTGGCCGACGATGCCATCCTCGGAGAGTTCAAGGGGCGCGAAGGCGACATCGTCGCCGGCGTCGTGCAGCAGGGACCTAACCCCCGCATGGTGCACATCGACCTCGGAACGATCGAAGCAATCATGCCGCCCGAGGAGCAGGTGCCCGGCGAGGAGTACAAGCACGGTGCTCGCATTCGCGTCTACGTGACGAGCGTCGCCCGTGGAATGAAGGGCCCACAGATCACGGTGTCGCGCACGCACCCGTCGCTGGTTCGGAAGCTCTTCGCTCTTGAGGTGCCGGAAATCGCGTCGGGCGTCGTGGAGATCGTCTCACTCGCCCGGGAGGCGGGCCACCGCACCAAGATCGCGGTTCGTGCCACTGACCCCAGCGTCAACGCCAAGGGTGCCTGCATCGGTGAACTCGGACGTCGGGTTCGCGCGGTGACCGAGGAGCTCGGCTCAGAGAAGATCGACATCGTCGACTACTCGCCGAACCTCGCGACCTTCGTGGCCAACGCGCTGTCACCGGCCAAGGTGTCGAGCACGTTCATGATCGACGAGGCCACCAAAGCGGTTCGCGCCCTCGTACCCGACTACCAGCTCTCGCTCGCCATCGGCAAAGAAGGACAGAACGCCCGGCTTGCCGCGAAACTGACCGGTGCGAAGATCGACATCCAGCCGGATTCGATCCTCGAGGACTGACATCCGCTCCCAGGGCCTGACAAATTTGGGGGAGTGCTACGATGGAACCTGTTAGAACGTGCGTCGGTTGCCGCGCGCGTGCCGAGAGATCCTCCCTCGTGAGGATCGTGGCCCAGGACTCACAGCTCGTGGTGGACACCACCGCGTCACTGCCTGGCCGAGGTGCGTGGCTGCATCCGCAAATCCAGTGTTACCAACTCGCGGTGAAGCGGCGGGCCTTCGGGCGCGCACTCCGTGAGCCGAGACCCCTCGACACGGCAGCACTTGAAAATTCTGTACGAGAGAACAGGCTGAACGGCTAATGGACAACTAATGAGCGGCTCGAAATGAGACCCGTCCGCCAATAACGGTCCGCCCTGTCTGGGTGGACCCAGACAGGAGAATAGTGGCTGGAAAACCACGCGTACACGAGATCGCTTCCGAACTCGGTGTCGACAGCAAGGTCGCCCTTGCGAAACTGAAGGAACTGGGCGAATTCGTCAAGTCGCCTTCATCAACGATTGAACCCCCGGTAGCACGGAAGCTCCGTGCTGCTCTCGAAGCAGACGGTGCCAAGCCGTCCGCTGACGCCGCAAAGGTGCCCGCCGCAAAGACCGCTGCAAAGCCGGGTTCGCGCCCTACGCCCGCACCGGCTCCCGCACCGGCACCGGCTCCTGCCGCTGAAAAGCCGGCAGCAGCTGCCCCGGCGCCCGCACCCTCAGCAGCACCGACCCCGGCTCCGGCCGCGGAGAAGCCCGCCGCATCGACCCCGGCTCCGGCCGCGGAGAAGCCTGCTGCCTCTACTCCGGCCTCGGCCGAGAAGCCCGCAGCTCCTGGGGGACCCCGCCCAGGTGCACCTCGCCCAGGCAACAACCCGTTCGCAAGCGCGCAGGGCATGGGCTCGCGCCCGGCAACACCCCGACCGGGCAACAACCCGTTCGCCAGCGCGCAGGGCATGGGCCAGCGCCCGACCCCGAGCAACATCCCACGTCCGCAGGCTCCGCGTCCGGGTTCGCCCCGCCCCGGTGCCCCGCGCCCGGCAGGCGCCGGTCGTCCAGGTGGCTTCCAGCGTCCGGGTGGCGCTCGTCCCGCCGGTGGCGGTTTCCAGCGCCCCGGTGCTCCCGCGGCAGGTGGATTCCAGCGCCCGGGTGGTGCTCCCGGATCGAACTTCGGTCCTAACCGCCCCGCAGGTGGTGGCGGTCGTGGTCGTGGCCCCGGCGGTGGAACCGCTGGTGCATTCGGTCGCGGAGGCGGAAAGAGCAAGTCCCGCAAGTCGAAGCGCGCCAAGAGGCAGGAATTCGAGCTCAGGGAAGCTCCGTCGCTTGGCGGCGTAAGCGTTCCCCGCGGCGACGGCACAACGGTTGTCCGACTGCGTCGTGGAGCGTCCATCGCTGACTTCGCTGACAAGATTGACGCCAGCCCCGGAAACCTCGTCACGGTTCTGTTCCACCTCGGTGAAATGGCAACCGCGACCGAGTCTCTCGATGAGGCGACGTTCGGCATCCTCGGTGAAGAGCTCGGTTACCGCATTCTGATCGTGTCTCCGGAAGAAGAGGATCGCGAGCTTCTCGAAGGCTTCTCGATCGACCTCGACCAGGAGCTCGCGGAAGAGTCAGACGAAGACCTCGAGGCTCGTCCTCCTGTCGTCACCGTCATGGGTCACGTCGACCACGGTAAGACCCGACTGCTCGACGCAATCCGCAACGCCAACGTTGTCGCAGGCGAAGCCGGTGGCATCACCCAGCACATCGGTGCGTACCAGGTGGTTGCCGAGCACGAAGGCATCGAACGACCGATTACCTTCATTGACACCCCGGGTCACGAGGCGTTCACCGCCATGCGTGCCCGTGGTGCGCAGGTCACCGATATCGCGATCCTCGTGGTCGCGGCAGACGACGGCATCATGCCCCAGACGATTGAGGCTCTCAACCACGCCCAGGCAGCGAACGTGCCGATCGTGGTTGCAGTGAACAAGATCGATAAGGAAGAGGCCAACCCGCAGAAGGTGCGCCAGCAGCTCACCGAATACGGACTGGTTGCCGAAGAATACGGTGGAGACGTCATGTTCGTTGACGTGTCGGCTCGCAACAACATCGGTATCAAGGAACTCCTTGATGCTGTGTTGCTGACCGCTGACGCCGGACTCGACATGCGTGCCAACCCGAACAAGGACGCACGCGGTGTTGCCATCGAGGCGAAGCTCGACAAGGGACGCGGTGCTGTTGCGACAGTGCTCATCCAGTCGGGAACGCTCAAGGTGGGAGACCCCATCGTTGCCGGTACCGCATACGGACGTGTTCGTGCGATGGCCGACGAGAACGGCGATGCCGTCGAGTTCGCAACGCCGTCACGACCGGTTCAGGTTCAGGGTCTGTCGTCGGTGCCTCGCGCCGGTGACACCTTCCTGGTCACGGACGACGACCGCACGGCGCGCCAGATCGCTGAGAAGCGTGAAGCAGCAGAGCGCAACGCCCAGCTGGCCAAGTCCCGCAAGCGCATCAGCCTTGAGGACTTCACCCGTGCACTCGAAGAGGGCAAGGTCGAATCGCTCAACCTCATCATCAAGGGTGACGTTTCCGGTGCCGTTGAGGCACTCGAAGAGTCGCTGCTCAAGATCGAGATCGACGAGAGCGTCCAGCTGCGCATCATCCACCGCGGTGTCGGTGCGATCACGGAGTCGGACGTCAACCTGGCGACCATCGACAACGCGATCATCATCGGATTCAACGTTCGCCCCGACCCGAAGGCACGGGAACGTGCCGCTCGCGAGGGTGTCGACATCCGTTTCTACTCGGTTATCTACAACGCCATCGACGATGTGGAAGCAAGCCTCACCGGCATGCTCAAGCCCGAGTACGAAGAGGTCCAGTCCGGTGTGGCCGAGATCCGCGAGGTGTTCCGCTCCTCCAAGTTCGGCAACATCGCCGGTGTCATCGTCCGTTCAGGAACGATTACCCGAAACGCTCGTGCCCGCGTCATCCGCGACGGCGTTGTGGTTGGCGACAACCTCGCCATCGAGTCGCTGCGTCGATTCAAGGACGACGTCACCGAGGTGCGGACGGACTTCGAGGCCGGTATTGGTCTTGGTAAGTTCAACGACATCCAGATCGGTGACGAGATCGAGACGACCGAGATGAAAGAGAAGCCGCGCGGTTAGGCTCCTCGTCGGAAACGGCAGTCTCACTTTGAGGCTGCCGTTTCCGGCTCCCGGTTCTGAATTTGTCAGGAGCCACCAGGCTGCTGGCTGAAGGAGAAGATCATGGGCGAAAACCCACGAGCACGTAAATTGGCCGACCGAATCCAGGAGATCATCGCCAAGCGCCTTGAGCGCGGACTGCGGGACCCCCGGCTCGGTTTTGTCACCATCACCGACGTCCGCGTCACCGGAGACCTGCAGCACGCAAGCGTGTTCTACACCGTCTACGGTTCCGATGAGGAACGCGCAGACTCGGCGGCCGCACTTGAGGCGGCCAAGGGAATGTTCCGCAGCGAGGTTGGCAAAAACATCACGGCACGGCTGACGCCGAGCCTCGAATTCATCCACGACGCATTACCTGAGAGCGCCAAGCACCTCGACGAGCTCCTCGCCCAGGCCCGCGAACGCGACTCCGCCGTTGAGGCGCTCAAGTCGAACGCCCAGTACGCCGGAGACGAAGACCCCTACGTCAAACCACGCGTCATCTCGGACGACGAAGACTAGTCTTCGCGGTCTGGAAACGGGTTATCTGTTGCCTCAGGGCAGCAGGTAGCCCGTTTCTCGGTGAACGGCCAGGCCGTCGGTAACAAGGCCGGCCAACGCGCGGTCCCGCTGCGTGGCATCCGCCCATAATGTTTCAATTTCGGCGGACGTCACCGGCACGTGCGCGGCACGCAGCTCAGCCATGATGAGTCCGCGGACATGTCGGTCGCTGCCCTCATACTTCTTCTGAACGGCCTTGCGTTTGCCGAGATACTCGGGGTAGCCGGCCTGGCGCCACGCGCAGGTATCGGCGAGAGGGCAGGCGTCGCAGCGCGGTGAGCGTGCGGTGCAAACGATCGCGCCGAGTTCCATCATGCCGGCGTTGAAGCGGTGCGCTTCGTCGAGGTCATCGGGCAGCAGGCGCTCCATCCGGGCCAGGTCGCTCACGTTCGACGGGGGAGCCGGTTCGGCGTTGCCCTCGACGGCGCGCGCGATGACCCGGCGGGTGTTGGTGTCGACCACCGGATGCCGATGGCCATAAGCGAATGCGGCGACGGCCCGAGCGGTGTAGTCACCGACGCCGGTGAGGGCGAGAAGGGCGTCGACGTCGTGCGGAACCACTCCGCCGTGCCGCTCGGTGATCTCTACGGCGGCCGCATGCAGCCAAAGCGCGCGGCGCGGGTAGCCCAGGTTCGCCCAAGCGCGAACAGCCTCACCGGGCGGAACACTCGCAAGGTCAGCAGGCGTCGGCCAGCGCTCGAGCCACTCGGCGAGCCGAGGAATCACCCGGGCGACCGGGGTCTGTTGCAACATGAATTCGGAGACCAGGGTGCCCCACGCCGGGAAGCCCGGTTCACGCCACGGCAGGTCGCGCCGGTTCGCGGCGAACCAGTCGAGGATGCGGGGAGAAAGCTGTGCAGAAGACATACCACCCCCAGCGTATGCGCTCACTCGCGGGTATTCTCGACACATGAGACTAGTCACGACGCCTCGGGTCGAAGTGATGCGCGACCTGCGAAGCGAGATCACCCACAACTACGGTGTCGGCCGCACCATTGTCGCGGTCGACGGGATCAGCGGCTCGGGAACGGCTGAATTCGCTGACGACCTGGCCGAGGTGTTCCGCGAGGAGGACCGCACGGTTTTTCGGGCCTCCATCGACGACTTCCACCGGCCACGCCACGAGCGGTATCAGCGGGGGAAGGACTCCGCAGAGGGGTACTACTCCGACTCGTTCGACTACTCGTTGTTTCGCCGCGCACTCATCGAGCCGTACCGGATGGCCGGGAGCACCGGGTTCCAGCTCGTCGGCTTCGACGAGAAGCGCGACACCGGTGAAGAGCTGCGTTGGGTCACCGGGCCCAAGGACGCCACGCTCATCGTCGACGGCGTGTTCCTGCACCGCCCCGAGCTGCGCGGACTCTGGCACTACTCGATTTGGCTGGACGTACCGTTCGCCGAGGCATACGCCCGGCTGAGTTCGTCGATCGGCGTGGACCCGGACCCGACCGCGCCGTCCAACGCCCGGTATGTCGGCGGTCAACAGCTCTACCAGCGCGACTCACGCCCGCGCACGCGAGCGTCGGCTGTGATTAACAACGAAGATGTCGCCCACCCGATGCGGGTGTTCCTCGACAGCTGCTGACGCTCCAGCCCGCTGAGACTCAGCGGGATCCGGTCCCGGCGCGAACCTCACGCACCACGTCGTCCGGCGTCAGAAAATTGCCCGACTCCTCAACCCGGTGCACGAGCTCGGTCAGTATTTCGTTCACCGGTGCTCTCCGCCCGACCGCTCGCGCCTGACGCACGACAGCCCCGTTGAGAAAGTCGATCTCGGTGCGCTGGCCCCGCCGGATGGACTGCAAGGTCGAGCCCGGGTTCGGCACAGCGCCCATTCTCGCGGCGAACAGCAGCGGCAACGCCTGCCCGAGTCCCACCGGCAACGCCGCGAAGAACCGCAATCGACGGTTGCCCAGGCCCTGCAATGATCCAAAACGGATGCCTGCGGCCATTCCCGCACGCACGGTTTCACGCATGCTCCTCGTCATAATCCGGCGTAACGCTCGATCTGCGATGACGGTTTGGACGCTGAGCCCGGTGATGGCCGGCAGGGCGTTGAGCTGGTTGACGAGCAGCTTCGTCCACTGCGCACCCACGAAGTTGCCGATCGCCGCGAGCCGAAGCACGGTTCCGAGTTCCGCTTCGAGGCGGCGCACATCGGCGTCCGGCGCACCGGTCCCACGCCCGATGTACGTCGTTGCTGGCGTCGTGACCGTGACCGAGCCGGGCTCGAGGTACGACGCGGCCACAATCGACAGCGCCCCGATGCATGAGGAGTCTGGAAGTGCCCCGGACACCGCATCCACTCCGTCGAGGCCGTTCTGGATCACCAGGACCCGGGCACCCGCGATCGAGCTCCCGTGCTCATCCAGCGCTGCGGACGTGTCTTGCGCCTTGACGGCGAAGAGCACCACATCGACGGCTCCGGTGACGCCCTGATCCAGGCGATCCACCGCGACCAGCCGGGTGGTGTGCCAGTCGCCGAACCCGCCACTGAGGCGGAGTCCATGCTCTCGAACGGCCGCCAGCTGGGCGCCTCGCGCCACGAGCACGACGTCGTGGCCTGCGCGGTCGAGCAGTGCGGCGAAGGTCGAACCGAGGGCTCCAGCTCCAATGACGGCAACGCGCATGCTCCCAGCCTAGGGCGCGGCGTGTGGGAGAATGGTTCGTCGCCAGTTCGGCACGAAAGGATCATCTGTGCACTCCGGCATCCTCCTCGTCGACAAGCCACACTCACTCACCAGCCACGACGTCGTCGCGCGCACCCGCAAGCTCGCCGGCACCCGCAGGGTCGGCCACGCGGGCACTCTCGACCCGATGGCGACCGGGCTCCTCATTCTCGGCGTCAACTCCTCCACCCGGCTGTTGACCTACGTGGTCGGCCAGGACAAGGAGTACCTCGCCACCATTCGGCTCGGCCTGACAACGTCGACGGACGATGCTGAGGGCGAAGCACTGATTCAGGCAGAGGCGGATGCCGTTCGGAACGTCTCCGAGGCCGCTCTCGTCGCCGCCGTGGCGAACCTCACCGGAGATATCTCTCAGGTGCCGTCGAGCGTGAGCGCCATCAAGGTCGACGGCAAACGGGCGTACGCGCTGGTCCGGGCGGGGGAGACCGTCGAACTGAAGTCACGCCCCGTCACGGTCGCACGCTTCGACGTGCTCGAGCGACGACAAGTCGACGGATTCCTCGACCTGGACGTGCGCGTCGAGTGCTCCTCCGGAACCTACATCCGGGCGCTGGCCCGAGATCTGGGCGCGGCGCTCGGCATTGGTGGACACCTGACGAGACTTCGCCGCACGAGGATCGGACCCTTTTCCGTCGACGCGGCGTCAACGCTCGACGCTCTCGACGTTGCCACCGAGCTGATCGGTCCCGCCGACGCGGCGTCTGCTCTCTTTCCCACTCTCTCGTTAACCGAGCAGCAGGCAATTGACCTGGGCCACGGGAAAAAAGTGCCCGCCGGCGATCTCTCCGTGTCTGGGGCGCTCGGCGACGACGGCCTCGTGGCCGGTGTCGCGCCCGACGGTCGTCTCGTTGGCCTCGTGAAGATCGCCGGAGACATCGCAAAGAGTGCGGTCAACTTCCCGGCAGACGGGCAAGACTCATGATCGAACCGTTCACCTGGATTCAGGTGGCCGTCGCCGTTCTCGCCGGGTTGCTGTGCCTGATCGTCGGGTTCTCCGGGCGAAAACCCAGCGATCTCACGCTCGGGGCCGTTGCGGTCGTCGAGCTGCTCCTCGTCATCCAACTCGTCGTGGCAATCGTTGCTCCGTTCACGGGCAACACCGCCGTTGGCAGTGTCCTGGAGTTCTACACCTATCTGATCTCGGCGCTGCTGCTGCCGATCGCGGCCGGATTCTGGGCGCTGGTGGACCGCAGCAAGTGGAGCACGGTCATCCTCGGCGTTGCGGCGCTGGCGATCGCCGTGATGGTCTACCGCATGCAGCAAATCTGGACGACGCTGCCGCAGTAACCGGGCGAAACCACCTCAAAAACGCGAATACACTGGTTTTCAAATGACATCACCCAACGAGCGCCTGCAGGCCAAGCCTGTTTCCCCCTCGAGCGCTTCACCGAAGCGCGGTATTTCCGGTATCGGACGCGTCCTCGTCGTCGTCTACGGAATCCTGGCTCTCGGAGCGACGGGCCGTTCGTTTGTGCAGATCGCTGAGCGGTTCGACGAGGCGCCCGTCGCGTACACGCTGTCTGCGCTGGCCGCCGTCGTCTACATCGTCGCAACTGTCGCCCTCATCAGGAGCGGATCGGGCTGGTACCGGATCGCCTGGATCACTATCGCTTTCGAGTTCCTCGGTGTGCTCACGATCGGCACCCTGAGCATCGTTGACCCTGAGCTGTTCCCGGCCGCAACGGTGTGGTCGTACTACGGCGCCGGATACCTCTTCATCCCGCTCGTGCTCCCACCACTCGGCATGTGGTGGCTTGCACGCCACCGGCCGAACCGCGGCGTCGCGGCCGGAGCGACGGGCGACGCCCGGTGATCACCTTCCGCCGGGTGACTGACGTTCCGGAGGGTTTCGGCGAAACGGCCGTGACCATCGGCAAATTCGACGGAGTGCATGCCGGCCACCGTGCCGTCATCGCCCGACTTCGCCAGGCCGCGGAAGACCGCGGGCTGAATTCCGTTGTTGTGACGTTTGACAGGCATCCGCTCGCCCTTCTCGCTCCCGAAAAATGCCCGCAGGTGCTGGTGGGAAACGAGCAAAAGCTCGATCTGCTTGCCGAGACCGGCATTGACGCCGCCCTGCTGCTGCCGTTCGATCGCGAGCTGGCGCAACTCTCGCCAGAGAATTTTGTCACCACTGTGCTCACCGGTGCACTCCGCGCGAAGCTCGTGCTTGTCGGAAACGACTTTCGGTTCGGTCATCGCGGAGCGGGCGATGTTGCCCTGCTGCGCGAGCTCGGTGGACGGTTCGGTTTCGACGTCGAGACGATTCCGGATGTCGCACCGGTGGACGGTCGACGCGTCTCATCGACCTGGATTCGGGAACTGCTCGCCCAGGGGCGGGTGTCGGATGCGGCCCAGCTGCTCGGGCACGACCCCGCCGTGCGCGGACTCGTGGTGCACGGTGCGAAGCGGGGGCGTGAACTCGGCTACCCCACAGCGAACCTCTCCCCGGACTCGGACGGCCTGATTCCCGCCGACGGTGTGTACGCGGGCTGGCTTCGTGTCGGGTCTGAGCGGCTGCCGTCCGCGATCTCGGTGGGTAATAACCCCACCTTCGACGGTGTGCCGCAGAAGCAAGTCGAAGCGTTCGTGCTCGACAGGGAGATTGACCTCTACGACCAGATTGTGGAAGTGCAGTTCGTGGAACGCATTCGTGGCATGGTCGCGTTCACGGGCATCGAGCCGCTCATCGTGCAGATGGCGGACGACGTCGAGCGGGTTCGCCAGCTGCTCAGCTGACCGGCAGCTTGTGGCGAGTGTTCTCTGGTGCCGCGTCAGGCGAGGCCGGGGGTCGGTGCCGGAGCGAGTAACCGTTCCCGGCTCGGCGGCTGCATGGCTTTCCGGCCGTGCAGGTAAAGAATGACACTCGCCGCGTCTGCGACGATTTCCGACCCGTGCCCGATGCGCCATCCGGCGTCGACGGCGACCAGCGTGCGGTGACGCAGCAGCGCCCGCACCTCGCGCGACGCGGTGAGTGTGCTCGCGAGGGCGACCGCGTGGGTGGTCTCGGGATCGAATGGCAGCCGGACGCCGAGCGGGTGCAGGGCGTCGTAGCCGTGCACGATCGCTTCGACGAGCTCGCCTGTGCTCGTGCGGCCGCGCCCATCGGCCTTCTCAGCCGCGATGGCACGTAACTCGCGACGCAGCTCGTCGGTCCCGCCGGAGTCGGCAATGCCGCGGGCAATGTCGTCGAACGACCCCATCGGGTTGGCGTGCCGACCGGCGATCGACGCTCGAACCACGTCGCTGGCCAGCCGCACCGATGGAGTGCCGATGCGCCAGACCAGATGGGCAATGGTGTCCTTCACACTCCAGCCTTCGCAGAGGCTCGGGCTTGCCCACTGGACGGCGGACAGGGTGTCGAGACCGTCGCCCACAAGGTTCAGTGCGTCTGCGATCTGCTGTCCGCGCGTCGGGGACGGCTCGGACTGACGCTTTCGGGAGGCGAACATGAGTACACCCTACGCGCCGTTCCTACGGCCGGTCGAGCGGCGCTGGCCCGCCGTGAAGCACCCCTAAACTGAAGCGGTGACCCCGAACGCTCCCCGCCCGCTGATGTCGGGCCGGGTGCTCGCCTTCGTCGGAATCATCCTCGTTGCCGCGAACCTCCGTACCGCCGTCGGTGCGCTGTCGCCGATCCTCGGCCGGATCTCCGCCGACCTTCCGCTCGATCCCGTGGTCGTGGGTTTGCTCGGCTCGATGCCCCCGGTGTGCTTCGCCATCTTCGGCATCCTCACGCCTGCGCTCGTGCGCCGCACCAAGCTTGAGGTCGTGCTCATCGCTGCACTGGGAGCCATTCTGCTCGGGCACCTCATCCGCGGCATCGCCGGCGATGTCCTCGTCCTCGTCCTTGGCAGCGCGGTGACCTTCGCGGGGCTCGGCCTCGGCAATGTGCTCCTGCCGCCGATCGTCAAGAAGTACTTCCCCGATCGCATTGCGCTCATCACGACGATCTACGTCACCATGCTCTCGGTCTCGACGCTCGTGCCGCCACTCGTTGCCGTGCCGGTTGCCGACGCCGCGAGCTGGCGCGTCTCGCTGGCCATGTGGGCCGGGGTGAGCGTCATCGCGCTGGTTCCCTGGCTGACACTGCTGGCCACTGACCGCAGGGCACCTGCCGCTCCCGCGCTTGAGGCCGCCAAATCCGATGTCGTCGGTCGGCTCTGGCGCTCTCCGCTCGCGTGGTCGCTTGCCGTCGTGTTCGGGCTCTCCTCGCTCAACGCCTACGCCATGTTTGCCTGGTTACCCAGCCTCGTCCAGGACATCGTCGGGGTCAGCGACGCCACCGCCGGCGCGTGGCTCTCGATCTACGCATTCATGGGCTTCCCGGCCGGCCTCATCATCCCGATCCTCGCCGCCCGCATGAAGAACGTCGCGCTGCTCGTTTATGTGGCGATCGGATGCCTCGTGGCCGGTTATGCCGGATTCCTCCTTGCTCCCACATCCGTTCCTGTCCTGTGGGTCGTGCTTATCGGACTCGGGCCGCTCCTCTTTCCTCTCGCCCTCGTGCTCATCAACCTCCGCACTCGGACCCATGATGGTGCCATCGCCCTGTCGAGCTTCGTGCAGAGCGTTGGATACGTCATCGGGGCGGTGGGCCCGCTCGTGGTGGGGATTACCCATGACGTGACCGGCGGCTGGACGGTGCCGCTCATTGTGCTGGTGTGCGTGGCGTTCGTCGGCGTCTTCGCGGGAGCGGTCGTCGCTCGGGACCGCGCCATCGAGGATGGCGCCTGAACCGGAGCAGCATCCGATGGCGAATTCCCGCCGCTCTGCTCATATGAGCAGAAACCACCACGAGTGTTGTTCTGCGCACTCCGCCGACCTAGGCTGGAGCATGCGTGCACGCGCCCGCACAGACGACGACAGGGGAGAGCGGTGGACACCATCGACAACGACGAACTGCTGTCCATTCGCGCCGCCGAGCTGTACTACGACGAGAACAAGACCCAGGACGAAGTCGGCGCGATCCTCAAGCTCACCCGCTGGAAGGTGGGTCGCCTCCTCGCTTCAGCCAAGGAGAAGGGCTTCATCCGCATCGAGATCGTGCACCCGCGGGCTCGCAAGCTGACCCTCGAGCGCACCCTCTGCGAACGCTTCGGCATTCGCGACGCCATCGTTGTTCCCGCAGCAGGAACGCAGGGCGCAGATGATCTTCGCGCTCGCGCAGCGCAGGCCGCTGCCGACTACCTGGCCAGCCTCCGACCCGTTCCGCGCGTGCTCGGGGTGAGCTGGGGTCGAACCCTGCACGATGTCGCCGAGCACTTGAGCGAGGGCTGGGCAACCGGCGTCAACGTCGTTCAGATCAACGGCGGAGTGAGCGTCAACCAGCGCGCAGGCACCGCAGCGGCAACGGCGTTCGAGATCGCTCGGAAGGCCTCGGGCCAGGCCACCCTGCTGCCGAGCCCTGCGATCCTCGAGCGGCTCGAAACCAAACGCTCGATCGAGGCGGATCGCACCGTCGGCGGGGTGCTCGGCATGGCTGCTGACGCCTCTGCTTACCTCTACAGTGCCGGCGTCGCCGGGCACGACTCGGCTCTCGTCGAGAGCGGGTACCTGACGCCGAACGACGTCGACGAGCTGGTGCGCCGCGGTGCCGTTGGCGACGTGGTCGGCCGTTACATCGACGCGGCCGGCATGATCGTCGACCCGTCACTGAACGAGCGCACTGTCGGACTCAGCCTCGACACTCTCCGCCGCGCGACCACGAGCGTCGCGGTCATCGCCGGCGCCGGAAAGATCCCCGTTGCCCGCGCGGTTGTCACCAGCGGACTGTGCACGGTGCTGGTGACAGACGAAGCAACAGCACTGGCACTGCTCGACACCGGTTCCTGACCGGTCGAGCCTTCTCATTTTCCCGACCTGAACACCACCACGCAGAAGGACATCTACGCATGACCGACATCACTCAGGCTGTTGCGCCCCGAGCAACCGCCCTTGAACTCTTCGACGGGCCGGTGACCGATGCGAATCTCCGCCGCTATCTCGAGGGAATCCCCGGGGTCGACGCTGTCGGCCTCGAGCAGCGCGCCGCCGGCCTCGGCACCCGCTCGATCAAGACCACGTCGAAGAAGTGGGCGCTCGACACCATCATCGGCCTCATCGACCTGACCACCCTCGAGGGTGCAGACACCCCCGGCAAGGTGCGCTCACTCGTCGCCAAGGCCATCACGCCCGACGCCACCGACGCGAGTACGCCGCGGGTCGCGGCCGTCTGCGTCTACGGCGACATGGTGCCGTACGCCGTCGAAGCGCTCGGCGCCCACCACGCGAAGGGCACCGACTCCGGGATCAACGTCGCAGCGGTCGCAACCGCCTTCCCCTCCGGCCGCGCCTCGCTCGCTATCAAGCTCAGCGACACGGCAGACGCCGTCGACGCTGGCGCCGATGAAATCGACATGGTGATCGACCGGGGCGCGTTCCTCGCCGGCCGATACGGCCAGGTCTTCGACGAGATCGTTGCGGTGAAGGAAGCCTGCCGCCGCGCAGACGGAACATACGCGCACCTCAAGGTCATTCTCGAGACCGGTGAACTCAACACCTACGACAACGTCCGCCGTGCCTCGTGGCTGTCGATCCTCGCCGGTGGCGACTTCATCAAGACGTCAACCGGCAAGGTGTCACCGGCAGCAACGCTGCCGGTGACGCTCCTCATGCTCGAGGTTGTGCGGGACTGGCACCGCCTCACCGGCGAGAAAATCGGCGTCAAGCCGGCTGGAGGCATCCGTACCTCAAAGGATGCCATCAAGTACCTCGTCACCGTCGCGGAGACGGTTGGTGAGGACTGGCTTCAGCCTCACCTCTTCCGGTTCGGAGCATCGAGCCTGCTCAACGATGTGTTGCTGCAGCGGCAGAAGATGACCACCGGCCACTACTCCGGCGCTGACTACGTCACGATCGATTAAAGGATGACAATGAGTTTTCTGGACTACGCGCCGGCCCCCGAGTCGACGGCGATCCTCAACCTGAAGAGCCAGTACGGACTCTTCATCAACGGCGAGTTCGTGGACGGAAACGGCACCCCATTCGCCACTATCTCGCCCGCAACCGAGAAGACGATCGCCACGATCTCCTCGGCTAACGACGCCGATGTGGATCGGGCGGTTGCCGCTGCTCGTGCCGCGTATGACAACGTCTGGTCGCGGATGTCCGGTTCTGACCGCGGCAAGTACCTCTTCCGGATTGCACGGCTGGTGCAGGAGCGGGCGCGTGAACTCGCGGTCGCCGAGAGCCTCGACAACGGCAAGCCGATCAAGGAGAGCCGCGACGTCGACGTGCCCCTCGTTGCTGCGTGGTTCTTCTACTACGCAGGCTGGGCCGACAAGCTCGATCACGCTGGGCTCGGCCCAAACCCCGCGTCGCTCGGTGTTGCCGGTCAGATCATCCCGTGGAATTTCCCGCTGCTCATGCTGGCCTGGAAGATCGCACCGGCCCTCGCCGCGGGCAACACTGTTGTGCTGAAGCCCGCCGAGACCACGTCGCTCACCGCTCTGCTGTTTGCCGAGATCTTGCAGCAGGCCGACCTGCCAGCGGGTGTCGTCAACATCATCACCGGTGCGGGGGCGACCGGGTCTGCACTGGTGAACCACACAGGCGTCAACAAGATCGCCTTCACGGGCTCGACCAATGTTGGCCGGGGCATCGCTCGTGCCATCGCCGGAACCGACAAGCGTGTGACCCTTGAACTCGGTGGAAAGGCCGCGAATATCGTCTTCGATGACGCGCCGATCGACCAGGCCATCGAAGGCATCGTGAACGGCATCTTCTTCAACCAGGGGCACGTCTGCTGCGCCGGATCACGACTGCTCGTGCAGGAGAACATCCACGACGAGGTGGTTGACCGACTCAAGCAGCGCCTGTCGACGCTGCGACTGGGTGACCCGCTCGACAAGAACACCGACATCGGTGCGGTCAACTCGGCCGCTCAGCTCGACCGCATCCGTGCGCTGAGCGACGTGGGCGAGGCCGAAGGCGCTGAGCGCTGGAGCCCGGAGTGCGAGCTCCCGTCGACCGGGTTCTGGTTCGCACCGACGATCTTCACGAACGTGTCGACGAGCCACCGGATTGCGCGCGAGGAGATCTTCGGACCGGTGCTCAGCGTGCTGACCTTCCGTACGCCGGCGGAAGCGATCGCCAAAGCAAACAACACGCCGTACGGACTCTCCGCAGGAATCTGGAGTGACAAGGGCAGCCGCATCCTCGCTGTCGCCGACAAGCTCCGGGCCGGCGTGATCTGGGCAAACACGTTCAACAAGTTCGACCCGGCCAGCCCGTTCGGTGGGTACAAGGAGTCCGGTTACGGCCGCGAGGGCGGGCGGCACGGGCTCGGCGCCTACCTCAAGCCCGCCGGTTCGACGCGACAGGTCACATCGGCTCCGGCCGCAGACCTGCCCACAACGGCTGCGCCGGCTGAGCTCGCTACCCCGAGCGCACCGGCACCCGCCGAGACCGAGACATCCGCACCCGTGACGAAGAAGAAGGGCAGCAAATGAGCCGCCTCGCCGTTCCCAAGACCTACAAGCTCTACATCGGGGGAAAGTTCCCGCGCTCGGAGTCCGGGCGCACCTACGAAGTGGCAGCGACGGACGGGACGTTCCTCGCCAACGCCGCGAAGGCATCCCGCAAGGACGCTCGCGACGCGGTAGTTGCTGCACGGAGCGCGCAGTCCGGCTGGGCTGGCGCGACCCCCTACAACCGCGGACAGGTGCTCTACCGCATCGCCGAGCTTCTCGAAGGACGCCGTGTGCAGTTCGTTGACGAGATCGAGCGTTCGGAGGGCGTATCCGCGGATGCAGCAAATCGTCAGGTGGACGAGGCCATCGACCGCTGGGTCTGGTACGCCGGCTGGGCAGACAAGTATGCGCAGGTCGCCGGAAACGCGAACCCGGTTTCGGGCCCGTACTTCAACCTGTCCGTACCGGAACCGACCGGGGTCGTGGCGATCGTCGCCCCGCAGAACTCGTCGCTGCTCGGGCTCGTCAGTGTGGTGGCACCCGCGCTCGTCGCGGGCAACACCGTTGTCGTGATCGCGTCAGAGACGCTTCCGCTGTCGGCCATCAGCCTCTCCGAAGTACTCGCTACGAGCGACGTTCCCGGGGGAGTGGTCAACATTCTCACCGGCTCGCCGGCCGAGATCACCCCGTGGCTGGCGTCACACGCCGACGTCAACGCCATTGACCTCACCGGAGCGGGCGGCCTCGACTGGGTCGACCTTGAGATCGCGGCGGCCGAAACGCTTAAGCGAGTGCTCCGCCCCGAAGGCGGTACCGATTCCGCAGCCCCGAGCCTGGACCGCATCACGGCGCTCACCGAGACCAAAACGGTCTGGCACACGAAGAGCCTGATCTAAGCTCTCACGCCCGGTGGCCGGGACGACATCCTTCGGGACGTCGTCCCGGCCTTTTTCGTGCGTTCGAACAGCGGATGCTGCGTGGCAGCGACGGCCACAACCCTCGCATCCCCTGGATTGGGGTGAGTGCGCCGCTCCGAAAGATAACGAAAGGGTAACGGGCGCCCCTAGGCTTCAACCACCCGAAATTCTGCCCGACACAGGAACAGGTGGTCAATGATGACGTCCCGAACGCGCCAGGGTGTCTTTCCGCTGTGCGCGAGTTTCTGCGCCGCCGTCGCGATCATCGTTCTTCTCATCGTGAACCCGGGGGCGACGCCCGTCTATGCAACCGACATGTTCGGCGAGCTGCGGGAACCGGGCGAGCCGTTCTTCATGGCGGGACACCGCGGCGACCGTTCGGTCGCGCCGGAAAACACGTTGACAGCGTTGCAGCATGCGATCGATTCGCCCCTCGACTTCGTCGAAACCGACATCTCACGCTCGAGCGACGGCGTCCCGGTGCTTTTCCATGACCGCACGCTCAAGCGCACGACAGATGGAGTCGGGCCTCTCGCTGACAAGACGCTCGCCGAGCTGCAGTCACTCGACGCGGGGTCCTGGTACTCGGCGGCCTTCGCGGGGGAGCGCATCCCCACGCTCGCTGAGTTCCTGGCGATCCTTGCCCCGAGCGACAAGAAGGCGCTACTCGAGCTCAAGGGATATTGGTCAATCGACGAGCTCGCCGTTGTGACCACGCTCATTGACGACGCCGGCGTCTCGAACCGAGTCATCTTTATGAGCTTCAATCTCGGGTCTCTCTCGAGTGCCGCTGCCCTTGCCCCGGCCATACCGCGCCTCGCCATCCTGCGAGCACTGCCCGACGACCCGGTCACGTACGCCCGATCCTTCGGGGTCATCGGTGTGGTGACCGCATCGAAGCTGCTTGCAGCGCGTCCAACGCTCATCGATGACATGCACGTTGCCGGGCTCGGCGTTCTGCTGTACACGCTCAATTCCGAGGAAACGTGGGAGCATGCTCGATCGCTCGGTGTCGACGGCATCATCACGGATCGTCCATCGAACCTCGATGCGTGGCTCGCATCGACCGCACCCGGTACCTGACGACTTGCTGTTGATACCCCCTAGGGGTATCTTGGAGCGTGTGACGAACACAACGCAGAACACCTCAACCCTCGACATCACTGGGATGACCTGTGCCAGTTGCGTGTCACGCGTCCAGAAGCGACTCGAGCGACTCGACGGTGTGGCAGCCGAGGTCAATCTCGCCACCGAGCGGGCCCGGGTCACCTACCCCGACGCAATCACGGCCGAACAGCTCGTTGCCGCCGTCGAATCCGCGGGCTATTCCGCGTCCGTGGTTCCGGAACGGCGCGGCCCTGAACCCGCAACTCCCGAGGGCGCAAACGCTGACGGAACCCCGGGTGCCGGTGGTTTCACGCCGCTGTTCACGCGCCTGATCGTCAGCGCGGTGCTGGCGATTCCGGTGATCGCGCTCGCCATGGTTCCGGCCTGGCAATTTCCCAACTGGCAGTGGCTCTCGCTCACGCTCGCGGCCCCCGTCGTGGTGTGGGGCGGGTATCCGTTCCACCGGGCCACGTGGGTCAACCTGCGCCATGGCTCTCTCACCATGGACACGCTCATCACCCTGGGCACCGGCGCCGCTTTCCTCTGGTCGTTGTGGGCACTGTTCTTCGGCATGGCCGGCATGCCAGGCGCCACACACGAGTTCAGCCTGTTCACGCCCAACGCCGACGCGTCGGGCGCCATCTACCTCGAGGTTGCGGCGGGCGTCACCGTGTTCCTGCTCCTGGGCCGGTATATCGAGCAGCGATCCAAGCGAACGGCAGGGCAGGCGCTCCGTGCATTGCTCGAACTCGGTGCCCATGACGTCACGGTGCTGCGCCCAGGATCATCAGGGTCGGCCCAGGTCACCATTCCCATTGACGAGCTCGCGGTCGGTGACCGATTCGTCGTGCGGCCGGGAGAGACGATTGCCACCGACGGCGTCGTCGAATCGGGCTCAGCTGCGGTCGACGCCAGCATGCTGACCGGTGAGCCGGTTCCCGTCGACGTAGGGGAGGGTGACACCGTCACCGGTGCGACGATCGCGAGCGGAGGACGCCTCGTCGTCCGGGCCACCCGGATCGGGCGGGATACCCAGCTGGCGCAGATGGCGCGACTGGTTGAGTCTGCACAGCTCGGTAAGGGACGTGCCCAGCGTCTGGCCGACCGAATCGCCGCGATCTTCGTCCCAATCGTCATCGTGCTGGCTGCCGTCGTCCTGGTTGGCTGGGTGCTCGCCGGCAACCCGGTGTCTGCCGGATTTACCGCTGCGGTCGCCGTGCTCATCATCGCCTGCCCGTGCGCGCTCGGCCTCGCCACCCCGGTCGCCCTGCTCGTCGGCACCAGTCGCGGCGCGGAGTTCGGCATCCTCATCACCGGGCCTGACGCGCTCGAGCAGGCCCGCGGCATCGATACCGTTGTGCTCGACAAGACGGGTACGGTGACCACCGGAACGATGACGCTCACCGAGGTGACGGCTACCCACCCGGCCGCGCTGCTTCGGGCGGCGTCGCTCGAGACGGCGTCGGAACATCCGCTCGCTCGCGCCATTGTGGCCGGAGCGGGAGACTCAGCACTGGCGCCGGTCGCCGACTTCGTCTCGACGTCGGGGCTCGGCGTCACCGGAACCGTTGAGGGCACACACGTCGTCGTCGGCCGACCCGCGTTCGTGGCCGAGCACGGGTGCGTGCTGGGCGAGACGCTGGCCGCCGCCGTCGAGCGCGCCGAGTCGTCGGGTGCAACGGCGGTGGTTGTCGGCTGGGACGGCGAGGTGCGTGGGGTGCTTGCCCTGTCCGACCGGGTCAAAGCCGACGCTCGTGACGCCGTCACCCGTCTCAAGCAACTCGGCCTCACCCCGGTGCTGCTCACCGGAGACAACGCGCGGGCCGCTCACGCCGTTGCCACCGAGGTGGGAATCGACCGGGTGGTCTCCGGGGTGCTGCCGGAACAGAAAGTGGCCGAGATCTCTCGACTGCAGTCGACCGGCGCTCGCGTCGCCATGGTCGGCGACGGCGTGAACGACGCGGCAGCCCTGGCCACCGCTGACCTCGGTATCGCCATGGGGTCCGGAACGGACGCGGCCATCTCCGCCGCGGACATCACCCTCGTGCGGTCTGAGCTCGGGGGAGTGGCCGACGCCGTCGAACTGTCCCGCCGTACCCTCGGCACCATCCACGGCAACCTGTTCTGGGCCTTCGCCTACAACGTCGCCGCGCTTCCGCTCGCCGCGTTCGGACTCCTCAACCCGATGGTCGCCGGCGCAGCAATGGCGTTCTCCAGCGTTTTCGTCGTACTCAACAGCCTGAGGTTGCGGTCATTCGCGCCACGCGAACGGGCTCAATAGCGTAGAATGGGCGTGCGCCCGCCGTGTGGGGTGTACCGCTCCGCAAGAATTTCTTCGCGTTGATCGGTCTCGTATCCGGCGCCCGCTGTCTCGGCCATCGGCATCCGCTTGGCCTTTCGACTGCTCAGGAGGAGCATGCCGTACACCGGTACACGCCGTAGTTCTGGCCGACAGGCCACCCGTGGATCGTCATCGCGCGGTTCATCGCGCCCATCGTCGACGCGATCATCCTCGCGTCACGACGACGACGCCCCGATCATCCCGATCCTCGCCCGCAAGGTGCGCGAGGTCGAGGCGAAGGCCCAAAAGGGCAAGGTGGGGCCCACCAACCGCACCAAGTTCCAGGTCATCGCCTTCCTGGTGCGTGAGGAACGCGCCCGGGTTAAGGCCGACACGACCCTGAGCGACAGCACGCGCGCGGAGCTGCTCAAACGGCTCGACGGCGTCGCCACCATCCTCGCCAAAACGGCCGCTCGTGATACCTCGCTCATCACTCTTCTTGAAGCGGATGCCGCCACCACACCGGTTGCACAAAAGCTGCGTCGTGACTGGCTGCTCGAGTCCGGTGCCGAACTGAGCCCAGATGAACTCATCATCACCACCTCCCAGCCGGTGCTCGAGCCGGTTGTCCCGGCCGAGCTCGCGGAGAAGCAGGTCATCCCGCAGTCAGTGAAATCCCGGCTGCTCGCGAACCCGTTCCTCGCGCCCGCGCTCGACGCTCCGACGGCCAAGCCGCCGGTCAGCGGCCGACTCTCCAACTGGGAACTGATGGGCCCGCTGTACAAGGCGTTCGAGCAGGGCTCTGGGGGCCGAGCCGCGAGCATGGAGCTGCCTGAGGCTCCGAAAATCGATCGGCTGTCGCCCAAGGGACGCGAAATTATGCGTCACCAGGCCCGCTTTGTTGAGTCTGTCCGCGAGGGGCACCGCACCTTCCTGCTCGCCGACGAGCCGGGTCTTGGCAAGACCGCCCAGTCGATCCTCGCGGCGAGCGTCGCTGACGCCTGGCCACTTTTGGCCGTCGTGCCCAACGTCGTGAAGATGAACTGGGCACGGGAAGTGGAGCGCTGGGCGCCGAACCGCCGGGCAACGGTCATCCACGGTGACGGCCGAGACCTCGACGCCTTCGCCGACGTCGTCATCGTGAACTACGAAGTGCTCGACAGGCACCTGGCCTGGCTGGGCACCCTCGGCTTCAAGGGAATGGTTGTCGATGAGGCGCACTTCATCAAAAACCTGCACTCGCAGCGGTCCCAGCACGTGCTGTCGCTGGCTTCCCGCATCCGCAAGCTCACCCCGGGCGGGAACCCGCTGCTGCTTGCACTCACCGGAACCCCGCTCATCAACGACGTCGAAGACTTCAACGCCATCTGGCAGTTCCTCGGCTGGGTCCAGGGTGACAAGCCCGCTCCCGAGCTGATGGCAAAACTCGAAGAAACCGGCCTCACCCCGGCAGACAGGGACTTTTACCCCGAGGCCCGCAGCGCCGTCATCGATATGGGTATCGTGCGCCGACGCAAGATCGACGTGGCCAAAGACCTGCCGTCGAAGCTCATCGCCGACATCCCGGTCGAACTCGACGATGACCTCGGTCGTTCGATCCGCGACGCTGAGCGCGAGCTCGGCGCACGGCTCGCCGCCAAGTACCGCCGCATCCTCGAGGCCCGTGGCGAGCGGGCATCGTTCGCCGGCGAGCTCGACACCGACATCATGCGCCTCGTCGCGCAGGGTGAGCTCGACGAGTCGAAAGCATCCGGCGGCGCAGAGAACGTCTTCACCATGGTCCGCAAGATCGGCCAGGCCAAGTCCGTGCTTGCGGCCGACTACACGGCGCAACTGGCGCACTCGGTCGGCAAGGTGGTCTTCTTCGCGAAGCACATCGATGTCATGGATACCGCGGAGCAGGTCTTCGCCGGTCGCGGCCTGAAGACCGTGTCCATCCGCGGCGACCAGTCGACACCGGCCCGGCAGGCCGCGATTGACGCGTTCAATACCGATCCGGATGTCGCTGTTGCCGTCTGTTCACTCACCGCTGCTGGCGTCGGCCTCAACCTGCAGGCCGCGTCGAACGTCGTGCTTGCCGAGCTCAGCTGGACCGCTGCCGAGCAGACCCAGGCCATCGACCGCGTGCACCGCATCGGTCAGGACGAACCCGTCACCGCCTGGCGCATCATTGCAGCGCACACCATCGACGCGAAGATCGCCGAGCTCATCGACAGCAAGCAGGGCCTCGCTGCTCGTGCCCTCGACGGGAGTGACCAGGACATCACGACGAGCGACTCCGTGCAGCTCAACGCTCTCATCGGGCTCCTCCGCGACGCACTGGAGGCGTAGCGGTGGCGCAGCAGAGCAGGAAAGCCGCCGAACCGAGGTTCGCGCGGCCCGCGCTTGCTCCGGGCATCCTCGCGGCCATCGTCCTGATGGCCGGCGTCGGGTTTATGGACAACTCATGGTTCCTTCTCGTTCACTTCGTCGTGACGATCCTTGCCGTGATCATCGGCTGGTTCGCAATTCAAGCGAAGCAGTACCTCTGGCTTGTCGTGCTGGTGCCGATCATTGTGCTGTGGAACCCGGTGCTTCCGCTGCCGCTCTCGGGCGACGGCTGGTTCGCTGCCCAGCTCATCGCGGCGATCCCGTTCGTCGCGGCTGGCGTACTGATTAAGGTCGAGGCCGAACTAGAAGACCGCCACCGGCGCTAGGCCGATGGCGGTCGGAACGTTCTCGCGGGAGACTTAGGAACCGGGCTCTGGCGTGAGTTCCTCGGCCTCGGCCGGAGTCGCGGCGTCCACAGCTGGATTGTCGGCGACCTGGCCCGCCTGGTCACTGGGCTCGTCGGTTATGGCGTCGTCGTCCGCGGCGTTCGATTCGGCTGCATTCGATTCGGCGGCGTTCGATCCGGCGTCGTCCCCGGTCGCATTGCTTTCTGTTGAACCGGCACCGGAGTCATGAGACTCGGGGTCACCGGCCGCATCATCGGCCACAATGTCGGCGTCCTGCGGAATCGAGAAGTCGGTCAGCGGGTCGTTTGACGTCGCCGTGTTCTCAACCCCTTCGGTGCCCCCGCTTGCGGTGCCCGACGTGTCAGCGGTGTCGGCGCTGTCGACGTTGTCGAAGTTCGGGCCGGTTTCTGGAGTGTTCTGCGCATCGGTCATGGCTCGAGGCTACGTCGCACGGCACCCGACCGGCTACCCCTTGCGTCCGGGAAGCGATGTTTGCCACGACACCGGAAAATTATGCGAAATGAGAAACGGATGCTGGTGCGCACGACGTGCGCGACAGCATCCGTTCTCGAAATGATCTGTGGGGCTTAGACGCCGAGTGCGCTCTTGACCGCAATCAGCGACGGGTTGGTGGCCGAGGTGCCGTCGGGGTAGATGACGGTCGGCACCGTCTGGTTGCCGCCGTTGAGGCTCGCCACGAGCTCAGCGGTACCGGGCACCTCTTCAATGTTGACCTCGGTGTAGCCGATCCCTTCCTTATCGAGCTGGCTCTTCAGCCGCGCACAGTAGCCGCACCACCCGGTCGAAAACATCGTGATGGTGCCGTTTTCGGGGACATAGCTGGGGGCTGTGCTCATGAGGTTCGCTTCTTCCGTTGTGGGATGTGTTGACGCTGATGCGCCGGGAGCGCCGCCCGGTTAGAGCCTCGCCCGCGCTTCGCGCTATTGTCGATGCAGCAACGACGCTGCACTTTTCATTCCCGACTGTTTCATTCCCCCACTGTATGAGGAACGTATCCCTATGAGAATTGGTGTGCTCACCAGCGGCGGCGACTGCCCCGGACTCAATGCTGTCATTCGCGGAGCTGTGCTCAAGGGCACCAAGATTCACAACCAGGAGTTCGTCGGAATTCGCGACGGCTGGAAGGGTGTCGTTGAGGGACTGACCATGCCGCTCGACCGCCACAGTGTGCGCGGGCTCGGCAAGCAGGGTGGGACGATCCTCGGCACCAGCCGCACCAACCCGTTCGAAGGACCGCACGGCGGGCCCGAGAACGTGCAGGCCACGCTCGACCGGCTCGGCATCGACGCGCTCATCGCCATCGGCGGCGAGGGCACCCTGGCCGCGGCGAAGCGGCTCACCGACGCTGGGCTCAAGATCGTCGGCGTTCCGAAGACCATCGACAACGACCTCGACGCCACCGACTACTCGTTTGGATTCGACACGGCCGTCGAGATTGCGACAGAGGCCATCGACCGCCTGCGCACCACCGGTGAGTCCCACCGCCGGTGCATGGTGGTCGAAGTGATGGGCCGCCACGTCGGCTGGATTGCCCTGCACTCGGGCATGGCTGCCGGCGCGCACGCCATCCTCATTCCCGAGCAGCCGCAGTCGATCGACCAGATCTGCGAGTGGGCGAAGAGCGTCGGCGACCGTGGTCGGGCACCGGTCATCGTCGTGTCGGAGGGCTTCACCCTCGACACCATGGAAAGCGCACACTCTGAGAAGGGTCTGGATGCGTTCAACCGCCCACGCCTCGGCGGCATTGCCGATGTGCTCGCGCCGATCATCGAGGAGCGCACGGGCATCGAGTCACGGGCCACAGTGCTCGGGCACCTGCAGCGCGGCGGCGTGCCGAGTGCGTACGACCGTGTGCTGGCCACGCGACTCGGCATGGCGGCGATCGACTCGGTCATGAACGAAGAGTGGGGCACCATGGTGGCCCTCCGCGGAACGAACCTCGTCAACGTGCCGTTTGCCGATGCGCTCGGCGGACTCAAGACCGTGCCGCAGGAACGCTACGACGAGGCCGCGATCCTCTTCGGGTAGTCCCGCTCTCTGCGTCGTCTCGCGCGGGCTCCTTTACCGAGCGCTGCACATCCCTGCGAGTGCTGCAGAAGTTGCTGGAGCACTCGCAGGGAATCTGGCGCGCTCGCCGCTAATCGGCGAGGCCGAGCACCTTGAGCAGCCAGGCGAGCTCGTATGCGCGCTCATGCCAGGCGTTGTAGCGACCGCTGACGCCACCGTGGCCGGCGCTCATCTCAATCTTGAGCTGCGCTGGTGCCCCGACCTCTCGCAGTCGCGCGACCCACTTCGCGGGCTCGACGTAGAGCACGCGGGTGTCGTTGAGGCTCGTCACCGCGAGGATCGGCGGGTACGTGACGTCTTCACGTACGTTCTCGTACGGCGAGTATGACTTCATGTACGCGTACACCTCACCGTCCTCGAGCGGGTTTCCCCACTCGTCCCACTCGATGACGGTGAGCGGAAGGCTCGGGTCGAGAATGCTCGTGAGCGCGTCGACGAACGGTACCCCAGCCAGGATCCCGGCGAACAGCTCGGGGGCGAGGTTCGCCACAGCGCCCATGAGCAGGCCACCCGCGCTTCCGCCCTCGGCCACCATCTGCTCGGGCGTCGTGTAGCCCTCGGCAATGAGATGCCGGGCGCAGGCCACGAAGTCGGTGAACGTGTTTTTCTTCGATAGGGCTTTGCCATCCTCGTACCAGGCCCGGCCCAGCTCTCCGCCACCGCGCACATGGGCAATCGCGAAGGTGACTCCACGGTCGAGCAGGCTGAGCCGTGCCACCGAGAACGACGGGTCCATGCTCGCCTCATAGGAGCCGTAACCGTAGAGCTCGAGGGGGCCGGGGCGCGTCGCGACGTTCTTCTTCCAGACCAGCGAGATGGGCACCCGTGTACCGTCGTCGGCCACCGCCCACTCGCGCTTCTGGTCGTACTCGCCCGGGTCGTAACCGCCCAGCACCGGTTGCTGCTTGAGCTGGGTGAGTTCACCGGAACGCACGTCAAGGTTGTAGATCGTCGCCGGTGTCACGAGTGAGCCATAGCCGAGTCGAACGGTCGGTTGTGCCCACTCGGGGTTGTTTCCCGAGCCGACCGTGTACAGCGGCTCATCGAACGGCACCTCAGACACCGTCACGGTGTCGGGGGAGTGGACGCCGTCGAGGCTCGCGATGCCCAGCTGGCTGAGCCCGGCGCGGCGGTAGGACAGAACGAGGTGGCCGGCAAACGCCTCAACGTCTTCGAGCCGGATATCCGCGCTGTGTGCGCGCACGACGAGAGCGTCCTCTGGGCCGGTGCTGACAGCATCCGTTCGCAGAGCAACCAGCTCAAAGTTGGGTGCCGCGTCATTGTGGAGCAGCAGGAACCAGTCCTCGCCGCCGATCACCGCGTGCTCGACCGAATACTCGACGCCGTCACGCCGCGGCCAGAGCACCCGCGGCTCGGCGGTGGCATCGTCACCCGGGATCACGAGCCACTCGCTCGTCACACTCGACGACACGACGACGACGATGTATTTTGCGCTGCGGGTGACGCCGACACCGACCCAGAACCGTTCGTCGGGCTCGCTGAGCACGACCACGTCGGCACGCACCGGTGTCCCCACCTCGTGCCGCCACAGGGTGTCTGGGCGCCAGGACTCGTCGACCGTCGTGTAAAAGATGTACCGGCCGTCGGGGGAGAAGGTCGCACCGTGGCTGGTGTTCGGAATCTCGTCGGGGAGCTCCTCACCGGTGACCAGGTTGCGCACGCGGAGGGTGAACCGCTCGTCGCCTTCGGTGTCGACGGCCCAGGCCAGCAGTTCACCGTCCTGCGACACGTCGAAGGAGCCGAGCGAAAAGAAGTCGTGTCCTTCTGCTTCGACGTTTCCGTCGAGAAGTACCTGCTCGCTGACCACGTCGACGCCCGGTTCGAGGGCGGGGGGAGTCCAGTCGTCTGGGCCCGAGATCGGCGCGCGGCAGTGCAGCGCATACTCGGAGCCCTCAACGCTGCGCGAGTAGTACCACCAGTCACCTTCACGCACCGGCACGCTGAGGTCTGTCTCGAGGGTGCGGCCCTTGATCTCTTCGAAAAGCGTCTGCCGCAGCGGCGCGAGTGCCGAGTTCTCGGCCTCGGTGTACGCGTTCTCGGCCTCGAGGTGCGCGATCACTTCCGGGTTGTCCTTCTCGCGCAGCCACTCATAGTTGTCGACAACAGTGTCGCCGTGGTGCTGTCGAGTTGCGGGGCGCTTCGGGGCGATCGGTGCGAGTTCATTCGGCATGACTTCACGCTACCGGGACTAGGGTCGAAGGCATGACTCTTCCCGCCCCGCACCTCCTCAATGACGGCTCCCAGCTTCCGGCGATCGGATTCGGGACGTATCCCCTCACCGGTTCAGAGGGAGCGGATGCCGTGAGCTCGGCTCTCGAGATCGGCTATCGATTGATCGATACGGCGGTGAACTACGGCAATGAGGACGTGGTCGGCCGGGCCATCGCGGCCAGTGACGTGCCGCGGTCCGAGATCGTGGTCACCACCAAGCTCCCCGGCAGGGACCACGGCTATGACGAGACACTGCGTTCGTTTGAGGCCTCAGCCGAAGCGCTCGGGCTCGAGACCATCGACCTCTACCTCATTCACTGGCCGAACCCCTCCGTAGGAAAGTTCGCGGAGAGCTGGAAGGCCATGGTGCAACTGCAGAAGGACCACCGGGTGCGCTCGATTGGAGTGTCGAACTTTACCGAGGCGTTTCTCGAGCGGCTCGGGGCGGAGACCGGGGTGCTCCCCGCGGTCAACCAGATCGAGGTGCACCCATACTTCCCGCAGGACGCGCTCGTCGAGTACCACCGCGAGCACGGAATCCTGACCGAGGCGTGGAGCCCCCTCGGCAAGCGTGCGGCGCCCTACCAGGAGCAGGTGATCGCCGACATCGCGAATGCACACGGCATCACCCCGACGCAGGCCGTGCTGCGCTGGCACGTTCAGCGGGGCATTGTTCCGCTGCCGAAGTCGGCCAACCCCGAGCGCCAACGTTCCAACTTCGAGATGCCCGGCGACGACCTCACGGTCGACGAGATCGCCGCCATCACCGCCCTGGGCAAGCCAGACGGGCGCCTCTTCGGCGGAGACCCCAACACCCACGAGGAGATGTAGGTCTCCTAGGCTGGGGCCATGACGTCGACGCCGAGATGCCCCTCCCGACCACCCGTCCGTTCGCTGTTCGTCCGGGCGGCGGCCATTGCCGTGGCGCTTGGTGCTGTCCTCGCCGGCCCAATATTCGCGCCGGCTTCACCGGCTGCTGCCGTGCCCAGCGTCCGCTCGGACGTGTCCGACTTCACCTTCAGTTCCTTCGAGGGTGAATACACCCTGGGGAAAGACGACGAGGGGCGCTCGACGCTGACATCTGTCGAGACCTTCGTCGCTGAGTTTCCGGACGCCGACCAGAACAAGGGGATCATTCGCGCGATCCCCGAAGGGTACCTCGGCGTCAACCTGCACACCGAGATCGTCTCGGTGACCGACGCCGACGGCAATGCTGTGCCATACGACGACAGCGAGACCGAGGACGGTTTCATTCAACTCGCTCTGGGCACCGACGACTATGTACGCGGAACGCAGACGTACGTGATCGAGTACACCCAGAGGGATGCCGTGCGTGCTTTTGCAGACACGGCGGTGGATGAGCTGTATTGGGATGCGCCCGGGACCGGTTGGGACCAGCCATTTGCCGAGGCTCAGATGCGCATTGTTGTTCCCGAGGAGCTAGCCGAGGAACTGACGGGGAACTCAGCGTGCTACGTCGGTCAGCAGGGGTCACCGAGAGCGTGCGACGTCGCCGAAACGCGCACGGATGGTGCGACGGTCTTCGCTACTCCCCGCACCGCGCTGGCCCCAGGTGAGAACTTTTCACTCTCGGTCGCCTTTGACAAGGGCACGTTTGTCACCCCGGAGATTCCGTCAACCTGGCCGATATTCACCGTGGTTCCTATTGGCGTCTCCCTGGTCGGCGTCGGAACGCTGATCGCGGCACTAGTTCTTCGCCGTCGAAGTACGGCAGACGCGCCCGGACGCGGAATAGTCATTCCGCAGTACACCGTGCCACGCGGCCTCGACATTTTCGTGGCCGCTGATCTCATCGCGAAGACGGCGAAAGCAATGCCTGCCGTTCTCCTGAGCCTCGCGGTCAGAGGCAACCTGCGCATCATCGACGACGGCGAACAAGCGTCGTTCCTGCGAGCGAACAAACGAGAGTACCGATTGCAATTCATGACGGATGCCGGTGCGTCGGCTGCTGATCGTGAAATTCTCGACGCCCTCTTCAGCCCCCGGCGGCGCCCGGGTACGATGAAGGACCTCAACGCGAGCGATGCTGCCCTGGCGAAGGCCGTGCAGGGGTTCATTGCCGGCGCCCCCGTACTGTCCGTCGACGCGGGCCTCCGGGTGAAGAAGACCGTTGCCGGCCGACGCTGGATTGTCATACTGGCGCTCGCTGTGCTTCTCGCGACGGTAGGGCTCTTCGGCTTCGCTCTCGCCCTGTATGGCGTCAATGCCTGGGTGGCTCTCTCGCTGGTCGTCACGATGATCGCCGTGATCTCCAGCTTCATCGCCATCACCTCGCGCAACGCGCTCACGCCGCAGGGTGCCGAAGTCCGTGAGTACCTCCTCGGCCTCCGTGATTATCTCGAGCTCGCCGAGGCAGACCGCATCGCGATGCTGCAGAGCCCGGCCGGTGCCCAACGGGTCAGTGTCGAGGACACCGTCGACGCGGCCGACACGATGCAGATGGTGAAGTTCTACGAAAAGCTGCTGCCCTTTGCGGTGTTGTGGGGCGTTGACGAGCAATGGTCGAAAGAATTGGGTCGATACTACGAACAATCTGCAACCGGTCCCGACTGGTATTCGAGCCGGTCCGGCTTCAGCCCAGTGAGCTTTTCTGCCGGCCTTGGCACATTCACCACGTCGTCCGGATCATCCACCCCGTGGTCGGCCAGTGCGACCGCGAGCAGTTCGGGCGGATCAGGTGGCGGAGGATTTTCCGGTGGCGGTGGAGGAGGGGGCGGAGGAGGCGGTCGCTGAGCATTCGCCTAACCGAGCGTCTCAAGTTGACGCGACTCCCGAGGGGTGTAATCATCGTTTACGGCCCCTCAACTGGCAACCTTGATTACATGAACTCCCGGTGAAAATACATCCGGGAGAGCTGTGCGCGGGGAAGTCCCTACTCAGAGAACTATGCCGGTGGATATCACCCTCATTATTGTGCTTGTCATTGCACTAGCCCTTTTCTTCGACTTCACCAACGGATTCCACGACACGGCGAACGCCATGGCGACGCCGATCGCAACCGGGGCTCTCAAGCCCAAGGTTGCCGTTGGCCTCGCGGCGATCCTCAACCTGGTTGGTGCGTTCCTTTCGACCGAGGTGGCCAAGACCATCTCCGGCGGAATCATCCGTGAAGGGGACGGCGGCGTCCTCATCACGCCGGAACTCATCTTCGCCGGACTGATCGGCGCGATCGTCTGGAATATGCTGACCTGGCTGCTCGGCCTGCCGTCGAGCTCGTCGCACGCCCTCTTCGGTGGGCTCATCGGAGCGGCCCTCGTCGGCTTCGGAACCGGCGCCATCGACTTCGGCGTGCTCCTGTCGAAAGTCATTCTCCCCGCACTCCTGGCGCCGCTCACCGCGGGCCTGATCGCGTTCGCGGCCACCAAGCTCGCCTACGGCATCACGCGCCGCTATGACGGCAAGCCCGATGGTCGATCCGGCTTCCGGTATGGGCAGATCTTCTCGTCGTCACTTGTCGCGCTCGCGCACGGTACTAACGACGCACAGAAGACGATGGGCGTCATCACCCTTGCGCTGATCTCGGTTAACCTGCTCGGGCCGGACGACGGTGTTCCCTTCTGGGTCGTCGTCGTCTGCGCACTGGCCATCGCGCTCGGCACCTACGTCGGCGGCTGGCGCATCATCAAGACGCTCGGAACCGGACTCACCGATGTGAAGCCCGCCCAGGGATTCTCGGCAGAAACCAGCACGGCAGCGACCATCCTGGCCTCCAGCCACCTGGGATTTGCTCTATCCACAACGCAGGTCGCGTCGGGTTCGGTGATCGGTTCCGGTCTCGGGCGACGCGGTTCGACGGTTCGCTGGGGTACTGCTGGCCGCATCGCTATCGGTTGGCTCCTCACCCTGCCAGCGGCGGGCATCGTTGGTGCACTTGCGGCTCTGGTCGCCCACCTCGGTACCTGGGGCGTGATCATCGACGCGGTCGTTGGTGTCGGCACCATCGTCTTCATCTTCCTCTGGTCACGGCGTGACCAGATTGGCCACCACAATGTCGTCAGCGAGGTTGCAGCGTCCGGTGAGGCCGTGGCGATCGCTCGCAAGTCAAAGAAGAAGAAGGTCGCGAAGTGATCGACTGGATGGGGTTCGTCATCGTCCTCTTCGCTGCGCTCGTTGGAGCCGTTGTCGTTGTGGGGTTGTATGCCTTCGGGCTCAAGATGCTGGTTCGGGCGGGTCGCGTTCCGGTCGTCACCCCAGCGACGTTCACCGATGCGATCACGGTCCTGACTCCGGCGGAGATCAAGTCCGCGGAGAAGAAGGCCGCTAAGGCTGCGCGGAAGAACCCGCTCTCGGCCGGACAGAAGCGCGTCGCCCTGATCGCCGCATACGGGTCTTTCGTTCTCTGCGCTGCTGCCGTGCTCTTCGGCATCTACCTCATCGTTCCGGCGCTGCACGGGGGATAAGCCGCGACAACATCGTGTTTCGACGCAACAGGGCCCGCGCTGCGAGAAGCAGTGCGGGCCCTGTGTGGCAGTGAGGCTATTCGGTGCCGCGCAGTCGAGCGAGCGTGTTCATCAGGTGGTAGACCACGATGGCCGCAATCGTGCCGAGGGCGATGCCGTTGAAGATGACATCGCCGAACTGCAGCGTGTAGTTGGCAATTCCGAGGATGAGTGCGATGGCCGCAGTGAACTGGTTCTTCGGAAGCGCGAAATCCACGCGGTTGTCGATCCAGATCTTCACCCCGATGATTCCGATCAGGCCGTACAACGCCGTGGTGACTCCACCCAGCACACCGGCGGGAATGGTGTTGATGACGGCTCCCACCTTGGGCGACAGTCCCAGCAGGATGGCGAAGATTCCGGCGACCCAGTATGCGGCAGTTGAGTAGACCCTCGTTGCGGCCATGACCCCGATGTTCTCGCCGTAGGTTGTGGTGGCGGAACCGCCGCCCATACCGGCTACGACGGTCGCAAGTCCGTCCGCGAAGAGACCGCGACCGGTGAGCGTGTTGATGGTCGGCTCTTCGGTCATCTGCGCAACGCCGCGGATGTGTCCCACGTTCTCTGCGACGAGCACGAGAACGACGGGAAGGAATGCAGGAAGCACGGCCCAGAGCGCCGAGTCAGTGAATGGGTTGCCGGGCATGGCGAATTGTGGGAGGCCGACCCATGCGGCCTCGCCGACCGCGGAGAAGTCGATTTCGCCGGAGATCGCTGCTGCGATGTACCCCACGATCACTCCGAGCAGGATCGACATCCGGCCGAGAATTCCCCGGAACAGGACCGAGGCGAGGATGACCGCCGCGAGTGTGATCGTTGCGGTGACCGGTGCTACCTGGAAGTTGTTCCATGCAGCAGGCCCGAGGTTGAAGCCGATGAGGGCAACGATGGCCCCGGCAACAACGGGCGGCATGAGTGAGTTAATCCAGCCGACACCGGTAAATTGCACCAGCAATCCAACGAGCGCGAGCAGGAGTCCGACGATGACGATGCCGAAGAGCGCACTGCCCATGCCCTGCGCCGTGGTTGCCACGGTGATCGGCGCGATGAACGCGAACGACGAGCCGAGGTAACTGGGCAGCCTGTTCTTCGTGATGAGGAGGAACAGCAGAGTTCCAACTCCCGAGAACAGCAGCGTCGTCGACGGCGGGAAACCGGTGAGGATCGGCACGAGGAACGTCGCGCCGAACATCGCGACGACGTGTTGGGCACCGAGCCCAATAGTGCGTGGCCAGGTCAGGCGTTCGGCCGGCCCGACGACTTCACGTGCTCCGACATCTTTTCCGTCACCGTGCAATTTCCAGGGCAGGGCCATTCGATCTCTTCTCTCCGGGGGATTGGTCCTCCGTCACAGTACTGGCAAACCGGCTCCGTGCGCAGACGAGCATGGAGCGGGCAATAAACTGTCAGTCTGCGCAGGCTACTTGTCGCCAGCGCGTCCCCGGTCCGCGTCCCCGTGCCGTGAGCTGGGTCTTCCCCTCCAACTCCTTTTTCGGAAAGGCCCCTGAGTGGCATCCACATCTGCGCCAACCATCAAAGATCGCATCGACCGATTCTTCGAAATCACGAAGCGAGGATCCACCTTCAGCGGGGAACTCCGCGGGGGCGTTGTCACCTTCGTTGCGATGGCCTACATCGTTGTCCTCAACCCGATCATCCTTTCGGGTGGCGTCGACGTCGACGGTAAGTCGCTCGACTTCGCCCAACTCTCGGCGGTCACGGCACTCACCGCCGGCGTGATGACGATCCTGTTCGGTCTCATCGCGCGGCTGCCATTCGCGTTCGCAGCGGGACTCGGCATTAACTCGTTCCTCGCGTTCAGCGTGGTCGGGCAGGTCACCTGGGCCGAAGCAATGGGCCTCGTGGTCATCAATGGCCTCTTCATCGTCCTGCTCGCTGCCACCGGTCTGCGACGGCTGATTTTTGAGGCGGTTCCGATCCAGCTCAAGATCGGCATCACGGTCGGTATCGGTCTCTTCATCGCCTTCATCGGTCTCGTCAATGCGGGCTTCGTCACCTCGACCGGCCAGGCATCCCCGCCGATCGGGCTGGGCCTTGGCGGCTCGGTTGCCACGGTACCGACCCTCATCTTCGTGATCACCGTCCTGCTCGGTGGGGTTCTGGTCGCCCGCAAGGTTAAAGGCGCACTGCTCATCGCCATCCTCACGGGAACCGTGATCGCGGTGATCTCCGAGGCGTTCTGGCCGGTGGGGTCCTCCGCGGACAACCCCGGTGGCTGGAGCCTCTCCGTCCCCGCGCTGCCCAGCCAGATCTTCAGCGCCCCTGACCTCGGGCTCATCGGAGCATTCAACTTCGGCAGCTTTGAGCGCATCGGAATCCTCGCCGCGCTCATGCTCGTCTTCACCCTCGTGTTCACCAACTTCTTCGATGCCATGGGAACCATGACTGGGCTGAGCAAGGAAGCAGACGTCGCTGACGAGAAGGGCAACTTCCCCCGCCTCAAGTCGGCTCTCATCGTCGAAGGTGTCGGAGCCGTCGCCGGTGGTGCGGCATCGGCCTCGTCGAACACCGTCTTCGTCGAGTCCGGCGCCGGTATCGGAGAGGGAGCGCGCACCGGCCTGGCCAACATCGTCACCGGTGTGCTGTTCCTCCTGGCCATGTTCCTCACGCCGCTCACGAGCATCGTGCCGAGCGAGGTCGCCTCTGCTGCCCTCGTCCTCGTGGGTGCCATGATGATGGCGCAGATCAAGGACATCGTGTGGACCGACTTCTCGGTCAGCTTCCCCGTGTTCGTGACCATCGCCGTGATGCCGTTCACCTTCTCGATCGCCAACGGTATCGGCGCCGGCTTTATCGCCTGGGTCGTCCTTCGCGCATTCAGCGGCAAGGCTCGCGAGATCAGCCCGCTGCTCTGGGTGGTCGCCCTGGGCTTCCTGGTTTTCTTCGCACGCGGCCCGATCGAGGCGCTTTTCGCCTAACAATCCGGCGTGCAGAGCGGGTCGCCGGAGCAGTCCGGCGTGCAGAGCGGGTCGCCGGAGCAGTCCGGCGGCCCGCTCTGTGTAAATCGCGACATGCGAAGTCATTCGTCGGCGCGGTGTCGGCTGCCGGAACTAGGCTGACCCCATGGTTCAGCTCGGTCAGTATCCACCCGCGCGCCAGGTGCTTGTTCACCTCAGCGACACCCATTTTCTACGCGATGGCGCCCTTCTGCATGGCGACCTTCCCACTGAATCCAACCTCGAACGCGCGCTCGAACAGGTGGAATCGATGGGCATTCGGCCCTCCGCTCTCGTTTTCACCGGTGACCTCACCGATCTCGGCGAAACGGATGCGTATGCGCGCCTTCGTGCGCGCGTTGAGCCGGTGGCGGAGCGGCTTGGTGCCCAGATCATCTGGCTGATGGGCAATCACGACGAGCGCGGGCCGATGCGCTCGGCACTGCTCGACCAGGAGCAGAGCGACGGCCCTCTTGATCAGGTGTGGGACCTGGGCGGGCTCCGATTCATCGGTCTTGACTCGAGCGTGCCCGGGTTTCACCACGGCGAGTTGTCCGACGCCCAGCTTGACTGGCTCGACGGTGTTCTCGACAGTCCGGCTCGATATGGCACCGTGATCGGAATGCATCACCCGCCGGTCCCCGCACCGCAGCCGCTGTTCGACCTGCTTGAGTTGCGCGACCAGCGCCCGTTTGCGGAGGTCCTTGCCGGCCGCGATGTTCGCGCGATCCTGGCTGGACACCTCCACTATGCGTTGCACTCGACGTTTGCCGACGTGCCCGTCTCTGTTGCGGCCGCGAGCTGCTACACCATGAACCTGTCGAACCCGCCGCGGGCGACGAACGGCATGAACGGTGGCCAGTCATTCAACCTCGTCCATGTGTACGACGAGCAGATCACCCACTCCGTGGTGCCGATCGGAGACTTTGCGACGGCAGACACCTTCACCGATGACTTCATCGCCGAGATGGAAGCCCTCTCTCCCGAGGAGCGCATCGAGGCGTTCTCCCGCAAACGCTGACCTCCACTCGGGTCACAGAGTGTGAGCGAACGGCTCTGCCACACCGGCGATTGAGCTCGAAATGAATGCCAATCCGGCCCGTCCGCCTGCCTGCGGAAAGAGGTACAGTCGAAGAGTCCGGCCACAAGCGAAACGACACAACAGGCAACGGAGCCACAGTGAGAAGCAGCATGCCCGCCACGAGCGGAATCATCATCGACGAAGAGAACACAGAGAGGTTCAGAGTGAATTCAGCGGGAGAAACTCGGACCGAAACCGACTCGCTCGGATCTCTGGAGATCCCGGCGGATGCGTACTGGGGCATCCACACGGCTCGGGCCCTCGAAAATTTTCCCATCTCCAAACGACCCATCTCGGTCTATCCCGACCTGGTCGGGGCCCTCGCCAGTGTGAAGCAGGCAGCCGCCCGCACCAACGTCGAACTTGGGGCGTTGAGCGCCGAAAAAGGTGCGCTCATCGACCAGGCCTGCCAGCGCGTCATCGACGGTGACTTCCACGACCAGTTCGTGGTCGGCGTCATCCAGGGTGGCGCTGGGACGTCCACCAACATGAACGCCAACGAGGTCATCACCAACATTGCGCTCGAACTGTCCGGTCGCGCCAAGGGGGACTACAGCTACCTGTCGCCGATCGACCACACAAACCGCAGCCAGTCGACCAACGATGTGTACCCGACGGCGATTAAGATCGCCCTGTCGTTCTCGTTGCAGACGCTGCTCGACGAGCTCGAGTACCTCAAGGACTCGTTCATCCGCAAGTCAGCGGAGTTCCGACACGTGTTGAAGGTGGGCCGCACGCAGCTGCAGGATGCCGTCCCGATGACCCTGGGACAGGAATTCCATGGCTTCGCCACGACCCTCGGTGAAGACCACGCCCGATTGAATGAGACCCGCTGGCTACTCGCCGAGATCAACCTCGGAGCGACCGCCATCGGTACCGGCATCACCGCAGACCCGCGCTACGCCTCCGCAGTGGTCAAACACCTCAACCGCATCACCGGCCTGACGCTCGAGACTGCGCCTGACCTCATTGAGGCCACAAGCGACGCGGGCGGATTCATGTCCTTCAGTGGAACGCTCAAGCGGTCGGCCATCAAGTTGTCGAAGATCTGCAACGACCTCCGCCTGCTGTCGAGCGGTCCGCAGGCCGGGCTCGGCGAAATCAACCTGCCACCGGTGCAGGCCGGATCCAGCATCATGCCGGGCAAGGTCAACCCGGTGATCCCCGAGGTGGTCAACCAGGTCGCGTTCTCCGTTGTCGGCGCCGACATGACCGTGACCATGGCTGCTGAAGCCGGCCAGTTGCAGCTGAACGCGTTCGAGCCGGTCATCGCCCACTCGCTGCTTCAGAGCATCACCTGGATGACCCAGGCCTGCCACACCCTCAGGGTCAACTGCATCGACGGCATCACGGCCAACCTGGAACGGTTGGAAACCATGGTGGGGTCATCGGTTGGCGTAATCACGGCACTCACTCCGTTCATCGGCTACTCGGCCGCTGCGGCCCTCGCGAAGACCGCACTGCTCACTCGTCGCAACATCGCTGACCTGGTGGTCGAATCCGAGCTCATGACGCGCGAAGAGGTGACTCGGCAACTGTCTCCCGCTCGACTGTCCGGGCTCGAGGCCGTGACAACCGCCATTCCCATCATTGACGGCCCCGAGCGCCTGCGCGCTGTAGGCGACGAGGTTACGACGTCGGTGGAGGGCTCGAACCTGTCTTAACCGGACGAAGGCCCGAGCACGTGCTGTGCTCGGGCCTTCGTCATGCCTGCGGTCAGTGCATCCGGCAGTGTGTCGTGAGCTCACCAACGCCCTCAACCGCAACCGTGACGGTCGATCGGTCGCGCAGGAATACCTGCGGCTCGCGGGAGTACCCTGCTCCGCCGGGGCTTCCCGTCGAGATCAGGGTTCCGGGCAGCAGAGTTGCGGAGCGTGAGAGGTGGGCGATGAGTTTCGCGACACTGCGCACCATCAGGCCCGTCGTCGAGTCCTGCATGAGGTGACCGTCGAGCCTGGTGGACACGTGCAGGGCCTGCGGGTCGGCGATCTCGTCCCGTGTCACGACGGTTGGCCCGGTTGGTGTGAAGCCATCGAACGACTTACAGCGACTCCACTGCGTCTCCGAGAATTGGATGTCTCGAGCCGTGATGTCATTAACGACGGTGTAACCGAAAACGTAATCGAGGGCATCCGCTTCAGAAACGTTCTTTGCTGGCGTGCCGATGATGACGCCGAGTTCGGCCTCATAGTCGATCGATTCGCTGAGCGACCGCGGCCAGGCCGTTGTTCCGTCGTGGCCGGACAAGGAATTGGGCCAGAGCGAGAAAACCGTCGGAGCGGCATCCGCCTTGACATTGAGCTCGGAAGAGTGGGCCGAATAGTTGAGGCCGATGGCGATGATCTGCGGGGGCCGAAGCACCGCGGAAGCGTGGGTCAAGCCGGAGATCGAGGTGAGTTCGACTCCCTGCGCGAGAGCGGCATCGGACAGCGCCTTCACCCGGGCGAACTCGTCGTCGCCGCGTTCGAGGAGTTCCTGCAGGTCGGCGGGCGCATCGTCGAGAATCTCATCGAGGAAAAGTGCTCCGTTGCCGACGACCACCGCCAATCGAGCGCGGGAGGTTCCGGGGGAGGTCGGGTGGGCGTCATCGATCAGGTGTGCAAATCTCACTACCTTAGGCTAGCCGACCCCGCGCTGTCTCCCGTGAGCTCGAAACTGAGGAAACAACTACTCTGTGGTGATGGCGAACGAGTTTCCCGGCGGTTCCCGGTCCACCCCTCACCCTTCCCGTTCCGGCGGAACACCAGCGCGCCACCAGCCGCTGCAGATCTACACCGGGTCCGCCTTTTCCCATCCGGCGGGCTTCGGCCAGCCGACACACACCCAACCGGTCGCACCGCCGTCCTGGGTCCAACCGGTGTGGACTCAACCGGTCTCCCGCGCGTCTGCCGGTGCGGTCTTCGGCATCATCGGTGTCGCGCTTTTGTCGCTCGTCCTGCTGTGTGTTCTGGCTTATTTTGTGGTCTTCCTTGGCCCGGCCGCGACCGTGGTTGGGTTTGTCATCGCGCTGTTCCCGCTTGCCATCGTGCTTGCCGCGATTCGGTGGATTGACCGCTGGGAACCGGAACCTCGACTTGCGCTGCTGTTCGGCTTCCTCTGGGGCGCCGCCGCGTCTATCGCCATTGCGCTCCTCGTCGGACTCACCATCGAAGTCGCTGCCGTGGTCGCAACCGGTGAAAGCACAGGAACGTTCCTGCAGGCAGCGGTTCAGGCGCCGATCGTTGAGGAGACCGCGAAGGGCATCGGCGTGCTGATCCTGTTCTTCGCAACACGCAAGCACTTCACGGGACCGGTCGACGGGCTTGTCTACGCCGCGATCGTCGCTGCGGGATTCGCCTTCACGGAGAACATCCAGTACTTCGCGGTCGCCCTGGTTGAAGGCGGCGTCGGTGAACTCACAGCGACATTCTTCATGCGCGCTGTGCTTTCTCCGTTTGCTCACATCACCTTCACCGCACTGACCGGATTGGCGATCGGAGTTGCCGCGCTGCGCAACGGCAGGGGAGTGATCGGGTGGTTCACCCTCGGCCTTCTCGGTGCTATTTTCCTGCACTCGCTCTGGAACGCCTCGGCCTTCTTCATCTCCTCGCTCGAGTCGTACGCGCTCTACTATGCGTTGATCCAGGTTCCGATTTTCGTGACACTCATCGTCATGACGATCCTCGTCCGTCGACACGAAATCCGGCTCACTCATGCGCGGCTCAGCGAGTATGCCGCTGCCGGGTGGTTCGTACCCGCGGAAGTCGAAATGCTGGCCTCGTGGTCGGGACGCAGGCAGGCCGTCTCGTGGGCGCGTACCCTGCCCGGAAACAAGTCGCGGGTGATGAAGCAGTTTGCGCAGGATGCCACACGGCTTGCGTTCACGCGTCAGCGGATCCTCACCGGTCGCAACGACCTCGTGTCCCGCATGACGGAGCAGGAGCTTCTCACCGCCGTCGCCAGTGACCGGCAGATTCTGCTCGGTCCGTGAACTCCGGCGAACCTCGGTGAGAACCACGGATTAAAGAACTCATCGCCCTGTGCTGCGGCAGTGCCGGCGAGTCGACGGGGCGATGAGTTACTCGTTATCAGGATGCACCCGGTGCCATCCGAACGCAAGGATTTTTTCCTGAGAGTGTGAGCATCGACTCCCTGTCGCTTTTGACGCGCGCCCACTGAGGCGGTTGTATTGTTCCATGACCGAAAACCAGAACACCAAGCCAGAGATTGACGCTCCAGAGGGACCGGCTCCCTCGGAGCTCGAGATCGTCGACATCACCGTCGGTGACGGTGATGAAGCACAGGCGTCCTCGACCGTCAACGTTCACTACCTCGGCGTCAGCTACGACACCGGTGACGAGTTCGACTCGTCGTGGAGCCGCGGCGAACCGATTAACTTCCCGCTCTCCAACCTCATCCGCGGGTGGCAGGAAGGTATCCCCGGCATGAAGGTCGGCGGACGTCGCAAGCTGATCTGCCCGCCGGCGCTCGCATACGGCCCGGCCGGTAGCGGACACCCGCTCAGCGGCCAGACGCTCATCTTCGTGATTGACCTCCTGGGCGTGAAGTAAGTCAGTGAACGTCTCAGAGCTCGTTCTTGAGCTGAGCGACACGATCCCCGACTTTCCGAAGTCGGGGATCGTGTTTCGTGACCTCACTCCTGTCTTTGCCGATGCGGATGCCTTCACTGCCGTGATCGATGATCTTGCGGCCCGATTCTCCGGTCAGTTTGACGCTGTTGCCGGCGTTGAGGCTCGAGGGTTCTTGCTCGCCGCCGCGCTCGCATATGCCGAGCACGTTCCTCTCGTCGCGGTGCGCAAGGCCGGCAAGCTGCCCGGCCACGTCCTGGCCGAGGACTACGCCCTCGAATACGGGACCGCGACACTGGAGATTCGCCCGGGCCAGCTCGCCGAGGGCAGTCGCGTTCTCATCGTCGATGACGTTCTGGCAACGGGCGGCAGCTCATCGGCAGCGGCACGACTGGTCGAACGATCCGGCTACACGGTTGCTGGCATCGGTCTTGTTCTTGAGCTTCAGGGACTCGGCGGTCGCGAGCGACTGTCCGCATACGACCTGTACTCGATCGTCGCTGAGCGCGGCTGAGCCCGCACCACCAACCCCGTTCGGAGAAATCCGAACGGGGTGTGTTGTTCCCCGCTCAGCGTTCGATCGTCCAGCTGGCGAGATAGAGCACGATCGTGATGAGCGGGAAGAAGCCCTGAAGGAGCGCCCCGCGCAGCCGACCCTTGCCGCTCGTCGCGAGCACGATCGCAGCGGCCAGCATGCAGGAGACGGCGAAGATACCGAGCGCGAACCCGGCATCGGTCCAACCGATCCCGTACATGATCGATCCCACCAAGGCGCCGATGGCAAGGAACAGGTTGTAGAAGCCTTGGTTGTACGCCAAAACGCGCGTGGTCTCGGCGTCCTCGGCGCTGGCCAGGCCGAATCGCTTCCACACGGCCGGACGGGTCCATGCGAGTGATTCCCAGTAGAAGATGAGCACGTGGATCGCGGCGGAGAGGGTAGCGGCGATCGTGATGAGGATGACCATGCGCGAAGCCTATTGCCGCGCGGCGCCAGCAGTCGGGATCTGCCCGTCGAGCGCTTCGGCGAGGCGCGGCACAGGAGACATTCTTCGATTCGGGCGGGAGCGCCGGCAACTAGTATGGGGAAAAACGGCCGGATGCCGAAGAACGTGCGCGTGCCACAGGAGAGATGTCATGGAATCGAAGAAACCCCAACTCGACAGCACCGACCGGGCCCTCCTTCGCGCTCTCTCGAGCAACGCGCGGGCGTCAGGATCCCAGCTGGCCGCTGACCTCGGCCTGGCCGAGTCCACCGTCTCGCTCCGACTGCGGCGACTGCACCAGTCCGGCCACATCACGGGCTACCACGCCGATATTGACCTCGCTGTGCTCGGCGCGCCACTGCAGGCACTCATCGCCGTGCAGCTGGCTCAGCACAACCGGGCCGACATCCAGAAGTTCCGCAAGGAAGCGCCCACCTGGCCGGGCGTTCTCTCGATGTTCCACATGGGCGGCCGCGACGACTACCTCATGCACGTTGCCGCTCGGAGCACCGCAGACCTTCGCGAATTCGTCGTGCAGTACCTCACCGGTCACCCGGCCGTCGCGCACACGGAGACCAACCTCGTCTTCGAACATGCGGCCGGCACGGGGTGGCAACAGCTTCTCGCCTGATTCGGGAATGCCGGGCCGACCGCACGCCTTGGACATTGTCGAAAGGTTGTGTTTGTGAAACTCTCTGTACTTGATCTCGTCCCCGTCCGCTCACGGCAATCCTCAGCCGATGCGCTCGCCGCATCGATTGACCTCGCGAAGGCCGCCGATGCCCTCGGCTACACCCGATACTGGGTGGCCGAACACCACAACATGCCGTCGGTCGCCTCGACGAATCCGGCCGTCATCATTGGCATCCTGGCCGCACACACCGATCGGATTCGCGTCGGCTCCGGCGGCGTCATGCTGCCGAACCACGCTCCGCTCGTCGTCGCCGAGCAGTTCGCGCTCCTCGAGGCCAGCGCTCCTGGTCGCATCGACCTGGGTATCGGACGTGCTCCGGGAAGCGACCCGGTGGTCACCGCCGTGCTGAACCGCTCCGGAGCGACGAGCGATGTCAATCAGTTCCCCAATTACGTCAGCGACATCATCGCGCTCCTCGGCGACGAGGGGGCCACGGTGCGGCTCACGAGCGGCCAGGAGTACGAGTTGCGCGCAACTCCGGCCGCGACCGGTACGCCTGACGTCTGGCTGCTCGGTTCGAGCGACTACTCCGCGACGCTCGCAGCGTCCCTCGGCCTGCCGTATGTGTTCGCCCATCACTTTGCCGGTCACGGCGCGGAGCGCGCCCTCGAGATATACCGTGGCCAGTTCCAGCCGTCGGAGATTCTCTCAGCCCCTCGCACTTTCGTCACAGCGAACGTCGTGGCGGCGCCGACCTCCGCAGAGGCGCTCGCGCTCGCGCTGCCGAACCTCCAGCACATGGCGCGGCTGCGCACCAACGAGAAGCTCGGCCGACTGGCGACCGTGGAGGAAGCCGCGAACACCACCATGTCGCCGTTGCAGGACGAGTTCATCCAGGCGTCGCTCGGCTCGTGGATCATCGACGAGCCCGTAGCGGCCGCCGAGCGGGTGCGCGAACTCGCGAAGCGGTTCGACGTGGATGAGGTCATGGTGTCGCCGGGCGCATCGGCATTCGAGGCCGACCCGCTTGCCGCGGCACCGGCTCGGGTGCAGACCCTCGAACTGCTCGCCGAGCAGTTGCTCCCGCGCTAGGGCCCATTCGGTCATCCCGGTGCCCCGAACACGCCAGAATAGGCAGATGACGTTACCCCCGAGCTCCCGACTGGCGAGGCTTGACGCGCTCCCGTTCACCCCGAAGCACAGGAAGCTCCTCGTCGGTTCCGGCCTGGGCTGGGCACTCGACGCCATGGACGTCGGGCTCATCTCCTTCGTCCTGGCACAGCTCGCGGTGACCTGGCAGCTCGGCAGTGCCGAACTCAGCTGGATCGCGTCGGCGGGCTTCGTGGGCATGGCCGTCGGCGCGAGCCTGGGCGGGTTGCTGGCCGACCGGCTCGGCCGCCGCCAGGTCTTCGCCATCACCCTGCTGATCTTCGGCATCGCGACGGGAGCCGCCGCGCTGTCCTGGTCGCTCGGTGTGCTCATCGTCCTCCGGTTCGTTGTCGGGCTGGGGCTCGGTGCCGAACTTCCGGTCGCGTCGACCTACATGTCGGAGTTCGCACCGCCCCGCATCCGCGGTCGCATCATCGTTTTACTTGAGGCGTTCTGGGCCGTCGGCTGGACCATCGCCGCCCTGATCGGCTACTTCATCGTTCCGCTCAGCGACAACGGCTGGCGCTGGGCGTTCGCCATCGGCGCGATTCCCGCCATTTACGCGGTGATCGTCCGGTTCGGCATGCCCGAGTCGGTCCGATTCCTGGAGTCCCGCGGTCGCACCGCCGAAGCCGAGGCAACGGTGCTGGCCTTCGAACAATCGGCAGGGCGAGCGGATGCCGTCACTCCCGTTCCCGAATCCGGTTCTGCCAGCGACGGCGTCGGTTCAGCAGACGACTCGCCTCTCGCCTCTGGCACAGCAGCCGAACCGACTGCTGCGGCCCTGCCCCCGCGACTGTCCGCGCGTCAACAGGTCGCTCTGCTCTGGGCCGGCCCGCACCGCCGACAGACCCTCGCCCTCTGGGTCGTCTGGTTCTGCGTCAACTTTTCCTACTACGGGGCGTTCGTTTGGCTCCCGTCGATCCTCGTGGCATCCGGGTTCTCGCTGGTGAAATCGTTCGAGTACACGCTCATCATCACGCTTGCGCAGTTGCCCGGGTACCTGGTCGCCGCATACCTCGTCGAGAAGTGGGGAAGGAATAAGACCCTCGCGGTCTTCCTCACCGGATCGGCGCTGTCTGCCGTTGCGTTCGGTATGGCGGGGCTCGAGTGGCAGGTGCTCGCGGCGGGCATGCTGCTCTCGTTCTTCAACCTCGGTGCGTGGGGCGCGCTCTACGCGGTGACACCCGAGCTGTATCCGACCGAGCTCCGTGCAACCGGAGCCGGCTGGGCGGCGGGAGTCGGCCGAATCGCGTCCATCATCGCGCCGCTGCTTGTGCCCGTTCTCAGCGGTGTCGGCGGAAGCGTGCTGCTGTTTAGCGTGTTCGCGGTGTTCTTCCTCGTGGCCGCCGGCGCAGCGCTGGGGCTCGCGGACAAGCGCGGCAAGGCGCTCGACGAAATCACGCCGGCGGTCGTTGAGCGCGTCTGATCAGAAAGTCGAGCTGGTTCCGCGGTCACGGCGAGAGGGCGTCGCTCGCTCGGGTGAGGGGTCGAGCGAGCGGACCCGGTCAACGAGTTCACGCCAGCCTCCGGTGAGCGACTGCTCGCCGATCACGGCTTCCCTCGGCTCAGGACGGGCGGCAGGAACCGGCTCGCACCGAATGCGGTAGGTGTAGCGGTCGGGTTGTGGCGCCTGCCGACGCTCGGCGTCCCAGGGCAGGTCGCGCAGCAGCGAGAGCCACGCGTCCTCGTCTGGCTGCTCGTCAACGCGCACTTCCCAGCGCGTCGACAACCCAGCGAAACCGCCGCTTCGGGTCACGGTCACCTTCATGCCCGGAATGCTACTCCGCTGGCGACGTTACGCCTACCTCCCGCCACGCTGAGCGCACGGCGTCGGCCTCGCTCGAGTCGTCGCCGAAGAGCCGTGCGGCCACCGTGGCCGTGGCCTCAGCGAACTGGGCGAAGTCGGTGTTCGCCTTGATCTCGGTGGTGAGCGTCTCGTACCAGATGCGCCCCGCTGATTCCCACGCGTTGCCGCCGATGGCGGTGGCGGTCAGGTAGAACGCGCGGTTCGGAATGCCCGAGTTGAGGTGTACTCCGCCGTTATCGTCGTCCGTCTCGATATAGCCGCTCATGTCTGCCGGCTGCGGATCTTTGCCGAGCACGTCATCGTCGTACGCGGTGCCCGGTGCCTTCATCGAGCGCAGGGCCTGCCCCTCGACCTCAGCGGAGAAGATGCCCTCACCGATGAGCCAGCTGGCTTCGTCGGCGCTGTGGCCCCTTGAGTGCTGCTCCACAAGGGCCCCGAAGACGTCGGACACCGATTCGTTGAGGGCGCCTGACTGGCCCGAGTACACGAGATTCGCTGTGTACTGGGTGACGCCGTGGGCAAGTTCGTGACCGATCACGCTGAGCGAGTTCGTGAACCCCACAAACACCTGTCCGTCTCCGTCGCCGAACACCATTTGGGTGCCGTCCCAAAACGCGTTGTCGTAGGCCTCGCCATAGTGCACGGTCGCGGCAAGGGGCATGCCGTTGTCGTCGATGGAATCGCGGGTGAATGCTTCCCAGAACAGTGAGTAGGTGTCGCCGAGCCCGTCGTAGGCTTCGTTCACGCTGTCGTCGGCCGTGGGTGATTCCCCCTCTGAGCGCACGAGGCGACCCGGCAGGTTTTCTGAGCCACCGGCATCCGATATGAATCGTGACGGCTCACCGGCAACAGCCTCCCGCCGGGGCGCTTCGGGTGTGGAACGCATGCTCTTCTGGCCGGGCGCAGGCTCGCCACGGCGCACAGTGGCGTACGGCGGCGCGGAAGCCAGCGCGCGCTGGGCGGCGTGCGAGGCGTGCTCAAGCCGAGGATCGTCGAGCTTGGCGATGTGGTCGAGAAGATACGGAGGCACGATGAAGCAGCGTGCGATGTTCGTGTGCGTGCTCATGGCGAAATTGTGACACCGCCCGCCGACATCTGACCACCCTTGACAGGACTTTCGGCAGCGAGATGGGGGAGGGAGGCAACGAAGAGGCGGGATTTATGTCTTCTAGACTGCCGTCATGCGTTGTGGAATCATCATCCTTCCCCAGGACCCGTGGACCGAAGCCCAGCGCAAATGGCGGGGGGCTGAGGAGCTGGGTTTCGACTCAGCCTGGACCTATGACCACCTCTCCTGGCGAAGCCTGGCCGACGAACCGTGGCAGGCGACAGTGCCAACGCTCACCGCGGCGTCCGTCGTGACGACACACATCCGTTTGGGAACGATTGTGGCATCGCCGAACTTTCGTCATCCCGTGCCGTTTGCGAAGGACATCGCGACACTCGACGAGATCTCGGGTGGCCGGTTCGTGCTCGGCGTTGGGGCTGGCGGCACGGGGTTCGACGCGTTCGTGTTGGGCGAGCGAGAACTGTCGCCGATGCAACGGCACGAGCGGTTCGCGGAGTTCGTGTCTGACCTCGACCTGCTGTTGCGGTTCGAGTTGCCCGGTAGCGCGGGGGTGAGCTTTTCGGGGGAGTGGTACACCGCGGTGAACGCCCGCATGGTCGGTGTGCCAGCACAGCAGCCGCGGCTGCCGTTTGTGGTCGCGGCGAACGGGCCGAAGGGAATGCGGGTCGCGGCGGAGTACGGCGCCGGCTGGGTGACGACCGGCGCAGACGGAGCCGTTGGCGAGGACTGGTGGGCATCGATCGCGACGCTCGGTGCCCGGTTTGAGGATGCGGCGGACTCGGTCGGGACGGATCCGCTGAACGTGGAGCGGTACCTGATGATCGACTCGGGCGGGGTTTATGCCCTTGACAGTGTTGCCCGGTTTGAGGACAGCGTCGGGCGAGCCGCAGAACTCGGATTCACCGAAGTGTTGACGCACTGGCCGCGCGCAGACGGCATCTACGCGGGAAGCGAGGCGGTGCTGGAAGCCGCGGCCGAGCTGTTGCCTAAGCTGAGGGAATGAACATTCTCGACGCACCTGAGTCCGACGGTCTGACCGGGCTCGAGCAAATGCAGGCCATGATCGCGGCGGGCCAGCGGCCATCGATTTGTGAGACGCTCGGCTTTGATCTCGTCGAGGTGGGCCGTGGAATGGCGGCGTTCGAGGGGATCCCCGGCGACCACGTGCTGAATCCGATCGGTTCGGTGCACGGCGGCTACGCTGCCGCGCTGCTTGACTCGGCGTGCGGCACAGCGGTGCACACTCGCCTGTCGCCGACGCAGGGCTACACGACGCTCGAGTTGAAGACGTCGTACCACCGACCGATGACGGCCGAGACGGGACGGGTTCGCGCGGAGGCGAACCTCATCTCGTTCGGGCGTCGTGCTGCGTTTGCGTCTGCCGCTCTCACGGATGCCGATGGGCGTGTGATTGCGACCGCGACGTCAACGCTGCTGGTGTTCGAGCGCTCGGCTTAGCCGCTCTTCCGCCGGAACTCGCGCTGGTGTGAAGCGGGTCCTTGCGCGGCGTGGATGGACGAATCGCCGTTGAGGTGGGCGGTGCCCTTGCCCTGCGACTTGGCGTTCTTCCGCTCGAGCGCCTCGCGGAACTTGCGCTTCGTTTCCTCGGCCCGGTCGGCGGGGCCGTCCGGGTGTGCTGTTGGTTCGTTCGTGCTCATGGGACGTCCTCACGCTGGGTCTTGACGGTTCCAGTTTAGGCAGCCGATGGCATCCGTTCGACGATGCTTTTTACTCTCCCAGGAGAACAGCGCCGGTTTCGTCGACGCTCCACGCCGGATTATGCGCGATCTCCCACACGATGCCATTGGGATCAGCGACGTGGCCGTGATACCCGCCAAACGCCGCAAACTGAGGCTTGGTGACGAGGGTAGCCCCGGCAGCAAGCAGCCGTTCGATCGTCTCGTCGACGAGGGTTGCGCTGTCGACGTTGTGCGACAGGGTGAAACCAGAGGGCTGAGCGGTGCCTGGGGCGAGCAGGTCGTTGGTGAAAGTGCGCGCGTCATAGAGTCCGAGGGTGAGACCTGGGCCGATTTGGAAGAAGAGGATCTCGTCCGGCACGTCGACGAGGGGTTCCCAGCCGAGGCCTTCCTGGTAGAAGTGCCGAGCCGCATCGAGGTCGGCTGTTGCGACGGTGATGAAGTGAACGCGAGAATCCATGGAGCCAGTTTGTCACTCGGAGAACGGGTGCGGAAGAACCGGCGATCGTGGGAAACCTCTGTTCGTGCGGGCGGAGTTCCGGGTGGGCGAGTCGAAGATAGCTTCGATTGTATGCGAGCATTGCAATGCCGTGAATCGAAGTAATGTCGGTGGCAGGGTATGTACTTGAGCCATGAAGGATGACGATGATGTACCTGACCTCCAACCTCCCGACTGGCGACCAGCGCATGAGTTGATCCCTGGTGGAGTACCGCCCTATTGGTTGAGGCCCGATGAGCTCCCGACTGATGATGCGCTGCATGGTGAGCCGTTTCCCGACGTGTCGCTCGAAGACGACCCGTTCTGCGGCGACGTCTATGTGATCGACACGCGTCCGCAGGACACCGAGTTCATCGAGATGAGCGACGAAGAAATCTTGCGGGGTGGGCCGCCCGATTCGGAACCGGACGACGAGTCGCCCGACCCGGAGGTCTCGTCGCAAGGCGCACTCAACGCGGATGCACTTTCTGCTTTGGTCGACGGCATTGTCACCGTCAACGAGCTGATTGCACGGGCGCACGCGACTCGGGCGCTGCTGATCGATCAGGCTCGAGCCTGGAGCGAGGTCACGGCGCGGTCGGTCGTGGTGCTCGGACCCCCACACACCGATGCCGAGGTGCAAGATCTTGCACGGCGGTCTTTCACCTGGGAGCTGGCCAGTGCGCTGCGCATCCCGGAGAGCACGGCATCCTCACTCATTGCCGACAGCGAAACGCTCGCGCAGCAGCTGCCTGCGACGATGGATGCGCTCGCCGCCGGAGAGATTTCGTATCGACACGCTCAGGCGATGGTTGACCAGGTAACAACGCTGCCGGTCGACGCCCGAGCGGATTTCGAGCACAAGGTTCTGCCGGCAGCGAAGTCACTGACGGCTGCGAAGTTCAGTGCCAGGGCCCGGAAGCTTCGGGAGCGCACTCATCCCGAATCGATCACGAGTCGCAAGCGATCGGCGTTTGAGAAGCGTCGGATGGAGTTCCAAGCCGATCTCGACGGCATGGCGTGGATCAACCTCTATCAGCCGGCCGCAACAGCGATGGCCATCTACAACTCGGTGAGAGCGGAAGCGATGACGCTCCAGCGTGACGATGAGCCTCGAACCCTCACGCAGCTCAGCCTCGACGTGGCGGTGGATCACCTGTTGGAGAGCGTGCAGCACAAGCTGCCACGTGGTGCCGCTCCTCGACTCGAGTGCGGTTGCCCCGCGCCACAGGACGAAACCGGCTCCGTTTCTGGTTCAGCTGCATGTGCCGAGTGTGAGCGGTCGGACTCTGTGGGCACAGAACTCGCCACGAGCGTCGACGATGTGGTGGAGGTTGGCGCCAGCGGCCCGACGGCGGCCGCGCACGGCTCACGCGACCGTTCGGACCAGCGACGCAATGGGCCGCTTCGAGGCATTCGCCCAACCGTTATTGTCACCGTCCCCGTCTTGACGCTGATGGGAGTGAGCGAAGAGCCTGCGGAGCTTGAGGGATACGGGCCCATCGATCCAGAGACCGCGCGACAACTTGCCGGTGAGGCGACGTCGTTCATGCGGCTGCTGGTGCATCCCGAAACGGGAGTGCCGCTGTCGCTTGGTCGGGACAAGTACAAAATCCCGAAGGATCTCCGGCTCGCACTCGAGCTCAGGGACGGCACATGCCGCGGCTACGGCTGCAACCGGGCCGCCTCGGAATGCGACATCGACCACACGGTCGACTGGCAATTCTCCGGCAGGTCCGACTACGCCAATCTCGCCAGTCTGTGTCCGCCACACCACCGGCTCAAGCACCAGACGGCATGGTCGGTGAAGCAGACTGGAAATGGGTTCCTCGAGTGGACATCGCCCTTGAAACGCAAGTACGTCACCGCTCCGGACGCTGTTCTGCCGGTATGGCCCCCGCAACTAGCCGGTGAGCCGAACGGATCCGGCGCCGCTCCGTTCTAGGGTGATTCGTTTCGAGGGTGTGTGCGCTCACGGCCACAGGAGACCGTGCTCCCAGGAGTGACCATGGTGTCGATACTTGAGGCGAATGTGCCCACGGTCGCGTGAGGCCTGCCAGAATTCCACCTCATCGGCGGCAACCGACCAGGTGTTCCAGGTGCGGGTGACGAGCGAAGGGTCCTCGGCGACACGCGCCGCCGCCACCGCGTATGCCTCGTCGTACATCTCCAGCGATTCGAGTGGTTCGCTTTGATGCCCGACAAACGCCGACACCCTTGAACCTTCAGATCGTGCCAGAAAGTCTGCTTCGCCCTCGGTGCGCGGCCGCTTCCGCACCGCGCCCGTCACGCGAACCTGCCTGCCCATCTGAGGCCAGAAGAAGGTGAGCGCGGCAAAGGGGTTTGCACCGAGATCTCGGGCTTTCGCCCCATCGTCGCGTGATGCAAAGACCCAGCCCCGGTCATCGATGTCCTTGAGCACCAGCATTCGCGCCGTCACTTTCCCGTCCGGCTCACTGGTCGACAGAGTCATCGCGTGCGGTGCGAGTACCGAGGCGTCGATGGCCTCCGTGAGCCAGTCAACGAACAGAGCCACCGGATCATCGGGTGCCGCGTTCACATCGAAAGTCGGAAGCTCATCGGGAAATGAGGGGAGCGGTCGCAGGATATCCCTGAGAGACGAGGCCATGGCATCCCTTTCGACGGTGGCACGCTGGCCTTCACAGCCGTTCGTGCCGGGTGCGTTTACACTAGCGCCGATGGCGGGCGTGAAACCTGCTAAACTCTTGAGGTTGCCGTCAAACGGCCGCGGATAAAGAGAGCCCACACATTCTGTGACGGGCACCGCGCAACGAGAGAAAAGGGGATCAACCTATGGCACTTGAAGGCGAAGCCAAGAAGGCGATCATCGAAGAGTACGCAACCCACCCCGGTGACACCGGATCCCCCGAGGTCCAGGTCGCTGTGATGACTCAGCGGATCAAGGATCTCACTGAGCACCTCAAAGAGCACAAGCACGACCACCACTCACGTCGTGGCCTGCTTCTGTTGGTTGGCCAGCGTCGCCGCCTGCTCGGTTACCTCGCTGATGTCGACATTAACCGTTACCGCTCGCTCATCGAGCGTCTCGGACTGCGTCGCTAATCTCAGTCGAGAACCGCGTCGGCTCCTGATCTGATCAGGACGATGACAACGCGATCTTCTTAAACAATGGGCCGTTCACCTTTCGGGTGAACGGCCCATTTTTTGTGCTGGCCTAGAGGCGGTACAGGCGTGCCTCCCAGGGGTGAAGCGGTGCGTCACCATTCACGGGGTAGTTGCTGAGAAGCAGTTCAGCCGAACCGACGTCCATGGGCAGTTCCGTGCTGAGTGGTTCGTCTGAGGCATTTGCCACGACAAGCAACCGTTCAGGCTCCGACGTCCTGGTGAACGCGTACAGCGTGGGATGAGACGGTTCAAGCAATTCGAAATTTCCGAACGCCACGGTGTCGTTGCTGTGACGCAACTCGATCAGCCGCTGATAGAACCCGAACACGCTTCTTCCACTGGCCCGATCCGCTTCGACGTTGATCTCTACGGCATTCGGGTTCACCGCGATCCACGGTGTCCCGGTGGTGAATCCCGCCTGCTCGTCCGCGTTCCACTGCATGGGGGTTCGAGCGTTGTCCCGACCCATCGCGTGGACGGCGCTCAACACGCTTGACGGCGCCTGGTCGAACTCCTCGACCGCTTCCCGATAGTGATTGAGCGATTCGATATCGCGGTAATGCTCGATCGACTCGAAACGCACATTGGTCATTCCGATCTCTTCACCCTGATAGATGTATGGCGTTCCACGGTGCAGATGAAGCACGAGCGCCCACAGCGTTGCCGACTCGTAGCGGTACTCCCGGTCGTTACCGAACCGCGACACCAGCCGCGGCTGATCGTGATTGTTGAGGTAGAGGCTGTTCCACCCGGTCTCAGCAAGGCCAACCTGCCACCGAGCAAGATTTGTCTTGAGCGCGACGAGGTCGAGTGGAATCGGCTCAAACTTGTGCGCGCCCTGGTCCAGCGACACGTGCTCGAACTGGAATACCATGTCCACCTCGCCCTGCGTCGGGTCGGTGAACAATGCGGCGTCGTCGATACTGACTCCGGGCATCTCGCCAACGGTCAGGTAGGTTCCCTCGCGCCCCTCGAACACTTCCCGGTGCATCTCTTTGAGATAGTCGTGAATCTGTGGCCCCATCACAAAGCCGCCGCCCGAGCCGCGCTCTGGCCCGTCGATGAGTTCCACGCGCTTCGCGATGAGGTTGATGACGTCCATCCGGAACCCGGCAACACCGCGGTCAAGCCAACGCCGCATCATCGCGTAAACGGCGTGCCTCACGTCCGGGTTTTCCCAGTTCAGGTCGGGCTGCTGAGTGGCGAACAAGTGCAGGTAATACTCGCCCGTCGCCTCGTCGAGAGTCCACGCCGGCCCTGAAAACGCACTGGTCCAGCCGTTCGGGGCACCGCCGTCCTCATTCGGTGGCCGCCACCAATACCAGTCCCGCTTCGGGTTATCGATCGATGACCGCGACTCGCGAAACCACTCGTGTTCATCACTCGTGTGATTCACGACAAGATCCATGACAATGCGGATGCCACGGTCGCGGGCTTCCGTCACCAACTCATCAAAGTCGCGCAGCGAGCCGAACACCGGATCGATGTCCTCATAGTCGCGGATATCGTAGCCGTTGTCGTGTTGCGGCGACGGGTAGACCGGCGACAGCCACAGCACATCGACGCCCAGCTCGGCCAGGTAGTCGAGCTTCGAACGGATGCCATTCAGGTCACCGATACCATTCCCGTCGGAATCGGCGAAGCTTCGCGGGTAAATCTGGTAGACCACGGCCCGTGTCCACCACGGCTCGGTGCGGTGGTCAGGGTCGATTCGAGTTGTCACAATGTCCGTCATGGCGCCGATCCTCTCATTCCTCCTCTCCTGACGACACGGGCTTGCGTGGGGCAGATTGTCTCGACGCAGAACGCGATGTCTGGCATTCTCAGTAGGTGCCCCGTTTGGGGCACAGATCGGGGAAGTCACCATGAGCCTCTGGCGCACAAAAAGTATTGAGGATTCCCTCGCGGATTCGCACCTCGAGCACCGCAGCCTCAAACGCACACTCGGCACCTGGGACCTCATGGTCATGGGCGTTGCTGTCGCGGTCGGCGCGGGCATCTTCTCGGTTGGCGCCCGCGCGGCCGGCCAGTACGCCGGGCCATCGGTGAGCCTCTCGTTTCTCCTCGCGGCGATCACCTGCGCGCTCGCCATCATGTGTTACGCCGAGTTCGCCTCCGCCGTGCCGGTCGCCGGGTCGGCATACACCTTCACCTACGCCACGCTGGGAGAGTTGCTGGCCTGGATCATCGGCTGGGACCTGATCCTCGAAATGCTCACCGCAGCCGCGGTCATCGCCAAGTATTGGGGCATCTACCTCTCGCTTGTCTTCGACCTCTGGAACTGGAGCCTTCCCGACACGCTCAACCTCGGCGGTGTCCAGGTCAGTTGGGGTCCGTTCCTCATCGTTGCGGTCTTCACCACGCTCCTCGTGCTCGGCACCCAACTCTCCGCTCGCGTCGGCGCGGTGTTCACCATCATCAAGGTGGCCATCGTCCTCTTCGTCATCGTCGTCGGCGCCTTCTTCATCCAGCCCGCGAACTACTCACCGTTCATTCCGGAGTCGGTTCCGACCGAGGGTGGGTCGGAGGACGCGTGGACCCAGTCACTGTTCTCCTTCATGACCGGAGCTGCGCCAGCCCAGTATGGGGTGTTTGGTCTTCTTGCCGGTGCCAGCCTCGTGTTCTTCGCTTTCATCGGATTCGATGTTGTCGCGACGAGTGCCGAGGAGGTCCGCGACCCACAGAAGAACCTGCCGCGCGGCATCTTCGGTGGCCTCGCCATCGTCACGATTCTTTACATCGGAGTCAGTCTGGTGCTGACCGGAATGGTTCCGTACACCACCCTCGCCGAAGCGGAGGACCCGTCGCTCGCGACGGCGTTCGTGGCCGTTGGCGCCGACTGGGCCGCGCAGGTGATCTCTGTCGGTATCCTCGCCGGGCTGACCACCGTCATCATGGTGCTCCTGCTCGGGCTCGCCCGGGTTCTCTTCGCCATGAGCCGCGACGGACTGCTACCGAGGTGGCTGAGCGTCACGAGCGAGAAGCGGAGGACCCCGGTTCGCGTCCAGATCATCTCGGGTGTGCTGGTGGCGCTCCTCGCGGGCCTGACCGACGTCGGAATTCTCGAGGAAATGATCAACATCGGAACGCTCAGCGCCTTCGTGCTCGTGAGTATCGCCGTCGTCGTGCTGCGTAAGAAGCGCCCCGACCTGCCGCGGGCGTTCCGGGTGCCGCTGTCGCCGTTCCTCCCGATCCTCTCGGCTGTGTTGTGCCTCTGGCTCATGCTCAACCTGACCACCCTGACCTGGGTGCGCTTTGCTATTTGGCTGGTGGTCGGCCTCGTCATTTACTTCGCATACGGCCGCCGCAATTCGGTGCTCGGCAAGCAGGAGGCGACCGAGCGACTCACTCGAACCCCCTAGCGGGCGCGCAGGGGATGTGCGGCAACTCCACAGTTTGAGAGGGCGTTGAGGGATGCCGTCACCAGCAAAGTAGGTCACAATAAACGGATGCTTCATCGTCATCCGATCCTCGGCCTGTTGACCGGGCTATATCTGGCCTTTGTCGGCTGGGTGACCCTCGGCCCGCAGCCGTTCGACGAGAGCAACAGCGGACTGATCTTCACAGTGCTGCGGGTGTTGCAGCGCCACGACGCCACCGCCTGGATCAATTACAACACGCTCGAATTCGGCGCGAACGTTGCCATGTTCTTCCCGATCGGCTTGTTCCTTGTGCTCCTGTTCGGTCGTCGGCTGTGGTGGCTTGCCATGGCTCTCGGCTGCGGCATCACCCTGGCGATCGAGACCGCACAGATCTTTATTCCCGGTCGAGTCTCCGACCCTCGGGACCTCGTGGCGAACAGCGTCGGTGCCATCGTCGGTGTGCTGGCCGGGCTCATTCTCACCGCGCGGAAGGCGCGTGAGATCAAGCGGGAGAAGGCGGCGAGGGACGCCCAGGCCGCCCGTGCCGCCCGTGCCGCGCGGTCGCGGTCACTGGCAGACTCCACGCGCTAGCACGCGGACCTCATTCCGGCCTGCGGGGTGGGGCTGCCGGTCGCTGGCGGTGCGGATCTCGATTGCGTTCGGCACCCGTTGGATCCCGTCGAGATTCTCCCGGCGCCGCGTCACGGTGGTCGGCGAAGATCCACTTCGGCTTGGGTTCGATGAGCGGACGGAACAGGCGCCGAACCGGAGAGCTCGCGAGCACCACCGAGATCACCACCGCAAAGACTAGCATCGCCACGAGCCATACGTCCGGCAGCGTCTCGTGCCGAAGCACTCCGCTCTCGCGTAATGGGTAGAGCACAAAACTGTGCAGCAAGTACACGTACATCGTGTACCTGCCGAACTGCGTCATCCACGTCTCCCGGCGGGGGAGCAGCACGAAGAACGCCGCGCTCATCAGCGCGGCAAGCACAATCAGGGCCAGGCGCACTCCGCCGGCAAACCACTGGTCTTCACCAAGCCCGGCATAGGAGTCGTCGTAGAAGAACCAGTAGCGCAGGTCGATGCGCCGCCAGAGGTCGATGAAAGCAATGAGCACGGTGAGCCAGAGGCCGAACAACGCGAGAGCGATGCCACGGATCAGCCAGGTCTGCCGGTCAACGACCCGCCACCGCTCGACGAGCTTCCATCGGTGCAGTTGCCAGCCCAGCACGAAGAACGGCAGAATACCGAGCGTGCGGGCAAGCGAGAACGTGCTGTCCACGTTGTCGAAGTAGCCCACCCCCACCGAGATGACGAGCGCCCAGGCCAGAGGCCAGCGCAGCAGCGCGAGGTACGGAAGGACCAGGCGGAAGATGCCGAGCGCAAGCAGGAACCAAAGTGTCCACGAGGGCTGGGTGGGGTTGAGCTCGCGTTTGCCTTCGACGAGGAACTGAACCAGCGTCCAGATCGTTTCCATGATGAGGTACGGAAGCAGGATGTCCGTGATCACCCGTTTCATTTGACGGATGTTGGGCGGCCCACTTTTCGTGAAGTACCCACTGACAATCGCAAATGCGGGCATATGGAACGTATAGATCAGGAGATAAACGGTCAGCGCAGCATCCGAGTCATACGTAATGCGTTGAATGCCGTGACCCATGACAACGAGAACGATGCAGGCGAAACGGGCGTTGTCCCAGAATGGGACGCGTGGTTTCGGAGTGCTGCCGGTTGCTGCTGTCACGCTCCCAGACTAGGGCGGAGCGCCCAACTGAAGGAACATTGATCAGCGGGAATAGATGACGGATACGTCCCGTTACACTTGATATCCATTCATACGAATAGATATTTCAGACTTGTGAGAAGGAAACCATGCAGTTCGGAATCTTCAGTGTTGGTGATATCACCACCGATCCCACCACGGGACAGACGCCTACCGACGCATCGCGCCTGCAGGACATCCTGACCATCGCCCAGCACGCCGAAACGGTCGGTCTCGACGTCTTCGCCATGGGCGAGCACCACAACCCGCCGTTTTTCCCTTCGAGCCCGGTGGCCATCAACAGCTACCTCGCCGCCAAGACCGACAAGATCATCCTCTCGACAGCGACCACGCTGATCACCACCAACGACCCCGTGCGTATTGCCGAGGAATACGCCATGCTGCAGCACCTCTCCGGTGGTCGCATGGACCTCACCCTCGGCCGCGGCAACACCGGCCCGGTGTACCCCTGGTTCGGTGAGGACATCCGCCAGGGCATCCCGCTGGCCCTCGAAAAGTACGCGCTGTTGCGTCGGCTGTGGCGCGAGGACGTCGTGGACTGGGAAGGCCAGTTCCGCACGCCTCTGCAGGGATTCACCTCCACGCCGCGCCCGCTCGATGGCGTCCCCCCCTTTGTCTGGCACGGCTCGATCCGCTCTCCCGAAATTGCGGAGCAGGCTGCCTTCTACGGCGATGGGTTCTTCTCCAACCACATCTTCTGGCCCGCCTCGCACACCGCAAAGATGGTCGCTTTCTACCGCCAGCGCTTCGAGCACTACGGACACGGTCGCGCCGACCAGGCCATCGTCGGACTCGGCGGACAGGTCTTCATGCGCAAGAACTCGCAGGACGCCGTTCGCGAGTTCCGCCCGTACTTCGACAACGCTCCGGTGTACGGCCACGGCCCGAGCCTCGAGGACTTCACCTCGCAAACCCCATTGACCGTCGGCAGCCCCCAGGAAGTCATCGACAAGACGCTGGGCTTCCGCGACTATGTCGGCGACTACCAGCGCCAGCTGTTCCTGATGGACCACGCCGGACTCCCACTCAAGACGGTGCTCGAGCAGCTCGACCTGCTCGGCGAAGAAGTTGTACCGGTGCTCCGCCGCGAGTTCGCCGCAAACCGTCCGACCGATATCCCGGATGCTCCCACTCACGCGTCGCTTCGTGCCGTTGCCGACGCCGCACCCGCACTCGTCGAATCAGAGGTGAAGTAATGGCCGCTCGGAAACTTGCCGTTGTCTCGGCTGGACTGAGCCAGCCGTCGTCGACCAGGATGCTCGCCGACCGACTGGCCGACGCGACCGTCGCCCGGTTGACGGAGCAGGGCGTTGAGGTTGAGGTCACCACGGTCGAGCTCCGCGACGTGGCGTCGGACATCATGAACAACATGCTGACCGGTTTCGCCAGTCCGAAGCTGGAGGCGGTGATCGACGCCGTGACCGGAGCCGATGGACTCATTGCCGTGACGCCCATCTTCACGACGAGCTACAGTGGCCTGTTCAAGTCGTTCTTCGATGTGCTCGACAACCGGTCGCTGACCGATATGCCGGTGCTCATCGGCGCGACAGCAGGAACCGCCCGGCACTCGCTCGCCCTGGACTACGCGCTCCGGCCGATGTTCACCTACCTCCACGCGGTCGTTGTGCCGACGAGTGTCTTCGCAGCCTCAGAGGACTGGGGCAGTGGTGCAGACAAGATTAAGACACTGCCTGACCGGATCGACCGCGCTGCCGGTGAGCTGGTTCCCCTCATCGCCGCATCTGACCGGTCGAGCCAAGTTCGCGACCCCTTCGGCTTCGACGCGTCCCTGAGCCCGGTCGGCGGTTTCCAGCCGAGCTAACCCTGCCGGTGTCATCAACGTCGAGCGCGTTCGCTTCCTTTCGAGAAAGCGGGCGCGCTCGTTTCGTTGTTCCGGTGGTCGCTGTGGTCAACTGAACGTATGAAGACCAGTACCAAGAACCTCCTGATCGGCATCGTCGTTGTCATCCTGGCCGTCGTCGTCGCGTCATGGATCGTGAATATTGCGCTGACCTTCCTCGCGGTGGCCATCAAGTTCGCCCTGGTCGCGCTTGTCGCCGTCGTGCTTCTCGTCGTCGTGGGAATCTGGTGGGCGCGAACCCGCGATTAATCCCGCAGGGTGTCCGGAATTTCGGCTGACTGCCAGCCGGGCAAACGCCCTTCCGGTATTTCGGGGAGCCACCACAGGAGAGAGCCCCACACCGCAATGGTGAGAATGACGGTGGTGGCGATGTTGAGCGAGGCGAACTCCGTTCCGCGCAACAGTTGGGAAATGAGCACGACTCCACCGGCGCCGGCCGCCGAGGCCACCGAGACGGTTGCGGCGTTGAGCAGCCAGGTTCGCGGCTGGGAGGCTCGAATCGGCAACCAGCCAACCGTTAACAACAGCGCCAGGACGAGCGCGGCACCGGTGACTGTGAGGGCCAGTACGCCGTCGGTCACCGAGAGGTTTTCTAACGCTTCACCGGTGTCGTTCACGGGAAGCGCTGCGACGAGCCCGGGAAGCAGGAGCACGATCGCGACCCAACCGGCGTATGCCAGGGTTCCGGCCCCGAAGGCAAGGACAGGGTGGCTGACGCCGCTGGGTGCCTGCGCCCAGCGTCGAGCCAGTGCTGCGATGATCGCGCCGGAGATCGCGAGGATCCAGAACGACACGCTGAGCCCGTCGCGAAACAGCGGCCAGACGGCGATTCCCACGGTCGCGGTGGCAGCCACAGTGCCAAGTGCGGCTTGCCCGAGGGCACTGCGCGAGAGCGCGGTGGCGGAATGTAGCGCCCCGTCTGACCACTCCGTGGTGGAGGCTTGGAGCAGGTGAAGCAGACGGCGCCAGCGCCGCGCGGCGACCACAACCCCTGAAATCAGCGCGATCAGGATCGCGGCCAGCACCATCAAGCCCGGCGCGAGCGTCCAGGCGTCTGGCCGGTTCACGGCCACCCGCGCCGATGACGCGGCGATCGTGATGGTCGCGCCCAGCACGGTGGCGGCGATGGCGGCGCGGATCGGCGTGGCGGCGAGCGGCAGGAAAACGAGAATCGGCCGCACCAGTGCAAGCAGGAGCCGGAGCGAGGTGGACACGGACCCGGACAGGGCACGGGACGCCACACGCATGCTTCGTGACGCGATCGCGAGGAGGTAGCGCGGCGACAGGTCGGTGAGGGAGTTGCCGCCCAGGCTGAACGCCGCTCGAATGTCGGGGGCGGAACCGGGGTCGGTCGGTGGTAACCGGAATGGGCTGTCGATGCTGTGCGCCGCGTCGTCGAGCACATTCGCCTGGACAGCGTCTGCGAGTGCTGAGGCGGGCGGCAGGACCGTGTGCTCACCGGGTACGGGACGACGCGCGGGATATGAGGAGAGGAACCGGGTCATCCCGGCGGCCGCGTCGAGGCGGCCCCACCACCAGTCGTTGATCCGCCACTGCCGGGACAGGAACCCGCCGAAGCTGAACGCGGTTGTGCCCGCGAGCTTGTTCAGTGAGGTGAGACCGGTGCCGAAGAGTCGCGTGAGCACGTCGTCGTCGATGTCGCTGGACGCCTGAGCGAGGGCGACGCGCGTCGCCGTTCGTCTCTTCCGCTCGAGCAGCGTCGTGTACTCGGCGGGGTGCGCTGCGGGTTCATCTCCGGTGATGCGCCAGAACGTCAGCGCCGACATCGGTTCGGGGATGCCGATGGCGGCCAGGAACGGAGCGAGGTCGGCCGCAGCGAAGTCGGGACGCCGGCTCGGAATTCCTGACCACGGGACCTGTGCCCAGGCGCTCGCCGACTCTGACGGATCATCCCGGGCCGCGCGATCGAGGGGAGCGGAGGACTTGGGGGATGTGGGGGAGCCGGAGGATGTGGGGGAGCCGGACGACGTCCGCCCGTCTGGGGCCGTCGGGACGTCAGTGGCTGTGGGCAAGGCAGCGGCTCTTGAGGAACCGGGAGCCGCCGCACGCAGGACGGCGAGGCACTCATCGAGAACGCGCCACTGATGGGCGACCGCATCGGTGGCCGCTGCGCTTTCCCGGATCCATGCCGTGAGGACGGTGTCGGCGAGCTGGGCCGGCGTCGGTGCTCCGGTTCGGTCGGCGTCGTCGAGTACCGCCCGCAGGCACAGGTCGCGCGCGTCGGTCGCATCCGCAAGGATTCGATAGACCCGCATGCGCACATCGGCGACCTCACCGCCAGGGTCGGTGACGTTCTCGAGGGCGCGGACCCAGTTGAGGAGCGAGAGCGTGGCGTCAATCAGCGCCTGCGGACCGAGGACCACGGCGCGGACAAACTCTGAGCCGATGGGCGCCAGCGACATGCTGTCGTACACCGCATCGAAGAGGACATCGAACCCGCTGCGTTCCTCAGCCGACCGGGCCCGCCAGGCGGAGCGGGTGGGGAGGTTGGTTCCCAATTGCCAGAGCGACGGGTTCGCGAGCACGAGGGAGAGCCGCTGCAGATCGGCGGCCGATCGGAATCGGACGTAGGCACGCTGGGCCGCGTCGGTTCCGTAGTCGTCGATGGCTGCCTCAGAGAAGACAGCGAGAGACTCGCTCCGGCCCTGCGCCTGCTTGAGCGCCAGCCGGAACCGCTCGACCTCGTCTTCTTCCTCCGGGCCGGACTCGCTGATGCCGCGTTTGCCGCGCCCAGCCTGGATGGCTGCCAGAAATTGGGACTGTCGGTCGGCCAGCCGGTCGAGTACCCGGTGCGGCCTCGCGAAGACCGAGTCAGCATCGGCGCGACCGTACTGCGTCGGACGGACCGAGGCGAGCGGCTGCACGGGCGGGCTCGGGTCGAGATAGAGCAGCGCGCGGGTGGCGTTCACCGTTGACGCCATGCCGCGGATGGCGCGGAACGCTCGATCGATGGGCACGTTGTCGAGGACGCCACCGTCAACCACTCGAAACGGATGCGACCAGTCGATGCGATGCGCGTGGAAGGCGAATGTCATATCGACGCTTTCGGCGTCGGCGGCGAGAGGCCCGGTCAGCGGAACCCGGGTGGTCTTCGAGAAGATCAATGCCGGTTCAAACGCACCGGGAAATGACGATGTGGTTCGAGCCGCGTAGGCGAGTCGGGCCAGGTCGGAGTCGGGAACGGCGGCGGCGCCCGAGGGAATGCCCCGACCGTACTCGGACGCCGTGCCGTCGTCGTTGCCCACGAAGTGGAAGTGTCCCTTGCCTTCCTGAGTGCCGCGCTCACTCGCGTCTTCGCTGTCGACGAGCGTCGCGGAAAGATCGACAGTGACGCGTCGTGCCCGGTGGAACGGGTGAATAGGCGAGGGGGAAGAAGCGGCCGCGCTGGCGACCGGGCGGGCGTCGAGAGGGTGGCCAGAGGCATCCGTTTCGATGGATTGGCCGTAGAGGCCGCGGAGGATGCGTGTGAGTTCGGGCCAAAAGTAGCCGTCGCCGCGGAGGACAGAATCGACGCGGCGGAACCCCGGTGGCCGGAGCAGGCGCCAGGCGCTGCCGACATCCCGCCAGACCGGCAGGAGGGCGTCGACGTCTGCGCCGGCGCGCTGCGCAACGGCGAACATGACGGCGTTGAGGCCGCCAGCGCTTGCCCCCGCCATCACGTCGAACTCGATGGCGTCAAAGCCGCGGGAATCGAGCAGCCGGGCGTAGATGTGCGCGCGGTCCAGCCAGGTGGGGCGAGAAGCGTCGGCGGGAGAGGGCGGCACAATCACCGCCCAAACCTGTCCGTCGGCGTCGGTGCACACGCGAATGCGTCGCCAGAGATCCATTTCGGCTGCGGCTCCACCGATCCAGACCGCAAGGCTGACCCCGCCGCGCATGGCGAGTGCGGCTCGAAGCACCCGCGAGTGGCGCGGCGTGAATGCCTCGAACTCGGCGGCGGTGAGGCTCCGGGGCTCAGTGCGCTCGCCGGTTCCGAGGGCGAGGGCGATGAAGGCTGCTGGATCATCCGCGATCGTCATGTGCTGTCCTCCCCGCCGGACTGCGGGCTTCGTTGCGAGACACCGTACTCCCGCCGCCACTCGGGGCGGTAGGGGAGTGCGCTGTTTCGCGAACGTGCGCGACAGCATCCGTTCATTGATACATCGTCCGTTCACCAGAAAGACACGCCAACGAGGAGATTGCCAGCCGCGAAAAAGGGGCCCTCTGCTAGGCTGGTCATGGCCCGATAGCAATATCGGAGTCGAATCACGGAGCAGGCCGGCAGGAAGCTGGTCCTCGGTGGTGAATTTCTCTCGCGTCGGAGTGCCCGACAATTCTCCCTTCGGTGTATCGGTGGGACGTCGAGAGCGATTTTCTACTGGAGATCAGCCGGACCGAATGGTTTGAGTAATTACTGCCTGTTCCTGCTCCTATGCAGAGCGTGCGCCCACACGGGGCGGCGCTAAACGTAAGGAGTGACCTATGGAAGGTCCAGAAATCAAGTTCGCCGAGGCAGTCCTCGACAACGGCAAGTACGGAAAGCGCACTGTCCGCTTCGAAGCGGGACGACTGGCACAGCAGGCACAGGGTGCCATTGCTGCCTACCTCGACGAGGAAACCATGCTGCTCTCGGCGACGAGCGCGAGCAAGCAGCCCAAAGACCAGTTCGACTTCTTCCCCCTCACGGTGGACGTTGAAGAGCGCAGCTACGCTGCAGGCAAGATCCCCGGTTCGTTCTTCCGCCGTGAAGGCCGTCCGTCGACCGAGGCGATCCTCGTCTGCCGCCTGATTGACCGTCCGCTTCGCCCGTCCTTCGTGACCGGCCTGCGCAACGAGGTCCAGATCGTCATCACCGTCCTGAGCATCGCTCCCGACGAGTTCTACGACGCTCTCGCCATCAACGCGGCATCCATGTCGACCCAGATCTCGGGACTTCCGTTCTCGGGTCCGATCGCCGGCATCCGCCTCGCGCTCATCGATGGCCAGTGGGTTGCATTCCCGAAGGCATCGCAGCTGGAAAACGCTGTGTTCGACCTCACCGTGGCTGGCCGCCTCGTCACCGACGAGAACGGCAACGAAGACATCGCCATCATGATGGTTGAAGCAGAAGCCACCGAAGGCGCATGGGGCCTCATCCAGGCCGGCGCTCGCAAGCCGAACGAAGAGGTCGTCGCCGAGGGACTCGACGCCGCCAAGCCGTTCCTCCTCCAGCTGGTCAAGGCTCAGAGCGAGCTCGCTGCCCAGTCGGCCAAGGAAGTTCGCGAGTACCCGGTCTTCCTGCCGTACAACGACGAGACCCTCGCCGCTGTATCCGAACTCGCTCGCGAAGAGCTCACGTCGGTCTACCAGATCGCCGACAAGCTCGAGCGCCAGGATGCTGACGACGCCCTCAAGGACCGCGTCAAGGCTGCCATCGCCGCCAAGGTCGAGGCCGGCGAGCTGCCCGCCGAGACGAACAGCCAGGTGTCTGCCGCGTACAAGTCGGTCACCAAGGACATCGTCCGCACGCGCATCCTCACCGAGGGTGTCCGTATGGACGGCCGTGGCCTTGCCGACATTCGTCCGCTCGACGCCGAGGTGCAGGTCATTCCTCGGGTTCACGGTTCCGCAATCTTCCAGCGGGGCGAGACCCAGATCCTGGGTGTCACCACGCTGAACATGCTCAAGATGGAGCAGCAGATCGACTCACTGAGCCCGATCACGAAGAAGCGCTACCTGCACCACTACAACTTCCCGCCGTACTCCACCGGTGAGACCGGTCGCGTCGGTTCGCCGAAGCGTCGCGAGATCGGGCACGGCTTCCTGGCCGAGCGCGCCCTCGTTCCGGTTCTGCCGAGCCGCGACGAGTTCCCCTACGCCATCCGCCAGGTTTCCGAGGCTCTCGGTTCCAACGGTTCGACGTCAATGGGTTCTGTTTGCGCTTCGACCCTGTCGCTGCTCAACGCCGGTGTGCCGCTGCGCGCCCCGGTTGCCGGTATCGCCATGGGCCTCGTCTCCGACGAGGTTGACGGCCAGACCCGTTACGCGGCCCTCACCGACATCCTGGGTGCAGAAGACGCACTCGGCGACATGGACTTCAAGGTTGCGGGTACTTCTGAGTTCGTCACGGCGATCCAGCTCGACACCAAGCTCGACGGCATCCCCGCCTCCGTGCTCAAGGCCGCGCTGACCCAGGCCAAGGAGGCTCGTGCCACGATCCTCTCCGTCCTGAACGCCGCGATCGACGCTCCGGATGAAATGGCACCGACCGCGCCTCGCGTGATCAGCGTCAACATCCCCGTCGACAAGATCGGTGAGTTGATCGGCCCCAAGGGCAAGACGATCAACGCCATCCAGGATGAGACCGGCGCAGACATCTCGATCGAAGAAGACGGCACCGTGTACATCGGCGCTGTTGACGGACCGTCGGCCGAGGCGGCTCGTGCCCAGGTCAACGCGATTGCCAACCCGACCAACCCTGAGGTTGGAGAGCAGTTCCTCGGAACCGTCGTGAAGATCGCCACATTCGGTGCGTTCGTCTCGCTGCTCCCGGGCAAGGACGGCCTGCTGCACATCTCTGAGGTGCGCAAGCTCGCCGGTGGCAAGCGTGTCGAGAACGTCGAAGACGTGCTTGGCGTCGGCCAGAAGATCCTCGTTCAGATCACGAAGATCGACGACCGCGGAAAGCTCTCGCTTGAGCCGGTCATCGCTGAAGAGCCCTCCGAGCGGGTCCACCCGGACGAGCCCGCTGAGGGTGGCGAGACGGCTCCGGCCGCCCGCGTCCACACGGACCAGCCGGCTGAAGGCTAAACAGCTTTCTTCCTTCTAAGCGGATGCCCCGCCTCGAGAAATCGAGGCGGGGCATCCGCTTTTCTTGGCGAAAGGGGTGATCCCCGTGACCGGCCGCGCTTTCGGCCAGCACCAGCCGAAGCGCACTGCCCTTCCTGCCTGGGAGCGAGTGGCTTCTCAGGACCGAGAGAAGAAAGCGCATACGACCATACCTTGCCCGAGCAGCCCTCGGTCGCGTGCTTGTCACCGATTGTGTCTGAGCAACGGTTGTTGCTCGGTCGATTCGGGTCGTTCGAGCTCACCGGGGTGCTGCTCGGGCGATAGTGGTCGCTGGGACGGGGTTGCTCCGTCACAAAGGGTGGCTCGCCTTGGTGCTCGGGCGGAAACGGCGGCATCTGAGCTCTGGGAGCCGCCGCAACTGCCGGAGCAATGCGCGAGTGACCACAAGTGCCCGAGCAGCCCTCGGAAGCGGGGGCTTGTCGCCGATTGTGTCTGAGCAACTGTTGTTGCTCGGTCAGTTAGGGTCGTTCGAGCTCACCGGGGTGCTGCTCGGGCGATAGTGGTCGCTGGGACGGGGTTGCTCCGTCACAAAGGGTGGCCCGCCTTGGTGCTCGGGCGGAAACGGCGGCATCTGAGCTCTGGGAGCCCCCCTAACTGTCCGAGCATTGCGCGAGTGACCACACGTGCCCGAGCAGCCCTCGGTAGCGAGGGTTGTCGCCGATTGTGTCTGAGCAACGGTTGTTGCTCGGTTGATTCGGGTCATTCGGGGCCGCCGTGATGCGGAGACAGTTACCCGCGCTGGGTGCGCTCCAGAAGCGGAGCCGCCCGGAACGGAATGAGCTCACCCATCGCGAGAGACGTCTCCGCACGGTCAACGCCATCGCAGGCCAGGATGAGGCTCGACACTCGAAACAGGTCATCCGCATCTGTGGCGACTACGCGAACCAGAAGGTCGCTTGACCCGCTGAGCCCATGTGCCTGGATGATCTCGGGGATCGTCTTCAGCTCCTCGACGATTGCGGCGAGCTTCTGCTGCTGCAGGTGCACCGAAATGAACGCCGTCAGCGGGTAGCCGATGGCCGCCGGGTTGATCCGCCGCTCGAATGAGGCGAGCACGTCGGTCGAGTCGATCGCGCTCAGCCGGGCCTGCACCGTGTTGCGTGAGAGTCCCAATTTCTCGGCGAGAGCGACGATCGACGAGCGCGGCTCCTCGGCCAGGGCGAGGAGAAGGCGGGTGTCCGTGCGATCGAGCTTGTGCATAGTGCCCGAGACTAGCACCACCCCAGTCGAACCAATCAAGCAATATGCGCAATTCACAGCAGCATGGTTGTGCCCTTTGAGGCTCGAGCGTACGGTCGCAAGTACATCTGGCAACGGCGCCAGATGCTGGAGCGCTGCGATCCAGCGATTCAGTACACGAAGGAAAGTGAACTGTGTCCACCACCCATGAAGGCACACGAACTCACGAGGCGCACGACGACATCCCCGTGCACCTCAGCCAGCTCGAGGACGTTGTGCAATTGATCAGTCCCACCGGCGAGCGTCTTTCGAGCCCGGGTTTCGACCCGTGGGTCGACGACGTTTCCACCGAGCAACTGGCGGACCTCTACGAAGACATGGTCGTCGTCCGCCGCATCGACACCGAGGCGACGGCCCTCCAACGACAGGGTGAGCTCGGGCTGTGGCCGCCGCTTCACGGTCAGGAAGCCGCACAGATCGGGTCAGCCCGCACCCTCCGGCCCGACGACTTCGTCTTCTCCAGCTACCGCGAGAACGGCGTCGCCTACTGTCGCGGGGTCACCTTCACCGACCTCATGCGCGTGTGGCGCGGCACGGCGGCCGCCGGGTGGAACCCCTACGAGGTCGGAATGGCTACCCCTGCCGTGATCATCGGGGCGCAAACCCTCCACGCCACCGGCTACGCACTCGGTGCCTCCTTCGACGGCACAGACTCCGTTGCGCTGGCGTACTTTGGCGACGGCGCCACGAGTCAGGGTGACGTCAACGAAGCGATGGTCTTCGCGGCGAGCTTCCAGGCCCCCGTCGTGTTTTTCTGCTCCAACAACCAGTGGGCCATCTCCGAACCGGTCGGACTCCAGTCGAAACGCCATCTCTCCGATCGAGCCCCCGGCTTCGGCATTCCGAGCATGCGCGTCGACGGCAATGATGTCCTGGCCGTGATGGCGGCCACCCGCATTGCACTCGACCGGGCACGCAGCGGCGGCGGACCTACCTTCATCGAAGCGGTCACCTACCGCATGGGTCCGCACACCACGAGCGACGATCCCACCCGGTACCGCCCGACCGGTGAGCTCGACGAGTGGCGGGCCAAAGACCCGATCAGTCGCGTGGCCGCACTGCTGGAGAGTCGCGGCGCGATGTCAGACGAGCTGCGTTCACGCGTGGAAGGGAAAGCGGATGCTGTCGCTCGCGACCTCCGCGCGGGCTGCCTGTCGATTCCCCAACCCGACCCGATGTCAGTCTTCGACGATGTCTATGCCGAGCCGCATTCCGGACTCGAACGGCAGAAGGGCCAGTACGCCGCCTACCTTGCGTCATTCGAGAACGGTCATGGAGACGGGGCCGAAGGGGGAGGCGCATCGTGACCGCGTTCAGCACAGGGACCGTGCCAGCGGCAGGATCGATGGCGACCGGATCTCACGAAGCACCGGCATCAGTCCCCGCCGCCACGAGAACCATGTCGCTCGCCGGCGCACTCAACGACGGGCTTCGGCGTTCCCTGGCCCGTGACGACAAAGTGCTGCTTCTCGGTGAGGACATCGGCAAACTCGGTGGTGTGTTTCGCATCACCGACAAGCTGCAGGAGGAGTTCGGCCCGCGTCGGGTCATTGACGCCCCGCTCGCCGAGGCCGGGATCATCGGCACGGCAGTCGGGCTCGCAATTCGCGGCTACCGCCCGGTCTGCGAGATCCAGTTCGACGGCTTCATCTACCCGGGATTCGACCAGATCGTGGCTCAGGTCGCCAAACTGCACTACCGCACCCGCGGGGCTGTGACAATGCCGATCACCATTCGGGTGCCGTTTGGTGGGGGCATCGGCGCGGTCGAGCACCACTCCGAGTCGCCCGAGGCGTACTTCGCGCATACCGCAGGGCTTCGGGTGGTGTCCTGCTCGAACCCGCAGGATGCGCACACGATGATCCAGCAGGCCATCGCCTCCGACGACCCGGTGCTCTTCTTCGAGCCCAAGCGCCGGTACTGGCAGAAGGGTGAGGTGAACACCGAGCTCGGAGCCGACGCGCTGCCAATTGGCGAGGCCCGGGTGCTGCAGCCGGGGTCAGATGTGACGCTGGTTGCCTACGGGCCGCTGGTTCGCACCGCCCTGGACGTGGCGGCCGCCGCGGCAGACGACGGCGTGGCGATCGAGGTCATCGACCTGCGATCGCTCGCGCCCGTGGACTTCACGACGGTCGAGTCATCCGTTCGCAAAACGGGTCGGCTCGTGATCACCCACGAGGCCGCGCAGTCCGGGGGAATGGGCGCGGAGATTGCCGCGTCGATTACGGAACGCTGCTTCGACTGGCTTGAGGCCGCGCCCGCGCGGGTGACCGGGTTCGATACGCCGTATCCGCCCGCCGCGCTCGAGGAGGCGTTCCTGCCCGACCTCGACCGCATCCTCGACGCGGTCGACCGGGTCCTCGGCCGCCGCAACTCGCTCACCGGATGGGAGGCACGCGCATGAGCGTCGTGAATTTTGCTCTGCCCGACCTCGGGGAGGGGCTGACCGAAAGCGAGATCGTCGCCTGGCGGGTCGCCGTCGGAGACACCGTCGCGCTCAACCAGGTCATCGCCGAGGTCGAGACCGCCAAGGCGCTCGTTGAGTTACCGTCGCCGTTCGCGGGAACCGTGTCGCGGCTGTTCGCCGACGAAGGCGCGACAGTCAACGTCGGTGAGCCGATTGTGGCGTTCGATGTGCCCGGTGGAGACGACGACGTGCCGACGAGCGGAGCGCCCGAGCCCGTCGACGCCGCTGGCGATGCTGATGCGCGTGGCGCTGCCAACACCATGACAACGGATGCAGCTGGCTCGGTGAGTGACGACGCGAACGATTCCGAATCGCCGTCGGCTCCGTCGGATGCACAGGGTCTCGGCGAACGAGAGTCGGTGCTCGTGGGGTACGGTCCCCGGGTCGACGGTGGGGCGCGGCCGAAACGACGAGCGCGCACCTGGCGCGACGAGGAGCGGGCTCCCGACGCGGGGCAGCACGCAGACGAGGGAGCGGTTCGGGCTCGCGAGGCCGAACACGTGGCTCCCGAGGGGGAACACGCCGAGCGGCCGCGCTCAACCCCACCGGTACGCAAGTTCGCGCGCGACCGGGGGATCGACCTCGCGACGGTGTTCGGCACCGGCGAGAACGGGCTCATCACCCGCGAGGACGTTGAGCGTGCTGGTGAAACGGGGCCGCAGGCATCCGCTCTCCTGTCATCGGTTCAGGGAGGAGAACGTGCATCGGGGGGACGAGGGAGCCGGCGGCAGGATGTGCGCGTTCCGATTCGTGGGGTGCGAAAGGCGACGGCCGAGGCCATGGTGCGGTCGGCGTTCACGGCGCCGCACGTGACCGAGTTCCTCACGATCGACGTGACCGCGGGGGTGGACCTCGTGCGTGCTCTGGGCGAGACGGCGGAGTTTCGCGGGAAGCGGCTGTCGATTCTTACCCTCGTTGCGAAGGCCGTGATTCTCGCTGCCGCGCGGACACCCGCAGTGAACTCGCGGTGGGACGACCAGGCGCAGGAGATTGTGCTGCTCGGTGCCGTTCACCTGGGCATCGCGGCGGCGACCGGGCGCGGGCTGATTGTTCCGAACATCAAGGATGCGGACACGTTGAGCCTGTCTGAGCTTCGCGATGCGCTCGATGACCTCATTGAGAACGCGCGGGCCGGAACGACGAGTCCGCGGAGCCTGACCGGGGGAACACTCACCATCACCAACGTCGGGGTGTTCGGCGTCGACGCCGGGACACCGATCCTGAACCCGGGGGAGGCCGCGATCCTCGCGATGGGCGCGGTGCGTCGGCAGCCGTGGCAGTACGCGGGTGAGATTGCCCTTCGGGAGGTGATGACGCTGAGCCTGTCGTTCGACCACCGGCTCGTCGATGGGGAGCAGGGGTCACGGTTCCTCGTGGATGTCGGCACCATCCTCAGTAATCCCGCGATGGTCCTGACGATGGTGTGAGGGGGCCGGCTCAGCGCAGGCCGGCGAACGCCATTTGCTCGAGGATGCGGCGCACTGCCTCCCGCTCGACACCGCCCTGTCCCGAGTACGGTGTCGAGTTGATCAACCCGAAGGTGGCGTGCGCCTTGATGCGAAGCTCGGCGACGTCGACGGTCGGGTGGAGGTGCTGGAGGACCGTGACCCACAGCTCGACGTAGCGACGCTGCAGTGCCCGGACGGCGTGGCGCTCGTCGCCGGACAAGCTGTCAAGGTCCCGGTCCTGCACCCGGATGACGTCGGCGTTGTCGAGCGCGAAGCGAACGTGGAACTCGATCAGGGCCCGGAGCGCGAGTTCGCCATCCGGCGCGCGCGACACCACCAGTGTCCCGCCGTCGAGGAGACCCTGGCTGACCCCAACCAGCACGGCCGCGAGGAGCGCGTGCTTGCTCTCGAAGTGTCGGTAGACCGCCGGCCCGCTCATGCCGACAGCGGCGCCGAGGTCTTCGATGGACACGCCGTTGAACCCGCGCTCGGCAAAATGGCGAGCCGCAGCCTCGAGCAGCGCCTCGCGGCGTCGAGCCTTCGCCTCGGTGCGGCCGATGCGCTCCTCGGGGGCGGCCAGAACTGTCGTAGGAGGGGCGACGATCGCGTCGTGAGCCATGGCATTTCCTTCGTGAGAACCGATGCTGGACATTCGGGTTAACACATACTAACCTCGAGCCAGTTAATGGTTCATAACCGAGTGGTGTGAGCCGACTGAACCAAGGAAGGTTCATGCAGACACTGACCTCCGACGTGACTCGCTCGAGCGAGACCTTCGCGACCAACGATGCGGCGCAGCGCGCTCTCGTGGCCGATCTCCGGCAGCGGCTCGCGGCCGCGGCGCTCGGTGGGCCGGAGGCGTCGCGCACCCGACACGTCTCCCGCGGCAAACTGCTGCCCCGGGAGCGCATCGACGCGCTGCTCGATGAGGGTAGCCCTTTTCTCGAGATCGCCCCGCTCGCCGCCACCGGAATGTACAACGACCAGAGCCCCGGCGCCGGGGTCATCGCCGGGATTGGGCTCGTGCACGGCCGACACGTGCTCGTTCTCTCCAACGACGCCACGGTCAAGGGCGGCACCTACTACCCGATGACGGTGAAGAAGCACCTCCGCGCCCAGGAGATCGCGTTCGAGAACCGGCTGCCGTGCATCTACCTCGTCGACTCGGGCGGGGCGTTTTTGCCCCTGCAGGACGAGGTCTTCCCCGACCGCGACCACTTCGGTCGCATCTTTTACAACCAGGCCCGGCTCTCGGCCGCCAAGATCCCGCAAATTTCGGCGGTGCTCGGTTCATGCACGGCCGGCGGCGCCTACGTTCCGGCCATGAGCGACGAAACGGTGATCGTTCGCAACCAGGGCACGATCTTCCTCGGTGGCCCGCCGCTCGTGAAAGCGGCCATCGGCGAGATCGTGACGGCTGAGGAACTCGGCGGGGGAGAGCTGCACGCGAGAACCTCCGGCGTGGTCGACCACCTCGCCGAGGACGACGCCCACGCCCTCGAGATTGTGCGGGATATTGTCGCAACGCTGCCCGAAGCATCCGCTCCTTCATCCAGTCCGGATCGCATCGACAGTAGGGACCCGCTGTACCCGATCGAGGAACTGTACGGGGCCGTGCCGGCCGACGTGCAGGCGCCGTACGACGTGCACGAGGTGATCGCGCGGCTCGTCGACGGCAGCGAGTTCGCGGAGTTCAAGAGGGAGTTCGGCACCACCCTGGTCACCGGATTCGCCCGGCTGCACGGCCACTCGGTGGGGATCATCGCCAACAACGGTGTGTTGTTTTCGGAGAGTGCTCAGAAGGGTGCGCACTTCATCGAACTCTGCGACCAGCGCGGCATTCCGCTGATCTTCCTCCAGAACATCGCCGGGTTCATGGTCGGTCGCGACTACGAGGCCGGCGGCATCGCCAAGCACGGCGCGAAAATGGTGACAGCGGTGGCGACGACGCGGGTGCCGAAACTCACGGTCATTATCGGTGGCTCGTTTGGCGCAGGCAACTACTCAATGTGCGGCCGGGCCTACTCACCGCGGTTCCTCTGGATGTGGCCGGCGAGCCGCATCTCGGTGATGGGCGGCGCGCAGGCGGCCGGGGTGCTCGCGACCGTCAAGCGCGACCAGCACGACGCGGCAGGCACCGACTGGTCGGCCGACGAGGAAACGGCGTTCCAGGCGCCGATCCGCCGCCAGTTCGACGAACAGGGCAGCCCGTATTACTCCACGGCGCGACTGTGGGATGACGGGGTGATCGACCCGGCCGACACCCGTCGAGTCCTCGGCCTTGCACTCGACGTCTGCGCCCGCAGGCCCCTTCCCGAGCCGAACTTCGGCCTGTTCCGGATGTGAGAACGATGCCCCAGCTGTTCGACTCTGTGCTCGTCGCGAACCGCGGCGAGATCGCCTGCCGCGTGATCCGCACCCTGAATACCCTCGGCATCCGCTCGATTGCCGTTTACAGTGACGCCGATCGGAATGCCAAACATGTGACGGATGCCGACAGCGCCGTTCGCCTCGGACCCGCGCCAGCCCGTGACAGCTACCTCTCCATCGAGGCGGTGATCGCCGCGGCCCGGCAGGCGGGAGCGACGGCCATTCACCCGGGGTACGGCTTCCTCTCCGAGAACGCGGAGTTTGCCCGGGCCTGCGCCGACGCCGGGATCGTGTTCATCGGTCCTGGTGTGACGGCGCTCGAGGTCATGGGAGACAAGATTCGGTCGAAGAACCACGTGGCGGCGAGCGGGGTGCCGGTGATCCCGGGGGACTCGCGGCCCGGCCTCAGCGACGACGAGCTCGTGGAGTCGGCCGAGCGGGTCGGGTATCCGCTGCTGATCAAGCCCAGTGCCGGCGGAGGCGGAAAGGGCATGGAGATCGTGCGGGAGGCCGCCGGGCTTCGGGACGCCCTCGCCACCGCACGCCGGGTGGCGGCGGCGGCGTTCGGCGATGACACGCTCTTTCTCGAGCGACTCATCACCGAACCGCGGCACATCGAGGTGCAACTGCTCGCCGATACCCACGGGACCGTGCTCTCCCTCGGCGAGCGCGAGTGTTCACTCCAGCGCAGACACCAGAAGGTGATCGAGGAGGCGCCGTCGCCGCTGCTCGACGCCGATACCCGCGCACGCATTGGCGCGGCCGCCTGTCGGGTGGCCGAGAGTGTCGGATACGTCGGGGCCGGAACTGTCGAGTTCCTCGTTTCTGCCCAGGCGCCTGACGAGTTCTTCTTCATGGAGATGAACACGAGGCTGCAGGTCGAGCATCCGGTGACCGAGCTCGTGACCGGGGTTGACCTCGTAGCCGAGCAAGTGCGCATCGCGGCTGGGGAGCCGCTGAGGGTCAGCCAGGGCGACGTTACCCTCTCCGGTCACGCCGTCGAGGCCCGGGTCTACGCCGAGAACCCCGAACGCGGGTTCCTGCCCAGCACGGGGCGGGTGCTCGCGCTCGTCGAGCCGACCGGTACGGGGATCCGGGTCGACAGCGGTCTCGCGGTCGGCAGTGAAATCGGCGCCTCGTACGACCCGATGCTGGCGAAGGTGATCGCGTGGGGCGCGACCCGGGCCGAGGCGCTGGGCCGGCTCGACCGGGCGCTCGCCGAGACCACGATCTTCGGTGTGCGGACGAACATCGAGTACCTGCGGCTGCTGCTCGCCGAGCCTGAGGTGCAATCGGGCGACCTCGACACCTCGCTCATCGACCGCCGGGTCTCGTCGCTGAGCTTCGCTCGGCCCGACGATGAGCTTCTCGCCGCCGCTGCCCTCTGTGTCCACGCCGAGCGCTCGGCACCTGCGGCCGGCTCGGCATGGGGACGCCTCGACGGGTGGCGACTGGGTGACCCGCGCCCGAGCGAGTACACCTTCACCATCGACGACGGGCGAACGGCCACGGTGAGTGTCCTCTTCAGTGGTGCCGAGGCATCCGTTCGGGTGAATGGGGGCGAGGCGCACACCGCAACGCTGCGGCGACTCGATGACGTGCGGTGGGCGTTCACGTGGCGGTCGAAGACACGGATGCTGTCACTTCTGCGCACTCCCGCCGGCGTGTGGGTGAGGCGTGACGGGTTCAGCTGGGAGCTGCTCCTTCCCTCGCGGGCCGAACGGCTCGCCTCGCGACTGGCGGCGCTCGCGCGGCCGGGTGCCGCAGCAACTCCCGAGGTGCGCGCACCGATGCCAGGGACCGTGATCGCGGTTCCGGTCGAGACCGGCTCGGTCGTGGAGGCGGGAGCCACGGTCGTGGTGGTCGAGGCCATGAAGATGGAACACAAACTCCTCGCCACTGTGAGCGGAACCGTATCGGTCTCGGTGGCGCCTGGCGACCTCGTGAAGCTCGACCAGGTCGTCGCGACGCTGAGCCCGGGTGAGGCTGACGCTGAGGACACTGCACCCGAGGACACTGAACCCGATGACACCGAACCCGCTGACACTGAACCGCCCGCTATCCCGCCCGTCGAAGGAGACGCCGCATGAACATCGAACTGACCGAAGAGCACCAGAAAGTTGTCGACGAGGTGCGCGAATTCGCCACATCGGTGGTCGCCCCGGCCGCGTACGAGTACGACACCCAGCGCCGCCTGCCGATGGAGATCATCGCCCAGATGGGGAAACTCGGGCTGTTCGGCTTACCCTTTCCGGTCGAGTATGGCGGCTCAGGGCGCGACTACCTGTCGCTGTGCCTCGCGGTTGAGCAGCTGGCCCGGGTGGACCAGTCCATTGCGGTGACGCTCGAGGCAGGAGTGGGCCTGGGTGCCATGCCGGTGTACCGGTTCGGCACCGACGCGCAGCGCGAGGAGTTTCTGCCGATGTTGGCGAGGGGGGAGGCGCTCGCCGGATTCGGGCTCACCGAGGCGGAGGCCGGGTCCGACGCTGGCGCGACACTCACGAACGCGCACGTTGAGGACGGGCAGTGGGTCATTCACGGGTCGAAGCAATTCATCACCAACTCGGGCACTCCAATCACCCGGCTGGTCACCATCACGGCCGTGACCGGGGAGAGCACCCGGGCAGACGGCAGCATCAAGAAAGAACTGTCGACGATCCTCGTCCCGACACCGATCGACGGGTTCACGGTTGAACCGGCCTACGACAAGGTGGGCTGGCACACCTCGGACACTCACCCGCTCCGGCTCGAGAACGTGCGTGTGCCCGAGGCCAACCTGCTCGGGGAACGCGGCCGTGGCTACGCCAACTTCCTCACGATCCTCGACGAGGGGCGAGTGGCATTTGCCGCGCTGTGCGCGGGAGCGGCGCAGGGCTGTGTTGACGAGGCTGTGGCCTACGCGAAGAAGCGCAACGTGTTCGGGCGCAGCATCGGCTCGAACCAGTACATCGCCTTCAAGATTGCGCGCATGGAGGCGCGGGCGATGAGCGCCCGGATGGCCTACTACGCGGCAGCGTCGAAACTGCAGGCAGGCAAACCGTTCAAGAAGGAAGCGTCGATCGCCAAACTGATCGGAAGCGAAGCGGCCATGGACAACGCCCGCGACGCCGCCCAGATCTGGGGTGGCTACGGTTTCCTCAACGAGAATACGGTGGCGCGGCACTACCGCGACTCCAAGATCCTGGAGATCGGCGAGGGCACGAGCGAAGTGCAACTCATGATCATCGCGCGCGAACTCGGCTTCCCGGCTTAGGAGGAAACGATGCCCAGCGACACTCCCGATCCCTCGGAGCTCACTCCGGTTGAACAGCGCGGACTCTACTTCGAAGAGTTCGACACCTCGGCGCGGTACCTGCACCGCCCCGGCCGCACGGTGACCGAGGCCGACAACGTGTTCTTCACCACGCTGACCATGAACAGCCAGGCCCTTCACCTCGACCGGGCCTGGTCCGAGCGGCAGGAGTTCGGCCAGCGGCTCGTCAACTCGATGTTCACCCTGGCCACGATGGTCGGCGCCTCGGTCGGCCAGCTCACCCAGGGTACGATCGTGGCCAACCTCGGCTTTGAGTCGGTGGTCTTCCCGCACCCGCTGTACCACGGCGACACGCTCTACTCCGAGACGGTGGTCACCGCCAAGCGACTCTCGGCGTCGCGCCCCGGCCAAGGCATCGTCACGCTCGAACACACCGGCCGCAACCAGGACGGAATCATCGTGGCCACCGCGGTGCGCTCGGTCCTCGTGAAATGCCGGGACACGTCATCGTGAGCGACTTCGACCTCGGCCCGTCCCTGCTGTTCTGCCCCGCAGATCGTCCGGACCGATTCGAAAAAGCGAGCGAGCGAGCGGATGCTGTCATCCTCGATCTCGAGGACGCCGTACGTCCTGCAGACAAATCGGCGGCACGCGACGCGCTCACGTCACATCCGCTCGACCCTTCTCGAACCATCGTTCGGGTGAACCCCGCGTCGACGGACGACGGTGTGGCCGACCTCGACGCGCTCAATCGCACCGACTACCGCTGGGTAATGCTGCCCAAGGCCGAGAGCGAGGCAGACGTGGCGGCGCTCGGTGGCCGATACCGCGTGATCGCGCTGTGCGAGACCGCAGCCGGGGTGTTGGCCGCGCCGGAACTCGCGCGGCTCGATGCGGTTGCCGCGCTGATGTGGGGCGCTGAAGACCTGGTGGCGTCGCTCGGCGGTACCTCCAGCCGACGCGACGACGGCAGTTACCGCGATGTCGCCAGACACGCCCGCTCGCGGGTGCTTCTCGCGGCGGGCGCTGCCGGAATCGCGGCCATCGACTCGGTGTTTCTCGATATCGCCGACCTCGATGGTCTGCGGGTTGAGGTGACGGATGCTGTCGCAAGCGGATTCCGCGCGACCGCCTGCATCCATCCCAGCCAGGTGGCCACGATTCGCACCGGGTACCGGCCAACGACGGCGCAGACCGAGGCGGCGACGGCTCTGCTGGCCGCGGCGGAATCCGCGGCCGGTGCCTTTCGGTTTCGGGGCCAGATGGTCGACGAACCAGCCCTTCGACAGGCCCGAATGACCCTGGAATGGAGTCGAAAAACCGTCGAAAAATGACCGTTGCCAAATCGTTACCTTGTATTCCGTCGAATGGCCTCCGAATGGTCCGGGGATGTCGGTGGACTGACCTATCCTCGGAGGCAGGGTAGAGGGCAGGGGAGCCCCGTAAAACCCGGGAGAACACAGGAATCGGGGTAGCCCAATGGCACGCTTGACGCCCCGGTTGTTCACGGCAGAAATGCCCACCGATTCGAGTGCGGGTTCCGACACCGGTGAACGCCCCACTCCGTCGGTTTCACCCACCCCCGAACGCACCGAGCACCCGTCGGCACCGATTCCGGTGCTAGGGTCCACCGGCGGCATCGGCACCACGCTTCGCCGCACGGTCGGTCAAACCGACCTCGAGGTGTTCCCGCTCGCCCTCGGCACCAGCGTGTTCGGCTGGACCGCGCAGTCCGACGCGAGCGCCGCGATCCTCAACCGCTACTACGAGTTCGGCGGCAACTTCGTCGACACGGCCGACAGCTACTCGGCCGGCCGCAGCGAGCACATCATCGGCAACTGGATGGCGCGCCGAGGCAACCGCGACGACATGGTCATCGCCACCAAGGTCGGCACTCACCCCGACAACCCGGGCCTCGGGCCGGTCAGCATGGTGCGCGCGGTCGAGGCGAGCCTCGAACGACTGCAGACCGACCACATCGACCTGCTCTACTTTCACCTCGACGACCGGTCGGTTCCGCTCGAAGACAGCCTCGGAACGGCACAGTGGCTCATTGAGACCGGCAAGGTGCGCTACCTGGGTGCCTCGAACTTTGCTGCCGAGCGCCTCGTGGAAGCGCGCATCCTCAGCGCTGCCGGCTACCCGCGATTCGAAGCGCTTGAGACCCACTACAGCCTGCTTCACCGCCGGGCGTTCGAGGGAGACCTCGAGCTCGTGTCCCGCGGCCAGGGCCTCGGCGTCATGCCGTACTTCGGCCTCGAGAACGGGTTCCTCACCGGCAAGTACCGCAGCCGTTCCGACCTCGACGACTCCGCGCGCAGCGTGCGGGTGTCCCGGCACCTCAACCGCACGGGCCTGCGCGTCCTCCACGCGCTCGACCTCGTCGCCCAGGAACAAGACGCCCCGGTCGCGGCGGTTGCCCTGGCCTGGCTGCTCACCCGCTCCGGTGTCACCGCTCCCGTCGCGAGTGCCTCGCGGCCCGAGCAGATCGACGCGCTCGTGCAGGCACCGGCGCTGCGGCTGACGCGCAGCCAGGTCGTCGAGCTCGAACGCGCCACGCGCGCTTAGCATCGCGCAAGCCCCCACCTCTGGCGCGTTCGGCCGAGCGTCACCTGTCGTAGTGTTGAGGGTGATGACCGGTTCCGTTGCCCTTCCGCTCGATGTTGCCGAGCTGTCCTTTGCCGCATCCGGGGGAGCTCTCGTTCGCCGCAGTGTGCTTCCGAGCGGAGTACGCATCCTCTCCGAGCAGGTGCCTGGCGCCCGCAGCGCAACGCTCGGTTACTGGGTCGCTGTCGGATCCCGCGACGAACGACCGGGCGCGCTCTCGACGACGGATGACGCCGCTGGCGAGTCCGGCTTCGGCTCGACCCACTTCCTCGAGCACCTGTTGTTCAAGGGCACAGACAAGCGAACCGCGTTCGACATTGCGATCGCCTTCGATTCGGTCGGCGGCGAGCACAACGCGCTCACCGCCAAGGAACACACGTGCTACTACGCCAAGGTGCGCGACAGCGACGTCGGCATGGCCATCGACACGCTCACCGACATGGTGACATCGTCGAAACTGGACCCGACCGAATTTGAGAACGAGCGTGGCGTCATCCTCGAAGAGCTCGCCATGGCTGAAGACGACCCCGCCGACGTGGCGAGTGAGAACCTGTTCGCGGCGGTCCTCGGCGACCACGAGCTTGGTCGACCGATCGGCGGAACGCCTGAGGCGATCCGCCGGGTGAGCCGGGACTCCGTCCTCGAGCACTACCGCGCGAACTACCGGCCGCAGGATCTCGTGATCACCGCGGCCGGGGCTGTCGACCACGATGATCTCGTTGCCCGCGTCACCGCTGCCCTCGTCGACGCTGGCTGGGATCTGACCGTTCCGGCGCGACCGGTCGAACGCCGTGCGCTGACCGCATCGACGATCACGCGACGATCTGCACTCGTCGTTGTTCCGCGCCCGATCGAACAGGTTCATCTGCTCGTGGGCATGCCGGGGCTGACGGCATCCGATGATCGACGTTTGACGATGAGCGTGCTGAGCTCGATTCTCGGTGGTGGCATGTCGTCGCGGCTGTTCCAGGAGATCCGCGAGAAGCGCGGGCTTGCCTACTCGGTGTATTCGTTTGGCGCGTCCTACTCCGATGCCGGGCTGTTTGGCATGTACGGCGCCTGCTCGGCCGCGAAGGCACGCCAGGTTGCCGACCTGATGCTCGGTGAATTGCGACGGCTCGCCGCTGACGGCGTCACCGACGAGGAGATGCGCCGGGCCCATGGCCAGCTGTCCGGGGCAAGTGCCCTGGCCCTCGAGGAGTCGGATACCCGGATGTCGCGGCTCGGCCGCGCCGAAATCACGCTCGGTGAATTCATCGATCTCGACGAGAACCTGCGTCGCTTGTTCCTCGTCACCGCTCGGGACGTGCGCCAGCTCGCGCGCGACCTGCTCAACCAACCACTGTCCCTCTCCGCTGTCGGAGCCGTCGATGACGACGTGTTCGCAGGCTTCGGTGAGGACCTGAAGGAGTCCGCATGAGTCAATACATCTACCTTGTTCGCCACGGCGAGCAGCAGGACGCCGAGCACGGAATGCCTGACGGGCCGCTGTCGGCTCGGGGCCGCCGGCAAGCCGAACACCTGGCCGAACGCATCGGTGGGCTGCCCATCACGGGGACGTTCCACTCGCCGTTGCAGCGAGCGGCTGAGACGGCGCGCATCATTCACGAGCGGCTTCCCGCGATCGACCCCGAACCGAGTGCGCTGCTCTTCGACTGTGTTCCGACCGGCAAGTTGCCGGAGACCCCGTCGGCCTACGAGCCGTTCTTCGGGTCGGTGACGGAGGCTGAGGTTGAGGCCGGAACGGCCCAGATGGCGGATGCTGTCGCCGAATTCCTGGCCCCACGCAAAGGTGATCGGCATGACCTGTTGATCACACACAACTTCGTCATCGCCTGGTTTGTGCGCGAGGTTCTCGGTGCTCCCGAATGGCGGTGGATGACGCTCGACCAGGCGCACTGCGGCCTCACCATCATCCAGCGGAAGCCGGGCCGGCCATGGACGCTGCTGACCCACAACGACCTGGGCCACCTGCCTGTCGAGTTGCGCACCGGGTTGCCCGAACCGCTGCCGGTGTGATCGGGCACGGGCTGATCGGCGACGTCGCCTAGGAGGCGAGGGCCTTCCAGTACCAGTTCGTGGCGTTGGGATTGTCGTTGTACGGCTCGATCGACGAGTAGCCAGAGACTCGGTACAAGCCGCCTGCCGCCTCGAGGGTTGCGTTCGTGTCGAGCACGACCTCGGTTGCGCCGAGCGCAGCGGCGCGGGATTCCAGTTCGGCGAGCAACAGTTTGCCCCACCCGCGACCCCGGGTCACCGGGCGGAGGTACAGGTGCTTGACCTCAAACCGGGTCGGCGACAGCGAGCGGATGCCGCCGCAACCGACCGCTGATCCGTCGTCGGACGCGATGAGGAAATCCCCGACCGGGGGAACGAACCGCTCGGGGACGGGGAAGTTGACGACGTAGTCGCCGCCGACGAAACCCATCTCGCGGGCTGTGAAGTACTCGGTGAGAAGTTCGGTGGCGACGGGATCGGTTACGGGGACGCTGGCAAACGTAAGCACCGCAACAGTTTACGGATGTCGCGGGCGGTTCTCGGCGCAACGGGAGGCGTGCTGCGGTGGGCTTGATAGATTGGCAGCATGGTAACGAGAGTGGCTGTCGTCGGCGCGAGCGGCAAAATGGGGCAACTGTTCTGCCGGCTGATCGACGAGTCTGACGACTTTGACGTGAGCGCCCGACTGACCTCGCGGAGTTCCCTGGACGAGATGAACGGCTCCGACCTCGTCGTCGACGTCACGTCGCCTGCCGTAAGCGCGAAGGTCGTTGCGCACGCTCTCGAACAGGGCATCCGCGTCCTGGTCGGCACATCGGGCTGGTCCGCCGACCGCCTCGTCGCGTTGCGCACGCAGCTCAGCGGGAGCGACAACGGCGTCATCATCATTCCCAACTTCTCCCTGGGCTCGGTGCTCGGCACAACCCTCGCCACGATCGCCGCGCGCTTTTTTGACTCGATCGAAATCATTGAAGGACACCGTGCATCCAAGGTGGATTCGCCGAGCGGGACGGCGGTACGCACGGCTGAGCTGATGGGGGAGGCACGTGCGGGCCTCGGACCTGTCGTCGCTCCGCACGTTGACCAGCGTGCTCGAGGCCAGCAGGTGTCGAGCATCCCCATTCACAGCCTTCGGTTGAACGGCCTCGTGGCGCGTCAGGACGTCATCTTCGGTGGCGCGGGGGAGACACTGACCATCAGCCACAACACGCTCGACCCGAGTTCGTACGAACAGGGCATCCGGCTCGCACTCGACGCTGCTCGCACCGCGACCGGGCTCACCGTCGGGCTTGAGAACATCATGGACCTGGGGATCGCTCGCGCATGACCACTCGCATCAGCGTCGGAATCCTGGCGGCACTCCTGGCGCTGTACCTCGTGCTCGTCGGCCAGCGCGCCGTGCTCTTTCTCGGAACCGGTGAGCCCGTTGCCGTCGCCATTGGCGTGACCCTTCTCGTGCTGCCCGTCATCGGGATCTGGGCGCTCGTTCGCGAGATTCTCTTCGGTGTGAAGGCAGAGAAGCTGGGCCGATTGCTCGAGGCCGGCAATGAACTCCCCGACGACGAACTGCCCACCCGTCCGAGTGGCAAGCTCGAGCGCGACGCCGTCGACGGCGTTTTCCCGCGGTACCAGGCCGAGGTTGAGGCCACGCCGACCGACTGGAAGGCGTGGTACCGACTCGGGCTCGTCTACGACGGCGCGGGCGACCGTAAGCGTGCACGGTCAGCCATTCGCGAGGCCATCCACCTCTACGGCCGCTGACGCGGGCCTGGCGTCGCCGAATACACCGCCGGGTTCAACTCTGTCGAGGCGTCGATAAGGGTCGTTTCAGGTCGGTTGCACCCGCCACCAGCACATCGGCTCAGCGGGCCCGCTCCAAAGCCGCGTCCACAGCCGACTCGACAGTCTCGTGCCGAAACACGAAGCCGTCGGCGAGCAGGCGCTCGGGCCGCGGCTGAGCGTCAACGAGCAAGAGGTCTTTCGCCGCATCGGCGAGCAGCAGTCGGAGGGCGAACGCGGGGGCCGGCAGCCAGAACGGGCGCTTGAGTCGTTTCGCCAGGTGCCGCATGAGCGTCGTGGCCGTCGCCGGTGTCGGGCCCGTGATGTTCACGGGCCCGTCGATCGACGAGTCGAGCAGGTGCACGATCGCGGCGACCTCATCGTCGAGGCTCACCCACGGCCAGTACTGTGCTCCGCCGCCGAGCGGACCAGACACTCCCAGCCGGGTGAGCAGCAGCAGCGGTTTCAGCACCCCGTCCACCGCGAGCACGATGCCGCTGCGCATCGTCACCACCCGGGTGATGTCACTCACCCGCAACGCGTCTGTCTCCCACTGGGCCGTCACATCACTGAGAAAACCCGTGCCGCGGGCGCTGGACTCGGTGAGCACCTCGCCCGGGCGCGAACCGTAGTAGCCCGCAGCCGATGCGCTGAGGAACACCGGTGGCGTGAGGTCCGCACCGCGAATCGCAGACACGAGCGTCGACGTTGCGTCGATTCGAGACGACAGAATGGCGCGGCGGTAGCGACGCGACCACGGCAATCGACCGATCGATGCCCCTGAGAGGTTGATGACAGCATCCGCCCCGCTGACGGCTCGAGGATCGAGCCGACGTGACGCTGGGTCCCAGCTCAGCTCATCGGGTGAGCGCGCCGGTCGGCGAACGAGTCGCACAACGCGATGACCGCGGAGAGCGAGCTCGGCCGTCAGTGCGTGGCCGATGAGCCCCGACGCTCCCGCGATGACGATGCGCATGCGTCGCGATCAGGCGAGGCTGGCTTCGATGGTCAGCTGGATCCCCGCGAGGGCCTGTGACACCGGGCAGGTGGCCTTGGCCTCGTTGGCGATGCGCTCGAAGTCGTCCTCACTGATACCAGGAACCGTCGCGCTGACGAGCAGGTGGCTGCCGGTGATGCCGGTACCGGGCTGGAAGGTCACGGCTGCCGTCGTCTGGATGTTCTCGGGCGGTGATCCGGCCTCGGTGAGCATGTTCGAGAACTGCATGGTGAAGCAGGCGGCGTGCGCTGCGCCGAGAAGTTCCTCAGGAGTGGTCACACTCTCCGACCCCTCCGCTCGCGCCTTCCAGTTGACCGGCAGGCTGGCGGCCTTCGACGAATCAAGTGACACGGTTCCCGAGCCCTCAAACAGGGTCCCGTTCCACACAGTTGTTGCTTCGCTGGTCACAGCCATGGCATCCTCCACACGAGTTGAGTGCGGCAGGGTCGCCGCGTGTCCCGAGCCTAACCGCTCGGCCCCCGCCCGTCACCTGCTTGCGGGCGCTCGTCGATTCGTGAGAGGGCGGGGTATTCCAGCCCCGCCTTTATGAACGGATGCCGCTTCGCTCTCCACCCGGTGCGTTAGCGTTGAGGCATGGTTGCGACGTCCCCCACCCCGTACGAAGACCTTTTGCGAGACACCCTCGACAACGGCACGCAGAAGGGGGACCGCACCGGCACCGGAACTCGCAGCGTGTTCGGGCGCCAGTTGCGTTATGACCTGTCCCAGGGTTTCCCGCTGATCACCACGAAGCGCGTGCACTTCAAGTCGATCGCCTATGAGCTGCTCTGGTTCCTCCGCGGCGACAGCAACGTCGGCTGGTTGCGCGAACATGGCGTCTCGATCTGGGACGAGTGGGCAGACGCTGAGGGCGAGCTCGGGCCGGTCTACGGCGTGCAGTGGCGGTCGTGGCCAACCCCGGGCGGTGACACCATCGACCAGATCAGCGAGGTCATCGAGGCCATCCGCACGACTCCCGATTCCCGGCGGCTTATCGTGTCGGCGTGGAACCCCGCCGACATTCCGAGCATGGCGCTGGCGCCGTGCCACGCCCTGTTCCAGTTCTACGTGGCCGACGGCAAGCTGTCCTGCCAGCTCTACCAGCGCAGCGCCGACCTCTTCCTCGGTGTTCCGTTCAACATCGCGAGCTACGCCCTCCTCACCCATCTTGTCGCTGCCCAGACCGGGCTGGAGGTCGGTGATTTTGTCTGGACGGGCGGGGACTGCCACATTTACGACAACCACATCGACCAGGTCACCGAGCAGTTGAGTCGCGACGCCTATGCCCTGCCCCAGCTGCGGATCGCGCAGGACCGCGACAGTATTTTCGACTACGAGTACGACGATCTGGTGATCGAGAACTACGTGCACCACCCCGCGATCCGCGGTGCCGTCGCGGTATGACCCGCATCGGACTGGTCTGGGCCGAGGCCGAGGGGCACGTCATCGGCCGCGACGGCGTCATGCCGTGGCACATTCCCGAGGACCTCGCCCACTTCAAGGCCGTCACACTCGGCAGTGCCGTGGTGATGGGACGGAAGACCTGGGACTCGCTGCCCGAACGGTTCCGGCCGCTCGACGGACGACGCAACATCGTGGTCACCCGGCAGCGGGACTGGGCCGCGGACGGCATCGAGGTCGCGCACTCGCTCGAGGACGCGCTGGAGCTGGCTGGCGGCCCGGCGCAGGGTGCCGGGTCCCCGTGGGTCTGGGTGATCGGCGGCGCCGAGATCTTCGCTGCCGTGCTCGATCGCGCCGACCGGCTCGAGGTCACTGAGATTCGGGCGTCGATTGCCGGAGACACCTTCGCTCCCGCGATCCCGTCGAACTGGCGAGCGGTGAATCGGGACCCCGATGACGGCTGGCGCACCTCACGCACCGGCACCGACTACCGGTTCGTGCGATACGAACGCAGCGCGTAGCGATCGTTCGCCGCTGGCCGGCTGCCCCGCAGCATCCGTTTCACAAATCATGAAAACGACCGGTCACTGGTCATTCGAACCGACCCGGTGGGGCGCGTGAGCTCTGACACCCGGTAGCCTTGAACTCGTGTCTAACGTCGTGAATCCCTTCGGTCAGGTCCTCGTAGCGCTCGTCACCCCCTTCACCGCTGACGGTGAAGTCGACTGGCCGGGTGTCGAGAAGCACATCGACGATGTCATCACGGCCGGAGCGGATGGCATCGTCGTCACCGGAACGACGGGGGAGACCTCGACACTCACCGACCCGGAGAAGCTGCGGCTCGTCGAGGTCGGCAAGAGCGTGTCGAACGGTCGCGCCAAGATCATCACCGGCGGTGGCTCGAACGAGACCGCGCACGCCATCGACCTCTACCGCCAGAGCGAGAAGGCCGGCGCCGACGGCGTCATGATCGTCACGCCGTACTACAACAAGCCCACCCAGGCGGGCATTCTCACCCATTTCCGAATGATCGCGGATGCCACTGACCTTCCGGTGATCCTGTACGACATTCCCGGTCGTACCGGCGTTCCGATTAAGTACGAGACCATCCTGCGTGCGGCCAAGCACCCGAACATCCTCGCGGTGAAGGACGCTAAGGGCGACTTCTCCGAGGTCAGCCGTGTGCTCAACCAGACCGACCTGCTCTACTTCTCGGGCGACGACGCGAACGCGCTTCCGCACATGGCGATCGGAGCGGCCGGCCTCATCGGGGTGACCGCGAACATCGCCGCGACGCCGTACCGACAGATGGTCGACGCCGTGAACGCCGGCGACCTGGCCACCGCAACCGCAGCGCACATGCAGCTTGAGCCGCTCGTGCGCGCTGTCATGACCCACGTGCCAGGCACGGTTGCGGCCAAGTACATCCTGCACGGACTCGGGCGTATCTCCAGCCCGCGCGTTCGCCTGCCGCTCGTCGGCCCCGAAGAGTGGGAAGCGGCGCAAATCGAGGACGAAATCGCCCTCGTCAAGAACATTCCGGGAGTGGACTTCTCCAACTTCCGTCCAGACCGCAACGCGGCAGCCGGTGGCGCTCTGCCACAGGTGCACGGCACCACGCGCTGACGCACTTATCGCAAGGAGGGCATATGCCCACATCCGTTTACGACCCGCCGAAGCTCGACCGAGGCACACTGCGCATCATCCCCATCGGGGGACTCGGCGAAATTGGTCGCAACATGACCTATTTCGAGATCAACGGCAAGATCCTCATCGTCGACTGCGGCGTTCTCTTCCCCGAGGTCGAGCAGCCCGGTGTCGACCTGATCCTGCCGGACTTCAGCCCGATCAAGGATCGACTCGATGACGTTGTCGGCGTCATGCTGACCCACGGTCACGAAGACCACATCGGCGGAGTGCCGTACCTTCTCCGCCTGCGCAACGACATTCCGCTGATCGGCTCTGGCCTGACCCTCGCCCTCGTTGAGGCGAAGCTCAAGGAACACCGGATCAAGCCGTACAGCCTCACCGTCAAGGAAGGGCAGAAGGAACAGCTCGGCCCATTCGACCTTGAGTTTGTTGCCGTCAACCACTCGATCCCTGACGCTCTGGCCGTCGCGATCAAGACCGAGGCCGGAACCGTACTCGCCACCGGCGACTTCAAGATGGACCAGCTGCCGCTCGACGGCCGGCTCACCGACCTGCGCGAGTTCGCTCGCCTCGGCAAGGAAGGCGTCGACCTTTTCCTCGTCGACTCCACCAACGCCGACGTGCCCGGATTCACCCCGCTCGAGCGCTCCATCGGCCCGGTCCTCGACCAGGTCATCGCCCGTGCTCCACGCCGCGTCATTATCGCGAGCTTCTCGAGCCACGTGCACCGCGTGCAGCAGGTGCTCGACGCGGCCCACGCGAATGGACGTCGCGTCGCATTCCTCGGCCGCTCGATGGTGCGCAACATGACGATCGCCGCTGAGCTCGGCTACCTCAAGGTGCCCGAGAACGTGCTCATCGAGTACAAGAAGGCCAAGGACATTCCCGACGACAAGATCGTCTACATGTCGACCGGGTCCCAGGGTGAGCCGATGGCTGTGCTCAGCCGCATGGCCAACATGGACCACGCCATCGAGGTGGGCGACGGCGACACCGTCATTCTCGCGTCGAGCCAGATCCCCGGCAACGAGAACGCCATCTACCGCGTGATCGACGGCCTCACCAAGCTCGGTGCCAACGTCGTGCACAAGGGCAACGCCAAGGTGCACGTCTCTGGACACGCCGCCGCCGGCGAACTGCTCTACTGCTACAACATCATCCAGCCCAAGAACGTGCTCCCGGTCCACGGCGAGTACCGTCACCTGGTCGCAAACGCTGACCTGGCCATCGACACCGGTGTTCCGGAAGAAAACACCTTCCTCGCCGAAGACGGAACCGTCCTCGACATGCGCAACGGAGAGGTGGACGTGGTCGGCCAGCTCGACCTGGGCTTCGTCTACGTCGACGGCTCCAGCGTCGGCGAAATCACCGACGCTGACCTCAAGGACCGACGCATCCTCGGTGAAGAAGGCTTCATCTCGATCATCGTCGTTGTCGAGGCGCAGACCGGCAAGGTCATCGTCGGACCGGAGATCCACGCCAAGGGCTTCGCCGAAGACGACAAGGTCTTCGACAGCGTCAAGCCGAAGATCGAGCAGGCGCTGGCCGAAGCCGCACGCAACGGCGTGCGTGACTCGCACGCCCTGTCGCAGATCGTCCGTCGTACGGTTGGCCGCTGGGTGAACACCTCGTACCGTCGCCGGCCGATGATCGTGCCGCTCGTCATCGAGGCGTAGTCGACCGAACATGATGCCCGGTCTGCAGGCTTTCTGGAAACAGAAGCTGGCAGGCCGGGCATTTTTCGATGCACGGAGCGTGGGGAGGGTAGCGTTGGGGGCGATATGACAAACACAGACATCCCCATCGACGAACCCCTCGGCGCCCGCATCGACCTCGCGGTGGCCCGCTTCGGCGAGGCCTCATTCGTCACGAAAGTCACCGGGCTCCTCGACGGCCGCAACGAAGGCGACGACGTGCTGCTCTACGTCGGCGGTCGCCATGCCCAGGGTGTCCTCGACGGCGCTCCAGCCCTCTATTGGCCCGAGCTCTGGGGAGCACGCGCTCTCCTGCACGTCTGGAACGACTCCGCCGAACCCGCCGTGCTTCGCGGAACAACCAACCGGGCCTGGCGCGTCCGCGAGATGTGCCTCAAGGTCGTCGCCGAGCGCCGCATTGGCGACGAGTCGCAGATCGCCCGCCTGACAACCGACGAGAACCCGCGGGTGCGTGCTGCCGCTGCTCGCGCGCTGGCGGAGATGGGCAGGGCCGCGAGTGAAGAGACGATCGAGCGTCTCCTGCGCGACCCACAGAAAGACGTTCGGCGCGCGGCCGGTGAGTCGCTTGCTGCGCTGAGGACGCGCCTGTCGTCGTAATCATCCTCGAGGATGATGTACAGCTACGTCACCCATCCCTAAGCTCAAGCAGGACCGAGTCGATGGGGGATCAATATGGGTGTCTGGCGCAAGTGGATTTTTCCGATTCTCCGTATAGCGATTTTCGCCATCATCGCTGTCGCACTCGTGAAGGTGGCGTTCTTTCCCGACGCATCCGCCGAGGCTGACCCCGCGGTTCCGACCGGCTCGATCACCGAGCCGGTCACCGAGGTCACTCTCGGATCCATCGCAACAACCGTAGTTGTCGACGGTTCGGTCAGTGCCGACCCCGCCTCGCCGGGGAAGGCAACGCTGGCCGGCGAGATCAGTGCCGTATCCGTCGCAGAGGGGCAAGCCGTCAATGCGGGCGACGCCCTCGGCACGGTTCGGCAAGAAATTCCCCAGGAACCGGTCGCGACGACGGATGCCGATGGCAACGTCACTATGACGCAACCGAAACCGAAATACAAGACCGCGGCCGTGACCGCTCCTGTTTCCGGTGTGGTGTCGAGCGTGCCGGTCCTCGTCGGACAGATCGTCGCTGTGGGCGATGTGGTCGCGACCGTTGCGCCGCCGACCTTCAGCGTCACGGGCCCCATTCGCCCGGAGGACCAGTTCAAACTCGTAGAACAGCCGGCTGACGGACAGGTGGAGGTAATCGGGGGACCCGGCGCGTTCACCTGCACCGGCCTGACCATTTCCAGTCCGCTCGCCGGAACTGAGGCCCCGGTGGCTGATCCGGGCAGCGCACCAGCGACCGGTGCAAGCGGAGCGACGGTGCGCTGTGCTGTCCCGGCTGATATTCGCGTCTTCGCCGGTTTGACGGCAAAACTCACCCTCGCTGGAGGAAGTGTCGATGACGCCCTCACGCTGCCGATAACGGCAGTGAAGGGCAACGCCGCAACCGGGACCGTGTGGGTGGTCAACACTGACGGCGCCAGCGAGGAGCGGGCTGTCTCGCTCGGGCTCAACGATGGCACCCGGGTGCAGATCACCGAGGGCATCGCCGAGGGTGACGAGGTGTTGGAGTTCGTGCCTGTCGTGGATGCAACCGATCCGGCCGACGAGAACTGCATCGAGCAGCCCGACGGCTCCGTCTACTGCGACGAGAGCGCCGTCGGTTGAGTCTCATCGAACTGACGGCTGTCACGCGCACCGTCCTCATTCCTGACGCCGACCCGCTCACGATCCTCGACGGAGTGAGCCTGCGGGTGGAGCCGGGGGAGCGGGTCAGCATCGTCGGGCGTTCCGGCTCCGGCAAGTCCACGCTCCTCAACCTGCTCGGGATGCTGGACCTCCCCACGACGGGGGAGCTCAGTTTCGAGGGCGAATCGGTTCCAGCCATGAAACCCGGTCGCCGAGACCGGGTGCGCGGCAGCAACGTCGGATTCATCTTCCAGCAGTTCAACCTGCTGGACGGTCGCACTGCCCTCGAGAACGTGACGATGCCGCTGCTCTACGCCCGTGGTCCTCGTTTCTGGGGCCGTGAACGAATCGCCGCCGACATCCTTGACCGCGTGGGACTTGGACACCGGCTCAGTGCGCTGCCCGGAAGTCTCTCCGGCGGCGAGCAGCAGCGTGTCGCAATCGCACGTGCCCTGGTCCGCCAGCCGAAGCTCATCCTCGCCGACGAGCCGACCGGTGCCCTCGACGTCGAGACCGGACAGAGCGTCATGACGCTCCTTGACGAGATCGTCCGTGAAGAAAATGCTGCGCTCGTCACAATCACCCATGACCCGGCTATCGCGGCCCGCAGTGATCGACACTTCCGGCTCGACCGCGGAGTGCTCACCGTGGCGGAGGGCGCCGCGCGTAACGCCGGCAGAGCCGATGAACCAGTGACCGACGGCCCGGTCGCCGACGACGCGGTGGCGGTTCTCTGATGGGCGGTTTCCTGGCTGGCGTCGTCGGCGCGTGTGCCGAAGCTTGGCAGGAGGTGCGCATCCATAAGGGACGCGTCCTGCTGTCCCTTATCGGAGTGGCTGTGGCCGTGTGCGCACTCAGCGGAGCTGTCGCAATGTCCGCGATCGCCCAGCAGGCGACGATCGAACAGGCTGACAGCGCCGGTGGCCGCGCGGCGACGCTCACGATGTCCATGCAGCCCTCCGACAGCACGGCGACGGGTCGGCAGCAGGCCACCCAGGCCTGGTTCGACGTCCTCGACCGCTATGAGATCTCCTACGCCTCCCGCGTGTTCTGGGGCTCGTCCCGGGTGCAGTTCCCCGACAGCGTGCAGGAGGCAGGGATGACGGTCGTCGACCAGCCGTACGGCGAAATGCACCGCACCCGGATGGTCGAAGGGTCCTGGTTCCAGCCCGGCGACAGTGCGCGGCTCGCGCCGGTTGTTGTGATCAACACGCCCTTCTGGGAGAGTCTCGGCTCACCCGACCTCGCCACTCACCCCACCGTCACCATCGACGGCCTCGGCGGGGCGAAAGCGGTCATCATCGGCGTCTACGGCACCAGCAGCTGGGATACCTGGCCGTCGATGTTCATGCTCACCGGCCACTTCGAATCGCTCCTCGACCCCGTGCAGGCCGCAGGCTCGATGCCGCAATACGAAATGTGGGTGCCGCCCGACCTGGCCCGGGAACTGCAGACCCGCATCCAGGCCGAACTCTCCGGTGCGGTCGGCGCGCAGGGATTCGTCAGCGTCGACCGAAGCGACTGGGGCGCACAAATGGACGACCCCACGACGATCCTCCGGGTCATCACCATGGTGATCGGCGGCATCATTCTGCTGCTCGGCGCACTGAGCCTCGTCAACATTGCGCTGGTCACCGTACGGCAGCGAATCCGAGAGATCGGCATCCGCCGGAGCTTCGGTGCGACAAGCGGTCGGGTGTTCTTTGCGGTGATGATGGAAAGCGTTGTTGCAACCGTCGTCGCCGGCATTGTTGGTGTGATCCTCGCGGTGCTGCTGGTGCAGAGCCCGATGGTGTCCGAGCTGGTCAGTTTCGGCGGAATCAGCGACGTCCCGCCGTTCCCCGCGTCAGCGGCCGTCTTCGGCCTGGTGGTCGCGACGGTTGTCGGCGCGCTGGCTGGGCTCATTCCCGCCATCATCGCTGTGAGAGTCAAGGTGATCGACGCGATCCGGTATTGACGCGAGTTCGGTGAGGAATGGTCATTTTTGTGTGACGGATGCCATAACATCCGTTCTATGAATTCCCTCCGGCTTCGTAAGGCGCGGCGGACAGATGCGCGGTTCCTCGGCTCGATGCTCGTCGAAGCGCTCAACTGGGCGTCGACCCGGTCGGTCGCGCGGGTCGACGCCCTCGCCGACCCCGCCGCCTTCCGGTACATCGAGGGCTGGAAACGACCGGGGGACGGCGGGATGATCGCCCTCGACGCGGCAGGAACCCCGATCGGAGCCTGCTGGTATCGACTTTTTCCCGAGCACAGTCCCGGCCTCGGCTTCGTCGCGCCCGGTGTGCCCGAACTGACCCTGGGTGTTGTCGGCGTCTGGCGTGCGCAGGGCGTCGGGCGTGAGTTGCTTCGAGGGGTGCTCGTGCAGGCCAGGCAGCACGGGTTCACCCGGATCAGTTTGACCGTCGATCGTGCCAATTTCGCGGCCAGGCTGTACGCCGCCGAAGACTTTGTTCCCGTCCACCGTCGAGAGAACTCGCTCGTGATGGTGCGGCTGCTCGGCTGAGCTTCGCCAGCGGTCGCGAAACCGGGCACTCCCGCGTCAATACACCCAACGTCGGCGGGGCCAGATACCGTTGAACGCATGGCTACGACGAATAAATCCTCCAGCGGCGGCCGGAGTACGTCGGCGCGCTCAACCACAACAAACACGCGCAAAACGCCCACAAAAGCGTCGACCGCGAAGCAGTCAGCTCCGGCGACCGCGAAAACCGTCGCCTACCCCGCCGCGAGCACGGAGAATGCGTTCGTCAAAATGTGGATGGGCCTCGCACATCTCGTCGGCGGCGCGGCTCGTGCCTTTGGCCCTGAGCGTTTCGAGAAGGACCAGCGCCGTGACGGCGTTCCGTTCGTCCTGTTCCTCCTCGCCATCGTGGGGATGGTCGTCGAGTGGTTCGGCGTCAACGACGTCGTGGCGCAGAACCTCACGGCATTTACCTTCGGCGGCATCTTCGGGAGGCTGGCCTTCGCCCTTCCCGTCATCATGGTGGTCCTCGCCATTTGGCTGTTCCGGCACCCGTCGAGCGTTCACGACAACGGACGCATCGGAATCGGCCTCATCCTCGCGCTCGTCGCGATCTCCGGGCTCTGCCACACCTTCGCCGGGCAGCCCAGCCCGAGCGAAGGAATGCCAGCCCTGGCCAGGGCTGGCGGACTCGTCGGCTGGATCATCGGTGCCCCACTCGTTGCACTCATCACGCCCATCGGTTCCGGTATTGTGCTCAGCCTGCTCGCCCTGCTCAGCCTCTTCATCATCACGAAGACACCGCCGAACAAGATTCCTGAACGGTTCCGCCAGCTGTATGCGTGGACGTTCGGAACCGAACTGCCGACGACCGAAGAACGCGAAGCCGCGAAGGTCGAAAGGACCAAGCAGGTCGAGCTCGAGGGCATCGACGGTGTCGACGACGGCACCGATGACGAGTCGCTGCCGTGGTGGCGGCGCAACAAGAGTCAGCGTGAGGTTGACCCTGCGTTCGAGTCAGAGTCAGCCGACGTCACCGAGCTGCTCGGCCTGAAGGCCAAGCGGGGCCAGGGGGAGTTCGACTCAGCTATCGAAAGCCCGCCGCCCGTTGTCGAGAACGTCGACATGTTCGGCAACCCGCTCGACCAGGACGACGCAATGACCGAAGTCATCGGCAACCTGTCCCGAGCCGAAGCCGCTCTAGCCGGTGTCCAGCCCGCAGGCAACTCCTCGTCAGGGCTTCACGACGACGGCCCATCCGACCAGACCGAGGTGCTCCCCGGAATGGAGGGCCTCGGACTGCTCGACGAGACCGACGACGCTCCACGCATGGCCCGGCCCACGCCGCCTCCCGCTCCATATCGCCTGCCAGCGGCATCGACACTCGGTGCCGGTGACCCGGCCAAGACCCGCTCAGCGGCGAACGACGAAATCGTCGCAGCGGTGACGAGCGTCCTCGAGCAGTTCAAGGTCGACGCCAAGGTCACCGGGTTCTCCCGGGGTCCGACAGTGACCCAGTACGAGATTGAACTGGGTCCTGGCGTGAAGGTTGAACGGATCACGGCACTTACCAACAACATCGCATACGCGGTGGCGTCCAACGAGGTCCGCATCCTCGCGCCCATCCCGGGCAAGAGCGCGATCGGTGTGGAAATCCCCAATACCGACCGCGAGATCGTGACACTCGGCGACGTGCTTCGGTCGGGCAACGCGACGAAGAGCGTGCACCCGATGACCATCGGCGTCGGAAAGGACGTCGGTGGTGGTTTCGTCGTCGCCAACCTGGCCAAGATGCCGCACCTTCTCGTCGCCGGTTCGACCGGTTCCGGTAAGTCAAGCTTCGTGAACTCCATGATCACGAGCCTGCTCATGCGGGCGAAGCCGAGCGACGTGCGCATGGTGCTCATTGACCCGAAGCGAGTTGAGCTCACCTCGTATGCCGGAGTGCCCCACCTCATCACGCCCATCATCACCAACCCCAAGAAGGCAGCGGAGGCGCTGCAGTGGGTGGTGAAGGAGATGGACATGAGGTACGACGACCTTGCCAGCTTCGGGTTCCGGCACATCGACGATTTCAACAAGGCCGTCGTCGCCGGAGAGATTGTGCTCCCCGCCGGCAGCGAACGTGTGCTCAAGCCGTACCCATACCTCCTCGTCGTGGTTGATGAGCTCGCCGACCTCATGATGGTCGCCCCGCGTGATGTCGAAGACTCGATCGTGCGCATCACCCAGTTGGCGCGTGCATCCGGAATCCACCTCGTCCTCGCGACCCAGCGTCCGTCGGTCGATGTGGTCACCGGCCTCATCAAGGCCAACGTCCCGTCTCGACTCGCCTTCGCCGTGACAAGCGTGACCGACTCCCGAGTCATCCTCGACCAGCCGGGCGCTGACAAACTGATCGGCCAGGGTGACGGCTTGTTCCTTCCGATGGGAACGAACAAGGCAATCCGCGTGCAGGGCGCGTGGGTCTCCGAAGCCGAGATCGAAAAGGTGGTCAAGCACGTCACGCAGCAGGCCCGTCCTGAATATCGCAAGGACGTCGCAGCCGTTGTCGAGAAGAAGGAAGTGGACGCCGACATCGGAGACGACCTCGATCTCCTGCTCGCAGCCGCAGAGCTCGTGGTCGGCACACAGTTCGGGTCGACCTCGATGCTGCAGCGCAAACTTCGAGTGGGCTTCGCGAAGGCTGGTCGCCTCATGGACCTCATGGAGTCCCGCGAGATCGTCGGCCCCAGCGAAGGTTCAAAGGCCAGGGACGTGCTGGTCACGGCCGAACAGCTGCCGGGTCTGCTCGCGAAGCTCCGCGGCGAGGATGTGCCTCCTGCAACCGGAGCAACGAGTGAACCCTATGCCGGTGACCCGGTGGAGGCCCAGTTTGATGGGTACGATGTCGTTGACGGCGACTCGGACGAGGACGCCTGGCAACTGACAGGTAAGGACTAGTCCATGGCCCTTTCGGGCGCACCGACGAATGGATCAGCCGGTCATGCCCGTTCCGCGAATCTCAACCTTCCCAACGCCATCACGGTCATCCGTATCCTGCTCGCGCCGGTCTTCATCTGGATGCTGCTGGCGGACGCTGGGCACGACAGTGGGTTGCGGTGGGCTGCTGCTGTCCTCTTTATTGTGGCAATCGCAACGGACTGGGTGGACGGCGCTATCGCGCGCAAGCATGGGCTCATCACCGATCTCGGCAAGCTGCTCGACCCGATCGCCGACAAGGTGCTGACGGGAGGAGCGCTCGTCGCCCTGTCGATTCTCGCGGAGTTGCCGTGGTGGGTGACCATCGTGGTCCTGGTACGCGAGGTCGGTATCACTGTCCACCGCATGATGGTGGTCACCGATCATGTCGTCGCGGCCGCGTGGATGGGAAAGCTCAAGACCGTCGCCCAGGCCATTGCGATCTCGCTCGCGCTCCTGCCGTTTGATGTTCTTCTCGGCGAGTGGGTCTTCTGGGTCAATGGGGTCACCATGACCGTGGCTGTTGCGCTCACGATCGCAAGTGGCATCGACTACATCCTGACGGAAGTCAAAGCCAGGCGGTCACGGTGACGGATGCAGCATCCACGGAGGGCTCTGACGTCACGGCGACCCTGATCGCCGAGCTTGCGGCCGCTGGCCTGACGGTCGCGGTTGCCGAGTCGCTGACGGGAGGGTTGTTGGCTGCCGAGCTCATCCGGCCTGCCGGTGCATCGGCCGTCGTCCTGGGCGGGGTTGTTGCCTACGCCACCGAGCTCAAACACAATGTCCTCGGGGTTGACGCCGACCTGCTCGCCACACATGGACCGGTCGATCCCGACGTCGCTCGTCAAATGGCGGCAGGCGTTCGCCGCGCCCTGGCTGTCGACGGGCGGGAAGCCGACATCGGCGTCGCTACGACCGGCGTGGCCGGTCCGGATCCTCAGGGGGGCAAGCAGCCCGGTACCGTCTTCGTCGGTGTGTCGTCAGCGGCGGGTGAACGCGCCATTGAGCTCCGGCTCTCGGGCGACCGCATGGCCATCCGAACCGGCACGGTGCGTGCGGCGGTTGACCTGATCGCTGACGTCGCCCGACTCGCCGATTCGTCCTCGGCAGGATGACGGCAGTCGGTCCGGTCATTTCGGCGGGAATACGGGGTGTTACTACCCGGTTACACCCTACGTATTCACAAGAAAAAGTCAGTTCGTGACAGTAGGGTTTTTCCCACGGATGGGTGTAGTAATGTTATCCAACCACAGGCTTACCAGCGGTGAGACTGACCGGCAGATAAGGAGGGGTCCCATGATTCTTGTACGTCAGGAAATCGGTGATGTGCTTCGCGACTTCCGGCTGCAAAAAGGGCGGACTCTTCGCCAGGTTGCAAGCAAGGCAAGCGTGGCACTCGGCTACCTCAGTGAGGTAGAACGCGGACAGAAGGAAGCATCGAGCGAAATCCTCGCCTCGGTTGCTGAAGCTCTGGACACTCCAATTTCGGTCATCATGCGCGAAGTCGGAGACCGCCTCGCGGTCATCGAGGGCATCGCCCCGATTCCCGACACGGTTCCCGACGAGTTCGTCGCCGAACTCGACGCAGACCTGGTCGCCCGCTGACCAGAGTTTCCCGTACTCCTCGAATGCCCCGGGCCGCGAAAGCGGGTCGGGGCATTCGACGTCGGCCCGCATTTCCCTCTCACAGTAAGAAACCACAGTGAAACTCAGCGAGTTCAAACTTGCCTTAACCACCGAGTTCGGCGGCGCCTACGGTCGCGTACTGGCGCACGACCTGGTGCTCCGCGAGCTCGGCGGCCGGACCGCGGACGAAGCGCTTGCCGCTGGTGTCCAGCCGCGGGCGGTCTGGCTTGCGCTCTGCAAGGAATCCGACGTGCCGCACGAACGCTGGCATGGCGTCGGAGTCCGACCTCCGCAGGACTGACGACCCGGAGCTGTCTTCGACACGCCGCCAGAAAGTCCTCGAACACTCGTTCGGTTTGCGATAGGCTCCCTCACAAGAGTCCAACGGGTGCAGCACGTCCACTGTTTTCCTCCCTCTGGCCCCGTGTCAGAGGTGCCTCATACAGTCGACACTGTTCACGAAACACGCTCCCAGCCTTGTTGAAGCCGAGTCCCGGCCCGACAGCCTATAGGCGCATCGCTATCGCACACAGAAAGAGGCAGACATGCCAACACCAGCAGACCGCGAGAAGTCACTCGAAACTGCACTGGCCCAAATCGACCGTCAATTCGGCAAGGGCTCCGTCATGCGCCTCGGTAGTGATGAGCGGGCACCTGTCGCCGTCATCCCCACCGGTTCGATCGCGCTCGACGTCGCGCTCGGCATAGGCGGGCTCCCGCGCGGCCGCATCGTCGAGATCTACGGACCTGAGTCTTCCGGTAAGACCACGCTCACCCTCCACGCGATCGCGAACGCGCAGAAGGCTGGCGGTATCGCCGCGTTCATCGACGCAGAGCACGCCCTCGACCCCGAATATGCCAAGAAGCTCGGCGTCGACATCGACGCTTTGCTTGTCTCTCAGCCAGACACCGGTGAGCAGGCACTCGAGATCGCCGACATGCTAGTTCGTTCGGGCTCCATCGACCTCATCGTCATCGACTCCGTCGCGGCACTCGTGCCACGAGCCGAGATCGAGGGTGAGATGGGTGACTCTCACGTTGGTCTCCAGGCTCGACTGATGTCGCAGGCGCTCCGTAAGCTGACCGGTGGCCTGAGCCAGACCAACACCACGATGATCTTCATTAACCAGCTGCGAGAGAAGATCGGTGTCTTCTTCGGCAGCCCTGAGACCACAGCCGGTGGTAAGGCGCTCAAGTTCTATGCCTCAGTTCGGCTCGACATCCGTCGCATTGAGACGCTCAAGGACGGTACCGACGCCGTCGGAAACCGTACCCGCGTCAAGGTGGTCAAGAACAAGATGGCGCCGCCGTTCAAGCAGGCGGAATTCGACATTCTCTACGGCGTTGGAATTTCCCGCGAGGGAAGCCTCATCGACTTCGGGGTCGAACACCTGATCGTCAAGAAGTCGGGTTCCTGGTACACCTACGACGGTGAGCAACTCGGGCAGGGCAAGGAAAACTCGCGCAACTTCCTGATCAGCAACCCCGACATTGCCAACGAGATTGAGACGAAAATTAAGGCGAAGCTCGGTGTGGGCATGGCCAAGGTCGAGGAGGCTCCGGCGGCTGTTCCCGCTGGGAAATCGACCGCAGACCAGCTCGCTGCCAAACGCGGCGCGTAAGCGGGAAGGTCATCGACGTGGTGGTTTCGTTTCGCGACCCAGGGCAGACCGACGACAGTGGGCGCCCCGAGGGCGAAACCCTCGCGCCGGTGACCTATCTCCCCGGTGTCACTCCACATCAGGAGAGTGATGACTCGGACGACTCCGTCGCCGACCTCGTCATCGACCCTGAGGCCGTTGAGTCCCTCCTTGTTCGTAAACTCGCACGACGCTCGCTCAGCGAGACCGAGGTTCTCGAGTTTGCGGTACAGGAGGGGCTGACCGCTGCCCAGGCGAACACCATCCTCGATCACCTGCGCGCGCTGGGATACGTCGACGATCGCGCACTGGCGGAGCAACTCAAACACTCGCTGTCTGAACGCAAAGGACAGAGCAAAGCGGTCGTCGCCCGCGCCATGTCCGGTCGGTCGATCGACCGCGACATCATCAACGAAGTGCTCGAGGACATCGAGCAGGAAGACGAGTTGGGTGTCGCCACCGAGCTCGCGCGAAAGCGGGCTTCACAGATGTCTGGACTCGACCGGCAAACACTCGAGCGACGGCTTACCGGGTTCCTGGCCAGGCGGGGCTACCCCGGGCATATCGTTCGCGAAGCCATCGCGCCGGTGCTGACCGGGCGATCCTCTGGCCCCGCGTCGACCGTCCGCTTCCGCTAAATCCACGTGTTGGGAAGGGCAGCGGGCGTGCTGTCCTCAACGCACACGCCAGCTGGCAAGCGAACGTAGACTAAGACGATCATGAGTACCCTGCTTGAAACCCCCACCGTCATCACGCCGTCGACTGCGGCCGTCGATGCGTCGGGACGCGCCCGCACCTACGAAGTGCGCACATACGGCTGCCAGATGAACGTCCACGACTCGGAACGGTTGAGCGGGTCGCTCGACGCCGCAGGCTATGTCCGCGCCGAAACTGGTGCCGAAGCCGACGTCGTGGTGATCAACACCTGCGCCGTGCGTGAAAATGCGGACAACAAGCTCTACGGGAACCTCGGATACCTGGCAAGCGTCAAGCGTCGCCACGAGGGTATGCAGATCGCCGTCGGCGGCTGCCTCGCCCAAAAGGACAAGAACGTCATCCTCGAAAAGGCACCCTGGGTGGACGTCGTCTTCGGGACACACAACATGGGAGCGCTGCCCAGCCTGCTGGAGCGGGCCCGGCACAATGACGCCGCACAGATTGAAATCCTCGAAGCGCTCGAAACCTTCCCATCGACGCTTCCCACGAAACGCGAATCAAGCTACAGCGGATGGGTGTCCATTTCCGTTGGCTGCAACAACACCTGCACGTTCTGCATTGTGCCGTCGCTCCGTGGAAAAGAGAAAGACCGCCGGCCCGGAGAGATCCTCGCCGAGATCCAGGCGCTCGTTGACGACGGCGCAATTGAGGTGACCCTGCTCGGCCAGAACGTGAACTCCTACGGCGTCGAGTTTGGCGATCGTCAGGCATTCAGCAAGCTGCTCCGCGCCGCCGGAGCCATCGACGGTCTCGAGCGCGTGCGCTTCACCAGCCCGCACCCGGCCGCATTCACGGACGATGTCATCGACGCCATGGCCGAGACTGAAAACGTGATGCCTCAGTTGCATATGCCCCTGCAATCAGGGTCGGACCGCATCCTCAAAGCGATGCGCCGCTCCTACCGCAGCGAGAAGTTCCTCGGGATCCTCGACCGTGTGCGCGCCCGGATGCCGCACGCCGCCATCTCGACCGACATCATCGTGGGGTTCCCTGGTGAGACCGAGGAAGACTTCCTCGAAACCATGCGCGTAGTTGAGGCAGCCCGTTTCGCCACCGCGTTCACCTTCCAGTACTCGATTCGCGAGGGGACCCCAGCGGCCACCATGCCGGACCAGGTTCCGAAAGCAGTGGTGCAGGAGCGCTTCGAACGCTTGACCGCCCTGCAGGACCGGATCTCGCTCGAGGAGAACCAGAAGGTCGTCGGTCGCGCGGTCGAAATTCTCGTCGCTGTTGGCGAGGGGCGCAAAGACACGGCACGTCACCGGTTGTCCGGTCGCGCCGAGGATTCACGCCTCGTCCACTTTGATGTGCCCGAAGGATCCGCCATTCCTCGCCCCGGCGACATCGTGACGGCTACCGTCACCCAGGCCGCGCCGTTCTACCTCATCGCTGATGCGCCGGAAGGCAGCGTGCTCTCCGTTCGCCGTACGTCGGCTGGCGACGCCTGGGACCGCGCGCAGGCCGAGTCCTGCGGCGTTCCGACACCGGGTGGATCATCGAGCACGCCCGGTCGGGTGTCGCTCGGCTTGCCGAGCCTTCGCGTTGGTCCACCGGCCGCAGTGCAGGGCGGGATGACCCCGATCTACGATGCGTTGGACGGCGAACGCTGAACCACGGAGATGCCCCACACCTGATCGCTGTGATCGGGCCGACGGGGACGGGGAAGTCAGAGCTCTCGCTCAATATCGCCGACGCCCTTGAGCGGAGAGGCTCCGGGGCGGAGATCGTCAACGCCGACGCCATGCAGCTCTACCGCGGCATGGACATCGGCACCGCGAAGCTCCCGATTGCCGATCGCCGAGGGATTCCGCATCACCTGTTCGACATCCTCGACGTCGACGAAGAAGCCACAGTCGCGCGATACCAGCCGCTGGCCCGAGCCGCGGTCACGGACATTCTGGAGCGCGGCAAATTCCCGATTCTCGTCGGTGGCTCCGGCCTGTACGTGTCGAGCGTGCTCTACGATTTTCAGTTCCCGGGCTCCGATGCCGCCATTCGAGCGCGGCTCGAAGCCGAGCTGGCTGCGGTGGGGCCGGGGATGCTCTATCGACGGCTCGCTGAGCTCGATGCCGACGTCGCGGCGCGGATTGGACCGCACAACGGACGCCGGATCGTACGGGCACTCGAGGTTGCGGAGATCACCGGGTCGCCGGTAGCCGGCATGCTTCCGGAGGAACCGGTGTACTGGCGAGAGACGAGCATTGTCGGGCTGACAGCGCCGCGTCCGGAACTCACAGCGCGGCTCGACCGGCGTGTCCACGGCATGTGGGAGGCCGGGCTTCTCGACGAGGTGGAAACGCTCCTCGCGGCCGGGCTCGAGCGAGGCGTCACGGCTTCGCGGGCCATCGGCTACGCACAGGCGGTGAAGCAACTGCACGGATCCGCAACCGAGTCCGAGGCCATCGAGGAAACCCAGGCGCTGACGCGACGATACGCCAGGCGGCAGGTGAGTTGGTTCAAGCGCTACGCCGATATTGTCTGGTTGGATTACGACGTTCCGGACGTGGTGGATCGCGCCGTGGCATCCGTTGTCGAAACATCGAGTGGACCGATCGACTAAGCGCCAAACCCTAGACTGGGGCCATGGGATTCACTCTGCAGTTCACCAAGGGTCACGGCACGGGCAACGACTTTGTGCTGTACACAGACCCTGAGGGCGACCACCCGCTGACCGCTCCGCAGATCGCCGCGATTTGCGATCGACACTTCGGTGTTGGGGCTGACGGGGTGATCCGCGCGGTGCGTTCGGCGAACATCGCCGAGGGTGCCGACGCCCTCGCTGAGGACGAGGCGGCCGAGTGGTTCATGGATTACCACAACGCCGACGGATCGATTGCCGAGATGTGTGGAAACGGCATCCGTGTGTATGTTCGATACCTGCTCGAGCAGGGTCTCGTGACCCTCGAGCGCGGTGAGACGCTCGCGATCGGCACGCGCGCCGGTGTGCGCGATGTGCAGCGGGCCACAAACGGGTTCCAGGTTGACCTCGGCCGGTGGACGCTCGACGGTGGCGAGCCGCTCGTGCGCGCGAAAGAACTCAAGGTCGCGCGACCGGGGCTTGGCATCAACGTCGGGAACCCGCATGTCGTCGTCGCCCTCGCCGATGAAGACGAGCTCGAATCGGCTGACCTGCACTACATTCCGCTGATCGAACCTGAGCCGATCGAAGGGGCGAACGTCGAGTTCGTTGTGCCGCATGACCCGTTGATCACGGATGGCGTTGGCCGCATCTCCATGCGTGTGCACGAGCGTGGCAGTGGCGAGACCCTGTCGTGCGGAACCGGCGTTGCCGCTGCTGCGCTGGCGACACGGCACTGGGCCGGGGCTGCCGCACCGCACAGCTGGCGCGTCGATGTGCCCGGCGGCACGCTGGGCGTGCGCATGTTCGCCACGCAGGACGGCGAGCACGTTGGCCTGTCCGGGCCGGCAGAGCTCGTCTACACCGGAACGCTCGATCTCGGTTAGGCCGTTGGGCGGAGGGCCCGCAGCACGCGGTATCCCTTGCTGATCGTCTCTTTCGTGACGTCCAGGTCGTCAAACGTCTCGGTCAGCCAGCGGTGAAGACTGTCTGAGCCCAAGTTGCGCTGAACGACAAGCCAGGCGTCTGAACCCGGCTCCAGGCGCGGCAGCCAGCGCTCGAGCATGGAGTGCAGCTCGGCCTTGCCGACCCGAATCGGCGGGTTTGACCAGATCGTTCGAAAACGGATGTCGTCAGGCACGTCGTCAGGCAGCACAGCGCTGATGTTGGTGAGGCCCAGTTTCTCGGCGTTGGTGCGCAGAAGGTCGAGGGCACGCTCGTTCACGTCGACGGCCCAGATGTGCGCGTTGGGAGCCTCGAGCGCGAGAGTGAGCGAGATCGGGCCCCAGCCGCAGCCCAGGTCCAGGAAGTTGCCGTCGGCGGGCGGGGTTGGGGTGTTCGCGAGGAGCACAGCCGTGCCCGGGTCGACGCGGTCGGGGCTGAAGATTCCGTTCGCTGTGGTGAGCTCGTAGTCCTGGCCGGAGAGGCGAACCGTGACGGTGCGGAGCTTGAGTTCGGTTCCGGGCACGCCCGTAAAATAATGATCGCTGGCCATAGGGGAACGTTACCGCAAAGCAACTAGGCTTAACTGATGACCCAGCCCAGCGAACCCACACCAGAGAACACCACTACTCCCGTCGACGACGACGCAGTATCCCGGGTGCTGCGCAACGCCGAATCACGCGCGACGGGTTACTCCCTCTTTGGCTCCGGCTCCGGCCAGGCCGATGCGCTGCAGGACGCATCGACGACCGGTGAGTCCGAGCGCGAGGGTTACGACGGCGAGCAGTTCGATCGCGAAGACCGCCAGGCGCTCCGCCGCGTCGCGAACCTGTCGACCGAGCTCGAGGACGTCACCGAGGTCGAGTACCGGCAGCTGCGCATCGAGAACGTCGTGCTCATCGGTGTGTATCCGCAGGGTGCCCAGGAAGACGCCGAGAACTCGATCCGTGAACTCGCCGCGCTGGCCGAGACCGCCGGTGCTGTCGTGCTCGACGGGCTGCTGCAGCGCCGGCCCCACCCCGATCCGAGCACCTACCTCGGCAAGGGCAAGGCCGAAGAACTGCGCGGCATCGTAGCTAACCTCGGGGCAGACACGGTCATCGCCGACACCGAACTCGCCCCCAGCCAGCGACGAGCTCTTGAAGACGTGGTGAAGGTCAAGGTCATCGACCGCACGGCCGTCATCCTCGACATTTTCAGCCAGCACGCCAAGAGCCGTGAGGGTAAAGCCCAGGTCGAGCTGGCCCAACTCGAATACCTCCTCCCGCGACTGCGTGGATGGGGTGAGTCGATGTCCCGACAGGCCGGTGGCCAGGTGGGTGGCGCCGGCGCCGGAATGGGATCCCGTGGTCCCGGTGAAACGAAGATCGAGCTTGACCGTCGACGGATCCACACCCGGATGGCGAAACTGCGCAAGCAGATCAAGGGATTCGGGCCGGCGCGGGAGGCCAAGCGGGCCAACCGTAACCGGTTTGAGGTACCGTCTGTCGCAATCGCCGGCTACACCAACGCCGGGAAGTCGAGCCTGCTTAACCGCATCACGAAGGCCGGAGTACTCGTCGAGAACGCCCTCTTCGCGACCCTCGATGCGACGGTCCGTCGCACCCAGACCGAGGACGGTCGGCTCTACACCCTCTCCGACACTGTCGGGTTCGTACGCAACCTGCCGCACCAGCTGGTCGAGGCGTTCCGGTCGACCCTTGAGGAAGTCGCCGAGTCCGACGTCATCGTGCACGTCGTCGACGCGTCACACCCCGACCCGTCGTCGCAGATCCGCACGGTGCGCGACGTCATCGGTGATGTCGGCGCGCGAGACATCCCCGAGATCATCGTGTTCAATAAGAGCGACCTGGTCAGCGACGACGACCGGCTCCTGCTCCGCGGCCTCGAACCGCGGGCCATCTTCGCATCGGCTCGCACCGGAGAAGGGATCGACGAGATCCTGGCCCGCATCGCCGAACTGCTGCCGAGCCCCACGGTTCCGCTGAACCTCCTGGTGCCGTACGACCGCGGAGACGTCATCTCGATGCTTCACCGGCGCGGCAAGGTCGAACACCTCGACTACGAGGAAGACGGCACTCGGGTTCGAGCCCTCGCCTCAGAGGAGCTCGCCGCCCAGGTATCGGAGTTCGCCGCAGCCGACTAAGCCCGGCGGCAGGCGACATCGAACTGCCTCATTAACGAACGGATGCTCTCGGTCTGGTACCGAGAGCATCCGTTCGTTCATCACTTAAACGGCTCGAAGAACCGCCACGATCTTGCCGAGAACGTCGGCTTCGTCGCCGAGGATCGGTTCAAAGTTGGTGTTGCGGGGGAGCAGCCAGGTGTGGCCGTCGCGCTGGCGGAACACTTTGACGGTGGCTTCGCCGTCGAGCATGGCTGCAACGATGTCACCGTTTTCGGCGGTGGGCTGCTGGCGAACGACAACCCAGTCCCCGTCGCAGATCGCGGCGTCGATCATCGACTCGCCCGATACCTTGAGCATGAACAGGTCGCCCTTGCCGACGAGCTGACGGGGGAGCGGGAACACTTCTTCGACCTGCTGGTCGGCCGTGATCGGCACTCCAGCGGCAATGCGGCCGACGAGCGGAACCATGGCGGCATCGCCCACCGGCGTCGAATTTTCGAAGTCAACGACGTTTGATGGGCTCGGCAGGTCGATCAGGATTTCGAGTGCACGGGGCCGGTTGGGGTCGCGACGCAGGTAGCCACTCAACTCGAGCTGGTTGAGCTGGTGGGTAACGCTCGACAGTGAGGCGAGTCCGACGGCGTCGCCAATCTCACGCATGCTCGGCGGGTAACCCCGGCTCTGCACCGAACGCTGGATGACGTCGAGGATGGCCAACTGCTTCTCACTGAGGCTCTTGCGGCGACGGGTGGATGGCTTCTCTGCCAGTACCCGCTTGCCTTTGCGCCCCGAAGCCGGCGTGGCTTCAGCCGTGATCTTCGCCGCGTCCTGCGTCATGTCACTCCCGTCTGGCGGGCTGGCCCGGCCAATGTCAGTGGTCAGTGGTTGAGTCTCAACCAGTAATCGAAACTCTATCTGCAACACGCTCGTCGGCAAAGGTTTGTTCGAGTGTGTTGCACAAACTTCACGAAAAAGTCCGAACAAGAGCTTGAAAGTTCGAACAATCGAATATAGATTCGGAACACAGCTTCGTATCCGGCCCTCCCGGCCGAGGGTCGGATACGAAACTTCGAATCGCCACGGAGCAGTTCGCAGCAGAAGCAGGAGACGCACCATGAGCACCGCAGTCATCACCCCCATCCGCACGACGGTTCGTACCGAGGCGCACCGCCCGGCACCACTTCGTCCGACGGTTCAACAGTCCGACGTGCCGGCGCAGGCCGCACCGACCGCGGTTCGACCCAGCGGACGCATCCGGCTGACCCGCCGCGGTCGCATCGTTTTCACAACGCTGGCCGCAGCGCCGTTCATCGCCGTGGCCGTCTGGTTCGGCATTGGCGGAGGCTCGGCTATTGCCAGCTCAGACTCAAGCTCGACCAGCTTTGAATACGTGACCGTTGAGTCCGGCGATTCACTCTGGACCATCGCCGCGGACGTCGCTCCCCAGGCTGACCCGCGCGATGTCATTGCCGAGGTGATGTCTCTCAACCAGCTCGAGTCTTCCACCGTCGTACCCGGCCAGGAAATTGCTCTTCCCGAGCGTTACACCGCCCCGTAACGAGGCAAGCGCGTCCCTTGGTCGCGGGTAAACTTGGGCGAGTGAGTTCTCTCGATGCCTTGCCCATCCGCGACGATCTTCGCGGTAAATCTCCGTACGGTGCACCCCAGAAGGTTGTGCCCGTCGCCCTCAACGTCAACGAGAACACGCATCCGATTCCCGAGGACGTTGCGCGCGACATCGTTACATCGCTGGCCCACGCCGTCCTGACCCTCAACCGGTACCCTGACCGCGAGTTCACCGACCTGCGCGTGAGCCTCGCCGGCTACCTCGGGCACGGACTGACCGCCGACAACCTCTGGGCCGCCAACGGGTCCAACGAAGTCCTGCAGCAGGTGCTCCAGGCGTTTGGTGGGCCTGGCCGCTCGCTGCTCGGTTTTACTCCGACCTACTCCATGTACTCCCTGCTCGCGTCGGGGACCGGTACTCGCTGGATCGGTGCTGAGCGCGACGCCGACTACGAACTGTCACCCGAGACCGCGGCGGCGGCTGTGCGGCGGGAGAGTCCCGACATCGTCTTCCTCTGTTCTCCGAACAACCCCACCGGCACACCGCTCTCGCTCGACACGATTGAAGCGGTGTACGACGCCACCGACGGCATCGTGGTTGTCGACGAGGCGTATTTCGAATTCGCGCCCGAGGGCACGGACAGCGCACTCACGCTTCTCAACGGTCGCGACCGGCTCCTGGTCTCCCGCACGATGAGCAAGGCGTTCGCGTTCGCGGGCGTCCGGGTGGGCTACCTGGCCGCGGCGCCGGCCGTCACCGATGCCCTCCGACTGGTGCGCCTGCCCTACCACCTGTCCGCACTGACCCAGGCCGCTGCCGTCGCGGCTCTCGCCCACAGCGGTGAGATGCTTGCCATGGTCGACGACATTAAGGCGCAGCGCGACCGGATTAGCGAGGGGCTGACGCGACTCGGCTACACCCCGTACCGGAGCCACAGCAACTTCGTGCTCTTTGGCGGAGTCGACGACCCACACGCACTGTTTGAGGCGCTCCTCGAGCGTGGCGTGCTGATTCGCGACATCGGGCTGCCGGGACAGATGCGCGTTTCGGCCGGTACCGAGGCCGAAACCACAGCATTTCTCGACGCTCTCGCCGCAGTAAGCTCGACAGCATGAGCCAGCCGCAGCGCATCGCCCGGATCCAGCGGGAAACGAGCGAATCCCGAATCGATCTCACGCTCAACCTCGACGGAACCGGGGTGAGCGACATCCAGTCGACCGTTCCCTTCTACGACCACCTGCTTACGGCGTTCGCCAAGCATGCCCTCGTCGACCTGACCGTGCGGGCACAGGGCGACATTGAGATCGACGTGCACCACACGGTCGAGGACATCGGAATCGCCCTCGGCCAGGCCATTAAGCAGGCACTCGGCACCAAGGAAGGCATCTCCCGGTTCGGTGACGCCCTGGTGCCGCTGGACGAGGCCCTGGTTCAGGCGGTCGTTGACATCTCCGGACGTCCCTACCTCGTGCACACCGGTGAACCGGCCGGCTTCGAATTCCACCTCATCGGCGGGCACTTCACCGGCTCGATGGTGCGCCACGTGTTCGAAGCGATCGCCTTCAACGCCGCGCTCACCGTGCACGTCACGGTCGTTGGCGGGCGAGACCCCCACCACATTGCCGAGGCGGAATTCAAGGCATTCGCTCGCGCATTCCGACAGGCGAAGTCACTCGACCCCCTCGTCAGCGGCATCCCGTCGACGAAGGGTGCACTGTGAGCGCCTCCTCACAACCGAACGTTGTTGTGCTTGACTACGGGAGCGGCAACGTCCACTCTGCCGTCAAGGCACTCGAAGCGGCCGGCGCCAACGTTGAACTCACCGGCAACCGACAGAAGGCGCTCGACGCCGATGGACTGCTCGTCCCAGGCGTTGGGGCATTCAGCGCCGTCATGGACCAGCTTGCGGCGTCACGTGGCGCCGAGGTGATCGACCGACGCCTGGCGGGGGGACGCAAGGTGCTGGGGATCTGCGTCGGCATGCAGGTGCTTTTCGAACGCGGTGTGGAGCGCGGGGTTGACACCGAGGGGCTCGGTGAGTGGCCCGGCGTCGTGACTGAACTCGACGCTCCCGTTCTGCCGCACATTGGCTGGAACACCGTCGATGCCCCCGAGGACTCCGTACTGTTCCGTGGCATCCGCGATGAACGTTTCTACTTCGTTCACTCCTACGCCGCGCAGGAATGGACCCTCGACGTGACACCGCCGTTCCACGAGCCGGCCCTGACCTGGGCTGAACACGGCACCCGGTTTCTTGCCGCTGTCGAGAACGGCCCACTGAGCGCTACCCAGTTCCACCCCGAGAAGTCCGGCGAAGCCGGCATCCGACTGCTGAACAACTGGGTCAGCTCCCTCAAGACGGACTGACGTTCGCGCCTCCTCCCTGGCACACGCGTGCCGAACCAACAATCAAGGACAATTTCATGAGTGAGTTCAACACGACGCCGAAGCTCGTGCTGCTTCCCGCGGTTGACGTCGCAGACGGCAAAGCTGTTCGCCTGACCAAGGGCGAAGCGGGCACAGAGACCAACTACGGCGACCCGGTCGACGCTGCGGCGGACTGGGCCAGCCAGGGCGCCGAGTGGATCCACCTCGTCGACCTCGACGCCGCCTTTGGGCGAGGCAACAATGCCGGAGTCATCCGCAAGGTGATCAAGCAGGTGCGCGGAGTCAACGTGGAACTGTCCGGCGGTATCCGCGACGACGCGTCGCTCGAAGCGGCCCTCGCCACGGGTGCCAAGCGCATCAACCTCGGCACCGCTGCACTGGAGAACCCCGAGTGGGCGGCCAACGTCATTGGCCAGTACGGTGAAGCCGTTGCGGTCGGGCTCGACGTGCGCGGAACGACACTGGCGGCGCGCGGTTGGACCCGCGACGGCGGCGACCTGTGGACCGTCATCGACCGACTCGAGCAGGCCGGTTGCGCCCGGTACGTTGTGACCGACGTCACCAAAGATGGCACGCTGCAGGGACCCAACATCGATCTGCTCCGCCAGGTGATGGAGCGCACCGAGCGCCCGGTCATCGCGTCGGGTGGAATCTCAAGCCTCGACGACCTCGCCGCATTGCGCGAACTGGTGCCGCTGGGCCTTGAGGGCACCATCGTCGGCAAGGCGCTGTACGCCGGCGCCTTCACCCTGGCTGAGGCGCTGGATGTCGCATCCGACTAATTCGGCCGACTCGGCAGGGCAGCCCTGGAAAGGCCGCCACTTCGACAACAACGCCTTTTCGGGCGATGATGGCTCCGCACCGCCCGAGCTCCTCGATGCGCTGAGCCGGTTCTCCGCCGGAACAGCGGGGGAGAAGGCGGTCGTCGACGCCTTCCGAACGTCGCGACTCCTCATTCCCCTGGTCGCCCACGCCGGTGACGTCGGCGTCAACGAACACGGCCAGACCATCGATAAGACACAGGAACTGTCGATCGTGACCGTCGCAGGACCCGATGGGCGCAATGTGCTCCCCGTTTTCTCGTCGGTGACCGCCATGCAACGCTGGAAAACAGTCGCTCGACCGGTGCCGGCCGATGGCATCCGTGTTGCCCTCGCCGCAGCGAGTGAACAGACCGACCTGGTCGTCCTCGACCCGACGAGTGAGACCGAATTTGCCCTGCGGCGCCCGGCGCTGTGGGCTGTTGCCCAGTCCCAGGAGTGGACCCCGGCGTACCTGAACCCTGACGTGCTTGACGCGTTCCTGGCCAGTGCCCGGTCAGAACTGGCTGTGCTCGACGTGCGGCTCGCCGCCGGCGACCCGCGCGCGCGACTGGCCGGTCCGGAACTGGTCGCCCACCTTGAGCTCGTTGACGGGCTTACGCGCAGTGAGCTCGATACGGTGCTCTCACGACTGGCGCAGCGCTGGGCGGCGAGCGACGTCATCGCCACCATGGTTGACTCGCTGGCCGTCCGGCTCGAAGCGTCGGCCTGAGCGGATCGTCCTCGTCCGATCCTGCAGAAACGCTTGACCTTCGCCTCGGTCGGTGGTGGCATGAGTTCAACGGGAGGACCCCATGCCAGAACCCACCGGAAGCATTGTTCGAGGGCGCGACCAGACCTTCGAACTCACCCTGACCCGGCACTTCGACGCGCCGGTCGCGAACGTGTGGGCCAGTCTCACCGACCCGGAACAGACGCCAGCCTGGCTGGGTCCGTGGCGGGGCACACCGGGGGTCGGGCACACCGTCGAGCTGCAGATGGCGTTCGAAGAGGGTGATTCATGGAGTTCGGTGCGCATTGATGAGTGCGAACCGCCGCGCCGGATCGCGGTCTCGGTGACGGTGTCAGAGGAGGTCGGCGGCTGGGACCTCGAAGCGACGCTCGAGGAGCGGGACGGCGGAACCCTGCTCACCTTTGTTCACCGGCTCGATGACCCGGCAAGCGCGGAGTCGATTGGGCCGGGCTGGGAGTACTACCTCGACATGCTCGGCGCCGCGCGGGACGGAACTGATCGGCCAGAGTTCGATGACTACTACCCGTCCCAGGTGGCGTATTACACGAAACAGGCGAATCGCGTCCTGACCGGCTGAGCCGAAGCATCCGCACCTCATCTGTCACAGGTGCGCCATACTGACGTCATGACGACTCACCCTGTTTCGCCCCGACGCGGTCTGGCGGTGCTCGCGCTCGTTGTGGGTGTGCTCGTGGTGGTGTCGCTCGTCGTGGTGTTCAGCAGGGGCGAGCCGGAGCTTCGTGACGCGTCGACGCCGGAGGGTGTTGTGCAGCGGTATTCCGTGGCGGTGCTCGATGGCGACGAAGACGCGGCGCTCGAATATCTCACCGAGCAGGCGAGGGTCGACTGCGGGTCGATTGCCACCACCGAGACCGAGACCCTGCGGATCTCGCTCGTGTCGACGACCGAGCGGCCGGGAGGGAACGCCGCCGAAGTGACGGTGTCGCTGAGCCGTGACTCGAGTGGTGGTCCGTTCGGTGGGTCCGGCTATGAGTATGAGGAAAGCTTTGTGCTTGAAAAGGTCGGTGACGACTGGCGCATCGAAACCGCTCCATGGGAGCTGGCGTTCTGCCGCAACGAACGGTTCTCCGAGTGACCGGCGTCTCGCCGTCGCCGGTGTCGAGTGTTGTTGCCACCGGAAGGCCGTCGCCGGCCGGGCAGGTCGTGCGACGCCTTGTCGTCTACACGCTGTTGGCCGTGCTCGTCGATATCGCGGCGATCGGCCTGGCCGGTTTACTCGGGCGGGCGCTCGACATCGACACGGTGCTCGCCGGGAATAACACATCCGGGCTCGCCCAGTCGCTCGCATTCACGCTCATCGCGGGGCCGCTGGCCGCCCTGCTCTGGTGGTCGGTCTGGCGCCGGCTGGCCGATCCCGCCGAGCGTGCGTCGCTCGCCTGGGGTATCTATCTCTCCACGGTGCTGACCGTGTCGCTCATCGTGTTCAGCGTTGCCCTGTTCGGGGTGCTGGCGGGCCTTATCGATGGGGACTGGGACGGCTCGGGCGCCGCGACCGCGTTGGTCTGGGCGGCCGTCTGGGCCTGGCACGAGCGGATGCGTCGGCATCCGTCGAAAGGTCCGGTGCGCCTCGCAACGGTGCCCGCCGTGCTCGGCGCGAGTTACGGCCTGGTCCTCGGAGCATCCGCTGCAGCCGGAACCCTCTCCATCGTGTTCTCGGCGGCGCTGTCTCGGCTCGGCGACGGCACCCTCATTGAGGGAGCCTGGGGCACCGGCGCCCTGCACTCGCTGGTGTGGGCACTCGGCGGATCGGCGATCTGGGCGTTGCACTGGTACGGAGCGCGCGCCCGCACGACCGCATCGGCTCTCGGGTCGGTCGCGCTCGTGGTCCTCGGCATCCTCGCCGCGAGCATCGCGACGCTCGGCGGCATCGGCACGATGCTCTTCGTCGCGTTGCGGCTGGCCGTCGATCGCACCGATCGGCTCCCGGTGCTCCTCGACCCGCTGGCCCCGGCGCTGGCCGCCGCTGCGGTCGGTGCCGCGGTCTGGCTGTATGCACGAGCTGTCACACAGACGCGCTCCCCGGCCACCCGAAACGCCCGTGCGCTGGCGACGAGTGGCGTCGCCCTGGCCGGAGCGGCATCGGGCATCGGTGTCATCGTCAACTCCGCGCTCGGGATCCTCGCGCTGCCGCTCGCCGGCGACAACACCCGCACCCTCCTCCTCGGCGGCTTAAGCGCACTTCTCGTCGGAGCGCCCGTCTGGTGGTTCGCCTGGCGTCCACATCTTCGAACGGATGCCACGTGGCAGCTCCCCGGACGCCGCATCTACCTGATCGCCATCTTTGGCATCAGCGCTGTTGTCGCACTGATCACGCTTCTCGTGATCGGGTACCGGGTATTCGAGTTCGCGCTCGGCGAGAGCGGGGGACTGCTCGACCGCGTGCGTGCGCCGCTCGGGCTGCTCACCGCGACCGCGCTCGTGGCCGGCTACCACTTCAGCGTGTGGCGGCAGGACAGGGCCAGCGCCGAGGGGAGCGAGGCGGATGCCTCAACTCCGCCGGAGCGTCCGCGCGAGATCGGCGAAGTGATCCTGGTGACCTCGGCGGAACCAGTGTTTCTCGTGGGCGCGATCAGCGCGGCAACCGGGGCGCCGGTTACGGTCTGGCGGACCCAGTCCGAGATTCAGGCGCCGGCCGAGGGCGGGACTGAGCCCGGCACCGGGAGCGGGGTAATGGTGAGCGTCGAGTCCGTGCTCGCCGCACTGGACGGTGTGACCGCTCAACGGGTTCTGGTTGTCGCGACCGACCGACTCGAGGTGCTTCCGCTCCTGGACTGACCGGGCACGCAGGTTCGTCGGGCCCTTGTGTCGGTTGTGGCGCTGAGAGTCGGCGTTCCGGCCCGATGAGCAGTCACGCGGTCCCGGGGGTGGGTTCCTAGGGCCCGACGAAAGACGGCGGGCCCGCGGGGCTCGGCTAGTTAACCGGCCCGGTCCACTTCTCGCCCGGCCCCTTGCCGATCGGGTCAGGCATGGGGGAGGCCTCGCGGAAAGCGAGCTGCAACGACCGAAGACCGTCGCGCAGGCTCCGTGCGTGCATGTCACTCACCTCGGGAGCGCCGGCGGTGATGAGGCCGGCCAGGGCGTTGATAAGTTTGCGCGCTTCATCAAGGTCGAGCTGGGTGTCCGGGTCGTCGGCCAGGCCACACTTCACAGCGGCAGCGCTCATGAGGTGGACGGCCGTCGTGGTGATAACTTCGACGGCGCCGACGTCTGCGATGTCGCGGGTTGCGTCCGCCGCGGCGTCCTCAACGTTGTCGTACGGGGATTCGTTAGTGCTCAATGCCAACCTCTGCTAGACTCTAAGACGGCTCCGGGGCTTTGTCCCGGTACGAAAGAGGAAAATTCCCACCCGCGCTTGACCGCTTCACTAAGGTTACCGGGTTGTTGTACTCCGCCGAACGCATGGATTCCATGCCGAGGTAGCTAGGGTGCGAGCCACTGTGATGGGTTTATACCGTCATGGTTGCGGTGTGTGACTTCTCCTCTCTCGCTTTGTGCAGACATCCGTCTGTAGAAAAAGTCGAAGATTGAGTTAGAGGAGTAACGCATTAGCGATCCCCGTACAAACGACCGTATCCGAGTCCCCGAGGTCCGCCTCGTCGGTCCCGCCGGAGAACAGGTCGGCGTCGTCAAGATTGAGGTAGCACTGCGCCTGGCGCAGGAAGCTGAGCTCGATCTCGTCGAGGTTGCCCCGAACTCCAAGCCTCCGGTCGCGAAGATCATGGATTACGGCAAGTTCAAGTACGAGGCTGCGCAGAAGGCCAAAGAGGCCCGGCGCAACCAGGCGAACACCATCCTCAAAGAGGTTCGGTTCCGTCTCAAGATCGATAAGCACGATTACGAAACGAAAGTTAAGCGCGCTGAGGGATTCCTCAAGGGTGGCGACAAGGTCAAGGCAATGATCCTGTTCCGCGGCCGTGAGCAGTCCCGACCCGACCAGGGTGTGCGCTTGCTCCAAAAATTTGCCGAAGATGTCGCGGAACTGGGCACTGTTGAGTCCAATCCGACCATTGATGGTCGAAACATGGTCATGGTGATCGGCCCTCTGAAGAACAAGTCAGAGGCCAAGGCCGAAGCCAACGCACAACGTGCTGCGAATAAAGCAGCGAAGCAGGAGGAAGACAATGCCTAAGCAGAAGACCCATTCCGGTGCCAAGAAGCGATTCAAGCTCACCGGTTCCGGCAAGATCAAGAAGCAGCAGTCGGGCATGCGCCACAACCTCGAGGTGAAGTCCACGCAGCGCAAGCGTCGTCTCAACAACGACCAGCTCGTGTCGAAGGCTGACACCAAGAACATCAAGAAGCTTCTCGGTCACTAAGACCAGCACCCGATAGGAATATAGACAAATGGCAAGAGTAAAAAGGGCGGTAAACGCTCACAAGAAGCGTCGGGTTATCCTCGAGCGCGCCGAGGGTTACCGCGGCCAGCGTTCACGCCTGTACCGCAAGGCCAAGGAGCAGGTCACCCACTCCATGGTGTACGCGTACCGCGACCGCCGCCAGAAGAAGGGTGACTTCCGTCGCCTCTGGATCCAGCGGATCAACGCAGCATCGCGCGCCAATGGCCTCACCTACAACCGCCTCATCCAGGGTCTCGGCCTTGCTGGCATCGAGGTTGACCGTCGTATCCTCGCTGAGCTCGCTGTGAACGAGCCCGCGACGTTCGCGGCCCTCGTCGAGAGCGCCAAGAAGGCCCTTCCGGCCGACACCTCGGCTCCGAAGGCAGCAGCGTAAGCAGCTTTTCTTTTCAACGGGCATCCCGCTTCGGCGGGGTGCCCGTTGTTGTTTGTGAGCGAGCCTCCCGGTGGAACCAATGGGCGTCCGTACACTGGGGGAGTGCTTGATAACCCACGTTCCCCGCGCGTCCGAGCGGTCGCCAAACTCGCCAAACGTCCCGCCCGGGTTGATACCGGTCTCTTCCTCCTTGAAGGCCCACAGGCGGTCTCCGAAGCGCTGAGCTTCCGTCCCGACCTCATTGTCGAGCTGTACGCGACGCCGACCGCGTCGGAGCGGTACAGCGACGTCGCCGAGATGATCGAGCTGCAACCAGACATCGAATTTGAATTCGTCTCCGAGGAAGTCCTCACGGTGATGAGCGACACCGTCACGCCGCAGGGCTTCATCGCGGTGGCACACCAGTTCCCGACCTCGATGAAGGACATTTTCAACGCGGAGCCGAAGCTCATCGCGATCCTCGAGGAAGTGCGTGACCCCGGGAACCTCGGCACGATCATCCGGGCGGCCGACTCGGCCGGTGCCGACGCCGTGATTCTCACCGGTCGTACCGTCGACCTGTACAACCCGAAGGTCGTTCGCTCGACAACCGGATCGCTGTTTCACCTGCCGATCGCCGTCGGGGCCGAACTGCCGAATGTCATCGAGCGCGCGACTAAGGCCGGGCTCCGTGTGCTGGCCGCCGACGTCAAGGGAACGAGCCTGCTCGACGCCCGCAACTCCGGCGACTTGACCCAGCCGACCGCCTGGCTGTTCGGTAACGAAGCGCACGGGCTGCTCGATGAGCAGCTCTCGCTCGTCGATGCCGCGATCACGGTTCCGATCTACGGCCAGGCAGAGTCAATGAACCTCGCCACCGCCGCATCGGTGTGCCTGTACGAATCGGCGTTTGCGCAACGTAGCGCAGGCTGACCTTCTGGCGCCGAGGCATCCGTTTCTCTGCCGGAAATCTTGGTTACGAATGAGTAACGGATGCCTCGCGTCATGCGGCTGAAACATGCCGTCCCCTAGTTTGGACGCATGGAACCAACGCTAATACCGAACACGACGAGCATGCCCATCGCGAAACGCGGTGAACCGCTGGTCATCGTGGACTCGGTGAACAAGCACTACGGCGAGCTCCATGTCCTGAAAGACATCAACACGACCGTCACCCGTGGCGAGGTTGTTGTGGTGATCGGACCCAGCGGTTCGGGAAAATCGACGCTCTGTCGTGCCATCAACCGGCTCGAGACCATCGACTCCGGCAGCATCACGATCGACGGCAAAAAGCTCCCCGAAGAGGGCGCCGAGTTGGCAGACCTGCGCGCAGACGTTGGCATGGTTTTCCAGTCGTTCAACCTCTTTGCGCACAAGACAGTGCTCGAAAACATCACCCTTGCGCCAATGAAGGTCAAGAAGATGTCGAAGACGGATGCCACGGAGCGCGCTATGACGCTGCTTGAGCGGGTCGGGGTTGCGAACCAGGCGCACAAGATGCCGGCGCAGCTGTCCGGTGGCCAACAACAGCGTGTTGCAATTGCACGCTCGCTCGCCATGAGTCCGAAGCTGATCCTGATGGATGAGCCGACGAGTGCGCTCGACCCTGAAATGATCAACGAGGTTCTCGACGTCATGGTTGGGCTCGCCAAGGAGGGCATGACCATGATCGTGGTGACCCACGAGATGGGATTCGCCCGCAAAGCCGCCGATCGTGTGCTCTTCATGGCCGATGGCGAAATCGTTGAAGAGGCGACGCCCGAGACGTTCTTCAGCGCCCCCAAGTCGGACCGGGCGAAAGACTTCCTGTCCAAAATTCTCGATCACTGACCGGCCAGCGCCACCCGGCGCGAGCCTCTCACGCTTAGCCGCCCAGCGGCTGGGGAAACACAGCACAACACAAGGAATGAGATTGCAGATGAAGCGCAAAAAGCTATCACTGATCGCACTCGGCGGAGCCGCGTTGCTCGCGCTGTCCGCTTGTTCAGGCGGCGGCGGAGACACCGCAGCACCGAAGCCCGAAGCAGCGCCCACGTTCGAAGCTGGCACAACGATGGCCAAGCTCGCTGACGCAGGCAAGATCACCATCGGTACCAAGTTCGACCAGCCGCTGTTCGGACTGCTGGGCCCGAGCGGAGAGCCCGAAGGGTTCGACGTCGAGATCGGCAAGATCATCGCAGCGAAGCTCGGTATCGCCGAAGACAAGATCGACTGGAAGGAAACGGTTTCAGCCAACCGCGAGCCTTACATCCAGAACGGTGAAGTCGACGTCGTCATCGCGACGTACACCATCAACGACAAGCGCAAGGAAGTTATCTCCTTCGCTGGTCCGTATTACATGGCCGGACAGTCGATCCTGACGCTCGCCGACAACAAGGACATCAAGAGCGAGGATGACCTCGTCGGCCAGCCGGTCTGCTCCGTCACCGGGTCCACCCCGGCAGCGAAGCTCGCGGAAATCGGAGCCACCCCGGTTCTCACCGACACCTACTCGAACTGCCTCGAGCCGCTTCGCACCGGCCAGGTTGTCGCCGTCTCCACTGACAACGTGATCCTTGCTGGTCTCGCTGCTCAGAACGAGGGCGAGTTCAAGGTTGTTGGTAAGCCGTTCACCGAAGAGCCGTACGGCATCGGTCTCGCGAAGGACGACACGGACTTCCGCGACTGGATCAACGACGTTCTCGAAGAGTCCTACGAGGACGGCTCGTACGAGGAGGCCTGGAACAGCACTGCTGGAACGGTTCTCGAGTTCGTCGAACCGCCGGCCGTAGACCGCTACTAAAGTCCCATCACACAAACGGGGCGGGGGATCACCCCGCCCCGTTTGTGAGCACTCGCACAACAGAACGGAAGAGGCCACATGGACGTCATTATCGACAACCTGCCTCGGTACCTGTCAGGCTTCGGCATGACCCTGCAACTCCTCGTCGTTGCGGGCATCGCTGCCCTGATCCTTGGCACCATCATCGCTACCATGCGGATCTCACCGGTCCCGTCCCTTCGCGTCTTCGGCGCCGTGTACACGGAACTCATCCGGAACACTCCGTTGACGCTCGTGCTTTTCTTTTGTGCGCTGATCCTTCCCTACCTCGGGGCACGGCTTGACTACGAGGTCTTCGCAATGATTGGACTGAGCGTGTACACCTCGCCGTTCGTCGCCGAAGCGCTCCGGTCCGGCATCAATGGTGTGCCCATCGGACAGGCCGAAGCAGCGCGGAGCCTGGGCCTGGGCTTCGGGCAGACCGTCGGCTACGTTGTGTTCCCTCAAGCGTTCCGCATGGTCATTCCGCCCCTCATCAACGTCATCATCGCCTTGACCAAGAACACCTCAGTGGCGGGTGGATTCTTCGTGGTCGAGCTGTTCACTATTGGTAAGGAACTCGCCAACGCGAACGGAAATGCCGTCGTGGCCGTCCTGCTCGGTGTCGCCACCTTCTACCTCCTGATCACCATCCCGCTCGGTATCTTCGCCGGTCGGCTCGAAAAGAAATGGGTGGTGGCACGATGAGCGGCTCTGTTCTGTTCGACGCCCCAGGTCCGAAGGCTCGCAGGCTGTCGCTGACGCTCTCGATCATCGTCGGTGTCCTCATCCTCGCCGGGCTGTACTGGCTCTACTCGGTCCTCGCCGCACCGCGACCGAGCTCCGGCGGCATCACCCTTCCCGGCATGTTCCACCCCAGCCGGTGGGACGTTTTCACCAACCCTGAGGTGTGGACTTTCATCGGCGCAGGTGTCTTGCGCACACTGCAGGCAGCGGGGGCGGCCGCCGTTGTAGCGATCGTTCTCGGCGTGGTGTTTGCGTTATTGCGAACGGCGAAGACCGCGTGGATCCGAGTTCCAACGACCGTGGTCCTCGAGTTCGTGCGCGGTATGCCCGTTCTACTCATGATGCTTTTCATCCTGCTTGCCTTCGCCAGCGGTGCTTACTGGGCCGTTGTGATCGCGCTTGGACTCTATAACGGGGCGATCATCGGTGAGGCGCTCCGCGCAGGACTTGCTGCATTGCCCCGCGGTCAGCGCGAGGCCGGCCTCAGCCTCGGTATGCGTGAACTGCAGACCCGCATGCTTATCGAATTCCCGCAGGCATTCCGACAAATGCTGCCGATCATCGTGGCCCAGCTCGTGGTTCTGTTGAAGGACACCTCTCTGGGCTTCATCGTCGGTTACCCGGAACTCCTCCGGTCGACGATGAACAACCTCGCGAGCTTCTACGGCAACCGGTACCTGTTCTCGTTCTTCGCCGTGACCCTCGTGATCTACCTGATCATGAACCTCACACTGTCGTTCATCGCTCGGTGGCTGTCGAAGCGCACGGACTCAGCGCGTCGAGGAGGCAAGGCCGGCAAGGACATTCCCGTCGACCCGGCACTCGCTATCGCGCAGGCGTCTGCCGCAGCTCGACAGGCGGGACAAGGCAGCATTTAGTACGGCGCTCGAGAGCTGCAGGCGACGGCACGGGGCTTTCGCTTGACTCGGTAGACTTGTGGATCGTGTCCGACTCGCAAGTAATTACCGAATCCGCCGTGAATGCGGCCGTTGAATCAGCCCTGGCCGCTATTGCCGCCGCAGCCGATTCCGCAGCCCTCAAGCAGGTACGTACCGAGCACACCGGGGAAGCATCGCCACTGGCGAAGCTCAACGGTGAGCTGCGCAACGTAGCTCCCGACCAGAAGGCCCCGCTCGGCAAGCTCGTCGGCCAGGCTCGAGGTCGCGTCAACGGAGCGTTCGCTGCCCGTGAACAGCAGATCGTGGAAGCAGAGAACGCCGCCCAGCTCGACGCCGAGGCGCTCGATGTCACCGCGCTGGCCAGCCGATACACCCCTGGTGCGCGGCATCCGCTCACCCTCCTGCAGGACCGCGTGAGCGAGATCTTCACCGGCATGGGTTGGGAGATTGCCGAGGGCCCCGAAGTCGAGAGCGAGTGGTTCAACTTCGACGCACTCAACTTCGACGCCGACCACCCGGCGCGTGCCATGCAGGACACCTTCTTCATCGACCCGCCGGAGTCGCACCTCGTGCTGCGCACCCACACCTCACCGGTGCAGGTTCGCTCGCTCCTCGACCGTGAGCTCCCGGTCTACGTGCTCGCTCCGGGCCGGGTCTACCGCACCGACGAATTCGACGCCACGCACCTCCCGGTGTTCATGCAGTTCGAGGGCCTCGCCGTCGACAAGGGCCTCACGATGGCTCACCTCAAGGGCACACTCGACCACTTCGTGAAATCGATCTTCGGCGATGAGGCCAAGATCCGCCTGCGCCCCAGCTACTTCCCGTTCACGGAGCCGAGCGCCGAGCTTGACTTCTGGCACCCCACGTTCAAGCACGGTCCGCGCTGGATCGAGTGGGGCGGCTGCGGCATGATCAACCCGAACGTGCTGCGCGCCGCCGGTATTGATCCGGATGAGTATTCAGGTTTTGCCTTCGGCATGGGAATTGAGCGCGGTCTGATGCTGCGCAATGACGTCCAGGACATGCGGGAGATGGTTGAGGGCGACGTGCGCTTCTCACAGCAGTTTGGAATGGTGGTTTAGCATGCGGGTGCCCCTGAGTTGGCTCGCCGAATACGTTGATCTCGCACCGGGATCGACAACCGAAGACGTTCACGCTGCCCTGGTGAAGGTTGGGCTCGAAGAAGAAGACGTTCACACCTTCGAGGTGACCGGACCGGTTGTCGTCGGTGAGGTGCTCGAGTTCGTCGAAGAGCCGCAGAAGAACGGCAAGACCATTCGCTGGTGCCAGGTGCGCGTTGCGCCCGAGGGCGAACTCGCTGCCGATGGCGGCCCCGACGTGCACGGCATCGTCTGCGGTGCGGGCAACTTCTTCGTCGGTGACAAGGTCGTGGTGACCCTGCCCGGCGCCGTGCTGCCCGGTCCCTTCCCGATCGCCGCCCGCAAGACCTACGGTCACGTCTCTGACGGCATGATCGCGTCGACGCGTGAACTCGGCCTCGGTGACGAGCACGACGGCATCCTGCGCCTGTCGACGCTCGGCGTGGATGCTGAAGTGGGAACGGATGCCATCGCTCTGCTCGGCCTGGACGATGCAGCTGTCGAGATTAACGTCACTCCCGATCGCGGCTACGCCTTCTCGATCCGTGGCGTCGCCCGCGAGTACGCCCACGCCACCGGTGCGGCCTTCCGCGACCCGGCGCTGCGCGAGGACTTCGCGCCGGCCGGCACCGACGGGTTCCCCGTCACCGTGTCGGACGAGGCTCCGATCCACGGCAACCCCGGTGTACGTGTTTTCGCCACCCGCATCGTCCGGAACGTGGACGCTTCACGTCCGACGCCGCCGTGGATGATGTCGCGACTGAAGCTGGCCGGCATCCGCTCAATATCTCTTCTCGTTGACATCACCAACTACGTGATGCTCGAACTGGGCCAGCCGATTCACGGCTACGATCTCGACGCGCTCACCGATGGCATCACCGTTCGGCGCGCGCAGCCGGGGGAGACGCTCACCACTCTCGACGACCAGGTGCGCACGCTGAGCCCCGAAGACCTGCTCATCACCGACGGATCGGGCCCGATTGGCCTCGCCGGTGTCATGGGTGGCGCGACCACCGAGATGGGTGCTGCCACCCGCAACGTGCTCATTGAGTCGGCGAACTTCGACCCCGTGTCGATCGCTCGCACCGCTCGTCGGCACAAGCTGCCGAGCGAGGCGTCCAAACGTTTCGAGCGCGGTGTTGACACCCGGGTCGCTGTTCCGGCCGCGTCGCGTGTTGCTGAACTCATGGTCGAACTGGCCGGCGGCGAGGCTGAGCCAACCGGTTCACTGCTCGGCGAGCCGATCGTGGCCGAACCGATCCTGTTGCCGGACGGCTATGTTTCCGGGCTCATCGGTATCGAGTACACCGATGAGGAGATCCGCGGATCGCTCGTCGAAATCGGCGCGACCGTCGACGACGCCGACGGCGGACTTCGAGTCACCGCTCCGAGCTGGCGCCCCGACATCACCGACAAAAGTGACCTCGCCGAGGAAGTCGCCCGCATCGTCGGCTACGACCGCATCCCGTCCGTGTTGCCGGTCGCTCCTCCCGGGCGAGGCCTGACGCGGTCGCAGCGCGTCCGCCGAACCGTCGCGAACACGCTGGCCGCTGCGGGATCGACCGAAATTCTCGCGTTCCCGTTCCTGAGCGCGAGCGACAACGACAAGTTCGGTTCGCCCGTGGAGGGAACTGTTCCGGCCATCAAGGTTGCGAACGCCCTCGACGCCAGCGCGCCGTACCTGCGCACGAGCCTGATCCCGGGGCTCATCTCGGCGGCCAAGCGCAACCTGTCACGCGGATTGACCGACGTATCGCTGTTCGAGGTGGGACTCGTGTTCACACCCGAGCAGGGCAAGCGCTACGGCCAGGCGGAACTGCCGTCCGGTGTCGCTCGCCCGACCGCTGAGCAGCTCGCTGAGCTCAACGCCGGCATTCCGCCACAGCCGCGCCACGTCGCCGTGATCATCGTCGGCAACGCCGTCGCAAAACAGCCGGGTGTTGCTGCCGTTCCGTCAGGAATTGCGGATGCTCTCGCTGCCGTCTCGCAGGTCGGCCTTGCGACCGGCGCGACGATCGATGTCGTTCAGGGCAGCCACCACTCGCTGCACCCGGGCCGCACCGCCGAGCTTCGGGTGGGCGACCGGGTGGTTGGCTACGCGGGGGAGCTGCTGCCGCAGCTCGCGCTCGACTCTGACCTGCCGCGGGTTGTCGCTGTTGCCGAGCTGGACCTGGACGCGATTCTCGAGTCCACCGATGCCGAGATCGCTGCTGGCGTTATCGGCACGCTGCCGGCCGCAACCCAGGACCTGTCACTGGTGGTGAACCGCTCGGTTCCCGCTGGGGACGTTCTCGCGAGCGTGCGTGAGGGTGCGGGCGACCTGCTGGAAGACATCCGCTTGGTTGATGATTATCGCGGAAAGGGCGTTGAGGACAACGCCAAGAGCCTGACGTTTGCGTTGCGTTTCCGCGCGCCCGACCGCACACTCACCGCTGCTGAGGCTTCGGAGGCGAAGCTCGCCGGCTCAGCGCTGGCGACCGAGCGCTTCGGTGCGGTACTGCGCGAGTAGCAGCGTCACCTTCTCCACAGGCACCGGCTCCGGTTGAGCGGCTTTCGAGCCCTCGACCGGGGCCGGTGTTGTGGTTATCACGTCGTTCCTGTCAGGGGCTGAAATCGGAGAGCGACGACGCCCGAGCGAAAGTCACGGCGATCCACAAGCTGAAGTTGAAGGCGCTCCCGCAAGCCGGCGAGCAGCGAAGGCCCGTGTCCGGCGATGACGGGCTGCACCACAAACACGTACTCGTCGATCAGCCCCAAATCTGCCAACGCTCGCGGGAGCGTCACTCCACCCACGAAGAGGCCATCGCCTGGCATCTGTTTGAGCCGTTCAACCGCTGCACCCAACTCTCCTCGCACCAGCTCGGCGTTCCAGCCGACTTCGGACAGCGTGCTCGATACAACGTATTTCTGTGCTCGGTCGATGGTCTCAGCGAACGGAATTTCCCAGCTATTGAGCCGATCGGGCCACGTCCCGGTGACAGGTTTCCGCCACGCCGACTGCATCATTTCGTATGTCGTCCGGCCGAACAGCAGCCCATCCGCCCGCCCGATCTCCTCGGTCCAATAGCCCATGGACTCTTCGTCCGGAGGAAGGCCCGCTTCGTGGTGACAGCAGCCGTCAAGCGTGACGTTGATCGAGTATCGGAGTGCTCTCATCTCGTTTCTCTCCCTTGGAGTGTGGACCGGGTCTCGTCGGCACAGGTCGAGGAATCTGCAGGCCATGCCCTAGGCGTCCGGCCCCCCTAATTAACTCCGCTCTGCCGCCCACCGCAATCGTTGGAAGGCGAGAAAGCGCCATCTCGGGCGCGCGTGGTGAAAGACTGTCCAGGTGAAGAACAGTGGCACCGCGCGTCGATTGGACGTCACCCGCGTCGAGATTATTGGAGGGCCGGAAGCCGTCGCGATCACGCTGGACGAGTACGACGAACGCTGGACTGACCTCTACCGCGAGCACCGGCAGCGTATAGAAGTCGCTCTGGGAGGGGCGAACGTCCAGATCGAGCACATCGGGTCCACATCCGTCCCGGGACTGGCGGCGAAGCCGATCATCGATATCGCGGTTGCGGTGACGGACATCACAGCGGAGGAGAACTATCTCGAACCGCTGATCGCTTCCGGATATGAGCTCCGGGTCCGAGAGCCCGGTCACCGCCTCGTTCGGACGCCGAACCGGGATGTCCATGTGCACGTCTATGAGCAGGGGGCTGGGGCGATCGATGAATACCTGCTCCTGCGCGACCACCTGCGCCGCGACAGGAACGACCGGACTCTGTACGAAAGCACTAAAAGAGCGCTGCTCAGGCGTCGCTGGGACGACATGAACGACTATGCGGATGCGAAGACCGATGTCATCGTTGCCATAAAAGAACGAGCGCGGGCAGCTCGGGAGAAATTAGCATCCGCGGGGTCCTGAGGGATCCGTCAGACTGTTGATGACGCGTCGCTCGTGGTCGATCATCGTCGCTCGGCCGTCACTGATTTGGTGTCTGGTTGCATATAACTGCAGCAATTGCACGGATGCCGCGGCGAATTTTGTCGCTATCGACGTTGCCAAAACCCAGCACGAGAGCGGGTGGGAGCGGCACCTGTTGCGGGGTAGCGTCACCGGGTTGAGGCCGAAACCGGTAGCCACTGAGACCGTTGACGCGAACACCCATCGAGGCTGCAGCTGCAACGACGGCATCCTCCGACATGTCGGTCGGGAGATACAGCACCGCGTGACACCCGGCCAGCAACCCCGGCAATTGTCCCGGGCCGAAAGCACGTTCCGCCTCGGATGAGAGGACATCACGGCGTTCGCGATAAATCTCCCTTACGTGCCTGAGGTGGCGATCGAACCGGCCGGTCTCCATCAGGAGTGCGAGGGCTTCCTGATCCAAACCAGGGACCCCGCGGCTGCTGAGCCTTTTCTCTTCGATGATTCCCGTGACGAAGCGCGGCGGTGCCAATACCCAGCCCAAACGGATCGCGGGGGCAAGCGTCTTGCTGACCGACCCCAAAGCGATGACGCGTTCCGCATTCAATCCCTGCAGCGAGCCGACAGGCTGGCGGTCATATCGAAATTCTGCGTCGTAGTCGTCCTCGAGAATGATGCCATCGACCGCATCGGCCCATTCAAGGAGCATGCGGCGCCTCGCCGGGCTGAGTGCGACTCCCATCGGGCATTGATGCGCCGGCGTCACCAACACAGCACGGGCGTCGGTCGAATACAGATGACTCACATCGATGCCTTCACCATCTACGGGGATTGGCACGGCATCAAGCCCCGCGCGACGAGCGATCAGGCCGTGTTCGCGTGGTCCGGGATCCTCCAGAGCAAGACAGCGGATACCGTGCCGAGCGATGGCCGCAAGTGTGAATGTCAGGCCTTGACGGAATCCAGAGACGGTCACGGCGTCCTCGGCAGTCGCGCTGCCGGCGCGGACGCGACGATGGTAGGCAGTGACGACGTCTCGGAGGTGCCCGGAGCCGGTTAGATCCTCGTCACCCAACTCCACAGTGGGAAGTGTTCGTGTCGCTTCCGAGATCGCCCATGCCCAATCGATCAACGGCACCGTACCGAGATCAGGTATCCCGTATTCGAAATCGATCTCTATGTGCTCGATCGGGGGAGTAGGACTGTTGCCGTCCGAGGCGTGGGTGCCGGGCCGGACGGGGGCTGCGACTGCGGCCACTCGCGTGCCTGAACCGACCGACGACTCGAGATATCCTTCGGCCAGCAACTGGTCGTAGGCGTTCACAACGGTGCCGCGCGACACTCCAAGCGCCTCAGCCAGGTCTCGAGTGGACGGGAGTCGTTCGCCTGTGTCGAGCCGATGGTCACGAATCGCGGCTCGCAGTTGATTCTGAATCTGCGCGCCAAGAGGCCCGGCTTCACGATCGAGGGTTACGAGGAAGCCGGGGCCACCACGCGCCCACTTCACTGTCATTGCACCATTGAACAGCAAATGGTCCATTCGATGGGGTCTAGAGCGGACCTTCCAAGCGGACCATGCAGCGGTCACACTCGGACACATGGACATCGGCGTGCTCTTGGCGCTCGCAGCAGCCGTGGCGTACGGCGCATCCGACTTCGTCGGCGGCGTCGGTTCTCGCAGGTACTCGCCGTGGCAGATTGTGTTTGTCGGGCAGAGCGCCGGTGCTTGTGCAATGTTGGTGGCGGGCCTCGCGGTGCCTGGCGCTCCTGTGGCGGCGGACTTCGCGTGGGCGGTCGTGGCTGGTGCTGGCTCGGTGACCGGTGGCCTGTTCCTTTTTCGTGGGCTTGTCCGTGGTCGTATGGGGCTCGTCGCCCCGATTTCAGCGGTTGGAGCTGCCATGGTTCCCCTCCTGGCGGGCGTTGCGTTCGGTGAGCGTCCCGGGTGGCTCGGGTGGGCGGGCATGCTTGCGGCGCTTCCCGGGATCTGGTTGGTCTCACGGAATTCGGAAACTCAACCGATTCCGGATAGTAGGGGAGCGCTCGCCGACGGGGCTCTAGCTGGCGCGGGATTCGGCACCCTCTTCATCGCACTGGCACAGATATCGGACGGCGCCGGACTGCTGCCACTCGCGGTCAACCAGACGGTGGGAGCTGCTCTGACGATCATTTTCGCCGCCAGTTTGGGCCAGATCTGGCGTCCCTCGCCTCGCGTGGTGGGATGGGGCAGTTCGTCCGGCGTCCTCGGCGCGCTGGGCACGCTTTCATTTCTGGTCGCAACCGGAACGACCAGCCTGGGACTTGCTGCGGTTCTCGCCTCCCTGTATCCCGCGGTCACTGTTCTCCTCGCCGCCGGTGTACTCCGGGAGCGGGTCTCTCCGGGCCAACGCGTCGGTATTGGTGTGTGTACCGTCGCCGTCGCGGCCATGGCGCTCGGCTGATCGCCCACCGCACCACACGAAATTCTGAATATGAGAGGACGAAGACACATGCTGAATTCGATTGCTGACGGCGTCTATGTTCACGAAAGCGAGTTCATCCAGAGCAATTCGACCGTTGTGCAGGGCCGGGACGGTGTTTTGCTGATCGACCCCGGAATAACGCGGGAGGAGATGGAAAACTTGGCTGCGGACCTGCGGGACTTACGTCTGCCCGTTGTGGCTGGTTTTTCGACACACCCTGATTGGGACCACGTGCTCTGGCTGGCATCTTTCGGCGACGTTCCGCGGTACGGAACAGCCGCGTGCGCCGAGACCATGAGAAATTTCCTGTTGTCCGTGGATTGGACAACCCACGCTGCCGAGTTGTTGCCGCCGGAATACGTCGACGACATCCCGACAGAATTGCTTGGGCTGATCACCGGCGCGCCTCGACACACGACAGCCGTGCCGTGGGACGGGCCCGAGATCCGGATCATCGAGCATGCCGCCCACGCGCAGGGACATGCGGCACTCCTCATTGAGGAGCGTCGCGTCCTGATCGCGGGCGACATGCTGTCGGATATTCTGATGCCTTTTCTTGACCTTGAGGCCGCTGATCCGATTGGCGATTACTTTGCGGCACTCGATTTGTTTGACGCCCTAACTGAAGACGTCGATATCGTCGTACCGGGACACGGGTCGATCGGCAGAGGTAAGCAGTTGGCCGAACGGATCGGACAGGATCGTGAGTACCTGCGCGCTGTGCGTGATCACCGCACCGTCAACGATTCGCGAGTTGGCCCCGAAGCCCCGCTCGACTGGCTGCCAGATGTGCATAACTGGCAGGTGCATCGCCTCGACTCCCTGGCCGTCGGTGGAAGCAAGCGAAGTAACCATTGAGCGTGAATCGCGAACCGGACCGCCCCGGTGGCCGACAGCTCGGAGGATGTGGGGACTCGAGGAACCAAATCGCAAGAGCTAGCGGGTTGAAAAGGAACCAGTTCACGCTAGGACCATGACGCACACACGCCTGAGTTCGTACTCGCGCGACGGACTGATATTCGACGTCTCTGACAGCGGACCGCTCGACGGGCCGACCGTCGTGCTCCTGCACGGGTTCCCTGCGAACCGACACTCGTTCGACGACGTCGTGCCTATCCTCAACGCGGCGGGTATCCGAACGCTTGTGCCCGATCAACGCGGATATTCCGATCGCGCTCGACCGCGTCGGCGCCGGGACTATCGCTCCACGGACCTTCAGCGCGATGTGCTTGAACTGGTCAACGCAGCGGGACAGGGACGCGTGCATCTCGTCGGCCACGATTGGGGCGGCGCGCTCGCCTGGCAGCTGGGAAGCTCCGCGCCTGAGCGTCTAACCGGAATCACCGTGCTGTCGACACCGCATCCGGCGGCGATGGTCCGTTCCCTTTTCCGTTCCGCTCAAGGGCTGCGGTCTCTCTACGTCTTGGTCTTCCAGGTACCGCTGATACCCGAGGCGATTCTGCGCCGGCGACTCGCTCGCCTCCTTCGCCGGATGGGCTTGAACCGGACGGTTGCCGCACGGTACGGCGAGTTCATGAGGAAAGGAAACCGGCTCTTCGGAGCTCTCTCCTGGTATCGCGGGATGTGGCTGCCCGACGGGAGAGCACCGCGAGAGCGGGCGGTGCAGGTGCGCACCACCTACATCTGGGGCAACCGCGACCAGGCCCTCGGTCGTTGTGCCGCCGAGCTGAGCGGCCGTTTTGTGCGAGCGCCCTACCGGTTCGTCGAGTTGGACGAGAATCACTGGCTACCCGAAAACGCTCCTGAGCGGGTCGCCCGGGAGATCATTGTGGACGTGTCCCGGTGAAGGCGGCTACCAGGCGCCGGGCTGGTAGTCCTTGAGGAAGCAGCCGTACACGTCTTCGCCCGCCTCACCGCGAACGATCGGGTCGTAGACGCGGGCTGCGCCATCGACGAGGTCGAGCGGGGCGTGGAAGCCTTCTTCTGCGAGACGCACCTTCGTCGGGTGCGGGCGCTCATCGGTGATCCAGCCGGTGTCGACGGCCGTCATGAGGATGCCATCCTTCTCGAGCATTTCGCCTGCGCTCGTGCGCGTAAGCATGTTGAGAGCTGCCTTTGCCATGTTGGTGTGCGGGTGACCCGGGCCCTTGTACCGACGGGAGAACTGGCCCTCCATGGCGGAGACGTTCACCACGTACTTGCGCCGGGCCTGTGCCGCTGCCATCGACGGGCGCAGTCGACTGATCAAGAGGAACGGCGCCGTCGTGTTGCAGAGTTGAACCTCGAGCATCTCGAGCGGGTCCACGTGTTCGACGTTCTGCACCCAGCTGTTGGTGTGCTGCAGGTCTGGCACGAGCCCGCCAGCGTCGATGGCCGTTCCGTCTGCGTGCTTAGCGAGTGAGGAGGAGCCAGGGGCCATGGCGAGGTTCGCAAGGTCGGCGGCGGTGAGGGCGGGGGAGCCCACCTCGGCAACCGTTCCAGCGAGCGATGCGACCGACAGCAGCGGGTGTGCAGACACGGATGCCTGCAACGCTTCAGGGTGCTGGTCGGCGGTGTGCCCGAACGTCTCCATCTCGGGAAGGGGACCGTCTGGCAGCGGCTGAAGTTCGGCATCCGCTAACAATGAATACGACCCGGGGGAGCGGCGCACCGTCTGGGCCGCGTTGTTGATGAGGATGTCGAGCGGTCCCTGAGCGGCGACCGAGTCGGCCAGGCTGATGACCTGGGCAGGGTCGCGCAGATCGATGCCGACCACCCGCAACCGGTGCAGCCAATCAGCGGAGTCGGGCAGCGAGGCGAACCGACGCACAGCGTCGCGCGGAAACCGAGTCGTGATCGTGGTGTGCGCGCCATCGCGCAGCAACCGGAGGGCGATGTACATGCCAATTTTCGCGCGACCACCGGTGAGCAGTGCACGCTTGCCGGTGAGGTCGGTGCGGGCGTCGCGCTTGCCATGGCTGAACCGAGCGCAGTCCGGGCACAGCTGGTGGTAGAACGCGTCCACCCGTGTGTATGGCTGCTTGCAGATATAGCAGTTGCGCGGCTTGAGGAGCTCACCGGCCGTGGGTGCGTCGAGAGTGGCGGCGAGCGGAATGCCGCGCGTCTCATCATCAATCCGATCGGATGCCCCGGTGGCGGTGGCAGCGATAACCGCTTTGTCGGCGTTCGCAATGGTGTCGCGGAGTTCGCGACGGCGCGTGCGCTTGACGGCCTTGAACATGGCCGCTGTGGCCCGACGCACCGTGATGTAGTCGGGGTGTTCCTCATCGAGGGTGTTCATCGAGGCGAGGACACGGAGCGTTGTCTCGAGGTCGGTGGGGTCGATTCCGTCGCCAGTGATGTCGGAGTCGAGAGAGGCGTCGGTCATTCCGGCAAGTTTACCCGAGGACATCTGCGAGAACGCCGGGTCGGGAAGTGGAAGGATGACAGCATGAATCCGATCGAGTGGCTCTTCGACGCCCAACTGGTGATCGGCGACCAGACCATTCTCTGGCGCGAGATCATCGGCAACTTGTTTGGCATGGCCAGTGCCGTCGGCGGCATGCGCCGAAAGGTGTGGGCCTGGCCGGTCGGGATCATCGGAAACGTGCTGCTCTTCACCGTGTTCCTCGGTGCGGTCTTCGGGACGCCGAACCCGGTCAACCTGCTCGGCCAGGCCGGCCGCCAGGTGATGTTCATCATCGTGTCGGTGTATGGCTGGGTGCGGTGGCGACAGAGCCGCGGCCGCGGTGAGCAGACCGCCGTGTCTCCGCGCTGGGCGTCAAACAAGGTGCGGGTCTTGCTTGGCCTCGGCCTGGTCGGCGGAACCCTCGCGTTGACCCCGATCTTCCGCGCCCTCGGCTCGTTCGAGCCGGTCTGGGCCGATGCATGGATCTTCATGGGCTCACTGCTCGCCACCTACGGCATGGCCAAGGGCTGGGTCGAGTTCTGGCTCATCTGGGTCGCCGTCGACATCGTCGGGGTCCCGTTGCTGGTGAGCGCCGGTTACTACGCCTCTGCGGTGCTCTACGTGTTCTACGGCTGCTTCACCCTCGTCGGCTTCTTCATCTGGATGCGCGTGCAGAAGAAGAGCTCACTGATGATCGAGACGGCCTTCCCTGACCCGACCGTCCAGCGGTAGCGCCGGGCCGGTTCGTGAGCCCGTCCGGCCGCGGTAAGGCATGATCGAAGCACCATGACTTCTTCTCTGCTGGACGCGCACGCCCTCTCGACGAGCCCGGGCGAGGCGATCGAGCCAGACGCGGTCTACGAGGCGTTCACCGATTGGGTGGCCGCCACAGGCATCCGTCTCTATCCGGCACAGGATGAAGCGATCATCGAGATTGTCTCCGGACAGAACCTCATTCTCAGTACCCCGACGGGAACCGGGAAGTCACTCGTTGCGGTCGGCGCACACTACGCCGCGCTCGTTGCGGGCAAGCGCAGCTTCTACACCGCGCCGATCAAGGCGCTGGTAAGCGAGAAGTTCTTTTCCCTTGTCGCCATTTTCGGCGCAGAGAACGTCGGGATGATGACCGGGGACTCGTCGGTCAACGCTGACGCGCCGATTATCTGCTGCACGGCGGAGATCCTCGCGAACCTGGCGCTTCGGCACGGCGAGGACACCGAGGTCGACCAGGTCGTGATGGACGAGTTCCACTTCTACTCCGAGCCCGACCGCGGCTGGGCCTGGCAGGTGCCGTTGCTGTCGCTGCCGCGTGCACAGTTCATCCTGCTGTCGGCGACACTGGGTGATGTGACGGCGCTCGCCGACGACCTGTCCCGCCGCACGGGGCGCGAGACCGCACTGGTCACCGGTGTCGAACGGCCGGTGCCGCTGCACTTCTACTACGAGACCACTCCGATCCACGAGACGGTCGAGGAGCTTCTCACCACCGGCCAGTCGCCGATCTACGTCGTGCATTTCTCGCAGGCCGCAGCGATGGAGCGTGCACAGTCGATGTCGAGCATGAAGGTGGCTACGAGGGAGCAGCGGGATGCCATCGCGAACGCGATCGGCGAATTCCGGTTCACCACGAGCTTCGGTAAGACACTCTCCCGGTTGCTTCGCGCGGGCATCGGCGTGCACCACGCGGGCATGCTGCCGAAGTACCGGCGCCTCGTCGAACAGTTGGCACAGCAGGGGATGCTGCGGGTCATCTGCGGAACGGACACTCTGGGCGTCGGCATCAACGTGCCGATCCGGACCGTGTTGTTCACGGCGCTCACCAAGTACGACGGGGTACGCATGCGCCAGCTGAAAGCGCGCGAGTTCCACCAGATTGCCGGGCGGGCCGGTCGGGCGGGATTCGACACGGCCGGGACCGTCGTGGTGCAGGCTCCCGAACACGAGACCGAAAATCTCAGCGCCATCAAGAAAGCCGGCGACGACGTCAAAAAGAAGCGGAAGATTATCCGCAAGAAAGCACCGGACGGGTTTGTGTCGTGGGGCGAGCCGTCGTTCCAGAAGATTGTTGCCGCTGAACCCGAGACGCTGACGTCGAGCATGCAGATCACGTCGGCCATGCTCATCAACGTCATCGGGCGCGGGGGAGACGTCTACCGGCACGTGTACGACCTCATTTTCGACAACCACGAACCGTGGAAGCGCCAGCTCGAGCTCGCTCGACGTGCCCTCGGTATTTATCGCACGTTGCGTGACTCCGGCATTGTCGAGCAGTCTGCGGACGGCACGATCCGACTGACCGTCGACTTGCAGCCGAACTTTGCGCTCAACCAGCCGTTGTCGCCGTTCGCGCTCGCCGCGTTCGAGCTGCTCGACCCGGAAGATCCGAGCTACGCGCTTGACATGATCTCCATCGTCGAAGCGACCCTCGACGACCCGAGGGCCGTGCTCAGCCAGCAGCAGTTCCTCGCGCGAGGCGAAGCCGTCGCTGCCATGAAGTCGGAGGGGATCGAGTACGACGAGCGGATGGAACTTCTCGAGCAGATCACCCATCCGAAGCCACTCGATGAACTGCTCACGCAGGCATTCGAGACCTACAGCTCCTCACAGCCGTGGATCAAGGACTTCGAGCTCAGCCCCAAATCGGTCGTGCGCGACATGTACGAGCGCGCCATGTCGTTTGGTGAGTTCATCGCCTTCTACAAACTCTCGCGCAGCGAGGGCGTCGTGTTGCGTTACCTCTCGGACGCGTACCGCGCCGCACGCCAGACCATCCCCGACGAGGCGAAGACCGAAGACCTGCTCGACCTGATCGAGTGGCTCGGTGAACTTGTCCGCCAGGTCGACTCCAGCCTGCTCGATGAGTGGGAAGAGCTCATCCACCCCGACCCGGAGAAGCACGCTGAGCACGCGAGCGAGATCGTCCCGCCGGCGCCCCAACGCCTGACCTCGAACGTGCGGGCGTTTCGCATTCTCGTCCGCAACGAGCTATTCCGCCGCGTACAACTGGCGGCGCTGGAGAATTACGACGCACTCGGGGAACTGGACCACGCATCCGGATTCGACGCCGACCAGTGGGCAGACGCGCTCGACGGCTACTTCGAACTGCACGACCAGATTCTCACCGGCCCGGATGCCCGCAGCTCCAAGCTGCTCCTTCTCGACGAGAGCGGGCCCGTCTGGACGGCCAGGCAAATCCTCGACGACCCCGCCGGCGACCACGACTGGGGAATCAGCGCCGAGATCGACCTGGCCGACTCAGACGAACAGGGCTTCGCGGTCGTGCGTGTCACCGCGGTCGATTCGCTCTAACCATCCCATGTGTGCGTCCGGCTCGATTGGCGGATGGTGCGGACAACCCGCTACAGTCGATGCATGGCCATCTTCGACACCAGTGTTTCAGCCCAGGGCTTCGCCCCGAGCGCACTCCGTCGACGCCGTACTTCCTCAGAGCGACGATAGGCGACGCTGGGCGAACGGTGCATGTGGCACGGTTCCGAAAGGCGCCGCCGCCCACTTTCCCGCATCGTTTCCTCAATAAGGTAGAGCCATGTCCTTCTCTGTAGCTGTAGCCGGAGCATCCGGCTACGCGGGGGGCGAGTTGCTGCGATTGCTCGCAGCCCACCCCAATTTCGACATCCGAACGGTCACCGCACATTCCAATGCCGGCCAGCCGCTGGCATCCGTTCAACCGCACCTGCGTTCGCTGGCGCACCTGACCCTCACCGACACCACGCCGGAAAACCTGGCCGGGCACGACGTGGTCTTCCTGGCGCTGCCGCACGGCAAATCCGGTGAGGTCACCGCGCAGCTGCCCGCCGACACCCTGGTTGTCGACTGCGGAGCCGACCACCGGCTCACCAGTGAGAAAGACTGGGCAACGTTCTACGGCGGTGACTACTTCGGCGCCTGGCAGTACGGCGTGCCGGAGCTGATGCTGACCACGGCGAACGGCCCAATCAAGCAGCGCGACAACCTCCTCGGCGCGACCCGCATCGCCGCTCCCGGGTGCAATGCGAGCACCGTCGCACTCTCGCTGGTGCCCGGCGTTCTGGCCGGCGTGATTGAGACGACCGACATCGTCTCGGTCCTCGCGGTCGGGCCGTCGGGAGCAGGCAAGGCTCTCAAAACCAACCTGCTCGCGAGCGAGATTCTCGGCTCGGCGAACCCGTACGCGGTTGGTGGAACACACCGGCACATCCCCGAGATCGCCCAGAGCCTGCGCACCGCTGGCGCTGACGATGTGAGCATCTCGTTCACCCCGGTGCTGGTTCCGATGTCGCGCGGAATCCTCGCGACAAGCACGGCACGTCTCAAGCCAGGAATCACAACGGATGCCGTGCGTGCAGCCTGGCAGGACGCGTACGGTTCAGAAACCTTCGTCCAGCTTCTCCCTGCTGGCGAGTTTCCTCGAACGGCCGACGTCATCGGCGCGAACACGATGCTGATGGGGCTCGCCGTCGATGAGGCCGCTGGCCGCGTCGTCGTCGTCACGGCCGTCGACAACCTTGCCAAGGGCACCGCGGGTGCCGCCATCCAATCCGCGAATATCGCACTGGGACTCGAGGAAGCCACCGGGCTTCCGCTGAACGGAGTAGCGCCATGACCGTCACCGCAGCACAAGGATTCGAAGCATCGGGCGTCGCGATCGGCCTCAAGGCTTCCGGCGGCAAGGACCTCGCCCTCGTTGTCAACCGTGGCCCTCGCCACGCATCAGCCGCCGTGTTCACGAGCAACCGGGCGCAGGCGAACCCGATTCTTTGGTCGAAGCAGGTCATCGACGATGGAACCGTCAGCGCGATCATTCTCAACTCTGGCGGCGCCAACTGCTTCACAGGGCCGCAGGGATTCCAGACCACCCACGCCACCGCTGAGGCCGTAGCCGAGGCGCTCGAAGTCTCGGCCGGCGACGTACTCGTCTGCTCGACCGGGCTCATCGGCGAACAACTCGACCGCGACAAGCTTCTCCCGGGCGTTGCCACGGCGGCCGCTCAGCTCACCGTCGATGGGGGAGACGCCGCAGCAGAGGCCATCCTGACCACGGACAGCCACCCGAAGACCGCGGTCTTCCAGGGCGACGGCTGGGTCATCGGCGGAATGGCCAAGGGCGCGGGCATGCTCGCACCCGGCCTCGCCACCATGCTCGTCGTGCTCACCACCGATGCCGACCTCGCGAGCGACCAGCTCGACCGCTCGCTCCGGGCGGCAACGCGGGTGAGTTTCGACCGCCTCGACTCGGACGGCTGTATGTCGACCAACGACCAGGTGTCACTCCTCGCCTCGGGTGCCTCCGGTATCGCACCGGACTCGGAGACCTTCACGGCAGCGGTCCGGGAGATCTGCCTCGACCTCGCTCGCCAGCTGCAGGGCGATGCCGAGGGCTCGAGCCACGACATCACCATCGAGGTGCACGGCGCCGTGACGGAGGAAGACGCCGTTGAGGTTGGCCGCTCGGTCGCTCGAAACAACCTGTTCAAGGCCGCCGTTTTCGGCAACGATCCCAACTGGGGTCGAGTGCTCGCTGCCATCGGAACCACGAGCGCTCCCTTCGACCCCTACGCCGTCGACGTCACCATGAACGGTGTGCGCGTGTGCCATGCGGGTGCCCCTGATGCACCGCGTGAGGAGGTCGACCTCACCGGTCGTGCCGTCTCGGTCGTCATCGACCTCAAGGAAGGCACCGAATCGGCGACGATTTTGACCAACGACCTCACGCACGACTACGTGCACGAGAACAGCGCGTACTCGAGCTGATGACCATGTCAGACACCGCAGCCACAACCGAGGCGATCGCCAAAGCCTCCGTCCTCATCGAAGCCCTGCCCTGGCTCAAGCGCTACCACGGCGCCATCGCCGTCGTGAAGTTCGGCGGCAACGCCATGGTCAGCGAAGAGCTGACCCGCGCGTTCGCAGAGGACATGGTGTTTCTTCGCCACGCCGGACTCAAGCCCGTCGTCGTCCATGGCGGTGGACCGCAAATCTCCGCCCGGCTCGCTGAACTCGGGATCGAGAGTGAGTTTCGCGGCGGCTACCGGGTCACCACACCCGAGGCCATGGCCATCGTGAAAGAGGTTCTCACCCAGGACGTCAACGCTCATCTCGTCGACCTCATCAACGAGCACGGGAGCTTTGCAGCCGGGTTCAGCGGGGAAGCGGAGAACGCCGATGGGGCATCGACCCTGTTCACCGGTTCTCGTCGCGGTGCTGTCGTCGACGGCCAGAGTGTTGATCTCGGCCTCGTGGGGGATGTGACCTCGGTCGCGCCGCAGGTGATCATCGATGCCATCGATGCCGGCCTCATTCCCGTCGTCTCATCCATCGCACCCGACGGTGACGAACCGGGACAGGTGCTCAACGTCAACGCTGATTCCGCGGCGTCGGCACTCGCCGTTGCCCTCAACGCCGACAAGTTCATGATCCTCACCGACGTGGCCGGCCTGTACAGCGACTGGCCCGACCGAAGCTCGCTGGTCTCCGAAATCACCACCGGTGAACTGCGCGAACTACTGCCGACGCTGGAGTCCGGAATGATCCCGAAGATGACGGCGTGCCTCGAAGCTGTCGACGGCGGAGTACGCAATGCGGCCATCATCGATGGACGCCTCGAACACTCGATCCTGCTTGAGGTCTTCACCCAGCAGGGAATTGGAACGCAGATTGTGGAGGAGCTCTCGTGAACGACTGGCACCTCGTCGCCGCGCACGACATGATGCGCGTCTTCGGAGAACCGCAGGCCTTACTGACCCACGGCTCCGGCTGCACCGTCTGGGATGGAGACGGTCGCGACTACCTTGACTTCCTCGGCGGGATCGCCGTCAACGCACTCGGTCACGCACACCCGGTGCTCGTTGAGGCTCTTGCCACTCAGGCGGCAACGCTCATCCACGTGTCCAACTACTTCGTGACAGCGCCGCAGCTCGAGCTCGCCGCACGGCTCAAGCGGTTGGCGGGAACAGGCGACGCCGGCCGGGTGTACTTCGCGAACTCCGGCGCCGAAGCAAACGAAGCGGCGTTCAAGCTCGCCCGTCGAAACTCGCACGGAAGCCGCACACGCATCCTCGCGCTGAACAACTCGTTCCACGGCCGCACGATGGGTGCATTGGCGATGACCGGTAAATCGGCCATTCGCGAGCCATTCGAACCGATGGTTAGCGGAGTCACGTTCATCGACGCGACGCTGGAGGCACTGGATGCCGCCATCGACGACACCGTTGCCGCCATCATCATCGAACCGATCCAGGGCGAAGCCGGAGTGCGCGAACTCCCCGCCGGCTTCCTCGCCCGTGCCCGCGAACTCACGATCGCCCACGGCGCACTACTCATCGTTGACGAGATCCAGACCGGGGCGGGACGCACCGGTTCGTGGTTCGCGTTCCAGGACGAGGGAATCGTTCCCGACGCGATCACCCTGGCCAAGGGGATTGGGGGTGGTGTTCCGATTGGCGCCCTCGTGACGTTCGGCGCAGCATCCGACCTCTTCACTCCCGGCCAGCACGGCTCAACCTTCAGCGGCAACCCGCTCGCGACCGCAGCGGCGAATGCCGTACTCGGCGAAATCGAAACCGCTGGCCTCGTCGAGAACGCGCGCGTGCGCGGGCAGCAGCTACGCGATCTCGTCGCGCGGATCGACTCGCCACTGCTCGGCGACGCCCGAGGTCGAGGTCTGCTTCTCGGCATCGCTCTCACCGAGCCGATAGCTCCGGCTCTCGTGGCAGCTGCGCTTGCGGACGGACTCATCATCAACGCGCCCAACCCCGAGACAATCCGGCTGGCTCCGCCGCTCATCGTCGGCGACGCTGAGCTGGCCGAGTTCGATCGACGCTTCCGTGCGGCGATCGAGCGCGTCTCTGCCGCGGCGAACTCCGACTCTTCTTCCTCTCCGACCGAATCAACGATTGCAGGCACGACATGACCCGGCACTTCCTCCGCGACGACGACCTCAGCCCCGCTGAACAGGCAGAGATCCTCGATCTCGCGCTCGAACTCAAGCGTGACCGGTTCTCGCGTCGCCCGCTCGAGGGCCCGCAGACTGTCGCCGTGATCTTTGACAAGTCCTCAACGCGTACCCGGGTGTCCTTCGCGGTCGGCATTGCTGACCTGGGTGGATCGCCGCTCATCATCTCCACGGCGTCGAGCCAGCTCGGTGGCAAGGAGACGGCGGCCGACACGGCGCGGGTGCTCGAGCGCCAGGTGGCCGCGATTGTTTGGCGCACCTTCGGCCAGGCCGGGCTCGAGGAGATGGCCGAGGGAACGACGGTTCCGGTCATCAACGCGTTGAGTGATGAGTTCCACCCCTGCCAGCTGCTGGCCGACCTGCTGACCATCCGCGAACACAAGGGCACACTTGCCGGGCTCACGCTGACCTTCGTCGGTGATGGCGGATGCAATATGGGCCACTCGTACCTGCTCGCCGGAGCAACGGCAGGGATGCACGTTCGGGTCGCCTCTCCGGAAGGGTTCACCCCCGACCCGGCGATTGTGGCGGACGCCACTCGCATCGCCGAGTCGACGGGCGGCTCCATCGCCCTGTTCGACGACGCCCGTGAGGCGGCAACCGACTCAGACATCCTCATCACCGACACCTGGGTGTCGATGGGCAAGGAAGAGGAGAAGGCGGCACGCGTCGCCGTTCTCAGCCCGTACCGCGTCGACGCCGACATGATGGCGCTCGCGAAGGACGACGCCGTGTTCATGCACTGCCTCCCGGCCGACCGTGGCTTCGAGGTCACGGCGGACGTCATCGATGGCCCGCAGTCGATCATCTGGGACGAGGCCGAGAACCGCCTTCACGCCCAGAAGGCACTGCTTGTCTGGCTCCTCGAACGGGCCTGATTACCCCCGGCGTTCCGGCGCCAACAGCTTTACTAAACTATTTTTCACACGTATTACAAGGAGAAGAACGTCATGGCGGAACGCGTCGTACTCGCATACTCAGGTGGCTTGGACACCTCGGTTGGCATTGGCTGGCTGAAGGATGCCACGGGCAAAGAGGTCGTGGCGCTGGCCATCGACGTCGGACAAGAGGGCGAGGACATGGAGGTCATTCGCCAGCGCGCCCTCGATTGCGGTGCCGTTGAGTCCGTCGTGGTCGACGCTCGTGAGGAATTCGCCAGCGACTACCTGATGCCGGCGCTCAAGGCCAACGCGCTCTACCAGAAGCGGTACCCGCTCGTGTCGGCTCTGAGCCGTCCGCTCATCGCCAAGTACCTGGCCTCCACCGCCAAGGACCTCGGCGCTAACAGTGTTGCCCACGGTTGCACCGGTAAGGGCAACGACCAGGTGCGCTTTGAGTCGGCCGTGGCCGCGCTCGCGCCTGACCTCACCAGCATTGCCCCGGTGCGCGACCTCGCGCTCACCCGCGACAAGGCCATCGTCTACGCAGAGCAGCACAACCTTCCGATTGCACAGTCGAAGAAGAGCCCGTACTCGATCGACCAGAACGTCTGGGGTCGCGCCGTTGAGACCGGTTTCCTCGAGGACCCGTGGAACGCTCCGATCGAGGACCTCTACACCTACACGAAGAACCCGGCCGAGGCTGGCGCACCGACCGAGGTCGTCATCACCTTCGACCAGGGTGTTCCTGTCGCGTACGACGGCAAGTCGATCACCCCGCTCCAGGCCGTGGAGCTCATGAACCGCCTCGCCGGTGACCAGGGCGTCGGTCGCATCGACATCGTCGAGGACCGCCTCATCGGCATCAAGAGCCGTGAGGTCTACGAGTCGCCCGCGGGTATTGCTCTCATCACCGCTCACGAAGAGCTCGAGAACATGACCATCGAGCGCGACCTGGCCCGCTACAAGCGCACCGTTGAGTCGAAGTGGGCCGAGCTCGTCTACGACGGCCTCTGGTTCTCCGGCCTCAAGAAGGCGCTCGACGTCTTCATCGACGAGACCCAGAAGCACGTTTCGGGCGACATCCGCCTCAAGCTGCACGCCGGTTCCGCCGTCGTCACCGGTCGCAAGAGCTCGTCGAGCCTCTACGACTTCAACCTGGCCACCTACGACACGGGCGACACGTTCGACCAGTCGATGGCCAAGGGCTTCATCGAACTGTGGTCGCTGCCGAGCAAGATCTCGGCTCGTCGCGACGCCGGCCAGGAGTAGGCGCCATGTCGGGTGACGACTCCACCAACCGGGCGAGTGAAGCGGGAGCCCTCTGGGGTGGCCGCTTCGCCAGCGGGCCGTCACCCGAACTGGCTCGCCTGAGCAAGTCAACGCAGTTCGACTGGCAATTGGCCTCGTACGACATCGCCGGGTCCCGGGCGCACGCCACGGCGTTGCAGTCCGCCGGCTACCTCAGCGACGACGAACTGGCCGCCATGCTCGACGCGCTCAACCGTCTCGAAGCGGACGTCGAGTCGGGTGTCTTCACGGCAGCCGAAGCCGATGAAGATGTGCACTCGGCTCTCGAGCGCGGCCTCATCGAGCGTGCCGGGGCCGAGCTCGGCGGCAAACTGCGAGCCGGCCGCAGCCGCAACGACCAGATCGCTACCCTCGTCCGGCTGTACCTGTTGCAGCACTCGCGGGTCATCGGGCACCTTGTAGTGCAGCTCGTCGACGCCATCGCGTCACAGGCCGAGGTGCATGGCGACGCGCCGATGCCGGGGCGCACCCACCTGCAGCACGCGCAGCCGGTCCTGCTCGCGCACCACTTGCTTGCCCACGCCTGGCCGCTGGTTCGTGACCTTGAACGACTCGTCGATTGGACCAGGCGCGCCTCGGCGTCGCCGTATGGTTCCGGAGCGCTTGCGGGAAGTTCGCTTGGCCTTGATCCGCAACTGGTGGCATCCGAACTGGGATTGGATCGTCCGACCGAGAACTCGATCGATGCGACAGCCAGCCGCGACGTCGTCGCTGAGTTTGCCTTCGTGACCTCGCTCATCGGCATCAACCTCTCGCGGTTCGCCGAAGAGATCATCGTCTGGAACACCCGAGAGTTCGACTTCGTGACGCTCGACGACGGCTACTCGACCGGGTCGAGCATCATGCCGCAGAAGAAGAACCCCGACATCGCTGAGCTCGCTCGAGGCAAGGCGGGTCGGCTGATCGGCAACCTGACTGGGCTCCTCGCGACACTCAAGGGCCTGCCACTCGCGTACAACCGTGACCTGCAGGAAGACAAAGAGCCCGTTTTCGACACTGTTGAAACGCTCGAAGTGCTCCTCCCCGCCTTCACCGGGATGGTCGCGACGCTCACATTCAACACCGACCGTATGGCCGAGCTTGCCCCACAGGGCTTTTCTTTGGCGACGGATGTTGCGGAGTGGCTCGTGCGTCAGGGCGTCAGTTTTCGAGATGCGCACGAAATTTCCGGTGCTCTGGTGCGCTTCTGCGAACAGCGTGGTCTTGAATTGCACGAACCGGCAGATGATGACCTCGCCGGAATTTCGGAGCATTTGCTGCCCGCTGTTCGGGAGGTGCTCACCGTCGAAGGCTCAATCGCCTCACGCAATGGCGTCGGCGGAACCGCCCCGGACCGCGTCGCGGAGCAGCGCAACCAGTTGACCGAGCGCGTTCGAGTGTTGTCGCAGGCGCTTCGGGCGTAACAGTGTTCGAGCGTTCCTTCCTGGAGCGGCGGTCCGTCGAGGTCGCGCCGCACCTGCTCGGTGCCGTTCTTCGTCACACGACCGAGGACGGCACCGTCGGGGTGCGTATCACCGAGGTCGAAGCGTATGTCGGGCAGGGTGAGGACCCGGGCTCCCATGCCTTTCGGGGCAAGACCGCGCGCAACGCCAGCATGTTCGGGGAACCGGGGCATCTCTATTGCTACTTCACCTACGGTATGCACGTCTGCGCGAACATCGTCTGCTCGCCGGAGGGGATCGCCTCAGGATGTCTGGTTCGTGCGGGCGAAATCGTCGAGGGCATCGACCTCGCTCGCGCGCGCCGCACCACCTCGAAGAGTGACCGCGACCTCGCCCAGGGGCCGGCGCGACTCGTCGTCGCACTCGGCATCACTCTCGGGGACGACGGGAACGATCTCTTCGCTCCGCCGTTTTCGCTTGAGCGGTCACCCACGCCGGTTGACTTCCTGACCGGCCCGCGGACCGGCCTGTTCGGTGGGGCCGACCTGCCGTGGCGGTTCTGGATCCCGGGCGAACCCAGCGTCTCCCCATACAAAAGGCACCCGAAGGCTTGACCCCGTCCCGACCGTCGGCCGAATGGCGCTAGCTCAGCGAGAAGTAGAACAGGGCGGCGCTGCATGACGCCCAGATGAGGCTCGCGAACGTGCCGATGATGAAGCGCTCACGGGCTTCGGGTGCTTCGAGTTCGGTGAATCGTCCGACGCCCTTGATGGCGACGATGATGGCGATCGCTTCGGGGAACCCGGCCATGAGGGTGGCCGCGACGGCAAAGCGCTCGAGGTAGCCGATGGTGCGCCCGCCGCGGAGTACCTCGTGTTGCGAAGCGGGCGAGTTCGGGGCAAGCCCTTGGCGGTTACGGTTAGGTTCGGTCACGATGATGCCACCGAACAATCCGGGGCGAACCAGCCCGCGAGTGGAAAGCTTGAGGATGTAAGCGGTCGCGATGCCACCGCCGAGGATCGCGATTGCGAGCGAGAACACACCCAGGGTAATCAACACGCCGAGCGGAACAACGGGGGAGGGCAACGCGAGAAGCGCGACATCGAGTCCGAGGATCACGGCGGCCGCCGTGATCCAGCGCGGCCGCTGGCGCCAATGCGCGAGACCGATCACGCCGAGACACCCGGCGGCGAGCAGGAGAACGAGCACCCAGTAGATCGCTTCCGGAACCGCGCCGACGATGGGTGTCACGACGGGGCCTCCTCGCTGTCGTCGGTGGTGCTGCGGTTGATGGTGTCGAGTAGCCTAACAAGGGCCTCGGACGCCGCCCGTTCGACACGGATACCGGCGGCTCGAGCCCGGAGACTGGCGGCACCGGCCGTGATCCCGAGCTTCTCGGCAGACTCCGACTGGGTGAGCCCGGTGGAGAGCAGATCAAACAGTTCCCACCCTCCATCGGTGCGACGCTCGCGAAGGGTGAGCAACAGGGTGATCAAGGCTTCAACGTCACTGCCGTCAAGAGTCCCGGGGGCATGATCGTCGCTCGCGGCGAGTGTGAGAGCGAAACGGGTGGATTGTTTCTTCGCGCGAGTGACGGCATCCCGCGCAGCATAAAACGCCTCGCCGGTGGCTTCGCGCGTATCGGCGGGAAGCGGCTGGCGCACCCCGCCGATGCCGACGCCGACGCTCCACTCGCCGTCACGTGTCAGGTCAAGGATGAGTGTCAGGACGAGCTCTGGATCATCGGTGAGCAGTTGCAGTTCGTCACCAGCCGTGCGGTCGGCAGGCAGGAGCAAGCGCTCCCGATGGCGACTGTTGAGCCAGACGAGGGCGTCGGCGACCTTGTCAGCACCGTGGCGACTGGCCACCTGGTCTGCGGTAACCACGAACATGAGTGCCCCTTTTGTTTAGCCCACAAGCATAACTAGCTCGATATTAGGAAATTACCTAAACTATGTCAAGGGTGAGGTTCAGAGCTTACATCGGCACCAGGCCACGAGTGTCGCGCTGGTATCGTTTCCTCCGTGTCAACGTCACTACTTTCGAGCCAAGCGAACGACCCCTCCTTCGATGATATTTGGGAGGAACTCGTCTGGCGTGGACTCGTGCACGTCTCGACCGACGCGGCTGAGCTGAAAGAACTGCTCGCCGGCGACCCCATCACTTACTACTGTGGCTTCGACCCGACAGCTCCGAGCCTGCACCTCGGCAACCTTGTTCAGTTGCTGCTCATGCGCCGCATCCAGCTGGCCGGGCACAAGCCGCTCGGCCTCGTCGGCGGATCGACCGGACTCATCGGCGACCCGCGCCCGACCGCCGAGCGCACGCTCAACACGAGAGAGACCGTCGCCGACTGGGTCGAGCGCCTGCAGGGCCAGGTGTCCCGCTTCCTCAGCTTCGAGGGCGACAACGCCGCGCGCATGGTCAACAACCTCGACTGGACGGCGCCGCTCTCGGCCATCGACTTCCTGCGCGATATCGGCAAGTACTTCCGCGTGGGCACCATGCTCAAGAAGGACGCGGTCAGCGCGCGCCTGAACTCCGACGCTGGCATCAGCTACACCGAGTTCAGCTACCAGATTCTCCAGGGCATGGACTTCCTCGAGCTCTTCCGCAGTTACGGCTGTGTCCTGCAGACCGGCGGCAGCGACCAGTGGGGCAACCTCACCAGCGGTACCGACCTCATCCATAAGGCGGAGGGTAAGAGTGCCCACGCCATCGGAACGCCGCTGATCACGAACTCCGACGGCACCAAGTTCGGCAAGAGCGAAGGCAACGCCGTCTGGCTCGATCCCGAGATGACGAGCCCGTACGCGTTCTACCAGTTCTGGGTGAACTCCGACGACGCCGACGTGATCGCACGCCTCAAGGTCTTCACCTTCCTGAGCCGCGACGAAATCTCGCGGCTCGAGGAGGCCGTTGCCGCCGAACCATTCCGACGCGAAGCGCAGAAGAGGCTGGCATACGAAGTCACGTCCCTCGTCCACGGAATTGACGCAACGGATGCCGCGATCGCCGCGTCCGCCGCTCTCTTCGGCCAGGGCGAATTGGCGAGCCTCGATGCCCCGACTCTTGCTGCCGCAATTTCAGAACTGCCCCATGTCACGGCGGCGACGGGCACCGCGCTGACCCAGCTGCTTGTTGACACCGGTCTGACCTCGAGCATCGGTGAAGCACGTCGGGCCATTGCACAAGGCGGTGTCTACCTGAACAACGCCAAGGTGACCGATGACTCCGCCGTTCTCACCGAGACACTGGCCGGGGGAGTAGCGGTACTCCGTCGTGGCAAGAAGACCCTCGCCGGCATCTTCACCGGGTAGCGCGGGCTTCTTCCGCGAGTTTTCGCGGGCGAAACGAGCGACACGCCCGGGGTGCATTTGTGATTTGCGTGGCTGGGGAAATCGGACGTAGAGTAACTACTCGTCACCCCAAAGGTGCGGCTGAGCTTCGCTCGCCGGCCTCATGCGGGACCATCTCCCACACTGTAAAGATCACCAAGTTTTTGGTGGTTGTTGGTGTGGGTTTCCTTGCTCCTTTGAGGGGGTTGGATTGGGTTCGGAACTTTGGTTCTGGTCTGGTTCGGACTTCTGGAAAAGGGTGCTAAGGTAGA
>NZ_JALJZZ010000004.1 GCF_024171565.1 Okibacterium sp. HSC-33S16
AGCACTCGGCCAACTCTCACTGGCCTACCCCGACCGAATCAACAAATACCTATAAGCCCAACCGCCCCACTTACACAAAAAACTTGACAGGCTCGCTCCCGACGGGATGGCCTGGGTGAACCTGTTCACCACCGCCCCATTAGCGGAGACGATCTTCGACGCGATCCGGGCACAGTCGATGCGGTTGCAATCCCCGGCCGAACCCCGGACCCTGGCCCAGTTGGATGCTGACATCGTCGTTGACGGGTTGATCGAATCATTCACCGGTGAGTTCTCCACCCCCGACCCGACCGGCACCCGCATCTTCGGCACCGGCCTCGGCACCTACCGCTACAGCACCGAACCACCCACCGACACCAACACCAACACCAACAGTGACGCTGACGCTCACGTTGACGCTGACGCTGACGCTGGCACTCACGTTGACGCTGACGCTGGCGCTCACGCTGGCAGCGCTGCTGGCGGTGTGGTGTTAGGGACATCGGGGGCGACGGTGTATCGGGTGTCGTGTGCGGGGCCGGGTGTTGACCCGGTCCGGCCGTTCCGGAAGATCGTGCCGACCGTGATGGTCACCGTTCCCGTGTTGACGTTACTGGGGCAGAGTGTTGAGCCGGGGAATCTTGACGGGTACGGGCCGATCGACCCGCAAACCGCTCGGGACCTCGCCGCCCAGGCACCGGAGTTTCACCGGATGCTCACCCACCCCGAAACCGGGGTCGTGCTCTCCCTCGGCGCCACGAAATACACCCCATCAGCAGCGATGCGACGATTCCTCCGCTACCGAGACGGCTACTGCCGATTCCCGGGCTGTAACCGCAGGGCGGTGACCTGCGATATCGACCACACCGACCCATTCAGCACCGGCGGTTGCACCGATATCGACAACCTCGCCAGCCTGTGCCCGAAACACCACAAAATGAAACACGAAACCCAATGGCAGGTTCAGCAACTCGGCAACGGCACCCTGAAATGGACCTCACCCCAAGGCCGCGAATACCTCACCCACCCCGAAAACCCCGCCCGAGGACCCATCCCACCAGTGGCCACGGCCAAACCGGGCAACGGCGAAACGGTGAACTCACCGTCGAACGGTGAAACAATGACCGACGCCCAACAGGAGAAACAACGACTGCGGGGTGTTTTCACACGACTCGATGAACGCCTGAAGAAAAATAGGCACCGTCAGGACGACACATTCGATGACGGAAACGGAGACATGGTCGAGCCGAACACCCCGCCGTTCTAGACCGAAACCCAGCCGTTCAGGTTGAATGCCACGTCGATGAGAGTCACCGAAGACGAGCGAGCGAGGTGCCGATCCGATCAAAAACGTCGGAATCAACCTCGACGCCCGCTTGTCGCAAAGTGAGAACCGCGGCGCCAACGACTCCGTCAGGAGCATGTCGCACCTCAGGCGTAAATCCTTCGGCGCGCAGCGTAGCGATGACCCGGTCATGGATAACCGGCTGCGCCGTGAGCACGCTCCCGCCCAGTACCAGGGGGCCAGTGAGGTCGGCCGCAGCCATCGCAAAGAAGAGGCCAGCGAGTGCGGAAACTGCATCGTCCAGGATTGCGCGAGCGACAGCATCCGTCGTCGCTTGAAAAGCGAGCGGGGCGAACCTCGACAGCTCGATAGGGCGCAGCTGATAGAGCTTCTCCACAAGATCTCGGAGCGACAATGGCCTGCCGTCGACACCACGCTCGCGCGCATTGTCGATGCCGACGGCGTGGAGGACGAGCGGAACCAGCTCCGTCTCTTCACCGCGCCCATCGAGGCTCGCGATGGCGGCAGTGACGACCCGGTGCCCGATCCAGTAGCCAGAGCCAACATCGCCCAGCAACCAACCCAGGCCATCGGCGGTGCGTTCAACACGCCCGTCATGTACCCGAATTCCTGCCGCTCCGGTGCCCGCGACCATCGCGTAGCCGTCACGTTGCCACGTTCCTGACGAAAAAATCGCCAGCAAATCGGATGCCACGTCGACCGTGGCCGGAAAACCGCGCGCCGCCAACGGACTCGAGACCCACTCGCGCGAGCCCGACACGCTCATGCCCGCCATGGCAATCACAGTTGTGGAGACGGACGTCGGTGGAAGACCGGCAGCATCGCTCGCTGCTTCAGCGGCAGCGAGGATCGATGCGGCCGCTCGATCGGGTCCGGACGAGATCGGATTACCTCCGGCGGCAGAGCCATAACCGAGACAATGCCCTGTTGAATCGAGCAAAACTGCACGGGTGGACGTCCCGCCGGCGTCTATTGCGAGCAGGTTAATCATTCGTTACGACTTTGTGATCTTTGCATCATTGCCCTTCGAGTCCAGTAAGAATACTTTTCAAGCAAGCTCCAATCCACTGAAACGGATTTTCATGTCAACGATGACATCAGGTAGAGAGGCATTACGTATGTCGGCTCGCATTCAGGCAAATTTGCCACAGATGTCGAGCGTCATGGTGAAAATTGCCGAGCTTCTGCTCGAACACCCGACGCTCCCTTTGGAGCAGTCCATTACTGAGCTTGCCGAACAGGCGGGTACCTCGCCCGCAACCGTTACCCGGTTCTGCCGCCTCATCGGCTTCACGGGATACGTGCAATTCCGGGTGGGCGTGGCCAGTGACATCGGCCGCGGAGACGCCCACGAATCCTGGCGAGCTGACATCGGCCGTGCATTTGCGCCGGAAGACACACCCAACGAGGTGCTTGGAACCCTGCTCAACGCGCACATCCGCTCGCTTGAGACAACCGCACGGCTCATGGACCTCGACGTTGTCGTCGAGGTGGCACGCGCGATTGCCAACGCACCACACGTCGACATTTACGGCATCGGTGGCAGCGCGGGCATGGCCTCTGAGATGCAGGCACGGCTGTACCGCATCGGTATCAATGCCCACTGCTGGTCTGAGGTGCACGGTGGCCTCACGAGTGCGGCGATCCTCGGCGAGGATGCGGTGGCCATTGGCATCTCCAACACTGGTCGAACCGAAGAGACCATCCAGATGCTGTCACAGGCGAAATCGTCGGGTGCCTTCACGATTTCGCTGAGCAATAGTCCGACAACGCCCCTCGCTGAGGTGGCCGATGTCAACGTGATCACGGCTGCACCCGAGCAGTTCCTTCAGCCGGACGACCTTTCGGCGAAGCACGCGCAACTGTTCGTGCTCGACATGCTCTACCTGCTCGTCGCGCAGCAGGACTCGATCGACACCGCTGCGAAGCTCGCAGCAAGTGCCATGGCGGTGTCGGAACACCGCCGCCCGGCCCGACGGGATCTGACTCCCTCTCAATCGAAAGGCGGGGACCGATGACGGACCTTGTTCAGGACCTGCTCACCCAGGCAACCACCCGACTGGAGCGGCTCGCCGCGCTGGCCGGCTCTGGCGGCCTCGACCCCGCCGTCGACCTGCTGGTCGACGCACTCGACGCGGGCGGTGTCTTGCAGGCGTTCGGAACCGGTCACTCACAAGCCTTCGCCATGGAGATTGCCGGTCGCGCCGGCGGGCTCATTCCCACCAACCGTATTTCGTTGACCGACCTGGTGCTCTACGGCAGCCGGGACGTCTCTGATCTCGGTGGCTCGACACTCGAACGAGACCCGGCTGTGGTCGACGAGCTCTTCGACGTCTCGATCGTTCATCCGGAAGATGTCTTTCTCATCGCATCGAACTCCGGTGTGAACGGATCTATCGTCGGGTTCGCCCTCGCCGTCAAAGAACGAGGGCACAAACTCATCGCCGTGACGAGCCTCGAGCACACTCACTCGGTCGAACCCAAGCACCCGAGCGGCAAAAGGCTGAGCGACGTGGCCGATGTCGTCATTGACAACCTGGCACCGTTCGGCGACACCACGCTCGAGTTGCCGGGTGGCATTGGCGTGGGCGCGATCTCGTCGATCACATCGGCGTTCATCGCCCAGTTGCTCACCGTCGAGGTGTCTCGAAAGATCTCCGAGAGGGATGAGGTTCCACCCCTCTATATCTCGGCGAACATCCCCGCCGGGGATGCGCACAACAGCGCACTGGAAGAGAAATACCGCGGCAAGATCCGCAGAGTCGCGTAACACACCCCCCACAGCTGATCAGGGACTAACCCCGATTCAGCGAAGACAGCGAAAGAGAAGGCACACCACAATGATGAATCTAGATAACGTGGTCACCGATCGCCGGAATGTGCTCAGGGGCGCAATAGCCGCTGCAGTATTGATTCCCCTCGGTGGTTCACTCATGTCGTGCGCGACTGGCGGACCAACGGGCGGAGGCGCCGCGGGAACGGTTTCAGCGAAGAACCCGTTCGGCATGGCAGACAACTCCACGATCGACTCGGTCATCTTCGATGGCGGCTACGGCGTCGACTACGTCGAGTACGCCGCGAAGATCCTTGAGAAGAACCATGATGGCTCCACCGCCAAGGTGGCGTCGAGCACCCAGATTGGTACCGAACTCCAGCCCCGGTTCGTCGGCGGCAACCCGCCCGACCTGATCGACAATTCGGGAGCGCAGTCGATTGGTTTCAACACCATCCTCGACCAACTCGAGGACCTGCAGGATGTCATCGACGCCGACAACCTCGAAGGCGACAAGATTGCGGACACGCTCTACGGCGGAGTGCTCAAGCCGGGCACCTTCGACGGCAAGCTCGCCGCCATCAACTATGTGCTCACGGTCTACGGAGTCTGGTACTCGTCCAGCCTGTTCGAAGAGAACGGCTGGACACCTCCGACGACATGGGCCGAAGCGCTCGAACTGGGTGCAAAGGCCAAAGCGGCAGGGAAGTACCTGTTCGTCTGGGGTAAGGAAGCCGCGACGTACTACCAAACCCTCGCCATTGAGTCCGCCATCAAGGAAGGCGGCGACGAGGTCCGCCTCGCCCTCGAGAACCTCGAGGAGGGCTGCTGGTCGTTGCCTGCCGTGCAGAGTGTCTTCGAAGCGATGCACGAAGTCGTCGCGTCGGGCTACATGAAGCCGGGAGGATCGGGAACCCAGTTCACTGCGGCCCAGGCCCAGTGGAGCAACGACCAGGAAGCGCTGCTCTACCCGTCGGGGTCCTGGATTGAGAACGAGATGAAGGACAACACTGCGGAGGGCTTCGCCATGAAGGGCTTCCCGGCAATGGTCGTCAGCGAGTCCGCCGCTATGCCGGTCGAAGCGCTGCACTCAACGGCTGGCGAACCGTTTATTGTCCCTTCGCAGGGCAAGAACGTCGCTGGCGGCAAGGAACTCCTCCGCACGATGCTGTCGAAGGATGCCGCGACGAACTTCGCCAAGACGAAGCTCGCCCCAACGATTGTCAAGGGACTCGTCCCCGCCGACGGTTTCGGATCAACGGCCCTTGTCTCCCAAACCGACATGCTCGACGCTGCAGGCGAAAACATCTTCACCTGGGGCTTCGTCGACCTGTACGGCACCAACGCTGACCAGCTTGTCGTGTGGAACACGTTCCTCGACGGCAAGTCCGACGTCGCGACCCTTACATCGAGCCTTCAGGCCATCACCGACAAGGTGAGGGAAGACGACTCGATCAACAAGATCGAAATCAAATGACAGCGGCCGGTGCGGACCCAGGTGCGGCTATCGCCGCAACCCTGGGCCCCTCCGGCGGTCGAAAGGCCGCCGGGGGGCGCCGGCGCAAACTCACATTCGACTACGTGAGTTTCATGGTGGTGTTCCTCGGACTGCCGCTGGCGATCTTCCTCATCTTCGTGATCTGGCCGTTCCTTCAGGCCGTGTTCTACTCGCTGACGGACTGGTCGGGGTTCACGCCCGATATGAACCTCATCGGGGTTGAGAACTACATTCGGCTGCTCAACGACGACATCTTCATGAAGGCGCTGGGCAACAACGTCCTCCTGGCCATCGTCGTTCCCCTTGTCACGATTGTCCTCGCGCTCGCACTTGCGACGTTGGTCACCGTCGGCGGACCCAGTCACGGACCAATCCGGGGGCTGCGCAACTCCAGCTTCTATCGCGTCGTGTCGTTCTTCCCCTACGTGATCCCGGCCATCGTCATCGGCATCCTGTGGAGCCAGATCTACAACCCAGCCGGACTGCTCAACGGCCTGCTTGGGCTCATCGGCCTCGACATGTTCGACTCGTTCGCATGGCTCGGTGACGAGCGCACGGCTATGGGCGCCACGATCTTCGTCATCGTCTGGAGCTTCGTCGGTTTCTACATGGTTCTTTTCGTCGCGGCGATCAAAGGCGTTCCCGCTGAGACCTACGAAGCAGCACGCATCGACGGCGCCGGACGTATGCGCACCGCACTGTCGATCACCATCCCGCTCATTCGCGACAACATCCAGACCGCATACATCTACCTCGGAATCATGGCCCTCGACGCCTTCGTCTACATGCAGGCACTCAACCCGGGCGGCGGACCCAACAACTCCACCCTCGTGATGAGCCAGCAACTGTTCCGCACAGCGTTCAACAAAGGCGAGTTTGGCCAGGCCAGCGCCATGGGTGTCGTGCTCGCCATCGTCACCCTGATCTTCGCGGCCATCGTCTTCACAGTGAACCGCGTCACCGGCGGCAGAGAAGAAAAGGGCCGCTCATGACCACCGAAGCCATCACCACCCGTGGCGCGAACCGACACGATCGCAAGCAGCAGGCACACGAGCACAAGAGCCCGTCCTCAAGCAAGCGGACATTTGATCGCAAGCCGGTCAACACGCCCGGCGACAAGGCCGTCGGCGCACTTTCGCACACCGCCCTCGTCATCTGGTCACTCATCGTCATCCTTCCGCTGCTGTGGACATTGATGACGAGCTTCAAAACAACGAAGGAGATCTTCGCCTCCCCGTTCTCACTGCCCGCGAGCTGGAACTTCAACAACTACGTTTCGGCGTGGACCCAGGAAGGTATCGGCAACTACTTCCTCAACACGGTCATCGTTGTTGGCTTCGCCCTGGTCATCGTCATGGTGCTCGGCGCGATGTGCGCGTACGTGCTCGCGAGGTACAAATTCTTCGGCAGCCGCGCTATTTACTACCTCATGCTCGCCGGCCTCACCTTCCCGGTGTTTCTGGCGATCGTCCCGCTGTTCTTCGTCCTGCGCAACATCGGGCTGCTCAACACCCTGCCCGGCCTCATCCTCACCTACGTCGCGTTCGCACTGCCCTTCACGGTCTTCTTCCTCTACTCCTTCTTTAAGGGGCTCCCGGATGAGATCGCCGAAGCGGCAGCGATCGACGGAGCGGGGGAGTGGCGCACCTTCTTCCAGGTGATGTTGCCGATGGCGAAGCCCGGAATGGCCTCGGTTGCCATCTTCAATTTCCTCGGGCTGTGGAACCAGTTCCTGCTGCCCGTTGCGTTGAACACCAACAAGAGCAACTACGTCCTCTCGCAGGGCATGGCGTCGTTCGCCTCGTCAGCCGGTTACGCGGTCGACTTCGGTGCGCTGTTCGCGGCCGTCGTCATCACGATCGTTCCCGTTCTCGTGGCCTACGTCATCTTCCAACGTCAGCTGCAGGGATCGGTCAGTCAGGGGACGATGAAGTAGGCGTCGTTTAAGAGAAACCAGCGGATGCTTCGGCGCCCGTCAGCGAGACGGCGTACTGTCACGCAGAACGACGGTGGTTGTGATGGTGTCGTTGGCCGTGTCATCCGTTGAGAGAGCGAGCGCGATCGCACGACGTCCGACTTCGACGAGCGGAATGTTCACCGTGGACAGCGGGGGTGTGACGTCGCGCACGGTCGGAATGTCGTCGAATCCCGCTACCGCGATGTCCTCGCCCGGAACGATGCCGGCCTCACGCAGGGCCGAGAGCGCGCCCACCGCCATCACATCGCTGACCGCAAAGATGAGTTCGGTGTCGTCGAGACCCTGCGCGAGAAGGGCGTTGGCGCCGTCGAATCCGCCATCGCGGGTGAACTCGGTCGCGACGATGCGGTTTTCGGGGATCTCGATGCCGCTTTCGGCGAGCCCCTCGACGAATCCGCTCAGGCGGTCACGTGCGGTGAGCAGTGTGCGTGACCCGGTGATGGCCGCGAACCTGCGGTAACCGAGGGCGACGAGCTCACGTGCGAGCTGCTTCGCACCTTCGGCGTTCTCGATGGCAACGGTTTCGAACGGCAGCTCATGCTGGCTCACGAAAACCACGCGCCCGCCCGTCGCCTCGAACGCCTGCAGCTCGGAGATCAGGGCGTCCTGGTCGGTCTCTGTCGATGACCGCGACCCGGCGAGGATCATGACGCGGGGACGCTGGCCGCGCAGGGCCCGAACGAGCTCAAGTTCGCGAGCGGTTGAGCGTTCGGTGACAGCCATGGTGACGACGAGCCCCGCCTCCTCTGACGCCCGGATCACCCCGGCCGCGATCGACGAGAAGTAGGGGTCAGCAATGTCCGCGACGAGCAGTGCCACAGTGTTCGTGCCACCCTTTGCGACCGCCTGTGCCGAGAGATTCGGGGTGTAGTTGAGTCGCGCTGCGGCGTCGAGCACCCGGCTGCGGTACGACTCATGCACCTTGCGCTCACTGCCGTTGAGGGCACGCGACGCTGTCGCGAGCGAGACCCCGGCTTCCCTTGCCACATCGTGAAGAGTGACCGGTGCCTTGCGCGAAGCGATCTCCATGAAATTTCCTTCCGACCCGCGGTTCATCCCTCGAGCGTGCTGGATGCCATTGTGCCACGCGTGTCGGTCGGAGCAGGGGAAGCCAACCGCAAGCCGGAGAACGCTTTCCCTGTTACGCTGGCATCCAACTTCGCCGAGGAGGGCACACCGTGAGTACTGCAGCACCGACCAATTCCCCCCTGCGAGCAGCGCTCGTCGGGACCGGATCCGTCGCCCGACTGCACGCCGAAGCGCTTGCCCTCCTGCCGCACGTCGAACTCGTCGCGGCCGCCGACCCCCTACCGGGCCGGGCGGCCGAGTTCGCGTCGACCCACAGCATCCCTGCTGCCTTCGAGTCGCTCGAGGAGCTGCTGACCGCCACCGACGTTGATGTCGTGCACCTTTGCACCCCTCCCGGAGGGCACGCCAAACAGACCCGGTTGGTCTTCGAAGCCGGCGCCCACGTCATTGTGGAGAAACCGCCGGCGCTGTCACTCGCTGAGGTTGATGAGATGACGGATGCAGCCCGTACGGCAGGCAAATACCTCGCGGTCGTCTTCCAACAGCGCACCGGAACGGCGGCGACCCACGTCAAGGCGTTGCTCGATTCCGGTGCGCTCGGCCGGCCACTGCTTGCCACCTGCTCCACCCTCTGGTACCGGGGAAGCGACTACTACTCCGTACCGTGGCGCGGAAAGTGGGACACCGAGGGCGGCGGGACGACGCTGAGCCACGGCATCCACCAGGTCGACCTGCTTGCCTATCTCCTGGGTGAGTGGGCCACGGTCAACGGTCAGCTCTGGCGCCTCGCGCGCGATCTTGAAACCGAAGATGCGTCAACCGGAACCATCGTTTTCGAATCGGGTGCCGTGGCATCCGTTCTCTCCAGTGTTGTGTCGCCACGCGAGGCCAGCGTCATCCGGATCGACACCGAGAACGCCACGATCGAACTGGAACACCTGTACGGTCACGGACACGCGAACTGGCGGATCACACCCGCAGCGCACGTCAGTGAAGCGGATGCTGCGGCGTGGGAATTCCCGGATGCCGAGGAACCGAGTGGTCACGATGCGCTGCTGTTCGAGGTGTATTCCGCGCTGGCACAGGGGGACCCGCTCCCGGCGGTCGCGGCCGAACCGACCCGCGCGCTGGAGATTGTTGCGGCGCTCTACGCCTCGGCCCGGGAAGGAATCTCGGTGGACCGGAGCCGGGTCGTCGACGAGCCCGCTCTCCGCGGCGGGATGCGGTCCCCGGTCACCGACCTGCGCCCCGACGTCCGCCCGGGATTAGACACCACAGCGGACCGAGAAGTGGGCCCGGTGTGAACGAGATTCTTCGTTTTGATGGTGTGGGCGCACGCTCGTTTCGCCTCGGCGAACGTGAACTCGCCCGCTATGTGACCGAGCGCGATGCTCCGGCGCTGGAGTCGCCGCGGCCGTACCTGCACCCGATCTCGACGCTCGGTGGCACGGTGGTCAGCGGATACCGACCGGCTGATCACGACTGGCACTGGGGCCTCTCGATGGCGATTGCCAACATCGATGTTCCCGGTGAGGAGCTGCCGGTCAACCTCTGGGGCGGAGTGACCTATACCGAGCATGGCTACGTGCAGCTCGACAACAATGGTGACCAGGTGCACGAGGGCTGGGGTGAGGGTGGTGCCGAGAGCGCGGAGAGTGCCGAACGGCTGACCTGGCGGACGGCGTCCGGGCGGGCGTTCCTGCGAGAGTCCCGTACATTCGACGCCCGACGACTGGACCTGGACGACGGCAGCCGGCGGAGCGCATGGCGACTCGATGTCACGAGCGAGTGGACCAACCTCGCCGACGGCACGGTGCACTTCGGCAGCCCCACAACCGCTGGGCGCGACAACGCGGGCTACGGCGGCTGGTTCCTCCGTGCCGCACCCGAGTTCTCGACCGCATCCGTGGTGTCGCCGAGCGGTCCGGTCGACGTCGATGCGGCCATGGGGCAGCGGTTCGCCTGGCTAGCACTCGCGACCGACTCCGCAACGGTCGCGCTCGCCGCGGACCCACACAACCCCGTGGCCGAATCACCCTTCTTCGTTCGCACCGAAACGCCGATGCTCTGCGCGGCTCCGTTCTTCTTCCAGAAATGGCCACTGGACGCTGGCGCCACTGCGCTTTGGCGGTGGAGCCTGCTCGTCTCCGACGGTCGGCTTGATAGTGCGGCGATTGCCGGGCTTGTCGTTGCCTCCGCGGGATCCACAGAACCGAACGCGACCGGGGTGTGAGCGCACCGATCTTTGGCGACCCGGTCTTCGACGGTGCGACAGATCCGTCGGTGATCCGCAACGAGGCCACCCGCGAGTACTGGATGTTCTACACCCAACGCCGGACATCAGCGGTTGAGCCGGGTGTTGCCTGGGTGCACGGCAGCCGGATCGGTATTGCCGTGTCGGCCGACGCCGGCGCGACCTGGCGATACCGCGGTGTTGTCGACGGGCTCGACCCGGCCGATGCGCCCGGCCCGAACACCCACTGGGCACCCGAGGTGATCCGCGACGGCGATCGTTACCGGATGTACCTCACCTGGATCGCCGGTATTCCCACCGAGTGGGACGGGCACCGGCGGTCGATCGTCGAATTTGAGAGCACCGACCTGGAGAACTGGACCCGCATCCGCGCGATCCCGCTGAGTTCAAACCGGGTGATTGACGCCGCCATCGCCCGCACCGGCGACGGCCGATTCCGGCTCTGGTACAAGGACGAGGCCGACGACTCCACCACCTGGGCAGCGGTGGGTGACGACCTCAGCGACTGGCGCGTCGAGGGACAGGCAATCGGCGGAGCTCCGCACGAGGGACCGAACGTCTTCGAGCTGGGCGGCTGGTTCTGGATGCTGACCGACGAGTGGCGCGGCCAACGCGTTCACCGTTCGGCTGATGGACTGAGCTGGCAGCGACAGGGGCTAATTCTCGACGCAGCGGGCAGGCATCCGCTCGATCATCAGGTCGGCCGGCACGCCGACGTTGTGAATCGAGGGAACGATGCGGTGGTGTTTTATTTCACACATCCGCATTGGGATGGAAGCGAAATAGCGGATGCCACGGGGCACGACGCGAGGATCAGCGTCGTCTCGGTCGCGAGGGTCTGGGTCGACGCTGACGAGCTGCGCTGCGACCGCAACCCTGAACTTCCGCTGCTCTTGCCGTAGCTCGCGCTGGGACTAGCGTCCGAGGACCCGACGGAAGAACGCGAGGTGCTCGGCATCCTGGAATGGACCGCCGTTCTCGTGGCCGTTGTACGGATAGACCACCATCTCCTTGTCACCCGCGTACGCGTTGAATGCCGCGTACACCGTCGATGGCGGGCAAATGTCGTCGAGCAAGCCGACCGAGAACAGGGCTGGCAATGTGGCGCGTGCCGCGAAGTTGACGCCGTCAAAGTAGGACAGCGTCTCGAATGCACGCTCCTCGGAGTGTCGACGGGTGCGGAAGTAGCTCACGAGCTCGGAGTACGGTGCCGTGTTCACCAGTTCGGTGGCGCGGCGCACATGCGACAGGAATGGCACGTCAACGATGGCTGCGATTGGGGTGTGGCCGACCACGGTGGGGGACAGCGCCGCCGCTGCGAGACAGATCGCTCCACCCTGGCTGCCACCGGACAGGATCACCCGGCTCGGGTCGACAGCGGGGTGAGCCTCGACTGCCTCAACGGCGCGAACGGCATCGGTGAACAGGCGGCGGTAGTAGTAATCAGAGGGATTCTCGATGCCCATGGTGAGGAAGCCGCCGACGTGCGGGCCGCCGACACCCGGGTCCGGTGTCTCGCCGGTGCGATGACCGGCGCCCTGGCCCCGGAGATCCATCACGAAGTGCGCGATACCGGCGGACGGAATTCCGGTCCATTCGCTGAGCAAACCGCGACCGCCCCCGTAGCCGATGTAGCTCACGACGGCCGGAAGTGCCTCGGTCGCGTGGCGTGGCCGCAGCATCCAGCCCTTGATCGGGTGGCCGCCGAACCCGGCGAAAGTCACGTCCTCGGTGATCAGCTCGGTATAGCCAACGTCGACCTCGTCCCACTGAGTGTTGAGGTCGAACTCCCGTGCTTCGGCGAGGGTATCGGCCCAGAACGTATCAAAATCGCTCGGCTCCACACAGGCGGGGTTGTAGCGTTCAAGCTCGGCGAGCGGCAGATCAAAGTGCGGCATCGGGGTAGCGTAGCAGTGCACTCTGCATCGTTGTAATTCCATCGTGCGACGTGTGTGTCCGGTCTCAGTTGACGATTGGATCGATTCAACCTATAGTGACGGATAGCGCTTTCCCGAGCGCTCATCCCCCTAGCTCGGAATACAACGACGTTATCCAGGAGGACAACGATGTTCCACAAACGCACTCGGAGTACTCGACTCGCGGTCACAGCAATCACCGCCGTCGCAGCCCTCGCCCTTACTGGATGCGCAGCATCCGGCGGCGACGCTGGCAAGAGCGATTCCAACGAAAAGGTCACCCTCAACTTCACCTGGTGGGGCAATGACGACCGCGCCACCAAATACAACGACGCCATCGCGCTGTTCGAAGAAGAAAACCCGAACATCTCCATTAACGGAACGTTCACCGACTACCCGTCCTACTGGGAGAAGCGCACCACCGAAGGGGCCGGCGGTGGACTGCCCGACGTCATGCAGTTCGACTACTCCTACCTTCGTGAGTACGGCGAGCGTGGCCTCCTGCTCGACCTGACCGACACCGACATCGACACCTCGGGCATCGAAAAGTCGGTTCTGCAGACCGGTCAGCTCGACGGCCAGACGTTCGCTCTGGCAACCGGAACCAACTCCTGGGCGCTGTTCCAGAACGTTGACCTGCTCACGAGCGTCGGCGCCGAAGAGTACGCCGGCGGTACCGACTGGGCCGACTACGACAGCTTCATCGCCGACGTGACCGCGAAGGGCAACGGCACGGTCTACGGCGGCACCGACTACACCCAGCGCATCCAGATGTTCGAGCTCTGGCTGCGCCAGCAGGGCAAGGATCTCTTCACCGAAGACGGCGAGATCAACTTCACCGAGAAGGAACTGACGAAGTTCTGGGAGTCGGGCGCCGACATTCGCGACGGCGCGGGCATCCCGCAGCAGCGCCTCGAGGAGCTCAACCCGATGTCCGGACTCGGCGCGGGCGAAGCTGCAAGCGAGACCAGCTGGGACAACTTCCTGGCCGGCTACCTCGGTGACTCGGGCGCAACAAGCATCTCGATGGTTGCACCCCCCACCTCCGACGACTCGGTGAAGGACCTGTACCTCAAGCCGGCTCTGCAGATGGCAGCCTCCGCCTCGACGAAGCACCCCGACGCAGCGGCAACATTTATCGACTTCATGATCAACAACGAAGAAGTCGGAGCCATCTTTGGCGCGAGCCGTGGAATCCCCGCATCCGAGACCCAGCGTGAAGGCGCTGGCCTCGAGGGTGCAGATGCTCAGGTTTCCGAGTACGAGGACACCATCGCCGACCGTATCGGTGACGCTCCTCCGGTTCCGGTCATTGGCTACGGAGCTATCGAGCAGGACTTCTGGGACCTCGGCAAGTCGATTGGTCTCGGAGCGGTCACCGTTGAAGACGCTGTGAAGCAGTTCTTCGACGAGACCAGCATCACCCTCGGAAACTAGAACCACTCATGATCACGGAGCCGGCCACCATGCCAGACACGAACGGGATCGCCGTCTCCGGCGCTCGCCCGGCGGGAGACACCCGCCGGGCGGCAGCGCCGGGTACCCCGGCGAAACGCAGGAACAAGGTCTCCCGCGACAACCTCGCCGGATACCTGTTCCTTTCGCCATGGCTGGTCGGCTTCGTTGTCCTCACGCTCGGCCCCATGCTCGTGTCGCTGTACCTGTCGTTCACGAGCTACAACCTCTTCACCGCACCGCAGTGGATCGGTTTCGACAACTTCACACGGATGGCCCAGGACGATAAGTTCTGGCAGTCCGTTCGTATCACCCTGATCTACGTGCTCATCGGCACCCCGATCAAACTGGCGGCCGCACTCGGCGTCGCCATGCTGCTGAACTACCGCAGCAAGGGCTCCGGTTTCTTCCGCTCGGCCTTCTACGCTCCGAGCCTCATCGGCGCGAGCGTCAGCGTCGCCATTGTCTGGCGCGCCATGTTCTCCACCGACGGCCCGGTCGACGGGGCGCTCAACATCTTCGGCATCGACATCGGTGGCTGGGTCGGGATCCCGTCGATGATCCTGCCCATGATGATCCTGCTCGCGGTCTGGCAGTTCGGTGCCCCGATGGTCATCTTCCTCGCCGGTCTCAAGGGTGTTCCGCCGGAACTCTACGAAGCCGCATCGATGGACGGTGCCGGCGCCTGGCGCCGCTTCGTGAGTGTGACCCTGCCGATGCTCTCACCGGTCATCTTCTTCAACCTGCTCCTCGAGATGATCAACGCGTTCCAGGTCTTCGCCTCTGCATACATCATCGGATCGGGAACCGGTGGACCGGCAGGGGCCACCAACTTCTACACCGTCTACCTCTACACCCGCGCGTTCACCAACAACCAGATGGGTTATGCCTCTGCCATGGCCTGGGTACTGCTGCTCGCCGTCGGAGTGATCGCCTTCTTCCTGTTCCGTTCGTCCAAGGGATGGGTCACATACGCAGGAGACACAAAATGACCGCAACAGAACTTCCGGTTGCAACACCTCCAGCCGTTCCGGTTGCACGGCGTCGTCGCAGCCCGCGCAAGACCGGTGCGACGATCGTGTGGATCGTGGCCATGGTGCTGCTCGTTGCTCTCGTGCTCTACCCGCTGGTGTGGATGCTTTCGGCATCGTTCAAACCGAACGTGGAGTTCGGCGGCAACAACAACTTCTTCCCCGAGAACCCAACGATCAACAACTACCTCAAGGTGCTCGAGGGCATCGCAGGTATCCCGCTCTGGAAGTTCTTCTGGAACTCGCTGCTGCTCGGCCTCGGCGCGGTCGTGGGAACCGTCATCTCGTCATCGATGGCCGCGTACGCCTTCGGCCGGATTGAGTTCAAGGGACGCCCGGTCTACTTCGCCATCATGATCGGTACGCTCCTGCTGCCGTTCCACGTGCTGATCATCCCGCAGTACATGATCTTCCGGAACCTCGGCATGATCGACACCTTCTGGCCGCTGCTGGTTGGCAAGTTCCTCGCCACCGAAGCCTTCTTTGTTTTCCTCATGGTGCAGTTCATCCGCAACCTGCCCCGGGAACTCGACGAAGCAGCCCGCATCGACGGAGCAGGACACCCGAGGATCTTCTTCTCGATCACCCTGCCGCTCATCAAACCGGCGATCATCACGTCGTCCATTTTCGCGTTCATCTGGAGCTGGAACGACTTCCTCGGCCCGCTGCTCTATCTGAACTCACCGGAAAAGTACCCACTGCCCCTGGCGCTCCGGATCTACAACGACCAAACCAGTACCTCGGACTATGGAGCAACCATTGCCATCTCGGTCCTGGCCCTGCTGCCGGTGATGCTCTTCTTCATCATCTTCCAGCGGTTCCTCGTCGACGGTGTCGCGACGCAGGGGCTCAAGGGATAATCAGTTCATGTCGAGACGATCAGCGGATGTCGCGGCCCGCGCCGCGCGAGCAGACGGGTCCGCTGCCCGATGGCCAGGAGCGGCCGGTGCGTTCGCGCTCTTCGGTGAGGTGCTGTGGGTCGGCGTCCTCGTCACCGTCTCGGGAATCTTCGTACTGACCCTCCCGGCAGCGTTGGCTGCGGGAAGCGGACACCTGCGGCGATATCTCGCCGCGGAGGAGGCATCCGTTCGAATCTTCTTCCGTGACCTGAAGAAGGCGTTCGTCGGCTCCCTGGCGATCGGTGCGATCGCCGTTGCGGCGGTGCTGCTGTTGACCCTCGACCTGGCCCTCTCGCTCAGCGGACTGCTGCCGGGAAGCCAGCTGGTCTTCATCGCCGGGCTGATTGGGCTCGTCCTGGTCGGGCTCGTGCTCGTTCGCTCGGCCGCGCTGTGGCGAGCAGAGGCGGGCTGGCCGACCGCTCTGCGCGAAACGTTGCCGTCGCTCGGCGCAGATCTCGTTGGCGCGCTGTATCTCGTCGTCGCGCTGGGGCTCGCCGTTCTGTTGACCTGGCAACTCGCGCCGCTCGTGATCGCCGGGGTGGGCTGCCTGGTCTTCGCCTCGGTCGTCGTTCTCGAACGCAAGCGCGCACGTGATGAGGCGCGCGCCGCGCTCGATGTCTAGTCGGTGGTCGTCGCGTGGGCTTCCCGCCAGATGACACTGCGGGTGAGAGTGGCGCCGCTGATGCCATCGAGCGGGTGCAGTGCCTGCCGTCGTCGTCGATCGGCGTCCGCCGGCAGGTGAATCGGCGACTCCGGTGACAACGGCACGATCTCGACGGTGAGCATCGCGTCGGCGGGGATGTCGGAAAGAAGCACCGTCCACTCGGATCCGTCCCAGAACCGGTCGGCGATGACCGTGCCGTCGACGGCCAGCCGGCCCACGTCTCCTTCCCATTGCAGGGTAAGCACGAGGTTGACGCCGTCGTCTGGCCGCCGGGCATCCGGGGGAAACTCAAGCAGGTATGTCGACGCGGGCGCTTGATCGTCCGGGGCCGATGAGCGACCCGACACACTGCCGTATTCGGTCGGAGGGGGTGGCGCCTGCGTGAGCGGGGTCACGACGGCCTCCGTCATGAACGGGGCAGCATCGCTGTGCGCGGAGAACGCGACGAAAACCAAGGTCCGCTGCGCCGGCACGTAGCGCTCCACGGCAGGGCGATCGGAACTCCGTGCCACGAGTCCGTCGGCATCGGTCCAGATCGGTTCGGCGCTCAGCACGAGTTCGCGGCCGGTGTCGGACTCGAGAACCCAGGCGTCAGCTGCGCGGGCGGCGGGCAGGATGAGGATGTCAGCTGAGCCGTCGTTCACCGTGAGGGTGACGCAGTCGCTGCTGTCGAGCGTCCAGTAGTTCCCACAGTGCTCGATCGAACCGACCGACTCGGGCGCTACGGCGAGGGAGGCGTCGCCGGTAAGGGCGAGCTGCACCGGGATGCCCGGTTCTGCCTGAAGGACGAGGGTGGGCCGGTTGCCGTCCTGGTCGAGGAGCGTCAGGAGAGACGCCGTCGCCCACTCGAGGCGCTCAGAGCCGATGTGAAACCGCAGCGGCCAACGTGCCAGCGTGCCCGACGGAATGTCGATCGGTCCGGTGGGGAAGGTGACCCGGTCGTTACCGAGATTGATATCGAACTGCACACCCGGTACCGGTGGCAATGGCACGTGTGGCTGGTGCCACCCGATGAACAGCACTCCGCTCGCTCCGTCACTTCGCAGGGCCCAGCGCAACGTTGTCGTGTCGTCGACGTCGCGAGGACGGACGTCGGGGAGGGTCGATGGCATCGTCGACAGTGAACCGCCGAAGGCTCGCAGAAAGGCGTGCTGGGAGCGGAGAGCCGCGAAGCTTTCGTTGAGCTGACCGGAGGCGGAGATCGGCGCCGCGAAGTCGTAATCGAATCGCGGCAGGTCATTGGGATAGCCGGTGGCATGGCTTTCCTGCATACCGGAGATTCCAGCGGGGTTCGTTCCACCCGCGAACATGTAGTAGCCCTGCCAGGCTGAACCATTACCGATCTTGGTCTGAGCGACGGCCGCGATGTCGAGAGCCGACGGTCGGGGGCGACGGTGGTACGCGGTCGCCATTCCGCCACCAATTTCACAGGTGGCCGGCGGGAACACGGTGCCAATGAGAGCCTCACTGCCTCCAGTCTCCTCCACAGCGACGTTCCGGAGGTCAGCACCAATGCCCGGGTCATCCCACGTGTGGGAGAAGAAGTAGTGTGCGCGAAACGTTGGATCCCACGGGGAATCTGCGTCCACCCAGAACCCGTCACCGTACCCGCCGTACAGGGGAAGGACCTCACCGGTGGGAAGCTGGGCGCTTCCCCACGCCGTCGCCGTCCAGACGGGAGCGTTGAGTCCTGCCTTGCGGGCCAGGTGCTTGAGCGTCCGGATGTGCTCGGGCTGGTCGTAGAGCTCGTTCTCGAGCTGGATTCCGATCACCGGTCCGTCGGTAGCACAGAGGGGAGCGAGCTCGTCGCCCAGCGCGCTGAACCAGCTGCGCACGAGCTCGAGGTAGGCGGGGTCATCGGTGCGGAGCCCCACGCCCGAGGCCTGGACCCAATCGGGGAAGCCGCCATTGCGCACCTCTCCGTGGCACCACGGCCCGATTCTCAGGACCACGTCGAGTCCGATTTCGCCGCAGAGCTCGACAAAAGCGGCGACGTCGAGATTACCGTCGAACCGCACGTTGCCCCGGGTTTCCTCATGGTGGATCCAGATGAGGTACGTGGCCACAACGGTGATGCCCCCCGCCTTCATCAGACGGAGCCTCTCCTCCCACTGGTCGCGCGGAATGCGGCTGTAGTGAATCTCGCCCGACACAGGAATTGACGGGATGCCATCGATTTCGACGAAGTGATTGCTCAAGCGAATGTGCTCGGAACGGTCTACCTCAGTGGTCATAGCCGGCCTGCTGAGGGCCCTTCGTCGGGGGCGATACGTCGCGGTGTGCAGCTGCGAACTCCGTGGCATCCGCTCTCTTCCTTCGTGAATAAATGTCCGGCGACGTCAGCGTCATCTGGATGGTCGGCGCTGACCTAACGGGTAGGCTTGATGAATCGATTCACGACCATAGTGACAGACATTTCACCTCAATGACGAAGGGCAGTGCCGACATGCATTACGGCGGAGATTACAACCCCGAACAGTGGCCGGAGGCGATCTGGCCCGACGACGTCGCTCGGATGCGCGAGGCCGGTGTCACCATGGTCAGCCTGGGAATCTTCGCCTGGTCCCGCATCCAGCCCGAGGAGGGCGTGTTCGACTTCGACTGGCTCGACCGGGTCATCGACCTGTTGCACGAGGGCGGCATCGCCGTCGACCTAGCGACCGCGACCGCATCGCCGCCGCCCTGGGCGAGCGCGAAGTATCCGGAGATACTGCCGCAGGACGCCAACGGTGCGACCTACTGGCCGGGAAGTCGCCAGCAGTTTGCCCCGTCGTCGCCGGTCTATCGCCGACTGGCCGCAGAACTGGTGACCGCGATTGCGGAACGCTACGCCGAGCATCCGGCCGTCGTCATGTGGCACGTGAACAACGAGTATGGCTGCCACCTGAACGCCGACTTCTCGGACGCTGCGCGTGATGCGTTTCGGGCCTGGCTCGAGGTGCGCTACGGCAGCATCGACGCCCTCAACGATGCCTGGGGCACCTTCTTCTGGTCACAGCGCTATGGCTCGTTCGGCGAGATCTATCCGCCTCGGAAAGCGCCATACAGCCACAACCCCGGTCAGCTGCTCGACTTTCACCGGTTCACCTCCGACGCGCTGTTCGAGTGCTACCTCATGGAGAAAAACATCATTCGGGCGGCCGGGGCTGTGCAGCCGATCACCACAAATTTTATGGGTGCGTTCAAGCCGGCGAACTACTGGCAGTGGGCCCCGGAGATGGACGTCATCACCGACGACGCGTATCCCGACCCCAACGATCCCGAATCGTTCCGGGCCTCGGGCTTCCAGCGAGACCTCATGCGCTCGCTCAAGCCCGACGTGCCCTGGCTGCTGATGGAGCAGGCCACGAATGCGCTCAACTGGCGGCCGACCAACGCACCGAAGGCACCGGGCCAGATGGCAGCGCTGAGTATGCAGGCTGTCGCGCGCGGGGCAGACGGGATCCTCTTCTTCCAGTGGCGGCAGTCGCAGGCAGGGGCGGAAAAGTTCCACTCCGCGATGCTTCCGCACGCCGGCACCCGCACCCGCACCTGGCGTGAGGTGGTCGCTCTCGGTTCAGAACTCGCCGAGCTGCCCGCGCTTCCTGCCGGCTTCCGTGACGCCCGCGTTGCGATCGTCTTCGACTGGGAGAACTGGTGGGCGATCGAGAGCACCGATCACCCGATCGTTCTCAACTACCTCTCACTCGTGCAGGGTTGGTACAACGCGGCATCGAAGCTGCACGTGCAGATCGACTTCGTGCGCGCGTCCGACGACCTCCGCGGGTACCGGGTCGTCGTCGCGCCGCAGCTCTACCTGTTGACCGATGCGGGAGCCGCGAGCCTGCGTGCCTTCGCCGAGGCCGGCGGAGACCTGCTCGTCACCGCGTTCAGCGACGTCGTCGACGAAGCAGACCGGTTCCGTGACGGCGGCTACCTCACCCAGCTCGGCGAGGCCCTCGGCATCTGGCTCGAGGACTTTGGCGCCCTGGTCCCGGTCGGATCCGCCGGCCTCGGCCAGCAGCTCGCGCCGATCACGACGGAGTTCGGAGAGATCACCGGCACCCTCCTCGCCGAGGAAATCCACGTGGACACCGCAACGGTGGTGGGCGCCTTCACCGGCGGTCGCCTCGATGGCCAGCCCGCACTCACCCGGAATGCGGTTGGATCAGGCCGCGCGTGGTATCTCGCGACGATTCCGGATGCCGCTGGCACAGCATCCGTTCTGGGTCACGTTTTGGAGGCGGCGGAGATCGCACCGCTTCTCGACGGGCTTCCTGACACCGTTGAGGTGGCCCAGCGGGGCGACGTGCTCACTGTGATCAACCACGGAACCGAGGCTGTGACGGTGTCGGCGAAGGGCACGGTCGACTTGCTCACCGGCGACACGGTGACGGCGTTCGAGCTCGAGCCATTCGAATACCGGATGGTGCGCCGCTAGGGCTGTCTCGCGTTCAGCCGGTGGGGGTGCCGGATTCGCACAGGCACGGCGCAACCCGGCCTGACGGTGTTCCAGTGCCGCGACGACACCGGGGGAGCTGTCTCTGGACGTCACCCGCGTCACTGGGACAGCGCAGTTCGTTCGAGCTAGGCCGTTCACATGCCGCAAAACCGCGTTATGCCCCGGGCACAGCGCGGTTTTGCGGCATCTGAACGCGGCGGGGCGCCCGGGCCGAGCTGTTATCGGCCCGGTGTGAGTGCCCAAGCTCAGTGCGCGCGGTACTGCTCCCGAATCACCGGACGGAAGTCGACGGGCGGCTCGGCCGTGATTGACAACGGCCAGTTTGGTCGCTGACCGGTCAGCGCCCACGCGGCCTGCGCCGCAGCACCGGTTGCGACGTACTCACCGGGCTTCGGGATGACAACGGGCACATCGAACACCTGCGCGGCAATCTGCTGCACGGCCGGGTTCTGCGCCGCGCCGCCGACGATGAGGATGCGCTGGGCATCGACGCCCTGTGCCCGAACAGCGTCGAGTCCGTCCGCGAGCCCACAGAGCAGGCCCTCGATCGCGGCGCGAGCCAGGTTGGGCCGGGTCGTCGAACCGAGGGTCATGCCGAACAAGGTCGCCGTCGCGTCGGGCCGGTTCGGCGTGCGCTCACCCTCAAAGTAGGGCTGGAGCACGAGTCCATCAGCGCCGGGTTCGGCGGAGAGCGCGAGTTCACCGAGGTCATCGTGGCTCACGCCGAGCAGGCCGGCGATCGAGTCGAGGATCCGCGCGGCGTTGAGTGTGGCGATCAAGGGCAGGAAAAGCCCCGACGCATCGGCGAATCCGGCAACGGTGCCCGAGGCATCCATTGCCGGAGTGTCGGTGACGGCAAAGACCGTGCCACTGGTTCCGATGGAGACGACGACGTCGCCAGCCGCAGCGCCGAGGCCGAGTGCCGCGCCCGCGTTGTCGCCGGCGCCTGGCCCGACCAGGGTGCCGTTGGTCATCAGTCCGGCCTGCTCGCCCGGTCCGAGCACTCGAGGCAGAATCGCCGAGTGCCCAAGCGCGCGCACAAAGAAGGCGAGGTCGTATTCACCGGTGACCGCGGACCAGTATGCGGTCCCCGACGCGTCGGAGCGGTCAGTGGTCAGTTCTTCAAGCACCGGACCGAGTTCGGACTCGTCGACAGGGCCGAACCCGCGCAAGCGCCAGGTCAGCCAGTCGTGGGGGAGGGCGACGGCGGCGACACGGGCCGCGTTCTCCGGCTCGGCATCGCGCAGCCAGCGCAGCTTGGTCGCCGTGAACGACGCCACCGGCACGACCCCGAGTCGCGACGCGTAGACGTCGGCGCCCACCTCGGCGATGAGGTCCCGCGCGGCCTGTGCACTGCGGGTGTCGTTCCAGAGCAGTGCGTCGCGAATGACGCGGCCGTCGTCATCGAGCACCACCATGCCGTGTTGCTGGCCACCAACGCTGATCGCGGCCACGTCGTCGAGACCCCCGGCGTCGGCGATCGCACTCTGCAGTGCGTCCCACCAGGCGGAGGGCGCCACCTCCGTGCCAGCCGGGTGCGAGGCGCGGCCCTGCCGCACGATTTCGCCGGTATCGGCATCCGTAACAACGATTTTGCAGCTCTGTGTCGACGAATCGACTCCCGCGACGAGGGTCATGGGGTCCCTTTCACACATGAGAGTGCGGACTCCGACGCCAGGTGCTCGCCACAGCGTCGAAATCCGCAACTCGATCTATATAAGCAGAGCGGATGCCACGCCAGATTCCGTTATAAAATCTGCCGCGGCATCCGTTTCGCGTGACTTACCGAGCGTTCAGCAGGTGCTCGAGAGCGAGCTGCTGAAGACGCACGAAGCCGAAGCCCTTGCCGTTGAAGTAGGCGTTGGGGTCGAAGTCCTCGTACGCCGAACGGTCGGCGATGAAGTCGTCGTAGCTCTCGCCGTCGCCGAGTGTCGGGGTGGCAAGCTCGGTGACGCGCGATGCCGCAAGCGCCTCCTGCACCTCGGGGTCTGCGCGGAACGCGGCAGCGCGCTCCTTGAGCAGGAGGTAGGTGCGCATGTTGGCTGCTGCTGAGTCCCAGACGCCGTTCTCGTCTTCGGTGCGGCTCGGCTTGTAGTCGAAGTGACGCGGGCCGTCGTACGCCGGTCCACCGTTGGGGCCGCCGTTTTCGAGCAGGTCAACGAGCGAGAATGCGTTCTGCAGGTCACCGTGACCGAAGACGAGGTCCTGGTCGTACTTGATGCCGCGCTGGCCGTTGAGGTCGATGTGGTAGAGCTTGCCTGCGTCGAGCGCCTGGGCGATTCCGGCGGTGAAGTTGAGCCCGGCCATCTGCTCGTGGCCAACCTCGGGGTTCACACCGACGAGTTCGGGGCGGTCGAGCGTGTTGATGAACGCGATCGCGTGGCCGAGGGTCGGCAGCAGGATGTCGCCGCGTGGCTCGTTCGGCTTCGGCTCGATGGCGAAGCGGATGTCGTAGCCCTTGTCTGTGACGTAGTCGCCGAGCAGGTTGACGGCCTCGCGGTAGCGGGCCAGTGCCTGGCGGATGTCCTTGGCTGCGTCGTACTCGGCGCCCTCGCGGCCACCCCACATGACGAAGGTCTTGGCGCCGAGCTCGGCGGCCAGGTCGATGTTGCGCAGCACCTTGCGGAGGGCGAAACGACGCACGTCGCGGTCGTTGGAGGTGAAGCCACCGTCCTTGAAGACCGGTGCGCTGAAGAGATTGGTGGTGACCATCGGAACGACGAGGCCGGTGTCGGCCAGTGCGCCCTTGAGGCGGTCGATCTGCGTCTGGCGCTCGGCGTCGGTCGAGCCGAAGGCGAAGAGGTCGTCGTCGTGGAAGGTCAGGCCGTAAGCGCCAAGCTCAGAGAGCTTTTCGACGGCGTGAACCACGTCGAGGTTGGCGCGGGTCGGTCCACCGAACGGGTCGGTTCCGTTGTAACCAACGGTCCAAAGTCCGAAAGAGAACTTGTCGTCGCGGGTGGGGGTAAGACTCATGGTCGTGCTCCGATTCAGCATCGTTGATGATTTGTTGGATGTAAGAACATATTACATGACGGATGTGATTCGGCTAGCCCCGCAGGCGGCATCCGTCCGAAAAGTTCCAGCCCAAAACATATCCCCTCTTCGGGTGCCAACGGCGGTTCCGAGCAATCGACTGCGGGAAAGGGCTTTCATCACGATTGGGTTTGTTGCGGCGAGTTTTTCCGGAAATCAGTGGATTAACCGTCGCGGCATGGGATATGTTCTCTCCGTCAACAAAGGTCGCTGAGCGGCCCGAGCATCACAGCGATGTCCCGTTACAAGGAGGTAACCCCACGACAGTTGTGCCCATGGACGTTCGCGTCGATGGTCAGAACGATGTGGACACGCCTTCTGTTGATGCCACCGCCCGGCGGTGCATCGACACGAACTGGCAGCATTCAGAGAGGAAAGCAACCACAATGTCCATGACCCGTAAACTTCTCGCCGTTGCGGCAACAGGAGCAGTACTCCTGTCGCTCGCGGCGTGTTCAAGTGATTCCGGCTCCACCGGCGGCGGCGACGCAGCCGAGGGCGGCACCGAGTGCAACGTCGGCATCTCCATGCCCACCCGCAGCCTTGAGCGCTGGATCAACGACGGCGAGCAGCTGCAGAAGGCGCTCAAGGACGCCGACTGCACCGTTGACCTGCAGTACGCAGACAACAAGACCGACCAGCAGATCAGCCAGATCCAGAACCAGATCGCCGGCGGTGCCAAGATTCTCGTGATCGCAGCCATCGACGGTGAAGTTCTTGCACCGGTCCTCGAAGAGGCCAAGAAGCAGGATGCAACGGTCATCGCATACGACCGCCTGATCAACGGCACCGAGAACGTCGACTACTACGCGACCTTCGACAACTACAAGGTCGGCCAGCTGCAGGGTGAGTTCATCGCCGACCAGCTCGACCTCGCCGGCGGCGCTGGTCCGTTCAACCTCGAGCCGTTCGCCGGAAGCCCCGACGACAATAACGCCAAGTTCTTCTTCTCCGGTGCCTGGGATGTTCTGCTTCCCTACGTCGAGAAGGGACAGCTCGTTGTTCCGTCCGGCAAGGCTCCCAAGTCGAACGACGAGTGGGCATCGATCGGAATCCAGGGTTGGGCATCTGACAAGGCACAGTCCGAAATGGACAACCGTCTCTCGTCCTTCTACTCGGGCGACCAGAAGGTTGACGTCGTTCTCTCCCCGAACGACAGCCTTGCCATCGGCATCATCGCGTCGCTGCGTTCCGCTGGATACGCACCGGGTGAGGACTACCCGATCATCTCCGGTCAGGACGCCGACAAGGCCAACGTCAAGGCCATCCTCGACGGTGAGCAGTCGATGACCGTCTGGAAGGACACCCGCACCCTCGGTGAGCGCGTCTTCACCATGATCGAGTCGATTGTTGCCGGCGAAGAGGTCGAGGTCAACGACGAGGAAACCTACGACAACGGTGAGAAGGTCGTTCCATCCTTCCTCCTCGACCCCGAGGTTGTCGTGAAGGACGACGTGCAGTCGAAGCTCGTCGACTCCGGATTCGTCAAGGCAGGGGACGTCGGGCTCTAACCCGAACGCACTCGCGGCCGGTCCCGTCTTCGGCGGGACCGGCCGTTTCCCCTGACCCGGATGCCGGGTCACAGCTTTAGAACAGGAGGCAGCCATGGCTGGAACGACCATCCTCAAGATGAACGACATCAGCAAGGACTTCAGCGGGGTCAAAGCACTCGATGGCGTATCCATCGAGGTTCGACGCGGTGAGGTTCACGCGATCTGCGGTGAGAACGGAGCGGGCAAGTCCACGCTCATGAAGGTGCTGTCCGGGGTCTACCCGGCGGGCAGCTTCGACGGAGATATCGAGTTCGAGGGCAAGAAGGTTGCCTACCGAACCATCAACGACAGTGAAGCCGACGGCATCGTCATCATTCACCAGGAGTTGGCTCTCAGCCCCTACCTGTCGATCGCCGAAAACATCTTCCTCGGCAACGAGAACCAAAAGAGGGGAGTCATCGACTGGAACAAGACCAATCGTGAGGCCGCCCTTCTCATCGCCCGAGTGGGCCTCAGTGAGAACCCAGCCACGAAGATCCTCGAACTCGGCGTTGGTAAGCAGCAACTGGTCGAGATCGCCAAGGCGCTCTCCAAACAGGTCAAGCTCCTCATCCTCGACGAGCCCACTGCGGCGCTCAACGATGAAGACAGCGCCCACCTGCTGAGCCTGATCGAACAATTGCGCGGCCAGGGCATCACCTGCATCATCATCTCCCACAAACTCAAGGAGATTAAGCGCATCGCAGACACGGTCACCGTCATCCGCGATGGCAAGACCATCGAAACCATCGATATGGCGGGACCGGATGCCACGGAGTCACGAATCATTCGATCGATGGTTGGGCGTGACCTCAATAATCTTTTCCCCCCGCGCGACCCAAAGATCGGCGAGGAAGTGCTTCGCGTCGAAAACTGGACGGTGTTCCATCCCGTCGATACCGCCCGCAAGGTGGTCGACGACGCGTCCTTCACCGTGCGCGCCGGCGAAATCGTCGGCTTCGCCGGGCTGATGGGCGCCGGTCGCACCGAGCTCGCGATGAGCCTCTTCGGTCGGTCGTACGGCACCAACATCTCGGGCACCGTCTATAAGAACGGTCAGGAAATCCAGATGCGCACTGTCGACGAGGCGATCCGCAACGGGTTCGCCTACGCGACCGAAGACCGCAAGCGCTACGGGCTCAACCTCATCGGGGACATCACCCAGAACGTGTCTGCCGCCGCGCTCGGCAAACTGGCCCAGCTCGGCGTCATCGACCGCAATCGCGAGTACAAGGTCGCCGACTCCTACCGCTCCAAGATGAACATTAAGGCGCCAAGCGTCTCGTCGATCACCGGCAAACTCTCCGGCGGCAACCAGCAAAAGGTCGTGCTCTCGAAGTGGATCTTCACCGGTCCGGACGTGCTCATCCTCGATGAGCCCACGCGTGGCATCGACGTCGGCGCCAAGTACGAGATCTACGGCATCATCAACGAGCTCGCCGCCCAGGGCAAAGCCGTCGTGGTGATTTCGTCCGAACTGCCCGAACTGCTCGGACTCGCCGACAGGATCTACGCCATCTCCGAAGGCAAACTCACGGGAGAGGTGTCCCGCGAGGACGCATCCCAGGAAACACTGATGCACTACATGACCGCGGGAAAGGACTGAGCCCGATGAGTACCACCACCACACCCACCCCTGCACCGACAAAACGCAGGATCCCCAAACTGTCTGTAAACCTGCGCCAGTACGGAATTCTCGCGGCGTTGGCCATCATCGTCATCCTGTTCCAGGTCATGACCGACGGGCGCCTCCTGCTGCCGGGTAACGTCAACAACCTGATCCAGCAGAACGCCTACGTTCTCATCCTCGCCATCGGCATGGTCATCGTCATCATCGCCGGACACATCGACCTTTCGGTCGGTTCCGTGGTGGCCATGGTCGGCGCGGTCGCCGCGATCAGTATGAACACCTGGGGGCTGCCCTGGTGGGCGGCCGTCGTTCTCTCACTCGTCGTCGGTGCAGTCGTCGGCGCCTGGCAGGGATTCTGGGTCGCCTTCGTCGGCATACCGGCATTCATCGTCACCCTCGCGGGCATGCTCATCTTCCGCGGCCTCACCCTCGTCCTGCTCACCGGTGGAACGATCTCCGGCCTGCCGCGCGAGTTCCTCGCCATCGGTGGCGGCTGGCTTCCCGCCTTCCTCGGCGAGGTCGCCGGACGCGATGTCCTCACCCTCGTCCTGGGTCTCCTGACCGCAGCGGCCCTCATCCTGCAGCAGCTCCGCAGCCGTGCCGTGCTCAAGAAGCTCGAACTGCCTCGTGAACCGCTCGTGTCGATGTGGGTGAAGAACGGTATTGCCGCTGTGGCCATCCTCTGGTTCGCCTGGCTGCTCTCCGACTACAGCGGAACGCCGATCATCCTCATCATCCTGGCCGTGCTCATCCTGCTCTACACCTTTGTGCTCAACCGCACGGTGTTCGGCCGTCACGTCTACGCGATGGGTGGCAACCTGTTTGCTGCCGTCATGAGCGGTGTGAAGACGAAGTGGATCAACTTCTTCATCTTCGTCAACATGGGCGTCCTCGCCGGCCTCGCCGGTGTCGTCTCCACAGCCCGTGCGGGCGGCGCCGTCGCTTCGGCCGGTCAAAACTACGAGCTCGACGCAATTGCCGCCGTCTTCATCGGTGGGGCCGCCGTTCAGGGTGGCGTTGGTACCGTGGTCGGGGCCGTGATCGGTGGTCTCGTCATGGGTGTGCTCAACATGGGTCTCTCGATCCTGTCGGTGGACGCCGCCTGGCAGCAGACAATTAAGGGGCTCGTTCTCCTGCTCGCCGTCGCGTTCGACATCTTCAATAAGCGGCGTTCGGGCGGCAACTAGTCGATTCGAAACGTCGAGCCGGCACAACGACATACCGAGGGGTGGTGAGTGGTGATGAGTATCGCGCCACCAACCCTCGGTATTCGCGGCGGCACCTCAAACGACCAGCTTCGGCGCTACAACCTGTCGATGGTCATGACGATGCTCCACCACGCGGGAGGTTGCTCCCGCGCTGAACTCACGCGGCGCACCGGCCTCAACCGATCGACGATCGCCGCACTGGTGGCCGAACTCAGTGAACTCGGCATGGTCTACGAGGGCGAACCGGAGAGCGCTGTCGGTCGAGTGGGGCGACCGAGCCTGCAGGTCTTTCCGAACCCCGGAATCGCCGCGATCTCCGTCAACCCCGACATCGACGCCATCACGGTCGGGCTGGTCGGGCTGGGGGGCGAGGTGATTCGTCGCATCCGCTTCGATACTGCTCGCGTGCCGACTGTGCACGAAACGGTTAACGCCGTTAAGGCCATCGTCGATGGCATGCGCGGCGAGATCGACAAGAGCTACCGGATCGCGGGCGTCGGTGTCGCCGTTCCGGGCCTGGTCAATGCGTCAGACGGGCGCGTGCTCGTGGCCCCGCACTTGGGCTGGCGCGACGCTGGGCTCGCCAGCGCACTTCAGAAAGCGCTCGGATATACCGTCTACGCCGGTAACGACGCGAGTCTCGGCGCGATTGCCGAGAGCCTATTCGGCGTGGCGCAGGACATCGACGACCTCGTCTACCTCAACGGCAGCGCGTCGGGCATCGGCGGTGGCCTGATCATCGGCGGCGCCCCGTTGCGCGGCACGAGCGGCTACGCGGGCGAACTCGGTCATACCCTCGTCAACAGTGTTGGCTCGCGCTGCCACTGTGGGCGCATCGGATGCCTCGAAACCGAAGTCAGCCTGGCGCGCCTGCTGGCAGTGCTCGGTTTGCCCCGCGCTGACCAGGATGAACTCGACATTGCGCTCGGCGTCTCACGTGACCCGGCCGTCATGGCCGAGGTGCGCCGACAGATCGACCTGCTCAGTGAGGCGATCTCGAATTTCGTGAACATGTTCGACCCCGAGATGGTGATCCTCGGCGGGTTCCTCGGCTCGCTACTGTCCGTGGGCCGGGAGCGTCTCGCCGACGCCGTGAGCGTTCGCTCGATGTCGAGTGTCGGCCACACCGTGGTGATTGAACGAACTAGCCTCGGCTCCCGCCTGCTCATGGTCGGCGCGGCCGAACTCGCATTCGCAGGGCTGCTCGACGACCCGGCCGGCTTCGTACGGACCCGGGCCGCCGCCCGCAGCCACCGCTCCTGAGGGTTAGGCGGCGACCACCGAGCGGAAGAACGCGAGCGCCCGCTGCAGGTCGATGACCCCGCCACCTTCGTGCCCGTTGAACTGCCACAGCGACATCGAGCGCTCGCCGCCATAGACGTTGTACGCACCGTGGATGGTCGACGGTGGACAGGTGGCGTCCATCAGGCTGGCCGAGAACAAAGCGGGCGCGGTCGCGCGCTTGGCAAAGTTCACACCGTCAAAGTACGGGAGTACCTCGGCAACTGTGCCGACCTTGTGCCGGTGAACGGCCAGGAAATCGCGGATCTCCTTGTACGGATAGGAATCGGTCATGACCGTCGCCCGCGGAAAGTCACAGAGGAACGGCACGCAGGGCGCGACAGCCGCGAGCCCGGGAACCAGTCCAGCGACCGCGAGCGCGATGCCGCCGCCCTGGCTGATGCCAAACACCGACACCCGCGATTCGTCGACCTGGGGCAGCTCCCGCACGGTTTCGACGGCCCGAACGGCGTCGGTGAACAGGCGCCGGTAGTAATAGGTCTCCCGGCTCTCGATGCCCCGCGTCATCACGCCCGGATACTGCGGGCCACCGCTGCCATCGGCGTCGGCGGTGTCACCCATTGACCAACTGCTTCCCTGGCCGCGCGTGTCCATCTGAAAGTGCGCGAACCCCGACGATGCGAAGAGAAGATTGTCGAGGAAGTGGCCCCGCCCACCGCCGTACCCGACGAATTCGACGATCGCCGGCAGTGCAGCCGTCGCGCCCTTGGGCATCCGCAGCCACGCTTCCACGGGCTGACCGCCCCATCCCGAGAACGTGACGTCGAAAACATCGATCGTCGTCAGTCCCGAATCCACCGGTTCAATCCGAACAGCGGATGCCTCAGCGCGCGCCGTCGATAACGTTGCGTCCCAAAAATCATCGAAGTCGGTCGGATCGACCTGGCTACTGCGGTAATCGGGGAGCTCGGACTCGGGCATATCGACGTACATCATTGGACCTCTCGAAGTGGCGGAAACCGGATCAAGACTAGCGACCTCGCGTGGGTGCCGAGGGGCGAACACGCACGAGAGAAACGGATTTGTGGCTGAAAACCACATATCTCTTGCGCACGGGAACAGATCGACTTAGGCTGTCCGACGAGGCAATCGAAACGTTTCGCCTCGCGTCTCAAGAAGATCAACCCACCAGACAATGGAGTCCCGCATGGCCACCATTCACGACGTCGCTCGTGTCGCCGGTGTGTCCATTTCCACGGTCTCCTACGCACTCAGCGGGAAGCGTTCAATCGCTGATTCCACCCGCCAACGCATCGACGACGCCGTGCAGCAGCTCGGTTACCTACCGAACGCCGGCGCGCGGATGCTCAAAGGCACCCGCACAAACATCCTCGCGGTGAGCGCTCCGCTCCACGCGGGCACCTACGCTCCAGCCCATATGACGTTCGTTCTGTCGGTCGCCACCGCGGCACGGGAGTACGACTACGACGTCCTCCTCCTTACCCAGGACGAGGCAACCAGCGGAATCAGTCGCGTCGCGCAAAGCTCGCTGGTCGACGGCATCATCCTGCTCGACGTGTCGAATGAGGACCCGCGCACCGATCTCGTTCGCAGGCTCGGCCTGCCCGCAACGGTCGTCGGCGTGCCTGCCGAAACTGATGGTCTCACCTGCGTTGACCTCGACTTCGAGCGAGCTGCCGAGATGTGCGTTGAGCGCTTGGTCGACCTCGGCCACACCGATATTGGCCTGCTGGGCCAGGCCCCGCTCGTTTACAAGCGGGGGTCAAACTTCCCGCCGCGCTTCCGCAGCGCCTTCGCGCAGATGGGAGCACGGCTCGGCGCCCACACCACCTTCGCGCCGACCGACGAGGACTCCGCGAGCGTCGTGGCGGCGTTCGACAGGATCAGTGCGGCGCTTCCGGAGATGACCGCGCTCGTCATGCATTGCAACGAACCGGTGCAGTCGATGGTGCTGGAGATCCTGCGGCAACGCGGAATCCGGGTGCCTGAAGACCTCTCCATCATTTCGGCCTGTTCCACCTTTGATACCGACCACCTCAACCCGCCCCTCGACGTCATCCCGCTTCCCGCTGACAAGTCATGCACGCGCGCGATTGCGCTCACCATGGAGCAGCTCGCAGGTAACGTCGACCCGCACGTCGAGCTCATCGAGCCGACATACGTCGAGCTGGGCTCGACGTCCTCCGTAACCCACTAGCCCCACCGATCACCGTGACAAGACCATTTTCCGCATAATCGAAACGTTTCGACGATTTCGCTAAACCTGTATCACCCCGCGGATTCGTCCGCCCTACAAGGAGGTAGTACCCGTGAGAATCAAGAAGAAGTATCTGGGTGGCGTCGCAGCCCTCGGAATGAGCGCCCTGTTGCTGAGCGGTTGCTCGTCGAGCGGCTCCGAATCGGACTCGAACACCCTCAAGCTCTGGCACTTCGAAAGCGAAACCAGCGCGATGGGCATCGCGTGGGACGAAGCCATCAAGATCTTCGAGGAGGAGACCGGAGCCACTGTGGAGTTCGAGGCCAAGAGCTTCGAACAGATCCGCTCGACCGCCAGCCAGGTGCTGAACTCCAACGAGGCGCCCGACCTGCTCGAATACAACAAGGGAAACGCCACAGCAGGGCTGCTCGCCAGCCAGGGCCTCCTCGCTCCGCTCGACGACGCGGTGGAGGAGTTCGGCTGGGATGACAAGCTGGCGCCGTCGCTGCAGACCACGGCCAGGTACGACGAAGACGGCATCATGGGATCCGGCTCCTGGTACGGCGTCCCGAACTACGGCGAGTTCGTCGAGGTGTACTACAACAAGGACATGTTCGCGGCGAACGGACTCGAGGTCCCGACCACGGTTGCCGAACTCGAGACGGTCATGCAGTCCTTCGTCGACAAGGGCATCACCCCCCTGGCTGAGGCTGCTGCCGAGTACCCCCTTGGTCAGCTCTGGTACCAGCTGGCCTTGACCCAGGCAGACCGATCCTGGATCGACGACTACCAGCTGTACACGGGTGACATCGACTGGCAGGGCCCAGAGATCTCCTACGCCACCGAGACCCTCGCCGACTGGACTGAATCCGGATACATCTCGAAGGACTCAACGGGGCTGAAAGCAGAGGACGCAGGAACCGCCTTCATCAACGGAACGTACCCGATCTTCTTCTCGGGCAGCTGGTGGCACAACCGCTTCACGACCGAAGCGAGCGGTTTCGAGTGGGGAACGTTCCTCTTCCCTGAGGCGGAGTTCTCGCCGGGATCCGCAGGCAACATGTGGGCCGTTCCGGAGAACGCCACGAACAAGGAACTCGCCTATGAGTTCATCGACATCACGATGCGTCCGGAGATCCAGGCGCTCATCGGAAACAACGGCGGAATCCCCGTCGCGGCCGATACCGCAGACATCACCGACCCGAAGAGCCAGGAGCTCATCGGCAACTTCAACACGCTGACCGAGCAGGACGGTATCGCCTTCTACCCTGATTGGCCCACCGCAACGTTCTACGACGAATTGAACGCCGCTCTTCAGGAGCTCGTCAACGGTTCCAAGTCCGCCACGGAGGTTCAGACCCAGCTTGGCGAGGACTACCAGTCGGGCGTCGACGACATCGTCGGCTAACAGCAGGCACCCAGCGGGGGCCGGCCGATTCCGGCCCCCGCTCATATCCCGCACGAAAGGACCCAGCATGGCGACAGCACTTCCCGCTGCCCCCGCACGTGCACGACAGAAACGACCGGCTCAGAGCCTGATCCCCGGAAGCAGATCGACAGCCTTTTGGCCGTACCTGATTCCCGGCCTGGCGCTCCTGACGGTGATTATCCTGGTGCCACTGGTCTGGAACATTTACCTGACCTTCACCTCATACCGCGGCATCCGTCCACCCGAGTGGATCGGTCTGGACAACTGGGTGAAGCTCGCGGGGGACCAGACGTTTTGGACCTCGTTTGGCAACTCGGTCGCCATGATCCTGGCCATGGTGATCGTTCCGACCCTGCTCGGACTTGTTCTCGCCGCCATGCTGTTCGACCTCATCGGCAAGAAGTTCGGCGGTAAGCTCGCAAGCTTCCTCCGAGCAACCTATTACCTTCCCCAGATCCTGCCCGCGGTGATCGCGGCCATCGTGATCGGCTGGATCCTGCGTCCGCAGAACGGTGCACTCAACCAGATCCTTGAGGGCATCGGCCTCGGCGGACTCGCTCACAACTGGCTCGGCAGCCCTGACACCGCCCTGCCCAGCATCATGGTCATCATGATCTGGGTTCAGCTCGGCTACCCGATCGTCATCTTCATGGCCGCGCTCCAGAGAGTCGATCCGGAGCTCTATGAAGCGGCAGAGCTGGACGGTGCTAACTGGTTCCAGCGATTCCGTGCCATCACCGTCGGCATCATCCGACCAGAAATCTTTGTGGTCACCCTGACCTGCACCATCGCGGCGCTCAAGGTCTTCGGGCCCATTTACGCCCTTACCGGTGGTGGCCCCGGAACGTCGACCATCGTGCCCGCGTACTACGCATACAGCGAGTTTTTCCAGTCGCAGCAGGTCGGATACGGCGCGACGATCGCCACGGCACTCACCATTGTCATCGCCGCCGTCTCGATCGTCTTCGTGATCGCGCAGTCGCGGCTCGAGCGTAAAGATGAGGAACGCTGATGTCGACAACCCTGACACCGCAGCAAACCGTTCTCCCGCCGAAGAATGTCACTAAACCGCGGGGCGGAATGAAGAAAAAGACGGCGGGCGACTGGGCCATCCTGGCCGTGGCCATCCTGCTTGGACTGCTCATCGCGGTCCCGTTCTTCCTCATCCTCATCAACTCGTTCAAGTCGCCGACTGACTACAACCAGTCGGGTCCGTTGTCGCTCCCCACCGAGCTCTACGTCGATGGCATCGTCAACTTTTGGGAGCGGGTGAACTTCCCGGAGAAGTTGTGGAACAGCTTCTTCATTTCCTCGGTCGTTGCGGTACTTGCCGTTGGCATCTCGATGCTGAACGCGTTCGCGCTCGGGATCGGACGCGTCAAGGGACGGACGTGGATCGTCCTCGTCGTGCTCCTCGCCAACATGCTCCCGCAGGAAGTCCTGCTTTACCCGCTCTACTTCATGTTCAAGTCAGTGGGCCTCTACGACAACCAGTGGGCGGTCATCATCATCTTTGTGGTGATCCAGAGTGCATTCGGAACGTACCTTCTGGCATCCGTTTATGGCACGTTCCCGAAAGAAATTCTCGAGGCTGCCGCGATTGATGGAGCGAACCGGTGGACCATTTTGTGGAGAGTTGTATTCCCGATTTCCCGCCCCACCCTGAGCGTGCTGCTCATTTTCTTCTTCATCTGGACCTGGAACGAGTTCCTCATTCCGTTGACCTTCTTGGTCTCGAATGCTGCTCAAACCGTGCCGGTGTCCATTGCGGTGTTGCAGGGTGACCGGATGATGGACGTCACAACGACAAGTGCGTCAGCCTTGCTCGGACTGTTGCCGACGCTCATCTTCTTCCTGATCTTCCAGCGGACGCTCACGCGGGGAATCACGGCGGGAGCGGTGAAGTAATGCAGGCACGCTCGACGTTCTTCTCCCGCTCCACTGACCTGGCCGCACCGACCGAATTCCGCCGCATTTCAGACGGATTCGCATTCGGAGGCGACTACAGCCCCGAGCAGTGGCCCGAAGAAGTCTGGCTCGAAGACATCGAGCTTATGCGCCGCGCTGGCGTCAACTCGGTCAACCTGGGCGTCTTTTCCTGGGGCCTGATCGAAGTTGCGGACGGTGTCTTCGACTTCGGCTGGCTCGACCGCATCATGGACCTGTTGCACGAGGGCGGAGTGGGTGTGAACCTGGCCACGCCGACCGCTGCACCTCCGATCTGGCTGCACAAGGCGCATCCGGAGATCCTGCCGGTCGATGACCACGGCATTCGCAAAGCGCAGGGCGGCCGGCTCGGCTGGTCTCCCAGCTCAGCGACATTCCGGCGTTACGCCCTTCGCATGGTGGAAACGCTTGCGGAACGATACGGAAAACATCCGGCCCTTCGTCTCTGGCACGTCAGCAATGAACTGGGCAATGAGAACGCCCAGTGCTTCAGCGACGAGACCGGACAGGCGTGGCAGCAGTGGCTTGAACGAAAATTCGGCACCGTGCAGGCGCTCAACGACGCGTGGGGGACCGCCTTCTGGGGTCACCACTACACGGCGTTCGACCAGATCCAGCCGCCGCGCTACAGCGGCACGGGCCACAATCCGGGCCTGCTGCTCGACTTCGAACGGTTTAGCTCGGACGCCCTGCTCGAGCACTACCGTGCCGAGCGCGAGGTCCTTCGACGGATCACTCCCGACGTACCCATTACCACCAATTTCATGGTGCAGAACCACCCGGGTGTTGCGGACTACCGCGGCTGGGCGGCCGAGGTCGACCTCGTCTCAAACGATCACTACACGATCGGCACCGACCCGGAACGGCACGGCGAACTCGCCTTCTGCGCCGACCGGGTGCGCGGCATGGCGAGCGGCGACCCGTGGCTCCTCATCGAGCACTCGACCTCTGCGGTCAACTGGCAACCGCGTAATCGCGCAAAGTCCCCGGGCGAACTGACGCGCAACAGCCTCGCGCACATCGCTCGGGGTGCCGAAGGCGCCCTGTTCTTCCAGTGGCGGCAATCGACCGCGGGGAGCGAGCAGTTCCATTCGGCCGTTGTGCCGCACGGGGGAGCCGACACCAAGGTGTATCGCGAAGCCGCCGCGCTGGGAGCCACGCTGAAGGCAATCGCCGAGGTTGCCGGCAGCCGAGTCGAGAAGGCATCCGTTGCGATGCTCTTCGATTACGACGCGGCAACGGCGCTCCGCTCCGGCCGCAAACCCTCGGTTGACCTCGACTCGGTCGCCGTTCCGCTCGCACTGCACCGCGCGCTCACCGCCCGGGGGATCGCGGTCGACGTGCTGCATCCGTCGGACGATCTCACCGGATATGCGGCTGTCGTCGTACCCACCTTGTTCCTGATGACCGCAGACGATGCTGCCCGGCTCGCCGCCTGGGTCGAAACGGGTGGGCACGCGATCGTCACCTACTTCTCGGGCATCGTCAACGAGCACAACCGCGTCCACGGACAATACCCGGGCGTCCTCCGTGACCTGCTCGGTGTGAGGGTTGAGGAGTTCTTCCCGCTGTTCGAGAACGAGGCTGTGACCCTCGACAACGGCTGGACCGGCTCTCTCTGGACCGAGCTGATGCATCTCGATGGCGCCAACGCGCTGGCCAGCTACGCCACCGGCGAACTCACCGGAGTGCCGGCCGTCACTCTCAACACGGTCGGCGCAGGCACCGCGCAGTACGTCGCCACTCACCTCGACGCCCGGTCGACCGGCGCGCTCATCGACGACCTCATCGAGCGTGCCGCATTGCGCCCCGTCGCCGTGGCCGATCACGGACTGGAACTCGTCCGTCGTGTCAGCCCGACCCAATCCTGGCTCTTTGCCCTCAACCATTCATCGGAGCCCCTGCAGCTCGAGGCCTCCGGCATCGACCTGGTCTCCGGCACCACATTCACGCCCGGCCCTGTCGCCGCCGGCGCCGTCATCGTTCTTCGAGAGGACACCCCGTAATGAAATTCACCGACGGATTCTGGCTCGCCCGCCCAGGCGTCACGCCGCTCTACGCCGCCGAGGCCTACGACATCGAACGCGACAGCGATGTCGTCCGCATTTCAGCACCGACCAAGGTGATCGAGCGCCGCGGCGACGTCCTCAACCGTGCCATGCTGACCGTCAGCCTGTCCTCCCCGCTCGACGGCATCGTTCGGGTTCGCATCGAGAAGAACACCGGAGCGGCCACCGGTCCGGGTTTCGAGCTCGTGGGGGCGACCGATCCCGATATCGATATTTCGATAACGGATGCCGGTGGCTCACTCACCACAGGGCCGCTGACGGCCCGCATCGCGCAGGGAGCACCGTGGAACCTGAGCTTCGAGGCTGACGGGCGCACGATCACGTCGAGCGGCCACAAGTCGATCGGCCACGTCACCCTGGCTGACGGCGCACCGGTCACCACCGAACCCGCAGGCGTTTCCGGCGTCACGACCACCGGCCTGGCACCGGCATCCGAGTACATCCACGGCCGGTTGTCGCTCGGGGTCGGCGAGCTCGTCTACGGCCTCGGCGAACGGTTCGGCCCGATCGTGAAGAACGGGCAGACCGTCGACATCTGGAACGCCGACGGCGGCACCTCGAGTGAACAGTCCTATAAGAACGTGCCGTTCTACCTCACCAACCGTGGTTACGGCGTGCTCGTCAACCACCCCGAGCACGTCTCGTTCGAGGTCGGCACCGAGAGCGTTGAAGAGGTGCAGTTCTCGGTCGCGGGCGACGCTCTCGAGTACTTCGTGATCTACGGCCCCACCCCAAAAGACGTGCTCGAGCGCTACACCCGCCTCACCGGGCGTCCCGCCCACGTGCCGGCCTGGTCGTACGGGCTCTGGCTGTCCACCTCGTTCACCACCCAGTACGACGAGGCCACCGTGTCGAGCTTCATCGACGGCATGGCCGAACGCGACCTGCCGTTGAGCGTCTTCCATTTCGACTGCTTCTGGATGCGCGAGTTCAACTGGACAGACTTCGAGTGGGATCCCCGCGTCTTCCCCGACCCGGAAGGGATGCTCAGCCGCCTGCACGACAAGAACCTCCACGTCTCCGCGTGGATCAACCCGTACATCGGCCAACGCGCCGCCATCTTCGCCGAGGCCCGCGACGCCGGATACCTGGTGAAGAAGGCCAACGGCGACGTCTGGCAGTGGGACATGTGGCAGGCCGGTATGGGACTCGTCGATTTCACGAACCCGGATGCAACGGCATGGTTCCAGGCCAAGTTACGTCGCCTGTTCGAACAGGGCGTCGACGCCATCAAGACGGACTTCGGCGAGCGCATCCCCACGGATGTCGTCTGGCATGACGGCACCTCGCCCGACGTCATGCACAACTGGTATACCCAGCTCTACAACAAGGCCGTCTTCGAGGTGCTCGAGGAGTACCGCGGGAAAGGCGACGCCGTACTGTTCGCCCGCTCCGCAACCGTCGGCGGCCAGCAGCAGCCGGTGCACTGGGGCGGCGACAACTCGTCGAGCTTCGAGTCGATGGCCGAGACCCTGCGCGGCGGACTCTCGCTCGCGTTCAGCGGCTTCGGCTACTGGAGCCACGACATCGGCGGGTTTGAGGGTATGCCCGACGCCGCCGTGTTCAAACGCTGGGTCGCGTTCGGCCTCATGTCGAGTCACTCCCGCCTGCACGGTTCAACGAGCTATCGCGTGCCGTGGCTGTTCGACGACGGCACCGAGGCGCCGGGGCAGAGCGCGGTCGACGTGACCCGCAGGTTCACGACGCTCAAGCTTGAGCTCATGCCCTACCTCTACTCGGTTGGCCTCGAGGCACATACAACGGGCACCCCGTTCATGCGACCGATGCAAGTCGAGTTTGACGGTGACCCCGCCGTCGACTACCTCGACCGGCAATACCTGCTCGGCCCAGACCTTCTCGTCGCGCCCGTGTTCAGCGCATCGGGCGACGTGGAGTACTACCTGCCGGCGGGCACCTGGACCAATTACCTCACCGGTGAATCGGTCACAGGTCCACTCTGGCGGCGCGAGACGCACGCGTTCGACAGCATCCCGCTCTGGGTGCGGGAAGGCGCTGTTCTGGTGACCGGCTCCCGCTCCGACCGGCCCGACTACGACTACAGCGACAACCCCCTCGTCACCGTGTATCCCGGGGTGACTGGAACGACAACGGTGGCCGTTGCGAATCCGCTGGACGGAACATCCGTCAGCCTCACAATCACCGCGAACGGCGACGCTGTCACGGTGACAAGTGATGCTGACACTGTGTTCCGCGCTCGCCGTGCCGGTGGCGACATCGTCACGTCGAACGATCGCACCGTCGTGCTCTAAGGCTGCCCGGTGGGCAGGCGCGCCGCGGCGAAATACGGTGCTCCCACCAGTTTCGGTATCGTTCGAGTGAACCATTCGACGTCCACACGCCTGCCCATCGACAGTGCACCCCGGCACACCCACCGTGCCGGAGCCACAGAATTCAGAGCTGACAGTGAATAATCGCGGCACCAACCTCGACACCGTGCGCCAGTACAACCTGTCGCGCATCCTCGGGCTTGTGCACTCCGAGGGCGCGGTGTCACGGTCAACACTCACCCGCGAGACCGGGCTCAACCGGTCGACGGTTGCCGCGCTCGTGACCGAGCTCGCCGCTTTGAGACTCGTCGTGGAGTCAGAGCCAGATGTCAACCGCGGTGTCGGTCGGCCGTCGCCCGTCGTACACCCGCACCCGGACTGCGTCGCCTTCGCGGTGAACCCCGAGCAGGACGCCATCAGCGTCGGCGTCGTTCGGATGAACGGTGAGGTCGTCGATCGGGTCCGGCACGAGGTCGATGCACCACTCGGCGTCGACGAAACCGTGCGCGTCACCGCCGGGATCATTGCGTCGCTGCGCGCTGGACTGCCCGCGGATGCCGTGGTGGCGGGCGTCGGTGTGGCCGTGCCGGGATTGGTCCGCTCCGGCGATGGCCTCGTGCGCCTCGCGCCGCACCTTGACTGGGTCGATGAACCCGTTGCGTCCTTATTGACGGATGCCACGGGGTATGCGGCGCGTGCAGCAAACGATGCGAGCCTGGGCGCGCTGGCAGAGCACACCTTCGGCGCCGGACGAGGCGTGAACGACCTCGTCTACCTCAACGGTGGTGCGAGTGGAATCGGCGGCGGCGTCATTGTGAACGGCGCTCCGCTCCGCGGGGTCGCCGGATACGCGGGTGAGTTTGGCCACAACCTGGTCACGGCGCCCGACGGACCTGGTCAGCCGTCCACCGGCGGAGCCCTCGAAGATGAGGTCAATCGAACCCGACTGCTCGAGCTGCTCGAGCTGCGTTCGGCCGACCCCGCGCAATTTGAGGAGGCCCTGCTCTCATCGACGTCGACCGAGCTGCGCACCGAAGCCGTGCGTCAACTCGGAATCCTGAGCATCGCCCTCCGCAACGCGATCAACGTGCTCAACCCCGAATTGGTCGTGCTCGGCGGGTTCCTCGCGTCACTGCACGCTTTCGACCCCGACCTGCTCGAGTCGCTCGTTGCCGAGCAGACACTCGCTGCCGCGTTCGAGTCTGTGACCATCGTGCGCGCGCAACTCGGCCCCGACCTGCTCCTCATCGGAGCAGCGCAATTGGCGTTCGAGCGGCTCATCGACGATCCGGCGCGCCTCGGCACCATGACGGTGTAACTGCCCGTCCCTTATAAATTCGGCGACCCACTGACGTCAAGGGTTTCCCGCGGTCGAATCGATTCGATAGCATTGCTCGCGTTGGGAATAACCGATCGATCCGCTCTGGTTAGGGTCAGGGTCCCGACACCTCGTCCGTGGGATGCTCGGCCCGCTCGCTTGACTCTAGGATTCCTTCTTCGTGACTACCACCGTTCTGCATCCCGGCGACTCCCTGACCCGACGTCAGCGACTCGTCTACATCCTTGTTCTCGGCGCGCTCACCGCACTGGGCCCGTTCACGATCGACCTCTACCTCCCGGCCTTTCCGGTACTGGAAACTGAACTCGACGTCCCGGCCTCGCTCATCCAGCTCACGCTCACCGGCACGACAGTCGGGTTCGCGCTCGGCCAGCTTTTTATGGGACCGTGGAGCGACAAGGTCGGCCGCCGCCTGCCGCTCATCCTCGCGACGAGCGTGCACATCATCGCGAGCGTCGGCGCTGCCTTCGCCCCAGACATCCTCTGGCTCGGTGTTTTCCGCGTGCTTCAGGGCGCAGGTGCCGCGGCCGGTGGTGTCGTGGCCATGGCTATGGTTCGCGACCTCTTTGGCGGAAAACCTTTGGTGCGGATGCTGTCACGCCTTGCCCTCGTCAACGGTCTCGCACCCATTCTCGCGCCGGTAATCGGTTCGCAGTTGTTGCTCTTCCTCGACTGGCGTGGCTTGTTCTTTTTCCTGGCCCTCTACGGCATCCTCGTCATCATCGCGGTCTCGGTTTTCATCGTTGAGACGCTTCCTGCGGAGCGTCGTCATGGTTCCGGCCACTCGACGGTTCGGGATCGGTATCGCTCCGTCTTCACGGACCGGGTCTTCGTCGGCGTTGCCCTCATCGGTGGCATGAGCTTTTCCGGTCTCTTCGCCTACCTGTCGAGCTCATCGTTCCTGTTTCAAGAGCTGTACCAGTTGAGCCCCCAGCAGTACGGCGTGCTCTTCGGTATCAACTCGATCGGCATCGTCATCGGTGTCCAGGTGTCATCGCGGCTCATGCGCACCATCGGGCCGCAGTGGATCCTTGCCGTCACCACCGCCGTGCAGGCACTCGCCGCGTTGACGATCATCGTGCTCACCGAGTCCGGCGGAGGCTTCCTCGGTGTGCTGATCCCACTGTTCTTCTTCATCATGGCGGCCGGTTTCGGTTTCCCGACCGTCCAGGTGCTCGCACTCGTCAACCACGGGCACGAGGCAGGAACAGCAGCGTCGCTGCTCGGTGCGCTCAACTTCGGTCTCGCCGGGCTGATCTCACCCATCGTCGGTGTGCTCGGCATGGACTCGGCCGTACCGATGGCCTCGGTCATGCTCGTCACGGCACTGGTCTCGATTGCATCGCTGTGGTTCATCGTTCGTCCGCGATCCGTCCCGGCGCTCACCAACTAGGTCGCCCGGTCGCGATCTGTCGCGGCGCACACCGGGGACGTTGCCCCCGTTAGGGGGAGGCGCGTTGTAGCATCGGAGTCACCCGTTCGAGGGCGAACGGGACAGGATCGACAACTGATTCGAGGGGTTCCCATGGGCAACGACGCCGACCGCAGCAGCGGTCAACGACACACGGCACGCCGGAACGCTGGTGGCACCGGCATTCCGGACTCGAGCGCTGCAGACGCTCCCGTGCTGCAGCAAGATCCGAACCTTCCCCCTGTCGCGGTCCCCGACGACGAACGAGAAGCGGACGAGCGACACTGGACGCCGCCGAAGATCATCCTCTGGGTGGCTATCGCGCTCCTCGGCGGCCTGGCCTGGGTGATGCTCGCACTGGTGCGTGGTGAGACGGTCAACGCCATTTGGTTTGTTTTCGCAGCGGTGTGCACCTACCTCATTGCGTACCGGTTCTACTCCAAATTCATCGAGCGCGTGATCGCCCGACCCGATGACCGGCGTGCCACTCCGGCCGAATACAACGCCAACGGCAAGGACTACGTCCCCACCGACCGTCGTGTGCTCTTCGGCCACCACTTTGCGGCCATCGCTGGCGCCGGCCCACTCGTTGGCCCCGTACTCGCCGCCCAAATGGGCTACCTCCCTGGCACCCTCTGGATCATCGTGGGCGTCATCCTGGCCGGTGCGGTCCAGGACTACCTCGTGCTGTTCTTCTCCACCCGCCGTGGTGGGCGTTCGCTCGGCCAGATGGCCCGCGACCAGCTGGGGCGGGTCGGCGGCATCGCGGCCATCCTGGCGACGCTCGTCATCATGGTGATCATCGTCGCGATCCTCGCGCTCGTCGTCGTGAACGCCCTGGGCGAGAGCCCGTGGGGCGTGTTCAGCGTCTCCATGACCATCCCCATCGCCCTGTTCATGGGCGTCTACCTCCGCTTCCTCCGCCCGGGCAAAATCACCGAGGTGTCGATCATCGGATTCGTCCTGCTGCTGGCCGCGATCATCGGTGGCGGCATGGTCGCAGACACCGCGTGGGGCGCAGCGGTCTTCACCCTCGACCGCACAACCATCGCCTGGGGCATCATCATCTACGGCTTCATCGCCGCGATCCTCCCGGTCTGGCTGCTTCTGGCCCCGCGGGACTACCTGTCGACGTTCATGAAAATCGGCACCATCCTCATGCTCGCGCTCGCCATCGTTCTCGTCCGGCCCGAGATCAACGTTCCGGCATTCAGCGAATTCGCGAGCGACCCGGCCGGTGGCCCCGTCGTCCCAGGATCCCTGTTCCCGTTCCTCTTCGTCACCATTGCCTGCGGCGCGTTGAGCGGATTCCACGCCCTCATCGCGTCGGGCACCACACCGAAGCTCCTCGAGAAGGAGCGCCAGAGCCGGTTCATCGGCTACGGCGGCATGCTCATGGAGAGCTTCGTGGCCATCATGGCCCTCGTCGCGGCCATCTCCATCGACCGCGGACTGTACTTCGCCATGAACATCTCGGCGGCCAATACCCTCGGCACGGTTGAGGGGGCTGTTGCCTACGTGAACTCGCTCGGGCTCAGCGGCGTCAACCTCACCCCGGGCCTGCTCGAAGAAACGGCCCGCAACGTGGGCGAGGAGAGTGTGGTCTCACGCACCGGTGGTGCCCCAACCCTCGCGGTGGGTCTCGCGCACATCATGCAGCAGCTCTTTGGCGGCACCGCGCTGATGAGCTTCTGGTACCACTTCGCCATCATGTTCGAGGCGCTCTTCATCCTCACGGCTGTCGACGCTGGAACCCGGGTGGCCCGGTTCATGCTGCAAGACTCGATCGGCAACATCTTCCCGAAGTTCAAGGACACGAGCTGGACCCTCGGTGCCTGGATCTGCACGGCCATCATGGTGGCAGCGTGGGGAGCAATCCTCATCATGGGCGTCACCGATCCCCTCGGCGGCATCAACACACTGTTCCCGCTCTTCGGCATCGCCAACCAACTGCTCGCGGCCATCGCGCTCGCGGTTTGCCTGGCCATCGTGGCCGACCGCGGGTACTTCCGCTACCTCTGGATTGTCGCCGTTCCGCTCGCCTTTGCCACCGCGGTCACCGTGACGGCGTCGCTGTTCAAGATCTTCTCGCCCGTTCCCGCTGTTGGATACTGGGCACAGCACAATGCGTTCCGCAACGCGTTGGCCTCGGGGGAGGAGACCTTCGGAACCGCCACGAGTCGCGAAGCGATGGAAGCGGTGGTGCGCAACACCTTCGTGCAGGGCACGCTGTCGATTCTCTTCGTGGTGCTGACCCTCATCGTGATCGCCGTTGCCGTCTACCGCACGATCCGTGCCTTCTCGAACGGCGGCGGCGTGAACACCGAAGACCCGGCGCAGCCATCACGCATCTTCGGCCCCTCAGGTCTGATCACCACGAAGGCAGAGAAGCGCATCCAGAAACAGTGGGACGCACTGCCGGCTGGCCAGCGTCGCGAAAAGTCGAGGCACTGATGGCCACGATCGCGCTTCGCGAGGCTCTGGCCTCGGTCGGACGTTACGTTCACGCGGTGATGGGCGACAACGCCTACGAGGTGTACCTCGCCCATCACCGCGCCGCTCACCCCGACGTTCCGCCGATGCCCGAGAGGGCGTTCTGGCGCGAGCGCGACGACGTTCAGGACCGGGAGCCCCAGGGTCGCTGCTGCTGACCAGCTGTCTGTGTACCGTTCTCACCCTTTTGAGAACGGATGCCACAGCATCCGTCTCGCAGATTGATTCGCTTTTTCCTTGCGGCGCCGCGTGACGTTCAGTCCTACAACGTTGTAGGTTCGTAGAGCGGCGCGCAGCGCTGTGCACGGAGAAGACGGGACTGCCATGGCCACGACACTGCACGATGTCGCCACCCTGGCTGGGGTGTCGATCAAGACGGTGTCGAACGTGGTCAATGACTACGCACACATCCGTCCATCGACGCGCGAGAAGGTCTTGAAGGCCATCGCTGAACTGGGCTACCAGCCGAACCTGTCTGCTCGGAGCCTCCGCTCGGGCCGTACCGGAGTGATCGGCCTCGCACTGCCCGAACTGAGCCTCAGCTACTTTGCTGAGCTGGCCGATGCGGTCATTCGCGCGGCGGAGCGGCACGGGCTCGTCGTGCTGATCGAGCAGACCGGTGGCGGTGACCGCTCGCGAGAGATTGAGATGCTGTCAAGTCCCCGGCTTCAGCTCACTGACGGGCTGCTGTTCAGCCCGCTCGGCATGGGGCAGGACGATGTCGAGCTGCTCAACGTGTCGTATCCGCTTGTGCTTCTTGGCGAGCGAATCTTCGGCGGGCCGACCGACCATGTCACGATGCGCAATGAGGAAGCAGCGAAGGCGGCGACGACGCATCTGATTGAGGGCGGGCGGCGGCGCATTGCCGTGCTCGGTGTGCACGAGGGCGAGCGGGTCGGCTCTGCTGGTCTGCGGCTCAAGGGGCACCGTGAGGCTCTGGACGAGGCCGGTATCGAGTTCGATGAACGGCTGATGGGGCGAGTCGATCGCTGGCACCGGCTCGATGGTGCGGAGACGATGCGGCGCATTATCGAGTCTGGCGTTGAGTTTGATGCGGTGTTCGGGCTCAATGACACCCTCGCCCTTGGTGCCATGAGGGTGTTGCAGGAGGCCGGGTTGCGGGTTCCGCAGGACGTTGCCGTAATGGGCTTCGACGGGCTCGATGAGGCGAAGTACTCGTTGCCGACGCTGTCGACGGTGGATCCGGGTCGCGATGAGATTGCCGAGACGGCGGTGCGGGTGCTCGCGGAGCGAATCGAGAACCGGGGGAAGCCTTATACACGTGAGCGGCATCTGACCACCTTTGAGGTGATCGCCCGGGAGTCGACCGCCGTTTCCTGACGGATGTCCGACCGAATGTCCTATGCCATGCGTTCCGAACAAGCGCCCCTACCCCAAACGCCTGTTCGGAAACGCCTGCGGTTCCCGGCGGAAGCAGCTCCCGCAGGAAGGTCTCCTACGGAAAGTGCCTCTACCGGAAGTAGGGCTTGCGGCGCAGGGGTTCCGCGATGGTGACCTTCGGTTTGCCCCGCACCATGGTGACGGTGAAGACGCCGAGATCGATCATCCGATGATGGAACCAACAGAAGAGGGCTCCGTTGGCGATGTCCGTTGGGCCGCCCTCGCTGTATCTCAGAATGTGATGTGCTTCACATCCGGAGGCAGGGATCTGGCAGTCGGGCATACAGCAGGTGGGGCCGTCACGGGCGATCATGCCCATGCGTTGCATCCGGTTGAATTTGCGTTGCATGTTGCCGAGGGCGACGACGGCTCCATCGGGATCGATGAACACCGGAACCACCGTCGCGTCGCAGAGAACCTGGCGAATGGTGCTCGCGGGAACCGGGGCGTTCACACCGACAAGCTGCCCGGAACCGCGCCCTGATTCGAGCGCCTCCACGGGGATGGTCACCACGACGGTAGGGGAGGCGCCGGTGACGGTGGGAACGTCGGCGGAGCGTGCGAGCGCATCGATCATCGCCGCGAACACATCGGCGCGCTTCTGTCCGGCGGTGCGGTGGTCATCAAGCTTCGTCGAGGCCGATTCCGGGTCTGTGGAGTCGCCAGCAGTGGTGTTCGGCAGGGTGCGGTCACCGATTCCGTCGTTTCCACCGTAGCCGTCGTTGTCACGGCTGTCTTCGGAGGGGACATACCGTGCATCGGCGTGTGGGCTCAAAATGGCGTCGAGGAGCGCATGCAGTTTCGCGCCGACGTCGATGGTGACCTGTCCGCCGACCTTGAGCAGACCGTCTACCGGTTGGCGGGCTATCCAGAACTCGCGTCTGTCGAACGCCTGCTTCTCGCGCAGTTCGGCGCCGTCTTCGTCGAGCCGGTCACGCCACTGTCTGGCCTGAATGGAGATGAGATCGGTGGAGAGCGGCAGGCCCTCGCGCCATCCGGCACCAACCGCTTGACCGACGAGCGCCTGCTCTGCGATCGACAGGTTCTCGACGGTCGTCCGCGGTGCCGCCAGTGAGAGTTCTCTCGTGATGGCTTCTGCCGTCTCCACGCCAATCAGCCCAGCGCTGAGCGCCTCGCCGACCGCCGGAAAGAGAGGCGGGAGCGGCAGACCCGAGTCGCTGACGCGGGGGCTGGTGCGTGAGCCCACCCGAATCAATCGACCGGCGGTCACCGATGACACCCCGGTGATGGCTTCGATCAACTGGGACGGGCGCTGGTAGGTGTGACGGGCGGCAAGCCCGTCAGCGCCGTGCACCGGGTCGGAGCGGACCGCGACCTCGGCACTCGTCGCTGCGAGTGCCGCTTCGGTGCCGCGGAGCACATGCGAGAGCTGGCTCATCTGCATGAGCAACTGGTCGTTCGTCAGGCGCTGAAGTCGAGTGAGATCGAGGGTGTCGAGCACGTCGCCCAGGTGGGAGAGCAAACCGGTGAGCGCTGCTTCTCCGTCAGACCCGAAGGTCGACGGGAAGTCGCTCACCGCCAGAGTCATGAGAGCCGGTCACCACCGCGGGTCGATGAGGCGACCGTGCGGCGCAGATGCCTCGCTCCGCCTCGATCGCGGACTGTGGGCCGAACTTCTTCGTTCATAGAATCAGTACACCACCCACCACTGACATCGCTCCGCCGGGGCTTCACCGCCCGCCGCGCACGTGCTCGCTCGAGGTGTGCGGGTCCGGGATTGTTGTCATTGCGCCAGTGCACCACCATCATCCGACAGGGTTCGAAGCAATTTCGCCGGGCGGGGTTGACCGAACTCCCTTCTCACCCCAATATGGAGGAAGCGTTTACAACGTTGTAGAGAAAAGGAAGCTATCCACGTGACCACCGCACGAATCGCCATCGACCGCACCGCGGTCGTCGCCCCCCTCAACCGCCGCATTTTCGGCTCCTTCGTCGAGCATCTCGGCCGCTGCGTGTACGACGGGATCTATGAACCCGGCCACCCCACAGCAAACGAAGACGGCTTCCGTCTCGACGTCGTCGAACTGGTCAAAGAACTCGGTTCGTCCACCATTCGGTACCCCGGCGGCAACTTTGTCTCCGGCTACCGCTGGGAAGACGGCGTCGGTCCCAAGGAGAACCGCCCGGTGCGCCGTGACCTCGCCTGGCACTCGCTCGAGTCGAACCAGGTCGGCACGGATGAGTTCGCTCGCTGGTGCAAGCTCACCGGTTCCGAACTGATGATGGCCGTCAACCTGGGCACGCGCGGCATCGAAGCCGCGCTCGACCTGCTCGAGTACGCCAACCACCCGTCGGGCACTGCCTTGAGTGATCAGCGCATCGCGAACGGTTCGCCCGAGCCGCACGACATCAAGATGTGGTGCCTCGGCAATGAGATGGATGGCCCGTGGCAGACCGGATACATGACGGCCGACGACTACGGCAAGCTCGCAGCTCGCACCGCACAGGCGATGAAGGCCGCGGACAGGAACCTCGAGCTCGTCGTCTGCGGCTCGAGCGGCTCGAGTATGCCGACGTTCGGCGACTGGGAGCGTACGGTGCTCGAGCACAGCTACGAGCACGTTGACTATATCTCCTGCCACGCCTACTACCAGGAGCGTAAGGGCGACCTCGGATCGTTCCTGGCCTCATCGCTCGAGATGCAGTACTTCATCGAAACCGTCGTCGCGACCGCCGACCACGTCGGCAACAAGCTGCGCAGCAAGAAGAAGATCCAGCTCTCCTTCGACGAGTGGAACATCTGGTACCTCGAGGAGCACCAGGCGTCAGACGAAGTGAACGACGAGTGGCGGTTTGCACCACGTCAGCTGGAAGACGTCTATTCGGTAGCGGATGCTGTCGTGCTGGGAAATCTGCTGATGACGCTGTTAAAAAATCACGACCGTGTGACATCCGCTTCTCTGGCCCAGCTGGTGAATGTGATCGCTCCGATCATGACCGAGCCGGGCGGTGACGCATGGCGGCAGACCACGTTCTTCCCGTTCTCGGTCACCTCGCGGCTGGCCAAGGGTGACGTGCTGCGCCCGCGCATCGAGGTGGGAACCTACGAGACCGAGGTCTACGGTGCAGCGCCGCTCGTTGACGCCGTTGCGACCGCTGACGCGGAATCGGGCACGAGCGCGTTGTTCCTCGTCAACCGCAGCCAGACCGACTCGATCGAGGTGACCGTCGACCTCGCGTCGCTCGACGCTTCGTCGATCACCGAGGCTGTCACCCTGCACGATGATGACGTCTACGCCAAGAACACGATTGACGACCGCGAGCGGGTGGGACTGCGCGAGCTGTCCGGCGCGTCGCTCGCCGACGGCGTACTCACCGTGACGCTTCCGCCGGTGTCCTGGTCGGCCCTCGCCTTCGCCTAAGAACTCTCAAGAACACGGGCTTTCCGCGTGCGAACTTCGGTTCGAGGCGGGAAGCCCGTGTCGTTTTTGCGGAATGTGCGTGGGCGTTCGTTACGCCGTCGCGGGGGTTGCGCGGGTCGCGGCGGTCGCCGGCGGAGCGGTGGTCGCCCGCCGCACGAGGGCCGTTGGCAGGCGAATGTGCATCTCACTCGGCTGGTCACCCTCCATGAGAGCGAGCAGCAACCCAACCGCTTCCTCGCCCAGCTGTTGCATGGACTGGCGGATCGTGGTCAAGGGGGTCGAGAGCCTCGCCGCCTCCGGGACGTCGTCGAATCCCACAACGGAGAGGTCGCCGGGGACTGTCAGCCCGAGGGATGCTGCACGCTCGATCACGGCGATGGCGGAGAGGTCGTTGGCCGCAAAGATCGCCGTAGGGCGCTCTGGCCCACTCAGCAGAGAGCCCGTGCTCTCCTTGGCGGTGTCTGGCAAATACAGACCCACGCGCACGAGGTCTTGGCGAAACGGGATGCCCGCCTCCAGAAGAGCCCGGCAGTAGCCAGCCTCGCGCAGCTGGGAGGAGCGGAGGTCCGGTCGGCCGGCCACGAATCCGACCCGGCGGTGGCCCAGCTGGATCAGGTGCCGGGTGGCGAGCAACGCACCGCCGAAGTTGTCTGACTCGACCGTTGGCAGGTCGGCTGGACCGGCGTGCGGGTCGATCGCGACGATGGGGATGTCGGACGAGGCCTTGACCACGGTGGGGGTGACCATGATGGCACCGTCGATGAGCGTGCCGCTGAGTCTCGACAGCGACCGTCGTTCCCAGCCGGTGCTGTCGCGCTGGCGGGAGCCGCTGTAGGCGAGCAGGTCGAACTCGGACTCACGAAGCGCGATGCTCACACCCTTGAGGATCTCGGCGCTGAACGGCTCAAAGTCGGCCACGAGCACGCCGATTACCCCGGTGCGGCGTGACCGCATGCTGCTCGCAACGAGGCTCGATGCATAGCCGAGCTTGTCGACCGCTTCCATGACCCGGCGTGAGGTTTCGACGGCGATGCCATATCGCCCGTTCACAGCTTTGGACACGGTAGCCACCGAAACGCCGGCTTCATTGGCTACGTCGTGGATCGTCACGCGTCGACTCATACCGCTGAGACTAGCACCCATGGAAAAGGTTTTCGAAAACGTTTGACACAATCCTTTTCGCTTGTAAAACTTCGAGAGTTCGTTCACACAGCATGAGAGCGATCGGTCGATCTCGGTGAAGAAATCGTCCGAACCGCCGCACGTGCTGCCAGACGAGCCGACCCGTCGCATCCACAGCAAAGGACCGCGGCATGTACGCCGGCCCACGGCCGGTGATGCACCAACGGCGTCCTCGACGGGCGTCGCTCAACGAAGAGAACAGGTGAGAAATGAAGGCAAGAAAAGTCCTCGCCGGGTCCGCAGTCATGATGGCTGCAGCACTCGTGCTGAGTGCCTGCGCTGGTTCCGATAGCGGTTCCAGCAGTGACGGATCCGTCGAAATGACGCTTTGGCAGAACTCGACGACCGGTCCAGGAAAGGAATTCTGGAAGAAGACGGCCGCCGACTTCGAAAAAGCAAACGACGGCGTCACCATCAAGGTCCAGTCGATCCAGAACGAAGACCTCGACGGAAAGCTCCAGACGGCGCTCAACTCGGGTGACGCTCCGGACATCTTCCTCCAGCGCGGAGGCGGAAAGCTGGCGGCCATGGTGGCAGCCGGACAGGTGATGGACCTGACCGACAAGCTCTCCGACACCGCCACCGAAGAGATCCCCGAAGGATCGTTCAAGGCGAACACACTCGACGGCAAGGTCTACGCAATGCCCGTCGCCGTGCTTCCCGGTGGACTGTTCTACAGCCAGGACGTCTTCACCGCAGCGGGAATCACCGAGACGCCGAAGACGATCGACGAGCTCGAGACCGCCGTTGGCCAGCTCCGCGACAGCGGTGTTGAGCCGATCGCCCTTGGCGCCAAGGACGCATGGCCGGCAGCGCACTGGTACTACCACTTCGCACTCCGCGCCTGCTCGCCTGACACCCTCGCCAAGGCGCAGGATGAGAAGGACTTCAGCGCACCGTGCTGGGAAGACGCTGCCCAGCAGCTCGCTGACTTCGCGGGCACTGAGCCGTTCAACAAGGGCTTCCTGACCACCTCCGCTCAGCAGGGCGCCGGTAGCTCGGCTGGACTCCTCGCCAACCACCAGGCTGGCATGGAGCTCATGGGCGCATGGAACCCGGGTGTTATCGCTTCGCTGACCCCCGACGAGAAGCCCCTTCCTGACCTCGCATGGTTCCCGTTCCCGGAGATCCCCGGTGGCGACGGCGAGCCCGGCTCGGTGCTCGGTGGAGTCGACGGATACTCGTGTGGCGCAAACGCACCGGCCGAGTGTGTTGACTTCCTCAACTACCTCGCGACGGCCGACGTTCAGAAGGCGTACTACGCAGCCTTCAACGCTCCTCCGGTGAACACTGTTGCGCAGGAAGCAGTCCAGGAGCCGTACCTCAAGCAGATCCTCGAGGCGTACAACGCAGCACCGTACGTGTCCCAGTGGCTCGACACGGTCTACGGCCTCAACATCGGTAACGCTCTGAACGTCGCCGTTGTGGACCTGCTCGCCGGTAAGACTGACGCCAAGGGACTTGTCTCGGCAGTCAACGACGCAGCCAAGAAGGGCTAGGTTCGCCACACTATGACCACTCGCACTCAGCCACCCGCAGTACCTCGGGTGAGCGCGGGTGACGATTCGACCGGAGGCGGCGTCATGTCGCCTCCGGTTGGTCGGCGAAAGATGAGTTGGGCGACCCGCATTGAGATCGCCCTTCTCGTCGGGCCCGCCCTGATCGTCTTCCTCGCCTTTGTCATCTTCCCTGTCGTGATGGCCGCGTACTACGGCTTCTTCCGCTGGCAGGGTTACGGCCCAGCAACCGACTTCGTTGGGTTCCAGAACTACATCACCATCCTCCAGGACCCCACGTTCCTGGACGCATTGCGCCACAACGGCATCATCGTCGTCCTCTCGCTCGTGCTGCAGGGACCGGCCGCCATTGTGCTGGCCCTCCTGCTCAACCGCAAGATGCGTGGACAGTCGATCATCCGTGTGCTCATCTTCGTGCCATACGTCATCTCTGAAGTTGTCGTCGGCACCGGCTGGAGCCTCATGCTTCAGTCCAATGGAGCACTCAACGGCATGCTCGAGAAGCTCGGCCTCGGATTCCTCCAACAGGACTGGTTGAGCGACCCGAATATCGCCATGTGGACGTTGATGCTCATCATCACGTGGAAGTACATCGGCTTCGCGGTCATCCTCTTCCTCGCAGGTCTCCAGGGCATCCCCGAGGAGCTGACCGAAGCCGCACAGATCGACGGTGCGTCGTTCTGGCAGATTCAGCGCCGGATCACGCTTCCCCTTCTCGGACCGACACTGCGCATCTGGGCGTTCCTGTCCATCATTGGATCGCTGCAGCTCTTCGACCTCGTCTACATCATCTGGGGCCAGTACATCGCGTCAACAGCGGGAACATCGACCATGGCGACCTACATGGTCGCGAACGGGCGCACATCAGGCAACTTCGGTTTCGGTAACGCTGTCGCCGTCGTCCTGTTCCTCATCTCCCTTGCCGTTGCCCTGATCTACCAGCGCTTCGTCCTGCGTCGCGACACCGACGGTGCCCTCACCGAGAAGAGCAGTAAATGACCACCACCGCCGCTCCCACCGCATCCCGCCCCGTCCTGCGCACCAAATTCCGGTCGAAGCTGCCGTGGGGTCACCCCGGCATCTACGTGCTCGCAGCCGTCGTCGTCATCCTCATGCTGGCGCCGATCGCCTACATCATCCTCGGTGGCTTCCGCACGAACGCGCAGATTTCCACCGACCCGTCCGGGTTCCCGGCGCCGTGGAACATCGGCAATTACATCGACGTCCTCGTTGGCTCGGTGTTCTGGCGCCAGGTGCTCAACTCCACCATCGCGGCCGGCACAACCACCATTGGCGTCGTTGTGCTCGGACTCATGGCGAGCTACGTCATCGCCCGGTACAAGTTCAATGCGCGCGGCATTCTCTACTCGCTGTTCGCCGCTGGACTGATGTTCCCGATGACCGTCGCGATCACGCCGCTGTACCTCGTGATCAAGAACCTCGGCCTGATGAACAACCTCGGCGGCATTATCCTGCCGCAGATTGCATTCGCGTTGCCGACGACGATCATCATCCTCGTTCCGTTCCTCCGTGCCATTCCCGACGAGATTGAGGAAGCAGCATTCATTGACGGATGTTCGCGGCTCGGATTCTTCTGGCGGATGGTTGTTCCTCTTGCGGTTCCCGGTGTCATCACCACGGGCATCCTGGCCTTCATCGGCAGCTGGAACGGCTATATCCTGCCGCTGTTCATCCTCAACAACGAGGCTTCGTTCACGTTGCCGCTCGGGGTGCAGTCGTTCGCCTCGCAATATTCAGTGGACACCGCGAAGGTGCTCGCATTTACCTCGCTCTCGATGATTCCGGCGCTGATTTTCTTCAGCCTGTTCGAGCGACGCATCGTCGGCGGGTTGACGGGCGCCGTCAAGGGATAACGCCGGTCGGGTCGCATCGCGGCCCACGGCATCCGCTCATCACGAATTGAGAAAGAAGACAGTAATGGGATATTCAGGCATGCCTGAAACGTCGGCGCGAGTGCGTGAGCTGCACGCGCAGATGACGCTGGAAGAGAAGCTGGCGCAACTCGTCGGCTTTTGGGTCGACCAGGGCCCCGACATCGTCGCCCCGATGCAGGGCGAGATGGCCAGCTCCGGCAAGTATGCGGATGCCACCCAGCACGGGCTCGGACACCTCACGCGGGTTTATGGCACGCGACCGGTTGAACCGATCGAGCGCGCGAACTGGTTGTGGGCCGAGCAGCGCCGGCTCAAGGAAGAGACCCGACTGGGAATTCCGGCGCTCGTTCACGAGGAGTGCCTGACCGGGCTCGCTGCGTGGCAGGCCGCGACCTTCCCGACGCCGCTGGCCTGGGGTGCATCATTCGACCCCGAGCTGGTGGAGGAGATGGGCCGGCTGATCGGTGAGTCGATGCGTTCGCTCGGAATTCACCAGGGCCTCGCTCCGGTGCTCGATGTGATTCGCGACCCTCGCTGGGGACGCGTGGATGAGTGCATCGCCGAGGACCCCTATGTGGTCGGAACACTCGCTACCGCGTACGTTCGTGGGCTGCAGTCCGAGGGCGTGCACGCGACACTCAAGCACTTCGTCGGCTACTCCGCGTCGCAAAGCGGCCGGAACCACGCCCCGGTGCACGCCGGACCGCGCGAGATCGCTGATGTGCTGCTGCCTCCGTTCGAGATGGCTGTGCTCGACGGTGGTGTGCGCTCGGTGATGAACTCGTACGCCGAGATCGATGGTGTGCCGATGGCCGCAGACGACACCTACCTCACCGAGGTGCTTCGCGAGAAGTGGGGCTTCGACGGTGTTGTGGTCTCTGACTACTTCTCGGTCGCCTTCCTCCACGTCATGCACGCTGTCGCCGAAGACCTGGGGCACGCCGCCCAGCTCGCGCTCCAGGCCGGTATCGACATCGAGCTGCCGACCGGAGACGCGTTCCTCGAGCCACTGGCAGAACGGGTGCGGTCAGGGAAGACCGATGTGGCCATCGTCGACCGCGCCGTTCTTCGGCTGCTCGCGGAGAAGGAAGACCTCGGCCTGCTCGACGAGACCTTCGACGCGCCACCGCAGTCGATCGACCTGGACTCACCGGCGCACCGGGACGTTGCCCGCCGCCTGGCCGAGGAGTCGATCGTGCTGCTGACCAACGACGGGACCCTGCCTCTCGGGACCGGTGCCAGCGCGCCGAGTCGCGTCGCGCTGATCGGGCCGAACGCCGAGTCGTCCGAGGCGCTCATGGGCTGCTACTCGTTTGCCAACCACGTGCTCGCACACCACCCCGAGGTGCCGCTGGGACTCGAGATCCCGTCGTTCGCTGACGCCATCCGCGCCGAACTGCCGGCGAGCGACATCACCGTCGTGCGCGGCTGCGCGGTGGACGGCGACGACCGCTCCGGACTCGATGAGGCGGTTGAGGCCGCACGCAACGCCGAGGTGGCCCTGATTGTCGCCGGTGACCGTGCCGGGCTCTTCGGCCGCGGCACGGTCGGCGAGGGCAACGACGTGGAGAGCCTTGAACTGCCCGGTGTGCAGCGCGAGCTCATCGAGCGCGTCGTCGCTACAGGAACTCCGGTTGTGCTCGTGCTGCTCACCGGCCGACCGTACGCCATCGATTGGGCGATCGCGGGCGAGTCTGCTCCGCGTGCCGTGGTGCAGGCGTTCTTCCCGGGCGAAGAGGGCGGCGGAGCGATCGCCGGAGTCGTCAGCGGTCGCGTCGTCCCGTCGGGTCGTCTCCCGGTGACCCTGCCCCGGTCGGCCGGCGCGCAGCCGTACTCGTACCTGCACCCCATTCTCGGCGGACCGTCGGAGATCACGAGTGCGTCGAGTACCCCCGTGTTGCCGTTTGGGCACGGACTCTCGTACACGTCGTTCGAACACAGTGAACTCACCGTCGATTCGGCCGAGGTCGAGGCGGGCGCAGCCTTCACGGCGCGCGTGCGTGTGCAGAACACCGGAGCGCTCGCGGGCGCTGACGTCGTGCAGCTCTATGCCCGGGATGTGCAGGCGAGTGTCACTCGACCGGTCGCGCAGTTGCTCGGTTACTCACGGGTGACCCTGGCCGCTGGCGAGGCGGTGACCGTTGAGTTCGAGGTCCCGACGACGCGGCTGGCGTTCTCCGACGCGAAAATGCGGCGCATTGTGGAGCCCGGAGCCGTTGAGCTCTGGGTCGGGCCGTCGTGCGACGAGCGCGAGACGGAAACCCGGATCGACATCACCGGCGACGTCGCTCCGGTCGGTCTTGACGCGGAACGCTTCGTGCGGGTCGAGGTCACCGGGCTGAGCCTCGCCGAAACGGTGGGCTAACCCGGCACGAAGGCTCAACTGATACAGCAGCGCTGGCCATGGAGTTCCCTCGCAAAGGGGCCTACATGGCCAGCGTCGTTCTGTCAACGGTCCTGCATCACGGGCGCAATCCCGGTGCCCACGGCAGAATAAAGAAATGTCAGAGAGAAACGCAGACCCGAGCGCTCGGCGCGTCACCAATCGCTGGCCGTACATCTCCGGTGGCATCACGCTCGTCCTCGGGGTGGTGCTCGGCCTGCTCATCCTGCAACGCGGCAACACTCTTCCGTTCATGATCGACTCGGAGTGGAGTGAAGAGGTCTTCGATGAAAACAGGCTCCCGTTCCTGGAGTGGCTCTCGTACGGCATGAACTGGCTCGGCGGCGGCATTTTCGGTGCCTACATCCTGCCCATCCTGATCGTGATTGTGCTCCTCCTGATTAAGAGGCCGTGGTCAGCGTTGTTCTTCGCTGTGGCGTCGCTCGCGAGCGTTGGAGTGGTGCAACTCCTGAAAACCATCGTGGGGCGCGCGCGCCCTGAAGAGATGCTCGTGACGAGCGACTTCGGTTCATTCCCGTCAGGGCATAGTGCAAACGCGGCCACGATGGCCGTCGCCCTCGGCATCATTTTCCCGCGGGTCTGGGTCTGGGCTGCCGGTGCCATCTGGGTGGCGCTCATGATGTTCTCCCGCACCTACCTCGGCGCGCACTGGCTCACAGACACCATCGGCGGGGCGCTACTCGGCGCCGGTGTTGTGCTTATCCTCTGGGCACCGTTCGCCTCACGGATTTCCGGTGAACCGAAACATAAAAAGTCAGCGGCCGTACCCGATCGCGAGGAACCCGTTCTGTGACGGACGCCCGGGTTCAGGCACAGTCGGCGGCGGATGCTGCGGGCTGCGTCGTTCGGTCGGCCACCTCGCTCGCGGATTATGCCGCAATCGCCGGTCTGCTCGACGACACCTGGGGGAGAGGAACCGGTCCGGACCCGTCGTTCATCCAGGCCGTCGCGCATGCCGGCAACACCGTGCTGATCGCCGAGAGGGCGGGTGCGACCATCGGTGCGCTCGTCGGTGTGCTCGGCTGGGACGACGGCCTGCACGTGCACTCCCACGTGGCCGCTGTACGCCCCGCGGCTCGAGGCGGAGTGGGCTTTGCACTGAAGCTCGCCCAGCGCGCGCTGGCCCTCGACCACGGCGTCACCGAGGTGCGCTGGACCTTCGACCCGCTGATTCGCCGCAACGCTCACCTCAACCTCGACAAGCTCGGTGCAGCGGTCCGCGCCTGGCTGCCCGACTTCTATGGGGTCCTGGGTGACGCCATCTCCGGCTCGGATGCGAGTGACCGGTTTGAGGTGAGCTGGGCGCTCGATTCAGCGGCGGTTGCCGAGGCGATCGACCGCTCCATCACCCGGGCGGAACCGACGCATGCCGATCTCGGAATGTCCGCACGTGGCATCCGCTTTGACTTGCATATGGATTTTGAGGAGCTCCGTCGAACCGACCCTGTTGCAGCTGCCGAGTTTCGAGCGGCGTCGCGAGCGGTGTTCGATCCGGCATTCTCCGAGGGCCTCAGCGTGACGTACGTGAACGGTGGATACGTCTTCACGTAGCCGGGCGCAACCCCTTCAGTCCGCTTCCGGCAGTCGGTATCGTCGGAGCTTCGATCGAAGGGGATTACATGGAATACCGTACTCTCGGCTGCTCAGGCGCCGTCGTCTCAGCTCACGCACTCGGAACCATGACGTTTGGCGCTGAAGCCGACGAAACGACGTCGGGTGACATCATGACCGCATTCGTCGAGGGCGGAGGGACCTTTTTCGACACCGCGGACGTGTACAGCGCCGGGGCCTCGGAAGAAATCATTGGCCGATGGCTCTCGAAGCATCCGACGGAAGCCGGGCAGATTGTGCTGGCCACCAAGGGCAGGTTCCCGATGGGCGAGGGGCCCAACGATGTGGGACTGTCACGGCGGCACTTGCGTGCTGCCCTCGACGCGTCGCTGACGCGACTCGGTGTTGAGCACGTCGACCTTTACCAAATGCACGCGTGGGACGCGATCACGCCGATCGAGGAGACGCTGCGTTTCCTCGATGACGCGGTGACCGCTGGCAAGATTTCGTACTACGGCTTCTCCAACTATCTCGGCTGGCAGCTCACGAAGGCGGTCGGGGTCGCGACGGCACGAGGGCTCTCGGCGCCGGTCACCCTGCAGCCGCAGTACAACCTCCTGGTGCGCGACATTGAGCACGAGGTGGTGCCAGCGGCACTCGACGCGGGAATCGGGCTGCTGCCGTGGTCGCCGCTCGCGGGCGGCTGGCTGAGTGGCAAGTACGAGCGCGACGTGTCGCCGACCGGGCAGACCCGCCTTGGTCAGAATCCGCAACGCGGGATGGAGGCGTGGGAGGCGCGTAACGCGTCTGAGCGCACCTGGCGGGTGCTCGACGCCGTGAAGGACAGCGCCGAGGCCCACTCGGTGTCAGCGGCGCAGGTCGCGCTGGCCTGGCTGGGCGCTCAACCCGCAGTGACCTCCGTCATCCTGGGAGCGCGCACCGTCGAGCAGCTGACCGACAACATGGCCGCGGCTGATCTGAAGCTCAGCAGTGAGGAGCTACAGCGGCTGACCGATGCCAGCGCTCCCGAGATGGACGACTACCCCTATGGCGTCGCGGGGATTGCACAGCGGAACAGGCCGATCACCGGCGGGCGTTGAGCTTAGGCGTTCTCGAGTTCGTCGATCACGATCTTCTTCTGGCCCATCATGACCTGGATCTGCTCGGGGCGACGGGTGAGCTCGCCCATGCGTGCCGGAATGATCTGCCAGCTGATGCCGAAGCGGTCTTTGCACCAGCCGCACTGTTCCGCCTCAGGAACGTGGGACAGGGCCGCCCAGTACCGATCGATCTCAGCCTGGTCGCTGCAGGACACCACGAACGAGATCGCCTCGGTGAAGCTGAACGCCGGTCCGCCGTCGAGACAGACGAAGTCGATGCCGTTGAGGGTGAACTGCCCGTTGAGAATTTTGCCGGACATGCCGGTGAAGTGTTCGTCGAGGGACTCGTCGGGGTAACTCGCCATCGAGGTGATCGACGAGTTCGGGAAGACGCTGACGTAGTACTCCATCGCCTCACGGGCGTTGTCGGTGAACCACAAGCAGGGTTGGATCGGTGAGAGCTCGGCCATGGAAACCTCCGTAGTGAGTTCGAGTGAGTCGCCGCTCAGGCTACGCCCGCGAGGCATCCTCGGGCGAGAAGTATTTTGGAGTGGGCGATAGGGTCGGCAGATGAGAGTCGAATCGATCACTCTGCACCGCGTCGGGATGCCGCTCGTGCGGCCATTCGAGACGAGCTTCGGACGCGAAACGGAGCGCGATGTGTTGCTCGTCGAGCTGCACACCGATAGCGGTGTGGGCTGGGGCGAGTGCGTGGCGGGCGCGGCCCCGAACTACAGCTCGGAGTACGTCGATGGATGTGCCCAGGTGATCGAACGGCATCTGGCGCCGCTGCTTCTCAGCGCGACAGCGGTACAGGCGCGGGATCTCACTGGGCTCTTTGCTCCGGTGGTCGGGCACCGAATGGCCAAGGCCGCGCTCGAGGCGGCCGTCCTCGATGCCGAACTGAGAGCATCCGGAATCAGCATGGCCACCTTCCTGGGAGCCGAGCGCACCGAGGTGGAATGCGGCGTGTCTGTCGGCATCAGCCCGACGATCGACGAGCTGCTCACTGAAGTGCAGGGGTACGTCAACGCGGGATACCGACGGATCAAGCTCAAGGTCAAGCCGGGTTGGGACATCGAGCCGGTGCGCCGGGTGAGAGAGCTCATCGGTGCGGATCTCGGGTTGCAGGTTGACGCCAATACGGCGTACACGCGGGATGACATTGCGCACCTGGGCCAGCTCGACGAGTTCGACCTGCTGCTGATCGAGCAACCGTTCGATGAGGAAGACATCGCGTCGCACGTCGAACTGGCACGAGTGATATCGACACCGGTGTGCCTTGACGAGTCCATCGTGTCGGTCGGGATTGCGATCGACGCGATCGAGCGTGGGGCGACGTCGATCATCAACATCAAGCCGGGCAGGGTCGGCGGTTATCTGCCCGCTGTCGCCATTCACGACGCGTGCGTCGGGCGCGGTGTGCCTGTCTGGTGTGGCGGCATGCTCGAGACCGGAATCGGGCGGGCAATGAACGTGGCGCTCGCCGCACTACCCGGGTTCACGTTGCCCGGCGACACGAGTGCCTCCGACCGCTACTACCGCGAGGACCTCACTGAGCCGTTTGTTCTTTCGAAGGGGCGGCTCGCCGTTCCGACCGGTCCTGGCTCGGGCATCACCGTGCGCACGGACCTGGTTCAGCAGCTCGCCCTGATGCGCCCAAGAACGCTCCGACCCTAGCGTCGCGCACCTCACGAGAATTTCGCGCTTTGAACCACAAAATCCGCTGTGCACGCCGTCGAAACACCTCGCGCGGTGGCGTTGCACTCGACAAAGCCGACAGAATAAGGAGAATTCCAAGCGAAAGGCTCCCGTGACTCTCACCGTCGGAACCAACTGGTCAGCCAACCACGCCTACCGGGCCGCGCGCATCGAAGCGCCATCGAGTGTCGAGGAGGTGCAGCAGCTTCTCGCCGGTTCCACCGCCGTTCGAGCGCTCGGCACCCGCCACTCGTTCAACCCGATCGCCGACTCGAGTGACCTGCTTCTGTCAACCGCGAACCTCACCTTCGCTCCGCACATCCAGGAGTACGAGCGACTCGTCACGGTCGGTGCCGGTATGCGGTACGGCGACCTGGCGAGTGAACTGCAGAAGCACGGCTGGGCGCTCTCCAACCTCGCCTCGCTTCCACACATCTCGATCGGTGGAGCCATCGCGACCGGAACCCACGGCTCCGGAAACGGCGTGCGCTCACTCGCGGCATCCGTCGCTGCGCTCGAAATCGTCACGGCCAGCGGAGAGGTTCTGCAGCTCCGCCGCGGAGACGCCGACTTCGACGGTGCCGTCGTCAGCCTGGGCGCCCTCGGCATCGTCACCCGGGTCGCCCTCGATATCGAACCGACCTACGAGGTCGCTCAAACCGTGTTCGAAGGACTCCGATTCGACGAGGCCGTCGCGAATTTCGACGCCATCACCGGCGCCGCGTACAGCGTCTCGCTCTTCACCACCTGGCGTAACCCCGACGTGATCGACCAGGTCTGGCTCAAGAGACGTCCGAAAACGGATGCCGCGCCACCGGCAGACCTCTTCGGTGCTGTCCCAGCACCGGCCGATCGTCACCCGTTGCCGGGTATCTCGGCTGTGAACTGCACCGCACAAATGGGCGTCGCGGGAGCCTGGCTCGACCGTCTGCCGCACTTCCGGCTCGACTTCACCCCGTCAAACGGTGAGGAACTGCAGTCAGAGTTCCTCGTTCCGCGTCGCCACGCGGTGGCGGCGCTCGCCGCTGTGCGGGAACTCGCCTCGAAGATTTCGCCGCTGTTGCAGGTCTGTGAGGTGCGCACGATTGCCGAGGACTCCCTCTGGCTGAGCTCGGCGTTCCAGACCGACGCGGTCGGACTGCACTTCACCTGGTTCAAGAGGCAAGCCGAGGTTGAGGCGTTCCTGCCGGAGCTCGAATCGGCCCTTGCCCCGTTCGACGCTCGCCCGCACTGGGGCAAGGTCTTCACAGCCGACCGTGCCGCACTCGAGCGCGTCTACCCACGACTCGACGACTTCCGGGCGCTTGCCGCGAAGCTCGACCCGAACCGCGTCTTCGTCAACGAATTCCTCGCCGAGAAGGTGCTGCCCGCCTAGGCTTTCGGCATGAGCGACGACGCGACGACCCCGACCGACCCCCTCGCGGCCGCCCGCGCCGAAGCTGAGGCCCTCGCGACAGCGGCTTCGGAAGCCCAAGCGGCGGCGGCCGCTGCGCTCCAGCGGCTGGAAGACGCCGCCGCGGCCGCGCGGGCGAACGCCGAGGCCCAAGCGGCCGACGCGCTGGCGCATGCCCACGCCGACGGTGATGCGGCGGATACCGATGCGCGATCCGCAGCCGCGGCGGCGACAGCGGCTAAGAATGACGAAACGAATGCCGCGTCGGAGGCGGCCCGCACGGCATCCGTCAACGCCCAGGCCGCCGCCAACGCGACCACCGTCGCCGCGCACGACGCCGCGGAGAAATCCGCTGCCGCAGCCACCGACGCGGCGACTCGGTCAGCGGTCGCGGCCACCGCATCGGTGCCTGATCTCTCGGATCCACCGAGTGTGCCGGTGCCCGTCCCGGACGCGCCGGCTACAACCCCGGCAGCCGGCCCGCTCGATGACGGTGAGATGGATCGTATTCGCGCCGGCTACGCCTTTGAGGGCGCCGCGCTCCAAATGGGGGCGCTCGTCAACGGCGACCCGGTGCCCGACGTCCAGGTGCGGATTCCGCTCGCCATGATGAATCGCCACGGGCTCGTCGCCGGAGCGACCGGAACCGGCAAAACCCGCACACTGCAGGTTCTCGCCGAGCAACTCAGTGCACACGGGGTCTCGGTCTTCGCTGCAGACATCAAGGGCGACCTGTCGGGAATGGCGGTGCCGGGGGAGGGGAATGACAAGTTACTGTCCCGCACTGCGGGAATCGGCCAGGACTGGGCGCCAGCGTCCTTTCCGCTCGAATACTTTTCGCTCGGCGGGGTGGGAAGGGGAGTCCCGATACGGGCAACGATCGCCGGTTTCGGCCCGATCCTGCTCAGCAAGGTTCTCGGCCTCAACGACACACAGGAGTCGAGTCTTGGGCTCGTGTTTCACTACGCCGAGTCGGCGGGTTTGCCGCTGCTTGACCTCACCGACCTCCGCGCGGTGCTGACGTTCCTGGCCAGCGACGAGGGAAAGGGCGAGCTGAAGGAACTCGGCGGACTCTCCGGCGCGACGGTCGGCGTGATCCTTCGGGAACTGATCACGTTCGCCGACCAGGGTGCTGACGTGTTCTTCGGTGAACCGGAAATCGACACGGCCGAGTTCCTCCGCACGACCGCAGACGGTCGAGGAATCATTAGCCTGCTTGAAGTGCCCGGTGTACAGGACCGGCCCGCCCTCTACTCCACCTTCCTGATGTGGCTTCTCGCTGACCTCTTCAACGACCTGCCCGAGGTCGGCGACCTCGACCAGCCGAAGCTCGTGTTTTTCTTTGATGAGGCGCACCTCCTGTTCCGGGATGCGTCGAAGGACTTCCTGGCGCAGATCACCCAGACGGTGCGACTCATTCGGTCGAAAGGGGTGGGCATCTTTTTCGTCACCCAAACACCGAAGGACGTGCCCGCCGATGTCCTCGGGCAGCTCGGCTCGCGCGTACAGCACCAGCTGCGCGCGTTCACTCCAGACGATGCCAAGGCCTTGCGCGCCACGGTGTCCACCTATCCGACATCGGCGTATGACCTGGCCGAAGTCCTCACAGGGCTCGGAACCGGCGAGGCCGTCGTGACGGTGATGAACGAGCGGGGTGCTCCGTCGCCAGTGGCGTGGACACGGCTGCGCGCACCTCAGGGCCTGATGTCTCCGCGACCGGATGCCGACCTTGCTGCGGCAGTGCACGCATCCGCTTTGCTGGTGAAGTATGGCACTGCGATCGACCGGGAGTCCGCGCGCGAAATCCTCAGTGCGAAGCTGGAAGCCGCGAATCAGGCGGCCGCCGCGGAGGAGGATGCGGTTCAGCGGGCGAAGGCCGAGGCGGAGTACGCCAAGCAGAAGGCCGCGATCGACAAGGCGCAGGCGGCCGCACAGAAGAAGGCGGATGCGGAGTACGAGCGGTTGCTCCGCAGAACTCAGGGCACGGCTCGTCGGCGTACCACTCGCAGCGAGAAGACCGTGCTGGAGCAGGTGCTCACCTCACGGGCGACGAAGACCATTCTCACCGGGGTGGTTGAGGGCATCTTCGGCACCCGGCGGCGACGCTAACGGGTTATCGGCTCGCCAGCCGGCGCTCAGCCAAAGCGCCGATTCGCAACGCCTGTGCTTCGGCGGCGTGATTCCCGTCGGCTGCGAACCAGCTCGCGCTGAGGCCGGTCCAGGCTACCGTCCACTCGATCAGCTCGATCTCGTCGAGCCCGGCCAGCTCGGAGAGAACCGTCAGCCGCCGGTCGAACTGGGTTTCGGCGAGTGCCGGCTCGGGATTGCAGAGGATGTTTGCGTAATCGAACGCCCGATGGCCGATCAGAAACTTCGGGTCGATGGCGAGCCAACCGAGTCGATCGCCAAAGTTGAGCACGTTGTCGTGGTGCAGGTCGCCATGCAAGACCACGAGGTCAGCGGAGTCGGTCGGCCGCTCGAGCAGGCGTCGCGCAACCCGCGCTGCGCGGGCGTAGAAGCCGTCGCTGTCTGGGCGGGCGAACAGGGAGCGGAACCACTCGTCCAAGGGGATCAGACCGGCCGGCCTGGCCGCGAAGTCCGCGCGCGACACCGCGTGCAACCGCGCCGCCACCTCGCAAAGCACACGGGTGGCCCGGTCGTCGTGGCCCGATGCCGCCACCTCAACGAGCGAGCCGCCGCCCCAGGCGACCACCACCGCCTGGTCGTCGTGCTCGAAGACCGGCGCGGCACCGCGGCCGTCCCACCACGCGAGCAAGCGGCATCCGTTCGCTTCTTCTTCTAATCGGGCCACCTTGAGCATCGCGCGTTCGCCGCCGCGAAGGACCGGCTGGAGGACAGAGGACGGGGTGCTCATGGCGGCGCCGACCGCTGTGAGCTGCCACTCGGCGCACTTCTGCTCGACGGTTGCCGGACGCCAACTGCTCATGCCGCCACCCTATCGCCGTGCGTAGAATCGGCACCGTGATCACGATTCGCCCGTACCGCCCCGGCGACCGCGCCGATGTCTATGACGTGTGCGTGCGCACCGGAGCGACCGGGCAGGACGCCTCCGGCATGTACTCGAGCGATGACCTGCTCCCCGACATCTACGCACTGCCGTACGTCGACACCGAACCCGAGTTGGCGTTTGTGGCTGACGACGGCGAGCGTGTCGTCGGCTACGTGATCGCAACCGCCGACACCCGCGCCTTCGCCCGCTGGTTCAGCGACACCTGGTGGCCGTCGGTCGCGGGGAAGTATGGTGGCACGGTGTCCGACGCCGAAGCCGGCATCCTCGCGTCGGCCGCAGACCCGGAGCGCATGCTCGTGTCCGAGGTCGACGACTACCCGGCGCACCTGCACATCGACCTGCTGCCTGAAGCGCAGGGCCAGGGTCTAGGACGTCGGCTCATCGATACCCTGCGGTCGGCGCTCGCTGAGCGAGGCGTTCGGGGCCTCCACCTCACCATGGGCGCTGACAACATCAACGCCGGTGCGTTCTACCGCCGGCTCGGCTTCACCGAGCTTGCATCCAGCACCGATACGGGAACGAGCTTTGGCATGGCGATCGAACGATCATAAGCGAGCGGATGCCATTCCTCACGGAAAGTGAATCGGTCGCCGTTCGAACCAATACAGCATTTCGGGGCGCGACGTCTGAAGCTCATCGAGGGTGACCGGGTGGTCGATGTGTTCGATCGGAGCGGTTCCCAACTGGGCAGCGATGCGGTTGATGCTGTTGCGGCTCCAGTATTCGCCACGCATGCGAAGGAGCGGTCGGCCGCTCGCGTCGAGCACGAACATCTGCAGTCGTGACTGTGACGCCATGGTGCGGTGCATCTCGAGCATGAGAACACGTTCGATATCGGTGATGTTCGTCCGGTTTTCGCCGCCGAAGAACCGCACCTCAACGATTGTCGTCGGGGTGACCGTGACACTCACCCGGGTGTAGCGGTAGGCGGCGATGAGAACGACCACCAGAACGATGACCTGTGCGGCGCCCACCCAGCCCCAGGTTCCAGCCGGGATGGTCAACCAGTAGAGCACGATCATGATCGGAACACTCAGCGCAAGCAGGGCCAGAACGCCCTGCGCCAGCAGGCCGCGACGAACCCGGACCGTCACTGTCGTCGTGCCTGTTACCGTCATCGTCCCCGTCCCCCGGAGTAAGTGTGTCCTGTTGCGTCGAGTAACACTATCCACAGTTTGGGGGACACTGCGACAAGCGGTTAACGGCAGAACGCGCCCGTCTTCTCGAGAGGCGCGTTCTGGTTTGTGGCGGAGAATGGGGGATTCGAACCCCCGAGGGCGTTAACCCAACACGCTTTCCAAGCGTGCGCCATAGGCCACTAGGCGAATTCTCCTGGCCGATCTCCTCGCCGGAGCGATTCAACCTCAGCTATCCTACCGTGCCTTTCGGATGCGTCTGACCGCATGCTGGCCCGACAGGCAAACAAGGCCTCACAATGTCTGTAGAATAGGTGTCGGCTCCTCGCGTGGCGCCATCCAGGCCAACTCCCCCAGGACGGAAACGTAGCAAGGGTAACCGGGCTCTGGCGGGTGCGCGAGGGGTCTTTTCTCGTTAACGGCACTATCGCGGATGCGTGTTGGGTTCCTAGGATGACCCCATGGCTCCCACGACGGTAGACACTGACATGCTCGCTCGCATCGACGCGTGGTGGAGGGCCGCAAACTATCTCTCCATCGGGCAGATATACCTGCTCGACAATCCGCTCCTTCGTGAGCCCCTCACCAAAGATCACATCAAACCGCGATTGCTGGGCCACTGGGGAACGACGCCTGGGCTCAACTTCGTCTACGCCCACCTCAACCGGGTAATCGCCGAGCGCAACCAGCCGACGCTCTACATCGCCGGCCCGGGTCACGGCGGTCCCGGGATGGTGGCGAACGCCTGGCTCGATGGCACCTATTCCGAGATCTACTCACCGATCACGCAAGACGAGCGGGGCATGAAGAGACTGTTTCGGCAGTTCTCCTTCCCGGGTGGCATCCCGAGCCATGTCGCCCCCGAGACGCCCGGGTCCATCCACGAGGGCGGTGAACTTGGTTACGCACTCAGCCACGCCTACGGTGCGGCCTTCGACAACCCCGACCTTCTGGTGGCGGCGGTTGTCGGCGACGGCGAGGCAGAAACCGGGCCTCTCGCCACCAGCTGGCACTCCAACAAATTCGTTGACCCGCTGCAGGACGGCGTTGTTCTGCCGATCCTCCACCTCAACGGTTACAAAATTGCCAACCCCACCGTGCTGGCACGCATCCCGGAGAACGAGCTTCTCGACTTGATGCGCGGATACGGGCACACGCCGTACCTCGTGTCTGGTGGCTTCGACGGCGAAGATCCGATGCTCGTGCACGCCCGCATGGCCGAGACTCTCGACATTGTGCTCGACGAGATTGCTGAGATCAAACGCACCGCGCAGGCACAACAGGACGCGGGCGAAGATGTCACGCGGCCGCGGTGGCCCATGATCATCCTCCGCACTCCGAAGGGCTGGACCTGCCCAGCCGAGATTGACGGGCTCCCCGTCGAGAACACCTGGCGGGCCCATCAGGTTCCGCTCGCCAACGCCCGCGACACCGACGAACACACGAAGATCCTCGAGAACTGGCTCAAGAAGTACCGTCCAGAAGAGCTTTTCGACGAGAACGGCTGGCTCCGCAGCGACATCGCGGCGCTGGCGCCGGCTGGCGAGCTGCGCATGAGCGCAACGCCACACGCGAACGGCGGAGTGCTTCGGCGTGACCTCGAACTGCCCAACTTCCGCGACTACGCGGTCGACGTTCCAGCGCCAGGCGCAACCACCGCCGAGGCGACCAAAGTGCTCGGCATCTGGCTGGCCGACGTGATTCGCGATAATCCCACCAACTTCCGCATCTTCGGCCCAGACGAAACCGCGTCCAACCGGCTGGCGCCCTCGGTCTACGAGTACACCGACAAGCAGTGGAACGCTGAGCTCCTCCCGGTCGATAAGAACCTCGCTCGAGCCGGTCGGGTAATGGAGGTGCTGAGCGAACACCAGTGCCAGGGCTGGCTCGAGGGCTACCTGCTCACCGGCAGGCACGGTCTGTTCAACTGCTACGAGGCGTTCATCCACATCATCGACTCGATGTTCAACCAACACGCGAAGTGGCTCAAGACCGCGGGCGATATCCCGTGGCGACGGTCGGTTCCGAGCCTCAACTACCTGTTGTCGAGCCACGTCTGGCGCCAGGACCACAATGGCTTCAGCCACCAGGACCCTGGCTTTATCGATCATGTCGTCAATAAGAAGGCTGACGTCGTTCGTGTGTATTTGCCAGCGGATGCCAACACGCTGTTATCGACGTACGATCACGTTCTGCGATCGGTCGATTACGTCAATGTCGTCGTGGCGGGCAAGCAGCCGCAGGCGAACTGGCTCACCATGGACGAGGCCATCGCCCACTGCACCCGCGGACTGGGAATCTGGGACTGGGCAGGCACCGAAGTGCCGGGCGAAGAGCCCGATGTGGTCTTGGCCTGCGCGGGAGACGTGCCGACCCTCGAGACGCTCGCCGCGGCATCCCTTCTTCGAGAACATCTGCCCGACCTCAAGGTGCGCGTGATCAACGTTGTCGACCTCATGCGACTGCAGACCGAGTCGGAGCACCCGCACGGGCTGAGCGATCGGGAGTTCGACGCGCTGTTCACAACCGACAAGCCTGTGGTCTTCGCCTATCACGGCTATCCCTGGCTGATTCATCGGTTGGCATACAAGCGACACGGCCACGACAACATGCACGTGCGCGGATATATCGAGGAGGGCACGACCACCACACCGTTCGACATGGTGATGCTCAACGACCTGGACCGCTACCGACTCGTCATCGACGTGATCGACCGGGTGCCGGGGCTCGGTGCCCGGGCGGCCTCCTTGCGGCAGGCCATGCAGGACGCACGGCTCGCGGCGCGGCAGTACACCCGCGATCACGGCGAAGATATCCCCGAGGTTGCGTCGTGGCAGTGGTCGACCGAGGGAGAGGGCGGCGTGTCGCAGGAAGACGCACAGGAACGGGTTGACGAAACCGGTGCCGATAACGTCTGAGTGTTCCGTACGTCGAGTGCCGCGACGGCGGGCGTGAGCGTCGCACCGTAGGGTTGAACTGTGGCTCAAAGCATCTACATCACGTCCGCTGAAGGACAAACCGGCAAGTCGACCATCGCGCTGGGTACGCTCGACACCCTGTCACACGAGGTAGAGCGCGTCGGCGTCTTTCGTCCGATTGCCCGGTCGACGGAGGAACGCGACTACGTTGTCGAGCTCCTCCGCAGCCACGACAGTGTGAACCTCGACTACGACGAGTGCATTGGCGTCACCTACGACGAGGTGCACACCGATGCCGAGGCTGCGCTCGCAACCATCGTCCGTCGCTACAAGGCCGTCGAGGCGCAGTGCGACTCAGTCGTCATCCTCGGGTCAGACTTCACGGACGTCGGCAGCCCCACCGAGCTCGGCTACAACGCGCGCATCGCCGCGAACCTCGGCGCCCCGGTGCTCCTCGTGCTCGGCGGTCGCTCGAGCCAGGGCTCGGGGGAGCGGCTCGGCCAGGCCGACCCGCGCACGCCCGAACAGATGAACGACATCGCCGAGCTCGCGTTGCTCGAGCTGCGCAACGCCCACGCCACCCTGCTCGCCATCATCGCCAACCGCGCCGACGACGAGCGACTGCCCGAGATCACCGCGGCCATCGAATCGACGAACCCAGGTGTGCCGGTGTGGGCGATTCCGGAGAACCCGTACCTCATCGCCCCGAGCATGGAATCGATTATGAAGGCGACGGGCGGAACCCTAATCAAGGGTGACCCGGCGCTGCTGTCGCGGGAAGCGCTCGGCGTCGTCGTCGCGGGCATGGGCATGGTCAACGTCCTTCCCCGGCTGATCGAGGGTGCTGTCCTCGTGGTGGCGGGCGACCGCACCGAAGTGTTGCTTGCGGCCATGATGGCGCAGAGCTCGGGCACCTTTCCGTCCATCGCGGGCGTCGTGCTCAACGGTGGGTTCGACCTGCCCGAGCCGGTCGAACGGTTGCTCGATGGCTTGCCGCAAACGTTGCCGATCATCCGCACCGGCCTCGGCACCTACGACACCATCGTGGCCATCACCCGCACGCGCGGACGACTCGCGGCCGATTCGCAGCGCAAATACGATGCTGCGCTCGCGCTGTTTGAACAGCATGTCGATGCATCCGCTCTCCTTCAGCTTCTCGAGGTTAGCCGCACCGATGTCGTCACGCCGCTCATGTTCGAGTACGGCTTGTTGGAACGAGCCCGCGCGAACCAGAAGCACATCGTGCTGCCCGAGGGTGGCGACGATCGTATTCTGCGCGCAGCGCACACGTTGCTTGCCCGAGATGTGGCGAAGCTCACCATTCTTGGGGAGACATTCGAGGTGCGATCGCGCGCCATTGAGCTGGGACTCGACATCTCACGGGCCGACGTGCTGTCGTCGCACGACCCGGTGCTTGGGATCAAATTCGCCGAGGAGTATGCGCGGCTGCGGGCGCACAAGGGCGTGACCGTCGAGCAGGCTCGAGACCAAATCACCGACGTGTCGTACTTCGGCACGATGATGGTGCACATGGGACTCGCGGACGGCATGGTTTCGGGAGCGGCGCACACCACCGCGCACACCATTCGACCGGGCTTCGAAATCATCAAGACCAAACCGGATGTCAACGTGGTCTCCTCCGTCTTCCTCATGGCGCTGCAGGACCGGGTTCTCGTCTACGGCGACTGCGCCGTCATTCCCGATCCGGATGCTGTTCAGCTGGCCGATATCGCCATCTCGTCGACGGAAACGGCCCTGCAATTCGGCATTGATCCCCGCGTGGCGATGCTCTCGTACTCGACCGGCGAATCTGGCTCGGGCGCCGACGTGGAGAAAGTGCGGGAGGCGACCGCCATCGTTCGGTCTCGCCGGCCCGACCTGCTCGTTGAAGGTCCGATCCAGTACGACGCGGCAGCGGACGCGGCGGTTGGGGCGTCGAAGATGCCGGGCTCAGAGGTGGCCGGTCGGGCAACGGTCTTCATATTCCCTGACCTGAATACCGGAAACAACACCTATAAGGCTGTTCAGCGGTCTGCCGGTGCTGTGGCGATTGGCCCGGTGCTCCAGGGCCTCAATAAGCCCATCAACGACCTGTCGCGCGGTGCCCTGGTTCAGGACATCGTCAACACGGTCGCCATCACAGCCATCCAGGCGCAGGGTGAGAGCATCGCATGAGCGCAATCCTCGTCGTCAACTCCGGGTCGTCTTCCTTCAAGTACCAGCTGATTGACATGGACACCGAGCAAATGCTCGCAACCGGACTCATCGAGCGCATCGGTGAGGAGTCCGGTCGGTCGGTGCACACGATTCCGTGGGACGCCGTCCCTTCGGTCGACCGGTCGGATGCGCCGCAGACGACGGAGCGGACGCTGCCGATTCCCGATCACGCGGCAGGTTTCCGGGTGATGCTCGACGCGTTCGACGCACACGGGCCGTCGCTGTCGCGGCACCCGTTGCTCGCCGTCGGACACCGTGTCGTGCATGGCGGCAAGCGGTTCTTCGAGGCCACGCTGATCAACAACCTCGTCAAGATCAACATCGAGGAGCTGGCTGAGCTGGCCCCGCTGCACAACCCGGCGAATCTGCAGGGCATCGAGGCCGCGCAGAAAGCGTTCCCGGACGTGCCGCACGTCGCCGTGTTTGATACCGCGTTCCACTCGACGCTGTCACCCGCCGCGTACAGCTACGCGATCGACGACGAGCTCGCTCGGAAGCACCGGCTGCGGAAGTACGGTTTTCACGGCACCTCGCACAAGTTCGTGTCTGAAGAAGCTGCGGCGTTTGTTGGACGTCCGCTTGGCGAGCTCAAGCAAATCGTGCTGCACCTCGGCAACGGTGCATCTGCGTCGGCCATCGACGGCGGTCGGTCGGTGGAGACGTCCATGGGGCTCACCCCTCTCGAAGGACTGGTGATGGGAACCCGGTCGGGCGACATTGACCCCGCAGTTCTCATTCACCTTCACCGCCGCACCGGCATGAGATTCGACGACATGGATGTTCTCCTCAATCGGAAGAGCGGACTCCTCGGAATGTCGGGAGCCGGCGACATGCGGGACGTCCTTGAGCGCTCGGCCACGGGGGATGAGAGAGCAACGACGGCTTTCGACGTCTATGTACATCGGCTCAAGGGTTACATCGGCAATTACATGGCGCAGCTCGGCGGTGTGGATGTGATTTCGTTCACGGCTGGCGTCGGTGAAAACGCGGCAGCGGTTCGCAAGGCGGCACTTTCCGGGCTGGAGGGATTCGGCATCCGTCTCTCTGACGACCGTAACGAGGAGAAGTCGCGGGATCTTCGGCGCATCTCTGCCGACGACTCAACCGTTGTCGTCCTCGTGATTCCGACCAACGAGGAACTCGAAATCGCCCGGCAGACGTTGGCCCTCTTGTGATCAGCGGCCGACCGGCCGAACTTGGCTCCCGCCTGTTCGGCTTTCACCCCGGAGTAGCAATCCAGGTCGCCGCCGTTCTGATCGTTGTTTGCGGCGTAGCGCTGGCGATGGTCATCGATCCCGCGCCGCTGCAGACGCCGGCCTTCGGAGTTGCGATGGGGATCTTCGCCATCGCAACGGTGTTCGCCTTCCTGCTTGGACGCACCGAATCGAACCTGCTCTACGCTGTGCCGGTCCTCGATATGTTGGCGCTCATTGTCATGCGACAGGTTCCAGACACCCATATTCACGCGCTCAGTTTCCTGGCCATCTTGCCGGCCCTCTGGCTGGGCTGGTCGGGCAGGTTGTCTCTCACCGCTCTTGCCGTCGTGCTCTCGATCGGAATGATTGAAATTCCTGGCGTCAACGATCAACCGGTGGTCGATCTGGAATTGGTGTTGCGTGACTTCCTCACTCCATCCGTTGTTCTGGTTGCTGCGAGCAGTACGTACATGGCCGCTCGTCGAACTGATGCAAGTATCCGGTACCTAATCGAACAGGAGAGAATGACGGCCGCTGCGCTCGAGCGGGAGAAGAGCACGTCGCAGCTCTTGGACGCCATTCTGGACGCTGTCGACATGGGTGTGCTCGCCTACGACGCGAGTGGCAAACAAATTCTGGCGAACCGCACGGTGCACGAGCATCCGGTGTCTGTGAGCACCGGACTGAGCCCGATGGAGCTGGAGCGGCAAGGCTATATGCTCCGGGCCGACCGCGTCACGCCGATTCCCGCCAACGACGGATTCATCTTCCGCGCTTTGCAGGGCGACGAGTACTCCAATCGGATCATGTGGATTAACGCGCCAGGCTCGGGGCAGCATGCTTTGGCCGCTTCTGCGCGTCCGCTGATAGGGCCCGACCAGAAGTTCGCCGGGACCGTTATCGCGATCGACGATGTCACCGCTTACCTCGAGGCCCTGTCCGCCAAGGATGCGTTCGTGGGGTCTATTTCGCACGAACTTCGGACGCCACTTGCATCCATTGTCGGATACCTCGAACTGATTCTCGACGACCCGGACGTGACGGAAGGAATTCGAGGCAGCCTCGAGGTAATCGAGCGGAACGCCGATCGGCTCCGGCAACTGGTTCAAGACTTGTTAGCAGAGGCCAGCAAGGGATACGGAGCTGTCAAACTCGAACGGGATCTCTGTGATCTCAGCACGCTGTGTTCGGAAGTGGTCGAACGCTGCAGCGGTGCAGCAGAATCCGCGGGAGTCACGCTGGCTCTGGACGCACCGGAACCGGTAATGGCTGTCATCGACCGGAAAAGCATCGCGCAGGTTCTGGACACCCTCACCTCAAGCGCGTTGCGGTTCACCCCGCCCGGCGGGACTGCATCTCTGTCGGTGAGGACTGTCGAGGGGCGAGTGCGCATCGTCGTTCGTGACTCCGGAGTCGGCGTGCCGCCCGAAGAAATGGAGGCCCTCGCATCGCCGTTCTATCGTCCAACCGAAGTGGGAGAGCAATTTCCCGGTGTCGGGCTCGCACTCACGGTGAGCAAAGCACTGGTCGAGGCGCACTCAGGGACGCTGGCATTCAGCGCGACACCCGGGTTAGGGACGACGGTCACAGTGGAACTGCCGGTGCGATAGCGCGCTTGCTCGAAGCCAAGGCCGGGGAGTTCCGCGCGACCGTTGCGTGAGGATTCCTCACCTGCTAGCCTGTGCGCCATTCGACCAAGGAGTTTCTCTCCATGTCAAAAATCACTCGCGTTGTTGTGACCTTTTTCGCGGCCATCGCGTTGCTCTTTGTCGGAGCAGTGCCAGCGCTCGCGGACCACAATGCCGGCGCCGATCTCGACGAGGGTGGCGACTGTTACTACGGGCAGTTACTGTCGGGTCCGCCGAAAGATATTCGAACCACGGACTACACGCTCATTCGTCATGGCGATTCGCTGCTGGTGGTGTGTTATTTTTCCCTGCCACGTGTGATTCTCGCCGATGAGGACTGCCTGGGCTGTGGCAGTGATATCAAGGACGACTGGTATGCACCGAGCCGACCTGCGTTCTTCACCAACCCCCACGCCTGCGTCCCGCCAGGGGCGATGAGCCCGGGAGGCGACTGGCCGAACGGCGAAATGTCCCGATGGACCGACGCCAAAATCGTCTTCTACCGAACCCATGCCGTGCTGACCTGCTTCTGGCCGGACGACCCGACCGATGATCCGGGAGCACCCGGCGGGCCACCGCTACCGTAGCTCGGGGCTGTGATCGACGAAAATGCAAGGAAATGTAAGGAGTCCGCTCCATGTCCAAGCTCACAAAAGTTCTGCTGACCCTGTTCGCCGCGTTCGCACTGCTCGTTGCTGGCGCGGCGCCAGCGCTGGCTGACCACAATGCCGGCGCCGACCTCGACGAGGGTGGCGATTGCTATTACGGAACCCTCCTGCCCGGTGGCCCGCCCGTAGACATTTCGACGACCAGGTACAAAGTGATCCGCTCCGGCAGCTCGCTGCTGGTCGCCTGCTACTTCTCACTGCCGAGTTTCATTCCCGTGCCCGATCCGTGTGACGGGTGCCCGGGCGACAACGAGGGCGACTGGACCGCTCCCACACGGCCGAACTTCGTGGTCGCGGAAAACAGCTGTCTTCCACCCGGTGCGCAAAGCCCAGGTGGTGATTGGCCGGGTGGTGACGGCGCGAGGACGACGGATGCGAAAGCGGTGTTCTACCGAACCCACGCCGTACTCACGTGTTACTGGGCCGATGATCCCACCGACGATCCCGGTGCGCCCGGCGGCCCGCCGCTGGCCGATTGAGCGTGATGAAAGGCGAATGACCGAGAGCGGATGCGCCGTCGCGGCAAGCGACGATGCATCCGCTTTTCTCTGCGATATTTCACAAGAACCATTGCACAACAGTTCTTGCGAAACTAATCTGAGGCCATGGACACCTCCGAAAAAGCCATCGCCGCCCTCACGGATCCCTCCGCGATGCGGGCGCTCGCGCATCCACTGCGGGTGCGACTCCTCGGTGAATTGCGAGTATCAGGGCCGCAGTCGGTGGGAATGCTGGCTGAGCTATTCGACGAAGCACCCGGGTCGATCAGTTACCACGTGGGAGTGCTGGCCCGTTCGGGCTTCGTAGCCGAGGCGCCGGAGAATGCTCGCGACGGCCGCGAGCGCTGGTGGAAAGCGGCGCAGACGCACACCCGTTACGAACCGAGTCAGCTCAACAGCGATCCGGACACTCGGGTGGCGAGCGCCGCGATGCGGCACACCTTCCTGCAGGCGCAGGCGAGGGAACTTGCCGAATACATCGACCTCGAGCCGACGCTGGAGCCGGAGTGGGTGGCGGCCGCGACGACCGGAGACACGGTGGCGTTCCTCACACCCGAGGAGTTGAGGGACATGGCCGATGAGCTCAACGCCTTCGCGCGCAAGTGGGAGTCGAAGAGTCGGCCAGACGCTCAGGGCGCGCGCCCCGCGCGGTTCATGTACAGCGCGTTCGTGCGGCCGCAGTACAGAAAAGCGGCAACGCCGGAGGCCGAAGGCGAAACAGGGTCCGACCAATGATCACCGCAGACACCGCACGTGAGAACCGGTCGCGTACTCCGCTGATCGGGCTGCTGGCCGCCGAGCTGATCTCGAAAGCGGGAAACGCGATCACCATGGTGGCCGTGCCGCTCTACGTCCTGGGCACGACCGGGTCTGCACTCGCGACCGGCGTTGCCGGGGTCTTCGCAACGGTGCCCGTCGTCGTCGGTGGTGCGCTCGGGGGAGCGGTGATCGACCGATTCGGCTATCGCACCTCGAGCATCCTGGCGGATCTGGCCAGTGGGGTGACCGTGCTGCTCATTCCGGTGTTCGCGCTCACCAGCGGGTTGCCGTTCTGGCTGCTGCTACTCCTCGTGTTCCTGAGCGGGCTACTCGACACCCCGGGGGACACCGCGAAGACCGTGCTGCTCCCGGAACTCGCGGAACGAAGCGGCACGGCGATCGCCCGTGCCGCTGGCGCGCAATCCGCCGTGCAGCGCAGCGCGTCGATGATCGGTGCGTCGACGGCGGGCATCCTGGTGGCGCTCGCCGGAGCGACGAACTCGCTGCTGGTCAACGCGGCGACCTTCGCGGTGTCGGCCGTGCTCATCGCCGTGTGCATCCCGCGCTCGGTGGCGCTGCCGCTGCGCCAGGATGGCGACGCACCGTACCTGCGGGAATTGGCTGACGGCATCCGTTTTCTATTGAAACAACCCCTGCTCCGCAATGTCGTGCTGCTGGTGATGGTCACCAACGCGATTGACATTGCGGGGGTGACGGTGATCAAACCCATCTTCGCGACCGCGCACTCGGATTCGGGATCGCTGCTCGGCTTCATGATCGGGTGTTTCGGTGCGGGCGCGCTGGCCGGTTCGGCGCTGTTTGCACTGTGGGGGCATCGGCTCGCCGGGCGGGCGTTCTTCGTCTGGTCGTTCTTCTTCGCGGGAGTGCCGCCGTACCTCGCCATGTTCCTGGACCTGCCGATCGCGGGAGTGCTGGTCGTGTTCGCGTTGTCCGGGCTATCTGCCGGTGCGATCAACCCGATGCTGTCGACCGCGATGTATGCGCTGACGCCGGTACCGATGCGCGCTCGAATCTTCGGTGCGACGACGGCCGGCGTGGCGGCGGCTATGCCGCTCGGCAGCTTTGTGGCCGGGCTCGCCATCGCCGGGGTCGGTTTCGCGCCGACGGTGCTGTTCTGTGCGGTGCTCTACGCGGTCCTGACGGTGATCCCGTTGTTCGGGTCGCGCTGGAAAGGTCTCGACGCGGCCAGGGCCGAGCCCGGCATCGGTTGAGCGGGCGCTGCGCACGGAACCTCCGCAGGAAGAGGTCACTGTGGAGAACCCCGGCTCGTTGTCAGCGGCGGCGACTACGATAAGTGGGTGGTTACCGCCCTGTATCGCCGTTACCGGCCAGAGTCCTTTGCCGAGCTGATCGGTCAATCTCAGGTGACCGATCCCCTGCGGACGGCGCTGCGCACCAACCGGGTGAATCACGCCTATCTCTTCAGCGGTCCGCGCGGCTGCGGCAAGACCACCTCCGCTCGCATCCTGGCGCGTTGCTTGAACTGTGTTGAGGGCCCGACCGACACCCCGTGTGGCGTCTGCCCCAGCTGTGTCGAACTCAGTCGTGATGGCGGCGGATCACTCGACGTGGTCGAAATCGACGCGGCAAGCCACAACGGTGTCGACGACGCCCGCGACCTCCGCGAGCGGGCCATCTTCGCCCCCGCGCGGGACCGATACAAGATTTTCATCCTCGACGAAGCCCACATGGTCACGCCCCAGGGGTTCAACGCACTGCTCAAGATCGTCGAAGAGCCACCGGAACACATCAAGTTCATTTTCGCGACGACCGAGCCAGACAAAGTCATCGGCACGATTCGCTCGCGTACCCACCATTACCCGTTCCGGCTCATCCCGCCCGCCCAGATGCTCGAGTATGTGCAGTCGCTGTGCGAGAGCGAAGGGGTGCACGTCGAGGCCGGTGTGCTCCCGCTCGTCGTGCGCGCGGGAGGTGGGTCAGCGCGAGACACCCTCTCACTGCTCGACCAGCTGATGGCCGGTTCCGAGGGCGACACCGTCGACTACGAGCGTGCCGTCGCGCTGCTCGGCTACACCCACTCCGCCCTCCTCGATGAAGTGATTGACGCGCTCGCCGCACGTGATGCCGGTGCTGCGTTCTCAGCCGTTGACCGCGTGATCCAGACCGGGCAGGATCCCCGGCGTTTCGTCGACGATCTGCTCGAACGGCTTCGTGACCTCATCGTCGTTGGTGCGACCGGTGCCGATGCGGCTGCGGTGCTTCGCGGCATCCCACAAGACGAACTCGACCACATGTCGGTGCAGGCGACGACCTTCGGCCAGGCAGAACTCAGCCGCACCGCTGACATCGTGAACACGGCGCTCAGCGAGATGACCGGTGCCACTTCGCCGAAGCTGCACCTCGAACTGATGGTGGCTCGCGTCCTCGTTCCGTCGATGGACGACTCAGCACGCGGCGCGCTCGCTCGGGTTGAGCGGCTCGAACGCCGCGTCGGCATGGGCGACAGCGTGCTTGCCCCTCCCGCCCAGCCCGGCCCACCGGTCGCAACTGCCCCAGCGCCGTCTGCGCAGCGCCGGGTCGACGAACCCGCCGAGCCGATGCCCAGCCGTTCGACGGCCCCGTCAGTCCCGGCTCCCGCCGCGACGCCGCCGGCCACGGCTACGCCGACTCCTGCGGCTGAGCCCGTTCGGGTTCGTCCGATCGGACCTGTGTCGCTGCAGCAGCTCAAGGACGCCTGGCCCGAGATTCTCGAGCGGGTTGCCAAGACCAAGCGTGCCTCCTGGCTCGTCGCGACGACCGCAACGATTCGCGGATTCAGTGACGACCATGTTCTCCGACTCGCCTTCCCCAGCCAGACGGACGTCGATGAGTTCAAGAAGCTCACCGCCGGTGACGGTGTGTCATCTCACGTTCGGCAGGCGATCCTCGATGTCCTCGGCGTGACGGTGAAGTTCATCGCCCAGGTGGCGCCTCCCGGCGACGGACCCGCCGGAGCGTCGGACGCACCGCCCGCCGCGCCGCCTGCACCGGCCGTCACTCCGGAGCGCCCGGTTTCCGATGCTCCGATCACCGCTCCCCGCGTCGAGGCAGCTCCGGCTGCCGCGGGTGTTGCCGGTTCCGGAACTCCCGGACCCGGCCCTGCGGCCGAGGCGCCTGCGGCGACACCCGCCTCCGGCAAGATGCCGCCGGCGTGGCCCACCGCCACGGCGGGAAGTGTCGGTCCGATCGGAGATGACCCCGAGTCGCGTGCCGCTCGCGATGCGATTCCGACCGAATGGGTTGTTCCCGGTGTGACGCCGGCGCCCGCACCAGCCACGTCGCCGGCGCCCGCACCAGCCGCGTCGCCGGCGCCCGCACCGGCCGCCGCTGCCCCGGCACCCGCTGCTCCCGTCGCCACGGTCGCCCCCGAGCGTCCGAGCGCACCGGCACAGATGTCGGCGCCGCTCGACGCCAACGGCGGATGGGCCGTGGTGCAGATTCCGAAGTCAGCACCGGTCGACGCGCCCAGCGACGTTCCCGCTGCGCCGGTTCCTCCGGCCGCTGCACCTGTCGCGCCCAACGCTGCACCTGCCGCACCCGCTGTGGTCGACCCGTCGCTGCCGAACGACAACGATGCACCGCCGCTCGACGACGAGCCGCCGTACCCCGACCCGTACGGTGACCCATACGCCGAACCGGTGGCCATCGGAAGCGTGACCGCCGCAATCGCCCCGGGCATCGCCCGGTCGAACGCGACGGCGCCCGTACCGGTCGCACCACAGCAGACGGCGCCCGCTGCAGCGCCACAGGGTGCCCCGACTCCGGCGCGGGCTCCCCAGCCGTCGACGCGCGTCGTCACCCCGGCGCACCCGAAAGCCAACTCTCGCTACGGGGAATCTGTGGTGCGCGAACTCCTCGGGGCCAGCTTCATCGAGGAGCAGCCCCACACACCAGCAACACGTTTCAACAGGGACTAGTCACACATGTATGAAGGAATAGTCCAGGAGCTGATCGATGAATTCGGCCGCCTCCCCGGGATCGGCCCGAAATCAGCCCAGCGCATTGCGTTCCACATCCTGCAGACGGAGACGTTCGACGTCACCCGGCTCGCCGAACTCCTCACCGAGGTGCGCGAGAAGGTGCACTTCTGCGAGATTTGCGGAAACGTCGCCGAACAGCCCACCTGCTCAATTTGCCGCGACCCACGCCGTAACCCGGCCAGCATTTGCGTGGTTGAAGAGGCGAAAGACGTTGTCGCCATCGAGCGCACCCGCGAATTCCGCGGCCTGTACCACGTGCTCGGCGGGGCGATCAGCCCGATCGACGGCGTCGGCCCCGACGACCTGCGCATCCGCCAGCTCATGCAGCGACTCGCCGACGGCGTCGTGCAGGAGGTCATCATCGCCACCGACCCCAACCTCGAAGGCGAAGCAACGGCCACCTACCTCAGCCGCCTGCTCACCGCGCTCGAGATCCGGGTCACCCGCCTGGCCTCCGGCCTGCCGGTCGGCGGCGACCTCGAATACGCCGACGAAGTCACCCTTGGCCGTGCGTTCGAAGGACGCACGGTCGTCTCCCGCTGATTTTCTCGAGAACGGATGCCGTCCCTCGCGCCGGCCTGACGGCATCCGTCACATAGCAGCCCCGGAATATCCGCGCCTTTAGAATGGACTATCGGGTATCACCCGGTCCACCCACCCCAGGAGTACACGTGAGCCTTATCGTGCAGAAGTTCGGCGGGTCCTCCGTCGCGGATGCCGAGAGCATCAAGCGCGTCGCCAAGCGCGTCGTCGAGACGCACAAGGCCGGGCACGAAGTCGTCGTCGTGGTCAGCGCCATGGGCGACACGACCGACGAACTGCTCGACCTGGCCGCCGCGGTCTCCCCGCTGCCGCCCGAACCGCGCGAGATGGACCTGCTCCTCTCCAGCGGGGAGCGCATCTCGATGTCACTGCTCGCCATGGCCATCAAGAACCTCGGCGTCGACTCCCGCTCATACACCGGCCTTCAGGCTGGCATGCGCACTGACAAGCACTATGGCTCGGCCCGCATCGTTGACGTTAACCCGGTGCGGGTGCGCAAAGCGCTCGACGCCGGCGCTGTCGTCATCGTCGCCGGTTTCCAGGGCTTCAACGACGAAACCGAAGACATCACCACACTTGGCCGCGGCGGTTCAGACACCACGGCCGTTGCGCTCGCTGCGGCGCTTAACGCTGAGGTGTGTGAAATCTATACGGATGTCGACGGCATCTTCACGTCTGACCCTCGCGTCGTTCCCCTGGCCCGCAAGATCGACACGATCACGAGCGAAGAGATGCTCGAGCTCGCCGCGAACGGCGCCAAGGTGCTCTACATCCGCGCTGTGGAGTATGCCCGTCGACACGGCGTCACCCTGCACGTACGATCATCGTTCAACAACAACGAGGGCACCCTCGTTTTCAACCCGAAAGAGGGCGAACAGATGGAACAGCCCATCGTCACCGGCGTCGCGATCGACCTCACCGAAGCCAAGATCACCGTCGTCGGTGTGCCTGACATCCCCGGTAAGGCCGCCCAGATCTTCAAGATCATCGCGGCCAAGGAAGCCAACGTCGACATCATCGTGCAGAACGTCTCGGCCGCAGCCACCGGCTTGACCGACATCTCGTTCACCCTCCCGCAGGATGAGGCACCGCAGGTCATCGCCGCGCTGCTCGAGAGCAAGGACGACGTCGGTTTCGAGTCGCTGCAGCACGACGACCAGATCGGCAAGCTCGTTCTCGTCGGCGCCGGCATGAAGGCCAACACCGGTGTCTCGGCCAAGCTCTTCGAGTCGCTGCACCTCGCCGGTATCAACATCGAGATGATTTCCACTAGTGAGATCCGTATTTCGGTGATTACCCGGGCCGACAACGTCAAGGAAGCCGCTCGTGTTGTGCACGCGGCCTTCGAACTCGACGCCGTTGAAGAGGCCGTCGTTCACGGTGGCACCGGCCGCTAACGCCATCCAGCACTACTGACAGCGCATCCCGTGAGTCGGGTGCGCACACCAGCACAGAAGGAAGCCAGCATGAGTAACGGAGTGAACGTCGGCGTCGTCGGCGCTACAGGACAGGTCGGCGCCGTGATGCGCACGCTGCTCGCCGAACGGGACTTCCCGATTGCGAGCATCCGTTTCTTCGCATCGGCACGGTCGGCCGGATCTACCCTGACCTTCCGCGGCGAGGAGATCGTTGTGGAAGACGCGGCAACCGCCGACCCGAGCGGCCTCGACATTGCCCTGTTCTCAGCCGGTGCAACGACGAGCCGTGCCCAGGCCGAGCGATTTGCTGCCGCGGGGGCACTCGTCATCGATAACTCAAGCGCCTGGCGGATGGACCCCGAGGTTCCGCTCGTCGTCTCAGAGGTCAACCCGCACGCCATCGACCAGGCCGTTAAGGGCATCGTCGCGAACCCGAACTGCACCACCATGGCGGCCATGCCGGTCATCAAGGTGCTGCATGAGGAAGCCGGGCTTGAGCGGCTCATCGTGAGCACCTACCAGGCGGTCTCCGGATCTGGCCTCGCCGGTGCCCGCGAACTCGCCTCGCAGATGCGCGCGGCTGTGGAAGACGAGAACCTGTTGAAGCTCGTTCATGACGGTTCCGCCGTCGCGATGCCGGAGCCCACCATCTACGCCCGGCCCATTGCCTTCGACGTGGTCCCGCTCGCGGGCTCGATCGTCGATGACGGCCAGTACGAAACCGACGAGGAAAAGAAGCTCCGCAACGAGAGTCGCAAGATCCTCGAGCTGCCCGAGCTTCTCGTGTCGGGTACCTGTGTCCGGGTCCCCGTGTTCACCGGCCACTCGCTGTCGATCAACGCCGAGTTTGCGCGCGACATCACGCCCGAACGCGCGATCGAGCTGCTCAGAGGCGCACCGGGCGTTCGCCTGGCCGAGATCCCCACGCCGCTCGAAGCCGCCGGTCAGGACCCGTCGTTCGTCGGACGTATCCGCGCCGACCAGAGCGCGCCCAAGAACAAGGGGCTCGCGCTGTTCATCTCGAACGACAACCTCCGCAAGGGCGCCGCACTCAACGCGGTTCAGATCGCTGAACTGGTTGCTGCGAAGCTCCGCGACACGGCCAACGCGTAACTCTCACACCGTCGAGCCTGCCGCGTCGAGTGCGCGGCAGGCTTGACGCAGTTGTGCCGGCGTCGGGGAGAACGGCGAGATATTGCTAGTCTCAACACCATGTCACTGCCCCTGACCGCGGTTTCGCCGTCGAGCCGTCTGCGCCTGGAGCGCTCGGTCTTTCTGTGGCAGCTGCTCCTCGCCGGTGCCGTCCTTTTGCTCGTGTGCATCGCACTCAGCATGGCTGGCGACATTTCACGCCCCGAGCTGTTCTTCCTCGGCGTTTCCGTCATCTTCGCGGCGACTGCCGGCGCCGGCGTCGTGCCGTGGGGCAGGCTGGGCAAGAACTGGACGATGATCATCCCGATCATCGACATCCTCGCGGTCGTCGCGCTGCGCGTGGCCGAACCGATGCTCGGCGCCGGCCTCTTCCTCATCTTCCCCGTGCTCTGGTTGGCGACCTACTTTGGCCTGTTCGGCGCCATAACGGGTCCGGTTTTGTCGACGGCCGCGCTGACCGCCGGCCTTCTCGTGATTGACAACCCCACTGCGGGCACCTGGATCATCGGTGTCCTCATCATTCCGGTCGTCCTGGTCTTCGTGTCAACAGCAACCTACGTCGGCACCCGCAAAACCCAGGCACAACGGGTGTTGCTTCGCCAGCAGGCGGAGTTGCTGGAGAGCGCCTTCGGTCGAGCACGACAGGATGAGCGCACGCTCGACCAGGTGATGAACACCGTGACCTTCGGCGTGGTTGCGCTCAACCGGTTCGGCCGACCCACCATCATCAACAGCGCGTACCGACGCTGGCTCGACGAGTTCGGCACACCCGCGTCGGCGTATTTCCCGGCGGTCGACTATCAGGAAGACGGCGTCACACCGTTTGAGCCCGGACAACGTCCACACGAACGGATGCTCCGGGGCGAGAGCTTCGACAACCTCATCGTCTGGTACGGCGAGCCCGGCCAGAAACGACTCGCGTTGGGCATGACAAGTCGGGCGCTCACCAACGCGGAAGGCCAACGTGAGGGCGCGGTTCTGGTTTCGCGGGACCTCACCTCCGAAATCGACGCAATCCGATCTCGTGATGACCTCGTCGCATCCGTTTCTCACGAACTTCGCACACCGCTCACCTCGATTCTCGGCTACCTCGAACTGACACTCGACGGTGATGCGCTCACCGAAACCGACCGTGGCTACGTCGATATCGCGCTCGCCAACGCCGACCGTTTGCTGTCGATCGTGAGCGACCTGCTGCTTGTCTCCCAGGAAGAACGCGTCGGCTTTCTGCTCAACTTCGCCCCCACCGACCTTGCTGTGCTCGCCAAACAATCGATCCAATCGCTCAAACCCGTCGCGGACGAACGCCGCATCTCGCTCTTGCTCACCTCGATCGGTTCGCCGGTTGTCTACGCGGACGAGTTCCGCGTGCGCCAGGTTATCGACAACCTGCTGTCGAACGCCGTCAAGTACAACCACTCGGGTGGGCGCGTGAGCGTCGCGGTCATCGGTGACGATGACGAGGTCGAGATCTTCATCTCCGACACCGGTCGCGGCATGACCCCCGATGAGCAAAGCAACCTCTTCCAGCGGTTCTACCGGGCCGAATCGGTGCGCAACTCGAGCATTCACGGCACCGGACTCGGCCTGGCGATCAGCCAGGAAATCATTCGAGCGCACGAGGGCGACATTCGCGTGTCGGCGTCGAGCCCGTCGGGGACCACCATGGTGATCACACTTCCCCGCGAGCAGGAGGAGGTCGACGAATGATCCGAACACTGCTGGGCGGCCTCATTTGTCTCAATCTGCCGACCCTGCTGCTCTCCAGCGGGCTCGTGGTGACGGTATGCGGCCTCATCTTCATCATCGGATCCGTCGCCCAGCACCATGACCGTGCGAGCCGACTCTGGTCAGCCGCGTTTACTTTCGGCATCCTCGCCATGGTGTCATTCGCCGTGTGGTCGGTTCTGCCGGACTCGCCCGCCATCATCGGCGTCGGGAACGGTTCGCTGACGCTGGCCATGGGATTAATTTGGAGCGGGTCCCGGGCATACAACGGCCGGCAACCGTTCGGCCTTCTCAGCTTCGCGGGGGCGCTGGTCGTGGCGATCCTTGCCTGGGTTGACGGCGAGAACGGCAGTTGGGCCGGAGGCCAGGCCTTCCTGATCGGGGTCGCGGTCTTCGCAGCGCTTGCCGGTGTCGAAGCTTTTTCCGGGCGGATGCGACGCAGCATCAACGCGCACATCCTTGCGGTGGTCATGTGCGCCGTTGGCGTATTTTTCGCGATCCGTGCCGTGGTGTTCGCGATCAGCGGCCCGTACAGTGATGTGTTCCTCGGCTACCTCGACACCGACATCACCACGTTCGTCACCGTGCTTTTCGTGGTTACGGCATCGACATCGATGAACGTGCTCCGCACCGAGGGCACGTCCCCGCGGGGCAGTCGAACGGTTGACGTTGAGCAGTGGGAACACTTCAGGCCACGCGAGAGCTTCGCCAACGAGGTGAACGACAGACTTGAACGCCTGGCTCGATCGGGGGCGCCCGGCGTTCTCGCCCGCGTCGAGATCGACAACCTCGCGGAGATGAACACGGCGTTCGGCCGTTCGTTCAGTGACTCGGCCATGACTCTCGTCGGCGCCATCCTCCGCGATGAAGTGAGCGCATCCGCGGTTCTCGGGCATTCGGGAGGAGCAGGGTTCGACGCACTGCTCTTCGGCGATCTCGACAGCGCGCTCGACTGTGCCAAGCGAGTGCGAGCAGCACTTGTCGATATGCCCATCGACGTGTCGCAGGGCCTCCGGGTGAGCGTGACGATTGCGCTTGCCGTTCCGGAATCGGGGGAGAAGTTCGCGGCCCTGTCCGAGCGAGCCGCAGGACTCGTCGCTGACGGGCACGCGGCTGGCGGCAACCTCATCGTCGGCCACCCGGAGGAGGACGCCGCCCGTGTATGACGACCTCATTGTGCTGAGCGCTGCCGTAGTCCTGCCGATTGCCACGCTTGCACTGCTCAATGTCGCCATGGCGTCGAAGTCCCGACTGTTGCAGGCGTGGAGTTCACTGCACGTCTTCGCAGCGCTCGCGTCGATCGCCGCCGCATGCGTGTCCTGGGTCGGGGCAGACTCCCCGCTGCACATCGTCCCGAACCTCGCAGTCATTTGCGCCCTCGGCGGATTTTGGTCCGGGGCCCGGGTCTTCAACGGGCGCCGTCCGCGCCTCGTCATCGTCGCGATATTCGCGCTCGTCACCGGACTCGTGACGTACCTCGAGCGGCCCGAGTTCGGTGAATGGGGCGGTGCCTCCCTGGCGATGAGCGCCGTGATTCTGCTCGCTGTGGCCAGCGCCATCGAGTGTATGCGCGGCGAAGTCGGCGGCTATGTCAATGGCCGCATTCTCACCGTTGTCTGCCTGCTCGGGGCAGCGTGGCTGGCTGGCCGGCTCACCGCCTACCTGATCGCCGGCCCGAACGATCCGTTGTTCGAGCGATACTTCAACCCGACGGTCACCGTGCTGGTTGCCATCATGGCTTTCTCCTGCGCGGCACTGTGCACCGCCATGCTCGTCGCCGGGCGCATGGGCGGCTGGGCCGATCTTGGGCCGTCCGTTCCGACCTTCTCAATGGGCGTGCTGGACTGGGCCGCCTTCGTTCCCGGGGCGCGTGACCGGGTGACCCGGGTCCGTGCCCATGGAGACCATTCAGCGGTCCTGGTGCTCAAGATCAACGGGCTCGACGAAATCAACATCACCTACGGCACCGCCTTCGGTGATGACGTGATCCGCACGCTGGCCGCGTTCCTCCGCGAGCACCTCGCACCGACGACGCTCATTGGCCACCGTGGCGGTGGCCGCTTCGTCATCGTCGGCATCGCCTCCGACGAGCAGGAGGCCGAGCGACGCGCCTACGAGCTGCTCGACGGGCTCATTTCCGTCACGGTGGCGGGCAGGAAGGGCTTCCGCGTTGCGGTGAGCATCGGCGCGAGCGATTCCTTCACCGAGGAGCACACCTTCGATGAGCTCTACGCTGCTGCCGCTGCGGCGGTCGATCGAACTCGTCAGCCCGGGGGCAGCCGCGTGCAAACGTCGGCGTCCCGCCCGGCGGAGTGAACGCGTCGCACGAGTTCGGCGATGCTCAACGGACGCCTAAACTAGAGTAATGACCTCTTCCAGCCCGGTGGATGTTGCCCTTATCGGTGGCGGCATCATGAGCGCGACTCTCGCTTCCCTTATTCAGCAAATTCAACCCGACTGGAAGATCGTGATCTTCGAGCGACTGGGCGACGTTGCCGAGGAGAGCTCGAACCCCTGGAACAACGCCGGTACCGGGCACGCCGCGCTCTGCGAGCTCAACTACATGCCCGAGTCAAAGGATGGCTCAATTGACCCGTCCAAGGCAATCAGCATCAACGAGCAGTTCCAATTGAGCCGTCAGTTCTGGTCGTCGCTGGTACGTCGAGGCGTCCTGCGCGAGCCGAAGTCGTTTATCAACTCGACGCCGCACATGACCTTCGTTCGTGGTGAAAAAGACGTCAACTTCCTTCGCCGCCGCTACGAGGTGCTCAAGAAACAGCCGCTCTTTTCCGACATGGAGTACTCCGAAGACTCCCGCGTCATTCACCAGTGGGCACCGCTGCTCATGAAGAAGCGCCTCAAGGGTGAGCCGTTCGCGGCGACCCGCACCCCGTCGGGAACCGACGTGGACTTTGGTGCCCTGACCCACCAGCTGATCGAATCGGTAACGGATGCCGGTGCGCAGCTTCGTCTCAACACCGAGGTTCGCGGCCTGAAAAAGCAGAAGGACGGAAGCTGGCTCATTCGCCACCGTGAGCTGGTTGGTCGCACCCCGGGCGAGACCCGCGCGCGCTTTGTCTTCGTCGGTGCCGGCGGCTGGGCGCTCAAGCTCCTGCAGAAGTCAGGCATTCCCGAAATCAAGGGCTACGGTGTCTTCCCGATCTCCGGACAGTTCCTCCGCACAGACAACCCAGCCATCGTGGCCCAGCACAAGGCCAAGGTCTACAGCCAGGCCGCTGTCGGCGCCCCGCCCATGTCGGTTCCGCACCTCGACACCCGCGTTGTCGACGGCGAGGCCAGCCTGCTCTTCGGCCCGTACGCCGGATTCAGTCCGAAGTTCCTCAAGACGGGCTCACTCCTCGACATCGTGACGCAGGTGCGCCCGTCGAACCTGCTGCCCATGCTCGCGGTCGCCCGCGACAACCCCAGCTTGATGAAGTACCTCATCGGTGAGCTTCTCGCCAGCAAGAGCAAGAAGTTCTCGGCTCTGCGCACCTTCATGCCGACCGCGAACCCGAAGGACTGGTACCTCATCACGGCCGGCCAGCGTGCGCAGGTCATGAAGAAGGACGAGAAAAAGGGTGGCGTCCTGCAGTTTGGCACCGAGGTCATCGCGGCGGAGGACGGCAGCATCGCCGGCCTGCTTGGCGCGTCGCCCGGAGCGTCAACCGCCGTCCCAATCATGCTTGACGTTCTCAAGACCTGTTTCCCGAACGACTTCGCCCGCTGGGAGCCGACACTCACGAGCATGATCCCGAGCTACGGCGTCACGCTCAACGACAAGCCCGAGCGCGCCGACGAGGTCCTCTCGGCGACCGCTGCCGTTCTCGAACTGACCCGCTAATTCGACGCACACCCCGGTATCGCCGTGAGCGCGGTCAGCGCTCCGGCGTACCGGGCGTTCGCGGCGACGATGGCGCTCTCCGTGATGTCCATTGCGACGCCCCGGTCGAACCCCGCGAGGGCTCGATCCATGTCGTCGCGCGCGGCGGCTAACTCGCCGACGGCATCAGATACTGACTGTCGCGACGCCTGGCAATTCTCGAGCGCCTGGGCGGCTGCTGCAAGCTTGATGCTGAGCGCAGTGACCTCGCTCTCCAGGGCTACCTCGCGGCTGCGGGCCGTGAGCACCGATGTCGTCACGACGGCGGACAGAATAGCGGCCACCACGGCGGCGAACAGAAGCGTTCCGATCGAGACACGAAGGCGCGCCCGGCGCGACGCTCCGGGCCCCGTATCGTCACGAGCGCCGGGTTCGGCGACTCTTGTCGCCCGCGCAGAGCCAGGTAGCACGATCCGAGTCCCCCTCAGTTTTTCTCCCCTGCATACTTTCTCATAATGAGGCGGGTGCATGCGGCTCGGATGTTTCCGGCAGATCACATCCGTGCGAAACAAACGTGACAAATCCTCACGGCGCATTACTGTTGTACTGAGCACCTGCCCAGAGGCCGATCCGGTGCGCCGAAAGGAGGACCGTGAACGGCTTGACCGCCCTCACCGCACTGCAGCGCCTCCGCGATGCGGTGTTCAGTTGGACCGTAGGGCCGGGTTTCTATCGCTTCGGGCGCGGATCTCGCATCCTGCTCCCGTTTCGGGTGGCCCGCGGTGACAAGATCGCAATCGGGAAGGACTGCCTGATCGGGTCGAACTCATGGTTCATGATCCCGGTTGACGACTCGCCGACACCGACCATCGTGCTCGGCAATCGGGTCCGGATGAACCAGACCCAGATCTCCGCCGTTTCCAGCGTGGTCATCGACGACGGTGTCGCTATCGCTCGCGGCGTCTACATCTCTGACCACACCCACGGCTTTGACCAGCCCGATGTCTTCATTCGGGATCAGCCGCTCGACCGCATCGCACCGGTCCACATTGGGCGCGGCGCCTGGATCGGCCAGAACGCCATCATCATGCCCGGCGTCACGATTGGCGCCGGCGCCGTGGTCGGTGCCTTGAGCGTGGTGCGTGACGACGTTCCGGCCCGCACGGTCGTTGCCGGCATCCCGGCCCGGGTCATCCGCTCGTTGCCCGGGTCCGACGTTGTGACGGGATCTCACTCGTGAGCGATCCGCACGACGTGGTCTTCACCTTCAGTTATGAAACCTGGACGGATGCTGTCGCTCGCGGCATGATGCGTCCTCCCGACCGCCTGTTGTCACGATTGCTGGAAAGTCCGGCCGTGAACAAGCTGCTCGTGGCGAACCCGTTCCGGTGGCTGCCGTCGTACGCGCTGCGCACCCTGTCACGCTCGAGAACCCGGTTTCCGGGCTCGCCGACCCGGGTGCTGCACACGCCGCTCCGCCTCCACCGGGCGGATCGAGCGAACGTGAGCGCGGTTGTGCGCGACTATCGCGCCTATGATCGCTCGCTCGAGCGCGCCTCCGAGCGGCTCGGGCAGTCAGGCCCCGTGGTCATCTCGGCCAACCCGATCATCGCGGGATTCGCCCCGTTCGACTGGGCGGGCGGCGTGACCTTCTACGCTCGCGATGACTGGCTGAGCTCACCGGCCCGCCAGGAGTACTGGCACGCCTACCGTGAGGCGTACCGGCGGATTGCCGACCGGGGCGTCGGTGTTGTGGCCGTCTCGGAGCAGGTACTCGACCGAATCTCGCCCACCGGCCCGAGCGCCGTTGTGCCCAACGGTGTCGAACCGGCCGAGTGGGCAGGGCCCGTGCCGACTGAGCCGGCCTGGCTCGCCGCGATTCCTGGGCCACGGGCACTCTACGTCGGCACCCTCGACTCCCGACTCGACGTTGAGGGACTCGCCGCACTGGCCCGCCGCCGCCCCGACCTGTCGATCATTCTTTTGGGACCGCAACCCGAGCCCGGGTATCTGGCCGCGATCCGTGGCATCCGTTCGGTGTATGTGCATCCAAGCGTGGGCAGGGAGGAACTCGTCGCGGTGATGCGCAATGTCGACGTGTGCCTCCTGGCCCACCGCACCACTCCACTGACCGAGGCGATGAGTCCGCTCAAGGTCTACGAATACCTGGCAGCCGGTTGTCCGGTGCTCGCCATCGACCTGCCACCGGTGCGCCGCATATCGGAGCGTGTGCTGCTCACTGCAACGGTCGCCGACTTCACGGACCGGCTCGATGAGGCACTCGCGCTGGGGCCGGCGACTGAGGTCGACCGGCTGCGGTTCGTGGCCGACAACTCGTGGGAGTCCCGGCACCGAACAATCCTCGGCACCGCCTGGGCCTCGGCCGGCCTGAGCTTCCCGTCGTTCGCGCAGCCCCCGTTTCCTGCCGCTGAACCGAGAGGATCCCGATGAGCGTCGAGATCGTGCACTGGAACCCACGCCGCCCGGTGCTGCGAGGCCGTATCGGCAAGCTGGTGCCGGTCAAGCGTCCTGTCGGGAACTTCGGCGACCTGCTGGGGCCGATGATCGTCGAGCGAATGCGCGAGCGGCTCGGCCTCGACGTCGCAGTGGGGCTGCCCGACCATCGGCTGCTTTCCGTGGGGTCGATCCTGCAGTACGCCCGGAATAACGACGTGGTGTGGGGGAGTGGTATCAACGGCAAGGTGGATCCGCCGTGGGCGACGCTCGACACCCTCGACATTCGGGCGGTGCGCGGGCCGCTCACTCGACAGCGCCTGATCGAACACGGGTTCTCGGTTCCCGAGGTCTACGGCGACCCGGCGCTGCTGCTGCCCGAGCTGTTTCCTGAACTCACCGACTGGGCGCGCGAGCCCAAACGCTACCCGCTCACCATCGTGCCCAACCTGCACGACCTGGCCGAGCTGCGCGGGCGCGCCCACGTCCTCTCGCCGCGGGCGCCGGTCTGGAAAGTCCTCGAGCGCATCGCGCGCAGCGAGCTCGTGATCGGCTCGAGCCTGCACGGCGTCATCGTGGCAGAGGCGCTCGGTGTTCCGGCCCGGCTGGTCGCCCCGGCGCGGGAAAACCTGTTCAAGTATCGCGACTACTTCGAAGCCACCGGGCGGGACGTTCTTCCGCTCGTGTCGTCGGTCGATGCGGCGCGGGCCGTCGGCGGTGCGCCGGCCCCGCGGTGGAACCCTCAACCACTCCTGGACGCGTTCCCGGACGAGCTCTGGCCCCCTGTTCTCTAGCTGGCCCAGCGGCGTTCCGTGTCGAGCAGGTAAACGCGAGAGAACGTCAGGTTACATTCTCAGTTAAACCTGATTAATCCTCAGGTTCTGCGCTAGCGTGAGAATATGCCTCAAACGGGGGCCACGACACCTCGATTCCGAGGGTGCGAGGCACTGGTGGGGCACTCACTTCCCTCAGCGACCGATTGGTTTTGCGTATGCGCAGCGCACTTGCGTCACCGAAGCCCGCCCGGTTTGCCCCGAACGCGGCACCCGTCGCACTCGGCCGGCGCCCGACCGGCGCGGGCACTGCTGCTGACGAGGCGCCCCCGTCGCTCTCCGTCCTGGCGCAACCGCTCAAGCTTCGCTGGCCCGTGCGCTACCTCCTGGCGACAACGGCCACAGACGTGCTCGCGATCGTGGCCGCCCTTGCCCTCGCCCAGGTCGTGCGCTTCGGCCCCGACAGTCTCGACTACGCCTCGGGCGCCGGCATCGAGTATGCGGTGCTCGCTGCGGCCATCGCCGCCGTCTGGCTGATCACCCTCTCGGCCACCCGCTCCCGCGCCGCCCGCCTCGTCGGCGTCGGCTTCGCCGAATACCAGCGCGTCACCAACGCCACCCTGCTCACGTTTGGCCTGCTCGCCATTATCGCGTTCCTCCTCCAGCTCGACCTGGCCCGCGGCTACCTCGGCATCGCCCTGCCCACCGGCCTCGTGCTGCTCCTCGCCGGGCGCAAGTTCTGGCGAGTGCAGTTGACCCGCATGCGGGTGAGGGGCCGGTGCCTCACCGGTGCCCTGGTGGTGGGATCAACGACAGACGTTCGCGAGGTGATTCACCAGCTGCGAGCGAATCTCACGGCCGGATACCGACCGATCGGGGTTGTGCGAACGGATGCACCGGCATCCGTTTTCGAAGGATTGCCCGGAATCGATCTCGAACAGCTCGCCGACACGTCTCGACTGTCGCGCACGAAGGCGGTAATGGTGGCCGGCAACCTGCCCGGTGGCAGTGAGCAGCTGCGCACGATTGGCTGGTCGCTCGAGAACTCGAGCACCGAGCTGATTCTCGTGTCGAGCCTCACCGACGTGGCAGGGCCGCGAATTCACATGCGGCCGGTCGAGGGCCTGCCGATGGTTCACGTGCAACTGCCCAAATACACCGGGTTCACCTATGCGGTGAAGCGGCTCATTGATGTGGTGGTCGCCGGGAGCGGGCTGGTGCTGCTCGCGCCGCTGTTCGGGCTGATCGCCCTGGCCGTGCTGCTCGAGGATGGCGGCCCCGTGCTGTTCCAACAACGTCGCATCGGCGTCAGTGGAACGTCGTTCTCCATGCTCAAGTTCCGCTCGATGGTGCCAGACGCCGAGGCGCGGCGCGTCGACATCTCGCAACTGGACGAGGGCAACGGCGTGCTCTTCAAGGTGCGCAACGACCCGAGGATCACCCGGGTCGGACGGGTGATCCGGCGGTTCTCCCTCGACGAGCTGCCGCAGCTGGTCAACGTGCTGGTGGGGGAGATGAGCCTGATCGGGCCGCGCCCGCCACTGCCGAGTGAAGTCGAGCGATACGAAGACGCCGCCACGCGCCGCCTGCTCATCAAGCCGGGCATCACCGGGCTGTGGCAGGTGTCAGGCCGCTCCAATCTCAGCTGGGAGGAGAGCGTCAAGCTCGACCTCTATTACGTCGAAAACTGGTCGGTGACGGGGGATTTCATGATCCTCCTCCGCACCGTCCGCGCCGTCGTGAGGAGTGATGGCGCCTACTAGTACGGTCCTTTGTTCGATCAATTGTGCACAATTCGGGAGTTCACAATGTCGCAGTATCTGTTCGTCTGCTCGGGTGGTGGACACCTCAAGCAGCTCCATACTTTGGCTCGCCGCATCGGCATTCCGCCGGGAAACCAGTTTTGGTTCACCTTCGACAACGGGTTGAGCCGCACGCTCACCGAGGGAACCGACCGGGTGTTCGCGAACTTCGCGGCACCGCGCGACGGCCTCAACATCATGAAGAACACAGCCCTGGCCGCCAAGGTGATGGCGCACAAGAAGTTCGCGGCCGTGATCAGCACGGGTTCGTCGCCTGCGGTATCGGCCTTCCCCGTCGCGCTGGCCCACGGCATTCCCTGCCACTACATCGAGAGCGCCGCGCGAGCGGAAGGTCCGTCATTGACCGGCAAGATTGTCGCACGGATGCCGCGAGTCAAGACGTATTCGCAATACCCGGTTTGGGCGACAGAGAGCAGTTGGGCGTACCGGGGCAGCATCTTCGACGAATTTGCGCCGGGGCCTGAACGCGAGGAACGGCCCATTCGCAAGGTTGTGGTCTCCCTCGGCACGCAGGAGTCGTACGGGTTCGACCGGCTGTTTCGCCGACTTGTTCCGCTGCTCGACGGGTGTGAGGTGCTCTGGCAGGTCGGCGCGGCCGATGTGTCGGAATACGGCATCGACGGTCGGGCCAGCGTGCTGCATTCGGAACTCGCCGACGCGGTCGCCGAGGCCGATGTCGTGGTCGCACACGCCGGAACCGGGGCGGCGCTCACCGCCATCGAGGCAGGCAAGATTCCGGTGCTCGTGCCCCGGCTCGCGCGCTACGGCGAGCACATCGATGACCACCAGGAGCAGATCGCCGCCGAGCTGTCACGGCGCGGACTGGCCGTGAACTGCCCGCCCGAGGAGCTCGACACCGAGACGCTCATCGCGGCATCGGTCCGCTCGGCGGAACGGGTTGATCCGCCCAACTTTGCGCTCGACGGACTGGTGCCGTCGCTGGCGGCCGTGTAGTTGCGCCAAGCCTGCCGTCGGACCCCTGGTCCGCGGTGAGGGGCCGGCGACCCGGGCCGCCCCGATCGGTTCGGGTCGCCGTTCGAGCCGCAGTTGCGGTGCTGCGCCCTCAGCCGCACCGCGCCCTCGTTTTCCATGTCTGCTCGCGTGCCCGTGTTCGTGCCTCCGCTCGTGCGAAAGCGCCAGTAGAAAGGGGTGCGCGCCGCCGTCACCCGCAACAACTGGCACTCGTGCGGATGGCGCTTAGTGCGCTGCCCGGCAGAAGTACCAGTACGCCGGGGTTGCCGCGCCCACAACTCCCAACAACTGGCGCTTCCTCGGCTAGGGCAGCAACGACCGGAGGCAACCGGCACCCGGGTTGCTGTGGATAACCCGCGCGGCGAGTACTCATCTGCGACAGCATCGATCCATGACCGAACGGCGGCCGCTTCCGCGGGCAATCCAGCAGGGGCCGATCAGCGTGGCGCGCGCCCTCGAACTTGGAGTCAGCCCGGGGCGGCTGAACGCATCGGACCTGCAGGCGCCGTTTCGTGGCGTGCGAATGCCTGCATCGATGGTGCCCGAGCCGCTGCAACGTGCACGAGCACTCGCCACCATCCTGTCCAATGGCCAGTTCTTTAGCCACCAGACCGCTGCGCTGATCTGGGGAATGCCGCTGCCGTGGTCGCTGCAGAACGACGGCATTCTGCACGTTTCCGCATTCAGGCCCCAGCATCCGCCGCGTCGCATCGGTGTCGTCGGACATGTCATTGCACCGGGCACCGTCATCACACAGGAGTGGTTGGGACTGCCCGTCACCGCGCCTGCATCGACCTGGACCGAACTCGCGACGGTCCTCACCCTCTACGAATTGGTTGCTGTCGGTGATTACCTGCTGCGGGGCGTCGAGACGTCGCCTCCCAACGCCCAGCGCCCGGTGTACACGCCGCTCGCTACGGGCACCGGCCTGAAAGCCGCGGTGGACCGAACGCCACGAGCTGGAACCGCGAAACTGCGGAAGGCCCTTGAGCGGGTACGCGAGGGGGTGGAGTCCCCACGAGAGACGGTCCTTCGACTCACCCTCATCGAGTGGGGTCTGCCCGAGCCGGAGATCAACAAGGAGATCTACTCCGACGCGGGAGAGTTCCTCGGCCGAGTCGACCTCTGCTATCCCGGATTCAAGGTGATCGTCGAGTACGACGGAGAGCAACACCGCGAGAACCGGTACCAGTTCGACCGTGACATCGACCGCATCGCCAAACTTGAGGAGAACGGGTGGCGAGTCATTCGCGTTCGACACGCGTTACTCCAACGCAACCCCGGCGAAGTTGTGCGTCGGGTGCGAGTGGCGCTCAGCCAGCGCGGGTGGGTGCCGGTGGCCGCGAACTGAGTGCACGCACCTACCGGGCGGCGCCGGGAGTACCAGTTGCGATGGGTTGGGAGAGCTCGCACCGGCAACAACTGGTACTTCGGTCGAGGGGTGCGGCATCGGGGCGTCACAGGAGTACCAGTTGCGACGGGTCATGCGGTGCGCGCACCGGCAGAAAGTGGTACTTCCGGCCCGGGCATGTGGTGGGCGCGGCCCGGGCGCGGTGCGGGAGCGCGGGAAGCGGGGACCACCCGTGCCCAACTACCGGGTCGCTGCCGCCCCCGCGACGACCGGCTCGAGCGGCTGCCCGTCGATGTCGACGCTCGCCGGCACGTGCGGCCCTGCCGGGGTGATCTCGGCACTGCCCGCCTGCTCAAGGTGAAGGTCGCCGCCCTCCTCATCGACATAGACCACGTCGCCCGTGCGGTTTCCGTCCGAGCCGATGGCATCCGGTTCAGAACAGGACTTCGCATTCCACTTCTCGACGATCGAATTCGTCATCGGGCTCGCGCAGTCGGCCAGGTAGGCGACGATGTTGCGGTCGAAGACGAGCCCGGGCAGCGGGTCGATCCGCACCGATCCGCCCGAGAACGAGTTGTTGCGCACCACAAGGTTCGTCGTCTTGATATAGCGCAGGTCGGCCGCCGACCCGCCCTGGCAGTTCGCGCTCTTCACGATGCAGCCCTGCACGAAGTTCGACTCGATGAGAATGTCGGCCATCCCCGTGCCCTTGCCCGACGACAGGATGATGCCCGCGTTGTAGCAATTGCTCAGTTTGTTGGCCCGCAAGGTGATGGTCTCACTGTCGAAGATTTGCACGCAGTCCGCGTGCAGGCCGTTGTTCTTGTTCTGGTCGTAGTCGCGCACTTCGTTGTTTTCAATCAGAACGTCGGATGCTCCGCCGACCTGAATTCCATCGACGCTCGATCCGCCCTCAAACAGGCTGTCGCTGACGGTGACGTTCTGCGACCGAACAAACAACCCGGTTCCTGACACGTGAATGTTCTCGAGTCGCGTGTCGACGGCGGGCCTGTTCACATACATCACCCCGGTGACCGTGATGCCCTGCCAGGTCACAGAGGGGACGGCGATTTTGAGTCGGTCGAAGGTGGGGGTTGCACCCTTCGCCGGGCCGACGACCACCGCGGACGCCAGGCCTTTGAGGTTTCTGCCGCCGGTGAGTTCCATGCTGCCGTAGTTGCCGTCGGCCAGCGTGATCGCGCTGCCCTCGCCAGCCTTGCCGAGCGCGGTCTCAAGCGAGCACGGTGACCCGGTCGAGCAGCTCGAGCCCGAACCTTGCGGTCCGGCGACGAGAGCGTCCGGCGCCGTGAGTTTCCCCTTCGCGCTGAGCCGCGATCCCGTGGCGCCGGCCGGGTCGAGCTCAGTCTCCGCGGCGTCCTTGGGTGCGGCTTTGCCATCACCGTCGCCCGGTGAGTCGGAGAGCTCGTCGGAATTACTGAGTACATCCCACGCCACCGCCGCGAGCTTCTGCTGCCCGGCCACCGAGGGGTGGAAGTAATCGATCGTCGAGACGTCGGCGCCGGTGAACTCGACGTTGAAGGCGGCCTTCTCGTCCCAGATGCAGTGCGGGTGGGCCGCGCACGCGTCGGCGAGCACCCCGTTGAAGGTGTCGATGAGTGCCGAGATCGATGCACGCCGGTCAACATCGGCCTGCTCGCTGCTCGTGGCGTTGTACAGGATCGAGCGGCACTGGGCGATCTTCTTCCAGGTAGCAACGGCGCTCGGGTCGTCCTTCTTCGCGTCGATGAGCCGCACGAGGTTCGGCACCGACGACACGTAGACCCGCGCATCGGGCAGCCCGGTGGCCAGGGCGGTGAATGCCGTGTTCACGTTTTCGGTGAACGTTGCCTCTGGCGTCATCTCGTCGTAGGACGGCGCGCACACGTCGTTCGCCCCGATGAGCACGGTGACGAGGTCGGGCTGCAGTTCGACCGCGCGGGCGGCCTGGTCGGGCAGGCTCTCGACACTGGCGCCGTCACTCGCGATCACCTCGACGGTGGGAGCCGAGCCGCTGGTTGAGGCCACCCGCGAGGCGAGCGACTGCACTTCGGGGTCGGTGCCCGTCGACCACGACGCCTCAGGGCAACTGCCGCTGCGGTCACACGCGTTGACCGCGAGGCTCATCGAGTCACCGAGTGACGCGATGGCCGAGATGGTGAACGGCGCCGGCTCGGTCGACGGCACGGCGGTGGGCTTCGGTGCCGGTGCCGAACATCCGGCGAGCACGAGGGCGGTGGCGACGGTGGCGATCAGCATCCGTATCGACACTGTGTGTGCTCGCATCAGGCGGTCCCTCGTTCGCTCATCGGTGTGCCGCTTGCGGCCGCGGGCTTTCGGGTCTGCTTCACAAAGTCGAGGATCTGGGCGAGGTCGCGCCGGTACGCCGGAATCGCCATGGCCAGGCCCAGGGGAACCAGCCCGGCCACGCCGCCAACCAGCACGTGCAGCAGGGCCGGGAGCTCGAGGGCACCGGTGGCCCACGCAGCGGCGAAGGCGAAGGGCACGAGCGCCGCCGGGCGCAGGACGGGCAGCACAACATCGCGCCCGGTGACGAAGGTGCCGCGAATGGCCCAGGCGAAGCCGGGAACGAGCACGGCGAGCGAGACGAGGCCGTATGCGAGCGCGAGACCGTTCACGCCGTTCCACCACAGTCCGACGAAGAACGAGCCGATAATCACGGGCCGGGAGACGATGTAGTAGACGAGCTGCCGGTGGGCGCGGCCGAGCGAGATGTAGATCCAGCCCTGCACGTTGCCGATAGCCTGCGCCACCCCGGCGATGGTGAGCAGGGCGAAGATCGTCGCTGTTGCGTCCCACTGCGGCCCCAAAAGGAGGAGGACGAGCGGATGCGCCAGCGCGGCCGCGATCGCAAACGCGGGTAGCGTGAGGTAGGCGATCACCATCAGGGCGGCGCGGATGTACCGGCGGTAGCGCGGCCCGTCATCCTGCAGCCGACTCAGAACGGGTAACGCCACGCGGCCAAGCGGGCCGTTGAGCTGCTGCAGCGGGAGCATGAACAGGGCGTATGCGCGCGAATACTGACCGAGCACATCGGAGCCGAGTTGCCGCCCAATCACGACGTTGTCGACGTTGCGGGCAAGATAGTTGAGCAGCTGTACCCCGAAGATCGAGCCGCCCGTCGTGAGCAGCGGCACAACGGCCCGGTCGATGTGCGGGCGACCCCAGTGCGGGTGCGCGGCCGTCCACAGCGCGATCAGCCGGTAAACGCTCGCGGCCCCGGTGAACACCACGAGTGACCAGACACCCCAGCCGGCCAGGGCCGCGACGATCGACAGGCCGACGCCAAGCGCCATCGAGACCACGTCGATCCGCGCGAGCACCCCGAACTTGAGGTCGCGCTGCACCTTGGCCTGCAGCGGCATGGCGAGCCCGTTGATGAGCAGGGTGGGCGCGACGGCGATCGACAGCAGCACGAGTCGCTCCTCGTCGTAGATCGCCGCGATGAGCGGGGCGCACAGGGCGATGAGCGCCGTGCCGATCACACCGATGCCGGCACTGAGCCAGAGCACACTCGACCAGGTGCGGTCGTTGAGCTTCTTGGCCTGGATGATCGCTCCGGTCATTCCGAAGTCCCGCACGAGGTCGGCAACCCCGACGATGGCCATGATCATGGCGATGAGGCCGAAGTCGCTGGGGTCGAGCAGCCGCGCGAGCACCACGGTCGACACGGTCTGCAGGATCGTCTTCGACCAGGTGCCGCCCATCGTCACGAGCACGCCGCGGCTGGCCTGCCGGCCCAGTCCGTCAGAGGGGCGAGCGGATGCGTCGGCGTCCGTAACCGATTCTGCCCGCCCTGCGTGCGTTCCCGGTTGGCGCGGCGGCCTCATGCCCGACTCGTCTCATCACGGTTCCAGCCCGGCAGCTGGCCCCGCCGCTCGGACCGGGTGGCCAACAGCAGGGGAATGCCGTATCCCACGCAATAGACGAGGAACGCCGGCCAGAGGTGCGGGCGAACCGCCACCCGGCCGATGAGATTGAGGTAGCCGGTCGCGCGGGAGCTGGCGGGCGGGGCGGCTGCGGCCACGAGGTGCGCCGACCGGGTGCCGGCGGCCCGGGCCACCTCGGCGCGGCGGACGAGCTGCCGGTTGCCGGCGGCAATGCGGGTGGCCCGGCGGATGTGTGCGCGGAGAGTTGCCGGGGCGCGCACAACGAACTCGGCGTCAACGGTGATTCGCTCGGCCGGGCTGAACAGTTGCTGCACGTACCGGTCGTCGGCGATGACGTCAGGGAACGCGCCAAAGCGTGCGCGGCCCTCAGCGGTCACCGCGTAGATGCCCGAGCCGACGTGCCCGGCCAGCCGGAAGTCGGAGAGCGCCCAGATTCGGTAGTGCGCCCGGGCCGGCCAGCTTGACGCCGAGGTGTCAACGCGCAGTCGCGGCGCGGCCACGAACGGGCCCTCGCGACCGGCCAGTGCATCGGCGAGGGCGCGGAGGGTGGCGACGGACACGATGACGTCGGCGTCGACGTACGCGCGGGGGAAGAGGTCACCGGCCGCGACGTCGCCCGCGTTGAGCGCGACGGTCTTTGACGGGGTCTCTGTGGCGATCACCTGCACCGTGTCACCTCCCACGGCCCGGGCAACCGCGACCGTGTCATCCGTGCAGGCATTGGCCGAAACCACGACGGAGAGCGTGGCATCCGCTCGCAATTCAGTGAGGAGGCGGGGGAGCACCGTCTCTTCGTTGTGGGCCGGGATGACCACGCTCATGCGCATGGCCCTCACCCCACCCGACGGCGACGGCCGTCACGTGGCCGGGCCAGCACCTGCCCCGACGCTGACCCGACCACACTGTGTCGCGGTGGTGCCTCCGTGAGCACCCACGCGCCGACCCCGAGCAGCAGAAAGAGCAGCATAAAGGTCTGGAAAAATCCGAACGCATCGTAGAAAAACATGGCCGTGGCGTAACCGATCACCGAGATCGCGAGGGCCAGGGCAAGTGCCGTGTACTGCGGCGAGTGCGCGGGCCGAAACGCGTAGGCGATGAGCCGGCCGGCGGGGACGAGCAGCAGCACCACGACGCCGAGCACACCGAGGGCGCCGACTTCCATGAGGGTGCCGAGCCACTGGTTGTCGAGGATGAACGAGTTGGCCGTATCGCCGATGACGATGCGCGAACCAAGGCCGGAGCCGAAGAATGGTTGATGCGACACGATCTCGAATGCCGGGTCGAGGTCGGCCAGGCGGCCGGCGCCGGTGAACCCGGGGGAGGTTTTTTGTGAGGCGATGAGGGCGTCGGGGTCGAGGAAGCCGCCGAACATGGCCTCAAACGGTTTCGGAATGACCGCGGCGGCCACCACGACGGCCGGCAGCGCGAAACTCGCCAGCACGATGCCGAGTACCGGTCTCAGCACCAGGATGAGGAGGAACATGACGGCGAGGGTGACGACGGCGGTGCGGGACACGGCGGCCGCGATGCCGAAGAGCTGCAGGGCGACGATGCCGCCGAAGAAGATCTTGCGGTTGTAGATGTTGAGCGGCCACGCGGCGTAGCGGGCCAGGTAGATCGCGATCGGGATGAGCATGCAGAGCATGACGCTGAGCGCGATGGGGTGTTGCGCCGATGCGTATGCCCGGGCCCCGCCGGCGCGGAACGCCTCACCTTCATCGCGCAGCATCTCGAGCGGGAGGAAGGTCGAGAGCTTCATGAAGATGTTCTCCCGGGTGACCTTCTCGACGAGGGCGAAGAAGCCGACGATGCCGGAGAACACGGTGAGGGCGGTCAGCAGCGTGTTCACAGTGCGCGGGGAGCGGAGGAGCTGGCGGGTGAGGTAGAGCAGCGACACGACGATGGCGTAGTTGCCGAGCGCACCGATCGCGCCGGAGGCGAGGCCTTCCTCGGTGATGTCTGTGGCGTTGGCCGCGACCGACACAATCATGGTGACGAGCCAGAAGAGCAGCGGTGCGCCGAAGGCGATGGGGCGCCAGGTGAATGTGCGGTCGATGAGCAGGGCCACCCCGACGATGACCACGATCAGTACGATGACGAGCCGGTAGGGCTCGAGGGCGAACGGCAGCGGAATCGGGACGGCGTATCGCCGGACCGGGATGAACAGCACGACGGCTGCCAGAAAGGTCAGCGCGATACCCGAGCGGCTCGGCCGGAAGCTGAGCACGGCGTCGCGGATGCGCTCGCCGACGAGGCGCGAACTGAGGGGCCCCCCGCCAGCCGGCTCTGTCGTCGGTGGCGGAGCGTCCGGCGTGCGATCGGGCCCTTTCTCCGGCGACGCACGTTGCGCCCGCACGATACTCATCGCGGCCTAGACGTACGCGGGAGTGTCGTCGGACCGCTTCGGCTCATCGCGGGACGGTTCGGCGATGCTGCCGTCCTCGGATGCGCCACCGGCCGTGTCGACCGAGGCCGGTTCGCCGGTCCCGGTTGTCGGCTCGCTGCCGTCTGCGCTCTCATCGACCGGCGTCTCAGCGGTGTTCCTGCCCTTCGACCGGCCAGCGGCTGCTCGACGCTTCTCGCGGCTGACCCGAATGTTGTAGAGCACGAAAATGAGTGCGATGACGAGGAGGAGCACACCAAACGCCGTGAGGATCACCGGGATGAGCGGGTTGCTGCCCTCAACCTCGGTGGCTTCGCTCTCGCGCAAGGTCTGCAGTTGCACGCGCTCGGCCTCAGGCAGTGCCGTGGCGTCCTGCTCGGCACGCACGTACTCCTGGAAGACGGTGTTGGCCGCGCGGGAGATTTCCTCCGCGCGGGCCGGTGAGTGCGCGGAGCCGACAATGTCGAGGATCGGCAAGGTGAGGCGGCCGGGGAAGGACTCGTCGCCGGCCGGTTGGGTCGTGCGACGAACGGCTGTGACCTGTTCGTCGTCGGCGAAGGATCCGACGACGCCCTCAACCCGCGTGCGGATCTCGGAACCCGAGACGATGTAGGCGTAGACCACCGTGGTGGATACGAGGTCGCGGGTCACCGTCGGGGTGACGCCCTCCTGCACCGGGGCGCCGGGGATAACCGACTGGTAGAGCGGCTGTTGCGGGCTGCCGACGAGGACCGTGGTCGAGGCGCGGTAGGTCTGAACCGCGCGAGGCTGCAGTTGGCCGTCGACGTAGCTGTAGCCGACGATGCCGCCGACGAACGCCGCGACGATGATGCCGACGAGGAGCAGCCACTTGTAGCTCCAGAGCACTCGCAAGTAGAGAGGAACGTCCATCGATCTCGGCTTTCTTTCTGGCGGGACAGCTGCCCCGGGGCTGGGCGGGCCGTGGTGCCCTCCTCCATCGTGGAGGCCCGACGTAAAATTGAGGAACCCTCAGTATTACGAGTATATTAACAATCGGTCGGCTGTGGTCAAACCGGCGAGCACTACTTGTAAATTTCATGACGGTTGCTCACGCCCCTTCGGGGACGCGAAAATCGGCACCCAGCTACCCGAGCGGGGGAGGACGCATGGCCACGCAGCCGACAGGCACGCCCCCGGTGCCGCGAGCGGACGGCCGGCCGCTCCGGATTCTGTACAGCTTTCCGCACGCGTTCGGCAGCCCGGGCATTGGCCAGACCGCGTGGAACCAGGTTCGCGAGCTCGTTCGCGCCGGCCACACCGTCACCCTCGTGGCCGCGAGCGTGGCGCAGCCGGTGACCGGGGTGCGCGAGGTGGAGCAGACCATGGTGCTCGGCGGGCGCCGGGTGCCGCACCGCGCCGTTGGGCGGATGCGGGCATTCGGCTGGCACGATCGCCGGGCAGCAACGCGAGTGCATCAGGAATCGTTCGATATTGTGCATGCCTGGCCACTGGCATCCGCTCGCACGTTGGATGCCGCGCAGGATCGCGGGATCCCGGGACTCCGTGAGGTGCCGAACACCCACACGGCGCACGCTTACGAGGTGGTCGGGCGGGAGTACGCGCGGCTCGGGCTCCCGGTGCCGCAGGGCTGGTCGCACCACTACGACGGTGATCGGCTCGTGCTCGAAGACCGGGAGTACGCGGCAGCGCATGGCCTGCTCGTTCCGTCGGACGCCGTTGCGCAATCGTTCCTCGACCGGGGGTTCGACAACTCACGGCTGCTGCGGCACCGCTACGGATTTGACCCGGCGGTCATCCGGGTGCCGATTCGAGTCGACGCGGCCCGGCCGTTCACTGCCGTGTTCCTCGGCCGGTGTGAACCCCGCAAGGGCCTGCACTTCGCGCTCGACGCCTGGCTCGCGTCGAAGGCCAGTGAGACCGGGCGGTTTCTCATCTACGGCAACTTTGTGCCCGGCTATCGGGAGATGCTCGCCGAACAGCTCGCCCACCCCTCGGTTGAGGTTCGCGAATTCACCGACCGGCCGGCGCGAGTCTACGCACAAGCTGACATCCTGCTGCTGCCGACGATCGAGGAGGGCAGCGCCCTCGTCACGTATGAGGCGCAGGGCGCCGGCGTCATCCCTCTGGTGTCCGAGGCGAGCGGCGCCATGGTTGAGCACGCCGTCAACGGGCTGCTGCACACCCCGGGCGACGTTGCAACGCTGAGCTCACAGATCGACCTCGTGTTCGGCAGCGAACGCTGGCGGCGGGCGCTCAAGCAGGGCGTTCTCGCGCACGCGCCGACCCTCACCTGGCAGGCCGCCGGCATCGTGCTCGTCGACCTCTACCGGCAGGCACTCGCCCAGCTGCGACCCGAGGGATACACGGCGCGCCCCGGCGGCCTGCACCCCGGCACGGGCGAATACCCCGAGCTTCGCGACGGCGTTGCGCGCATGAGCACGTCACACGGCTCGGTGCACCGCGACTCGGTCGAGGCGCCCTGGTCATCACGAGGAAGCAGGCTGCATGGCGCATCCGGCTGACGTCACACTGATTCTCTGCTCGAGGGAGCGCCCCCGCCTGTTGCGGGACGCTCTCGCGTCGGTCGTGTCTGTGACGTCGCCGGACGTTGAGGTTGTCGTCGTTGATTCAGGATCGACAACGGATGCCACTGGGCGCGTGGCGCGTGAAGCCGGCGTTCGCACCGTGCGCACTGACATCCGCGGCCTGAGCATCGCCCGCAACGTTGGCCTCCGCGCCTCCGAGCGCGAGATCGTCGTCTACACCGACGACGATTGCGTGGTCACCGCGGGCTGGCTCGAGGCGATGCTGCGGCACTTCGACGCGCCGGACGTCGGCGTGGTCACCGGGCGGATGCTCGACCACACCAAGGTCGGCTCAGAGCAGGCCTACACGCACAAGTGGCGGTTCACCGATGTGGCTGACGGACTCGACGCCGGGCACGGCGCGTTGATGGCGTTCCGACGGAAGCCCCTGCTCGCTCTCGGCGGGTTCGACGAGGTGCTCGGTGCGGGGCGCGAGCTCGCCGGCGCCGAGGACCTCGACGCGTTTTGCCGCATGATCGACGACGGCTGGCGCATCGTGCACGAGCCCGACAGCATCGTGCACCACGTCTTCACCCGCGTGGGCGAGAACTACCGGGAGCTGCTGCACGGCTACGGCCTCGGCATGGGGGCACTCGCCAACAAGTGGAGCCGCATCGACAAGTCAATCGGCCGGGTGATGCTCACCGTGGTGCTCAGTCGGCAACTGCGCAAGGCCGCTCGGGCGCTGCCCCGCCGACGCGCCCGAGCCCGAGCCGAGCTGGCGATGGCCACCGGCATTGTGCGCGGCTACCGGCGCGGGTCGCGGTTGCGGCTCGACGGAAAACTCTTCGTCGACGCGAGCCGTCCCGCGCCAATCGTGCTGTCCGGCGGCCCTGCCCAGGAGTCCGATGACCCGGCCGGAGCGTCGAACGCACCCGCACCGCTCTCGAGAGAAGGGCACACGGATGCGCGCTGACTCATCCGCCCTGCCCGTCTCGGTGCAGCCGCTGCGGGTCCTCGACGAAAAGTTCCTCGCGAACGAGGTGGTCTTTCGAATCGCCCGCCCGGCGCTTGCCATGATCGTGCCGGGCGACGCCCTGCGCCGGGCCGACGGCAGCATCGACGCCGACCTCATCCGCCGCATCGTCGACGAACGCCGCCGCGGCGTTCCGGCCACCGGGCAACGCCTGCAACGGGTCGCCCTCGGACTGGCGACGCCGGCCTGGGTGCCCGCCGACAACGTCGACCTGGACTGGCATGTGCGGGTGCTCGACGGCGTCTACCCGGCCGGCCCCGACGCCAACCTCCTCTCCGGAGCGGCGAGCCGGCTCGACCCCTCCCGACCGCTCTGGTCGATCACAGTCGCTGACCTCGACGACGGCCGGATCGCGCTCATCGGCATGATCCACCACTCGGTCGGCGACGGCATCTCGGGCATCGAGATGATCTCGGGTCTCCTCACGCCGGCACCATCGACCCCCGGTGAGAGTGCCGCCGAGCCAGCGGTTCCGACCACCCGGGCGCCCGCCACCCAGCTCGAGCTGCTCCGCGGGCACTACGCCGCCTGGCGCTCCCGGCACGCAACCCGGGCAGACGCGTGGCAGGACTACCGCCGCAAACCGGTGAAAAAGCGGCTGAGGCGCCTGGGAGGTCGACTGATCAGGCCACTCAAGAACCTCTACCTCGTGCGCTCCGGCCTGGCCGACCGGATGGTCGAGCCCCACAACTCCCGCATGCTCCTGCTCGACGCCTCCGCCGTGCGCGGGATCGCCCGGCAGTTCGGCGCGAGTCCCACCATCCTCACCGTGGCCGCGGCGTTCGCGGCGCTCGCCGCCCTGCACCCCGATGCTCGTGAACACGCGCTCACCGTGCCGCTCTCACTGGGACGCGAGGCGGCGGCACGCAATCACATCTCGATGGTTCGTGTGGTGGTGACCGCGACGGAGAATCTGTCGGAGCTGGTGGCATCCGTGTCAGAACAACTGACGACAGCCGTGAAGACCGGCAACACGAATACGGTGTCGCCGCGTGACTGGGCGGGGTATGCGTCACACCTGCCGATGCATGCGCGCCGGCAGTATTTCGGGCCGGCCGAGGTGACGTCGATCACCCTGTGGCCCGTGCTTGACCTCGACGATCGCATCGCCGTGTTCACCACCACCTACGCGAACACGTTTGCGGTGGCCGTTCTGGCGCGGACGGATCTCGATATCGATCGGGCGACGGATGCTGTCGCGCGCGTTTTTCATACAGCCATCGGTACGGCGGCGGCCAAATCGCCGACCCCGGCCGAGAACTCACAGGAGGTGCGCAGTGGCGTCTAAGGGACTCGGCGGGGTGCTGCGATCGGTGCTCGACCCGCGAACGCTCGTGCATGCGGTGCGGCTCGCGCACTTCTACGGATACAGCTGGGTGCAGGAGGTGCGGAAGCTGCACCGCGGCGCCAACGTATCGTTCGGGCCGACGGTGTCGTTTCGGAACGCCGAGCGGATCTACCTCGGCGCCGGATCGCACCTCGGTGAGGGCAGTGTGATCTGGGCCGGCAACACGCAGTCGCGGGTGGTGCTCGGGGAGAAGACCCTGCTCGCGCCGAACGTCACGATCACGGCGTCGAACTACGGCATTGTCCGCGGCACTCCGGTAATGGACCAACCGAAGATCGAGAAAGACATTGTGATCGGGCCGGGCGTCTGGCTCGGTGCCAACGTCGTGGTCACGGCCGGGGTGACGATCGGGGCCGGGGCCATCGTCGGAGCCGGGGCCGTTGTCACGCGCGACCTGCCGGAGAACTGCATCGCCGGCGGGGTACCCGCGAGGGTGATCGGGCATCGGCCGGCAGCGCCTGCCGAACCGGATGGCGCCGGCACCGACTCTCAGGCGTCGCAACCAGGAAGCACATTCGACCGGGCGGGCATCGCATGACCCAGCCCTCGGTGTCGGTGATCATCGTCAACTTCAATACCCGAGAGCAGACACTCGAGTGCATCGAGTCGGTGTATGCCGAGTCGAGGGCGATGCGGCGACTGGGTCCGCCGTCGCCGCCACCGCTCGACAACCTCACCGTGATCGTCGTCGACAACGGTTCGGTCGACGGCAGCGCCGACGCAATCCGCGAACGGTTCCCGGCTGCCGTGGTGGTCGAAGCTGGCGAGAACCTCGGCTTCGCGCGGGGCGTCAACCGTGGGGTCGACGCGTCGACCGACGAGTACATCCTGCTGCTCAATCCCGACACCGTCGTCATTCCGGGTTCGCTCCGCTCACTGGTCTCGTTCGCGGTGCGGAACCCCGACTATGGGCTCTACGGCGGACGCACCCTGCGGCCCGACGGAACCGTCGACCCGAGTTCGGCCTGGGGCGAGACCACGCTGTGGTCGCTCACCTCGTTTGCGCTCGGGCTGTCCACGGCGTTCAAGCACTCGCTGCTCTTTGACCCGGAGTCGCTCGGTGAGTGGAAACGCGACAGCGTGCGCGAAGTGCCGATCATCACCGGGTGCCTCACACTCATCCGCCGTGACACCTTCGCGGCGATCGGGCGGATGGACGAGCGGTTCTTCCTCTACGGCGAGGACGCCGAGTTCTCGGTGCGCGCTCGCCGCTTCGGCTTACGGCCCGTCATCGTGCCGAGCGCCGTGATCGTCCACGACGTCGGCGGATCGACCGGAAACTCCGGCCGCAAGATGAGCCTCGTGATGGCCGGCAAGGTGACGCTGCTCACACGCTCGTGGAGCCCGGCGCGTGCGCGGCTCGGCATCGTGCTGCTGCAGGCCGGATCCCTTCTTCGCGCCGCGCTCGAGATCGCGACCCGATCGCCCAAACGCACCTGGCTCACCGTCTGGCGAGCCCGCGCGAAGTGGCGCACCGGCTACCCGGATGCCGAAGCCGCCCTCTTCGGACGGACCCCGCCGCACCGGCTCGCGCCCGAGCGAACCGCGCGCAACCAGCCGTTACGGGTTGAGGCCGAACCCGCGTTCCGCACCCAGCACGCGAACCCGTACAACGCCCGGCTCTACGCGGCCATGCCGAAAGGCGCTGCGGAGGTGCGCGACCTCGGCTACCTCCGCCTGCTCTGGCGCCGCACCGACATCGTGCACCTGCACTGGCCAGACCTGACCTTCCTCTCCGGTCCCCGCCGGTGGCGACAGATCGCCCGGCTCGTGCTGTTCTTCTCCTTCCTGACGGTGGCCCGGCGAAACGGAACCCGGCTGATCTGGACCGTACACAACATCGCGTCCCACGAAAACCGCTCGACCCCGCGCATCCGCAGCTGGTACTCCCGACTGCTGCTCGGCAACGTCGACGGCATCCTCGCGCTCACCACCGACGGCATCACTGCGGCCCGAACGGCATACCCGGAGCTGCGCGCGGTGCCCGCATTCGTCACTCCACATGGCGACTACCGCGACAGCTACAACTTCTCGGCGTCACGGGCCGACGCGCGTCGCGCCCTCGGTGTGCCCGACGGCACGGTGATGGTGAGCGTCGGCCAGATCCGCAGTTACAAGAACTTGCCGCACCTCGTGGACGTGTTCGCCCGCCGAGCCGCCAGGGTGCCCGCCGGAGCTGAGCTCGACGTTTTCCCGACCGAGATCCTCGCGATCGCCGGCAAACCCGCCGACGCCGAACTGCGCGACGCGCTCAGCACCGCAGCGGCCGGGACTGACTCGGTAATCCTCGACCTGCAGTTTCTCCCCGACGACCGCCTCGCCACCTGGTTGCGGGCGGCCGACGTCGTCGTGTTGCCGTACTCGCGCGTCCAGAACTCCGGGTCAGCAATTCTTGCGCTCAGCGCCGACCGGCCCGTCGTCGTTCCGGCGATCGGCGCGATGACCGAACTGCAGCAGCAGGTCGGCGCCGACTGGGTCTACACCTTCGAGGGGAGCCTCACCGCGGAGGTGCTCGATGACGTCGCCGTCTGGCTCCGCGATACCGAACGAGGCGAGTCCCCGAACCTCGCTGCGCTGGCCTGGCCCGCCATCGCCGCACAGACCCTGGCCGCCTACCGGGCGGTTCTCGATAACCCACCTCCGCTGAAGAAGGACAGGTTCCCATGACCACACTCACCGCCGAGAAGCGCACGCGGTCTCGGTCACGCCGCCACGTGGCATCCGTTGCCGTAGGCATTCTTGCTCTCGCGCTTCCGCTCGGCATTTCGACACCGGCGTGGGGCGCCGAAACGATTCCCTCGGTGATTGCGTCGCACGAGGCGAACCTGCCACCCGTGTCGGCGGGGTCGGCGAACCGCGCGTGGGACGGCCCGGCCGTCGCCGTCATCGACAGCGGGGTGAGCACGCACACCGACCTCAATCTGCAGGCGCAGGTGAACTGCACGGGAAGCGGAGGGGGAGCGGATGCCAATGGGCACGGAACAGGCGTGTCCGGCTTCATCGGTGCTATCGATGACGATAAAGGTATCGTCGGGATCGCGCCCGGCGTGCCGATCTACTCGATTCGGATTCTCGACGCCAAGAACAAGGGAACGCCCGACATGTTCACCTGTGCGGTGAACTGGCTCAAGGCGAACGCAGCGACCTACAACATTCGCGTGGCGAACCTCAGCCTCGGCTACCCGGGCGTCGACGACGGCAACTGCGGACGCACCAACGGAGACGTTGCACACCAGCAGATCTGCGACCTGACCGCAGCGGGGATTGTGGTGGTGGCCGGGGCCGGCAACAGCGCGACCGACCTGGCGACCACAGTGCCAGCGGCCTACGACGAAGTCCTGACCGCGACGAATGTCGTGAACTACGACGGCAAGCCGGGCGGCGTCGGATCGCCGAACTGCCCGGGCATCACGGCGCCGGACGACAAGCCAGCGTCGAAGAGTAACTACGCCGTGTCGGCCGCGGATAGGGCGCACACCCTCGCTCTCAACGGGACGTGCCCGTATACGACGAAGAAGGGCAATGGCTACGACTTCATCCAGTCGGGAACGAGCATGTCGAGTGCGGCCGCGACGGGAGTTGTGCTCAACTGCCTGCGTCCGGGTGGCGCGTGTGTCGGCACGTCGGTGCCACAGGTGCTGCAGACGGTGATCGGGCAGGCGCAGGCCGCGGCGACCACGCGTGGCCGGACCTACGCGGGTGACCCGTTAAGCCAGGTGGGCAACAAGTACTTCGGGTACTTCGCGTCGACGGTGCCGTCCGGCACGGTGCCAACGCCGACGCCGACGCCAACGCCAACGCCAACGCCAACGCCGACTCCGACGCCGACTCCAACACCCACGCCAACGCCGACACCGACGCCGACACCCACCCCCACTCCAACCCCGACCCCGACGCCGACGCCGACCCCAACGCCGACCGATACGACGAAACCAACGGTGGCGATCACGTCGCCTGCGTCGGGTGTCACGGTCTCGGGAGCGGTGCCGGTCCGGGCGTCGGCCAACGACAATGTCGGTGTCACCGGAGTGACCTTCTGGGTCGCGAACGTGCAGGTCGCAACCGGTGTGCAAACCTCACCGGGTGTGTGGGAAGCCTCGATCAACTCACGGGCCTATCCCAACGGTAGTTACAAGGCCACGGCGAAGGCCACGGATGCGAGGGGCAACGTCGGCGTAAGCACGGCGGTGTCGTTCAGGGTCCTGAACTAGCGGTCGGAAGAGCTGTCCCGGGTGCGGTCCCTCCCGTCCCCGGGACTTTCGCCGCTCCGCCGGCCTGGTGCCGCTCGGTTCGTCGGGCGGGTGCGTCGGTTCTGAGCGTGGGAACCCGTCGTTAGGGCCCGATGAACGGGGGTGCCGACGAGCGCGGTGGCGGGCGAGAGTTGCCCGTGCACATCGACGCTTCGGCCACCTTGACCGGGGCGCTTGCCGAAGCCGCCGCCACCCCTCGAGCACTACACTGAGGGCCGTGGCAAAACTGTATTTCCGCTACGGCGCGATGAACTCCGGCAAGAGCACGGCCCTCCTCCAGGCGGCGTTCAACTACGAAGAGCGCGGCCATGAGGTCCTCCTCGCCAAGCCCGCCGTCGACACCAAAGGCAACAACAACATCGAGAGTCGGCTCGGCGTCTCCCGCGAGGTCGACTTCATCATCGAACCGGATGCCGACGCCTACGCGCTCTTCCAGAAGCACCGTGCACAGACCCTCACGGAGACAAACACCGATGTTTCGTGCCTGCTCGTGGATGAAGCACAGTTCCTTACGGACTCGCAGGTCGATGACCTGCTGCGAATTGCGCTGCTGGAGTCAATTCCGGTGATGGCTTATGGCATCCGTACCGATTTTCAGACCATGGCGTTCCCGGGAAGCCGGCGGCTACTGGAAGTTGCGCACAGCCTCGAGGAACTCAAGACGATTTGCCGTTGCGGTCGCAAGGCCATCTTCAACGGGCGTCGGGTCGGTGACCGGTTCATCTTCGATGGAGACCAGGTCGCGATCGACGGCGTCGAAGTGGCCTACGAGTCACTCTGCGGTGTTTGCTACCTGCAGGAGTCGGGCGGAAAGCTCGCGCCCCGGCCCTCCCGCTAGTGGCGAACGGCGGCCGGTGATGCGCCGCCTTCGGTGAAGGTCGGTTCCTTGCCGCGCAGGCGACCGATGAGGAGGACTACTCCGACGACGACCAGGCCGAGCGCGAGCCCCACGATGGCCGAGACCAGTGTGTCGCCGAACCAGACGACGACCGTTCCGAGCGGCTCGAGGGCGTGTTCGATGCCGTGCACGACGTCTCCGATCAGCGGCACACCCACGTCGGTGAGGTTGGAGAGCACGAGGTGGCCTCCGACCCACAGCATGGCAACGGTGCCGACAACACTGATCACGCGGAAAACGGCGGGCATTGAATTGACGATGCGCGTGCCGGTGCGTCGAACGCTCGGGTTTGAGTTGTCTGCCATGCTCAGGCCGATGTCATCGATCTTCACGAGGAGCGCGACGGCGCCGTAGACAACGCCGGTCATGAGCAGGGCAATGACGGCGAGCGCGCCGAGAGTGAGCCAGATACTCATGTTTTTGTCGAGGCTCGCGAGTGAGATCAGCATGATCTCTGTCGAGAGGATGAGGTCGGTGCGCACAGCGCCGCTGACGAGTCTCTTCTCGTCGCGCGCACCCTCGTCAGCATGGCCGTGGTGCAGGCCGAACCATTCGAGGACCTTCTCAGCGCCTTCGAAGCAGAGGTACGTTCCGCCCAGGATGAGGAGATAGGGCAGCACAAACGGTGCAAAGGCGGTGAGCAGCAGCGCGATCGGGATGATGATGAAGAACTTGTTGATCAGGGAGCCGCGTGCAATCTTCGCGACGACGGGTATCTCGCGCGCGGGGGTGAGGCCCTGCACATACTGAGGAGTCACAGCAGCGTCATCGATCACCACGCCGGCGGTCTTCGCGGATGCTTTCAACGCGGCGCTCAGGATGTCATCGACAACAGCGAGCAGACCTACAGACATGTGTCTCCTTCCGGGGAGTAGGAGGATAACTTTATCTTTCGTGGCCGGGTGCCGAGGGCGGGTTGCTAGAGAGCCTTGGTTGGTGAGATGACCAGTTCATTGATGCAGACGTGCCGCGGGCTGTCGAGGACGAATTGCACTGCGTGAGCGATGTCCTGCGCGGAGAGCATCGTTGCCCGGTCCGATGTCCCGGGAACGCGGGGCCGCATCGACAGGAAATCCGTGTCGACGTCGCCCGGGCAGAGGTGGCAGGCGCGGATGCCGTGGTTGTTCTCCTGCGCGTTGAGGCTCTCTGCCAGGGACGCGAGGGCGGTCTTGCTTGCGCTGTATGCAACGCCCGCGTCGGGTGAGAATCGCCAGCCGGAATATGAGGAGATGAACACGACCACGCCGTTGGCGCGCTCACGCATACCCGGTAACACGGCGGAGACCGCGCTCGCCGCGGCCACCAAGTTGGTCTGGACAATGGAGCTGAAGTCCCGCATGGTTTGGTCGCGCCAGTACCGCTGCGGGGTATTCAGGCCAGCGGAGAGAACCAGGTGGGTGAGGGGGCCAACCTCCCGTTCGATGCGTTGGGCCGCCGCAACAACATCGTCATCGTTCGTCGCGTCGAGCGGCACGACCAGTGCTTCCCCGCCACTCTCGTGGATGGAGCGGGCAGTGTCCTCGAGGGCATCGACCCGACGTCCACTGAGTGCGACCCGGTAACCACGGGCGGCTGCCGTCTCGGCGACGGCCCGCCCCATTCCGCTTCCGGCGCCGGTGATCCACACCACATTCTGAGGGGACATGGCGCTCATCGTGTTGGTGGACACGGGGTTCCTCTTTCCTCCGGGCGCTCCCGATCTGCACCGAGGTGCGCGGGAGCGTGCGAGCTAGAATCGCGTGAAAGTATACGGCTGCCCCGGCCAGGACAGCCCCTCTCGACACGAACGGGGACTTCAGCGTGGACCTCAATCTCACAGGCAAAGTTGTCGTGATCACCGGTGCGGCGCAGGGGATTGGGCGGGTTATCGCCGAGACGTTTGCGAGAAGCGGCGCGATCGTTGCCGCTCTGGACATCTCGGAGGAGTCGCTCACCGACTTCAGCGACGCCTTCCGGGAATCGGGGTGGATGAGCGGAGAGTACGTCTGCGACGTTCGGGACACCGTCGCGGTCACCCGAACAATGGAGGAGATCGCGTCACGGTTCGGCCGAATCGACGTGCTGGTCAACAACGCGGGCATCAACGCTGAGGGACTGGTGTCAGAGCTCGATGTCGAACTGTGGGATCGCTGCTTCGCGGTCAACGTTCGAGGCACATTTAACACGTGCAAAGCGGTCCTGCCGATGATGAAGGAGCAGCGCAGCGGACGCATCATCAACGCCGCATCCTTCGCCGCCATCATGCCGAGCGTCGGTGCATCGGCTTACGCGGCGTCCAAGGCGGCCGTCGTGCAGTTCACCCGTACGCTCGCCAGCGAGGTGGGACCGTGGAACATCACGGCAAACTCGTATGCGCCCGGCATGGTGCCGACGGCGATCAACGGTTTTGCTGAGCTGCCGGAGGACGAGCAGTCGAAGAAGCTCGACATGCTGGCTCTGAGACGGTGGGGTGAACCGGAGGACGTGGCCAACCTCGTCTGCTTCCTGGCGAGTGACCTCGCGAGCTACATCACCGGCACCCTCGTCGACGTCAGCGGCGGCAAGTTCAGCACGCAGGTTCCGAGCGCGGCGTATCCGGCCTGATCTGAGCCACGCGGTGTGAGCAGCGTCAAGCGCACGAGGCGGCGGCTGTCAAGACCCTCGCTGCTCTTGGCTGGGCGGCGTATGTTCCCTTGAACAATCGTCACTTTCAGAAAGGCACTGTTATGCCCAGTCGCAATACGGTAGTTCGCAGCATGCACGACGTCGGCGTCGCCGCGTGGTTCGGAGGAACGCTGATGGGAGCCGTTGGACTCAACGGCGCTACGGCGAAGGCCCGCGACTCGGCGGAGGGGCTGCACCTCGCCTCGATCGGGTGGTGGCGCTGGTTTCCCGTCGAACTTGCGGCCATCATTATTCACGGCATCGGTGGGGTCGGTCTGATTCTCAGCAACAAGGAACGACTCAAGAACCAGGCCGAGAGTCGAAGCAACACCGCGGTGAAGTCGGCGATCACCTTCGCTGCCATCGGAACGAGCGTCGCATCCGGTGTGCTCGGCAAAGTCATCGACAACAACTCGGAGCAGGGTGCCGAGGGCATCACGGAGCCGAAGCCCGAAGCGCCGCAGGGAATGCAAACCGCGCAGAGCGTCTTGCGGGTGCTGCAGTGGGTCACGCCAGCGCTGACGCTGGCGATCATCGTACTCGGCGCGCAACAGGGGGAGCAGCAGCGCCCGATCAAGGGCCTGTTCGAGACCACCGCGAAGATGTTCCGCCGCGGCAACTTCACCTGATTCCGTACCTCGGATCCTCGTCGCGCCGAAGTGCCAGTTGTTACGGGTAGTGGGCGACCACACCCGCGACACCTGGCACTTCTGCGTCCGTGGATCGGGCGGAAGGGCGCGCCCGGGATGCCTCGACGTCGAATCAAGCTGGACAGCAGTGAGGTAAGGCATGCCATACTTAGGTAATGCTTACTACGACGGAAGCCCCGGTCGCCGCTCTGGCACGTGCCGCATCTGACACTCGTCAGCTTGATGCGCCTGTCACTCCCGACCAACCCGACGTCGCCGTTTTGCCCGCCGCTCGACCGTACGCCGCCACGGTGTCTCGCATTGAGCGCCTCACGCCCACATTCCTCCGCATCACCTTCACCGGCCCGCAACTCCACCTGTTCGGAACCGATGGTCTCGACCAGCGCATCAAGGTCATGCTGCCCCTTCCCGGCATCGGCTTCACGCCGCTCGACGAGAACGACTGGTGGGGCGCCTGGCGCCGACTGCCCAACGAGCTGCGCAACCCGCTACGCACCTACACGGTACGGGCCGTCCGCTCCGACCGTGGTGAAGTCGACATTGACTTCGTTGCCCACGGTGACACCGGCCCGGCTTCCCGGTGGGCCACCTCCGCTGCCGTCGGCGACGAGCTGATCCTCATCGGGCCGTGCCTGCGCACCGACGGACTGCTCTCGGGTGTGGAGTGGAAGCCGGGCGACGCCACCCACGTGCTGCTCGCCGGCGACGAAACCGCCGCACCGGCCATCTGCTCGATCATCTCGGCGATGCCGCGGGACGCCAAGGGCTGCGCGTTCATTGAGGTACCCACCATCGACGACGCCCTCCCGATCGACGCCCCCAACGGTGTCCACGTGACCTGGCTCGCCCGCAACGGCGACGCCCACGGCTCGGCACTCGACCCTGCCGTCCGTGCCTGGACCGACAGCTTCGTGAGCGACGGTCACCGGGGCGAACGCCTCGCCGATGTCGACATCGAGAACGGCATCCTCTGGGAAGTCCCCGAACCGACCAGCCACTCCGGTGGACTGTACGCCTGGCTCGCCGGTGAAGCCGGAGTGATCAAGACGCTTCGGCGGTTCCTCGTCTCCGAAACCGGCCTCGACCGGCACCAGGTCGCCTTCATGGGCTACTGGCGCGTCGGTCGCGCTGAAAGCTAACGCACCTCTTTAAGAACAGACCCCCCCGCGCAACGCTGCCCCGTGGCATCCGTTCGAATAAATCCCCTGCACTCCCCGAAAGGCATTCCTGATGCGCACGAACCGATTGACCCGCGGCGCCGCCGTCCTGGCCGCAGCAACCGCGAGCATGCTCGCCCTGTCCGGCTGCGCCACGAGCACTGACACTGAAACGGATGCTGGCGCTTCAGACAACTCCGCATTCCCGGTCACCATTGAGAGTGCTCTCGGCGACGCCGTGATCGAGAGCGCACCAGAAAACGTGGTCACCATTGGCTGGGGCTCAGCGGACACCGCCATCGCGCTCGGAACGACCCCGGTCGGCGTCGAAGCCGCAACCTGGGGCGGCGACGAAGACCTCTACTTCCCGTGGGTTCGTGAGGCGATCGAAGAGAAGGGCGACGAGCTCCCAAAGACCTTCAACGTCTACCCCGAGATCGACGTTGAGGCCATCCTCGAGCTGGCCCCCGACCTGATCCTCGCGCCGCAGTCGGGCATCTCCGAAGACGAGTTCGCGACGCTGAGCGAGATCGCTCCGGTCGTTGCCTACCCTGACACTGCGTGGCGCACCACCTGGGATGAGCAGATCGAGATCATCGGCAAGGCACTCGGCAAGACCGACGAAGCAGCCGACCTCATCGAGGGCATCAACGACGACATCGCTGCCGCCGCGGCCGAGCACCCCGAGTTCCAGGGCGTGAGCTTCGCCTACGTCTACACCGCTGAGCCCGGCGCCCTCGCGCTCTACCAGGCCGGCGACTCCCGCGTTGACCTCATTTCGGGCCTCGGTCTGACGATGGATGAGACCGTCGCCGAGGTTCCGCTCACCGACGGCAGCTTCAGCTCGACCGTCGGGCTTGAGCGCGCCGACCTCCTCAACAACGTCGACGTGCTCTTCACCTGGTACAACGACGAAGAGAACCAGAAGCTCATCGAAGCCCAGCCGCTGTTCGCGCAGATCCCCGCTTTCCAGAGCGGTGCCTACGTGCCGAGCGTCGACAACCAGCTCGGCATGGCGTCGAGCATGATCACGCCGCTCTCCGTGCCGTGGGCTCTCGACAAGTACATTCCGATGATTTCGGATGCTGTCGCGAAAGTCGCCAAGTAACCTCCCGTTGCACCTGACATGACCGCAACAGTTGCGCCGACGAGCGCCGGGATTTCTCCCGGCGCTCGTCGCCGCACACCCCGGCTCGCGGTCGGTCTCATCGTCACCGCCGGCGCACTCGTCGTTCTGGTCGGGTTGAGCCTCGCGGTCGGCACCAAATACGTGCCGCTTCCCGATGTCTGGAACGCCCTGTTCGCGCCGGGCGACACCTACGCCGACGCGGTGGTCGCCAGCCGCATCCCTCGAACGATCCTCGGGCTTCTTGTCGGCGCAGCGCTCGCCGTCGCCGGTGGCGTCATGCAGGGTCTTACCCGCAACCCACTCGCCGACCCGGGACTCTTCGGCGTCAACACCGGCGCGGCCGCAGCCATTGTCACGGCGACAGCGCTCGGCGTCGGCGCTGGAACGAGCGTCTGGATCGCGCTGCCCGGGGCGTTTATCGCCGTGGTGATCGTCTACCTCATCGGGTCCGGCCGCGGCCGAAGCACCCCAGTGCGACTCGTGCTCGCCGGCGTCGTCGTCTCGTCCGTACTCGCCGCCTACATCCAGGCCGTCTCGCTCACCCTGCCGCGGGTGTTCGACGCCTACCGGTTCTGGGCGGTCGGCTCGCTCGCCGGTCGCAACCCGCAACTCATCGTCGACATCCTCCCGTTTGTGATCCTCGGGCTCGTGCTCGCCCTCTCGCTGTGCGGCTCGCTCAACGCGCTCGCACTCGGCGACGACACCGCCCGGGCGCTCGGCGCGCACGTCGGTCGCACCCGCATCCTCGGCGCGATCGCCACGACGCTGCTCTGCGCCGCAGCCACCGCCGCGGTCGGTCCGATCTCCTTCGTCGGCCTGGCCGTTCCACACATCGTGCGCAGCATCACCGGGGCCGACCACCGCTGGCTCCTGCCGTACTGCGTCGTCGCCGGCCCCGCACTCCTGATCGCCGCCGACATCATCGGCCGCGTCATCGTCTCCCCGGCCGAACTCATGGTCGGCGTCATCACCGCCTTCGTGGGCGGCCCGATCCTCCTGCTCGCGGTCCGCCGGATGCGAGCCGCCGCATGAGCGCCGCGCCCGCCCCCCTCGCACTCGCCGCCTTGGCTATCAATGCTGGCAGTAGTACCAGTAGTAGCGGGTTATGCGCGTTCGCACTCACGAGAACTGGTACTTCGGACTCGGGCTTGGCCGCCCCGAGTCGGCCGCGCTGTGGCGCTCTCGGCAGAAGCACCACTGATTGTGGGTCATGGGCGTCCACACCCGCGACAACTGGTACTTCCGAGTCCGCGTTGGCGCACGCCGGCGACGGGGCAACCGCGGTCCGCCGGATGCGAGCCGCCGCATGAGCGCCACCGCCACGGCGTCCATCGCCTCGCCCAAGCGCCCGCCCGTCCTGCGTCTCGGCGGCTGGCTGAGCCTGCCGGTGCGGGCCCGCTCCCTGGTGCTCGGCGGCATCCTCGTCGTCGCGATCCTCGCCACGGGTCTTGCCACCCTCACCCTCGGAAAGCTCGGGATCGCGCCAAGCAACCTCCTCCCGACGCTGCTCGGGCAGGGGGAGGGGCGCGACGAGATCGTGCTCACCGCCTTCCGCGGCCCTCGACTCGTCGTCGGCATCGCGGCCGGCGCCGCCCTCGCGGTCTCCGGAGCCCTCTTCCAAACTGTCACCCGCAACCCGCTCGGCAGCCCCGACGTTATCGGCCTGACCTCGGGCGCATCTGCGGGTGCCGCAGCCTTCGGCCTGATGTGGCCGGGCATCCTCCCGCTCCCCGTCGGCGCACTCGTCGGCGCGTTCGTCGCCATGGCACTCGTCTACGTCGGCACCGGCACGGGCTTCTCCTCACCATCGCGGATGCTGCTCATCGGCATCGGCGTCTCCGCCATGTCGCTCGCCTTCGTGCAGTGGGTCCTCGTGCGCGCCGGCCGCGAACAGGCGACGGTGCTCGCCACCTACCTCAACGGCAGCCTGGCCGCCCGCGACTGGGACCACGCCGCCACCATCTGGACCGCCATCGTCGTGCTCATTCCCAGCGCGCTGCTGCTCAGTCGGCGACTCCAGTTGGTCGAAATGGGCGATGAGCAAGCGGATGCCTTAGGCGCACGCTCGACCTCCGCCCGGGCTCTGTCGATCCTCGTAGCCATCGGGCTCGCCACCGCGGCGGTGAGCGTCGCCGGCCCGGTGTCCTTCATCGCGTTGGTCGCACCGCAAATCGCCCGCCGACTCAGCCGCAGTGCCGGCCCGAACATCCTGGCCAGCGCGCTCATGGGCGCGTTCCTGTTGAGCCTCGCCGACCTGCTCACCCAGCAGTTGCCCTTCGATGTGACCCTCCCGGTTGGGGTGCTCACCGCCATCCTCGGTGGTATCTACCTCGGCTATTTGCTCATCGCCCAGTGGCGGAAGGGAACGATCTAGATGACCACCGGTGCGGATTCGGCACTCAGGACGACAGAGGACACTGGACAGATGGCTCGAGTGCATTCCGACACGCAGGGCGTGGCATCCGCTGGATCACGCCTGGCTGCGCGCAATCTGCGTCTGGCCTACGACAAGCGTGTTGTCGTCGACGACCTGTCGATCGATCTGCCCGACGGTGGGTTCACGATCATTGTCGGACCCAACGCGTGCGGCAAGTCGACGCTGCTCAAGGCGCTGTCGCGCACCCTGTCGCCGCAATCCGGTGCCGTGCTGCTCGGCGGCAAGCCGATCGACTCGTACCGGAGCAAGGCGGTCGCCCGCGAACTTGCGATGCTGCCGCAGAGCCCGATCGCGCCCGAGGCCATCACCGTGCGCGACCTCGTGGGGCGTGGGCGATACCCGCACCAGGGGCTGCTGCAGCAGTGGTCGCACGCTGACGAAACCGCAGTGGCTGCTGCGCTCGCGTCGACCGGCTGCGAGGAACTGGGCGAGCGATTTGTGTCGGAGTTGTCGGGTGGCCAGCGCCAGCGGGTGTGGATCGCCATGGTGCTCGCTCAGCAAACCGACCTGTTGCTGCTCGATGAGCCGACAACCTTTCTCGACATCGCGCACCAGTTCGAGGTGCTCGAGTTGTGCGCGCAGCTGCACGTCGAGGGCCGCACGCTCGTCGCCGTGCTCCACGACCTCAACCAGGCCGCGCGATACGCGACAAATCTCGTGGTGATGAAGGCCGGGCAAATTGTGGCGCAGGGGAAACCGGGGGAGATCCTCACCGCAGCGCTCGTTGAAGACGTGTTCGGGCTCCCGTGCGTAATCATCGCTGACCCGGTGACCGGGACTCCGATGGTGGTGCCGCAGGCGGGTCGCGCTCAGCGCTAGCTCAGCGCTCTGGCGAATCGGGCCCCAATGCCCGACACTGGAGCCATGATGACGGATCTTCCTCAGCGCTCCACACGAACTCGTGTTCTCGTCATCGCGACCGCTGGCACGCTTGCCGTCACCGCGTATGCAGCTCTGGGCGCTGTGCAGATTCTGTGGCTCAACCCACGTGCCGCGGTGCCCGGGCTGGCCCTTACTGAAATCGCCGACGAGGTGGCGGCCGCGGGCGAATCGCTCGGTACCCCCTCCGTGATCGCGGCGATGAGCCTCGGGCCGCTGCTTGCTCTGGGAGTTCTTATTCGGGCCGCGGTCCGCACCACGGTCACGCCGCGTGGGGCGCTTCTGCAGTATCTCGGCCTCCTCGCGCTCGGTGCCTTCGTCTACTTCGCGGCGAGTTTCGGACCAGGAATGGCTCTGGCCGACACCTTCGGCATCAGCGGAGCCGACTACTCGCCGTGGGCAGGCCCGCTGTACCTCACCAGCCTCGCGTCGATTCTTGCGCTGATCGCAATTGCGGTGGACGGAGTCCTTCGCCGTCGGTCGGAGCCCGGCCACAACGTGAGTACATCATTTCGTTAATTCAGTAAATCATGTACTGTCGGCCGTATGTCTACAGCTACGGTCCGCGCCACGATCACTCACACAGCAGCGTTCGCGCGTTTCGGTCATGCCGTGTCCGACACAACCCGGGTTGGTATTTTGCTGGCGCTGCGTGAGGCACCCGCCTACCCAGCGGACCTCGCCGACGCGCTCGGAGTTTCTCGGCAGGTGATGTCGAATCAACTCGCCTGTCTTCGCGGTTGCGGTCTGGTCGAGGCTGTTCCCGACGGGAGGCGGACCTGGTATCGCCTCGCCGATCCGCACCTGGCGCCCGCGCTCGATGAGCTCCTCCGCGTCGTGTTGTTTGTGGAGCCGGGCTGTTGTGCCGGCGAGAATTGCACGTGCGCATGACTCAGACAGTTCCCGTTATGCGGCCGGAACGGGCGCTGGTGCTCCGTCGACGCGTTCGCTGGATCGTTGCTGCAACGATCACGTACAACCTGGTTGAGGCGGCCGTCGCCATCGTGGCCGGGTCGCTGGCATCCTCGACCGCTTTGATTGGGTTCGGTCTGGACTCGACCATCGAAGTGCTTTCAGCCGCGGCCGTTGCCTGGCAATTCACTCGCCGTGATCCTGAGCGCTGGGAAAAGGGGACGCTTCGCGTCATCGCCGTCGCGTTCTTTGCCCTCGCTGCCTTCGTGACGGTGAGTTCGGTGCTCGCCCTGTTCGTCGGATCCGAGGTGAAGCATTCGACGCTCGGCATCATCATCACGGCACTCAGCGTCGTTATCATGCCGTTCCTCTCGCTCGCAGAGCGGAATGCTGGACGGGAGCTCGGTTCAGCCAGCGCGGTCGCCGACTCGAAACAAACACTGATCTGCACCTACCTGTCAGCGGCGGTACTGATCGGGCTCGTGCTCAATAGTGCCTTCGGTTGGTGGTGGGCCGACGCCGTTGCGGGACTGGTCATCGCAATCTTCGCGGTGCGCGAAGGTATCGAAGCGTGGCGAGGGGATGCCTGTGCAACCTCGGTCGGCATGCTCCTTGACGACGCTTCCAGCGGGAGTCACCATGATGAAGCCGAACGTCAGGGAGTGTGAACGCGGTCGTCGATTAACCCACCGCTGAGCCGGATCCCCAGAGCGGATGGCTGACGACCACGGCGATAATGATGAGGAAAGCGCCCACGATGAGCGCGACCTCCGCTCGGGATACCGACTGCCCGGAGGGTGCTCGGCGGATGAGAAGAAAGACGCCCCCCGCGCCGAGAAGCGTGGCCCAGACGACGGATACCCAGCCCGCCAGCCACGTCACGATGAAGAGCGCTTCGGCAGGCTCACTCAGAAACCCGACGGTATCGCTGACCAAGAAACACAGGGCGGCAATGAGTGCCAGGGCGAAGGAAGACGCCGAGAGTGGCAGGGCCACTGCGCTGTCGGTCGATCGACGCTCCATGCGGCAAAGCTAGACCGGGGATGAACTCACCACAAGAGGAATCGTCGGTTACGGTGGAGCGGTGACCTCACTCGCACTTGTTCGCCACGGCGAAACCGACTGGAATCGGGAACGTCGGCTGCAGGGTCGTGCCGATATCCCGCTCAATGAAACGGGCATCGAGCAGGCGCGGGCTCTTGCTGCGCGGTTTGATGCCTCCGAGTGGGCACTCATTCTGAGCTCGCCTCTGTCCCGGGCGTGGGAGACCGCTCGGACGCTCAGCGCTGCCAGTGGTATTCCGTTGGGTGACCCAGCCGAGGAGCTGATCGAGCGTAGCTTCGGCTCGGCCGAGGGTGAGATCGTCACGGATGCCAAGGCGCGGTGGATTGACAGCCGGTATCCGGGAAGCGAGACGCCTGAGGAAGTCGGCGAACGCGGTTCCCGTTACCTCACCGAGGTTGCTCGTGCCGGTATCGGCAATGTGATCGTCGTCTCGCATGGTGCGTTCATTCGCGCCACCGTCACGGCACTCACCGGCGTCGACCTCGGCGGAGTGGGCAACGCCGCCATCGTGCGGCTCGAGTACTCCGACGGCACGTGGGAGCTCGCGAACGATCCCGTCGCCTCGGTCACGGTCTGATCTGCGATCGTTTTCATACCCCCATCTCGGGGCACAAGTCGGCATTGGCACGGCAGCATCGTTGTAGTCTGACTCGGTGAGCGCGTTCATGGTCGCTCGACAGACGGGGGACTGGTGAACGGCAGACGCGAGAGCGACGAGCGAGAGCGCCTGAATGTCTCGTCGGGTCGCGCCTCCGAGGTGTCCGGCGCATCAATGCCTTCGCTTCCATCCACACTCAACACCCGCGAGGCCCGTCGTGCGAACGCGGGACTCACGCCCGTGAAGCCGCGAGCAGTGACGGGAAAGACGTCGAAGCGGCCAGCCAGCCGACCCAAAGCGGTAGAGCCGGAGGAGTCGCTGTACCCTGAGCCGGCATACAAGCGAAAGGGTGGCTCTCCCGCAGAGGTAGCCCCAGCAAACGCGCTTATCCCTGAGCCCGTCCCGGTCGACGAGCCTGATCCTATGCCAGCCGCAGTGCCCGCGAGCCAGGCCGTAAATGCTCTCACCTCTCCTCGCGGCGAGGGCACAAAGTCACAGCAATTTGCCCCGCCGCCACCACCGAGTGCGGAGGAAATTCGACCTGTGACGCTGCCTGCATCGCGATCGAGTAGACCAGTCGCCATGCCGAAGCGCCTCGACATGAACCGGACCATCACCGTTGGTGTCGTCATTCTTGCCGTCATTTCGCTTGTGGCTGCGGGCATCCTGGTCTGGGTCAAGGGGCAGAGCCCGTCGGTCGAGCAGTCAATGTTCGCCGCATACCAGGCTCAGCAGATCGAGCTCGACGGCGCAGCAACAGCTGTGGGCGTTGACAACGGAAAATTCAGCACCCTCCACGAGGACTTGACGGCACTCAACACAGCCGCAGCGGCCGCCCTTGTTGCGGTCACCGGGTTCTCCGACGAACCAGCTCGCCTCCTCGCTGAGGCCGCGCGAGTCGAGTTCGAGTCGAGCCTGGCCGCTCAAGCCAGCGCAGTTAACGAGTCGGACGTCGAAATTCCGGACGACTCACTCAGCGCTGAGTCGACCGTCGAAGAACTTGCCACCGGCATCAACGGACTGAACTCTGCAGCCCAGCTGATCGACGAGCAAGCCACTGCGGCAACAGAAGCGCTCACCGCCCTCCGGGCCACCCGCAGCACCTTTGTTGCCGCCCTCGCCATCTTTGGCGAGACGATCCCGACATCCGCCACCGCTGAGATTGAAGGAAATGCGGATGCTTCCGCCTCCTTCACCGATCCCGTCACGTTGGCCGTCACGAATCTCACAAGCGCACTCTCGGCGGGCAAGCCCGGGGTGACCGAACTGCAGGCCTATGCGACGGCGGCCGCGGCCCTCCGGACAGAGCAGGCCCGGCTCGATGCGCTCGACTCGGTGGCACCGGACACAGATACCGAGACGGCACCTCGGACGACGCCGCGCACGCGGACGACACCGTCGACCCCGTCGACGCCTCCCGTCACCACTCCGCCGGCCGAAGAGGCCCCGGTGGCGCCAGCGGTTCCTGAAGAGACGGCGCCCACGGACGCCCCGGAGATCACTCCGTAACCTCGGGTGCCGGAGCGGCACGCGGCTCAGCTTGCGCACACAGAATCGCGACGCCCCGTTTCATTGGACGCTCAGTGCTGTCACACTCTACGGAGGGAGCACGCGCGCTAAAGTGCGGTGGCTCCTGTTCAGTGAGCGCGTTTTGCCCGGCTGCCCGCTGCCCGGTAGTGCGATCCGTTCCCACCCCACCTCGACCCGAAAAAGCTACTCATGATCGACTCCCGTGTGCGTTGCGTTCGCGGCTCTGTGGCATCCGCTGGGCTGATTGTCCTGATGAGCGTTGCGGTGCTGACCGGGTGCAGCGCGCCAGCCGATGCTGGGAGCGGCGGGAGTGCTGGTGCGACGGCGGCCCCCGCGGCGAATCTTACGGCCGACGGACTGCTCGCTGACCTCGCAGAGATCGAGTGCGCTGCGTACGAGTCGGGCGTCTATGACCAGAACGAGATCTGGGGCGAATACGCGACGATTGCTGGGCGGTATGAGGCGTCGGGACTCATCGATGAGACCACGGTCGAAGTGCCGGGTGGGGGTGGGACGATCCAGTCAATTTCGCTGCGCTCCGTGTTGACGTCCGAGGACGAGCTGCGTGATTACGCGGCGGTGGGGGAGGGCGTGACCACCCGACGGGACGAGGTGGGGCAGGACGAATACGACCTTCAAACCAGCCTGTTCTGCACGGTGTTTTCTCACGGCGGGGCGATTCCCGACGACTTTGCGCAGGCGAACGGGCTGGTCCGCTGACCCCGCTCGGCTGGCCTCTCGAGCACGCCGTATCAGGAACGACTCATCTGGCACAAGGTCTTGTGGAATGCTTGAACTTTTCGTGCACCCTGTGCAAGGGTGTTGGGACGGCGCTGTAACCGGGGGGTGAGTGCGCATGGATCAATCAGGGTACCGAGCAGTCACTTTGCTGCGCTTCCTCTTCGCGTCGTTGGGCCTCGCCATCGTCTGGGTCCTCGCGAGCTGGGTGATGGCACCCGATTCGGCCAGAGCGGATGACAACGACGGACTCCTCGGCGGTGTTGTCGGCGGTGTCGTAACTGTCGTTGATGCTCCGCTCGGTGCCGTCACCCACTCCGCCGGATCTACGGTCTCTTCGGTCGTCAATACGGTCACGGCGGTCACGCCAGCGCCGGTTGACCGGGTCGTTGCCGTGGTTCCGAAGGTCGTTGAGACGGTCGACACCGTCGTTCAGGCTCAGCCGGTCACCGCGATCGTCACTCCGGTCGCTCAGATCGTCGACCCGATCGTTGCCGCCGTGCCGATCGTCTCCGACGTGGTGGGCTCGACGCCGGTTCAGAGCATTGTCGCTCCGGTCACCTCGGTGGTCGAGACCTCGCTCGGCAACGTCGTCGGCACCCCGAGTGCCGCGACCGACCTGCCCGGGCTTCCGCTACCCGACGACGCGGTACCCGACGTCACCGTTCCCGGCGTGACTGCTCCGGGCGTTGCTTCCGAGCACACCGCGGGCGCCGCGACTGACGTAGCCCCCGCCGCGACCGCGGACACAACCGCCGTCACCGCCGTCGCCTCCGCAGCACTCGCCGCCCCGTTTGACGCGGCTCACTGGGCGGCCTCGCTCTCGACCCCCGCACCCTCGACCGGTTCGACCGCGGTCGCGGTCGAACCCACGACTCCGCTGACCGCGCCGCTGCTGCCGGTCGGCGATGCACCACTTCCCGCCGCGCCGAGCGCCTCGGGAACAGCAACTTCTTCGGGCGGACCGGCTGGTGCCGGGCTCGTCGCCATTCTTGCAGGGACCGAGACGGCTGCCCCCCTCTCGGGTTCCCTGCTTGCCCGGGCCGGGGATCAGGCCACTCCTGCGTCCCTGGCCCGGGATCTCAGCTCCACTCCTGACTAACGGAGGTTCGCTCTGCCTGCGCGCAGATCACCGAACCCTTTCTTTCCTCGTTTGAGGAAGCATCCGTTATCTTCTTTAGGAGTTTCAGCTCATGAATCGCAACATTGCGAGGTGCCTCTACGGCGTCCTCTTCGCCGGCGGCCTGACCGTTCTCGGCGCGACAGCGGCCAACGCGGCCGACTCAACAACCGGCACAGACGGCATTCTCTCGGGAACCGTCGTGGACGCTCTCGTCTCGGTGCCGGTCACCCTCAACGGCACCTCGGTCAGCGTCCTCGGTGACGCCGCGTCGACCGGCGCGTCCACCCCGGCCCAGCCGGCTCCCGCTGCTCCGGCCCCGACCACGTCGGGCAGTGACAGCATCCTCGGCGGTTCGAACGTGGCGCCGCTGATCTCGGTTCCGGTCACTCTCGGCGGCAACTCGATTGCCGTTGTCGGGAATTCCACGACGTCAGATTCGATGACGGATGCCGCGGCGCCCGCTTCGGCTCCGACGCCGACCGCCTCTGAAACGTCGGGCGACAGCAGTGTGGGTGGCGGAACGAACGTCGCCCCCGTGGTCACCGCTCCGATCACGGTTGCGGGCAACTCGATCAGTGCCGTCGGCGACTCGGCGACCGAGAGCGCAACGACCGAGGCACCTGCTCCGGCAGCTCCGGCGGCCGGTTCGGCTGACGCCAGCACCGCGGGGGATGACGGCATCCTCGGTGGAACCTTGGTGAACCCGAACATCGCGCTGCCGATCACGGTCGGTGGCAACTCCATCAGCGTTGTCGGCGACTCGGCGTCAGAGGGATCCTCGACCGAGGCCCCGGTTGCTGCTCCGGCAGCGAGCACGACGGGCGCTGGCACCTCGGGCGATGACGGCATCCTCGGCGGGACGCTCATTTCGCCAGACGTCACTCTCCCGGTGAACGTCGCTGGCAATGGAATCAGCGTCATCGGTGATTCGAGCTCGACCGGTTCGACGGCAACTCCTGCTGTTGGCACCGCGCCTGCTGCTCCGGTTGCAGGCGCCGATACCTCCGGTGATGACAGTGTCCTGGGTGGAACCCTGGTGAACCCGGATGTCACTCTCCCGGTAACGGTTGGTGGCAACGGAATCAGCGTCATCGGTGACTCGAGCTCCACGGGTCCGACCGCAACTCCTGCTGTTGGTACCGCGCCTGCTGCTCCTGCTGCGGGCGCTGACACCTCAGGTGACGACAGTGTGCTGGGTGGGACCCTGGTGAACCCGGATGTCACTCTCCCGGTAACGGTTGGTGGCAACGGAATCAGTGTGATCGGTGACTCGAGCTCCACGGGTTCTACCACAACTCCTGCTGTCGGCACGACTCCTGCCGCTCCTGCTGCGAGTAACGGTACTTCCGGTGACGAGGGAATCCTCGGCGGCACCATTCTCGCTCCGGTGATCGAGCTTCCGATCACCATCGGTGGCAACGCCATTGGGGTGATCGGTGACACCGAAACGACCGACTCGACCGTTCCGGCTACCCCGGTCACGCCGACCACTCCGGTCGCTCCGGTAACCCCGACGGCCCCGGTGGTTCCGGTTACGCCGACTGACCCGGCCGCCCCGAACACTCCGGTGGTTCCGAGCACTCCTGATGAGTCGACTGACCCCGTAACTGCCGGTGACTCGTCGACCGACATGGTTGCGACTCCTGCAGCATCGATGAGCACCTCGGGCGTCGGTGCATCGGCCGCGAACCCAAACGCGCTCGCCAGCACGGGATCCAACGAGGTAGGGATGTTCCTCGGTCTCTCCGCCCTGCTCCTGCTTCTGGGCGCGGGCGCGGTGATGGTCGCTCGGAAGCGCACCACTCTCCAGTAAGCGTCACTGAAGACTGAACCGGGTGCTGCCCCGCGTGGGCGGCACCCATCGGCCTGCGCGGGATCCGATGACGGTGAACGAGCCTGTAGTTAGGTGAGGCTATGCTAAATTCATGCGCCGCGCGACCGTCCTCTCATCGCGACGCGCCGCCGTACTCGTCTCACTGACTCTCGGATTACTCGTCATCGCGTTCGCCAGCCTGATGCTCGGCAGCAACCACCTCAGCCCGGCAACGGTGATCAGCGGTCTGCTCGATCCGAGCCAGGATGTCGGCAATGTGGTGCAGGGGTCGCGCATACCGCGAACAGCACTCGGGCTGCTGGTTGGAGTGTGCCTTGGCATCGCCGGGGCCGTGATGCAGGGGCAAACCCGCAACCCGCTCGCCGACCCGGGCATCTTCGGAGTCTCGGCCGGCGCCAGCCTCGCGGTGGTCATCAGTATCTACGTCTTCGACACCAGCTCGGTGATCACGACGCTCTGGCTCGCCCTCGCCGGGGCGACAGTGGCCAGCGTGGTCGTGTTCGCCGTGGCTGCTTTGGGCAACGGACTCTCGAGTCCCGTTCCGCTTGCGATCGCCGGAACGGCCGTGTCTGCGCTGCTCGTTGCTCTCACGTCGTACCTCGTACTGTCCGACGAGACAACGCTCGCGGCCTACCGAATTTGGGTGGTCGGCTCGCTCTCCGGCAGGACCCTGACCGGCATTGGCGCCGCGCTTGTGTTTGCGGCGGCTGGTTTGATTTTCGCGACCGCGAACATCCGTTCATTGAATAATCTGGCGCTCGGAACCGAGCTCGCGCACGGGCTCGGCGAGAACCTGCTGCGGGCACGCATTGTCGGGCTCGCGGCGATCACCTTGCTCACGGCTGCGGGCGTTGCGCTGGTTGGGCCGATTGGGTTCGTCGGGCTGACGGCGCCGCACATTGCGCGAAGCCTGGTGGGTGGGAATCACTATTGGTTGCTGCCGACGTCGGGGGTGATCGGTGCGGGCGTGCTGCTCGCGTGTGATGTGATCGGTCGGCTGATTGGTGGCACCGCCGAGGTGCCGGTCGGTGTGGTGCTGACGGTCGTGGGCGGAATCGTGTTCATTGTCATCGTGCGCCGTGGACGGATGGCAACGCTGTGAGCGCACGAACGAGCGTGGAGAAGCAGGCGGAGCCGATCGAAGGCAGCCGGTTCTTCGGGCGGTTGTGGCGAGGACGTGTGGTGGTCGTCACGGCCCTGTGCGTCGTCGTCGTGCTGGCGCTGAGCGTTCTCGGAATCCTTGCCGGCTCGTCGTCACTGAGCTTCTCGGACGTCGTGGTCACGCTACTGGGTGGCGGGACGTCGGGGCAGGAACTCATCGTCTTCGACCTGAGACTGCCGCGCGTCGTCGGTGGTGTTGCCGTCGGTGCCGCGCTCGGTCTCGCCGGAGCGCTGACGCAAACCTTCGCGCGGAATCCGTTGGCTACGCCCGACATCCTGGGCGTGACGTCGGGCGCTGCGCTCGGTGCCGTGGCCGCGATTGTGTTGGCTGGCGGAAGCTACTCGGTCGCGGCAGGTCTGCTCTCCCTCGGGTTGCCCGCCGTCGCGGCGATCGGCGCGCTGCTCACCGCTGCGGTCGTCTACGGACTCGCGTGGCGGGGAGGCGTGGACAGCTACCGCTTGATCCTCATCGGCATTGGTGCGACAGCTGCTTTGGGTGGAATCACCAGTTATCTGATTGCGCGAGCGCAGATCACCGAAGCGGCAGCCGCAGCACAGTGGCTCGTGGGCAGTCTGTCCGGAATCTCCTGGGCGAGCGTCTGGCCGGTGCTCGTCGTGCTCCTCGTTGTAACTCCCATTGCTGTTCTGCAGTCGAGCAGCCTCGACATTAGTCAGCTCGGCGACGACCTTTCGACCGGACTCGGTGTCGCGGTGCAGCGGCATCGAGTGGTGGTCATCATGTGTGCGGTGCTGCTGACTGCCGCCGCCGTCTCAGCCAGCGGGCCCATCGAATTTGTTGCATTCGTTGCACCCCAAATTGCCCGACGGATGGCGCGCACCGGCAGGCCGCCGCTTCTCGCGTCGGCGCTGATGGGCGCGGTCATTGTTGTCGGGGGAGACGCACTCGTGCGCGGGGTGCTTCCGGGCGAGGTGCCGGTCGGCATCATCACGGCGATCATCGGAGCGCCGTATCTGATCTGGTTGCTGACGCGCCGCAAGGAACGGGAGAGCTACGCATGACCGCAACATCCGTGCCGCAGGCGGCATCACCGACAGCGGGAGCACCAGCCCTCGAAGCGAGGGGCGTGACGCTCTCCTATGAGAAGACGTCGATCTTCGAGAACCTCGACCTTCGGATTGAGGAGGGCGAAGTCACCACGCTGATCGGTGCCAACGGGAGTGGGAAGTCGACCCTGCTGAAGGCATTCGGTCGACTACTCGTCCCCTCCGCGGGATCTATGGAACTCGGCGGTCAGCCGCTGCGTTCGCTCCCGACGCGGGCCGTGGCCAAGCAACTCGCCATCCTGCCGCAGAAACCGGTGACGCCGTCGGCGACCACCGTGCGGGATCTCGTGTCGCGGGGACGTCATCCTCACCAGAGCCTGTTTCAGCCGTGGACGCCGAGTGACTCCCGCGTCGTGAACGAGTCGCTCGCGGCAACAGGCCTGTCGGAGCTCGCCGATCGTGACACCGCATCGCTCTCCGGTGGCCAGCTGCAGCGGGCGTGGATCGCGCTCGTGCTTGCACAGCAATCGCCGATCATTTTGCTCGACGAGCCCACGACATTTCTCGACCTCAGCCACCAACTCGATGTGCTGCGACTCGTGCGCTCCATCAACCGCGAACGCGGAGCCACCGTCGTGATGGTGTTACACGACCTCACTCTGGCCGGGCGGTACTCAGACCGTCTCGTCGTGGTGGGAGAGGGGAAGGTGATCGCCGACGGGAAGCCGTGGGAGGTGCTGACACCCGAGGTGCTGCGCCGCGCCTTTGACCTGGAGGCGCTCGTCATTGCCGACCCCACCAGTGGATCGCCGCTCATCGTTCCCGTCGACCCTGACGACCACCGAATTGAACTCGGTACTTAGGTTAAGCTAACCTAACTTTCATGACCTCAACTTCACTCGCTCGCCTCTCTGCTCTGCTGCTCATTCCGGCACTCGCCGCGGTGGGCGTCACCGGCTGCTCCTCCACCGAGACCGCTGCGGACACCAGCGAGAAGGCGTGGAGCTACACCGACGACACCGGCAAGACGGTCAATCTGGATGCCCAGCCGGAGCGCATCGCGAGCTTCGCGGACTACGCGATCGGACTGCTGAGCAACGACATCGAACCGGTGGCCATCTTCGGCCGCGTCGATGTTGCGAGCGACGACCGCTTCGCGGACTACGACATTTCTGACACCGCCATCGTCGGCAACAGCTATGGCGAGATCGACCTTGAGGCACTCGCTGAGGCGGCACCCGAGCTGATCGTCACCGGTATCTACCCGACCGACCGCGAAGGCACCCTCGACCTCGAAGGTCCGCTTTACGGTGTCGCCGACGTCGAGCAGCAGAAGCAGCTCGAGAAGATCGCCCCGGTCGTAGCGATCGAGGTCGGTGGCAAGGGAAGCGACGTCATCGAGAGCCTGAGCAACCTGGCCGAAGCGCTCGGTACCGACCCGGAGACCATTGCTGCCGGGAAGAAAAAGTACGACGAGGCTGCGGCCGACCTCACCGCTGCTGCCGAAGAGACCGGTCTGGAAGTAACCCAGATGTACGCGGACGCTGACGGCGTCTATGTCGTGAAGCCCCTCGACGAGCCCGAGACCGAACTTTACGGCGAGCTGGGCGTGAACTTCACCAACGCCAACCCCGACGGCTACTACTACTGGGACATCTACAGCTGGGAGAACGCGGGCCAGATGATGACCGGAGATGTTCTCCTCGTCAACGTTGAAGGCCTTCAGGAAGAGGATCTTCTCGCCCAGCCGACCTTCGCGTCGCACCCCGCGTTGCAGGCTGGTCAGATCCACACCTGGAACGGCGCTGCGCTCGACTACGCCTCCCAGGCCGCTCACATGACAGAGCTCGCATCCATCCTGCGCGACTCGAAGAAGCTCTAGATCACACCTGATGATGCAGGGGAGGGGGCGGTCATGACGTACGTTCGTGTCGATGGCGCCGACCTCTACAGCGAGACCATCGGGTCGGGCGTGCCCCTCCTCCTGCTACACGGCGGATTCTGTTCGCTTCACACCCTTCAGGCCCAGGCGAACGCCCTCGCCGAACGGTTCACCGTCACCGCCTACGAACGGCCCGGGCACGGGCGAACCGCCGATACCGCCGGCCCGTACAGTTTCGAAGCGAGCACCGCCGAGGCTGTCGCGTACCTCGATGTCCTCGGGCTCGACCGCGTCCACGTCGTCGGCCACAGCGACGGCGCCATCGTCGGCCTCATGCTCGCCATGCGTCACACCGAGCGGGTGCTCTCACTGGTTGCCCTCAGCGGCAACCTCGACCCCAGCGCATTCACGAGCGCTCCCGATGACATCGACTGGGCTGAAGCCGGAGTCGCCCCCGCGGGTGAACCCGACCTCGGTCGCGAGGTCTACGACGAGCTTTCTCCCGACGGCGCTGCCCACGCCGAGGTCGTCCTCGACAAACTGCGCACGCTCTGGGCCACCGAACCGCACATCGCACCTGGCGAGCTCAGCGCCATCACCGCCCCGACCCTCGTCGTCTCGGGCGACCGCGACACCATCCGGATTGACCACTCAGCGCTCATCGCGTCGTCGATCCGGCAGGGCCAGCTCTGCATCGTCCCCGGGGCCACCCACGACCTCGTCTCTGAGAAGCCCGGCCTGCTCGCCGCAATCCTCACCGACTTCTACGATGGGCTCGGCGCCAGTCGTCCCTAGCGCCGAGCCCCTAGAGTGTCGAGAGTGACGACATTCGCCGCCCTCGCCGCCACCGTTCTCCTCGGTGCGCTCGCGCTCTTCCAACTCGCCCTCATCGCCGGCGTGCCCATCGGCCGCTTTGCGTGGGGCGGCCAGCACCGCATCCTGCCAGCCAAGCTCCGCGTCGGCAGTGTGATCTCGATCGTGCTCTACGCCGTCTTCGCGGTCATCATCCTCGAGCGGGCGAGCATGATTTCTCTTCTTCCGGATGCCGTCGCCACCGTCGGAATCTGGATCCTCATGGCCTATTTCGCCCTGGGCATCGTGATGAACGGCATTTCGCGCAGCACACCCGAACGCAACCTGATGACGCCGGTGTGCGTAGTGCTCGCCGTTCTCTGCGTGCTGGTCGGGCTGTCCTGACCACACGCTAACGGAGCGAATTCACCTCATATGTCGTGACGAGGGTGTGCGTTTCGCCGGCCGGCAACTGCACCCACGACGACCCGACGTTCGCGGTCTCGACGCAGATCATGTCGGTCCACTCGTCGTCACCGAAGTCCGGCATGCTCGCCGCCTGCTCGGACCACGGGTTCCACACGACGGTGTCGACCGCGTTCGAGCGGGAAATGCGGACTTGCCGCGTGGCATCCGTCATCACGGTCTCACCGCTCGCCCCAGAAATCGTGCGGGTCATCGGGCCGGTGAGCCGCAACGGCTCGGTGGACTGGAAGCCGGTTTCGGTGAGATCGCAATAGGTGAGGCCGCCCAGGCCGGAGACCGCGGCATCGCGCACATCGGAAACCGCGAAGTAGGTGTGGAGCGACTCCTCAAAGGTGATCTCGGAGTCCTCGAGGTTCGTCACCGAGAGCGACAGCCGCAGGCGTGCCCCAACGACGACCTCGTAGTGGGCCTCGAAGCGGTGGGGCCAGGCCGAGGCGCGCGTGTCGGCCGAATCGGTGAGCCGGAAGACGAGTCGCACGTCGGTGCCGTCGTCGGTCGCGGACTCGAGCGTCCAATCGGTGATGCGGGCCCAGCCGTGCTGCGGGCCGGCCGGGTGCGCACCGAACCACGGAAAGCAGATCGGCACGCCGCCGCGAATCGGGGTGGCCTCGGCGAAGTTACTCGCCGCGCTCATCCACAGAACGGGCTTTGCGCCGGTCGGCTGCCACCGGGTGACGTGGGCACCCTGCAGATAGATTTCGGCCGAGCCGGTCGGGCCGTCGACGACGAGACGGGGCAGTCCACTCTCGCCGGTCTCGAGGTTGACAGAGTCGGGGAGGGCAGTATCGATCAGCGGATGCGTGTCGGCGAGCGTTGTCATGTGGTTCCGTTTCGGTGCAGGAGCGGCCGTCCAACCGAAGGAACGCGGTGGCGACGGTGCTCACGAGATCTCAGATTAGGCAGGCGGTTCAAAGTTTGTCAACCGGTTGCCAAAATGTGACGCCGAAAGCCGACGAGGCGTCACAAGGTCCGAATTACAAGAGCGACCAGGCGATGACGAGGCCGTTGTATGTGACGTGCGCGATGATTCCCGCGCCCAGGCGACCGGTCGTCGCGGCGAGCACGCCGGTGCCGACACCGACGATGAGCGTCGAGATCCCGACGACGATCATCTCCAGTCCGCCGCTCGTCTGCAGCATGTGAACAGCGGCGAAGATGACAGCGGTCACGAGAATGGCCACGACCACGGGAATGCGTGACGCTCTGAGAGTGGGGGACGCCGTGGCGAGAGAAGCGCGCACGAGGGAGCGTTGCAGGAGTCCCCGGAAGAACAGCTCCTCGATCAGCGGAGCGGCGATCACCGGCGCGAGGAGCGCGAGCAGCACCCACCAGACGTCGTGGACGACGGGGCCGAAGGTCGGGCCGCCGGTGGCCACGCGACCGTAGACCACAATCTCAACGAGGGTTGCTGCGGCGCGCATCATTCCACCGACGACGAGGCCGAAGAAGAGGTCGATCCACGCGAACCGCAGCCCGAAGTCCCGCACGAGCGACCGACGCCCGCGCACGTATGAGGCGAAGAACACGGCGCCGAGCAGCGGCACCCAGGCGGCGAAGTAGCTCAGTGCCGTTCGGAGTTCCGGGACCGCCGGCCAGCCGCGCGTGGCCGCCCAGCCCACGGCCCAAACGAGCAGCACGGCGAGCGCAATCCCGACGGTGGCGTCGTTGAGACCCCACCGCACCTTGCGGTCGACGGACCCGCGCGGGGCGATCGTGCTCATGACTCAACGATAGAGGTCAGCGCCATACGGATACAGTCACCCCCGCATTGGGCACTGTCTGTGCAGTCGCTGCACCGATAGGTTCGATGGGCACACCCGAATGCCGGTCCTCCTGAATGCGGCCAGCTCGATGACACTGTGCCTTTCTGAGGGGGAAGTAACGGATGTTCCGTATTGCTCATAAATTCTCGCGCGGTCGATTGGCGGCTGGCGTTCTCGCCGCGTCACTCGTCGCGTCGGCGGCGCTGGTGGGGGCACCCGCCCAAGCCGCTCCCGTGGAAGGCGTTACCGTCGCGGGTAGCGTCTTGATCGCCTCCGGAAAGGTGCCTGCTGGCACCGAAGTCCAACTTGTTCGACTGGGGCACGGTGCGATCTCCCAACCGACGAGCGGGGAATTTTTATTCAGTGGGGTTGTGCCCGGCGACTATCGCCTCGAGCTCCTGGGCGAGTACGTGAAAGGCAGTGAGTTCCTGGAGGTTACCGATCATGACCTCGATGTCGAGCTAGCTGGCATCTACGGTGGAGCTGTCATCGGCAACCTGGCGGCGGCAGGCGCCTCCGAACGCACGAGCATTGCCGTGCACGCGTATGACGAGGACGGTCAGGTCGTCACCACCTCGTTCATGCCGGAGGGCGGCTCGGGTAGCTATCGGCTGGGCGTGCTCCCAGCAGGCGTTTACAAGATTGGGTTCCGCGATAACTCAACGAGGTCATCCTCAGCCCCGCTCGACGACATCTACTTCGACCAGAAGAGTACCTACGATGAGGCTCGTTTCGTCACCGTAAAGGAAGGTGAAACGACCCGGGGCGTGGACGCGGCCTGGAACGCCGACGGAACCATCGCTGGTGCGCCGCCAGTCAATGATCAGTGGGGCCTCGTTGAAGGAACCGTGACGACCGACCTGCCGACCGACGGCCTTGAGATCATCGTCGCATTCGAGTCCACCACGGCTGGCGATGTGGAAGAAGTCTCCACGAGTTTCGCTGACGGAGAAGACTGGAGCGGCACCTACACGGCAGCTCTGAGCCCGGGTACATATCGAGTGGGATTTAGTAAATCATCGAGCTCAACCTCCTCGGTGGAAGTCACTCCCACTTACTACGGCGGCAGCACCTACGAGACCGCGAAGACCATCACGGTCAAGGCTGATGAGACAGTGACCGGTATCGACGCGAAGATTACGGGCTCCAGTGTCCCGGTGAACCCCGGGAATCCGACCAACCCGACGAACCCGACGAACCCCGGAAACCCGACCACCCCCGGCACACCTGCTACTCCCGGCGCGGGCGAAGGCCTCCCGACCACCGGCCCCGCAGCACCAAGCGGCAGCGTCACCGCTGGCGTCTCCAGCTCCGGAACGGTCACACCGGGCGAATCCGTCTCGGTCGCAGCAACCGGCCTCCCGGCCAGCGCTTCGGTCGATGTGTACCTCCACTCCACGCCGCTCTTCCTTGGCACGCTTAAGACGAACGCGAGCGGCGGAATCTCCGGAACCGTCGCCCTGCCCGCAACGGCTCCCGCCGGCGCGCACCACATTGTGTTGCATTACACAGTGGACGGCGTCGCGACCGAACTGGCGATCGCCGCAGTGACGATCACACCCGAGGCTTCTGCTGCAGCAATCGCGAAGGCCAAAGCCGCCGGTAAGCTGCCGTCGACCGGTGCCGACTTGATGACGAGCCTGCTGCTCATGACCCTGCTGATCGCAGCGGGCGTCTCAGCAACGCTGGTCTCCCGTCGCAGGCGCGTGACGGCATCCGTCTAAGCTGAACACCATCACAACCGCCGGTACCTTCGGGTGCCGGCGGTTGTTCTGTCACCTCCACACCTAAGGCGAGCGGATGCCCCAACCGACCCTGAAGATTCCTCCCGTTTCGAAGGCGAGCTCCGCGGTCCGGATGATCGAGCCTCGCCGCTGGAGCACAGCTGCAACGTGGGTGGCGCTCATCGCCGTCATCGTGTTCCTCCCCGACGGTATGACGCGATGGTTCCTACCCAAGGACGCACTGCTGGCCATCGCCGCCGTGCTCGCGTCACTCGCGCCAGCCACTGGCCGCCTGCCTCGCTGGTTCCTCGGACTCGTCGGTGCCGGAGTCGCGACGCTTCTCATCACGGCCCTCCTGTCAGCGTCGCCGATCGGAGCAATACTCGGCCGGTTCCCGCGCTACGAAGGCCTCGTGAGCCTCAGCGCGTACTTCGCTGCCGCGTGGATCGGAGCACGACTGCTGGGGCCGCGGTCGACGCGCTCCGCCACTCGGACGTTCACCCGCGCTGCCGCCGTGATCGCTGTTCTTCTCGGGTTCGTCGCGCTCCTTGAAACGCTTGGAGCCCGCCCAATTTCGTCCGACCTTGACCGGCCCGGCTCGCTCGTCGGCAACGCGACCGACCAGGGCATCGTCGGCGCCATGCTCCTCATGGTCCTTGTGCTGCCGACGATTCGTTCATGGCGACCACAGCTGCTTCCGCGGCGGGGCAAGAGCACAGCAACCGAGTACCTCACCACGTCTGCCGGCGACACCGTTCTCTTGTCTGCCGGGCTGATTGGCGCCGTCTTCGCGCTGGTCCTATCGGCCTCGCGTGGAGCGCTGCTGGCCACCGCGGTGGGCATCGTGGCCCTCGTCGTGCTGATGGTCCTAGCGGCGGCGTCCCGAACCACTGCATGGTGGAAGCCAGTGCTTGCCGGCGCTGGTGGGGTGGCTCTGCTCGTGGTCGTCGCGCTGATCGCTCCGCTCACGCGGTCACGCCTGACCGGAGGCAGCGCCTTGTCCACGCAGACGGTCAACGACCGCGTGCTGATCTGGCAGGAATCGAGCCGCATGCTCGCCGAGAAGCCGTTCTCCGGCGTCGGCCCCAGCGGCTACGCCGATGCGATTGCGCACGCCCACACCGCTGACTGGTTCTCAACAGTCGGTTCGCTGACGACTCTGGATTCACCGCACAATGTGGTCCTTCAGGCGTGGGCAGCCGGGGGAGCGGTATTCCTCCTCGTCGCCCTGGCTGTGGTCGCTGTCGTCGCGACGGTCGGGATCCGTGCCGTTCGAGCGTCTGTCGCTGGCCGGCTGCCAGAGCAACGTGATGATTCTGATGTGCTCATGGTGCCGATCCGCGATTCGCTCGCCCGCACCGATCTTCTCCTGGGCGTTCTCGCCGCGTGCGTCGTCTGGGCCGTTGCCCTGCTCACGCACTTCACGGCAGCGTCAACGAGTATCCTCGGGTGCCTTCTCGTCGGAGTGGTCGTCGCTTCCGTACCCGCAGTGAAAGTCCGAACCTGGTGGCCCGTGCTGCGCACCGCGCTCGTTGCGCTGTGGGCGGGCTGGCTGATTGCCGTCGCGATGGCTGAGATTCCCCTGCAGCGGGGAATCGAAGCCAGCGCCCAGGGCGACGCGACCGGTGCCCTGGCGCAGTTCGAGACAGCGGCCGCTCTTCGGCCGTGGGACGCCGATCTCCGTTCCATCGCCGCTCAGACCTTCGCGGCGGCCGCCGACGGGGGAGTCGAAGGGGCAGCGGAGATCGCACTCGTCTGGGCGGAGGATGCTCTCGCGGCGATTCCGGACAACGTGTCGACGGTGAAGGCGTATATCGTGGCGCTGCAAGCCACAGGAGACACCGATACGGCGGACGACGTCATTGGTCACGTGCTGGAGACCCGACCCGACGACTCAGACATTCACCTGAGGTGGGCCGTCAACGCTTATCTGCAGAACGATGTCGATACCGCTCGCGAGCGTGCGGCCGACGCGGAGGCGCTGGCGCCGGACGACGAAACTGTGCAGACCTTCGTCGAGTTCCTGGACAGCGTCCCCGCCCCGTAATCCGGTGGGGCGTCGAACCTAGATGTACTGGTTCAACCCAACATCGCCGATGCTGTCGTCGGTGATCTCTTCCCAAAGCACGACCGAGGCCGCGTCGGCCACCCCGGTCTGCGCTGCGCGATCAATGAGGCGCTCGGCGAGCAGCGTCGAGTCGTTGCAGCGACCGGCGAGAAGGATCGTCACGATGACATACGACCCGAACCGTTGCTCGACCTCGGCCTGGATGTTTTCGCTGAGGGATTCAGAGACCGAGAGCAGCGCCTTTTTCGCTGAGCGTGGCATCCGTTCTGAAGAATGGCCAATGACCAGGATCAGGTGGTTGAGGGAAGGCACGCGCTCGGCGAGGGTGAGGCAGACGTCGAGGCGAGAATTGAGGTGCTCGCGGATCGCAACGGCGTCAGTGGCTTCGGGCGCCGCGATGCCGAGAACAGCGGCGGCGTAGCCGTTATCGGCTGTCTCGACGCGATCGACCCGGTCAACCTCGGGGAAATCCGCCATCGAACTCAGGCAGGCGAGGTCATCGCCGACGAGGAGAATGCGGTGCGTCGGCGACTCGCGCTCAGCGGGGTTTTCGGCACGCCAGACCGCATCGTCGATCCGGAGCTGGGACTCGATAACCATGGTGTGCTGCCTTCCTTCGGTCAGTAGTTACAGGGGGAGAGGGTGCGCCGATCTAGCAGTTCACGCAGGAGGCGGCGTACGGAACGGCTTCGAGGCGGGCCGCCGGGATGGAATCGCCGCAGGAGATGCAGCGTCCGTATGTGCCGGAGTCCAGTCGGGCCAGTGCGCCACGAATTTGCTCGGCGACGGTCTTGGCGGTGCCACTCGTTGACCAGGCGACCGGATCGATGTGCGGAGCGGCCCGGTCGGCGAGTTCAGCGATGAGCTGTTCACGCTCGGCGAGCTCCTGCTCGAGGGTGTGACGGAGGGCATCGGTCGAGGGGGGAAGGGTGGTTGCGGCAGTGGTGTGTGCGTTCATGAGAACTCCTTTTTTGGGAAACAAAAAACGCGCCGGGTGTGCGGCGCGTTCAGGTGATCGAAATACGAGATCGTCAACCGTGAGAGCACCGCTCGGAGGAAGCGAGAAGGCGCAGCTCGCGCCGGTATCCGAACACGGCCACTCCGCGGAGGGCGTTCGGACGCCGCGCCTCAAGGGCGACGTGAGCGGCGAAGGTGGTCATGGCCTCACCATAGCCCAGAAGATAAAAAAGGCAAGTTGGCGGCGAAGCGTCAGTGGCGGTGGCGGTGGCTGTGGTCGGCTGGGTCGGTGTCGTCGGAGGAGAGGTCACGCAGTCGCTCGAGATCGGCGGCCAGAAGGCCCGGTTCTTTCTCGAGCCCCTCGAGAAGCAGGTCCATCTGGCGGCGGAGAGCGGGGACGCGTTCGGGCCGGTGGTTGTCGGACACGTGGGTGACGAGCATGCGGAGAACGCGTAGAAGGGACGCCGCCACCTCGGGCTGGTCGAGGCAGGTCTGGCGAATCTGGTCGAAGGCGTGCTCGACGTACTCGTCATGGTCCAGGTTCCACGGCGACAGCAGCACGCGGTCGGAGTCGTCCTGCAGGGCGGCAGGGGCCAGCGGCTCGACGAGCACGGTGCGCAGCAGGCTGCCGAGTCGCAGAATCACTTCAATCGCGGTCGTCGGGTCGTTGATCGCGGGGCTCAGTGCGCGCAGCCCGATGTCGACGAGCTGCCGCACGGTGAAGTCGAGGTCCTGCAAGAGCGTGCGGGTGTCGGCGATCTCGACGGTTCCCGACAGCATCCGCAGCGCTTTCTCCGACGGCGTTGGCCAGACCCGTAACAGCGGCTCGCCGCGGTGAATGTAGGCGCCGACGCGGGTCTCCAGTCGAACGTGAGTGCCCGCGGGCACGGTACGCAGCAGGTGCTCAGCGTTGACCTGGCTCACCCAGCCGTTGACCTCACACGGCACGATGAGTGCATCGCTCGGAGCAGGGAACGCCGTCGGGTCCACCGCCCGGGATCCGCTCGGCAGCCGCCCGAGCGAGGCCACAACCGACTCACCCTCATTCCCGATCACCCGTACGAGGTTGCCGACCTGCAGCCCCCGGGCCAAATGGTCGAGGTGCACGATGATGCCGATCACCGTGATGAGCGTCAGCACGATCGCGAGGGTCAGCGACACCCGCGGCGCCGGCGCTGTCGGCTCCCCGCTCAGGCTCGGCAGAATGAGCACGCAGTAGAAGAAGGTCCCGACGAGCAGCCCGATCACGGTTTGGCTCAGCCGATCCCGAATGAACGTGCGCATCGCACGCGGCGAGAACTGGTTGCTCGCGAGCTGCAGGCTCACCACGGTGAGCGAGAAGACGACACCAACGGTTGTGATCATCGCCCCGGCGACGGTGGCCAGCAGCCAGGTCGCCGCGTTGCTGTTCATCGCGAGGAGGAACGGCAGTCGAGCGTCGTGCCCGAGCGCCCGATCGAGTGCGCTCGCACCAATGGCGAGGGCGATCCCGCCCACCATCACGAGGGCAGGAAACAGAAACAGGCTCTCGGTGAACCGGTACCGCACGGCGGCGAGCCGCAGATCCCACGCCATCTTGCTCCGTCGAGCCATGCTCCTCCTCCCGTGTCGACGCTCGTCGAGCTGCCCTCAGTCCTGCAGCTCCGCGGGCGTCGCCCGGTTCTCCACCTCGGCGGTGAGCCGGTCGATGCGGTCGAGGACAGCCGTGAGTTCCTCGACGTCTTTCCAGAGATGCGGATGCTGTTCGCGCACGTCGGTCAGCGGCTGCCCATTCGAGGGCAGCGCGCCCAGATCGAAGCTCGCGTTCGTGCGCGCACCGGCAACCGCGGCCCGCAGGGCGCCGCAGGCCACCGCGATGTCCGCGATGAGAGCGGGGTTCCCGTGCCGGGCCAGCCACTCGAGGTCGTCGACTGCCGCAGCACCCTGGGCACCGAGATCAGCGGATGATTGAGCCGCGTCCAGCGACGCGTCGCGGATCGCTTCTTTCCGGTCCTCGCCGGGTTCGATGCGAAACGCGCGGCCGAAGGATTTCGAGGCCGAGGCATCCGCATCGGCAAGTTCCAGTGCCCTCTCGCGACCGTTCGCCGCGCGTCGCTTCACCGCGTCGAGTTCGGCTTGGGAATCGTCGTCCACCTCGGTGTATCCGGCGACCATGGAAGTCAGTGCGTAGGTGATCGAGAGCATCACGCCTGAGGCAGCGCCGCCGCCGGGAGCGCCGGTGGACTGGGCCAGCGCCGCCGTCCAGGACTCGATGGTGGCTGAGCGGGCGGAGGCTGGGGTCGAGTCGTCCATGATCCAAGTCTTGCGTGACCGGTCTCTTTTCGTCTCGGCCTTGAGTTCTGGATCCAGCGGTGTCAGAGAGAAGAAGAAGCTATCGCTCCGGATATCGATCCTGCTGCGCCTGTGCACGCAAACCGAATCGTTCCGCGATGAGAGCAGCACTCTCCTCAGCGGAGCTCGCCTCGGTGTCGATCTCGAGATCGACGGGTGGATGTTCTACCGGGCCATGCGTCTCGTTGCGCACGCGGCGCAAGGTGCTCACGTCGTTCAACTTATGAAAACTGTGACGATCCTCGTTTTCGATCCTGCGTTCTTGCTCAGTGTCCGACACGGTTAGACGCACGAAACGGACGTAACCCCCTGATCGCTCGACGAGCTCACGGACCCGGCGGGAGAAACCAAGAGGAACCGTCGGTTCCGGCGTGAATGTGAACGAGAGTGATCGGCCGATCGTGGCGGCGTCGCCGATCACGTCGAGCCAGAAACGTTCTCGGAGGCGAACGAACGGCTCACTGCCGAAGGCAAAGACGGTCGTCAGGGTGTCGACGACCAGGTGATTGTGAAACGCGGGGTAGCCGACGAGCTGCTCGAGGGCGCGGGCGGTAGTCAGTTTTCCAGCCGCAGCCGGGCCGTGGAGGAATATGAGTTCCATGGGTTCATCGTCCTGGCAGGCGCGTGGAGTGCTCAATGCCCGAGTCACTCCCGTGTGGTGCCTCGTGCGACGAGCATGCTCGGACTGATGAGATGCTGCGGGGGAACGTCCTGTCCCGCAATGCGCTGGTCGATAAGCGCGGCGGCGCGCTGGACCATCCAGTCATGGCTGGGGTCAATGGTCGTGAGCCCTGGTGTCATGTGCTCACCGAGCGCGAGGTTGTCGAACCCGACGATCTGCACGTCCTCCGGAACTCGGAGGCCCGCGTCATGGACGCCAGCCATCACACCAAACGCCACCTGATCCGTCACGGCGAAAATGCCGTCAATCTCAGGCGTCTGAGCAAGCCGTTCACGCACTGCAATTCTGGCGCAAGCGACCTCAAGTTCTGCGAGTTCCAGAACGCCGTCAGGTCGCGGGGTCAGCCCCGCATCCGATTGTGCTCGCTCCCACCCTCGAGTGCGTGCCGCGGTCATCGACTGTCTGCCCTCATCGCCCCCACCGACGATGAGAAGGTGTCGCGCCCCACGCTCGATGAGATGGCCCGTCGCCAGGTGAGCGCCCGCTTCATTGTCGAGTTGCACGTGGTCGAAGCGTCGGGGCATCCCTTGCTCGCCGAGAAGTACAATCGGCACAGAGGTCTGAAGCTTGTCCACATCGTCGTAGTGCAACCCCACAACGCTCAGGAGTACGGCATCGTAGGTCGCGATTCTCGCGTGCGACAGTGCGGCTAGTTCTCCCTCCGCGCTTGCTCCACTTTGCTCGACGCTGAGATGGCGCCCCGTCTTGGCGAGTTCGGTCGCGAGCCGAGCGGCGAGTTCACCAAAGTAGGGGTGGTCGAAACGCGGAACGATCAACCCAACGGTCCCGGTCAGACCATTTCGAAGTCGCCGTGCCGTCAGATTGACCTCATATCCGAGGCGTTCCACCGCCTCGAGGACTCGTAGGCGCGTTTCGGTGCCGACCGCGCCCGGTCGGCCATTGATCACATTGGAAACCGTCATCAGTGACACCCCAGACGCGCGGGCCACGTCACGCATCGTGATCGTCATGTGTGGGTCTCCTTGTTCTACATCCTTGAGTATCCGCGCCTCTGGGTATCCCGAAGTCTATGGTCGGAAAGCCCGTGGGCCGGACTTTCTGCATCGTTGTAAATATTTCACTCCGCAGTATTGACAGCTGCGATCAGAGGCAGCTAACGTTTTCCGCACCTGAGCTATAACGATATAGCTCTCGACCGCGACTGAAGCGTTTTTCGCTCGCACCGCTTTCATGCGAATAAAGGAGTTCTTCATGAAATCTCGCACCCTGCGCGCTGTAGCCCTTGTGGCTGGCGCCTCGCTCGCCCTCGTCACTGCGGGGTGTAGTGCCGGCAGCGCCTCTGATGACGGAAGCACAACAATTTCTTTCCTGTCGTGGACAGGTCAGGAGCAGATGAAACCTATCCTTGAGGCGTTCCACGAGGAGCACCCCGAGGTGACGGTGAAAGCGTCGTACTCGCCGCCGGTGGCGGAGTACATTCAGACGTTGCAGACTCGCGTTCTCTCCGGCACCGCTCCCGACGTCTTCGTGATCGCCGCCGAGAACAAGACCAATCTCATTGACTCGGGTGCCGTCATCGACCTGGCCGACGAGCCGTTCATGGATGGTGTTCAGGAGTTCAACCTGGACACCTACGGACGCGACGGAGCTCGCTACGGACTCTCGCTGTCGTCCTGGGCTGCCGGCTACGCCTATAACAAAGACATGCTGGCTGAGGTGGGCTACGACGGCATTCCGGAAACCTGGGACGAGTTCCTGAAAATGCTGAAGGCGCTGAAGGATGCTGGCCACACCCCGTTCCTCGAGAGCGTTGACCAGCTGCCGACCACAGTCTCGGCCATGCTCGGCGCAAAGACCTCGGAGATGGAACCAAGCCTGGACGAGCAGATCTTCTCCGGCGACTCCACCTTCGAGGACGAGTGGACACCCATTCTCGAGGAGTACAACAAGCTCTTCACCGAAGACCTCGTGTCCTCCGACGTCGTGGCTCTCGACGGTGACCAGGTTCGTGACGAGTTCGCCAACGAACGCGTCGCGATCATCAACGCTGGCCCGTGGATCATCAATGCGGTTCAAGAAGCCAACCCTGAGCTGAACTGGGCGTTCGGGCAGGTTCCCGGTCTGGCCGACGGTAAGCCGTACCAGGCCGGCGCAGCTGCACCGGGCTACGCAATCAGCGCGAAGTCCGACGAAGCAAAGCAGAAAGCGGCGAAGACGTTCCTCGGCTGGCTGGCCTCCGAGGACGGTGTCGAGATGTTCCACGAGGCAACGAACGACGTCACCGTCACCGAGAACTTCGAGCCCCAGGTCAACCCGGTCTTCGAGTCGATGGTCGAGCCTATCCGTGGTGGCGAGCTGTACTTGCCGATGATCTCCTGGCAGCGCAAGGAGGACCTGCTGAACGTTGAGGTTGTTGCGCAGATCCAGCGCATGATTCAGGGCCAGATCTCCGCTGAAGAGGTTGCCGCCGCTCTCGACGCAAAGCTCGCTGGCTCCTAAGCTCCGATCCGGTTGAGGCGGGGCCGCAGGGTCCCGCCTCAACCGCAACGAGGTAATCGACTATGTCTACACGTGTCTCAGAGATCGCTCCGACCGCACCACCCGTCGTCCGCCGTCGCCGGTCCATCGAGGGTGGATGGAAGCAAATCACGATCAACCGGGCGTTCCTGCTGCCCGCGATTGTCGTCTTCATCTTCCTGTTCATCATCCCGCTCGGCCAAGGCTTCTACTGGAGCCTGACCGACTTCACCGGCTACAGCACCGACGCGAACTTTATCGGCTTCGCCAACTACGCGGAGATTCTCCGTGATCCGTCCATGCTCTCGAGCTTGTCCTTCACCGTGCTGTTCGCGGTAGGCACGACGGTGCTGGTGACCTGCCTGGCCATCCCGCTCGCTGTGCAACTGAACAAGGCGTTCTTTGGCCGAAACTTCGTCCGCTCCCTGTGGTTCTTTCCGGCCGTGCCGAGCATGGCGATCCTTGGCCTGGTGTGGAGCTACATCCTGTCGCCATTGCCGTCGGGTGTCTTCAACACACTCCTTAACGACTGGTTCGGTATCGACTCCGTGTCTTGGCTGTCGGATAACTCGCTTGCGCGAGCATCCGTCATCCTCGTCGGCGTCTGGGCACAGGTCGGGTGGCACGCGGTGTTGTATATCGCCTACCTCCAGGCCATTCCATCGGAGTACTACGAGGTGGCCAAGATCGACGGCGCCAACGCGCGCCAGCAGTTCTTCGGCATCACGCTGCCGCTGTTGACCCCGGCCATGGTGATCAGCTCGTTCCTGCTGCTCACCAGCGGACTCAAGGTCTTCGAGCTGCCGTACACGCTCACCAACGGAGGCCCAGGGTTCGCGACCTACACCATCACCCAGTCGCTGATCACCTCCGGTGTTGGCCAGGGCCGATATGGGCTCGCGTCCGCGCTCGCCGTCATGTTCACGATTGTCGTGGCGATCGTCGGCTTCAGCCAGCTGAAGATCACCAGCTCTATCGGTAGGAGATTCTCGTGAAAGCCTCGCTCTGGCGGCGCGCCACACTCAGCGTCGTGATGCTGGCGCTCGCGCTCATCATCGCCGTACCGCTCTACTACATCCTCATCAACACCTTCAAAACGCAGGCAGAGATGGTGTCTTCACCACTGGGCCTGCCCACACAATGGTCCTTCGCCAACTGGGCTGAGGTGCTCGGTGACCTGTCGATCTACCAGTCCTTCGGCAACACGCTCTATGTCACCGTGCTCGGAGTCGGACTCCAAGTAGTGGTCGGCGCGATGGCTGCGTACGCCATGATCATCACGCACAGCCGGGGTGCCCGAATTCTGGCGGCGGTCCTGCTGCTCGGCTTCATGATTCCGGGACAATCCACGCTGATTCCCCTGTACCGGACCCTCGTCGGCCTCAGCCTCGTTGACAACCTCAACGGACTCGTCGTCATGTACCTCGGCGGATCGATCTTCTGCTTCTTCCTGATCCAGGGCTACATGCGAACGATTCCCTACGAAATCATCGAAGCCGCTCGAGTCGACGGCGCAAGTACCGTCCAAATCTTCTGGCGTATCGTCCTTCCCTTGATCAAGCCGATCCTCATCACGGTGAGTGTCTTCCAAACCATGTGGGTGTGGAACGACTTCCTGCTGCCGACGGTGTTCATCTCCTCACCCGAGAAGCAGACCATCGTGCTGCAGGTCTACCGGGCGGTGTCCGAGTTCAGCACCGACTGGCCGGCCTTCATGACCGTGACCGTTGTCGCCCTTGTTCCCATGGTGATCTTCTTCATCTTCACCCAGCGACACATCGTCAGCGGTCTGCTCGCCGGAAGTGTGAAGGGCTAACCGTTTCCATGAATCCCCGCTTTGAAAGTAGTTCCATGACCCCCGGCTCCGCCGACACCCTGACCGCCGTTATCAACCTTGACCTTCCCGGTCCGACCATCTCCCGCCACATCTACGGGCACTTCGCCGAGCACCTCGGGCGGTGTATCTACGGTGGCTTCTACGTGGGCGAGGATTCGGAGATTCCGAACGAAGGTGGCATCCGCTTGGATGTTGTCGACGCGTTGCGTGCCCTTCGTATTCCGAACCTGCGCTGGCCCGGCGGATGTTTCGCCGACGAGTACCACTGGCGTGACGGTGTCGGGCCGCGTGAGGAGCGCGCCCGCACTGTGAACTCGCACTGGGGGGACGTTGTCGAGGACAACTCATTCGGCACTCACGAGTTCATGCAGTTGTGTGAGCTGCTCGGCGCCGAACCGTACATCAACGGCAACGTGGGGTCGGGAACAGTCCGGGAGATGAGCGAGTGGGTCGAGTACCTCACCCGCGCCGACGACTCACCAATGGCGGCGCTGCGCCGGGCGAACGGTCGGGACGAGCCCTGGCAACTGTCGTTCTTCGGTATCGGCAACGAGGCCTGGGGCTGCGGTGGCAACATGACTGCTCCGCAATACACGCACCTGGCCCGCCAGTATGCGACCTACGTGCGCAACCACGGCGAGAAGCCGGTCTACAAGATCGCGGCCGGTGCGAATGTCGACGACTACGCGTGGACCGAGTCCCTGATGAAGTCGCTCTCGGGTTTGGGCGGCGCGCACGCGCAACACAAGCACGTCCAGGGGCTGTCGCTGCACTACTACACGCACAGCGGGCCGTGGGAGGACAAGGGCGAGGCAACCCGCTTCGACGACGAGCAGTACTACGTAACCATGAAGCGTGCCCAGCGCATGGGCGAGCTCGTCCGAGGTCACGCGGCTGTGATGGACAGTTACGACCCGGAGCGCACGGTCGGCCTGATCATCGACGAGTGGGGTACGTGGTGGAACGTTGAGGAGGGAACCAACCCCGGCTTCCTCTACCAACAGAACACACTGCGCGACGCACTCGTTGCCTCGGTGCACTTCGACATCTTCCACGCGTTCGCCGACCGGGTGGCCATGGCTAACATCGCCCAGACGGTCAACGTGTTGCAGGCAATGATCCTCACCGATCCCGACACCGGTGCGCTGGTGCTCACGCCGAGCTACCACGTCTTCGAGATGAACACGGGTCACCACGATGCGGCGTCGCTCGACGTCGGCATCAAAGGCGAGATTCCGACCCGAGAGGTCGAGGGAGCCGAATTGCCCCTCTTCTCCACCTCGGCATCGGTGAACGGCGACACCGCGCTGATCTCGCTGTCGAACCTCGACGCCGAGACCGCTCGGACCGTTGTGCTCGACCTGCGCGGTCGCACCGTCACGGGACACTCGGCGCGGGTGCTGACGGCGCCAACACTGCACACGCACAACACTCCGGAGCAGCCCGACGCCGTTGCGCCGGTGGCCCACACGGGTGTGCGCGAGCACAGCAACGGTCTCGAAGTGGACCTTCCGGCGCACTCGTACGTGACGGTGCAGCTGCAGCTCGTTTAGGGCGAAGCGGCGTAACGGTCTCCCGCTGAGCGCTATGTCGGTCGCGAGCACATGGCAGCAGCGAGCCCATGGAGATCTCGGAGCAATTGTGAGGGGAGTGGGAAGCCCGCTTGGCTGAGGGGCTTCCCGGCCGTCATCACTGGGTGACGTTGACCGTCTCAAACTGTGACGAGACGGGTGCCAACCGGCTGAGCGCGTCGGGAACCATTCCCTCGTCGACCAGGACTCGCAGCTCACTCGGCTGTGGCGCGAAGCTCAGCGAGAACCCTCGAATAAACTCCAGATCCTCCACGGCCCGTACCGCGGCCAGAGCCCCCGTCGGCACCTCGCGGCCGGCTCTGATGGACACCTGGCGCACATCATCGGACAGGTACCTGAGATAGCCGCTTTCCGGGTTCGCTGGACCTCCGACGACCAGTTGCGCTTCTGGTGTGAGCTCGGCAGACCTCGACAGCCACGTTTCGAGCACGGCGGCCAGCGTGGCATCCGCGGTGGTTCCGATTTCGATCAACAAGCCGGCGTTGTCTTCATCGACCTGGGCGTCATCGCCCTGCTGCGGACTGCGCACGGCCGCTGTTGCAACAGCGGGGTCGTCGAGGAGGGTGCTGAGCAGGCTGAATCGTTGGTCAGTGATGGTCGTCGCGGGGGAGACCGTGACTCTCGCTGCACCGCAGATCACATCCGGATGAACCCGGAAATCCGTGCCGGATGGCGACATTTCCGGCAGAAGAGACGTTGCGGTTGCCCTCATCGATTCGCTCGTGCAGTCGTCGTGGAGGGTGACTGTTGAGTAGATGTCCGTCGCGTCGACGAACGTATCCGCGAGCCCGAATGCGGCGGTGGCGCTGGCGACTCCGGGGAGGTCCTCGGCGAAGGCGACGAAATCATCTGTCGCTGCGCCCTCGGCTCGGGTGTCGGCTGAGAAGAACCAACCGATCACCCAGATCGCACCGCCGAGAACGGTCACGGTCACGACCGCGACGCCCAAGATGATGAGAGCGAACTTGCCGAGCGCTCGGGCGACCGGGCGCTCGGGGCCGGGCCCGTCGCCCGTCTGAGTCGGGGCGTCGAGATCCGGAATCGTCATTTCAGAAGTGTGGCACGAACGGGGAGCAGTGGACGCTCGCACGCCCTCGGTAAACTCGACCACCCTTATTTACACGTTGGGGTGAAAGTGTAAATAAGGCGGGCACCGCTAACTAGGGCCGTCGCACTGTGATCACGTCCTCGCTAGGCTCGCCCTGTGATCGACATTCGCAGGGTGAACCCCGCCAAGGACTCCCACGTGGTTTCCTTGCTCATCGAGAATTACCTTCACCAAACCGAAAGTGAGAAGGCGGAGCGAGGACTTGCCACGTATGTCGAGGGCGAAGCGCTCGCACCTCGCTATGAAGAGGAGATCGCGAACCCGGCGAAAGCGTTCCGTGACTGCGTCGTCTTTGTTGCCACCGACGGCGGAGCTCCCGTCGGCATCGTTGTGGTGAAGCCGGTGGATGCACAGCTTGAAATCAAACGACTCTGGGTGCAACCCAGCCATCGCGGTAAATCGGTCGCATCTTCTCTGCTTCGTCATGTTTTCAGCTCAACGGACGTCGGCAGCATTCGTCTCACGGTTTGGCAGTGGAGAGTGGCGGCGTTGGCGCTCTACGAGAGGCTGGGCTTCGCTAAGGCTGAGTCGTGGGAGCAGCGACGGGAGCTGGTCTGCCTGGAGCGCGCCCATAGCAACACAGATGCGTCAAGATAGGTGTGCGCGATCGTCGCGGCTCAGCTAGCGCCAGGAGCCTTCCGCGCGAACCAATCAGGACAGACATGCTGCTCTCAGACCTTCCCTCTGTTGCCCTTCACGAACTGGCAGGGGACTACGTCATCGCTCGACTTCCCGCGACGGCGGCTGTTCCCGCCGAACTCCTCGCGGCTTCTCCGTCGCATGGCTACGTCTCCGTAACCCGAACCCCACAGGAACTCTCGGTGGTCTGCGCCGCGGACCTCGCGCCTGATGATGCTGAAATTGATGGAATGTGGAGGGCGTTGTACGCGAGCGGTCCCATCCCGTTCGGACTCACGGGCGTCGTCACGTCGCTTGTCGCCCCGCTCTCCGTGGCCGGCTGCCCGGTCTTCGTCACGTCCACCTTTGACGGCGACATTCTGATGGTGCCGTCTGATAGGTACGGTCGTGCCCGAGAACTGCTGACTTCTGCAGGGCACACGCTCGCGCCCGAGATGTCCGGGGACGAGTAGGCTCACTCTCGGCGCGGCTGGAGTAACCGGAGGCCAACAATCTTTCCGTGAGACGGACGCGCGCTGAGACGCATCACCTTTATGGCGGATGCCACAACAACAGGAGCTTCCATGGCGTTCGCCAACTCGCACGGACGCCGCGATCGGATCCGGCGCGCGACGCGCCGACTGGGAGCCGCGGCTGCTCTTCTCGCGGTTGGTGTCACAAGTGCTTGCGCGAGCCCGGACGCAGCACCACCGTCACCGCCGGCCGTCAACACGGACGGTCCTACATTTGATTTTCTCGGTGCCAGCGACGGCGTCGAAATCCGTGATGGCGACGATTGGAGCATGCCGCCATCGGCGCGCCCCGCGGCCAATTCCGGGTTCTTCTCGGAGGAAGCATCCGCAGAGGACCACGTCTTCACGCGCTCGGTTGACGTCAGCTGGCGGCAGATTCAGCCGACACAAGGGGGACTGGACCGGAGCGCATCCGGAGAAGCGCAGGGACTGAACTTCGATTCGCTCGACGAACAGCTCGCCCGCCCCGACCGGTTCTGGATGCGGATCTTCGCCAGCGGTGAGAGCTGGGCGCCCGAATGGGTTGCCGAGGATTGCGGTGTATCAACCTACGGGCCGGACTATGACGGCGAACGGCACCTGCCCATTTGGGACGAATGCGTCTGGGGTCATTTGCTCGACAGCTACCGCAAGGTGTTCATCGATGGTGGCCTCGCCGCCGACCCGCGGTTGTCGTTCGTCTACGTGCCTGGCGCATTCACCTGGGCAGAATTTGACTACGACATAGTGACCGCTGCCGTCGAAGCCGGTGACCTCGATCTGGACACCTACCTCGCCTGGCACGACCACGCCTTGACCGACCTGGCCGAGCTCTTCGGTGAGCATGCGACCAAGCTCGTCTTCACCGGGGAAGACTACCCGTTCGGTCCGTTCGACACTGACGACGACCTGCTTGCCGCCGACGCGGTTGACGCGGGTCTTGGCATCCGAAATGGCATCACCGAAGTGTCGAACTTCCACCTGAGCGAGGCGCCCGCGTACGGATCGCACATTCTGCCGAACGGGCACCTCGCACTCGATGACACGCTGCCGGTGCACGACGGCACGCGAATCGTCGCGACCGAGAACGAGTGCTTCAACGACTGCGGCTACAACTCCGACGACCCGTACTATGCCGTGCGGCAGTCGAACCTCAAGGCTCTGCAGCTGCGGACGAACTGGATCTATGTCGTGCCCGACCCGTCGTACTTCGCCGAATATCCCGAACACTGGGATTGGGTGCGCCTGTCGATGGGCGCGACGGCTCAGACATCGCCGGATGCCTGGGCGGCGTTGCGTGACGCCGAAGACACCTACTGGGCGGGCGATGAAGCCGGCCCGTTTGAAACTGGATCTGAGTCGTGGGCCAATCGGCCGTGGGTGCGCAACTTGGAACGCTGGCTCGTGCAGGTTGATGAACCGGGCTCGGTCGCGCACCGCTCCGACGATGACGTTCACGTGGGGGTCGTGCAGGCGGACAACGGGACCGCGCACGAAGGATTACGAACGGATGCCGCGGGTGGCGACACCGGGTTCGTCTTCGAGCTCGATCCGCGATTTTCGGCGGCGTCCGAGGCGTGTGTCGTCAAGGTGACCTACCTCGACTCGGGAACCGGCGCGTTCACCGTCGATGTGGGGGACTGGTCCTCGCCGCTGATCGAACGCACCGCTGATGGCGCCTGGAAAACGGCGACCGTCGCGCTTCCTTCAGGTGCGCTCGCGGAGCATCCGTCATTTCGGATATCAGTCACGCCCGGCGCCGATGATTTGACCGCACGCTTCGTGCGGGTCGTCCGCTCGGAATAAGGAGCTTCACCGGTGCGGTGTGCCGACTGTTCTGTCCCATCCGGGATGCAAGTTAAGGCGTCTCGAGGTCCTGCCGCTCGGCGGAGGTCTGGTCGAGCGGCTTCTGCTCTTTCGCGGCAGCGATAGCCGCTCTGCCCGACGGCAGCAAGACCGCCAAGGTCATCACCAGCACAGTCGGTTCGACGTTCTCCTGCACGAGGGTCATGAACGGGACCGAGAACAAGGGGCTAACTCCGAACCCGACACAGTCCCACGCCGCTCGGACGAACTCCAAGCAGACCGGAAGGCTCCCTGCAATGCAGAGAGCCTTCCGGTCGCCAACCTGAACCAATCAGGACAGCTGAGTGATGATCGTCGAAGTGCTCAACTATCCGAGGTAGGCCAAGGGAGCGGACGGTCCCGACCCAGCCGAGGTGGAGTCAATAGCCCGTGTGATTTGCTCGTACTCGTCCGTTGTGAGGGTGACAGATCCCGCTCCGGACCAACCATCGATTTGCGCCGGCCGTCTCGCCCCGACGATCGCTGCCGTGACACCTTCGAACCCCAGAACCCACGCGATCGCAACTTCAGCGGTCGAAATTCCGCGAGCTTCGGCGACGGTGGTCATCGCCGCAGCGACGGTGAGGTTTCGCGTGAGGCCTTCACCTTGGAAGTCAGGGTGCCGCGCGCGCCAGTCATTCGACGGAAGGGCGGCGGCCCTTTCGGGTGAAAACGAGCCAGTTAAGAGCCCCGATTGCATTGGGCTATAGACGATGACCCCGGTTCCATTGGCGGCACACCATGGAATCACATCAGCAGCTGCGTCCCGGTAGATTGCCGAAAACGGTGGCTGCAACGAGTCGACATGGCCGATCTGCTCAGCGCGCGCCAGCTCGTCGACGTTGTGGTTTGAAAGCCCGATCGCTCGGAGCTTTCCCGCAGCTTTCAGGTCGACCAATGTCGCCCAATACTCTTCTAGCGGGGTGCCATCTTCAGCTGGCCAGTGCATTTGATAGAGGTCGATGCTTTCAACCCCGAGTCGTCGAAGCGACGCATCGACCTCAGCGCGCAAGCTTGACGGTGCGCCGACTTTCCTCTCACCTGTCTCCAAAGCGTCATCGTCGGACCAGACCAACCCGCCTTTGCTGAAAACCAGCGGGCGTTCCGCTTCGGGCAGCTGTCGAAGCGCTTCACCAACGACTGCTTCGGAGTGACCCCGGCCGTAAACGGCGGCGGTGTCGACCCAGTTGATGCCTCGATCGACGGCCGCAAGAATCGTGCGTACGGAGTCGTTGTCGTCTTGCGCTCCCCAGCCGTACGACCATTTTGAACCACCTATCGCGAAGGCTCCGAGACCAACGCGAGTCACGTCGAAGCCAGTTGTGCCTAGCGTGGCGGTCGGGAGGGATGTATTCATTGTGTTTTCCTTTCTTTCATGTCCGGTGTTTCGCGGACATGCACTTGATTGATGAGACCCAAAAGATGGCGGGCTTGACCCTCGATAGCGTCCCGAGCGGGACCGAGGTATCGCCGCGGATCGATGAGGTCAGGATCCCTAGCGAGCTCCAGCCGTATGGCGGAGGACATCGCCTTATTGAGCTGGGTTGAAACATTCACTTTTGTTATGCCGAGTGAGATAGCGTCCCGGACCGAGTCGTCTGGTACTCCCGAAGTGCCGTGAAGAACAAGGGGGACGTTCACTTCACCACGGATGCTCTCGAGTAGACGAAGGTCGAGGTTCGCAGATTGTGTAGCCATCGCATGAGACGACCCAATTGCAATTGCGAGCCCATCGACTTTTGTCTCTTCGACGAATCGACCGGCCTCAGCCGGGTCGGTCCGCGCGCCAGGAGCGTGCGCACCCTTGCCGCCAACCTCGCCGAGTTCCGCCTCTGTCCATGCTCCTTGTTCGCGTCCCCACTGCGCTGCCTCGCGCGTGAGTTGAACGTTCGTTTCATAGTCGGCAGAAGATGCGTCAATCATGTAGGAGCTGAACCCGGCTTCGATAGCGGACCGACACAGGGAAAAAGAGGTCGCGTGATCGAGGTGTAGGGCGACGGGCATACTCGACCGACGTGCAAGCGCGAGACAGGCTGCGGCTATCGGAACCGGATCGCCGCTGTGGTAGAGCAGAGCGTTCTCGCTAACTTGCAAGATGACGGGGGCGCCGCTGCATTCTGCGGCGCGGACGATCGCTTCCGCATGCTCAAGCTGGATCACGTTCAGTGCGGCGATTCCCGTCCGCAGTTCCTGTGCACGCTGGACCAAATCCGCGGTCCGCGCGATGGTCATTCTGCCCTCACCCCCGCCGGCGAAACCGACATGCCGCCTGATATCCCGTGAGCAGCGCCCTCACTGTAGGTGACCGCCGGTGGACTTGGGGCGATACCCTCCACGGCGAACTGAGCCAGCAAGGCAGCGCCGAGAGCAGAGAGTTCGGGTTCTCGCAGGAACGTAAGCGGCACCGCCGAAGCGGCACGGCGGATCTGACGCCAAAGTGGCTGCGATGCAGGACTTCCGCCGACGAACACTCGTCCATCACTCCGACCGGCAAGCGTTAAGAGACGGTCGATCCTGTCGGCGGCCCGATCCGCTTGGTCATGAAGAAGCTGGAGTATCGGACGAACCGTCAAGTCGATGTTGTTTGCTCTCCTCTCGCCACTCAGATGTGTTGAGTCCATGAGTACCTCCATACGCCGGTAGAGATCGTCGATACTGTCGGTGAATTCCGTATCTCGAACCGCTGCATCGAACTCGCGTCCGGACGCGCTTGCAATGTGAAGATATGCGTGTCGGGCATCGACGTAGGTGCCGACATCAATGCCGGCTTCACGAAGCTCGTCGCTCAGGTAATCCACTAAAACAATTTGCGATTCGGAGGTGCCAACCGAAATATAGATGTCCCCGGTGCTCCGGACCCCCGCCCCGAAGGCACCACAAAAATGGTCATGACCACCGGCAACGATAGGCACGTCCGGGTGCAAACCATGGTTTGCCGAAATTTCACCGCTCGTCCTCGCGATAACCGTCCCCGAGGACACCAGAGTGGGCAGTAATTCCCTTGGCAGCCCCAGTCGATCAAATCTCTGCAAATCCCACTGTTCGGTGGTTGGATCGTAGAAACCCGTTCGCGACGCATGGGACCTGTCCATTGACAAAGGACTGAAGCCTCCGGCGTCTGTTACGTGGTCACCGGTAAGTCGAGAGCTAACGTATCCGGCGATATCGGTGAACGAACGGGAAGCGGTGATTCGGTCGGGGTGCTTACGCGCAATGGACGATAGCTTGTGCCAAGTCGCTTCAGCGTGAGTGGGCCCTTCCGGGGACAGTGCCGACTCGACTGTGTACCAGGCGGGTGTAGTTCCCGTCGACAAGCCCGTCGCATCAACTAAAACGATCTCCTCGCCGACGGATGCGACGCTCACGCCCGCCACGTCTGCGGGGTATTCGCGAAGGACTCTTGCGGACACGGCCGCGGTCACCTCTACGACTGCGTCCGGGTCTCTGAGATCACCCTCCGATGAATGTTTTACCGGTGTTGGCAGGGACGATGAGGCGAGTACGCGACTCTCGGCTGCGTCGTAAAGAAGAGCCTTTGTGCGCGTCGTGCCGATATCAATTCCGAGGTACGCCCTAGTCAACTGGGCACCTGATTGAGTTCAAGGAGCGGAGCGAATGACACCGCGGCTGCGAAAGTTACGAGGCCGCTCGCATCGTCGAGCCCGGGCGTCAATTGTCCAGCGTTCACGACGCCGCCTGCCGTTGCCATTCTTAGCGAGTCCGAGAGGGAACAGCCGTCAGCGACACTTGCCATGAAGCAGGCGAGAAAGGTGTCTCCGGAGCCCGTTGCGTTCACTGCTTCGATTTGTGGGACGGCAACTTGCCACAGACCGTCAGCCGTTGCAACGACGAACGCTGCGCTGCCCATGGTGACGATGACAATGGAGGAGCCTCGTTCTATCTGTGTCACCATCGCGCTCGCGATGCTTCGGAGCGCGGCTTCGTCATGACCGTCAGCGGCGCAGCCCGTCGCGTCTGCGAACTCGGACCGGTTGCACTTCACGAGCCAGGGAGCCGCGGCTAGAGCGTGGCGCAGAACATCCCGACTGGCATCAACGGCAAGTCGCGCTCCACGAGAGTGGGCCAACTCGGCGACATCGGCGTAGAAGGAGCTGGGCAAACCGGGCGGCAGGCTACCAGTGCAGACGACGAGGTCACCCAGGAGAACATCTTCGGCAATCTTCGCGCGGAGTTGCTTGATCTCTGCTTCAGTGACCTCCGGGCCAGGCTCGTTCAGGACGGTGGAGCGACCTGTGCTGACCTCGACGATGACCGGGGTAATTCGAGTGGAGCCGGCAATCGGTGTATGGCGGTCGTCAATGCCTCTATCGCGGCATTCTTCGGCTGCGATGGCTCCGACAGGGCCACCCAGAAAGCCGTACATGCTGACCTCAACACCAAGACTACGAACAGTGCGTGCGACGATGAAGGATTTACCGCCAGCTCTCGCGACAACGGAGCGCACTCGATGAACGTGACCCGGTTCCAGCCTGTCAATGGTTTGCGTTCGATCCATTGCCGGGTTCGGTCCGACGATTCGGATTCGGCGTGAGCTACTTGTTGGCCAATCGATCGGGTTGATCGGCTCAATCGCCGCGTTCACAGGACTTCCGAGAGGAAAGAACGCAGGCGTTCTGACCGAGGGGAAATGAAAAGCTCATCTGGCGGTCCTTGCTCAACGATGACTCCACGGTCCATAAAGACGACGCGATCTGCGACCTGCCGAGCGAAGCCCATCTCGTGGGTGACGACCACCATGGTCATGCCTCTTTTTGCGAGGTCGATCATGATGTTCAGAACACCTTTGACCAGCTCGGGGTCGAGCGCCGAAGTCACTTCATCAAACAGCATGATTCCCGGCTCCATAGCCAGTGCCCTGGCTATTGCAACCCGCTGCTGTTGACCACCGGATAGGTTGAAGGGCCTCGAGCTTGCCTTCGACGAGAGACCGACTTCGCTGAGACGCGCAGCGGCAACGTCCTTCGCCTTTGCCGAGCTGAGTCCCTTCACACGCTCGAGCGAGACCGTGATGTTGCGCTCGACTGTCATGTGTGGAAAAAGATTGAAACTCTGAAAGACCATGCCGACGTGGCTTCGGAGCTCGTTGATGTCCGCTCCGCCGGCCGTGATCTCGCGATCCCCAATGTAAATTGATCCTGATGTAGGCACCTCGAGGAGGTTCATGCTGCGCAGCAGTGTCGACTTGCCGGATCCCGAGGGGCCAATGATGCAGACGACCTCGCCCGGCTCGATCTTCAGATCGATTCCTTTGAGGACCTCGTTCTGACCGAAACTCTTGTGTAGCCCTTCGACCCGCACTCCAAAGGTTGTGGTGGTGGTCATGCTTTTGCTCCTTCGCTCGCAATTGCCTTCGTAGCCGGTTCTTCGACGATCACAGGTACCCTTCCGGTGCGAAGGCGGTTGTCGAGCCAGTTGACGTAGTAGGTCAAGGGGACAGTGATGATCAGATACACGATGCCGGCCGCGACAAGGGGCGAAAGGTTGCCAACTCGCTGAGACATGTCCTGCCCGATGCGATACAGCTCGCGCTCACCGACGGCAAGACCGAGCACGTACACGAGGCTCGTATCCTTCACGATGCCGATGAACTGGTTGGTGAGGGCAGGAAACACGTTTCGGATGCCCTGAGGGACGACAATCATCGCCATGGATGTCGTGTATGGCATCCCCAGTGCTCGCGCGGCTTCAAGCTGCCCATGATGGATGCTCTGGATGCCGGAGCGGAAGATTTCCGCCATGTAGGCGGCACCGATCAAACCAAGAGAGATGATCCCGTAGGGATAGGCACTCGGACCGAAGGGCTGTACTCCCATGTACGGAAGGCCCTGGCCGATAAGAAAGATCGTGAGGATAACCGGCAATCCCCTGAGGAGGTCGACATATATCCTTGCCGGCCAGTTCAGCCAGCGGTGCCGGGAGATCAGTGCCATCGCGATAACGATGCCGAACGCGAGCGCGATTGCTGTGGCGGAGACAGCGAGAATGAGGGTGTTCATGAGGCCAACCCCGACAAGGTCCGGAAGTACCTTCGTGATCAGCTCGATGTTGAAGAACATGTTGATGAAGTCGTTCATAAGTGCAGTCCAATCAAGGTTGGTTGTGGGCGGCAGGGCCGCCCACAACCGCGGGCCTAGTCGTTGGGGTAGGAGTCCTTCGGGAACTTCTCGTAGTAGCCGCTGAGGAAATCAAGCTGAGGCTGGACGTCCTCCGTTGTCACCCACTTCGTGAAGATTTCTTCGTAGGTGCCGTCCGCGAGCATTTCCCGTAGCGTCTTGTTGATGTCGGCGCGAAGTTTGTCGGATTCTGGCCGCAAGACGATGGCTGCTCCACGGTTGTCATCGTTCACCGCGCTGAAGGCAACTTTCACCTCGTACTGCTGCACGTACTTATCAGCAGCCTGACCGTCGAAGAACCCAGCGTCGATCGTTCCGCCTTCCAGCGCGTTGAACATCGGAGCTTCGGCCGGGAAGTAGATGATTTCCGAGTCTGTGAAGTACTGCTCCGCATACTCGGCGTTGCGGCTTGCCGATTTGACGCCGACGCGCTTGCCGTCAAGGTCCTTCGCATCCTCGATCTTCGATTCGGTCGGCACCGTGATTGACATGACGCCGGTGTACGTCGGAAGCGAGAACGACACCGTCTCGCGGCGCTCGTCGGTGTCGGCAATCGATGAAGCGGCTGCGTCAGCCTGACCAACCGCGACGCTGGGAAGAATCGTGTCGAACTCCTGCGTCTTGATATCCAGCTGGAGCCCAAGCCGATCGGTGATCTCGGTGAGCATTTGAACGTCGAACCCTTCAAACTCTCCGTCGTCATTGACAGAGGCGAAGGGGGCGGCGTCGCTGTTCACTAGCAGTTGAAGTGTGCCCGCCTTGGCAAGTTCGTAGTCGGCGGTTGCCGAATTACTCGCTGAAGTTTCGGGCGCGGCCGATGAGCATGCGGACAGTGTGAGTGCAGCGACCGCGGTGAATGCGATGGCGACGTATTTGCTGCGTTGCATTGAAGTACTCCCATTGATAGACGTGGTGCATGAATTTGATAGACGTGTTGCATGGACTTAGTAGGCGTTGCGTGCGGGCGGGTGGTTAGGTCAGTGAAATCTCGATGGTGCGAAGAGCGACAGGTCGAATGGCGAGTCACCGTCGAGCGCAAGGTCTGCGCCGATCTCCCCAATCGCGGGCGAATGCTTGAACCCATGGCCTGAACAGGCGGCAAGCAGCACGATGTTGGGATGGGAAGCCGAAGGGCCGACGACGAAATGTTCGTCGGGAGTGACGGTGATCATGCAGCCTCGGGCGTGCACTGCCTGAGGCTCAAGAGCGCCGCCGAACTGACGGGCGACGAATGCCTCGACCCGCTGAACTTCGTCGGGAGTGACGTCCCTACGATTATCGGAGGGATTCTCGATGGAGTAACCTGCTTGGTCCTGAAGTCCGACCTTCACGCCAAGATCATCGATCGCGGGAGCCCCCCAGCCGCGGACTCCGTCGAGGTCCCTGGTGAAAACGGGGAACCGATCGGGAGCGAAATGTTGCCAATCGTCCCCCCGCGGGAGGAACCAGGTGAGAATGGCCCGTCGCACGGTGAACGAGGACGCCTCGTCCGGAAGTAACGTCGAATTCCAGGCCCCCGCAGCCAAGATCACTTTGCGCGCGACTACCCGCCCGCGTTCTGTATCAATCACGACCCGAGATCCGTCGTCGTCGACACGCGTGACCGGCGTGTTGGCCCACACGGTTGCGCCTGCATCCACGGCGAGTTCGACTGCTGTGGCTATCGAAAGCTCTGGCCGAACAACGCCGGTGGCTGGATCGATCAAACCGATGTCGCTGTCGCGAACCAGATGCTGCGGAAACCGGCTGCGCACCTCGTCGGCGTCGAGCGTCTCGTGTGGCAGCCCTCGTGCTTCGAGCGCAGCGCGGGTGGTCTCTATGAGTTCGCTCTCGGCCGAGCCGAGGGTCAATCCCGAAACGAGCGTAAGGATTTCGCGCCCGGTCTGACGCTCCGCTTCTTCCCAGAGCTCGCGGGAGCGGCGAGCAAGGTCGACGTAGAGAGGGCCTTCCGAGGCACCTCCTCGAAAGAGCCGGGAATGGCCGTGGGATGATCCCCGATCGTGGGCGATTGAGAACTGCTCGATCCCGAGGACTGAGGCCCCGCGGCGCGCTGCGCTCAGGAGCGCCTGACTGCCGGCGGCCCCCAGCCCGACGACCGCGAGGTCGACTTCTTGTGCGTCCATCTGCGCTCTATCTCCTTTGAATGAATGTGGATTTAGACAATCACAAGCAAACACAAGCCGTCAAGAGGGAAAACTCTAGGAAACACAGATATGATCTGAATTAACGAGGATGAAACACACTCACACGGGCACTGCACGACAGACTGGGCCTCAAGATCTCCACACGAGACGGGATGCACATGGCAGAAATGGAACGGCTGTATGCCGAGGAGCGTAGATTCGCGATAGCGCGCGCCGCGAAGGAGGACGGGCGGGTAGAAGTCGCCTCGCTCGCTAGCCGGTTCGGCGTGAGTGCGGAAACGGTCCGACAGGATCTCAATAATCTGCAGTCGTCCGGTCTCGTGCGGCGAGTGCACGGTGGCGCAATTCCAGTGGACAGGCTCCTCTTTGAGGAAAGCGTTGGCGACCGAACGCGTTACTCCGCCGAGAAGAACGCCATAGCGAAGGCCGCCGTCGCATCGGTGCCAGCTTCTGGCGCCATCTTTATTGAGTCCGGATCGACATCAATGATGTTCGCCGAGCACATGCCGAAGGATCGAGAACTCACAGTGTTCACCAACTCCCTTCCGATCGCGCTATTCCTCGCTGCTGAACCAGCGTTGACCGTCTTGACACTCGGCGGACGGGTCCGGCCAGTGACACTGGGGGAGGTGGACCGCTTTGCGATTCGCAGTCTTCAGGAGATTCAGGTCGACGTTGCCTTTCTCGGCACTAACGGTCTTTCTGCCAGTCACGGGCTTACGACGCCTGATCAGACGGAAGCTGACTTCAAGAGGGAGACGCTCCGTTCTGCGAACCACCGAGTGCTTCTCGCCGACCGGAGCAAGGTGGGTACCGTTGCTCTGTGGCGATACGGGTCGGTCGAAGACCTCGATGTGGTCATAACGAACGCGGGCGCAGATGAGGCCATTTTGGATCACGTCAAAGCGAGTGGGCCAAAGCTCATTCTGGTGTGACCGAACCGTTCTCCGTTTTCGCTTTGGGAGGAATGCGGTAACGGATTCCGCTACGTCGCTTCGCCAGTCGTCTCCGAGGCCTGGTCGAGCGGCTTCTGCGCTTTCGCTGCAGCAATAGCGGCTCGGCCCGAGGGCAGCAAGACCGCCACGGCCATCACCAGCACGGTCACGATTCCGGCGATGATCAGCAGCACCTGAACGCTGATCACATCCGCGAGGGGTCCGAAAATGGTCATGCCAACCGGCGTGGCCAGCGCCATCACGATGCCGACGTAACTGAAAACGCGACCATGCATTTCCGGTGCGACGGTCTCCTGCACGAGCGTCATAAACGGGGCGGAGAACAGGGGTACGAGAAGCCCGAACCCGAACATGAAACCGTAAAACACCCAGAGGTTGGGCGAGAGCCCGAGTGCGGTTGTGAAGACGGCGAAGCCAAACGTCGCGAACAGAATAAGTGGCATCCGCCCGCGCTTCGCCAAGACTGTGGCGACGAGAGCACCGCCCAGTAACATGCCGACGCTGAACGCGATCTCGAGCACGGTGACCATCCACACCTCAGTGCCGAACGTTCGCGCAATCAACAGCGGCGTGATGAATGACGGTGCAACCGTGAGCAGGAAGATAATGGCGAAGACGCCGAGCAGCCAGCGCACGACCTTGTGCTGCCAGATGTACCGCATCCCTTCGACGAGGTCCTCGCGATAGCTCGTCGTCTTCGTTGCGATCGACGCGAGGGTCGGCACAGACACGAACACCAGGAAGCCAACGCCGATCACCGCAGTGACAACGTCGATGAAGAAGACCGGCACGATGCCCCAGAGCCCGAAGACAGCACCCGCCGCAGCCGGAGCCAGGAGCGCCATCGCGGATTGGATCGTGCCGAAGAGCCCGTTGACACGCATGAGCTGGTCGGGCGGAGTGATCTGCGGAATCATCGCCTGCACAGCCGGTGTCTGGAATCCTGCTCCGATCGATCTCGCCCCGACGGCAAGCAAAATTACCCAGAGGTCGGTGATGCCGTTGAGCATCGCCATGGCCAGCACGAAGGTGACAATGGCAATCGTGCTGTCGGCGATGATCACGAGTACACGGCGATTCATCCGGTCGGCGACGACCCCTCCGAAGATCGACACGATGCCCTGCGGCAGAAACGCCGCAATGGCGTAAAGAGCGATCGCAAAGCCCGACTGGGTTGCAAACGTGACGTACCACATCACCGCGTACTGCACGATCATCGAACCGAACAGCGAGATCGTCTGACCGCTCAGGAAGAGGGCGACGTTACGTTTCCACCGTGCAGGTACAGCGGATGCTTCGCCCTCGGCGGCGAGAACGCCGTGCGTTGGTGATGACGTCGTTGATGAGGTTGGCTCAGAATCCACCTGCCCACAGTACCTGCGCCCGGCGACATCCGCACCCGTCTCCGGGTGGGGTTTGGACTCAATGCCCTGGGAGTCAGGCCGCGAAACTAGCCGTGCGCGAGCAACTCGAGACCGACGACCGCGAGACCCAGGATGACCTCTACGGCGAGCAGCGCCACCTTCAACCAGGCACCCAGCTGTACGCGACGGACGGCGAGAAAGCCGACGAGGCCCAGAGTCGCGACGAGGACGATGCTCGAGACGCTAAGGGCGAGCTCGATGTTCATGACGTCGAGCGCCGCGAGCCCGAGCAGGATCAGGGGAACAATGACGACGCCAATGGCGTTCGCTACGACACCGACCATGTGGCGCAACTGGCTCCGCGTGGGCAGAGCGGTGTGTGCGACGGTGTGGCTGATGAAGTCAGCCACAAAGACAGCCAGAAGAGTACCGCCGACGGCGATCAGCAGAGTCGTCGCGGCCTTTCCAGCCGTAAGGTCGTGCGCGTGGCTCGAGAGCGCCAGAACGACAGTGAGACTGGTGAAGGTGACGTAGATGCGCTCCTTCAGTCGCTCGGCAATCGTCTGGCGATCGTCCGAGGTGAGTGTGCGGCTTGTGGCCATCAGTGCTCGTGCTCGCGGATTTCACCGAGTTGAGCGGAGACGTCAGCGACGTGCAGCACGTCAATGGGGCGGCCTGCCTGGGCGCCGGACAGAGCCGCGTGACGCAGGCGGTCCTCGAGAACCGTGTTGAGCATCCGCGCTGTCAATCGGTCTTCGGCGCTTGCGTGCATTCGACCGGTGACGATGACGACCCTCGACCCCGGCAGGTTTGCGGCGAGTACTTCGGCAGCGTGCTCGAAACCGGCGGGGCGTTTCGTCAGCGAAAGGTCCGGTGGGTCCTGGGCGTCCGTGCCCTCTGGCCACCAGTCCACGACCACGGCAATGGCATCCACGTGACCGTACGATGCCTCAACGTGAGCGAGCGCGTCGACCAGTGCTTCGTCTCCTGAATCACGAATCTCGATCGGCAAGATCGCCTCACCGTAGGTGTTCACAAGCATCGCGAGTTGGGAGACGTCGTTCTTGAGAATCGCGACCGAGTTGCCCGTGCGGATTAATTCTTCAGCGAGATAGCGGTCCCTTCCATCGCTTCCGCCAACGATGCACCAGACTTCAGACACGGGAACCCTTTCTAAGTTAGTTTGGTCGTTCCTAACTATTTGTCATTCTCTAAGTCCTAGCTGGGAGGAAGCCGATTATGAGTCGACGTAAGGCGGCGGATCTCATCGCTTCGCTGCATGAAAGCCAAGCCGCGATTGCGCAGGCTTTGGACCAGCGCAAGATGGATGTGTTTCTCAGCGTCGACTTATCGATCCAGCAAATTCGGATGGTGATCCTGGTGGCCTCGGGGCAGGCCTCAACGGGCGGAGAGCTCGCGCGGATTCTCGGCATCACCGCCCCGACCGTGTCGACGGCGGTGGACCGCCTGGTCGAGGCTGGCTATCTCGCCCGGGATGACTCCGCCGAAGACCGTCGCATCAAGCACCTCACCGTCACAACGAAGGGGCAGGGCATCCATGACCAGCTTCTAGGCCTCCGCGAAAAGGCTGACGAGTTCATCGCCGAACTTGAGATCGACGATCTGGAGGCGCTCGAGCGCGGGACCGTTGCACTGAGGCGAGCCATCGAACGGCATCGGGGCATTGCAGAGGGTTTCATCGAAGCGGATTCCAGAGACGGGGGTCCCCCGGCCTCCTCGAATCACCCGACATAGGTTTCGCCGCTCGTGGGGGCGACGTCTCCGGTGAGTGGCGTGCTTAGCCGCCACATCGAGGCGAGGCGTCCGCGGCCTGAACGCGACCGGGCCAGAATCGTCGCCTTCCGTGCCGTGGTCAGGCGCGGCCGGGTACGCGCTGGCGAGCCCGAGAATCAAACGCGCTGACACGCCGTTAGGTGATAAACGGACGCTTCCACAAGCGAAGCCGAGGTTCCTCGGGCTTCTCGTCCTCTGATCCGTCAGTGACTAAGTCGACCCAGGCGCATCGTCGGCATGCGCGAAGGTATTCGTGGACGGCTAACCCAACGCCAAAGTACGGATTCGGGACGAGCCGCGTTCGATAGCCGCACTTGACGCATGGTGTGTCCGTCGGTGTAACTGAAGGCGGGTCGGGGTTCTTCCTGATCAAGATGCGATCACTTTCCGATGAACAGAAGATGGGCACGCAACGACGTTTCATGGCCTGAAACGATGACAGCATCGGGCAAAAGTTGCTCCAGTCGAGTAAACGCTCCGCTGTGCCCGGCCACGCTCGTCACCTCTCTAGCTTCAGCAAGCCCGAGCTTGATGTCACCTTCCCATCCGCCGGGGGTAGCGACGAGGAGGGCAGCGGTGACTGGTGTCACGATTGAACGCTCTGCATTGGGGGCTCTCTTCTTCGGCGGGTCGGCTAGCCCGAAGGCCCCGTGCCTTTGCGTCGCCTGCTTACGCCAGGTTTGCTCTTATCGGTGAGCGTGCGTCCACTCCACAAGGAAGAACTGAAGCCGATTTCCCCAAAGCGCGCGCTTCAACAGATCGAAATCTAACAGTTTTACATTGACGATCAAGCTATTTGGCGCTCAAAGCACCCACAATACCCCCACATTGGTGTCGCGCCGATGCAGCGCATGCGCCGCAACTCCGGGAGGATGGAAGCCGGGCAAAGCGTTGGATGGGGTGTGCACGGATGAGCGGAGTGGCTGCCGAGCAAGGGTCCGAACACACTGCTCTTCGTTCGCTATCGCTTGGCCTGCGTGCCATCGTCCTTACCGGCCGTTTCTTTCTGCAGAGCCATGGGGCCACACTCAATCTCGGCGCAACGGATCTCGTTGCACTCGATCAGATCTTTCTCGATGGCCCGCTTACGCCAAGCGAACTTGCGCAGAGGCTTGCCCTGACAACGGGGTCGGTGACTCCTCTCGTCGACCGCATTCAGGCCGCGGGATTCGTCATGCGAGAAGGTAACCCGAACGACCGAAGAAGCATGCTCGTACGGACGACGTCAGCAGGGAATGAGGTCATGGAGCGGCTGTACGCGGAGGTTGACGCAACCTTGCAGCAAACACTCGAGGGCCTCGCGCCGCTATCGAGAGCTGCCATAGAAGAGGTTTTTCGACAAGCGAATGCTTCTCTCAGACGAACGACCGTGACTGCACCAAATCGTACGAGCACCGAAGTTGTGGACGCCTCAGCGGTGAGTAACCACAGCAGGGCCTGAGGTCCGCACAGGAAAGCCTGTGAGCCGCTCATGGTCAGAACCCTTCTTCAGCGGCAGGCGGCCAGATGAGTGTGAAGTTCTTCTACAGACGTGCATCGTGCGCCGAAGCGCCGATGCCCGTGAACCGAAGTGTGTATGGAGCGGACGCCAGCCAAATGAACCCGCCTATCTCACGGACCGGCAAATAGAAGCCGAGTCCAAACGGGGCCGGGCTTTGGGGCACACCTGCCCAACCTCGACGAGTGGCCGATAGTCAAGAGGACGGCATCTGCCCACCCCAACCAACCCCCGACTTGCCACTTATCCCCAGAAGGAGATGATGATCACGACTGACGAAGCGAGCAGTACCGCAACCAAAGCTCCGAAATTCAGTACGAAGCACACCGCCTTCCTGACTGCCGGCGTGCTGATCCTCGCAGGGGGCATCACCCTCGCCTCCGTCGGTGTGGCGAATGCCAATGCTGCGGAGACCGCTCGCCAGTGCGTTGTCGCGCTCAAGAACGGCGCTGAAGCTACGGAGTCCGTGAAGGCTTCCGCAGCCACGTCCTTGACGGCCCTCGAAGCCGTCAAGAATGTCGTCCTGCCTCATGAGGCAGGAACGAGCACCGACTACGCACTCCGTCCAGGCGCTGAAGCAGTCGAAGCTGTTCCTGCCATCGAGGCAGTGCCCGCCGTCGAAGCGATCCCTGCTCGTGCAAGCGGTGCTGAGTTGATCGCTGCGGTCACCGACCAGGGCGTCGCCCTCGGAGCGATCAAGATCTCGACCGAGTGCACGGACCGGAATGAAGCCGCAGCAATCGTGGCCGCATCAGCGAACGCCAAGGCTGCGGCAACCGCACTCGACACGAGCGTCACCACGTTGACTGACGACTTCGCTGTCTTCCAGGCCGAAGAAGCTGCCCGCATCGCTGCAGAGATTGAAGTCGCGCGCATCGCTGCCGAAGCTGAAGCTGCGCGGATCGCGGCCGAAGAAACTGCCCGTGCGGCAGCCGAAGAAGCTGCTCGTCAGGCAGCGGAGGCAGAGGCCGCACGCAAGGCCGCGTCGAAGTCCTCCGGAGGAAGCTTCGGCGAGACCAAGAAGAGCACTGGAGGCGGCGGAAGCACCACGCCCCCCAGCAGCGGAGGCGGAGGAAGCGTTGCACCGCCTAGCGGCGGCGGCGGCGTCGTTCCTCCTGGTAGCAACAACGGTGTCTGTTGGGACAGTAACGGCATGGGTGGCGGAGTCAAAGTGCCCTGCTAAGCAATCCGCCCGGCACAATTACCTCGCCCACCAACGGTGGGAGGAGGATGGGGTCACGTCGCCAACCGGGTGACGCGCCCGGCCCGTGCCGGGGGCTCCAAGTCGCGGCACGAACCACTGAACCTCCGGGGGCATCCGGTCCTTGGGGGGTTCTTCTCGTATGGGACATCACCTCAGAGCACTGCCCGGTTTGGAGGATGGCAACCTGGGACGCGCTCCAACCGGGGAGGTCTAGTGAATCGACGCGCCCGACTGCCGTCGCCCCTGCTCGAGGAACACCGCCGTCAGGATCGCAGGGATTCGAGGTGATCCAGCGGGGAGTGGCCCGATGAGTGTGAAGATCTTCTCCAGCCGCTGATAGAAGGTCTGGCGCTGAATGTTCAGATCTCGCGCGGCATCCGTCTTGCTTCCCCAGTGGGTGACGTAGGCGGCGAGCGTTTCGAAAAGTTCACCAGGAGCCTCGGCATCGCGGCGCAACAGGGTACCGATCTGCTCGTCGATGTAGCGGGTGGCAGCCTCGTCGTCGTCGAGCTCACGCCACAGTCGCGCGAGCGCAAAGTGACGGGCATCGAGGACCGAAGCGCCGGTGCCGGTGAACCGGAGTGTGTCCCGAGCTGACGCCAGGCAGTGCGCAACGCCGCCGATGTGTCGGCTCCCGTTTCCTACACACACAACAAAGCCAGGTCGCGCGGTTGCGAGGCCGTTGAGTCGCTCGATCAACTCAGCACGGCGTGTTTCGAGATCGGCCGAAGATGCGAAGCCCAACACAGCGGCAAGTTCTGAGCCGCTGAGCTGCGTGATCACGTGCGGCGCCGAACTCGACAGGGTTTCGTGAAGCGCCGCGACGTGGGTGTGCTCCACCGTGGCGACCAGAGAGAGATAGAGGTCCGTCGCACCGAAACCGAGTTGCTGCGCGACGGCGGCGAGTTCCTGCTCGGCGGCGTGCGCACCGGGCCGAGCGCTCGCCGCGGGTGCAGAAAGCAGGGAGAAGAAGCGACTCTTCGCCCGATCCTCCGCTGAGATCGGGCGGGAGTGCACGAGAGCGATGGCGAGGATCTCCGGCGCGCGCTCGAGAGCTGCGGAGAGCAAGCGGATGTCGGCGTCGTCAGCGGGGTGCAGGGTCAGCGTTGCGACGACGGTTCCGCCGAACGACACTGGTGCTGAGAATGTCGAGGTGGCGGATGGCGGGGGAGTTGCGTCACCTGCTGAGCCGAGGAGTTCACCCGACAGCGAGGTCAGGGTGACCGATGACCGCGTTTGTTCGCTCAGCACGGTGAGGAGGGCGTCGATGCCGACGAGTTCTTGCACCGATTCCGACAGCGCCATCGACATCCGGTCGGCAATTTGCAGGCGGCGGAGGCTCGAATCGGCCAGTTGGCTGTTGATGCTCTCGCAGATCTGCACGAAGGGTACCCGGCGGCGCAGCTCGATTATTGGGAAACCGCGCTCTTCGGCGTGGGCCAGGAAGGCGGCCGGGATGCGCGGGAACGCGTCGGTCGTTTCGAGGGCGAGTGCGGCGACACCCGCTTCGGCGAGAGAGTCGAGGTACGCGGTCTGCGCGTCGCGGGACGCCGAGCGCAGGTTGGCGGCCTCGCTGAGGATCAACTCACCGCCGCGGAGGAGTGGGGCGATGTCGAGCTGCTCGCTCGCGTGCACCCAGCGCACCGTGCGGCCGACCGGATCCCCGGCGGCAACGACGGGCTGCGCAGCGAAAACATAGGCGTCGGCGAGCACGTCGCGAAGATCCATCGATACATTCCGTCCATTCGGTGTTACACCGAGTTTACAAAGCGTCACTTCTGTCGAAACAATGCCGGGTCATTCTGATTACCGAACGTAGCAACAATCCCGACTCCACCTGACTCCAGGAGACCCCATGTCTGCGACCATCGACGTCGAAGAGACGCTGCAACCCATCCCCGAATCGCAACGCACCACGCGCATCTCCGGCCAATTCTGGATCTGGGCCGGGGCCAACATCGCTCCTATTAACTGGGTGCTTGGTGCACTCGGCATCAACATGGGACTTGGCCTCGCCGACACCCTGATCGTGCTGGTGGTCGGCAACCTCATCGGCATGGGGCTCTTCGGCCTGTTCGTGTTGCTCGGCCAGCGCACCGGCGTCACCGGCATGCTGCTCGGCCGCTCGGTGTTCGGGCGACGCGGCAACTACCTGCCGTCGGCGATCCAGGCACTCGTCGTCATCGGCTGGTGCGCGGTCAACACCTGGATCGTGCTCGACCTCGTGATCGCGCTGCTCGGCCAACTCGGCTGGCTCGACCCGACCGAGCACAACTATGGCTGGAAGATTGCGGTCGCCACACTGATCATGGCCATCCAGGTCGCGGTGTCGCTCGCGGGCTACAAGGCCATCGCGGCGTTCGAACGCTGGACCGTTCCGCCAACCGTGATCGTGTTGGCCCTGATGAGTATCGTGGCCTGGTTCTTCCTCGACATCGACTGGACGTACGCCGGCCCGGCCGACGGAATCCTCACCGGCACCGAGCGCGTCGTCGCGATGTCCGCGGTGATGACGGCGATCGGCATCGGCTGGGGTATCACCTGGCTCACCTACGCGGCCGACTACTCCCGCTTCGTCTCCACAGCCGTGCCGAAGAAGAAGCTCTACCTGGCCAGCGCGCTCGGTCAGATCATCCCGGTCATCTGGCTTGGAGTGCTCGGCGCTTCCCTCGCCACCAAGAACGGCAGCGTTGACCCCGGCCAGCTGATCGTCGAGAACTACGGCGCCCTCGCGATCCCCGTGCTCCTGCTCGTGCTGCACGGCCCGATCGCCACCAACGTGCTCAACATCTACAGCTTCAGCGTTGCGGCGCAGGCGCTCGACCTCAAGGTCGGCCGCAAGAAGCTCAACGTGCTGGTCGGAGTGCTCTCGCTCGCCGCAGCGGTCTTCTTCATCTACTCCGAAGACGCCGCAACCACCCTCGACGCCTGGCTCGTCGGAGTCGTCGGCTGGGTCGCCACCTGGGGCGCGATCATGCTCGTGCACTACTACCTCTTCGAGAAGAACTCGACGAGCTTCGGTCACCTCTTCGACCCGGTCGGCTCGAAGCGACTGCCCGACCTCAACGGCCGAGCATTCGTTGCCTTCGCAGCCGGCATCGTCTTCACCTGGCTGTTCCTCAACGGAATGGTTCCGGCGCTGCAGGGCTTCGGGGCGAAGGCTCTCGGCGGCCTCGACCTGTCCTGGCTCGCCGGTGGACTTGCGGCCGGCCTCACCTACTACCTGCTCTCACGCACCAGCCACAAAAAATGGATGGCCCTGCAGCAGGCACCGACACACACCGCGGAGAGCGCAAGCGAACCGGTGGTCGTGAGCTAGCAGCATCCGTTCGAAAAAAGACCGGCCGTGCGTCGACCGCGACGCACGGCCGGGCAGATCACCGCATTCCCAGCACCCAAGGAACTTCAGATGAGCATCTTCATTCGCAACGCCAACGTCATCACCATGGACGCGATCTCGGGCACAACGCCGCTGACCCGCAGCATCCGCATCGAGAACGGGGTGATCACCGCGATCGGCACCGACCTCGAACCGCAGCCCAGTGACCGGGTGATCGACGGACGAGACCGTCTCGTCGCGCCCGGTTTCGTCAACGCGCACACGCACTCGTGGGAGATGCTCTACAAGGGTCGCTACGACAACCTGCCGCTCGAGCTGTGGATGGCGCTGTCGTATCCTATTCTCGGTGACAGCCGGGTCGCGCCCGACCTGATTCGCTTGCGCACCAAGCTCTTCGCGATCGAGTCGCTCAAGGCCGGTGTCACCACGGTGGTCGACGATGTGCTCGAGACGCCCGGGCAGGACCGCGAGCAGCTGACCGCGGTGTTCGACAGCTACGACGAGCTCGGCATTCGCGCGAACATCTCCGGCCACGTGATCAGCAAGCCGTTCATCGACACGCTCCCATTCGTGACCGAGTACCTGCCCGACAGCATTATTAAAGAGGTACGTGGGATGTCTGTGCCCACGACAGACGAATATCTTGCGTTCAGCCGGAACGCGTTCGGTACGCACCACGGCCGCGGCAATGGACGGTTGCGCTACATGGTGGCGCCGTCGGGCCCGCAGCGGGTGGAGAGCGATCTGCTGGTCGGGGCAACCGAGATGGCGCGGGAGTTCGACGCGGAGTGTCACGTTCACGTGCTCGAGACGAAGACGCAGCTGGTCACCGGTGACGAGATGTACGGGCAGAGCCTGGTCGCCTATATGAACAGCATCGGCGCATTGTCGCCGAACACCACGTTTGCGCATGGCATCTGGCTGACCGATGCCGACATGGAGATGATTGCGGATGCCGGTACCTCCATTTCGCATAACCCCATCTCGAACCTCAAGCTCGGTTCCGGCATCGCCGCGTGGCGGAAGCTGCAGAATGCGGGCATCAACCTCGGGCTCGGCACCGACGGCTGCTCGAGCAGTGACTCACCGCGGATGCTTGACGTGATCAAGATGGCCGCGCTGTTGCACAAGGTCACCGATCCGGACTACACGAGCTGGCCGCGCGTCGACGAGGTGCTGGCTGCTGCGACCATCGGCGGAGCGAAGAGTGCGGTGCTCGACGACAGCATCGGGTCGCTCGAGGTCGGTAAGCAGGCTGACCTGGTGATCTACAACCTGGAGACCATGGCGTTCACGCCGCGGCAGAAGCTCGACAACCAGCTGGTCTACTCCGAGAATGGATCGTCGATCGAGACCGTAATCGTGAACGGGCAGATTGTGGTCGACGGCGGAGAGGTCACGACCGCGGACGAGGTCGCCCTGCGTGCCGAACTCACCGAGCGACTCGACGAGATCGTCGCCTGGCAGGACAACCTCGACGACCAGAACAAGGTGCTGACGGATGCGTTCTCAAAGATGTATCACCGGGCGATGTCGACGCACGGGCCGGTGAACCGCTTCAGCGGTGACGAGAAGGCCTGGTTGGCGTAGCCCGGTCTTTGCCCACACGGCATCGAGCGAGAGTCCGAGCACATCGGTGATCGCCGCGATGGTCGGAAAGGCCGGGGCTGCTACACGGCCGGCTCGATCTTCCGAAGCATCTCCGGAAACACTCCGGTATCGAGGCGGCCTCAAGCATCGAGCGCTCGCCTCGGGTGCGGTTCAGTATGGCGCCAAAGACCTGCCCGCGCTCGACCTCTCGGGGGGTGAGCGGCAATCGAACCGCGGCACCAACACTAATACCGGGATAATAGGGCCGGGATAGTTATTGGTCACGAGGAGAAGGCCGCTGAAGGGCGTGCCGAGTGCCATATTCGCGTGCTAGAAACCAAGACGCAGCTCGTTTCACCGGGAGCGAGATGTACGGGCAGAGCCTCGTCGCCTATATGAATGACATCGCCGCGCTGTCACCGAACGCGACGTTTGCCTAGGTGCCTAGTTGGCACAGGCGGAAATGGAAATGGCTGCGAATGCTGGCAGCTCCATTCCAAAACCGAGCGTGAAGTCTCCTAGGGCGCCTAACTCGTGGCCTCGATCGGCCACGCGGCAAGAAATTCGGCGGCGATGGCTCGGTGCCCGGCATCGTTCGGGTGTACCCCGTCCTCGGTGACGAAGCGAACATTCCCTTGTAGCGGGTGGCCCATGTCTAGGAATGTTGCCCCTGATGCTGCGGCAGCTTCACGCACGGTTGTCACAAGAGTGGGCCACCACTGCGGGGCTGCGTCGTCATCCCAGATCGGACTCGTGACAACGACTGTGGCCTTGGGCCATTTTTTCTTCGCGGTGCTGATCGCTCCCTGCACCGCGGCGTTGTAGCCTTCAGTCGCCTGTCCGTCATTCCGCCCGCCTGAGATAATCACGACGTCGGGAGTGAACGTAGTGCTGGCTGCGATGGCTTCCGAGTATATGGGGCAGTGTTCCAGCCCGCAGCCTTCGACGCCGCTGGTCTTCACGTACCCGGTGCCGCCACGCCCTTCATTCTTCTCGGTCCATCCGAGCTCCGTGCTCACGAGGGTGGTCCAGCGCAATTCCGGCTCGGACGCTCCCACACCTGCTGTGTACGAATCGCCAATGAAAAGAGCTTTTGGCGGTAGCACCTGGGGCGTTTGAGGCTTCGGTGTCCAAGGCGTTGTCGTGCTGGGTTGCGTAGGCGGCAGATTGAGTGCGGCGGCAGTTAGCCCGAGCGACGCCACTGCGACGACCGCAAGAAGCGTGTAACCCCACTTTCGTCCGAACCAATTCCTGGACCGCATGCTGCGCACCCGTGATTTTCCCATCTGATCAATCTATGAGGACGCATGCAACCCGCCGGACCGAACTCCACCCCCAGTTTGGGTAGACCCGTTGCCCTTTGAGGGGTGAAATTCACGCAGCGCGATGGTAGGCAGTCGCGTTACCTCACCGGAGTGGCAACGGCATCGATTCGGGGGTGCACGACCCTGTTCGCATGAGGTAAATATCGGCTTCGTATCAAGGGCGGGTTCTATCCCAGAATGGTTTCTCCGTGCGGCGGAATGGTCGTCGGTTCTGACCTCCCACCAGATGGCATGCTGGCCCGTCCGAGCGAGCATGTCAAGATCACTCGCTTATGGCGGGCAGACTAGTCGCGATGCGGTGGTCGTGTCTATTGCGCCAAGGGGCTTGCTCAGCTCGCGCTCGCGGAGGGGTGGTTGGCGGTAGCGGGCTCTGCCCGCACAGCATCGGCTGAGACCCCGATTATCGTCGATCGACGCGACGGTGGTGAGGCCCTACAGACGCGCTCGCCCGGAGCACGCCCGTTAGGTACGGGTAGCAGGGCTCCGAGTCGTTGCCCCCGTTTGAGTTCGTTGGAGTGAGTCGCAAACGGACGATGACTCTAACACTGTTACTGGGCAGTATGGCGATAGTTCATTGCCAAATAGGGGCAGCACGAGCCATCGATGCCCTGGTCACCGGTATTCTGCAGTCGCCCAGGCTCACAATACGGTCGGTACGAATCCACTCGGGTCCATCGGTACGATCTGGACATGATCCTCAAGGCCGGTGCCGAATCCTGCTTCGTCTTATACGTGCCGTTTCCGGCCGTTCGGTCACTACATTCGCACATCCGTGAACGATGCCGCGTTGCAAAGATTCCTCACTGCTACAGGCTCGCCACCGATGACCTGCTCACATTCGAGCCGTGAGTCATGATCAATACCGCTGAGCTAGTGACCAACCACAAAGGCTGGAGTGTGGGAAACAAGACCAGGTGCCGGATCGCCCATAGCCAGCGCACCATGGCGATCACCGAGAACGGTGCCGAGATCACGATGCTGCCGTCGTTTTCTTTTGCGCTAAGGTGTCGCGTTTACGAGTGACTCGACAGATGGGCGGATTGCCTCAAGCAGGATTGCGTGGCCCGCGTCGTTGGGTGAAACGCCGTCGGCGGCAAGCACATGGGTTCGTGCTTCAAGGGGCTGCAGGATGTCAACATAACTGCCCCCTGCTGCTTCGACGGCGGCCCGTACTTCCGTTCCAATTTCAGCCAACCGTGTCGGTGGCTCTGAGGTTCCCCAAAGCGGGCTGATCGCGATGATTTTAGCCTGCGGCAATCCCGCCCGGAGCTCCGAAAAAGTTGCAACGATTGCCGCGCTGACTGTAGTGACGCTTGAGCTTCCCAGGTAATCAAACCGGCCCCCCGAGACGATCACGACGTCCGGTGCCGCAGCGACGATGTCCACAGTTCGCTCGGCATACGGCCGCGCGTTGGGTTCTCCGCCTGCGGTGGCGTACCCTGTCGCCCCAACCCCTGCATTGATTTCAGCCCATCCGTTGGCAGCAGACAGTCGAGCGGTCCACCGCTGCTCGGGTGCGCTCGTGGCAGCGCCGGACATGTATGAGTCACCCAAAAATGCCACCTTGAGCGGAGCGATGGTCGAGGCGGGAACCGGCGTTGGCGTGCCATCGCCATTCATCGAAGCGGGCGGGAGGGACGTTACGGCACTTGACGGTTCCCCGATTGGTCGGTTCAATGCAAGCACGACGAAAACCGCGGCAACTATCGCGAGAGCGACAAGAACCACGTACCGACCAACGGTAGACCTGTTTCGCGCGGACATCTGTCGATTTGTGCGCTTGCCCATACGTCGACCTTAGTCGGCGCTTGCCCTTCCGGCTCAGGTGATCCATCTGGTTGCACGTTGTTGCCGTCCCGCAGCCGTCCACGCCCATGTCCGTCGCGATCGTATTCCGCCTGACGTGCTTGGGCGCTTGAGATTCCCATACAATTAATCAGGACGGCAGCGGAACCATCGCTAAGTGGAGGGCGGGACAAGCCCCGCGGAGATGCGGCGGCGCGACCAAAAGAGTGTGCAGTCCCGTAACGGCATTGGGCGTCATCGTCGTGCCTTCGTCAGGCGTTGTGGTTGCACGACGACGCATCGCGAAATTCGATTCATCTAGTAGCATCAAGCCCGACCGAATCAATCCTGCTCGGCATTCACGATTACGAATTATCGACATCATGGAGTCTGACACTTGACAGTCGTGCCCGCTAGCAAGATTATGCCGCCGCGAGTCCGCGTGACCGCCGGCGGGGCGAAGCGCCACGAAACTTCCGTGATGGTGCTTATCGTTGCCCTTTGGTGCTTTGCTGCGTTGCCGTCGCTCATCGATCAAGTGCAGGGTCGGGAAGTGATCGACGTGACTCAATCTCGTTCGCTTACGGGGCTTGCGGCTTATGCGCAGGTGGCAAGCATCGGGCTTGTCCTCCTCGTCTGCGCCCACATAATCATCTCGAAGGCTGTTAGGCCGGTACCGCGCGCGTCTGGTTGGCTCGTGGTGCTGCTTTTGCTGCCGTGGGGCGCTGCGCAGATCGCGACCGCGTTCAGCTCATCCGATTTTGGTATTTCGACCATCTACTTCCCGTTCGTTCTCTTTGCCCTCTGGCTTGCGAACCCCCCGCTCGAGGTCATTCGAACCATTGGATGGCTCACGGTCCTAACGGCAGGTGTCAGTCTCGTGCTGATGGTCATCGCTCCCCTAATCGTGACGATCCCTCAATCGGCCGGTGAATATGCGAAGGCGTTGGTGGGGGATCGCCTTCTGGCTGGCCCTTATGGCCACCCGAATACACTCGGTGTCGCGATGGCTCTAGGATTTCCGGCCATCCTCTACATCAGAAAGTCACGAACGAGAGTGATCGGCTATGCCGCCACTTTTGCTGCTCTGCTTCTAACCGCCTCCCGAACGTCCTTGCTTGCTGTCGTACTTGGCGTTGCTGTCGTATTGCTTGTTGCGGTAGGACGCGGGCAGAATGTGCGCTCGCAGCTTGCGCGGGTGCTCGCCTACGGGTTAGCGTCTGCCGCGCTTATTGCAGTAGTCGTGATTCCTCTTACAACGGTCGCGCCCGAAAGTTGGTCCAACCGAGGTCGTATTTGGATCACGAGTCTCCAATATTTCGCTGTATCACCGGTTGCGGGGAACGGGCCAGATTTCTACGGCCAGGTGGCTCATTTCATGACGGATTTCAATAGACTGGCTTTTCATGGGCACAACATGTTCATAAACGTCTCCACGACGACCGGCTGGCTTGGGCTCTCGGCATTCGGTCTTGTCATAGCGGCTGTGTTGCGCTCATCAGTACGTGCGGCTGCGAGAGGTAATTGTTTCCCACTGATGTTCACAGCGGCATTCGCGGGCGTGAGCCTACTTGAAGTTGTCACTGATTTTCGAAACTTCGGCAGCTTCGCCTACTGTGCGTGGATTCCGATTGTTCTAGTGGTCTTTTCGGGAAGGAACCTACAGGCGCAGGTCTCAGAAGCTCAACTTCCCGTCGAGGGAAGTTCTTGAGGTCGACGGCAGCCTCTGACGCGCCGTCCAGGCGCTACCGGGCGTGATGAGTGTCCAACTAACGACAGCAGGTTTCACTTGGGGAGGCGGCCTCAGAAAATCTGAGCATGAGAGAGCTTCGCTGCTGTCTCATGCTCGGGTCGGTTCCAGGGGCTAATCGCCTCGGCTCACATAACGTGCCGCAACATGTCCGCGCGTGAAGCACGCAGCCCGGAGCGCGGTGCTGCGGTTACCGCCGATTCCACCGCCGCTTTGGTTTCTCCGATCGGGTCCGGCTGCCCAGGGACTACTACGTCAGGGTGTTCAGTAATGACTATTCCGTTCATCCGTCTGTGATCGGACGAATGCTGGGGTGTCGCAGCTGACCTGGAGCAAGCAGATCGGCTACCTCGCCCGTGCTGAAGGCACCCCGGATTCGAAACCCTGCGGCCCGGCTCGCGGACCGGGCCTGGGACAGTGGTTGGTTTCATGAGGAGTATTTAGCCGCACTTTTGGAACGAGAAGTCAGCGCCCGGGATGCGTCCGGGTCGCGAATGCGGATCAGAGCGGCCGGGTTCCCGGCTGGGAAAACGATCGAGGATTTCAGCTTCGAACCAAGTGTAAACGCGAAACGATCGGTCACCGGGTCACCGGGTCACCGGGCCACGGGCGCGTTCCTCGCCACCGCGCAGAACGTTGTCCTGCGAGGCCCGCCCTGCACTGAAAAAACGCACCGCGCGGTCGGGGTAGGCGTCAAAGCAGCACAGGCCAGCCAGACGAGCAGTGAACGCAGCCGAATGGAACCAACCACAGGTCCTACTTTTCGAAGGTCATCGAAAGTCCGAAGTCACTCTACAGAACTGACCCGCGGAGGTGCCTCGGCCCCCCGTCGGATACAAAATGGTGCTGCGGACGGCCTCGCTAGCAGACCGCGATCTCGGCTCGAGCGCTCTGCGGACCCCCAGCTCGGGTTACGAGCGAAGAGCCCTGGCGCTTCAGAAAAGTTCATAACCGAGGCATCGCACCCATTGGTGTCACAGGCGAGCTCGACTGTATGTAAAGATGAATCGACCTGTCCGCCCACAGGTCGCCACTATGAGGGGGATCCGTTGGAGATCAAAGACTACGTAAGAATTCTGCACAAGAGTTGGATTCTGATCGTGGCTTGCACCCTTCTAGGAGTTGGGACGGCTGCAGCATATTCATTGACGCTCGCTCCGAAGTATCAATCGACCACCCAACTGTACGTCTCCGTGCGGTCTGCCGAAGGGGCAGCGACCGGTGATCTTGTAAACGGAACGAGCTTTGCCCGGCAGGCAGTAGCTTCCTACGTCGATGTCGTCAACAGCGCGCTCGTGCTCGACAAGGTTATTGAAGAACTTGAACTGGAAACAACGGCACAGCAGCTTGCCCCCAGTATCGTCTCAACGTCGCCGCTCAATACAGTGTTGATCAACGTGACTGTTACCGACACCGATCCGGTTATGGCGGCGGCTATCGCTAATTCGGTGGGGGCGACGTTCGCGGATGTCGTCACGAACCAACTTGAGAAGCCTGAGGGCGAAACGGCGAGCCCCGTCAAGATTGAGACAATCCAACCCGCAGTCACGCCGCTAACACCTTCGAGCCCGAACGTCCCACTCAACATCGTGTTTGGCCTTTTGCTCGGTCTTGCTGTCGGTCTTGGCGTCGCAGTGCTCCGTAGTCTTCTCGACGCTCGCATTCATAGCTCACATGACATAGAGCAGTTGACGGATGCTTCTATTCTCGGTGGAATCGCGCTTGACCCAGACGCGAGGAAGCGTCCGCTTGTGGTTCACGCTGACCCGCGAAGTCCCCGTGCCGAGTCCTTCCGGAGCCTTCGTACCAATTTGCAATTCGTAAATGTGGCCACCGGCCCACGCAGTTTTGTCGTTACCAGCTCTATTCCAGGGGAAGGAAAGAGCACGACCACGGCGAATCTCGCTATCGCCCTTGCTGAGACTGGCGCTTCGGTCGCCTTGGTCGATGGCGACCTCCGACTGCCGAGGATCGCGGAATACATGAGTATCGAAGGTGGGGTTGGGCTGACGGACGTATTGATCGGTCGCGCCGAACTAGGCGACGTGCTCCAGAAGTGGGGCCGCGGTAAACTTTATGTACTGCCAAGCGGTCGCGTGCCTCCGAATCCAAGCGAACTTCTCGGATCCGCTGCCATGAAACGGGTGCTGAGCTCACTGACCGACCAGTTCGATTTTGTGCTCATTGACGCACCCCCGCTTCTCCTAGTCACTGACGCTGCCGTGGTATCTAAACTGACAGGAGGGGCAATTATGGTTGCCGCCTCAGGACGCACCAAAAAGAATGAGCTCGCAGCTGCGGTGAGGACTCTTGAAGGGATCGGAAGTACCCTCGCAGGTGTCGTCGTAACGATGCTTCCAACAAAAGGCCCAGACTCATACGCCTATGGCCAATACAGCTACGGCAAGTTTGAAGAGCTATCAGTGGACGACGGCGAAGCCCAAAAGGACGGCAGGAAAGTGCCAGCCAAACGGCGACGCACGCTTCGCGAGGTTGAGAATTGAGCCGGCTGTCTAACTTCGTAATCCTCACGGTTTGTTCTGGGAACATCTGCCGTTCACCAATGGCCGCGCAACTTTTTCGAGACCGATTGAGCGCCTATCCCGGCATCACCGTGGGCAGTGCGGGCACCGTTGGGCTCGTTGGTGAGATGATGGACGAGCGCGCACGGCGACTCGCCGCCAGCCATGGGGTGTCCGACTCCGCAGATCACGTCGCAAGGCAACTCGACGTGGAGCATATTAGCGATGCCAACGTGGTTTTCGCCATGTCGCGAGATCACCGGCGTGCGATTGTGCAGCTCCACCCTCGCGCGTCACGGTACACGTTCACCGTCCGTGAGTTCGCGCGAATAGCCGCGGAAATCACAGAGGCCGATTTGACGGATGCTGCTCTGCTGCCTCAGGACGATGTTCCCGGTCGGCTCGCGGTGGCCGTCGAGGTAGCTGCTTCACTGCGCGGGGTTGTAACTCCGTTGCAGAACGTCGAAGACGATGACGTTGTCGACCCCTATCGCCGGTCCGATGACGTCTACGCGCTCTCTGGACGGCAACTGGTTCCCGCTGTTCAAAGCGCGGTTGCTCTTTTTGCGCGCGCTGTTGCCGCGCGGTAGGAACCCTAATGCCAGCTAGGTCTCTGTCTGCCAGCGGGGGCGAGAGGGGAAGTAGGTTGTCCGCCTTCGTTCGCTGTGCGATTGGCGATCGAGAATCTCGTGGCCGCCCTGCAAAACTGAAGTCGTAAGTCAGTGTCGATCGAACATGTTTTGGGGGGCTGGGGACTAAATGACGAGTGATACAACGCAATCCGCTCGTTCGGTCACTGCGAAACGCACGATGGACTGGCGATCTTCCTATGCTCTAAAGCTCGTCGTGTCGGACTTGCTGGTTCTCGTTGGCATCATCTTCGGTGTCCAGATCGCGTGGGTCGGGCTGGACAGCGCCGCTTTGGGCGTCAGCGGGAGCCGGGGCGAAGTGGAAATTGGCTACACGTGCATTTCGGTCTGCATCGTCGCTGCGTGGATGGCTGTTCTTGGGATCTACGGAACACGAACGGACCGGGTAGTCGGTGTTGGGGTGAGCGAGTACAAGCTCATTGCTAACGCGAGTGTTCGGTTGCTTGGGATCATCGCGATCCTAGCGTTTCTGTTCAAAGTCGATCTCGCGCGTGGGTACATACTTATGTCGTTCCCTTTGGGGTTGGCGTTTCTGCTTCTTTCTCGTTGGATGTGGAGACAGTGGTTAGGTGCGAAGCGTCGCCTCGGATCGTATTCCTCTCGTGTGCTGCTCGTGGGCTCCGAGGACTCGGTTGTGCACATCGCTCGGCAACTCGCTCGCCAACCGGAAGCTGGCTATCAGGTGGTCGGCGCTTGTGTTGCCAGTGGCCGTGTCGCTGACACGCTCCCAGGCACGTCTATCGTCGTATCTGGAAACCTCTCTGACTTAGATGATGCACTTGAAACGACCGGCGCCGACACAGTCATAATCACCAGCTCCGACGAACTTCCCCCCGAGCGAGTTCGGGAGTTGAGTTGGTCGTTGGAGCCTGGGAGGCAGCACTTAGTGGTGGCGCCCACGTTAACCGGCATCGCGGGACCGCGGATCCACACCCGTCCGGTCGCGGGACTTCCGTTGATTCACGTCGAGACGCCGCGATACGAGGGTAGAAAGATCTTCACCAAGCGGACGCTAGACGTGCTGTTTTCGGGAGTGCTCCTCATTTTGTTGTCGCCGGTATTCCTCGCCGTAGCAATTCTGGTCAAGCTGAGTTCGCCCGGACCGGTCCTATTCCATCAAGCGCGGATTGGAATACAGGGTAAGCAGTTCAGAATGTTAAAGTTTCGTTCGATGATTTTCGATGCAGAACAGAGGCTTGGGAGTTTGGGTCCGGCCGCTCGGAGCGAAGGCAACGAGATCCTTTTCAAAATGAAGGACGACCCACGCGTTACGACAATAGGACGCATCTTGCGTCGATTCAGCCTGGATGAGTTGCCGCAGTTGCTGAATGTCTTTGAAGGAAGTATGTCGCTGGTCGGGCCTCGCCCTCCGCTCGAAACGGAAGTGTCTTCGTATGACGAACACGTGCATCGCCGTTTCCTCGTAAAGCCCGGCATTACTGGCTTGTGGCAGGTAAGCGGACGCTCGAATCTCGACTGGGAGGAGAGTGTTCAACTCGACCTCTACTACGTAGAGAACTGGTCGCTGACCGGCGACCTGATCATTCTCTGGCGAACGGTGAGAGCAGTATTGTCCAGCGAAGGCGCGTACTGACGCCGTTGCTGCGATACGTCGTCCAACTCATCTCGAAACCTAGCTTAGGAGCTTGCCCTTGCCTCGACTACCCGGTTTTCTCCATCGCCGCTATTCGGCGGTCGAAATGGTCGCCATCGCCCTCATCGGCAGAACCCCCATTCATCGGTTGAGGGTAGCAGTTATACGAGCTTTCGGTGCAGACGTAAGCAACACGGCCGTCTTGTATCACGGTTTCCAAATTCGCGCCGCCAGAAGGCTACGAATCGGACCCAACACTTCGGTTGGGGATGGCGCAATATTGGACGCTCGAGGCGGTCTGACCATAGGGGCGAACGTGAACTTCTCGACTGGCGTACAAATATGGACGGCACAACACAGCTGGCAATCTGCTGACTTCGACTATGAGGAAAACGCGGTAACCATCGGCGACCATGTCTGGATAGGACCCCGGGTAACTGTCCTTCCAGGCGCGGTCGTTGGAGAGGGCGCAGTTGTCGCTGCCGGGGCTGTCGTGAAGGGGAATATCGCGCCGTTCACGCTCGTTGGCGGAGTACCCGCTAGGAAACTCGGAGACAGGCCCCGTGATTTGCGATATACCGTCACAAAGCCACGGTTGAAGACATGGTGGTGGTGAGGCGCATGCGCGCGACTTTAGTTTGCAACTCACAAATGCCCCCGGGACAAATCCATGCCCATGGACTGGGACTCGGGCGCGCTTCACAGTGTGTCGGAAGGTGTGGAATCAGACACGAGCGGCAGATGTCTTCCCCCCGGCAGCCAGCGATCAAGCTGTTTGGTTTTTGAGTGACGACCGTTTTCCGTAGCATGGCTCTGTCCGGGTTCTCACGGGCTGTTACCCTTCCAATAACCTTTTTCGCTACTTTCGCGACCACTTCTATAGTCATCGCCTACGCGGGCGCAACTATGTACGGGTTCGTTGCCTTGATTGGCTTGTTGTTTCAACTGATTCCCTTCGCAGACCTGGGGCTCGGAGCTGCGGTTTCAACCGCGATGGCGCGCCGCTCTTCGAACGATGGAGGTGAAGATGTAGCTCGCGAAACCGTGAAATCGGCGTTTCGAGCTCTCATGCTCTCGTCTATTGTTCTGTTGGCGATTCTCACGGTGATAAGTGCTGCTGGAGCTTGGCCAGATATGTTGGGCTTGCCGGACTCTCTGGCAGGTGCTTCGAGGTGGGCCATTCTCGTAAGCCTCGCGCCATTTGCGCTCTCTTTGCCCTTCGGAATAGGTCAGAGGATGCTGCTCGGCGACGGAAAAAACCATGTCGTCAATCTGGTTTCGGTGATGGGCCCAGTGCTCGCGACGCTCGCTACCCTTGTTCTAGCGTTTTCAGGGGCAGAGCCGCTCGTATTGGCAATGGCTACTCCGTTCGGTGTTTTAGGAGTGTCGGTTACATGTTTCGTTCTCGCCTTTCGTAACGTGCATTGGAAGTGGCGGACCGTTTGGGAGGCTCCTCAGGCCCTCTCGACACCGCTCGACATTTGGCATGCCGCAGCACCAATGATGATCGTGATGATTACGGTCCCACTTGCCTTACAAAGCGGACGTCTGATCGTGGCACACATGGGCTCACCGGAACAGTTGGCTTCCTATTCACTCGCGGCCCAGTTTTACGCTCCGACGCTATCGCTGATAACCACGGCGGGAATTGCCTTATGGCCGTCGTTCGCGCGTCTTGGATCCCAAGGGCGCGCACTTTGGACCAAGAGCATTGGCATCATGGCGGTCACGGGACTGGTGGCAGGCATCCTATTTCTCGTGCTGGTTCGCCCGGTTGCTTGGATTGTATCGAGCCAACAGATTGATGTTCCATGGGATGTTGCGGCTGCCTTCGCGATGCTTCTTTTTGTCACGGCGCTCCATCAGCCTTCTGCCTACTTGCTCACCTCGCCCCGTCTGTTGACATTCCAAGCAGGTTCCTCAAGCGCTATGGCTTTGGCCGCGATTCCTCTGGCGATATTTCTGACTCCACTAGTGGGGGCTAGCGGGCCTATCTGGGCAATGGTGATTGCTGTTGGGGCGTGTCAAATGATCCCGTGCATTATCCGAAGCTCCCTCTTTCTGAAAGGACACGCCGAATGAAATCACGAACCGAGATGGTGGCGCTTTACGACCCAAACGACCTCAACCCATATGGGTTAGAGGTCTCGAGAGTTATCGCTAACATCGGGGTTTCTGTCCGATATTGGGGAGTTGTCTCGAGAGCAGTACCAGACGATATGGCTGATGCAGCCCGCTTGAAATTGGCGGGGTCCATTAAGAATGGAACTCTTCTTCGGCAGATCACTCGGCGCGTGGTCGGCCCGGTGCAAGTCGCTCTTTCAATTCCCCTCTCGTCGCCCCTTGTTCTGGCATGGACGAGAGATGCGTGGGACGCATTCGTGTTCCTTTGTCGAGCCAGCATCGGAGGGCGCACGCTCGTGGTTTATCACAACCCGAAACAAGTGCGGCCGCGCCCCGGACTTCGAGGAACTTTAGAGCAAAGGTTGCTTCGTCGATCACGAGCTTGTGTACATGCGTCCTGGATGGCGGACCTAGTGAAGGACTACGCGTCGGATGTTGTAGTTACACCCCACCCTCCTTTTAGCTTCGCCGCCGAAGCCACACCCTCAGTGGTGCCTCCGACGGATGTGCAACCGAAGCAAGTAACGATGGTCGGCGGGCTGAGGCCAGACAAAGGATCGATTGACCTGCCCGCAATCGCACGCGCCAGTGGCGGGGGCTGGACATTGCTCATCGCAGGGCCGGATGTTCTCACGGTCGAGGTCGCTGAGGCCGTTCGGGACGCTGGGGTAAACATCAAGTACGCGACCGATTCCATGCCGCCGACAGACGACGAGTTACGCGCGGCGATGAAAGGCAGCCGCGTTATGCTTGCGCCTTACCGTCTGGTCACCGAAAGCGGGTCTGTTCTTCTGGCGCTCAGCTTGGAAGTGCCGGTACTTGGATACTTCTCGACAGCTTTAAGTAGGGTGGTCGCTGAGAGTGCGCTTGCGGAAAGTCCGGAGGAGTTGGGGCAGAAGTTGAAACGATTCTTGAAAGAGCCGTGGGAAACCTTTCGCTTAAGTCCAGCTCAGCTCGCGCTTGAGTCCCGTCAAGGATGGGAGGCCGCTCTTGCTCGCCGATGAGAAGAACTTGCAACTTACTATTGTTATCGCAACATTCAATGCAAGTGCATTCCTACCTGCGACACTCGCTTCGTTGGCGTCACAGCGTACTGATGCTCTAGCGAAGTGTGAGGTGATTATCGTCGACGGCAAGTCGGGAGACTCAACCTTAGAGATCGCCAAATCATCTCCAGTGGTCTCCCGCATCATATGCGAGCCGGATGACGGTATCTATGACGCCATGAACAAGGGCGCAAAACACGCGCGTGGCGCGTGGCTCCATTTTCTGAATGCAGGAGACGTACTTGCCGACAGCGAGTCGCTCAGTTCAACGCTTACGGCTCTAACCCGCGCCGACAAGGACGCGCACTTTTGGATGGTCGGAGGTGCGAATAACCTCGGTGGCGGGGCGGGCGCGCCGAGGAAAATTCCCAATCTGCCACACATCTGGTGGAAGCACGCGCTCGGGCTTCAGCCTCACTGCCATCAGGCCACCTGGGTCCGTAGCGACCTGTTTCGAGCAATGGGTGGCTATTCGCTTGACTTCGGCTTGGCGGGAGACTTCGACCTCATACTGAGGATGGGATTGCTCGGTCGCCCGTTCGAAGAGCATTCCCTTTTGATTGGTTACCTTGGCGGGGGAGTATCTGAGAAGGAAGCGCACCTAATGCCGCAACTTCTTCATCGCGTACGATCGGAGCGATTGAACCTCACCGGGATGGCCCTCGCGGGCGATCGCCTCGTTAGCCGGATCGTTGTACTGCGGAATCGCACGAAAATTCGGCTCGGTGCGATGAGGCGGAAATCGCCGCTAACGCATAGTGCATAGCGGCGCCCTCCTTGCATCACTTAGCTACCGATTAAGCTTCGGTGGCCACCTCGCCGCGGTCACGTACTCGTTCTGGAGCTTGGCTCTCACCGACTCTTGGTTCAGTATTTCTGCGCTGAGTTGGCGGGCACCGTCGATAGCGCGATCACGTCGGCTACCGTCCGCCAATAGTTCGTGAACGGCGTGGGCAATGGCGGCTGGGTCACAGTCGTCGACTACTATGCCGGCACCGAAAGCTTCGATGTCGGGTGCCAGGGCGGCCGAACGGGTCACCACCACCGGCTTTCCCAGTGACAAGGCGAGAACGAGTACATTTCCCCAGGGTTCGTCTTTAGAGGGGAGTACAAACACTCGGCACTCGCCTACTCGGGTCGGTACGTGTTCCCCGGGGACGGCGCCGTCATAGCGTAGCAGCTTGCACGCGGCGACATCCTCTCGAATTCCTGCTAGGTCACCCTGATCCGGACCGACTATGGAATAGTGATCCGTCCAACCCAACTTCTCCGCATGGACAGCCGCTGCAGCAAAGTCGGAAACCCTCTTTCGCGGCTCTAGGCGGGCAAGGAACAGGGCTCCCTCTGGCGGAGCGGGCTCGGCGGGCGTTTCCCCTCGCAAGACGGGGTTACCAATACAAACCGTCCTCGGCATGCCGTGACCGCACCACCTTTTCAATTGCATCTCTTCGGTCGCGGTTAGCGCAATGACCGCGAAGGATCTCCGAAAAAGCGGACGAACAATCACGTCAAGCGCGCGATGAAGCGTGCTGGTGCGGGCGGTTAGCATGCCATGTGGCTGAAGTATTACCGGCCGTCTCAACACTAAACAGAGCAGGACTGCGGTAATCGGGAGAAATTCGCGGCTAAAACTAATGTGGGCTACATCGACTTCCTTAACTGTGCGCAGCAGCGAGGCGACGGCCTTTAGCGAGCCTAGGGCCGGGAACCCCAACGGAGGGATCATCGAGCGGACCGGTGCCAGCTCTACTCGAATGTTGGCCCGTTCGACCGGGTACGGTCGGTCATTACGCAAGAACCCTGCAACTAGCACCACCGATAGGTCCGCGTTTGCTACGAGCTTGGCTTGCGCGAGGGCTGTGTCAGAAGGGCCGCCGTATTTACCACTCGCGCTGACGAGGGGCACTGCACGCATAACCCTCAGTTCAGCATCTCCTGTACGCTGTCGGCCGACACCGCCGTTGTTTTCCAATCTTTTGTTGTTCACGTTTGCTCTCGGTCAGGGAAACGTCTCCCGCGAACCTCACCGGGGGCTGCGCCGAAAATAGCGTTGCTTGGCACATCCGAGCCAGCAACACACGTCCCCGGGGTGACCAAAGCGGATTGCCCAATAACTGATCCGCCGAGGATGACACATCGGCTTGTTATCCATGCGCCGGCCGCGATGTGTATTGGACGTGTAACGAGCGCCATGTCTTGACGATGCCGGTGACTTCCTGTCGTAAGGAATGTATCTTGAGACACGACCACGTCGTGCTCTAGGTGAATGTGGTCTTGGTTGTGGAACCACACTCCTTCGCCAATCCACGACCGGTCTCCAATATGGAGCTTCCAGGGCAATTTGACGCGAGTACGCGGACGGAAAACGACGCCGCTGCCAATGTCCGCTCCGAACTTGCGAAGCACCCAAATGCGTAACCCAGAACTGATTTGCCAGGCGTTCGTCACGAATAATAGTTCGCAGATAGCCCAAAAGTAAACGAGCGCTCGCGGTCTATCCCATGCTTCCCGTTCGCCGGGAGCATCCGCCAAGTTCACAACCGGAACGCCGTCGAGGTTGAGCGGCTCGCCCTGCTTCACCGCATCCCCCATACGTTGTTGTGACCAATTATCGAATAGTCTCACCACATGGTTTCGACTCCCCGCGTTTCAATTCTAGCGCTCAATTATCCGCCCGAGCCCACAGGCATATCTCCTTACATTGGGTCATTCGCGCGAGGCTTGCGTACGCGCGGTATCCCGGTGCGCGTCTATACGGCGCATCCTCACTATCCCGAATGGGAGTTCCGTGAAGGGTATGGTCAGTGGAGTCGACATGAACGCATCGATGAGATCACGGTCACCCGTTTTCGTCACTATATTCCTAGGACACAAGATGGCATCCAGCGCCTGCTTTCAGAGATCTCGTTCGGCCTCCGGCTGGCGTTCGCGCATTGGGGCAGGCCAGACGTTATCGTTTTGGTGTCGCCGGCGCTGTTCGCGACATCGATCGCTACCATCCGTGCCCGTCTCAGCAGGCGGAAGCCAGCCGTCGTAATCTGGGTTCAAGACATCTATAGCCTTGGAGTAATAGAGACTGGGACCGGAGGTCGGACCGTCGCCCGTGTGATGAAATCCGTGGAATCAGCCACTCTTCGTGCGGCGTCAGGCGTCGTCGTGATTCACTCCCGTTTCTCGTCGTACATCACAGACACCCTGGGTGTCGATCCAGAGCGAGTTCAAATGGTGCGCAATTGGACGCACCTAGAACCGTTGCCGGCTCCTGACGTCGATCGCGTTCGGACCAGACACGGTTGGGGAGCCGCCGAGATTGTCGTATTGCACGCCGGGAATATGGGCGCGAAACAGGGCCTTGAAAATGTCGTTGAAGCAGCGCGCCTCGCCGACGCACGCAAGTTGCCGGTGCGGTTTGTGCTGCTGGGCAACGGTAGCAAGCGGGAGCACCTCGAGAAGCTTGCGGAGCGGGTGGCAAGGCTTCAGTTCATCGATCCGCTCAACGACGGGGACTTTCAGGACGCAATTGCGTCGGCCGACGTTTTACTCGTCAATGAGAAGCCGGGCGTTTCTGAAATGGCAGTACCGAGCAAACTGACTTCCTATTTCAGCACCGGTCGTCCCGTTCTCGCGGCAACGGATCCTTTGGGCACCACCGCGGGCGAGATCATGGCGGCCCAGGCCGGTGTGGTCGTGACCCCCGGCGACCCGCAAGCTCTGGTGGATACCGCGCTTGCTCTAGGGAACGATCCGGGGCAATGCCGGATGTACGGTTCGAACGGACAGCGCTATCGCGACGAGGTGTTGGGCGAAAAGGCGGCGATCGATCGGTATGCTGAGTGGCTGAGAAGTCTGGCGGAGAAGCGTGCTCGCCCTGTCAGCGCGCGCCTGCCCAACAACCAAGGGGGAGACGCATGACGAAACGTGCACTGATTACCGGTATCACGGGCCAGGACGGTTCGTATTTGGCAGAACTGTTACTGTCGAAGGGCTATGAAGTCCATGGCCTCATCCGTCGAGCCTCAACATTTAATACGTCACGTATTGACCACCTCTACGTTGACCCACATGACCCGTCCGCGAAATTGTTTCTGCATTATGGAGATTTAAGCGACGGTGCCCGTATGGTCACGTTACTTGGCGAGATTGAACCGGACGAGGTGTACAACCTCGCCGCCCAGTCCCACGTTCGTGTGTCCTTCGATGAGCCGGAGCACACCGCCGACACCACCGGGACTGGCACCATTCGACTTCTCGAAGCAGTCCGGGTGTCGGGGGTGCACTGCCGCTTCTACCAGGCGTCAAGTTCTGAAATGTTCGGTGCGACGCCACCGCCGCAGAACGAGGAGACCCCGTTCTACCCCCGCTCCCCGTATGGTGCCGCGAAAGTCTATTCCTACTGGATTACAAAAAATTACCGGGAAGCCTATGACATGTTCGCGGTAAACGGGATCCTATTCAATCACGAGTCGCCACGTCGCGGCGAGACTTTCGTGACTCGAAAGATCACCCGGGCTGTCGCGGCGATCGCGGCAGGCAAACAGGAGCACGTCTACTTGGGGAACTTGGACTCGGTCCGAGATTGGGGCTATGCCGCCGAGTACGTTGAGGGTATGTGGCGGATGCTGCAAGCAAATGAGCCGGACGACTTCGTTCTCGCCACCGGCGGCAGCTTCACGGTTCGGGACTTCGTCGAAGCTTCGTTTACCCGTGCTGGTTTGGACTGGGAGAAACACGTCCGGTTCGATGAACGCTATCTCCGCCCCACTGAGGTTGATGCGCTCGTCGGGGACGCTTCCAAAGCAATGGACAAGCTTGGATGGATCCCCGAAGTCGACACAGCAGAGCTCGCGCGCATCATGGTCGACGCCGATATTGAAGCTATGAAGCACGACGGCTCGCACTGGATTGATGCGCCGAAGTTGACTAGCTGGGGAACGAAATAGTGCCCGCCGAACAGGTCACCTACACACCCGGACCACTGGACCGGGACGCCACCTTCTATGTGGCCGGGCACCGTGGTTTGGTCGGTTCCGGGATCTGGCGGTTGTTGGAGAAGGAAGGCTTCACCAACCTGATCGGCCGCACCTCCAAAGAACTGGACTTGAAGAACCGCGAGCAGGTGTTCGCGTTCTTCGAGGAAATGAAACCGAGATACGTGGTGTTGGCGGCGGCGAAGGTGGGTGGGATTCTCGCGAATGACACCTACCCGGTGGATTTCCTCAGCGAGAACATGCAAATCCAGGTCAACGTCCTCGACGCCGCAGTGACGACAGGTGTGGAACGGTTGTTGTTCCTGGGTTCGAGTTGTATTTATCCGAAGTTGGCGCCTCAGCCGATCAAGGAAGAACACATGCTGACCGGGCACCTGGAACCCACGAACGACGCGTATGCGATCGCGAAGATCGCCGGCATCCTCCAAGTCCAGGCGGTCCGCCGGCAGTACGGGTTGCCGTGGATCTCCGCAATGCCCACCAACCTCTACGGTCCCGGCGACAACTTCTCCCCCAAAGGCTCCCACGTCCTGCCCGCGCTGATTCGTCGTTACGACGAAGCCGTCCAGTGCGGTGCGGACACGGTCACGAACTGGGGCACCGGCACACCACGCCGGGAGTTCCTCCACGTCGACGACATGGCTTCCGCGTGCCTGCACTTGATGGAACACTACGACGGACCCGAACAGGTCAATGTCGGCACCGGAACCGACGTCACCATCAAAGAAATCGCCGAAACCATCGCAAAGGTCGTGGGATTCGAAGGCGCCACCGAATGGGACACCAGCAAACCCGACGGCACACCTCAGAAAGTCCTCGACGTCTCAAAACTAGCAGATGCTGGTTGGACAGCACAGGTCGGCCTCGAAGAGGGATTGACCTCAACCGTCGAATGGTATCGAGAACACGTCCACTCGTTGCGCATCTAAGCCCCATCGGCACGACGGCTTGTCGCCACTGTTTGTCTCGGATCACGAACTGCTGTAGTGAGTGGATGCGCTGCTAACAGGAGTTAGATGTACTGGGTCAGGAGGTTGGTGACACTCGGCTGATGGGTGTTGCTCCGATGCCGGTGTGGATGCGTTCAGTGTTGTAGCAGTTCAGCCACGGGTCAAGAGCTGCTGTGCGTTGGTCGTTGTTGGTGAAGACTTGCCGGTAGGCCCATTCGGTAGCGAGGGTGCGGTTCAGCCGCTCGACCTTGCCGTTGGTCCAGGGGCAATGCGGTTTGATGAAGCGTTGAATGGCTCCGATCTCAGCGACTGCGTCCTTGAACGCTTTCGATTTTCGATAGGGGAAGGCGTTTGCTCAAGCGTAAGCATCAAAAAACCTCGCTTGGTGCCGCGACCGAGGCGCTCATTAATGCGAGGGCCGCCGTAGTCGTGCTCGAGCGTAACGAGTGCAAGTCGCTGAATTCGGTTGAACGGGGATGCCCAGTGAGCGACGCGTTGTGATCGATTGGAGAAATGCTTCGGCGTCGTTGTCTGGCGCGCGGCTGGCCTAGGACAGATTGGGCCTCGGGCGCCGCTAGTGTTCCGAGGTATGGGAGCTCCCTGGTATGGGGACTCCCCAGTTCGGGGTGGATCGCGCACGATGTGCGATAATGAGATATTCTCAGCTTTATAGATTTCCTCCGATTTCGTCGACACGGGAGCAGTAATGGTTCCTTTACCTACCCACCTCCGAGTTGGTGACGGTCGGGGCGGAACTCATACCGCCGGCAGATTTCATGCGCTGGAGACTGTGGAGCGCGGGGCGTACACTGCGCTCCTTACCGCGGCTGGCTTCATCATCGTTACGCTTTTGAGGTTTGCCGAGCGTGGTGACCGTCGAGCAGGTAGGCCTCGCGGTTGATTGTCACTGATTCCTCACTGCTTGCGCTGGCTGAACAGGGTCTACTCGACGAGCTTTGTCCTGGGGTGCCCCTATGTTCTTTGCCAGGTGGTGATCTGATGCTCGGCTTAATAAAGGGTGCCGTCGCGAAGCATGGCGAAGAGGACGTCGCAGCGTCGTCTGGCGAGGGCGATGAGGGCTTGATTGTGGCGTTTTCCTGGGATGAGTTTGCGGTCGTAATAGGCGCGTGAGGTTGGTTCTCGAGGGGCTGCGAACGCGAAGAGGGACAGTGCCCTTGTGAAGATCTCGTCGCCACGCCAGGAGAGTTGTTCACCGCGGATCGAGGACCCGGATCGCCCCGCGACGGGGCGGGCCCGTAGGCGGCGAGGTGGCGGCGGTGGCGAAATGTTTGCCGGAGATCTCGGTGACGAGTCGGGCTGCAATCCTGACGCCGACTCCAGGGCATGCTCGTCAGGACGGCTTGAAGAGAGGGGCTTCCACGTGTCGCTCGACTTCAACAGTGATCTCTGTTCATTGCCGACGCAAACTTGCGAGCTGGTCTGCAAGGCGTGGCAGCGCCAAGGATGCGGCATCGGTACCGACCACGACCACCGTCTGCTCGGCGAGGGACTGGCTGATTCCGGTCGCCGGCTTCCTCGACGTGCGGCGCCTCAAACATCGCATCGTGACCGCATTGACGTCGAAACATCGCGAGCGGCGAGGTGGCGATGCACGACTGGTCGTGTGCGTGCTCGTTAGCCGAGATGGTTCTTTCCCATTGTTTGAATAAGCCCAGATATTGCCACTGGTCGACGTAGCTTGATCTTCCGACCCGAAATCCTTCAGTTGCGTCTTGAACTACTCGTATTGGTCGGGTCCTGGAGGTTTTCATTGGGTTGGGCAGGGCGCCGACAGGACCGTTGACCTGCTTCCTTTCAGTACGGCAAGAGTCGAGGAAAGCCGTAGGCTGGAATCACAATGAAGATATCGGTAATCGGCTGCGGGTACCTCGGCGCCGTACATGCAGCATCCATGGCCAAGCTCGGACACGACGTCATTGGCATCGACGTCGACAAGGCGAAGGTCGAGGCTCTCTCGCAGGGTAAAGCTCCCTTCTTCGAACCGGGTCTGCCCGAACTTCTCGTTGAGGGGGTGCAGTCCGGATCGCTGCGGTTCAGCACTAATATGTCTGACGCTTCGGATGCCGTCACGCACTTCATCGCCGTCGGCACCCCCCAGCAGAAAAATGGTTCCGGCGCTGACCTCGCCTACGTCAATGGCGCCGTTGACGCTTTACTCCCGCACCTCAAGGCCGGCGATCTTGTTGTCGGCAAATCCACGGTTCCCGTCGGGACGGCCGAGCGTCTCGCGGCAATCGTCGAACCCACCGGAGCGCAGCTCGCCTGGAACCCAGAATTCCTTCGCGAGGGGTATGCGGTCAAAGACACGATCTCGCCTGACCGCCTCGTATATGGGGTGAGGCGCAACGCTGGCGACGGCCTGAACTCAAAGGCCAGGAGTGAGCTCGTAAATTCAGATCGATCGGCCGTCGACATCCTTAACGAGGTATATGAGCATGCCGTTTCACTTGGCACTCCACTCGTGGTCACCGATTATGCGACCGCGGAGTTAGTCAAGGTAGCGGCTAACGCCTTCCTTGCCACCAAGATATCGTTCATCAACGCCATGGCTGAGATAGCCGAAGTGACCGGCGGAGACGTGACAGAGCTCGCAGACGCGATTGGCTACGACGCCCGAATCGGCCGTAAATTCCTGAACGCCGGTGTCGGTTTTGGCGGAGGCTGCCTGCCGAAGGATATCCGTGCATTCACGGCTCGCGCCGAGGAACTCGGCCGCGGAGAATCGCTTGCCTTCCTCAAGGAGGTGGACGCGATCAACCTTCGGCGTCGCGATCGCGTGGTTGAACTGGTGGTCGATGCTTTGGGCGGAAGCGCCTATCAAAAGAAGGTCGCCGTGCTTGGCCTCGCTTTCAAGCCAAATAGCGATGACATTAGAGATTCACCGGCCTTGGACGTTGCTGTGCGCCTTCACGGACTTGGCGCGCGGGTTATCGCAACGGACCCCGAGGCGATTTCGAACTCTCGTCTACGGCACCCGCAATTGGCTTTCGGTTCAACAGTCGAGGCTCTCGCCGACGCGGATGCCGTGGTTCTCGTGACGGAATGGACCGAGTACAAAGACCTTGACCCTGCGAGAGTGGCATCCGCCGTACGCTCCCCGGTCATCGTGGACGGACGGAATTGCCTCGACCCGGGTGCATGGCGGGCTGCCGGATGGCGGTATATCGGATTGGGACGCAGGTAAGCGGTCGGGCCAGCTTGTGGCGTGATTCGTCAGCGACCTGCTCTAGGCTGAGCGAGTGACTGAAACTGACGCGATCCATAAGAGCCATTGGGTACGAAATACACTCATTAGCCTTGCTGTCCTAGTGGTTCTCGTTATCGCGGCCGTTGCTGTGTTCGCGGCCACGGTCTCTATGTCCTTCTCGTCAAAATCGACGACGATCGAGGAGGTGTTCCCCGAGGAAGCTGCTCGCCCGCCGGTGGCGACTGGCGCGGCTGCGAGCTCGCAGAATATCCTCCTCCTCGGCTCGGACACGCGCGGCAAGGTTGACAGCCTTGACGATGCGGCAGGAGAGCGCTCTGACACCATGATGGTTGCGCACATCCCAGCCAGTCGCGACCACATCTACATCATGTCGATCATGCGCGATAGTTGGGTCGAGATTCCGGGGCGCGGCGAGCACAAGATTAACGCGGCCCTTGCCTTCGGGGGCGTTCCGTTGGTGGTGCAAACCGTAGAATCACTCATCTCTGCCCGCATCGATCGTGTCGCGATCGTTGATTTCGAGGGGTTCAAAGGAGTCACGGACGCTTTGGGGGGCGTTGACGTCGACAACCCTGTTGCCTTCGACTCTTCGCATATGCCTGGCAAGACTTTCGAGACCGGGGTTCACACTCTGGACGGGAAAGAAGCACTTGCCTTTGTTCGCGAGCGTTACGCGTTCTTTGACGGTGACTTTCAGCGAGCTCGGAACCAACAGGCTTACCTCAAAGCGGTGCTCGGTCAAGTGTTGAGCGCGGACACCTTGCTTGACCCAGCAAAGATTTCTGGCCTCGTTTCGGCGATCTCGCCATACCTTACGGTTGACGACGGATTCACGCCGATGTATGTTGCCGGCTTGGGCGTAGAACTTAGGAACCTGCGATCTGCAGATCTAACTTTCTTCACAGCTCCCACAGCAGGGACTGGAACCTCACCCGATGGCCAGTCGATCGTGAATCTCGATCCCACTCGGATGCCGCTCGTCCAAGAAGCTTTCAGGACGGACACCCTGGATACCTATCAGCCCGTTCTCGAGACAATCGGCTAGCTGCAGGCCTCGATCGACCGAAATCCCTCGGATCCCTCCCGACCAGGCTATTTGCTGGACGCGGCTCGGGTTTTTTGCCCATGGTCGCCGGACCGTTGCGACTCCAGCCGGGGCGATCGAGTTTGCCATTTCGGGCCGTGCGCTTTCGCTCCTACGCGGTTGCAGCGGCGGCGCGAAGCTGCGGAATCAGCTTTTCCACGTACGCGGCGGTGTCTTCCCAATCCTCAACCGCGTGCGTACGCACGCCGAGTGCCTTGACCGGGTAATCATTGCCGTTTTCGTCGAGCCGGTCACCAATGAACAACATGTCGTCGAGCGGAATACCCGCGAGTTCGGCGAGCTTCTTCATACCGTAAGCTTTGTCGATGCCGCGGCGGGTGATGTCGACGGAGGTTGACCCGCCGGAGCGAACCTCGAGGTCGGGGAGATCTGCTTGGACCGCCTCGCGGAGCGTGTTCTTCTTCTCTCCGGTCGGGTCCCACGCCTGCTTGGCTGGAACGGGTGCTGCTTGGCCAAGCGCGGAGAACGTGATCTGTGATCCGCGGTCTTCGAGGATCGGGCCCCAGGTTTCGGTTTCCCAGAAGCCCAGTTCTTTAGCGCGCGCCTCAGTCGCTGCGAGTGCGTGGTTCTTCTGGTCCTCGGTGAGGTTCTCGGCGTAGATCTGCTTCCACAACTCGCCTTCGTAGCGGTAGTACTGGGTGCCGCAGGTGGGCATGAGGTGCAACCGTTCGAGGTGGCTGGAGCTCGAGTCCGGAAGGTTGTCGATGGCCTGCATCTTGAACTGCGAGAACTGCCCGCCGGAGATGATGCACACCTCGACGACGTCGAGCAGTTCGCTCAGCAGCCGCGACATGCGCGGGTCCATGGGGGACTTGGAGGGTGCGAGCGTGTCGTCGAGATCAAAAGCCACGAGCGTTGTCTTGGTCATGTGCCGAACATCCTCTTCACCCAATAGATAGGCCTCGACAACGGAACGAGGCATCGCTCCAGCCTACCGATTCATGCGTCGCATCCGGCTCACCGCGAAACGAGGATGCCCCGGGAAATTAGCCGCGGCATCCGTGGTCTCAATAGATCGATGGGAATCTAGAGCGGGGTGTGTCGCTACGCCTCGACTATCAGGTTGGCACGGGCGCGTGTCGATTCAATGAGCACGGCGTTCGCCCCATCCACTGTTCGCGCCCACGCTTCGGCCGCCTCGGGGGAGCGGCCGTGCCGCGTGTGGCGGTCAATCAGTCGGCGGAGACGCTCCTCTCGTGACGTGCTGCAGAACCAGGCTTCGGCGAGGACCCCGCGGATGCCGGTCCACGGCTCTTCGTTCACAAGGAGGTAGTTGCCCTCGACGACGACGATCCGCGCCGACGCCGGGATGGCGATCTCGCCGGCGACGCCCTCATCGACGTCCCGGTCGAAGCTTGGCGCGTAGACGGTGTGGTCGGTCTCGACGAGCAGCCGGCGGAGCAGGGCGACGAAGCCCCAGCCGTCGAACGTGTCGAGAGCACCTTTGCGGTCGTGGTTGCCCAGTCGGTCGAGGGTCGAGTTCGCCAGATGGAAGCCGTCCATTGGCAGGTATGCCGCGATCGGATTCTCCTCGTCGCTTGAACCCAGCTCGGTGTCGATACTCGCGACGAGCTCGCGCGCGAGCGTCGTCTTCCCCGCTCCCGGGCTTCCGGTGATGCCCAGCAGAACCCGTTGATCGGCTCTCATCAGAGCGATCGCGCGACGAGTGAGACCGGCGAGGTTTATTGCGTCGTGCCCCGTGGCATCCGCTTTATTTATCGTTTCCATTGGCCTTCAGAAGGGCGCACAGATAACCGTGTGCGTGAGCGGCGAGGGCAGATCCGTCGTTCCAAAGGTTACGCCAGATCGCAAGGTCGTTGGACAGCGTGGGGGAGACGATGGCCGACGAGAAGGATTCGAAGGTGATCGAACCGGTGTAGTTGATCTCGGCCAGGGCTTGGAAGAAAGAGGTGAAGTCGAGGTGTCCGCTGCCGAGGTATCCGCGGTGGTTTTCGCCGATGTGGACGTAGCCCAAGCGGTCGCCGACCAGCAGGACCGGGCGGACGAAGTTATCTTCCTCGATGTTCATGTGGTAGCTGTCGAGGTGGATGAGGACGTTGTCTTCGCCGATGTCGTCGGCGAGGGTGAGCGCTTCGCTCGCGGTGTTGATGACGTTGGTCTCGTAGCGGTTGCAGATCTCGAGGCCGAGCGTCATGCCCTTGGTGCGTGCTTCTTGGGCAAGTTCGGTGAGGACGCTCACGACGTTGCTGCGACCGGTCGCTGTGAGGGCGTGGCCGTACTTGCCGAGTGCACTGTAGAGGGCGCCGGTAAGGAGAGTACCGCCGAGGTCGTGGGTAACCTGGAGCGAGTAGTGCAGGAGATCGGCGCCCTTGGCGACGACGGCAGGGTCATCGCTCGAGATGTCGGCGTCAAAGGCGAGGCCTCGGGAGCAGACGATGTCGAGGCCGGCGTCGGTGAGCGCGGACTTCGCTGCGGCGGTGTCGATGTTCTTGGCGTCGTGCAGCGACAGCTCGAGGATGTCGTAGCCAGCCGTCTGTGCCTGGTTCACCGCGAGGGCGACGTCATCGGGGCCGGTACCTCCTGTGAAGACGAGGGCGTGAACTCCGAGCTTGTTGGTGATCATTGCCGTTTCCTTACTGAGTGAGCGCACTCGACGGTGAGTTGCTGGTGGGAGAACGTGTTGGCGATACTACTGCGCGTTTGGGTGTGGGCGGCAGGGAGTGATCACAGCCCGCCCGTCGGTCAGATGAACCCGCTGGGTTGCATCTCTCACACCATTCGGGTCGTGGGTCACGAGCACAACTGCGGCACCGCGGGCGCGTTCTGCGTCGATGCAGGTCCGCAAGTGGGCATGCCCTTCTTCGTCGAGACCGGTCGTCGGCTCATCAAGGAGTAGCAGGTCAGCGCGTTGGGCGAGCCCCTGGGCAAGAAATGCGCGCTGTCGCTGACCGCCAGAAAGTTCGCCAAGTGATCGCTTCTCCAGCCCCTGCACTCCGACGGCAGCGATAGCGGTCGCTACGAGAGCACGGTCCTCCGCTCGGTTGCGTTCTTTGGGTCGGAACCATCGCCCCATTTCCACGACGTCGGCCACGGTGAGAGGGAGCGCATCACTCGCCTCGCTTCTTTGCGGCACGAAAGCTCGCCGCACACCATCCGCGATCATGAGCTCACCGTCGTCGAGAAAACGCAGCCCGGCAAGCACGGAAAGAAGAGTCGATTTGCCACTGCCGTTTGCCCCGGTGATGACGGTGAGCGACGCGCGCGGAATGCTCACGTTCAGGCCGCGAAGCAGCGTTTGACCCGCTTGATCGATGCGAGCAGCGGTCACTGTTACGAGTGGCGGGGGAGAAGACATCCACTGACTATAGCAATTGATAATCGTTATCATTTAACGCTAGGGTCTCGAACCATGTCCTGGCTTACCGATCCGTTCAGCGCGGAATTCATGCAGCGAGCCCTGCTCGGCGGCGTTCTCGTCGCTCTGATCTGCGCCATCGTTGGCGTGTGGGTTGTCCTTCGCGGGATGGCTTTTCTGGGCGAAGCCATGGCTCACGGCATGCTGCCGGGCGTCGCGGTCGCCACTCTGATTGGTGCTCCGGTGCTGATCGGCGCCGCCGTCAGCGCCCTGGTCATGAGCGCCGGTATTGGCCTGCTTCGTCGACGCGGCCGCCTCTCGCATGACACGAGCATTGGCCTGCTCTTCGTCGGAATGCTCGCTCTCGGCGTCATCCTGATCTCGCACTCGGGCAGTTTTGCGACGGATGCCACTGCCGTGCTGTTCGGGGACGTCCTTGCGATCGCCTGGCCTGACGTCGCAACCCTTCTTGTTGCCCTCGTCGCGACGATAGTCATCGCGGCCGCGTTTCACCGTTCCTTCGTCGCGCTTGCCTTCGATGAACGCGTCGCCCGAGTCCTCGGACTCCGACCCGCCCTCGCGCAGTCGATGCTGATTGGGCTCGTCACCATCGCTGTGGTTGCGTCCTACCAGGCCGTCGGATCCCTCCTCGTGGTCGGGCTGCTGCTCGCCCCGGCCGTCGCCGCCGGACGGTGGACACGTCGAATTCTCCCGACGATGTTGCTCGGCGCCGTTTTGGGTTCCGCTGCCGTTGCCATCGGCCTGCTCATCTCCTGGTACACGGGCACCGCCGCCGGAGCATCCATTGCTGCCACAGCCATCGCTACGGCAGCGGCGTCCGCGCTCCTTCGCTCTATCGTCACCGCAGCAACGCGCGCCCCGCGTCAGACCATCTCGAACTCCCGCCCTCCCGCCCCCTCCATGGAAGCGACCAGTGTCTCCTCGTAATACCTTCGCCCTCTCGACTCTCCTCGTCGGATCAGTGATGCTCACCGCCTGCTCGACCCCCGAGCCGTCACCGGTACCCACCAGCTCGATCGGTGATGGCCACGGCTTCGTCGTCGGCGCTCAGGAAGTCGCCGAACCGCCCCTTCACTTGCTCACCGTGAGCAGGAACGGAGCAATCGACCAGATGGACCTACTGGATGAAAGCTGGGCCGAAATCGGTTCCTTCGAATCCGTCACGGACATCGTGACCGACGGGCGCTATGTCTTCGCCTCCGACGCCGAGAACGGCACCGTGGCCATTATTGACAGCGGAATGTGGACACGCGACCACGAGGATCACTTTCACTACTACCGCGCCACCCCTCGTGTGGTCGGCGTGGTTGAGGGGGACGGGGCTGCCACCATCAGTCCGGGAAGCTCAGCCACGGGCATTGTCTTCGCGGACTCTGGAGACAGCGTCATGCTCGACAACGCCGCGCTCGGAGACGGCGACGTGGTGGAAAGATTCCGGCTCTCAGACGAGCGTCACGCCGGATCTCTGGTTCAACTCGGCTCGTTCGCACTTCGAACCACCGGCGAAGCCGAAGAAACCAGCGTGCAGGTGCTGAGCGGCGACGGCGACGTCACGGGCGCGAAAGCGGCATGTGCAGATGCGGGCATCCCGTTCACGACATCGGTCGGCGTGGCAATCCCATGCGCCGTCGACGTACTTCTCGCGAGCATTGACAGTGACGACATTCGGTTCGAGCGGATCGCCTACCCCACCGGCGATGCCCCGACAGCGACCTCGTTTGATGCGCGGGAGGGTCGCCCAAGCCCCGCGGGACGGGCGGGCGACGCGGGCAGCTGGCTTCTGGATACCCGAGCACGAACCCTCACCTTGGTTCCCAGCGAACAGCCGCTCCTTCAGGTGACCGCGGTCTCGGACGACGGCGGCCACATTCTCGGGCTCACCATCGACGGGCGAGTTACCGTCTTTAGCGCTGACCGCGGTGCAGTGGCGACCACCAAGCCACTTCTCCCGAACACTCTCGCCCAGCCCGATCTTCTTGCCGGTGTCACCCTTATCGCCGATCAACAACGGGCCTACCTCAACGCACCAGCCGAGCACCTTCTCTATGAGATCGACTTCGCGGACTCGGCGCGAATCGCGCGAACTTTCGCCACCGAAAACGCCCCAGTGTTCTTGGCTGAGACGGGTCGGTGATCATGAAAACCCGCATCCTCGCTGTTCTTTCCGCCGCTGCTCTCGCGGTCGGTGCGACCGGTTGCACCCCAACGGCGACCGATCGACCGTTGATCGTCGTCACGACCAACATCCTCGGCGACGTCGTCGAGAACATCGTCGGGGACGAGGCCGGGGTTCTGACGCTCATGAAGCCCAATGCAGACCCGCACTCCTTCGAGATCTCGGCTCGAGAGGCGTCATTGCTGCACACCGCCGATCTGCTCGTTTCCAACGGCCTCGGGCTCGAAGAAGGACTGCAACAACACCTCGACAGTGCGGCTGCCAACGACGTCCCGAAGCTTGTCGCCGGCGATCAGATTGACGCGCTCGACTACGCCGACGGTGACGCCGCCGGCATGCCGGACTCCCACTTCTGGACCGACCCCGGACGCATGATGGACGTCGTCGCGGCGCTGGACACTGCGATCTCCGACATCGAAGGCGTCGATCCCATGGTCATCTCTGCGAACACCACCCGCTATCTGGTGGACCTTCAGGACCTCGACGACACCATGGCCGACGCGTTCACCCGCATTCCGGAGAACCAGCGCGCCCTCGTCACCAATCACCACGTCTTCGGCTACCTGGCCGATCGGTTCGGATTCCGGGTCATCGGAGCAATCATTCCGGGCGGCACGACACTCGCCGCTCCGAGCGCGTCCGATCTCCGCGACCTGGTCTCCGCGGTGAACGACGCAGGCGTGCGCACGATCTTCGCCGAGTCGTCGCAGCCTGACCGCCTCGCACAAGTGCTCGCGGATGAAGCGGGACTCGACGTCTCTGTAGTCGAGCTCTACACCGAATCCCTGACTGCGCCGGGCGACGGCGCCGAGGACTACCTGACCATGATGCAGGTCAACACCGACCGCATCGTCACTGGGCTCTCGTAATCACGAAGCCCTCTCACAGAAAGAAAACATGAAATCACGACACACACGCCTGTCGCGGGCAGCTCTCGCGGTGATGGGCACAGCACTGCTGGCCACCGCCTGCGCCTCACCAGCCGCCGGCGGAAGCCCGGCGTCCAAGACGGACGACGCAACAAGTGGCACGAAGGTTGATGCACAGTCGCCGCGGGTCACCGTAACCTACGACGGCGGGATCCTCGTTCTTGACGGCACGACCCTTGAGGAGGTCGCGGATCTTCCCATCGACGGCTTCACTCGCGTCAACTCTGCGGGCGACGGACGCCATGTTCTCGTCACAGTGCCCAGCGGCTTCCAGGTGCTCGACGCGGGCACATGGACCGAAGACGGCTCCAGTTACGTCACCGACCCTGAGCTCACCGACCTGATTTTTGAAGCGGATGCTGCCGGTCACGTCGTAAAGCACGGCGGAAAGACGGTGCTCTATGCGGACGGCACCGGCGACACCACTATCTTCACAACCGAGGACCTGTTGACCATGGACGGAGAGCTTCCGGAAACAGAAGTGATTCCTGCTCCCGAGGCACACCACGGTGTGTCGATCGAACTCGACGACGGGACGTTGTTGACCACAGTCGGCGACTCGGAAAGCCGATCAGGCATTCGTGTTCTCAACGCCGAGCGGGAAGAAGTTGCGGTCAGCGACGAGTGCCCGTCCGTGCACGGTGAGGGCACAGCGGCCAACGAGGTCGCCGTCTTCGGTTGCAGCGATGGAGTCCTTGCCTACGATGGCGGCGAGATCACCAAAATTCCGGCACCTGACGCCTACGGGCGGATGGGCAACGCCTACGTCAGCGACAGCAGCTCAATCGCCGTCGGCGACTACAACTCCAACCCTGACTCCGAGGGATACCTGCTGACCGAGCTTGCACTCATCGACACGGAAGCGAAGACCATGCAGGTCATCGACCTTCCCGAGGGCATCTCGTACACCTGGAGGGACGTCGCACGCGGACCGAACGACGACATCTACCTGCTCGGCAGCGACGGAAGTCTGCACGTCCTCGACGAGACGACCGGCGAGATCACGGCGTCATACCCGGTGATCGACCCCTGGGAGAGCCCGGTCGAGTGGCAGGACCCGCACCCGGCGCTCGTTGTTCACGGCAGCGTGGCGTACGTGACTGAGCCGGCGACGAACTCACTTCACGCGATCGACCTGATGACCGGAGAGGTCATCGAATCGACCGAACTCGCCGGTACGCCGAACGAGATTGCGGTCGCGGCGGGCTAACCGCAGGGCAGCACAAGGGTCGTGGCCGTCGGGCCACGGCCCTTGTGCGCCTTCGCCATGGCGTCCCGTATTGGGGGAGGAACGTGTGCGCTCGTGATGGATAGCATCGCTTGACCCCGCAGAGGAGCCATGCACTTTTCGAACAAGACCCCATCCAGCCGCCCGTCATCGTTGACAAGCCTAGGAACGACACAACAGCCTAAGGGCAAACCTCGCCTCTCGACATGGATCGTTGGCGCTGTTCTGTTGCTTCTCCTCATTGCGGGTACAGCCACGAGTGGGGTTTCGGGTCTGCTGATCATGCTCGGGCTTTTCGCTTTCGTTACCGGCCTGTACGTCACGGTGACCAAACGACGAAGCTGGGCGCGGCTGCCTGCGTCACGTGCCATGGGCTCGGGGGTTCTCGCCGTTGGGCTGATTCTGACGACGATTGGCGGCGCAACCGCTCCGGTGCCGGAAGAGACGGCCCAAGCGGCCTCGGAAGCCACTGCCTCTGCCTCGCCCACCCTGAAACCGACGCCAACACCGACCGTGACGTCGAACCCCTTCGCGGAACCGGCGGACCCCGCGAGCGTCGCCGCGGCGGCGGAACCGGCAAGCGTTGTCGTTGCTGACACCGGGGCCACGGCCGGGCTTGCCATCGACGTTCTCGCGCAACTGCCCGTCAAGGGGAAGTCACCCAAGACCGGCTACGACCGCAGCGGTCAATTTGGAACCGCCTGGCTGGACGTCGACCGGAACGGCTGTGACACCCGCAATGACATACTCGGTCGGGATCTCACCGCTGCCGAAAAGTCCGGGTCCTGCAAAGTTCTCAGTGGCAAGCTTCGCGACCCGTACACCGCCACGAACATCGACTTCGTTCGGGGCAACACGACCTCGCTCGAGGTGCAGATCGACCACGTCGTCCCGTTGCTCAACGCCTGGCAGACCGGAGCTCAGCAGCTCACCCAGGCACAACGAATCAGCCTCGCGAACGACCCGCTGAACCTTCTGGCCGTGTCTGGTGGAGCTAACGCCCGAAAGGGCGCTGGGGACGCGGCAACGTGGTTGCCGGCCAACAAGGCGTTCCGTTGTGATTATGCGGCGCGTCAGGTGTCCGTGAAAGCGACGTATGGCCTTTGGGTAACGGATGCCGAAAGGACTGCGCTCGTTGGGCTGCTTTCCTCATGCCCAGGCACGAAGGCGTCATCGTCGCTCTTCACGCCCCCACCCCCACCGCCTCCAATTGTCGCGCCTGCACCTGCTCCTCCCGCACCAGCTCCTCCCGCCCCGAAGGCTCCAACGCCGAAAGCTCCGGTAAAGCCAGCACCCGTTGCTCCCGCGCCAGCCCCACCGGCACCCGCCCCACCAGCGCCTGCTCCGCCGTCGGCGGTGCACCCTGGTTCGTTCTGTTCGTCAGAGGGGGCGACGGGCGTCACGGTGAAGGGAACACCCATGGTTTGCTCGTACAAAGCTGGAGATGAACGCTTGAGGTGGCGCGCCGCGTAAAGCCGGCATTCCGGCTGAACCCACCATGCTGCCCATCGGGCGCATCCTGAGGCCTTCCTATCGACCCGACGCTGCCCGCTCTCGGTTGCTACGGGGAAGCCGTATCGACATCGCGTTAATTGCTTCACGGTGCCGTCTCACATCTCGGAGCTGTAGCGCTGCGAGCAGAAGAAGCCCTAGCGCGGTGCCAGCGATGGCCCCTGCGGTGTTCGCTAGTACATCGTTCATGGTGGCGAATCGGGCGCTGAGAAAGTAGTGCTGACCCAGCTCGATTGCGGTCGAGATCGCGACTCCGATGACGATGCTCAGCCACCACCGCCGAGCGCCCAGGATGAGCACGAGAAGGAACCCGGCCGGCAGAAAGAGCGCCACGTTGGCCATCGACTCGATGAAGGAATAGGTCACGAACTCGAGATTGTGAGCCTGAAACCGTTCCACGACCCGGCGGATCGTTCCCTCAATCGGTCGGTCGACCGGCGTTGGCCAGAACGCGATGAGCGCGAGCAGCATCGCGTAAGCAAAGGCGAGCAGTGCCGCGATGCCGCGAAGCCGAGGTGGTGTGCGCAAGAGATCTCCAAGCTGTGGGGAGATCAGCGGTGACCGTGCTCGAAAGTGTAGACCAGCGGGCTGGAAATCGTCCGAGTTCGGCGGACGGAACTCAGCTGTCGGAGCGCGCCTGTTTCCGCGCCAACGTGCGGCGCTTCAAAATGCCGATAATGATGCTCACCAGACCGACACCCGTAAAGAGCGCGGCGCCGATGATGGTGCTCGACTGCCAGGCGGCATCCGCTGGGGCATTTCCTTCGACTGGAGTATTGGCGCCTTCAAGTGCGTAGCGGCCAATGAGGATCAGCCCGAGGACCAGCAGCACGGAGCCAATGATGAGCCAGCGCTTGCTCGTCGATGCTGTAGTGATGTTGTTGGTTGTAGCCATACAGCCACGTTACGAGGGTGGGTGAAATGTGGACAACGGCTTGACGTGAGCGGTGAACGTCGACTCACCTAGTGCCCATCACTGGCTCCGCGCAAGACCTTGGTTGTGGTGGGGGAGCCCGCGTAGGTTTGGCCCATCAGCACAGCTGCTGACTGAGCACGCGAAGGGACAGATCATGTCGAACACTGAGCCGATGAACTTCGACCCGCAAAACCCGGAGCCCACGATCATGGACCCGACCGACGTAGATTACGTCGGTGAAGAGCCCGAGGTGACCGACGAGGACGCGCGCGACGCCGACGTCATCGAGTAGTCGGTGAGCGGGGACCCTGCCACTGTCCATGACGGCGCCCGCCTTCCGCTCATCGCAGAGCCCCCGCGCCACCGAAGCGTCGTCCAGTGGTTTCGTAGCCGACGATAGGATTTGCGGGTGTCGACTTCGCCCGCAGCTTCTCCGCGCTGGACGAGTGTTGCGCTGTTGCAGTGCGCAGCGATCGGTGCGATTGCGGCGATCGTCGTTGTCGTCCTCGTGCCGCTTACCGGAACCCTCGCTTTGGCCTCGCCTCTCCTCTACGCCCTTGTCGCCGGGGTACACGCCGTCGGACCGATGCTGGCGTTGCGATGGACTCGAACTCCGGGTGCCGCCATTCTGGCGGCGGCCATAGCTGGCCTGCTCGCGGCGCCATTCAACGGCCTTGGGCTTTTGCTTGCGATCGCTCTTGTGGCTCCAGCCGCCGCCCTCGAAGCTGTGCTCGCGCTCGGTCGATATCGCCTGGACCGACCTCCTCTGTGGTATTTGGGCGCTGCAACGGCTGGCACCGTGATCTTTGCGCTGTCGTTGCTCGTCATTGATGAAGCGATACTCACGCCGTTCATGGTCTGGGGCACACTGGTCTGCCGGTTGCTGTCGTACAGTGTCGCGGCGTGGGTAACGGTCAGGCTTGAGTCGGCGCTCGCCCGGGCGGGTACTCGACGCGTGCTGCCTCGGCACCACTGACAGGAGAGTTTGGGCCCAGAACGCCGAGGGTGAAGCAGCGGGTGAAATTCGCCGGATTTGCCGTTTCGACGCTGTGGGAACCGCGAGGGTAAAGAGGCCCGCGAATTTTGACGTGCGCGGTGCCTGCCCCCCCCCCCCCACACCACCCACATTCGAGGTTTCCTGTATGCATTCCGCCGAAGGCGTCAGCGCGCCGTCCGCACCTGACCGACGTTCTCTCATCCGCGTTTTAGCGGCCGTTATTGCAACCCTGTTGGTGACGGCAGGCTTCACTCTCACTCCGTTCCCCGCACACGCCCTCACGGTCAAGGACATGGAGATTCGATACAACCAGGTCGTCAACGGCGACTATGTTCTCGTCGGTAACGGCGTCCTGGAATGCGAGAGGTCAGTCGCAAGCAACAGCGGAAGCTGCGCCCAGCTGCACAACGGCGTTTCGTCCTCGAGCCCGCAGATCGTGAACGACTCGTTCTATATGAGCAACGTGAACGACGCACCCGCCCTGGCCGCCGCCGGTGCCGCGAACTCGAGCCGCGCAACCGTTACCGTTCCGAACGGGGCGAAGGTTGTACAGGCCCAGCTGTACTGGAGTGGAAGCACCGGAGTGCGTCGCACCGATGGCCTCAACGCGAACCGGTGTGGTGCAAACAACGAGCAGGCAACGCTCCCCAACAACAACACTCGGGGCGGCTACCTCACTCAGCAGCCGATGCTTCAGGTCGGCACAGCCGGTGCGGTCACGCGGGTCGCTCCAGGCACCGTCTACACCGAGGCCCTCTCGGCGCTCTCCGCCACCGACGTCGGTTACTACAGCACGACCGCTGATGTCACCACCGCCTTCGCGAACATCGTGACCGGAAGCGCACAGACCGTTTCCGTGGGTGACCTGTGGGCCGCACAGGGACCCAACTGCTACGCCGGATGGTCGCTCGCCGTTGTCTATGACTTCGGAACCTATGACCCGACCAACGCGCTGAGCGCAGCACGTGAGGTGACCCTCTACGACGGCCACGTGCGCAAGTTCTCGACGGACGCCCAGGCAGACCGCATGCTCTTCGACGGCTTCACCGCTCTCGCCGACACAGCATCGCTAGGTATGACCATGTACGAGGGTGACCTGAACATCTCAGGTGACACCGCGAAGTACACGACGTCGCTGACGCAGCAGGCAACGGCGCTCAAAAACCCTGTCACGCAGGCCTCGAACAACATCGGCGTCTCGCACGCCAACGGGTCAACCCGATACGCCGGCACCTCCGGTGCCTTCACGAACGCCAACGTCGACGTTTTCACGGCCGACTCGGTTGACCTCGGTGGCACTGGCGCCCGATCGCTGACCCTCGAACTCGAGACGGCGGGGGACTCGTTCCTCATTCAGAACGCCATCCTGTCTGTGCCCGTCGCTCGGGTCCTCATCGACAAGAGCGCAGACGGAACGGCCGACACGCAGACCCGGGTTGCCGGAACGCCCGCGTCTTTCACCATTCGGGTGAGCAACGTCGGCCAGGTGCCGCTGAGCAACCTCGCCGTCGCTGACCCGCTCGCTCCTGACTGCGCGATTACCATCGCAGGCCCGATCGCCCCGGGTGACTTCTCCGAGTACGCCTGTGACGGCCCGGCAACCGTTGCTGCCTACACGAACACCGCCACCGTTACCGCTGCGGTTCCCGGCTACGACGGCGATATCAGCGACACCGACACCTCTCGTGTTGAGGTTTCCAACCTTGACGTCGTGAAGACTGGTGCGCTGGCTGGCACCAGTGCCGCTGGTCAGACCGTCGACTACACCTTCGTGGCAACCAACACCGGATCGGTGCCACTGACCAACGTCGCCCTTGATGACCGTCTTCCGGGCCTCAGCCCGCTCAGCTACAACTGGCCCGCCGCCGCTGGCACCCTCGCGGTCGGCCAGTCGGTCACCGCAACGGCGACATACGCGCTCACCCAAGCGAACGTCAATGCGGGCAAGGTCGATAACACCGTGACCGCGCGCGGCACCGATCCTGCCGGCCAAACGCCGACGGATGTTGCCGACGAAATGGTGCCAGTGGCATCCGCTTCATCGATCGAGCTGATCAAGTCAGCCGCCCTCGCTCCGGGCGTGACCGGTCTTGCCGGTGACGATGTGACCTACACGTTCGACGTCACCAACACCGGCAACACGACGCTGACCGGCGTCGGAATCACCGACCCGCTCGCCGGTCTGAGCGCGCTTAGCTTCGGAACGTGGCCGGCAGCAACCGGAGTACTGCTGCCAGGCCAGACGGTCTCGGCGACGGCGACCTATACCCTGACTCAGGCGAACGTTGACGCCGGGCGAGTCGACAACACGGCAACCGCAACGGGCACGTCGCCGGCCGGCGCCCCGGTCACAGACACCGACGACGCGACAGTTCCGACGGCAGGGCAGCCCGGCATCACCCTGGTGAAGACCGGTGCGCTCGCCGATGGCGGCACCGGAGCGGTCGGCGATCTCATCGAGTATGACTTCACCCTCACGAACACCGGTTCGCTCACCCTCTCGAACGTGGCCCTGACGGATGCTCTTCGCGGGCTCAGCGAGATCAGCTTTGGTTCGTGGCCTGCCGCGGTGGGTACCCTTGCGCCCGGCCAGTCGGTTTCCGCCACCGCGACCTACGCGCTGACACGAGTCGATGTGGACGCCGGAACGGTCGAGAACACGGCAACGGCGACCGGAACGCCGCCGAACGCTGCACCGGTTTCGGATGAGGACGACAGCACGGTCGTTGTTCCGCAGACTCCGCGGATTGACCTGGTCAAGACCGGGGCGATTACGTCGGGAACAGGCGTTCTTGGTGACACCGTCACCTACGAGTTCACGGCGACCAACACCGGCAACGTCACCCTGACGGATGTCGCAGTCGCTGATGACCTCGACGGCCTCAGCGCCGTGAGCTACACCTGGCCGGCAGCAGCGGGGACCCTGGTTCCTGGAGCGGTGGTCACGGCTGTGGCGACATACGTGCTCACGCAGGCGAACATTGACGCCGGCTTCGTCGACAACTCGGCAACGGTAAGCGGCACCTCGCCGACCGGCGCCCCGGTGACCGCCGAGGACGACGAGCGCATCATCACGATCTCCTCGCCGCACATCACCCTGGACAAGAGCGGAGTGCTCGCGGCTGGTGCAACCGGAAAGGCCGGAGACACCGTGAACTACAGCTTCACGGTGACCAACTCGGGCACCGTGACGCTCACCGGGGTCAACCTCGCCGACGCCCTGCCGGGGCTCACAGCTCTGATTTACGGCGCCTGGCCCGGCTCGACCGGAACGCTGGCGCCAGGGGAGCAGGTCACCGCGATCGCAAGCTACTCGCTCAGCCAGGCTGACGTCGACGCTGGTTTCGTGAACAACACGGCGTCGGTATCTGGGACCTCACCCACCGGTGATCCCGTGACCAACGAGGATGACGTCCGCGTCGACATTCCCGCCACGCCAGGAATCGACCTCATCAAGCTCGGTGCGTTCGATGCCGGCTTCAGCGCGGCAGCCGGTGACGGTGTGAGCTATGACTTCCAGATCATCAACACGGGTAACGTCACACTGACCGACGTCACTGTTGCCGATCCGCTGCCCGGACTGAGCGCTCTGGTCTACACCTGGCCCGCTGCCGACGGCGTGTTGGCTCCCGGCGAGCGTGCGCTTGCGACGGCGACATACCTGCTGACCCAGGCGGATGTCGATGCTGGTGAGATCGCCAACGCGGCAATCGCGACAGGCACAGTGCCCGGCGGAAGCACGGTGGAGGACCCCGACACCTCGGTGCTCGACATTCCGGAAGGCCCCGCCATCCAGATCGTGAAGGCTGGCGCACTCGCTGAGGATGCGACCGGATCCGCGGGCGACACCGTCGAGTACAGGTTCGAGGTGACCAACATTGGAAATGTCACGCTCTCCGACGTCGACGTGGTCGACCCGTTGCCCGGTCTCTCCGAGCTCGAATTCGGTGCCTGGCCCAGCACGACAGGCGTGCTTGCGCCCGGCGAGACGGTGACAGCGACCGCGACCTACGAGCTGACGCAGGTCGACGTCGACAACGGCTTCGCCGACAACACGGCGACGACGCGCGGCACGACGCCGAGCGGCGGCGAGGTCGACGACACTGACGATGCAACGGTCCTGGTGCCCGCTGCTCCCGCCCTCACCCTGGTGAAGACCGGAGCGCTCACCGACGGTGCCGGGGTTGGCGACACGGTTGGCTTCAGCTTCGTAGCGTCGAACACCGGTAACACCACTCTCACCGCGGTCACGATCACCGACTCGATGGCGGGACTCAGCGCACTGGACTTCGGTGCCTGGCCGGCTTCGGTCGGCGTGCTTCTGCCCGGCGAGAGTGTGACGGCGACGGCGAGCTACTCGCTCACCCAGGCCGACATCGACGCGGGCAGGGTGATCAACGCTGCGACCGCGACGGCCACGCCGCCGACCGGCGACCCGGTCTCGGCCGCTGACTCGGTCGAGGTCGATGTGCCGTCACCGCTCGCCGCAACCGGTGCGGCCGGCATCGCCGGGTTCTTGCTGTTGAGCGCACTTGCGCTGATCGCCGTTGGTGTCGGAGTGCGCACTCTGGCTGCGCGATCCACGCAGGCGTAGCCGCGGCTGAACTCCGGAGCGGAAGTGAGCCCGAAGCTTCCGCTCCGGATCGAGAAGACCCTCAGGTCCCCAGCCTGAGGGTCTCTCGCATATAACGGCACTTCATCCCCGAGCCCTCGATAGTCTTTGTTGTAATGGACGACATGCCCCGGTCACCAGACCATATTTTCGGTGCGCCCCGCACGCCATCGGCGTTGGTCATGCGGCAGCGGCTGCTGGACCTGCTCGATGGCCCTGAAGCGCTCGTCGTCGTTCGCGGGCCCGCCGGGTATGGCAAGACGGCTCTCCTGGCACAGTGGGGGCAGAACACTCGGGTGAGTGGCGTCTGGCTCTCCATTGAAACCGGAGAAGCGGACTCCGCCGGGTTCGCGTCGCTTCTCGTGCGGAGCATGGCCGACGCCGGCTTCGTGCGTCCCGGCACGGTGCTCGAGACTGCAGAGCTGGCCTTCGAGAGTGCTGATGAGCCGTGGGGCATCCTCCGTCGTGGACTGGCCCAGCTCGACCGCGACCTCGTTCTCGTCATCGACAACGGTGATCGGCTGCCCGATGACGCCGTGAAGCACCTGATCGAGTTGCTCGCCGCGTCGCCCCGCGTGCGCGCTCGCGTCGCCACCCGGCGGACGAGTGCTCTGTTGTCGTCAGCGACCGCACTGGTTCTCGATTCGAAAGTGATCGAGGCATCCGCTCTCCAGATGACCGATGACGAGGTGGCCGCGGCCGTGCGAGCCGCCGGTGTGACGACCGACCCGACTCCCTTCATTCGAGCGGCGGGTGGGTTGCCGCTTGCGGTGCGGGCGTTGATCTTGCAAGCGGATGCCGTCGGTGCGGAATCACCGAACGTCGGTTTCACCCGCGCGATCGACGCGATTGAAAGCTATCTCTCCGTTCACGGCAATGAAAATGCCGTCGATCCCCGCTACGCGCGCTTCCTGGCACGGACGTCGCTGGCCGAAGTGCTCACCGAAGAACTCGCGGTGTCGCTGACCGGGGAAGACGACGTCGCGGACCTGTTCGGCCAGGCCGAAGCGTCCGGCCTCGGTATGTGGAGCGACGAGGGGCCTGCCCGGGTCTTTACCTACACGACCATCGTTCGGGAACTTCTGCGACGAGCCCTCGAGCGCACGGCACCCACCGAGCGTCGCGAATTGCAGCGGACGATCGCGCTCTGGTCAGCACGCAACCACCGCCCGCTGAGCGCGGTTGCCCTCGCGGTCGAAATCGGGGACTTCGCGTTGGCCAGTGACGTGACCCGAGGAGCATGGTCATCACTGTTGCTCTCGCACGGTGGAAAGCTCAGGCCAATCTTCGCCGGCGTCTCGGTGGCCTCGCTGAGTCGATATCCCGTCATCACCATGGTGCTTGCCCTCAGCTACAACGCGGCCAGCATGCACCGGGTGAAAGCCGTCGAGCTCTTCGCTGTGTCGATCGTGTCAGCGCGGATACAGCGGCGCCGGGCCTCCCCGCCCGATCGCGCTCTGCTGAGTGGCATGGAAAGTGCCTCGTTGAGGGTGATCGGCCAGTTCGACCAGGCCCTGGCCGCGGCTCGGGATGCTGTGACGTCGCTCAACGCGCTGAGCATTACCGACCGGGAGGCGCTGGGAACGCTGGTTCCGGCCCTGTACTCGCATTCCGGCCTCTCCCTCTTTTACAGCGGGCAAGTGAATGAAGCACTCGCCGCGTTCCGGTCGGCCGTCTCTCTCGGTGACTCGCTCAGTAGCGTGTCAGGACTCAGCGGCCTCAGCCACACCGCCGGGGTGCTCGCACTTGCTGGCGATCTCACCGATGCTCGGGCGGTGTGCGAGAACGCGCGTGCCCGTGTGTGGCCGGATAGCTGGGACACCGCCTATCTTGGAAGCTTCTACCAGCTGGCTGAGGCGCTCCTCGCGCTGGAGGACGGCGACACCCACGAGGCGTCGCGACGCATCGGGCTCCTCGACCGGCACCGCGACACCATTGAGCACTGGCCGCTGCTGTCCGACGCTGAAGCGATGATCGCGATCCTGCGCGGGACGCCAGCCGAAGGGTTGGCCGTGCTTGAGATGAGTGTGCGGCGCCATTCCAACCGGGCGTCAACGGCGGCGCCGATTGTCCGTCGGGTAGCCGTGACGCAGTCTTTGCTTGAGCTCGCCGCAGGGGCGGTCGCGGCAGCGGAGAAGCGACTGGCGCCGCTCGCTGCTAAGGACCAACAGGCTGCCGTCGCGTTTGCCCGAATCGCATTAGTGCGCGGCGACGCCGCCGCCGCGCTACGGCGACTTGAGGCCTCACCTGCCGCCGGCTCGCAGCGGACCACGCGCATGAAAGCCGAAGCAGGTGCTGTCGAGACCGCTGCGTTGCTTCGCGAAGGGCGTCAGGTCGAGGCGCTGCGATCGCTCGAGAAGCTCTGCGGCGTGTTGAAAGTCAGCGGTTTGCGGCTCCCGCTTGTGTTGCTTCCCGACCACGATGTGCGTGCATTGCGTGCGCTTGCCGCCGAACGCCAGGAACTCCTCGACGCGTTCGATGGGATCGTGGGAGTGATTCCGGAGGCAGCCGGTGGAGCCGTCCTGACCCAGCGCGAGACCATCGTGCTCCAGGCTCTCGCCCGTCACAGAACCGTCGCCGACGTTGCCGCCGACCTGTTCGTGTCACCGAACACCGTGAAATCCCAGTCGAGGGCGCTGTATCGCAAGCTCGGCGTGTCAAACCGAGAGGATGCGATCGCTGTAGGACGTCAGCAAGGCCATATTCTCGAAGGTTCGTCCGGCCACTAACCACAGAGCGCGTGAATGCGAGGAGGCGTGATCTGCCCTCAGCTCTTCGTCAGCGCGTCGCCCTTATGCACGGCACGTTTGTCCGTTTCGTCACTCTGGACTTCGTATTGCGGTTCGTCCTTCGAACACCGTCGCGTTCGGCCCATGAACTCGAAATCCTTAGTATGGACCTTCTTAACGGTGCCTTTCACGTGACCGCCTTCTGAGTTCCATGTCACTTTGTCGCCCACTGAAAACGTCGACACGCTGCACCCCAATCGGTTCCTGCAACCACTCTCGCTGACGACGGTCGGTTCCGCTCGGCATTGACTTTTGCGACAAAGCGGGCGTATGAATCGATGCTCTTTGTGGGATGCCCACAGCGGTGTGTTGATTCCGTACCTGAAGTGTCTAGTCTGACGGGGTGAATCTTCTCTGGCGCACCATCCTGCACTTCTGGGTCTCAAAGCGAGCACACCGTCGAGCCACAGACGGACTCCACCCCTACGATGTCTACTCGACGTCGTATCGAGTGCTGCCCACGGATATCGACATCCTTGGCCACATGAACAACGGACGGTATTTGTCTATCGCCGACCTCGGTCGATTCGACATGCTCGTGCGCAGTGGGCTCTGGCAAGAGATGAAGCGTGTCGGCTGGTATCCCGTGGTGCAGAGCCTCACGATCAGCTACCGCAAGTCGCTGCTGCCCTGGAAGAAGTTCGATGTCGAGAGTCGCTTCATTGGGTACGACGACCGGGCTGTCTACGTTGAGCAGCGTTTCGTCTTCGAGGGTGAAATCTACGCGCGCCTGCACATGAAGGGCCGGTTCCTCAAGCGCTCGGGTGGTTCCGTGTCGATCGAAGAGATCCAGGGCGTCGTCGGCGACGCTCCCCACGACGTGGAACTCGACGACTGGATCCACACCTGGGCGTCAGACGTTTCGCTGCCCTCTCCCAAGAGAGATGCTCCCAGCGAGTGGCACTCCGAGCGGCCCGTACACAGGCGCTAGCCGGATAGCCCGGCGGCGAGGCAGCAACCGCCGGACCCTGGCGTTCTCAGGCAAACGAGTGCACGTCCGAGTACAGGCCCGTCGCCTCTGCTTGTTGCGCCTGCCACCCGTCGGGCGGGCGAGTGGCGAGTAGCTGTGCTGCACGTTGGCGCAGGTCATCGATGAGCGCCTCGTCGACGATGTCCCTGACCAGTGTCGGTTCGGACTCGAAGACCATCCCTCCGGGAGTGATCAGGATCTCGACCCGACCGGGAGAACCGTCGTTGCGAGCGATCGGCACTTCGACCACGTCGCTGTGATTCTTCTCGGTGAGCGCGCGGGCCAAGTCAATGAGCGCCCGGGCGATCGCGTCACCGGTGACGAAGCTGGTGCCGGCGTAGTGGATTCGTTTCATCGAAAGTGTCCTTTCCGATAGCGGGTTGTGACGTTGGGGCTCACGCGTGTCCGCGTGTTCTCACAGCGTCAGGTAGTCGTCGGTGAATGCCTGTGTGGTGTCGCCACCAGCGGCGGCTGAGACCAGAGCGCCCCGGGACATGTGCCCGCGCAGGGAGGCAACGAGGACGTCGTCTTCGAGCTCGCGCCCGACATCCGGCTCGGGCTTCAGAACGAGTTCGCTGCTCGGGCCGAGAAGAAAAAGTGCCCGCCCCTCGCTTCCATCCGCTTTCCTGATGGGAATCTCAACGGAGGCAACTGTCCGATGCTGCATGAGGTGCACGGCGTACGCCGCGAGCGTGTCGGCGATGGCATCGCCGGTGGCAAACGACGCTCCCGCGTAGAAAACTCTCTTCATCGGTACTCCCGGGTCGTGCGCCTCAGAGGCGTGACGGTCCCGGGGTCTGGGGGAGATCAGGCATTCTGCCCGTATTAGGACGTCAGCATACGCCCCAATATTGGTACCGAGAAGAGGTTGATTTTGGCCCGAATTACGCGAAAATCACCCTAGATGACGAGCGTGCGCTGCACCACCTGTTCCGCCACGACCGACAACAACATCTGGTTCTTCCGGGCGTAGCCGCGCAGCTTCGCGAAGGCCTCGTCCGTCGACGAATTGTGCAGGAAGGCGAGAACGCCTTTGGCCTGTTCGATGATGATGCGGGAGTTCAGTGCTGACTGGAGTTGGGCGCGGATGGACTCGCTTTCACTCAACATGCGTTCATGGATAATGCCGATGGTCGCCACGTCTGCCAGGGCCTGGGCGGCACGCACATCGCCGTCGTTGAGCACTCCTTCCTCGAAGCGGAGAAGGTTGAGAGCGCCGACACGGGTTCCACGAACGCGCATCGGAACGGATAAGGCGCTACGGAAGCCCTGCTCACGGGCGCTGTTTTGAAAGAGCGTCCACCGTTCAGGGCTGTCGTCGATTTTTGCCACTGAGATGATGTCTCCCGTGGAGAAACTGTCGATGCAGGGGCCTTCGTGTGCGGCGAGTTGCATCAGTTCGACGATGCTCGATGCCTCGCTCGTCGAGGCGACGAGTTCGAGCTCATCGGCGGAATCGCCGATGAGCACCCCTGCCGACGACGCGTCGAGGAACGTCACGCAGTTGTCGACCAGAAGCTGGAGCACGCCGACGGCGTCGTAGTCAGCGACAAGCGATTCGGCGAGCGTCGCGAATGCCTCCACCAGGTTCGCTTGGTGTGTCAGGTCAGTCATCGTTCTGTCCTTCCGCTGTGGCATTCGAGATGGTGAAATCAACTTTCCGGGCAAGAACGTCTTCTGCGACCTCTTGCACCGAGCGCCCGGTTGAGAAGGCGTGTGCCTGGATGACCAGTCGGGCGTCCTCGGCGGCGATGTTCAATTGGGCAAGCACCATGCCGGTTGCCTGGTGAAGGGTTCGACGGAAGAACGGGCCGCTCGGCTCGGGAGGCTCGGGATGTTCGAGCGCCGTGAATGCCCGACGAAGAACCAGCCGACTCACGACCGCTGCCAACAACTTCGACCGCTGGGAGTCCGCCGCGCTGAGAACGAACGGTGCGGTGCAGTAAAGATCGATGGCGCCGAGCTTCAACGGTCCAACGACCATCGGGAACGCGAAGATCGCGCCGATCTCCTCCGACTGGATAGCCTCAGAGAACGCGGGCCACACGCGGGTCGGGTGCTGGCGAAGATCAGGCTCGAAGACCGGGGCCGCAGCGAGCATGGCGTCCCAGCACGGTCCCTCGCCGAGGTCAAACTGAAGTTCGTCGATCCGTGCAGCGCGTTTGTCGGTGGCAGACAGGGTTTCGGTGCCCAAAAAGTCGCCCAGTGTGGCCACCGACGCCCCGTTCACAGGAAGCACCTCAACGAACGGCGACGCGAAGTCAACGTCAGGCCCATCACTGCGCGCCAACGTCTCCAACACCCGGGTAAACGACTCAGGCATCTCGGCAACCTCCCAACGGGGTACGCCGGCACGACGAGCGCGCGAGCGTCATTAATCTCTTAGCCTTTCCACGTTACCCGTGTTGGTCGCCGGTGAGTAGCATCTGGTATTCTCTCGCGCCTGTCTAGCCAGTGAGACGAACACCAGCAACCCCTTTTCGATCGGTCACCCGAGACGTAGGGTGGGCCAACGACCGAGAGGAAATTTACATGTCTGACACCACTGGTGGAGTCGGCCCCGACTCGACAATCCCCGACCATGACACCGGCCTGGCCGCAGGTCACACCGGCGAACCATCGAGCTTTGAGCCGGAGGAAGACCCGGAGGCCGCGTCAGGCGACTCCAGCATCGAACCTGGCGACAAGCGAATCGAGAGTTGAGCATGACATACACCTTCTCCGGCTGGCTCTCTGAGCAGACCGAACGTGATGATGTTGTCGGCGAGCTGGCCCGCAGCGTCCGCAACGATGAGCAGTTCCCCGAGCACGGCGACAAGGCCATCTTCGACGGCTACTTCTCCGCCGAGAACACCGTCGGTGAAACCCGTGAGGCGTTCGAACGCGCCTGGGACGAATTCGACGGGCTCTCGGGCTAACGCATGCGCGTCGTTGTCGTCGGGGCGACCGGAAACATCGGCAGCGCCCTCCTGACCCGCCTGCATGCCGAACCCTCCGTCACCGACATCGTGGCGGTGGCACGCCGCATGCCCGTGGCATCCGCTTCTCCGTATAGCGGCGTCTCCTGGCACGCGCTGGATATCGGCGAATCGTCAGCACCGGCGCGTCTCGCCGGAATTTTTGCCGGAGCGGATGCTGTCGTCCACCTGGCCTGGGCACTCCAGCCCAATCACGATGAAGAGTTGCTCTGGCGCACGAACGTCGTCGGCACGAAAAACGTGCTCGCGGCCGTCGCCGCGGCACGGGTACCGCAGATCGCCTACCCCTCGTCGATTGCGGCGTACAGCCCGGGCCCCAAGACCCAGCGAGTGGACGAGAGCTGGCCGACCGGCGGGGTGCCGACATCGCACTACTCCCGGCACAAGGCGATCAACGAGCGGGCACTTGACCGGTTTGAGGAAGACAACCCGTCCATCGTCGTGACGCGATTTCGGCCGGGCTTCGTGTTCAGTCGAGACGCGTCATCGGAGATCACCGGCCTGTTCGCGTCGAAGCTGCTCGCGCTCGGCTGGCTGCGCTACCTCTCGACGCCCGTCGTGCCGCTGCCGCGGCAGATTGTCGCGCAGATCGTGCACTCCTCCGACGTGGCAGACGCGTTTTGGCGGGCGCTCGACCGGCGGGCGGCCGGGGCGTTCAACCTCGCGGCCGAGCCCGTGATCGACGGCAAGGCCGTTGCCTCGGTGCTCGACGCGACGTGGCTGCCGGTGCGGCTGAGGGTCGCGCGGTTCGCAGCGAAACTCAGCTGGAAGCTCCGGCTGCAAAACTCGGACCCCGGGTGGATCGACCTGGGGGCGTTCGTGCCGATCATGTCGACCGAGCGCGCGCGCCGTGAGCTCGGGTGGGAGCCGACCGTGTCGTCGACCGATGCCCTGGGCGAGATCCTGCGGGGTGCCGCCGAGGGGGCGCGGGTGGAGGCGTCGCCGCAGTTGCGGGGCCGGTAGGCGCCCTGCGCACCTGCCCGGCGCTACCCCGCGGCCGCATGCGCCCGACCCCGCGGGACCTCGGTTCGCGCGCTCGAATGCCGCTCAACCGCGGTATCAGCGACCCATACCGCGGTTCAGCGGCATTCGAAGGCGCCAACGGCGTCGGTGCGCCGCGCGCTACGAGTGCCCGGTCGCCGAGGTACCAGTTCTGGTGGGTGGAGGCCGGCCACACCCCCAACAACTGGCGCTTTCGCGACGGGGCCACGCGGCCTGACCGGAGAAGTACCAGTTCCGTTGGGTGGAGCCCGGCCACACTCCCAACAACTGGCGCTTTCGCGACGAGGCCCAGCGACGCTCGCCGCGTGCCTGCGGCGAAACCGTCACCCACCGTTGGCGGCGCGTTCACCTCGTGTTTTCCCGTGCTCGCTTGGCTGGGGAGCCCGCCGCTCGGCGGGCTCAACACACTCAGGGGAACAACTCACATGCATGCACCGAACACCGTGCGCCGGGGTCGAATCGTGACGTCCGTGGCATCCGCTGTGCTGATCGCGGGAATCAGCATCGCCTCTCCACTCGCCGCCGTCGCGGCGCCAGACGAGAACGGGGGAGCGGCACGCAACGACTCCGATCAGACCGAGGCGCTTCGCAACTCGATCGTCAACTCGGACGCGAAGAACGTCATCCTCCTCATCGGCGACGGCATGGGTGACAGCGAAATCACCCTGGCGCGCAACTACGCGAAGGGTGCCGCCGGCGAGTTCGCGGGCATCGACGCGCTGCCGCTGACCGGGCAGTACACGACCTATGCGCTCAACAAGGACGGCACTCCGAACTACGCGTCGGAGTCGGCATCGACCGCGTCAGGCTGGTCGACCGGAACCAAGACCTACAACGGGGCGCTCTCGGTCGACATCCGCGGCGAGGCGCAGGCGACGCTGCTCGAGCTCGCCAAGGCGAACGGACTGAAGACGGGCAACGTGTCGACGGCCGAGATCCAGGACGCAACGCCCGGCGCCGAGATTGCGCACGTGTCGGCGCGCTCGTGCTACGGCCCAACGGCCACCACGAAGACCTGCCCGGAGGCGGCGCTGGAGAACGGCGGGCTCGGCTCGATCTCCGAGCAGCTGCTCAACGTGCGACCCGACGTCACCCTCGGTGGTGGCTCGAAGACGTTCACGGAGACCGCGGTTGCCGGCCCGTGGGAGGGCCAGACCCTGTTCGAGCAGGCTGCCGACCGTGGCTTCCAGCTCGTGAACGACGCCGCATCGCTCGACGCCGTAACGGCAGCCGACGCCAGCGCGCCCGTGCTCGGACTCTTCACCCCGGGCAACTTCCCGACCCGCTGGGTGGGACCTGAGGCAACCGTCGGTGGCGGCGACCTGCCAGCCGTGTCGTGCACCGAGAACCCGGAGCGCCTCGACACTGGCCTCTCCCTCGGTTCGCTCACCAGCAAGGCCATCGACCTGCTCTCCTCGGACGAGCAGGGCTTCTTCCTCCAGGTGGAGGGGGCGAGCATCGACAAGCGCGACCACGCCGCAGACGCCTGCGGCCAGATCGGCGAGACCGTCGACCTCGATGAAGCCGTGCAAGAAGCACTCGAGTTCGCCAAGGCCGACGGCAACACCCTCGTTGTCGTCACCGCAGACCACGCGCACACGAGCCAGATCCTCGGCTCGACTCCTCCCGGCCTGAGCGCACACCTCGTCACCGAAGAGGGCCAGCCGATGATCGTCGGATACGGCACTGCCGAAGCCGGTGGCTCGCAGCAGCACACCGGTTCGCAGGTGCGCATCGCGGGCTACGGTCCCGGCGCCGCCAACGTTGTCGGCCTCACCGACCAGACCGACCTGTTCTTCACCTCGGCGAATTCGCTGTCGCTCAACCGCGACCTCAATTCCTTGAGCGCGGATGCCACTCTCTCGCTCTCCGCCCCCGCCGTGAAGCCCGGTGCAAAATTGACGGCCTCGGTGTCCGGTCTCGATGCCGACTGGCAGGTGCGTGGTTTGGTTGAGTCTGACCCGGTCGACCTGGGCCAGGTTGATGTTCTCGGTGGAGACGCGTCGTTCGCGGTTACAGCGCCGACCGAGTTGGGTGAACACATCGTGACGCTCACCGGAGCGCAGACCGGAACGGAACTCACCGCCACGTTCGTGGTGGCCGAGGACCCGGCCGCCGTGCCGGCGCCGTCGACACCGGCTGACCCCGCCGCGGGAGCGGCCGCGGGCGGCTCCGGATCGAACGGAACGGGCATCCTCAGCACGACGGGTGCGGTCGTCGGTCCGCTGGCCGCGCTCGCCGCTCTGCTGATGGCGGCGGGGACGCTGCTCGCCCTCCGTCACCGCCGGCGCCAGGCGCAGCTCGTCTAGCCCACCCTTGCCGGCGGGCAGCTCGTCTCGCCCGCTCATTGGCAGGAGCCGGCGGGCCGGCGAGTGCGCGTTCACATGACGCAAGACCGCGGTATGAGTGCCTTCATACCGCGGTTTTGCGGCATTCGAAGCACCATTCATGCTGAAAGTGCCAGTTGTGGCGGGTAGTGCGCGAGCGCACCCGCTACAACTGGCACTTTCGCGTCGGGGCCGACCGGAGGCCGCGACGTGTATGGCTAGAGCTGGCCCTGGATCTCGGTTCCCGCGGGAAGCGGCTCGAGTCGGGTGACCTCGATCGGGCGGGCGAGCTTGCCCTCGAGCGACGCGTTGAGGGCGGCTACGGCCTCACCCGCACCGTGGGTGTCGAGCAGCTCGGCTGACTCCCACTTCTCGATCATCATGATCGTGTTCTCGGGCGTCCGGTGAATTGCGTAGAGGATGCAGCCCGGCTCCTCGTGCACGGCGGCGATCGCCGGAAGAAGTGCTTCATGCACTGCATCGAACTGGCCGTCGGCGGGAACGAAGTGGGCGGTGACAACAATGGGGGAGCTCATGCTGACCGATGTTACCGCGTGCTGCATCGGTGGTCATCGGATGTCGAGCCGGATCTCGACCGCTTTCCGCCCGGACTGGGGACGTGCCGTGGTCCCACGGAGCCTCTACGTTCGATGGAAGCAACGTGAGGCTCCGCCATTCAGAGCGAGTCTCACTCCATAGGCGGCGCGCCCCGGGGTAACCAGCATCAATCAAAGAAGGCTCTGTGTGTAGAAATAGCGACATGTCCGCAACCTGGGCGAGCCAACTTGGCGAGATGGACAGCTGATGCGTCGGTCAATGATGAATCGAGTCGCCTTTGCTGCGCTGGTCATTGCTGCCGGATTCGGGCTGTACGGATGTACGTCAAGTTCCGAGGCATCGGAGTTCGAAATGATGCAAGCTGACGCAGAAGAAAGGGAGAGCGCAGAGAGCGACGTCCTCGAAGAGGGCCCGGTTGGGGAGTCGTGTGGCTCAAGCTGGAGCGAGAGTCGAGGATACTGCGATGGTGCTGATGCCGCAGATTCTGTGGCGCCCATGGCGGAAACTCAGCCCGGAGGCGGGATCGCCTGGAATGATGCGGCTGCTTATGCGGGCACGACCCAGCGGGTGTGCGGGCCACTTGCTGGCACCGGCAATTCGTCTGATGACGTCTTTGTGAACCTCGGTCGGGACTACCCGGACCCCGGGCGTTTTCAAATCGTGGTCTGGGACGTCGGCGCACTGGAGCCTATCCGAGGGGGAGTCACTGTGTGCACGGCAGGAGTGATCACGCTGTACAACGGTGTCGCTCAGATCGAGCTAGAGTCCCCAGAGTTGATCGAGATCTACGAGTAGACCGCTCGGTGAGCGGTCTCGTCACGGCCGTTGAGGCCCGAGTCGTTACGGAAGGACCGGAACCATGCCGTTCTCCACCGCATACCCGGCTTGGCTCAGCGCGGCGCGAGCGGCGTCGAGGTCGAGTTCCCGCGAACTGGCCACCGTCACGAGCGACACCTCACCGGGCTGAAGGTCGACGTCGACCGAATTCACACCCGGAATCCGCTCGAGCGCATTCATCACCGTGACGATGCACCGGGCCCGGGTCATGCCGGTTACTTCGAGCACCGTCGACTGGCGCCGCGGCGCACTCGACACCTTCGGCGCACCGATCACCGAGTCCGTGCGAAAAGTAGGCGCCGGGGCGCTGCACGCGCACCCGCCTGGGCTGCCGCATCCGCCGCTGGCACTCGCTCCACCGCCGTCGCCACAGGCGCCGCCGCAACCGTCACCGCCGCAGTCGCCGCCACCGCAGCATCCGCCCGCCGCGCCTCGAGCGGTCAGGCCGAGGTCGTTCTTCGGTCCCGTCGACATTTAGTCAGCCGACAGCGGCGCTGCAACGAGCGAGTAGCCGGCCTCTTCGATCGCGGCCGCAACGTGCGCCTTGTCGAGCGGAGCCTCGCTCAGCACGGTGACCGACGAGACGCCCTCCGGGTTGAGCTTGACGTCGACGCCGTTCACGCCGTAGATCTCGGCGAGCTCTTCGGTCACGCTCTTCACGCAGTGCCCGCAGGTCATGCCGGACACCGAGAGCTCGGTCACGACGGCGGTTGCCGCGGGCGAGCCGACGGCAGCGTGGCCGTGGCTCGAGTCGGCACCGTGTCCGCCGCACATGCATCCGCCGCCGCCGTGGCCGCAGCCACATCCGCCGGCGGCAGTGGGTGAATCGGTGCGGGCGGTCAGGCCGAGGTCAAGGTGAGCAGGCATGGGTTCTCCTAGGTACGTGAAAAATGAACAATCAGGAGCGAACGAGCCGCGCAATCGCAGCGGACGCCTCGCGAATCTTCTCGTCGGCGACGGGCCCGCCCTCGCGGGTGGCCTCGGCAACGCAGTGGCTGAGGTGATCGTCGAGCAGCTGCAGCGCAACCGTCTCGAGCGCCTTCGTGGCCGCAGACACCTGGGTGAGGATGTCGATGCAGTACACATCGTCCTCCACCATCCGCTGGATACCCCGCACCTGACCCTCGGCCCGGCGAAGTCGCTTCACCAGGTCGGCCTTGTTGTCGACATATCCGTGCATGGTTTCCTCCGTTGCTGCCCTCCCACCATACCCGGCAGGGGTATCGATGGCAATTGAGTGGGCCCCCTTGAAATGATACCCCCTAGGGGTATAGGTTTCACACCATGGACAAGCCTGAGAGAACGGATGCCACTGCGTCGCCTTCCACAGATCGGCACGCGCACCAGCACACTGCGAGCGGTGACCCGCACGCGGGTCACGCGGCGGTCGACCCGACCGATGGCCACGCGGGGCACGCGGCGGTCGACCCGACCGATGGCCACGCGGGGCACGCGGCGGTCGACCCGACCGATGGCCACGCGGGGCACGCGGGCATGGACCACGCTGCGATGCGCACCGACGACCATCGCGACCATGCGGGCATGGACCATGGCGCGATGGACCACAACGCGATGCATCACGGCGACCACGCGGGCATGGATCACGCCGCGATGAACCACGGCGGGCACGCGGGCCACGGCGACCACGTCGGCCAGTTCCGCCGCCTGTTCTGGATCATGCTCGCGCTCGCCGTGCCGGTCGTCGGCTTCAGCCACATGTTCGCCATGATCGTCGGCTACTCGCTGCCCGATGCCAGCTGGGTTCCCTGGATCTCACCGGTCCTTGGCACCGTGACGTACCTGTGGGGCGGCAAGCCGTTCCTCGTCGGAGCGGTCGACGAACTCAAAGCCCGGCAACCCGGAATGATGCTCCTCATCGGCCTCGCCATCACCGTGGCCTTCGTCGCGTCGTGGGGCGCGAGCACCGGCGTCCTCGACGCGCAACTCGACTTCTGGTGGGAGCTCGCCCTCCTCATCGTGATCATGCTGCTCGGGCACTGGATCGAGATGCGCTCCCTCGCCCAGACCTCCTCCGCGCTCGACTCGCTCGCCTCACTGATCCCCGACGAAGCCGAACGCGTCGATGGAGACACCGTCACGGTCGTGTCACCGGCGGAGCTGGCGGTCGGCGACCTGGTGATCGTGCGACCGGGTGGCCGCATCCCGGCCGATGGGCGCGTCGAGGAGGGCTCCGCCGACGTCGACGAGTCGCTCGTCACCGGTGAGTCGATGCCGGTTCGCCGAGAGGTGCGCGACCCGGTCGTGGCCGGAACAGTGGCCACCGATTCGGCACTGAGGGTTCGCATCACCGCAGTGGGCGACGATACGGCGCTCGCAGGCATCCGTCGACTGGTGTCAGACGCACAGAACTCGACCTCCCGCGCGCAACGCCTGGCCGATAAGGCTGCGGGCTGGCTGTTCTGGTACGCGCTCGCTGCCGCGGCGATCACCGCCGTGGTGTGGACACTGCTTGGCACACCCGACGACGCGATCATCCGCACGATCACGGTGCTCGTGATCGCCTGCCCGCACGCACTTGGGCTGGCCATTCCACTCGTGGTGTCGATCTCAACCGAGCGGGCGGCGCGTGCCGGTGTGCTGGTGAAGGACCGACTCGCGCTCGAGAGCATGCGCACCATTGACGCTGTGCTGTTCGACAAGACCGGCACGCTCACCCGGGGGGAGCCGGCCCTCGCCGAGACGGCCGTGGCGAACGGGTGGGACCCGGACGAGGTGCTGGCCCTCGCGGCAGCCGCCGAAAGCGACAGCGAACACCCGCTCGCGCGGGCTCTTGTTACTGCGGCGACGAGGAGCGGTCGCGCGCTGGAAACAGCATCCGCTTTCCGTTCCTCACCGGCCGAAGGCGTGGAGGCGACCGTCGACGGACGGCACGTGCAGGTCGGCGGACCGAACCTGCTCGAGCGTGCCGGTGCGGCACCGCTGCCTGCGGCCGAGGCGTGGGCCGGGCACGGGTCGACGATCCTGCACCTGCTTGTCGACGGCACGGTCGTCGGTGCGTTTGCGTTGCGCGACGAGATTCGGCCGGAGTCGCGTGAGGCCGTCGACTCGCTGCATGCGGTCGGCATTCAGGTGGTGATGATCACCGGTGACGCCGATGCGGTTGCGCAGGCGGTGGCCGGGGAGCTCGGCATCGACCGGGTGTTCGCCGGGGTCCGACCTGAGGACAAGTCCGCCAAGGTGGCCGAGCTGCAGCGGGAGGGGCGCCGGGTGGCGATGGTCGGCGACGGCGTCAACGACGCGCCCGCACTCGCGCAGGCGGACGTGGGGCTCGCGATCGGCGCGGGAACGGATGTCGCCATCGCCTCAGCCGGCGTCATCCTGGCGAGCGACGACCCGCGCGCCGTGCTGAGCGTGATCGAGCTGTCGCGGGCGAGCTACCGCAAGATGACGCAGAACCTCTGGTGGGCGGCCGGCTACAACCTGGTGTCGGTGCCGCTCGCCGCTGGCGTGCTGGCGCCCGTGGGGTTCGTTCTGCCGATGGCAGTTGGGGCACTGCTGATGAGCCTCTCGACCATCATCGTCGCACTCAACGCGCAGTTGCTGCGGCGGCTGGACCTGCGGCCTGGCGCGGTGTCGGCGCGCCCATTGGCGCGGGATGCTGTCAGCGCGAGATAAGGAAACCAGCGCCAGATAAGGATGTCGGTGCCGTTTTGATCCTTGTGTCACCGGTGTTTCCGTGTGCCGCGCCGACCGCGGACGTGCCGGACATCCATACACCGGAGCGATGTCGGTCCCAGCACCGGAGTGTCCGGGGTCAGCCCATCGTGCCCGTCGCCGGCTCGGGCCTCTTCCAGCCGTAGCGCAGGAGGACCGCTCCCCTCGGTGAGGCAGGTTCGGCGGCCAGGAGCTCGAGCGAGGCCGGTGGTCCATCATCGGGAAACAGGCGTTTGCCCGCTCCGACGACGATCGGGTACACCCACAAGTTCAAACAGTCGAACCAGCCCTCGGCGACGAGCGTTCGGGAGAAGTCGATGCTGCCGATGACGTGGATGTCCTGGTGTCGGTTCCGCAGCACCGACAGCTCGGCGGCGAGATCGGCACCGAGCAGGTGTGAGTCCCTCCAGTCGAGTCGCGGCTTCCCGCGCGACGCGACGTACTTCGGGATGGCGTCGAACTTGCGCGCGATGCCGGACTCGGGCCCGTCGACCTGGTTCGGCCAGTAGGCGGCGAAGATGTCATAGGTGCGACGGCCGAGCAGTAAGGCATCCATGGACTGGATCCCCTCGTCGATCTGCTCCCCGGTCGTCTCGTCGAGGAGCGGAGCCTGCCAGCCGCCAAACCGGAACCCGCCGGTGGTGTCCTCATCGGGGCCACCCGGCGCCTGTGCGACGCCATCGAGGGTCGTGAAGTGATCGATCTGAATACGCCCGGTCATGGTGGTCTCCGTTCTGCGACTGGGAACATGCTCCTCAGCCGTGGCGTGGGCGTCAAGGGCGCGAGGCGCAACGACCGAATATGACGGAGTGCGACGCTTCGGCTCCCCGCACGTTGGTCGTCGGTCGTAGGGTGAAAATGATCGAGGGGCGACCGGCGTCCCCGCTCAGCGAAAGGCGCGTTGTGCCCGAGAAGAAGAAGCTCATTCTCAATCTGTTCGAGATGAACTGCGTGAGCCACATCACCCACGGCCTCTGGACGCTCGACGGCAATCACCGTGACCGGTTCAACGACATCGAGTACTGGACCGAGCTCGCGCAGCTCGTCGAGTCGGGTGGCTTCGACTCGATCTTCCTGGCCGATGTCGTCGGTGCGTACGACGTGTTCCGCGACGGCATCGAGACGCCGCTCGTCGAGGGGCTGCAGATTCCCAACAACGACCCGCTTCTCGTCATCCCGGCGATGGCCGCGGTCACGAAGCACGTCGGTTTCGGCGTCACCTTCTCCACCACCTACGAGCCGCCGTTCGCCTTCGCGCGCCGCATGTCGACCCTCGACCACTTGACCAAGGGCCGGGTCGGCTGGAACATCGTCACCTCTTACCTGCCCAACGCCGCCCGCAACTTCGGCCTCGACGGCGAGATCCCGCACGACCGTCGCTACGAAATCGCCGACGAGTACCTCGACGTGCTTTACAAGCTCTGGGAAGGGTCGTGGGACGACGATGCCGTGGTCGCCGACCGTGCGCGCCGCGTCTACACCGACCCGTCCAAGGTGCGATTGATCAACCACGTCGGCGAGAACTTCCGGGTCGCCGGCCCGCATCTCAGCCAGCCGTCACGGCAGCGCACCCCGGTGCTGTTCCAGGCCACCGGCTCACCGGCCGGCGTCGCCTTCGCGGGTAAGCACGCCGAAGTGCTCTTCACCGGCGGGCGAACGGTGGCCGATTTCCAGCGCAACGTCGCCAGTGTGCGTGACGCCGCCGAAGCCAATGGCCGCTCGCGCAATGATGTGCGCTTTATCGTGCAGGCGGCGGTCATCGTCGGTCGAACGGATGCTGAAGCGCACGCCAAACAGGATCTCTACCGTCAGAACACCAGCATTGATGGAATCCTCGCGCACTCGAGCCTGCCGTTTGACCCGACGGCGTACCCGCCCGAGACCACGATCCGACAGATTCTGGAGGCGGAGGGGCTGCTCGACGAGCCGTTCGTAAAGTTCCTCTCGCTCGACACGACTGCCGGTGACTTCCTCGCCGAGCGGCGCGAAAGCTGGAATGACCGGTTCTCGGTGGTCGGCACGCCCGCCGTCGTGGCCGACGAGATCGAGAAGTGGCTCGATGAGGACGGCATCGACGGCATCAACTTGCGCCAGTACCACTCCTACGACACCGCGCGCGATTTCATCGAGCTTGTCGTGCCCGAGCTGCGCAAGCGCGGGCGGCTGCGCGAGGAGTACACGCCTGGCGAGACGCTCCGCGAGCGGCTGTTCGGGGCGGGCCCGCGGCTGCCCGAGCAGCACTTCGCCACGCGGTACCGCGGGGGAGCGAACCTCGACGCCGAGCTGGAGCCGGTGCCCGTCGCCTGACCGACACCCGGCCCATGGTGCACGCGGCACCCGGTGACCGTCGCCTGACCGACACGCGGCCCAAGGTGCGCGCGGTACCCGGCGTGCCGCGCGAACGCGGGCTGAAGTACCAGTTGTGACGGGTGCGGGCACCGCCGACCGACGAGAACTGGCACTTTCGTGGAGCGTACTGGGACCATGCGGGTGCGAACACGGGCCGAAGTGCCAGTTGTGACGGGTGCGGGCACCGCCGACCCACGAGAACTGGCACTTTCTTGGAGTGTTGTGGGAACGCGACGGGCACTTCTGCGAGGCCGCGACGAGGGCAGGGAGCCCATCTTTCCACGGGTTTGGATCGGGCTCTATCCCTGTCGTCCCGCGCCTGTCAAGCGCCGCCTGCGCCACTGCCCGATATGGCTATGGTGAGGTCATGAGCACTCCTGCCCGTCGCGCTCTCACCGCCGTCGCCCTTGTTGTGACGCTCGGCCTCACCGGGTGCGCATCCAGCTTCCCCGCAGACCCTGACGGAACCCTCGACCGTGTTACCGGCGGCGCCCTGAGGGTGGGAATTTCGCCGAACGGCGACTGGACCGATATGACCGACGGTGGCGAAGCATCCGGAATCGAAGTCTCCCTCGTCGAAGACTTCGCCGAGGGCATCGACGCCGAGATCGAATGGATCGAGGGCGGCGAGGAGAAACTCTTCACCGACCTCGCAGCCGGGCGACTCGACATGGTCATCGGCGGGCTCACCGACACCACGCCGTGGACGGACAAGGCCGCGATCACCCAGCCGTTCGACCAGGTGATGACCGCCGACGGGAAGACGGTCAAGCACGTCATGGCCGCCGCGATGGGGGAGAACGCGTTCCTCGTCGAGTTGGAGCAGTTCCTGCTCACACAGGAGAGTGCACCGTGACGATCAGTTTTGGCCACACGCCGCTTCCCGAGAAGCAGAAGGACATCCTCAAGAAAGCCATCCGGCTCGAGTGGATCACGATCGGCTTCCTCGTCATCACCGTCACTCTCGTGTTTCTCGTGCTCGGCAACTCGCAGGCCATGAAGGCCGCGTGGATCGAGGACCTGCTCTCCTTCATTCCGCCGCTCGTCTTCCTCGTGGCCGTGCGCATTGCCCGGCGCACGCCCAACCCGAAGCACCCATACGGCTATCACCGCTCGGTCGGCGTCGGCCACCTCGTCGCCGCCGTTGCGCTCGTGACGATGGGCACGTTCCTCATCATCGACTCCAGTTCGGGGCTGCTCGCGGCCGAGCATCCCAGCATCGGCTCGGTGCACCTGTTCGGCCAAGTGTTCTGGCTCGGCTGGCTGATGATGGGAGTGATGGCGCTCATCGCGTTGCCGCCGGTCTTCATCGGGCGCGCCAAGATGAAGCTCGCCCGCGAGCTGCACGACAAGGTGCTCTATGCCGACGCCGACATGAATAAGGCCGACTGGATGACCGCGGTCGGCTCGATCGTCGGAGTCGGCGGCATCGGCCTTGGGCTCTGGTGGGCTGACGCCGCCGCAGCGCTTTTCATCGCCGGCAGCATTCTCTGGGACGGCATCAAGAACACCCGCGCGGCCATCGAAGACCTCATGGACATGCGCGCGATGACCTTCGACGACGCCAAGCCGCACCCGATTGTCCACCAGGTCGACGACTATCTCCGCTCGCTGGACTGGATAGCGGATGCTGGTTCACGCGTTCGTGACCAGGGTCACGTTTTTCACATCGAAGCGTTTGTCGTTCCCCGGCAGCCTCGAGAGATTTCAGTGGCTCAGCTGGATGAGGCACGCCAGGCCTGCGTCGACCTGGACTGGAAGGTGCAGGACATCGTGCTCGTCCCGGTGACGGAACTTCCCGACGTTGTGACCCAGCGGCGTACGCCGAGCTCTCGCTAGACCGCGGGTTCAGGCGCGGGTCGCGCGGCCGTTGCCGGCGGCTCCGGCACAATTTCGAGTCCGGCCACCGAGTTCGATGAGCGAACCAGGGCCTGGATCCAGGCCGAGTTGATCAGCGGGCTCTTGCCGCCGTAGTACTGGAAGGTCAGAGAGATCGCCGAGTGGATCCAAATGGTGGTGCGACCCAGTCCGTTGGACTTCTCGCTCCAGGTGAAAGCAAAGGACTCACCACGCCGCAGCTTCGCCATCATGACGATCTGGAGGTGGGCGAGGATTCGATCGTCGATCGATGCTGTCACTTTTGAGTCGTAAGTGAGCGTTCCCACTGAGTAAACCTCCGTCATACACATGAAAGCCCCTCCGGCAAACACCGAACGGACCTATCGATTCTAGGGGAGCGCCCCGCCGTCGGCGGTACGCGGCACGGGCTGAACGGCAGGTTGACAGCAACCGGTCAGACGAGAACGACCGTGACCCGGTCCTTGCCTGCATTCTTCGACTGGTACATCGCCGCGTCGGCAAGGCCGAGCATGCCGTCTGTCGTCACCGAGGGGTTCGCTTCTGGGACGAGGAGGGCGACGCCGATGGACGCCGACACCGGATACTCGTCGGGCACATCAACGAGCGGCTCCTTCACGGCCGCGAGGATTCTGTCGGCGACGTGACTGACGGCATCCGCATCGCTGTCTTCGCAAATGACGACGAACTCGTCCCCACCGTATCGACCGATCGTATCTGCGCTGCGTACCGAGGCCCGCAGACGGTCGGCCACCTGCTGGAGGACAGAGTCCCCGACCGCGTGGCCGCAGCTGTCGTTGACGACCTTGAAACCGTCGAGGTCGAGGAAGATCACAGCAAGCGGACGGCCGCTGCGTTCGGCAGCCGCAATTGCCTGGTCGAGTCGAGCCTGGAGCAACTGGCGGTTGGCGAGCCCGGTCAGCAGGTCGTGCAGCGCCATCCGTGCGAGCTGAGACTGCAGCCGAATGCGCGCGAGCACATGCGACGCCTGCTGGGTCAGGGTGGCCAAGAGCTCGAGCAGCGCGGGGTCGAAGTCGCGTTTGCGGCGGAAGAACGACGAGATAACGCCGACGGCCTTGCCCTTGTCGGTGAGCGGCGAGGCGATGCAGGCTTCGAGTTGGTTGGCCCGGTACACCGGTGCCAGCTTCGGGAACTCCTTCTCTGCCTCTTCCAGGCTGCCGACGATGACGACGTCGTTGCGGTCAACGGCCCGCGTGGATGGAGTGTCCCAGCCCGCCTGGATGTACTCGAGCAGCGGGTGAGTACCCGTCGCCAGTTGGAGAACACCGTGGTCGTCGTAGAGCAGGATGGCCGTGAAGCTTGCCGCAAAGGCCTCGCGAACGCTTTCGGCGAGGGCCGCGGTGAGCGCTGCTTCCGTGTCGGCCAGGGTGAAAGCGGTCGACGCGCGCTGGAGGATACCGACCTGTGCTTCGGAGATTTCGGCGGCGCGGCGGGCCGCGAGAAGCTCCTGCTCGTAATCCGTGCGCTCGGTGGAGTCAAAGAGTGCAATGCGCACTTCTCCCGACACACCCGACTGCACGCCATTGACGAGGGTCGGGAGCGTGCTGTCGTCGGCGCAGCGCAGCTTGAGTGCGATCTCATCAACACGTTTGCGCAGATGGAGCACGGGAAGAAACCGGGTCTCGTGGAACAACTGGCTGCCCACGGTAAGGAGCGACTGGAAATTCCGACCGATGAGGTCGGAACGGGAGTAGCCGACCATGCGTGTGAACGTTTCGTTGACCGACGTGATCGTGCCGTCGAACGAGGTCACGACGTACCCGCAGGGTGCGTTCTCGTAGAGGTCGACATAGTCTGACGGAGGATCCACCGGTACGGGGTCCGCGTGACCGTCGTCGGTCACCGCGGTCATCGGAGGAACGCCTGGATTTCAGCGGTCAGCTCATCGGGAGCCGACAGGTTGGGGCAGTGCCCCGTGGCGTCGAGCACGACGAGCGTGCTGTTCGGAATCGACTCGTGCACGTACTGCCCCACCGGGAGCGGGGCGATGACATCTTCCTTGCACTGCACAACCAACGTCGGAGTGGTGACGAGCGGAAGATCCCGGCGGTTGTCGGACAAGAACGTCACCCGCGCAAAGTGGCGAGCGATGGTCGGGTCTGTGCTGCAGAAACTCGCGGTGAGCGACTCCCCGAGCTGCGGCTGCGTGGGGTTGCCCATAATGACCGGCGCCATGGCTTCGGACCAGCCGAGGTAGTTCGCATCGAGCGCGTCGAGCAGGGAATCGATGTCGTCCTGCTCAAAGCCGCCGGTGTAGGCATCCGTGTTGACGTATCGAGGTGACGGGCCAACGAGCACGAGCGCTCCAAAGCGCCCCGGCTGCCGCGTGGCGGCCAGAACGCCCATCATGGCGCTCACCGAGTGTCCGACGAACACGACATCGGTGAGGTCGAGGTCGTCGAGGATCTCGAGGATGTCATCGGCGTAGCCGTGCAGGGAATCGTACTTGCCCCTGTCGTACGCGTCGAGGTCGCTGGCTCCGGCCCCGACATGGTCGAACGTGACGACGAGGTAGTCCTCCTCGAAACGGGGGGCAACAAGGTGCCACATTTCCGAGCTGCAGCCGAAACCGTGGGCGAAGACCAGGGGGCGTCCAGCGGGGTTTCCCGACACGGTGACGTTGTTCCTCTGGCGGACGGCGCTCAATTGGCCTGTACTCACTGCGACTCCTGCTGATAACGACCGAATGGCCGCGCAATGTCGGCTCTTGACAGAGTAGTGGAGTAGATGAAAGTGAGCAAAGCAGCATGTCGCCCCGTTGCTTCCGAAGTGCAGGAAACTGGGCCGTCGCACGGGTGCTTCAGGCGGTCGGCGGATTATACGCACAAACCACCCTCGGACGGGAGGATAGAATTTTTTCTTTCGCGCGATGCACCATGAACCATGCTCTTTTGCTCCGCATCGCCGACAGTTCACCGAATGTTCTCATCGGTGACACTAAGGAGATCGTCGTGAACATTGAGGCTGAGCTGGTTGGCGCTGTCGAGCGCCACGAGATCGAGGCCTACTTCCAGCCTCAAATCGATGTAGCCACCGGAACAATCATCGGTGTGGAAGCCCTCGCACGGTGGCGGCACCCGGTCGAAGGGCTCATTGCTCCCAACGACTTCATTCCCGTTGCCGAAAGCACCGGCCTGATCCACGAGATCGGTGCTTTCATGCTGGAAGAAGGATGCCGGAACGCGGCCCGGTGGCATCGAGACGGCCTGGCGGTTCACGTGTCGGTGAATGTGTCGGCGCTCCAGCTGGCGACGCCCGACGTGTTTGACACGCTTCACCGGCTCATGGCCGAGTATAAATTGCCCGCAGGAACGCTGACGATCGAGATCACGGAGTCCCAGGTCATTTCCGACCTGGCCGGTGTTGCTGAGCGACTCGAGCGGTTACGAGCCATCGGCCTCGGCGTGTCCCTCGACGACTTTGGCACCGGGCATTCTTCGCTGTCGCAACTGCGCGACCTACCGATCACCGAGCTCAAGATCGACAAGTCCCTCATTCAGCAGAACGAGACCAACGGAGCTCTCATCTCGGTTGCTGTCGCGCTGCTTCAGGAGCGCGGGGTGCGGGTCGTTGCTGAGGGCGTGGAAACACTCGAGCAGCTTGAGCTCGTGCAGAGGATCCGTGCGGATCGAGCCCAGGGCTACCTTTTCGGTAAGCCGTTGCCCGTCGACGAACTCGACGGGGTCCTGACGGGAACGAAGTGATGACGCTCCCGCCAGGATGCGGAAAGCCGTTACAGTCCGCTGAAGGAATCGTCCTCGATCGTCACCGGGTGTTCGCCAGCGTCGGCTCCCGAGTCGGTGTCGCCGCCGACGTCGATCTGGGTCCAGGAGACGGGCATGCCGGGCGAGAAGAGAATGTCGAGGCCGGGTCCGCCACGTAGCGGTGGGATGGTGACGTACCCTCCGCCGGCTTTGATCGCCTCGAGGATCTGTCCTCGAAGTTCGGTCACCGGGTCTGGGAGAAAGTAGTCGCGTCCGTCAACGGTCAGCCTGTGAACAATCACGTATGAATTCCTGTCTGTGCATGGCGGGCCGGGGCTCCCGCGTTCTCAATAACGTTAGCGTCTGCACGTTTGCCGACCGGACATCCGGGCGGGGCTTGCGCATTTTCTCTGCCGTGGTAGAGCGGGTGCTCAGCTGCGGACGAGTCCCGGCTGTGGAGCAGGTGGCGCACCTGGGATGAGACCGAGCGCTGCGAGCCGCTCGTCCGGGCCTTCCTGAACTTCGGCGTAGCAATACCATGAGGGACCTTCCGGTCCGACGAACTCGAATCGAGCCGTCGACCCGGTGGCGTACGGCGCGTCGCGAACGACGACGATCCTGCAGCTAACATCGGCGGTGTGGGTCGCCGTCGAGATCGTGACGAGGATGCCCGGCAGGATCAGGGCGATCACCCCGATGATGACGAGGAACCGCATCGGCTTGAGCATGCGCTGCGACGGCAACGGTCGGCCGTCGCTGGGCTCGTATCCGTCGAGTTCGGGGTAGTTACTCGTCACTCTGCCATTTTCGCATCGTCGGGCGTTCCCATCGTCACTGCCGGGCAGCTTGCCAGCCGATGGCCGGGCCGATGTGGGTGGCGATTGACTCGAGCAGCCGGGTGTTGTACTCGACGCCCAACTGGTTCGGCACTGTGACGAGGACCGTGTCGGCCGCCTGCACGGCCGCATCGTTCGCCAGGTCTGCCGCAATGGCATCCGGTTCACCGATATAGCTCTTACCGAAGCGTGCGAGTCCGCCGTCAAGGTAGCCGACCTGGTCTTCACGGTCGCGCGCTGAGCCGCCGAAGTAGGCGCGGTCGGCGTCACTGACGAGGGGCAGGATGCTTCGGCTGACCGACACGCGCGGCTCACGCTGCCAGCCCGCACGCTTCCACGCAGCGCGGTAGAGCTCGATCTGCTCAGCCTGCAGGTCACCGAATGGCACACCGGTGTCTTCGGTGAGCAGGGTCGAGCTCATGAGGTTCATGCCCTGCTCAGCGGTCCACTCGGCGGTCTTGCGGGTTCCGGAGCCCCACCAGATGCGGTCGCTGAGCCCGGGGGACTGCGGCTGGATGGCGAGGGCGCCCGTGGTTCCGGTCATCTGCGGGTTGGCCTCGGCAACGGCCGCTCCCTCGATGGCCGCGCGGAACAGTTCGGTGTGGGCGCGAGCGAGGTCGGCGTCAGTGGTGCCTTCCTCAGGCACGAACCCGAACGACTCGGACCCGCGAAGGGCGGTTTCGGGTGACCCGCGGCTCACGCCGAGCTGCAGCCGGCCGCCACTGATGAGGTCGGTGGCTGCGGCTTCCTCGGCCATGTACAACGGGTTTTCGTACCGCATGTCAATGACACCCGTGCCGATCTCGATTCGGCTGGTTCGGGCGGCGATGGCGGCAAGCAGAGGGAACGGTGACGCCAGCTGGCGGGCGAAGTGATGCACGCGGAAGTAGGCGCCGTCGATGCCGAGCTCCTCAGCGGCGACCGCGAGGTCGATCGACTGCAGCAGGGCGTCGCGGGCCGTGCGGGTCTCCGAACCGGGGATCGGTTGCCAGTGGCCGAAGGAGAGGAATCCGATGCGGGTCATGTCGAAGTCCAGCGCATCGGTGGCGGAAAGTATTCCGCCGCGCTCAGGCCAGCGGCTCGGCGATATCTGACCGGCGGCGGGCATGGGCGGCTGCCGAGCGCACGGCACCCGCGCTCGCCACCACGACAAGGGCGATGGCGATCCAGCCGACAAGGGTCAGCTGCTGGTGCAGCACGACGGCGCCGACGATCGCCGCCATCGCCGGGGCGAGGCTCATCAGGATGGAGAACGCCGACGCGGGTAGCCGCCGCAGCGCAAACAGCTCAAGGGCGTAGGGGATCGCCGACGACAGCACCGCGACCGCGGCGCCGAGCGCGAGAATGCCGGGGGAGAAGAGGGCGGGGCCGGCGCCGGCGATGCCGAACGGCAGGGTGACGATGGCACCGAGCGTCATGGCGATGGCGAGTCCGTCGAGCTTGGGAAACCGTGCCCCGGTACGCGCTGACAGCAGGATGTACGCCACCCAGCCGGCTCCGGCGCCAGCGGCGAACAGCACACCGATCGGGTCGAGTGACTCCACGCCGCCCCAGCCGAGCACCGCTACACCCACGAACGCGAGCAACGCCCAGAGCCAGCTCGACGCACGCCGGCTGACCATGACCGAGAGGATGAGCGGGCCGAGCACCTCGATGGTCACGGTGGGCCCCAGCGGCAGCCGAGCGAGCGCCTCGTAGAACAGGGCATTCATGCCGGCCAGCGCAGCGGCGAAACCGCCCACCGTGAGCCAGTCCGCGTGGCTGTAGCCCCGCAGCCGCGGTCGCGCGATCGCCATCAGCAGGATCGCCGAGAACGCCAGTCGCAGAGCGACCATGCCGAGCGCCCCCACCGTCGGGAACAGCAGCACCGCGAAGGATGCCCCGAACTCCTGGCAGAGCAACCCGACCAGAACGAGGCCGACCGCCGATATCGACGCGCCCGATGCAGGGCGGGGCGCGGCCAAGGTCATGATGTCGAGCGTACGGCTCGGCGGTCGCCGACCGTGAATTGAGGCGAGCGGATGCGTCCCCGCACCGCTCTCGCGCCCGCTATTTTTCCGGCGTTGTCCGTCGTGATCGTCGGTGAAGCACCAGGCCCAGAACGAGTGCGCCGACCACGAGCAGAACGAGCGGGCTCGACCACCAGCCGCGGTCCTCGGCGGACAGAACTCCGGCGAGGGGCAGGTGATACGCGACGCGGCCGATGACCTGGTCCGCTGAGATGCGGTACTCGGGCGTGACCTCGTCGCCCGTGATGACAATGTCGGTGGCGCTCGGCGCGGTGGGCTGCTCCACGGCAATCACCGTGCGGGTGAGTGACGGAGCGCCGCCCGGCGGCCGGAAGGTGATGATGTCGCCGGGCTGCAACTGGCTGACGTCCACGGGTTCGCTGACGACGAGGTCGCCTTGCGAGATCTCCGGCTCCAGGGCGTCGGTGCGCATGGGCTGGGTCGCTGCTCCGAGCAGGTATGGGGCAAGACCGGCCACGCCGATGAGCACCGTCAGAACGAAGAGAGTGGCCCAGGCAACGCTCTTGCCGAGCAGCGCGCCAAACGGCGGCCGGTCGTTTGCGTCGGAACTGTAGAGGGACGACATAACTCATTCCATGAAGTTGAATGGAAATTCTGACGCATGTGCCAGCATCCGTCGACTTTCCCGTGAATCCCCCAGCGAATTTCGTGCTTTCCCACCGTCGAGGTGGTGGGCTCCCACAAAAGATGACGCGTCGGATGCGGGGCATACGCCCGCCTCGGAACGTCACGGGATGCGCCCACGCACTAGACGACATCCGCCCGGGGGCATATCGTCGCGGTAACCGCGAAGGTCAGCTGGGATCGAACGGAGAAGTGATGACCGGGAAGAGTGTGCTCACCGACGCCGAGTTGGCCGAGATCGAACGCGCCAATGACTCGGGTCGCATGCCCGTCGTCTTTGTGCACGGGTTGTGGTTGTTGTCGTCGAGCTGGGATCGCTGGCGTGCGCTGTTCGAGGAGGCCGGCTACGCGACTCTCGCGCCGATTTGGCCCGACGACCCCGACACCGTCGAGGCGGCTCGGCAGGACCCCGGTGTGTTCGCGAACAAGATGGTGCGCCAGGTCACCGACCACTTCCTCGATGCCATCGGCAACCTGACCGCGAAGCCCGCGGTGATCGGGCACTCCTTCGGTGGGCTCATCGCCCAGGAGATCGCCGGCACCGGCGAGGCCGCGGTGACCGTTGCGGTCTCGCCCGCTCCCTTTCGCGGGGTCCTGCCGTTGCCGTTGTCATCGCTCAAGGCGGCGCTGCCGGTGCTCGGGAACCCCGCGAACGCGGGCCGGGCGGTCTCGCTCACCTACGAGCAGTTTCGATATGGCTGGGTCAATGCGCTCGACGAGGAGGAGGGCCGGGCGCTGTTCGAGGAGTTCCACGTTGCGGCGGCCGGGATCCCGATCTTCGAGGCCGCTACCGCCAACCTCAACCCGTTTAGCCAGGTCACCGTCGACACCGAGAATCCCGACCGCGGGCCGTTGCTCATCATCTCGGGGCAGAAGGACCACACGGTGCCGTGGGCCATCGCGCAGGCCGCGTTCAAGCTGCAGCAGGCGAACCCCGCGCTCACCGAGATTGTCGAGCTGCCGAACCGCGGGCACTCGTTGACCATCGACTCCGGCTGGCGGGAGGTCGCCGAGCTGTCACTCGACTTCGTGCGGCGACACGGCTGAGGTCCGCGGCTCAACGCTCGCCGCTCGGGCTAGGCTCGAGAGTTCGAGAACAGGAGTCGCCACATGGGGCACCGCACGACGCCCCGGGCGTCCACTCTGGGTGGAGCTATGCTCGCGCTCGCCGCTCTTCTCGCCCTGGCCGTGTCGATGCTGTGGCCGACCGACGGTGGCGCCACCGCCCCGTCCCCGCTACCGAGCGCCTCATCGTCCGCGGAGCCCGGGAGTGAGGCGACAACCGGCGCCGACGCATCCGCTCCCTCACTGGATCCCGCGATCGGCACCGCGACCGACCTGCTGGCAACCCTCGCGACGAAGGGGCGGGCGCCGAAGACGGGGTACGACCGCACCGGACACTTTGGCCGTGCCTGGATCGACATCGACGCCAACGGCTGTGACACCCGCAACGACATCCTGGCGCGTGACCTCACCGACATCACCCGCGACGACACCTGCCGGGTGCTCACCGGGCACCTCGACAACGTCTACGGCGGCATCGACGTCGCGTTCACCCGCGGCCAGGAGACCTCAACGGCCGTGCAGATCGACCACGTTGTCGCCCTGATGAACGCGTGGGAGACCGGTGCGCAGCAGCTGAGCCAGGCTGAGCGGGAGGCGTTGGCGAACGATCCGCTCAATCTTCAAGCAACGGATGCCTCCAGCAACGCCCGCAAACAGGCCGGCGATGCAGCCACGTGGCTGCCACCTGCGAAGGGGTATCGGTGTGAGTATGTCGCGCGGCAGGTGTCGGTGAAGGCGGCGTACGGGCTCTGGGTGACGGCGGCGGAGCGGTCGGCGATGGAGGGCGTTCTGGTCGGCTGCCCGGGCCAGCCCGCGTACGCGTCGGCGCTCGTGCCGTAGGGGCGGCCACGGTCTCAGCGTAACGAACTTGCGCCCACATCCTCGCGCTCGCACTCCGGCGCAAGGAACTCGCGCCCAGGCACGGACGCAGTTGCTCGGCGCTTCCGTGCCTGGGCGCGATTTCCTTACCCGGTGGTGAGGTCCGCGAGCCCGCCTACCCGGCGGTGAACGAGGGGGCGGGAGTGCGACGCACTCGCCGCGCGGCGCGGGCACGGCTGATCGCGAGGAGAACGCTGAGGAGCAGGGCGCCGATCAAGCCACCCGCCGTGTTCGCCACGAGGTCAGTGACGTCGCCGAGTCGCCCGGCGGCGAGGACCACTTGCCCGAACTCGATGCCGACCGAGACCAGGAAACACAGCACGGGGGAGAGCCAGCGCAGGCCGGGGCGCAGCAGCACCGCGAGCACGAAGCCCACAGGGACGAAAAGCGCGATGTTCGCGGCGAACTCGACCGCGCCGTAGCGGAGAAACTCTGGTCCGCCCGACGCCTGCGCCTGGGCCAGCCAGGCACGCAGGGTGTCGGCGATGCCCGCGTCGATCGGGGTGGGCCAGAATGCGATGACGAGTACGGCGAGCCCGCCGAGCGCAAGGAACCAGGCCGCGATGCGGCGATGGCGCTCTGTCACCATGCTGCGCCTCCCTGACTGGCCCCTGTTTGGGCGCGATGTGCACCCGACGAGTGCAGCCTATGCTGAAACTGAGCTTTCGTCATGTTGTTTCGTGCGCGGGAGCGTCACTCGTCTGAAGGAAGCCATGTCTGAACGCACGCCGCGCGCACCGATTCGCACGGTCCTGCTCTGGACCCTGCTCGCGGTCGGCGTGCTCACCGTGGCCGCGGTCGCGTGGATTGGGCTGCGCGGTGGTGCCGCAGCCGACGAGCTGCGCTCGGCTAAGGCCGTTGCCTACACGCTAAGAGACCAGTTGCTGGCCGGGGACACCGCCGGAGCAACCGCATCGAACGCCGAGTTGATCGCCACAACCGAGCGTGCTGCCGAGCTCACGTCGGATGTGATCTGGCGGGCGGCCGAACACGTGCCATTCATTGGTCCGAATCTCTCGGTTGTCGGGGAGAGTGCGGCCGTCGTCAACGCCCTGGCCGCAGACGTGGCGCGGCCTCTGCTGCCGCTCGCCGAGACCATCGACTTTGCCTCCGTGACCGGGTCAGCCGTCGACCTGGCGCCACTCGCCGCAGCGGCGCCTGCACTCTCTGAGGCCCGGGAGGTCGTCGAGCCGCTGCGCTCCCGGATGCGGTCACTCGACACCGGTGCCGTGCTCCCGTTTATCCGCGACGCCGTGAGCGAGTTGGACGGGCTCGTCGAGACGACGGCAGACACGGTGGCGTCGCTCGACCGTGCCGCAACCCTGCTCCCGGCCATGCTCGGCGGGAGTGAGCCCCGCAGCTACCTCATGCTTGTGCAGAACAGTGCCGAACTGCGTGCCTCAGGTGGTCTGGTGGGAGCGACGGCGGTGCTGACGGCATCCGCTGGGCAGATTAGTGTTTCAGATCAGAAATCGAGCGCAGATTACCCGGTGCTGGCCACGCCGGTGCTGCCGGTCACGCCGGCCGAGGCGAACCTCTACGGTGACAAGCTCGGTCGGTATGTGATGGATGTGAACCTGACGCCCGAGTTCGCGCGATCGGCCGAGCTTGCACTCGCCATGGCGGAGCCGGTGTATGGGCGCACCTTCGATGGTGTTGTGGCGATCGACCCGTACGTGCTCGGCCGGGTGCTCGCGGCGACCGGGCCGGTGTCGGTGACGCCGGATCTCGTGCTCACCGATGCCAACGTGGTGCAGGTGCTGCTCAGTGATGTGTACAGGGACGTTGCGGATCCGCTGGCGCAGGACGCGTTCTTTGCCGCAGCGACGGATGCTGTGTTCGCGGCCGTGACGGCAGACGGCGTCGACCCGCGCGCCCTGCTCGGGGCGCTGATTGACGGGGCTTCAGCTGGGCGGATCCTGCTCTGGAGTGCCCACGACGACGAGCAGGAGGCGCTCGCCGAAACGACGCTGGCCGGAAGCCTGCCGGCCGCGACAGAGAACGCCGTCGGGTTCTATCTCAATGATGCCACCGGCGGGAAGATGGGCGTCTATCTCGACGCGTCGGCCAACATGGGCTGCGCGCCCGCCGACACGGGCGCTACGCACCGCGCGGAGATCACCCTGACCAGCACGGCGCCGGCAGACGCTGGCGCCGCCCTTCCCGAATACGTCACGGGCAACGGCATCTTCGGGGTGCTCGCCGGGGAGATCCGTACGCAGGTGCTCGTGGTGCTTCCGCCCGGCGCGCAGGTGCTGACGGCGACACGTGGCGACGACAAACTCGCCACCATTGGTCGGGACGACGCCGGCCGCACCGTGGTCTCGATCTTTGTCCAGGTGGCGCCAGGGGAGTCGGTGACGGTCACCGTCGACGTCGTGGCAGACACGGTCGAGACGGTGGTGTCGACACCCGGTGTGGAGCTCTCCCACCCCGAACGGGGATATGTGCAATGCCCAACCAAGGAATAACCTGAGAATCACTCACATTTGGTTGGGGCGGGTCGATCCCGATTCAGCCGCCTCACCATTGTGTGCCGAGCGAAGGAGCGTGTGAGGTGTTTTCTCGAGCAATCGTCGTGGCCGCCGTGGCCGTGGCCGCAGCACTGTCCCTGCCAACGGCCGCGGCGGCAGAGCAGTATCCTCCGCGAGGCGGTGCCGCCGTTGCGATCGTCGGCTGCAAGGCACAGTTCGTCGCTGAGCCGGGCTACTTCGAACCCGGCGAAACCGTCACCTTCGTGATCACCGGCGCCAACGACCGGGAGATCACGGTGACCCCCGCTGCCCTGCGGGCAAAGACCTTCCCGGGCTTCACGGCAGCGAGCGACGGCAGCCTCGTGGTCAACGTGAACTCGCCGGCGCGCACGAGCGGCGAATACGAGCTCACCACCACCGGCACGCAAAGCCCGACCCGCGGTCCGATCGTGTTCACTCCGACGTCGAGCTGTAACCCGAGCGAGAACACCGCGCTGCCCAACACCGGCGCGAACCTCACCCCGGTGTGGCTCGGTGGCGGCATGCTCCTCGTCGGCGGCTTCGCCCTCGGCGGCGCCTGGGTCGTCCGTCGGAAGCGCGTGTGACGCACCCCCTGCCCGCCTCGCGAACCGCACATTCTGTGTGCGGGGAGCGGCAGCATCCGTTCGTGTCCTCCGCGCCCCGATTTATCGGCTATTCTTATTGAGGCCCTCGGGCCATCGGGGTGTGGCGCAGCTTGGTAGCGCGCTTCGTTCGGGACGAAGAGGTCGTGGGTTCGAATCCCGCCACCCCGACAGATCAGCCGTTCGGTTCTATGAACCGGGCGGTTTTTTTGTTTCCCTCGCGGCTGCGTCGGCAGAAGGATAAAGCGCCGAGGAACGGATGCCGGTGGCCCGGTTGATCCAGTTCTCGGCGCGATGTCCGTGTGCGGCGTCGCGGCCGACCTACGTGCGCGCCACCAGGGTGAGCAGTGTCGCTTCAGGGCGGCAGGCGAACCGCACAGGGGCGTAGATCGAGGTGCCGAGCCCGGCGCTGACGTGCAGGAACGCGGAGCGCAGGGCGTGGCGCCAGAGGCTCAGGCCCTTCACTTGCGCGCGCGGGATGTCGCAGTTGGTGACGAGCGCCCCGAACCCTGGCACGCAGACCTGGCCGCCGTGGGTGTGGCCGGCGAGGATGAGGTCGGCGCCGTGGTTGACGAACGAGTTGAGTACGCGCTGGTACGGCGCGTGAGCGACTCCGATGTGCACGACGTCACCAGGGGAGGTGGACGCGAGGCTGTCGTCGTCCTGCTGGGCGTCGAGCAGACCGGTGAGAAGGTCGAGGCGGTCAGCGCCGATGTGCGGGTCGTCGACCCCGAAGACCTTGAACGTCGTGCCGTGGAGAGTCACGGTGCCGACGGCGTTGTTGAGTGCCTGCCAGCCGAGCGCATCCTGGAAGAACGACTCGAGCCGAGCCGTGTCGAGGTTGCGAACCCGCTTCTTCGGCGCCGAGCCGCTCGACGATGGGCCGGCGAAGTAGCGCAACCAGTTCTTGCGCTGCGGCCCGTAGTAGTCGTTCGAGCCATTGACGTAGAGGCCAGGCACGCCGCCGAACTCGGCAAAGGCGCGTTCAATACCCGGGATGCCGTCTTCGTGTCCCAGGTTATCGCCGGTGTCAACGATGAGGTCGGGCTTCAACTCGGCGAGCTGCCGCACCCAGGCTTGTTTGTCACGCTGCCACGGCGCCATGTGCAGGTCGGAGAGGTGAAGAATGGTGACGGATGCTGCGCCTTTCGGCAACACAGGAACCGTCTCTTCTCGCAGTGTGAACTGCTTCCGCTCGACCAGCGAGCCCCACGCGAATGCGGCGCTACCGGCGAGGGCCAGGGCGCCAAAGGCTACCCCGACCCTCCCTGTCACGCGCGATGCGGATTCGCTCACTCGCAGGCTTGTCTCTTGACGGTGATCGTCACGGTCTGGCCGGCGGCGAGCTGGGTGTCCGCAGCGGGGTTCTGCTTGGACACCACACCCTTGCCTGGGCCAGCTTCCGGGTCGACCTCACATTCGCCGGCGACGCCGTAGCCAACCCCTTCAAGGGTCTTCTTGGCCGCTTCCGGGTCAGCGCCGACGACGTTCGGCACGGTCACCGGGGCGACGCCGCTCGACGGGCGCAGGGTGATTGTCGAACCTGTGGCGACTTCGCTGCCCGCACCCGGATCCGTGGCGGCCACGAGGCCAGCGCCGATGCTTGAGTCAACCGGAGCTCCGACCTGGACGCCGAAGCCGGACTTCTCGAGAATCGAGGTCGCCGCTTCAACGGACTGTCCGGCAACCTCAGGAACCGCGACGCGCTTCGCCTTGATCAGCGACTCGCTCGGGTCGGGGAACGCGTCTCCGCCGTACTTCGCGATCGACGACTTGAGGATCCCGCTGAACACGGCGAACTTCGCGCTGAAGCCCGTCACGCCCCTTTTCACGTTGACGTCGTACATGCTCGAGGATCCTGAGACGTTTCCGATCCAGAGCGAGGTGATGGCGTTGCTCGTACCACCGGTGATCCAGGAGTGCACCGCGTCATCCGCGGTTCCGGTCTTACCCATGAGGGGAGCGCCGGACACTGCGGCGCGAGACGCCGTGCCGCCGCCCTTGAAGACCGTCTCCATGGCAAACGTTGCGGCATGAGCGACCTCGGGGGTCACGGCTTGCGTGCAGGTGCTCTTCGGCGCGGCGATCTCGGCCCCGTCCGGGCCGATCACCTTGTCGATGGCGATCGGCGTGCAGGTGAGGCCGCTGTGTGCGATACCGGCAATAGCGGTTGCGAGCGACAGCGGAGCGATTTCGTTGGCACCAAGCAGGGTTGCCGGGAAGCGCTCGAGTGGCTTTCCGTCAGCGCGGTGAACTCCCATGTCTTCTGCACCCTGGAAGATCGAGCACATGTCGAGCTTCTGCGCCATGGCGATGAACGCGGTGTTCACCGAGCGGCGGGTGGCGTCGATCGGGGTGATCGAGCCGGGGCTCGTGCCGTCGTAGTTCTTCGGGGTGTACGACTGGGTGTAATTCCCTGAACAGCTGTCTGTCCACTTGGAGAAGGTGCGCTTGGCCCCGTTCACCGACTCGTTGAGCGAGTGCCCCTCTTTGAGCCAGTCAAGGAGGATGAATGCCTTGAACGTTGAGCCGACCTGGAAGCCGGACGATCCGCCGTAGCCCTTGTCAGTGTTGTAGTTCACCGAGGTGTACTCGTTGCTCGTCGCAGTGACCGCGGGGTCATTGCTGAAGATCTTGTTCTGCGCCATCGCGAGCACGCGGCCGGTTCCGGGCTGGACGGTCGAGGCCGCCGCACCGATATTGGTTCGCGCCATCGAGTGAGGGATCTGTGCATCGAGCGAGGCCTGGCTGGCGGCCTGCAGGTCGAGGTCCAGAGTGGTGTAGATCTGGAGTCCACCGCGTCGAAGCGCGGCAGCGCGTTCTTCCTTCGTTGCGCCGAACGCCGGGTCCTGCTTGACGATCCAGGTCACATAGTCACAGAAGAATGCGGCGTTTCCGGCGGTCTGGCATCCGCTGCTCGGCGGCTGGATCGCCGGAGTAATCGGCGCAGCGATGGCCCAAGCGTGCTGCTCTGCCGTGATCTTGCCGTGCTCGAGCATGTCGTCGAGCACGTAGTCGCGACGGATCTTGGTCTTGGAATAACCGTCCGCCGCACCGTTGACCTCGTTGGCCGGCTTGTCGATGCGGAGGTTGCTCGGGTTGTTCACCATGGCGACGAGGGTCGCTGCCTGCTCGACGTTGAGGTCGATGGCGTTGACGTTGAAGTAGTACTTGGCGGCAGCCTGAATGCCGTAGGTACGGGCACCGAAGTTGGCGATGTTCAGGTAGCCGAGAAGGATGTCGTCCTTCGAGTAGTCCTTTTCAACACCGATGGCGAGACGCATTTCCTTGAGCTTGCGCGCAGCACCCTCGGCGCCGCTCGCCGTCGTAGCGTCTTCCGCACACGCGTTGAGCTCCTCGTTGGTTGCCGACTCGGTCTCACACTGCTGGATGAGCACGTTCTTCACGTACTGCTGCGTGATCGACGATCCACCCTGGGTCTGGCCACCGACCACATAGGTCTTGAAGATGGCTCGAGCGGTACCGATGATGTCGACGCCACCGTGCTCGAAGAAGCGCGGGTCCTCAGCGGCAACCGCGGCGTCCTTCGCGAACTGCGACACCTGGTCGCTCGTGACTTCTTCACGGTTCTGGTCGTAGAACGACGCGAGCAACGGCGTGCTGCCGTCGGACGCGGTCGCGTAAATATTGGTCTTTTCCATCGACTGACCCACTTTGAGGTAGTCGGGAAGTCCGTCGAACACACCGATGGTGTTGTTCGCGGTCATGCCGGTAACGGCAAGTGCGGGGGTCACGGCAGCGGTCACGAGGATTCCGGCTGCGACACTCAGGCCGACGAAGCCGAGGAAGCCCCCGAGCACACCTCTAGCCGTGCGTTTTTGTTCAGGCATAGGATCACTTTAAGCGACAAATCTGTAAAAGCGCCTTAATGGGCGTAGCGGAGGGTCAGCGCCCGCGCTGTGTCGCCGGACTTCGCGGCCCCCTGATGTCGTTCTCATCACCGATACCGAAGGACCACCATGACCCGCTGGGAGTACCTCACGACCCCCCTCATGATTCACAACACCGCCGCAATCCTCAATAACTGGGGATCCGACGGCTGGGAGCTGGTGCAGGTTGTCAACGGCCCCGAGGGTGGGCTCGTTGCGTACCTCAAGCGCCCGATTGCCGAGGCTAACTAGTGGCCCGCATCACCGACCGGCTCGCTGAGCTGGGGCTCGAGCTTCCTGCTGTCGCCGCGCCCGTCGCCGCCTACGTTCCCGCCGTCGTGCAGGGCAACCTCGTCTACACCTCCGGCCAGTTGCCGTTCGTGTACGGTTCCCTCCCGGCGACCGGCAAGGTCGGCGCAGACGTTTCCGCTGAAGACGCGCAAGCGTATGCGAAGACCTGCGCACTCAACGCGCTGGCCGCGGCGGAGAGCGTGATCGGCTCGCTCGACCGCGTGACGCAGGTGGTGAAGGTGACCGGCTTCGTGGCATCCGACCCCACCTTCACCGGACAACCGGCTGTCATCAACGGCGCATCGACTGTACTGGGCGAGATCTTCGGTGACGCCGGTATTCACGCCCGGTCAGCCGTTGGCGTTGCGGTGTTGCCGATGGACGCGCCTGTCGAGGTGGAGCTGGTGCTCGCGTTTGCCTAGCTGACGCCCGCGTTGGCCGAGCTGACGGTCGCGTTGGCCGAGCTAGCCCGCACGTTCGCCGAGTTGACGGTCGCATTGGCCGAGCTGACGCCCGCGTTGGCCGAGTAACCGACGCCGGGCACGGAGAAAGCGCTGATACACGGATGCCTATGGGCACGAACTCCGTGCATCGGCGCTTTTTCCTTATGCGCCGTCTCCAGCTCGCCCTTCACCCGGGCACGTCAGCGTCCAACTTCGCACAGCGACTTCGCGTTCCACGGCACCGACCGCTGGGTCATGCACCATGGGCCGATGAACGTACAAGCGTGGCTCAATTTGCGCGACGGCATTGCTCATCGCGGTGACGCCTTTGACGCGGGGTTCACCGGGTATGCCATCAGGAAGGCGATCGGCGAAGACCGGGTGCGGGTGGTCCGCCGTCAGTGGCTGTACACCCGGCGTTGCCCGGCGCCTCTCGTCACCGCGGCGTCACTCGGGGCTCGGCTCACCTGCCTCACCGCGGCCAAGCAACTCGACCTGTGGACGATCGACGATGATCGAACTCATCTCGCGGTGGCGCGACACGCTGTCGTGCGTCCGAGTGCCGGGCTTCGTCTGCACTGGGGCGAGCCGCTCGTGCCCGTCGGTCCCTTCGAGCTCGTCGATCCTGTCGAGAACCTGCTCGCTCACCTCGCAGACTGTCAGCCTTTCGAGAACGCCATCGTCGTTTTCGACTCTGCTGTGCGAAAGGAGATGGTGAATCACGTTCAGCTCAGCAAATGGCAACTGCGATCACGCGCCTTTCGGCGATTAGCGCAGGCGACAAGCCAGTTCAGCGACTCAGGCATTGAGAGCCTCCCCGTCATTCGGTTGCGACGTCGTGGTATCGAGATGCGGCAACAAGTGTTCATTGATGGGCATCCCGTAGACGGTCTCATCGGCGAGCGACTGATCCTGCAGATCGATGGCTACGGACCCCACTCGGATCCCAAACAGCGTCGGCGGGACCTTGCCCAGGACGCCCGCCTCGTGTTGCGTGGCTACACCGTGCTGAGATTCGACTACTACCAGATCATGTACGGCTGGGACAGCGTGGAGGCGACAGTTCTCGCGGCAATGGCGCAAGGGCTGCACCTCAAGACACGGATCCAGCGCTAGTTCGCGTAGTTAACGTTTCGCACGCCACGCGCACTGGCTCGAGATACGGAAAACGGCCCGGTACATGGAGAGGAGCGTCATCCTCCTCCGTGTCTCGGGCCGTTTTCCGTCCTGGAGTGCGACGGGCTACTTCGCGGTGACCTGACCGGTGATGATCTGCATCACCGTGGTGTCAGCGAGCGTCGTCGTGTCGCCGACGTCCCTGCCCTCGGCAACATCGCGCAGCAGTCGCCGCATGATCTTGCCCGAGCGCGTCTTGGGCAGTTCGTTCACGACGAAGACGTCCCGCGGCCGGGCGATGGGGCCGATCTGCTCGCCGACGTGCCCGCGCAGTACGGCAGCGATGTCCTCCACCGCGGCGGACTCCTCGAGCATGCTCTCCTTAATGATGACGAATGCGACGACGGCCTGCCCGGTGGTGTCATCGGCAGCGCCGACAACAGCGGCCTCCGCTGTGAACGGGTGAGCGACGAGCGCCGACTCGATCTCTGCGGTCGAGAGACGGTGTCCCGACACGTTCATCACGTCATCGACGCGTCCGAGCAGCCAGATGTCGCCATCGTGGTCTAGTCGCGCGCCGTCGCCAGCGAAGTACTTGTCGCCGAACTTGTCCCAGTAGGTTTCCTTGTACCGTTCCGGGTCACCCCAGATGCCACGAAGCATCGACGGCCATGGCTCGGTGACGACGAGCAGTCCACCGTTGCCGGTGCCCACGTGCGTGCCGTCATCGTCAACCACGTCGATCGAGATGCCCGGGATGGGCACCTGCGCGGAACCCGGCTTCGTTTCCGTGACGCCCGGCAGCGCCGAGATCATGATCGCGCCGGTCTCGGTCTGCCACCAGGTGTCCACAATCGGAGCCGCCTTCGCGCCGATGACCTTCCGGTACCACATCCATGCTTCGGGGTTGATCGGCTCACCGACCGAGCCGAGCAGGCGAATCGACGACAGGTCGAACTGCTTCGGGATCTTCCGCCCCAACTTCATAAACGAACGGATGGCTGTTGGCGCCGTGTAGAACGTCGTCACCTTGTACTTCTCGATGATTTCCCACCACCGGCCCGGGTGTGGCGTGTCCGGCGTGCCCTCGTAGAGCACCTGCGTTGCGCCGTTAGCGAGTGGTCCGTAGACAACGTAGCTGTGGCCGGTGATCCAGCCAACGTCCGCGGTGCACCAGTACACGTCTGACTCCGGCTTGAGGTCGAACACCACTTTGTGGGTGAACGCGCACTGGGTGAGGTACCCGCCAGACGTGTGCAGGATACCCTTCGGCTTCCCCGTCGTCCCCGAGGTGTACAGGATAAACAGCGGGTTCTCCGCCTCAAACGCCTCGGCCTCGTGCTCGGGCTCGGCCTTCGCCATCTCCTCGTGCCACCACAGGTCGCGGTCGGTCCACTCGACCTCGTTCTCGCCGCGCTTCACGACGAGCACATGCGTTACCGAGTCCTGCGGACCCAAATCGCCACGCGCCTCAAGTGCCGCGTCGACCGCAGGCTTGAGCGCACTGACCTTGCCCTTGCGCCAGCCACCATCCGCGGTGATCACGAGCTTCGCGCTCGCGTCATCGACACGCGACCGGATACTGTCGGCACTGAACCCGCCAAAGATGACCGAGTGCACCGCGCCGAGCCGGGCAACGGCGAGCATGGAGATGACGGCCTCGGGAATCATCGGCAGGTAGATGGCGACTCGGTCGCCCTGCCCGATACCCAGGCCAGCGAGAACGTTCGCGGCCTTCTTGACCTCGGCGGTCAGTTCGGCATAGGTGAGCGTCCGGCTGTCGCCCTGCTCGCCCTCCCAGTGGAACGCCACACGGTCACCGTTGCCGGCGTCGACGTGGCGGTCGAGGCAGTTGTAGGCGACGTTGAGCTTGCCGTCATCGAACCACTTCGCAAAGGGAGGGTTCGACCAGTCCAAGGTCCGGGTGAACGGAGTCTCCCAGTGCAGCAGCTCGCGAGCCTGTCGGGCCCAAAACTCCAGACGGTCGGCCTTCGCTTCCTCGTAGAGCGCGGTGGTTGCGACCGCATTCGAAGAAAATTCCTCGCTCGGGGCAAACTTGCGGGATTCGTGCAGGAGGTTGTCGATCTGAGGGTTCATGTTGTGGGTACTCGCTCCTTTGCGACGCGGGGTGCCGGTCACTTCTGTGTGACTCATACAGACTGTACCCCGAAAGCGACCCACCCAAACGGGAGCCAAAATGAGCCGTCTGAAACCGGTCCACTGTTTGGGGGACTCGAAGCGCGATTTCCGCTTGCATAAGCATGCATTCCGCGTATGCTTGGCAACGGCCGAATTCTTATATTCGAGCATGCGGCGTGATGATTCCCCCCAATCTAACGCCGCTTGTGGCGGCATCCATTTCCCCCAATGGATGTCGCCATCTAACTTTCTACGGGACCGTATCCGCCCGGCCCTCCACAGCCGGCCCTCCACAGCCGGTACCCGCTGATTTTTATCCACGGATGCCTGCGGCCAGCTCCCCACACATCGCGGCGTTCATAACGTTGTGACATGGGCTCCCGCTTCGTTGCCTCTCCCTCGATAGGGCCACCGGCTGGTGTACCGCCGTCGGTGGTGGTTTCCGTCGTTCGCTCGGCGGTATCCGCGTCATCGGCGGCACCGGCCGAGCCGAGGAGTCCGGCTCGCTTCGTCGCCGTCCGTGCCCCGGTTGACGACCCTGAGAAGCCTGCAGACCCCGACCAGTCCACCGGCTCGCCACCCCAGACCCCAGCCGGACCGCCCGATGTTTCCCCCGACGTCGGCGGCCCGGCTGGCCCCTCGGCCCCAGCCACACGAGCGCGCCTGTCGCTGGCCGCCGAGTGCGGCCCGCTCGGGCCCTACCTCGTCTCATCCGATGTGACCGACCTCTTCTTCAACGGCGAACAGGGCGGATTCTGGGTCGACCGCGGCGACGGGCTCCTGCGGGATGACTCCCTCGCGCTTTCCGAGAAAGACATCCGCACCCTGGCCGTGCGCCTCATCGCGCTCGGCGGTCGCCACATTGACGAGGCAACGCCGTGCGTCGACGTTCGGCTGCAGGGCGGTGTCCGTGTGCACGCGGTGCTGTCTCCGATCTCGGTGACCGGCACCCTCCTCAGCATTCGGGTGCCGCAGGTTCGGCGGCTCAGCCTGGCCGAGCTCGGCGACGCCGGCATGTTCGACGCCCAGCACGCCAGCGTCCTTGCCCGCGCCGTCACCGACCGTACGAATCTCCTCATCACCGGGGCGGCCGGCTCCGGCAAGACCACCCTGCTCGGCGCACTTCTCGCTACCGCTCCGGCCACCGAGCGGATCGTCGCCATCGAAGACGTTGCGGAGCTTGGCGTGGACCACCCGCACTTCATTTCCCTTGAGTCTCGACAAGCCAACCTTGAGGGCGCTGGTGCCATCGGCATGGATCGCCTGGTGCGGGAAGCACTTCGGATGCGTCCCGACCGACTGGTCGTGGGGGAGTGCCGTGGCGCTGAGGTGCGCGAATTGCTCGCCGCTCTCAACACAGGCCATGACGGAGGAGCCGGCACCCTGCACGCCAACTCGCTCGTCGATGTGCCCGCGCGAGTGGAGGCACTCGGTGCACTCGCCGGGATGACCCCGGACGCGGTTGCCCGTCAGACCGTCAGCGCGATCGGCCTGGTGCTCCACCTCGAACGCGTCGGTGGAGTCCGCCGACTCGCTCGATTGGGCAGGTTCGAACTCGATGGGCAGGGGCGACTGGCCATTGCTGAGGTGGCGGCATGAGAAAAACCGACGCGCCATTGGCGGTCGAGGCGGTTGCGGCCCTCACCGAACGCCTCGCCGTCCTCCTCGGCGCCGGGGTTCCGCCGGCGTCAGCCTGGCAATACCTTGCCGATGCTCCGGCTTCGAGTGAACAGGCGAGTGGCGAAACCGGGTTGGTCGTGACGGCAGCTGCGCTCGCCGCCCGAGACGGCATTGACGTGCCCGCCGCAATGGTGTCGGCCGCACCTGACGGCCCGGCAGGCGAAGCCTGGCGTTCCGTCGCGGCCGCCTGGTCCGTCGCGATCGGTACCGGTGCCCGGCTCGGTCCCTGCCTCTCTCAACTCGCGCGCTCACAGCGTGCACTCGGCCAGACCCAGCGCGACATCGATGCCGCGCTCGCTGGCCCCCGATCAACGTCACGGCTTGTTTTGGCCTTGCCAGCGGTCGGGCTGCTTTTCGGGTCGGTCCTCGGCTTCGACACGCTCGGCACACTCTTCGGTACCGTTCCCGGACTCGTGTGCCTCGTCTCGGGTGGAATGCTCGCCATCATCGCGTGGCGCTGGTCCAACCGGATGGTACGCAGAGCAGTGCCGCGTACCAGTGCGCCCGGGCTGGAAATCGACCTGCTGGCCATCGCCCTGTCCTCCGGCGCCTCCATCGATCGCGCCCGAGCCACAGTCGAAACGGCGCTGGCCGAATCCGGCCTCACCCGAGGCGACAGTCGTCGCTCATTGCAGACGAAACGGGCCGTCGCTGAGCGACGGGGCGGCATGATGGCCGGGGCTCCGCTCGAACGCTCAACGGTGGCGATCGACGGAGTACTTGCCCTGTCGCGGGCAGCCGGCATCCCCGCCGCCGAGTTACTCGTCAGCGAAGCTGACGCTGTTCGTCGCGACGCCCGCTCGCGCGCTCAGCGGTCGGCCGCCGCTCTCGGCACGCGACTCATGCTTCCGCTCGGCGTGTGCATTCTTCCCGCATTCATGCTTGTCGGGCTCGCTCCGCTCATGCTCAGCGTCCTGTCCTCCACAGTCGCGGGTTTCGGCTGAGGTCCGCCCATCTTTCCTCCCAGCTCGTCGGCGGTGTTGCAGCCGTTCGACACTGGAAGTCCTCGAGCCGCCAGCAACGAATGCGAAGGGAAACAGCATGAGCGCGAGGGCAACGGTGGACGGAAGCGGGGAAGAACCTGTCAGTCGGATTCGGCGGCAGGCGCGGGCCGTCGGACGGCGCCTGCGAGATGACGATGGCGCAGCGACGGCGGAGTACGCGATTGCGACGATGGCGGCAGTCGGGTTCGCGGGATTGCTGGTTGTCATCATGAGAAGCGACGAGGTGAGGACCATACTCACGGACCTGGTGCGTCGCGCACTCACCTTCAACGGATAGCCATGGCTGTCGGACGGGCGGGAAGGCATCGTCGGCCCGACGGCAGTGATGGTGCGACTCGGGCGGACCGTCGCTGGAGCGAGTCGGCCGGCAGTGTCACGGCGGAGTTTGCTGTGGCGCTGCCGGCCGTCGTCGTTGTGCTCGCCTGTTGCCTGGGCGCGGTACAGATTGCGTCTCACCAGGTTCGGCTGTCAGACGCTGCCGCCGATGCTGCGCGGACGCTCGCCCGCGGGGACCCGGTTTCCGTCGCCGTGGCACGAGTACAGCGGGTTGCGGGCCCGGCGGAGCTGACCACGTCGCGGTCGGGGGACTTTGTCTGCGTGGAGCTGAGCGCAGTGGCCGGTCCCGCCGTGCTTGCAGGGATACGGATCCGCGCGTCGGGGTGTGCTCTTGCCGGCGGGCTCTGATCGTTGGGGGAGGACATGAACGCATCACTGGTCAGCACTCGTGACCGTGGACCGGAGGCGCATTCGGAAGCGAAGAAGGAGGAGGGGTCGGGGTCCGTTCTCGCCGTCGCCCTCGCCGCGTCGATCCTCGCCCTCACCGGACTGGCGCTTCCTCTTAACCAGGCGCTCACCGTTCGCCAGCTCGTCGCAAACGCGGCCGACGCGGCGGCGCTCGCCGCAGCGGATACCGCGTCGGGTGTGGCGGTCGGCTACCCATGCGCCAATGCGGCGGTGGCCGCCCGACTCAACGGTGCCGAACTCGGCGAATGTGTGGTTGACGGACTCAAGGTTCGCGTGACCGCAGTGCGCCGGGTACTCGGTGTTCCGGTAACCGTGGTCGCGGTGGCCGGGCCTCCCGCAACGGAGCCTCTCGCAGGGTGAGCCGCCGGAGGCAAGGGGGTGGCGTGTTCATTCTGCCCGGACGATACTCGGGGCAACACTCCGCACTCTCGGAAAGGGGGCCGTCGATGACCGAACTCGTTTCGCAGGTGGATCCGCCCGGAATCTCGGCAAATTCGGCGTTCGCGCAAGGGATGATCGCCCCCGCCGGGCGCATGGTCTACGTGGGCGGGCAGAACGGAACCGACCGCTCGGGCGAACTGCTGAAGGGAATCGGCGCCCAAACCGAGCAGGCCCTTCGCAACGTGTTGGCCGTGTTAGCTGAAGCGGGGACCGGGCCGGAGAACGTGGTCAAACTGACGGTCTATCTCGACCCAAGTGTTGATCCGCGCGACGGTTACGCGGCAACGGCAACGGTATGGGGAAACCGGCGCACCGCCGTGACGGTGCTCGCGGTTGCCCCCGCCCGAAGCGGCGCACTCGTAGAGATCGATGCGATCGCCGCGATACCGTGACCGCCGGTGGCTGACCTCGTCGCGGCGACCCTATTCGTCGTCGAAGTTCGTGGTCAGATACCGGTAGTTCACGGCACTCGGACGGTCAGAGTCCTCCGACTCGAACTCTTGCCCGGCCGTTCGTGCATAGACATAGGTCTTGCCGCTTGCGGCGGCGATGTCTACGGTCGGGCGAGGATCTCCTGAGGAAAGGAAATCCGCTGACAGCGTCTTTCCCTCCAACGGGCCGTCGGTCAGTTTGGCGGTGTAGCTGCTCGTCATTGATGCGCTCATAGCCCCATTCTGCTCTTTCCCCGCACCTTTTCAAGAGGGCCCAACGCTCAAGCACCGGCCGGACGACGCTCCCGGAGGCACGCCGAGGATTAGGTGCTCCCCAGCAAAGGGTGTGTATGGTGTGCACGACGAAAGGAGTCGGGTGCCAGGCACAAAGAAGCTGGTCATTGTTGAGTCACCGACCAAAATGAAGTCCATCGCCGGGTACCTCGGCGATGGGTATGAAGTTCTGAGTTCAGTGGGTCACATTCGAGACCTCGCAGAGCCCAAGAACCTCCCGGCTGAACTCAAAAAGGGCGCGTTCGGCAAGTTTGCCGTCGACGTCGACAATGACTTCGAGCCCTACTACGTGGTTTCCGACAACAAGAAAAAGACGGTGGCCGAGCTCAAGCGAGCTCTGAAGAACGCCGACGAACTCCTGCTCGCGACTGATGAGGACCGCGAAGGTGAAGCCATCGCGTGGCACCTGCTCCAGGTGCTGCAGCCGAAGGTTCCCGTCAAGCGCATGGTGTTCCACGAGATCACCAAGGACGCGATCCTCGCTGCGAAGGACAACACCCGCGACCTCGACGTCGCGCTCGTCGACGCCCAGGAAACTCGTCGAATTCTCGACCGTATATATGGGTATGAAATCTCACCCGTTCTCTGGCGCAAAGTCGGCCCCAGTCTCTCGGCCGGCCGCGTGCAGTCCGCAGCAACCCGCCTGATCGTCGACCGCGAGCGTGAGCGCCTTGCGTTCACCGCTGCCAAGTACTGGGACCTCACGGCCCAGGCCGCTCCCGACACAGACGCCACCCACTTTGAAGCGCGACTCGTTCGACTCGACGGCCAACGCGTGGCCACCGGCCGCGACTTCGACGACACCGGCAAGCTCACGACCAAGGCCGTGCCGTTGGATGAGCAGGCGGCACACAGGCTCGCCGCTGCGCTGGCCGGACCCGCGGCATCCGCTGTGGTCTCCAAGGTGGAATCGAAGCCGTATTCTCGCCGTCCGGCCGCACCGTTCACGACGTCGACCCTGCAGCAGGAAGCCGCGCGCAAGCTGCGCTTCTCGGCCCGCCAGACGATGAGCGTCGCCCAGTCTCTGTACGAGAACGGGTACATCACCTACATGCGAACCGACTCGCCGTCGCTCTCGAGCCAGGCGATCAAGGCGGCGCGCGACCAGGCGACCGCGCTCTACGGTGCCGAAACGGTCCCAGACAAGCCACGTGTCTACGCCGGCAAAAACAAGAATGCGCAGGAAGCCCACGAGGCCATCCGCCCGTCGGGAGACACCTTCCGCACGCCGTCGTCACTGTCGTCGAGCCTTCGCGGCCAGGACTTCAAGCTGTACGAACTGATCTGGAAGCGCACCGTCGCCAGCCAGATGGCGGACGCCAAGGGTTCAACCGCAACCGTGACCATCGAGGCGCAGGCGGACGGTCAGACCGCCGAGCTGACGGCATCCGGAACCGTCATTACATTCCGCGGATTCCTGCACGCCTACGAAGAGGGCCAGGACGAAGAGCGCAACGCGAGCGACAACGCTGCCCGTGAGGCGAAACTGCCGCCGCTGACCGAAGGCCAGTCGCTTGCGCTGAGCGAGGTTGAGGCGAAGGGGCACGAGACCTCACCGCCCCCGCGCTACACCGAAGCGAGCCTCGTCAAGACGCTCGAAGAGCTGGGTATCGGGCGCCCGTCGACCTACGCGCAGACCATCGCGACCATCACCGACCGTGGCTATGTCACGGCGCGTGGCCAGGCGCTGATTCCGTCGTGGATCGCGTTCAGCGTTGTTCGGTTGCTCGAGGAGCATTTCAACGACCTCGTGCAGTACGACTTCACCGCGGAAATGGAAGAGGACCTCGACCGCATCGCCGGTGGCGAGCAGGACCGCACCGAGTGGCTCAAGTCCTTCTATTACGGTGGTGACGACCACCGCGGCCTGCGCAAGGTTGTCGACAACCTCGGTGAGATCGACGCGCGCGAGATCAACTCGATTCGACTGAGCGACACGGTCACGATTCGCATCGGCAAGTACGGTCCATACCTTGAAGTGACGGATGCGTCGGCGCCCGTCCAGGAGGACGGCTCACCTGCCGTTCCGCGCCGGATCAATATTCCCGAAGAGCTCGCTCCCGATGAACTCACCCTGGCTAAGGCGCAGGAACTCATCGACGCTCCCGTGCTCACCGACCGCGTGATTGGTGTGAACCCGGAGAACGGCAAGGAGATCCTCGCGAAGGACGGCCGGTTCGGTCCGTACGTCACCGAGGTCGACCCTGAGCCCGAGGACGAAGCCGCCGTCGACCTCACCACCGGTGAGGTGACCGACGCGCCGAAGAAGAAGGCACCCGCGAAGAAGAAGGCCGCAGCGCCCAAGCCGCGCACCGCGTCGCTCTTCAAGTCGATGTCGCTCGACACCATTGACCTCGACACGGCGCTCAAGCTGCTCGACCTGCCGCGTGTGGTTGGCGCAGACCCGGAGAGTGGCGAGGAGATCACGGCGCAGAACGGCCGGTTCGGGCCGTACCTCAAGAAGGGCACCGACTCGCGCTCGCTCGAGAACGAAGACCAGATCTTCGAGATCGAACTGCCCGCAGCGCTCGAGATCTTTGCGCAGCCGAAGTACGGCAACCGCCGTGCCTCGAGTGCGCTCAAGGAGTTCGACGCTGACCCGGAGAGCGGCAAGCCGATCAAGGTGAAGGACGGCCGGTTCGGTCCGTACGTCACCGATGGTGTGACGAACGCGACGATCCCGAAGGCCGAGTCGGTCGAGGACATCGACTTCGACCGCGCCGTTCAGCTGCTCGCCGACAAGCGGGCCAAGGGCCCGGCGGCTCCGCGCAAGAAGGCGGCGGCCAAGAAGCCTGCCGCGAAGAAGCCAGCTACAAAGAAGCCTGCCGCCAAGAAGACGACGACCACTGCGAAGAAGCCGACCGCGGCGGCCAAAGCGAAGGCAGCGGCCACGGCTAAGACCGGCGTGTCGACGAAAACGGCTGCGGCCAAGAAACCGGCAGCGACGAAGACCGCAACTCCGGCGACCGCCGAGTAATGGCGGCATCCGACGGGTATCCCGGGCTGTTCATCACCCTCGAGGGTGGTGACGGCTCGGGCAAGTCCACCCAGGCTGCTGAGCTCGAGAAGTGGTTGCTCGGCCGGGGCCGCGTCGTCGTGCGCACGCGCGAACCGGGCGGCACCGACTTCGGTATCGAGGTGCGCGAGATCGTGCTGCACCACCGCGGTGACATCACCCCACGTGCCGAGGCGCTGCTCTACGCGGCGGACCGGGCCCACCACATCATGACCAAGGTGCGCCCGGCGCTTGAGCGCGGAGAGGTGGTCCTGCAGGACCGCTACATTGACTCGTCGCTGGCCTACCAGGGCGCGGGTCGTGACCTCGGCATCGACGAAGTGCGGCAGTTGTCGACCTGGGCGACCGGCGGCCTGTTGCCCGACCTCACCATCCTGCTCGACCTCAACGAGGACGCGGCTCGGCTTCGGCTCGATGCGTCGCGCACCCGGTTCGACCGGCTCGAGGCGGAAAAGTCCGCCTTCCATCGACGGGTTCGTGAGGTGTACCTCGACCTGGCCCGAGCGGAACCTGACCGATTTTTGGTGCTGGATGCCACGGCATCCGTTTCCGATCTGGCTGAAAGCATCCGTTCGAAAGTGGCCACGCTCCTCTAGGGATACCGCAAGGTTGCTGCGAGGGAGCTCGCCGCGGAATGTGGTGTCGGAACCCACAGGTAGGGTTGAAACATGGCCACCTGGGATGACGTCATCGGGCAGAGCGACGCTGTGTCGCTGTTGCGCGACGCCGCATCCGACCGCGGCGATGACGCGCACGGTTCGATGACGCACGCGTGGTTGATCACCGGTCCGCCCGGCTCAGGCCGCTCGAACCTGGCCTATGCCTTCGCGTCTGCGTTGCTGAGCTCCGACCCCGACGGTGACCCGGCAACGGCGAAACAGGTCGACGCCCGCACACATCCCGACTTGACGGTGCTCTCCACCTCGAACGTCATCATCAAGATCGACGAGGTGCGTGAGCTGGTGCGGAGTTCGCAGTTCTCACCGGCGGTCGGTCGCTATCGGGTGATGGTCATCGAAGACGCCGACCGCATGGCCGAGCGCACCTCCAACGTTCTGCTCAAGGCTCTCGAAGAGCCGCCAGAGCGCACCGTCTGGGTGCTCTGCGCGCCGAGCGAAGCTGACCTCATTCCGACCATTCGATCGCGGGTTCGCCCGATTCGATTGCGTGTGCCGAGCGTGGAAGAGGTCGCCGGGCTGATCCAGCGCCGCGACCAGGTTGACGCAGAGACTGCCGAACGCGCCGCACGGCTCGCGCAAAGCCACGTCGGCATGGCCCACCGGTTGGCGACGGATGCCGGTGCTCGCGACAGGCGCGACGAAACGCTCAAGGCGGCCCTGGGCATCCGCAGTGTGTCCGATGCGGTGCGTGCGGCCGCTCGCATGATGGAGATCGCCGGCGATGACGCCAAGGCGTACACCGAGGCCCGCGACGCTGAAGAGCGTGAGCACGCGTTGCGTTCGCTCGGTGTCGAGCCGGGGGAGAACCTGCCGCCCGGGTTGCGGTCGCAGATCCGGTCGCTCGAAGACGACCAGAAGCGCCGGGCAACTCGCAGCCTGCGCGACGGACTCGACCGTATCCTCGTCGATCTGCTCTCGCTCTACCGCGACATCATCATGCTGCAGCTGGGTCGACCCGAGACGGTGATCAACAAGGAGCTCCTCGACCTTCTCGAGCAGGCCGGTGAAGCGGGGAGCCCCGCCGAGACCATGGCGACCATGGACGCGATCCAGCAAACCCGGCGGCGTATCGAAGGCAACGTCGCGCCGGCGCTGGCCCTCGAAGCCCTGCTCGTGACGGCGATTCGATGAGCGCCCGCCCCCGCGAGACACCGACAGAAGCCACACCGACCCAGCGGAGATTTCCCGAGTGACAGTTCGACAGCGACCGAGCGGCATCCGTTCGGCACACACCGGTAAAAAAGTCGCCGGAATCCTGGCCCTCAGCGTTGCACTCGTGATGACGTTGAGCGGATGCGTGACGGCATTCTTCCCCGAGAAGGAACCGGCGGTGGTCGCGACCTCAACGCCCAGCGATGAAGACGTTGCCGAGAACCTGCGCGAGTTTTACGGGCAGAGCGTCAGCTGGTCGAGCTGCGAGCGCACGTTCGAGTGCGCGACGGTTGTCGCGCCGATGGATTGGGAGAACCCCGAGGACGGCGACATTGAGCTCGCGCTGATCCGCCAGCGGGCGAAGGGCGACGCCATCGGCTCGCTCCTGGTGAACCCGGGTGGACCGGGAGCCTCTGGCTATGAGTTCGTCCGGGATTCAGTGAGCTTCGCCACCGACAGCAAGCTGCAGCAGAACTTCGACATCGTCGGTTTCGACCCGCGTGGGGTCGGGCGTTCAACTCCGGTGACGTGCCTCGACGATGAGGGCATGGACGAATACCTCTACGGTCTGTCCGCCGAGGAGCGCGGCAGCGAAGCATGGATGGCCGAACTGGCGGACAGTGCGAAACAGTACGGCGATGCCTGCGCCGAGAACACCGGAGCGTCGCTCGAGTTCACCGATACCGTGAGTGCCGCGCGCGACCTCGACCTGATGCGGGCCGTTCTCGGTGATTCCGAGCTGTACTACCTCGGCTACTCGTACGGCACCTTCCTCGGCGCCACCTACGCCGAGCTCTACCCCACGAAGGCTGGCCGCCTCGTCCTCGACGGCGCGATCGATCCGTCGACGAGCAACTTCGAGGTGAACATCACCCAGGCCAAGGGCTTCGAGAGCGCGCTGCGTGCGTACCTCGACGACTGCATCGGTACGGCGAAGTGCCCGTTCAAGGGGTCTGTCAATGACGCGATGGTGACCATTGGTGGGCTGCTCACATCCGTCGACGCCTCGCCGATCCAGAATGCTGACGGGCGCGAGCTCGGTGCGAACACCTTGCTCACCGCGATCATTTACCCGCTGTATTCGCCCGAATCCGGGTGGCCGCTGCTCAGCGAAATGTTCGTCGACGTGATGAGCGGAAGTGCGGAGTACGCCTTCTCCTTCGCGGATGCCTACAACGGCCGAAACGCAGACGGTACCTACCGCGACAACTCGACCGAAGCGTTCACGGCATACAACTGCCGCGACTACACCTACGACGATGACCCGGCACGGATGGAGGCGGAAGCCGCTGAACTCGCGGCTGCAGCGCCCACCATCGGACCCTTCTTCGGCTACGGTGACATCGGCTGCGCGAACTGGCCGTACCCGGATGGAGCCGAACGCACGGAGATCGCGGCAGCAGGTGCTCCGCCGATCGTTGTCGTCGGAACCACGAACGACCCGGCCACTCCGTACGTCTGGGCCGAGGCTCTGGCCGAGCAGTTGGCGAGCGGCGTACTCGTTACCTATCAGGGTGAAGGGCACACCGGATACAACAAGGGCAGCGAGTGCGTGAATGCGGCGGTGGACGACTATTTGATCTCGGGCACTGTGCCGACCAAAGATCCGCGGTGCTCCTGATGTGGTCGTAAGCGGTCCGGGAACCCTGTACGATTGATAGCTGTGTGCGTCGTATCGACCGTTTTCGGTCGGAGCGAAACACGCCGCCTTAGCTCAGTCGGCAGAGCGTTTCACTCGTAATGAAAAGGTCGTGGGTTCGATTCCCACAGGCGGCTCCACAAATTGAACGACGAAAACCCCGGCTTCGGCTGGGGTTTTTGTCATCGCGGGGCGTCATCGAGGGCCGGCCGCCCCGATCAGATTTCCTTCGGGATCGAAGAACTGACCGACCACGAGCTTGCCATTTGGATTGTGGGATGGTGCCAGGGCCGTCGTGGCACCGAGGGATTTCGCCAACTCGAGTGCATCTTCGACGTCGTCTACCCCGACGTAGAACAATGCGCGAGGTTGGAAAGCAGCGCCACCGCCGATACCGCCCGCAACGGGGTGTCCATTCACGGGCGGGCTGATGAAGCCATAGTCGCCGGTGTCAGAAATCTGCGGGGCTACTGCTGAGTCAGTGTCCGCATCCCATCCGAACAAGGCTTTGTAGAAGCGGCGGAGCTCCGCCGGATTCCGCCCGATGATTTCGAAGTGCACGACCGGGTTCGCCATTGTTCCTCCAGCGTTGGTTGAGGATGTGGACAGCGTACACATGAGCTCGCGCGCCGGGGTGAGTGTCGACTCATCGGCGGTTTGCAAAGACGGTTGCGGACCGCAGAAGCGCCGGGGTCGCTGCGACTATCTCGTTCGCATGGACTGCAAAGCAGATTGCTTGGCAGCGGAGAGGCTGCCAGCATGTGGTCATGGTCGCTCTCATTTCGCACACGACTTTCGATTGCCGCGACGCCTACACGCTTTCAGTGTTCTGGAGCAAGGTTCTCGGATTCGCTCCCGATGCCGACAATCCTGACGGTCCCGGAGATGAAGAGTGCATGATCTTCTCAGCTGACGGTACCCAGCGGTTACTGTTCGTCGAGGTTCCCGAAGCGAAACAGGTCAAAAACCGACTGCACCTTGACCTTGTTCCTGACGAGGGCACGCGCGATCAGGAGTTGAAGCGCCTGCTGGAGTTGGGTGCTCGAGCGATCGATGACCGACGAATGCTGGATGGGTCGGGTTGGGTCGTGCTTGCCGATCCCGAGGGAAACGAGTTCTGCATCCTGCGAAGCGAAGCCGAACGCTCACGTTGAGTGCTCTGAACGGCAACGCTCTCGAAACGTCGATTGCCCCGAGTCGGGGTCGAACCCGCTGAGGTCCCATGAAAGGTCAGCTCAAAGCGGGCAGATATCGCCGCTGAGCGATGCGGCCGGACCCCTCGTGTGCGCTCTGCTTAAGTGCTTCACTGAGCACAAATGAGCAACTCTCAGAGGAGACGCATAATGGACAATCCAACGTACCTTGGGACCGATATCTCGGGAATGATCCATGCTGCTCGCGCGGAGGCGCGACGAATAATGGAGGCCAATAAGGGCGACGTGATCGGCGATCACCAAGCCATTCTGGATCGGCTGGAGACGGGTGGTTTGATCACCGGTGAGGAATCACGGACGCTCTTGGATTTGTACAAACTCGGTTATGAGGCGGGTGAACCGAAGGGCGAGCCCCAGCGGGCGTACTTCCAGTCCCGAGAGATCTACAACAAGCTGGCCGCAAGCGGTAAGGCCAGCCCTGTCGCACTCGTTGTGGCGTCGGCTTCAATCGGCTCGTTTGAAATTTCGGAGGATCCCGGAGGGTCAACGACGGTCACGATCGCCCGGGTGAGTTACGGCTCAAGCCTCGCTGGCATCGGAGCCGGGATCGGGTCCCTCTTCGGCGGACCCGCTGGTGGTGTGCTCGGTGGAGCGATTGGCGGGCTCATCGGTGGAATCGTGGACGACAAGAAGGGGAAGAAGTAGGCGGCCTGCTCGTGCGCGTCGCTTTCGCCAGCCGCCTCGCCGGGCTGCGCGGAAAAGTCCCGCACAGCACGGCGAAGTCAGGTCGACCGAGGCTTAGTCGTCGGTGACGATGATGTTCACGTCGATGTTGCCCCGGGTTGCGTTCGAGTAGGGGCAGAGCTTGTGCGCTTCATCCGCGATCTCCTGAGCGAGAGCAGCGTCGAGTTCGGGAATGACAACCTCGAGGTCCACGGCCAAGCCGAAACCACCGTCATCGTTCGAGAGCACGTGCACGCGCCCGCCAACGGACGAATCACCGAGGTTAACCTTCTTCGCGCGGGCCGCGGCCTGCAGCGCAGAGTGGAAGCAGGTGGCATAGCCGGCGGCAAACAGTTCTTCGGGGTTTGAGCCGTTCCCTGAGCCGCCCATTTCCTTGGGTACGGCCATTTCCATATTCACTCGACCGGATGGTGTGGTGACGCGGCCGTTGCGGCCTCCGCCGGTGGCGAGCGCTTCGGCGGTGTAGATCGGTGTCATTGTTGTCCTTCCCAACTGAAACTGCCTCGGGCAAGAACTCGAGGCGTCTTTCACGTTACGCGGCTGTGGCTGGGAGCTCGGACTTCTCCCCAACCTGAGCTGGCTCTGCTACCCTCGCGTCACACGACGAGTGGATCGAGGCCAAGGTGCGGAGAACGTTGACGACGACAGTCATTGTGATGGCGGCGCTCTCGCTCGCGGGGTGCTCCGTTGATCCCGCCAGCTCGGTGTACGACGGCGAGCAGACCGACGCTGACCGCATCCCTGACTTCGTCATGAGCGACGGGAACGCCGAGAACTACGACCTCGACAGTTCGCGCTTTCTCGGAACGGCCAAAGGCCGCGAGTTCTATGCTGTCCGCAGTGTGGAGATGGGACATTGCATCGCGACGGTGGTGGCGGAGCCCGTCGACTGGCACATCGTCTGTTCGCCCTCTGGAGAGATGAGGTTCAGTGGTTCCGGCGTCCAGGGGCGCTACTTTCCCGGCGGGTACCCGGAAGACAGTGCAGAAGACGGGTGGATCAGCGTTCACCCCTCGCTGCGCATTCAGGAATAAGCCGGCTCGCGGACAAAGCAGCGTAGTGGCCGAGGCTCGCGGAACGAGGCATTGCCGCGCCCCCCGAACTGTGGGGTACCCCGCCGTTACGCACGGCTGATACCGTCAAGTCAAGCGCTTGAGCCCGCTCGGGTAACGGCGTGACCCCCGACTGTGCCCCCAGACGGGAAAGTCCCCTCTAGCCGCCAATCGGGGTGGCGGGAGGGGACCTTTTTGTTGCCATCCTGGGCAATGCCCCTTGTCCAGGATGCCAGCATACGGGTGCCGGGTTTTCCTGCCCAGTCCCCTAAGCAGGGGACCGGTGGACACTGAGCGGGTCGCCGTCGCTCAGTCCGCGACCGCGAGGTCAAACACCAACTCGAGCCCGTCAATCTCGTCCATCTGGTCGCCGACATGCACGAACGGAAACTTCGCGAGGGTCGCGAGTGACGCTGTGTTGTCGGGGTTGATTGAGGCACGCAGCACTCGGACATCGGGGCTCTCCCGAGCAGCCGCGACGATATGCGTGAGCATTGCGGTGGCGTAGCCACGCCGCTGATACTCGGGAATCACGCTGTAGCTCAACTCGACCATTCCGTCGGCGTCCGGACGGCCATGGAACCCTGACCGGCCAATCACCGTTCCGTCGTCGGCGCGAGCAACAATCCACGCCACCCACTCTTCGTCAGCGGGCTCCCGCTCAACCTGGGCGAGGCGGAGTTCCCACAGCCAGGTGTGCTCGAGGTACTCCTCAGGCAGATCGAACCCGGTAACCCGGCTGGCCTCGGCCAGGTCGCCGGCCGTGAGTGCCCGCAAACCGGCGGCGCCAAGCGGAACGAAAGTGACAGCATCCGTCATTATGAAATTTCGCTCCCCGTCGTGCCGATTGTCGCCGATAGTCTAGACCGGTGACTAACACTGGGCTCCGCTGGGGCATTCTCGGGCCGGGAGGCATCGCCCAGGCGTTTGCGTCTGATCTCGTTCTGCACAATTTCACGGTGCAAGCCGTCGGTTCGAGGCGAGCGGATGCCGCCGCCTCCTTCGCGGAGAAATTCGGCATTGCGAATGTGCACGGCAGCTACGAAGAGCTGGTCGCTGACCCCGAGGTCGATGCGATCTACATTGCGACCCCGCACCCGTTCCACGCCGAGCAGGCGCTGCTCGCACTCAACGCCGGCAAGCACGTGCTCGTGGAGAAGCCCTTCACGCTCAATGCACGTGAGGCCGAAGCCGTCGTTGCCCGCGCGGAGGAACTCGGACTCGTCGTGCTCGAGGCGATGTGGACGCGATTCCTGCCGCACATGGCTCGCATCCGCGAGATTCTCGACTCCGGAGCGATCGGTGAGGTCCGTTCGCTCATCGCCGACCACACCCAGGACCTCCCGGACGACCCGGCGCACCGCATCAACGACCTCGCACTCGGCGGTGGCGCCCTGCTCGATCTCGGCATCTACCCGATCTCGTTCGCCAGCGCCCTGTTCGGTGCGCCAGCCAGCGTGCAGGCCACCGCGACGTTCAAGGACACCGGGGCAGACGCGAGCATCGCAACTCTCTTCAGCTACGGGAACGGCCGGATCGCCACGACCCTGTCGGCAAGCGACACCCGCGGGCCGAACCGCGCCACCATCCTCGGCACCGAGGGACGCATTGAGATCGACGCTGTCTGGTACACGCCGACCTCGTTCACCGTCTACGACGCGGCCGGTGAGGTGACCGAGACCTACCAGTCAGAGGTTGCCGGGCGAGGAATGCAGTTTCAGGCCGCGGAACTCGAGCGACTGGTCGAAAAAGGGCAACTGGAGTCTCCGTTGCTGCCGCACGCGGAGATGGTCTCGATCATGGGCACCCTCGACGACGTGCGCAGCCAGATTGGGCTGGTTTACCCCACCGATTAGTCCACGAAACCGGATGCAGCGCGACGCCAGTCTTGCCCGCTAAAATGCCCGGGTGCGCGAAAATCCACCCGGGGACGCCCCGACGCCCGATGACGAGGGTCTGACGGAGCCGATCGGTGCTGCCGCGGGGTCGTCTGACGAGGGCTGGACGCTGAGCGCTTCGGGGAACGACGAGGACTGGACGCTTAGTGAGTCGGAGCCCTTTGACCTTGAACCGCAGGATGAGTGGGCGAGCGCGGATGACGCGCGGCTCAACGAACCGCCCCTGACCGCTGAGACCGCCACGGTGGTCTCGATTCCTCCGGTGGCGGCGTCCGCGTCGGTGGGGTCGTCGTTCCTGCCCGCCGGAGCGACGGCGCCTGCCCGTTCCGGTGGTGACGAGCCGCCGCACCCGCCGAGCCACCGCTCGGGTGGAATCGGCGCGGTGTTCGCCCGCAACCCGAAAACCTGGTTGATCGCCGCGTCGGTGGCCGTGTTCGCCGTCTTCGGATCGGGCGCGGTCGCCCTCGGCGCCGCCGTTGCGTCCCCTGACGCCGGGACGCCGATCGCTGCGCTCAGCGAGAGCTCGACCCCGTCGCCCACGGTGACCACGCCGCCGCCGCGCCCCGTCCCCGCCGCTGAACTGCCGGCATCCGCTCTGCGAACCTGTTCGGTGGCCGGACTGCTCAACGACTCGCGCTTCGGCACTCTGCAGGCTCAAGTGCTCAACGCTGCGACCGGCGAGCTGCTGTTCGAGCGCGACCCCGCGACTGCCTCGCAGACCGCCAGCTCGATGAAGGTGCTCACGGCGGCGGCGGCATTGAGTGTGTTGGGCCCAGACTTCCGGGCGTCGACGAGGGTCGTCACCGGATCGGAGCCGGGAACTATCGTGCTCGTCGGCGGGGGAGACCTCACCCTCACCCGGCTGCCGACGGGCCAGGAGCCGGTCTACACCGGTGCCGCTCACCTCGACGACCTGGCCAGCCAGGCGAAGGCGGCATACGAGGCCGCGAACCCAGGCACCCCAATCACTCGGATCGTGCTCGATTCGAGCTACTTCAGCGGCAAGACCTGGGGCGACACCTGGCCGGCGACTGAGCGGGGAACCGGGTGGTTGTCGCACATCACCGCACTGCAGGTGGACGCCGACCGCGCAAACCCACAGGTGTTTTTGTCGCCGCGTGGCGAAGACCCGATCGGCCGCGCCGGGAGCGCATTCGCGTCATACTTCGGGAACGTGGCGACCGAGCAAGGCACCGCGCCCGCGGGGGCGGCGGAGTTGGCATCCGTTTCGTCGCAACCGCTCTCGACGCTCATTCCACAAGCGCTGATTCCGTCAGACAACTCGCTCGCCGAGATGATCGGTCGACACGTCGCTATCAAGCTCGGGCTCGGCAACTCGATTGATGCCATTGCCGCCGCGATTCCGCAGGGGCTCGAGGCCTACGGCATCGACACGTCGGGACTCCGGACCGCCGACGCCTCCGGGATGAGCCGCAACAACGCTGTGCCGCCGTCGTACTTCACGCAGCTCTTTCTCAAGATCAACGCCCGTGAGGGCAACCTGGGCATCATCCGGGACGGGTTGCCGGTCGCCGGTGAATCCGGAACCCTCAACTACTCGAACCGATTCTTCGGCGCGAACGCTGTTTCACGCGGACACATCCGCGCAAAGTCTGGTTCGATTTCGTCGGCGTATACGCTGACCGGCATCATCGACGCGGTGGACGGCTCGACGCTCATCTTCGCGATTTACGCGACCGGGAACGTCGGCTCGGGCGCCCGCACAGCCATCGATACGCTCGCGACGGGCTTCTACAAGTGCGGCGCGAACCTGTCGAATACGTAGTTTCGGAACGGAGAATATATGTCTCGCGCGTTGTTCATCATCGATGTGCAGAACGACTTCACCGAGGGCGGAGCGCTCGGAGTGGACGGCGGGGCTGCCGTCGCTGCTGACACCACCCGCTACCTGGAACGAGCGTTTGGCGACTATGACGTCGTCATGGCAAGTCGTGACTGGCACGACCCCGAGGGCGACAACGGCGGACACTTCGCCCAAGCTGGCACCGACCCCGACTACGTCGTCACCTGGCCACCGCACTGTGTCGCCGGTACGGCGGGCGCGGAGTACCACCCGGGACTCGATCTCTCCCACGTCACCATGCACGTGAAGAAGGGGCAGGGCGAGCCCGCCTACTCGATCTACGACGGCGAAGTGGAGGGTGGCGCGTCCGATGGCGCCACGGTCTCGGCGGTCCTCGAAGAGCGAGGGATCACCGAGGTCGACGTTGTGGGCATTGCCACCGACTACTGCGTGCGTGCCTCCGTGCTCGACGCCATCGAGCACGGTCGCCACGTGCGCGTCTTCACCGACCTGGTCGCGGGCGTCGCCCGCGAGTCCAGCGACGCAGCGTTGCTCGAGATGGGCCACGCCGGTGCCGTTCTGGTGGCGAGCGACGCGGACTGACGCTCAGGCGCCCCCGCGCGACCTGAGACGCCACGCGCCGCCGATCCCGCAGGGGACCGACGGCGCGTTGCATCGGGGAAGCGGCTAGAGCGTGTCGCCGAGTTTGAAGCCCTTCGCGACGTCACCCTCACGTGTGTAGGAGAAGCCGTCGGCACCGACCGTGACCGTCATCTCGCTCGGCTCCTCGCGCTCGACCAGCGGCTGCGGGTTGCCGTCAAGGTCGAGAACGAGCGACGCTTCGGTGTACCAGCTCGGCACCACCGGGTTGCCCCACCAGTCGCGGCGCTGGTTGTCGTGCACGTCCCAGGTGACGACCGGGTTGTCAGGGTCTCCGGTGTAGTAGTCCTGCGTGTAGATCTCCACACGGTGCCCGTCCGGGTCGAGGAGGTAGAGGTAGAAGGCGTTCGAGACGCCGTGGCGGCCCGGGCCGCGCTCGATCAGGTCGCTCTTGCGCAGCGCACCGAGCTTGTCACAGATGTAGAGAATGTTGTGCTTCTCGTGCGTCGAGAATGCGACGTGGTGCATCCGCGGGCCGGTGCCGCCGGTCATCGCCGTGTCGTGCACGGTCGATTTGCGGCGCATCCAGGCGGCGTAGGTGACGCCGTCGTCATCCTGAATATCTTCGGTGACGCGGAAGCCGAGGTCTTCCATGTACCCCCGCGCCCGCGGCACGTCGGGGGTCACCTGGTTGAAGTGGTCCAATCGCACCAGGGCACCCGGTCCGTACAGGTCGTACCGCCAGGCCAGTCGCTCGACGTGTTCGACGTCGTGGAAGAACTCGTACGGGAACCCGAGTGGGTCCTCCACCCGCACCGAGTCGCCGATGCCCTTGGTGAAACCCTCCGGCCGGCGTTCTACCCGGCAACCGAGCTCGGTGTAGAACTCGACGGCGCGATCGAGGTCTTCAGGAGCACGCACCCGGTACGAGAACGCGGCGACCGCGGCAACGGGACCCTTCCGCAGCACGAGGTTGTGGTGAATGAACTCCTCGAACGAGCGCAGGTAGATCTCGTTCTCATTTTCCTCGGTGACGACGAGTCCGAGGATGTCGACGTAAAACTCGCGCGATTTGGCCAGGTCGGTGACGACAATGTCCATGTATGCACAGCGGAGAATGTCCGGCGGAGTGGCCGTCGGCGTCGCGATCGGGTGAGGATTCGGGTTCGGCCTATGACGCGGTTCAGGGATGGGAGAGGGGTTGTGGTCCATATTCTGCTTCCTTGCGTGAATGGTTTACGGATTGGGCGTGACGATCGGTGCGATGTCCTCGCGCGCTTCGGCGCCGAATCGCGCCGTGTGCACGTCGCCAAGCGTGATGTGCACGGCCTGCTGGTCGGTGTAAAAGTCAATCGACCGGTAGCCGCCTTCATGGCCCAGGCCCGACGCCTTCACCCCGCCAAACGGTGTGCGCAAGTCACGCACATTGTGCGAGTTGAGCCACACCATGCCCGCTTCGACCGACTGCGCAAAGTTGTGCGCGCGGGTCAGGTCCGTCGTCCAGATATATGCGGCAAGTCCATAACGGATGCCGTTGGCCAACGCCAACGCCTCCTCATCGGTCTCGAAAGGTGTGATCGCCACCACGGGTCCGAAAATCTCCTCCTGGAAGATGCGAGCGTCGGGCGCGACGTCGGCGAAGACCGTGGGGGAGACGTAGTTGCCGTCCGGCAGGTTTTCCGGGCGACCGCCACCAGCGAGCAGCCTGCCCTCGGTTTTGCCGATCTCGACGTAGCTCATCACCTTGTCGTAGTGCTCGGGGTGGACGAGCGCGCCCACCTCGGTTTTCGGATCGTGCGGGTCGCCGACGACGATGTTTTTCGCGCGGGCGGCGTACCGCTCAAGGAACTCGTCGTAGATCGGTCGCTCGACCAGGATGCGGCTGCCCGCTGTGCAGCGCTCTCCGTTGAGCGAGAAGACGCCGAACAGCGTCGAGTCGATCGCCGCGTCGAGGTCGGCATCCGCGAAGACCACGGCGGGCGACTTGCCGCCGAGTTCCATCGACATGCCCTTGAGGTTCACCGCACAGTTGGCGAAGATCGTCTGCCCCGTGCTGCTTTCACCGGTGAAGGAGATCAGCGGAACGTCGGGGTGCTTCACGAGGGCGTCACCGGCGGATTCGCCGAGGCCGTTGACGAGGTTGAACACACCCTTCGGCAGTCCGGCATCCTCGAAGATCGTCGCCCAGAGGCTCGCGGACAGCGGCGTGAACTCAGCGGGCTTGAGCACAACGGTGCATCCGGAGGCGAGCGCGGGGGCAAGCTTCCAGCTCTCCAGCATGAACGGTGTGTTCCACGGGGTGATCAGTCCCGCGACACCCTTCGGCTTGCGATTCACGTAGTTGACCTGTCGACCGGGGACTTTGTACAGATCGTCGGACTGCGCCACGATGAGGTCAGCGAAGAACCGGAAGTTTTCGGCAGCGCGCTGGGCCTGGCCGAGCGCCTGGGTGATCGGCAGGCCGGTGTCGAAAGTTTCAAGTTCCGCGAGCCGTGCGTCCTGCGCTTCGACAGCGTCGGCGATTTTGTGCAGGATGCGTGCGCGGGCGCGGGGAAGCATTTTCGGCCACGGGCCGGAGTCGAATGCACGCTTGGCGGCGGCCACGGCACGGTCGATGTCTTCGCTCTGGCCCGATGCCGCGGTGGCGTAGTTCTGATTCGACACCGGGTCGAGCACGTCGAAGGTCTCGCCTGAGATGCTCTCGACGAACTCGCCGTCGATGTAGTGCAGGATGCGGGTCGGAAGGTCTTCCGGAATGTAGTGGGCCATGGTGTGTGCTCCGATGCAGTTATGGCTGGACAGGGGATGGCCGCTTGTGGCGAGCCTGGTACTCGGTGAAAGCGTCGAGGGTGCGTGTGCGGTGGGCGCGAGCAGCAAGTTCGATCTCGAGGCTGTCTGCCCCGCTTTCGATCAGGGCGAGGATGCCCTCGTGTTCGGCCACCGACTGGTGGGCGCGGCCGGGAACAAAGCTGAAGGTGGAATCCCGCAGCATGTTGAGCGAGTTCCAGCCGCGGTGTACGAGGTCGAGAAGGTTGTCGTTGGGGCACTGTTCGAACAGGATCGAGTGGAACTCCCGGTTGAGTTCGGTGAACCGGTGCGGATCGAAGTGCTCGAGGCAGTCCGCCATTTCGGCGTTGACCGCGCGGGCGGCGGCGATGGCGGTCTCGGTGATGAACGGAGCGGACAGCATGGTTGCCGCTCCCTCCAGAATGCTCAGCGTCTGCATGGTGGTGACGTACCCGGTCTCATTCAGCATGGCGACCTGGGCGCCGACGTTGCGTTCGAACGTGACAAGGCCCTCCGCCTCAAGGCGCCGAATGGCTTCGCGGACCGGGACAACGCTGATGTCGAGTTCTTTGGCGATGGCGCCGAGCACCAGACGGTAACCCGGAACAAAGATGCCCTCCTCGATGCGCGAACGAATCCAGGAGTACGCCTGCTCGGATTTGCTGCGGGAGCTTGTTCCCGGGAGGGACGTCATGAGCGCGTCTCCTTCCACGTGGCGTAGCGGGACTTCCACTCCGCGTTCATCGGGTAAAGTCCATCGACACCTTCGCCGGCCGCGACCTGCTCGGCGATGAACGTCTCTTCCTGCTCCTGCGCGATCGCGTCGGTCACGATCTCCTCAACCAGGGCGGGTGGAATGACGAGGACACCGTCGGCGTCGCCAACGATGATGTCTCCCGGTTGAACCGCCGTGCCGCCGCAGGCGATGGTGATGTCCGCATCCCACGGCACGTGCCGGCGGCCGAGCACTGCCGGATGGGCGCCGGCCGAGTAGGTAGGCATGTCGAGTGCGGCAACGGCGTCGTAGTCACGGACGCCGCCGTCCGTGACGATGCCGGCCGCTCCGCGAACCTGCGCACGGAGCGCCAGGATATCGCCGACCGTTCCGGTGCCGCGTTCTCCCCTGGCCTCCATGACGAGCACGTCGTCGGGGCCGAGAGCATCGAACGCGCGCTTTTGAGCGTTGTACCCGCCGCCGTGTGAGGCGAAGAGGTCCTCGCGGTTGGGGATGTAACGGAGGGTTCGCGCTCGACCAACGAGCCGGACGTCGGGACGTGTCGACTGCAGTCCGTCGATGGAGACGTTGTTGAGGCCGCGCTTCCGTAACTGAGAACTCAGTGTCGCGGTGCCGACCGAGGTGATTCGGGTCTTGAGCTCGTCGGTCAGTTCGAAGACGGCTGGCGTCTCCAGTCCGGCCAACTCGCGGGTGCCCCACGCTTCTTCGCGCTGGGTGTCGTCGACGCTGGGCTTGTTCCCGAAATTCCCGAACGGCACGGTGCCCTCGGTGATGGTTGTTACCAGTCGACCGGTCGTCGGTATGCCGGCGGCGGTCGGGGAGTCGACCTCGACTTCGACGACGTCTCCCGGTTGCGCCACGGACGACCCTGCCGGAGTGCCGGTGAGGATGACGTCGCCCTCCTCGAGTGTCATGAGCTGCGAGAGGTCGGCGACCAGCTGTCCGAAGGGGAACAGCAGGCCCGTCGTCGTGTCGTCCTGGACGAGTGTGCCGTTGAGCCAGGTGCGCACCCTCAGCGCGCCAGGATCAACAGACTCGGCGGGGATCATGAGAGGGCCGAGCGGGGTGAATCCGTCGCCACCCTTTGACCGCACGTTGGATCCTTTGTCCGCGGTGCGGAGGTCATAGATGCCGAAGTCGTTGGCCGCCGTGACTCCGCCGACAGCGGCCCAGCCGTCCTCGGGGGAGACCCGCCGAACGGTACGACCGAGGATGAGTGCGATTTCACCCTCGAATGCGAGGAGTTCGGCACCGGCTGGTCGTTCCAGTGTTCCGCCAGAGGAGGCAATCGAGGACGATGGTTTGAAGAAGTAGGACGGCGTCGCTGGGGTGCGGCCGCGCTGGTCGGCGCGCGAACGATAGTTGAGGTGTACAGCGATGATCTTGCCGGGGCGAGAGCTGCCTGGATCAGTCATAGACGTCCTTGTCTGAGGGATTCGAGCGCGGTATAACAAATCATATACAATCCAAAGGCGATTGCAAGAGTGGAAAAGTGGCTGTCGCGAAGATATACGATATGGTCTACCATCCGTGGGGAGGCCGTTTTTCGGCCGTTCCCCACCGCGCTAGTTATGACGAAGGAGTCATTAGTGATGTCAACCTCATCGAGGCAAGTCGACCCTCGGACGGCGGCTGAACGGCGCAAGGTCGCGTTCGCCACCGTCATCGGAACCACCATCGAGTGGTACGACTTCTTCCTCTACGCGAGCGCAGCAGGCCTCGTGTTCGCACAGCTCTTTTTTGAACCGGCCGGGGCACAGATTGCCATCCTGCTCTCGTTCGGCTCCGTCGGAGTGAGCTTCCTCTTCCGTCCGCTCGGCGCCTTCCTGGCCGGGCACTTCGGTGACCGGCTTGGCCGCAAGGCGATGCTCGTCATTACCCTCGTCCTCATGGGCGCTTCCACGACCCTGATCGGTTTGCTCCCCACCTACCAGCAGATCGGTATCGCCGCTCCGGTCATCCTTGTCCTGCTGCGTATCCTGCAGGGCCTGTCGACCGGTGGCGAGTGGGGTGGCGCCGTCCTCATGGCGGTTGAAACCGCACCGAACGACCGTCGCGGTCGCGCCGGTGCCTTCCCGCAGATCGGTGTTCCGATCGGACTCCTTCTCGCTTCCGGTGTACTCGCCCTGATGACCGGTGTCATCTCACCGGGTGAGGCGTTCCTCGAGTGGGGTTGGCGTGTGCCGTTCCTGCTCAGCGTCGTCCTCGTTGTTGTCGGCATGATCGTGCGCCGCACGGTCGAGGAAAGCCCGGTCTTCAAGGAGATTGCGAAGCGTAAGGAGCGGTCTCGGATGCCTGCGGTCCAGTTGTTCCGCAAGCACTGGTTGCTCGTGATCCTGGCCGCGCTCACCTTCGCAGGCAACAACGCTGCAGGATATATGACCACCGGTGGTTACATCCAGAACTACGCCACCAACCCGGATGGCTTCGTTGGCCTTGAGCGGACACCCGTTCTCCTCGCCGTCACCGGCTCCGCGGTGGTGTGGCTGGCCATGACCTGGATCGCGGGCAATGTCTCGGACCGGATCGGCAGGCGCAACACCTACATCATCGGCTGGATCGTGCAGCTGATCACCGTGTTCATGCTCTTCCCCCTCGTCAATACCGGGAACATCTGGTTGTTGTTCCTCGGTCTGTCGCTCTTCACGATCGGAAACGGGTTCACCTACGGACAGCAGGCCGCGTACTTCGCTGAACTGTTCCCAGCGTCGATCCGGTACTCCGGCGTCTCGATCACCTACGCGATCGGAGCCATCCTCGGTGGAGCGTTCGCACCGACCATTGCGACCTGGCTTGTGCAGACGACCGGTGAGTCGATCTCCGTCGCGTTCTACATCGCCGGGGTCACGGTTGTGGCGTTCGCGGCGACACTCATCCTGCGTGACCGCACCGGCATTCCGCTCGGTGTCGAAAACGAGGTCGCGCAGACCACCGGCCAGATCTACGGAATCAAAGAGCCGGTTTAAGCGGACTCGCGAAGGTCGGTACGACGTGCCGGCGCCCATGAGCGCCCGACCACACCCTCAACACGTCGTACCGACCTTCGCTGTGTGTCTGGCGCGCGCTGTGTGTCTGGCGCGAGAGCTAAAATGCGAGCGCTAGTAGCTGGCTCGGGGTGCCCCAGCGGCATCGCCAGTGGGGATGTACTTCGCTGCGAGGGCTTCCGAGCCGCGGGCGAGCAGTGCGACGTCCGCTCCGACGAGGACGAAGTCGGCTCCTGCCGCCAGGTAGCGCTCGGCTACCGTCGGATCGAAGGCGTTCACTCCGACCGGCTTGCCGAGCTCCGAGATGGTCCGGATGGCGTGTTCGACGGAGGCGACGACATCGGGGTGTTCCTGCTGGCCGAGCAGCCCCATTGATGCTGCGAGGTCCGATGGTCCGACGAACGCACCGTCAACGCCGTCAACGCTGGCGATGTCGCGAACGTTCGCGACAGCATCCGCTGTTTCGATCTGGACAAAGAGGGATACGTATTCGTCCGCACGGGCGAGGTAGTTGTCGACGCGGTTCCAGCGTGCACCGCGCGCGAGGGCACTGCCGACACCGCGAACTCCGCGTGGCGGGTAGCGAACGGCGGAGACAACCGCGCGGGCTTCATCACCGGTGTTCACCATTGGCACGAGCAGGTTTTGCACACCCAGGTCGAGGTATTGCTTGATCACGACAGTGTCGCCGGCGGGGGCGCGAACGAGCGGGGTGATCGGGTAGCCGGCGACGGCCTGCAACTGGGCGAGGATCGACTCGAGTCCGTTCGGGCCGTGCTCGGCGTCGATCAGCAACCAGTCGAGGCCGGAGCCCGCGCAGATCTCGGCAACGAGCGGACTGCCGGAGCAGACCCACATGCCGATCAGCGGGCGCTCGGCTTCGGCCAGGTCGTCGCGGAAGGTGGGGGCTAGCTGAAGCGGCATGTGATGGATCCCAATTGTCCGTAGTCTGCGTGGACGGTGTCGCCCTTTTCGACCCACATCGGGCGGGTGAACGAGCCGGCGAGGATGATTTCACCGGCTTCGAGACGGGTGCCGTGCTGCGCGAGTTTGTTGGCGAGCCAGTGGACGCCGGCGGCGGGGTGGTTGAGCACGGCGGCGGCAACGCCGGACTCCTCGATGGTCTCGTTGCGGTAGAGCAGTGCGGAGATCCAGCGGAGGTCGACGTCCCCGATCTTCACGGGCGTTCCGCCCATCACCATCCCGCCCATGGCGGCGTTGTCGGAGATGGTGTCGACGATGGTGCGTCCCTGCATCTCGATACGGGAGTCGAGGATCTCGAGCGCGGGGATCACGTACTCGGTGGCGTCGAGCACGTCGAAGATGGTGCAGTTCGGGCCTTCGAGTGGCTTGCCGAGCACGAACGCGAGCTCAACTTCGATGCGCACATTGGAGAAGGTGTCATGCGGAATGACGGACCCGTTCTCGTAGACCATGTCGTCGAAGATGATGCCGTAGTCCGGTTCGGTAATGCCCGTCGCGACCTGCATCACCTTGGAGGTCAGTCCGATCTTGCGGCCAACGAGCCGGCGGCCGGAGGCGAGGCCGCGTTCCTTCCACACGTTCTGGACGGCGTAGGAGTCCTCGACCGTCATGTCCGGGTATCGGGCGGTGAGCCGCGGGATCGTTGTTCGCGACTGCTCTGCCTCATAGAGTTCGTTGGCGATACCGTCGATGACGGACTTTTCGAGCATGCGCCAGGCCTTTCGGGTGAGGATCCCGCCGGGGTCAGGCCCCGTGAGATCGCCGATGATCGTATACGAACCATATCGGACCCGGGAAGCGCGACACTAACCGGCCACCATGCAACGCTCGACTCAGGGCGTCCACCACGGGCGGAGCGGGAGATCGCCGGTTTCTGGCGGCTCGGTGGGCCGTACGGCGAGCACCTGGTGCAGTTGAATTCCACCGGTCTCGAAGGCGAGCCGGGAGCCCGCCATGTACAAGCCCCAGATCTTCGCCGTGGCGAGACCCACCTCGGCGACCGCGTCATCCCAGTTCTCGACGAGGTTGGCGCACCAGTCACGCAGCGTCATCGCATAGTGCGGTCGCAGGTTCTCCTCGTGCAACACTTCGAGGCCGACGTTCTGCGCTTCGCTGATGATGCGGCCTGACCCGGTGAGTTCACCATCGGGGAAGACATAACGGTCGATGAACCCACGGGCGGATGCTTCGGAGTGATTGTCCGGTCGGGTGATGCAGTGATTGAGCAGAAGGCCGCCGGGGCGGAGGCGGGACTGGAGGAAGGCGAAATAGCCGGGGTAGTTGCGCACTCCGATGTGTTCCAGTAGCCCGATCGAGGACACGGCGTCGAAGCCGTTCTCGGTGATGTCGCGGTAGTCGCCGTAGCGAACGTCGGCCAGACCCTCGAGGGATTCCGCCGCGATTGCGTGCTGCGCCCACGACGCTTGTTCCGTTGACAACGTCACGCCGGTGGCTTTCACTCCCCGTCGGGCGGCATAGCGCACCATCCCGCCCCAGCCGCACCCGACGTCGAGTAACCGGTCGCCCGACTTGAGGTGGAGCTTCTCGAACACCAGCCGGTACTTATTCTCCTGCGCCTCGTCGAGCGTGGCGTCTGTGTGCGGATAGCAGGCGCAGGTGTAGGTCATGGACGGTCCGAGCACCCACTCGTAGAACCGGTTCGAGACGTCGTAGTGGTGATGGATGGCCTCGGCGTCCCGGCCTTTGCTGTGTCTCATGCCGCCGGTGACCCGGCGCCAGCGCGGTGCCGCTTCCTGGGGCGGTGGTGCGATCGGTCGCAGGTGCTCGATACCGATGGAACGAATCACTCGGGCGAGCACCGGCGGCGGCGGAAAGGTGAAAACCAGCGCGTTCGACAGCGACTTGAGAAGTTCGTACGGGTCGCCTGGGTGCACTCCGTGAGCGTCGAGGTCGCCGGCCACATACGCACGGGCGAGGCCCAGATCGCCGCGACCGGTGGCGAGGTAGGTCAAGCCGCGTGGCGTCTTCAGTTCAAGGCCGAATGGGGCGTCCGCCGGTCCGGCCGAGCTCCCGTCGTAGGCGGTGAACCGGAGCGGCAGTCGTCCGCCCGTGAAAATTTCCAGCACCTCCGCGATGCTGAGTGTGGTCGGAGTACTTGTTGTGGCCGAGGCCCGGTCCTTGAACGTCGTCATTGTCGTTGCACCGCCTTTGCGTAGAGGTCGAGGAGTCGACCGTTGGGGTCGTAGCGCTGCTTCACGGCGCGCCAAGTCTCACCGCCGTAGAGACGGTCGAATTCGTCCGCTGAGTAGTACGAGTCTGAGTAGAGCGATTTGTGTCCGTCGAGCTCAGCCACCCTCCGCTCGATGCGCCGGTTCGTCTCTCCCTCGCTCGTCCCGACCGGCACCGTCGACCAGAAACCGACGTTGACGTAGGACTTCCCGGGCTGAAGCGGGTAGAGCGGCCACCGGTCGGTCGAGCGCAACTGAAGCGGACACAGCCAGATCGGCCTGATGGGCACGGTATCCAGAAACCAGTCCAAAAACTCGACGGTCCGCTCGATCGGTAGCTCGACATCCTGGACCACGCGTTCCCGTGGTGGGCGTCCCTTGAGCGCCTCGAGGCGGTCGCCGATCTGGAATCGCTGCTCGTAGGTCATCAACGTCGAATAGGTCCTGCTGCGCCGATAGCGTCGCGGCCAGAGCGCTCGAACCAACGGATGCTGCGCACCGAACGCCTCGGAACACCAGAACCAGTCGGTGTCCCAGCGCCACAGGTAGTCGGAGATGGTGAGCCGGTCACCCGTGACCCCCGCCTCGTGCTGGAGTGAGCGGTAGTAGATCTTTCGACCGGTGTAATCGCTGACCGGCCCTGCTGCCGCCGTTCGAAATCCCAGGCACAGGTAACCTTCGCTGGGGCTGAACACCACCCCATCCAGGTAGTCGACGGTGACCCCGTCGAGCGCACCGGTCTGGCAGATCCCCTCCATCACCGCGACGAGCTCGGGCATCGAATGAAATCGGCGGTGAGTGAGCGCGACGAAAGGCAGGACGGGTTCCAGCTCAACTGTCAGGCGCACCGCGTAGCCGAGGGTCCCGTAGGAGTTGGGAAAGGCGTGAAAGAGATCGGCGTTCTCGGTGCGCGAGACCGTGAGCACCTCGCCTGCGCCCGTGAGCACGTCCATCTCGAGCACTGACTCGTGCGGCAATCCGTTGCGGAACGACGTCGACTCGATCCCCAGGCCCGTGACAGCTCCACCAACCGTGATCGTCTTCAGCTGCGGCACAACCAGCGGCGCCAGCCCGAGCGGGAGCGTCGCGGCGACGAGATCCTCATAAGTACACATCCCCGAGACGTCAGCCGTGCGAGAGACGGGGTCAATCGTGAGAACGCCGGTCAGCCCCGAGGTGTCGAGCCCCCGAACATGCGTCCGCGTCCGCGCTCGAAAGAGGTTCGATGTCGGTTTGGCCAGCCGCACCGGCGCACCGTCCGGCACCCCGTGATAGCTCGACAGAAGGCGCTCGACGCCGGTGGCGTGGGCGGTTCGTGCATCGGTGCGAGCCACAAACACGGCCTCACGCTACTCCTGAGCCGCCGAGGAGGCGACCCCTACGATCGCGCCGAGACCGTCACCGCTCGCTCGTAGATTTCCTCCTGGTAGGGCGCTACGACGCTTGCCGAGATGCGGCAGTCAAGCAGGTAGACCCCGTCGGCTCCCGATTCCACCCACTTATCGAAGTCAGCAAAATCATCCAGCGAGCGGATGACGTCACCCCGGCCGCCCAGGGATCGTGCGATTCCCGCGAAGTCGGCCTCATCAATGAGCATGGGCGTCGTGCCCAGCCCCATCCGGCCATACATGTGAATTTCCGCGCCGTAGGCGGCGTCATTCCAGACCACGATGACGCCGCGTTTGGCCGTTCGGATCACGGAGTCGAGGTCGGCCAGCGCCATGAGTCCACCGCCGTCACCGGTCGAGACGACCAGCGTGGCATCGGGCAGCGCCGCTGCGGCGCCGACCGCGCTGCCGAAACCTAAACCGATCGTCTGGAAGGCGGTGCCCACCATGAGGACACGGTTGGGTGATGACGCCGACCAGTAGGTGTTCGACCAGCCGAGGAAGTGTCCACCGTCGGTGACCGTGACCCGGTTGTCGGGCAGCGAGCTTGCGAGTCGGATGGCGACGCTGCGCGGGTCAAGCCTGCCGTCGTCGCACAGGCCAACGCCGGCTTCCCGAATGCGGAACCGGGCGGCATCCGTGACCAGCTGGTCACGCCACCCAGCCGTGGTTCCCTGGACCGGGCGGATCGCGGCGAGCAGGCCGTCGGTGGCAAGGGCCACGTCACCGTGCACCGGGATCGTGACGGCCGGGTGGGCGGCCGGGTCGCGGTCGTCAATGCGGATGACCGTCGCGTCGGGGGAGAACAGCGTGCCGAACCGGGTGCTGAACTGGTTGAGGCTGGCACCGGCGACGAGGATCACGTCGGCGTCGCCGACCAGCTCCATCGCGGCCTCCTGGCCGAAGCCGCCGACAGTGCCGAGGTCATACTCGGGGCGCTCGAACAGCGAGCGGCCGAGTGCCGTTGTGGCGGTGAGGGCGCCGAGCCGGTCGGCCAACTGGCTCAGCGGGGTGCCGGCGTGGGCAAGCCAGGCGCCTCGGCCGGCAAGGATCACCGGGCGACGCGCAGCGGACAGTGCGTCGGCGGCCGCGGCGATCTGCTCCGGCTGCGGCTGCACCGGAGCGGGCAGCTCGACACTCGGGAGCAGCTCGTCGTTGAGCGAGTCTGCGGTGGTGAGGTCGTAGGGCAGAGCCAGGACAACGGGTGTCCGGTGAGCGAGCGCAAAGTTGACCGCCGCGATCGCGACCTGACCGGCATCCGTCTCACTCATGGAAAAGGTGCGAGCACCCACGGAAGCTGCCAGCATTCGCTGGTCGATGTCCCACGGCCGTGCGCCGGAGGTGGGCGCGTCTCCGACAAAGAGCACGAGCGGAATGCCGGCCTGCACCGACTCGGCGAGGGCCGTGATCGTGTTCGTGAACCCGGCGCCGTAGGTGGTGGTGGCGAGGGCAAGCCTGGCGCTCGCGCGATAGAAGGCGTCGGCCGCGGCGACAGCGGCGACCTCGTGACGGACGGCGGTATAGGGCACAGACGTCTCGCTCAGGGCGTCGATGAAGTGAGCGTTTCCATTGCCCATCAGCCCGAAAGCGTGAGCGATAGAGGGGGCGAGAGCGTCGGCAATGCGAGCGACAACGGGAATCATCGTGATCCTTCGAGTTCATATAGCGGTGTGCGAATTCCGTATATGTCTCGCGACTCGTTCAGTGAGTCGTTCAACGCCCCTTTTCCGAGCGCACCGGCGCGAAGCCGTTGACACCGGAAGTCTAAGCCCTCAGGCGTGAATCGGGCGAGTGGTCGCTCGGTAAACTCACCCCGTGCCCGTTCTCGAGATTTCCGACCTGAGTGATCCCCGCCTGTCCGACTACGCACACCTCACCGATGTGGCACTGAAGAAGGCCCAGGGCACCGAGCACGGGCTGTACCTGGCCGAGTCGCTGCTCGTCTTTCAGCGCGCGCTTCGGGCCGGGCACCGGCCCCGGTCGGTGCTTGCGCTGGGAACTTCCGCCGACGACGCACTCGAGGCGCTCGGTGGTGATGCCGCCGACATTCCGGTATTCGTTGGACCGGGAGAACTGCTCGCCGGACTCACCGGATACGTGCTTCACCGCGGGTTGATCGCCTCAATGCACCGGCCCGCCTTGCCCGAGCCGGGCGAGCTGCTCGCCGGCGCTCGCCGCGTCGTGATTCTCGAGGACGTCGCTGACCCCACCAATGTCGGCGCAATCTTCCGCTCAGCGGGGGCCATCGGGGCCGACGCCATCCTCGTCACCCCACGCTGCTCGGACCCGTTCTACCGGCGAGCCATCCGTGTGTCGATGGGCACGGCGCTGCAGGTGCCGTGGACTCGAGTGGGTGACTGGCCGTCCACCCGGGCGCTCCTGGACGAGCATGGCTTCCACGTGGCGGCGCTCGCGCTCAGCGACAATGCCGTGAGTCTTCGTGACTTCGACGGTTCCGAGCACGAGCGGCTTGCTCTCGTGCTCGGCGCCGAAGGAACGGGACTCACCGACGATGCGCTTGCTGCGGCGGACACCGTCGTGCAGATCCCGATGAAGCACGGAATCGACTCGCTCAACGTCGCGGCCGCCAGCGCGGTCGCCATGTGGGCACTCAGTTGAGCAGAACTCAGCGGTTATAGGCCGGCATCGGCCCACGCAGTTCATCGCCGACCGCATCTGCCGCTGCCGAGACGTCCTCGGGAAGCGGGCCGCGACCTGCCGCCGCGATGTTGTCGTGAAGGTGGCTGACGCGGGTGCCGCCGAGCAGAACCGACTGCACGGCTGGCCGCCCAAGTGTCCAGCGGAGGGCGAATTCCGAGAGCGGGATTCCCGCTCCGTCAGCGAGAGCCGTCAGTGCCTCAACCGCCGCAAACATGCGGTCGTTCCAGTATCGGGCCCGGTACTCCCGAGCGTTGCGGGCATCGCCGAAGCGACCGGAGCCCGCCTCAGCGTTCCGCGAGTAACGCCCGGTCAGTAACCCGCCAGCGAGTGGGTTGTAAATGACGGTCGGCAGCCCAGTCGTGACCGCGTATTCCTCATACTCGTCTTCCAGCCGGCGGGCGAGCAGGCTGTACATCTGCTGGCTGAGCAGAACCGGAGGAGCGCCCACCTCAGCGGCAACACGCACAATGTCCGAGATCTGCCAGGCCGCATAGTTGGACACGCCAAAGGCGCCGATCTTGCCCTCCGCGTGCAACCGGGCGATCTCCGTCAGCGTTTCTTCGATCGGTGTCGAGCGGTCCGGCTTGTGCAGGTACAGCACTTCAACGTGCTCCCGGCCCAGTCGCGTGAGGCTCGCCTCGACCGAGGTGCGGATCTTGTCGGCGGAGAGGAGTTTCTCCGTGCCGACGAGTGACTGCGGTTGGCCGACCTTCGTGGCGATCGTCACGTCGTCGCGGCCGGCCAGGATGCGACCGAGGATTTCCTCGGAGGCGCCGTCGCTATAGCTGTTGGCAGTGTCGAACCAGGCAATGTCAGCGTCGAGCGCGGTCTGAACCAGCGCGGTCGCAGCTGCCTCGTCTGCTGTGTCGCCGAAGGTCATGGTTCCGAGAATGAGGGGCGGGATCGCGGTGCGCATATCCCTATTCTGCCGTCTCGGAACCGGGACGCCCAGGGTTAGCCGTCGCTGTGACGCTCGAGGAAGTCGTAGACCTCGCTGTCGTCGACGCCCGGGAAGGTGCCGCTGGGTAACGGCGAGAGAATGTGGGCGTGTAGTCGGGCGCTCGGCCAGGCCTGGTCGCGCCACCGCTCCGTGAGGGTGCTCGCCGGGCGACGGCAGCACGACGGATCGGGGCACGTGGAGACGGCGCGCGTCGTGGTCTCGCGGCCGCGGAACCACTTGGCCTGGTTGAAGGGAACGCCGACCGAGATGGAGAATTCACCCGCGCTTGTCGTGCCGGTCTGGGTGGCATTCCAGTAAGTTCCGACCGGAGTGTCGGTGTACTGGTAGAGCTCGGTGGTGCGGTTCGTGCGTTCAAACGCGCTGCGTGCACTCCACTTGCGGCACACCAGTTGACCTTCGATCGCACCGGTGACGTCCACGGGGAGCGGCAAGCCGTCGTTCTCGTAGCCCTTTTGGAGAGAACCGTCTTCGGAGACCCGGAGGAAGTGCAGCGGCATGTCGAGGTGGTGCGTGGCCAGGTTGGTGAAGCGCAGAGCCGCAGCCTCGTGCGTGACACCAAAGGCGTCCCGGAAGTCCTCAACGGCCAGGTTGCGGTCGTGCTTGGCCTCACTGAGGAAATCAACGGCAGCGGTCTGCGGCATGAGGCAGCAGGCGGCGAAGTAGTTGATCTCAAGGCGCTGTTGCAAAAACGCCGCGTAGCTGGTCGGTCGGGTGTGCCCGAGCAACCGGTGTGCCATCGCCTGCAGGGCCATGGAGCGCAAGCCGTGCCCGCCGGGAATCGATGCCGGCGGCAGGTAGATGCGCCCGTTCGCGAGATCGGTGACGCTTCGCGCCGAGTGCGGCAGGTCGTTGACGTAGATGAGCTCGAGTCCCAGTTGCTCGGCCATGATGCTGACCGTGCGGTGGGTAAGCGCACCGCGCACGTGGCCGGCTGCCTTCAGCCGGGCTTCGGCGAGGTCTTCGATCTCGGGCAGGTAGTTGTCGCGCTCGCGCATCACTTCGCGCAGTTCGGTGTTGGCGCGGCGCGCCTCTTCCGGCGTCGCAATGGCCTCGGTGGCTTTCCGCTGCAGCTCACGGTGCAGCCCAACGAGAGCGGCAAGGGCATCGTCGCTCATGCCCTTCGTCGGTTTGACGGCCGGCAGCCCCAGCTCGGTGTAGAGCGGGCTCTGCTGGAACTTTCGCAACTCGATCTCGAGGGCCGCACGGGGATTCGGCGCCTCCGTGGAGAGCAGGTCGGTGAGTGCGACTCCGAGCGCCGTCGCGATCGCCTGCAGCGTTGACAGCTTCGGTTCGCGCTTGCCGTTCTCGATGAGCGAGAGCTGGCTCCCCGCGAGGTCCACCTGTTCACCGAGATCGTCGAGCGTCAGCCCGCGGTCGGTTCGGAAATGACGGATGCGATGTCCCAGCGTGGAGAGATCGGAGGTCGTTCGGTCCATTCTCTTACCGTATCCGAAAGAAGTGCGATTCTTAACGACCGATATGGCGATATGGACGCCGGTTTCTTTGCCACAGTGGATTCAGGCCACCTTGTACACGACATTCAGTAAGCAGAGGAGCTCACATGTCTATCGCCGAAATTGACCGCCCAGCGGTCACCACCGCTCCCGCCGTGCAGCGTGTCGAGACCGCACCGATTCCGAATGCGGGCGCCGAGGCATCCGCCCCTCTGGACAAACTACGCGCCTGGGTCGACGAGATCGCCGCGCTGACCCAGCCCGATGAAATCGTCTGGTGCGACGGCTCGGTGCGTGAGAGCGACCGGTTGACCAAGCAGATGGTGGCCGAGGGCAAGCTCATCAAGCTCAACCCGGAATGGCGTCCGAACAGCTACCTGGCCCGCAGCGCCCCGAGCGATGTCGCTCGGGTCGAGTCGCGCACCTTCATCTGCTCGGAGAAGGAAGAAGACGCCGGCCCCACGAACAACTGGCAGGACCCCGCGTCCATGCGCGGTGAGCTCGACGTGGTGTTCACGGGAAGTATGCGCGGACGCACCATGTACGTGGTGCCATTCTCAATGGGTGCCGTTGGCGGGCCGCTCTCGCAGCTGGGCGTGCAGATCACTGATTCTGTCTACGCGGTTCTCTCCATGGGCATCATGACCCGCGCCACCGACAAGGTGCTCGACCTCATTGCCGACGGCGTGCCGTGGGTGAAGACGGTGCACTCGGTTGGCGCCCCGCTCCTTCCCGGCGACGAGGACGTGGCCTGGCCCTGCAACGACACGAAATACATCGTGCAGTTTCCCGAGGATCGTGAGGTGTGGTCGTACGGATCCGGCTACGGCGGAAACGCGTTGCTGGCCAAGAAGTGCTTCGCGCTGCGGATCGCCAGCGTGATCGGTCGCGACGAGGGCTGGCTCGCCGAGCACATGCTGCTCGTGCGCATCATCTCACCCGAGGGCAAGCAGTACCACGTGGCTGCGGCGTTCCCGTCGGCCTGCGGCAAGACCAATCTTGCGATGCTGCGCCCCACCATCCCCGGATGGCGGGTGGAAACCCTGGGCGACGACATCGTTTGGCTGCGCCCGGGCGAAGATGGTCGCATGTGGGCAATCAACCCGGAGGCCGGGTTCTTTGGCGTCGCACCGGGGACCGGGCAGTCGACCAACGTCACCGCGGTTGAAACGCTCTGGGGAAACACCATTTTCACCAACGTTGCCCTGCGCGATGACGGAGACGTTTGGTGGGAGGGGCTCACTGACAAGGCTCCGGCTCACCTCATCGACTGGGAAGGCAACGACTGGACCCCTAACTCCGGCCGGCCCGCTGCTCACCCCAACTCACGGTTCACCGTCGCCGCAGCCCAGTGCCCGTCGATCGCGGACGACTGGGAAGAAGCGGTCCCGCTCGACGCCATCCTGTTTGGCGGACGCCGGGCCACGAACGTTCCGCTCGTGGTGGAGGCCACCGACTGGACGCACGGTGTGTTCATGGGTGCAACCATCTCGAGCGAGAAGACGGCGGCGGCCGAAGGCACCGTCGGCGAGCTGCGCCGCGACCCCTTCGCCATGCTTCCCTTCTGCGGATACAACATGGCCGACTACTGGGCGCACTGGCTGCGCGTCGGCCAGGAGCTCCGCTTCGACCGTGCCCCCCGGATCTTCCAGGTCAACTGGTTCCGCAAGGACGCCGACGGCAGCTTCCTCTGGCCCGGCTTCGGCGAGAACTCCCGCGTTCTCGAGTGGATCGTCCGTCGCATCGAGGGACAGGTTCCCGCTGAGGAAACACCGGCTGGCCGAATCCCGGTTCTCGCTGACCTCAACCGCGAGGGTATCGACGTCTCCGACGAGGCACTCGAAGCGCTCTTCGCGGTTGACCCAGAGTCGTGGCTGGCCGAGGCCGACCTGACCGAGGAGTTCTTTCACACCTTCGGCGCCAAGCTTCCCCCAGCACTGCGCGCCGAGCTGGCGTCGCTGCGCTACCGGCTGAGCCACTAAACAGAGGGCGGACACCGCGAGGTGCCCGGAAGTGCTCTGAGACTCCTTGGCGGGATGGTCTCGGAACACTTCCCGACACCTCGCGGTTTTCTGTGTCCCTCTGGCGCCCGTTGCGCGATCGTTCTAGTCTGAGCCGACGGCGCGGGCGAGGAGGTCGGTGTGTCGGTATCGGACGAGGCGCTCAGTATGCTGCACCAGATCGCGGCCGAGTTGGAGCAGGACGGTCCCGTCGAGGTGGGCACCATGTTCCGCAGTCCGGGCATTCGAACGGGCACCAGGATCATCGCCTTCCTGGGCGCAGACGGCCGTCTGATTGCGAAGCTGCCCCGCGAGCGCGCCGTGAAAATAGTCGACGCTGGGCAGGCGGACTTTGTCACCATGGGCGGCCGCACGATGCGTGAGTGGATCGACATTCCGTCTGCCGCGGATCCCGGTTCCACCCTCGCGGTGTGGTTGCCGCTCGCGCGCGAAGCCCTCGCCTACGCCCGTCAGTCCGTCGAGTCCTGACGGCGCCAGGTCGAGCGCGCAACCCCCTGCGCCGATCGGAGTGCCGTCCGTACACTCGACGGATGCTCCTTCTCTTCGGAACAACGCTTCGCAACCGGCTGCTCGTCGTCGTGAACTTTGTCTGCCAGTTTTGCGGTAGGCAGGTGAATCAGGACGTGGTCGAGACGGCGACGAAGTTCTCCCTGTTCTTCATTCCGCTGTTCACTATCGGGCGTCGCTACGCCGTCACCTGTTCGAACTGCGGCGGCACAACGCCTCTGACCAAAGAGCAAGCCACCCACGGCCTTGAGTGGGCGGCCCGCAATCGGCAGGTCAGTTAGACCAGGAGCTGGTGCTTCGCGAGTTCGCGATAGAGGGGAACGGATGCCACGAGCTCAGAATGCGTGCCGGTTCCCACCACGCGCCCCTGGTCGAGCACCACAATGGAGTCACTGTCCACCACTGTGGAGAGGCGGTGCGCAATCACGATGAGCGTGCGATCCTCGGCCACCGCGTCAATGGCGAGTCGCATCTTCTGCTCGTTCACGCCGTCGAGCGACGACGTGGACTCATCGAGCAACAGGATGGGGGGAGCGGACAGCAGGGCGCGAGCGATCGCGAGGCGCTGACGCTCACCACCGGAGAGCATGATGCCCTCCTCGCCAACCGGAGCCTCGAGCCCAAGCGGGTTGCGGTCGAGCACGTCGGTGAGGTTAACGGCGTGGAGCACCCGGATGCAGTCCTCATCGGTCGCCTCGGGTGCGGAGAGGAGCAGGTTGTCGCGAATCGAGCCGGCCAGCACCGGGGCGTCCTGCTCGACGTAGCCGATCTGCGAGCGGAGCTCGGTGCGCGGCATCGTGCGGATGTCGACACCGCCGAAGCGGATGGACCCGGCCTCGGGGTCGTAGAACCGCTCGATGAGTCCCAGGATGGTGGATTTGCCGGCGCCCGAGGGCCCGACGAGGGCGGTGCGCTGGCCGCGCGCCGCTGTGAAGCTCACTCCGCGGAGCACCGGGTCACCGGCGCGGCGCTTGTCGACCGCCGTGAGGGTTTCCAGGGTGGCCGCCTCGTGATCGAGAGCGGTCTCGTCGACGCGAGTGACAGCATCCGCTTCGCCTGACGCGTCCGAGGTGTCGTCGAGCTTCACCGCGGCGGCCGGGTAGGCGAACACCACCGAATCGAACTCGATCGCCGGGGCGTTCGCCGAACGGACGCCGGGGGAGGCGATCGACGCGGCGATGGAGGCATCCGCTTCATCTTCACGGGGCAGGTGAATGATCTCCTGGATGCGACCGAGGGCTCCGAGCGCCTGGTTGGTGGCGGAGATGGCGCCGAAGGCCTGGCCCAGCGGCATGATCATCATGAAGAGGAAAAGGATGAACGCGACGAGGTTCGCAATGGTGATGGCGCCGCTGGCCACGCGGAATCCGCCGACGCCGAGGACCACGAGGAACGACACCTGCATGGCGATGCCAGCGACGGGAACAACGAGGGCCGAGATCTTCGCGACCTGGATTCCCATGCTCCACGCTCCGGTGGCATCCGCGTCGACCGTCGCGATTTCGCGTTCGGTGGCGTTGGACGCGCGCACGGTGCGGACGGAGCTGATGGCACGTTCGACCGAGGCCGCGAGGTCGCCGACCTTGGCCTGCGCGCGCTGGCTGGCCACCCGAATCTTTCCCGACAGCGCGACCACCGTAACGATTGAGACGGCGATCACCAGGGCGGTGAGCCCGAGCAGCACCGGATCGATGATGAGCATGGCGATGAGCGCGCCGATAAACGTGATGGTGCCGCCGACCGCTTCGACGAGGCCCTGGGTCAGCACGGCGCGCAGCAGTGTGGTGTCGCTGCCGACGCGCGACACGAGGTCGCCGGTGCGGCGGGTGTCGAACTCGGAGATCGGCAGGTGCAGCAGGCGAGCGACGAGTTTGCGGCGGCTCGAGAGCACGACCCCTTCACCGGTGCGCTGCAGCAGGTAGTGCTGGTAGCCCGAGATCACGCCGGAGACGACGACGAGCGCGATGAGTGCCCAGACCAGGCCGCCGAGCGCCTTGCCCTGCTCGACGATTCCGATGACGCGGCTGACGAGCAGCGGTTGCGCGAGGGACGCGGCTGAACCGAGGATGCTTAACCCAATGATGAACCAGAGGACGCGCTTGTGCTCGAACAGGTAGGGGATCAGTTCAGTGAACCGGGCGCGCGGCCCGTCATCGGTTTTCGACGACCGTGCAAACGGCGAGCGTCGGGCGGGTTTGGTGGTGCTGGGGGCTGACATGCGAGTGTCTCCGGAATGCGAGGGGAATGACGAGGAGTCAGCTTCGACCATACTTCTTGTGAACTGCTTGTTTGCTCACTCCGAGCGCGATCGCGATCAACTGCCAGGATGCATTGGAGTTTCGCGCCCGCCGAACGGCCAGCACCTCCAGCGCATCCACCTCCTTACGCAGCTTGGCAATCGCTCGAAGTGCGGTGAAGGGGTCGTCTGATCCGGCTTCTCCGCTCAGTGTTGCGAGGGGTCCTGTGCTCATGGCGTCAACTGTAGTTGACGGAGTGGCAGAAAGTCAACTCTTGTTGACGACGGTGCATCGCATTGAATCGACAGCGCCCGCAACCCACCCTGCGCCTCATGAGGCCCCCGATATGCTGAGGAACCTTTCCAGGAGGAGTGCACATGGGTTCGGTGATCGGTGAGATCCTCACAGCCGCGATCGGCATTGCGCTGAGCCCGCTCCCGCTCATCGCGGCGATCACGCTCATGCTCAGCCCCCGATCCGGTGCCGCTGGCCTCGGGTTCCTCGGCGGCTGGCTGCTGGGTGTGATCGTTCCGGTCGTCGCGGTCACGGTGGTCGCCACTCTCCTTCCCGAAAGCGCAGCGGATGCCTCGCGGCCGATCGCAGGAATTCTTCGCCTCATTCTGGGTGCGTTGCTCATCGTTCTCGCGGTCAGGCAGTGGCGACTGCGCCCGCTGCCGGGCAGACCCGGTGTCCTGCCGCAATGGATGACCGCGACCGAGACGATGACCGTTGGGCAGGGCATTGCGCTCGGCTGTGGTCTCGGTGCCCTCGCGCCCAAAAACCTCGCCCTCGGCATCGCGGCGGGTCTCACGGTTGGTGGAGCCGACCTCGGGCTGCGCGGCACCGTCGTTGTGCTGCTCATCTTCGTGGTGATCGCCTTCTCGACCGTGCTGGTCGCCGTCGTGGGATATCAGATCGCAACCGAGGCGTGGCAGAAGCCGCTCGCCGACCTGCGCACCTGGCTCGTGCGCAACGGTCCCACCGTGCTCGCGGTGGCCATGCTCCTGCTCGGTGCTGAGCTGGTCGGCGACGGCATCAGTTCGTTCTAACCTCCACCGCTGTGTGGCGCTTACTCCACGTCACGCGCTTCTTCGCAAGCCCTTGGCCCGCTGGCGATCGCGTCGTAGTGTCCGAGTGTCGCTACCCATCACGGCACTGCCTCTGTGCGGTTCTACGGGGAAAGGAGCACACCGTCACGTGTCCAGTCGAGTCGTGACTCTTCGCTCGAAACGGAGAATCAGCATTTCCGCCGCGGGTGATCCGCTGGCCCGTCGCGTCATTCTCCTCCTGCATCCCACCCCGGGGGCCGGGCCGTTTGATCCGGCCCCGGACATCACAAGCCGGTGGGGCGTGCACCTCCTGACCGCTGATCGCCCCGGGTACGGCGCCACCCCGCAGCTCAGCGATGGCGAATCGCACACCGTCCAGCATCGCGCCGACGACCTCGCCGACTTTCTGCGACAGTCAAAAGAAATCGCTCGCACGAGTGGAGGAATGGCCTTCGACTCCGTCGGCCTCGTCGGCTGGGGAACCGGGGGCACTCTCGCGTTATCGCTCGCGGCGAGGCATCCGCAGCTGGTGGATCGGGTTGCGGTGGTGAACACGACGTCGCCGACAGGGTTCACACTCCTTCCCGGGCCCGAGGTGTCTGTGCCCTATACGCGGTCGTCGCTCTTCATCGACGACAACGAGCCTGCGCTTGCCGCGCGAGCAGGCCTCGGGCACCGGATCGATCGGATGCTCGGCGAGGCGAGCCTTCAGGGCAGCGCCGGCGTCGACGGTGACCGAAGGATGCTCGCCGACCCGTCGTGGGCCGAACAGCTCGACCGGATCACGGCAGATGTGCGGCTGATCTACGGCGACGATGACCGCACGTCCTCCATCGCTGATGGTCACTGGTATCGCCGTCGTATTCGCCGATCGCGCACCGTTCGGGTTCCCGGCGAAGGTGCGCTCACCATCGCCGCACGCTGGGCGCGCATCCTCGGCCACGTCGCACCGGACCACGGAGGGCTCGGCGGTCCCGCCAGCCCCGGGTGAAGCGGCAGGAGAACGTCAGTCGCCCTTGACGTTGAGGATCTGATGGAGCGTGTGCCGCACCTCGACCAGATCGGCGGCGTCGGCCATCACCCGGTCGATGGGCTTGTATGCCTGCGGGATTTCATCAATGAATGCCGGTGTGTCCCGGTACTCGATGCCGACCATCGCTTCCCGCAACTGCTCGATCGTGAACGTCCGTCGCGCCCGCGACCGTGAGTACTCACGGCCGGCGCCGTGCGGCGATGAGTTCAACGCGTCGGCGTTTCCTCGACCGACGACGACGTACGACGCCGTGCCCATCGACCCCGGAATCAGGCCGGGCACACCGGCGCCAGCCGCAATCGCGCCCTTGCGGGAGAGCCACACGTCCTTCCCGAAGTGATGCTCCCGCTCGGTGTAATTGTGGTGGCAGTTGATCCTCTCCTCGGCGACCACCGCTTCACCGGTGAGCGACTCCACTTCGGTAATGACCCGCGCCATCATTTCCTCACGGTTGAGCAGCGCAAACTCCTGCGCCCACCGCAGCTCGGCGATATAGCGATCGAACTCGGCAGTTCCCTCGACCAGATAGGCGAGGTCGCGGTCGGGCAGCGTGATTCGCTGCTGGGACGCGTACCGCTGCGCCACGGTGATGTGGTGCGACGCGATCTTGTTGCCGACCCCTCGCGACCCGGAGTGGAGGAAAAGCCACACCCGGTCCTCCTCGTCGACGCTGATCTCGATGAAGTGGTTGCCCGACCCCAGCGTGCCGAGCTGCAACCGCCAGTTGCCGGAGTAGATTCCTGGGTCGAAGCCGTGCGAGCGCGCCGACTCCTCGAGCTGCCCAATCCGGTCGCGGGCGCTCGCGCGGATCTTGCGGTTGTACTTCCCGGCCGACAACGGAACGCTCGACTCGATGGCTTCGCGCAGCCGCCTCAAACCTTTCGGGAAATGTGCACGAAAGCTCTGTTCGGTGAATTGCGTGCGCACGGCGATCATGCCGCAGCCAATGTCCACGCCGACGGCAGCCGGGATGATCGCCCCGAGTGTCGGAAGGACGCTGCCCACCGTCGCGCCCTTCCCGAGGTGCGCATCCGGCATGAGCGCCAGGTGCGGGTAAATGATCGGCAGTTCCGCAGTCGTCTTCGCTTGCTGCAGCGTCTGCTCGTCGATGATCGACGCCCAGTTTTTCAGTTTCGTGGTGACCTGTTCCATGGCAGCTCCGATCGACGCTGTGGCACTTCGTACGATACCGATCGGCGGGGCGCTGAGCGACGGGTTGTGCGCGGGCTCAGGATCCATGCGCGCGTGCCGTAGAAGTATCCGAAGCACGCGCCTGTGGCGTCACCCGACCTTGCGCGCCGTCACCAGCAGGTACTCCCAGTCGAGTGCACCCGACTCGGTGGCGAAGCGCCGCACCAGCTCGACGAGGTCGCGATCGAGGGCGGCGACGCGGTCGGTGTCATCGCCGAGGTTCTTGTAGACGGCGATCGTCGGACCATAGCGCTCCTTGAAATAATCACGCAGCTCCTCGGGCGCCGCGAACTTGGACACGGGCAGCAGCGCGCGCGTCGCCGTGAACTCGGTCACCTGGTCGCCGAGCAGCGAGCGCACGTGCTCCTCGTCGCCCCACCGGGGCGGTGGCGTCGCGCCGGGAGGGGGCGGAGCGGCGTACGGCTTCATGGCCGCGAACATCTGGCCGATGAACCCCTCGGGCGTCCAGTTGATGAGCCCGATGTGCCCGCCGGGCCGCACCACCCGCAGCAACTCACGCGCGCTCGCCTCGTGGTGCGGTGCGAACATGATCCCCACCGTCGATAGAGCCACGTCGAACTCGCCCTCGGCAAACGGCAGCGCTTCGGCGTCGGCCTGCCGCCACTCGAGCTGCAGCCCGAGTTCGTCGGCACGCGCCCGCCCCACATCGAGCAGTTCGGGCGTGAGGTCGCTCGCGACAACATCGGCTCCGGCCTGCGCGGCGGGAATGGCCGCATTTCCCGAACCGGCCGCGATGTCGAGCACGCGCTGCCCAGCGCCCAGGCCCAGGGCACCGACGAGCGTGGTGCCGAGCGCTGGAATGAGGTCGGCCGCGAGCTCGGGATAGTTTCCGAGCGCCCACATCGCCCGGTGTTTGGCCTTCAGTGCGGCGTCGGCGTCGGCGTCGGCGTCAGCATCAGTGGTGACAGTGGACATCATGATCCTCTCGTTCGGGTCGGGCCCGCACGGTCCGGCCGCTCGTCCCAGTGTGCGCCGACCCGGTAGTTGGACGCACGGGGGTAACGGCCAAATTTCGACGCTTAAATGACGGATGCCGTTCCTCGCGAGGCGAGGAACGGCATCCGTTGATGACAGAGAGCGTTAGCGATCGATGTCGACGTCTTTCGTCTCTTTACCGATGATCAGGGCGATCAGGGTGATGACGCCCATGGTGGCGAGGTAGATGCCGACGAGGAACGGGCTTCCGTCGGCCTCGGCCCACAGCCAGACGGCGATGAACGGGGCGACAGCGGCACCGAGGATCGACGACACGTTGTACGAGATGCCGGAACCGGTGTAGCGCACGTTGGTCGGGAACAGCTCGGGCAGGAGCGCGCCCATCGGCCCGAACGTCATACCCATGAGGCTGAAGCCGATGATGAGGAAGGCCATCACGCCGACGGTGCCTGCGCCCAGCAGCGGGACCCACAGCAAGCCGAAAACGATGATGCCAGCGGTGACGGCGATGAGTGTCTTGCGGCGACCGAACTTATCGGCCCAGGGGCCGGAGAGCAGGGTGAAGATGCCGAAGAACACCACACCGGCGATGAGCATGAGCACGAAGGTGTTGTAGCTGTAACCGAGTCCCGGCTGCTGGCCCTCTGCAGGCTCGATCGGCGCGCGGCCGTAGCTGAGGGAGAACGTCGTCATCAGGTAGAAGAGGACGTAGGTGGCCAGCATGAAGAAGGTGCCGAGGATCAGCTCACGCCAGTTGCTCTTGAAGACGAGCTTGAGCGGAAGCTTGACGACCTTGCCGCTCTTCACGGTGTTGGTGAATGCGTCGCTCTCGACGAGCTTGAGGCGCACCCAGAGGCCGACGATGACCATGACCGCGGAGAACAGGAACGGGATACGCCAGCCCCAGTCGAGGAACGCGTCACTCGGACGCGACGGGTCATCAGACGGCAGGGCGAACGCGATGATGAGGAACAGGCCGTTCGCGATGATGAACCCGATCGGGGCGCCGAGCTGCGGGAACGTGCCGTACCAGGCACGCTTGCCCTTCGGGGCGTTCTCGGTGGCGACGAGTGCAGCACCGCTCCACTCTCCGCCGAGCGCGAAGCCCTGTGCGAGGCGCAGGATCACGAGCAGCAGCGGGGCGAACCAGCCGATGACGAGGTAGGTGGGGAGCAGGCCGATGAGGAAGGTCGCGATTCCCATGGTGAGCAGCGCGGCGACGAGCGTCGTCTTGCGGCCGACCTTGTCACCGAGGTGACCGAAGAACACGGCGCCGAGCGGGCGGGCGACCATGGCTGCGCCGAAGATGGCGAAGGATGACAGGAGTGCGGTGGTCTCGTTGCCCGCGGGGAAGAAGAGGTGCGGGAAGACGAGAACGGCGGCGGTGGCGTAGACGTAGAAGTCGTAAAACTCGATGGTCGTGCCGATGAGCGACGCGAGAACAACGCGTGACTTCGGGTTGGCCGGTGCCTGTGGAACGGTGGTGGCTGAGACTGACATGGTGCTTTCTCGTCGGTGAGTGGAAGCTTTGGAGGCGCGGGCCGGTCGCGTCTGCCACCCCAAAGGCTGAACAATAGTGATGTGTCGCGCTTGTGGCGCGACTTTCACACCTTACGCGCAGTTTTCTCGAGGGCAAAAATGGGTGGTGCCCGGTTGCGGTGCGTTTCGGGAAGCGAAACGAACCGAAGGGTCGTCCAGAGTGACTCTGAACGACCCTTCGGGACCGATCGATCGTGTGAGCCGCCCTCAGGGACGACTCGATCACTGTGACGGGGGGTGGCCCTATGCGCGCAGCTCCCGCAGCAGAACAGCGGTCGCGACGGCGGCTTCCGCGGCCTCGCGGCCCTTGTCTTCCTTGGACCCTTCCAAGCCGGCGCGGTCGAGCCCCTGCTGCTCGTCGTCGAGGGTGAGCACGCCGAATCCGACCGGCTTGCCCGTGGCAAGAGCAACCTCGGTGAGGCCCGAGGTGGCCGCATCCGAAACGAACTCGAAGTGCGGGGTGCCCCCGCGGATGATCACGCCGAGCGCAACAACGGCGTCGCCCCCCGCCTCCAGCGCAGCCTTCGCGACGACGGGCAACTCGAAGCTTCCTGGCACCCGCACCAGCCTGTGCGAGGCGCCCGACTCGTCGAGCGCGCGGGTCGCCCCGGCGATGAGGCCGTTGCTGATCTCCTCATGCCACGACCCGGCGATCACGACGACGTTCAGTCCGCTGCCGTCCACGGCGAGGT
>NZ_JALJZZ010000005.1 GCF_024171565.1 Okibacterium sp. HSC-33S16
CTGCGGCGACACGTTCCTGTCGTCTGTCATAGACATCAGTGTCTGTTCCCTTCAGAGCCCCCCGCCACCCCTTACACAAACAATCTGACACCCTCTCGGGAGCGGGAATGATCTCCACCCGACGATCACGCACTGACTTCACACACCGCTGAACCGCGGACTCCGGGATCAGTCGCTCACGCATGATCCGGGTTTTCTGCCGGAACTGCGCCACCGTCATCGTTGTCGCGAACGACAACACCCGCCGTTCCAACTCCGCCGCCGCCTCGTCAGTCAGAGTGCTGATTTGGTCGACGAGTTGTTGGGCGTGCCGGTAACTGATTTCCCCTGTCCGTAACGCGTTCAATGTCAACGGCAACCGGTGCACCAACACCCGACTCTCCTCCACCAGGGTGCTGGCGGTGCGTTCCGGGGTTCGTAACGCGCACGCTAACTCCGAAATGAAGCACCGTAACGCCATATCCCGACGCTGCAACACATCCTTCGATCCCGCGATCACTCCTTCCTCGTTCACCAGCGCAAGAGTGCAGGCCCGGTCAACGAACTCCGCCTTCCACGCCGCCTGCGTCGCCTGCGTCGCCTCCAGCCTCTCCACCTCAGCAACCGCATCGAGCAACCTGCTGCAGGTGTCAGCAATGCGCGCGTACACAGTCGGCGGAGGGTCCTGTCCGACCGGCAGCTCTGGGATCGATCGCGGTCGAACGCTGTCAGGTGGATCAGTAAATTCGTCGTCGGGGGCTCCGACTTCATCGTCGTTTTCCATACCTTTATTCAATACCGCACCCCCGACATCCGTTCTAATCATGATGGCTCTGTGGAGAAACGCCATCGTATACATCTTCGACTTGAAGGGTGCGGCTCAGACAGATCGACAGAGCTGAAAACTGCACGTGGTGGCGCAGAACGGAATTCTGTCCTATGCTCGGGTAAACGCTTTCCGGCCTCGTCGCTGGAGTCCATCATTTCTCGATCAGGAAGAGACAACGTGTCAGAGTCGACCATCGGAATCATCATGAACGGCGTCTCCGGACGCATGGGATACCGCCAGCATCTGCTGCGCTCCATCCTCGCGATCCGCGAACAGGGCGGGGTGCTCCGCGCCGACGGAACCCGCGTTCAGGTGGAGCCAATTCTCGTCGGACGCAGCGAACAGAAGCTCAAGGAACTGGCCGCGAAGCACAACATCGAGCACTACACCACGAACCTCGATGAGGCCCTCGCTGATGACCGGTGGCAGATCTACGCTGACTTCCTCGTGACGCAAGCGCGCGCATCCGCTATCAAAAAGGCGATTGCGGCGGGAAAGGCGATCTACACGGAGAAGCCCACCGCTGAGAGCTTCGAGGAAGCGCTCGAACTCGCGCGACTGGCAACCGAGGCAGGGGTGAAGAACGGCGTCGTGCACGACAAGCTGTACCTGCCTGGCCTGCAGAAACTGAAGCGGTTGATCGACTCCGGATTCTTTGGCCGAATCCTCTCGGTACGTGGCGAATTCGGCTACTGGGTCTTCGAGGGCGACTGGCAGGACGCCCAGCGCCCGAGCTGGAACTACCGCAAGGAAGACGGCGGCGGAATTATTGTCGACATGTTCCCGCACTGGAACTACGTGCTGGAGAACCTCTTCGGTCGTGTCGAGAGTGTTTACGCCAAGGCGACCACCCACATCCCGACTCGGGTCGACGAGCAGGGCAACGAGTACGCGGCAACGGCTGACGACGCGGCTTACGCCGTGTTTGAGCTTGAGGGCGGCATCGTCGCCCAGCTGAACTCGAGTTGGACCGTCCGCGTCAACCGTGACGAGCTCGTTGAGTTCCAGGTTGATGGCACCCACGGCAGCGCAGTAGTCGGGCTCTTTGGCTGCAAGATCCAGCCCCGCAACGGCACCCCCAAGCCGGTCTGGAACCCCGACCTCGCCGAAACCCACAACTACGACGCCGACTGGCTCGAGGTGCCGACCAACGACGTGTTCGAGAACGGCTTCAAGACGCAGTGGGAGCAGTTCATCCTGCACGTCGTCGACGATGCGCCGCACACATTCGACTTCCTGGCCGGCGCCAGCGGTGTGCAGCTCGCCGAGCAGGGGCTCAAGAGCTCCGAAACCGGCGCGCGCATCGACCTGCCCGTCGTACAGCTGTAAGGACTGGACACCATGACCGACCTCGCTCTCCTCGCACCGGACGGGAGCGTTCGCTACACCGAGCTCACCCCGGCACCGGGGTACGCCAAGCCGCGGTCGCCGCTCACCTCTCGAGTGGCGTACGCGGCGGCCCATGTCGTGCCGAAGCCGTTCGCCGACAACACTCCCGGGCAACCTGCTGACATCGACTGGGACGCCACCCTGGCGTTCCGCCACCACGTGTGGTCGTGGGGCCTCGGTGTCGCCGACGCGATGGATACCGCCCAGCGCAATATGGGTCTCGACGCCGCCGCCACACGAGAGCTCATCTCCCGCAGCGCGGCAGAAGCACGCTCCGTGAATGGGCAACTCGTGGTCGGTGTCAACACCGACCACGTCGACGACGAGAACATCTCGATCGACGCGGTGATCGATGCCTACAAAGAGCAACTTCATTTCACCGAGGATGCTGGCGCTGGCGTCGTTCTGATGGCCAGCCGGCACCTGGCGAGAGCTGCGACAAGTCCCGATGACTACGTGCGTGTGTACCGGGAAGTCCTCTCAGCAGCCACCACCCCGGTCACGCTGCACTGGCTCGGGAAGGCATTCGACCCGAGCCTCGAGACGTACTTCGGTTCGGCGGATTTTGATGCGTCAAGCGCAACGGTGATCGAGATCATGACCGAGAACGCCGACAAGATTCGCGGCATCAAGATGAGCCTCCTCGACGCAACGAGTGAAGTATCGGTTCGCCGACGCCTCCCCGGATCAACCACGATGTTCACCGGTGACGACTTCAACTACGTCGGGCTCATCGCCGGCGACGAGGTCGGCTACTCGGATGCCCTTCTCGGTGCCTTCGCCGCGCTCGCACCCAGCGCATCCGCCGCGATCCAGGCACTCGACGCGGGCAACCCCGACGAGTACACCCGCATCCTCGGACCCACCGAAGCGGTGTCTCGGCAGATTTTCGCGGCACCCACCTTCTACTACAAGACCGGTGTCGCCTTTATGTCGTGGCTCAACGGCCACCAGAAAGCGTTCAGCATGGTCGGCGGACTGCACTCAGCCCGCAGCCTTCCACACCTGTCCGAGATTCTCCGGCTCGCCAACGATGCCGGCGCTCTCGAACGGCCGGAGCTCGCCTCGGCACGCTGGCACAGCCTGCTCACCCTGAACGGAATCGACGTATGACACACCCCCGCCTCTCGCTCAACCAGGCGACCATCAAGTACGCGCCCCTCGACGACGCCCTCCGTGTCACCGCAGACGCCGGGTACTCCAGCATCGGACTCTGGCGTGAACCCGTGCAGGAGGTCGGCCTGGCCGAAGCCGTGAAAATGGTCGACGGCTCGGGTCTCCGGGTGTCAAGCATGTGCCGCGGCGGGTTCTTTACCCTGCCCGAAGGACCGGATCGCCGCGCCGCCATCGACGACAACCGCCGCGCCATTGACGAGACGGCCGCCGTCGGCGCCCCCACCCTCGTGCTCGTCGCCGGTGGCCTTGTCGGCGGATCTCGCGACTTGATCGGTGCACGATCTTTAGTGTCGGATGCCATCGGCGAACTTTCCGAATACGCCCGCGAAGCGGGCGTCACGTTGGCCATCGAAGCCCTCCACCCGATGTACGCGTCCGATCGAGCGGTGATCTCCACTCTCGGCCAGGCCCTCGACATCGCCGAGCAGTTCGACCCTGAAGCCGTCGGTGTCGTCGTCGATACCTTCCACGTCTGGTGGGACCCGCAGGTGCTCGAACAGATCGCCCGCGCCGGGTCGACCGGACGCATCGCGTCGTACCAGGTCTGCGATTGGGCCACGCCGATCGCGGCCGACGCACTGCTGTCCCGTCACTACCCGGGCGACGGGGTCATCGACTTCGCATCGCTTACCGATGCGGTTATGGCCACCGGATACACCGGCGACATCGAGGTTGAGATCTTCAACCAGGCGATCTGGGACTCGGCCTGGCCCGACGTCGCGCGTCGCACCGCGGAAGCGTTCGACGCCGTGGTCGCGCCGCACCTGGAGCCGGTGGACGTGTCGGTTTCGGCCCGCTGACGCGTCTTCGCTGGCGGGGTGGGGTGGCCCCGCCAGCGGTTCCCGGCAGAAGCCGATCCACAGGCACAGCCAGGGGCACCGCCGCCGCGGCAGGCACGGGGTACGCTCGTCAGCAGCTTTCACCGCCGAAAGGACTGACATGAGAACCCGCCCCACCCCGTCCATCCGAGCGGGCCTCTGCTCGGTCACCTTTCGTGAACTGAGCGTCGACGAGATCATCGAGCTCACCTCCGACGCTGGACTCTCATCGATCGAGTGGGGCGGCGACGTTCACGTTCCACCCGGCGACATCGACACGGCCCGGTCCGTCGGCGAACGCACCCGCGCTGCCGGCCTCGACGTTGCCTCGCTCGGCTCGTACTATCGCTGCGACGCCGTCGGCGACTTCCCCGCTGTCCTCTCCTCCGCTGCTGCCCTGGGAGCACCACGCATTCGCGTCTGGGCCGGTGAGAAAGGATCAGCGGATGCTTCGGCCAGCGACCGCGGTGAGGTCAGCTCGTCGCTTGATAACGCTGCACTGCACGCTGCCGAGTACGGCATCGAACTGGCCCTGGAGTTTCATAGCGGCACTCTGACCGACACCGCCGAGTCCGCCCTCGAGCTGCTCACCGGCATCACCGCCACAAACGTGTCATGCTATTGGCAACCGAGCGTCGGAGCCGACGATGATCAGGCGCTGGCTGACCTGTCCCAGCTCGCTCCGTGGGTGTCATCAGTGCACGTCTTCTCCTGGTGGCCCACCAACGAGCGCCAGCCGCTCGCCAGCCGCGAGGCGTTATGGACCCGGGCTCTCTCCTTCGCCGCCGCCCTGCCCGGAGTCACCGACGCCCTCATCGAGTTCGTCCCCGACGACGATCCGGCCGTTCTTGCCGGTGAGGCGGCGAGCCTGAGGTCCTGGCTGGCCTGAGCGTGCCGGGGGCTGCCGGTGAGATTTTTCAGTTTCCTCAGCGCGGCGAGTCGACCGTCGACGCGAGCGTCGCGCCAGCCTCGCGCACCCAGCGAAGCGTGTCGCCCATCGCCGCCGCGGGGCTGCCCGCGAGATCACTGAGTGACACCGCCGCCGCGAACCCGACCGGTTCTGCGGTGATCGCCCCGGCCACCAGCATCGACTCGGCCGACCCGCTCGCCGCAAGCCCGCGCACATAGGTCGGGACCTTGCCGGCCTCCGACTGCCCATCGAAGCGTCCCTCACCGGTAATCACAATCGAAGCGGATGCCACGGCGTCCGCCGCGTGCACCACCTCACCCACCGCATCTGCGCCGGCCGCGATTGTCGCTCCCCACGCCAACAGGCCGAATCCGGTTCCCCCTGCCGCGCCGGCACCCGGCGTGGCGGGGTCGGTGGGCAGGAGTTCGGCTAGTCGGGCCAGCCCGGCATCGAGCACTCGAACGTCGGCGGCCGTCGCGCCCTTTTGCGGTCCGAACACTGCCGACGCTCCGGTCACACCGAGAAGCGGCGATGTCACGTCACTGAGGATGTGTGCCCCACCCGGCGGCAACGCACGAAGTCCAGACAGGTCGACCGACGCGAGCGCGGCGAGCCCCCTCCCGCCGTTCGCGATCGGTGCACCGTTGCCATCGAGAAACCGGCCGCCAAGCGCGGTCAACGCCCCAACACCGCCATCGGTCGACGAGCTGCCACCGATCGCCAGGTAGAGGCGCTCCACTCCGGCGTCGAGCGCCGCACTGATGGCCTGCCCGAAACCGACCGTGTGCGCGTCGAGTGGTCGGAGCGGATCCAGCAGGGTGATGCCACTGGCCTCGGCAAGCTCGATTACCGCTGAGTTGTCGGGGAGCAGCACCCAGCTTGCCTCAACGGGACGGTCATCAGGTCCCGTGGCGGTCACCGGCACCCGGATCGCACCGGGAACGGCAATAGTGAACGCATCGAGGGTTCCCTCGCCACCGTCAGCGAGTGGCATCCGCACGATTGAATCGTGAGGACGAACGGATGCCCACCCTTCAGCGAGCGCATCGGTCACCTCGATAGCCGTTGCGGTGCCTTTGAACGAATCGGGCGCGATCACAACGGTGTGGCGGGTCATACCTCCACTGTGCCAGAGAGTCGTGGAATCGGTGTGCGTGTGACAGCGGGGGGCGCCGCCGATTCACGAATCACGAGGGACGGGACGATGCGGGGCAGGTCGGCGGCCTCCTCATCACGCAGCACGGCGAGCAGCTCGGTCATGATGTCGCGGCCGAGGCCGTTAAAGTCCTGCCGGATGGTGGTCAGGGGCGGGGCAAAGTGCTCGGCTTCGGGAATGTCGTCGAAGCCGACAACGCTCACATCGCCGGGCACGTCGCGGCCGGCCTGGCTGAGGGCGTGGATGACGCCGAGCGACATCTGGTCGTTGCCCACGAAGACGGCGGTCATCTCCGCGTCGGCGGCGAGCGCCTGGCCGTGCCGGAATCCGCTCGCCGGCGTCCAGTCACCGATGAGGTGCTCTCGAGCAACGAGCCCGGCGGCCGCGAGCGAGTCACGCCAGCCGCGCACGCGCTCGGTCGCATCGGTCGAATCGAGCGGACCGGCAATGTGCCGGATCTGGGTGTGGCCGAGGCTGATCAGGTGGTCGACAGCCGCCCGGGCACCGGCATACTGGTCCAGCGAGACGCTGTGCACTCCGGGGCGCCCGCCCGCGTCGACCGCGACGAGCGGAACCCCGAGCTCGATGCTGAGGATGGCCTCGAGCGCACCCGCGTGTGCGGCGATGAGCACGATGGCCTCGACGTTTTGCCGAAGCAGCAGTTCGACGGCGGCCCGCAGCGACGCCGGATCAGAGTCGAGCATGCTCGCCATACTCACGGCGTAGCGGGCATCTCGTGCCGCGTCGTTGAAGTGCAGCGCTGTCGACGACGGACCGAAGTCCGGGCCGCCCGTCGTGATCAGCCCAATCGTGCGCGAGCGCCGGGTGACCAGCGCACGCGCGGCCTGCGACGGCGTGTAGCGCAGTTGCTTGATCGCCTTCTCGACCCGCTCGCGAGTGGCCGGGCGCACGTTCGGCAGATCGTTGAGTACCCGCGAGACGGTCTGGTGGCTGACCCCGGCGAGCCGGGCGACGTCGAAGATATTGGCAACGCGGGCTTTCTCATCCTCGTTCGTCACCACCTGCGTCCACTCCCGCCTGGCGACTCTCGCCCGTTCATTCGATTATCTCGTTCGCCGAACGCCGGTCGAACCACCCGCTCGTCACGTTCGTCTCGCGGTCAGCACCTTCTGGAGGACGATGAACACGAGCAGAAGCGCACCGATGAAGATGCGGGTCCACCACGAGGTGAGGTTGCCGTCGAAGGTGATGAGCGTCTGGATCGTTCCGAGCACAAGCACCCCGAGCACCGAGCCGAGCACAAAGCCGTAGCCACCGGCGAGCAGGGTTCCGCCGATCACGACGGCCGCAATGGCGTCGAGTTCGGTTCCGATCGCGGTCAGTGCGTACCCCGACAGCGTGTAGAAGCTGTAGAGCACCCCGGCAAGGCCCGAACAGAATCCGCTGATCACGTAGACCAGGACCTTGGTGCGCGCGACCGGCAGACCCATCAGCACACCGGATGCTTCGCTGCCGCCAATCGCATAAACCGTGCGTCCCAAGCGTGAATAATGCAGGACCACAACGGCGACGATCACGAGGCCGATGGCGAGGATCACACTGGGCGTGATGCTCAATCGCGGTGCGAGCGGAATGCGCGTCTGGGCGAGGGCGATGAAGACCGGATCGGTGATCGAGATCGTCGTCTTGCTGATGACATAGCAGAGTCCACGGGCGAGGAACATGGCGGCGAGTGTCGCTATGAATGGTTGGATCTGGAAGTAGTGGATCATCAAGCCAACCGCGAGGCCGAGGAGCGACGTGGCCACGAGAATGAGCGGAATGATGATCGCCGGGGGCCACCCGGCCTGCAGCAGGCTGGCCGCGATCATGGTCGACATGGCCAGGACAGCCCCGACCGAGAGGTCGATGCCTCCAGTGAGGATGACGAAGGTCATGCCGACCGCAAGAACGATGAGGTAGGCGTTGTCGATGAAGAGGTTCGCGATCACCTGCGGATTGGTGAAGCCGCGGTAGCGCGAGGCGCCGACGACGAACATGCCGACGAGCAGCACAGCCGTCACGATCACCGGGCCGTATTTGGGGTTGGTGAGCCAGTCCCGTGCCCGACCGGCGGCCGTGGCGATCGGTGATGATGGGGTGACAACTGTCGCGGTCATGCCGTCACCGCCTTCGCTCGACGGTGGGCTTGTCGGCGTCTCGCCGATTCGATGAGCTCGGTGGTGCGTGGCGACTGCAGCAGGCAGACCGCGGTGACCACGGCGGCCTTGAACACCATGGTGGCGATCGGCGGGATGCCGACGGTGTAGACCGTGGTGACCAGGGTCTGGATGACGAGAGCACCGATGAGGGTGCCGAGCAGCGAGTATCGTCCCCCAGCGAGCGAGGTTCCACCGATGACCACGGCCAGGATCGCGTCGAGTTCGATGAACAGTCCCGTGTTGTTGGCGTCGGCCGCCGTCTGGTTGCTCGTCAGCACGAGGCCGGCAATAGCAGCGCAAACCGCCGTGAAAACGTAGACCGTGATGAGCAGTCCGCGGGCGCGCACACCGGCGAGACGAGAGGCCTCAGGGTTGATGCCGACCGCTTCGATCATGAGACCGAGCGCCGTTCGGCGGGTGAGCACGAGCGCGAACACGAAGATCACGGCTGCGATGAGCACCGAGATCGGCAGGCCGAGGAAGAAGCCGGACCCGATCGCCTTGAACGGCGGGCTGTTGACCGTAAGGATCTGCCCCTCGGTGATGAGCATGGCCACACCGCGACCGGCCGTCATGAGGATCAGGGTGGCGATGATCGGCTGGATCCCGAGCACCGCGACGAGGAACCCGTTCCAGACACCAAGCACAAGCGAGATGAGCAGGGACACCCCGACGGCGACCGCGACGGTTGCGGGGCTGCCCGGGTCGCTTGAGCCGAGGATGATCGAGCACGCGACCGCTCCCGAGATGGCGCAGATAGCGCCGACGGAGAGGTCGATGCCGCGAGTGGCGATCACGAGGGTCATACCCACCGCGATCATCAGTGTCGGTGACCCGTTCCGAAGGATGTCGATGAGGCTGCCGAACAGGTGGCCGTCACGAACCTGGATGGAGAAGAACCCCGGAAAAGCGAGCAGGTTGATGATCAGCAGCACGAGAAGCATGACCACCGGCCAGAACAGGCGATGCGCCATAACTGTGTTCAGGTTCATGCGACGGCCTCCGTCGTAGCGCCATCGGCGATGATGGCCAGCAGGGTGTCTGAGGTCAGGTCGTCGTTCTCGATGTCGGCGACCATGCGGCGGTCGCGCATCACAGCGATGCGGTGGCTGAGCCGAAGAACTTCCTCGAGTTCGGCCGAGATGTAGAGCACGCTCATCCCGTTCTCGGCGAGGTTGGACACGAGTTTCTGGATCTCCGCCTTGGCACCGACGTCGATGCCGCGGGTCGGTTCATCGAGGATCAGCAACCGCGGCGCGATCGCCAGCCAGCGAGCAAGCAGCACCTTTTGCTGGTTTCCGCCGGACAGGTTCTTGAGCAGGGCATCCGGGTTTGCGGGTCGAATGTTCAGCGCCTGGATGTAACTCTCGGCGAGTTCGTCCTGCCGTTTCTTCGGGATCGGACGGAACCAGCCGCGATCCGCCTGCAGCGCAAGCACGATGTTGTCCCGAACGGTCAGTTCGTCGACAATTCCTTCTTCGCGCCTGTTCTCACTCGAGTAGATGATGCGGTCACGGATCGACTGGCGTGGGGTCCGAATGCGCTTGGCCTCTCCATCGATTTCGAGAGAACCGGCATCCGCTCGATCGACGCCAGACAGGATGCGGGCCAGTTCGGTTCGACCGGAACCGAGCAGGCCGGCCAGCCCGACCACTTCGCCTTCGTAGACGTCGAGGTCGAGCGGCTCGATGGAGCCCTTTCGACCGAGGCCGATGGCGCGGACGTACGGGGTGAGCTCATGCTCGTCGACCGTCTGCTGCTTGGTCTTGCGTTCGAGGTCTTCGAGAACCGTCAGTTCCTTGCCGATCATCTTCTGCACCAGTTCAATGCGGAGCAACTCGTCGGTGAGGTATTCGCCGACGAGTTTGCCGTTGCGGAGGACGGTGAGCCGGTCGGAAATGTCGTAGACCTGGTCGAGGAAGTGGGAGACGAAGAGGATGGCGACGCCGTCAGCCTTGAGCTCGCGGATGATGCGGAAGAGCTCCTGCACTTCATCGGCATCGAGGCTCGATGTCGGCTCGTCAAGAATGAGGACGCGGGCGTGAATGTCGGTTGCGCGCGCGATGGCGACGAGCTGTTGGACGGCGAGGGAGTGTGACCCCAGCCGCGAGTTTGGATCGATGTCGAGGTGCAGCTTTGCGAGCAGTTCCGCGGCGCGGGCACGGGTCGCGCGCCAGTCTATGAAGCCGAACCGGCGCGGCTCACGGCCGAGCATGATGTTCTCGGCGACGGTGAGGTTGGTGAGGAGGTTGACCTCCTGGTACACAGTTGACACCCCGGCGGCCTGAGCCTCAGCCGTGCTGTGGAACGACACCTCCTCACCCGCGAGGGTGATGACGCCGCTGTCGATGCGGTACACCCCGGTGAGCGCCTTGATCAGCGTGGACTTGCCTGCGCCGTTTTCTCCGAGGAGGGAGTGGACCTCACCGGGGAACATCCGGAAACTGACGCCGTCGAGAGCTTTCACCCCCGGGAACTCGATGGAGATGTTCTCCATGCTGACGGCTGGCTGCGACTCGGTCATGACCCTGCTCTCTGCGGTGAGGGGTGGGAAGGTGATGCGGCGAGTCGGGACCGGGCGACGTGGCCCGGTCCCGACTCGAGAGGAGCGGTGCTTAGTACTTGCGGTCGGGCAGGGCTTCGATAGCCTGCTCCTGGGTGAAGGTGGTCTCTTCGGTGATGATGCGCTTCTCAACGTCCTCACCGGCGACGACCTTCTCCACGATCTCGACGAGCTGCGCTCCCAGGAGGGGCGAGCACTCGACGATGAAGTTGATCTTGCCGTCCGCGAGAGCCTGCATCCCGTCCTTCACTGCGTCAACGGTGACGATCTTGATGTCTTCACCCGGCTTCATGCCAGCGGCTTCGATTGCTTCGATGGCACCGAGCCCCATGTCGTCGTTGTGTGCGTAGATCACGTCAACGTCGGGGTTCGACTTGAGCAGCGCCTCAGTGACCTGCTTGCCACCGGCGCGGGTGAAGTCACCGGTCTGCGATGCGACGACCTGGAACTTTTCATCGGCGGCAATCACATCGGCGAAACCCTCGGCGCGGTCCAGAGCCGGAGCGGCTCCTGTCGTGCCTTCAAGCTGGATGATGTTGACCGGATCGGTTGAGTCCTTGTACTCCTCGACCAGCCACTCCCCTGCCTTCTTGCCTTCCTCGATGAAGTCCGAGCCGAGGAAGCTGACGTAGAGCGAGTCGTCCTTACTGTCGACGGCGCGGTCGGTCAGCACGACCGGGATCTCGGCGTCCTTGGCTTCCTTCAACACGGCATCCCAGCCGGATTCGATGACGGGCGAGAAGGCGATAACGTCCACACCCTGCTGGATGTACGACCGGATCGCCTTGATCTGGTTCTCCTGCTTCTGTTGGGCGTCCGAGAACTTGAGTTCGATACCGGCGTCCTTGAACGCCGCCTGGATGTCCTTCGTGTTGGCGGTGCGCCAACCGCTTTCGGCACCCACCTGGGCGAACCCGACAATCATGTCGGCCGGGTCCTTCGGACCATCTGACGATCCGCCGCCGGACTGCGCACAGCCGGTCAGCGCCAGAAGCAGTGCTCCCGCAGCGGCCAACGGGCCAAGAATCTTTTTCACAACCAAACCTCCTTGTTCGGCCGGCGCGACGCGAACGACTGCTGTGTCGGATGCCGGTTGACCAGATCGTTCTGGTCATGGCTCGAATGTTAGCGCTCACAATTGAGGCACCGCAAGAGCGATTTACGCCGCCGTTACCAAATTGTGAGCGATCACAGTACGACGCGTCAATGCGCGCAGAAAGGACCGGCGAGATCTCTCCCGCCGGTCCAGTCGATGTGACGGTTGGCCTGGCCGTTATTGCTGGGTCAGCGGCTCGAGGTTCGGGTCATTTGCATAGGCGTCCGCTGCGTTCTCCTTCGTCACAATGACCGGAGGAAGCAGGAATGCCGGAACAACCTTGACGCCGTTGTCATATGACTTGTCGTCGTTGGTTTCGACTTTCTCGCCCTTTTGCGCTTGCTGGACCATGGCGATCGCCTGCTTGACGAGCGCACGGGTGTCCTTGTTGATCGTCGAGTACTGCTCCCCGGCCATGATCGACTTCACCGACTCCACTTCGGAGTCCTGACCGGTCACGGTCGGAATGGGCTTCCCGGCCGCCTTGACACTGGTGATGATGGCCCGAGCGAGGTTGTCGTTCGGGGAAAGAACACCATCGAGCTCCGCTGCGCTGTAGTTACCAGCCAGGAGCGTGTCCATGCGGTCCTGCGCGTTTTTCGCGAGCCATCCGGCCGTTGCCGTTTGTTTGATATCGGTCTGGCCAGACACCACGTTGAGCGTGCCGTCGTCAATCTTCGGCTGCAGGATCTTCATCGCGCCTCCAAAGAACACCGCCGAGTTCGCGTCGTCGGACGAACCGGAGAAGAGCTCGATGTTGTACGGACCCTCCGGCTTCTTGGCAGCCATACCGTCGAGCAAGGCCTGACCCTGCAGCTCGCCGACTTTTTCGTTGTCGTAGGCGACGTAGTAATCGACATTCTTCGTGTTGAGGATCAACCGGTCGTACGCAATCACGATCGCGCCCGCATCAGCGGCCGCCTGCACTTGGCTGGACAGCTGACCTCCGTCCTTCGCACCGATGATGATGACCTTCGCGCCCTTGGTGACCATGGACGAAATTTGGTTCTGCTGGTCGGCGACAGTGTTCGTCGCGGCCGCGTACTGGACGTCTCCCTTGAAGCCAGCCTCCTTCAAGCCATCCTCGAACAATTTGCCAGCCAGAACCCAGTTCTCGGAGGTTTTGTCCGGCAAAGCGACACCAATAACCGCATCCTTGGCGAAGCCCGAGGCTTCGTCCGTTGAACCTGAACTGGCGCCGCGGGTGGAACAGCCCGTCAGCGCCATGGCCGCGGTGACGACAATCGCCGACGCGACTAGTGCGAATCTACGCATGGAATTCACTCTCTCTGTGCTTGATGGATATGTCGGGTGCTGTGCGCACTCGGACTATCCCGGACACTCAGTTCGGGGTAGTGGATTGTGAGCGGGACGTCGACTCCGCGTTGTTGGTCGGTTCCACCACTGGACGCTCGATGGGTGTGGCGTTCTGGTCCCCCGGTGACGCAGTGCGGCGTCGATTCATCAGCCCAAGAATCGACGGCCGGCCTTGCCGCTTGCTGTAAACGTCGATGCCAACGGCGAGGAGGAGCACAAGACCCTTGATGATCTGCACACGGTCGACTCCAACCCCGAGCAACTGCAGCCCATTGTTCAAGACGGCGATCACAAGGCCTCCAACGATCGACCCCACGATCGTGCCGATACCGCCGGAGACAGCGGCACCACCGATGAAGACTGCGGCGATGGCATCGAGCTCCCAGCCGACACCGTCACCAGGGCCCGATGCGACCGAGCGGGCGACCGCGATCATTCCCGCCAGGGAGGCCAGGATCGACATGTTCATCATGACGAAGAAGTTGATCCTCTTGATCTTCACGCCAGACAGTTCGGCCGCGTGCCAGTTGCCGCCAACCGCATAAATGTGTCGACCGTATGTGGTGTTGCGGGTGACAAAGGAGTACGCGAGAACGAGCACGCCGAGGATGATGCCCGAGACGGGGAAACTTGTGCCGACGCGGCCGCCGGCGAACAGCAGGGTCGCGTACACAACGATGCCGAGCAGGATGAGCACCTTGACGACGCTGACCCAGAGGGGTGCCTTCTCTGATTGCATCCTGGTCTGGGCGCGCCGAAGCCGAATCTCCTGAATGACGACGATGACGGCAACAAGAAGTCCGAGCAACAGTGTCGGATTGCTGTAGCCGAAGTCGGGTCCGAAGTCGGGGAGAAAGCCGCCGCCGATCACAGTGAAGGCGTCCGGCACCGGCACGGTTGCGGAGTTTCCGATGAACTGGTTACCGCCGCGGAAGATCAGCATGCCGGCCAGGGTGACGATGAACGCCGGGACGCCCACGTACGCCACCCACCAGCCTTGCCAGGCTCCGATCAGGGCCCCGATGACAAGGCCAAGCAGGATGGCGAGTGGCCAGGGCAAATTCCAGCTGTTCATCGACGTTGCCACGACAATTCCCGTGAACGCGGCGACCGAACCCACCGAAAGGTCGATGTGTCCGGCGATGATCACCATGACCATTCCGATGGCGAGGATGAGCACGTAGGCGTTCTGGTTCACCAGGTTGATGAGGTTCGTCGGATCCAGTGTCAGGCCGCCCGTCGCGATCTGAAAGATGACGATGATCACGACGAGTGCACCGAGGATGCCGACCTGCCGACCGCTCGACTGCCCACCGCCGAACATCTTGCCGAGTTCGCGGATGCCTCCCGACCGCTTACGTTGCGTTGTAGTGCTCATCGACTCACTGCCCTCTTTGACGTCATGTTTTTCATCAGGGTTTCGGGATCCGCTTGGGCACTTGGCAGGTCAGCGGTGATGGTGCCCTCGAAGATCGTGTAGATCCGATCGGAGACGCCAAGGAGTTCGGGCAGTTCAGACGAGATCATGATGATCCCTTTGCCCTGGGCGGCGAGATCACGAATGATGCCGTAGATCTCTGTTTTGGCACCGACATCGATGCCACGGGTGGGCTCGTCCAAAATCAGCAGGTCGGGATCTGTAAACATCCACTTCGCCAGAACAACCTTTTGCTGGTTGCCGCCTGACAGTTTGTTCACGCCCTCATCGACGGTCGGTGTTTTGATCCGGAGACTCTTCCGATACCGCTCAGCGACGGTGTGTTCCGCGACTTTGTCGACAACGGAAGCTTTCGAAATCTTCGACAGCTTGGCCGACACGATCGAGCGTTTGATGTCGTCGAGCAAGTTGAGCCCGAGCGTCTTGCGGTCCTCACTGACGTAGGCGATCCCGTGCTCGATCGCCTCGCTGACGGTGCGCAACTGGATTTCCTCGCCATCCTTGAAGACACGCCCTGAGAGGTAGGTGCCGTATGACCGACCAAAGATACTCATCGCCAATTCGGTGCGCCCGGCACCCATCAGGCCAGCAAAACCGACGACTTCGCCACGCCGCACAATGAAGCTGGAGTTCTTCACGACCAGTCGTTCGGCCGTCAGCGGATGCTGAACCGTCCAGTTACGCACCTCGAAAAAGACCTCGCCGATGGTGGATTCGTGCTCAGGGAATCGGTTCTCGAGCACTCGCCCGACCATGCCCTGGATGATCCGGTCTTCGTTGACACCGTTCGCCGAGACATCAATCGTCTCGATCGTCTTTCCGTCTCGGATGATCGTGATCGAATCGGCGACGGCCTCAATCTCATTGAGCTTGTGCGAGATCATGATCGAGCTGATGCCCTTGCCTTTGAGCCCCCGAATGAGGTCAAGCAGGTGCTGCGAGTCGGCCTCGTTAAGCGCCGCCGTCGGCTCGTCAAGGATGAGCAGTTTCACCGACTTGTTGAGCGCCTTGGCGATCTCAACGAGCTGCTGCTTGCCGACACCGATGTTTTTGATCTGAGTGTCAGGGTCATCGTTCAGGCCGACGCGTGCGAGCAACTGAATGGCCTCGGTCTTCGCGGCCTCCCAGTCGATCACTCCGCCGCGGCCCGGCTCGTTGCCGAGGAAGATGTTCTCGGTGATCGACAGTTCGGGGATCAATGCGAGTTCCTGGTGGATGATCACGATTCCGGCATGCTCGCTCGACCGGATGTCCTTGAACCGCATCTCCTGGCCCTGGTAGATGATGTCGCCCGCATACGTGCCGTAGGGGTAGACGCCCGACAGCACCTTCATCAGCGTTGATTTGCCGGCGCCGTTCTCGCCACAGATCGCGTGGATCTCCCCGGCCTTCACCTCAATCGAGACGTCGGAGAGCGCCTTGACTCCCGGAAATTCCTTGGTGATCGACCGCATCTCGAGGATCGTTGGGCTCGCCGTCACTGAACACTCCCTTGTGCTGCCGGCTCTCGCCGAACGATTCAGCGCCTGCGGTCGTGCTCACATTCGAGTGGAATCCGGGACGCCACCGTAAGACTGCCTCCGAGTAAACGACATCGTCCGGGTCCCCGTCAACGCATCGAGACCCTTTCGTGACCTTTGCTCAGGTCAATTGTTCGACCCATAAAGAAAGCGGATGCTGCCAGCTGGCAGCATCCGCTTTCTGACGTTTTCGATCGGTATCGAAACGAAAATTCCCTAGAACCCCTGAGCCAGGCGGTAATAGGCGTTGTTCCAGCGCACCTCACGGGCGAAACCGTCGAGCGTGGTTTCGTTGTCGATGACGAGCAGTTCGGTGCCGGCGATGGCCGCGAAGTCGCGGAACACGTCGACGCCGACGGCGTTGGTCATCACGGTGTGGTGGGCGGCACCAGCGGTCAGCCAGGCGGCAGCCGAGGTGGAGAACGACGGCTCGGGCTTCCAGACCGCACGACCGACCGGGAGGTTCGGCAGCGCCTCTGCGGGCTCGATGACGTCGACGACGTTCGCGACCAAACGGAAGCGATCACGCATGTCGCTCATCGCTACCACCACGGCCGGACCGGGGTCTGCGGTGAAGACCAGGCGCACCGGGTCTTCCTTGCCACCGATGCCGAGCGGGTGGATCTCGAGCGTCGGCTTGGTGGCCGTCAGGCTCGGGCTGACCTCGAGCATGTGCGCTCCGAGGATCTGCTCCTCACCGGGAACGAGGTGGTAGGTGTAGTCCTCCATGAGCGAGGCGCCACCGGGCAGGCCGGAGCCCATCACCGCTGCGGCGCGCACGAGGATCGCGGTCTTCCAGTCGCCCTCGGCGCCGAAGCCGTAGCCCTCGGCCATGAGCCGCTGCACGGCGAGGCCGGGCAGCTGCTTGAGTGCACCGAGGTCTTCGAACGAGGTAGTGAATGCACCGAAGCCACCCTCTTCGAGGAACGAGCGCAGTCCGAGTTCGATCGCGGCACCGTCGCGGAGCGAGGAGTGGCGGTCGCCACCCTTCCGCAGTTCGGGCACGACGTCGTAGAGCTCTTCGTACTCAGCCACAAGCGCATCGATGTCTGACTCTGATGCTGCAGCGACAGCATCCGCCAAATCATTGACACCCCAGGTGTTGACCTGAACGCCGAACTTGAGCTCAGCTTCGGTCTTGTCACCCTCGGTAACCGCGACGTAGCGCATGTTGTCGCCGAACCGGGCGAGCTTGAGCTCGTGCGTGGCGGCCCAACCGGCAGCGGCGCGCATCCAGGTGCCGACCTGTGCGGTAACGGCCGGGTTGGAGACGTGGCCGACAACGGTCTTGCGGGAGACACCGAGTCGGGTCTGGATGTAGCCGAACTCCCGGTCGCCGTGTGCGGCCTGGTTGAGGTTCATGAAGTCCATGTCGATGCTCGACCATGGCAGCTCGACATTGGCCTGCGTGTGCAGGTGAAGCAGTGGCTTCTTCAGGGCGTCGAGGCCCGAGATCCACATCTTGGCCGGCGAGAACGTGTGCATCCAGGCGATGAGGCCGATGACGTTGTCGTCGGAGTTGGCGTCGAGGGCCGCGCGGCGGATGGATTCCGAGTCCTTGAGCACGGGCTTCCAGACCACCTTGACCGGAACGTCGGACGCCGCGCCGAGCGCGCGGGCGATTTCCTGCGACTGGTCCGCAACCTGCTGGAGGGTCTCCTCGCCGTAGAGGTTCTGGCTTCCGGTGAGGAACCAGACCTCATAGGCGTCGAGCGAAGTGGTGAGTTTAGGCATTCAGGTCTCCTTGGGTGTCTGCGAGAGCGCCCTGCGGCGCCTGGCCGTAGACGTTCTGGTAGCGGTCGAACAGGGAATCGATAGCGGGCTGGGGAATGTCAACCGGGGCGCCCAACTGGCGGGAGATGTGCACGGTACGTGCGACGTCTTCCACCATGACGGCGGCCTTCACGGCGTCCTTCGCGTCCTTGCCGATGGTGAACGGGCCGTGGTTGGCCATCAGAACGGCTCGGCTGCGGTGGCCGGTGAGGGTCTCCACGATGCCGCGACCGATCGAGTCGTCGCCGATGATGGCAAACGGTCCAATCGGAATCTCGTCGCCGAACTCGTCTGCCATCGCGGTGATGACACACGGGATCGGTTCGTTGCGTGCAGCCCAGGCCACGGCGTAGGTCGAGTGTGTGTGCACGACGCCGCCAACCTCGGGCATATTCCGGTACACGTATGCATGCGCTGCAGTATCGCTCGATGGTGATCGGTCCGATCCGGGAGTGCCCGGAATAACGGTGCCGTCGAGGTCGCAGAGGATCATGTTCTCGGGAGCGAGGTCGTCGTAGCTCACGCCGGACGGTTTGATCACGAACAGGTCGGCTCCCGGGACGCGGCCGGAAACGTTGCCGCCGGTCCAGACGACAAGTCCGTAACGGACGAGTTCGCTGTGGAGGTTGGCGACGTCGGCCCTTACCCGGGCGATGGCGACTTCGATTTCGGGGGAATAGGTGCTCACGCGAGAGCCTCTCTCTTCAACTGGCGCAACCGGTGCATGACGTCATTGCCGCCACGACCGAAGTAATCGTGCAGTTCGCGGTACTCGGCAAACAGGCGGTCATAGGCTTCGGCCGCCTTCTCATCGGGGGTGAAGACGTTCTTATTGAGCTTGCCCATGACTTCGCCTGCCGCGCGGACGTCGGGGTAGGCGCCCGCCGCGACGGCCGCGTGGATGGCGGAGCCGAGCGCAGGGCCCTGGTCGCTGGCGATCGTCGAGATCGGCATCCGCAGGATGTTGGAGTAGGTCTGCATGAGGAACGGGTTCTTCTGCAGTCCGCCGGCAACGATGAACTCGGTGACCGGAACGCCGGAGGCGTTGAAGGTCTCGACGATGACGCGCGTGCCGAAGGCCGTGGCCTCGAACAGCGCCCGGTAGATCTCCTCGGCACGGGTGGTCAGCGTCGTTCCCAGCACAACCCCCGAGAGTTCGTGGTCGACGAGCACGGAACGGTTCCCGGAGTGCCAGTCCAGGGCGACCAGGCCATGGGCTCCGACGGGCTGGTCCTCGATGAGGCTCGTGAGGTACTGGTGAATGCTGAGGTCAGCTTCTTCGGCCGCTTCGTAGTAGGCCTGTGGCACCTGGTTCTTGACGTACCAGGCGAAGATGTCTCCGACGCCGGACTGACCGGCTTCGTATCCGTAGAGTCCCGCGACGATGCCCCCGTCTACGACACCGCACATGCCGGGGACCTCGACAAGCTTGTCACTGTTCATGACGTGGCAGGTCGATGTTCCCATGATGGCGACCATCTGACCGGGCTGAACGCCGCGTGCCGCTGGTGCGGCCACGTGTGCGTCGACGTTACCGACCGAAACCGCAATGCCCTCGGGCAGTCCGGTCCACTCCGCAGCCTCGGCGGAGAGCCGACCGGCCGCGTCGCCGAGCTGGCCGATGCGGTGCTCGACCTTGGTCTCGACGAAGTCGGCGAAGTCGGGGTTGAGCGCGGCCAGGTAGTCGCGACTGGGGTATTCGCCGTCCTGGAGAATGCCCTTATAGCCGGCCGTGCAGGCGTTGCGCACGTACTCACCGGTCAGCTGCCAGACGATCCAGTCAGCCGCTTCGACCCAGTGGTCCATCTTGTTGTACAGCTCGGGGTCCTCCTCGAGAAGCTGCAGGCCCTTCGCGAATTCCCACTCGCTCGAGATGAGGCCGCCGTACCGGGGCAACCAGCTTTCATTGCGGGATGCCGCCAGCTCGGTGATGCGATCGGCCTGCGCTTGTGCGGCGTGGTGCTTCCACAGCTTCACATAGGCGTGCGGACGATCGGCGTACTCGGGAAGTTCGTTGAGCGGGGTGCCATCGGCGAGGGTGGGCACCATGGTGCACGCGGTGAAGTCGGTGCCGATGCCGATGACGGCGGCCGGATCGATACCGGCGATCCTGACCGCTTCAGGGACAGCGGACTTCAGCACGTCGACGTAGTCCTGTGGGACCTGGAGCGCCCAGTCCGGTGGGAGCCGCTTACCGGTGGCGGCCAACGTGGTGTCCATCACTGCGTGCGGGTACTCGAGCACGGCACTGCCGAGTTCGGCACCGTCGGAGACGCGCACCACAACGGCGCGACCGGACAGCGTGCCGTAGTCAACGCCGATGACGTAGCTATCCTGGGAAACGGGGGTCTCGGTCACAGTGCCGACTCCTTTGTCTTGGGTGCGAATGGTCTGAACTTAGTGATCATGAAGCTACTCAATTCTAACGTTGTAAATGGGTGCGGAGCCGATGAGCGATCAACCCGCGAGCTGACGCATCGTCGCCGCGAAGTTCGGTCTCGAGACGGGTACCGGTCTGCAGCAGAATGCGATCGCAGAGGCCCACCAGTTGCAGGGCATCGGTCGCCTCGACGAGGACGGCCACACCGGCAGCGGCCAGCGCTTCAATCAGCTCGCGACGTTCGCCTGTCTCGGTCGGAGTGAGCCCGGAGAACGGCTCGGTGAGGATGGCGACCCGGGGCGGTTGGGCGACCCAGCCCGCGAGCACCTCATTGAGGTCGGAGGTGGATGGGCGGGATGCGGCCCCGGGAATCGCTTCGAGAAGCATCGACGGCGCGCGCCTCGGGATGTACTCCCGACGCTTGTCGATGATGCCCAACCGGGCCAATCGCGCGAGTGACGTGCCGGACACGCTTGTGGGAATTCCCCCGATGAGTCCGATGTCATAGGTGGGTGGGTGTTCGGAGATGAAGAGCACCCGAGCCGCAATCGCCCGGTCGACCGAGGACAGGTCGGCTGGCTGCCCGTCGAGTCTGATCTCGCCGGTCACCGCTCCCCCGGTTGACGCTCCGAAGATGCCGAGCACGAGGTCCTGTGCGCTCCCGAATCCGACGATTTCGCCGGACCGGACGGTGAGTGTCACCTTCTCGACGGCGAGACGCTCCCGACGGACGGGGTGCGACACCGAGACGCCACGGAGTTCGAGGACGATCGGTCCGAGCACCCGGTCGGGACGGGCGGCGGATGGCTCGCTGGGAACGAGGGACTCTGCCAAACGCGCAGCATCGGCCGGTTGGGCCCAATCGACGACCACGCCATCTCGCACGACGGCGACGAGGTCCACGGATTCCGCTGCCTGATGCAGGTCGGCCAGACCCTCAACCGAAACGAGGATGCGCGCACTTATCGCCGCCCGGCGAAGGGCTCGGAGCCAGCGCTCGGTCTCCGCGGATGTGAACCGGGATTGGCGATCATCGACCAGGATCGTTTCTGGCGCCCGGGCTAGGGCCCGAGCCAGTTCGACAATGCGCCGGTCGACGGTGTCGAGGTCGAGCGCAGGACGACCAGGTGCGATGTCGAGCCCGACCCGCTCGAGAAGTTCGGCGGCTCGACGGTCCAGTGTGCCGCGGCGGAGAAAGAAACCGCTCGAGGACTCCGCACCGAGCAGCGCGTTGTCGCCGACACTTTGGAACGGCAGGATTTGCGACTCGCTGCCGAGTTGAGGAGCACCAGTAATCGTGGGCAGGCCGCCGAGCACGGCGATCAACCGTGCGCCATCCGGCATGTCCCCGACCCGTGGCATCCGCTTCTCTCTCATGAATATGGTCCCGATCGTCTGCTGCGGGAGCGGACGATCGGGACCCGCGGTTTACTTGCCGCCTGAGCGACGCTTGTTGAAGACGTCGAACGCGACAGCGAGCAGAAGGACGAGGCCCTTGACGGCCTGCTGCCACTCGATGCCGAGCCCGAGGATCGACATACCGTTGTTGAGCACACCGATGATCAGTCCACCGATGATCGCGCCACCGATGGTGCCGACACCACCCTGAACAGCGGCTCCACCGATGAACGCTGCGGAGATGGCCTCAAGTTCGAAACCATCACCGGCCTTGGGGCCAGCGAGGTTGAGGCGAGCCGTGAAGATCAGGCCGGCGAGGGCTGCGAGGACGCCCATGTTCACGAAGAGCAGGAAGTCGGTCTTGCGGGTCTTGATGCCTGACAGCTCGGCCGCGTGGCGGTTTCCACCGATCGCGTAGACGTGACGGCCGAAGACGCTGCGGTTCATGATGACGCCGTAGATCAGGACGAGCACGGCCAGAACGATGAGCGTGACCGGGATGCCCTTGTATGAGGCCAGCGCGTAGGCGAAGAAGCCGATGGCGACGGTGATAAGTACGAGCTTGGCGACGAACCAGACGATCGGTTCGACCTCCTGGCCGTACTTGGCCCGGCCGCTCCGCGTGCGGAACTGACCGACGATGAGGGCAACCACGGCGACCGCCGCGACGATGAGTGTCAGCGGGTCGAGGTCGAGGTCACCGAAGACGTTGTTGAGGAAGCCGTTTCCGAGGGCACGGTACTCGGTCGGGAAGGAGCCAATGTTGGCGTTACCGAGGACGACGAGAGCGAGACCGCGGAAGATGAGCATGCCGGCCAACGTCACAATGAAGGCGGGAATTCCCACGTAGGCGATCCAGAAACCCTGCCACATTCCGACGAGCGCACCGATGGCGAGCGACATGATGATCGCGAGCCACCAGGGCAGTCCCCACGAGACGGCGAACACACCGGAGCAGGCGCCGACGAAGGCAGCAACCGAACCGACCGAGAGGTCGATGTGCCCGGCGATGATGATCATGACCATACCGATTGCCAGAACAAGGATGTAGCCGTTCTGGACGATGAGGTTGGAGATGTTCTGCGGGCGCAGCAGGATGCCGTCCGTGACGACCGTGAAGAACAGGATCACCGCGAGAAGTGCGAGGAAGATACCGTTCTTGCCGAGGTCGGCGAGGAGGTGGCTGAGCCAGCTGGTGAACTTGTTTTCGGGGGGATTGATTCGACCGCCGGCCGCGGTTTCCTCGGCCGCCGGGGTCTGAGTGCTTGACATTTCGGTGTTCTCCTTGGTGGTGCCGGGCGCGCTAGCGCGGCTTTTCCATGGTCATGAGCTTGAGAAGGGATTCCGGGTTGGCTTCCTCAATCGGAAGCTGGCCCGTGATGCGTCCCTCGCTGAGGGCGTAGATGCGATCGCAAATTCCGAGCAGCTCGGGCAGTTCGCTCGAGATGACGACGACGCCCTTGCCCTGTGCGGCGAGTTCGTTGATGATCGCGTAGATCTCGTACTTCGCGCCCACGTCGATGCCGCGAGTCGGTTCGTCGAGGATGAGCACATCGGGGTCGGAGTAGATCCACTTGGAAAGCACGACCTTCTGCTGGTTTCCACCAGACAGCTTGCTGGTCTTGGCCATCACGGTCGGCGCCTTGATGTTCATGCTCTTGCGGTAGCCGTTGGCCACCTTGTATTCCTCGTTGTCGTTGACGAGCCCCTTGGACGAGAGCTTGTCGAGCGAGGCGAGAGCAATGTTGCGCTTGATGTCCTCGAGCAGGTTGAGTCCGTAGTGCTTGCGGTCTTCGGTAGCGTAGGCCAGTCCATTTCCGATCGCCTCGGAGACGGTCCTGGTCTTGATTTCCTGACCACGCATGAACGCCTTGCCGGAGATCCTGCTGCCGTAGCTGTGTCCGAAGACGCTCATGGCGAACTCAGTGCGCCCGGCACCCATCAGGCCCGCAATACCGACGATTTCACCGGCGCGGACGTTGATGTTCACCTTGTCGACGACGACGCGAGTGGGGTCCTGCGGGTGGTGAGCTGTCCAGTCCTCAACCCGGAAGATTTCCTCGCCGATGTTCGGCGTGTGATCGGGGTAACGGTGTTCGAGGTCCCGGCCGACCATGTCCTTGATGATGCGCTCTTCAGTGACGTCGGTCTTCTGAATCGTCTCGATCGTCTGGCCGTCGCGGATCACGGTCACGGTGTCCGCGACCTTCTTGATCTCGTTGAGCTTGTGGCTGATGATGATCGAGGTGATGCCCTGCTCCTTGAGGTGCAGGATGAGGTCAAGCAGGTGGTCGGAGTCCTCGTCGTTGAGGGCGGCCGTTGGCTCGTCCAAGATGAGGAGCTTCACTCGCTTCGACAGTGCCTTGGCGATCTCGACGAGCTGCTGCTTGCCGACACCGATGTCCATGATCTTCGTCGTGGGATTTTCCTTGAGCCCAACCCGGGCGAGCAGCGTCGCTGCTTCGTGGTTGGTCTTGTTCCAGTCGATGAGACCGAGGCCACCTTTTTGCTCATTGTTGAGGAAGATGTTCTCGGCGATCGAGAGGTAGGGGCTCAGCGCCAGCTCCTGGTGGATGATGACGATGCCCTTGGCTTCGGAGTCCCGAATGTCCTTGAACTCGACGACCTCATCCTCGAAGACGATGTCGCCGGTATAGGTTCCGTGCGGGTACACCCCGGAAAGAACCTTCATCAGGGTGGACTTGCCAGCCCCGTTTTCGCCGCAGATAGCGTGGACAGTGCCGCGCCCCACGTCGAGGGTGACGTCCGACAGGGCTTTCACGCCCGGGAACGTCTTAGTGATGCTGCGCATCTCGAGGATGTTTGTGGTCACTTTCGCACCTTTTCCATACCGATACCTGCTTCATTGCATTCGAGTGCCGGTGGAGGAGTGAAAACTCCCCCACCGGCCTCAACTGGGAAGAAGGGTGTTAGCCGATCTCTTCTGCGGTCCAGTAACCGGACTCAACCAGGACCTCGTTCACGTTGTCCTTGACAACGATCTGGGAGTCGAGGAGGAAGGACGGAACAACGAACTTGCCGTTGTCGTAGTCCTCGGTGTTGTTCACCTCGGGCTTTTCGTCGTTCAGGACGGCAACCGTCATCTCAACAGCAGCGGTAGCGAGCTTGCGAGTGTCCTTGAAGATCGTCGCGTACTGCTCACCGGAGTTGTTGATGGCCTTGACCGAGTCGAGCTCTGCGTCCTGGCCCGAGATGATCGGCCATTCCTCACCGGCGCTGTAACCAGCGTCGGTCAGTGCGGAGATGATTCCGCGGGAGATGCCGTCGTACGGCGAGAGGATGCCGTTGACCTTGGTGCCGTCGGAGTAGCTCGACGTGAGGATGTTCTCCATACGCTTCTGGGCGGTTTCGCCGTCCCAGCGGAGAGTTGCTGCCTGCTCGAAGCTGGTCTGGCCGCTCTTAACAACGAGGGTGCCTGCGTCAATGAACGGCTTCAGGGTGTCCTGAGCGCCGTCCCAGAAGAACGTGGCGTTGTTGTCGTCGGGCGAACCGGCGAACATCTCGATGTTGAACGGACCGGCCGGTGCGCCGTCGATGGCGTTGCCTTCGAGGTCAACAAGTCCGAGACCGTTGAGCACCGAGGTGGCCTGCTGCTGTCCGACCTTGAAGTTGTCGAACGACGCGTAGTAGCTGACGTTTTCGGTGTCGCGGATGAGGCGGTCATAGGCGATGACGGGGATGTCAGCGTCAGCGGCGTCCTGCAGAACCTGGGTCAGGGTTGTGCCGTCGATCGAAGCGATGATCAGGGCTTCTGCACCCTTGGTGATCATGTTCTCGATCTGTGAAACCTGGGTGGGGATGTCGTCTTCTGCGTACTGCAGGTCAACCTTGAAGCCTTCGTCTTCGAGCTGCTTCTTGACGGCGTCGCCGTCCTGGATCCAGCGCTCGCTCGACTTGGTTGGCATTGCAACGCCGACGAGTGCGCCGCCGCCTTCTCCGCCTTCGCTGGAGCCGCCGGACGAACATGCCGCGAGCGACAGCGCCATTGCGCCTGCCGCGATGGTCGCGATCAGTACTTTCTTCACTGTGTGTTTACCTCTCTGTAATCGGTGCCATGGACGTCTTTGTCGCCTGGGATTCCAGACAGGGTTGGCGCCCCACGAGAACACACTGCGTCCATGACTGTGTGCTCTGTCCGGCCCGGGTACAGGCCGGTTCGTGGTTGACCGTGAAGTGGAGTTATCGGTTCCCGATGTGTCGGGCCGATTCAATGTGACCGTTCACATTGCTGTCACATGTTACTCAGAACACGGCCTCTCGTGTCAAGTCGAAAAGTCTCGATTTGGTAACCGCAATGAGGGCGCAAGGGAAAAGCGGTCAAAACGACGGTGCACCGGTTGACGTGCGGACGATCAACTCGGGCTGGATCCGCGCCGTCGAGCCGATTGGTGAGTTCGCCATTTCACCAAGAAGCTGTGCCACGCACCGCCTCCCCAGTTCGGGGAAGTCCTGACGAACGGTGGTGAGAGGTGGCCAGAAGTGGGCGGCCTCGGGGATGTCGTCGAATCCGACGATTGAAACGTCACGCGGCACCTCGTGCCCGGAATCGCGGATTGCGTGGATGAGCCCGAGCGCCATCTGGTCATTCGAAGAGAAGATCGCTGTGAAGTCGCGCACCCGCATGAGCTCTCGACCCGCGTGATAGCCGAAGTCCGCCGACCAGTCCCCCAGGATCGGCGCCGTTGTTCGCACGTCCTGCGCGTTCATCTCCTCAAGGAATCCGCGCATCCGCGCCTCAGCTTCCATCCAGTCCTGCGGTCCGGCGAGGTGGTAAATGTGGCGGTGACCGAGCTCAATGAGGTGACGGGTTGCCAACCGCGCACCGGCAACCTGGTCGACGCCGATCGCGTGCTCGTCTGTGCCCTCACTCGTGTTCATGGCAACGAAGGGCACGCGCAGATCGAGGTTTGAGATGGCGCGAAAGACCCGGACCTGCGGCGCGATGATGACCAGGCCGTCGATCGCCTGTGCGTTGAGGTGATCGAGTGCTGCGACGATCGACTCTTCGTCCGTTGAGGCGATGTTGGCCGTTGAGACCATGTAACCGGCGTCCTGCGCTGCGGTTTCGATGCTCTGGATGATGCTTGACGGGCCGTACTGCGACCGCTGTGACGCCAGCACGCCGAGCGTGCGCGACTGGTGGGTGACGAGGGCCCGGGCCGCTCGATTGGGCCGGTACTGCAACTGACCCATCACGTCGAGGACGCGTTGCTTGGTCGAGTCACGAATGCTGGGGTGATCATTGATGACCCGGGAAACCGTCTGGTGGCTCACTCCGGCGAGACGTGCCACATCTCGAATATTCGGCGCCCTGCCCCGATCCGCGCTGTCTGTCACCGAAAACATCCCTGTCCATGTGCACGGTCACATCCGCGCGATTACGTCAATTATGCACGCTCCAACGCCCGTCACTGCTAGAGGAATACACAACAGGCCGCGTATGTGACAAAAGTGTGACAAAGGTTCACCGCGAACCGCGGGCTGTCACATCGCTGTCACATGCAAGCGTCTGCCTACGCGGACTCGCTCTACTCCGTGTCGCGAACGCCATCCCCAACCCGCGGGCCCACGCTGAGCGCGACGCCTGCAAGAACGGTGGCGAGCAGGAAGCACCCGGCGAACGGCCAGGACCCGCCAGCGCCCGCGAGAGCCGCGAACACGATCCCCGTTGATGCAAGCGCAAGCGCCCCTCCGAGCGAGTCACCAATGGAGAGCGCCGAACTGTTGAACCCCTGGTCACGGTCGGTCGAGTAGGACAGCGTCATAACGCTGAGGCGGGGATACATGAGGCCCATGCCGCCTCCTCCGAAGAGCCACCCGCCGATCACAACGAACGGTGACAGTTCGAATGCTGCGGTCGCTACAGCGGTCAGAATCGCGAAGAGAACGAGCACGGTTCCGATCTGCATGGCGCGGACGTGGGTGAGGGCAGTATCGAGTTTCCCCTGCAGCCAGGACGCACCGGCCCAGGTCAGCGCCGCTCCCGTCAGGGCGAGTCCCGACAGGGCAGCGGAGTAGTTGTACCGGTCACTCAGCAGGTAGGGAATGTAGATCTCGGCACCGAAGAACCCTGCGGCGATGAGTCCACGAAGCAGGATGACGCTCGGTAAGCCTCGACGGGCGCGCAGGGCACCGCGGGGAAGCAGGGGTCGCACCGCTATCAACGCGATAAGGATCGCCACGGCGGCAACGACACCGATCCACGCACCATCGAGTCGAGCCGAAAGGTTGAGGCCGAGCACCGCCACAGCGGCAAGCACAGACCAGGCGATTTTGCCGACGGCCCAGGCGGGTCGCACAGCGACCTCCGCCGCTGGCTGGCCGCGAAGCATCCGCAATGCAGGCACAACCATGAGCATCGCAATGAGTACGAGCGCCACCACGCCGAGGAACACCCAGTGCCAGCTGGTGAGTTCGGCAACGACGCCCGCCGCGAATGGGCCGACGAGCGAGGGGACGACCCAGGCGGCCGCGAAGCCCGCGAAGATCTTCGAGTGGAGCGCCGGTGGGTAAATGCGGGCGACCACGACGTAGAGCGCAACGTTCATCGCACCCGAGCCGAGGCCCTGAACGAGCCGCCCGATCAGGAAGACGGTCATGTCGGTGGCCAGGCCCGCGACGACCAGCCCCACGATGAACAGGGCGACCGAGGTCAGAAGCGGAGCGACCGGTCCGTTGCGGTCAGACCAGTTGCCGGCAACCACCATACCGATGACGCCGGTCGCGAGGGGCCCCGCGAAGGCAAGCGCGTACAGCGCAGCTCCGTCGAGGTCTGCGCTGACGAGCGGCATGATGGTCGTGACGGCAAGCGACTCGAAGGCTCCCAGAAAGACGAGCGCACACGCCCCAATCGTCACCCAGAGGTAGCGGGGTGAGAATATTCCGGGGGCCGTCCGGATTGCGTGACCAGGAGCATCCGCCCCGATTTTGGCGTTCGATGACACAACGTTCAGCCTAGGCGGCAACGCACAGCAATCGGCGCGCTCGTCCTCATCGGACGAGCGCGCCGGCTGGTCGATGTTAGATGGGGGAGCCGCCTGACACCACAAGCGTGGAGCCGCTCGTGTAGCTCGCGTCGGTGCTGGCGAGGTACACGTATGCTCCGGCGATCTCGGCGGGCTGGCCGGGGCGTCCGTATGGCGAGTCCTTGCCGAACTCGGTGACACTCTCGGCGTCGGAGGAGTCGGGCTGCAGGTTGGTCCAGAATGGCCCCGGAGCGACCGAGTTCACCCGAATGCCGCGCGGCGCGAGCTGCTGGGCGAGCGCCTTCGTGAAGGTGACGATCGCGCCCTTGGTGGCCGCATAGTCGAGCTTGTCCGGGGAAGGTTGGTTCGCCTGGACGCTGCTCGTGGTGATGATGCTGCCACCGGCGGGGATGTGCTCGAGCGCCGCTTTGGTGAGCCAGTACATCGAGTAGACGTTCGTGCGGAAGGTCAGGTCGAGCTGGTCGGTCTCAAGGTCGAGGATGTCGTCGACGTTGTTCTGGTACCCGGCCACCATGACCAGGGTGTCAAGCCCGCCGAGCGTCTCGACGGCGTCGGCGATGGCCTTCACGCACTCGGACTCGTCGGAGATGTCGACCTTGAGCATCCCGCCCGTGACGCCGCAGTCCTCGATGACCGCGAGCGCCTCTTTCGCGCCCTCCTCATCACTGTGAAACGTGAAGACGACGTCGGCACCCTCGCGGGCGAAGGCGATCGCGGTGGCACGTCCAAGCCCGGAGTTACCGCCCGTGATGAACGCGCGCCGGCCCGCGAGTCGCCCGTTGCCCTGGTAGGACTGTTCGCCGTGGTCCGGCGGTGGCGACATGACGGGCTCGTCACCCGAGTCGTCAACGTCAAAGGGCGGACGGGGATACTGGTCGAGTGGGTTGGGAAGGTTCATGGTTCCCAGTCCACACGCCGGAGTACATCCCGTCCAGCCCTTGCGCGATCAGCGCTTCTTGGTCGCCTTTCCGACGGCACGCTCGACATCGGCCAGCAAATCGTCAATGCTCTCGAGCCCGACCGAGAGTCGAACAACGTTCGCGGGGACGGCGAGTTCCGTTCCCGCAACGGAGGCGTGGGTCATCGCTGCCGGGTAGTTGACGAGCGACTCGACACCGCCGAGCGACTCAGCGAGCTGGAAAACACGGGTCTTCTCCGCGAATCGCCTCGCCACTTTTTCGCCGCCCACGAAGGCGACCGACAGCATCCCACCGAATCCTGACATCTGCGATGCGGCAAGTGCGTGGCCCGGGTGTGACTCCAGCCCGGGGTAGTACACGGTCTCGACGGCCGGGTGCTGGGCCAGGAACTCGGCAATGGCCTGGGCACTCTCGCCGTGCCGGTGCATGCGCACCTCGAGCGTCTTGATCCCGCGACTGGTGAGGAACGCGTCCATCGGCGAGGAGACGGCGCCGGCCGCGAACTGCATGAATCGCACCTTTTCGTGCATCTCGTCGTCGTTCATGACGAGGGCTCCACCGATGACGTCGGAGTGGCCGCCGATGTACTTGGTGGTCGAGTGCACGACGACGTCGGCTCCGAGGGTCAGCGGCTGCTGAAGCGCGGGCGACGCGAAGGTGTTGTCGACGACCACGGTGAGCCCGGCAGCGTGTCCGATTTCGGCGAGCTCGGCCACGTCGGTGATCTTCATGAGCGGGTTCGACGGCGTCTCCACCCAGAGCACCTTCGTGTCTGCGGTGATGGCGGTCTGCACGGTGCGCAGATTCGACATGTCGACGACGGTGTGGGTCACTCCCCATGCGCCGAAGATTTTGTTGATGAGGCGATAGGTTCCGCCGTACGCGTCGTTGCCCAGGATGATGTGGTCGCCCGGCTTGAGGATTCCGCGCAGCAGCGCGTCTTCGGCGGCGAGCCCCGAGGCGAACGAGATGCCGTACTTTCCGCCCTCGAGTGCAGCAAGCTGCTCTTCAAGCCCGTTGCGCGTGGGGTTGCCCCCTCGGCCGTATTCGTAGCCGTTGCGCAGTCCACCGATCTCGGTCTGCACGAAGGTCGATGACTGGTAGATCGGCGGAATGACGGCACCCGTCGTGGGGTCGAAGTCCTGCCCGGCGTGAATGGCCCGGGTGCCGAAGCCCTGCTTCTTCTTGTCGCTCATGTTCGCTCTTCTCTACTCAGTCACGAAGGTCAGGAGATCCTGACGGGTAATAACGGCCTGCGGCTTGCCATCCTCAATCACCAATAGGGCGTCGGATGCCGTCAGCGCGGTTCGCGCCGCCTCGATCGATTCGCCTGCACCGATCATCGGAATCGGCGCTTCGATGACGGTGGAAACGGCATCCGTCACCGTGGCCGAACCGGAGAGAATGCTTTCGAGCAGCGACGCCTGTGACACCGACCCGACGACTTCGCCGAGCATGACCGGAGGCTGTGCAGAGAGCACGGGAACCCGCGAGAGGCCGGTGCTCGAGAGCAGAGCGGCGACGTCGCTCACTGTGTCGGTCGGGCGGGCATGCACGAGCGACGACGCCGAGACGTCTTTCGATCGAACCAGGTCGCCGACCGTGCGCTCGTCGGAGGCCGAGCCGAGGAAGCCGTGCGAACGCATCCAGCCGTCGTTGAAGATCTTCGCGAGGTAGCCGCGGCCACCGTCGGGAAGCACGACCACAACGACAGCGTCGGCCGGAAGCGAGCGCGCCGCTTTGAGCGCGGCGACAACGGCCATGCCGCTTGAGCCGCCGACGAGGAGCCCCTCTTCCAACGCGAGGCGACGGGTCATGGCAAACGACTCAGCGTCGTTGACCGCGATGACCTCGTCGACGACGCCCGGGTCGTATGCCCCTGGCCACATGTCTTCGCCGACACCCTCAACGAGGTACGGGCGACCGGTGCCGCCGGAGTAGACCGATCCCTCGGGATCTGCGCCGATGATTCGGACCCCACCGTTCGACACCTCGCGGAGGAAGCGCCCCGTGCCCGTGATGGTTCCACCGGTGCCGACGCCCATGACGACGTGGGAGACGGTGCCGTCGGTGTCGTTCCAGATCTCGGGACCTGTCGTCTCGTAGTGGCTGAGCGGACCGTTCTGGTTGAAGTACTGGTTCGGCTTGAAGGCACCGGGAATCTCGGCCGCGAGGCGGTCAGACACGCTGTAGTACGACTCCGGCGACTCCGGTGTCACCGAGGTCGGTGTGACAACGACCTGCGCGCCGTAGGCGGTGAGCACGTTGCGCTTCTCCTCGCCGACCTTGTCCGGCACAACGAAGATGCACTTGTATCCGCGCTGCTGGGCGACGAGCGCGAGCCCGACACCGGTATTGCCGCTCGTTGGTTCGACAATCGTTCCACCCGGCTTCAGATCTCCGGATGCCTCGGCAGCATCAATAATGCGTGTTGCGATGCGGTCTTTGATCGAGCCGCCCGGGTTGAAATACTCCACCTTCGCGAGCACGGTGGCCGCGATGCCTTCCGTCACACTGTTGAGCTTGATGAGTGGGGTGTTTCCGACCAGGTCGACAATGGTTTCTGCGTACTTCACGTGTTCGTCCGTTCGGCGTGTGCGTTGCTGGCCTCGGTCCGGGTCGGATCGGCCGCTCGACGGTTTCTGGCCGTCCCTTCGAGCCTAGCCGCTCGATTCCTTTCGTTACAGGCGTGATCGAGGTGGCAACAGGCATCCACTTCACATCATCTTGTGAGGATGCGAGCCATACACTGAAGGAACAGCCCGGGCTCATTCAGATGCATGCAGGCTGCCCCCACGCGAACTCCAACGAGAGGCCCCTGTTGACCCCCCGAGACGACTCCCCCGCAGCCGCCGCGAGCACGAGCGGTAACCCGGCGAAGCAGAAGACCATCAAAGAGCAGCGCGCCGCACAGCGCAACGCCAAGGTCGAGGCGTTCAAGAAGGAGCAGGCTCGCAAGCGGCGCAACAAGCGCATCGGCATCATCTCGGCCATCGTCGGCGGAGTCGCCATCGTCGCCCTGCTCATCACGAGCATCGTGCTAACCATGCCGAAGAACGCGACCTACTCCGAGGGGGGTTCTGGCGCCAAGATCGAGGGCGTCGAGACCTTCACGAACACGAACAACCACGTCGAAACGGCCGTCGACTACCCGCAGACCCCGCCCGCTGGTGGCGACCACAACCCGGCCTGGCTGAACTGTGGCATCTACACCGAGCCGCAGCAGAACGAGAACGCCGTTCACTCGCTCGAGCACGGCGCGATCTGGGTGACGTACGACCCGTCGATCTCCGACGATGAACTCGACACGCTCAAGTCCAAGCTGCCCTCCACCTACGTGATCCTCTCGCCGTTCGAAGACCTGCCCTCCCCCATCGTTCTTTCCGGCTGGGATGCGCAGCTGCAGGTTGACAAGGCATCCGATGAGCGCATCGCCGAATTCTTCGAGGAGTATTGGAAGAGCGAGAGTGTTCCCGAGCCCGGTGCCCTCTGCACCGGCGCGGTAGACGGCCCGGGCAAGGCGTAAGTATGACGGCGGCCGGTTCTCCGAATTTCGAGACGGATGCCTCGGCGTCCGACGCGACGTCGGCCGCCGGTCACCGGCGCCGGTCGCCTCTCGCACTGCTGCTCGTCGCCGTCGTAGCGATCGTGGCCGTCGGCGTGATTGCGTTCTCGGTCGGGCGGCTGTCGACCCTCGGAGATCCGACCCCCACGAGCGACAGCGCTGAAGCCGGGTTCGCCCGTGACATGCAGACGCACCACAATCAGGGCGTCGAGCTGTCGTTCATCGTCCGGGACCTCACCGACGACGACGCCGTGCGGCTCCTCGCCTACGACATCGCTACCACGCAGAGCGCCCAGTCAGGAATGATGCAGGGCTGGCTCAACGTGTGGAAGCTGCCCGCGCATGGCACTGACCCCGAGATGACCTGGATGATGCAGCCGACGCTCAAGGGCGACGGTCACAATCACGGTTCGGGCGAGAGTGCACACAAACCGGGTGAGCCCATGCCGGGACTCGCGACACCCGAGCAGATCACCGAGCTGAAGGGCCTCAGCGGCGTTGCGGCTGAGCGCATGTTCCTCGAGCTCATGATCGCGCACCACCAGGGTGCGATTGAGATGGGCGAGGCGGTGCTCGACCGGAGCACGAACTCGACCGTTCGTACCTTTGCGAACGGCGTTGTGAAGAGTCAGCAGTCGGAGATCGACCTGATGAACTCGATGCTCGAGGAGCGCCCCGCGCCGTAGGGTCCCGGCACCGCTGCCGCAGTCCGCGTCCCCCGATCGAGTGCTCGCGCTCCGACGCCCGGGCGCGTTAGCCTCGGCTCACGGAGATAGCGGACCTGCCGCGACCCGGGAGGGCTTCATGGCGGCGAGATCTCGATCCGTGGCCGTCGGCGTTGTCGTTGCGACCGCTTCTCTGCTCCTCAGTGGCTGCGGACTGATGCAACAGCTCGAGGCGTCGAAGCCGACACCGACGCCCACACCAACCACCCTGACGCCAACGACTGAGCGGCGATCGACGGTTCCGCCAACGCAGGTCGATCCGGGCACGGTGGTTGCCACGGGGCAGCTGATGGGAGATCCACTCATCTCGGGCGATGTCGAAGTGCGCGCGGGGCGAGGCGGCGGCTTCGTTCTGGCGCTGCTCGGCTTCTCCTCCGCTCGGAGTGAAGACGTCGAACTACGTATCACGCCCAATCTGGTCGAACCGGGCACCCCGTGCACAAGCTCGATCATGAACATGTCCTACGGCAACCTGCCCCACCAGCCCGAACAGACGTTCACCCTCCCGGCAGATTTCACGTCGGGCGACCCGAGCTTCCTTGACACCGTCCTGATCAGCCACCATGACTTCGAGGCGTTCACCGAGGGGTGCTTCGTGTCCGTCTTGTCGAGCGCGGTTCTCCACTGGACGTTGCCGGACATGCGGCCGGGACTTGTCGTCGCTGATTCGGGAAAAACCGGAGGCGCAAATGGAGAGGTGACTGTCATTGACGGCGCACCGGTTGATTACTCGGTTGCCCCGAACGACATCGCGTCGGAGGTCGCAGCACGATTCGGCATGACGATCGATGACCTCTTCTACCTCAACCCCACGCGCATCACCTTCGTCGAATATCCGCTTCTCGAAATCGGCGAAGTGCTCAATATCAGTAAGGCGCACCGGTAACACGAACTCAATCGACGAGCGGGCGACTCCCGAGCTGCTCCTCAAACATCCGCGCATAAATGCCGTCGCGGGCCAACAGTTCGGCGTGGGTGCCCTTCTCGGCAACTCGGCCTGCTTCGATCACGAAGATCACGTCGGCCTTGACGATCGTCGAGAGCCGGTGCGCGATCGCGATCGTCGTACGTCCAGCGGATGCTGCCTCCAACGCACGCTGGACGACTCGCTCGGAGATCGTATCGAGGGCACTTGTAGCCTCATCCAACACCAACACGGCGGGGTCTTTCAGCATCACCCGCGCAATCGCGATTCGCTGCTTCTCACCGCCGGAGAGGCGATAGCCGCGCTCACCCACCACCGTGTTGTACCCGTCCTCGAATGAGGCGATCGTGTCATGGATATTTGCGGCACGCGCCGCTGTTTCGAGTTCGAGGTCCGTGGCATCCGGTTTCGCATATCGAAGATTTTCGGCAATCGTCGCGTGGAAGAGATAGGTCTCCTGGCTCACGATGCCGATGTTGGAGACAAGCGATTCGGCGTCGAGGTCACGCACGTCGGTGCCAGCGAAGAGCACGCGACCCCCCGTCGCGTCATAGAACCGGGGGACGAGGTAGGAGACGGTGGTCTTGCCGGCACCGCTGGGGCCCACAAAGGCGGCAAACTCACCGGGCAGGATGCTGAAGGAGACGTTGTCGAGCGTGGGGCGTGAATCGGGGGTGGCATCGGGGTACCGGAAAGTGACGCCCTCGAACTCGACGCTGCCGAGACGAGGGTTGTCGCGAGCGACCGGAACGGCCCCGGGCCGATTCGAGATCGACGGGGTCAGGTCGAGGTACTCGAAGATGCGAGCAAACAGTGCACCCGAGGTCTGCAGGTCGAGTCCCACGCGCATCAGCGCCATCAGGGGGAAGAGCAGGCGCGACTGCACGGTGGTGAATGCGACGATCGCTCCAGCTGTGATGTCGGTAGCCCCGCCGGTCACAAGGAAACCGGCGACGAGGTACACGATGGCGGGGATGGATGACAGGAAGATGTTGACCATTGCGAAGAACCACTGACCGCTCATGGTCTGCTTCACCTGCAGGTCGACCTGTTCTTCGTTGGCGCCGCTGTATCGCTGAATCTCGGCAGGCTGCTGGTTGAAGCTCTTTGACAGCAGGACGCCCGAGACGCTGAGCGTCTCCTGCGTGATAGCCGTCATGTCGGACAGCGACTCCTGTGTCTTTGTGGCGATGCGCGCGCGTACCTGTCCTACCCGACGCTGTGCAATGACGAGGATCGGCATGAGAATCAGCGCCACAATCGTCAGCTGCCAGTTGATGAGCAGCATGGCGACAAACGCGGCAAGCACGGTCACCGTGTTACCGAGCACACTGGAAATCGTATTGCTCAGAGCGCCGGCCACACCGCCGACGTCGTTCTGAAGGCGCGACTGGATGACGCCGGTCTTGGTGCGGGTGAAGAAGCTGAGTTCCATCGCCTGGAGTTTGCGGAAGAGACCAACCCGCAGTTCACCCATGACCGTGTTTCCGACGGTGGCGGTCAACCAGGTCTGCCACACTCCCAGACCGGTGGCGACCACGAAGATTCCGATCATGACCACGACAATGCGTGTCAATGCGGGCAGGTTAGGTCCGCCGCCATCGCGCGGGAAGAGCCCAACGTCAAAAGCCTGTTCCACGAGTAGCGGTGGTATGACGCTCAGCGCTGCCCCGATGAGCACGAGGATTACGGTGAGAGCGATTTTTGACTTGTGCGGCTGGAAGAGCGCCACTACACGGCGGAAGAGATTGGGAATTTTCGGCGCAGCCGCGTTAACCGCCCGCTGCGCCTCCTCGTCTCCGCCGCCTCGGCGTCCGCCGCCTGGACCGCCTCCGCGACCGCCTCCGTGCATACTCATGGATTCACCCTAAGCCCGGCATCTGTCGGCAAATGCCGGGCCCAGGATGATGAGAGAATGCGCGTGGTGTTCCTATCCCTTCGTGGCACCGGCCAGGAGGCCCCGCACGAAGTACCGCTGCAGGCTGAAGAACACGATGAGCGGAACGATGAGCGAGACGAACGCCGCGGCGGTGAGCCGTTGCCAGTCTTGCCCTCGAGTACCGGTCAGCTCAGCCAACCGTTGTGTCAATGGTGCGACGTCTTGAGTGCCGCCGGAGAAGATCAACGCCACAAGTAGGTCGTTCCACACCCACAAGAACTGGAAGATCGCCACCGACGCAATCGCTGGGAGAGCCAGCGGGAGCACGATTCGGAAGAAGATCTGGCCCGGGCTTGCGCCATCAACGCGAGCCGCTTCGATGACCTCGCCCGGAATCTCAGAGATGAAGTTGTGCAGCAGGAAGATGATCAGCGGAAGACCGAACATCGTGTGAGCGATCCAGACGGGGAGATAGTTCTGCTCGGGGATCATCGGAATAACGTCGTGCAAGGTGTTCTGCAGCGGGCGAAGGAACGTCGTAAACATCTGCAGGACGGGCAAAAGAGCCATCTGGAGGGGCACGATCTGGAGCGCGAAGATCAGGATGAAGAGCCAGTTGGAGCCTTTGAACTTCATCCACGCGAACGCGTACGCGGCCATCGCACCGAGGATCAACGGGAAAACCGTCCCAGGGATGGCGATCGCCAACGAGTTCACAAAGTAGGAGCCGAGTTGCGGCGATGACTGTGAACTCGAGAGCAGGACTTCCTGATAATTGTCGAGCGTGAATCCCGGGTTCTGGAAAATCGTCCACCAACCGGTCGACTGAATCAGCTCGGCCGGCCGGAATGACGAAATGAAGAGACCGAACGTCGGAATCGTCCAGATGACCGCAATGATCAACGCTGCGAACGTCGCTCCTCGCGATGTCAGCCGACGTTTGACCCGCCTCGACTTGGTGCCGACTTCAATGTCGCCACCCTTGGAGAGCTGGTCGCCGGTTTGGGTATCCGTGGTGGTGGGAACAATCGGTGTGGTGCTCATCGGATTTCCCTCTGCTTCTGCATGAGCCGGATGTTGTAGATGACAATCGGCAGAACGAGAACAAACAAGACAAGGGCGAGTGCGGAACCGCGACCTGGTTCGGCGGCACGGAATGCCTGTGTGTACATCTCATTGGCGATCACGCTGGTGTCGAAGTTACCCGCTGTCATGGTGCGCACAATGTCGAACACCTTGAGGGTTGCGATGGAGATTGTGGTGATCACGACGACAAGAGATCCGCGAATTCCGGGAAGCGTGACGTTGGTGAAGCGTTCCCACGCGTTCGTGCCGTCAATTTCGGCTGCCTCCAGTTGCTCCGTTGGCACAGCCTTGATCGCAGCCGACAGCACAACCATGGCAAAACCGGTTTGAATCCAGATCATGACGACAATCAGCAGGAAAGTGTTGATTGGAGATGACTGAAGCCACTGGACCGGCTCGCCCCCGAACCATACGACAATTTGGTTCAACAGGCCGATCTGCTCGCTCCCAGCCTGGCGATAGTCATAAACGAACTTCCAGATGATGCCAGCGCCAACCATCGAAATTGCCATCGGCATGAAGACCAAGGCTTTGTAGATCTTTTCGCCCTTGGACTTGTCAATGAAGACTGCATACGCGAGGCCAACCGCAGTCGAAATCGTTGGAACGAGCAACACCCAGATGACCGTGTTAAGGAGAGTGTTGAGGATAGCGGGCTGGGTGAACATCCAGATGAAATTGTCCAGCCCGTTGAAGTCACCCTTGTTGTTTGTAAACGCAAGAAGGCTTGTGCGAACCGCCGGGTAGATCAGGCCGAGAAACACGAGAATGAACGCCGGTGCGAGGAAGACGAGGAGCTGAATCCAGTCTTTTCCGCGCTTGGGCGCCTTATCGAGGAAGAAGAAGAGCAGGCCGACGATGGCCGCGAAGATCGCAAGGCCACCCACCACCTGAATGATTTTGCCGATGAGGTCAGCGGTCGTCATTGAACTACGCCTTTCGGGGATGGGAGATCAAGGGCGGAGCCGCCTACGGCGACCCCGCCCTTGAGAGGATGTCAGCTAGCTCTTCGGCCAGCTGGATTCGATGGCATCCACCGTCTTCTGGGTGTCGTCTCCTGAGACCCAGGCGACGATTCCCTTGAAGAAGGAGTCAGCTCCGACGGCGGCGGGCATCAGGTCCGAACCGTCGAAACGGAAGACCGTGTCTTCACCCTGAAGAATCTCGATGCTGTCCTTGAGGACGTCACTTGACGCGTTCTCGGGGTCGAGGCCCTTGTTTGCGCTGATGACACCGCCGAGCTTGACCCGGTTGTTCGCCCAGGTGTCGCTCGAAAGGTACGCACGAACGGCGTCGATCTCTTCGCCCTCGGTGAAGGCGACGGGGAACTCGCCGCCACCCGTGACTGCCGTCTCGCCGCCAGCTTCAACCGACGGCATGAGGAAAGCGTAGATGTCACCGTCCGGTGCAACCTCGGTTCCTTCCGGCCAGAATCCTTCGTAGAAGGAAGCCTGGTGGTGGAGCGAGCACGTTCCGTCAAGAATCGGAAGACCTGCGTCGCCGAACTCAGTCGAAATCACGCTGGAGACGTCACCGAGTCCACCGTTCACCATGTCCGGGCTCTTCAAAATCTCGCCGGCCGCGTCAAACGCTTCCACAATCTGCGGGTCGTTGAACGGAATCTCGTGAGTCACCCACTGGTCGTACACGTCCGGACCAGCCTGGCGGAGGACGAAGTCTTCGATCCAGTCTGTTCCCGGCCATCCGGTCGCGTCACCGGAGCCGAGCCCCGCGCACCACGGCTTGTGGTCGCCATCCGCCGCGATCTTCTCGCTCAGCGTCATCAGCTCGTCGATGGTCGTGGGCACTTCATAGCCCTTGTCCTTGAACTCCGCCGGCGAGTACCAAACGTAGCCCTTCACGCTCGCCATCAGAGGAGCTGAATAGAACGTCCCGTCGTAGGTTCCGTACTGCTTCCAGTCCTCGCCCCAGAACTCGTCAGTGTTGGCTTCAACCGCTTCGGGAGCAGGCTTAAGCCAGCCGCCCTCGGCTAGTCGCGCCAGAAGTCCCGGCTGGGGAACGATGCCGATGTCAGGCGCGTTGCCCGCCTCCGCAAGCACGGCGATCTGAGCCTCAAACTCCTTCGAACCCTGGTACTTGACCTCGATTCCCGTGCACGTCTGGAAGTCTTTCCACGACTCGATCAGACGGTCCGCTTCGACGTCCTGGATTGTGCCAGCAATGTTGACTTCCGGGTTGTCGTCGAAAGTACCGTACGCCTCGTAGTCAGAACAATCGGTGTTTTCTTTGTCGCCAGCGGCGACGTCACCGGTACAGCCGGTGAGTGCCAGGCCAATAATGCCTGCCGCTGCCAGCGGCACGAGCACTCGGCGATGGGTCTTGAAGCTCATCTGTGTCTCCTCATTGAGTGTGTTCGCGAGGCGAGATGATCGCCTCAGCACTGCAGGTGCAAACCGGCGCCCGATCGGGAACCGGTTCCATGCACAAGCTACGGCACCCCGAGAAGTTACACAAGCACGAGGAGATAACGAAATCTCGCGCCTGACCGCGCTCTCACGCGGCATATCGCGGGAATCAAGTGACGTGCGAGCAGGAGCGGATGGCGGTGAATGTGAGACCGGTTCCATCCGTTTCTTGGATCCGCTACTGTGTGACGGACTGCATCCACCAACGAGGGTGGTCCCCGAAAGTTCGGGGCAACGGGAGGCTCCATGTCCAGCGCGATCGCCGACGTCGCCGCGCGCGCTGGTGTTTCCAAAGCAACCGCATCACGCGCACTGTCGGGTAACGGCTACGTCGCGGAGGCCACACGTCTTCGCGTTATCGCCGCCGCAGAAGAGATCGGCTACGTCGCATCCCCCAACGCAGCAAGCCTGGTCACCGGTCAAACGAAGAACATCGGTGTCGTGATGCCGTTCATCAATCGCTGGTTCTTCGGCGAGGTACTCGAGGGAATCGAACAGACCCTGCTCGACCGCGGTTACGACATGACCCTCTACAACCTGCATCCCGGTACAACCGACCGCCAGAGGGTGTTTGAATTCTTTCTGGCCCGCAAGCGCTTTGACGGTGTCGTCCTCATCGGGGTGGAACCGTCGCCCACCGAAGTCGAACGACTCGTGCGCCTCGGTGTGCCGCTCGTCGGAATCGGCGGGCCGGTCGTCGGCATTCCCTCGTACGCCATGGACGATCGCGCCGCCGCCCGACGTGCGACCGAGCACCTGATCGGGCTCGGCCACCGTCGCATCACTCACATCGCGGGCGACGGCAGCGAAGCCCTCGAGGAATCGGTGCCGGCCAAACGGTATGCGGGCTATCTCGACGCCATGGCGGCTGCTGGACTTGAGCGGAGTTGCCGGGCCGAGATGACGGCGATGAGCCTTCCCGGCGGGTATGACGCTGGAACGCATGTGCTCAGCGATGCGACCGATCGCCCCACAGCAATCTTCGCGGCGTGTGATGAAATCGCCATCGGCACCATCATCGCGGCCCGACGATTGGGCCTGCGGGTGCCCGGTGATGTGTCAGTCATTGGCATCGACGGTCACGAGTATGCGGAAATGTTCTCACTCACCACGATTGAGCAACGGCCGAGGGATCAGGGTCGGAAGGCGGTCACTTCACTATTGGACCAGATCGCCGGTGGGGAGGTGCTGCCCGCCGTCGTCGATGTGCCTGCCCGCCTCGTCGTTCGAGCCAGTACCTCAACAGAGAACGCAGATGCCGGCACTCCGCTCGGTGTCGCCACCGGGTAGAGCGCCGGCATCTGCCGACCGTCGCGGATTATGCGTCTCCGACGGAGATCGCCTCGGCTTCCTCAACGTCCGACTCGATGGGACCGTTGACCCGAGCGAGCGCTTTACGGCCGAACACGACGATGAGCAACGCGATGAGTGCTGATGCGGCCGCGGCATAATACGCAGCAGCGGGAGCAATCAGCGATGCGATCTCAGTGGCGGCGATTGGTGCGACCGCGCCGCCCAAGAACCGAACGGCCGAGTACGCCGACGATGCAACGGACCGCGGTAAGTCGGTCGCCTCCATCACGCACTCGGTCAGGACAGTGTTCATGACCCCGAGAACGAGACCACCCGCGATAATCATGCAAATGAGTCCCGGGGTGGAATCAATGAGCAACGCCGCTCCGACGTGCACGAGGGCGAGCGCCACCAAGGCAATCGTGAGAACGCGCGTGCGTGGCATCCATGCTGTCAAAATCGGCGCAACAAAGACGCTCGTCACCGCCAGGCCGATTCCCCAGCCAAAGAAGACCAAGCCCAGCTGCATGGCCTCAAGGCCGAGCGGGAACGGCGAGTAGGCGAGCAACACGAAGAACGCGATGTTGTAGAAGAGCGCCGCCGCCGCGAGCACCCCGAGTGAGGGGATGCGGAGCGCCTTGAATGGAGCAGATAAGGCCACCGGGGCGGGTGTGCCGAGGTCTTCGCGCATCAGAACGACGATGGCAATGAACCCGATCGCCATGAGCGCGGCGGTTCCGAAGAACGGTCCGCGCCAGCTGATGTGGCCGAGCAGCCCGCCGAGCAACGGACCGATTGCGATGCCGAGTCCAAGAGCGGCCTCGTAGAGAATGATCGCCGATGCGCTGCCACCCGCCGCGGAGCCGACAATGGTGGCCAGCGCCGTTGAGATGAAGAGTGCGTTACCGAGCCCCCAGCCCGCGCGGAAACCGATGACCGACTCGACGTTGCCGCTCAGCCCGGCGGCAGCAGCGAACACAACGATGAGCACCAGGCCGATCAGCAGCGTGCGCTTTGCACCGATGCGGCTCGAGAGCCAGCTCGTGAAGAACATCGCGACGCCCGTGACCACAAGGTAACTCGTGAAGAGCATCTCGGCCTCGGTGGGCGTCGCGTTTAGGTCGGCCGCGATCGACGGCAGGATCGGATCGACCAGCCCGATTCCCATAAACGCGATAACGCTCGCGAACGCAACGGCCCAGACCGCCTTAGGCTGCGTGAAGATCTGGCGGAAGCCGCCGTGTGCCTGCCCGCTCACTTCGCGGCTCCCGCGGAGGGCGCCGACGAACGAAGGTCAGCCCGGTCGCGGAGGATGTCGACCGCACGGCGCAGGGTGTCCTGCTCGTCGTCGGTGAGCCCGTCGAAGAACGGCACGAGCGCGGTGCCGAGCGTTTCACGCCATTCGGCCAGGGCCGCCTCGCCGCGTGGCATCGAAGCGATGAGCGAGGCGCGAGCGTCGTCGCTGTCGGCAATGCGCTTGATCCAGTTGAGTTCGTCAAGGCCACGAACGATCTTCGTCATCGTCGGTTGCGTGACGCGGCTTTGCCTCGCCAGCTCGCCCAGTCGCATCGGTCCGTGCGCCTGCAGTACGGAGAGGGTTCGCCACGTCGCGGGCGACTCGGTCCGGTTCGTCTCGTGCGCGGCCAGCCGGGTCAAGCGGTGTGCTGTGGTGATCAGGTCACCCAGCAAAGAATGCAGAGGAGCGGATGCCACGGCATCCGGAGCCTGAATATCTAACGTTTCAGTCATAGCTCCATAATACATAGCCAAGCTATGTATTATCTGGATGTGGTCCCCACCTCACCGGTTAACGGCGACAGGCGCCGCTCCCTTACGGGAACGACGCCTGTCGCGTAACAGACTGTCGAAATCGACAGCGCGCGTTACATCAAGCAAGAGCCCACGAGGGGCGCAAATTACTTGAGGGTAACGGTTGCGCCAGCCTCTTCGAGAGCGGCCTTTGCCTTCTCGGCGGTCTCCTTGTTTGCACCCTCGAGGACGTTGCCCGGAGCGCCATCGACGACAGCCTTGGCCTCGCCGAGACCCAGCGAGGTGAGCTCGCGAACGGCCTTGATGACCTGGATCTTCTTGTCGCCGACCGACTCGAGAACGACGTCGAAGGAGTCCTTCTCTTCGACCTCTTCTGCAGCGGCACCGGCAGCAGCCGGTCCAGCAACAGCAACGGGTGCAGCCGCGGTGACCTCGAAGGTCTCCTCGAATGCCTTGACGAACTCGCTGAGCTCGATGAGCGTGAGGCCCTTGAACTGCTCAAGCAGCTCTTCAGTTGACAGCTTTGCCATGATTTTCTCCCTTAGATTTCTTTGGTCTACTCACCGCTGTCCCAGGTCTGAACCTAGGAAGCGGACTCCTGCTTCTCACGCAGCGCGTCGACCGTGCGAACGGCCTTCGACAGCGGTGCGTTGAACAGATATGCGGCTCCGAACAGCGAGGCCTTGAAGGCGCCGGCAAGCTTGCCGAGCAGAACTTCGCGGGACTCGAGGTCGGCGAGCTTGCCTACCTCTGCGGCGGTCAGAGGGTTACCGTCAAAGTAACCGCCCTTGATCACCAGGAGAGGGTTTGCCTTGGAAAAGTCGCGCAGGCTCTTTGCAACGGTGACAGGGTCTCCGTGCACGAATGCGATTGCCGACGGACCAACGAGCTCTTCGTCAAACGACGAAATGCCTGCGTTGTTCGCGGCGATCTTGGTCAGCGTGTTCTTCACCACGGCGTAGGTTGCGTCCGCACTGATGTTCTTGCGCAGCGTCTTGAGCTGAGCAACAGTGAGGCCGCGGTACTCGGTCAGCAGAACGGCGGTCGAGCTCTGGAATTTCTCCGTGAGTTCGGCAACCGAGGCTTCCTTGTTCGCCATAGCCACTCCTTGATTAGTCTTCCTCACATCGCGGCAGCGATGCGAGCCAAAGGGGGCAGTTGGTTTTCGGCAAAAAAAGAGCTCCGGCGCAAGCGCACGGAGCAGTTCTGAGAGAATCTCGGAGTTGTTTCGTTCACCTGCGCGGGTCGTCTCAGCTGAGAACCTTCGATCGGATGTGTGCTTACGCACGCACGCCGAAAACCTGCGGTCTTTGGTTTTGTCCTAGCTTATGGCATCCGTCATGCATCGCCAAATCGGCGACGAACAGCTCAGGCCAGTGGACTGAGGGTCAGTTCCCTGAGCAGTGCTGCCGGGTCGTCGTAGATCGCGATCGCGCCCGCTGCCAACAGCTCGGCCGAGGAGAATCCGCCGCAGAGCACGCCGACCGTGCGGACGCCGGCGCGGGACGCGGCGATGCAGTCCCACACGGAGTCACCGACGAAGATGGCGTCTTGCGCAGACACCCCGGCCTTGTCGAGCGCCACCTGGACGACCGACGGGTCGGGCTTCGCGGTTTCGACGTCATCGGAGTTGGTGGTCGCGTGGATGGCATCGTCGACGTCGAGAGTCGCCGTGAGCATGTCGAGTTCGTCTTCGGGCGCCGACGTTGCGAGCACAATGGTGCGGTCGCGCTTGTGCAGTTCGGTGAGCAGCTCACGGGCGCCGTCGAGGGGCTTCAGCCGGTCCGCCAACTGCTTATAGTACTGCGAGTGCAGCTCCTTGCCGCGGTCGCCGAGCTCGTCGGCCTTCTCCCCCAGCAGTGCATCGAGAAGCCGGGCGGAGTCCTGGCCGATCGCCCGGTGGATGCGCCACGCTGGCACATCGACGCCCAGGTCGGCGAAGGCGTGGGCCCATGCTTCAACGTGCAGGTAGTTGGAGTCGACGAGGGTGCCGTCGACGTCAAACAGGATGGCGGTGGGCGATGAGGCTGGCGCTGCGTCTGTCATGGTTCTCCTCCGGTTGGCAGCCACTGTAGCCCGGTGCTCGCAACGGCGTCAGGGCATTGCGCTCGGGGCAGTGTGCCCGGTATCGGCGGGTGCGGCTGTTACCCCAATAGCCGGATTCGCGCGGGCGAGGGGCAGGGTGAGTGTGAACACGGTGCGCCCGGGAGCCGACTCCACCGCAACGGTGCCCGCGTGCGCGTCGATGACTCCGGCGACAATGGCGAGCCCCAGGCCCGTGCCGCCTGACGCGCGTTGCCTGGACACGTCGCCGCGCACGAATCGCTCGAACACCGAGCCGATGACGGCGGGGTCGATTCCGGGGCCGTCGTCGGTCACCCTGATGCGCGCGGTCGTGTCGTTCGCATCGAGTGCTGCGGTGACCCGGGTGCCGGCCGGCGTGTGCACGCGGGCGTTGCCGAGCAGGTTCGCCACGGTCTGGAAGAGGCGTTGCGCGTCACCGGTCACCACGACCTGGTCAGCGGGCAGCTCAAGGTGCCAGTCGTGATCGGGCGCTGCTGCTCGAGCGTCGCTCGCCGCCGCCGACACGAGCGCGCCGAGCTCAACCGGGTCCTGGGCGAGTTCGCGCCCTTCGTCCAGCCGGGCGAGCAGCAGGAGGTCCTCGACGATGGCCGTCATCCGAACCGCCTCCGACTCGATGCGCCCGAGCGCGTATGTGGCGTCCTCGGGCAGCTCCTCGCCGGAGCGCCGGGTCAGCTCGGCGTAGCCGCGGATCGAGGCGAGCGGAGTGCGCAACTCGTGGCTCGCGTCGGAGACAAAGGTGCGCACCTTGTTCTCCGACGCCTGCCGGGCGGAGAGTGCAGCGCCAATGTGGCCGAGCATGCGGTTGATCGACGCGCCGACGCGCCCAACCTCCGTGTTCGGGTCGGCGTCGTCGTCGGGCACCCGAACGGCGAGCGCCACCTCACCCCGGTCGAGCGGCAACTCCGACACGTCGGACGCTGTCTGCGCGACGCGGTCGAGCGGCCGGAGCGCGAGCCGGACGATGAGGTACGAGGCCCCGCCGGCGAGCAGGAGAACCCCGAGGGCGATTCCGCTGATCACCGCGATGAGCTGGCCGAGGGTGAACTCGAGGTCGGCGAGTGGCACCCCGACGATCATCGCGCCGTCACCGACTTTGGCGGCCATCACCCGGTACGACCCGAGCTGCCCGCCGAGATCGATCGACTCGGGGGCCCCGCCGAGGCTCACCGAGAGCAGGGCGGCCACCTGGCGCGTGGTCAGCGGCCGCAGCTCGCCAGCCTCGTCGAGGTACCCGGCGTAGCGCACCGCTCCCCCACTGATAATCGCGCCCAGGGTCCCGGCCGCCTGCCCGGGCACACCGACGAACTCGGGCACCGGCGGCTGCGCGTTCCGCGGAAAAGACCCGCCGTAGCCCGGACCCTCATCCGCCGCGCCCGACGAACGTGTTGTGGCTGCAGTCAGTTGGGCGTCCACCCGCCCGAGCAGCACCGATCGAACGCTCACCACGCTGGCGAAACCGATCACGACCGCGGCGAGCGCCAGCAACGTCACGACAGCGACGACGAGTCGCTTGCGCAACGTCCACCGTGACATCCGCTTCACACCATCGCCTCAGCCGACTTCAGGAGATAACCGGCCCCGCGCACGGTGTGGATCATCGGCGCACGGCCCGCATCAATCTTCTTGCGCAGGTAGGAGATGTAAATCTCGACCACACTGGCCTTGCCCTCAAAGTCGTAGCTCCAGACCCGGTCAAGAATCTGCGCCTTCGACAGCACCCGACGCGGGTTGCGCATGAGGTAGCGCAGCAGTTCATATTCGGTTGCGGTGAGCTCGATGGGCGTCCCGCCTCGACTCACCTCGTGACTGTCTTCATTGAGCGTGAGGTCGCCGATCGTTAGAAACGGAGAATCGGATGCTCCGGTGAGCGTCGAACGCCGAATCAACGCACGCAGGCGCGCAACCACCTCCTCGAGGCTGAACGGCTTGGTGACGTAGTCGTCTCCACCGGCGGTGAGGCCGGCAATGCGGTCATCGAGCGCGTCCTTCGCGGTGAGGAAGAGCACGGGTACGTCATCACCATCGGCTCGCAGCCTGGACAGCACCGTCATCCCGTCGATGTCGGGAAGCATGATGTCGAGCACGATCGCGTCCGGGCGAAACTCACGAGCGACCTCAAGCGCCTGCCGCCCGGTGTCCGCCGTCCGGATCTCCCAGCCCTCGTACTTGAGCGCCATCTTCAACAGGTCGGTCAGGCTCCGCTCGTCGTCGACAACGAGTACACGAATGGCGTTGCCATCCGCTCGTTTCAGGGGGACGGATGCCGCGGGGCTGGACGAAGAAACAAAAGCGCTCACGGTTCCAGTATCCGCGCCCGGCTATGAAGAGCCTATGAATCTCCTTGGTACCGCCTGCGGGAATGCGTACATAGGTAACTGCCAGCCTCGCCATAGCCCCGGCAAATATGCCATCCATACCGTTGCAGCTGCTGCGGCCACCCGGCCGCCACCCGTGGTCATGCAAAGGACACCATGTTCGGAACCTATCTTCGGCGCGAGTTAGTCGGTCGCCGCAAACAGACAGTCATCATCGCGATCGGCATGGCACTCGCCATCGCCCTCGTCATTCTGGTGCAATCCTTCTCGGCTGGGGTGAAGAACGCCCAAGCCTCTGTGCTCGAATCGGTCTACGGCGTCGGAACCGACATCACCGTGAGCCAGACACCAGAGGCCCCGAGCGGTGAGCCCGGCGGCGGTGGGGGTGCCGGCCGGTTCGACTTTGGAGCCGACGACGGAACGACCACCGACGACGGATCAACCGCGGTAAGCCAGTCACGGTTGGCCGCAGAACGCGGCACCGAAACGTTCGACGCGGCAGCTCTCGATTCGGTTCTGACCGTCAACAACGTGGCCGCAGCATCCGCTACCCTCGCCCTTACCAACACCACCTTCGACGGCGAACTGCCCGACTTCTCCGAGGTGCGATCAGGAGGCGCACCGGGCGACGGCGCAGCGCCGGCGAGTGGCGGAGCGGATGGCGCCGGGGGCAGCTCATTCGACGTCAACTCGTTCACCGTGCTTGGGCTCGACCCGTCTGGCGACAGTGTCGGCCCACTGTCGAGCGTCACCCTCGCCGATGGACGCGGCCTCGACGCAGACGACGCGGAGAGCACCGTCGCGATTCTCGACTCCTCCTATGCCACGTCGGCCGAGCTCGCCGTCGGTGACACCCTCAACATCGGCGGCACCGACTTTGAGGTCGTCGGCACGGTCACGTCGACGTCTGCCGACGCCACGACTGCGTCGAACGTATATATCCCGCTCGGAGTGGCCCAGTCGGTAGCCGGACTCGAGGGCATGGTCTCCACCATCTCGGTGCAGGCTGCGTCGTCGACCGCCATCGCGCAGGTGAAGTCGGACATCGAAGCCGCCCTGCCGGATGCAACGGTTTCCAGCCAGGAGGACCTCGCATCCAGCGTCTCGGGTTCCCTCGCCAGCGCCTCGACGCTGATCTCCCAGCTCGGCACCTGGCTCAGCCTCGCCGTCCTCGTGGCCGCGTTCGCGTTGGCCATTCTCTTCACCATCTCGGGTGTGACCCGCCGCACCCGTGAATTCGGCACGCTCAAGGCCATCGGCTGGTCGAACCGACGCATCATCGGCCAGGTCGCTGGCGAATCGACAGTGCAGGCACTGATCGGTGGCGTCATCGGTGTGGTCGTCGGCCTGGGCGCGATCCTCATCATTAATGCGGCCGGCATCACGCTCGGTGCATCGGCGACAAGCTCGACCGGCCCCGGTGGCGTTGGCAGTCCCGGTGGAGCAGGCCCTGGCGGAGGGTTCGGTGGTGCAGCCGCAGCCGTCGCTCAGACCACCGACGTCGTGCTGAACGCCCCGATCACCGCAACGGTCATCGCCATCGCGGCCGGCATCGCCCTAATCGGAGGGCTTCTCGCCGGCGCATTCGGCGGCTGGCGTGCGGCTCGACTCCGCCCGGCCGAAGCACTCCGCTCCGTCTCTTAATCACCCACTTCTCCCTAAGGACTTCACATGTACACACTCACTGACGTCACCAAGACCTACACACAGGGCAAACGCACGGTCGTGGCACTCGACAAGGTCTCGCTTGAGATCCCCGACGGCCAGATGGTCGCCATTCAGGGCCCAACCGGCGGCGGAAAGTCCACCCTGCTGCAGATGCTCGGCGCACTCGATCGACCGTCAACAGGAACGATCACCTTCCGCAGCAACGATCTCTCCGCAGCCGGCGAGAGCACCCTCACCGGCGTTCGAGCGACAGACATCGGCATCGTATTCCAGAGCTTCAACCTCATTCCCACACTCACCGCGCAGGAGAACGTGGAGATGGCACTGGTGCCGCTCGGGGTAGGCACGGCGGAGCGAGCGACCCGGGCACGCGACGCGCTTGCCTCCGTCGGACTCGACGAGCGCGGCGGCCACCTGCCGAGCGAACTGTCAGGTGGGCAGCAGCAACGCGTCGCGATTGCCCGGGCACTCGTCAAGAGGCCGGCCGTGCTGCTCGCGGACGAACCGACCGGTGCACTCGATGAAAGCACACGTGACGAGATCATGGACCTCCTCGAGAAGATGTGGACCGAACTCGGGCTCACCCTCATCGTGGTCACCCACGACTCGGCGGTCGCTCGGCGGGCACAGCGCCGGCTGCACATCAAGAACGGACACGTGAAGGACGTCGCGTGAACCCGCGAGTTGCTGGGTTTGCAGGGTGTGCCCGTCGGGCAACTCTGCATACCCAGCAACTCGCGGAGCGATCAGTCGCGCCAGGAGTGCTGGGGGTCGTAGCCCAGCACCCGGCGCGCCTTATCGATCGAGAGCATGGTGTCGTTCTCACCCAGATCCCGGGTGACCGGCACGCCGGAGAACACCTCGGCGACGAGCTCGGCGTTGGGCCGAGCCATCACGGTGTCCGCTGCGGCGATGATGAAGCGATCGAAGCCGGTGAACTCGAGCTCAAGCGCCCGCTGGACAGCTTGTGCACCGTCGCGGCCATCGATGTACCCCCATAGGTTCCACTTGCGCAGCGACGCATCGGCGTCGAAGCTCGGGAACTCGGCGTAATCCTCGGGGTTCATCACGTTGGAGAACCTCAGCGCGATGATCTTGAGGTCGGGATTCCAGCGTACGAGCTCGATCGCCATTTGCTCTTCGAGGTGCTTTACCAGCGAGTAGGTACTTTCCGGCCGTGCCGGATACTCCTCGTCAACGGGAATGTAGGGCGGTGGAGTCTCGAACGGCAGGCCGAGGACAGTCTCGCTGGACGCATAGACGATGTTGCGGATGCCCGCACGGATGGCTCCGGTCATGACGTTGTAACTGGCGAGGATGTTGTTCTGGAAGGTGGCGACGTTGCTCGTCATCCCCGGTGCCGGGATCGCGGCGAGGTGCACAACGGCGTCGAATCCTGCGTGGCTGTCGTCGACACCGAGCAGCGCGTCAAGTGTCTGGCCGTAGTCGGTGAGGTCGACCCGGACGAATCCGGCCCCGCGCTCTCCCGTTGCGTCGAGGTTCGTGACCTCATTTCCGGCGGCGCGCAGTTCGCGGACGACGGTGCGTCCCAGTTTTCCGGATCCACCGGTCACAGCAATTCTCATGCGCCCATTCTGTTGCAGGAATGAATTGTGTGGAATGGGGTGCGCCGGAACGTGGTTGAGTGTAAGGATGCAACTCGTTCTCTACACGTCAGCCTTCTGTGCGCCCTGCGCCCAGGCACGATCGGTGCTCGCCGAAGCCGAGCGCCTGGTCCCGCAAGCGCGCGTGGTCGAGAGAGACGTTGCCTTTGAGAATGCGAAAGCCGCCGACGACGAAATCCGGGTGACTCCCACCGTGATCGTGCTCGACGATGAGGGCACCGAGGTTTTTCGTGCCACCGGTGTTCCCACTCTCAACCAGGTTTTGACCGCAGCCGCCCAGGCTCTCTGACCCCTCACGCGCACACGCAGATCGGCCCCGCCAATGACGACGCTCCCGAGCCCCCGTTTCTCGAACCAGCGCGATGCGCCGGCCCTCCGATGGGGCGTTGTCGGTCCCGGCGCCATCGCCACCGATTTCACCCGTGCCGTGCAGGCGCACACCACGCAACAGGTGGTCGCGGTGTCGTCGCGTTCTGCGGAACGTGCGGGACAGTTTGCGGCGGCCCACGGCATCCGTTCGTCATATGGCAGTCATGCCGATTTGTTTGCCGATCCAAACGTGGATGTTGTGTACATCGCGGTTCCGCACACCGAACACGTTCCGCTTGCGCTTGATGCGATTGCAGCGGGCAAGCACGTGCTGGTCGAGAAGCCGATGGCGACGAGCGCGGCCGATGCGCAGCTCGTCGTGAACGCGGCGCGTGCGGCCGGGGTGTTTGCGATGGAGGCGCTCTGGGCGAAGTACCTGCCAAAGTTTGACGTGGTTCGGCAGTTGCTCGAAGACGGTGCGCTCGGTGATGTGCGGTTGTTTTCGGCGGACTATGGCTTTCGCGCGCCGTATGACCCGACTTCGCGTTTCTTCAATCCGGAACTCGGTGGTGGCGCGTTGCTCGATCTGGGGGTCTACCTCGTGTCTGTCGCGTCCTTCGCGCTCGGGGAGTTCTCGTCAGTCACCGCTCGCGGACAGTTGTCGCCGACGGGCGTTGACGTGCAGTCGTCACTGATTCTCGACACGCCAACCGGAGCGCAGGCTGTGCTCTCGACGACCCTGCTCGCCGACACTCCGAGCGAGGCGAACATCATCGGCACCGGCGGGCGCATCGCGATCGACCGGGTCTTCGTCGGTCCGGGCGGATTCACGTTCTCACCGGCGGGATCGGGTGCCGTTCGGTTCGAAGACACCTCGGGTCTTCTCTGGCGGGAGGGATTGAGCTACCAGGCCTCCGCCGTGGCCCGCTTCATCGCGGATGGCCTCACGGAATCGCCGCTGCATCCGCTGGACGAGACGATTGCGGTTCTGGACACCCTCGATGAGGCGCGCCGACAGATTCTGGGTGGCGGCAGCATCCGTTCAATGGAGGCACAATAGAGGTGTGCCTTCCCATCTTGACCGTCTCGTCGCCGACTCGACGGACCGGGTGGCCTGGCTTCGCGCACGTTCTCGCGGAATCACCGCAACGGACGTAGCCCGACTCTCCAGTGCGAAGTCGATTGACGCCGTCGCCACCGAAAAGCTGGGCGGCGGACCGGGCTTCTCCGGCAACGCGTACACCGATCACGGTCGCGCTCGTGAGCCCGAGATCGCGCGCTGGGTCGCTGCGACACACGGGATCTCGCCGTCGTCGGCACTGTTTCACGCGGAGGTCGAGAAGCGTCACCTGGCCACGCCCGATGGACTGGCCGTGACTCATTCGGGAGCGCTGGTGCTCGCCGAGATTAAGACCACGACAAAGCCGTGGTCGAGTGTTCCGCGTAACTACCTTCGCCAGATCTGGTGGCAGCAATACGTGCTCGGCGCCGAGCGCACGCTCGTCGTGTGGGAGCAGCACGAGAATTTCCGCCCGGTTGACGAGGAGCCGAACTGCCGGTGGGTTGACCGTGACGAGAAGCAGATTGGCCAGCTGGTCGGGCTCGCGAACGAGCTCATCGACGAGTTGCACCGGCGGACCACGCGGGTGTCACGTTACCTCGTTCACGACGACCCGTACGACATTCCCTGAGCCGCCTCCCCCGTCCCCCGTTGACGGCACAGGTGATTGTTTGCTGGCCGGGAACTCGGCCGTAACACCGCTGACTCATTTCGGGCGTTAGCTAGAGCAATGGCGACGATGACAGGGGGCAGCAATGCGTGAGGGTGTTGGTATTGCGTGGCAGACTCGGGGCATGACTGGAACATCTGACGCGTCCTCGGCCGGAGCGGCCGCCGCTCCCGCAATTCCGGAGCTGATGCGAGCCGTGGTCATCGATTCGGTCGGCGATGCTGACGCGCTGCATGAAGCAACGGTGCCGGTGCCAAGCGCGTACAACTCCGAGGTCATCGTGCAGGTCACCGCCGCGGGTATCAACCCGATCGATGCCAAAACCCGAGCCGGTCGCGGCGTGTCAGCTGGCATCACCCGTTTTCCGGCTGTGCTCGGGTTCGACTTCAGTGGTGTGGTCGTGAAAGCTCCGTATGAAGCGCACCCGTTCGCTCCGGGTACCGAGGTGTACGGCATGACCATGGTGCCGCGCACGTCGGGTAGCTACGCCCAGTACGTGGCCGTGTCGACCCTCTCGGTCGCGAAGAAGCCCGCTGCACTTTCCCACGTTGAGGCGGCCGGGGTGCCGCTCGCCGCGCTCACGGCCTGGGGGATGGTGGTTGAGGTGGCGAAGGCGCATCAGGGACAGCGGATGCTGATCCACGCCGGAAGCGGCGGCGTTGGCCACTTCGCCGTGCAATTCGCCCGGTACTTCGGAGCCCACGTCATCGCCACCGGCTCCACACGCAACCAGGACTGGCTGCGTGAGCTCGGCGCCGATGAGGTCATCGACTATTCAACGACCCGATTCGAGGACGTTCTGAGCGATGTCGATGTGGTCATCGACCTCATCGGAAACGTCCACGACAACACGGGCAGCCGGTCGCTGAGCGTTCTGCACCCGGGCGGCCTGATCGTCAACGCGCCCACCGGGAGCTGGCCAACCTTCCTCGAGGAAGCGGACACCGCCGGTGTGCGCGCCACGACGTTCAAGGTTGCGCCGGACGGCGATACCCTTTCGACCATCTCGCGGTTGCTCGAGTCGGGCGATGTGCACGTCTTCGTGGACGAAGTCTTCGACCTCGGCCGGGCCGCAGACGCGCACCGCGCACTTGAGTCGGGTCACACCCGTGGCAAGATTGTGCTGACGATCCCGGCCCACTAGCCGGGCACCGCCCGCATCACTCGGAGATTTCGGCGACGGTGTCCCCCACCTGGTCCGGTGCGAGCGCCAGCGCGACGTCGGCTTGCGCGACCATGCCGACAAGTTGATGCCCGTCGATGACCGGCAGTCGGCGCACCTGATGCTTCTCCATGGTGCGCAGAGCCTCGGAAACGTCATCGTCGGCACCGATGGTGACGGGCTTGCCCTGCGCGAGCGATCCGGCTGTGGCCGAACTCGGGTCTCCCCCGTCGGCGATGCACTTCACGACGATGTCCCGGTCGGTGAGCATGCCGTGCAGTCGGCCGTCTTCGCCGCAGATCGGCAGCGCGCCAACGTCGAGGTCACGCATCTTCTGCGCAGCCGTCACGAGCGTGTCGTTCTCGCCGACGCACTCGGCCCCCGGAGTCATGATTTCGCGTGCGGTAACCATTGCCTGTCCCTTCTGTCGAGGTGATGTGGCAGGCCACGTTACGCCGCGAAAGATCGCCCGTCAGGACACTTGACGACCGGACTGCGAGGTGTTCTCGAGTGCCCGCTCCATCACGAAGTCGCTGTGCAGCTCGGGGCCGAGTGAGAAGGTTTTCTCGCCGACGAGACGAAAGCCGCTCTTCTCGTAGAACCGCAGCGCCCGGGTGTTGAGTTGGTTCACCCCCAACCAGATGCCCACCGCTCCCTGCTCCCGCGCGGCGTCGAGGGTCGCGGCCATCAGCGGCGCAGAAACACCACGCCCGTGCGACCCCGCGAGCACATACACCTTGCTCAGCTCAATGGTCGGCCGAATCGTAATCGCCGCTGCAACGTTTGGATCGGTGGGGTCACCGGCGACGAGCATCGTATAACCGCACAGCCCGCCGGCGTCCTCTGCGACGAGAATCGTCCGACCCGCGTCAGCCAGGTACTCGACAAACCGTTTCTCCGAGAGCGCACCCGCAACGAATTCGGCGATCGCCTCAGGAGCGCTGCCGGGAGGGCACGCCAGCGGAAAGGTGACCTTCGCAAGCTCGGCCAACCCCGTGGCATCCGTCGTTATGGCGCGTCTTACCGTCACAGTCACCTCGCCATTTTATGGGAACGGATGCTTTGGGGTACGCAAAAAGGACCTCGCACGAAGCGAGGTCCTTTCTGTGTCGTTCGAAAAAGACGAACTAGATGGTGTTGATGTCCATCGGGATGCCAGGACCGAAGGTGGTCGAGACGGTGCCCTTGAGGATGTAACGGCCCTTCGAGGAGGACGGCTTGAGGCGGTTGACCTCTTCGAGGGCGGTCGAGATGTTCTCGAACAGCTGCTCGGAGGAGAACGATGCCTTTCCGACGACGAAGTGCACGTTGGCGTGCTTGTCGACGCGGAACTCGATCTTTCCACCCTTGATGTCGTTGACGGCGCGAGCGACGTCGGGGGTGACGGTTCCGGTCTTCGGGTTCGGCATGAGGCCGCGGGGGCCGAGGACCTTACCGAGACGACCGACCTTGCCCATGAGCTCCGGGGTCGAAACCGCGGAGTCGAAGGCAGTGTAGCCGGCGGCTACCTTTTCGATGAGCTCGTCGCCACCGACCTCGTCAGCACCAGCAGCGATTGCTGCCTCTGCTGCGGGGCCCGTTGCGAAGACGATGACGCGGGCGGTCTTACCGGTGCCGTGAGGAAGAATCACGGTGCCGCGAACCATCTGGTCAGCCTTGCGGGGGTCAACACCGAGCTTGAGGGCAACCTCAACGGTGGAGTCGAACTTCGCCGAACCGGTCTCCTTGGCGAGTGCAACTGCCTCGGAAGCGGTGTAGACCTTGTCAGTGCCGATTTTCTCGGCGGCGGCCCGGTAGGCCTTTGACTTCTGTGCCATGTGAATTTCTCCAATTCGAGAATGTGGTCATTTGCGCCTGGCCGGCGCTGCCACGAATGTTGTGTCGTGAGTCGGGATCAGGCTGCGCCTGGCGACTCGGGTGGGAGCCGACTACCGCCAGGGCAGTCGGGACATCCCGGGGGTTACTACGCTTCGACGGTGATTCCCATGGAACGGGCGGTTCCGGCAATGATCTTCGACGCAGCGTCGACATCGTTGGCGTTGAGGTCGGCCATCTTCTGCTCAGCGATCGAGCGGACCTGCTCCTTGGTGAGCTTGGCGACCTTGACGGTGTGCGGGGTTCCGGAACCCTTCGCGACGCCGGCAGCCTTCTTGATGAGTTCTGCAGCGGGCGGGGTCTTCAGGATGAACGTGAACGAGCGGTCCTCGTACACGGTGATCTCGACTGGGATGACGTTTCCACGCTGGGATTCGGTCTGGGCGTTGTATGCCTTGCAGAATTCCATGATGTTCACGCCGTGCTGACCCAGAGCCGGGCCGATAGGCGGGGCGGGGTTGGCGGCGCCAGCCTTGATCTGAAGCTTAATCAGACCAGTGACCTTCTTCTTCGGTGCCATGTTTCTTCCTTCTTATTGGGGTTCGAGCGCTGTCCGTGTGACAAGCGCTCTCCCGCAAGCCCGGTTGGGCTGCGGTGGTGTGAGAAAACTTTAGAGCTTGGTGACCTGGTCGAAGCTGAGCTCGACCGGGGTCTCGCGCTCGAACAGTGAGACGAGCACGGTGAGCTTGCCGCTCTCCGGCTTGATTTCGCTGATCGAACCGGGAAGGCCAGCGAACGAGCCTTCCTTGATCGTGATGGTCTCGCCGATCTCGAAGTCAACCTCTGCCGGAATCGAGCGAGCGGTCTGGCCGCCCTTGCCGCCCGTGGCCTTAGCCTGGGTGGCTTCCTTGACCTCGACGAGGCTCTTCAACATGTTGAAGGACTCTTCGAAGCGCAGCGGCGTCGGGTTGTGGGCGTTGCCCACGAAGCCGGTGACGCCGGGGGTGTGGCGAACGACAGACCAGGAGTCTTCGTTGAGGTCCATGCGCACCAGTACGTATCCGGGGATACGGACGCGCGTGACCATCTTGCGCTGGCCGTTCTTGATCTCGACAACATCTTCCATCGGCACTTCGACCTGGTAGATGAAGTCAGCGACGTCGAGCGATCCCTTGCGCTGCTCGATGTTCGCCTTGACCTTGCGCTCAAAGCCGGCGTAGGAGTGAATGACGTACCACTTGCCGGGCATGCTGCGCAGTTCGGCGCGGAATGCGTCGTACGGGTCAACGTCTGCGGGCTCCGCGTCGGGCTCTTCGCCCTCGTACGGAGCGACATCAGGCTCAAACTCGGCCTCTTCCTCGCGCTCGATGTCGACTGAGTCTTCGATAGCGAGTGCAGCAGCCTCAACTTCAGCGGCTTCATCAATCTCGAGTGCATCGTCAACGACGGCGTCGGCCTCGGGGTCAACGGCATCGGTCAGAGCCTCGACCTCCTCGTCCACGTCTTCTTCGTCGCTTGCAACGTCCTCGATGTGGAGTGCCGTGTGCTCAGCAGCGTCGACGGAATTCTCCTCGGCGGCGAGTACGTTGCCCTCCTGGGCCTCGTCGGGTTCGCTCGACTGCTCAGCCGCTGTTGCCCAGTCGACGTCGTCTAGATTTCTCTCCGACACTTAAATCTCTTTTCTTTGGCTCTCGTCTGGCCGTGCGCTCGGCCACGTTGCGCTTGTTGAAGTTCGAAGGATGCCGGTGGCTAAGCCGCAGGCGTGCCGAACGTAAAGATCACAGCCCAGCTGAAGACCTGGTCCAGACCCCATACCAGCGCCATCATGATCACGACGAACACGAGCACAACGCCGGTGTAGCTGAACAGCTCTTTGCGGGTCGGGGTGACGACCTTCTTGAGCTCAGCAACAACCTGCTTCAAAAACAGAATGATCCCGGCGAAGGGTCCGCGCTTGGCAGCACGTTCCTTCTTCGCTGCTGCGACGATTTCCTCGCTCGGTTCGTCGATAACTTTTCGGGCCACCTGGATACACCTTTCATGTGCCGGGGTGTGAACACCGACGCGCAGGGCGGACAGGACTCGAACCTGCAACCTGCGGTTTTGGAGACCGCTGCTCTACCAATTGAGCCACCGCCCTATGACCGGATCCCCGGTCACAGGAGGAGAAATCTGACGAACTGATGAGAACCGCACTCCCCCAGCGACTGACTACTCAGCACTCGGGAAAATTGGCGCAAAAAAGCTTGGCAGATTTCAACTACCTCTTCCAAGTGTACAGGCCGATTCACTCAGCGCCAACCTGAGCCCTGAGGGCCGTTTCGAGTACTTGTCAGCCAGTCCTTGCAACCCCGTTGACAGCCACGTCGTCGCCGGGTTGGCTGCCCGGGACGGCCCACGTGGCCGCCTACTCGCGTCGGTCGACAGCGGAAGGTGGGTCTTTACATCGATCGGAACCACGCGTACTCTTTCCTATAGGATATTTGGTAGCTGCGAACGATGCAGCGACACCCCGAGAAAATGCAATGGAGCAACATGCCGATTGAGAAGCCCAAGTACACGGCTGAGACCTGGCCCATCGCCACCTGTCTTCACGCCTTCCCGCCGGTGAGCAAAGAGGGTGTCGCTCTGCACGACGCTCCCGCTGAGGTTTGGGACGACATGTTCGCTCAGATCGAAGACGTCGGATTCAACCTCGCCGAGCTCGCCGACAGCCATGTGCGCCCCGCGGACCTCGAGCCGTCGCGTCGCGATGAATTCCTGTCAATCGCCAAGTCACACGGCGTCGGAATTCCCTCGGTGCACCTTCAACGCCAGAGCGTCATCATGCCGGGCCACGAGGAGAAGAACCTCGCTTATGCCCACCGCACGATCGACGCCGCTGCCGAATGGGGCATGGAGGTCTTCTCGACCGGCCTGCACCAACCGTTCAGTGACGCGCAGAAGAAGGCCCTGTGGTTCTGGACCGCCGAGGGTCCCAAGGATCCCGATGACCGCGACGTGTGGGACACGGCCGTCAAGCGCATCCGCGAACTCGGTGAGCACGCCGCATCGGTCGGCCTGCCGCTCTCGCTCGAAATGTACGAGGACACCTATGTCGGCACGGCCGACAGTGCCGTCCGGTTCGTTCAGGACGTCGGACTCGACAACGTCGGCATCAACCCCGACGTCGCCAACCTCATCCGCCTGCACCGTCCGGTTGAAGACTGGCGCGAACTCTTCGCCAAGACGCTCCCCTACGCCAACTACTGGCACGTCAAGAACTACACCCGCGACGAGGCCGCGGACGGCAGCTGGTACACCTCGGTCCCGTCGACCATGGAAGCCGGCCTCATCAATTACCGCCAGGTGTTCCGCGACGCGATGGAGCTCGGCTACAACGGCATCATCCTCGCCGAGCACTACGGCGGAGACAGCCTCGGCATGTGTGCCACCAACCAGAAGTACATCCGCTCGCTTCTTCCCAAGGCCTAGGAGACAAATATGACCAACCGCATCATCGCCATCGTCGGCTCCGGATACATGGGTGGCGGCATCGCACAGGTGCTCGCCCTCTCCGGCGCCACCGTCCGTCTCGCTGACATCTCGGAAGAGATTGCCACGAAGAACTACGAGCGCCTCATCGAGGAAGCCCGGCAGTTCGTTGCAGACGACCTGTTCCCCGCTGACGCCGTCGAGCGCATCCAGAAGAACGTCTCGCCCGCAGCGTCCATCGAAGAGGCCGTTGCCGACGCCGACTTCATCGAGGAAGCCGTTCCCGAGAAGATCGAGATCAAGCACGCCACTCTGAAGCGCATCAGCGAGGCGGCCCGTCCGGACGCAATCATCGGATCGAACACGTCGACCATCCTGATCAGCTCGCTCGCCGAAGCGGTCACGAACCCCTCGCGTTTCCTCGGTGTTCACTTCTCGAACCCCGCACCATTCATCCCGGGTGTTGAGCTGATTCCGCACGAGGGAACCGACTCCGCGGCCATCGAGGTCGTTGAGGAGATCGTTCGGGCAACCGGCAAGGAAACCGCTCGCGTCAAGGACGCCACCGGCTTTGTGCTCAATCGTCTGCAGTATGCGCTCTTCCACGAGGCAACCCAGCTCGTCGAAGAAGGCGTCGCAACTCCTGAGGACATCGACACGATCGTCCGCACGACCTTCGGATTCCGGCTGCCAGTCTTCGGACCGTTCGCTATCGCTGACATGGCGGGTCTCGACGTCTACTCGTTCTGCTATGCCTCGCTGCAGACCCGCTGGCCCGAGCGCTTTGCCACTCCGGATTCCCTCAAGGAACTCGTGGACGCCGGCAAGTTCGGCACCAAGAGCGGCGCCGGTTACCTCGATGTTCCCGCCGACCGCACGGCCGAGCTCATCGCTTACCGCAACAAGGCGTACGTGGCCATCAAGAAGCTCATGGATGAGCTTGGCCCAGCACCCATCCACTCCTCCAACTGAACGATCGGATCAGAAGCCATGGCAACACCTTTCCCTGAATCCCGTTCCGTCATCCTGACGGGCGCTGCGTCGCCCCGCGGAATTGGCCGTGCGTCAGCTCACTACCTTGCTGAGCAGGGCTGGAACATCGGCATCATCGACCTGGACGCTGACGCCGCGGCAGCTGTCGCTTCGGAAATCGCTGAGCAGCACGGCGTCGTCGCCGCGGGCGCTGGCGCTAACGTTGCGGACGAAGCTCAGGTTCGTGCCGCTTTCGACCAGCTTGAAGCCGCACTGCCCCAGGTCGTCGCGCTTGTGAACCTCGCTGGCGTTTCCTCCCCCGTCCCCTACCTCGAAGTGACCGCGGAGGAATGGAACCGGGTTATGGGTATCAACATGAACGGCGTCCACTTCGCGACCCGTCGCGCCGTCGAGTCAATGGTCAAGAACGGAGTGGGCCGCGTTGTCAGCTTGTCGTCCGTTTCCGCCCAGCGTGGCGGCGGCACCTTCAGCAAGACCGTTTACTCGGCGGCCAAGGCTGGCGTCATCGGGTTCTCCCGCAGTGTCGCTCGTGAGCTTGGCAAGGACGGCATCACCGTCAATGTCATCTCCCCTGGCCCCATCGACACCGACATCATGGGTGGAACGCTGACCGACGAGCGTAAGGAAGCCATGGCCGCAGATGGCGTGCTTCCCCGCATCGGAACTCCGCGGGACATCGCAGCGGCCATCGCCTACCTCATCAGCGAGGACTCCGGATTCGTGACGGGCCAGACCCTGAACGTTGACGGTGGCCTCTACATGCACTGAGGTCGGTGACATGACTGGAGCAACGGGTCCGTGGTCCAAGGGCCGCATCCTTTTCCTCGTGCTGGGCATCGTCTGTGTGGGCATCGGCATTTGGCTGATCGCCCCGAGCGTCATCGGCTGATTCTCCGTCCTATTTCTTCCACCCCACCCGGTTTTTCTGCCGGGCTCCCCCTGTTGATCATTTCCTCAAAGGAGAGAAACATTGTCCGCATCCACCCCCTCTGTCGGTGTTGACCCCAACGCCCACAGCCCGGCTCTGAAGTCGGCGATCGCGAAGGCATCGAAGCACCTGATGCCGATGCTCGTGATCCTCTACTTCGTGGCCTTCCTTGACCGGACGAACATCGGCTTTGCCGAGGACGCCCTGGCAATGGACCGAGGTATCTCGCAGGGCGCATTCGCGCTCGGCGCCGGTATCTTCTTCATCGGCTACGCGATCTTCGAAATCCCCAGCAACCTGTTGCTGAAGAAGTTCGGCGCTCGGTTCTGGCTGGCTCGCATCGCCATCACCTGGGGCATTGTCGCAGCAGCCTTTGCCTTCACAACGAACGACACGATGTTCATCATCCTGCGGTTCCTCCTCGGTGTCACCGAGGCCGGACTGTTCCCCGGTGTCATCATGTTCCTGGCGGAGTGGTTCCCCAACAAGGTGCGCGTGCAGATGTTCGCGATCTTCTACCTGGCCCAGCCCTTCTCACAGATGATCGGCGCCCCGCTCAGCGGTGGGCTGATCAGCTTCGGTGACACTGTGACGCCGTGGCACGGCTGGCAGGTCATGTTCTTCACCGAGGGCATGCTGGCGATCCTCGCCGGCATCGCCGCACTCTTCTTCCTTGTGAACAGTCCGCAGAAGGCGAAGTTCCTCAACCAGGAAGAAAAGGATGCCTTAACAGATGTCATGGCCAGGGAAGACACCGTCCGTACCGAAGACGGCCCGTCAGGCATCTGGCGCGCGATGTCGAGCTGGAAGGTGTGGTACTTCACCATCATCTACTTCTGCCTCCAGATCGCCGTTTACGGCACCACGTTCTACCTCCCGCAGCAGGTCTCCGGCCTGATCGGTCAGGACGTCGGCTGGCAGGTTGGACTTGTCTCGGCCATCCCGTGGCTCGTCGGCCTCTTCGCCTGCTACATCGTCGGGAGGAACGCATCGACCATCAGGTTCCGTCGCAACTGGGGATCGCTGTTCTACATCTTCACCGGTCTCTCGATCTTCGGTTCGGCTTGGGCTGGCGCGAACAACCTGCCTTTCGTCGGCATCCTGTTCATCACCCTCGCGGTCGCCAGCTTCCTCTCGGTTGGTCCGATCACCTGGTCGTACCCGACGGCGTTCCTCACCGGAACTGCCGCGGCCGCCGGAATCGGTCTCATCAACTCGCTGGGAAACCTGGGTGGCTTCGTCGCACCGATCATGCGCACGAGCTTCAATGAGACAGCGCCCACCGAGAGTGGCATCTGGGGCATCGTCTCGCTCGGTGTCTTCGCGTTCCTCGCCGCCGCGATGATGTACTGCACCCGGTTCTTCAAGGCACGCGCTGACGCGCTGCTCGAGGAGGCTCCGCCGGTTCATTAATCGAAGAAGCTACAGAGAAAGCGGGCCGGTTCCATCGGGAACCGGCCCGCTTTGTCATTTATGAAGAGCGGATGCCACGGGGCACCTCGTCCTCCAACGCGACTTCCTGTGGTCGAGGCAGCCAATGCAGCGAAGTGCCGTCAGGAATCCGTTGTGCACGTGGCAAATACCGACGCTATCGACCAGTGTCGCGTCCGTGAGCAAAATGTCCTATTCCCAGAACGACGAGCCCTACCACCACTCCGAACATCGCTGTGGTCATCACCACTGCGTCCGCCGGGAGCATTGCACAGGCCGCCGGCGAATCGTCATACGGACAAGTCCGCCACGGCTGGAAGAAGTAGATGACGCTCATGATCGGCGAAACAAGTGCGATACCGGTCCCCACCAGTGTGACAAGGGTCTTCCGAGTTTGCGTCAGAGGTGCATCGTATGCGGCCGACAAAATCCGTCGGGTACGCCGTCCCGTGACCGTTTGGTTAGTGAGAGTGAGCGTCAGAGCGTGAGCGGAAGCGCACCTTCTCGATGTGGTCGCGCATCGCGGCAGCGGCCTCTTCGGGCTGTCCGCTCCGGAACGCGTCGATGATGCGCGTGTGCTCGACCACGGCGTCCTCGGCGTCGGTCACACCGCTGAGGACCGTCTGCCGCATCCGGTGCACTCGGGTGGAGATGACCTCAGACATGTCGATGAGGAACGGGTTGTTCGTCCCCTCGAAGATCAGGTGGTGGAAAGTCCAGTCCACCGTGAAGTATTCGCGAAGGAGGGCAACCGAGAGGGTTCCTGCTGCCGCGGCGGCACGCACCTTCTCAGTGACGGCCCGGTGCTGCTCAAGTGCCGCTTCGAGCCGGGGCACGAGACTGTCCGAGTGCCGCGCTGCGAGCTCCGCAGCACCACCCTCGAGCACGATACGCGTGTCGAAGAGCGACTCGAGCTGGCTGTCGGTGATTTGTGGGGCGACCCGGTACCCCTTGAGCGGTTCGCGGGTGACGAGCCCGGTGCGCTCGAGCTGAACCAGTGCTTCGCGCACCGGGGTCGGCGATACCTTGAGGTCACGGGCGATGGCGTCGATCGACAACCGGGTCCCGGGGGCGACGGCCTGGCCGACGAGCATATCGAGGACGAGGTCGTAGACGCGATCACGCAGCCCTTTGCGCTCGATCGTGACGGTTTCACCGAGTGGGTACGTGGTTTCAGACATTCGTTCTCCTCGGGACGTCGTTACCGAGGGTATCAGCGCGCCCAAGTGCGTTTGCCGCCGTGACCGCCTCATCGAGGATCACCGACACCGCTTGGGGGTCGTGCGCGAATCGGCCCAGGAAGATCCCGTCGACGCTGTCGGCGATCTGGCTGAGGAGACCGGGTCCGGCGCTGCCACCGTAGATGACCGCGGACGCCGGAAAGTCGGTGAGGGAGCGAACGTGCTCGCGCAGTGCTGAGCACACGGTTCGAATGTAGTCGGGAGAGGCGGGCTCGGGAGCGCCGATGGCCCAGTGTGGCTCGTAGGCGACGATCACCCGGCCGCTGACGCCGGAGCGCCGACTCGGTTCAAGTGCTGACTCGATTTGCCCGATGCAGTCGGCGATAGCGGCGTCGGTCGTGGTGCGTTCAGCCTCGCCGATGCAGAGCACCGGGTCGAGACCATTGCGCAGGGCTGCCGTGGTCTTGGCCGCGACGACCTCGGGCGTCTCGCCGAACAGGCGGCGACGCTCGGCGTGGCCCACTTCGACCACCCGACAGCCAAGCTCGGCGATCTCCGCTCCGCTGACCTCACCGGTCAATGCACCGGAGTCTTCGGTGCTCAAATCCTGCGCGCCGACAAGCGCAAGGGAACCGAGGGTCTCCACCGCCGCTGGCACCGAGAGATAGGTGGGGATGACAAACAGCTCCACCGTGCCGCCGGAGATCGCCGGGTGGGTCCCGGCGATCTCGGCGACGCTCCGGCACCACTCGACGGTGCGAGCGTGGCTGAAGTACATCTTGTGGCTCGTCCCGATCAGGAACCGGGGCGAGCCGGGCGTTGACATCAGACGCCTTCGTAGCTGCAGATCTCCTGCACCTTGTCGTTCGAGGCGCTCGACTCGTCAAAGGTGTAGGTGAGCCACTCGCGCACGAGGCGACGAGCGAGTTCGATACCGACCACGCGCTGGCCCATGCAGAGCACCTGCGCGTTGTTCGACAGCACGGCACGCTCGACCGAGAAGCCGTCGTGAGCCGTGACGGCACGAACGCCGGCGACCTTGTTGGCGGCAATGGCGACGCCGAGACCGGTACCGCAGATCAGCAGCGCACGGTCAGCTTCGCCGCGGGCAACCATTTCGGCGGCGGCGATCGCAATTGTCGGGTAGTTGGTGTGCCCGTCGGCGTTGACGCCGACGTCGGTCACGGATGCAACGAGGTCGTTGGCCTCGAGGTCAGCCTTCAGGCGTTCCTTGTATTCGTATCCTGCGTCGTCACAGCCGACGACAATGCGTAGTGCACTCATTGTGTTGCTCCTTTAGTGGGATAAAGATTTATGACTCGGATGCTGCGCGCAGCACCTCGAGGACGGCCGCCGCAATCAGCGACAGCGAGATCGCACCCGGGTCAGCGACGCCGAGGGCCTTTTCGCCGTGCGAGCGAGCCCGGCCCATACCCGGCATCATGTCCGCGGTGCCGTCCGCTGCGGTTTTCGCGGCTGAACTGGCGGCCGACCATGCCTCAATCAGGCTATCTCCGGCGCCGACACGTTCGCTGAGAGTCTCGGCGAACGGTACGAGCGAGTCGACCATGGTCTTGTCGCCGACCTTGGCCTTGCCGAAGTCCATCACGGCCTGCTTGGCCGCATCGAGCCCCTCGGCAACGGCTGTCGCGTCGACGGCTGCCGTGTTGTCGAGCCGCTCACCAATGGTGCGGAGGATGACGCCCCAGATCGCTCCGGAGGTGCCACCGCCCTTGTTCGACCAGGCGTCAGCCGCTGAAGCGAGCACACTCTGCGCACCGGCGTCCTTGGCCAGGGTGGCGCGTGCAGCCTCGGCTCCGGCGTGCGAGCCGCGCTTCATGCCGATGCCGTGGTCTCCGTCTCCAGCAATGGCGTCGATGCGGCCCAGTTCATCGGCGCTCTCGTCGATGACGGCCATGACGGCGTCGAGCGCCTTCACAATTGTGCTGGCCGCACGCCGGGACTCGTCGCTTGCTTCAGGGATGACCTCTTCGGCAACCGAATCGTCGATCTCGCCGCGCTGGACGAGGGAAGCGGTGTCCACCGATCCAGTGCGGAAGGCGGGGGTGTCGGCCGGGGCGTTCCAGAGGGTTTCAAGTTCGTCGTCAAGCCAGAGCAGGGTGAGCGACACACCGGCCATGTCGAAGCTCGTGCAGAACTCGCCCACCTGCGGGTCGACGATCTCGACGCCGGCGTTCTCGAGCAGCTCGGCGACCCGGGCGAAGACGATGTAGAGCTCCTCGTTTTTGACCGAACCCAGTCCGTTGAGGATCGGGACGACGCGAGAGCCCTGGACGGTGACGCCCTCGGGGATCTCCTGCTCGACGAGCAGCCGCTCGATGAAGAGGTCGGCGAGGCCGTCAGCGCTCGGGATGTCGACCTCGTCGATACCCGGCTCGCCGTGGATACCCAGGCCGATGGCCATCCGTCCCTCCGGGACAGAGAAGAGGGGCTCCTCGGCGCCGGGGAGGGTGCAGCCGGTGAAGGCAACGCCCATCGACCGGGTGCGGTCGTTTGCGAGGATCGCCGCGCGCTCGACGCCGTCGATGTCGTAACCGGCGGCCGCAGCGGCTCCGGCCACCTTGAACACGGTGAGGTCACCGGCGATGCCGCGGCGGCGTTCCTTCTCGGTCGCCGGAGCGCTGAAGATGTCATCGGTCACCGTGACCGTGCGGCAGTCAATGCCCTCGGCACGGAGCTTGTCCTGCGCCTCGGTGAAGTGCAGCACATCTCCGGCGTAGTTCCCGTAGCTGAGCAGGATGCCCCGGCCCTGGTCACTGGCGCGGGCGACAGACTCAACCTGCTGGGCGGATGGCGATGCGAAGAGGTTTCCCATCGCGGCGCCGTGCGCGAGTCCGTGGCCGACCAGTCCGCCGAACGCGGGGTAGTGACCGGATCCGCCGCCGATGACGAGCGACACAGTGGGTTCTTCGGAGCGCGTCGAGCGGGTGACACCGCCGGCGACCTTCCGGACCCATCGTCCGTTCGCGCGGACGAAGCCGTCCGTCATCTCGTCTGCAAAGTTCTCGGGTTCGTTCCAGAGTCGGGTCATAGCATTCTTCCTCGCCGTTGAGTACGTCGGTGGTCGAACACAATCCTATAGGAAATACGACCCGAGCGCGAGGAAAACTTTAGGAGGCGCGAGAGGGTGCGACCACCCGGATGACCGACGAGTCGTCGGCCGCGCCCAGTCCCTGCGCCTGGCCGAGCAGGAAGAGCTGTTCAGCGGCAGCCGCAACCGGTGACGGCAGCCCGGCGGCCCGCGCCGCCTTGGAGACGATGCCCATGTCCTTAACGAAAATATCGAGGCGACTCAGCACCTCTGCGCCCTCCTCGTCGTAGGCCTGGAGCATCCGCGGTCCTCGGTTGGAGAGCATGAACGAGCCCGCGGCGCCGGCCTCGAGGGCGGGCAGCGCGCTGGCCGGATCGAGACCGAGTGACTCGGCGAGCGCGAGCGCTTCGGCTGCCGCGGCAATGTGCACACCGCAGAGCAACTGGTTGACAGTCTTCATGGCCTGGCCGTCACCGGGCTTACCGCCAACGACGGTGAGTGTAGAGGCAAGGAGATCAAGAACAGGACGTGCTCGCTCCAGCGGTCCGGATTCAGCCCCGACGACGATGAGCAAATCGCCCTCTCCCGCGCGGACGGGCCCGCCGGAGAGGGGCGCATCGACCAGGTCGACACCGTATTCCGCAAGACGTTTGACCGTCGACGGAATGGCATCCGCTCCAATGGTGCTGGTGAGGATCACGACGCTTCCCGAAGCGAGAACGGAGGCCACGCCGTTCGGGCCGAAGAGTGCGTCGTCGAGCTGTGCGCTGTTGCGGACAGCCACCAGGAGGATGTCGGCCGACGAGGCGGCGTCGCGTGCGGAGTCGAAGCACTCGACGCCCTGATCAACGGCGAGCGCCATGCGTTTCTCGTCGAAGTCATAGGCGCGAACGGACAATTTCGTGGCGAGGCGGGTGGCCATGGGAAGCCCCATGGCGCCGAGGCCGAGGATGGCGACGACGGGAGATTCCGTCGCTGCAGGTGTCGTAGTCATTCCTGATCTCCAGTTCCGCGTTGCCGCCCGGGTGGATCAGCGGCGATGGAGGCCATCTTATATATTTGCCCTTACCCAACATCCAGAATCGGCGCCAGGTGACGCGGAGCGGGGAAGAAATCATGAGCCCAGTACAGGACGCGTCCTCCGGTCGCAGCCGATCGGAACTTGCAGCCGGGCTTCCCCCGGTACTCACGGTGCCCAACGCGCGGCAGAAAATCACCGACGCGAACGCCGCCGGGAACCGCTGGGTCATCGTTCTCGACGACGACCCGACCGGGAGCCAGACGGTTCACAACACTCCCGTGCTCACCAGTTGGAGCGCCGAGGACCTGGCGTGGGCGTTCGACCAGCCGGGCCGCGGATTCTTCATCCTCACGAACACCCGCGGTTTCAACGATGCTGAGGCGCGCGAGCGCGTGTCGGAGGTGGCCGAAGCGATTGAGCGGGCCGCTGAGCTGCGCGGCGCTGAGGTCGCGCTGATCGCCCGCGGTGACTCGACCCTGCGCGGGCACTACCCGCTCGAGACGGACGTGCTCGTGGACCGGGCGCGGGAGGCAGGCACGCCGTTCAACGCGCTGCTGTTGGCCCCCGCATACTTCGCGGCTGGACGTGTGACCGTGGACGACGTGCACTACGTCGGCACAGGCGACACCTTCGTGCCAGTGGGCGAGTCGAACTATGCCAGGGACGCGACCTTCGGGTTCTCGGCCTCGACGCTTCCCGCCTACATCGAGGAGAAGACGAAGGGCAGGATCCGGGCAACCGACGTGCTGAGCATCACCCTTGACGACATCCGAACCGGTGGACCTGAGCGGGTCAGGGATCTCCTGCTCGGCTGCAGCGATGCGCAACCCGTTGCGGTCAACCTGCTCGACGAGGCTGACCTCGACGTCGTCGTGCTTGGTGTCCTGGCGGCCGAGGCGCAGGGCGGTCGGTTCCTCGTCCGCGGCGGCCCCTCGTTCCCTGGGGCAAGACTCGGCATCGCCGCTCGTGGACCGCTCAACCACGACGAGATCTTCTCGGCAGGTGCCCGACCCGGTCATGGCCTGATCGTCGTGGGATCGCACGTGGAGCTCACCACCCGGCAGGTCTCGCACCTCCACGCCACGGTGGCTGATGTCGAAACCATCGTGCTCGACGTGCCGCGACTTCTCGACGCGACGACGGCCGACGACGAGTTCGACCGTTGTGCGGCAGCTCTGATCGATGCGCTCGGGCGCACGGACACCCTGCTCGCCTCGAGTCGTGAACAGATCATCGGGGATTCAGGCCACTCGAGCCTCGTCATCGCCCAAACGGTGTCATCGGCACTCGTTCGGTTGACCGCCCGCGCGGTGAGTGACGCACCGCCGGCGTGGGTTATTGCGAAGGGCGGCATCACCTCAAGCGACGTCGCGACAGATGGGCTGCGGATCCGTCGGGCGAAAGTCGCCGGCCAGCTCTTCCCGGGCATCGTGTCGGTATGGCTTCACGCTGGCGAGGACGACCCGGCACTCAGCGGACTGCCGTACATCGTGTTCGCCGGAAACGTCGGTTCAGACGAGTCCCTGGCCGATGCGGTGACCATCCTCCGCGGCCGTGTCCGTTAGCCGCACGAATTAGTCCCCCAAAAATAAATCGACGAACCTGGAATAGCCACGATGGCTGCTCGGTTCCATCCTTCAAGACGACCGGTCTAATCCAACCCGGTCTCAGAAAAGGACTGCACCATGACTCGGGACACTCGCCAGGTGATCAAGGACACAGCGCTCGACCTCTTCCACCGAAAAGGCTACACAGCGACGGGAGTCCTCGACATTACGAAGACCGCGGGCGTCCCCAAAGGGTCGTTTTATCACTTCTTCGACAGCAAGGAGTCGCTCGCACGCGAAGTAGTGGAGCAATACTCGGCAACCACACGGCTGGACATCCTTTCGGCATCAGACCCGTCGCCGCTGCAACGAATCAAGAACCACCTTGAGCACATCATGACGACCTCGGCAGAGGCCAGTTACCGACGTGGATGCCTTCTCGGTAACTTCTCAACCGAAATGCCCCCTCAAAGTTCCTTGGTGGCTAGCGCGGTCGATCAAGCGCTGTCAGACTGGGCCCAGCGGCTTGCGGCGACCATCGCCGAAGCCCAGTCGGCAGGCGAAATATCGACAACAAGCGATGCGAATCAGCTTGCCCAATTCCTCGTGGCGGGGCTCGAGGGGTCACTAGCTCGCGCCAAAGTGTCCGGGTCGCAAGAACCGCTGGATACGTTTCGCGACGTTGCCTTTTCACTCCTCCTCGCCTGATTGACACTACGGCGCCGGCTATCCATCACCCTCCCTCCCGCTCTTGCTTGTCGTCGTCGATAGACGACCGGTCTACTGACATTAGGAACCACCATGTCTCAATACACAGCTCCCAACCTTCGGATTTCTGCGCCTAATGGCGTTGAGTATGCCTACCGGCGGTTCGGTACACCGCACGGGATCCCCCTGCTTTTCCTTCAACATTTTCGAGGCAATCTCGACAACTGGGATCCCGAACTTACCGACACGATCGCTTCCGAGCGTGAGGTGATCCTCTTTGACGCCGCAGGAATCGGGGCATCCACCGGACCCACTCCACGAACGTTCCGCGACTTCGGCCGTGATGCATTGTCATTTGTCGATGCCCTCGGGCTCACGGAAATCGACGTTCTCGGATTCTCCATCGGGGGCTTCGCTGCACAGGAACTGGCCCTCATGCGTCCGGGCTTGGTGCGCCGCCTCATCCTCGCTGGCACGGGCCCTCAGGGAGGGCGAGGGATGCACGGATGGAGCCGAGAAACCAGCGATCACGCCATGAAAGACGCACAGGATGCCAGCGACATGCTGTACCTTTTCTTCACTCCGACCGAAAGCAGCCAGGCTCGCGGTCGGGACTTCGTGGAACGCATCTTTTCCCGGATCGAAGGTCGAGACGACGACGTAACTTTGAGCGCCCGCGATGCGCAGGCTGAAGCCATCTCCGACTGGGGCATTCGTGACTTCTCGAAGCTCGCGCGACTCGCAAGCATCACCGCACCGACGCTCGTCATCAACGGTGACAACGACATCATGGTGCCGACTGTCAACTCCTACCTCCTTGCCGGCCACCTGCCCGATGCGCGATTGAAAATCTACCCAAACGCCAACCACGGCTTCCTGTTTGAGTATCCGCTTGACGTCGCGCGCGACGTCAACGACTTCCTTGCCGCTTAGGCACTGACTTCGGGGCCCGGTCATTCGTCGCCAGGCATCGAGTTACAACCTCAGGCGAATCCATCGCAGATATATAAGGAAAGTCACACCATGGACATGAAACTTGAAGTACTGGTCATCCCAGTGTCGGACGTCGACCGCTCGAAAGCGTTCTACGAAAAAGCCGGATTTCGACTGGACGCGGATTTCAACATCAGCGACGATCTCCGCATCGTGCAGGTGACCCCTCCGGGCTCCGAGATGTCAGTAATCTTCGGGACCGGCCTCACCGACTCTCGCCCCGGATCAACCCAGAACCTGCACCTCACAGTGACCGATGTCGTCGCAGCTCAAGAGGAACTCACGCAAAGAGGGATCGACGTCAGCAATGTGTGGCACGATGCTGACGGTTTGTTCCACCGCCCCGGCGGCAGAAACCGCATCGATGGCCTTGACCCCGAGCGCCGCGACTATAACTCCTTCGCCTCCTTCGACGATCCTGATGGCAATGGATGGTTCCTCCAGGAGATTGTTACCCGGGCGCCCGGCCGTTAGGCGATCACCATGGACAGGACAACGAAGGACATTTTGCTCGAGCTACTGACGCAGGCAGCAGCCGCTCACGGAATACACGAAGCCGAGGAACTCGGCGGTGTCTTCGACGAAGAGTGGCCCGACTGGTACGCCGACCACATGGTGAAGACGCTTGCTGATGCCGGCTACGAGATCTCCCCCAGCCCGACGGTGGGCAACTCGCTCCACTAACTCCTCTGAGCGCCGCATTCCGGCTCCCCGACGGATGCGGCGCACAACTCCGCCAGTCGCTGGCACACACGGTTTCAATCATCGGAAAAAGATTATGACAACGAAAGAGTACGACCTCATTGTTCTCGGCGCAGGAGCAACAGGAGAGAACCTCGCGGATCGCGCCGTTCAGGGTGGGTTAAGCGCCGTCCTCATCGAAAACGAACTCGTCGGAGGCGAATGCTCTTACTGGGCATGCATGCCTTCGAAGGCACTGCTGCGTTCTGCTCAGGCACTTCGTGCGGCTCAGAACGTGTCCGGAGCTTCTCAGGCAGTTACCGGAAAGTTGGACGTCGGGGCCGTGCTTGCACGACGTGACTCGTTCACGAGCAACTGGTCGGACGCCGGACAGGTCCGCTGGGTTCAGGGGGCCGGCATTTCACTCCTCAGAGGCAGCGGTCGAATCACGGGCCGTAAGCAAGTCACGGTGACGGCATGGAACGGTACGACGACGATTGTCACTGCGCGCCACGCGGTGGCCATCGCCACGGGCTCAGCCGCTCTGATCCCGAACATTCCTGGACTGAGGGAAAGCAAACCGTGGACAAGCCGTGAAGCGACAAGCGCGAAGAACGTCCCGCCAAGCCTGGCGATCATTGGTGGTGGTGTCGTCGCTGTCGAGATGGCGACCGCTTACGCCGGATTTGGCTCGGTGGTAACCCTCATCTCGCGAGGGAAACTCCTCGGCAACATGGAACCCTTCGCGGGCGAGATGGTGAGCACGTCACTCGCAAACGACGGTGTTCACGTAGTTACGAATACCGAGACAACGAACGTGTCCCGTTCCGCTGATGGCGTGGTCCTCACTCTCAACAACGGAACGACGGTTTCCGCCTCTGAGGTGCTCGTGGCGACCGGTCGAACCCCGAACACCAGCGACATTGGTCTCGAGACGATTGGACTCACCCCAGGTGCCTGGCTCGAGACTGACGACACCATGCTCGTTCAGGGATCAGACTGGCTCTACGCCGCCGGGGACGTGACTCACCGTGCGTTGCTCACCCACAGTGGCAAATATCAGGCAAGAGCGGCCGGCGACGTGATCGCCGCTCGTGCATCGGGAAGCCCGGTCTCGGACCTTCCATGGGGAGCACACGTAGCGACAGCCGACCATGAAGCGGTACCTCAAGTGACCTTCACGACCCCGGAGATTGCGTCGGTCGGCCTGACGAGCACGGCCGCCCGGGCGGCTGGCTACCATGTGCGCGCTGTCGACTACGAAATCGGCTATGTCGCAGGGGCGAGTGTCAAAGAGGACGGCTACCGCGGAACAGCGCGGATGGTCGTCGACGAGTCGCGACAGGTCGTGCTCGGCGTCACATTCGTCGGTCCCGACGTTAGTGAACTCCTCCATGCGGCAACCGTCGCCATCGTCGGTGAAATACCGCTCGACCGGCTCTGGCATGCGGTCCCCGCCTACCCGACCGTCAACGAAATTTGGTTGCGACTACTTGAGACCTATGGACGCGAGAGCGCACTGCCTCTTCGCCCCGCAGCAGCCGCTTAAACCTCCATCGACAACCCACAAAACCGAACGGCGAAAACATCATGCAAACCAAAATCACACTGATCATCGACAACCCGGAGGATCCAGGGGCGTTCGAGTCGAGCTATCCCGAGCTTCTGTCCCTCGGCTTGGCTCTGCCAAGACTTGTCCGGACGGAATCTGCTCTTGTGTTCCCCAAGGAGGACGGCACGCCGACTCCGGCACACCGTACGCTCGATTTCTACTTCGAAACCTACGAAGATGCGTCGAACGCCGTCACGACACCTGAAGCCGGGGCATTCTTTCAAAAACTCGGCGAACTCGGCACCGGATTCACCGGCTTGTTCTCAGAGGTGGAAGAGCCGCTGCCCAGCACCTAGGGCCGGAGTTGGAACTGAGCCGGCGCCCGTCGCGGTGCCGGCTCACACCGGCGCGTGCGCCTCGAGGAAGCGATAGACCTCAACCTGGTCGACGCCCGGGAAAGTTCCGGTCGGCAGGGCCGCGAGCAGGCTCGTGGGCGTGCGAGCGGCTGGCCAGGACTGGTGCGCCCACTTGTCGGCAAGGTCGCTCGGCGCGCTCTTGCAGCAGCTTTCGTCGGGGCAGCTCGACTGCGATCGATTGCTGGTTTCCCGACCCCGGAACCACTTCACGTGCTCGAACGGCACCCCGACGGTGATGGAGTACTCGCCCTCCTTCGCCTTCTCGATCCGTGACGTGCACCAATACGTCCCGTTCGGGTTATCGGTGTATTGGTACCAGGGGCTGAACCGGTCCTCGGCGGCGAACACCGTAAACGCCGTCCACTTGCGACAGACGGTTGTCCCCTCAACAGCGCCCAAGGCATCCGTCGGATGCTTCACACCGTCGTTCGAATAGGCCTTCACGATCGTGCCTGACTCATGGACCTTCGTGAAATGCACCGGAATGCCCAGACGTGCGGTCGCCAGGTTGGTGAATCGGTGCGCCGCCGTCTCGTAGGAGACCGCGAACGCGTCGCGCAGGTCCTCGAGAGAGATTCGGCGGAAGTTCTTCGCCTCGGTGAGGAACCGCACGGCGTCGGATTCCGGCAGCAGAATCGCCGCCGTGAGGTAGTTCGTCTCCACACGCTGGCGCAGGAAATCGGCGTAGCTCGTCGGCTCAGAGTGCCCGAGAACGGAGCTGGCGAACGCCTGCACCACCGGCGAGCGCGAGTCGCGCGACGCGGACTGCTGGGTCGGCAGGTAGATGCGTCCGTTGCGGGAGTCGGTCACCGAGCGGGTCGAGTGCGGCAGGTCACCCACATAGTGCAGGGTGAAGCCGAGGTGATTGGCCATATCGCTGACGAGTTGCTGCGACACGGGGCCGCCGGTGTGTCCAACGGCGACGAGAAGTTCTTTCGCCTGAGCCTCCAGTTCAGGAAAGTAGTTGTCTCGAGCGCGCATGGTCGCCCGCAGTGAGGCGTTGGCCCGACGCGCCTCTTCCGGCGTCGCCGCGCGCTCCCGGTGCAGCCGCTCCACCTCGGCGTGCAGCGCCAGGATCGTGCGCAGCGTCTCGTCACTGTGCGCTTTCGACACCCGGATCGGCCCGATGCCCAGCGCCGAAAACACCGCCCCGCGCTGCGCGCGTTCCACCGCGATCTCCAACCCAGCCCGCTCGTTCGGTACCTCGTCGACCAGAAGATTGTCGGTTGTTGTGCCGAGTGCCGAGGCGATGCGCCGCAGCATCGAGAGCCGCGGCTCACGCTTGCCGTTCTCAATTGTCGAGACCTGCGACGGCGCCCGGTCGATTGCCGCCCCCAATTGCTCAAGCGTCATTCCGCGGGCGATTCGCAGGGAACGGATGCGACGCCCCAACAGCAAGGCGTCAACCGTTGGCACATCGGCCGCGCCGGTCGGTGGCATCTGGGGTTCAGCAGCGGTGCTGGTCATGGCACCATCGTGACATCCGCTCGCCTTTTCAACAAACAGAAGAATCGATCTTTTTCTGCTCACTTTTTCGGATCGGATGTTCGCTGGCACGCCCACACTCGGTTTACGACCTCAGAACCGCGGCGTCAGAACCCGGTTCGATCCGACCGAAGGAGCACGACGATGAGCACCGAAACCACCCGTACCGGAGACGCGACGCAGACCGCAGCCGAATTGCAGCTCGAGTGGGACGCGAACCCCCGCTGGGAAGGTGTCCGCCGGGACTACACCGCCGATGAGGTCGTCGCGCTGCGGGGCAGCGTTCGGGAAGATGCGACCCTCGCCCGTCGGGGTGCCGAGAACCTGTGGAATCTCATTCACTCCGAGGAGTGGGTGCCCGCGCTCGGTGCCCTCACCGGCAACCAGGCCGTGCAGCAGGTGCGCGCCGGGCTCAAGGCCATCTACCTCTCGGGCTGGCAGGTTGCCGCCGATGCCAACCTTTCCGGGCAGACCTACCCCGACCAGTCGCTGTACCCCGCCAACTCGGTGCCGTCCGTGGTGCGCCGCATCAACAACGCGTTACTCCGCGCCGACCAAATCGAGTTCGCCGAGACCGGGTCAACGACCGTGGACTGGCTCGCACCGATCGTCGCCGACGCCGAGGCCGGGTTCGGCGGGCCGCTCAACGCGTACGAGCTCATGTCGTCGATGATCGCGGCTGGAGCGGCCGGAGTGCACTGGGAAGACCAGCTCGCCAGCGAAAAGAAGTGCGGCCACATGGGCGGCAAGGTCCTCATCCCGACCGGCCAGCACATCCGAACCCTCAACGCCGCCCGGCTGGCTGCCGACGTCGCCGGCGTGCCGAGTGTGATCATCGCCCGCACCGACGCCCTCGCCGCGACCCTGCTGACGAGCGACGTCGACGAGCGCGACCGCCCCTTCCTCACCGGAACCCGTACCGCCGAGGGTTTCTATGAGGTGCGCAGCGGCATCGACACCGTCATCTCCCGCGGCCTGGCTTATGCCGAATACGCCGACCTGCTCTGGGTCGAGTCGGCCGAACCCGACCTCGAACTCGCCCGGAGATTCGCCGAACGCATCCACCAGGACTTCCCGGGCAAGAAACTCGCCTACAACTGCTCGCCGTCGTTCAACTGGAAATCCCACCTCGACGACGCGCAGATCGCGAGCTTCCAGAAGGAACTCGCCGCCATGGGCTACGCCTTCCAGTTCATCACGCTGGCCGGCTTCCACGCGCTAAACCACTCCATGTTCACACTCGCCGCCGATTACAAGAACCGCGCCATGAGCGCCTACGTCGAACTGCAAGAAGCCGAATTCGCCTCGGAAGCGAACGGATACACCGCAACCAAGCACCAGCGCGAGGTCGGCACCGGCTACTTCGACCGGATCGCCACCGCGTTGAACCCGACGAGCGCCACCCTCGCGCTCGTTGGTTCGACCGAAGAAGACCAGTTCTCCTGACCCTCTCGACACACAAGGACTTTCCTCATGAACACTCTGATCGCCGAGCACCGCACGGCTCCCACCACCTTTGGCATCCCCACCTCCTTCCCCACTGGCCCGCGCATCGAAATTGTCGGCCACATGCATGACCGCTTCGACGAGATCCTCACGCCGGACGCGCTGCAGTTCCTCGCCGACCTGCACCAGCTCTTCGCGGGGCGCCGCCACGACCGACTGGCTGACCGCATGCGTCGACGTTTCGAAATCGGCAACGGCCGCGATCCGAAGTTCCGCGATGACACCGCTTCACTCCGAGCGGATGCCACGTGGCGCGTCGCCGGCGCCGGCCCCGGCCTCGAGGACCGTCGCGTTGAAATCACCGGGCCGACCGACCGCAAGATGACCATCAACGCCCTCAACTCGGGCGCCAAGGTGTGGCTCGCCGACCAGGAAGACGCCACAAGCCCGACCTGGACCAACGTCATCGGAGGCCAGATCTCCCTGTTCGATGCGATCCGTCGGCAGATCGATTTCACGAGCCCCGAGGGTAAGGTGTATCGCCTCACGACCGGCGAGACGCCCACCATCGTGATGCGGCCACGCGGCTGGCATCTCGTCGAGAAGCACCTGACGTTCACCGATTCCTCGGGCTCGGCGATGGCGGCATCGGGAAGCCTCGTCGACTTCGGCCTGTACTTCTTCCACAACGCGAAGGCCCTGATCGACGCCGGCCGTGGCCCCTACTTCTACCTGGCCAAGCTGGAGTCCAGCGAAGAAGCACGGCTCTGGGACGACGTCTTCAGCTTCGCAGAGGAGGAGCTGGGGATCGAGCACGGCACCATCCGCGCCACCGTGCTCATCGAAACCCTCCCGGCCGCGTTCGAGATGGAGGAGATCCTCTACGAGCTGCGCGACCACTGTACCGGGCTCAACGCTGGGCGCTGGGACTACATCTTCTCGATCATCAAGAACTACCGGGGCCGCGGCGCACGGTTCGTCCTCCCCGATCGCAGCGACGTGACGATGACCGTTCCGTTCATGCGGGCGTACACCGAGCTGCTCGTGAAGACCTGCCACAAGCGGGGTGCTCACGCCATCGGTGGAATGAGCGCATTCATTCCGAACCGGCGTGACCCTGAGGTCACCGCTCGCGCCATCGAGAAGGTATCTGCCGACAAGAAGCGGGAAGCGGGCGACGGCTTCGATGGCACCTGGGTGGCGCACCCCGACCTCATCGACACGGCCCGCGCCGAGTTCGACGCCGTGCTCGGCGACCGCCCCAACCAGATCGACCGCCAGCGCGACGACGTGACCGTGACGGCGGCCCAGCTGCTCGACGTTCACATCGGGCGGGCGGTGACCGACGCGGGGCTCCGCGACAACGTGTCGATCGGTGTGCGCTACCTCGAGTCGTGGCTCCGCGGCATCGGCGCTGCAGCGATCGACAATCTCATGGAAGACGCCGCAACGGCGGAGATCAGCCGGTCGCAGGTCTGGCAGTGGATCCATCAGGACGTTCGCACGGACGACGGGTCGCCGATCACCCGAGACCGGGTGGAGCGCATCCTCGGTGAGCTGCTCGCGACCGTCGATCGTTTCGACGGTGACCGGTTCGACGACGCCGCAGACGTGTTTCGCGACGTCGCGTTGAGAGACGAGTTTCCGACGTTCCTGACGGTGGGGGCGTACTCACGCTTCCTCGTCGACCTGGCATAGGCATCCGCTCGCCTGAGAGGTAGACACGGTCCCCGCATCTGGATGCGGGGACCGTGTCTACGCGCTCACGTATGGTCGAGCGCCATGGCTGCCCTTGACGCGCTTCACAAAAGTTGCGAGTCTCACATCGAGACGGTGACTGACACCGCCGGAGTCAAAGGAGACACTGTGACCGACATCTTCGTCAACCTCCCGATCACCGATCTGGAACGCACCAAATCCTTCTACACGGCCCTCGGCTGGGAGATCAACGAACTTTTCACGAACGAGGACGCCGCCTGCGTCATCGTGGATGACAACATCTATCTCATGCTCCTCACCCGGGACTTCCTGGCGACGTTCACCGATAAGCAGATCATCGACACCACAACATCGGTGCAGGCCATGACCGCGTTCAGCAGTGCGAGCAGCGAAGACGTCGACGCGCTCACCGAAAAGGGTCTGGCCGCCGGCGGATCCGAGCCGAGACCGGCCCAGGATCTCGGCTTCATGTACTCCCGCGACCTCGAAGATCCGGACGGAAACATTCTCGAGTTTGTCTACATGGATCCCGCTGCAGCTGAGCAGGGACCCGACGCGTATCTGGCGGAGCAAAGCACGGGAAGTTAAGACGCGTTACGCCGCGTCAGATGAGCGGCTTTCGACAGGCGGTACCCTGTTCAGGGTGAGCACAACACCGAGACTCTCCACCAAGATTTCCGCCATCGCCGAGTCAGCAACGCTGAAGGTCGATTCGAAGGCCAAGGCCCTGCAGGCTCAGGGACGGCCGGTGATCAGCTACGCCGCCGGCGAGCCCGACTTCGGTACGCCGCAGCATATTGTCGACGCCGCTATCGCCGCGGCGAGCGACACGAAGAACCACCGGTACACACCTGCTGCCGGTCTTCCTGACCTGCGCGAGGCCATCGCCGCGAAAACGTTGCGTGACTCGGGTCTCGAGGTTCCCGCCAGCTCGGTGCTCGTCACCAACGGCGGCAAACAGAGCGTCTACGAGGCGTTCCAAGTGCTGCTCAACCCGGGCGATGAGGTCATCGTGCCGACGCCATTCTGGACCACATATCCCGAGGTCATCGCTCTCGCCGACGGTGTCGCCGTTGAGGTCTTCGCCGACGCTGCGCAGGGCTATCAGGTCACCGTCGAGCAGCTCGAAGCTGCACGCACCGAGCGCACCAAGGTGCTGCTGTTTGTGTCACCGTCGAACCCGACGGGCGCCGTGTACTCCCCCGAGCAAACGAAGGCGATCGGCGAGTGGGCACTCGAGCACGGCCTCTGGGTGATCACCGACGAGATTTACCAGAACCTCACCTACGACGGCGTGAAGGCCGTGTCGATCGTCGAAGCGGTTCCCGCCCTCGCCGATCAGACCCTGCTCGTCAACGGCGTCGCGAAGACGTACGCGATGACCGGGTGGCGCGTCGGCTGGACCGTCGGGCCCGCCGACGCGATCAAGGCGCTGTCGAACCTGCAGTCGCACCTCTCTGGCAACGTCAACAACATCGCCCAGCGCGCGGCGATCGCTGCGCTGACCGGCCCACAGGACGACGTCGAGAGCATGCGACTGGCCTTCGACCGCCGTCGAAAGGTCATTGTCGAGGAACTCAATAAGATTGACGGCTTCTCCGTTCCAACTCCGCAGGGTGCGTTCTACGTCTACGCCGATGTGACCGCGCTGCTCGGCAAAGAGTTCGACGGTGTCACTCCGACGACGTCTCTCGAACTGGCTGACCTCATGCTCGATAAGGCGGAGGTGGCTGCCGTCCCCGGCGAGGCTTTCGGCCCGTCCGGCTACCTGCGGTTCAGCTACGCACTCGGCGACGAGGCCTTGCGTGAGGGCGCGCAGCGCCTGCAGAAGCTCTTCGGTTAACCCACGCGGTAGACGGAAATGGGCGCCCGTCGGGCGCCCATTTCGCTGTAGTTCGTGTGCTCGGAATCGGCCGACTCGCTACCATGCAGCCCATGGTTATCAAACTCGAGAATGTCGGAATCGCTGTTCGAGACATCGACGCAACGATTGCCTTTTTTACCGATCTCGGCCTCACCGTCCTCGGCCGCGATACCGTCAGCGGCGAATGGGCCGACACGGCCGTCGGTCTTGACGGCAATCACGCGCGCATTGCGGTGCTCCAGACGCCCGACGGCCAGGGGCAGCTCGAGCTCTTCGAATACATTCATCCCGACGCGATCGAGACCGAACCCACTCGTCCTCACCAGATCGGCATGCATCGCGTCGCTTTTTCGGTAGACAACCTCGACGACGCCCTGGCGATCGCTGCGAAACACGGCTGCTTTCCGCTTCGTGGCGTCGGCACCTACGAGGACGTCTACAAGCTGACGTATGTCCGCGGTCCAAGCGGCATCATCGTGATGCTCGCCGAACAACTGAGGGCGAGCGACGCGACGGCCACTCGGACTTAACTAGAACTCGAGGTTGACGTACACCGGCTCCGGCTGAAGGACCACACCAAACTCGGCCGCAACCCGCATCTGCACGTACCGGGCGAGCGACGCGATCTCATCCGCCGTCGAACCACCCGTGTTGGTGAGCGCGAGAGTGTGCTTGGTGGAGATCCCCGCGCGGGATCCTGGAAGCCGAAAACCCCGGGAGATGCCGGAGCGCTCGATCAGCCAGGCCGCGCTGAGCTTCACCTGCGCGCCGTGTTCGAACGACGGTCGGGGCACGTCGCCGGTCCACTGGCCGAGCGGGATGACGACGGCGTCTTCGTGGTCCTCCTCCATCGGCCAGCGCGGGGCATCGGCTGGCAGGGAGCGGGCGAACGACTCGGACACGATCGGGTTGGTGAAGAACGAGCCGGCACTCGACGTGTCGGGGTCTGCCGCGTCAAGGACCATGCCCTTCGAGCGGCGAAGCTCGAGCACGGTGCGCCGCACGTCCGCGATGGGCAACCGGGTCCCGAGGTCAACGCCCAGCGCCGAGGCGAGCTGCCCATAGGCAATCGGGGCACTGAGCCCCGCATCGTCGGTCAGTTCAAGGTCAATGGAGACGACGACGCCATCGCGCTCGGCCGCCTGCCCGCCGTGTCGTTTGAGCACCGACGTGCGGTAGCCGAGACCGAGCTCGGCGGCGGGCACGCGCACGAGGTCGCCGTGCTCCCGGTCGAGCAACTCAACGGCGACGAGGCTCGCCGACAACTCTTGTCCGTACGCGCCGATGTTCTGGATCGGGCTGGCTCCGCACGAACCCGGAATGCCGCTGAGCGCTTCGATACCGGCGAGTCCGCGCTCGACCGCGACCGCAACGAGGTCGTCCCAGGATTCACCAGCCTGCACCCGGACGATGACACGCCCGTTCTCTGAAGAAAGCACGTCGATTCCGCGTGTGGCCACTCGGATCAGTGTGCCGTCGTACCCCTCGTCCGCGACGAGCACGTTCGAGCCACCACCGAGGATGAAGGGGTCTTCGCCGCGGTTCCACACCTCGGCGACCGCGGCGACGAGCTCATCGCGCGTTGTTGCCGTGACCGCCTCAACGGCGGGCCCGCCCACCTGCAGGGTGGTGAGTTCAGAGAGCGTCGTCATCGTCGGCTATCCGAGCGCAACGCGCACCTGCGCCTTGCCCAGAACTGTCTTACCGTCGAAGCTCACGGTGAGGTCGATGCGAGCGACGGCGTCCTCGAGCGCGCCCACCGTGGCGACAACCGTGACGATGGCGCCGTCCTGCGGGTCAACGACGACGGGTCGGGTGAACTTCACCGAGTAGTCGACCACGCGGGCCGGGTCGCCGACCCAGTCGACAACCGGCTGTACCGCGAAGCCCATGGTGAGCATGCCGTGGGCCAGGACGCCGGGCAGCCCGACGGATGCCGCAACATCGTCACGGTAGTGAATGGGGTTGAAATCGCCGGATGCTCCGGCGTATCGGACGAGGGAATCGCGCGTCAGCGAAAACTCACGTTCGGCGATCACGTCACCGACGGTCAGCTCGTCAAGAATGGGCGTACTCATTCGTCACCTCGCACAACAAGGGTGGATGTCGCCGTGACGACGTGGGCTCCCGATGCGTCCACCATGGTGGACTCTGCGGTGACCATGGCGTGTGGTCCGAGGGTCTTCACACTCGTGACGGTGAGCGTTGCCGTCAGTTCGTCGCCGGCGACAATGGGCCGGGAGAACCGGAAACGCTGGTCTCCGTGCACGACTCGCGAAAAGTCGATGCCTGCATCGGGTTCGCTGAGGAGCTGAGCGAGGGTCTGCTCTTGCACAACGACGGCGAAGGTCGGAGGCGCAACAACGCCCGCATGACCGGCCGCAGCGGCGGCATCCGTCTCGAAATGAATCGGGTTCGTGGCGAAAACGGCACGCGAGAACTCGCGCACCTTCTCGAGCCCCACGAGGTAGGGCGGGGCCGACGGGAACACGCGACCCTGAAGTTCGGGGTTTACTGGCACCCGATTAGCCTACCCGGACGTGCCGCGAGCGCTGGCGGTGGGTGTCACCTGCGGCCGCCGCCGAGGAGGCTGCCGAGGACATGCCCGATGCTGTCGCTCGCTCGGCTGTCGCCACCGAGCAGACCGCCGAGGATCTCACCGATTCCGCCGCTACCGGCGGTGCTCTCGGCTTTTCCGCCACCGAGGAGGCCGCCGAGGATGCCACCAAGGCCGCCCTCCGGCTCCTTCTCCGGTTTCGGCACCCGTGACTGCATCGGCTCGGTCGGCTGCGCCGTTTCGGCGGACTGCTTGCGCTCGGAGAACTGTTTCGCCAGGTAGCTCAGCACGATGGGCGCGAGGATGGGAAGCAGTTTGCCGACGACGGAGCTCCCCGCGAACGACGCGGGCTGAGTGCTGCCGTCGGACAGTGTGGCGACGACCTGATCCTTGTGCTCGCCGAAGATGTGGCTGACGATTTTTTCCCCGTCGGCGGGGTCGACATCGTCGAGGTTCACCGTGCCGTCGACGAGGGTCGCAGAATGTTGGGACACCGCGCGCTCGAGCGACGCCGCGCCCGACGGGTCGAACGTATTGGCCTCGAGCCCGCTGACGAGGGCGGGGAGCGCCTGCTCAACAGCGGCAGCGGCCGTGGCTTCATCGACTCCGAGCCGAGTGGCGATGTCAGAAACCGGGATTCGACCGAGCAGGTCGTCGAGTGATGGCATGGTGTAAGTCCCTCCGAACCGCCCTCCGTTGGACGATCGCTGCCTCAAGCGTATCCAGCCCGGTGCTTTCAGGGGAGGGAGTAGCGGGAAGGACTCACCGCACGATAATGGCTATCTCGAGCGCAGCACCTTCACGGTCATCTGCACGGCGACCGCAGCCAGGAAGATGGCGAAGAGCACTGTCGACAAGGTGGGCGAGATGATGCCGGCGATCGCGGCGCCCGCGGCCGTCGTCGTGCAGGCGGAGACGCCGATCACCGCGGCAGCCGACAGGTCAACGTTGTGCCGACGAAGGTTTCCGAGGGTGCCGAACAGGGCGGTCGGAATGATCACGAGCAGCGATGTTCCCTTCGCAACGAGGTCGCTGGCACCGAAGAGCAGAATGAGCAGCGGCACGATCACGACGCCGCCGCCGATTCCGAGAAGGCCCGAGAGCACGCCAGTGCCGAGGCCAAGAACAACGAGCCCGGCGCCGCTCAGTACCGTGATATCGACGGACGCGTCTCGCGAGGGGATCGCCAGGAACAGGGTGCCGATGACGACGACCAGGAAGCCGATGAAGAACCACGAGAGCACTCGCCGCGGGATGCGGGCGAGCAGGGCGCTGCCGATCTGTGCACCAACGACACTGCCGATGACGAGAAGGAGTGCCACGATCCAGTCCACGGACCCGCCGAGCGCATAGCTCAGCACGCCCACCGTGGCCATCGGCACGATCGCGGCGAGGGAGGTGCCCGCGGCGATGCGCTGGTCAAGCGCCAGCAGGATCACGAGCGCCGGAACGATCAGGATGCCCCCACCGACGCCGAAGAGTCCGGACAGAAATCCTGCCGCGAGCCCGATCACGACCAACCAGGCCCAGTGTCCTCGCGTGGGTGGCTGTGGCATCCGCTCTCCTTTATCGATGTGGCAGACATCGAACTTATCAGCGGTGAATGCCCTGCGAGGTGTGCCCGATCGCGGTGCACGCACGCTATCGGCTGCCAGAATAAAGTCTGGCCCGCTCGATGGCGGGCATGAGGGAAGAGGTTTCTGATGAAGGTCATCGCCGATATCGAGGTGTGTGTCGCCGCTGGCGTCTGCGCAGCAATCGCTCCAGCCGTGTTCGACCAGGACGACGAGGTGGGCAAGGTCATCCTGCTGGATGCGAACCCGGGCGACGACCAGCTCGATGCTGTGCGGGACGCCGTGCTGAGCTGCCCGTCCGCTGCCCTGCGGCTCGTCGAATAGTCGTGGCGACTGCTGCCTCGAACATCGTCATTGTCGGAGCTTCGGCCGCCGGACTGACCACGGCCGCTGCACTCCGCCGCAACGGATACGACCGTGACCTGACGCTCGTGAATGCCGAGCGGCACGCACCATACGATCGCCCGCCGCTCTCCAAACACCTGCTCACCGGCGAGTGGGGCGTCGACCGCATCGCGTTGAAAACGCCGACCGACCTTGACGGCTTAGCCATCGACATCCGCTCAGGGGTGTCTGCTGAACGACTCAATCTCGCGCAGTCACGTCTGTTTTTGACGGATGCCACGGAGCTCACCTTTGATCGCCTCGTCGTTGCGACTGGCGTGACGCCGCGTGTCCTGCCGGACTCGGCGCACCTCGACGGTGTGCATACCCTGCGAACCGTCGATGACGCGCTCGCCCTCTCCGGTGAACTCGTCGCTGGGCGGCACCTCGTGGTGGTGGGCGGTGGGTTCCTCGGCACCGAGGTTGCCGCGGCAGCGTCCGGGCTGGGGCTCGACGTCACACTCGTCAATGCGTTGCCCACCCCGCTCGAGCGGAGCCTTGGGCCCGCAATCGGAGCCCAGGTTGCGGCGCTGCACCGACTGAACGGGGTCGACCTTCGCACGGGCCCGGCGAACGCTGTGCAGTCGCTGGTCTCCGCGAACGGCCGGGTCACCGGTGTGGCATTTGCGGATGGCTCGACTCTCGACGCGGACGTGGTGTTTGTGGCGATTGGCGCTGTGCCCGCTGTCGACTGGCTGGCGGGAAGTGGCCTGCCGGTCGGCGATGGCATCGAGTGTGCACCCGACCTCTCTGCGTCACCCGGCATCTACGCGGCTGGTGACGTTGCGCGCTGGGAGAATCCGGCGTTCGACGAGTCGATGCGTGTCGAGCACCGCACGAACGCAACCGAGCAGGCGATGCACGTGGCCGAGCGTCTCGTCGACGGCGCTCCGGATGCCTTCGCCTCGGTGCCCTACTTCTGGACCGATCAGTACGATCTCAAGCTGCAGGTACACGGCTGGATCAAGGGGTACGACGAGGTGCGCATCCTCGAGGGGTCCCTCGTCGACCGACGGATGATTGCCGTGTTCAGGCGCGGCGACCGGCTCGTTGGTGCGCTCGGCGTCGGCGCCGCCAAGGCGTTGCGCTCGTGGCGGCAGCTCGTCGTTGATGGCACCGCGTGGGCGGATGTCGTCAGCAGCTGAGCCCGCTTGGTTGTGGCTGACTCGTTGAGTCGTCGATAAGGGTCGCTGCGCAATCGAACCGTCGATAAGGGTCGCTGCGACGATCACACAGGACCCTTACCGACCGCTCATCCTCGCGAAGAGCCATTATCGACGGATCGCGTCCTCGGTGACCCGCGGCTCAGGCACAAACGGGCAGTCCGTCGGCGAGACAGTCACTGCTCGTGCACAAACGGTCACTCGGTCCGTCCGGTCACCCGCTGCTCAGGCACAAACTGTCACTCGCGCCTCGGCCAAGCAGTTACTCCGACGTTAACGGTCATTCGACCCTCGGCCAAGCAGTTGCTCCGACAGAAACGGTCGCTCAACCCGTCCGGTCACCCGCTGCTCCGACACAAACGGTCACTCGACCCTCGGCCAAGCAGTTGCTCCGGCAGAAACGGTCACCAGAGAGCGCTCTCAGCAGTTGCTCGGTCGGTTAGGGCGAAGAAATCGCGTAAACAGCAACCGTTAGAGCCGGAGCAGCGGGTGAATAACCATTGGTGACCGAGCAAAAATCAGAGATGAGTGCCTGGCATCACCGTTGGGCACTGTGGCCCATCATCGTCGCTGCGGTTCTTCGAGGCGGGCAACCCGGTGAATGGCGGACCCCACCTCACGACAGCACACGAGCAGCGGCACTCGAGCAGCCCGCACACCCCCGCGGCACGTCTCAGCGCCCGTCGCCGCGGCTACCCGTGACCGTACGACTCAGCCAGCCGCCGGAACCCTTCGTCGAGCGACACGGCCGGTGTCCACTCCAGGTCAGCCCGAGTGCGACGCTGGTCGAACCAGTGCGCCGTCGACAGCTGCTCGGCGAGGAACCGGGTCATCGGCGGCTCGTCGGCGCCCGGCTTGATGCGCCATGCCCGCTCGATCAGCGACCCGGCGCCGCGCGCGAGACCGGCCGGCACACTCCACGCCGGCGCCCGAACCCCCGCAGCCGCACAGATTCCGGCGAGCAACTCAGCCACCGGCCGCGGCTCCCCATTGGTCAGCACGTAGGAGTTGCCGTGCACGGCATCCACGCGCTCGAGCGCCGCCGCGATGCCCGACGCCGCATTGTCGATGTAAATGGTGTCGATGAGCGCGGCACCGGAGTCGAGGAGCGGCAACCGACCCGCACCAGCCCGCTCGACCACGCGAGCCACGAGCTGCGTGTCACCGGGACCCCAGACGAGGTGCGGCCGAACCGCGACAACCCGGAAGCTGGGTGAGTCGGCCGCAAGCGCCAGCAACTCGGCCTCCGCCTTCGTGCGCGCGTAGTCGCCACGGGCGTGCACGGGATCAGCCGGCAACGCGTCGTCACCGACGATCGAGCTGCCCGAGTGCGCCACCGACGGCGACGACACGAACACGAACTTGCCCACCCCGGCCGCAGTTGCCGCAGCCAACAGCGCGCGAGTGCCGCCCACGTTGACGCGGTCAAAATCTGCGGGGTCCCCGGCAAGCGACACCTTCGCGGCCAGGTGAACGACCGCATCAACGTTCTGCACGGCGCGCGTGACAGCATCCGCTTCGGTGATCGATCCGAGCACGTCGGTGACGCCATCGACACCGGATGCGCGCCGCTGAAACGTCGTCACCTCGTGCCCGGTCGCCGCGATTTCTCGAGCGACCGCTCGCCCGAGCAGCCCGCTCGCACCGGTGACGAGCACTCTCACGGCGTACGCATCCGTCCCCCGGACAGAATGTCACTGGCCCAGTCAGAGAGCATCGACCGATTGATTTTTGAATTGTGACGGATGTCTGTGGGCAACTTCGGCACCACCAGAACGGCCGCGATCGGAACGGTTACCACGCCACGAATGGCGTCGGCCAGCCCCGGCGTCGCGAGCGACACGCGGCGGGCAGGCGGCACGGTCTCGACGACGGCGACGACCTGGCGGGTGCCGTCGGGACCGACGCCGACAACGCCGGCGCGAGCGACTTCGTGCAACTGTTCGATGGCCTGCTCGGGACCGACCGGGGTGAGCACTCCGGTTGCCGTTGCGATGACGTGGGGCATGCGCCCCTCAACCCAGAGCCGACCGGCGGCGTCGAGGTGCCCGACGTCGCCGGTGCGGTGCCAGCGTTCGCCCGGCACTCCCCCGCGGCGGCTGGCCCGATGGGTGAGCCAGAGCCTGTCGTAGTGGTCTTCGACGTGTGGCGCCGAGACGACGATCTCGCCGGTGACATCGGGGGCCTCGGTGAGGTCTTCGGTGGCGCGGCCGGTGTCGTCAAGCGGCGCGATGCGCACGCGCGTGGTTCCGGTGGGCGAGCCGACGCAGACGCCGCCGGCCCCTGCCTCGCTCGCGGCCTCGCGAATGCCGTCCAGGGTGATGTCGGTCATCAACAGCCCCTCGGTCATGCCGTAGGGCGTGTGCGCTGTCGCGTTCGGCATGAGCGCCGAGATCGCGCTGAGCAAACGCTCCGAGACGGGAGCGCCGGCGGAGAGGAAGCGCTCGACGCCAGCGAGGGCCAAGCGGTCGTCGTCGGTGAGTTCGCCCGCTGTCGCCACAACGTTCGCGACCGCTGCCGGGGAAAGGAACACGACGGTGGCGTCGACAGCGGCAACCGCGGCCGCAACCGCCGTCGCGGTGAGCGTCTTTGGCGAGGTCACGTCCATGTCGGGAGTGACCGAGCGGGCGCCGAGCGCCGGGCCAAGCAGCGCAAACGGGGCGAATCCAGCGACGAGGCCCGTGCCAACCCCGACGCCGTATTGGGCGGCCAGGGCATCGCGAACCGCACACAACTGCGCGTGGGTGTAGACGACACCCTTCGCGGGCCCGGTCGAGCCCGATGTGAAAAGGATCGCCGCGGTGTCGGATGCAGAGGGAGCCGCGGGCATCCGTTCGTCCGAACCGAGTGCGATGATCTCGGCGAGCGAGTGCGAGACGCCGAGAGCGCGACGCACCGCAGCGGGGTAGCCCGCTGTGGAGATCTTCTGGCCGGGCCAGCCGAGGGCGCGCGCGGCGGAGAGCCCGGGCGCCGCACCAATGACGTGGTCGGGGCAGGCCCCGCGGACAGCTCGGGTCATGCCTTTCAGGCCGAGACCCGCGTCAACGACAACGACGATCGCGCCAATGCGAATGCACGCGTAGAGCACGGCGATGAGGTCCGCGCTCGGCGGAACGAGCAGCGACACCCGGTCGCCCTTCTTCACACCGACCGCGGCGAGCCCGGCGGTGATTTGCCGCACCCGGCGCGACATCAGTTTCCACGACACCACGCGTGGGGCGGTGCCGTTCGGCGTTACCATGTCGACCGCAACCGTCTCGTCGCTGTCGCGCATTTCGTCGAGGTAGTGCCAGAGCGGCGCCCGCTCGGTCTCGTCGGTCGGGGTACCCGAGACACTCTCTTCTGATGAGCGGATGCCATCGGCCAGCCAGGTCAGCACGGCACCGGCGTAGTCCACATCCTCGGCCACCAGATGACCCGCTCCCTCAAACCGGTGCACGTCGGCGTGCGGCAACCGGTCGATGAGGTCGTCGAGGTATCTGTCGCTGAAGATCGGGTCGCGGGGTCCCCAGAGCATGAGCGCCGGAACCGTGAGGTTCGCGACCCCGGTGGAAATTCGGGTCAGCTCGGCGAAGCTCTCGTGGCGCTCGTCGACGGGAATATCGGCCACGAACCCGCCGATGCCTCCCCGTCGTGCCGCGTCGAGGTACGGCGCACGGTATCCGGCCTTGATCGCCTTCGGCAGAGGGGGGTGCGCGAGTGCCAGCGTGGTCTCGAGGAACGCGGGTGTGGCGACCGTGGCGTTGCCGAGCAGCGCGGGCTTCAGCGCGAGCCGCAACGGAGCCGGAATTCGGTCGGACTCGGGCTGGTGCACGGCCGTATTGAGCAGCATCACACCGGCGAGCAGCTCGGGGTGGTCGACGGCCCAACCGAGCGACACGACGCCGCCCCAGTCGTGCCCAAGGGTGAAGACCTGTCCGTCCAGTTCGAGGGTGTCGGTGAGTGCGCCGAGGTCGCGCACCCGCTGCTCGAGCGGGCGGCGCACGCCGGTGCGTTCGGAAAATCCCATCTCCAACTGGTCAACAGCAATCACGCGCCAGGCCTCGCCGCCGTTCGCGGCAGCATCCGTCGCCTGGGACACGAGTTTGCGCCAGAGGTAGGACCAGGTCGGGTTGCCGTGGACACAGAGAATGGTGCCGACGGGCGTCACACCGAGGTCGGCGAGCCGACCGGCGTTGTCGAGCAGGTGCCACTCGACCGCGTCTGCAGCGGACTCCCCCGGCACCGACACGATGCGGGAGAAGACCGGATCCAGTCCGTCGAGGTCATGCGGAGGAAGGATCGCGGGCGAGCGAAGCTCGGCGGCGCGGGGCAGCCGGAGACTCACCAGGCGATCTCCATCATCGCGGTGTTGAGGCCCGAGCCAACGCCCATGAGCAGCACCCGGTCACCGCCCTTGAGGCTTTCCGCCTGCGAGGCGAGCGTGATGGGGATCGACGCCGGTCCGACGTTGCCGAGCTTCGGGTAGGTCAGTGGAACGCGAGTGCGGTCGATGCCGATTGCCTTGATGATGGCATTGGTGTGCACGTCAGATACCTGGTGCATGACGTAGCGGTCCATCGACGACCAGTTCCAGTCGTGTTTCGCGTCTTTCCAGGCACTGGTGACAAGCTGCATTCCCCCCTTGAGCAGGGCTTTGGCGTCGGTGAACATGCCGTCGACACTGCCGACGCAGAGTTCATTGAACTGGGTGGCCGCGCGCGTGACGCCTCCGAGGATGCGGTGCCCGTCCGGGTTTGCATCAGCGCGCCCGAGCACCGCGGCAGCGGCACCGGAGCCGAGGGTGAGACTGGCGAATTCGCTCATGAACTCCTTACGCCCAATGTCGGGGCGACCGAGTCGTTCAATCGTGTTGTCCTGGATCTCGTCGGCGTCTTCACCGTCGATGATCACCGCGTACTCGATCTGGCCGGCGTCGATGAGCTGTGACGCCAGGGTCATTCCGTTGACGAAGCCGAGGCACGCATTGGCGATGTCAAAGTTGATGGCCGATGACGGTAGGCCGAGGCCGTCGTGCATCTTTACGGCAACCGACGGCTCCAGGTGTTTGCGGGTGACCGAGGTGTTGATGAGCATCCCCACCTTGTCAGGGGTGATCCCCGCGGATGCCATGGCGCGCTTGCCCGCATCGATGGCCGCACTGTAGAAGGTTTGGCCCGGTTCCCAGTTGCGACGTTCGTGAACACCAGCGACACGCTGGAGCAGACGCTGAGGGAGCTTGAGTCGTTTGAGCACGGGCTTCAGACGGGCATCGATCTCGTCTGAGGTGGTGACTCGGGATGCCAGGGTCGACGTGACGGACAGCAACGAAACGTTGCGATGCGTGGTCGTTGCATTGCCGGTCAAAAAGAACTCCTTCTCGCCCTCGGGGCTGCGCCGAGTACCCATCGATTTTACGGTGCCGCTGGCTGAACGTTTACCGGGGTTGCGCTCCGCACGATGAGGTGCATCGACCGAAGATCACGCCCGAGAAAAGGAAAAGCCCCAAGGTGGCGAGACCTTGGGGCTGCGTGGGAACAGGCTTGAGGGCCTCTCCCCGTAGCAGGAGCGGGATTCGAACCCGCGACCTCACGATTATGAGTCGTGCGCTCTCACCAACTGAGCTACCCTGCCGCGATACTTCGCCGGCTCGCCGAGAAAGTAACGAGCCCCGGATCGGGGTTGAACCGACGACCTCTTCCTTACCAAGGAAGTGCTCTACCACTGAGCTACCGGAGCGTGGCCATACGAATTGGCACCAGTAGAGACTACCATCCCGCAAGGGGTGCTTTGAACCATACCCGCGCTCTGCGACCCCAACGTAGCATGGAGGGCGGGGAAGGACCCATGACCGAGACCACGCGTAGAGAATCGACCGACCTGATCCTGTCAGGCCGGTACCGGTTGTTGTCGATCGTCGGAACAGGCGGAATGGCTTCGGTCTATCGCGCTCGCGACGAATCTCTGAATCGTGACGTGGCCGTCAAGCTGTTCTCCGTGGCATCCGCTTCGCCGTCTGATTTTCGTCGGGCGCAGAGTGAAATTTCACTTCTCGCGAGCCTCACCCACCCGGGCCTGGTCATGCTCCTTGACGCCGGCACCGACGAGACCGACCCACTGAACCCGCGGTCCTACCTCGTGATGGAGCTGGTTCGCGGATCGGATCTTCGGGTGGCGCTCACCGCCGGTCAACTGAGCTCGGACGACACCCGGCACATCGGCGCCGACCTCGCCGACGCCCTGCACTACATTCACGAACGCGGAGTCGTGCACCGCGACGTCAAGCCCGCGAACATTCTGCTGGCGCACGAGGCCGGCACAGACACCCGGCCGCACCCCAAGCTCAGCGACTTCGGCATCGCGCGGCTGACCGACGGCACGCGGCTCACCGCCACGCACTTCACCGTTGGATCAGCCGGCTATCTGAGCCCTGAGCAGGCCCGCGGCGACGATGTCGGGCCGGCGAGCGACGTCTACTCGCTGGGTCTGGTGCTGCTCGAGTGCCTCACGGGGCGTCGCGTTTTCGGTGGCCCTGGGCAGGAAGCGGCTCTCGCTCCGCTCACGCGTGATCCCGAGATTCCTGCCGACATCGACCCGATTCTCAGCGAGACACTGGCCGCCATGACCGCGCGCGTTCCAGCCAATCGCCCGAGTGCCCACGAGGTGGCGCTGGCGCTGCGCGGCCTGCGCCGGCTGAACGACTTTCGGGCCAGCAGCGACCCCGAGAACGACTCGACCGCAGCCCTGGCCGTCGATACTGACGGCGGTGGGTCAACCGTAGCCATCGAGGTAACACGTGCTGATGACACCGCGGCCACCCGGCTCCTGCCCGCGGCTGAGTCGCTGAGCACCGCGTCGACCGCGCTGCTCGAGCCGGTGGATGTCGATCATTCAGCAACGGATGCCACTCCGTCACCGTCCCGCACGCCGCGCCGTCGCCGCCGGAGCCGGGTCACGGCGAGCATTGTGACTGCGGCGCTGGCCGTCGTGGTTGCGATTGTTGTGGCCGTTGTCGTCGCGGTGAGCACACCGGACGAGGTGAGCCCGGTCGAGTATCCCGCCGTACCGGGAACCATCGGCGAACACTTGACCGAGCTTCAGGACAGCGTGACACCATGACGCCCCAACGATCAGGCGCATTCAGCCGCCGATTCCTCCCGCTCGCCCTCGCCGGGCTCGTGGCGTCGAGCGCGCTGACCGGGTGCCAGGCGGCCCCATCGGACTATGACGCGGAGACGGCCACGGCGTTCCAGACGACGGTGTTGTCCGTCACGCAGGCGGTTGCCGACGGCGACCTCCAGGTTGCGCGCGACACCCTCGTTGCCTTCGACGCTGACCTCGATAAGGCCGCGGCCGACGGGACCGTGTCGTTCGCTCGGCACCAGCGCATCGACGTGGCGCTGGCAGCCGTACTGGCCGATGTCGATGCGGCCATTGCGGCCCAGGCACCCGCGCCCGAGCCCGAACCTGAAGCGACGCCCGAGGCCACCCCCGAGCCCGTGGCACCCACGGCGCCGGTCACCAACGACCCCGTCACCCCCGACAACACAGGGCCAGGGAACAACAACGGCAACAACGGCAATAACGGCAATAACGGCAATAACGGCAACGGAAGCAAGGACAAGGCGCCAAAGAAGGATAAGGAACCAAAGAAGGACAAGTAGGCCCTCTTACTCGGCGGGGGCGACACTCTTCTCTCGAGCCGACAGCACAGCACCCGTCCGTGCCGACGGGGCAACGCCATTGACGACATAGTCACCGACCGCCTGCTGCCGATAGATCGCCGGGTTGTGCGACGCCACAGTTCGGGCATTGCGCCACAGCCGATCAAGACGTCGTGACTCAGCAGTCGCCGACGCTCCGCCAACTTCGAAGATCCGACTGGCTAGCCGAAGTACGAGGTCGATCACGGTGGCCTGCACACCGTAGACGTGGGCTTCCGCACGAGCAAAGTCCGCATCGGTCACCTGCCCTGCCAGCTGACGCGTGCTCGCCCCGTCGACGGTAGCCGCTGCCGCCAGCACGCTGGCCTTCACCGTTTCGGCGGCACCATATGTCTCACCAATGATTTGCAGGGCGACGGGGTCTTCGGTCGGCGCGATGGTGAGGTTGAACAGGTTGCGCGTGCGTCCCTGGACAAACGTGGTGATTTCGGCGAGCGCCGCCTGGGCGATGCCCGCGAGCGTGGCCAAGTGTACGAGTTGGTACACGGCATGCAGGATGGTTCGCCCAGCGTCCTCCGCGCGCTGCGGGTGAACGAACCGCGCGTCGACCTCGACATCGACGAATTCAGTGGTCCCGGATCCGGTGAGCCTCTGCCCGAATCCGTCCCAGTCGTCGAGCACCGTCACGCCGGGCGCCCGAGTACTCACCTGCACGACTGCCCGCACAGGCTCCGGTTCGTCGGCATTGTCGAGCGCCGCGCTCACCAGGATCCAGTCCGCGTACAGCGACCCGGTCGTGTAGTACTTCGTCCCACTCAGCCGCCAGCCATCGTCGGTTTTACGCACCGTCGTGGAGAGATTGCCGAAGGTACCGGTCCTCTCACTTTCGGCATTGCCCACGAGGGCGCCATCGACGAGGCGTTCAAACCAGATGCGGCGATACTCCGGATCCGGATGAGCGAGCACATATTCGGTGAAGCCGATGTGGCCACGCAGAGCCTGCGGCAGGTTGGAGTCCGCAGCGCCGAGCTCAATGAGCAGGGCGGCGAGCTCAGCGATGGAGACTCCGAAGCCGCCGAACTCGGTTGGCACGCGCAGGCGGCCAAAGCCGGATTCCCGAAGCTCTTCGATCTCCTGAATGGGTAGAGAACGCTCACTCTCCCGCTCGATTGCCCCGGATCGAATTCGGTCAAAAACGGGCTGAAATCGGTCGATTAGCGCGTCGAACCGCTCTGATCCCGTGGTGAAGTATCTTTCATCAGTCATCCGTGTTCTCCTTTGCACCCGCACTTCCGGCGGCTGTCTCCCTATTCAAATGAAGATGCTGCACAACCGGACGTTTATTTCCTTCTGTGTCAGGAGCCATGGTGCGTCAGGCGACACCGCCCATAAGCTCCCATCAATCCCCCGGCAGAGAAAGGCATGACGCTCATGCACACACACACCACGAAGACCGCCCCGCTCATCGCGGCAGGCATCGTCGCGATGCTCGCCCTCTCCGGCTGCTCCGCCGGAGGATCAATTGCGCCAGCCGCAGACGCCAAGCAACTCACGGGCGGCACGGTCTCATACGGTCACCAACAAGAGCCCGCGTGCGTCTACGGCGGCTGGATCGAACAGGCGTATCTCTCCTACCAGGTCCTCGATAACCTGCTCTCGCTCGATGAGAACCACAAGATCGTTCCCTGGCTTGCCGAGACCTGGCAAGCGTCCGACGATCAGCTCAGCTGGACGTTCACGCTGAAGGATGGCGTCTCATTCACCGACGGAACCCCGGTCAATGCTGAAGCGATCGCCTACAACTTCGACTACTGGGCAAACGGCGGCAACAGCACCGCAGCCGTCTGGCTTGGCGGCTACTACGAGTCAGCCGAGGCGATCGACGACCTCACCGTGAAGGTGAACCTCGCCAAGCCGTACCCGCTGTTCGCCGAGAACCTCACACAGTCCTACTTCGGCATCCAATCCAAGCAGGCGCTCGAGACCCGCACCGAAGAAGAGAACTGCGCAGCACCCATCGGCTCCGGCGCATTCACCGTCGGTGAGTGGAACCGGGGCGAGAACATCGAACTCATCCGCAACGACGACTACAACTCCGCACCGGCGAATGCCAAGCACGAGGGCCCGTCTTATGTCGAAAAGGTTGACTGGAAGTTCATCTCAGATGCGACCACACGCGTGTCCGCGCTCCGTGCCGGTGAGGCTGACGCCATCTACGACGTCCCGGCCATCGAGTGGGAGAGTGTCGGCGAGCAGGGCTACGAGCAGCTCAAGTACATCACCCCTGGTCGCCCCCAGCAGATCAGCTTCAACACGGCCAAGGGCATTTTCACCGATGAGAACCTGCGCAAGGCATTCGTCTACAGCCTCGACCGCGAGAGCATCGTCGACACCATCGGTAAGGGAGTGATCCCCTACGAGGGCAACGGCGCGGTCAGCCAGTCAACACCCGGCTACAGCGAGAAAGCAGCGGATGCCTACAGCTTCGATCTCGACAAGGCCAACAAACTCCTTGACGAGGCCGGCTGGACCGAGCGCGACGACGACGGCTATCGGGTCAAGGACGGCGAGACCCTCGACGTCCAGTTCCCCTACGCGGCAGGGCGCATCATCAACGCCGACGGCGCCGCGATTCTTCAGGGCGTTCAAGAGCAGGCGAAGGCCGCTGGATTCAAGGTCGACCTCATCCCGATTCCGGCGAGCGCGGCAGCGTCCGGAAAGTACTCGGGTGAAGACGGCTACGACATCTCCGTCGGTTACTGGACCAGCGTGAACGCGGGAATCCAGTACATTATCTGGCGCCAGAACCTCCAGGAAAGCCCCAACCCGTCGAACGCCGCGTTCTACAACGACCCCGCGCTCGAGGACCTCATCATCCGCGCCAACTCGGCGCTCGAGACGGACGAACAGAACGCGCTCTACGCCGAGGCACAGGAATACATCGCCGACCGGGCGCTGTCGGTCGGGCTCTATGACCGGCTCTCCACTCTGGCCGTGAACCCGAGCCTCAAGGACGTCTGGCAGGAAAGCTCGCAGGGAGGACCGGTGTTCCATGACGCATACTTTGTTGGCTAGAAAAGCGGATGCTCCGGCTCCAGCACGCGGACGCCTCACTGTCAGCCCCCGCACTCGTTCCGTTATCGACAAGCTCATCGGTGCCGTTGTTGTTCTGTGGGGCGCGGCAACCGCCGCGTTCCTGGCCCAGATCGCTCTGCCCGGCGATCGGGCAACCACCATCCTCAATGTCCGGTCGGGCCAGACTCAGTTGCGCACTCCGGAGGAACTCGCTCCGATCAACGCCGAGTACGGCCTGCAGAACCCGATCGTCGTGCAGTACCTCGACTACATCGGCGGCCTCCTGCGTGGCGACCTCGGGATCTCGTACCAGCAGCACCGCCCAGTGTGGGGCATCATCGCCGAGCAGGTGGGCGCAACGCTCACCCTGACCGCTGTGACGCTCGTCCTCGCCTGGCTGATCATGGTCTTCTGGGTCACGCTGACGGCCGGACGCAGCTCGAGGATCCGTGCGCTCGGGTCCGGAGTTGACACAGTAACCGCCGGCCTCCCGCCGTACTGGCTCGGCATCATCCTCCTGCTCGTGTTTGCGCTCGGGCTGGGATGGTTCCCGGTGATCGGCGGAGCTGGCGCCAACGGAATCGTGCTGCCGGCCCTCACCCTGGCCATCCCGCTCGCCGGGTTCATGGGCCAGGCGACTCGCACCGAGTTCGAACGGTCGCTCGACGCCCCGTTCATCGTCACCGCCAGGATGCGAGGAATGGGTGACCTCAGCATCCGTCTCCGTCACGTGCTTCGGCATGCCGTGCTTCCCGCGGTGACCTTGTCTGGGTGGGCTATTGGCTCGACGATTTCTGGTGCCGTAATCGCCGAGTCGCTCTTCACTCGGCCTGGAATTGGCCGCGTGCTCATTGCCGCTGTCGACTCCCAGGATCTTCCCGTCGTCACCGGGATCGTGGTGCTCGTGGCCGCCGCCTACGTCATCACGAACCTCCTGGTCGACCTCGCGTACATCGTCATCGACCCAAGGATGAAGAACTCATGACCGCAGTCAGCGAACGGACCGTCACAGCGGTCGCCCGCAAGCGACGGATTTCCGTCGGCTTCACCGCTTCGGCGATCACATTGGCCATCTTTGTGGTCGCCGCCCTGGCGCCAAACATCCTCAGCACCCAGGACCCGCTGGCCATGGACTTCACCCAGGCCTTGCAGTCCCCATCACTGGCGCACTGGTTCGGCACAGATGAATCCGGCAGAGACCTGTTCAGCCGCGTCGTTTACGGCACCAGGGAGTCACTGGCGATCGGTGTTGGTGCTGCAGGCCTCGCCATCCTCGTCGCCCTTGTGCTCGGGTCAATCGCTGCTCTCGCCGGTCGCATCCCCGCGGGAATCGTCAATCGGCTGATCGAGGTGCTCTTCGCATTCCCGACACTGCTCCTGGCATTGCTTCTCGTATCTGTTCTCGGGGCCTCACCGATCACGCTGGTCATCTCCGTTGGTCTTGGCTCGGCACCCGGCTACGCGCGAATGGTGCGCGGCCAGATTCTGTCGTCGAAGAATTCCGGTTATGTCGAGGCCGCCCGCGCCCTCGGGCACTCCCGGTTCACCATCTTCCGCCAGCACATTCTTCCCAATGCGCTTCGACCGCTCATCGCCATCTTCACCATGGGTGTTGGACAGTCGATTGTCTGGGCCTCGGGCATGGCATTCATCGGCCTCGGCGTCGCTCCACCGTCCTCAGAATGGGGCGCGCTGCTCGACGCCGGCCGGGCGTACATCACCCAGGCGAGCTGGCTGGTTGTTTTGCCCGGCTTCGTCATCGTGGTTCTCGCCCTCGCGGCAACCACTCTCGGAAAACACATCCAGTCCTCCCTCGAGAAAGGTGAGACAGCATGACGATCCTTGATATCGACACCGAACAGCGCACGAACCAGCTCGACTCCACACCGCCAGTGCGCCTGAGCGTTGACAATCTGAACGTTGGGTTCGAACGCCATGGTTCAGTGCGCCCCGTCGTGAAGAACGTTTCCTTCGACCTGCGCGAAGGCCAATGCGTCGCGATCGTCGGTGAGTCCGGATCAGGAAAGAGTGTCACAGCGCGCACCCTCGTTGGCCTGACCGGTGGCAACGCCGTAGTCGACGCCGACGCCCTCCGCCTCGGTGACGAGAACCTCACAGCGCTGTCACCCAAGCGGTGGCGGTCGATTCGAGGTCGGCGCATCGGCTTCATCCTGCAGGACGCCCTGGTGTCGCTCGATCCACTGCGCCCGGTCGGCAAAGAAATCGAGGAGGCGCTCAAGCTGCACGGTTGGGGCGATCGCACCAGCCGGAAACGCAAGGTCATCGACCTGCTCACCAGTGTCGGAGTGCCGTCGCCGGAAAATCGGTCTCGACAGCGACCCGATGAACTCTCCGGCGGGCTCCGACAACGAGCACTCATCGCGTCGGCACTCGCTTTGGATCCCGAGATCGTGATCGCCGATGAACCCACCACAGCACTCGACGTGACTGTGCAGGCCCAGGTCCTCCAGCTTCTTGAAGAGATGAAGCAGCGCGGAACCTCGATCATCCTGATCAGTCACGACCTGTCAGTGGTGGCGCACCTCGCTGACCACATCCTCGTGATGAGCGGTGGAGAAGTGGTGGAGCAGGGAAGCGCACATGAGATCCTGACCGCGCCGAAGCATCCGTACACACAAAGCCTCATCAACGCTGTGCCGTCCCGCGAGACCCGCGGCACCCGGTTGGCGCCCGCAACCGGGGTGGCGCCTGTACACACCGCTGCGCATGCCAATGACGAGCACGCCGGGTTTGACGGGCCCGTTCTCGAGGCCGAGGGGCTTGTGAAAAACTTCACGGCACCGGACGGGACGCTGACCACCGCGGTGAATAACGTGTCGTTTACCCTCGGGAGGGGCGAGACGCTCGGTATTGTCGGCGAATCCGGCTCAGGCAAGTCGACAACGGCCCGAATCGCGCTCGCGCTGGACACGGCGGATGCCGGAACGGTGCGGCTGCTCGGTCAGGACTGGTCGGCCGTTCCGGAGACGAAACGCCGTCGGCTACGGAAACAAATCTCGGTGGTCTACCAGGACCCGCTGAGCTCGTTCGACCCGCGCTGGAATGTCGAGCGCATCCTCCTCGACAGCCTGCCGGCCGGGGCGTTCGCGACAGCGACCGCTCGACGGGAGCGCGTACTCGCGCTGCTGGCCCAGGTGGGACTACCCGACTCGGTGGTGCACCGGTTCCCGCTGCAACTCTCCGGGGGGCAGCGCCAGCGCGTCGCGATCGCCCGCGCATTGGCCCCGTCACCCTCGATCGTCGTGCTCGACGAGGCGGTGTCAGCACTCGACGTTTCGATTCAGGCGCAGATCCTCGACCTGCTCGTCGACCTGCAGAAGGAGTTCGGCCTCAGTTACCTCTTTATCTCGCACGACCTCGGAGTCATCAGCCATCTCAGCGACCGGGTGCTCGTCATGAAGGACGGGGTGGTCGTTGAATCCGGTGATGCCGACCAGATCTTCACCCGCCCGGCGCACCCGTACACCCAGGAACTCCTTGGCGCGTTGCCAACGCTCGACGAAAGTCACACCGTCGCCGGAGCATCCGTCTCTCCCTCATCCAGCACAGAAGGACAAGAATGACCTCCCCGCGTAAACCCCTGCACTTCAACGCGTTCGTGATGAACACGAACTCGCACATCAATCACGGCCAGTGGCGTCGGCCAGACGCGCAGCAGACCGAATTCAACGACGTGAACACCTGGATCGAGCTGGCGCGCCTGCTCGAGGACGCGAAGTTCGACGCAATGTTCTTCGCCGACGTCTCCGGCCACTATGGCGATGCCGACGCCGACTACGAGGTGTACGTGCGTCATGGGCTGCAGATTCCGAGCAATGACCCGACCGTCCTGCTCGGAGCGTTGGCCGTGGTTACCGAGAACATCGGACTCGCGCTGACCTCGAACGTGATGCAGAACCACCCGTTCAACTTCGCCCGCCAGGTGTCGACGCTCGACCACATCTCGAACGGCCGGATCGCGTGGAACATCGTCACCGGAACGCAGGACAACGGCGCGCGCAACTACGGACTGCCGAAGCTCACCGACCACACCGAGCGGTATCGCTGGGCGGAAGAATACGTCGATGTGACCTACAAGCTGTGGGAGGGCTCGTGGGATGAGGGCGCCCTGCTCAAGGACAAGGAACAGGGGCTCTACTCCGACCCCAGCAAGGTGCACAAGATTTACCACGAGGGCGAGCGTTACCGGGTCGAGGGTCCGCACCTGCCGTCGCCGTCGCCCCAGCGCACGCCGCTGTTGTTCCAGGCCGGGTCGTCAGGCTCTGGGCTCGGCTTCGCGGCACGGAACGCCGAAGCCGTGTTCATCATCTCGCCGACCCCGGAGGCTGCGGGCGCCCAGATCGCGGAGACCCGCCGCCTGGCTGTCGAGGCCGGACGCAACCCCGACGACATCAAGTTCTTCCCCGGGCTGAGCTTCATCATCGGCGACACGGAGGAAGAGGCGCAGCAGAAGGCGCGCGAATACGACGGGTACGTGAGCGTCGAGGGTTTCCTGGCGCACGCCGCCATGGTCGACAGCGAAGGCCGCGTCTACGACCCGGAGACGCCGATCAAGGATGTCGACACAAACACCACGAAGGGGTTCCTCGAGTGGGCGGCGATCGCCATCCCCGACCGTGAACCCACCCTTCGCGATCTGGTGCTACAGCGTGCGAACATCAACCGCGTCGTGGGAACGCCCGAGCAGATCGCTGACGAGCTTGAGCGCTGGCAGGACGCCGGAGTCGACGGCATCAACGTGATCAACTGGGTGATCCCCGGCTCGTTCGCCGAGTTCGCCGACAAGGTGCTACCCGTTCTGCGCGAGCGCGGACTGGCCCAGAAGGAGTACGCACCCGGCACCCTGCGCGAGAAACTCTTCGGGCAGCCGCGCCTCAACGACCGGCACCCGGCGGCCGCTTACCGCGGCGCGTTCGCGAACGGACCGACCACGTGGGACGAGGCCGACGAGAAGCGCCGGGCCGAGGCGTCGGCCGAGGCAGAAGCAGTCGTCGCCTCGTAGACAGGTGAAATAGACGAGCGGATGCCGTCCCTGCTGCGTGCGGGATGGCATCCGCTGGTCACAAAATGGGCGAGAGCGTCGTTCCCTCAAGCTGCCATGCAGCGAAAACGGGCCCCGAACCCGACAGGTGGATGCCGTCGCTCTCGGACGTGAGCGACGCCGAACCGAAGAGCCGGGCGGCGGAGGGGACGTCGGCGACGGCATCGGGGTGCAGGGTGACGTCGAAATCGGAGCGCGCGGCCACGATGAGGATACTCTCGAACGCGTCCTCGCGAACGTAAACGAGCACATCGTCGCCGACGTGCAACCAGCGCATGCCGCCGCCGTTGAGGGCCGAGTGCGCGCGGCGCAGTCCGATGAGCGTCGCGTAGAGGTCGATCCGCTCGCCTGCCTCATCAGCATGCGACCACGGCATCGGCGTTCGAGAGTGCTCACCGTCGATGCCCGTGAGCCCGAACTCGTCACCGGCAAAAACGACGGGGATACCGGGAAGGGTCATCGACATACCGAGCGCAACGGGGATGACGCCGTGCAGTGCGTGCGTGGCGAACCGCGGAGTGTCGTGGGTGTCGAGCGCGTTCATGGTGGCGAGGCGGGTTTGCCACGGGAATCCCGCTGAGAACTGCCGGTGCGCGCGGTAGAACTGGCTGCCCGTGTAGGTCGGCATCGTCGACATGTTCATGCCGAGGCCACCGCCTGCCGGAGTGTCCGGTTCGCTCAGCCAACCCCAGAGCGGCCGGGTGAAATTCGCGTAGGTCATGGCGCCGTGCCACGCGTCGCCCTGGAAGTCGGTCGATGCGTCGTTTGTCGATTCAGCAACAAGCAGGGTGTCGGCGTTCACGCCGATCATCGTGCGACGAATGGTGCGCCGCACGTCGGCGTTCAGGTCTTCGTCGGAGAACCGGCCCGTCATGTTGGCGACGTCGATGCGCCAGCCATCGAGCGCGAACGGCGGCTTCAGCCACTTCGCGACCACCGAGTCGTCGCCCTCGATGAAACGGCGGCGCAGCTCGGGCGAGCTCCAGTTGAACTTCGGCAGGCTCGGCACTCCGAGCCAGGACGCATAGGTCTCCTGCTCGTCATCGAGCCAGTAGTAGAAGTCGCTTTCGATCGCTTCCGGATGCCGGTGGGCGGCCGCGAACCAGTCATGGGCATCGCCGGAATGATTGCTGGTCAGGTCGCCAATGACGCGAAGTCCGCGAGCATGCGCCGCGTCAACCAGACGGACGAGCGCCTCATCTCCGCCGAGCAACGGGTCGACGGCGTCGAAGTTTGACGCGTCATACCGGTGATTGGAGCGCCCAGCGAACACCGGGGTGAGGTAGATCGCGCTGACACCCAGTTTCTCAAGGTGGTCGAGGTGCAGGGTGATGCCGTCGAGGTCGCCACCGAAGAACTGCTGGGACCGCGCCGGTTGCTCGAGGGCAACCTCGTCGTCCCACTGCGCCGGAATCGCCCAATCGGGTAGCTCCCGCCGATCGGCTGCCGCGCTCCGCGCGAACCGGTCGGGGAAAACCTGGTAGAGCACGGTGCCCGCCGCCCAGGTCGGCGGTGCGGGGTGGCTCGTGAGCTTGAAGTCTTCACTGTCGAGCGTCTCGGTGTCGAAGACGCCCCTGGCGGTGATCCACAGGTCGATGCCGTCGCCGGTTCGCACGACCCACCGGTAGCCGTGCACCGGGTTCTCGATGAGCATGTCAGCCTGCCACCAGTCCCAGCCGGCGATGCTCGAGACGAGTGAGGCTTCGGCGAATCGGGGCTCGCGGTCAGGATTTGAGCGCACGCGAACAGCGCGAGGTGTGCCGAGCGTGTGTGGCACCCGAAGACGGACCTGAACCCACTCACCGAGTTCGGGAGACGGGTTCGAGACGTAGAGGGGTGACCCGTCGTGGTGAGGTTCCATGTTCGACGATTATTTCACGGCACCGGCGGTGAGGCCGGACACGATGTACTTCTGCAGATAGAGGAACAACGCCATCACGGGGATGGCCGCCAACACAGCACCCGCGGCGAAGACGCCCCAGTTGGTGGTGAACTCGTCCGACACGAATTGGTACAGACCAACGGCGAGCGTCTGCCGCTCTGGCGTCACGAGCACGACGCTCGAGATGACAAAGTCGTTGGTGGTGGCGATGAAGCTCAGCAGGCCGACGACAGCAAGAATCGGCGCAACCAGACGCAGGATGATCGTGAAGAAAATCCGGGCGTGCCCCGCACCGTCAAGTTTCGCTGCCTCATCGAGCGAGGAGGGAACGGTATTGAAGAACCCGTACATCAGGTAGGTGTTCACCCCGAGCGCGCCACCGAGGTACACCATGATGAGCGCAATTTGATTGTCCAAACCGAGGATGGGAAAAATGTCACCCAGAGTCGTCAGCAACAGGAAGATCGCAACGACGGCGAGCAGTTGCGGAAAAATCTGCACGATCAACAGGGACAGCAGCCCGAAACGCCGACCGGCAAACCGCATCCGACTGAAACAGTATGCCGCGAGCGCACCAAGGAAAACGGTGCCAACGGCTGTGGTCAGGCCAATGACCAGGGTGTTGATGAACCACGCACCGTACGGCCGCTGCGAGTTGGTGAAGAGTGTGACGTAGTTGTCGAACCCGAGCGAAGAGAACAAACCGTTCGATTGCAAAAGCGTGCCGTTGGGGTTGAGTGATGCGCTCAGCACATAGAGCAGCGGGAATACCGAAAACACGATCATGGCGATTCCGACAAGGTGCCGCCAGCCCGTTGCACGGAACCAGCGGGAAAGCCTGAAGGGCCGCTTCGCCGCGGCCGACGCTGCGGTTCTCGTGTGCTGAAGGACGGGAGTCGAGGTACTCATTAGTTCAGATCCTCCAGGGCCTTGGTCTGTCGGAAGCTCACGATGGAGATAATCGCGACGATGAGGAAGATGATGATCGAGAAGGCGCTGGCTAGCCCGTAATCACGGTCGGCGCCTGAGAATGCCACCTTGTAGACCATCGAGATCAGGATGTCAGATGCTCCAACGTTGATGCCGGCAGATGCATCCCTCGGCCCACCGTTGGTCAGCATGTAGATGAGGTTGAAATTGTTGAAGTTGAACGCGAACGATGCGATAAGCAACGGGGCGATCGATACCAGGAGCAGCGGGAACTTGATCCGTCGGAACACCTGCCAGGGATTCGCGCCGTCCATCTTCGCCGCCTCCTGCAACTCGTCGGGTATCGATTGAAGAGCGCCGGTGCACACAAGGAACATATACGGGAAGCCGAGCCACAGGTTGACGAAGAGAATGCTGAACTTCGCCAGCCACTCGTTGGTCAGCCACGGTATCTCCGCCCCGCCGAGCAGGGCGACGTTTACAAAACCGAAGTCCTTATTGAGCATGCCGGCCCAGACCAGCGCCCCGAGGAATCCGGGGAACGCGTACGGCAAAATCATCAGCACCCGGTAGAACTTGCGTCCCCGCATTCGCATGTCATTGAACACGATGGCGAGAAACAGCCCCAGGATGAAGGTTGTCGCCACGCTGAGCAGCGCGAAAGCGAATGTCCACGCGGTGACGCTGAGCAACGGCCCGCGAATGCTCTCGTCGGTGAACGCTGTGACGTAGTTCTCCGCGCCGACAACGACACTCCAACCCGGCAGAATCTCTTCGCCATCTGGGGACGTGAAGGCACCGTTACCCGTGTCGGCGTAGACAACCCCGGTTTCGGTGTTCGTCATCGTGTCTGCCGCCTCATCGAAACTCAGAGTAGAGAGATAGAGGTAAGCACTTGATCCGTCCGGTGTACGCAGTGCGCCGTCATTCGGGTCGTCCGAGATTTGTACGGTCATGGCCGCGATGGCGTCCTGGTTAGCGACGATGTCGGTGAAGTCGACGCTGTTGTATCCGGAGAGACTGACAGCCTTGTCGCCGGACATCTCGGCGTTCGAAACCTCGGTCAGCGGTGTCTCGGTGTTTCCGATCGAAACGTCGCCATCCGGGTCCGTGACGAGGAAGTTGAATGCGCCACCCTGCTCGACAATTGTGAGGCCATACGTCGGAGAGTCCGGAACGCGGTACTGGGCTGACTGAATCAGCGCGGTGACGGCATCCTCTTTGGTGCTGTTATGTCCGGTGCCGTAGTTCGTGAAGGAGATGTAAGCGGTGTACCCGATCACGAAGACCTGGAAGATCAGAAGAAAAACGAGCCCGGGGGCGAGGTACTTCAGCGGGAGCAGGCCGCGCTTGAAATAGACGAGGTTGACCAATGCGGTGATGACCAGCACGACCGCAAAGATCACCCAGTCCTGTCTGAGGAACAGAATGAAGAGAGCGTAGACAGCGATCGCGTCAACGACGGCGAGCATGCCGATCTTGACCAACAGGGCGGTCACGCCGCCGGATGCGTGATCGGCGATACGGCCGGCACGCTTCTGTCTCTTGGACTCGACCACCTTCGGGGTGCTCTCGTTGGGGTTTTGCGTGCTCGTCTGCATTGTCGCCTCGGTTGTTTGTTGCGTGTTTCAGACGGATGCCGGACGGCCAGCGATCGCTGGCCATCCGGCATCCGTTCCGTGTTATTCGGCGATCGCAGCCTGGATGTCTGCCGTCATCTTGGTCCACAGCGCTGCCGGGTCTCCACCATCGATGATGGCGGCTTCGGTGACACCCCAGAACTGCCAGACCTTACCCATCTGAGGGATGGACGGCTGCGGGGCGCCGGTGGCTCCAACTTCACCAAATGCGGCAACGATTGGGTCCGACGCGGCCTTCTCGAAGGAGGCGGTCAGTGCTGGCGGGCGCTGACCCTTCTCGAACAGGGCGGTCTGAACGTCTTCAGTGCCGATGAAGTTCGTGAGGAACTCGTTGGCCGCGAGCGTGTTCTTGCTCTTCGCCGACACGAAGAAGCCCTGCACGCCGACGAACGGCTGGGCGACCTCGCCGCCAGCGGACGGGATCGGGTCGACGGCCACATCAATGCCGGCTTCCTGCGCCGGTCCGACGTTCCACGGACCGGTGATGAAGAACGGGCTTGCACCGGCGTTGAACTTTTCCTTGGCAATGTCCCCGGTGATCGAGGTGCTCAGCAGGCCCGCTGCGCCCTGCTCGGCGAGCCACGCGGCGAAACCGGTGCCCTCGCCGATCTGCAGGTCTTCCGGGTTGTAGCTGCCGTCTTCGTTGGTCCCGAAGACAGGAGCGCCAAACGAGGACTGGAACGGGTACATGTGGTACGGGTCGCCCTCGGCGGTCACCTGAATGAGGAACGGGAACTCGGTGCCTGCAGCCGTGCCGTCGGCGACCATGTCGTTGTAGTCGGTCGGTGCCTCAGCGGCGAGCGCCGTGTTGCGCAGCAGCGCGATGTTCTCGATGGCGTACGGCAGGCCGTAGGTCTTGCCTTCGTAGCTCATCGCCTGGATAGCCACATCTTCAAATTCGGATGCCTTGTCTCCAAGTTCGATCGGCTGCACGACCCCGTTGGTGACGAAGCCGCCGAGCCAGTCGTGGGCTCCGATGGTGATGTCAGGACCCTTGCCGGACGGAACCTGCGCGGTGAAATCCTCCTGAATCTTGCCGAAGTCCTTCTGGACGAGCTTGACCTTGACGCCCGATTCCTCGGTGAAGTCAGCGGCGGCCTCCTTGAGGACCGGAGCGCGGTCGGCGTCAACCCAGACGGTCAGTGTGGTGCCGGATTCGCTGTCCGCACTGTCATTCCCGCCCGCGGAGCAGCCCGCGAGCGCAAGCGCCGCAACGGTCGCCAGAGCGCCCGCCTTCAGAATCGAAGAGTTTGTCACCCTCATTGGTGTGTGCCTTTCGTGATTACGTGTGTGAGCGAGGCCTCGTTGCCCGTCATGGCTGCCGGCGGAGCCGCATACGCGGCGCCCGTGGGGGTTGCATGAGTGCGAAAGGCCATTCTCTCGGTGCCGACAAATGCTGCAAGCGTTTCCAGATATACCCGCTCGATTTCGAAAGCACAAGCTAGAAACCGACTCTTTCGCGACAGTTATGATCTCGTCACCTAAACCGGAAGAGCAAGCGCTTACAGCTTCACAAACCGATGCCCTAGAGTATCCGCATGACTACCCCCACGAGCCCCGAGTGGTGGCGCTCAGCCGTCATCTACCAGATCTACCCTCGTTCCTTCGCTGACGCCAACGGTGACGGCATGGGCGACCTGCCCGGCATCACCTCGCGGTTGCGGTCACTCGCCGACCTGGGGGTGGACGCCATTTGGCTCTCACCCTTTATGACGAGCCCCCAGAAGGACGCTGGCTACGACGTCGCGGACTACTGCGACGTCGACCCGCTGTTCGGAACCCTCGACGACTTCGACACCATGACCACCGAGGCGCACGCCCGCGGCATCCGCGTCATCGTCGACCTTGTTCCGAACCACTCCTCTGACGCCCACCCGTGGTTCCAGGCAGCTCTCGCTGCAGGGCCCGGCTCCCCCGAGCGCGCGCACTACATGTTCCGCGACGGCAAGGGCGAGAATGGCGATCTGCCTCCGAACAACTGGCAGAGCGTCTTCGGCGGCCCCGCGTGGTCCCGCATCACCAACCCAGACGGCACCCCTGGCCAGTGGTACCTGCACCTCTTTGACTCAAGCCAGCCCGACTTCGACTGGACCAACGAGGATGTCCGCGAAATGTTCCGCGGCGTGCTGCGGTTCTGGCTCGATCGCGGCGTTGACGGCTTCCGGGTCGACGTTGCCCACGGCATGATCAAGGCCGATGGCTTGCCCGACTACACCCCACCCGCCGAAGGCGGCAGCATGGGTGGCGGCGGCCCTCTCGGCCTTGAGCCGGAGATCGACGACATGACGGAGGTCGACGGAGCTCCGTACTGGGGCCAGGAGGGTGTCCACGACATCTACCGCGACTGGCACCGGGTGCTCGAGGAGTACGAGGGCGACCGCGTGCTCTGCGCCGAAGCCTGGGTCGACCCGCTGTCCAAGATGGCGAAGTGGGTACGCCCCGACGAAATGCAGCAGGCATTCAACTTCCCGTACCTCGAAACGCCGTGGGAAGCATCCGCTCTCCGTGCCGTGATCGACGAGTCACTCGAGGCCTTCAGCGCGGTCGGCGCGCCCAGCACCTGGGTGCTCTCCAACCACGACGTCGTTCGCCACGCATCACGACTCGCGCTGACCGCCGAGAATCCGCAGGGTCACGGCATCGGTCCGAAGAGCCCTGGGCAGCCGGTTCGTGAAGTTGGGCTGCAGCGTGCCCGCGCGGCGTCGGCGCTCATGCTGGCGCTCCCCGGCGGCGCGTACATCTACCAGGGCGAGGAACTCGGCCTGCCCGAGGTCATCGACCTCCCCGATGACGCCCGGCAGGACCCGACCTGGTTCCGCACGAACGGCGAACGATACGGTCGAGACGGATGCCGCGTGCCGATTCCCTGGGAATCGAACGCCCCTGCATACGGCTTCAACTCCACCGGTGCCGCCTGGTTGCCCCAGCCCGACGACTGGGCTCCGTACGCGCGTGCCGCTCAGGTCGGCGTCGCCGGCTCAACGCTTGAGCTCTATCGCGAAGCCCTGCGCGTGCGCCGTTCGGAATCGCTCGGCCTCGGTTCCATCGAATGGATTGATGGCATCGGTGACGACGTAATTGCGTTCACGAACGGAACCGTGACCGTGGTCGCGAACGCTGGCTCCACGGATGTCGCGTTGCCTGAGAAACTCGCCGGAGCACAGCTCATTCTCTCCAGCGGTGCATTCGACGGCGCGACACTTGGCGCAGACACGACGGTCTGGCTGCGCTCCGCGTAAGCACTGCGCACAAGACAGGCGGGTTGCTTCGGCAACCCGCCTGTCTTGTTTCTCGGTGGTTCTCGTGCGGAGGGGCACAGGGTGCTTAGCTGGGCTCATGAGCGTTCCGTTTAGCACCTCCGCCTCCGGGCAGCACCCCAACGAACCGCACTCGTCGATCGGCTTAGCTGGCCGCTTGAACTGGCTTCGAGCCGGCGTGTTGGGCGCTAACGACGGCATTGTGTCTGTCGCGGCCATCGTCGTGGGAGTTGCGGGCGCGACATCCGCTTTTCTTCCGATCCTCACCGCCGGCATGGCTGGCCTCGTCGGTGGTGCGATCTCGATGGCGCTTGGCGAATACGTGTCGGTGTCGAGCCAGCGTGACAGCGAACGTGCTCTCATCGCCAAGGAACGATCCGAACTGCGCGACATGCCCGAGCAGGAGCTCGATGAACTGACCGGGCTCCTGACGAACCGCGGGCTGTCCGAAACCACCGCCCGCCAGGTCGCCGCCGAACTCACCGAGCATGACGCCCTCGCCGCGCACCTCGCTCTCGAGCTCAACATCACCGAAAACGACATCGCTAACCCCTGGCACGCCGCCATCGCCTCGGCCATTGCGTTCACGATCGGCGCCATCCTTCCGATGCTCGCCATCCTGCTTCCACCGCCCGAAATTCGAATTCCCGTGACGTTTGTGGCCGTGCTCATTGCTTTGGCGCTCACCGGTGCGATGGGAGCGAAACTCGGCGGCAGCCCGGCGCTTCGCCCCACTGTCCGGGTTGTCGTCGGTGGCGCGCTCGCGCTGGCCGCTACCTTTGCGATCGGCAGCCTCTTGGGGACGACCGTCGCCTGACACTGGGCGCAAAACAAATGTGAGAGACGGATGCCGTCAATCGGGAAGCGAATTGGCTCACGGACGGTTCTCTCCACGTGAGCGCGCAAACGCGCGTCAGGAAAGGAAGACATGTCAGTAGTCGTCACCGGAGCAACAGGGCACCTCGGTCGCCTCATCATCCAGCACCTCCTCGAACGCGGAATGCAGGCAAGCGAGATCGTCGCGACCGGCCGCTCAGCGGAAAAGCTCGCTGAACTTGCCGCCGCGTCCGGCGTTGCTACCGCTGTGATCGACTACGCCGAGCCGGAGACTTTGGACGCCGCTTTCGCCGGGGCCCGCACGCTCATGTTCGTCTCCGGCAGCGAAGCTGGCCAGCGCATCGAGCAGCACAGGAATGTCATCGATGCGGCCGTGCGGGCAGGGATCTCGCGCATTGTCTACACGAGCGCTCCGCACGCCGACACGACGACACTCATCCTGGCGCCCGAGCACAAGGCGACCGAGGAGATGATTCGGGCAACCGGGATCTCGTTCACCTTCTTGCGCAACAACTGGTACACCGAGAACTACGTCGGTGCGTTCAAGCAGTCGAGGGCGTCCGGAACCTACCTGGCGAGCGTCGGTGACGGCCGGGTCGCAAGCGCATCACGCACCGATTACGCAGAGGCCGCCGCGGTTGTGCTCACCGAAGAAGGCCACGAGAACGCCGTATATGAGCTGTCCGGTGACGTGGCGTGGAATGGCAACGAACTCGCCGCCGCGTTCAGCCGGCTCGCCGGCAGCGACATTCCTTATGCCCCAGTGACCCCGGAGGGGCACGCGGATGTACTCCGAAGCCTGGGGCTCGACGAGGACACCATCGGATTTGTCGTCCGGCTCGACGGCGACACACGCGAGGGCGCACTGGCGGGAACCTCGGGCGACCTGGCCCGGCTCATCGGTCGGCCGACGACACCGCTCCTCGAGGGACTGCGACAGGCCCTCTAGGTCACAGCCTCACAGCCGCTCGGGTGGCACTTTCTGCCGAGCTGCCATCTCGGGTGACACTTTCTGCGGGGTGCGCGAGCACCATACCCGCCGAGAGTGTCACCTGACAGATGCGCAAGCCTGCGCTGGGCACACGCGGGTCAGCTGTCGCGACGGCTCCTCACGGCCTTGGCGATGAAGTGCAGCACCACTCCGGCGGCGAGCATCAGCATCCCGAAGAGCCAGACCTGGCCATCCTGCTGGGTGAGCAGGAGGATGCAGGACAGCACACCGAGCACGGGCACGAAGGTCCACACCTTGAAGTGCTTGTGCTCGACCTTGTCCTTACGCAGCACGAGCACGGCTACGTTCGTCGAGATGAAGACGAACAGCAGCAGCAGCACAACGGTTTCGGCGAGCGTCGACACGTCGCCGATCAGGGTGAGGGCCATGGCAACGAGGGTGGTCGCCACGATGGCCGCCCACGGCGTCTTGCGCTTGGGCAGCACCTTGCCGAGGACGCTCGGGAGCAGGCCGTGTTCGGCCATTCCGTAGGTGAGGCGGCTCGACATGATCATGGTGAGCAGTGCGCCGTTCGCGACAGCGACGAGCGCGATGAGGCTGAAGATCCACTCGGGGATGCCAACGCCGGTTGCGGCGACGACCGCCAGCAGCGGCCCGGAGGACTTCGAGAGCTCGTCGGCGGGCAACGCGATCGAACTGGCGATTCCAACGAGGATGTAGACGACACCGGCCGTGGCGAGTGAGCCGAACAGGGCCATCGGGTACACCTTGCTCGGGTTCTTGATCTCCTCGGCAACGTTGGCGCTCGTCTCAAAGCCGACGAACGAGTAGTAGGCGATGATAGCGGCGCTCAGCGTGGCGATCGCCGGAACGGCGTCGGTCGGGAACTGGCCGATGCGCGAGACGTCACCACCGCCGTTCGCCACCATGACCGCGACCACAACGATCACGATGATGAGACCGGAGAGCTCAATAACCGTCATGACGAAGTTGCTCTTCATCGACTCGCTGATGCCGCGCGCGTTGAGGCATCCGACGAGCGCCAGGAAGACGATGGCGGCCGGGATCGGCGGCACATCAATGAATGTGCCGAGGTACTCTCCCGCGAAAGCGAGCGACAGGCCCGCTGCGCTCACCACGCCGGCGGCGAGCATGCTGAACCCGACGAGGAACGAGATGATCGGCTTTCCGAATGCCCGCTCCGCGAAGACAGCCGCACCGCCAGCCTTCGGATACTTGGTTACGAGTTCGGCGTATGACCCCGCAGTCAGCAGGGCGAGGAGCAGCGCGAGGATCAGCGGGGCCCACAGTGCACCACCGACCTCGGCGGAAAGCGCGCCCATAAGCGCATAGATTCCGGCACCCAGCACATCGCCGAGGATAAAGAGGAAGAGGAGAGGACCGGTGATCCCCTTTTTTAGCTTGGACGCGGATTCAGATTCCGACGAGTTCGCCGGTGTCGTTGTAGTCATGAGCGTCTTTCTCTCTGGCGGCGACTGTGCTCCGCGCCGAATACCGCAGGGGTGCCTGCGCCACAAGGGTAGGAGCGGACGCCCGGCAGCCCCAACTTGTCGACAAGGGCTTGCGGATGCGCGAAAATCGTGCCAGCGCGGGCCGGCAGTTGCGTGGAAAAACGGCTGAGAGCATCCGTCTGGGTAAACTGTCCGGGTGTCCAGACTTCTCGTAACCGGCGGCGCCGGATTCATCGGCTCGAACTTCGTCCACTATGTTCTCGCGAACACCGACCACACGGTGACCGTGCTCGACAAGCTCACCTACGCGGGTAACCTCGCGTCACTCGACGGCTTGACTGACGACCGCTTTACCTTCGTGAAGGGTGACATTCAGGATGCGGCCCTCGTCGACTCACTGTTTGCCGAGGTCGACGCCGTCGTGCACTTCGCGGCCGAGAGCCACAACGACAACTCGCTGAACGACCCACGTCCGTTCCTCGACACCAACATCATCGGCACGTACACGCTGCTCGAGGCGGCACGGAAGCACGACATCCGCTTCCACCACATCTCCACCGACGAGGTGTACGGAGACCTCGAACTCGACGACCCGAACCGGTTCACCGAGAGCACGCCGTACAACCCCTCGAGCCCGTACTCCTCGACCAAGGCCGGCAGCGACCTTCTCGTTCGAGCCTGGGTTCGCTCGTTCGGTGTGAAGGCCACGATCTCGAACTGCTCGAACAACTACGGTCCGTACCAGCACGTCGAGAAGTTCATTCCGCGTCAGATCACCAACGTCCTCCGCGGCGAGCGGCCCAAGCTGTACGGCTCGGGCGAGAACGTGCGCGACTGGATCCACGCCAACGACCACTCCTCCGCCGTGCTCACGATCCTCGACAAGGGCGCGATTGGTGAGACCTACCTCATCGGCGCCGACGGCGAGAAGAACAACAAGGACGTCGTCGAGCTCATCCTCACCCAGCTCGGCCAGCCCGCTGACGCCTACGACCACGTCATCGACCGCCCGGGCCATGACCTCCGGTACGCCATCGACTCGTCGCGCCTGCGCACCGAGCTCGGCTGGGCTCCGCAGTTCTCCGACTTCGAGGCTGGCCTGAAGGACACCATCAATTGGTACCGCGACAACGAAGCGTGGTGGGCACCACAGAAGGACGCCACCGAGGCACGCTACAAGGAGCAGGGCCAGTAACCCTCACCTCACCATGACCGAAGCCGGGCTCTCGAGCCCGGCTTCGGTCATTCAGGCAATTATCCGAGAACGGATGCCTCCGCACCCGCCTCGATCAGCAGCTGATGCAGCGGATCGAAGAGCCCACCCGCCGTCGCGAGGGTGAAGTCGCGGCTCGCCCGCGCTCCGTTCAGCCCGCCGACCTGAGCGCCCGCTTCTTCGGCGATCAATGCACCGGCGGCGTGGTCCCACGGGTTGAGGCCACGCTCGTAATAGGCGTCAAGCCGACCACAGGCCACCGAGCATAGGTCAAGTTCTGCCGAGCCCATCCGGCGGATATCGCGAACCTGACCAATCAGCTGCTGGACGATTCCGGCCTGCCACACGCGACGCTCGGCGGAATAGGCAAAGCCAGTGCCCACCATGGCCAGCGACGGAACCACATCCGTGTTCGCAAAAATGGCGGTTCCGTTAAGAGTCGCGCCTGTCCCGCGTGCCGCGCTGAAGGTCTCGCCGGCGGCAGGGTTGGTCACGGTGGCGGCAAGGGCGGTCCAGGTGAGCGGGTCAGGATCGCCCTCGATCACCGCGATGCTGACCGCGTAGTTGGGGATGTCGTAGAGGTAGTTGACCGTGCCATCGATGGGGTCAACCACCCAGGTGATGCCGCTGTCGCTGCGGGTGGCCTCGGACTCTTCGCCGTAGAAACCGTCGCCGGGGCGCGCGTCGGCTATAAGCGAGCGGATGAGGTCTTCGGACTCACGGTCGGCGAGGGTGACAACGTCTTCTGCCGAGGACTTGGTTGCCGCGACAGTCACACCCTCACGGCGACGGCGGTAGATCAGTTCACCCGCCTGAAGTGCAATGTCGGTTGCCAGCTTCTGCAGCTCGATGCTCATGAAAAAGTCCTCTCACGTTGCTGTCAACGCTAGACCAGAATGCCGAGAGGGTCTGTGTGCGGTTGTCCAGAGCGTGGAATTGATTCTCGGCTTTATCGAAACTATATTCGAGTTATGCCCGATCTTTCCAACTTCACGAAACCCATTGAGTGGGAGGTGACCCACAGCGCGTCACAGGTGCCGATCGCGGTAATCCGCAAGCTGAAGCTGGGGCCAGGGCAGGTGCTCTACTTTCGCGCCGTGACCTGGCATGCCGATATTCGCAAGCGGGAGTTGATCGGATATTGGGGCTCCCTGGCCGAAGCGACGCAAAACGTCTACGGCCTATACGAACGAAAGCTGCCACCCCAAAAGCTCGCATCGAGCGGGAGCACCTGGCGTGAGCCGCTTCCGCTCACGAAGCCGAAGGCACCGCCGGCGGGGTAACGGCAGAATCACAGGCCAAGCTCTCCGTCGAACATACCTCCGATTTCGCGGTGAGGTCGGTGGGGCAGGTAGTGCTCGCCCGTTGCCGACCCCAGAGCCCCTCGCCGGAAATCTGGGCTCGGATGCGGGTAAGCATCGACTCGAGCTGGTCCTGCTCATCCGGGGTGAGGGGGTCGAAGACCGACTCGCGCACGAAGGTCACGTGTCCCGGTGCAGCGGCGCGAATCTCTTCCCACCCGACCTCGGTGAGTACAATCTCCTGCCCGCGACCGTCGGAATCGGTGTGGGCACGTTCCACCATGCCCTTCACCTCCATGCGCTTCACCAGGTGCGACAGGCGGCTTCGGTCCCAGCTCAGGTCGGCAGCAAGGTCGCTCGATCGCTTTCGGAAGCCCGGGCACTCCGAGAGCGCTGCCAGGACGGAATACTCGACGGTAGACAGGGCGGAATCTCGTTGGAGTTGACGATCCATCGCCGTCGGGAATTCCCAAATGAATTCGCGAAGGGTCAGCCACACTGCTTTTTCCCGGTCATCCAGCCATCGGGGCTGAGAGGTTTCTGCGCTCATGAGAATTTCACCTCCATTTAGTTGACATGACAATCAAATGGTTGCAGACTAATCCAGTCATACTAATTGACACATCAACTATTCGAAAGGTCGCCAATGACTAAGATCGCTATTGTCACCGGAAGCACCCGCCCGGGACGCATCAACCTCGGCGTTGCCGAATGGGTTCTCGCACAGGCGCAGCTGCGTTCAGACGCCGAGTTCGAGCTGGTCGACATCGCGGCTTACAACCTGCCGATCCTGGACGAGGGCTACCCCGCTGCGTACCAGAACTACTCGAACGACCACACCAAGGTTTGGTCCGAGAAGATCTCTGAGTTCGACGGATTCGTCTTCGTCACCGGTGAGTACAACCACTCCGTCACCCCGGCTCTCGCCAACGCGCTCTCGTACCTCAACGCAGAGTTCGCCAACAAGGCTGCCGGCATCGTCGGATACGGTTCCGCCTCGGGCGTCCGTGCCGTTGAGCACCTCCGTGGAATCCTCTCCGAGCTCCAGATCGCTCACGTTCAGAAGACCGGCATGTTCAGCCTCTTCACCGACTTCGAGAACTTCAGCACCTTCGCTCCGACCGAACTCTCTGCCGCGACCGTTGCGCCGATGCTCGAGCAGCTCGTTGTCTGGGCCAAGGCCATGGAGACCGTTCGCGACGCAGCTCTCGTCGCCGCGTAAGTTCGCCTCACCTAAGGAAGGGTGTCCCGCCTTGTGGCGGGGCACCCTTTTCGCTTTGTGTGGTGGGCTTTCACTCCGGGGCAGAAACGACGACTAGCGCAGCACCTCGACCAATGCGACCCAGGAGACGATGATCGCCGCAACGATGGCCAACAGGCATCCGGCGGCGGTGAGGTACATGCCCGATGGATGCTCGAGTATCACGGTCACCGCACCCGCCGCATATGCCCCGAGAGGGAGGAACCCGAGGACGGCCTTCGGCACCCGTGCGCGAGCCGCCGGGTCAGGATCCGACAGGATGAGCCGCGTCGCTGCGATCTGGAAGACCGCCGCCCCGAGCACCGCAGACAGCAGTGCGACACCGAACCATACGGGAGAGATCGTCGGGATCAGGCCGAGGGCGGAAGCGATAAGCGCCAGAACGAGAGACGCGATTCCGGCACCCAGTCGAGCCGTCAGTCTATTGGACTTGATGATCTCCGCGATGTTGACGCTCGACGCGACGATAACGAGACCAGCCAGAGCGGCCGTCGCACCCGCCATGGCAACGTTGAACTCCGACCACTCGCTGAGTATGTCGTCCATGTCGGGGATGCTATCGGAGCCACGAGGTCCAGCAACACCCCGTATCGCGGCTCTCCCTCTCGCCGCGTACCGTCAGTTCGCCTCAGTTGTGCGGGTCAAGGTGTGCCAGGTCGGGGCGGCCACCGAGGTGTCCAATCGTCGACGCCGCGGCCCGTGACGCAAATCGAACGGCTCGTTCCGGTCCGAGGCCGGCGTTGAGACCGGTGACGAGCCCCGCGACAAACGCATCCCCGCCTCCGGTCGGATCGACCACAGGGTCATCGCCGAAGGGCACAAACACCGCACCCCCTCGCCATGCGGCGAACTCACCGCGGTCTTCAATCGCGAGCACGACGAGTTCGGGCCCGTCGGCCAGAAGCGAGTGTGCGGCTCGGCTGGCGTCATCCACCGACTGAACACGGGAGCCGGTGAGGAGTTCTGCTTCATGTGCATCGGCGCGGACAACCTGCGAAAGGCTCACGAGCTCATCTCGCTCGCGCCCCTCGACCGCACCATCGAGCAAGACCCTGACATCCCTCCACCGCGCGTGAGTCGCTGCTCGGACAAGAACGTCGCCGGGCTGCTGGAGTTGCAGGCACACGACATCAGCACCGTCGAACACCCCTCGGGATTCCGCTGCATCCACGTCGTTCATCGTCAGCAACGACTCAGGAGGGACATCCTCGATAAGCCGATTCGCGCCCTCGTTATCTACGACATCGACAAGGAGCGCCGTTGTCCCACGCCGCACCACCGAGTCAGCGTTCACCTCGGCATCCACGATCTGTTGAAGCATGGACGTGCCCTGGGCATCCTCCCCCACGACTGCAACCAGTCGCGCTTTCGCGCCGAGCTGCTGCAATCCGATCGCCTGATTGGCTCCCTTGCCGCCAAGGATCTCAATCCGTTCGTCTACCGTGACGCTGCCTCCGGGGTCAGGAACGGTCCCGACAGAGAGCACCACGTCACGACCTGCCTGCCCGACCACAACGACATGAGGACGAGTGGGCCGATTCGCGTCTCGAGCGGCGTTGAGTGGCTCGAACGTACCGTCTGCGTGCCATTCGATGCGTGTCCGTCTTTCCACGCTTCCAGCATCGCCCGAGAGGGGACACAGCGAAAGGGTCGGCTGCCAGGTTGACGGGTGCCCAGGGAGAAAAACAGAAAAACCCCGACCGAAGCCGGGGCAGTGTCTGGAAAAACGTGGCGAGTGAGGGATTCGAACCCCCGAATGCTGAGCAGTCTGATTTACAGTCAGATCCCTTTGGCCGCTTGGGTAACTCGCCAGAACGCATCCGACCAACTTGTACAGACAACCGGAGGCGCTGTAAAAGAATACTCTGTGCCTGCCCGCTTCGAGAAATCGGCGACACGCCGACGTGCGATTAGGGGCGAACGCGCCCCGTGGCATCCGGAATTGGAGGCAGTTGCAGCAACGCTCCAGCGGTGCGACACGTCCAGCCGGCAATAAGCATCGCCTCGTCGAGAACCCGCTTCCACGCCTCGAGTCCACCCGGAATTCCGGTCGTCGCGAGCGCGTGGACCGTGGCTGCGAGCGTGGCGTCACCGGCGCCCATCGTGTCGATGACAGGGCCAGGCAGCTCCGCGATGGGAGCGACCACCCGCCCCAGCGCTGAGACGACCTCAGCACCGTTGCGCCCCGCTGTTGCGAGTACGTGCGCGGCCCCCGCGAACCGCAGCCGCTCAACGAGGTCGCCCAGCGCGATGCCGTACAACAACTCGGCGTCTTCGTCACCGACCTTGGCCAGGAGACTCGTCGCCGCGATCCGCTCGAAATTGGCCACAAACGCCGCGGCATCGTGCAGCATCCCTGCGCGCGGGTTGGGGTCAATGACGAGACGCCGGCCCGGGTTCAGCACAGACTCTTCGAACTCGGCGCTCTGCGCATCATCATCGAATGGAAAGCAGCTGACCACGACGAATGGAGCATCCGCTATCGCCAACCGCTCCTCATCACCAAAAATGATCCGACGCCGTTGCGCCGCCTCGTTGAAGCTGTAGCGCGGCTCCCCCTCGGTCCGGTCGCTGATCGCTCGCGACGAACCGAGCGGACCGGGAGTTGCGATGAGGTCAACACCATGAAGATCAAGGAACGAACGGATGCTGGCGCCATCGGCATCGCTCCCCACCATCGCGATGAGCGTGGTGGGGACTCCGAGCCGAGCCAGACCAACAGCAACGTTGAGCGCCGCTCCACCCACGAAATCGCGACTCGACTCTCCGTCGCGCATCTCGTCGATGAGCGCGTCTCCAATGACGACTGTGCGGGCGTCGTTTCGTTCCATGGCCTGTGTCCTCCGTTCCTTCGAGGGTCGCACACCACGCAGCGTCGCGCCAGAGACCGCCCGTCCTGGGGGCCGTGTGCCGCTGGCGCCCGTCGCTAAGCTGACCAGTGGCATATTTCCGCATGAAGGAGTTCCATGGTCGGCATCGACGACGTCGCGCGGCTCGCTGGCGTGTCGACGGCGACGGTCTCGCGGGCACTCAGCGGGCGCGGATATGTGTCGGATGCCACCCGCGTCAAGGTGGCGCAGGCCGCCCATGACCTCGATTACGTGGTCTCGTCGAATGCGTCGAGCCTCGCCTCCGGCCGAACCCGCAACGTCGGGGTGGTCGTGCCGTCGCTCAACCACTGGTTCTTCGCGTCGGTCATCGAGGGGGCTGAGCGAGCACTTCTCCGGCACGGCTATGACCTGACCCTGTACAACCTCACCGGCGGCGGCGAGGAGCGCAAGAGTGTCTTCGACCACTTCCTCCTGCGCCAGCGTGTCGACGCCGTGATCGCCATCGGCCTCGAGCTGACTGAAGCCGAGGTATCGAGCCTGCACGCCATGGGCAAACCCCTGATCGGAGTCGGCGGTGCCATCGCCGGCGTGTTCAGCCTCACCATGGACGATGTAGCCGTGACCCGGCTCGCCACCGAGCACCTGCTGAGTCTCGGTCACACCCGCATCGCGCACATCGGTGGCGGCGCAGAGTTCGACCTTGACTTCCACCTGCCCTCCAACCGACGCATCGGCTATGAGGCCGCCCTCCGCGACGCGGGCGTCGAGCCCGACCCAGCGCTGTACCGCCCGGCCGACTTCACCCTGCCCGGTGGCTATGAGGCCGCCAAGCAACTGTTGGGTAACCCGCACAACCGGCCGACCGCGATCGTCGCCTCATCCGACGAGATGGCGATCGGTAGCATCCTGGCGGCGCGCGACCTTGGACTGCACGTGCCCCACGACGTCTCAATCGTCGGCATCGACGACCACGACCTGGCCGCGTTCTTCGGGCTGACCACGGTGGCGCAGTTCCCGTTGCGGCAGGGCGAGCAGGCCGTCGAGGCGCTGATGGAGTACCTCGAGCCCGGCAAGGATGAACCGGCAAGCGCCGGAGTGCCTCTCCCCTACGAGCTCATCGTGCGCTCGTCGACGGCGCGGCCGTCGCCGTAGCTGCCCCCCGAGCCGTGAACTGAGCACCGACGTATGGAAGTCGCGCTGGCACACGGAACAAACTGAGGCACTCTTCCTTACCTCGCGTCGACGTCCTTACCTCGCGTCGGCGGCCCGCTCGGCATAGAGGGTGCCGGCCCGCGCCACTGTGGCGATGTAGTCGTCGTTCGGGTTATAACCGCGGATCGCGGTCCGCCACCCGGTCTCGGTGACCAGGTCGCCCGACACCCGGCAGAGGTAGTTGGCGGTCGCGAAGGCGGCGTCGTCAAGGTTCTGCGGGTCAGCAACGCCGTCGGCATTGCCGTCGATGTGCCAGTTGTTCCACGCCTCCGGAATGAGCTGCATCGGCCCGACGGCCCGGTCATGCTCAGCATCGCCGTCGATCACCCCGCCGTCGGAGTCGGGAATCGCGATGTTGCCGTCGCCGTCGAGCGCCACGCCGAAGATGCCCGGCGACACCGTGCCGTCGTTCCCGACCGACGAGCCGCCGTGTCGACCGTGGTCGCTCTCGGCGAACCCGACAGCGGCCAGGGTGTTCCAGCTGAGCCCGCAGGTCGGCATCTGCTCGGCCTTGAACAGCGCAGCACCGCCGTAGGCGCGAAGCGCCCGCTCGGGAATCCGCGTCGTCTCGGCCGTCACCCGCACCCACTCATCATCGACGAGCCCGGGGTTGCCCGGCAGCGTTGGTGCGCTCGCAGCGACCGGCGGTGGCGCCGCCGCCGCGTATGTCGGAGCCGGCCCGTCGGCAGAAGCGGTCGGCGAGGCGGCGGGAGATGATGCACACGAGCTGAGAAGCAGAGCGGATGCCACGACACCGGTGATGATCGAAAGGCGGGCGGACAGCATCCGTTCATTCAATCAGTCCGCGGTGACGAACCTCCTGTGAACGCGGAGTACCGCCCGGCGCAGCGCGGAAACCCGTACCATGGGGCCATGGCAGATTCATCGTTTGACGTGGTTAGCAAGGTCGACAAGATGGAGGCGGACAACGCCATCCACCAGGCGCACAAGGAGCTCGAGCAGCGCTACGACTTCAAGGGCACCGGGGCGTCGATTGCGCAGTCCGGCGACAAAATCCTCATGAAGGCGAACAGCGAAGAGCGCGTGAAGGCGATTCTCGACGTTTTCCAGACGAAGCTCATTAAGCGCGGCATCTCGCTGAAGAGCCTCGACTCGGGCGAGCCGTTCGCGAGCGGTAAGGAATACCGCATCGAAGCCGAGCTCAAAGACGGCATCACGCAGGAGAACGCGAAGAAGATCAACAAGATCATTCGCGACGAGGGCCCCAAGGGCGTCAAGAGCCAGATTCAGGGCGACGAGCTGCGCGTGCAATCGAAGAGCCGTGATGACCTGCAGGAGACGATCGCCCTGCTCAAGGGCAAGGATCTCGACATCGACCTGCAGTTCATCAACTTCCGGTAGATTCGCCCGCCTTGCGTGGTCCGGTCGGCTCGGCGAGCCAGCTGAGCACGGCCGTCGCGAACTCGCTCGGCCGACTCTCGTGAATGTTGTGCCCCGCGTCGATCTCGACGAAACGACAGCTCGGGATTAATCCGGCTGCCTCGGCGAGGAGTTCCTGCGGGACGGTGCTCGATGCTCCTCCGCCAACGATCAGTGTTGGCGCGGTGATGCCGGGCAACAGCTCCCACATGCGCCGCGTCGGATCGTTGACAGCCGCGGCGATGACAGGCACGACATCCCAGTCGAAATTGACGGGCTCAGCGGGGCGTTCCGGCATCGCTCTGGTGCGTGGGAACGGCGGAGGTGCATCTTCGATGACGAGCCGGGCGACGAGATCCGGACGAGCGGATGCCACAAGGTAGGCGACGGTCCCTCCCATCGAATGCCCGATCAGAACGATGTCGCGGAGCTGTAGCGCCTCCATCACGCCCACAACGTCGTCGCGCATGAGCTCGAATGAATACGCGCCGGGCCAGTCGCTTGCGCCGTGCCCTCGCAGGTCGAGAGCGATGACGCGGAAACGGTCGGCGAAAAAATGCCCGACGGTTGTCCAACTCGCGGCGCCCTCGCCGAGACCGTGGAGCACAACCATTGCCGGCGCAACTGGCGGCCCGGAGGTCGTGAACGCGATCCGCACTCCGCTGGGCAGTACCACCTTTCGGTTCATGCACTCACAGTAGCGACCGGGGTGAACACTAGACTCGGGCGAGGAATCCCAGCAGATGGAGTTACCGTGAGTGTTCTCGTGATCGGTGCCGGCGCGGTCGGATCGACGGTGACCAAGGCCTTCCTCGGTCGGGGCGACGATGTTGCCGTCGCTACCCGCTCGGGAACCTCTCTGCCAGGCGCTCGCACGGTCCAGCTTGATGCTGCGAACGCCACAGCACTTGCGCATGCTGCAGACGGCCGGTCGACGATTGTCGTGTGCACCAACCCGCCGTACAACACGTGGCGGCGCGACTGGCCGCCGATCGTCGACGCGGTTATTCGAGCGGCGCGGACCACCGGCGCCGATGTCGTGATGATCGGTAACCTCTACTCCTATGGCCGGGCAACCATGCCGATGCGAGAGAGCTCGCCCGAACAGCCCGCGGAGTCCAAAGGTGAGGTGCGGCGCGACCTGTGGGCGTCACTCCGCGAGGCTACGCGCCGCGGCGACCTGCGAGCCGTCGAGGTTCGCGCGAGCGATTACTTCGGCCCGGGCGCCTCAGATGACGCGCACCTCGGTACCCGGTTCTTCGCTCCTCTCCTCGCGGGCAAGAGGTCGTGGGCCGTTGGCAACCCGGCGCTGCCGCACAGTTGGGCGTACCTCCCCGACATCGCAAGCACCGTCGTGGCCGCCAGCTCGTATCCCGGCGAATGGGGTCGCGCCTGGCACGTTCCGGCCGCAACGGATTTGAGCCGCACCGACATCTGCCACATCGTCAACGAGCGGTACGGGGTTCGCGGCTCCATCTCCGGCATCCCTCCGTTGGTGATGTCGGGTGTCGGCGTGTTCAACCCCGTGCTGCGCGAAGTATCGAAATCGAGTTACCAGTTCCTGGCGCCCTTTCTGTCGGATGCCACGGAGACCAAGCGGGAGCTGCACGTTCGGGCCACTCCCTGGGACCAAGCGCTCGACGCGACCGTTGCGTATTACCGGTCAGGGCGATCGGCTTAGGGACGCCGCCAGCGTCTCGCCACGAGACGACCCGCAAGGCCGATAAACAGCACGACCGCGCCGGCCGCCACCCCGGTGAGCGGGAGCGTCGCGACCAGCACCAGACACCCCACCATGCCCAGCACCTGCAGCCAACGGGGAAATCGTCGGTCAGGTCGCTGCTGCGTGAAGGCAGCAAGGTTGGCCACGAAGTAGTACAGCAGCACCCCGAACGACGAGAAAGCGATGGCGCCACGCACGTCGGCCAGCAGCACGACCACAATCACAATCAGCCCGAGGACGACTTCGGCCCGGTGCGGGACCTTATAACGCGGATGCACCGTCGCAAGAGCACGCGGCAGGTCGCCCTCGCGCGCCATGGCCAGGCTCGTACGCCCGATGCCCGCGATGAGGGCCAGCAGCGCTCCCAGGGACGCGGCGGCAGCGCCAAAGCGGACCACCGGGGACGTCCAGCTGAACCCGCTCGCTGCCGCCACGTCGACAAGAGGCACGGGAGAACCAGCCAGCGCGTCAGCGCCGAGGGTGCGAAGCGCGACAACGCCGACGACCAGATAGACCGCAACGACGAGCCCGAGTGCAAGAAGGATGGCCCGCGGGATGGTGCGCGCAGGGTCCCGCACCTCCTCCCCCATCGTCGCAATACGGGCATAGCCGGCGAACGCGAAGAACAGCAGACCGGCCGACTGGAGGATCCCGTAGAGTCCGATCGAGGACACTCCGCCGACCGAGAATCCCGTTGTGAACGACGGACCGGCCACGACCGCGAAGCTGGTCGGCGCAACTGGGGCAGAGAGACCCACTGCCACCACAATGGCGAGCACGAGGAGCGAGGCGACGACGAGCATCCGGGTCGCAAATGCTGTTCGGGTGACGCCGAAGTAATTGACCAGGACGAGCGCGGCTACAGCAAGACCAGCGAGTGGTTTTTCGAACCCGGCCGGTGCAGCGTATGCCGCGAAGGTGAGTGCCATGGCGGCGCAGCTCGCGGTCTTGCCGACGACGAAGCTCCAGCCGGCCGCGAAGCCCCACCACTCGCCGAGTCGCTCACGGCCATAGACATAAGTGCCGCCGGAGGACGGGTATTGGGCAGCGAGTTGTGCGGAGGCCGAGGCGTTGCAGTAGGCGATGATCGCGGCGAGGGCGAGGCCGGCGAGCAGCCCCCAACCGGCTGCGGCTGCGGCGGGCCCAAAGACCGCGAAGACGCCCGCGCCGATCATCGAGCCCATGCCGATGAACACGGCGTCGCCGAGTCCCAGACGTCGGGCCAGGTGATGCTGATCAGTCACGCGTCAACTCAAGCACACCCGCGTGAACGCGAGGTGCTGACAACGCAGGTTCACGACACGGTGAATCGCCGCAAAGTCAGCACCTCGCGTTCGCCGCGGGCTACACGGGAAGCTCGTCGAGCTCCTCGTCTTCCTTGCCGTCGGATACTCCGCGTTCGAGGGTTTCACCTCGGAAGAACGCCGGGCGACGGATGGCCTGGACGATCATGATGACGATGCCGGACACGATGACCGCCATGCCGAGGATGAAGACGAGACCGACACCGCCGATGTTGGAACCCGAGCCATAGTCCGGGTCCATGCTGTCGATGATCGTCGTGAAGAACAGTACGGCGAGGATGACGCCACCGACGAGCGGGAACAACAGCATGAAAAAGAAGTTCCGCGCCGAGGCGAAGAGCTGCTTGCGGAAGTACCAGACCGCCGCGAACGCGGTGAGCCCGTAGTAGAAGCAGATCATCATGCCGAGAGCCGTGATCGTGTCCCAGAGAACGTCTTCCGAGATGAACCGCATGATCGCGTAGAACGCGGAGGCAGCGATACTCGAAACGATGGTGGCGTAGCCCGGTGTGAGGAACCGCGGGCTGACACGAGAGAACTTCTCCGGCAGTGCCCCGTAGTGTCCCATCGCGAGCAGGGTTCGCGCGGGCGACACGAACGTCGACTGCAGCGACGCCGCCGAGCTCGAGAGCACGGCGATCGAGACGAGGATCGCGAGCGGTCCGAGGACCGGACCCGCGAGGGCGAAGAACACATTGCCCTGGATGTCCTCGTTACCGAGCCCGAACTCACCGGTCCCCGTGCCCGCGAAGCTGATCGACGCCGTGGCGATGAGCAGGTACAGCACAACGATGATCAACACCGTCAGTGTGGCTGCACGACCCGGGGTGGAGCGCGACCCCTTCGTCTCCTCGTTCATGGTCAGGGTCACGTCCCAACCCCAGAAGATGAAGATCGAGAGCGAGAGACCGGCCGCGAACGAACTGAATGACTCAACGGCGAAGGGGTTGAACCACTCCAGGCTGACGGGCACCGCGTCGAACGCCGACCCGTTGCTGACGTGGAAGAACGCGACGACCCCGAAGAGCACGAGGACAATCAGCTGGAAACCGACGAGAACGTACTGCACCTTCTGCGTCGTCTGCATGTCACGGTACGAGATCGCCGTTGCCGCCAACATGAACGCCAGACAGGTCACCACATTGATCACGGGGTTGAGGGCGAGGTCGGCAATGCTCGGGTTGCTGAAGATCTGCGCGAGCATGAGGTAGAAGAAGTCCACCGCGATCCCGGCGAGGTTCGACAACACGAGGATGGTCGCTGCGATGAGTCCCCAGCCGGCCATCCAGCCGATCCACGGGCCGAATGCGCGGGTCGCCCAAGTGAATGATGTGCCGCTGTCAGGCATCGCCCGGTTGAGTTCCCGGTATCCGAAGGCAACGAGCAGCATGGGGATGAACCCGACGAGGATGATCGCCGGAACCTGCAGCCCCACCTCGGATACGGTCGGGCCGAGTGCGGCCGTCATCGTGTACGCGGGTGCGATGCAGGAGATGCCGATAACGACGGCGCCGACGAGGCCCACCGAGCCGGCACTGAGGCCCTTTTTCGACAGGCCGCGCTCGGTCTTTTCCGTGGTCATGGCCTCAGTCCTCTACCGTCAGAATGGAATCGCGCGGGACAACAATCATGGGAACCGGCAGTTCACGCAGCATCTTGGCTGCCGTGGTGCCGAGGAAGATCTGGCGCGGCTGCGCGAGCCGGCTGGATCCCACAAAAACAACCTCGCCCGGATCCCAGTCGAGTGCGGCGACCGCGTCTTCAACCCGATTTCCGGATGCCGTCAGTACGGTGACCTCAATATCGTCCGGCAGATGCTCTGCCGCATACGCGAGAGTTTCGGCAGCGTGCTCCTCGGCGCGAGCCTGAACCTCGGGCGGAGTGTCGACGCCCTCCGCGTCGAGGGCGACCAGGGACACCAGCCGCAGCGAGACCCCGGCCGCACGGGCGGCCAGGATGCCAGCGTCGACCAATTCCTTCGCGCCCGACCGGGTGCCGACCGCACACGTGACTCGCGAGATTCCTTCCATCCCGACCTCGGCGATTGAGCCTTCCGGGGCCAGCGCCACCGGAACAACGGCGGAGTGCAGCAGGGCGTTGGCGACGCTTCCGACGGTGAACCGACCGAGCAGTCCGCCGCGAGCCGCACCGACCACGATCATCCGTGCTTCGAGGTCGCGGCTCGCGTCGAGCAGCCCCTGCGCAAACGACTCCGCGTACACAATGTGCCCGTTTACCTCCATGTCCCGCGGCACGAGGGTGAGTGCGTGGTGCAGCCACTCCTCCGCTGCCTGGTGCAGGTACTTTTCGTATCCGGCGTCGACCGGTACGAGGGTGGCGCGCGCTTCGCTCCGGAGCACGATGACGATGTCGAGGCTTCGCTTCATGGAACGAGCGAGCCTCACGGCGAGGTTAAGTGCATCCTCACCGGAGGGTGTATCGGTATAGCCCACGATGTATCGCATCGAGTCGCTCCTTTGCGGTCGGGTACTGCGGGAATGCGCGGATGTTACTCGGACAGAATGGCTTGGGCGGTTTCACGGCCCATTCGAATGGCCCCGTCGACGTGCTGGTACCCCTCGGCGGCGAGGTCGCTGCACGACCAGTGGATGGGTCCAACCGGCGTGCGCAGGTCGGCCCCGTATCGGTGCAGCCCGCCCATGTCGAAGCTCGCGGCATACGCGCCGCGGGTCCACTCCTCACTGCCCCAGTCGCTCTCGTAGTAGACAACGGGTGACAGGGCTTCCTCGCCGAAGTAGTGCGAGAGTGAGGTCAGGATGATGCGTTTGCGCTCATCGGCATCCAGGGCGAACAGCTGGTCGGCCTTCTGGTCAGAGACGAACCCGACCAGGGTGCCGCGCGGGTCCTCGAAGTTCGTGTTGTCGTAGGCCTCGTGCACGATCTCGTACGGGCTGAACGAGGTGCCCGAGAGTCCCGCGTTGCGCCAGAACGGCGTTTCGTAGACGGCGTGCACTTTGATGACAAAGCCGAGCGAGAGGTGCTGGTGCATCTGCTGCTGGCGCCGGGGCAACGGCGGCTGGAAGTCGATGCGGGAGTAGAGGTTCGGCGGAACGGCCACGATCGCGTGCCGGGCCGACACCGTCATTCCGTCGGCGACCGCACGCACGCTATCTGCGGTGTATTCGAGCCGCCTCACCGGTTGGGAGAGGAAAACGTCGTCGCCGAGTTTCTCGGCCAGCAGCAGTGGCACCTGCTGCAGCCCGCCCACTACGCGCTTGTCGAGGATGAAGTCGGCGTCGACGAGGTGCGAGAAACTGCCAGCGGATGCCGCCATCAGGATTGCCTGCAACGCACTGAATGAGTGGGCCGGTTTGGTGATCATGGCCTCAGCGATGAACAACGCGATGTTGTCGCGGGCCTCTACGTCGTCGGTCTGGCTCTCGAGCCAGTCGATCCAGGTGACCGAGTCGAGTTCCTTGGCGCGCGGGTGCGCCCACGGCTCGCGCGGGCCGATTTCGGCCACGAGCTCGTCGAGCACCTCGATGAGGCGCTCCATCTCGTGCTGGGTGGACGCCTCGACCGGGAAGATTTCACCGGTGAACCGGGTGAGCGTCCCCGACGCGTTGATGTAGACGCTGTCGCCCTCACGGTAGCGGGAATACGTCTCGAGCCCGAGCTCGGCGAGGGTTTCGATGAGCGCGTCCTGGTCTGGCGACACCCACTGTCCGCCGATCTCGAGCGTCGCGCCCTCAATGTCGTTGGTCCACAAACGCCCGCCGACTCGATCGCGAGCCTCGAGCACGGCGACGCTGAGGCCGGCCTCGCGCAGTTTGTGCGCGGCCGTCAGTCCGGACGCCCCGGCACCAATGATGACGACATCCCGCTGCAGTTCACTCATGCTCTGTTCTCCCTGATTCACACTCACTCCTCGATCGCGCTCATGACGTGCTTGATGCGCGTGTAATCCTCGAGCCCATATGACGAGAGGTCCTTGCCGTATCCCGACATCTTGAATCCGCCGTGCGGCATCTCAGCCGCCAGCAGGATGTGCGTGTTGATCCACACCGCACCGAAGTCGAGGTCACGTGCCATCCGCATGGCCGTTCCGTGGTTCTTGGTCCAGACGCTCGACGCGAGTGCGTACTGCACGTCGTTGGCCATCTCGATGGCCTCCTCCTCAGAGGCGAAGCTCTGCACGGTGAGCACCGGGCCGAACGTCTCCTCCTGGACACACGCGTCGACCTGCGACACCCCGGTAATGACGGTGGGCGCGTAGTAGAAGCCCTTCTCGCCGACCCGGTGTCCGCCGGTGGCCACCGTCGCGTGCGCCGGCAGGTTCTCGATAACGCTCGACACCTTGTCGAAGTGCGAGGCGTTGTTGAGCGGGCCATAGTAAGCGTCCGGATCCTCAGCGTCACCGGTCGTTGTGGCTTCGGCTGCCTTGACCAGCTCGGCGACAAACTCATCGTGGATCGACTCGTGCACGAGCACGCGGGTGACCGCCGTGCAGTCCTGTCCGGCGTTGAAGTACCCGGCACCGGCGATGCCCTCGGCGGCCCCGGCAACGTCCGCATCTGCGAACACAATGGCTGGCGCTTTTCCGCCCAGTTCGAGGTGCGCCCGGTGCAGATTCTTTGCAGCGGATGCCGCGACCGCCATCCCAGCGTGCACCGATCCGGTGATCGACACGAGTCCGGGGACCGGATGTTCCGTCATCAGTTGTCCGGTTTTCCCGTTTCCCAACACCACATTGAGCACACCGTCGGGCAGGATGCCCTGGGTCAGCCGGGCCAGCACCAGAGTGGATTCCGGTGTTGTGTCGCTCGGCTTGAGCACGACGGTGTTTCCCGCGGCGAGAGCCGGGGCAATCTTCCAGATTGCCATCATGATCGGGTAGTTCCACGGGGTGACCTGTGCGACAACGCCGATCGGCTCGCGTCGGATGAACGAGGTGTGGTTCTCGAGGTACTCCCCCGCGCTCTTGCCCTCGAGCACGCGTGCCGCTCCGGCGAAGAACCTCAAGTGGTCGGCGCCGGTGATCACTTCTTCCACGCGAATCGCCTCCCGTGGCTGCCCGGTGTTGCGGTGCTGCGCCTCAACGAGTTCGTCGGCGTTCGCCTCCATGGCGTCGGCGATTTTCAGGAGCATCGCCTGCCGCTGGCTCGGCGTTGTGCGCCGCCAGCTGGCAAATGCCGTCTGTGCCTCGGCGAACGCCGTGTCGACGTCGGTTTCGTTCGACACGGGTGAGGTCGCAACGACGTCACCCGTCGCCGGGTTCACGACGTCGATCGTCTCTGTCCCGACAGCGTCGACGAACCGGCCGCGAATGTAGTTTTGAAGCAACGTCACTGTTCTTCCTTACTCTCGGTGCTCGGCGCCTACGCCACCGGCGTCATGGTGTACTTCGTGGAGAGGTATTCGTGGATCCCTTCGAATCCGCCCTCGCGGCCGATACCCGATTGCTTCACTCCGCCGAACGGAGCCGATGCGTTCGAAATCACGCCGACGTTGAGACCCATCATGCCGGTCTCGAGCTTGTCGATCATCCGCTGCCCGCGAGCGAGGTCTTTCGTGAAAACGTAACTGACGAGTCCGTACTCCGTGTCGTTGGCGAGCCGAATGGCATCCGCTTCATCGCTGAACGGAACGATCGCGAGAACCGGGCCGAAGATCTCTTCACGAAGGATCTGTGAACCGGTTTTCACGTCGGTGATCACGGTCGGCTCGAAGAAGCTGCCTTCGCCGTCGACGGCGGAACCGCCGGTAAGGAGCGTTGCGCCCTTCGAGACGGCGTCGTCGACGAGTTCACCGGCCTTCTTCACGGCGCGACCGTCGATGAGTGGACCGATGGTGACGCCCTCTTCGGTGCCGCGACCGATGCGGAATCCCTGCACCCGTTCGGTCACCCGGCGAGCGAACTCGTCGGCGACCGACTCTTGCACGATAAAGCGGTTGGCGGCCGTGCAGGCCTGGCCGATGTTGCGGAACTTCGCGGCCATCGCACCGTCGACGGCAGCGTCAAGGTCGGCGTCATCAAAGACGACAAACGGGGCGTTTCCGCCGAGTTCCATCGAAGTGCGCAGCACGTTCGTGGCGGCCTGTTGCATGAGCTTCTGGCCGACCGGGGTGGAACCGGTAAAGCTCAGTTTGCGCAGGCGCGAGTCGGTGAGCAGAGGTTCGGTGACGGCGCTCGACGAGCTTGTGGTGAGCACGTTGACGACGCCAGCCGGCAGTCCCGCCTCTTCAAGCAGCTTCACGAAGTAAAGGGTGGTCAGCGGGGTGAGCGACGCGGGCTTGACGATGACCGTGCAACCGGCGGCAAGTGCCGGCGCGATCTTGCGGGTAGCCATGGCGAGCGGAAAGTTCCACGGGGTGATGAGGTAGCACGGCCCGACCGGGTGCTGGGAAACGATGGTACGGCCGGTGCCCTCGGGGTTAACCCCGTAACGACCGGTAATGCGCACGGCTTCTTCGCTGAACCAGCGCAGGAACTCGCCACCGTAGGTGACCTCGCCCTGCGCTTCGGCGAGCGGCTTGCCCATCTCGAGCGTCATGAGCAGCGCGAACTCGTCACGGCGTTCCTGCATAAGGTCGAATGCCTTACGGAGAATGTTGGAGCGCGTGCGCGGGGCCGTTGCGGCCCACTCGTCCTGCACGGCGACCGCGGCGTCCAGCGCGGCTGTTGCATCGTCAGCGGATGCATCGGCAATTGACACGAGGACCGCTCCCGTTGCGGGGTCGGTCACGTCGATCGTTTTCTCCGTCGACCGCCATTCACCGCCGATGAACAGGCCCGTGGGTACCTTCGCGAGCAGGTCGGATTCGGAAATCATGCGTTCTCCAATGCGGACAGGACGACGTCGATGCCTTCGGACAGCAACGCGTCGGGTATGGACAGCGGGGGCAGGAAGCGGATGACGTTGCCGTAGGTTCCGCAGGTCAGGACGATGACACCCTCTCGAGCGGCAGCTTTGGCGATCGCCGCCGTCAGGGCAGCATCCGGTTCATTGGTTTCTGGATCGACGAACTCGACGGCCATCATGGCACCGCGGCCACGAATGTCACCAATGCGCTTGTCGGTCTTCTGCGCCTCGGTGAAGCGAGCCGCAATGGTTTCACCAATCGTGCGGGCCGCGCCGACCAGGTCGTCTTCGAGGTAGGTCTCGATGGCGGCGAGAGCGGCCACGCAAGCCAGCGGGTTGCCGCCGTAGGTGCCGCCGAGACCGCCGGTGTGGGTGGCGTCGAGGATCTCGGCGCGACCGGTGATCGCAGAGAGCGGCAGCCCACCGGCGATGCCCTTGGCCGTGACCACGACGTCGGGAACCAGGCCCTCGTTCTCACTGGCGAACAGGTCACCGGTTCGAGCGAAGCCCGTCTGCACCTCGTCGGCAATGAACACGACATCGTTCGCGCGTGCCCACTCGGCGAGCGCCGGCAGGAAACCGGGTGCCGGAACGATGAAACCGCCCTCACCCTGGATGGGTTCAATGATGATGGCGGCCAGATTGGCGGCACCGATCTGCTTCTCGATCATCGAGATCGCCCGCTTCGCGGCCTCTGCGCCCGACAGGCCGTCGCGGAACGGGTAGGACATCGGCGCACGGTAGATCTCGGACGCGAAGGGACCGAAGCCGCTCTTGTACGGCATCGACTTGGCGGTGAGGGCCATGGTGAGGTTGGTGCGCCCGTGGTAGGCGTGGTCGAACGCAACGACGGCCTGCTTACCGGTGTAGCTGCGCGCCACCTTGATGGCGTTCTCCACGGCTTCGGCGCCGGAGTTGAAGAGTGCGCTGCGCTTCTCGTGATCGCCGGGGGTGAGTTCGTTGAGCTTTTCGGCCACCGCGACGTAGGAGTCGTACGGCGTCACCATGAAACAGGTGTGGGTGAACTGCGCGACTTGCGCCTGAACGGCTTCAACGACGCGCGGGGCACTGTTGCCCACTCCGGTGACCGCGATGCCCGACCCCAGGTCGATGAACGAGTTGCCGTCAACGTCGACGATCACTCCGCCGCCGGCCGCCTCAGCGAACACTGGCATCGTGGTGCCAACGGCACCGGCAACAGCGTTTCGCTTGCGGGCCATGAGCTCCTGCGAGCGCGGGCCGGGGATGGCCGTGACGATCCGCCGCTCCTGGGCGAGCGTCGGGCCTCCGGTGATCGGGGTGGTGAGTGTCATGTGTGGTGCTCCCTGTTGGTGTTGCCAGCGTAGGAGGGAACAAGGCCGGCGGAAACTGACAAAGTGGCCACAGGCATCCGCTCTTTTGCCAATCTGGCATTCCCCGTACGCTGAGGCCATGCAACCCACTGTGAATGGCCTGCTCCGCACCTCCAGCCTGAGCCTGCGCCTGATCGCCGGCGGCGGTTCTGATCGGCTCACGGCACCGGTGTCATGGATCCACAGCTCTGACCTCGCCGACCCGACACCGTTTCTCGACGCCGGACAGCTCGTGCTCACGACCGGCACCCAGTTCGACCCAGACACGGCCACCCGCGACACCTTTGAGCGTTACGTGGCCCGGCTCGCTGACCACGGGCTGAACGGCATTGGCTTCGGTACCGAGGTCATTCGGGCTGGCACCCCTGACGAGCTCATCGCGGCCTGCGACCGCTTCGACATGCCTCTGTTCGAAGTGCCCTACCGTGTGCCGTTCATCGCGGTCATCCGATCGGTCGCCGACCTCATCGCCGAATCCGCGCATGCCCGCGACACCTGGGCGCTGAACGCACAGCGTGCCATTTCTTTTGCTGCATTGAAGCCGGATGCTGTCAGCTCGGTTCTGCAGGAACTGTCACGTCAGCTCGGTCGTTGGGTGGCGCTCTACGACTCACGTGGCGTGCGAGCCGCGACGTTCGACGAGACCTCGACGCTGTCACAGCCGGAACTTGTCGAGCGCGTGAACGCCGAGGCGAAACGGCTGGTCACCCGTGGACAGCGCTCCAGCTCGACGATCAGTGACCCGGCCGGACACGTGTCGCTGCAGACGCTCGGCCGGCGCGGGGCGTTGCGCGGGGTGCTTGTCACGGCGGGCGCCGGCCCGCTCGACGCGGCAGACCAGACCGTGGTGACGAGCGTCGTTGCTCTCGCCGGGCTCGCACTCGAGCAAAACCGTGAACTCGGGCGGGCTCGCGGGCAGTTGCGAAGTGGCCTGTTCCAGACGCTGCTTGAGGGCAACGTGGCGCTTGTCCGCCGAATCGTGCAGCAAATGGGTGGCACCCTCCCGGCCGAGCCGGTGCGTTTTGTCGTGTTGCGGCCTGCCGTTGCGGCGAGGGATGCGCTGTCGACTGACCTTGAGGGCAGGGACACCGAATTCGCCGGTGAGGTGTTCTTCGCGACCGGCGAGGGCCGTGTGGTGGTCTGTGCTCCGGCCGACGCGGCGGCTTCACTCGCGGCCGAGTTGACCGCGAGCCATGGCGTGGCGGCGGGTGTCTCAGAACCGATGCCGTGGGCCGAGACAGCGACAGGCGTCTCGCAAGCCGTGCGGGCCCTCGAGAAGGCGCCAGAGGCATCCGTTCTCACCTTCTCTGAGATCGCGGAAGGCAACCTGTCCGGGCTACTGCGCGAGACCTCCGCACGGGAACTGGCGATAGCGCTGCTACGGCCGGTACGCGAACACGATGCCACGACCGGGATGAACCTTCTCGAGAGCATGCGGGTGTGGCTGCAGCACAACGGGGCGTGGGATCCGGCCGCGAAGGAACTGGGCATTCACCGGCACACGTTGAAAAGCCGGGTCTCGCTCGTCGAGAAGCTCACCGGGCGCACGCTGTCGAGCTTTGAGGCACGTACCAACCTGTGGCTTGCGCTCGAGCTCGAGTGATGTGGCGGGTGCCCGCATGACGTCAGCGCAGGTATGCCCTCGCCCACTGGGTGATCTGCCCATAGGCATAGGCGCGTACGGGAGGCGCCGACAGCAAGACGTCGTGAATCGCACCCGCAATCTTCGCAACGGTCACCGTCGGCGCGAGCCTCAACGATTGCTCGGCGATCTCGTCGACAACAAGCACCGAGTCGCTCGAGAGCATGTCATCCGACCAGGTGACGGAGAGCGTCGATTTCGCCGACACCATACTGAGCACGGGAATCTCGATCGAGAGCCCCGCCGCAACGCGCTGGTGGCCAGCGAACACTGCGGCGAGCCAGGCCGGGTGGGCTGGGAATCCACGCGCCGGCCGCCAGTCGGTGTTGTACTCCCATTCGCCGTCCATCGCCTTCGACACCGCCCGGGAGTAGAAGCCCAGGTCGACGTTGGGCAGTTGCACTCGCGGGTCAAGCCGAGCACCGATCGACGCCAACGGCGCCAATGCTCGACGCCCGACCGCGCCGGCCTGGAATTCCAGCCACGGACTGTTGAGCACGAGAGCGTGCGCCCGCTCGGGGTGCCGGTCCGCCCACAATGACACGGTGAGTCCGCCGGTGGAGTGACCCATAATGAGCAATCGGCGCGACGACTGCATGCCGTGCCCATGACCCATCGCGGACAGCGCTGCCTCGATGTCCTCGTCGTAGTCGGCGAGGTTGGTGATGTAGCCCGGAGCCTGGTGATCCCGCAGCGATCGACCGTACTTCCGCAGATCGAGCGCAAAGAACCGGGCGCCCTGGGAATGCCAATACTCGGCGAGCTCGGTCTGGAAGAAGTAATCTGACCAGCCGTGCACGTAGAGCACGTCCCAGCCGCGCGCCACAGCCTCGTCGTCAAAGAGCGATGCAAAGCGGCGCAGGGCTGACTCGCGTCGGCGAACCAGAGTAGCCACGACGGGACCCTGAAAGTCATCGGGAAGCTCGAGCGTCAGTTGCTCGAACGGCTCCCCGAGCACATCGGGTTGCCAGCTCGACCCGACGGACTCCGTGTGCTCGCTTGACGTCACCGCGAATTACGGCTGCGGCGGCTGCTGCGGCTGCTGCGGCTGCTGCCCAGTCGGGAACTGCTGCTGCGGCTGCTGCCCAGTCGGAAACTGCTGCTGTGGCTGGTGCTGCTGGGGGTAGACCTGTGGCCCCTGGCCCTGCTGCGGAGCAGCGTAGCCCTGTGGAGCCTGACCCTGCTGTTGCGGAGCGCCATACGCCTGCTGCGGAGCACCATACTGCGGGGCCGCAGCGCGCGGGCGCGGAGCGACGGTACGGGCGATGAGAACGCCGAGCGCGAAGAGCGCGGTATAGACGATGGCGGTGGAGATTGAACCGACGAAGCCCGAGCTGAAGATGGCCTGGCCGAGATACGAACCACCGGTCACGACGGCCCAAATGATGTTGATGACGATCAGACCGACGAGGCCGATAGCGCCGCCAAGAGCGAGCTTCTTGAGCACCTCGACCGTTCCCCGGGCCTTCTCGAGAGGGGCGATGTAGAGGGCGCTCACGAGGACCAGGCCAGCGAACACCGCAGCGGCGACCACCGAGACGATGAAGTAACTGAACTGGGTGCCGTAGAAACCGTAAATCGCGTTGCTGAGGAGCCCGAGGATCCCCGTGACAATCTCGAAGCCAACGACGAGAACCGCTCCGAAGATCAGCTGGCGCAGAATGCCCTTGTCGATCGGGCGCTTGGGCTGACCGGCTGGCACCGGAGCACCGAACTGCGGAGCGTGGCCCTGCGGCTGGTTCCCGGCGGGCGGTACCTGCTGGGAATACGGGTTCTGGGGAGGCTGCTGCATCGACATGTCCCCACCCTATCGGGCGGTACAACACCGAGCTATGGGCACAACTGCCCGTCGATTACGCCTCGACACTCTCCCCGCGCGAGATTGCGACCATGTCCTCACGAGGAACCACCTTGATCCGCGCGCGACCGTGCGGCTCGCCGAGCTTCATCTCGTGTTGGTCGAGGCTGTGCCAGCCGTCGAGGTCGGTGTACGCCACACCACGCTCGTCGAGCAGATCAACAACGCCCTGCTCGGTCGGGTCGACCGGCGTCCACCAGTTGCTCTCGCCGTTGATGACGTGCTTGATGGTCTCCATGGCGTCTGACTTGGTGTGCCCAATGAGCCCGACCGGTCCGCGCTTGATCCAGCCCGTGGCGTACACGCCGGGGACGACGTCGTTGCTGCCCTTCTTGAGCGCCATGCCCTCCCGGTTCGGGATGACACCGTGCCTCTTGTCGAACGGGACACCCTCGAGCGGTGACCCGAAGTAGCCGACAGCCCGGTAGATCGCCTGAACGGGCACCTCGCGAATTTCGCCGGTGCCGACAACGCCACCCTCGGCATCCGGCTTCGTCCGCTCATAACGGAATGCGGCGACCCGGCCCTCGTCGTCAGAGACAACCTCAAGCGGCTTAGCGTAAAAGTGCAAGTGCAGGCGGCGTGACGCCGTACCGACCTCACGCTCGCGCCACTTCTGCAGCACCTTATCGATGACCATGACCTGCTTGTTGGTGGCGATCGCGGCTTTCGACGCCTCGTCGTAGTCGAAGTCCTCGTCGTAGAGGATCATGTCGACGTCGTTGAGCTCACCGAGTTCACGCAGCTCGAGCGGGGTGAACTTGACCTGTGCCGGCCCGCGGCGTCCGAAGACGTGCACGTCGGTAACGGGAGACGCCTTGAGTCCCTCATAGACGTTCTCGGGAATCTCGGTGGACAACAGGTCTTCGGGGTGCTTCGCGAGCATGCGGGACACGTCGAGGGCGACGTTGCCGTTTCCGATCACCGCGATGGACTGTGCCTCGAGCGGCCAAATACGGGGCACGTCGGGGTGGCCGTCGAACCAGCTGACGAATTCGGCAGCACCGTACGAGCCCTTGAGGTCGATGCCGGGGATGTCGAGGTCGGCGTCGCGCACTGCGCCGGTCGCGAAGATGACGGCGTGATAGTGCTTCTTGAGGTCGTCGAGTGTGATGTCTGTGCCGAAGTTGACGTTACCGAAGACGCGAATGTCGCCACGGTCGAGCACGTCGCGGAGCGCGTTGACGATGCCCTTGATTCGCGGGTGGTCGGGGGCAACACCGTAGCGAACCAGCCCGTACGGAGCGGGCAGGCGGTCGAACAGGTCGATCGACACGTCGAAGTTGCGTTCGGCTTTGAGCAGGATGTCCGCTGCGTAGATACCTGCCGGGCCGGCGCCGACGATCGCGAGTCTCAACTTGGTCATACGGGGATACGTTCCTTACTTGCTGCGGTCAACGATGGTGTCCGCAAAGCGGGTGAGAGCCTGTTTCACCGGGCCGTCGGGCAGTGGTGCGAGGGCCTCGACGGCCTCGCGGGCCCATTCGTGCGCTTCGGTGAGAGTGCGGGTGGTGACGTCATGCACGCGGAGCTCTGCGATGGCCGCATCGAAATCAGCGGATGCCGCGTCGCCGTCGGCGCCTGCGGCATCGGTTTCGATGCGGGCGACCAGCGCCGCTGCGGTCTCGTCGGTGGCCGCGAGTGCGCGAAGTCGGATGAGCGGGAGGGTGGCAACGCCCGCTCGCAGGTCGGTACCGGGGACCTTGCCGGTTTCCTCGGGCTGAGGCGACAGGTCGATGACGTCGTCGATGAGCTGGAACGCCACGCCGATCTTCTCGCCATATTCGACGACCGGTGCCTCAAACTCGGCGGGGGCGCTGGAGAACACCAGTCCGGCCTGCGCGGCCAAGGCGATGAGCGAACCGGTCTTATCTGCGAGCACCTGAATGTAGTGCGCTTCAGCGTCTTCGTCGTCCTGCGGCCCGACGGTTTCGTGCAACTGACCGAGAACGAGTCGCTCAAAGGTGTCGGCCTGCAGTTGGGTGGCACGTTCGCCGAGGCCGGCCATGAGCTGGCTGGCGCGGGCAAACAGCAGGTCACCGGTGAGAATCGCGACCGAGTTGCCGAAAACGGCGTGCGCACTGGGCACTCCGCGGCGGCGGTCAGCGTCGTCCATGACGTCGTCGTGATACAGCGACGCCAGGTGGGTGATCTCGATCGCCTGGGCGGCCTGGATAACCTCGGGAGTGTTGCCCTCACCCAACTGTGCGGTGAGGAGCAGCAGCATGGGGCGCACGCGCTTGCCGCCCGCTTCAAGCAGGTAACGCGAGGTGGCGTCGGCCACGGAGTCGGTGAAACTCAGTTCGACTTCGAGAGCGTTCTCGATGAGCTGGAGTCCGTCGTCGACCGACGCGAGCAGCTTTTTGCTCTTGGGCGACGCGAAGATGCGGTCGGTCTGGCCCAGATGACTGGAAAGGCTCGTCGCACGCCGGATAGCACTCGGATTCACGAGGACTAGCCTACCCGTGCCGGGCGCTGGCGCTATTTCTCCTCGATCCCCCAGGGCGACCCATAACCGCGCGGCGCTTCGGCAGCGAGGAGGTCGAGAAATGGGCGGGCATCGAACGCTTCGGGGCCGAGCACTCCGGTGCCGCTCCAGACTTCGGTTGCGAGCAGTTCAAGTGCGATCACGGGGTTCAGGGCCGTCTGCCAGACCACGGCCTGCGACCCGTACTCGGCCATCGACTGCTCGTTGTCTGCGACGTGATAGAGGTAGGTGGACCGAGGCTTCCCATCTTTTCCTGTGCCGCGCACCCACACGCCCGCGCAGGTCTTGCCGCGCATCCTGTCGCCGATGGTGGCGGGGTCGGGCAGGCTCGCGGCAACCACGTCACGCGGTGACACCGCCACACCGTTGACGATTACCGGGTCCGTCCTGTCGAGGCCGGTCTTGTGCAGGACCTGAAGCACCTGGATGAATTCGTCTCCGAGGCCGTATTTGAAGGTGACGCGCTTGGCTTTGGTCCAGCGCGGCATGAGGAGCACCTCTTCGTGTTCGACGTTGACGCACTCAACCGGTCCGATGCCATCGGGGAAATCAAAGACCTCTGGCTCACTGAACGGAGGCGTCGTGTACCAGCCGCGCTCCTTCTCGAAGATCACCGGTGGGTTGAGGCACTCCTCGATCGTGGTCCAAATCGAGAACGACGGTGCGAAGTCATACCCGTCGACGACGAGGTTCGCGCCATCACGAACACCGATTTCGTCGATCTCACTGAAGAGTTCGTCTTCGGCGTATCGTGCGAAGACGTCCGAAAGACCGGGCTCAACGCCGATTCCGACCAGCGCAAGCCGACCGGCATCCGTCCACTTCTCCGCTTGGGCGAATTGCTCATCGCCGAGCTTCACTCCCGGGAACTCGTGCGGCTTCTCGGGGTGGGGGCGGGACAGGCTCATGGCCATGTCGAGGTAGGTGGCTCCGCCGGCGAACGCACCGTCGAAGATCGACATCACGAAGCGCGGGTCGACGGCATTGAGGACATGGGTGAGGTCATGCGTACGGATCAGGTCGGCGACGGCATCGGCGCTGGATGCATCGACCTGTGCGGTGGTGATTCGCGCGTCGTCCAGTTCGGCGGCCAGCGCCTCCGGCCGAGCCGGGTCGTAGTCTGCGATCACGAGCGCCTCGAAGAAGTCGCGTCGAACCAGGATACGAGCGGCGGCCGAGCCGACCCCTCCGGTGCCGATGATCAGGATGCGCATGGATGAGCCTTTCTTCACGAACAAGGTCGAGGAAGCTGGGGTGATCGACGGATCAGGTCAGGCCACCGTCAACGGAGCGACCGTAAACGTCGGGGCTGTCGGGAACCAGAACCTCGGTGTCGCGGTTGAGGCTCTCACCGCGGAAGAACGGCTTGGACCCCGGGAAGCTCCACCAGATCAGCATGAGCACCACGCCAAATGCAAGCGCGCCAACACCAACAACGAAGGTTCCGCCGATGCCCCAGATCACCGTATAGCCGTAGTCAACGTCGTACATGTCGATGCAGGACTGCACGAACGCGTAGCCGAGCATTAGTGCGCCGAGGAGTGGGAAGAGACCCTTGAAGAAAAAGTCCCGCGCCGAGCGGAGGAGGTCTTTGCGGAAGTACCAGACGCACGCGAAGCCGGTGATGCCGTAATAGAACGCGATGGCAAGGCCGAGCGACAGGATGGAGTCGGCGAGGATGTTCTCTGAAATGAACGTCATGCCGACGTAATAGACGATCGCGACGATGCCCATGACGAGTGTCGAGAACGAGGGCGTCTGGTATTTCGGGTGGACGCTGGCGAACCGCTTGGGCAACGCCTTGTACGCCGCCATGGAGAGCGTGCCGCGAGCGGTGGGAAGGATGGTGGTCTGCGTCGACGACACCGCGGACACTAGAACGGCGACGACGAGGATCCACGCCCATGGGCCCAAAATGAGGTCCTTCAACGCCAGGAACACGTCATTGGCGTTGTCTTCGTTTGCGAGCCCCGTTCCGTCGGTACCGAGACCTGCGTATGACATGGCGGCGACCGTGACCGAGACATAGGTGACGAGGAGAATAACCGTCGTGACGAGGGCCGCGCGGCCCGGGATGCGCTTGGGGTCCTTTGTCTCCTCGTTGAGCGCGAGGCAGGTGTCCCAGCCCCAGTAGATGAAGAGCGCAAGCAACACAGCTTCGATGAAGCCCGAGTAATCAGTGAAGGCGAACGGATTGAACCAGTCGAGGCTCACCGGTGTCGGGTGAGGGGCGTCGCCGGTACCCACCTTGACGAACGCGACGACCGCGAACAGCGCGAGCGCGAGGTATTGAACGGCCAGAAGCACGTTCTGCACGCGTTCTCCGAGTTCGATACCGCGATAACTCACCCAGGTCATGAGCGCGATGAAGACAACGCCGGTGCCCGTGACGAGCGGCACATTCGACGCAAGTGAGCCGTCACCGATGAGCAGCCACAGGTACTGGCCGCCGATCTGCGCGAGGTTGGCGAGCACCACCATTCCGGCGACGGCAACACCCCAACCACCCATCCAGCCGACGAACGGACCGAAGGCTTTCGTTCCCCAGGTGAAGGTGGTGCCGCAGTCGGGAACGGCTCGGTTGAGTTCGCGATACGCGAAGGCGATGAAGAGCATCGGGATGAAGGCCACGATGAACGCGATCGGCGCCTGCGCTCCGACGGCGAGCACGACGAATCCGAGCGTCGCGACCAACGAATAGACGGGAGCGGTCGACGCGAGCCCGATCACCACGGATCCCCAGAGGCCCAGGGTTCCGGTGGCGAGGCCCTTGCCTTCGCCGCTTGAGGCTACCGGGCGCGAGGGTCCCGCCGACTGCGTTGTCATGAGCGAAAACTACTGCGACCTCGATGACTCGTCAATGCCCGTGGCTGGACTGACCGGCAGCGTGACATGAACTCATGGCAGGTAGTGCCAGTGCCTCCCAGCGGCCCGGCCCTTGGCTTAGCCTGAAGCCATGGCAGACACACGCGCAGAGATTCGGGAGTTCTTGAGCTCTCGACGGGCCCGCATCGCCCCCGAAGACGCTGGCCTACCGGCCTACGGGGGTAATCGCCGCGTCCCGGGCCTTCGCCGTGAAGAAGTCGCCATGCTTACCGGAGTGTCCGTCGACTACTACGTTCGTTTGGAACGCGGCAACCTCGCTGGCGCTTCGGAAAGTGTGTTGGATTCTTTGGCGAGAACGCTTCGTTTGGACGACGCCGAACGCGAGTACCTCTTTGACCTTGCGCGCGCCTCTGCCCCGACCCTTCACAAGAAGAAGCGCACCACGACAACGGTTCGACCTCCGGTGCAGCAGGTACTCGATGCCCTCGACACACCGGCGTGGGTGCGCAACAGTCGCCACGACATCTTGGCCGCCAACGCCATGGGCCGGGCTCTCTATGCCCCGGTATTCGATGACCCCCGTCGACCGGTCAACACCACGAGGTTCACGTACCTCAACCCGGCGGCACGGGAATTCTGGCGCGACTACGACCAGATCGCGAACGATGCGGCGGCCATGCTTCGTTTGGAAGCCGGCCGGAACCCGCACGATCCGGACCTCATCACGCTGATCGGCGAATTGTCGACTCAGAGTGAGCTGTTCCGAGAGCGCTGGGCGTCGCGCGATGTCATGCATCATCGCAGCGGGTTGAAACGACTGCATCACCCCATCGTCGGCAACCTCGACTTGAACTTCGAGTCCATGGAGCTTCCGAGCGAGCCGGGGCTCGTCATGAATGTGTACACAGCACCGGCCGGATCACCGACGGCCGATGCGTTGAAAGTCCTGGCGTCATGGGTTGCCTCACAAAAGATCAGCTCGGTCGCGGAGCCTCAGCCGCGACCGAGCTGATCGATTCACCGTTCTATGCGGACGGATATTGGCCTGGGCTGAGCTTCTCGCCCCAGGTGGTTTCAGGTTCGTCACTGGCGGGTGCTTCCCACATCGCCAGGTGGCAGAGGAAGTTGTCGGCTGTCGCGCCGTGCCAGTGCCATTCTCCTGCTGGTGTATATACGGTGTCACCGGGCTGCAGGATCAGGAGTTCCTCACCCCGCGATTGCACATAGCCCACCCCTTCAGTGACGTGCAGGGTCTGGCCGACCGCATGTTTGTGCCACGCGGTGTGAGCGCCAGGAGTGAACCTCACCAGATTGAGCCGAGAGCGGGACGGTTCTTCACCGCGGTAGTACACGTTGAAGTACACGTCACCCGTGAACCACTCATCGGGACCTTTAACTGTCGGCGTTTTGGGCTGTTTCTGCGTGCTCATCCGTTACTCCTCATCAAAGACGCCGCGGGCGATCTGGATCGCGGACATCGCTTTCGGCCAGCCCGCATAGAACGCGAGGTGGATGATCGTTTCGATAATCTCGTCCTTGCTGAGGCCGTTTGAGCGAGCCAGGCGAAGATGGCTACCCAACTGCTCGAACGCGCCCGAGGTGATCAGGCTGGAAATGGTGACGAGGCTGCGATCGCGCTTGGGGAGGGTGTCACGGTCCCACACGTCTCCGAAGAGAACCTCATCGGTGAGTTCAGCCAGCTTCGGGGCGATATCGCCCACCAGCCGTTGGGCTGCGGATTGTTGCTCTGTCATTGCGTCGTGCTCCTTTTTCTCATGGGAATACTCAGAAAGCGATCTGGACCTTGAGCGCCTCTCGGGCATCCATCGCTGCATAGGCCTCGGGCACCTGATCGATGGTGACGGTACGGTCAAAAACTCTGCCCGGGTTGATCTCGCCGTTCAGTACCTGCTGGATCGCCGACTCGAGATAGGCGCGAACGGGTGCTGGGCCTCCGGTGAGAGTCGCGTTCTTGCCAAACAACGATCCGAACCCGATGGGCGCTTCCTCATACTGCGGAACGCCGACGCGAGAAATGATCCCGCCCGGTCGCACGATGCCGAACGACTGCTCGTACGCGGGCATCAGTCCGACCGCTTCGAGCACGACGTGGGAGCCTTCGCCCTCGGTGAGTTCCATGACCTTTGCGATCCCCTCCGCACCGCGCTCGGCCACCACATCCGTCGCTCCGAATTCACGGCCGAGGTCGGTGCGCGACCGGTGGCGACCCATGAGGATGATCTGTTCGGCACCGAGTTGTTTGGCCGCAAGCACGGCAGAGAGCCCAACGGCACCGTCACCGATCACCGTCACCGTCTTGCCTGGTTCGACACGCCCCATGTGGGCAGCGTGGTAGCCGGTGAGGTAGACGTCCGACAGACTGAGAAGCGAAGGCAACAATTCGCTGGACTCATCGATGCCAGGAACCACAACGAGGCTTCCATCCGCCTGAGGAATCCGCGCCAGTTCGGCCTGCAATCCACCGTTTTCTGGTGTGCCGTACCAACCACCGTGTGTGCATGCTGTCTGGAACCCGTCGCGACAGAACGAGCAGGTGTTGTCCGAAAACGCGAACGGCGCGACGACAAAATCGCCCTTTCTCAGCGTCGACACGGCCGACCCGATCTCTTCGACGACGCCGATGAGCTCGTGCCCCATCGGGTTGCCACTCTCGGAGTGGGGCATCGAATGGTACGGGTGCAGGTCGCTGCCACAGACGCATGCGCGCACGACGCGCACAATGGCATCGGTTGTTTCCTTCAGAACCGGATCGGGAACGGTCTCGACGCGGACGTCACCTGCGCCGTACATAAATGTGGCTTTCATGGAATCCTTTGGGTGAGAGAGAACGGCCGAGGGATCGGCCTCAACCATCACACCCTTCTTATCCTCGGTGCGGGAGGAACGGTTGTGACAGGTACCAGCAGTGCCTCCCGGCGCGAGCGGAGCGGGCGTAGCGTGCCTGACATGAACATTCCCTCGATCACGTTGAACAACGGCGTCGATATGCCCGCTCTGGGCTTCGGCGTCTTCCAATCCGCTCCGGAAGAGACGACGGATGCCGTCAGCGAAGCACTGAAGGTCGGCTATCGGCACATCGATACCGCGGCTGCCTACGGCAACGAGCGCGAGGTCGGCGAAGCGATCCGGCAGTCCGGCATCCCCCGCGACGAGATCTTCGTCGAAACCAAGGTGTGGATCAGCGACTATGGCTACGACGAAACGCTGCACGCATTCGAGAAGTCAGCGGGCAAGCTCGGGGTCGACCAGATCGACCTGTTCATCCTGCACCAGGCGTTGCCCTCCGAGTTCAGCAAAACGCTCGATGCCTATCGCGCACTCGAGACGCTGTACACCGACGGCAAGGTGCGCGCCATTGGCGTCAGCAACTTCATGCCGGAGCATCTCACCGAACTGCTGTCGGTCGCGACGATCGTGCCAGCGGTGAACCAGATCGAGATGCACCCGTATTTCCAGCAGAAAGAGCTGGTCGCTCTCGATGCGCAACACGGCATCGTCACCCAGGCCTGGTCACCCATCGGTGGCATCACGTTCTACCGGGAGGGCGAAGGCGGCAGCACCCTGGATGACCCCACTATCACCGCGATCGCCGAGGCGCACGGCAAGTCTCCGGCGCAGGTCATGTTGCGCTGGCACATTCAGGAAGGCCGCAGCGCCATCCCGAAGTCAGTGAAGCCGCACCGTATTGCGGAGAACTTCGACGTTGCCAGTTTCGAGCTGAGCGACGCCGAGCTCGGGAGCATCGACGCACTCGACACCGGCGTTCGACGCGGACCGGAGCCCGAGGTCATCACCCTGGAGACCTTCGGGCGCGCTATCCCCGAAGCCTGATCTCACATTGCTCACCCGATCACAACCGAACGGAAAACTCACGATGGAATACCGACCCCTCGGACGCACCGGCGTCTCGGTCAGCTCCCTCTGCCTTGGCACCATGATGTTCGGGCCGTGGGGCAATGAGGACAGGCAGGACTCGATTCGCATCATCCACGCTGCGCTCGACGCCGGCATCACCTTCGTTGACACCGCCGACGTCTACTCCGGCGGTGAGTCAGAGCGGATTGTGGGCGAAGCGTTGAAGGGTCGACGTGACGACGTGGTGCTCGCAACCAAGTTCTTCATGCCGATGAGCGACAACCCCAACCACAGAGGCGGCAGCCGAAAGTGGATCATGCGAGCGGTCGAAGATTCCCTCCAGCGGCTCCAAACCGACTACATCGACCTCTACCAGGTGCACCGCCCCTCGGCGGATACCGATGTGGAGGAGACCCTGGGAGCGCTCAGCGATCTCGTCGCGCAGGGCAAGGTTCGTTCGATCGGCTCGTCGTCGTATTCGGCCAGCCAGATCGTCGAAGCACAGTGGGCAGCGCGGGAGCGCCACCTCCAGCGGTTCGTCACGGAGCAGCCACCGTACTCGCTCCTCGTTCGTGGGATCGAGGAGGATGTGTTGCCGACCGCACGGCGGCACGGCATGGGTATCCTCACCTACAGCCCACTCGCCGGCGGCTGGCTGTCAGGACGCTGGCGCAAGGACGCCGCCGGATCCCCCACCTCGTCGGCACGACCACCGGCGCGATTCGACATGTCGAGTCCCGCAAACCAACGCAAACTCGATGCCGTTGAAGAACTCGCGCTCCTCGCCGAGGATGCAGGAATTTCATTGATCGAGCTTGCTCTGGCCTTCGTGATTCGCCACCCGGCGGTCACATCGGCAATCATCGGGCCGCGGACGATGGAACAGCTGGAGTCACAACTGTCCGCAGCAGACACAGTGCTGTCCGACGAGCTGCTCGACCGCATCGACGAGATCGTCGCGCCAGGAACAACAATCAACCCGGACGACAACAGCTACGGCGCCACCGAACTCGCTCCACGCGCACGACGACGCTGAATTCTCCGATGCTGGAGGCCTAGACGGATGCCACGTGGCGCGACACTATGGAAGCCTTCAGGTGTCGAACAACGTCGGTCACCGGAAGCGGAGCGATCATGTTTTTGAGAGGCCTGGCCACGGTCAGCTTTTACGCTGACGACATCGATGCGGCACGCGAGTGGTATACCGAGCTGCTCGGCATCGCACCGTACTTCGTGAGACCGGAGACCGGGCCGGCGGCATACATCGAGTTTCGGTTGGGCGACTTCGAACACGAGCTCGGCATCATCGACCGCCGGTACTCACCGAACCCGAGGACAGATCCGGGTGGAGCCGTGGTCTTCTGGCACGTCGACGATGTGGAGCAGGCGCTTGAGCGACTCCTCGCCCGCGGTGCGACCGAATACGAAGCGATCACGAAGCGTGAGGCCGGCTTTGTGACCGCATCCGTTGTTGACCCGTTCGGCAACATCCTCGGCGTTATGTACAACCCGCACTATCTGGACATCCTCGAGTTCCGCACCGGCGGAATGCTGGGCGAGTAATGGCGCTGGAGCAAGAAACGCGGCGCTTCGATGGTCAAGCCGAGTTCCGAGCTTGGATCGAGGAGAACCAGCACTCATCTCCGGGCGTGTGGCTGGTGATGGCGAAGAAGGGATCAGGCCAGACAACGGTGACCTACGCCGAAGCTCTCGACGTCGCCCTCGCCTACGGCTGGATCGACGGGCAGGCTCGTCGGGTCGACGACGAGACCTACGTGCAGAAGTTCACACCCCGGCGGCCACAGAGCCCCTGGTCGATGCGCAATGTAAAGACCGCCGAGGCCATGATCGCGGACGGCCGGATGCAGGCGCGGGGTCTGGCAGAAGTGGAGCGTGCCCGGGCCGACGGCCGGTGGGAACGGGCATACGAGGGCTCAAAAAACGCGGAACCACACCCCGACTTCCTTGCGGCGCTGGAGAAGAACCCAGAGGCGGCGGCGTTCTACACGACGCTCAGCAGCCAGAACCGTTTCGCGATCTACTACCGGATTCAGGACGCCAAACGATCGGAAACCCGGGCGCGGCGAATCGAGGCGTTTGTGGAGAAACTCGGCCGGGGCGAGAAGTTCTATTGAGCAGTGCACCACGCGCCTCGGACCGTGTGAGCGACGTAGCCGACCGGCTACGCAGCGCCGGATCCGTCTTCGCCGAGGACGAAGCGCGGTTGCTGGTGGAGGCGACCTCCGATGCATTCCAACTTGAGCTGCTGATTCGACGACGCATGGTGGGCGAACCGCTCGAGTACATCCTCGGTTGGGCAGAGTTCTGCGGACTCCGGATCCGGGTGGCTCCCGGAGTGTTCGTGCCCCGCCGACGCACCGAATTTCTTGTGCAACGTGCGGCCGAACTGCTGAGGCCGCACAGGCATCCGCTCGCCGTCGACGTCTGCTGCGGAACCGGTGCGATCGGGACCACACTGGCTGAGCGAACCCCAGCGTTGTCGCTGTTTGCGACGGACATTGACCCGCGGGCAGCGGAATGCGCTCGCGAGAACCTGCGCGGGCGCGGAACCGTTGTGATCGGCGACCTGTTTGACTCACTCCCTGCGGATCTTCGAGGACGAGTGGACCTGATCGTCGCGAACGCGCCGTATGTGCCGACCGCCGAGATCGCACTGATGCCTCGAGAAGCACGGCTGCACGAGACGCGAGCGACTCTTGACGGCGGCGACGACGGTCTTGACCTGCACCGACGGATCAGTGCCGCAGCTCCGGGGTGGCTCGCTACTGGCGGGTACCTGCTCATCGAGACCAGTGAGCGCCAGGCGGAGCGGACGGCGGACATCGTGGCGAACGCGGGGCTCAAGGCACGGATTGAGCGCGCGGATGACCTCGACGCGACGATTGTGAGTGGCACAGCGACTCAACCGAATCGGGGTTGACGCGTGCAGTCGTTGGTCTGCCGGAAGCGGCTTACAGGATCGGGCTGGTGACGAGCGGGTGGCCGCAGCTACCGCACGGGGATGCGCTCGTCGCGGTCATCCAGCACGAATGCCTCGCTCACGACCGCCAGGTACAGCCGGTGTCTTGCTGGATCCCTCAGTTTCGCCGGATCCCAGGCCTCGAGCCCTCGATCGAGCAATCGCTCGTTGTAGATCGCGAGCGCTTCGACGAATGTTGACTCATCGGCGAGCGCTGCGACAGCAGACAGGTAGAGGGCGCTGCCGGCGCCGGGCGCCGCACTGGAGTTGAAGATCACCGCCGACACCTGGGGATTCTCTGCGATATGACGGGAATGCCGCGCACCCGGTTTCGATGCCCACACAAACAGGTCAAGCCCACGTGCCGCGAACCACACCGGCGAGGCCCACGGGTGCCCGCTCGCGTCGGCCGTGGCGAGGGTGAGGAATGAGTTCTCCGCGATGAGCGCCCGAGCGAGCCGCGCCGGGTCAGAGTGAGCATCATCGGCGGTCATGTTCACACCGTATGAGTCGTGCCACCAAAGAACCAGCCCTGCACCGCGAGCACTCCCCGCGGTCGAGTCAGCCGCAGTCCGCGATCACGCACAGCGCGCGCTCGCCGAGCGGCGTCGCAACGAGCACCAGTACGGCGAGGTTTGCGACCACAGTGCCCGCGAAGGCGCTCATATACGACGACTTCCGAAGCTTATGCCGGAGCACCTGCTGCGCCACAAGTGCGCCGGGCCACCCGGCGATCAGACCAAGCCCCAGCAGTGTGCTCTCGGGGGTGCGCCAGCGACCGGCGACCGCTGCGGATTTATCCACACTGTAGACAATGAAGCACAGGATGCTCGTGGCCAGGTACCACACAGCAACCCACTGGGGCAGCGACCACCATTCGGTCTGGACGAGAAGCGCCGCGAAGAAGACAGCGGCGGACGCAAGGGCGGTAAGGACGCCCGCGGCCCTTGGCCGACTCGACGGTGCCCGCGGCGGGCGGGCAGCCGTGCTCGTCGTTCGAACCAGTTCAACCCGAGTGGCTCGACGCTTGCCGTCCTCGGCGCGTTCGATGGAGTAGTTGAGGAGATCTCCCTGCTGCGGGCGAGCCGCCGTTCGAGGCACAGCAGAGATGTGTAGGAACACGTCGGCACCACCATCGAGCGGCGTGATGAAACCAAATCCCCGGTCGTCCTCCCACCGGGTGAGTTGTCCGGTGAGTGTCGGGGTGGCTGCCATTCTTCCGATGCTAGTGGGACGACCGCGTGAGAGCATGACCCATGGCCTCTGTCGACCCCACCGACGATTCGCTGTGGCGATGGGTGCTCTACGAGTACCGATTCGACCCCGAGCGCAATCAGAAGCGCAACGTCGTGGTCGCCGCGTTCGACAACGAAGACGAGTTCCGGCGGGCGTTCGACGATCACCTCGGCCGCCTGCACGCGGAACTCGCAGCGGGCACTCGATCGAGCTTTGGGAGCGTCACCGGGCGGACGATGCCACCCGGCCACCTCGCGGCGCAGAAGCGCGGGCACGATGTCCGACGAGCCATCGAGCATGGTGTCGACCCGGCGCCTGTGCTTCGGCACGGGCCGCTCCCCGAAGGAATGGCTGTTCTTTCTCTCTCGTCTTTCGAACTCGACGAGCCGAGTGGGTGACAGGTCGGAGAACCGATCGGCCGTCGCTATACCCGCGGCTTGGTTCCCCGGTGCAGCGCGACGATTCCGCCGGTGAGGTTGCGGTAGGCCACCTCAGTCCAGCCGGCCCCACGCAACCACGACGCCAGCTCGCGCTGTGCTGGCCACGCCTTGATCGAGTCGTTGAGGTAGTCATACGCGTCGGGGTTCGAGCTCGAGAACTTCACCATCACCGGTGTCACACGTTCGAGGTAGAAGTCGTAGAGGCTCTTCATCACGGCGTTCGGCGGGGTGGAGAACTCGCAAATGACAATGCGGCCACCCGGTTTGGTGACCCGGAACATCTCGGCGATGGCTTTTTTTGGTTCAACGACGTTCCGCAGTCCGAACGAAATCGTGGTGGCGTCAAATTCGTCGTCGCCGAACGGGAGGTCCGTGGCATCCGCTTCAATAAATTGCAGGTTGCGCACGAGCGAGTACTTGCTGCGGCCGACCTCGATCATGCCTGGCGAGAAGTCAGCGGCAACGACCGTTGCGCCGGACTTGGCGAGCGACGCACTCGATGTTCCGGTACCGGCGGCGAGGTCGAGGATGCGGTCGCCGGGGTGGGGATCCACCGCGCGCGTGGTGGCGACGCGCCAGAGCAGGTCATTGCCGACGCTCATGACCGTGTTGGTGCGGTCATAGTGCGTCGAAACCTGATCGAACATGGCGGAGACCTGCGATGGTTGCTTGGAAAGATCTGCCTTGTTCATGCTCCCAGTGTACGACTGCGCCGCAGGCCCTCAGCCGCCGGTCGAGACCGATACTCTGGCAGGAATATAGCGAGGAGACCGAATGCTCGACATGCGCCCGAACTGCGAATGCTGCGACCGCGACGTGTCGCCCGAGGACTCGACGGTTCTGATCTGCTCGTTCGAATGCACCTGGTGCGCCGACTGCGCTGCAACGTTCCGAGAGGGCCGGTGCCCGAACTGCGGCGGCGACCTGACGCGGCGGCCCACCCGCACGCCGGCGAAGCAGCTCGGCGCGCCGGTATCGACGATTCGTGTGCACAACCCGAACTGCCTCTCAAGTCGCTGAGCACTGCTCCGCTCCCAGCCCGGCTTAAGCGCCGAGGCGTAGGCTGAGAGCGTGATTTCACCCGCAACAATCGCACAGCACCCCCGTGTGCAACACCTCACGGTTTCGACCCACAAGGTCGACGACGTTCGCTCACTGCTCCCCCTCGCTGACCCGCACGATCCACTGCTTTGGTTGCGCCAGGGCAATGGCCTCACCGGATTCGGCGAAGCGCTCCGGCTCGAATTCTCCGGACCGACCCGCATGCGTGACGCTGCACTGCTGTGGCGAGAGGTAGCGGCAGCGGCACGCGTTTCTGACGAGGTGCGGATGCCAGGGAGCGGCCTGGTTGCATTCGGCACGTTCGCGTTCGCTGATTCTTCGGCGAAGTCGAGCGTGCTGATCGTCCCGCGCACCATCATCGGTCGCCGCGACGGCGTCAGCTGGGTCACGCAGATCACGGAGGCCGACACGGACACGGCACCGGTCCCATCCCCTCTTCGATCGACGCCGTTCGGTGATGAGTACCGCGTTTCGCTCACCCCGGGCGCCGAGAGCGTCGACGGTTTTCAGGGACATGTCGCCGACGCGGTCGAGCACATCGCCGCCGGTGACGTCGACAAGGTGGTGCTCTCGCGTGACCTCACCGGTCATCTTCCGGCCGGTGCCGACCTGAGGCGGGTGCTCGCTGACCTCGCTCTCGGTTACCCGAACTGCTGGACATACTCGGTCGATGGTCTCGTCGGTTCCAGCCCGGAAACCCTCGTCACTGTCTCGAAGGGAACGGTCACCGCGCGCGTGCTGGCCGGAACGAGCTCGCGCGGTCGCGACGCCGAGAGCGACTCACAGGCCGCTGTCGATCTGCAGTCGAGCGCCAAGGATCAGGACGAGCACCAGTTCGCCGTGCAGAGTGTGCTCGACTCGCTCCGGCCGCATACCGAACACGTGATGACGAGCGAGATGCCGTTTACGCTCAAGCTGCCGAACCTCTGGCACCTGGCCACCGACGTCGAGGGAAGCCTCACCGACGACGCCACATCGCTCGACCTCATTGACGCCCTCCACCCGACAGCCGCAGTGGCCGGTGCACCAACCGATCGAGCCGTCGCCCTGATCGATGAGCTCGAGCCGTTCGATCGGGGTCGGTACGCCGGACCGGTTGGCTGGGTGAACGCCGCAGGTGACGGCGAATGGGCGATCGCTCTCCGCAGCGCGCAGGTGGAACCGAACGGCGATGTCACCGCATATGCCGGCTGCGGTATCGTCGCCGAGTCGGTTCCAGAGAAGGAACTTGCCGAGACCCGGATGAAGTTCCGGCCGATTCTCGACGCGTTCGCCTAGGCGCGAACGGCCTCCACGCTCGACGCCTCGAGGCGCGCTTTCTGCTCTTCGACGTCGAAGTCCGCTGTTGGCCACTGCGGGTCGATCGCGGTGAGCGCGTTGAGCAACAGGCGCTGCACCGCCACGCGCGCGTACCACTTGTGATTCGCCGGAACCACAAACCACGGCGCGGCCTCGGTCGATGTGCGTTCCAGAACGTCCTGATATGCGGCCTGGTAGTCGGGCCAGAGCTGCCGCTCGTCAATATCCCCCGTGTTGAACTTCCAGTGCTTGTCCGGCCGGTCGAGCCGCTCAGCCAACCGGCGCTTCTGCTCGTCCGGGCTGATCTGCAGCATCACTTTGACCACCCGGATCGAGCGGTCGACGAGCCGCGACTCGAAATCGAGGATCGCGTCGAACCGGCGCTCGATCTCTGCCTCCTCGGCGAGGTGGCGCACCTGGCCGATCAATACGTCCTCATAATGCGAGCGGTCAAAGACCCCGATGAATCCCGGATCGGGAACGCGTCGCTCGATCCGCCACAGAAAGTCGTGGCTCAGTTCTTCCTCGGTTGGCGCCTTGAACGCCGTGAGCGCGACGCCTTGCGGGTCGACCGCTCCGACCACGTGTCGCACGATGCCACCCTTGCCCGCCGTGTCCATGGCCTGCAGCACGAGCAGAACTGCGTCTGGCGCTCCACCCTTCGACGCCGCAAACAGGCGTTCCTGCTTGTCGCTCAACAGTTGGGCATCGGCGAGCAATTCGGCTTTCCCCTCGGCCTTTCCGCCGTCGAAGCCGGGCGGCGCATCCGGATCCACATCGGCAAGCACGAAACCCTGCTCCACTCGAAGTAGAGCAGAGGGGTCTGCCCGCCATGCCGACGCTGGTCGAATCTTCTTGGGACTCATTCCGCCAGTGTGGTCCTTGCGGCCAGCGCTCTCAAGAGTGCGGGCCAGAAAAGCCTGCGGGGTCAGCGAGGAAGCGGAACCTCGATGAGAATCCCGGATGCCGTCGGTGCCGTCAGCGCCTGATCGAGCGACGAGCGGGTGGTCGCCTTCACATAATCCCAGCCATAGGCTTCTGCGAGCGCTTCCAGGTTCACCGACTGCGGGGTATAGAGCACCCGATCGATGTCCGCTTCGTCGGTGGACTGAGCTACCTCAAGCCCGTCAAAGATCGTTCCGCCACCGTCGTTTCCGACGATCACCTGGATGCGCGGCATCCGCTCACCGGGTGAGCTCAACAACGCGCCAGCATCGTGGAGGAGGGTCAGATCACCGAGCAACACCCGGGTGATCCCTGCGCCGTCGTGCTGGCTCGCCGCGGCGATGCCGAGTGCCGTCGACACGGTTCCGTCGATCCCGGCCAGGCCGCGGTTCGAGTGCACGTGAATTTTCTTGCCGGGCACCGCGGCGTCCACGTCGCGAATGAGGCGTGACGCGCCGAGCACGAGCCGGTCGTGCGGCCAGGTCGCTCCCCACACGGCGAGGGCGAGCGATCGGCGGTCGAGTGGTGCCCGCACGGCTTCGAACTCGCTCTTGACGTAGGCCAGGCGGGTGGCCGGGTCATGCGAGTGGGCCGCCTCGAGATCGGGTGCCTTGTCGGTCGAACGCGCGTCGACGAGTTGCCGCGACGCGGTGATCCACGAGCCGAGCCAGGCCCGGTCGATGCTTCCCTCAACAATATTGACCGCACCGACGATGTGCGCGGCTCGACGCCCGGGGTTGTACACCTCGTCACCCGTTGGCGCGACGACGATCACCTCGACTCCCTCGCGGGAGAGCAGTGCAGGAACCTGGCGGCTCAACGTCGGGTGGCCAAACACCACGGCTCGCTCGACGCGGCCACCGAACTCGGGCTCACCGAGGAGCTCGCGGTACGCGACGACGAGGTTGCGACCGAAGCGCGAGCCGCTCGATACCTCGGCAATCAGGGGCCAGCCGCCGGCGTGCGCGAGCGCTTCGGCGATCGGCCCGGAGCCGTGCCCGGCGATCACGACGGTGCGCTTGCCGCGGTCGAGCAGCATGCCGGGTCGGGTGATTTGCGGCACTCGAGTCTCGTGCGCCGGAGCGTCCGCTGTCTCGGTTTCGCCCGCTGGCAGGCGATCGGCGAGTGACCGCGACAACGGTTCGCGCAGCGGGAGGTTGACGTGCACGGGCCCCGCACTGGCGCGACCGGCACCTCGGGCGGCGGCGACCGCGCTACGGGCGAGCTCGGCCGCGTCGGCCCGTTCGCCCGGCGCACCGGTTGGCGCAACGACGTCGCGGGTGAACCGCACAGCCTCGCCGAAGATGCCGACCTGATGGGTGGTCTGGTTCGAGCGGATCCCCCGCAACTCAACCGGGCGGTCAGCGGTGATCAGCAACAGCGGAACGTCAGACGAGTGAGCCTCAAGAACCGCGGGGTGCAGGTTGGCGACGGCCGTGCCGCTCGTGACGATGACAACGGCGGGCTGACCGGTCTCAAGGGACAAGCCGAGCGCAAAGAAACCGGCTACCCGCTCATCGATGCGAACGTGCAGCCGCACCTCACCGGCGCGTTCCAGCGCCCGGGCAGCGAGCGCGAGTGCCTGCGACCGGGATCCGGGGCACACGACAATATCGGTGACACCCTGCCGAATGCATTCCTCGAGAAGTGCGAGCGCGTAATCGGTTGCCGGACTGGCGTCAGGCATCCGCCCTGCCCGTGTCATCAGGCTTGGGCTTCGGATCCGGGTGCTTATCCGGAGTCGGTTTCGACCCACCCGGTTCGTGCGGATCTACTCCGTCAGAGTCGAGCGACGCAAGCTCTTCCTCGAGTCGGCGGATGCGCTCGTCCTGCTCCTTGTCGCGCCCCAGCGTTCCGATGAAGGCGGGATCGTCGTCCGGAGCGAGTCGCGGTCGTGCGACCTGACCGGCGCGGCCACGGCCAACGGTGAACCACAGAAGCAGTCCGAGAACCGGCAACAGCAGGATGATGACGAGCCAGACCGGCTTGGGGAGTCCGCGGACCCTGTCGTGCGCCATCATGGCGCAATCGATCACCGCGTAGATCGTCGCAACAACGACCACGACCGCGAGAATGAGGAGCCAACGCATACCCTCATCGTAGCCTCAGCGACTGGGAAATCCCCCGGCGATCACGAACCGCTGAGGCGTACTCACAGTTGATTCGTCCGCCGTCCTCCCAGACTCCGACGCATACACTGGAAACCGTGAAACGCATTCCTCCGGTGGTGACCTACACGGTGCTTCGTCTCCTGACGTTTGCCGTTCCGCTTGCCCTTCTCCTGCTTCTCAACTTCGAGCCCTGGGTAGCAACGGTCCTCGCCGCGATCATCGGCTTGAGCGTGTCATACATCTTCCTGCGCTCCCCGCGCGAGCAGGTTGCCGCTGAGCTGTACGAACGCCGGCACGGCAACCGCGTTTCCGACACGCAGGATGAAGATGCGGAGGACGCCGTGACAGGCGATGTTTCGAAAACGGATGCCACAACATCCGTTCCCGAAACTCCTTCACCGACCGAGAAGTAGCTACTTCCAGAACGCCAGAAACAGGGCGATGCCGTAGAGCAACTGGGTCAGACCGGTCAACTTGAGGGCGAGGATGTACTCCTTGGGAGTGCGCGCTGTTGCGACGATAATCGCCGCCGGCAGCGCCGCCAGCAGCGCGAAGAGCGCGAACCAGGCAACCGGGAACAGAATGGCAATCCACACCGCAATGCCGAACGGTGCCAGCAGGCAGACGATGTAGAGCACGCGGCTCGGCACCGTCCCGAGGAACGTCGTCAATGTGCGCTTTCCGGCAACCCGGTCCTGCGCGATGTCACGAATGTTATTCACGATGAGCGTCGCAACCGAGATGAGCCCAACGCCGATCGCGCCGAACCACGCCTCCTGCGTGACGTCGAGAATCTGCACGAAGGTTGTGCCGACCGTAGCGACAAGCCCGAAGAAGATGAAGACGAACAGCTCGCCAAGCGCGAGGTAGCCGTAGGGGCGCTTGCCACCGGTGTAGAACCAGGCGGCGACGATCGCGAGTGCACCGACGATCAGCAGCCACCACTGCGCCGTGAGGATGGTGAGGGCGAGGCCGGCGACGGCCGCGATACCGAAGAAGATCAGGGCGGCGGTGAGCACAGCCTTCGGGGTGGCCTTACCGCTGCCGACGAGGCGGAACGGGCCGACGCGGTCACGGTCGGTGCCACGGATGCCGTCGGAGTAGTCGTTGGCGTAGTTCACGGCGATCTGCAGGCTCACGGCCACGACGAGGCAGAGCAGGGCGCGCACCCAGTGGTACTGGCCCGGGTCGCTTGCGGCGATCGCCGCACCGGTGCCCACAAGAACGGGAGAGATCGACATCGGCAGCGTCGGGATCCGAGCGCCGGCCACCCAGTCGCTGAACCGTGCTGGCCGCACCTCGTCGTAGACGCGTGCCGCCGGGTTTCCGCTCTTGCCCTTGCGCTTGGCGGTGGTGGGCGCCTTCGGCGGTGTACGTCTCTGCTGCTGAGCTGCCACGCGGCAACCTCCCTCTGTTCCGGTGAGAGTTTACCGGGCGGCGTGCCTGCGAATCCGTTCGCTCAGGGCAAACGCCGGGCACTTTGAACTTTTTCGAGAGCGTGGCTACCATAGATATCGAAGTTGAGTCACATCGACTCAACTCCACAGGTTAGACATAGTTGAGAGTAAAGGAGAGATCCTATGGCACTGAACTTTGACCCCTTCCGCGACCTCGACCGCATGACCGACTCCCTGCTTCGCCAGGGCCCGCGGCTGATGCCCGTCGACCTCTTCCGCGATGGTGACCACTACGTCCTGTCAGCCGACCTGCCCGGCGTCGACCCGGGATCCGTTGACATCGACGTCGATGGCCAGCTGCTGACGATCCGCGCCGAGCGCACACTCACCGCCGGCGAAGGCATGAAGTGGCTGTCCCGCGAGCGCATGACCGGTTCATTCCTCCGCCAGATCAGCCTCGGCCAGGGCATCGACACCGAGCGCATCGAGGCGAGCTACACCAACGGTGTGCTCACGGTCACCATTCCGGTGTCGGAGAAGGCGAAGCCACGCAAGATCGAGGTCTCGCTGGCGAACGAGCAGCCCGACACGCTGCGCGTACCTGAAACACAGGGGGCGGTCGAAAGCTGACCTCCCACACGAAAGGCCGGGGCCCTGCTCCGGCCTTTCGCTCGTTAAACGGATGCCTCCGGCTCGGTCACTCCGTTGTCGTTCGATCCCAGTTGAACGGCCACCACCGCAACAATGGCGAGCCGGTCGGGTTTGCCCGACGGTAAAACCGGCAGCGAATCGAGACGCACCACGTGAGCGGGCCGAGCGGGTTTGCCGAGAACGGAGGCGACCGCATCCGCAATCTCCGTCAATTCAGGATGACGGCCGACCGTCACGACGACAGGAACCTCGCCCCAGCGCTCATCGGCGGTCCGAACGACGACCGACTCGGCGAGGTCGGGCATGCCGCGCACGACGCGCTCGACCCGATCGAGCGAGACGTTCACTCCTCCCGAGATGATGACGTTGTCGGCGCGCCCGGTGACCCTGAGCACCCCGTCGTCAAATTCACCGAGGTCGCCGGTGCGGTACCAGCGGAGCCCGTCGTCGACGACGAACGTCTTTGCGGTCAGTGCCTCATCGCCGAGGTAGCCCTCAGCGAGCATCGGACCGGCGAGTTCGACGGCGCCGTTCACGATGCGCACGTGCACCCCGGGCAGCGGTACACCGTTGTAGACGCAGCCGCCCGAGGTTTCGCTCGAGCCATAGGTGCGGTAGATCGGCAGGCCGAGCTGCTCGACCCGACTGAGGAGCGAGAGCGGCATTGCCTGGCCCCCGACGAGAATGCCGTCGAACCGGCGAAGCGCCATGAGTCCCGCTCGGGACTCGAGCAACCGAGACACCTGCAGCGGCACAAGCGACGTGAAGCGCGCCTCACCGGTGAGCTGTTTCGACGCGTCGGCAAAGGCCAGGGGGTCGAAGTGGCCCGGCGGAAGAACGATCGGGGTGGTACCTGCCGCGATCGACCGCACGAGCACCTGGATGCCGGCGACGTAGTGCGCCGGAAGCGCGAGTACCCACTGCCCCTGCCCGTCGAGGACCGTGGCGGATGCGGCCGCACTGGCCAGCAGGGCGTCGCAACTGAGGGCCACCCGCTTGGGCACACCGGTGGACCCCGAGGTTTCGACGACCACTCCGACGGGCTGCGGAACTGTGTCGTCGGTGGGCCCGAGCAACACGGTGCCCTCGCCGGTGTCGTCGACCGGAGTGACTGCCGGTCCCGAACGGTCGAGTGCACGCCGCAGCTCGACCATCAGTTCCAGCGGGTCTGCGGCCGACACCCGGGTGAGTGGCCTCGTCATGATGTCAGTGTATGCGCGCAATCGCCGTGATTCCCCGATACCTGCCACGCAGGCTTTTTCGCGACGACGCATCCCGGTTGACAGCTTTGTCACTCGGCGTAACGTGAAGCCATGTCAACCACAACGGAAGTGATCATCGTCGGTGGGGGTTTCGCCGGTGTCGCATGTGCTCGTGAACTGGGGCGACGGGGCATCCGGACCCTGCTGATCGACAAGAACAGTTACCACCAGTTCCAGCCGCTGCTCTATCAGGTCGCTGCGTCCCAAATCGGCGTCTCTGAGGTCACCCGGCCACTGCGGTCGATCTTTCATCGCACCCGTAACGTGAAAGTACTCACGGCGGAAGTGGCCTCAATCGACCTCGACTCGCACAGCGTGACCACGACCGATGGGCACACGTATCCGGGCCGCATGCTCGTGCTCGCGAACGGCGCTGAGCCGAACTTCTTCAATACGCCGGGTGCGCAGGAGCACGCTTACCCGCTCTACTCGATTCGCGACGCAACCCGGCTGGGCACGGCACTCGTCGCGGCGCTCAACACGGCGAACACCGAACCGACCATGGAACACGGCGTGCGAGTTGTCGTTGTGGGTGGCGGCCCGACCGGGGTGGAAATCTCGGGTGCGATCGCCGAGAACTTCAAGTACGTCGTGCCCGGTTACTTCTCACCCGAGCTCGCCGAGAAGTGCTCTGTGCACCTCGTCGACATGCTGCCCAACATCCTCACGCCGTTCGATGACAAGTCCAAGGCGTACGCGGAGAAGCAGCTCAGGAAGAAGGGCGTGCAGTTGAAACTCGGGTCAGGCGTCACCAACGTCACACCGGGGAGCGTGACCTTCGCTGACGACACGACGCTGCCCGCCGACATTGTGGTCTGGGCCGGTGGGCTCAAGGCGGGCCGGCTCATCGCCGAGTCGGGACTGCCCCTGGGGCGTGGGGGCCGGGTTGACGTGTCACCCGACCTGAAGGCACCCGGATTGCAGGGCGTGTACGTGCTCGGCGACACCGCCAACATGACCGATGCGCAGGGCAACAAGTTGCCGCAGCTCGGCTCGTGCGCGCAACAGGCTGGAAAGTGGGCAGCGAAGAACATCGCGTCCGAGCTGACGGGGGGCGGAACCAAGCCGTTCGAATATCGTGACAAGGGCTACATGGCGATGATCGGCCGCGGAGCCGCCGTTGCAGAGCTCGGGCGCAAGCGTCGCCTGGTGCACGGTCCGGTCGCGTTCGTCGCGTGGCTGGCCGTCCACCTGGTGCTGCTGTCCGGCGGACGGCAGCGGGCATCGGCATTGATCTCCTGGGCAGAGGACTACCTCAGCCACAGCCGCACGCACGTCGTGTTGGGACGCGCCGACTAAGTTCGCGCAGGATGAAGCGCGACTCCGTGAACTCGCGGGCTTCTGAACACCTAGTACTGCCAGGGGTATGGGCCCCAGTCGGGTTCGCGCTTCTCCAGGAAGGAGTCACGTCCTTCAACCGCTTCGTCGGTGCCGTACGCGAGCCGGGTCGCCTCACCAGCGAACACCTGCTGTCCGACCATTCCGTCGTCCACCGCATTGAATGCGAACTTGAGCATGCGGATCGCGGTTGGAGACTTGGTGAGAATGGTGCGTGCCCACGCCAGGGCCGTGGATTCCAGTTCCTCGTGCGCGACGACCGCGTTGACCGCTCCCATCTCGTATGCCCGCTCTGCCGAATACTCCTCGGCCAGGAAGAAGATCTCCCGAGCGAACTTCTGTCCGATCTGCCGCGCAAAATAGGCACTGCCGTAACCGGCGTCGAACGAGCCGACGTCGGCATCCGTTTGTTTGAATTTTCCATGCTCACGACTGGCGATGGTGAGATCGCACACCACGTGGAGTGAGTGTCCACCGCCGGCCGCCCAGCCGGGAACGACCGCGATGACGACCTTGGGCATGAAACGGATCAGCCGTTGGACCTCGAGAATATGCAGGCGTCCGCCTCGAGCGGGGTCGACGCCGGTTGCCGAGTCCGTGTCGGAGTATTTGTAGCCGTCGCGCCCGCGAATGCGCTGGTCGCCACCGGAACAAAACGCCCACCCGCCGTCTTTCGGGCTGGGGCCGTTGCCCGTGAGCAGCACAACCCCAATGCGGGAGTTTGTTCGTGCATCTTCGAGCACACGGTAGAGCTCATCGACGGTGTGCGGCCGGAAGGCATTGCGAACCTCTGGGCGGTTGAACGCCACGCGCGCGATGCGACCCGACAGGTCGTGGTGGTAGGTCACGTCGGTGAGCGACGCGAACCCCGCAACGTCAGTCCACTGCGTCTCATCGAATATTTCTGACACGGTCATGGCTCAAGCCTAACGACGCTACCTACCGGTGCCAGACTGGGGGCATGCGTCCGAAGTTGACTGACCTCCTCGACACCGCGCGCGTTGTCGCGTTGCCCCTTGCCACGCGATTCCGCGGCATTGAAGAGCGAGAAGCGCTGTTGTTTGAGGGGCCAAACGGCTGGAGTGAGTTTTCTCCCTTCCTCGAGTACGACGATGCCGAAAGCGCCACCTGGCTCCGGGCGGCCATCGAGTTCGCCTTTGGCGACCTGCCCGCTCCTCTCCGCTCGAGTATCCCCGTGAACGCAACGGTGCCGTCGGTCCACGTCGATCGTGTGGCTGGAATTCTCAAACGGTTTGACGGATGCCGCACAGCGAAAGTGAAGGTCGCCGAACGCGGGCAGGGACTTGCCGAAGACATCGCACGCGTGCGTGCGGTACGCGACCTGCTCGGACCCGAAGCCCGCATTCGCATTGACGCGAACGGCGGCTGGAACGTTGACGAGGCCGAACACGCCATTCATGCCCTCGCGGAGTACGACCTTGAGTACGTTGAGCAGCCCTGCGCGACAGTCGATGAGCTTGTCGAGATTCGACGACGCACCAAATACATGGGCGTACCGATCGCCGCAGACGAGAGTGTGCGCAAGGCGGCCGATCCGCTCCTGGTTTCCCGGGCCGGTGCCGCTGACGTTCTCGTGTTGAAGGCCCAGCCGCTCGGTGGCATCCGCCGCTCGCTTGACATCATCGCCCAGGCGGGGCTTCCGGTTGTGGTGTCCAGTGCTCTGGACACCTCCGTCGGCCTGTCGATGGGTGCGTGGCTCGCCTCGGTCGTTCCCGAGCTCGACTACGACTGCGGCCTGGGGACGGCGTCATTGTTGTCTGCGGATGTGACGGATGCTCCGCTGAAAGCATCAGGTGGATCTGTCGACGTTCGCAGGGTTGCGCCTACCCCACGCATGCTCGACGGCTATGCAGCATCAGCTCAGCGCCGCCAGTGGTGGTTGGACCGCGTCTCCCGCTGCTACGCGCTGCTCGATGACACCGACGACACGCCGTCGACGGTGCCATCAGCGCACGCGGAGTAACGTGGTCGGGCTTAGAGGCCCGAGTAGGCGTGCAACCCCTTGAAGAAGAGATTCACCACGCTGAAGTTGAACAGTACGGCAGCGAACCCAATGATCGACAACCAGGCCGATCGTGACCCACGCCACCCGCGCGTCGCACGAGCGTGAATGTATCCGGCGTAGATCACCCAGATGATGAAAGTCCACACTTCCTTGGTGTCCCAGCCCCAGTAACGGCCCCACGCACGCTCAGCCCAGATCGCCCCGGCGATGAGGGTGAACGTCCAGAGAATGAACGCCACAATGTTCGCCCGGTATGCGAGGTTCTCCAAGCGTGCAGACCCGGGCAGCGTCGCGACAAACTTGAGCTTGAGCTTGGACAGGTCGGCACCGATGGCCTGACGCCTGTACTGGATTAGCTGGAGGACGGACAGTGCAAAGCCGAGAGCGAAGAGGGCCGTGCCGGTGGACGCCACGAAGACGTGGATGACCAGCCAGGCTGACTGCAGCGCCGGCGGAAGCGGAACGATCTCAACGTAGAAGTTGACGGCAGCGATGCCGAGGAGGACGAGGACGAGTCCGACGATGAAGGTGCCGAGGAACCGCAGGTCGACCCGGGCGATCACAACGAGGAACGTGGCGATGATGAGCAGTGTGCCCGTCATGGCGAATTCGTACATGTTGGCCCACGGCACCCGCTCAGCGGCGACGCCTCGCGTGATTGCCGCGGTGAGGTGAAGCAGGAAACCGAGGACGGTCAGCGCAACGGCGACGCGAAGAACAGCCGACCGCTTCGGCTGGACCTGTGGGGCATCGGGGTCGGCGCGAGTGAGGGTCGTCGTTGACGCACGTGAGCCGCCAACGGACGCGTCGCTGGCCGCTTGCACCTTGGTCGCAGAGCTTTCGGATGCCGTCAGTTCCCCCGCTGCGGTCACCTCGGCGGAACGCTTGGCGAGGTCGATCGCGAAGGCGATGAACGCGAGCGCGTAGATTGCCATGGCGGACCAGAGGGCAAGGACGGACAGTTCGTTGAGATCCACGGTTTAACAGTACCTCTCGGGGTTCACGCTGAGGGCGTGCGGGTTCGGGAGCGACGACGGATAAGTGCGGCGACGAGACGCCAGCCGACCACAAGAACGCCAACGGCGAGCGTGGCCACGATGATGAACGGCAGAGCGGTGCCCTGACCGGACAGTGTGCGGAAGAGCATTCCGCCGACGACGGTGATGGCCCAGAGCCCGAGGCCGGGCCACACCGGACCGAACGGACGACGCCAAGCAACAGTGACGATCCATCCGAGCACGAGCGCCGCCAGGAACGGCCACCAGGTCACGAAGAGACCCGCGAGTGTCGGGTCTTCGTTGTGACTTCCCCGCCCCACCACGACGAATACGAGTGTGGCGACGACGTCGATGGCGAATGCCGTAACGATCAAGCGCACCGGCGCCGTCATCGCTCAAGCCCGAGCGCTGTGCCGTGGCGGTAGGCAATCGCATCGACCGCTTCGATGAGACCGGGGTCTTCACCGCGGGCGAGACCCGCATACTGCACACGCACGGTCCCATCCGGGTTGTCGGTCGCCTTAACCCAGACCCGACGTCGAGGGATGAAGAGTGAAGTGAGCAGACCGCCGAGGATGAGCATGGCGAACAGGAAGACCCAGCCCTGGGTGGGATCGTGGTGCACGTCGAATGACGCGAATCGCGGAACCGACGAGGCGAAGTCTGCGGTACTGACGGTGGCACCATCGTCGTCAGCCGACGCATCCGCTGCGATCGGTTCTGCGTCGGGATTCGCGTTCTCGAAGGTGATGCTTCCGTATCCACCGGGGAGCTCCTGGCTTTGGCCGGGCATCAGCTCGATCGAGTCAACACCGGTTTTGCCACCGGTGAGCTGCGTCATGTCGTCTGTGTTGAGTTCGTAGACCGACTTGGGTGCTCCGTCGTCGATACCGAGATCACCGGTGTAGACGTTGAGGGTAAGTACCGGGAAGACCAGGTCGGGATAGGTCGATGTATACGCGCCACTGTCGAGGAGTTGCGCTGTGGGGTAGAAGAACCCGATCATGCCGAGTTGTTTTTCGAGCCCGTCCGGAATCTTCACGACGCCGAGCGAGGTGAGGTTGGCGTCCTGAGGCAGGAACGGAACGGAGTCTGTGAAGACGACGTTGCCGTCGGCATCACGGACGGTGATGGTCGGTGCGTATCCGTTGCCGAGGAGGTAGACGTCCGTGCCCTCGTATCGAAGCGGATCGTTGACTTTCACGGTGCGCTTTTCGGGCTCGCCGCCTGGGGTCCGCGTCGTAACGAAGGCGGTGAAGTCCGTCGGCTGTCCGTATGCGTCGAGGTTTTTCTGCTCGTAGGTCACGTCGAACCGGTCGAGCGAGAGCGCATAAGGGGTGAGGTCGTCGGGGTTATAGAAGCGACCGGGGTTGAACGAGTTGTAGTCGAGCAGGGTGTTCACAAAGGTCTGACCCTCGACAACAACGCGCTGACCGGCGTAACCGAGGCCACCACCGACTGCAACCGTGACGAGCATTCCCACCAGAGCGGAGTGGAACACGAGGTTGCCCGTTTCGCGTAGGTAGCCGCGCTCGGCAGAGACCGAGATGTCGCCCTTCTTGCCCTGGTACAGCTCGGTGCGGTAACCGGACTTCTTGAGCAGGGTGTGAGCGGCTGCGATCGCTGCTCCGGCGTCACCGCCCTCGAGCGTTTGCTCGGTGTGGGCTGGAAGGCGCTCCAGCCGCGCCGGGGTGCGCGGCGGGCGTGCACGCATGGCGTCAAAGTGATGCTTGGTGCGTGGGATCACGCAGCCGATCAGCGAGATGAACAGCAGCAGGTAGATGCTCGAAAACCACACCGATCCGTACACGTCGAACATCTGGATGTTGTCGAGGACCGGGGCCAGCTTCGGGTTGTCGGCGAAGTACTGAATCACACCGTTGGGGTCGGAGCTCCGCTGCGGTACGAGTGATCCGGGCACAGCGGCGACAGCGAGAAGGAGAAGAAGGAACAACGCTGTGCGCATACTCGTCAGCTGACGCCAGATGAACCGGAGTGTGCCAACGAAGCCGAGTTTCGGCTGCTGAATGTTCGGGTTCGACTCGGCGGGTTCTCGCTCGCTCAGCGGCGCGCCCGCGTCAACGTAATCAGATGGCCGGGACAAATCCGCTGATCACCACCCCGAGCTTCGACATGAGGATTCCCCAGACCCCGGTGACCATGAGCGCCCCAATAATTACGAGCAGGATGCCGCCTCCGATATTTATCGCACGAATATGCCGCTTCAAGAATGCGACGGATCCCGTGACCCAGTTGAGGCCAGCCGCCACGAGCAAAAATGGAATGCCGAGCCCCAGGCAGTAGAACAGGGCAAGGATCGCACCTCGCCCGGTGGAGCCGGTGTCAAAGCTCAGCGCGTTGATGGCGATGAGTGTGGGTCCGAGGCACGGTGTCCAGCCGACAGCGAAGACGATGCCGAGGAGAGGAGCTCCGGCGAGGCCCGTCGCTGGTCGGAAGTTTGATTTCACCGTCCGCTGCAGGAATGAGAACTGCCCAATGAAGACGAGTCCCATCACGATCACCACCACTCCGAGAACGCGGGTGATGATGTCTTCCCAGCGCACAACGAAGGCACCGACAGTGCCGGCAAAGGCGCCGATCAGGACGAAGACAAGTGAGAACCCGAGCACGAAGAGCACGGCACCGAGAAGGACTCGCGACCTGGCCGGAGTGGTCTTCGTCCGGGCACCATTGGACATTCCGCCGACATAGCCGAGGTAACCGGGGACCAGCGGAAGGACACAGGGTGACGCGAACGACACCAGCCCGGCGAGCAGTGCGATCGGGATGGCCGCCAGCAGCTGGCCGTTGAAGATGATTTCGCCGGGATTCACGGCGCTACTCGTCGATGGTGTCGCGAATAAGAGTGCCGAGAATCGACGCTTCCTGCACCTGGCCCAGAATGCGCGCAGCCACACGGCCTTCCTTATCGAGCACGAGGGTGGTGGGCACGGCCTTGGGTGGAACGCTGCCGGTGAACGCGAGCTTCACCGCGCCGTCCTGCACATCCATGATCGATGGGTAGGTGATTCCGTACTTGTCGTTGAACGACTTCGCTGTGTCGGCTTGGTCGTAAACGTTGACCCCGATGAACTGAGCGTTCTGACCGTCATATTCGGCGCTGAGTTCTTGCAACACCGGCGCCTCGGCGCGGCACGGAGCGCACGCGGCGTACCAGAAGTTGACCACAAGGACCTCTCCAGCGACGTCGTCCGAGGAGAACTTTTCGCCATTCTCGGTGACGCCGGAGAAACTGATCGACTCTCCGCGGTCGGACGCGTCGATTTCGGTCACACTGCCGTCACCGGCGATGTATCCCTTATTGCTGCCCTCTTTGTACTGTTCGGCCAGCGGGTCGCTGGCACAACCGGTCAGGGCGAGCGCCGAGGCGATCACCGCGGCAAGCACAGTCATCCGTCGTCTCATACCGCTCCCACATCTGTCGCACCCGACGCGAGACTAGCGGCAGGATCGGTGTAGCCCACCTCAACGAAGACACCATCGCGGTGCTCGAAGGTCGTAATGCTCGACAATCCGCACCGGCGTTGGCGAGGATCGTGCGGAAGCGGCGCACCGGTTAGAGACGAATGGACCATCCAGATCGGCAGCTGGTGGCTGACGAGAACAGCGTCTCCGCTTTCGGTCGACTCCCACGCGTCGCGGACGGCGTCGAGCATGCGCGCCACGATGGAAACGTATGGCTCACCCCAGCTGGGCTTGCGTGGGTTACGAACGGCAGGCCAGTTCACCGGATTGCGCAGGGCGATACGCATGACCTTGCCCTCGAAATGGTTGGTCGGCTCGATGATGCGATCGTCAGTGATGATGTCGAGACCGAATCGTTCGGAGAGCGGCGCGGCTGATTCCTGCGCGCGTTGCAGAGGGGATGCCACGAGGCGCGTGATCGATCGATCGCGAGACGCGAGATCATCTGCGGCGGCTCCCGCCATGCGGGTACCGAGTTCGGAGAGTCGGAAACCAGGGAGTCGACCATAGAGGACTCGCGACGGATTGTGCACTTCGCCGTGACGGACGAGGTGTATCTGGCTGGCTACCACACCTCCCAGTCTACGTTCGGTAGAACTCGGAAAACGCCGAGAGCCGACCGGTGGGGAGTCACCGCGGTTATCTCGCTTCCGGGGGCTGAGTTGCGGCCCGGTTGGAGGTCAGGAGATGCGCAGCGCGACGCGGGTAAGCTTGACCCTCGTGACCACACGCGTATTGATCAAGAATTTGGCTGCCCTTCCCGAGGGTCCCGTCTCCGTATCTGGATGGGTCGAAACCGTCCGCGACCAGAAGAAGGTGCAGTTCATCGTCTTGCGCGATGAGTCCGGCGCTGCCCAGCTGGTTAATCCCGCGACTCGCGAACTGAACCCCGACGACGAGGGATCGGCCGCGAAGCTCGCCATCACCGAATCGATCTCAGGTCTCGCACACGGCTCGTTTGTCACGGTGACCGGAACGCTGAAGCATGACGAGCGCGTGAAGCTCGGTGGGCTGGAGATCAAGCTCGAATCGCTCGAGGTCGTGGGAGAGGCATTGCCCGAGACGCCGATCGCGGCGGACTCAAGCCTCGACAAGCGGATGGACTGGCGTTTTCTCGACCTCCGTAACCCGAAGCAGAACCTGATCTTCCGCATCCAGACTACGTTCGAGCATGCGCTTCGCACCTACTGGATCGAGAACGACTTCATCGAGATCCACACCCCCAAGCTGATGGCATCGGCGAGCGAGTCTCGCGCCGAGCTGTTCGAAGTGGACTATTTCGACACCAAGGCTTACCTGGCGCAGAGCCCACAGTTCTTCAAGCAGATGGCTCAGCCGGCCGGTTTCGGCAAGGTCTTTGAGGTTGGGCCCGCATTCCGTGCCGACCCCTCATTTACCTCACGCCACGCCACCGAGTTCACCTCTATTGACTCTGAGGTCAGCTGGATCGAGTCGCACGAAGATGTCATGAAGCTGCACGAAGACCTGATCGTCGCTGGTTTCAGCGCCGTCAAGGACAAGCACGGCGACGAGATCAAGGCGCTGTTTGACCTCGAGGTTGTCGTCCCCTCCAGCCCGTTCCCGCGCATCCCGCTCGCCGAGGCCAAGCAGATCGTTGCTGACCGCGGCTACGAGGTTCCTCGGGCAGACGACGACATGGACCCCGAGGGTGAGCGCCAGATCGCAGCGTACGTCGCCGAGAAATTTGGGCACGAGTTCGTGTTCCTCACCGACTATGCGTCGAGCATCCGGCCGTTCTATCACATGCGTCACGAGGGTGACTCGTCGATCACCAAGAGCTACGACCTGATCTTCAACGGCGTTGAAATTTCGACCGGAGCACAGCGCGAGCACCGCGTCGACGTTCTGATCGAGCAGGCTAAGGAGAAGGGTCTCGACCCTGAGGAACTTGAGTTCTACCTCGATTTCTTCCGCTACGGGGTGCCCCCGCACGGTGGATTCGGTATGGGCCTTGCTCGCGTTCTCATGCTCATGCTGCACGAGACGTCGATCCGCGAGGTTACCTACCTCTTCCGCGGACCGACCCGTCTCCTGCCGTAAACCGCAGGGTTACAGCACAATCAGAGTCACTGGCTCAGCCAAGCCCCTTCGCGGGTAACCGGTTGAGCTAGTGACTTTGGTGTATCTACAGCAATAAGCTTCGTCCAGACGGCCGCGCTGCCGAGCTCGACCGCATCGGGAAGGAACCGCTGTGGAATTCGTTCGAAGCATCTGGGACCTCTTGTGGGTCTTTTTCTGGGCGTTCGCGTTTGTCGCCTACCTCGTCGCTCTCTTCTCGATCATTGGCGACATCTTCCGTGACCAGCATCTCAATGGCTTCCTCAAAGCCGTCTGGCTTCTCTTCTTAGTCTTTCTGCCATTTTTGACCGCGCTCGTTTATCTCATTGCGCGCGGCAAAGGCATGGCGGAGCGATCGGCCGAGAGAGCACACAGTTCGAAAGCTGCCGCCGACGCATACATCCGGGAAGCGGCTGGCAAGGCCACTCCCAGCGACGAAATTGTGACCGCAAAGGCGCTCCTCGATTCAGGAGCGATTACGCAAACGGAGTACGAGACCTTGAAGGCCAAGGCGCTGGCCCGCGCGTAGCGAGTCAGGCTTCTAAACCTCGAAGTCGACGGCGATCCGGTCTGAGCGAACCTCACCGATGAACTTGCCGACCCGCTGGTGTTCGGGGTGCACGACGTACCGCTCGAGCGCTGCAGCGTCCTCGAAGTCAGCGATGAGGACGAGGTCCCAGTTGACTTCGGGATACAGGACGTTCGTACCGACCTGCAACGAAAGGATGTCAGGGATCAAAGCCGGGAGCTCGCCCATTTCGCGAGTGATTCGAGCAGCGTGCTCAGCTTTGGTGGCGTCGTCCGTCGCGGCGAGTTTCCAGCAAACGATGTGGCGAATCATGCGAGCTCCAGAAGTGCTGTTGTGAGGCGGGTCGGATCGATGCGCCAGTAATTGTGGACGCGTCCGTTGATAAGCAGCACCGGTATCTCTTCCGCATACCGGTCGTGCAGTTGGGCGTCGTCGAGAATCGAGACCTCGTCGAGAGTGACGTCGGGCGCCTCGGGACGTGCGCTGACCTCGGTCATGACACGCGTCACGACTTCACGGGCGTCATCACAGAGATGACAGCCCGGCTTGGAGATGAGGGTGAGGGATGCCGTTGCCACCATCCCAGCCTAATCCGCTACGCGAAATGATTGACGAGTAGGTCGGTGACACTGTGCCAGTGACCGAGCATCATCCGGCGTTCGTCGCGGTCGGCGAGTTCCTCGTGGCGGAACTCAACTGTCGCGCCTGCTCCCCGCGGAGCGTTGGCCACGGTGACCTGAAGCGTGGTGTCGTGGGGCCAATCTTCAGGTTACCAGGATAACCGAACCTGCTTGCCGGCCACGAAGGCACGAACCGTGCCTCGTACCCCATCACGCGTCTGGTATCGGACACCTTTTTTGGATGGGAGCGACTCGATGTCGCCGAGCCACGCCGGCAGACCCTCACCGACGAGGTACTTCCACACGGTCTCGGGTGAGGCGTCGATGGTCTTGCGTACGCCCACGTCCCAGCCGTTGTCGTTCTTCTGGCCGGGGGTGCTGCGCGATTCACTCATGAGGTCAAGAGTACGCGTCTGTGGGTGCGACGATTTCTCGCTGGAGCGAAGTCGTGGCGACCTCAAGCCCGTCGCCGCCAGGCGAGATTTCCCTTTCTCCATGCCGGCATTCGGTTAGCATCGGAATGACACGACATCGAGGAACCGATGACAGCTCTCCACAAGCACCTGGTGATGGTCCTGACCGTCTCCTTTGTCGTGCTCGCTGTCGCGCAGGCTGAACCGTCCTCGTTGCTCGTTGCCGGTGTCGCCGTGCTGGCGGCATCCGCTCTCCTGAGCGCTCGTTATCTCGCGGTCACCATCATCGCCCTGCGACTGATGGTCGGATCGCGATCACGTGAGCATCGTGAATCGCTCACCCGCATTCCGGCGCCAAGTCATCCCACCACGGCCGGGCGTCCACAGCCCCGAGCGCCTGGCCTGTCAGAGGCGGTCGCGTAGCCCTTCGGTAACCCAAGGAGGGCTCGCGATCATTCGCGACCCTTCCCTCTGACCGTAAGGACTCCCCCTGTGGACATCTATTCGTTCGCGCCTATCGCGATCGTGCTCGACTTTGCTTATTCACTCGTTTCCAGCCTCGCCGACGTGCTCACGCCCTTCGCCGGTTCGCTCAGTACAGCAGCGGCCATCGTCGCCATCACTCTGCTTGTGCGCACTCTTCTGATTCCCGTTGGCCGCTCGCAGGTGCGCGCCGAATTCACCCGACGTCGCCTCGCACCCCAGCTCAAGGAACTCCAGCAGCGCTACAAGAAGAAGCCCGAGCTGCTGCAACAGAAAACACTCGAGCTCTACACCGCCGAAAAGGCCTCACCGCTGGCCGGGTGCCTGCCGACACTGCTGCAGGCACCGGTCATCTCGACCGTGTACGGTCTCTTCATCCTGCAGGCCATCAACGGACACCCGAACGCGCTTCTGGGCCAGCACGTCTTCGGTGTGCAGCTCGGGACGCCACTTGTACGGTTCCTCACCGACGGCACCGTCTGGCCTGGGGTGCTCGTTTACGTTGTGCTGCTGTGCATCATCGCCACGGTGGCAGGGCTGTCGCGTCGTGCGGCACTGCGCAACGCTCCCCCGCCCGCCGAAGGACTTCCCGCTGGCATGCAGAATCTGACCGGCATTGTGAGTTGGATGCCATTTCTCACGGTAGTTTTTGCGGCAATCGTTCCGCTCGCGGCAACCCTGTATCTCACGGTGACGACGAGCTGGACCCTCGTCGAGCGCGCGGTACTTCGCCGACGCTACGAGAAGACGATGGCAACCTAATCGAGCGACGGGCCCCCGGACACGCCAAAAAGCGCCAGTCCCGAGGGCCCGGCGCTTAACTGGCGCGTTTCGCTACTTCTTGTTGCGACGCTGGTGACGAGTCTTGCGAAGCAACTTGCGGTGCTTCTTCTTCGCCATACGCTTGCGGCGCTTCTTGATTACAGAACCCACTAATTACCTCACAAAGATCGGCTGTGGCCGCGGATGCCACGGCCGGCAGTAAAAAATGCCTCGGGACAGTCTACCCGATCCTGACGCCTCAAGCTCGCACGCCGAATCAGGCGGTGTCGGCGACGTTCGAGCTGACCACATCGGCCACCGCAGATTCGGGAACTCGAAAAGAACGCCCGAATCGAATGGCTGGCAACTCTCCCGCGTGCACCATGCGATACACCGTCATTTTTGACACCCGCATCATGTCGGCGACCTCGGCAACCGTGAGGAAGCGAACGTCTTCCAATCCACTTGCCATCGTGTCTCCTGATGCGAACCGGTCGAAGAAAGGGGTACAGCTTTCTCTGACTGTAGTGCTCGGGTTTCGGTGTGTCGAGGGTTGCTACTTACCCAGCTTTTTGCTGACAGCCTGAACGGCGGATGTCACGCGATGCGTCGTATCTGCAACGGCGTGGCCGATCGCGTCGGCCATCTGCCTGGCCTGATCGGTCAGCGCGGGGTCGAGTCCGATGGCACCGGACACGTCGAAGTCGACACTCAGGAACGGAATGAGCCAATCCTCAATGGTCTCGAGCGGTGAACTCTCGAGACGGTAATACCGGTGCTGCCCTTCTTCACGAACGGCGACCAGGCCAGCCTCACGGAGGACCTTCAGGTGCTTCGACACGGTGGGCTGGCTGAGGCCCAATGCGGTGACGATCTCTGACACACTCGTACCTCCGTGGGAGACCGACGAATCGCTCTCGTATCGGTCAAGGAGAATCTGCAGAATGTCGCGCCGGGTGGCGTCTGCGATCACGTCAAAAATGTCAGCCATGGCCCAAGGTTAGTGACTCTCAGCACGGAGTACCATGACAACGGTCCCAACAACGCGTAGAACGGGGGAACCGTGGCAGGCAGCACCGCTGAGCCGCGTCCGCATATCCTCGTCGCCACAGGATTCGCCCGGGTGCGCGAAGCGATGGAGGATTTCACCGGGCGCTCGCCGTCGCGATTCGCCATCCTCATCTTTACGGCCCTCATCCTTCTCTTCACCCTGCTGTTTTCGCTTCCCGTTGTGTCAGCGGATCGCACCGTAACGCCGCTGGCTGACGCATTCTTCACGGCCGTCTCGGTGATCTGCGTGACCGGTCTCTCCACGGTCGACATGGCCACACACTGGTCCCTGGGCGGCCACGTCCTGATCTACATCGGTGTTCAGATCGGTGCGGTCGGTGTGCTGACGCTCGCCTCGATCCTCGGCATGGTCATCTCCCGCAAGCTCGGCCTGCGGGCCAAGCTGATGGCGGCGAGCGACACCAACCCGATGCGCGGGCACCGAGGGCCGGTCGCTGAGGGTCAGGCCGTGCGCCTCGGTGAGATCGGCAACCTGCTCGTGACGGTCGCCCTGAGCCTCATCGTGATCGAAGCGGCCATCGCCATTCTGTTGTTTCCGCGCATGGTGATTGATGGCATCCCGATTTGGGACGCCATCTGGAACAGCCTCTACTACTCGGCCATGGCGTTCACGAACACCGGGTTCACGCCGAACGCCGAGGGGCTGGGAGCCTTCGCGAACGACTATTGGTTCCTCTCCATTCTCATGATCGGCGTGTTCCTGGGAGCCCTCGGCTTCCCGGTGATTTTCGCGCTCAAGCGGCACCTCTGGCACGTGCGCTACTGGTCGCTGCACGTCAAACTCACGATCGTCACGACGCTGATCCTGCTGTTCCTCGGAGCACTGGCGATTTCCCTGCTCGAGTTCGACAATCCGAAAACATTCGGCTCCCTGAACGCGAGCGACACCATCTTCCAGTCGATCTTCTTCTCGATGATGACCAGGTCCGGTGGCTTCTCGACCATCGCGATCGGCGATATGAACGGATCGAGCCTGCTCGTCTCCGACATGCTCATGTTCATTGGTGGCGGTTCGGCGTCGACCGGCGGTGGAATCAAGGTCACGACGCTCGCCGTGATCTTCCTGGCCGCGGCCGCGGAGGCGAAGGGCAGTCCCGACATGGAAGCGTTTGGCCGCCGGGTGCCGCCGGACGTGTTGCGGGTCGCGCTGAGCGTTGTGCTCTGGGGTGCGACGATCGTGGCGCTGTCGACCATCATTCTGCTGCAGATGACCAAGGCACCTCTTGACCACGTGCTCTTCGATGTCATTTCCGGGTTCGGCACGGTCGGCCTGTCCACCGGCCTGACCGAGACGCTCGAGGATCCGGGGAAGTACGTGCTCGCCATGACGATGTTCCTCGGCCGTGTTGGTACAGTGACTCTCGCTGCGGCAGTCGCAGCGACCACCAGTTCCAAGTTGTTCCGCCGACCAGAAGAGAGGCCAATCGTTGGTTGACCGAATCAAACACGATGCGCCGGTGCTCATTATCGGTCTCGGTCGCTTCGGCGCCGCGTGTGCCGGCGAACTCGACCGCCTCGACCGAGAAGTGCTCGCCATCGACGAGGGTGCCGACCTCGTACAGAAGTGGTCGGAGCGCATCACCCACACGGTGCAGGCCGACGCCCGCAACATTGAGGCGCTCAAGCAAATCGGCGCTCAGGACTTCTCGATCGCCGTTGTCGCCGTTGGCTCGTCAATTGAGGCCAGCGTGCTCATCACGGCTAACCTCGTCGACCTGAAGATTCCGCAGATCTGGGCGAAGGCCGTCTCTCAGTCACACGGCAAGATCCTCGCGCGCGTGGGTGCCAACCACGTCATTTACCCGGAAGCCGAGGCCGGCGAGCGCGTCGCCCACCTGGTCAGCGGGCGGATGCTCGACTTCATCCAGTTCGACGACGACTTCGCCCTCGTGAAGATGTACCCGCCGAAGCCCATCCGGGGTAAGAACCTCACCGAGAGTGGTGTACGCAGCCGACACAACATCACCGTGGTCGGAGTGAAGAGCCCGGGCAAGCCGTTTACGTATGCGACGGCCGATACTGTCGTTTCCGACCACGACCTCATCATCGTGTCTGGCACCTCGGCCGACATCGAGAAGTTCGCGTCGCTGGGTAGCTAGCAAGCGACCGCGGCGGCAAACCACGACGTGATTGTTGTCGGGTGCGTGATCGCGGTTCCGACAACCACCGAGTAAGCCCCGGCCTCGATTGCGAGCCTCGCGTGCTCCGGCGTGTGTATCCGGCCTTCCGCAAAGACCGGGAGATCAAGCCGCGCTGCAAGCTGCTCAAGCAATTCGAGGTCGGGACCGTCAGTTTTCTCGCGCTCGGCCGTGTAACCAGCAAGAGTCGTTCCAACGATGTCCGCACCTGCATCCTGAGCCGCAATGCCGTCGTCGAAACTCCCCACATCCGCCATGACCATGGCGTTGGTTCGTGCATGGATTTCAGCGATTGTCTGCTTCAGTGTGAGTCCGTCTGGGCGGTCCCGTCGGGTTCCATCGATGGCGACGACCTCGGAGCCAGCTTCGACCACATCGAGCGCGTCCTGCAGCGTCGGCGTGATGAACACTCCGCTCAAGCCCACTTTGAGCAAGCCGATTTGGGGAACCGTAACGGCTTTCCGGATGAGCCGGATATCGTCAAGCCCCTGGGCCCGAATGGCTGCAGCGCCGCCCTCTACCGCCGCCTGCGCCATCAGCGCCATCGCCCGCGGGTCCCGAAGCGGCTCACCAGGGTAGGCCTGACAGGACACAACGAGACGACCCCTCAGATCCTTCAAAATTTCGGAGTTCCTCATTTGTCGCCACTTTCTCGGCTCACGGCCATCTGGAAGCTGTACCGGTCGCCGCGATAAATCGTGCGCGCATACTCGACGGGATGGCCCCGACGATCTACCGCAACACGATCAATCTCGAGCGCCGCAGACCCCAGGGGGACCGCCAGCAGACCGCTCGCGTCCTCGTCGAGGGTGACGGCGTGTATCTCTTGTTCCGCTCGATGGATCTCATATCCACGATCTGTCAATTGCCCATAGAGCGATGACTTCGCGTCGAACTCCTCCATGGGGAGGACTTCTCCCGGGAGGAAGACGGTTTCAAGCGCCATAGGGTTCCCGTCAGCGAGACGAAGTCGACGGATCTTCGTGCACTCCCCGCCGGGTGCAAGTCCGAGCCTCGTTGCAACAGCGGCGACGGCAGCGACTCGCGACACTTCAAGTACTCGAGAGGACGGCGCGTACCCCCTGCTCACCATGTCTTCGGTGAAGGAGGTGAGCTTCGGCGCCTTCGCGAACAAATCCGGAGACCCTACGTAAGTACCCGATCCGTGGACGTTGTAGACAAGTCCCTCGTCGGCGAGACGCGCAATTGCCGCCCGCACTGTCATTCGACTGACGTTGTAGATTTCCATCAGCTCGCGTTCCGACGGAAGAGCATCGTTGGGCCCAAGGGAGTCAGCGATTGTGGCTCGGATACCCGCAGCCACGATCTCGTACTTGTGACGCGTCTTACTTGCCGTACTCATCCCTTGACCGCTCCCGCCGAAAGTCCGCTCACGAGATACCGCTGGGCGAAGACCGCGAACAGCAGCGGCGGAATCGTCGAAAGGAATGATGCGGCCGAAATGTCACCCCATCGAATGCCGGTACTCGTTACGAAGTTGCTCGCACCAAGTGTGACAGGTGTGGCGTTGGACGATGAAAGCACAAGGGCGAAGAGATAGTCGTTCCACGTGAAGATGAAGACAAGCACGGAAACCGCGACGATGGTCGACGCCAGCATAGGCAAAACGATCGAGTGCAGAGTCCGAAAGACACCGGCGCCATCGACCGATGCAGCTTCCTCGACCTCTTTCGGAATATCCCGCAAGCCCGCAGCGAGCAAAATGATCGCGAGCGGAAGGTTCAGGAAGGTGTTGGCGAGGATCAGTCCGGGAACTGAATCCTGCAGCCCAAGGTTCGAGAAGAGAATGAAGAACGGCACGACGAAAAAGATCGCGGGCAGCAGACGGAGCCCCGACGCCCCATCGATAATCCATCGTCCACCGAAACCGAGCCGAACAATTGCATACGTGGCGGGAACGGCTATGACGAGCACAAGAAGTACCGTGCCCACCGCAATCATCCCGGAGTTCAAGAAGAACTTTGGAAAGTCATATCCGGATGCGTAAAGGACGTTGGCATAGTGGTCAAGCGTGGCGTTTTGCGGGAGCCCGATTGGGTTCCTGGCGATCTCGCCGTCCGGCTTGAAGCTGACCAGAATTGCGTTCAGCAGGGGAACGTTGATGAGGATCGCGATGATCCCAATCACGATTGTAAAAATCCAACGACGTGGATTGCGATCTTCTCGACCGAGGCTTTGTTTCGGCTTGGTTCGTCGACGCGTGGGGGCTTCAAGCGTTGTCATTATTTGCCCTCCATTCCGGAAGATGCGATTCGTTTCACGATGAACGGAACGAATGGCAGAAGACAGATCAGGACCACAACGGATGCGGCCGCGGCTTTACCGAAGTCGCCCTGCTCAAAAGCGACTTTGTAGATGAAGATGCTCAAGGTCGTCGTGCTCGTCCCCGGTCCCCCGGCGGTAAGCACATAGATCACGTCGAAGGTGCGGATGGCATCGATCGCGCGGAGGAAAAAGGCGGCGAATAGAACAGGCTTGAGGACCGGCAAGACGACATGCCAGAGCTGTCGGAGGAACGTGGCTCCGTCCACAGCAGACGCCTCGAGCAACTCCTTGGGAAACGACTGGAGTCCCGCATAAATGATGAGGAAGGTGAAGGGCGTCCACTGCAGGATATCGAGAACAACCAAGAGGGGGACGACAGAGCTGGGAGAGAAAAGAGAGACGCTCAATCCGAAACTCTGAAGGATGGCGGGGATCGCTCCGATATCTTCATTGAGCAACAGCCGAAACATGATTCCGAGCAGGGCGGGGGCAATCATGATTGGCAAGAGCGTCAGGGTGAAGAAAAGCTTCTTACCGGGAAATTTGCGATCGAACAGCAGCGCAAGTCCGAATCCCAGAACCATCTCGCAGAGGACGACGATGGCCGCGAACGAAAGCGTGAACCCTGCTGCATTCAGGAAGGCGGGCTTCGTGAAGAGGCTCACGAAATTGTCCACTCCGTTGAACGTATCCGTCGGATCGAGAAGCGACTTTGAGGTGAACGCCGTCATGGTTCCGCTTACAAGCGGATACGCAACAAAGAGAGCCGCGAAGATGATCAGCGGAGCGCTCAGGATGAGCGAAGCGCCGTGTTTCTTTTGACGTACAAATGTGGATGCCATGACAAACCGCCTCAGGTGGTACGAGAGCTGGGCGGTGGGGCCGCCGCCATGGCGACCCCACCGCAGGTGTGGTGTTGTGGTACTAGTCGAGAAGCTCTTGCAGCGCCTCGTTGGCGTTCTTCACAGCGTCATTGACGGGCGTCTCACCCACCCACGCACCGCTGAGCGCTTCGGCAAGTGCGCTGTAGGCCTGGAACGTTTTCGGGAACACCGGCTCCGAGTATCCGTACTCTGAGATGGATTCGCTCACTCGCCCGAACGCGGGGTTGAGGTCTTCGTTCTGTGACAGGACCTCAGGCATGGCCGGAATTCCGCCCGCTTCCGCGTATGCCGTCATCGCCTCCGTCGTGGCGAGGTAGCTCAGAAGCGTTTTCGCAGCCGCCTTGTTTTTGCTGTATTTGTTGAGCGAGACGGATAGAGCGTGCACGTGGGTCTGGCCCCCGGGCACTGGAGCGATGCCGATCTTCCCGGCGATATCAGGGGACTGTTCAGGATCGTTCAGAGCAGCGTATGCGGCGGACCACTGCATGGCGAAAGCGACGTTGCCTGACTGAAGCGCTGCCTGAGTTTCGGGGAACTCAGCCTGGGCGCTGTCGGGTGAGGTCCACTTGTTCTTGTAGATGTCAGCGTAAAGCTGAACGGCCTTCTTACCGGCGTCGCTATCAATCGTTGCCTTGCCATCCTCGGCCCAGTTTCCGCCGTAGCCCCAGAGCACGTCATTCCAGATCATGGTGTTGTACAGGAGGTTTTTTGCTTGCAGGATGGTGCCGTATTGCGTCGGCGAGTCTGCATTGGTCGACTTTGAGAAGTACGCGGACATCGCCTTGTAGTCGTCCAGATCCCAGGACTGCGGGTCGACGGGCTCGCGCGGTTCTCCCAGAACGTCTGCGCTGATCGACTTGTATACCTCGACCGCTGCCGGGTCGTTGAGCAGACCATCGATGAGGTCCGTCCTATACAGCAGGAAGTGGTTGCTGACGTCGAGCGGAAGTGCGTAAAGCTTGTCGTTGTAGGTCAGTCCCTCGGTGGCGACGGGAAAGTAGTTCGAGGTGTCAATGTCGTCGAGCGGCTCAAGTGAGGGCGAGAACTGACCAACGTTGTACGAGGCAGTCCAATAAACGTCAACATCGCTCGACTTGGACGACATCAGCGCCGTCTCCTTCGAGAACGTGTCCTGGCGTGAGAGGAGGACGAGTTCTACATTGATGTCGTCCTCCTTCCCCTGTCCTGCGTTGTACGCGTCGACGACTTCCTTCATCGCGTCGCCCTCGGGACCGGGCCACGCGACCATCTTCACGGTGCCGCTCCCCGAGCCGTCGCCGCCGGTGCTGCCACCGGTCGAACATCCAGTGAGCAAGGTTGCTGACACGAGGAGGGCGCCGACAGCGCCTAATTTCCTGCTGAGCATGAGAATCTCCAAAATTGGTATAGACCAGTTGTTGTGCGTCAGGCTAACTTCCCCCGAGATTGCCTGTCAATAGCTGATTTTGCCGACCCAATATGTCAAAGGTGTTACGGACCAGTTGCATGCGCAATAAAGTAAAGGAACCTTGGTTGTCTTCCGCGCGCGAGAACCTCGCATCCGGTCGCCATTTCAAGGCAAAAGTCACGCCACAGTCGCCCGAAGATGAAGGTAACGTCGCGCGAATCGGAGCGGCGGTTCGAGAAACTTCCGAGCTGGGTTCGCTCCACACGCGTGCAACGTCCTCAGTTCAGCGGGATACACCTCGGCTCGCGTTGAGAAGTTCGCGTCGCTGGGCAGCTAGCTTTCACGAGTTGCTCACAATGCAGGGATGCCACACGTCTCAACCCCGCATAGTCAGCATCTCGCGAACGGCAGCCACCAGCCGACGAGCCGGAAACCCAGGTCAGGAACCGGCGGCGAGCTCTTTTGCGCGGTGGAGCGCAGCATCCGTCGCCTCATCAAACGTGGCGGTGAGATTCGCCTGCTGCAAAACGGCGATCGCACGCTCGGTGGTGCCCTTGGGGCTGGTGACCTGGATGCGGAGCTCCTCGGGGGTCCGGCCAGACTGGGCGAGCAGCTCGGACGCGCCGCGGAACGTGCCGTTCACGAGCACGGCGGCCTGCTCGGGCGTGAACCCCTTGGCCACCGCCGTCTTCGTGAGCTCCTCGATGAGGAGGAAGACGTAGGCAGGGCCGGAACCGGAGATCGTACTGAGCGCGTCGAGCTGGTTCTCCGGCACCTCGACGACTGTGCCGACGGTCTCGAAGATCGCACGACCGACCGCGAGGTCGTCGCTGCGTGAGCGCGTGCCGGCGGAGAGGCCCGTCACCCCGCGCCCAACAACGCTCGGCGTGTTCGGCATTGATCGCAACACGGGGATGGATGCGGGGAGAAGCGACTCGAAGGTCGCGACGGTCACCCCGGCCGCGACGCTGATCACGATCGTGCCCGGCTCGAGCGCGTCAGCGATCTCGCGCAGCAGGTCGGGCACCATGGCGGGCTTCACGGCTACGAGCACAACCGTGGCACCGGTGACCGCCGTGCGGTTGGCATCGGGCTGGTCTTCAAGGGCGAGCGAGGTGACGCCCGGGAGTTTCGCGAGCTCCTGGGCTTTCGCGCGCGTGCGGTTCGTCACACGGATGCCGCCCGTCACCGAGACGCCCGGCTGGAGCAGACCGGACAGGATGGCCGATCCCATCGAGCCGCTGCCCAGGATGGCAATCGAGGGGAGAGTGGTGTTGGGCTCGGTGTGGTCGCTCACCCTTGTAAGTGTATGTCCGGGCGTGTGCCGGGCTGGTGATCGGGCACCGGCCGTGTGGACGCCCGGGCGACGAGGTGGGGTTGCTCAGCGACCCGGCTGGGGTCGGGCACCCCATCGAGCACATCCAGCAGCACACGCGCGGTGTCTGCGCCGTACGCCACGAGGTCGTGCATGAGCGCGGAGAGCGGCGGGGAGGCCAGTTGGCAGTGCACCGAGTCGTCCCAGGCGAGGAGCGCAATCTCGTCGGGAACGCTGAGCCCCGCCGACTGCACCACCTCAAGCCCGGCGAGAGCCATGAGGTCATTGTCGAAGATCAGCGCCGATGGTCGGGTGGGTCGGGCGAGCAGTTCGGCGGTCGCTTCGGCGCCGCCCTCCGCTGAGTAGTCGGAGGTGACCGACACCGTCTCGATGCCCAGCCGCACGCCCGCTGCGTCGAACGCGTCGTCACGCACGAGCGTGTGCATGAACTCTTTCGGACCGGTCACCCGGCCGATCGTCCGGTGACCGCCAGCCGCGAGGTACTCAACGGCGTCGCGCATCGACCGCGCGTTGTCTGTCGAGATGGTGGCGAACCCCGGCGCGAGCAACGGCTGCGCCAGCACGACGGCCGGCATACCGAGTTCCCGCAGAACCTCGAGCCGCGCATCGTCGGCGGCGAGGTCAGACACGATCACCCCGGTCACCTGCCCGGTGTCGTGCCAGCGCCGCAGCGTGGCGACTTCCTCGTCGAGGTCCGCGACCACCTGCAGCAGCAGGGTGCGTCCGCGCTCGGCGAGCACGTCTTCGGCGCCGCGCAGAAACTGCATCCAGAACGGCTCGAGAGGTACCCGCCGCCGGGGCTGGTGCAAACAGAGCCCGACGACGTTCGATGCCCCCGCGTTAGCCGGTGACAAGGTCATTGACTGAACATAACACCGGGAATCCCCCCACGGCGGCCGGGTCAATGTCCCCAGTAAGAGTCAACGTGACGCTCGATCCTGCACTGAGAGTGATCAATCCCTGATCCACGGATGCCTGCGGGTGCAGTCGATCCGCCTGCAGAACGAGGTCCTTGACGAGCGACGTTGCCACAAGTCGCACTGTCGCGCCGCCCTCGATCGCGTTAACGGTGACGTCGAGCGCCGAACTCAGCGGCTCGAGCGCCAGCTCGGGATCTTCGGCGAAGTACCAGAACGCCGGCGGTGAATTGTCCGCGCGTGCGTCGATAAATTGCCCCGTGGCATCCGTCACCGTCAGAATTTCGCGATCGAGCGGCAGCAGGATGATGCCGCGCGGCTCCACGTCAATGTCGATCGACTGGCTGGCCAGGATGGCACCGGCAAACTCCTGGCGGGTCAGAATGACGGTCGTGCTCCAGCGCTCGGCGGAGTCGTTGTGTGCGACGAGAACCGGCACACCATCGCGCGGCTGAATGGTGAGCAACCGGTCGGCGTAGGCATGCTTCAACGCGTGCCAGAGCGGTTTGCGGTGACCAAAGTAGTCGACGGCAGCCCAGGAGATCACCGGCCAGTCGTCATTGAGCTGCCAGACGATCGAACCGGTGTTGAGCGGCCAGAGCGACCGGAAGTGCTCAATGCCGAAGCGGATGGCGCGCGCCTGGTTGAGCTGGGTGGCCCAGTGCCACTGGGCGATAGACCGCGGCTGTGGAAGGTGTGCGCCGAGGCCGCGCTCGAGTTTGAGGTTGCCCTGGTCGGCCTTCTGGTGCACGAGCATCTGCGTGCCGTACGGCTCGAGCGGCTCGTCGTGCACGGCGCCGGTAAGCGTCGACCAGGCCGGCGGGCCCTGGAAGCCGAACTCACTCGCGAAACGGGGTTCGTAGTCGGCGTAGACGGTGTAGTCCTTGGAGTTCCAGACGTCCCAGATGTGCATGGTGCCGTTGCGTGGGTCGTTGGGGTGGGCGTACTTCGTGAACGAGAACGGGCTGCCCGGAGAGTACGGGGTGCCAGGGGCGAGCTCAGCAACGAGGGACGGCAGCAGGTCGAGGTAGTAGCCCTCACCCCAGGTGCGGGAGCCAAGCTGGCGACGCCAGTCCCACTCGAGGTAGCCCCAGATGTTCTCGTTGCAGCCGTTCCACAAGGCCAGGCTCGGGTGAGCGGTCAGCCGGGTGATGTGCTGCCTGGCCTCGGCTTCGACCTCGCTTCTCAGCGGGTCTTCCTCGGCGTAGGCCGCGCAGGCGAAGAGAAAGTCCTGCCAGACCAGCACGCCGAGTTCGTCGCACGCGTCGTAGAAGTCGTCTGACTCGTACATTCCGCCGCCCCAGACCCGAAGCAGGTTCATGTTCGCGTCGACCGCGTCGGTGATGCGGGTGCGGTAACGCTCACGGGTGATGCGCGTGACGAAGGCGTCGTCTGGGATCCAGTTGGCGCCGCGGATGCCAATGAGCTGGCCGTTGACGAGGATCGAGAACGGTGACCCGTGGGCGTCCGGCGCCGTGTCGATCTCGACCGTGCGGAACCCGATGCGCCTCGCCCAGTGGGCATCGCCCGTGGTCACCGTCACGTCGTACAACGGCTGGTCGCCGTAGCCACGTGGCCACCAGAGATCGATCGTTCCGGCGTGGACCTGCACCGCAACATCCGTTTTCCCGCTCGTCAGGCGAACGGTTTCGGTGACGCCGTTCACACTGACGGAAAGGTCGGTCTGAGTGTCGGAGAGTGATGCGGTGGCCCACTCGAGGTCGACGTGCGCGGTCACGTTACCCGTCGTGCCGTCGATACTTGTGAGTGGGCGGACCGACGCAATGCGAACGCCGGACCACGAGTCGATCCCGATGGTTTTGAGAATGCCGGAGCTCGAGACGTCGATGCCCCAGTCCCAGCCGAAGTTGGACGCAACCTTGCGGATGGCATTGAACGGGTGGTGCATGACGGTCGGTCGTGCGCCGAGGAGCTCCTCCTGCTCACGGGCGAATTCGATCGGCGAACGGAAGCCAATGACGAGCTCGTTCTCACCATCCACCAGGAGTGCGGCGATGTCGAACCGGTAGCCGCGGTGCTGGTTCTGAGTGCGGCCAACTTCGGTGCCGTTGAGCGTGATGGTTGCGGCTGTGTCGAGCCCGTCGGCGACGAGGTCGTGACGGTCCGCGTCGTTCGGTGTCCAGTCGAAGCTCGTGCGGTACTGCCAGTCGCAGTAGCCGATCCAGGCCTGGACCTTCTCGTTGGCGCCGTCGAACGGGTCGGCGATGAGGCCGGCGGCCATCAGGTCGAGTTGCACTTCGCCGGGAACGGTCGCGGGGATGTCGAGGTTCGCGACCGAATCGTCGACGGGCCCGGCGGTCGCCCGGAGGGTCCAGGTCGAGCCTGCTGAAGTGGTGAGGGGTCGGAACGTCACGCGGGGGTTTCCTTCTCTGGTTGGTGCAATTATCGAGGGGCCGAGCCGACGCTGGCTAGGCGGTCGCGCGAACTTCCGCTTCTTCCCACGACGCGGTGAAGTGGTTGTAGCAGATGGAATTGTCGAGCGTGGAGCGGTCGGGCACGTTTTCGGAACTCACGACTTTTCCGAGACGCTCGGGGTCGGGCGCCGCGAGCGCGAGGAGTCGGGTGTAGTCGTGGTGCGGGTCGAGGATCACGTCGTCGGCCGGGCCCCGCTCGACGATTCGGCCCTTGTAGAGCACGAGGATCTCGTCGGAGAAGTGCCGCGCTGTGGCCAAGTCGTGGGTGATGTACAGCACGGCGAGGTGGTCTTCGCGCTGGAGTCGGCCGAGCAGGTTGAGCACGCCGAGTCGGATTGACACGTCGAGCATTGACACCGGCTCGTCAGCGATGACGACGCTCGCGCCCGGTGCGAGAGCACGGGCGATGGCGACCCGCTGGCGCTGTCCGCCGGAGAGCTCGTGTGGTCTGCGCTGGGCAAAGTCGGCGGCCGGCTCGAGGTTCACCCGTTCGAGCATTTGCACGACCCGTTCGTGCGTTTGCTCGGCGCCCTTCGCCCGATGGTGGATCTGGAGCGGCCGGGCAATGTGGTGCTCGATCGAGTGGAACGGGTTGAGCGACGCAAACGGGTCTTGAAACACCATCTGCACCTGGCGTCGGTACATCGACCCGCCCACCGGGGTGCCGTCGTCGAGCGCCACATTGATCTGCCCGCTCGTGGGCTTCTCGAGGCGTGCGAGAATGCGCGCGATGGTCGACTTGCCGGAACCGGACTCACCGACGAGCGCAACGGTGCGACCGGGCACCAGGGTGAACGACACCTGGTCAACCGCACGGAACTTCTCGCGGGCGAGGCCCTTCCTTACCGTGAACTCCTTGACGAGATTCGCAACCTCAACACTGGTCATGCTCTGTTCTCTTCCTCGAGGTCGTCGATACCGGTACGAATAAACGAACCCCGCGCGCCGCTGAGACTCGGGAACGATCCGAGCAGTTTGCGGGTGTACGGATGCTGTGCATTGCGATAGAGCTGATCCGCCGTTTCCAATTCCACGATTTCGCCCCGCAACATGACGGCAATCCGATCGCTGATCTCCAACAGCAGTGGAAGGTCGTGCGTGATGAAGATGACCGCGAAGCCCAGCTCATCGCGCAAGCGCACGATCTCGCGGAGGATGTCGCGCTGCACGACCACATCCAGTGCGGTCGTTGGTTCATCCATAATCATGATCTGCGGCTCGAGGATCATCGCCATGGCGATCATCACGCGCTGGCGCATGCCGCCCGAGAACTCGTGGGGAAACGAGTTCAGCCGTGCGGGGTCGACGCCGACCCGGCGCAGCACGTCTGCGGCCCGTTCCCGCCGCTCGGCACGGGAGAGCCCGGGCCGGTGGGTGGTCAGGACGTCCTCCAGTTGTGCCCGAATAGAGATGACCGGGTTCAGCGCGTTCATGGCGCCCTGGAACACCATCGACAGTTTGGACCAGCGGAGGGTGCGCATCTCCTCATCGCTGAGAGAGAGGATGTCGATGTCACCGGTTTCTCGGTCGTTGAAGACGACGCGTCCGGTCGCGATTCGGGCCGGCGGCTTGTGCAGGCGGTTAATCGCGTAGGCGAGTGTCGTTTTGCCACAGCCCGACTCCCCAGCAAGGCCGAGGATTTCTCCGGCGGCCAGTTCGAACGACGCGTTCTTGACCGCGTGCACCGGCTGTTCGACCTCGTAGACGACCGACAGGTTCTCGACCGTGAGCACTGTCCGGCGAACGACTTGTGTGGCGACATCGAGTGTCGCAGTGGCCTGGGCGTTCATCGTGTCCGCTCCTTCCGGCGAGCCGCCTTCGCGGCCACCTTTGTGCGCTTTTTGTGCTGGCGCACGTTCTTGAGTTTCGGGTTGATGATTTCGTCGATAGAGAAGTTCACGAGCGAGAGGCCCATTCCGAACAGAGCGATGATGAGCCCGGGAGGCCCGAACCACCACCAGGCACCGAGCGGCAGCGCGAATCCGTTCTGCGCGTAGAACAGCATGGTGCCGAGCGTCGAGGAGTTCGACGCCCCGAGGCCGAGGAATGACAGTCCGGCTTCGCCGAGGATCGCGGCGATGACCGCGAAGACGAACTGTGACGCGAGCACGGGCAGCAGGTTCGGCAGGATCTCGACGGCGATCACTCGCCAGGCGCGCTCCCCGGCAACCCGAGAGGCCGAGACGTAGTCACGGCTGCGGATGGACAACGTCTGCGCCCGGAGAACCCGGGCAGACCCGGCCCAGCTGGTGATGGCGAGAACGACGGCGATCGTCCAGAGTCCGCGTGACTCGGGCGGCACGAAGCCGGAGATGACGATGACGAGCGGAAGGCCGGGGATCACGAGGAAGACGTTGGAGAAGAGGGAGAACGCCTCGTCGGCGAAGCCGCCGATGTACGTGCCGAGAATTCCGAAGATCGCGGAAAGGACCGTTGCGAGCACACCGACGATGAGGCCGATTTCAAGCGACCCTCGCGTGGCGAGCGCAAGCTGGGCAAAGACATCCTGACCCGTTTGCGTTGTTCCGAGAATGTGCTCAGCTGATGGTCCGGTGAGACCGATGTTGCGGATTTCGGTCGGGTCCATGGTGAAATACGGACCGACGATGCCGAAGAGGGCGATGCCGCCGATCAGGGTGAGACCGGTGATGAGCCACGGCGTCGGGGTCGGGAGCATCAGCCGGAGGGCCGAGCGCGACTTTCTCGGTCCGCCGCCACGAATGGCTGCGAGCTGTGCCGTGCTGTCGACGGTGTCGACCCCAGCGGGTTGAACGATATTCGTCATCGCGATCAGCTCCGGGCTCGGGTACGGGGATCGATGATCCCGTAGAACAAATCGACGACGAAGTTCGCGCCGAGAACTGCGAGGGTGATGTAGAGGAACAGGCCCTGCATCAGGGCGTAGTCGTTATTCGTCACAGCGGTGAGCAACTTCGACCCGATCCCCGGGTAGGAGAACACCTGCTCGGTCACGATCGACCCGGAGACCACGAAACCGAGCGAGATGGCGAAGCCGGCCACCGAAGGAAGGACGGCGTTGCGTGCGGCGTAGGTGCGGAGAATCCTGCCGCTGCGTAGTCCCTTGGCCTGGGCGGTCACGATGTAGTCCTCAGAGAGCGTCGAGACCATCATGTTCCTCATGCCGAGCAGCCAGCCGCCGAGCGACGCAACCACAATGGTGAGCGCGGGCAGGAAACCGTAGGTGATCGCCGAGCTGATGAACTCGAGATTCCAACCGGGGTCGAGGATCACGTCGTAGCCGCCCTGCGAAGGGAACAGCTTGAGTGTCGTTGCAAAGACGTACACCAGGATGAGGGCGAGCCAGAAGTAGGGCACCGCGGCGAGAAGGGTGGTCGCCGGCACCAGTGAATCGAGCCAGGTGCCCGGCTTCCAGCCAACGATCGCGCCGAGGGTCACACCGATGATGGTCGCCAGCACCGTCGAGATGCCGACGAGCATGATCGTCCACGGCAACGACGAACCAATGACCTCGCTCACCGGCGCCGGAAAGTAACTGACCGAGACACCGAGGTCACCGCGCCCGACGTTAAGCAGGTACTGCGCGTACTGAACGAGCACCGGCTGCGAGTTGTCACCGCCCAGGAGAAGCTCGTATGCCTGCCGGGTCGACGCGTCCACCACGCCGCCGCGTTGCTGCAGCTTGGCGAGCAAAATGTCGACCGGGTTGCCCGGCATCAACCTCGGGATGATGAAGTTGAGGGTTAGGGCCGCCCAGAGTGCGATGAGATAGAACCCCAGTTTTCGCAGGTAGTAACTCATGCCAGCACTCCCCCATTCATATCGAGCTTCTCCATGGCCACGGCTACTTACCCGCTGGCTTCAGGGCTTTGAAGATCTCGGCGTTGTCCGGCGCCTGCCAGATGGCCGGGAACGCGTAGAGGTTGTCTTCGCTGGGCCAGCCGGTGAACTTATCTGCGTGGTACTCGCTCGTCGTTCCGCCGGTCATGATCGGGATGTACGGCATGACGTCCACGATCTTCTGCTGGATGATGTCGAACTGCGCCTGGCGTGTTTCGGTGTCAGAGGGGTTCGTTGCCTTGAGCACCTCGAGTGCGGCGTCGACAGTGGGGTCGCTAAACCGGCTCATGTTCACCGGCGCGGTTTCACCCACCTTGGCGGTGTTGATGGTCGAGAAGTTGTTGTTGTACAGGTAGTACGGGTCGTTCGCAGGCCCTTGGCCGAGCGAGTCGATCGCGAGCTGGTAGGTGCCCTTGCTCTTCTTCTCCGTCCACTCATTCCACGACGACTGCGACGCGGTGAGACCGATGCCCGCCGCCTTGAGCTGCTGCGCCATGGTGTCGATCGCGGTGATGTAGTCGGTCCATCCGGTGACGACTTCGACGGTCAGATTGAGAGCGACACCGTCCTTGGCATAGATGCCGTCCGCGCCCTTGGCGTATCCCGCTGATTCCAAAAGCGAAGCGGATGTCGCGGGGTCGGGACTGCTGGGAGCCACCGGTTCTTCAATGCTCGATGAGATCAGTTCGCTCTGGTTCTCGGTGAGCGCGAATGTCGGAGACATTTCGCTCGCCGTGTTCTGGAACGCGAGCGAGTTCAACTGGTCACGGTCGATCGCGTAGTAGATCGCCTTGCGCACAGCCGGGTCCGTCTGCGGTCCGGTGCAGCCGAGAGCAGCGTTGGAGCAGGTGAGCAGCGCCATCTGGTTCATCGGGATGGTGATGGCTTCGTAGCCGGGGTACGTCGTCGACACATTCTCGAGGTCAGGTACCGGTCCGGTCTGCCAGTCGATGGTACCTGCGGCGAGCGCGTCCGCTCCGGCCGTGTTGCCCGACAGCGAGAGGAATCGGATGTTCTCCACCTCGGGCGCGCCCTCCCAGTAGTCCTCATTCGCGGTGATCGTGAAAGCCTGCGGTTTGAAGTTGCTCAGCGTGTACGGGCCCGTTCCGACGGGTTCCTTGATGACGTCGGCGGCGGGATCGATGTCTTTCCAGAGGTGCTCGGGCACGATCGGCGCACGGCCGAGGAGCGTCGGCCCGTCAACGAATGCCGCGTGGTCGAAGGTAAAAGTCACGTGTGTGTCGTCCGTCTTGGTGACCGCTCCGTCGAATCCGATGCCGTTGATGGCCGGTGTGTCGAGGAGCATCTGGAACGTGAACACGACGTCGTCCGCCGTGAACGCCTCGCCGTCAGACCAGATCACGTCGTCGCGCAGGGTGACGTCGAGCTGGGTGCCGTCATCGTTCCAGGTGTACTCGGTTGCGAGAAGTGGCTTGTACGGGTCCGAGTTCACCTGGGTGACGAAGAACAGCGACTCGAAGATGGTCCCGACGCCGCCAATCTTCGTCGGTGAGTATGGATTGAAGTTCAGCTGGTAGTCGCCAGCCTGTCCGGTGTATGCGACGAGCGTCGAGGCGGACGAGCCGCCGCTCGAACTCGACTGTGACACGCAACCGGTGAGGGCGAGGGCTGAGACAGCAACAGCGGCGACTGCCGTGCCGACGCGCCTCGCAAACGGTGAATTCAGGGACATCGTTGGACCTTTCATCGGTGAAAAGCCACGGAAAGTGGCGAGGGGTTCCCGGCGCATTCCACCAGCAGAAGAGCTGTGCTGAGTTTCGGAAAAACCGTTGGCTACTTTCTTAGGGGACTTTATTAGGTAAGTCAAGTAACTTTATTAACTCGGCAGAGGAACCGCCGAGGCGCAGAGTCGCGCTGGTCGCACACCGAAGGCACCCCAAACGCTCGCGCAACGTCAGCCGCACGTGCGCGCCGAACTCACCCGGTAAGGCCAACGAGCCCAGAGTGCAGTTCACCCGCCCCAGGGACCGCCGCGGCGCCCGGGTGCGCCCCGGCGCCGTCAGCTACACAGCTTGAATGTATGCCAGGGCCGAATGCTCGGGCTGCAGCGGTGGAGCCTGAATACCCACCGCGGCGAGCGCTCGCCCCGAAAGCACTACCCCACCGTCGGCTTGCCAGGTGGGCGCCGTGTTGTTCGTCGAGAACGGCGCACGTGGCCCCACGGAAGTGACCCGGTACCGCACATCCGGGTCGAGCCCCGGAATCCGCACCAGTCCCGGTGGCCATGTCGACGGCCGCGCCAGCAGCGCAAACTCGAAGAGCGCCTCAGAACGGTCCTGCGCGACGATACCGTGCACCGCGAGCTCCGTGGTCGGGTGATCAACCCGAACCGTTCGGCCCGAGTGGATCAGCGGCCGGAACCGCTTGTGCAGCTCGATCCACTCGGCCAGTTCGGCTCGCTCGGCCTCCGATGCGGTCGAGATGTTCCACTCCACACCGAAGTGCCCGAACAACGCCGTCGACGCACGGAACGACAGGTCGTGTCGACGACCGGTGGTGTGCGAGCGCGGGCTGCCGATGTGGCTGCCCACGAGCTCGGGGGGCAGCAGCTGCCCGGTCCAGCGCAGGATGCCCTGCCGCTCCAGCGGGTCAATGCAATCACTCGCCCAGACCCGATCGGTGTACTCGAGTACCCCGAAGTCAATGCGCGCGCCACCCGACGAGCAGGATTCAATTTCGAGGCGCGGATGCCGCGCCTTCAGCTCTGCACACAGTCGATAGACCGCGTACGTCTGGGCGGACACCCCCGCGGTGCCGGTCACGGTCGAACCGGCGTCGACAAGGTCGCGGTTGTGGTCCCACTTGAGGTAGTCGATCGCATACTCGTCGACGAGGCTCGAGATCGACTGCAGGATGTACTCGTACGCGCCTGGGATCGCGAGGTTGAGCACCTGTTGCTGGCGCTGCTCGAGGGGCATCCGCCCTCCGGTCTGCAGGATCCACTCGGGGTGAGCCCGAGCCAGGTCAGAATCGGAATTCACCATCTCGGGCTCAAACCAGAGCCCGAACTGCATACCGAGTTCCCGCACGCGAGTGACCAGGGGGTTCAGGCCGTCCGGCCAGACGTCGGTGTCGACGACCCAGTCACCGAGGCCGGCATTATCGCTTCGACGTCCGGCAAACCAGCCGTCATCGAGAACATACCGCTCCACTCCCGCCGCCGCCGCGTGCTCCGCGAGTTCGAGCAGCGGCTCGAGGCGGTGGTCGAAGTACACGGCCTCCCAGACGTTGAGGGTGACCGGTCGCACTGACCGCGGGTGCTGCGGCCGTGCACGCAACCACTCGTGAAACCGCCCGGCCTGTTCGTCGAGACCTCGACCCCATGACCCGTAGATCCACGGCGTCGTGTAGCTCTCGTCCCGCCCGAGCACCACTTCTCCGGGAAGCAGGAGCTCCCCGCCGCCGAGCAGCGTCTTGCCGCTCGTCATGCGCTCGAGGTAGGAGACGTGGTTTCCACTGAACCCGACATGCAGGCCCCACACCTCACCGGTGCTCGGGCCGAAACCGAAACCGGCCTCTCCGGCGATCAAGACGGTCGCAGCATCCGCTCCCGTTCGTCCTCTCCGCGACTCACGCAGGTGCGTGCCGACCGTGATGTCGCGGCGCTGAGGCACGCGCTCTTTCGCCCACCGACCGGCCTGGTCGAGCGATTCGGTCGCGACCGGCGGCACCGGCAGCGTCACAACGAGGCGCTGCACCTCGTAGGCCTCCTCGGCGTGGTTGGTCAGCGTGGCGCGACTTCGCAGGACGCCGGATGCCGTCAGCTCCACCTCCAGCACCAGCTCCAGTTTCGCCACGGAGTCGATCGCGATCGCCGCTATCGTCGAGCCCTGCTGCTCGAAGCGCACCTCGTGAAAGCGCGGCGACCAGTCGCGGCCGAACCGGGAACCCTGCAGCCCGGGGGCACCGAGCCAACCGGCGCTCTGCTCCGGAACCATGCTGACCCGCACCGGTACGTCGACGGCGTTTTCGAGCAGTGGGGAGACGGTCGAGGCGAGGTCGCGAAGATCATCGTCCGAGGTCTCGCCGAGATCGGCTCCCCAGTGCAGAATCGACGGAAGGGCATTCGGCGGAGCATCAAGAACAAGGCTCACCCCCGACGCTCGGAGATGGATGGGAGTCGAAGCAGTCGAATTCGTCATGGTCTCTTTCCTCGGCGGCGCTGTCGTGGTAGACAGTATCTTAGGCGGGTTAAGTAAGTTCCTGTATCACGTCCGCCTTCTCGAACGACCGATTGCACACAAAGGATGATGGAGTCCATGCCGATATTCGACAACCCCTCGCTGCAGCTCTACACACTGAGGGACGCCCTGTCGGCGGACTTCGCCGGCACGATGGAGCGGGTGGCCGCGATCGGCTACCGCCAGGTCGAGCCATACAATTTCGTGGCCAACGTCGACGAACTCGAGACGGCGTTCGCATCGACGGGGCTCGTTGCTCCATCGACCCACGTCGGTCTGCTCGCCATCGAGGACCAGCGCCCGGTCTTCGAGGCTGCCGTGCGACTGGGCATCGGCATTGTGATCGACCCGCACGTCGACCGAGCCCGCTGGACCACCGCTGCCGACATCGCCGAGACCGCCGAGCAACTCAACCGTGCCGCGAAAATCGGCGCCGAGTTCGGCATCACGGTCGGCTACCACAACCATCACTTCGAACTCGAGAACCGGATCGACGACCGATTCGCCCTCGATCTTCTGGTTGATGCGCTCGACCCCGCCGTTATCCTCGAAATCGATACCTACTGGGCTCAGGTCGGCGGTGCTGACCCGGTCGAGCTACTCACCCGCCTCGGCCAGCGCGTTGTCGCCATCCACATTAAGGATGGCGACGGCACCCTCGACACCAAGGCGCAGGTCGCGGTTGGCTCGGGATCACTGCCCATTGAGGCGATTATCACGGCGGCACCGAGTTCGGTCATTGGCGTTGTCGAGCTCGACGACACCTCGGGCGATGTCTTCGAGGCCATCACCGACAGCTACACCTACCTCACCGGAAAGGCCTCGGCATGAGCGGCACGGGCCCGGTCGGCATCGGCATCATCGGCGCCGGTGTCATCAGCGAGACCTACCTCGAGAACCTGACCTCATTTCCCGACGTCAAGGTGCACGTGGTCGGTGACCTCTTCGAGGAGTCTGCCGCCAAGCGCGCCGCCCAGTTCGGCATCGAATCGAGCGGTGGCGTCGACGCCGTCCTTAACCATCCCGATGTCGAGATCGTCGTCAACCTCACCATCCCCACCGCGCACGTTCCCATCGCACTCCAGGCGATCGAAGCTGGCAAGCACGTCATCGGTGAGAAGCCATTCTCACTCGATCGAGCCAGCGGACAGGACCTTCTCCAGAGAGCAGCGGATGCCGGCCTGCGCGTCGGCTGCGCACCTGACACCTTCCTCGGGGCCGGTTTGCAAGCGGCGTTCCGGGCGATCCGTCGTGGCGACATCGGAACCCCACTCACCGCCCTCACCCTGATGCAGTCCCCCGGACCGGAGTCATGGCATCCGAACCCCGCATTCCTGTTCCAGGAGGGCGCCGGCCCGCTGTTCGACATCGGACCGTACTACCTGACCGCCCTCGTGCAGGCGTTCGGCTCGATTTCCCGGGTGGCCGCCTCTGGTTCGACGGCCCACGCAAAGCGGGTCATCGGTTCCGGCCCCAAGGCGGGCGAGGAGTTCGACGTCACCGTGCCCTCGCACGTCGGGGCTCTGCTCCAGTTCGCCGAGGGGGCGTCGTCGCAAAGCGTGTGGAGCTTCGACTCGGCCGTTCCCCGCCACGGCTTCGTCGAGATTGCCGGAACCGAGGGCACGCTCGTGCTCCCCGACCCGAACAACTTCGACGGCGACCTCGTGATTCACCGGCGTGGCTCAGAAACGAGTGAGGTGCTCGAGTCGACCACCGCAACGTCGACCCGGGGCACCGGGGTCCTCGACCTGGCCCGCGCAATTCGGGAGGACCGTCCACACCGCGCCTCGGGAGAACTCGCGTTCCACGTGGTTGACACCATGGTGTCGATCAGCGAGTCGATCGAGACCGGCGAGTTCGTGACAGTGGGGAGCACGGCTCCGAGTGTTCCTCCGCTGCCCGACGACTGGGACCCGCGGGCAACGACGATCTAAGCCCGCCGACGTTTCGTCGACCACACCGGGCCCTCCTCGTCACCCTTCGGGGAGGGCCCGGAGAAACTCCCGAATCACCGGGGCGATGATCTCCGGCGCGACGTCGTGGCCCTGGTTCCCGAGCGAGCGATGCTGGCCCGCGCTCAGTGCAGCCGCGAGTTGCTCCGCCGCGGCAGACATGATCGGCACCTGCCCTCCGTCGATGACCAGGGTCGGCTGCGAAACTCGGACGAGCAGGTCGCCTGGAAGGGTGCCATCGCCCATGAGCGCGTCGTCGTAGGCCAGCGTCGGCGCAATCGCCTCGGTCCCCGTCCACCACGGCGACGATTTCATGCCGGCGACCGACTCGGCGGGCACTCCGACGCGGGCCATAAACAGTTCCGCCGCTTCTCCCCGCCGCCCCTCAGACAGCAACCTCGTCAACTCGGCGGTATACGCGACGGCGGCCGCGCGCCCCTCAACCCCGGTGTACGGCGGCTCGAAGAGAACCAACGCGGCCACCTGGGCCTGCAGTTCCGCGGCAGCGGCGAGCGCCAGCGCACCGCCCGATGACGCCCCGTAGAGGCGCACAGGCCCACCAACAGCGTCGATGAGCGCCGCGAGATCATCCACTTCACGTTCCACAGACCAGGGAAGCGTGTTTCCACTGGCTCCGCGCCCGCGCCGGTCGTACAGCACAACGGCGACGTCTGACGAAAGGTGTGCGGCGAGCGGCCGCATGGGGCCGGAGTCACGAAAACACATCGCGCCGTCGACGAGGATCAGCGTCGGGCCGTCACCCTGGACCTCATAGGCAATCTCCGTCCCGTCCCCCGACACCACCGTTGCCATTCATTTCTCCCTGAGATCGCGTGTGGCTGAGCAAACTACGGCTCGTCGCGCGGCGCGTCAAGACTAGAATGAAAAGCACCTCGTCACAGGGAGAATCCGCACTTACTTCATGCACTTTATAAAGCAATGTAAGTTACTATGGGTGCATGACGGAGAAAACGCGCCGCCGCGCGAGCTCAAAGGGCAGGACACTCGACCTCATTCGGTCGTCCGGGCCGATCAGCCGGGTGGAACTCGCTGAGCTCACCGGTCTCACCCAGGCCACCATCTCCACGGTCGTGCGCGAGCTCCTCGCCGACGGCGTGATCAGCGAAACCGGCCGCGGTGAGTCCACCGGCGGCAAGCCGCGCATGCGCCTCGAGATCAACCCGGCGTCACGCCTCGGCATCGGTGTGCACATCGGACAGGACTACATCACCTATATCGTCGCAGATCTGGGCGGTACCGTCGTCGGTCGCAAACGCGTCGACGGCCCCGGCGACGCGTCCCCGGTGTCGGTGGTCGCCCGCATGTCGGATGACATCGAGGCGCTTATCGTCGGCCTCAACCTCGACCGTGAGAGTCTGGTCGGCATGGGCCTTGCCATCCCGGGCCCCGTTGACCGCATCGCCGGCACCGTCCGCGGCGTTCCGGCGCTCCTCGGCTGGACCGACTTCCCCATCCGCAAGGCACTCGCCACCACAACGGGCCTCCAGGTCGAGTTCGACAACGACGCCACGGCCGCGGCGATCGGCGAGTACTGGCTCGGCGCGACGGTCGGTTACGGCAGCTATGCGTCCGTCTACATGGGTTCCGGCATCGGCTCGGGCATCGTCATCGACGGCACGATCTACCATGGCCTCTCCGCTAACGTCGGTGAGATCGGGCACGTCACGGTAATTGCGCTCGGCCCCGAATGTCCCTGCGGCAGCCGCGGCTGCCTCGAACTGTATGCGGGCCCAAAAGCCATCATGGAGAAAGCCACGGATGCTGTCGCTTGCGGCGACCTGGACCTGGCGCTCACCGGAAAAACGTCGGTCGATTTCGCCACGCTGGGCACCGCGGCCACCCGAGGTGATGCTGCAGCAGCTGCCCTCATCCAGGAATCGGCGGACTATTTAGCGGCCGCCCTCGTCTCGATGGTCAACCTCTTCGACCTTCCGCTCATCGTTCTGGCTGGCAATGCCTTCTCGACGGCGGGGTCGATCTATGTGCAAACTATCTCCCGCGTCCTGGCCGAACGGGCCATGGTGCGCGACATCCATCCGATCGAAGTACGCATGTCGGTCAACGGCAACGACGCGGCCGCGCTCGGAGCGGCAACCCTCGTGCTGCAGGACCGGCTCTCCCCACGCTCCCTGCGCTCCGTCGCCTTCGCCTGAGCACTCCCACACCCGAAAGCTCCCATGACTTCTTCCACGACCCGCCTCTCAATCGACGGCGGCCAATCGGGCATTCGGCTTCGACTGACCAACGCCTCCGGCATCCTCGCTGAGGCCGAACGACCGGGCGTGCTCACCGACCGCCCGGTCGTCGACCAGCTCGCCGACCTCACGGTCCAGCTCGCGACTGACACCGGGACCCGCATCGACGAACTCGCGGTCGGCACCTCGGGGCTCACCCCGGCCGCCGCGAACCCCGGCGGGCTCCTTCGCGTGACGGCCGCAGCCGGGGTACGCCGGGTCGCGCTGGCCCACGACTCGATCACCGGATACCTTGCCGCCAACGGCACCGAGCCCGGCGTCATGCTGGCCGTCGGCACGGGCGTCGTTGTTCTCGCCCTGTCCGAGTCGAGCGTTGCCAAGGTCGACGGTTGGGGGTCGCTGCTCGGCGACGCGGGCAGCGGCTACTGGATCGGCCGGGCCGGGCTCGATGCGGCGCTCCGCGCCTTTGACGGCCGGTCGACCGCAACCACCCTGCAGGCCACGGCGGAGGCCCGGTTCGGTCCGCTCGATGAGCTCTACATGCGGGTGCAGGCCGACCCCCTCCGGGTAAGCGTCATCGCCTCATTCTGCCGGGACGTGGTCGACGCGGCCACCGCCGGTGACACGATCGCCCGAGGCATCGTGGGCGCTGCCGCCGCTGAACTCGCGCACTCCGCCGCAAGCGCGCTCGCCCGCGTCGGCTGGCAGCCCGGCACCCCAGCCCGCGTCGGGGCGGTCGGCGCACTGGCCACTCACGCCGTCCTGATGCGCGAGCAACTCACTACCGAGTTGGCCAGGCAGGCGCCGGGCGCTGCCCTGGCTGCGCCGCTGGGCGCTCCCCTCGACGGGGTTCAGTCACTGCTCGACGTGGCCACGTCACATCCGCTTCGCCCCTATATCTTCACAGCGGAGGCGGCGGCAGCGGCTTAAGCGTCGGCCGTGGTCGGCGCCGCACGTGGCTCCACCAGGCCAGCACCGCGGCCTCTGGTAACCGGAGTCGGGCTGCGGTACCGTGTGGTCAAGAGGGAGGCATTCAATGAAGAATCGAATCCTGGTCGGCGTCAAAGACCCCGACACCAGCAGGGCCGCCGTACTGTGGGCCGCCGAGCGGGCCGCCTCGCGGCAGCTCGGACTGTCGCTCGTGCACATCGTCGACGAGGGGATCCGGCGCGCCGGGAGCTCAGACCTTCTCGAAGCCACCGGGTCAGCCGTCGAACGAGTGCTTGCGACGAGCGCTGAACTCGCACGGTCTGTGGCGTCCGGTATCGATATTTCAACCGACTCCGTCGAGGGCAACCCGCTCACCGAACTGGTTTCCCGGTCGGCCGACGTCGACATGGTGGTGGTGGGAAGCGACCCAGCCACGAGCGGAGCGACGCGCCACGGCACGCGCGGCTTTCGCATCGCCGCGGCATCGACCACGCCGGTGGCCGTGATTCCTGAACTCGATCGACGGGGCCGCGCCGGGATCGTGGTGGGCGTGGACGGGTCGGAGAGTTCGCGGCACGCGTTTGCGTTCGCTGCCGATGAAGCCGAGCGCCTCGGCGAAGAACTGATCGCCGTATACGCGTGGCCGAACCCCGTTGTGTACGGCTACGACCTCGCGTTTCCGGTTGACTACGTTGAAGACCTCACCGAGACCGGGCACGAGGCGATTTCGCGCGCGGTCGAGTGGGTGAGCGCAGATCACCCGACCCTCGATGTGCGGCGGGTCGTCAGCCAGGGTGACCCGGTCACCGTGATCAACGGCGAAGCCGCTGGGGCCTCGCTCACTGTTGTCGGTAGCCACGGGCGGGGAGCCGTCGCCCGGTTCCTGCTCGGATCGGTCAGCCACGGGGTGTTGGCGCGCCTGGCCGCTCCCACCGTGATCGCCCGTTAGGACTCGCCGCGGAAGAAGTCGGTGAGCAGCCGCGCGCAGGCCTCGGCCCGCACTCCCGCGTAGACCTCAACGCGGTGGTTCAGTCGGCGATCTCGGAGCACGTCATAGACGCTACCCGCCGCGCCTGCCTTGTCGTCCCACGCGCCGAACACCACGCGAGGGATCCGAGCGGAGAGGATGGCACCCGCGCACATGACGCAGGGCTCCAGCGTGACGATGAGCGTCGCAGTGGTGAGGTGCCAGTCGCCGGTCGTTTCGGCGGCCTGACGGATCGCCTCGACTTCGGCGTGGGCGGTGGGGTCCTGTCGCGCTTCACGAGCGTTGCGTCCGACGCCGATCACGGTCCCGCTTCCGTCCACGACGAGCGCTCCAACCGGTACATCGTCGGTCTCGAGGGCCAATCGGGCCTCGGCGAGGGCGCCTTCCATCCACTCGACGTGCTGCGGCAGCTCGGGAAGGGGCACGGATTCCTCAGGGTCGATGGCGCCGTTCTCACCAACGGTATCGGCGAGTAGCAGGGGTGCAGGTAGATTAGAGCCTATGCGAGTGCACGTAGCTGACCACCCCCTCATCACCCACAAACTCACGGTGCTTCGTGACAAGACGACACCGTCGCCGGTCTTCCGTGCGCTGACCGAAGAACTGGTCACCCTCCTCGCCTACGAGGCGACTCGCAACGTGCGCACCGAGCCGATCGAAATCGAGACGCCCGTGACCACCACCATGGGTCTCGCGATCAGCACTCCTCGTCCGCTCGTAGTGCCGATTCTTCGCGCGGGCCTCGGCATGCTCGAGGGCATGGTGAAGCTTCTTCCGACCGCCGAGGTCGGTTTCCTGGGCATGGTCCGCAACGAGGAAACTCTCGAGCCGGCGACGTATGCCGAGCGCCTCCCCGACGACTTGTCCGACCGGCAGTGTTTCGTCCTCGACCCGATGCTGGCCACCGGCGGCTCGCTCGGTGCGGCTATTGACTTCCTCTTCGCACGCGGCGCGATCGACGTCACGGCCATCTGTCTGCTTGCAGCGCCCGAGGGCATCGCAGCCCTCGAGAAGGCCACCGAGGGTCGCGATGTCACCATCGTTCTCGGCGCACTCGATGAGCGCCTCAACGAAAACGGCTACATCGTGCCGGGTCTCGGCGACGCCGGCGACCGCCTGTACGGACTCGTTTAGGCCTCTTCGGGCCATAGAACATACTTCGGGCCGAGTTGCCGTGCCCTAAAGTGCGCCGAAGAACCTTCGGCAGAAACATCCGCAAATGTCGGAATCTGCATATTTCGCTCGCATTTCGTCACACAGTGCAAAGATTTGACACGTGCTGACACAGTGGGGTTAACTCATGCCCATGATTGATAACGCGCATCTCCTGGGCTCCTCCGAGCGTCATGGAACTGCCGGCTTGATGATGGCCGGCAGCGCAGTCATGTGTTGTCGAATGTGTCGCTGACCGCGTACCCCTCGCCCCGCTTGCGCTAATCTCGCGCCGAGCGACCGAATGCCGCACCCCGCATTCGTACAGGCCGTAGCACCGGCTCCAACATCACGACTTCCCGTCGAAGCATCGTCCGGCGTACCCGGATTCGACGAACCTCATCATCCAAGGATTTTTTCTCATGTCACCCGCACACGCCACCACTTTTGCCCCGTCTTCCGCGGCCCAGGCTGCTCCAGCAGCCCCCCGCGGTCGCAACCTCCGCGCCGTCCCCGAGGGAACCGAAGCTCGCGGTTTCGTTCTGTACGTCGGCATCGATGACGCCAAAGCTGCCGCAGCCGGCACAAGCCTCGGCGCTATTGTGAACGCGCTCAAGGCCCTCACCGCCGAACTCGCCCCCGAGTCCGAGACCTACGCGGCTGTTGCCCTCGCTCCGCAGGGCGCGGGCGGCCGGGATGTGGACGTTGTCCGCCTGGCGCTGCAAGACCCCTCGGCTCTCGCCAAGAACCGCGACGTCGAGACCGACGAAGAGCTTGACCGGGCTCACTCCGGCGTCGTCATCGACATCTCCCGCAAGCGTTTGATTCTCGACAACGACTCGGTCGGGCTCACCTACAAGGAGTTCGAACTTCTGCAGTACCTCGTGCTCCGCGAGGGCCGGACTATCGACCGCGCCGAGCTCATCTCCTCGCTGTGGAAGGCAGGAGACGACGAGGTACCCAACGAGCGCACCATCGACGTGCACGTGCGTCGTCTGCGCGCCAAGCTCGGGCGCTACGAAGACATCGTGCGCACGGTGCGCGGTGTGGGCTACCGCTTCGACCGTCACGCCGACGTCTCGATCCGTCACGCCGCAGCCCAGTCGCCCGACTTCATCTAAACCGGCGCCGGGCGACGGCGGATCAGCCGTTCCGGAGTCGCTCGGCCAGGTACGGCGCCGTGCGGCTCTCGGTGTCAGCCGCAACGGTTGCCGGGGTTCCCGCGACCATCACCCGGCCGCCTGCTGTGCCGCCCGACGGGCCCATGTCGATGATCCAGTCGGCGGACGCAGCGACTCCCATGTCGTGTTCGACGAGCACCACGGTGTTGTTGCTGTCGACGAGCTTGTTGAGCTGCGCCATGAGCAATTCAACGTCGGCCGGGTGCAACCCGGTTGTCGGTTCGTCGAGCAGGTAGAGGGTGTGACCACGACGTGCCCGCTGCAACTCGGTGGCGAGTTTGATGCGCTGGGCTTCCCCGCCGGAGAGTTCGGTGGCCGGCTGCCCGAGCCGCAGGTAGCCGAGGCCCACGTCGCGCAGCGTTTCGAGCCCGCGCGACGCAGCGGGAATGTCGGAGAGGAACCCGGCTGCCTCCTCCACGGTCATCGCCAGCACGTCGGCGATGGTGCGACCCCGGTACTCGATCTCAAGCGTTTCTGCGTTGTAGCGTTTGCCGCCGCACTCGGGGCAGGCCGCGTAACTTCCCGGCAGGAACAGCAACTCGACCGCCACAAACCCTTCACCCAGGCAGGTTTCGCACCGACCACCGGCGACGTTGAAGGAAAAGCGACCGGCGTCGTAGCCGCGTGCTGCGGCATCCGGTGTCGAAGCAAAGGTGGAGCGGACTGCATCGAACAGACCGGTATAGGTGGCGAGGTTTGAGCGCGGAGTGCGACCGATCGGGCGCTGATCGACGCGCACGATGCGGTCAACGAGCTCAAGGCCGGAAACCTCATCAATGGTCGTCGGCACGGTCGACTCGTCGTCGGATTCGGTGTCGGCGGGTGCCGACTCGACCGTACGCGAGCCACCGCGGAGCCCGTCGCGCACCGCGTCACCCAGCACGCCGCTAACGAGTGTCGACTTGCCCGAGCCGGAGACGCCGGTGACGACCGTGAGCACCCCGAGTGGCACGTCGACGTCAAGGTCGACGAGGTTGTGCCGCGAAACTCCGCGGAGGCCAAGCCAGGCGGTTGCCTCACGCTCGGCCCGCGGTTCGGGACGTGGCTCACCGGTCGGCAGCAGGAAGCGTCGGGTCACCGACTCGTCGACCGCGGCCAGGCCGTCGACCCCACCGCTGTAGAGCACGCACCCGCCCTGGGTTCCCGCGCCGGGGCCGACATCGACGAGCCAGTCGGCCCGGCGAACGATGTCCATGTTGTGCTCGACCACGAACACCGAGTTGCCCGACGCCTTGAGCTGCTCGAGCACCTCGAGCAGCGGCTCAGCGTCGGCCGGGTGCAGCCCCGCTGACGGCTCGTCGAGCACATAGATCACACCAAACAGCCCGGAGCGCAGCTGGGTCGCGATGCGCAACCGCTGCATCTCACCCGGTGACAAGGTCGGCGTCTTGCGGTCGAGGCTGAGGTAGCCGAGGCCCAACCCGAGCAGCACCTCGATGCGCCCGACCAGGTCGGTCGCGATGCTGACAGCCACGTCCGTTTTTTCTCCAGACGAAGCGGATGCCACGGCAGCCGTCGCACCGCTCAACCGGGTGGTCGGTCGAAGAACATCCGCGAGCTCAGACAGCGGAAGCGCATTGAGGTCAGCGACGGTCTGCCCCGCGAACGTCACGGCGAGCGCGGCACGAGTGAGGCCGCTGCCGCCGCACAGGTCGCACGGGCCCGACTCGACGAACCGCGCAGCGCGCGCTCGGGAAGCTTCACTCTTCGAATCGGCGAGCGCGTGCAGGATGTGGCTCTTGGCACTCCAGAACCGACCCTTGTACGGCTTGGCCACCCGGTCGCGCTGAGGGGTGACTTCGACGACGGGCTGCTCCTCGGTGAAGAGTAGCCAGTCTCGGTCGGCACGCGACATCTCCTTCCACGGAACGTCGATGTCGTAGCCGAGTTGCACGACAACGTCGCGCAGGTTCTTGCCCTGCCAGGCGCCGGGCCACGCCGTGATGGCACCCTCGCGAATGGTGAGCGACGGGTCGTGCACGGCCGACGCCTCGGTCACCGTGTGTGCGACGCCCAAGCCATGGCATCGCGGGCAGGCCCCGGCTGCGGTGTTCGGCGAGAACGAGTCGGACTCGAGCCGCGGCGCACCCGCCGGGTAGGAGCCGGCGCGCGAGAAGAGCATCCTCATCGAGTTCGACAGCGTGGTGAGGGTTCCGACCGTTGACCGGGTGCTCGGTGCGCCGCGGCGCTGCTGCAGCGCGACCGCGGGCGGCAGTCCGGTGATGGAGTCGACGTGCGGATTGTGCCCCTGCGCAATGAGTCGGCGGGCGTATGGTGCAACGGACTCGAGGAACCGACGCTGAGCTTCGGCGAAGATCGTGCCGAAGGCCAGCGAGGATTTGCCGGATCCGGAGACCCCGGTGAACGCCACGATGCAGCCGCGGGGAACATCGACGTTCACGTCGGCCAGGTTGTTTTCGCGAGCTCCGCGCACCCGGACAAATCCGTCCGACTCGTCGGAGAGGCGTGGCAGCGCGATACTCGGGTCTTGCAGCACAGTAGACATTGAACTCACCCTAGGCGTGCGCCTCTCGAGCGCGCGACGGGTCGCGACTCTCGGAGAACCGCCTTAGAATAATCGCCCGCCGACCTCGAAAACGGGCGGCGCGGCATCCGTTAGAAAGAAGGAAGAGTGACCCTTGACGACGTTGTGGAGTTTGTGACCGGCCTCGATGGAGTGGTCGCGCAGACCCCGCACGAGGGTGATGGCACGCCAGAGCTTGCGTGGGGCGACACCTTCTTCTACTACTCCCCCGACGGGACAATCCCGGCAGCCCAGCCATTCGCGACGATCGTGACGAAGAACTATCCGGGTGAGGAACAGTCGCGACTCGACCGGCCGGGCGCGTTTCGCGTCAATGTTGCTGCGGGGCGTGAGTTGTTCGTGCAGTACACCGGGCACGCGCCGCGGGATCCGCTCAGCACGGACGGCGAGACGCCGGATGACACGGTGATCGCCCACCCGACGTACGGCTCACTCGGCTGGCTCGCGGTGACCAACCCGGGACTAGCGACCGACAGCGATGTGCGGCTGCTTGTGCGCTCGGCTTGGGAGGCCGCGCGTCGTCGGTTCGAGCGTCGACAGGGCACACCGCGCACGTGACGCCTCAAGGCAGCACAGAAGAGTGATGAGTTTCCTCACCCGACGCTCCTCTGTGGCGGAACCGGAGCACGTCGCTGTTTGAACCCCTTGTCAGACTGTTTGAGATGCTTGTGCGCAGACCTCGCTAGCGGCTCATGTGAAGAGTGGGTCTATTCCAATTCGTTCGAACACGAGCGTCGCCGGTTCAGGTTGCGTCGCAGCGTCCGCATCCGGTCTGACCCTTCACCGCGCGCGCATAAAGGAACCATGCATTCCACGCGGTTTATTGCCTTCCACCCGGCCCAGAGAATGGGGCCTGAGGGACCCTCCGGATCAGGGTCGTGCCGGGCCATATGCGGTGACGGCTTCCCGCGCTATTGCTGGTGCCAATGTGGCGCGGGCACTATATCTGTGCTTACGGCGCGGATGGTCATGTCGTCGAGGTTTGGGAGCACCATCAACAGTCGGTGTTCAGCCTCGTGCAGCACATTTTCAACGTTTGACGGGGTGGTGTCGGCGACTTGCACGACGGCCGTCCCCTGGAGTCGGTGGCCGACCCAACGCAGTTGCACTTTCTGGACCGCGAGGATGCCAGCGGAAGCGGTGACGGCAGCCTCGGCTCGATCGACCAGCTCAGGTTCGATTCCGTCCATACGACGAACTGACTATCGGGGTGAGGCCCGCATATCTGCTTATCCGCATCCATACGCCGATAGCAACATGCCTGTGTGGCGAACATCGCGGGTGGTCGGGCGTGGGAAACCAACAAGGAACGAGGGGCCTCGCTGTGAGACCCGTCATCCGTGTGATCTGGCTTAGAGGGTGCCGTTGGTTGCGTCTGTGACTTCTCCGACGAGTTCCTCGATGATGTCTTCGAGGAAGAGCACACCGGTGGTGATGCCGTCCGGATCGAATACTCGTGCCACGTGGGCGCCGGTTCGGCGCATGGTTGCGAGGGCATCTTCGAGTTCGCTGTCGCGGAAGGCTGATGCCAGTCGGCGGATGCGCTTTGCTGGCACGGGCTCGGCAAACAGGTCGGGTGTTGTGAGGTCCATGACGTCTTTGAGGTGTAGGTACCCGCTCGGTGCACCCCGATCATCGATCAGGATGTACCGGGAGTAGCCGTGTTCCGCGACTGCTTTCTGCACGTCTGCTGGCGTTGCGGATTGCCTGAGCAGAACCATCTCCGCGATGGGCACTTCGACATCAGCGACTCGCTTCCCGGTGAACTCGAACGCGGCGGTAAGTGTGCCGGATGCGTCGCTTAGGAGGCCTTCTCGGGTGGACTGCTGCACGATGTTCGCGACCTCATCGAGCGTGAACGCACTCGTTGCCTCGTCTTTGGGTTCCACTTTGAAGAGGCGGAGGATCCCGTTCGCAATGGTGTTCAGCGCCCAGATCACCGGGTTGAAGATCTTCGAGACCACGACGAGTGGCGGTGCCAGAATGAGGGCGGCCCGGGTGGGTACCGAGAACGAAATGTTCTTCGGAACCATCTCACCCAGGACAACGTGGAGGAAGGTCACCAGCAGCAGGGCAATGACGAACGCGATAACCCCGATCGCCTCGACTGACAGTGCCGTAAGGCCGAGCGGAATCTCCAACAAATGGTGAATCGCAGGCTCTGAGACGTTCAGGATCACCAACGAACATACGGTGATTCCGAGTTGGCTGGTCGCGAGCATCAAGGTCGCGTGTTCCATCGCCCACAGTGTCGTCTTCGCTGCTTTGCTGCCCGCTTCCGCCTTCGGTTCTATCTGTGAACGTCGGGCGGAGATGACCGCGAATTCCGCGCCGACGAAGAACGCATTCACCGCGAGGAGCACGACGAGCCAGATAATCCCGGGCAGATACTCACTCATTGTTCAGGCCTTCTGTCAGTGTGTCGACGATTCGGTCGTGGTTGGATTCATCCGGGTCGGTTGGAGTGAACCGCAGCCGTTCGACGTGATTGTTGACGACCCGTTCCACTCGGAGGGTGCCAGCCTGGACGGCAACTTCGTCGCCCAACTCCGGAATGCGGTCGAGTTCATCGGTGACGAATCCCGCCACAGTGTCGTAGTCGCCGTCCTCCGGGACGGTGACACCCGCCTTCTCGAATAATTCGTCTGGACGGAGCGACGCGTCGAACGTCACCGAGCGGCCGGTGCGGACCACACCGGTTCGGGCGCGGTCGTGCTCGTCCTCCAGTTCGCCGACAATTTCTTCCACAAGGTCCTCAAGCGTCACTATGCCGGCGGTGCCGCCGTGTTCATCCATGACGGTGGCGACCTGAAACCCTTGGCTTCGAAGGCGCGACAGGAGAGTGTCTACACCCATGGATTCCGGCACCCGGAGAGTGTCGACCATCAGATCACGGGCGGTTACTTTCTTGCGCTCGGCGAGAGCGATCGCGAATGCTTGCTTAACGTGGAGGACGCCGCGGATATCGTCCGGATCGCGTCCGATCACGGGGAACCGGGAGAAGCCGGTCGAGATCGCGACGTCGATCACGTTCTCGGCCGGGTCATCGACATGTACTGACTGCATGCGCACACGCGGGGTCATCACGTCCGCGGCTGAATGGTTCGAGAAACGCAGAGTGCGGTGCAGTAGGTCGGCATGATCCTGGTCGAGGGAACCCTCGAGCGCGGAACGGCGTACCAGGGAACTGAGCTCCTCCGCGCTGCGCGCACCGGAGAGTTCTTCCTTTGGCTCGATGCCAAAGGAGCGGATGATCGCGTTCGCCGTGTTATTGAACAGCAAAATCACCGGCTTGAACACTGTTGTAAACAGCGTTTGGAACGGCACGACGAACTTCGCGGTCGCCAATGGCAATGCCAATGCGAAGTTTTTCGGGACGAGTTCACCGATCACCATGGAGAATAGGGTCGCCAGGAGGATTCCAATTGCGGCACCGATAGCAGAGACGAAGCCCTCGGGGATCCCGAAGCTCAGTAGCGGTCCGCGCAGCAGCGAACTGATCGCTGGCTCGAAGGTATACCCCGTGAGCAACGTCGTGAGGGTGATGCCCAACTGCGCGCCGGAGAGATGCGTTGAGGTGATCCGGAGAGCTTTGATGGTGGGCGCGAGACCCTTTTCACCGCGCGACTGTCGTGCTTCCAAGTCATGACGGTCGAGGTTCACAAGCGCGAACTCAGAAGCGACGAACATTCCGGTGCCAGCCGTGAGGATCAAACCCACACCAAGCATTAACAACTCATACATTGGCTAGCCCCTTCCGATCGAGAATCGAACCGATTGACATCGTCAGGGGCGAGGGACTGTGCGAGGGAGGGTCATCCATAGTGGTTCACAGCGTACAGACGGTTCCTTTGAAAACGCCGATCTGGCCGGTAGCTCCCTGAGCCTTGTCACCAAGCTTCTCGGCGGCGTTTTCGATCTTGCCATCCAACCCATGGCCGATCTCCCTTGGTTGGCGCCCATCGGTACATCGCGGCCGATAACGCGGCCGCGATAGAGGCGTTCTGCCAAACCCCACGGTCGCCCTCATAAGAAACTTCCAGAAAAATAACGTTTCGGTAACTAGACGCCGTTACCTTTCCGTTATATATTTCAAGTGCGGAAGTTGTTTTGCTGTGGCAGCTCCCGCGGAATGTGATTGCAGGACACTCTTGGTGCAAGGGGAAGGCCGGTCGTAAGCCTCTACGACCGGCCTTCAATCCGTTAACGGCGCGACTAGGTCGATACCCTGAACCTATGTCGAACACCCCGCCAAACGATGCGCCCTCGCGCGCGCCTCGCCCCGGAAACGCGCAGAAGCGCATGCTCGCCGGGCTGGTCTGCTTCGGGCTGGGGCTGCTCCTCGCGGCGGGTGGTGTCGTGGTGGTCATACTCTCGGCACTCGACTCCGCCGTACTCGGGGCGGTCCTCGGCGTGCTCGCTGCGCTTGTTGGCATTGCCGTCAACTTCACCGGCCTGGTGCTCCTGTACCGCGCACTCACGGGCTCGATCTCGAAAGACCCGGGCAGTTCCGAGCCCACCCCCTAGGCTGGTGCTCAAGGAGGCTCGAATGACAGACCGGGAACTCGCCGTATCCGCGTGGGAATCGCTGTTTCGGGCGCAGGTGGGCGTTCTTCGCGTGCTCGGTACCGAGTTCCCAACCAAAGAGATGTCACTCAACGAGTACGACGTTCTCTTTAACCTCTCCCTGCAGCCGGAGCGTCGAGCCCGCCTGCGCGACATCAACCAGCTCGTGCTGCTGAGCCAGCCCAGCGTGAGTCGACTCATCGATCGGCTCGTTGCCCGCGGCTTGGTGTCGAAGCATCCGGATCCGAACGACAAGCGCGGCACGATCGTTGCCATAACGGATGCCGGCTTCGCCAAGTACCGAGACGTCGCACGAACCCATATGGCCACGATTACAGAATTGATGGGCTCCGCGCTGACCGACGAGGAACTGGGCCAGCTCAAGCAGCTCACGTCGAAGCTGCGCGTCCCGGACGGCGTGTAGCGGGTTCGAGTACCGTCGCGCTTTGTGTCGGCGTATAAGAACGAGTTGGCTGAAGGTAAACGGTCCGACGTACGGATCTCGGAGCGAGTTTCATCCGTTTCTGAAGTCGTTCTCCGTGCCCCGGCTCGACTCAACTCAGGACTCGATCAATAGTGGGCGGGCAGCAACGACAACGGCCGTGTCCGATTTCCGCTAGACCGGTGGCATCCGCTGTGAAAAGCTCGACTATGGACTTCACCGAGCGCTACACCGCGATCCAGGCGAAGGACTCCCGATTCGACGGCCAGTTCATCACCGCGGTGCGCACGACCGGCATCTACTGCCGCCCCTCGTGCCCCGCTCGGACGCCGAAGCCCGAGAACGTGACCTTCTTCCCGACGAGCGCGGCCGCGCATGAAGCCGGGTATCGGGCGTGTAAGCGGTGCCTCCCCGAGGCGGTGCCCGGCACGCCGGCCTGGAACCTGCGCGACGACCTCGCCGGGCGCGCCATGCGATTGATCGGCGATGGGGTCATCGAGCGAGAGGGCGTATCCGGCCTTGCCGGGCGGCTCGGCTATTCCAGTCGCCACCTCACCCGGGTATTGACGGAAGAGCTGGGTGCCGGACCGCTCGCACTCTCCCGGGCGCTGCGGGCGCAGACGGCTCGCACGCTGCTCACCTCCACTGCCCTTCCGGTGTCGGACATCGCGTTCGCCGCGGGATTCTCGAGCATCCGCCAGTTCAATGACACGGTCGCCGAGGTATTTCAACTGACACCGGGGCAAGTCCGGAGTCGACAGAAGCGCGACTCGCTGCCCGCGCCCGGCACGATCGACCTGGCCCTGCCAGTCCGTCAGCCGTTCGATGCAACCGGACTCTTTGCGTGGTTCGTCCCACGGACCGTGTCGGGCGTCGAGGTGGCCACCGCGACGAGCTATCGCCGGACCGTCGCGCTGCCGGGTGGCCCCGGCCGGTTTGAGGTGCGGCTCGACGGTGCTGCGTTGCGGATGCGGGCGACGTTGAGCTCGCTCGGCGATCTGCCCGCACTCGTGTCACGGGTGCGCCGGTTGTTCGATCTGGATGCCGATCCGGTGGCCATCGACGCGGCCCTCGGTTCAGACGCGAGCCTTGCGGCGAGTGTGATCGCGACCCCTGGCATCCGTCTACCTGGCGCCGTTGATCCGGAAGAGATGCTGTTTCGAGCGATCATCGGCCAGCAGATCTCCGTCGCTGCGGCACGCACACAACTCAATCGCCTCACCGCGGCGGCCGGGACACGTGTGACCGACACGGAAAACACCGACGAAAGTCACCTACTCTTCCCCACCGCCGCTCAAATCGTCGAGCACGGGCGAAATGCCATGGTCGGTCCGCGCGCGAAGATCGACACACTGCTGACGATTGCGGAAGCCCTCGCGAGCGGTGAGTCCTCACTCGGTTTCGGTGACGACGCCGCCGAGCAGCATCAGGCGCTGACCGCGTTTCGCGGCATCGGCGACTGGACGGCCGGATACCTCAGCATGCGAGTGCTCGGTAACCCCGATGTCTTCCTTCCCGGTGATGTGGCCGTGCGCGCGGGTGCCCGGGAGCTGGGTCTGCCGGCAGAGCCGCGCGCACTGACCCGCGAGGCCGAGCGCTTCGCCCCGTGGCGGTCCTACCTCTGCATGCACCTGTGGCGAAGCGCCGCCACCGCGGCCACGCCACCACGCCGCGGGAAAACTCTGACCCCGACCCCGACCCCGACGATCGGAGAGATCGCATGACCACAACGCCCCTCCTTCAGAGCTCCGATCCGACCACCCACGTCGTCGTGGGGCTGAGCCAGACGCTCGAAACCCCCGACGGCCCATTCAGCATGATTGCGCGGGAGGACGGCGCGATCCTCGCGTCAGGCTGGACCGCTGACCTCGAGCTGCTCGCGCTGCGGATAGCTCCCGCGCTGCGTCCCGAATCCGTGATGCCCGGTTCAGTCAGCGCGACGGACGCCGTCGCCGCGTTCTACGACGGCGATGTCACCGCGATCGACGAGGTCGCCGTTGCGCAGAGTGGCGGCGCGTTCCGTCTCGCGGGCTGGAGCGCGCTGCGAAAAATTGCGCCGGGGCATCCGCTCACCTATCGACAGTTCGCCGAAGTCCTCGGCAAGCCGACGGCCGTGCGCGCTGCCGCGAGCGTCTGCGCCACCAACGCACCCGCCCTGTTCGTGCCGTGCCACCGAGTATTGCGCACCGACGGAACGATGGGCGGCTTCGCCTGGGGCGTCGACGTGAAGCGCTCGCTGCTGAGTCGTGAGGCAGCACTCACGCTGGACTGAGCGCCCTACTGATCGTCGACCGGTTCGCGGTCTTGCCGCAGTTTCTTGGCCGCGAGCACAGCCTTCGCCTCGTTCTCGATCGCCGCGTCGATTCGCGCGGTGCCTCGAAGCGGGAGCTGGACGGCGTACTCGGCCTTGATTCCGGCCTGCAACTCGCGCACCCGCTCGACCTCGGAGTCGACCTCAGCGCCGTACATGAGCGCCATGTTGCTCAGGTAGAGCCACAGCAGGAAGACTATGACGCCACCGAGGGTGCCGTAGGTCTTGTTGTAGTTGCCGAAGTTCGAGACGTAGAAGAAGAAACCGAAGGTGGCGAGCGCCCAGACGAGGAGCGCGGTGACCGCTCCGACCGTGAGCCAGCGGAACCGGTGCTGCTTCACGTTGGGCGTTGCGTAGTAGAGCATCGCCAGGATCAAGACGGCGAGAAACGCGATCACTGGCCACTTGGCGATGTTCCAGACGAGCAGCGCGGTGTCGCCGAGCCCGATCACATCGCCGACCGCTTCGGCGATGTCTCCGCTGATCACGACCATCAGCGCCATGGCGGTGAGCGTGATGAGTGCGATGATGGTCACGACGAGAATGACCGGCTGGAACTTCAGGTACGGACGCCCTTCCTGGACGCCGTAGATGCGGTTCATACCCCGCGAGAACGCGCCGACGTAGCCCGACGCCGACCAGATCGCACCGACAAGACCGATCACAAACGCGAGCCCGGCGGCCGGCGTCGCGGTGAGATCTTCGATCGGGCCCTTGAGCGTGTTCACGGTCTCCTGTGGGGCAAGCGAGGAGAAAATGTTGAGCAGCCCTTCGGTCACGTTGGCGCTCTGGTTGACGAGCGAGAGCAACGAGACGATGGCGAGCATGGCGGGAAACAGCGCGAGAACCGCGAAGTAAGTGAGCGAGGCCGCAATGTCAGTGACCTTGTCTTTGCCGAATTCCTGCAGCGCACGCTTGTAGACCGCGAGCAGGCTCTTCAGGGTCAGCTTGGCCCGCCGCGGCGCCTCATCATCCCCGGCGGCGTCGTCCGCCAACTCCCGATCGGATGGCGCAGACGCGATGGCCGTGTCGTCGTCCTCGCGAGCCGCCTCCGACCGCTCGTCGTCAGACCGATTCGCCATGGTCGCCCCTCGTGATGGCCAGGATGGCGCCGACGACGATGCTTGCCAGTGTCACGGCAACGGCGATGAGCATGCCGGTCGACACCTTGTCGCGAATCGCCGAAATCGTCGAGGCGAGGTCCTCTCGGATCTCCTCGAGATTGAGAATTTGCACCTGTTCGCCCATGTCCGGGCCGCGTTCCTTGCGGTCCGTTGGCAGTGACATCCGCACATCGTTTTCGTCAACCATGTGCTCACGATATCGGGACCGGGCCGAATGGAGGCAGGGGTTGCGCAGGGGCCCACAGCCGGTTTCGGGGCAGCGCAAGCCCCTGCTTTGGGCACTTTCGCTCCGTATTCTGAGTGCGTGCCTTCGATTTCTGTCATCATCCCCGTCTACAACGACGCCGAGCTGCTGCGCACCTGCCTGGCCGCCCTTGCCACCCAGACCCGGACGGCCGACGAAATTGTCGTGGTCGATAATGCATCAACGGATGCCTCGGCGCACGTCGCGAGACTCGCGGGCGCGCGCGTCGTGCTCGAGCCCCAGCGCGGAATTCTCGCTGCCACCGCGGCCGGTTTCGACGCCGCCAGCGGCGACATCCTGGCCCGCCTCGACGCCGACTCGGTAGCACCGCCGACCTGGCTCGAGCAGATCGAGAGGTGCTTCGAGAATCGGCCAGAGGCATACGCTGTCACAGGAACGGCAACGTTCTACGGCGGAACGGCGCTCACGCGTTGGTACGGGCGCGCCGTGGATCTCGGCACCTACTTCACGTTGTTTCGCGGGCTGCTCGGTCACCCGCCGCTCTTCGGGTCCAACTTCGCGATTCGGACCGACGCCTGGCACCGTATGCGCCCCCGGGTGCACCGGAACCGCAGTGACATCCACGACGACCTTGACCTCAGCTACCAGGTTGAGCCCAACATGCAGGTCGTCTTCGATGGCAATCTCGGCATGCAGATCTCGGCACGCCCGTTCGGGTCACTGTCGAACTTCAGCCGACGGATTAGCTGGGGCTTCCGGACCGTGTGGATTAACTCCCGTGAGGAAACGCCGTGGCAACGCCGCGCGGCCCGGCGGTCGACGGCCGGAGTGGAGCGCGCGCCGCGCTTTGCCCTTCGACGGGCACAGCCCGACCGTGGCTGACTAGCTTGCTGGCTTCGGGTAACTGCTGATCTTCAGTGCCGCTGCAAGGTGAACAGCGTTGGCGACCGCCGCTTTCATCGCAGACGCGGTGGCCTCCGGCGTCTCCTCAAGATCTTTGTAGTCGGTCGCGTGCATGGCCTCACCGCTCCAGTAGCTGACGCCCTGGGCCGGGATGCTGTAGCCGAAGTCGTTGAGCGCCTGGAACAGGTCTGCCGTTATGGCGTGAGCGCCATCCTCATTGCCCACACACGCAGCCACGGCCACCTTGTCGTACAGGATGGGCCGCCCCGCATCGTCCTTTTCGCTCAGCTCAGCATCCAACCGCTCGATCACCCGTTGGGCGACGCTTGACATGTGTCCGGCCCAGGTCGGGGTGCTCAACACCAGGATGTCGGCCGCGAGCACCCGCTCGCGGATCGCCGGCCATTCGTCTCCATTACCCATGTCAGTCTGCACGCCCGGTTTGACGTCGTAATCGACCACGCGCACCTTGTCAGTGGCGACGCCGTGCTGGGCGAGTTGGGCGAGGAACTGGTCGGCCAGGAGGTCACTGCTCGACGCATCGGGTGACGGGGTGAGGGTGCAGACAAGGGCGATGGCGCGAAGCGATGGAGTCGTCATGGCCCCAGTGAAGGCGACGCCTCGAATCTGCGTCAACCCCCTCGCCTCCTGTTTGACGCGCCCGTCCCCGCACAGCAGACTTGCCCTTCGACTGTCCGTTCGTTGAAGAGGAGAGACCATGTCACACGTCGGCGACGACAACCCCGATGCCCCGGATGCTGCGCTTCTGGGCCCAGCAATGACGGCGACCGGTGGGGGAACATCCCCGGTCTCCATTCCGGAGAGCCCAACGGGTGACGATCACATTCCACCGCTGGATCGCTCAGCACACGACGACACCGCCGCAGCGGAGTCAGCGGACTAACCTCCTAGGGCGCAAGGCCTTGGAAAGTCAATACCCTTGAGCCGCCGATGTAGCGGTACCTAACCTGAAGGGGTTCGGTCACAAGACAGTGGCTCGTACACACTAAGGAAGCGAGGAGCCTATGGGACTCGGAGATAAAATCGGCAACAGCGCTGAAGACGCTATGGGCAAGGCCAAAGAAGGTTTTGGCGACGCCACCGATAACGAAAAGCTTCAGGCTGATGGCCAAAAAGACCAGACAAAAGCAAACATCAAGCAGGCTGGCGAACACGTGAAGGATGCCTTCACCGACAAGTAAGTCGCTTGAACGAACAATGGCCCGGTTTCCGTCTTCGGACAGAAGCCGGGCCATTCTCGTTGCCTCAGTCGTCGAGGGACTCGCCGTGTTGAAGCCTTTTGCGGTCGCGCCGGGTCTCGACGACGAGCGGCCCCTTGCGCAGGAACCGGGCGCGGGCAAAGAGGTAGAAGCCGTACGCGATGAAACCACTCGCGACGATAAAGAGCAATGCGCCGCCGAACGGGAGACCCGCGACGATTCGCAGCGCCCCGTCGACCCCCCGTGCGGCGTCGGGATCGGTGAACGCCGCAGCGAAGAGGAACAGAACACCGGAGATCACCAGCGCGAGGCCTTTCGCGGTGTGCCCGATAAGGCCCAAGCTGACGACAAGGTGGGATCGGACACCGCTCAGCGGTTCCAGTTCTTCCCGAAAGTTGCGCGAGAGCCCGCGGAACACGAGGGTCCCACCCACAATTCCCACGAGGAGGCCGACGCCGGCGAGCACGAACACTCCGCCCGGGGTGCTGAGGAGGTCAGCGCTGAAGGTCTGCGAGGTCTCGGAGCTACTCGACCGGCCTCCCAACGCGTAGAACGCCGTCACGACGCCGATGCCGGCGTAACCGACACCCTTCGCCACGTTGGTAAAACGTCGAAGAATCACCAGCTTGCGATGAACCGACAGCACTTGCGCGGCTTCGGTGGCCTGCAGCAACGCGAGTCCGAGGAGAGCGAACGCCGCGATCCACAGCAGGATGACGCCGCCCGGGCTGACGGCGACGGCGGTTAGCGCACCGGACTGGTCGGCCTTGCCCTGAATCCCCTGGGCAACGCCGATGGCGATGCCGCCGATGAGGATGTGGATGACTCCGTTGGCGATGAGGCCAGCTCGAGCGGCGAATCGCACCTTCGGATCATCGTTGGCCCGTTGAGCCGCTTCCTTAATCTGCGCTCTCGTCTGTTTGCGGCGGCGCGCCACCCGTTCCCCCATGGTCTCTGTCACCCCGGCATCCATCGCACCGGTCACGTCAGGGGCTCGGCAGGAGACGCAGACCAGCAGAACGGGGATTCACAACTCACAGGACCATCATCCCCGCTTGTCGGCGGTTAGCTGTACGTTTTGGCGATGACCCACTCTCCGTCGTCCTGGATCGCGTCGACAACAACCGATTCACCGCTGTCGTCGGTGACCTGGAATCGCCAGCCGATACGGACGACCGGCGCATGGGTGAGAAGGGGATGCACAAAATCCGACTCACCATAGATTCCCGTCGGAGTGTCTGACACCCGCCACCGACGCTCCTGCCAAAACATGCGCAGTGGGCGTTCGCCGTCTGTCCACACCGTCGCCGTCCGGTCTGTGACGCTGTTCATGCTGACCTCCCTGGTCGTAGCTATGTTCGAATGCTAAGGAGCATAGACACGTTTGATCCGACACGCCAAGGGCGATGAGGAAAAGTGCCACTTCGAGGCATCCGTTCCCTCAAGTTGTCTTTCGAGCGCCCGCCACGGAGACTGAAAGCACGATATATTTCGAAAGGCAGCCCGATGAGAATTCTGTTTATCCGCCACGGTCAGACGCCTGCCAATGTGCTCGGTCGCCTCGACACCGCGCACCCCGGTCCGGGCCTCACCGAACTGGGAATGCGTCAGGCCGATGCGATTCCTGATGCAGTGGCGCATGAAGAGATCGAAGGCGTGTTCGTCTCTACCCTGCTTCGAACACAGCTGACTGCTGCGCCACTCGCCCGGACCCGCCGTCTTGACGCGCGCGTTTCTCACGGGCTGCACGAGATCGAGGCTGGCGCGCTCGAAGGGCTGTCGGATGAGCGATCGCAACTCGCCTACATGGAGACAGTCTTCTCGTGGGCGAACGGAGATCTTGCACGCGCCATGCCGGGCGGACCGGACGGCCACGAATTCTTTGGGCGTTTTGACGCGGCCATCGATGCGGTCGCCCGCGAACACACCGGGACGGTGTCGATTGTGAGTCACGGAGCGGCGATTCGAACCTGGACGGCGGGTCGCGCCGACAACGTCGACGTGGAGTACGCCGAAGAGCACCCGCTGTCGAACACCGGAGTGGTGATCGTCACTGGCAGCCCGGCCGACGGATGGCAGGTCGAGGAGTGGGACGGGAACCCGGTCGGCGGGCGACAGCTGCTCGATGTCGCGGCGGATGACCCGACCGGCGAGGCGGTCGAATAGAGGCCGCCCGAACCTCAGGCCTGCAGAGGTCGCCCGCCGGTGTCGAGTTGCCCGTCAGCGATGAGCCAGCGAAGCCCGTCGGCGATGGCTGCGGCCGACGTGTAATTCGGGGCGTATCCAAAGTCAGCACGTGCGGCGTCGATGCTCATCGATGGGCTGCGGATGATGTGGTCGCGGGACGCGTCGGCATGCTCCGGCGCAAGCTCAGCGAGGAAGTCCTCGAGTGGGCGATAGTTGAGGTTCGCTTCCTGCCCGAACCAGGCCGCCGCGGTCTCCGCGATCCCTCGAAGCGTCATGGCGCGCTCGGACACGACGTGGTAGCTGTTGCCAGCCGTGGCATCCTGTTGCTCGATCGCCTTCTCGAACGCTTGGGCGACATCGTCAGCGTGGACGTGGTGAACGGTCTCGAGCCCGAGGTTGGGCAGGGTGAGCGGCTCTCCCGTCGACAGGGTGCCCCAGACGCGCAGGTCGAAATTGCCCTGCGCGTTGACCATTGGCCACCCTGGTCCCGTGATGTGGCCGGGATGAAGCACCGTCGCTGGAAGTCCGCCGCCTCGTGATTCGGCCAGAAGAAACTTTTCGATTTCCGCCTTTGCGGTTCCGTACCCGCCGATAGGGAAACGCTCGTCGGATTCGCGGGTGGGTACGGCGGTCGCCGGGCCGTGGACCCAAATCGTGCCTGCACTCAGAAGGAACCCGGTCGTGCCACGAAGGGCATCGACGAGCTGACGTGCCGAGTCTTCGGTGAAACACATCATGTCGACGACGATGTCGGCACCCAACGCGGCGATCGTCGGCGCAAACGATCCAGTGGCGTCCTCCGTCTCGCGGTCCAGTTCAACCCGGGTGACACTGCGCCAGGCGTCGTCGGCTTGATACGGCTCCCGTCGGCCGCGGCTGACGGCGATGACATCATGACCAGCCCGGACGAGTCGTGGTACCAGGTATCCGCCGACGTGACCCGTTGCTCCGATGACGACAATCCGTGACATAGCGGCCCCTTTCGATGGCTATTCGATGGGGCGAGCTTACGTTAGGGATCGTTCTGGGGTTCCGCCTGCGACGGATACAACGGACGGTACCCGGCGATCGTTGCCCGGAATCGACGGTTCCCCAACCAAAACAGCGACGTGAAATAGATCAGGGCAACGGCGGCTCCTACGACCACGGCCATCGGAAGCGAGGCGGTCGACAGCGCAAAGACTGAGGCAACGAACAGCCCCAGCAACGCGGAATTGATGAGGATGATGAACGCCATCGTGCTGCCGAAGACTTGACTGATACCTCGCTTAGGGGAGAAGAAATAATAGGTCTGCTGCACCCCGAGAAAGTCATCGTGCGTCGACGACATAAATGCATGCTCGACTCCCGGGTCCAATTCAACGTATGCGCCGCGCAGCCTGTTCATCGCGACGACATACATGAGATCCTCCATTCCGATGTTCATCACGCGAACCTGAGTGAGGACACCAACGAGCACAATGAAGGCCAGCACCCCCACGGAGAATGCAATGAAGGCATCCGAAAAATTTGTCGCTTGCCCAACCAGCGCGAGACTCACCAGACCGGCGGAAACCAGCGTCAAGAAGATGGCGATTCGGGCCAGGACTTCGTTCTGAGCGGTGGTGCGCGCCGCGAGCAAGCCCCAGTGCTCGGTGGCGAGCAACTGCGCGCGGACGCCCGGCGGTATCGGCGCGTCAAACTGCGGTTGAGCCGCATGGTGGGCCATGCGGACATTCTGCGCCTGTTGGGTATATTTCGGTAGGGATGCGGCTACGAGCTGCGCAACTGCCCGCGCACGATGGAGTCTCCGGAGTGGGCGGGATCCCCGTCAGCGGGCTCCCGTGACACATCGACTATGGAGTACTGGGACAGGTCCACATCGTTGGGTAGGTCGAAGCTCCCGGAATCACCGCTGAGCAAGCCGAGACTGATGAGCCCAGAGGTCTCAGGATCGATAAGCCAGACCTCGGTCAGCCCATCGCCCGGTGCGGCAACATCGATGACAATTCTTCGCCCGCCGGCGTCACTGGTCTCCACCCGCGCGGCACCCGATGCATCCCACTCGGGGAACGGTTCGAGAATCGCTTCAGCCAGCAGGCGCGGTTCGTCGGGACGCGAGAGCCAAGCGGTTCCGACGACACCGGCGACCACACCGACGACGAGGCACGCGGCAGAGAAGAGAATGGCCGTGGTCCGTCGGCGGGACCGGGCAGGTCCACTGACCACTCTCGGCCGAGGAGCAACGACGTGCCGCTTCGTGGACTGGTCATCAACGGTACCGGTATCGGAAGACCCGGGAACAACATCGAGCTCGGCAGACAGGCCGAGTTCGGCGTGAATGTTCTTCCACACCGAGTCGGGTGGACGAAGCATGTCGTTCTGCGTGAGCGTCCGGCCCACAGCGACGAGCTGCGTAAACGCGGCGAGCTCCGAGCGGCACTGCGGGCAGGTCTGCAGGTGTTTACGCTGAAGGGCATCCGGTGCGTCTTCCCCGAAGGAGTACAGCGCGAACGCCTCATCATCAAGATGCGTCATCAGCCACCTCCAGTCGCGTCCGCAGCTTACCCAAGCTTCGCCGAATGTGACTCTTCACTGTTCCCAGCGGGATTCCTGTCTTCTCGGCGATTTCCGAATGGGTCAATTCACCATAGAAGGCGAGAGCCATAACTCGTCGAGGCACGGGATCGAGTTGCTCCAATTCGTTGGCAATCATGAGCCGCTCTGCGACGTCCACGACAGCGGGCGTCGTCATCAAGTTGGCTTCCTCAGCCCACCGTTTCTCGGTACGGTGAACCCGTGAGCGGGCCTCAAGCGCATCAGCGATACGCCGCCGTGTTATCCCTACAAGCCAGGCGCCGAGGGGAGCCTTCCTGAGATCGAAACCGGCGCGGCCACGCCAGGCCGAGATGAAGACTTGCTGCGTCACATCTTCAGCATCGGCCTCAACTCCGAGCGTGCGGCGAGCAAGAGAATAGACGACCCCTGACCAGCGTTGGTATGCGTCGGCGAGGGCTCGCTCATCACCGGCGCTGAATCGCGCGGCGATCTCTGCGTCGTCGTGATCCGTCACGTCGGGAGCGGCCTCTCGTTCCGGAGCCGCGAACGCATTCACGGGAGTCGTTGTCGGTGACCAGTCGGCAACACCGCCAACCACAGTCTCGACCATTCACCTCCATCGGGCCAGCACATTTGGGTAATAAACCGAGGATCTGTCGCTTTCGGCGCACGGGCGCGTCGACGAAACAAGCGGATGTGCCGCCGGGGCCCGAGACAGAGGCACCCGGCCACGTCCCGACGGTCACAACTCGCTCACCCTTACTTCCGTCGCTATGGGCGCTTTGGATGCATTTCGATGGAAGATTTTTTATCGATAGCGCCCCGGTCGGATCTGACGTATGCTCCAACGCGGGAGGCACCCAATCGGGGCATGAGAATGCCATGACAAAGGAGTGCCGAACATGAAAAAGAAGAACACTGTTACCGTGATCACCGCCGCAGTCGCGGCCCTGATCCTCGTCGGACCGGTTGCGCCCGCAAGTGCCCACGGCTCCGCCCCTGCCGGGACCATCGTCGATGTAGCGGTTGCTGCGTCAGGCGGAGGGACTCCCGACACCAACCCGTACGACTACGATCTGCTCGTTCAAGCGTTGGTCGCCACAAATTTGGCACCCGTGCTGGCCGATACGTCGCGACAATTCACGGTCTTCGCTCCGAACGACCGAGCATTCATTCGACTCGTAACGGACGCCACTGGCACGGCCCCGGCTAGTGAAGCGGCAGCCCTCACGGCGATCACGACCACGCTGTCGATCGACCAGATCAGCAGCCTGCTGCTCTACCACGTAGTTCCGGACCGCTCGCTCGGCGCCGTCGAGGTGCTCCTGTCGAAGTCGCTCACCATGGCGAACGGAGGAGTTGTCAAACCGCGCCTGACAACCCTGCGCGATGAGAACACCGCGCTTCGGGATCCGCGCCTCATCCTGTCTGCCCTCAACATTCGTGCAAGTAACGGCGTCCTGCACGGAATCGATCGAGTGCTGGTTCCCGCAGCACTCTAGACACAGCACAGTGCCGGCACCCTTGTGAAAGCGTGCCGGCACTTCCCGTGGCCGCTACCGAGTGAGCGATGCGTCGTGTTCGGAATGCGCTCTCTTGATCAGTGCCATCAGTTCATCCTCGTTTCGAACCCACTGCCGGTACTTCGGCTGGAGCTTCGAAATGGCCTCCTCTTCCGCGACGAGGCGGGCGAAGATACGGTTACGCTCGCCCTGGTCTGCCGTGTACTCGAGGTCGACATAGTCTGTTGCGTGACGTCGAGCGCCCGAAATGGCCGCGTGAGCCTTGCCCTTGGGGCTGACCATCGACGCGATCACCGTGACGACGAGCACACCAAGGATCACTGAAAGGGAGAACCCTGTGCTGATCTCCACGACGGGAACATGCTCGCCGTTGTTGATGAACGGAACATTGTTCTCGTGCAGCGCGTGAAGGACAAGCTTCACGCCAATGAACGCGAGGATCGCAGCAAGTCCATACGACAGGTATACGAGGCGGTCGAGCAATCCGTCGATGAGGAAGAACAGCTGACGAAGCCCGAGCAAAGAGAATGCCGTCGCCGTGAAGACAATGAACACGTCCTGCGTCAAGCCGAAGATGGCTGGGATCGAATCGAGCGCGAAGAGAATGTCAGTTCCACCGATCGCCACCATTACGAGAAGCATCGGAGTCAGAACGCGCTTGCCATTCTCCATGGTGAAGAGCTTGTCGCCGTCGTAGTGCTCCGACGTGGGCAGCACCTTCCGCGCCAGCCGGATGATGAAGTTATCCGCTTCGTCTTCCTCATCTTTCTTTGGCTTGAGCATGTTGCCGGCCGTGAGCAGCAGGATGAGCCCGAAGAAGTAGAACACCCAGGCAAAGGAGTTGATCAGTGCGGCGCCGAGGAAGATGAAAGCCGTACGGGCGATGAGCGAGAAGACGATTCCGAACAGCAGCACCTTTTGCTGATCTTCACGTGGCACCCGGAAGCTCGCCATGATGATGAGGAAGACGAAGAGGTTGTCGACAGACAGCGCCTTCTCGGTGATGTAGCCGGCGAAGTACTCGGAGCCCGGACCAGCTCCCCCGAAGACCAGAATTCCCAGGCCGAACAGAATCGCGATGCCGATGTAGATCGACGACCAGAACGCCGCTTCCTTCAGCGTCGGGATGTGCGCCTTCCGCACGTGAAAGATGAAGTCGAACGCCAGGAGCGCCAGGATAAAGACAATCGTCAGAGTCCAAATCAGTGGTGTTACCTGCACGGTTTCAACTTTCGTTCGGAGCCGGCCGGGTGCGCGCACCGCGGGATTTCCCATAATTCTACGTGCGCGCAGGTGAACTGTTCCTGAACGGATGCCCCGGTGCGAGCCGCCACTGCTGGCTTACCGATGCGAGATATGAACCGTTACGCAGCCGAGCCAATCAGTCGCTCGACGAACCCAGCCGTCGAAGCAGTCCGGCGAGTTGGGCACACTGCTGACCGGTGAGGTGGGAGAGTTCGTCAGCCTCGAGCCGCACGAGCGCCATCATGGCCGCGTCAACGCGGGTGGTGCCCTCCTCGGTCAACCGGGCGAGGTTGCTGCGGCCGTCTTTGGGGTTGGCCTTGCGCCCGATGAGCCCGCGCTCCGCGAGGTTCTCCAGCCGATTGGTCATAGCCGCCGTGCCAATTCTCGTCGCGCGCGACAGCTCCATCGGACTCATCTCGTGCGGTGGTTCTGCACGCCTCAAGGCGGCGAGGACGTCAAACTCCCAGCTGCTCAGTTCAGCACTGCGAAACGCTTCGGCACGCAACTCGCTGAGCCGCAGCGCGACCCGGCGGAGCCTCGACATGACGTCGAGTGGCGTGAAGTCGATGCCGGGAATGCGGTCGGCCCACGCATCGACCAGGAGGTCCACCTCATCGTCGTCACGCGTCACGACTCGACCTCCTCCGTACCGGATCTGGACGGTTCTGAGAAAGGGCGGGCTGGTCGTCGTGGTGATTAGGCCAGCTGCGCCCGCTTCCGTTGCTGCACCCTCATGTTACCCGCGAAGAAGTCGGTGATCTCATCCCGAGCGCCGAGCGGCAGAACGTGCGCGACGTACTGGTCGGGCCGCACGAGGACCAGGCATCCGTTCCGGTCGATCCCTCGCTCGTCGAAGAAGTCCCCTCGCTTCGGGTCGACCGCGTACACCTTCTCGTAGTCGATCAGGCCGAACGGACCGACCCGCGGCATGAAGATCTCCGGAACACGGCCGAGATCGACGTCTTCGTATCGCTGTTGATAAACCACCTTCACGTCGAAGACGGTGTCGACATCGGCACCCTCCGGGGTGAACAACACGACGGGTGAGTTGTCCGCCGTGGACAGCCACTCGGCGAGCGCCCCGGCCTCCGACGGCTCGCCGGCTCGAGGGGCGTCGGCGAGCACGTACATCCGCCAGCGCCCGTCCGCCCGGTGGTGGTGCCCGAGGTGCACGGGATTAGCGTCGGCCACTCGGATGACCCGAGCCGACTTGAATCGCTTGCCGATCGGGAAGCCGGCCGCGAGCGATTGCGCCCTCGCGTCACCGGTGAGCATCGACGGCGTGTACTGGGTCATGAAGCCCGCCGGAAACTCAAACGTCGCCGTGTAAAAATCGGTCAGCTCTTCGGGGCTTGCGAACTCCTCGGGCTTCCTCGCGAGCATCGACGACCACTCCTTATCGAAATCGATGAGGTTCTGCGCGATCACTTGGCGTTCGGCCGAGTAGGTGTCGAGCAACGACACCGGGCTCCGACCCTCCAAAACCTGACCGAGCTTCCAGCCGAGGTTGAACCCGTCCTGCATCGACACGTTCATCCCCTGCCCGGCCTTCGCGCTGTGCGTGTGGCAGGCGTCGCCCGCAATAAAAACACGAGGCGGGCGGATGCCGGTGAGCTCGGCGGGCACATCATCGAACTTTTCAGTCACGCGGTGGCCCACCTCGTAGACGCTGTGCCACGCAACATTGCGCACATCCAACGTGTAGGGAGAGAGGATGCGGTTGGCCTTGGCGACCATCTGGTCGAGGGTGGTTTTCCGCACTTCACCATGGTCGTTCTCGGGCACCTCGCCAAGGTCGATGTACATCCGGTAGAGGAAACCACCCTCACGCGGGATGAGAAGGATGCTGCCCTCCGACCCCGACTGGATAGCGCACTTGGTGCGAATATCGGGGAAGTCCGTCACGGTGAGAGCGTCCATAACGCCCCAGGCATGGAACGATTGTTCGCCCTGCAGCTTGCCGCCGATCGCGTCGCGCACCGAGCTGCGGGCACCATCGCAGCCGACCACATATTTGGCGTGGACCGTGCGCTTTTCGCCCGCGTTTTCGCCCACCGATCGCCGAAGGGTTACGGCGACCGGGAACTCCCCCTCCTCCGCGATCGTCAAGCCGACGAAGTCCCAGCCGTAGTCGGGCGTGAGCCGACCGGGCGCATGAGCGGCGAACTCGGTGAAGTAGTCCAGCACACGCGCCTGGTTGACGATCATGTGCGGGAACTCACTGATTCCGGTCGGATCGTCCTCGAGTCGTTTGGTGCGAACGATCTTCGACGGGTCAACCGGGTCCGGGCCCCAAAAGTTGCACGCGGTGAGCTGGAACGCCTCGGAGATGATCCGCTCGGCGAAGCCGAAGGCCTGGAACGTCTCGTTACTCCGGGCTTGGATGCCGTCGGCCTGGCCGATGGCGAGTCGCCCACCTCGGCGCTCGACAAGCCGGACGTTGATCGAGGGGTACATGGCCAGTTGGGCGGCGAGCAAAACACCCGCCGGGCCGGCGCCGACGATCAGCACATCGATTTCATCGGGAAGCTCGGGCGAGCGATCGACTCCAATGCCAGCGGCCGGGAGGATGCGGGGGTCGCCGGTCACATAACCGTGGTGGTGGAACTGCATTGTTCTCATTCCCTGTGTCGAGCTGTCGTAGCTCTTCCGTTTTGGGGCTTACGTTTCTATAATCGAAATCAGGATTCTTTTATAGAAGAAGTTTAGGCATCCGTTGCTCACGCCACAAGCACGGATCTCACCGAGGAGATGTGCGTGAGGACAGAAACGATGACGACGACCGACGTACCGGCGTCCCAGACGCTGAGCCGTGGCATCCGCGTGCTGGAAATTCTGGCCGACTCACAGCGACCGCTCGCCCTCGATGACGTGGCGGGCGAACTGGCGGTGCACCGCTCGATCGCCTACCGGCTGGTGCGCACCCTCGAATTTCATGGACTTGTATCCCGTGACACGTCCGGCTCAATCAGCATCGGACCGGGAATGGCGGCACTGGCCGCTGGCGTGGCGCCCGACCTTCAGGCCGAAGCGCGTCGTGAACTGGACGTCGCCGCCGACGAGCTCGGCACCACCTGCTTTTTGACCGTCTACTCGCGCGACGAATGCGTTCTGCTGGTGAGCGTCGAACCACGCAACGCGACGGCGGCGTTGGCGCAGCGACCGGGCACCCGACACTCGGTGGCGAAGGGGGCGCCTGGACGCGCGATTCTCTCACTCATCCCGGAATCGGAATGGCCAGCGGATGTTCCGGCATCGGTTCGCAGTGACGTGCGCGGTCTGGGGGCACGCGGGTACGCCATCTCACACGATGAGGTGATTCCGACGGTGCAATCCGTTGCGGTGCCTCTGGCACTGCGTGGACGCCAGCCCGCGGCGCTCGGCGTCGTCTACGTCGGCTCCATCCACTCCGTCGAAGTCATCGCCGCCCGACTTCTGCAGGCTGCATCGGCGATCCGGGACGCCCTGGGCGGCTAGTACTCTCGGCCTGACATGCCACCGCCAGAACGCATGTCCCGCCGGTCAGGATAGGGCACCAGCCATGACAGCCTCGAAGACCGGCCGAGGATCCGTCGCCACTTTCCGAGCGATCCGATGCAACAGCAGTCCCTCGAAGCAAGCTGCAATGGCTTCTGCGCCCGCTTCGGGGCGAGACGCCCCCATCTCGGCAAGTGAAGCGACAATGGTCGCGCCCAAGGCGGAGCGCCCTCGGGTGAGAGCATCACGCAAGGCAGAATTATGGCTTGCTTCCATAAACAAGACGAGACGCGCCGTTGTGAGTTCGCGACGGTCGTGCGAGGTGACTTCAAGCAGGGCGCACATTGCGTCGATGAGTTCCTCCGGCGAGCGGGGAACAAACGCGGCGTTTACCGAAGGCAGCTCCTGCTGGACGATCCAGTCGGTCACGCCGTTGAGCAATGCGGCGCGAGTCCGGAAGTAGTTTGACGTCGTGCCTTTGGGCACCCATGCCCGCTCGTCCGCTCGGGCATGGGTCAGTGCGCGAAGCCCGCCGGTCGCCAGAAGGTTGACGGCTGCGTCCAAAACCAGCTCGCGATTCGGTGTCATGCTCCACTATAAACATAGTAGACCCGGCACTATGATCGTAGTAGCATGTCGCCATGGGCACCATGAAGCCCAAAGGCGGATCCGGACCCGACGCCAGTGCTGGCCTTCCGGATGCCGCTGGGGCATTTCCGCACATCGACGGAGTCTCGCACCGCTTTATCACAGTGCCTGGACTCCAGATCCACGTCGCCGAGGCAGGCACGGGTAGCCCGCTTCTGCTCCTGCACGCCTTTCCCCAACATTGGTGGGGTTGGCGCAAGATGATTCCCCTGCTGGCTCAAAACTTCCACGTCATCTGCCCGGACTTGCGCGGTGCCGGCTGGACGGACGCACCCCCTGGCGGGTACACCAGCGAACAATTGGTCGCCGACGCGATAGCCCTCCTCGATGCTCTGTCCACAGAGAAGACCGACATCATCGGGTGCGACGAGGGTGGATACGTCGGCTTCCGGTTCTGCCTGTTCCACCCGGAGCGCGTTGGAAAATTCATCTGCCTGGCGACTCCACACCCCTACCCCGAGTTCCATGTGCGAATGTTGTTGCATCTGGTGCAGCTCTGGCCGATGTTTGCCACGTCACTCCCGGGTATCGGTCCGCGCCTGCTTGGTCAGGGCAGTCAACGGCTCCCCCGAATGATGATGGAAACCGACGATCTCTCGGTCAGAACTCAAGCAGATCTTGAGTACTTTCTGGCGCCTCTGCGAGAGCCAGCTCGCGCCCGCGCCGGCTCAGCGCTCTATCGTGACTTCACCCTCAAAGACATCATCCGATCATTGGCCGGTGCCTATCGAGGTACTCGCCTGAGCACACCAACGCGGTCTCTCTATGGAAAGGCGCTCTACGGCAACGACCAACCGCCCGGCAAACACCCGGAGATCCTCAGCGGCTACGAAGACCACACGGACGATTTTGACCTCGAGCACATTCCCGGTGCTGGCTATTACATGGCGGAGGAACAGCCCGAGGTGATTGCGAATCGGGCCAGGGAGTTCTTCCTGACAAGCACGTAGTAGTTCCGCCCCCGCTGAAGCGGTAAAGGCGAAACGCGAGCACTCATGCGGGATCAAGAGCGCGAAGGGTGGCGTCGAGCGAGTCGATGAGGAAGCTATAACTTTCGTCGACAGAATCAGGGAGCCCGAATCCGCCCCGGAGCTCAAGATCGACGAACCCGTGGAGCGCAGCTCGCACGAACCGAACCCGTTTCACATCGAACTCCTCGATGCCGTAACCCGACATTGCCGCCGCCACAGCGGACACGGCGTCGCCCGCCGCGGCGCTCCAGGCCTCGGTGTCGAGCCGACGCTGGGTGAGCGGATATGTTCCCGGGTGCGCCAGGGCGAATCTGCGAAAAACCAGAGCTACCGCCGTGAGCGCGTCCCGACCTGATCGACCACGTGTTGCGGCACCCATCTCTGCCGCAAGATCGGCTGTCACCGCCGCGGCCACGCGCGCCACCAGGTCGTCGAGTCCGCCCACGTGCTTGTACAGGCTGGGAGTTGCAACACCGAGCTCCCCGGCGACGCGCGCGAGCGTAAGCCCTTCCAGGCCGCGCAGGTCGATGATAGCGGCTGCGCGGCGCGTGACGATCTCGGCATCAAGCCCGGCGCGAGGCATCCACCGCTCCCGTCAGGAACTCGATGACACGGTCGGCAACGACCTCGGGAGCCTCAAGCATCGGCGCGTGTCCGACCGCTGGCACCATCAGGACGTCGCTTCCCAACTGGCCAGCCACCCAGTTCGCTTCGGAAGCCGGGTCCTTCCAGTCCGGGTCGGCCTCCCCCATGACGACCAGCGACGGTGCTGTGACATGAGAAATCCAGGGCTCAACCACCGAGTGGTCGGTCCGAGCCGTCAGCTGAAAGGCCGCCCAGCGACCCGGGCGGGTGAGCGACCGTGCGGTGTGCGCGGCGCGAGCACGCGCACCATTCTTGCCGAGTCCCGGCCACAACGTCGCCGCATAGAGACGCCAGACGGCGGGACCCCACGGACGACTCAGCGCGATACGGAATGCTGCCTCGGCGACCGCCCCTGCACCGTTCCTGAGGAACGGACCCAAGAGCACAAGGCCTGCGACGAGGTCCGGCCGGCGACCGGCCGCAATCACGGCCGACGCAGCACTCATCGACGCTCCGGCGAGGTACACCGGTCCATCGGCAAGCTCGTTGATCACAGCCAGCAGGTCGTCGGCAGTCGCTTCGTCACCGTAACGCGAGAAGCCCGCATCACTGTCGCCGTGACCGCGCAAATCGAGCAGTGCCACCCGGAAGCCGCGCTGTACCAGCCGGTCTGCCAGAGGGACAAAGGCGTCGCGGGTATCGCCCATAGCGGGCGAGCACACGACGAGGGGTCCGGAGCCGCGCACGTCAACGGCGATTCGGTGGCCTTCGACGGCCACGTAGCTAATGTTCATAGCTAAAAAGCTACGAGCATTAGCCACCGAAGTCAAGCGCTGCAATCACTAACCCGAGCGCCGGGCGCGCACGATGACGTCATGAAGCTGCACGGTGCCGACGTCACGCACGTCCGCCCGCGCCACATCGATGGTCCACTCGGGCTCCGACAGAATGGCGACGACGTCGTCCGGTGTGGTGGTCGCGTGCCCTGGAGCATGCTCACCGGAGTGGGCGGTCGCCGAGTTCGGCAGGTGATTCACGATGAAGAGCGTCCCTCCCGGGGCGACCCACCGTGATAAACGCTCATACAGCCCGAGCTGCGGGAGCGTCGCGTGTGCGTAGTGCGTCACGACCAGATCGAACGGTTCCTCCGGTCGCCACTTCGTGAGATCAGCCTCGACCCAGTCGATTTTCGATGAAACGGATGCTTCCGCCGCTCGTTCGGCCGCAACCTCAAGCGCCTCGGATGAGATGTCGAGTCCGGTAACCTGCCACCCCTGCTGCGCCAGCCAGATCACCTCCGCGCCCGCGCCGCACCCGGCATCGAGTGCCGTACCGGGTTTGAGCCCCTGAACTTCGCGCACGAGGTGAGGATTGGGGCCTCCTGCAGATTCCGGGTCCGGGCCACCGCGTCTCGTCGCCCAGTGCTCAGTCCAATAGCCCTGATCGAAACTATGGGTCGCGTTGTCGATCCCTTGGTTGTGGTCGTGCTCGGCCATACCGCCCTCTTTCTTCGTCCCCATCGTGCGTGGGTGCGCCGGCAAACGCAAGAGGAGGACGGCGGCCCTTTCTGTCCAGCAGAATCGCCGCCGGTTTCGATCGGTCGGGCGCATATCGTTGGGGCACTGACGATTCCTGCACCGACGAAGGGACTGCAATGGAGCAGATGGACGGCACCGCCGATACACCTGAGCTGCAACAGCTTTACCGCGACTTTGAAGCAAACGACATGGCCCCGCTGTGGACACAGCGGGACGACCTCATGCCGATGACTCCTTCCCCTCAGGCGATCCCGTTCGTGTGGCGTTGGAAAACCCTCTTCGATCTGGCGGAACGCTCCGGCGAGCTGGTTCCCGTCGGCCGAGGCGGCGAGCGCCGCGCCGTCGGGCTGGTCAACCCAGGCCTCCCTGGCACCGGCTACGCCACCCCGACCCTGTGGTGCGCAATCCAGTACCTCGGCGGTTTCGAGACCGCACCCGAGCACCGCCACTCGCAGAACGCGTTCCGATTCGTGGTCGAGGGCGAAGGCGTCTGGACCGTCGTGAACGGAGACCCCGTCGCCATGCGCCGAGGCGACCTGCTGCTGACCCCCGGCTGGAACTTCCACGGGCACCACAACGACACCGAGAAGCCGATGGCCTGGATCGACGGCCTGGACATCCCGTTCTCGAGCTACACCGATGTCGGTTTCTTCGAGTTCGGTTCCGAACGCGTGACCGACGAGGCCTCTCCTGCCGTTTCCCGCGCGGAGCGGATGTGGGCCCACCCCGGTCTCCGCCCGCTCTCCGTGCTCGACGAAAAGCGGTCGTCCCCTCTGTCCGCCTACCGCTGGGAGCACACGGACGCCGCCCTTCGCGAGCAGCTGAAGCTCGAAGACGAAGGCTTCGCGGCCACCGTTGCACCCGGCCATGCCGCCATCCGTTACACGAACCCCACCACCGGTGGGGACGTCATGTCGACGATTCGTGCCGAATTCCACCGCCTGCGCGCTCACGCCTCGACGCTACCCACACACGAAGTTGGCTCGTCGGTCTGGCAGGTCTTCGAAGGAACAGGAACAGTTGTGCTCGGCGACGTCGAGCACAAGCTCGAGAAGGGTGACCTCTTCGTCGTACCCAGCTGGGTGCCGTGGTCCCTGCACGCGAATGACGCACAGTTCGACCTCTTCCGCTTCAACGACGGTCCGATCATGGACCGTCTCAACTTCGCCCGCACCTACGTGCCCGGGCGTGACAAGGAGATCCGATGAAACTCGCCACCCTGCGCACGAACGGGGCAACCGTCGCCGTCCGCCTCGATGAGTCCGCCGCCGTTGAGATCGACGGCTACACCGACGTCGGGGCTTTGCTCGCCAACAGCGACTGGCGCACCATTGCCGAGTCCGCGTCAGGTGCAAGCCACGCCCTCGACTCGATCAACGCGAAGGACTGGGCACCGGTCGTGCCCCGGCCCTCAAAGGTCGTCTGCGTCGGCCTCAACTACGCGAACCACATCCGCGAAATGGGCCGTGAGCTTCCTGAGTTCCCCACGCTTTTCGCCAAGTACCCCGAGGCACTGATCGGCGCTAACGATGACATCGCGCTGCCCCCGAACGCGGCAAGCCACGTCGACTGGGAGGGCGAACTCGCCATCATTCTCGGCGCACCAGCCCGTCGCCTCGCGGCTGACGCAGCGGCATCCGCCATCGCCGGCTACGCCGTTCTCAACGACGTCACCATGCGCGACTACCAGTACCGGAGCCCCGAGTGGTTCCAGGGCAAGACGTTCGAGAACACGACGCCATTCGGTCCGTACCTCGTGACCACCGACGAGTTCACGCTCGGCGGCGAGCTGCGCACCGAGGTCGACGGCGAGGTCGTGCAGTCGACCCCGACCGATGACCTCGTGTTCGACCCGACCGCTCTGGTGTCATACATCTCGGACATCTTCACCTTGCAGCCGGGCGACGTCATCGCCAGCGGCACCCCCGGAGGCGTCGGCCACGCACGCAAGCCCGCACGTTACCTCGCGGCAGGCAACGTGCTGTCGACGAGCATCGAGGGCCTCGGCGTTCAGCACAACACCGTCGTTACGGAGGGATAGCCATGGCTGCCCGCGACGACAAAACGCAGGATCCGGTTCTGCGTCAGCAGCTGCTCCTCACCCGTCGGGGGCAGTCCTACTTCTCTCGCAAACTGCACGAGCTGTCCGATGCCGAGTTCGACGAGCCGTCAGGCCTAGCGGGCTGGACACGGCGGCACCTCATCGCCCACGTCGGACTCAACGCGCGGGCGCTGACCAACTTGACCGAATGGGCGGCGACCGGTGTAGAGACGCCGATGTACAGCTCACCCACCCAGCGCAACGATGACATCGAGTTCTCATCAACGTTGCCGGTGCAGGCGCTGCGTAACCTCTCGGACCACGCCGCCATTCACCTCAACGTGGAGTGGCGAGATCTGGAAGCGGATGCCTGGATGCACGAAGTTCGGACGGCCCAGGGCCGCACGGTACCCGTCTCAGAGACGATCTGGATGCGCGCCCGAGAGGTGTGGATCCACGCGGTGGACCTCGACAACGGCGGAAGCTTCGCCGACTTCCCCGCTGAGTTTGTGGATCGACTGCTGACGGATGTGCTCGGCGCCTGGGACAAGCGCCGAGATGCCGAAGCACTGCCCTCATTCGTGTTGTCGCCGACCGACCGTGCGTCGTCCGTTTCGTCTGGTGACGTGGCATCCGCTGTCACGCTTTACGGCACGGCCACCGATCTGGCGGCCTGGGCTACCGGGCGGGGCACCGATGGGGTCTCGGCGTCGACCGGTGAAGTGCCGGTCGCCCCGCGCTGGCTCTGATTATGGCCCGGGCGGAAGCGGGGGAACGGCTCGGCTTCCTGCTGCGCCGGGCGCAACAGGCACACCTCGCGCTCTGGAACGAAATTGTGTCCACCGACGTGACCAGTGTGCAATTCGGGGCACTCAGTCTCATCGACGCGGAGTCCGGGTTGAGCCAGGCTGAGCTCGGTCGTGAGCTTGACCTGGACCGGTCGACCATCGCTGACGTTGTGGCGCGGCTCGAACGTCGCGGGCTGGTTGAACGTTCCCGCGCCGAGGACGACCGGCGCCGCTACCGGCTGCGCCTCACCCCAGGCGGACAGGCATGCCTGCTGGAGCTTGCGCCGCTCGTCGAGCGCATGGACGCGGCCCTCACCACACAGCTCTCGACCGCCGAACGCGAGGCGCTGCAGCGCGCGCTTCAGTCGCTGCTCGGCGGTCGTACGGGCTGACGGGCGGACTCACGTTGACGGATCGAGCGTCACTCCGCGCAGTTCCGCCTCGATCTCACGCCGGGTCTCGGTAACCAGCGCGATCACCCGGTCGGTCTGCAAGAGCGCCGACCGCTGCGCCGGTGCCGACACGGTCAGCGCTGCAAGCGCGACTCCGGCCTGATCGTGCAGGGCGATACCGAGGGCAAACACCCCGGACTCCGTCTCGCCCATATTCAGCGCGTAGCCCTGCGTGCGCACCTGGTCCAGTTCGCGGAGCATTCTGGCGAAGTCCCGGTCTGCCATGAAATCGCCCGACAGCTCCGCCGACCGGCTGCGGTAGAGCCGGTCGAGCGTACCCCCGTCGAGTTCGGCGAGGATTGCCTTGCCACCTGAGGCGAAACGAGCGTCGAGCACCGTGCCCGTTCGATCACCCACCCGCAGGATGTTGGGTGCCTCAGCGCTTGCGAGAAATCGCACCTTCCCACCGACGCGGAACACCAGGTTGACCGTCTCGTTGAGCCGGTCGGCCAATAGTTCGAGGTGCGGGTAGCAGAGGGTGCGCAACGATCGGGTCCACGGCACGTTCGACGGCGCAGCACCGAGCGCCGGGCCGGGCGAGTACGACCGCGAGTCGTCTTGCACCGCGAATCCACGGTAGACGAGCATCGCCAGCAGTCGGTGAGCGGTCGACGCGGCGATGTCCAGTTCGGCGGCGGCGTCCGAGACCCGCAGGCCGCCGGTATCGCGCAGAATTTGAATCAACCTGAGGGCGTGATCCACCGAAGTGATCGCGTACTTCGGTCGCGTGTACACCTCAGTGTTCTGCATGACAGAAGTTTATCTGTGCCGACCGGGGCCCCGGCAGCGTCAGACGGATGCTGGCGCGGTGACCTCGCGCTTGTTGATGACGGCATCGAGACTGTTCTCGAGTGCGTGGTCGTAGACCCAGTCGGTGTGCGGCGTCACGTCGGAGTTACTGGCCTTGAACAGCATGTTGCGAAGCAGGCGCGGCAGGCCGTCGACGTGCCAGGACTCGCCCCAGACCCGGGCGGTGGTTTGCACGCGTGCGGTGCGGGGCTGGCGGATTTCGGTGAATTCCTCAAAGACCTGCTGCCAGGCACCGGCATCGACGCGACCGTCCACAAACACGGTGCCCTTTGTTAGTTCCTGCAGCGCGGCGGCGTCCTCGAGCGCCTGGCATGCACCCTGCGCCAGGTATTGCAACATCGGGTGGGCGGCGTCGCCAATGAGGAGCATCCGCCCGTCGACCCACTGCTCGATCGGCTCGCGATCGAACATCGGCCAGCGAATTCCGTGCCACAGTTGCTTGAGCGACTCCTGCACGTGGGGAACACAGTCGGCGTACGCCTCCTGCAGCTCTTCGAGTCCCGGTGCCTGCTCGATGCCGCTCTCGAAAGATTTCGACCGGAACACGGCGACGGTGTTGAGCAACTCGCCACCACGCAACGGGTACTGCACCATGTGGCAATTCGGTCCGAAGTACACGGTGACATCGTTGATGAGCTGATCGCTCGGCAGACCGGCCGTTGGGACCGTGCCGCGGTACGCGACATAGGCGGAGGAGATGGGCTCATCGTCGGAGATCTGCTTGCGCAGCCGTGACTTCAAACCATCGGCGGCGAGGACGGCACCGGCGCGGTAGACGGTTCCGTCTGTTGCGGTCGCAATCGCCTCGTCGCCGGACGTAACGACGGACTCGATTGTGACGCTGTTGACGAGCGTCACGCCTGCAGCGCGGCAGCGTTCGAGTAGCACACGGTGCAGGTCGCTGCGGTGGACGACGACGTAAGGAGCGCCATACTTCTCGGCGAAACCGTCCTGAACGTTCTGGCTCAGCAACGGTTCGCCGGTGCGTGCGTCCTTGAAGGCGACGTGGTCGGGGGTGACGCCGACGGCGAGAACCTCGTCGAGCAGACCCCACTGCTTGAGGAGGCGGGTGGCGTTTGGAGCCAGTTGCAGGCCTGCGCCCACTTCACCGAATTCTGCAGCGTGCTCGAGAAGGGTGACGGATGCACCGTTCTCGCGGAGCGTGAACGCTGCGGCCAGGCCGGCCATTCCTCCGCCGACGACCAGTACGTCCTGAGTGGTTTCTGTCATGATCCTGCCTGACTTCGTTGTGATGCGGGAGTTGCTGCGCGACGCACGTGGCTCGTTCGCGATAGATCCAGTGTGAAGGTATTTTCCGCAGGAACGAATCTTGTTCTGCTGGACAGAAAGCGTCCATCTCCTGTGCGACGTCTACCGTCAACGGACGTTAAGGACGCTTGGCGTGCAACAGAGGTCTCGTCTTAGTCGGTGAGAAGACCGCACCAGGAGTCGGTCATCAGCTCAAGTGACGCCTCCCGGTCGAGGCTCCACCCATGGGCGAACCACCGCCGCGAGAAGAACTCGAGCTGCCCGAAAGCGAGGGTTCCACGGATCCGACGCGATTCGGGAGTGAAGCGGTTTGCCCGGGTGAGCCCGTCGACAATTTCCGTGATGACGCCTTCGAACCACTGGTCCAGTGCCGTCTGAATGTCAGGCTCGGACGCGGCTGCCTGGTGAGCAGCCATGACGTATGGCCGGATTTCTTTCCACTGGTCGAACTTGCGACCCAGCCAGATCTTGATCTGGGCACGATCGCCTCGCTCGATCACCTCCGGAAGTGGCGGGTTGTCCGGGCCGATCAGCAGCACGTTCGATGTTTCGACCAGCGACCGCATGAGGTCGGCTTTGGAGGGGAAATGCAGGTAGAACGTCGCTCGAGTGGTTCCCGCTGCAGCAGCAATGTCGTCGACCGTTGTCGCCGGGTACCCCTTCTCCTCGAACAGCTCGAGCCCTCGATCGAGCAGGAGCTGCCTGGTCATTTGCTTCTGTGCTGCTCGGAGACTTGCCACGGTGTAATCCTATCGATGGCGATTGTCGGCTGAGCCGCCGCACGTTGTGGCGGCACAGCGGAATGCCCGGCACCGAGTGGCCGCTCCTCGCGGCCGCTCGGCCACCGGGCATCGGGCGGGGTGCTTCGCTAGATCCTGTCTTCACTCCACTCGGGAGAGTTCACGACGCTGTCCTCTGCGGGTTCGGCAAGCCCTGTCTCGTCGTCGTCAGCGTAGGACACAGTCGACCCCCGGTCGTCCCGCACTCCGCGAAGACCGAACAAAGTGAGCACAGCGGCGGCGAACGCCGCGATGGCGCAGACAAGGAAGGCGAGCGAGAATCCGCTTCCGAGCGCAGCGAGGGCGAGGTCGTGCGCCCCGCCACCCGGAACTCCGGCCGGAATGCTGTTGAGGGCGATCGGGCCGCCACCTTCCGCAATGCCGAGGGCCGCGCCCTTGTCGTCCGGCGCGAGGTCCGCTGTCTGCAGCGTGCCGACGAGTTGGTTACCTGCCGCGCTCAGTGCGATCGCACCCACAAGCACCGGACCAAGTACGAAGCCGAGGTCGCGCAAGAGGTTCGTGGTTGCGCTGGCCATCCCGGTGAGCTGGCGGGGCACAGTGTTGAGCGCGATCGCGGTCATGGGGCTCAGTGTCAGCGCGAACCCGACTCCGATGAGCAGGGTCGGTGCGACGAAGGGAATCGGGCTGAGGTCGGTGACCTCGAGTCGGGATGCGAGGAGGGCACCCAGCCCGATGAGAGCCAGACCGGCGGTCAGAAGCCAGCGAGCCTCGACGACGTGGAGCAGTCGCGAGATCACGGGGATGAGAACGAAGGCGGGTCCTTGAAGCAGGAGGAAGAGCATGCCGAGGATGACGGGGTTCTGGTGTTGCACGGGCCCGAGCCACATGCTTGTGGCGAAGCAGGCGCCGAGGAAGGCGAACATTCCGACAACGGCGACGATCGACGAGACGGTGAACGCCCGGTTCTTGAACAGGCTCAGTTCGAGCAGTGGAGACTTCGCACGCAGCTCGATGAGGACAAAGGCGATCAGGAGCACAACGCCGGCAACCGAGGCGATCAGGACGTTCGGTGTCAGCCATCCTTCCTCCGGTCCCTGGACGAGTCCGAACAGGACAAGGATCAGTCCGGCGGCGAAGGTCACCTGGCCCCACGGGTCCAACTTGCGGCTCTGTGGCGAGCGGTATTCGACGGCGAAAGCCAGACTCAAAAAGACCGCTGCTAACCCGAGGACGGCGACGACCCAGTAGGAGCCGCGCCACGAGCCCAGCCCTGCGGCGAATCCGCCGAGAAGCGGCGAGATGGCAGCACCGGCCGACAGGAAGCCCGCCCACAGCGCGATGCCCTTTGCGCGATCTCGCGGGTTGTGGGTCACCGCAGCGACGAGCGCGAGCGAGGCGGGGAAGATTGCGCCTGCGCCCAGCCCGTTGATTGCGGAACCAATCCACATCACTTCCACCTGCGGTGCAATCGCGCAGACGGCAGATCCGACAAGCACCAGTATCGAGCCACCGGCCACAAGCTTCCGGTGGCCGTACTTGTCGCCGAGAACACCGAATGTGAGTTCAAAGACAACGACGGGGATCATGAACGCCGCGGTGATCCAGGTCAGCTGCGACCCGACGGTGTTGAAGGTTTGCTGGAACACACCATTGAGCGATCCGGGGAGCGCGTTGGCGATCTGGGCAATCATCACCGCGAGGGAAGCGACGGCGAGTGTGCCCTTGATTCGGAGGGCAGGGGAACCGCTGGACGAAGCGCTTGCGCGTCGGGATTGCGGCTCCAGAGAGGTGTGGCTCATAAGTAACTCCGTTGTTAGTGAGAGAGCACAGCAGCCGAATTGCTTGGGCGCCGCAACGTGCGGGCCGGACGACGAGCGACTGAAACTGTATTTGACAATGTGACAGCAAGACATACACCGTGTCAAGTGACTCGTCAGTCTGTTTTAACGCGAAAGCGTGGGAGCGGCGCGTGAGGCACCGCTCCCGCGCTTGTGAGCGGAGCGAGTGAGGAGCCGGGTGGGCTTGCGACCGATCAGTCGGCGGAGTGCTCCCCCGCCGCCGGAACAGTGAACGGCAGAACCAGTCGCGATCGGTGCGACGCGTCCCGGTACACCTTGTGAGTGACGGGCCGCCCAACCGGGAGGTGGAAGGCGTCCGGCGGCAGCAGGGCGTTGTGCTCGTCTGCCAGCGGTTCGGCGTTCGACAGTTCCGCCACGAGCCGGTGCCCCGCCGTGAAGGTGTTCGCGAACGGGTAGAGCCGCAACACGTACTCCTCGACGACGCCGGGCTCGACGGGAACCGACCGCGTGTGCGGGTGGAATGGATTGCCCTCTGTGGTGCGATCGTCGAGTTCCCGATGCGACGCCTTGAGGTACCCGCTCGTGATCAACTGTCGCTTGCCGGTGGGCGCGTAATCCCAGAGCCGGAGGATGAAGTTGGTGTCGGGCTGGTCGATCTCAACGAAGAGGTGCGCTGCGCCGGTGCCGATCATCTCGGTGGCTTCCTCGAACGGAGGAGTCGACCAACTGAGAATCTCGACCTTGTCGGTCACCGTCAGCGGAGCCTGGTAGAAACCGTCGGGCGCGGCGTATTGCACACCCATCGGCTCGTGCTCCGTCGACAGTTTCCCGCGTGGCCGCAGGAACAGCGAGGTGTACTCGATGTTCTTGGGCGGCCAGGCCTCACCGCTCACCCGCTCGCGCGATCCCTCAACGAAGACCTGCACGGCCGGCTCATCCATCACACCGTTGTCGATGCCCTTGATCCAGTAGTCATACCAGCGGAACATCTTGTCGTGCTCTTCGACAAACGGGCGCGACTGCATGGGCGGGTACGGCCCGATGTCGAGTTTCTTCGGCCCCTTCAGGGCGTCGAACAGCTCAATCGTGCCGTCCATGGTCCAGCCCCGGCCCTGGTCGATCTGCAGGTAGACCGGGATATCGATGTTTACCGCGAGCGTGATCGGGTTGCGCTCCTCGTACCACTCGCCGTCGAGCTCGTTCATCACGATGTCGAACCAGGCCTCGTGGTTCTTCGGGTAGTTCAGCACGTGCACGAGGTTGGGCCAGGCCGCCACGTCGGGGTCGGCGAGGCGCTGGGCAACGAGTGCCCCAAGCTCCTCCGGCGAGTACTTCTCGATCATCCGCGACTTGACCCGGTCGGTGAACGCCCAACCCGAGTCTCCGCCGCGACCCTCGCGGGCGGCCCGCGGCATGAACCACATGACGCCGCCGTGGTAGGTGGTCTCGTAGAAGTCATAGTGGCCGCCCGAGACGAAGATCGCCTTCAGGTGCGGCGGGCGTTCGGCCGCCGCGAGCACCTGCATTGACCCAAAATAAGAGATGCCGACCATGCCGACGTTGCCATCGCACCAGGGCTGCGCGGCGACCCACTCGATGAAGTCGTAGGCGTCCTGACCGAGCGAGACACCACCGGCGTTGTAGTTGCCGATGTGCTCACCGCCCGAATGCCCCGAGCCGCGCAGGTCACCGATGACGTGGACGTAGTCCTCCGCAACGATGCGTGCGATGTCTCCGGCCTCGATGCATCCGTCCCACATGGGACTGGGGCGGCGCTGCGGCGGCATGGTGAGGGCGAGCGCCTGAAGTTCCTTGCCGTACGGGCTCAGCGCGACGAGTGCGGGGCGTGGCTTATCGCCGACACCCGAATAGGCGTCTGCCGCGAGCTCGACTCCGTCGCGCATCGGAACCCGCAGGTCTTTCGAGATGACAATTGTCTGCTCGCTAGCGTCCCAGGTTGTGACATTCACCATGAGGGCGACTCCTCTGTGATCGACGCGAGGTGCGTGGTGTAGCCGTGCAGCGTGGTGAAGAACGGCGATGGTTCGAGCGTGGGATCACCGGTATAGCCCAGCTCATCGGCCACAGGAGCAAATGGCGAATACGGTGAATCTGTCGAGCGGATGCCATCCTGCAGGTAGCGAGCGACAGCATCCGCCACACGCTTTTCAATTTCAAGACTCTCAGTGAGCGCTTCGGAGGCCTGGGCACGGTCGAGCTCGACGCCGTACGGTACGCCATCGGTACGCCGGTATGGGTGCCCGAGATAGAGGTGCTCGGGGCGGATTTCGTCGCGGAGGTACTCGAGGCTCCTGCGGTAGGCCGCCGGGTCCTCGTAGCCCGGGAACCCGTTAGCCGCACCGTGCACCTGCACGGCGTCACCGACGAAGACGTCGTTCTGCCCGTCGACGACGTAGGCGACCGACCCGGCCGTGTGCCCGGGGATCGCGTGCACCGACACCGAGACGCCGCCGCCGAGCGACAGCGATTCGCCGCCTCGAACCAGCAGGGTGGGCTCCATCTCGCCCGAGATGACGGCGGCAGCGGCCGCCGTCTGCTTCTCAACCCCGTCAGGATCGGGCAGGTATTGCTGTCGCACATCGACATACTGCTGAACGTGAGCCGCGCGCGAACGCAACAGCGGAGCATCCGCTTCAGAAATGACGACCTGCGCGCGTCGACCGGTCAGTTCCCAGAGCGCGTGTGCCCCACCGAGGTGGTCAATGTGACCGTGGGTGAGCAGTATCCAGCGCACATCTTCGATGCGGCGCCCGAGCTTCTCCAGTTCGGCGACCATGCCCTCCCGGGGCGATGTCGCGATTCCGGCATCGACGATGGCGAGTTCGGGCGCGTCGATGAGGAAGCTGTAGAGACCGAATCGTCCCCAGGGTGAGACGAGCGGATGTATCGCGACAGTCATCGTGACGTCTCGCGGGAGAGGAACTCGGCAGTTTCTGTGAAGACCCGGGCGAATTCGGGGATCCAGGAGAAGTTCACGACGAACCCGTGGTTCGCACCGTCATATCGGGTCACTGTGGTGGCAACACCGGCGTCAGCCAGGCGCTGGCCGTACATCTCCCCCTCGTCGCGCAGCGGGTCATGCTCGGCCGTGATGATGAGCGCGGGCGGCAGGCCGGTGAGATCTTCTCGCCTGATCGGTGAGACGAGCGGGTCAGCGGGGTCGGCTCCGCTTGTGAGGTAGAACGCGTTGAATGGCAGGAGCCCGGCCGTTTCAAGTCCGTAGCCCTCGGCGTTCTCCCGGAGGGACGCGTACCGGTTAACGTCGAAGTCCAGGTCAACCGACGGGTAGTAGAGAACCTGGTGCGAAATGCGGTCGAAACCGTCGTCGTGTGCCTTCGCGGTGACCGCGGCGACGAAGTTCCCGCCCGAGCTGTCACCGGCGAGCGCGAGGGTGCGCCCGTCCCAGCCGAGGCTCTCGCCGTTCTCGGCGGCCCAGCGGACGACGCCGTAAACGTCGTCGAGCCCGGCCGGGAAAGCCGCCTCTGGGGCGAGCCGGTAGCCAACCGAGATCACTCGGAGGCCGGTGGCTTTCGCCAGTTCGCGCGCAACGTGGTCGACCGTGTCGAGACTGCCGAGGAAGAAAGCGCCGCCGTGCACGTAAACGAGGAAGCCATACGACCCGGACTCGACCGGTGTGTAGATGCGCACAGGCACGTCGCCTGCCGAGGTCGACGCGATGCGATCCTCGACGGCGAAGAGTGGAAGGCGGTCACCGACCGGCGGAACCTGGGCGGCCTCGCCCGCGCGCATGGCCACGGGGTCGAGCGGCGAGCCGTCGGGCGCCGGAATCTGGGCGAGGATCTTGGCGATCTCAGGGTGGATGGTCATACCGCTGCTCCGGCAATCGAACCCGGCTTCTGGCCGGGGAAGACGTCGTTCACTTCATCCTCGGTCCAGCCCTGGCGGGAGATGCGCTGCAGTTCGTCGGTGACGGGCTTGCGGGTGGCCTGGTAGAGCGCGAGGGCTTCGGGCACCGAGTCGGCCTCGACGAGGGCGTCGGCGAGTCCGCCGGCGTCCATGATGGCCGAGTTCGCGCCCTGTCCCTGGTGGTGGAGCATCGAGTGCGCGGAGTCACCCAGCAGGGCAACCGCGTTCGTGTGCCAGGTGTCGACCGGGTCAATGTCGTAGACGGCGCGGATGCTCACCGTGTCCATGTTGAGGTTTCGTGCCATGTTGACGATGCGCTCATCGAATCCTTCGACCGTTGCCACGAGGTCGTCCGAGGTGACGGTGGGCGCCCAGGTGCCGTCGGGGTTGAGCGCGGTGATGTCGAACGACAACTGGTTGCGGTGCCGGAGCGGGAGCAGGTAGACCTTGGTGCCGCGACCGATGTACATGCGCAGCTCGTCGTCGGGAACCATGCCGTAGGCGTCATCGAGGGAGATAACGGCGCGGTAGGCGTGCTCGCCGGAGAAGACGGGCCCCGCCTGGCTGAACAGCTGCTGCCGCACGGCCGACTTGATGCCGTCGGCCCCGATGACGAGGTCGGCCTCGACGCGCTCACCGTTGGTGAACGTCAGTACGGCGCTGTCGCCGCGGTCCTCGACAGTGTCGAGCTTGTGGCCGAGACGCACCATGCCATCGGGGAGAACGCTGAGGAGTGCTTCGATGAAGTCGCCACGGTGGATGAGGTGCGTCTTGGTGTTCTCGGTGTCACCGGGGATGGCTGGCCACGCCTCGGTCATGATCGGGTGGCCCGTCGCCGTGAGGATCTCAAACTGGTTGCTCGGCGTGCTGACGTTGGCGATTGCGTCAAACATGCCCCAGCGACGGAACTGGTCCATCGTTGACGGGCGAAGGCCGATGCCGGCTCCGACCTCACGAATCTGGCTGGCCTGCTCGTAGACCGTGACCTGTGCACCGAGCAGGCTCAGGGCCTTGGCCGCTGCAGCTCCCCCGTATCCGGCGCCGACAATGGCAACGGTGAGGTTCTGGATGTCTGAAGACTTCATTGTGTTCTCTTTCTTGCCCAGGCGAGCCTGGAGTGGCGGGATATGCGGGTTAGACCGCGAGGGAGAGGAATTGTGCGGGGTTCTCGACGAAGATCGTGCGAATGGTGGCCTCATCTAGGCCGGACTTCTGCAGGTCGGGGATGAGGTCCTCGAAGATGTAGTTGACGGTGTGGCCCTTCACTCCGGGCCAGCCGAGCGGGCTGCAGTTGGCGTCGGCTCCGGCGAGAGCCTTATCGAGGTGTCCTGCGGCGAGGAACCGGAGGAAGTGGTCGAGGCGTTCCTGGCGGGGACGCGCCCAGAATGGCGGGTCCTCGAGCTCGGTCTCGTAGCCAAAGGTGTCGAATCCGACCCGGCCGCCCTGTTCGGCGATCCAGGTGTCACGGGTCTTCTCGGCGTTGACGCCGTCATCGACGTGACCGAAGAGCACCCGGTCAAGCGGAAGTCCCTCCTCCTCAAAGATGCTGATCGCGTTCTCGGCGTCGATCGCCAGGTGGGTCAGCACCGGTGCGCCGGTGTTCACCGACGTTCGAGCAGCTGCCCGGTAGATGCGCTTGTCGAGATCGGTCATGCGACCACCCCGGCTCACGCCCACCTTGATCACGCCGGCTTTGCTGCCGGTGGTGCCGATGCCCACCGTGATCTCGTGGGTGAAGACCTCGGCCAGGTAGTCGACCGACGCCCGGGCGAAGTGCGGCAGCGCGGTGTCTCCGCCGACGAATCCGGTGCAGGCGACGATGTTCACGCCGGTCTTGGCGGAGAGTGACTTGTAGTAGTCGACATCGCGACCGTTGCAGATGCCGGTTGCATCGACAAACGTTCCGCCGCCGTACTCGTGGAATTTCCGCAGTTTAGGCACGGTCTCCTCGTACCGCTGCTCGGGGGTCTTCCACCATTTGGTGTCGAGCTCACTGCCCGGCATGCCGTATCCGATGTGCTCGTGAATAGCCACGAGGCCGAGTTCTTCGGCGGGGATCGTTCCCAGTACCGTGTTTACCTTTGACAACTGTGTCACCTAACGAAAGAGGGCGAAAAGAAAGGGGATGCGCTCAGCGCACCGTGAGGAGGTTGCGCGGGTTGTCAACGAGGATGCGCTGCACGTCATCCTCGCCGAGCCCGAGTGACCGGAGCTTCGGCACGAACGTCGTCAGCAGGTAGCTGAACGGCAGGTCGTCGTCGGGCTGCCCCTTGGCGACGCCGATCGCGTTGCTCGAGAGAAGGATGCGGTCTGCGAACCCGGCCTTCACGAGGTCGAGCACGAGCTCGGCCCGCTCGTCGTCGGTCACCACACTGTCATCGGTGTTTCGCCCGACATGATCGATGCCGACGTAGGCACCCCGGCGCGCCACTTCGGTTGCCGCTCCGGCCGCAACAGCCTCTGTCCGGTCGAGCCCGCCGACGAGCACCCGTTCCGCGGGGAGGTTCTCGTCGAGCACGATGTCGAGGTCATGCAGCGCATCAGCGCCGTACCGGATCGACACGGCAACACCGGTGGCGAGGGCCGTCCGCGCCGCACCGCGGAAGAGGCTCTCCTCCGTCGGCGTCATGCCGTCGCGCGCGGCGGTCGTTGTGACCAGTCCGGCTGCTGCCCGGCGCTCCACCCGGGGCACAACCATGCCCTCGGTGATCTCCTTCGTGAAGAGATCGGCGAACTTTTCGGCGGGCCAGGGCGTCGGCGGGTTGGTCTGCGGCGTGAGGAAATAGCCACCGAGCATCTCTTCAGGGCCCATGCCGGTCGACGCGATGATGGTGACGCCGGTCGATCGCGACAGCGTCTCGTACAGGGCCAGGTCGCGGCCGTGAGACATGCCGGTGCTGTCGACGATCGTCTGACCGCCGGACGCACGAAACTCGCGTAACTTCTCGGCGAGAACCTCAAAGATCTCAGCCCGGTCCATCGAAATGTCCGGCGCGTACTGCGCACCGGGAACAACCGAGAGCAGCGCCTCATGCACCGACACCACACCGAGGTCCTCCGCAGCGATCGGGCCGAGCAACGTGAAAACCGTGGTGCCGGAAGCGGGTGTTGTAGCCGTCATTGGCCCACTCTTTCGTTCGGCGGCCGCCACCTTCGGCGATCCGCGGTTGCAAGCAGCCCCCGGGAGCAGAGGGGGTTCCTCGGCGAACTCGGCACGGACAGCTTGATTGCGTGTCCATTAGGTTTACACGTTGTCTTGCGAAATTGTCAAGACGATCTGAGAACGGATGCCGCCTCGCTGCGAGCGCGGCGGCATCCGTTCGTGAAGAAAATGGCCGGTCAGAGGTGCGCGATGGTCCCGCTGATATCGGCCGCTGCGGCCAGAAGCGCCGGCAGGTACTCCTCGGACATGCGCTCGAGGCTCGCGGTCGATGTGGAGGTCGACACGTTGATCGCCGCGACGACGTCGCCCGTTGTGTTGTGAAGCGGGGCGGCGAGAGAGCGCAGGCCGGGCTCCAGCTCCTGGTCGACGAGCGCCCAGCCCTGCTCGCGCACCTCAGTGAGGGTCGCGCGCAGATCCGCAGAGTTGACGACGGTGCGCTCGGTGAGCGGTTCCCGGTCGATCGACGCCAGGTACTCATCGAGCGCGGCGTCGGTGAGACCGGCCAGCAGCACCCGGCCCATCGAGGTGGCGTGCGCCGGAAACCGGGTGCCGACAGAGATCGATACGGTCATGATGCGGCGGGCGGCGGCCCGGGCGATGTAGACGATGTCGCCACCGTCGAGCACCGATGCCGAGGCTGATTCGTTCAGCTGCCGCGACAGCGACTCCAGGCGGGGCCTGGCGATGTCGGGCAGTCCGAGGCCGGACAGATACGAGAAGCCGAGTTCGAGGACCCGTGGGGTGAGTTCGAACAGGCGACCGTCGGCGCGCACGTAACCGAGCTCGGCCAGGGTGAGCAAAAATCGGCGAGCGGTCGCGCGGCTGAGGCCGGTGACGTCGGCGATCTCGCTGAGCGTCATGCTCGGGCGGTCGTGACCGAAGGCGCGGATAACTCCGAGCCCTCGGGCCAGCGACTGGACGTACTGGCCGCTGGGCTCGGGGTCGTCGATCATGACCCCAACGCTATCGTTCGAGCACGACGGCGAGGCCCTGGCCGACGCCGATGCAGATCGCCGCAACGCCGACGCCACCGCCGCGCCGCTTGAGCTCGTGGGCGAGGTGGCCGATGATGCGGCCGCCGGATGCTCCAAGGGGGTGGCCGATGGCGATCGCTCCGCCGTGAATGTTGACCTTGTCCGGATCGAGTTCGGGCCAGAGGTTCAGGCAGGCGAGGCTCTGCGAGGCAAAGGCTTCGTTGAGCTCGACCACGTCGACGTCTGCCCAGGTCTTGCCGGCGCGGGCGAGCGCCCGGTTGGCGGCCTCGACCGGCGCGATGCCGAACGTGTCAGGGTCATTGCCGCTCACACCGCGCCCGATGATGCGGGCGAGTGGCTCAGCGTCGAGCGGCGCGTTCTCGCCACCGATGAAAAGCATGGACGAGCCGTCGCTGAGCGGTGAGGAGTTGCCGGCGGTGACGGTTCCGTTCTCGCGGAACGCGGGCTTCAACGGGGCGAGCGACTCGAGTGAGGTGTCGTCGCGGATACCCTCATCGCGAGCGAGGGCCGCGCCGGGAACCTGAACGATTTCGCCGTCGTACATCCCGTCGGCCCACGCGGCAGCGGCGGCGCGGTGGCTGTTCATGGCGAATGCGTCCTGGTCGTCACGGCTGATCGAGAAGCGCTCGGCCAGCATTTCCGCGGTCTCACCGAGCGACACCGTCCAGCGGTCGGGCATCTGCGGGTTCACCATGCGCCAGCCGAGAGTCGACGAGTGCATCGTCTCGTGCCCGGCCGGGTATGGCTTCGACGGTTTGAGCATCACCCATGGGGCGCGACTCATCGACTCAACGCCACCGGCCACAACGAGGTCGGCGTCTCCGGTCTCCACGGCGCGGCTGGCCTGGATCACGCTCTCCACGCTGGAGCCACAGAGACGGTTGACCGTGGCCCCGGGAACGGATGTCGGCAGCCCGGCCAGGAGGACGGCCATCCTGGCCACATTGCGATTGTCTTCTCCCGCCTGGTTGGCGTCACCGAGCAGAACCTCGTCGATGCGCGACGGGTCGAGGTCGGGGTGCCGCTGCACCAGTGCAGACAGGGTCGAACCGGCCAAGTCGTCCGGACGGATGCTTGCCAGCCCTTTTCCGTATCGTCCGAACGGAGTCCGTACGGCGTCGTAGATGAAACTGCCGGTCATGTGAGCTCCTTGGTCGAAACGGTGGTCGAGGTCCGGTCGGCGAGCTCCAGGCCAGTGAGGTCACGAAGCTCGTTGATGGTGTTGTCGCCGAAAAGTTCGGTGACGGCAAGGCCGGTCGGGGTCACGTCGAAGATGGCGTGATCCGTGTAGATCCTGTTAACACAGCCGACACCGGTGAGCGGATAGCTGCAATCGCGCACGAGCTTTGACTCGCCCGATCGGGTGAGCAGGTCGGTCATGACGTAGACCTGCTTCGCGCCGATCGCGAGATCCATGGCGCCGCCAACCGCCGGAATGGAATCCGGTGCGCCGGTCGACCAGTTGGCCAGGTCTCCGCGTTCAGACACCTGAAATGCGCCAAGGATGCACACGTCGAGGTGGCCGCCGCGCATCATGGCGAAGGAGTCGGCGTGGTGGAAGTACGCCGCACCCGGGCGTTCGGTCACGGGCTGCTTGCCGGCGTTGATGAGGTCGGGGTCGATCTCGCCTGGCTGCGGCTCAGGACCCATCCCGAGCATGCCGTTCTCGGTGTGCAGGATCACCTCGAGATCTTCCGGCAGGAAGTTGGCGACGCGCGTCGGTGCCCCAATCCCGAGGTTCATGACAGCACCCTCGGGGATATCGCGGGCGACGCGTGCGGCGAGGTCGTCCCTCGTCATTCGTGTGGTCATGATGCGTTCCCTTCGATCGATGCCGCACCGACGAATTCGCCGCCCCGCAGCCATGCCCGTTCGCCGACCGCAACGATCCTGTCGACGTAGAGCCCTGGGGTGACGACGGACTCCGGGTCGAGAACACCCAGCTCGACGACCTCGTCAACCTGCACCACCGTTGTGGTCGCTGCAGCCGCCATGATCGGACCGAAGTTGCGCGCGGTCTTCCGATAGACGAGGTTGCCCCAGCGGTCGCCGGCCAGCGCGCTGACGAGCGCAACATCTGCGGGAAGTGCGTACTCCAGGACGTAGTTTCTGCCGTTGATCTCCCGGGTTTCCTTACCATCGGCGAGCGCTGTTCCGAATCCCGTTGGAGTGAAGAATGCGCCGATGCCCGCGCCCGCCGCGCGGATGCGTTCCGCGAGGTTGCCCTGGGGAACGAGCTCAAGCTCAACCGTTCCTGCGCGATAGAGCCCGTCGAACACGTGGGAGTCGCTTTGGCGAGGGAACGAGCAGATCATCTTGCGGACGCGGCCGGCAGCAAGAAGTGCCGCAAGGCCGGTGTCGCCGTTGCCCGCATTGTTATTGATGACGGTGAGGTCTCGAGCACCCTGTGCCAGCAGGGCGTCAATCAGTTCGACCGGCTGCCCGGCTCGACCAAAGCCTCCGATCATCACCACGGCGCCGTCAGGGATTCCCGCGACAGCATCCTCAAGTCCGGGTACTAATTTCGAGATCATGTCTTCATCCGTTCACTTCATGAACATCTGTTCACACAGTGAATATTAGCTCGACGATGCGCATTCCGCCAGAGCCGAGGTCAAGGGATATCGCGAAAAGTCTGCGGAACCTAGACTTGGCGCATGAAAATCGTCGACGTCATCGCGCGTCGCGCGTCGCGCGGTACGGGCGGTTGGCGGTGAGCGCGACCGAGGCCGACACCGGAATTGGCCAGAAGCTGACGGCACCATTTCTTGAACTGTTGCCCATCACAGGGGTCGCCCTCGCCGTTCTCGATCGCGAGAAAAAAGCATCAGTCATTCACATCAGCGATGCCACAGCCGGTCGCCTCGAGGAAGCGCATTTCGACCTGGGGGCCGGGCCGCTTTTCGAGTGTTTCACGACGATGCGACCGGTGCTCATCCCGTCAGTGAGCGACGAGGACCGCTGGCCTTTCTTTCTCTCTCAGGCATCTGAGCTCAATGTCAACGCGATTTTCGTCTTTCCACTGATCCTCGGCGCCGCCTGCGTCGGGACAGTGCTGTGCTATCGAACCACCGCGGGCCCACTCGATGACGATTCCGTAGAAGTGGGTGCAGCGCTGGCCCGAGCCGTCTCGGCCCCAGCGCTTCGGCAAGCCATCTCGCTTGCAGGCGACGAAAAGAGCCGCGAGGGCACCCCGATTGAAATGCGCCGGGAAGTCCACCAAGCGACCGGCATGATGCTGGCCCAACTCGATATTGATGCGACGGAAGCGCTGGCCCGCATGCGCGCGTACGCTTTCTCACAAGGGCTCAGCCTTCGTGATGTTGCCCGGGACGTCGTCAATCGCCGCCTCAACTTTTCGAGTGTGGAGGATTGATCGTATGAGCGATGGAGACGTGATGAGCGGACAATCTCGGGAGCAGAAAGTCAGTACAGCGTTCGTATCGATGACCGATGCCCTGATGAGTGAGTACGACGTTATCGACCTTCTCTCGACTCTGCTCCACTCCTCCGCCGAGGTTCTCGGCATGGAAGCTGGTGGCATCCTGCTGGCCGACCCGACGGGCGACCTTGAACTCGTGGCCTCGACGAGCGAAGAGGCCGAGATCGTGGAGACGATCATCGTGGCTGCGGGCGAGGGGCCATGCATTGAGTGCTTCGAGACAGCCGCTCACGTCGCGATCACGGACATCGACACTGTCGCCGACAAATGGCCCAAGTTCCACTCGTCCGCCAAGGAACAGGGATTCCGCTCCACCTTCGCGGTTCCCATGATGCTCCGTGACCAGGTGATGGGCGTGATGAACCTGTTGAGCTCACAAGTGCACGAGGTTTCAGAAGCAGACGGACGAATCGCCCAGGCCCTCGCCGACCTGGCCGTTCTCGGCATCCTGCACGAGCGCAACTTCCGCAGCCCCTATCTCGTCGACGAACAACTACACCTCGCCCTTGATACGCGAGTTCTCATCGAACAGGCGAAGGGTGTTTTGGCACAGCGCGAAGACCTCACCATGACGGAAGCATTCGATGCACTCCGAAACTATGCGCACGCAGAAGGAACGACACTGCGCAGGGTCGCCAAGGAAACCGTGCTCCGAACGCTCACGACCGAAGCGATCATGGCGGCGCACACCGAAACCGCATCGACGCACTCGTAGTCGCTGAACTCACAACCGCCGTCACCGTGGGTATTCGGTGTCCATGAACGACTACGCCCCAGGGGCCCCACCGGCGACCTGGCGACCTGGCGACCTGGCGACCTGGCGACCTGGCGACCTGGCGACTCTACTGCCGACGCCCCTTGATGAAGTAGGCAGCCGGACCGATCCAGTTCACTGCGATGATGGCCGTCCACAAGCCCTTCGGGCCGTTGACTGTGTCGGCCGGTCTCCTTGCGAGGTCTCTCCACGCGGCAGCGGCAAACACGAATTGTGCCACTCCGACGACAATGGTGAAAACCTTCCGCCCTGTGGTCATTCCTGCCCAGGTCATTTTTTTCTTGGTCATCTGCTTCGCCACCGCTGGCCTCCCTTGCGTCGAGATCCCTCACTGACTCCAGACTTACGGCTCCCTGGCTCCAACACAACGGGCAACACGAAAGCCATGGATAGGAGGTGTCGTGCACCCAGACTGCGCCAGTATCGAGTCGGCGCGCGGACCGGGCTGCTTCATCTTCGGCGCCGCAGGGCACATCACCCGCCCTGACAGCTCGCGGGCAGTCGAAATCACACTGCGGGGATAGTGTGGGACGCCACTGAAAAAGCCCCGGAGAGACAACCGTAATCGGCGTCTTTCCGGGGCTTACCGTGCGCCCGAAGGGATTCGAACCCCCAACCTTCTGATCCGTAGTCAGATGCTCTATCCGTTGAGCTACGGGCGCATGGGCTTGGCCTGGGGAAACGATGTTCCCCCGCAGGCCGTATTAGAGACTACATGACCAGACGGCTTCGCGCCAATCGGCCCCTCGGGCGCGAATGTGACAAAAGTCCTTAGCGTGGTTTATAGTTGACGTTTGTCAATGTTATAGTTGACGATAGTCAATGATCCTTAGCGCGACTTCAGGAGTCACATGCCACGAGCTTCAAAACACCCCAAACCCACGGTTTCCCCCGACGGCAGCATGACCCAACGCCAGGTTCTCGAATCTCTTTCGGGACTCCTGATGGGCATGTTCGTGTCGATCCTCGCCGGAACCGTCGTCGCGACGTCCCTTCCGCTTATCATTTCCGAGCTCAAGGGCGACCAGTCTGCGTACACCTGGGTCGTGACCTCGACGCTCCTGGCCACCACAGTCTCGACCCCGCTCTGGGGGAAGTTCGCGGACCTCTTCAACCGTAAGCTCCTCATCCAGCTCGCCCTCGGCCTCTTCGTGGTCGGCTCCGCCGCAGCTGGCTTCTCGCAGGACACCAACACGCTCATTGTGTTCCGTGTCTTCCAGGGCATCGGCGGTGGCGGCCTCGCTGCCCTCAGCCAGATCATCATGGCCGACATCATCAGTCCCCGTGACCGCGGAAAGTATGCCGGCCTCTTCGGTGGCGTGATGGCTGTCGGAACCGTCGGTGGTCCGCTCCTGGGCGGCCTCGTTACCGACGCATTCGGCTGGCGCTGGAACTTCTTCATCGCGCTGCCCATCGCCATCATCGCGATCATCCTGCTGCAGTCGACACTCCACTTGCCCAAGCACCCGAAGCGCAAGGTTCACATTGACTACCTCGGCGCGTTCCTGATCGCCGCCGGCGTCTCACTCCTGCTCATCTGGGTATCGCTCGCGGGCTCGCAGTTCGAGTGGATGTCCGTACCGACCCTGCTCATGGTGGGTGGATCGATCATCCTTCTCGTCGCTGCCGTGATTGTCGAGATCAAGTCTCCTGAGCCGATCATCCCCCTCACCATGTTCAAGAACCGCACCTTCACGCTCGCCGTCGTCGCGAGCATCTCGGTCGGTGTCTCGATGTTCGGCACCTCGGTCTTCCTGGCGCAGTACATGCAGCTCGCTCGCGGCGCCACCCCGACCGAGTCTGGCCTGCTCACCATTCCGATGATGGCCGGCCTCCTGATCTCCTCGACGATTTTCGGTAACATCATCAGCCGCCGCGGAAACTGGAAGGCGATCATGGTCACCGGCGCCGTCCTCGCGGTGATCGGCGCCGCACTCCTCGGCACGCTGCACTACGACACCCCGTTCGTCCTGGTCGGTATCTTCATGGCCATCCTCGGAGCGGGCATCGGCATGCTCATGCAGAACCTCGTGCTCGTCGTGCAGAACTCCATCGAGGTACGCCACCTCGGTGTCGCCACGAGTGCCGTCACCTTCTTCCGGAGCCTCGGCGGAACGATCGGCGTCTCGGTGCTCGGCTCGATCCTCGGAACCGTGGTCGCCCAGAACATCAAAAACAACATCGCGGCGCTCGAACCGGCCGACCAGATGCTCGCCGGCAAATACCTCGGCAGCGGCACGATTCCGCAGATCTCCCAGTTGCCCGACGTGCTCAAGACTGTGATCGAGAGTGCATACGGCTCAGGCGTTGGCTTCGTCTTCCTCTGCGCCGTTCCGCTGACGCTCGTCACTCTCATCGCCGTGAGCTTCATCCCCAACGCGAAGCTCGGCACCCTGAACGCTATCCAGCTCAAGAAGCAGCCGGCCGACAAGGTGCACGATCGGGATGACGCCAACGATATGCTCATCGATGTCTCAACCGCGAGCGTCGCCCTCCCCCCGGTAGGCCGCGCTCACCCGACCGGTTCCATCCCGGCGGTTACCAACGAGAACCCCGATGCGGGAACAGCCAGGAAGTGACCGTGACGACGACAGAACCCGCGCCAGGTAGCGACAGGCACTCAGCCGCCATCGTGAGTGTTGAAACCAGCATGGGTGCGCTGTCGCGCAAGATTCACTTCGTCCTGAAGGAAGCAGCGGCCGCCATCGACCCGTCGCTTCCCCCGGCCAGCTTCCGGTTGCTGCGCTTGATCGAACGCTGCGGCTCCATCCAGTCGAGTGCCGCCGCCGAACAGCTCGCGGTCGATCGCAGCGTGGTGAGCCGGCAGATTCGGCAACTCGAAGACCTCGGCCTCGTCGAAACCCGTACAGACAAGTCAGACGGCCGCGCGCGCTTCCTCGTTCTGACGGACGAAGGAGCGCGCCGCATGAACACGATCAACCCGACGCAGCGCTCCATCATGCAGCCGCTTCTTCAGGAGTGGGAACTGTCCGAGCTCGAGACCTTCGCCGCACAGATTGACCGCCTGAACGCGTCACTCGAGCGCGGCCTCGGCAGGTTCGTTACCCCCGGCGACGAGTAACAAAAATCTGAACAGTCAGACAAACGGATGCCATCCCGCACGCACGCGGGATGGCATCCGTTTTTCGCACGTGAATTATCGCAAGTGGCGATCATCGAGCGCCGCGATCTGACGCTTCAACGCAATTTGGCGGTAGGACTCGTCGATGAGCTCAGCGATGAACGTCCAGTCAGTGGTGTCGCCTCCGAGGGCAACGCCGAGCCAGCCGCCCGGACCAAAGTACTTCGGCACGAAGAAACGATCGTCCTGGAGCAGGGCCGGGCGCTCGTCAGGGTCAGGCTTGAAGACCAGGGTGTGCGGTCGGTCCATCGACGCGCCCATCACCGCAAAGAGTTTCTGGCCGGCGCGAAACGTCGGTCGACCCCAGGCCATTTTCTCGCCAAACTCGGGGTACTCGGCACAGATCGTGCGCACGCGATCGACGACGGGGTCGTCATTCTCGAACAGCAGCGGATGCTCCATGGCGGGAATACTACGCTTCGGCGCGCTCCGCGTCAGGCGTCGGGCAGTACAACTGCGTGCGCACGCCGCTGCGGTCGACCCTGTGGTCGCTCATCAGCGCGCCGCAGAGCGGACAGGCAGACGAGGTCGATGGGGGGAGCGGCTCCTCGTTGTACGGGCCGAGCGGAGGCGGGCCGATGTAGGGCCGCAGCGAGTTGTTGAGCCAGTTGGTGAAGCCACCCGACTCCTTGATCGTCGGCCGCTTCCTATTACTTCGTGCCATAACTATTAGTGTACATTGTTGTTGAGCCCACCCGAGAGGAGAGTCATGACCACGATGGACGAACACGTTGAGATGAGTGGCGCTCCCAACCTGCTCGCGCTCGAGAACCAGGTCTGCTTCGCACTGGCCGTCGCCAGCCGAAGTGTGCTGTCCCTGTACCGACCGGTTCTGGACCCGCTGGGCCTCACCCATCCGCAGTACCTCGTGATGCTTGCCCTGTGGGAGCAGGACCCGCGCTCGGTGAAAGACCTCGGCCTCGCCCTTCAGCTCGAGCCGGCGACCCTCTCGCCGCTGCTGAAGCGACTCGAAGCCGCCGGGCTCGTGCGGCGCGAACGGTCGAGCGTCGACGAGCGGGTACTCGACATCACCCTGACCCAGGCCGGGCGACAGCTGCGGGCGCGCGCCGAAGCGATTCCTGCGACCATCGTTTCCGAACTCGGCATGTCGAGTGACGAGCTCGACGACCTGCGCTCCACCCTGCACGCGGTGATCGCGGCGGCTACCCGTCGCAACTGAGAGCCCAGAGGCACCTGAGGTAGACTGGCTGCAGCGAAGGGGAGTAGCTCCCACCGCCGCTTTCATCCCAGAGACGGCGACGCGGTCTGTCGACATACTGGTCTTTCGACCCGGCAGCCCACCCGCACTCCGCGGGCGAGCGAGACCTTCGGCCACACGTTCACGATGGCCGGAGTTTCTGCACCCAGGATTCGCCGGTCATCCGATCCAGGAGCAGCACAGTGACCGAGTCCCCCCGCGTACCCACTCGCGCCGAAATCAAACGATGGCGACAGTACCTCGCCGATGAACGAGCAGAGGCGTCGGTCTACGGCGAACTCGCCAGCCGACGTACCGGTGAAGAGAGAGCGATCCTGCTTGGACTTGTCGAGGCGGAACGCCGACACGAAGCGCACTGGATTGATCTTCTCGGCGAACACGCCAACGACCCGACCCGCACGGCGCTGCGCACCCGGTTTCTTGGGTTCTTCGCGAAGCGCTTCGGTTCCGTCTTCGTGCTTGCCCTGATGCAGCGCACCGAATCCCGGTCGCCGTACGAGGCCGACGTTGACGCCACCGACGCGATGGCCGCCGATGAGCGGCTGCACACCGAGATCGTTCGCGGTCTCGCGGCTCGCGGTCGAAACAACCTGTCCGGCACCTTCCGCGCCGCGGTCTTCGGTGCCAACGACGGCCTTGTCTCAAACCTCGCTCTTGTCCTCGGCATGAGTGCGACCGGTGTCGGCACCGGAGTGGTGCTCGCGGCCGGGATCGCGGGCCTGCTCGCCGGTGCACTGTCGATGGCTGCCGGGGAGTTCGTCTCGGTTCGTTCACAACGCGAGCTGCTCGACTCAACGGCTCCTGACCCGACCGCGCGACAGGTGCTTCCCCAGCTCGATGTCAACGCCAACGAACTTCAGCTCGTCTACCGCGTGCGCGGCATGCCGCCCCAGCAGGCCGCGGAACACGCGCACGAGGTGCTCAACAACCTGGAGTGCATCCACGTTGGCCTGGACACCGGCAGCCTGTCCGCACAGCGTGACGAACATGACTCGATCGGTTCGGCCCGCGGCGCAGCGCTCTCGAGCTTCCTGTTCTTCGCCTCAGGTGCGATCGTGCCGGTTCTCCCCTACCTGTTCGGGATGACCGGCCTCGCGGCCGTGGCCGTTGCGGCCGTCCTCGTCGGCATCGTCTTGCTCCTTACGGGAGCGGTCGTCGGGGTGCTTTCCGGCGCTTCACCGCTCAAGCGTGCGCTGCGGCAGCTCGCCATCGGCTACGGCGCCGCGGCCATCACCTACCTGTTGGGGCTGCTCTTCGGCACCACGGTGGCTTGAGTGTCCTAGGAGCGCCCGCGTCCGCGGTTGCGGCCCTTGCCGAGTTTCTTCGGGGCGCGGCCCTGACGCGGAGTGAACGGCTTGGCCTTCGGCTTCTGCTGCGGCTTGCGCTCCTTCGGCGGGGCCTTCTCGGGCTCCTCCTGCGGGTTCCGCGAACTGTGAGCGGTGCGCCCACGCACCACGCCCACGAAGTCGTCGATGTCCGGCGTCGTCTCATCGGCCAGCCAGGCCAGCCCGATCCGAGACTGCGCAACATCGGTGACCGGTCGGGCGATCACGTCCTTACGGCTGTACAACCGAGCCACCGACTGCGGAACGATGACAATGCCGACGCCGGCCGCAACGAGCTCGACCGCGTCTTCCACCGACCTCAAGTCAGGCACGGCACGACGCGTTCCGTCCCGCACCTCGATGGCGACGTTGCGCCACTCGGGCACCTCGTCCGGGTCTTGCAGCAGGTGTTCGTCGGCGAGGTCCGCTACGGCCACCTCGGCCAGAAGCGACAGTTCATGATCCTTGGGCAGCACCACGACCGGTACTTCGCTGTAGAGCGGAATCAGGCTGAGGTCGGTGTCATCCACCGGCAATCGTACGAAACTGACGTTGGCGGTCCGCTCGTGCAGTACACGAACGGCGTCGCTCTCGGCCGTCGGCGCGAATGCCAACGGAAGGTCCCGCCGGCGCTCCTGCCAGACCTTCGACCACTTCGCGAGCGTCACTCCAGGGACAAAAGCGATAGTGAACGTGGGTCCTGGCGTCGGGTCGGCTTCCATCGTTCCTCTTCGTTCCCCACCCCAGATCGGCACGCGGCGGTCTGTTTAGGGTATTACGGATGCTTCCTCCCGCGCTTCACTCGGTCCGCCGCCGGTTAAGCTGGGAGACATGGCAACGAACAAGACTCCCCAAACGATGAAGCCGGAGACGGCCGCGAAGAAGCTGGGCGTCTACCTGCCGGCAACTCCCGAAGAATTCCGCTCAAACCCGGTGACCCGCGAGCAGCTCAACGAGCTGCTCAGCTCACCTCCGGAGTGGCTCGTCGAGCTGCGCAAAAACGGGCCGCACCCGCGCAGCGAGGTCGCACGCAAGCTGGGTGTCTCCGTCTCCGGGCTGGCTCGAGCCGAGATGAACGACGCTGCGCTGACGACGGCCGAGATCACCGCGCTGCTCGAGGCTCCGCCCCAGTGGCTCGTGACCGAACGCGCCACCCAGGCTGAGGTGCGCGCCGAGAACACCCGCATCAACGAACGTAAGGCCGGCCAGCGCATCCTCGACGAGGAGAAAGCCCGCACGCAGAAGTAGCACCGTCCTCCGAACGGCCCGGCAGCGCTCGCTTCCGGGCCGTTCGGCGTAGGGAAACCTTGTGGTCGTTTGGCCGCACAGCCATACTGACCGCATGGACCGCCACGCGCCAGGCTCCACCGGGCAAGAACTGCCCGCAACACCCGAGCCGCGGTTCGGGGGCATCGCCATGAGTGCGATCTTCGCCGGCGGCCCGTTCCGCTTCGGCTTCATCGCGACGCTCGGCGTTCTTCTGGCCCTGCTGCTCGGAGCCGCCGTGGTGTCCCTCAGCACGGCGCTCACGCTCATCTTCGTCGCGTTCTTCATATGCCTCGGCCTCTATCCAACGGTGCGGTGGCTCGAGCAACGCGGGCTGTCTCGAGGCGGTGCGATGCTCACGGTGATTGCGGTCTTCCTCCTCCTTCTCGCGCTCCTCGCCTGGCTGGTTGTTCCGATCGTCGTCGGCCAGATATCCCAGCTGTTCTCCTACCTGCCCGAGGGGTTCGACCGCATCGAAGACCAGCGATGGTTTGCCGGCGCGAACGACGCGTTCGGCGGTGCGCTCGTTCCCTTCGTCAACTGGTTGAGTGAAGGCGCGAGCGATCCCGACGTCTGGTTGACCATCGGCGGTGGTGCGCTGAAGTTCGGCGCCGGGGTGCTCAACGGCACATTCGGCGCGATCTTCGTTATCGCCCTGACCATCTACTTCGTCGTCGGGCTGGAATCGATCAAGGCCGGCTTGTACACCCTGGTCCCGCTGTCGCGCCGACCCGCGGTGATGGATATCGCCGAGACCATCATGGAATCGGTGGGCAAGTACCTCGGCGGCATGGTGGTTCTCGCGACCTTCAACGCTGTCTTCACCTTTCTCCTCCTGACGGTAGCCGGTGTGCAATTCGCGCCGGTGCTCGCCGCACTCGCCTTTCCCATCACTCTCATCCCGCTCGTCGGCAGTGTCATCAATCTGGGCATCGTGACGATCGTTGCGCTCTTCACCTCGCCGACAGCAGCACTCCTCGTCGGAATCGCCATGCTGGTTTACGTCCAAATCGAGGCGTACGTGCTGACTCCCCGGATTGTTGGCAAAGCCATCAGCATTCCGGGTTCTCTCGTGCTCATCGGTGCCATGGTGGGTGGCACGCTCCTAGGGCTACTCGGGGCGCTGATTGCATGTCCCACGACAGCATCCGTTCTTCTGATCATTAAAAAGGTTGTCGTCCCACGGCAGCGATTGCGATGACACCGCTCGAGCAGGGCGAAACCCTCGCGCTCGTCCTTGTCGCGGCGCACGTTGTTTTGGGGTTCCTCGCGACGGTCGCTGTCTCAACGAACCGACGACCGTCGGCCGCCATCGCCTGGGTTCTCACCATCATTTTCGTCCCCTTCCTCGGGGCGATCGCCTACCTCTTCGTGGGGAGCAACCGACTCCCGGCTTCGCGGCGGACGCAGCAGCGACGCATGAACGAGTGGTTCATGACGAACACGTCGGCGAGCGCCCTCCCCGGCGATGCCCTCAGTGACCCGGAATGGCTGGCGTCCGTGGTTCGGATGAATCGGGAGCTGGGCGCCTTTCCCATGGTCGGAGGAAATGATGTCGACATTCTCAAGGGGTACACCGAGTCGTTCGACGCGATGATTTCGGCCATCGATGCGGCGAGCGCACGTGTTCACGTCGAGTTCTACATCCTCGTCCTCGACTCGTCGACGCAGGGTGTCTTCGATGCCCTCGCTCGGGCGTGCGCCCGAGGAGTAACGGTGCGCGTGCTCTCCGATCACCTGTCGGGTTTTCTCTCCCCACGTCGGCGCGAGACGGAGCGAGCGCTGGCTGAGATGGGTGCCGAGTGGCGGGCCATGCTTCCGCTTCGCCCGCTTCGGGGCCAATGGCAGCGACCCGATCTTCGCAATCACCGCAAGATCGTGGTGGTGGATGGGCTCGTCGCTTTCACCGGTTCGCAGAACCTCATCGATGCCAGCTATCTCAAACCTAAGAACATCCGTCGAGGGCTGCACTGGGTCGAGTTGATGATTCGCGTGGTCGGCCCGGCCTCGCGGGAACTCGATGCTGTCTTCCTGACGGACTGGCATGCCGAGTCGGGTGAGCTTCTGGAACTCGTCCCAGCGGCGGTCACCGGTGGACACGTGGCACTGCAAACCGTGCCGAGCGGTCCAAGTTTCGATAATGACAACAACCTCAAGCTCTTCGCGTCGCTCATCCACAAGGCTGAGCGGCGGATCAGCATCACCAGTCCTTACTTCGTCCCCGACGAATCGATTCAACTTGCTTTGGTGACGGCGGCGGCACGGGGACTATCGGTTGAGCTTTTTGTTTCCGAGATCGGTGATCAAAAACTGGTTTACCACGCTCAACGCTCGTACTATGAGTCGCTGCTCTCCGCGGGCGTCGCGATTCATCTTTACCGTGCACCCGCTGTGCTGCATTCCAAGCACTTCACGGTGGACGATGACGTCGCGGTGATCGGATCCAGCAACATGGACATCCGGTCATTCAGCCTTAACGCGGAGGTCTCGATGCTCGTACACGGGCGAGACGTTGTTGAGCGGCTGCGTCGCGTCGAAGACCGCTATCGGGAGAACAGTATTCGGCTGACCCTGGACGAGTGGTCTCGGCGACCTCGTTCCGAGAAGGTTAGAGACAGCCTGGCCCGCCTGACCTCTTCACTCCAATGATCAGCGCACTCGACCTTGTCGAAATCACGGGTCTCTCTCTTGTCATCACCCTGAGTCCCGTGCCCGTGACGGGGCAGTTGCTCCTTGTCCTCACCAATCGCACCCAGTGGACCGCCGCCGCACTCGCGACGGGGTGGGCGGTCGCGGTTGTCGTTCTCTGCGGGTTCGCCGCCACCGGCGCAGCACTTCTACTTCCGCAGATCGTCGTCGATTGGGCGGAGGTGCCCGTCATCACCCTTGTCGTCGGTATCGGATTGGCCGGCGGCGGGCTGGTGGTGTGGCGTCGACCCACCGGAGACCCGGATGCGTCGCCGTCCCGCATGGCCCGGCTCTTCACAGGACTAACGCCGACTCGCGCTCTTCTGATCGGCATCGGATACGGCGGCCTGCGGCCCAAAAACTTCATCGCTGCTCTTGCAGCAGGGGTGATCATCGGTGCCGGGAGCTCGCTCTGGGAGGGCACTGTTCTCGTGGTGTATTTCGCCGTGCTCGCATCGGCCAGTCTTGCAGCGCCCGTCCTCGTCTACGTTTTGGGCGGCGCGCAGACACGAGACGGGATGCGCCGTCTACAACAGGTACTGGCCCGGAACGGCAACCGCATCACCGGCGCGGCGCTGGCGGTCATCGGTGTTATCGTCGCTGGCTTTGGCCTGATTCAACTGGTGTCCTGACGTCCTCTGACTCGAGGGCTCGCCGACGTGCACGGTAACGCTGCACGGTACGCACCACCCACCACACAACAAGCACTGCGACGCCCGCAACCACTACGTACTTGAGGATGTCGGCGTACTCCAAAACCGCGCTCCAGTTTTCGCCGAGAAGGAATCCAGCGATGACAAAAATACTGTTCCAGATGAGTGACCCGAGGGCGGTCAGCACGCCGAACACACCGAGGTTCATCTTCTCGATGCCGGCGGGGATGGAGATCAGGCTCCTGAAGATTGGCAGCATTCGACCGAAGAAGACGGCCACCTTGCCGTGCCGGTTGAACCACTCGACGGTTCGGACGATGTCGTCAGGGTCAACGAAGGGAATGCGTGCCGCGAGCCACACCGTGCGGTCATGACCCAGCCATCTCCCGAGCCCGTAGAGCAAAAAAGCGCCGAGGATGGACCCGAGGGTCGTCCAGGCAATCGCCTCGACGACGCTGAATGTGCCCTGGCTCGCTGTGAAGCCGGCGAGGGGCAGGATTACCTCGCTGGGAATGGGCGGGAACACATTCTCCAAAAAGACGATAAGGCCGGCACCGATCGGACCGAGTGTCTCCATCAGGGAGATGGCCCACTGGGCGACGCCGTCGGCGAAGCTCGCCGACGATGAGTCTGCCGCGGCAAAGAGGTAGCCAGCCTGGTCGATCGAGTGCATGAGGAGTCTCCACAGAGGGTTGGGACTACGGCAGCGACAACGTCGACGATGCCCGGACGTTTCGCACAGTCTTACACAGCAAGGTTGGAAGGTTCTGAGGAACTCGGCCCACACGCAAAAACCCTCACTGCGAGCAGTGAGGGTTTTGTCTGCGGAGACGGCGGGATTTGAACCCGCGGTCCCCTTACGGGGACTCCACCTTAGCAGGGTGGTGCACTAGGCCGAACTATGCGACGTCTCCTTGTGCGCACCGACGGGCGGACGCACGCGCTTAATCATACTGGGTGATCTGCTGTGCTCCGAATCGACCTCTCGGAACCTACCGGTTCGCGACCGAACATGTTTGCTCAAGGGCTGTCTGCCCGGCGAGGCCCTCAATCACATTCGAGGTGGGAGTCGGTACCGGCGTGCCCCCAGCGCTCGGGTCGGTCACCGGCGGTTCCTCCGTTGCAGGAGGATCGGCGACGGGCGGCTGCACGGGAGCGTTCGGGTCCGCTTCCACGCCGTTGCGGCTCACCGTCGGGTCAGGCGCAAAGGACTCATCAGCGGCAATCGCATCCATCAGCTTCTTCGCCAGGGTCTTACTGGGGATAACTTTGTTCGGGTTGTCCGGGTCCGTCGCGACCGGGTACTGAACGAGAGCGAGTTTGTTGAGGTCAATAGTTTGCAGCGTCCTCGCCATAGCCACCATGCGCGTGACGTTCGTGAGCGATGTCGACAGCTTCACGTGCTTCGCCGCAACCTGCGCAAGTCCGTACAACTTCGTGATGTCGGTGAGCGTGTCGTCGCTCTTAATCGTTCGGATCAACGACGAAATGTATTGCTGCTGCGACGCGATACGGGACAGGTCGCTCCCGTCCCCCACACCGTGGCGCGTGCGAAGGAAGGCGAGTGCGGTCGCTCCAGAAATCGTGCTGGTCCCGGCTGGGAGATCAAGACCCGACCACTTGTCGCGCACACGTTCGGTGAGGCAGACGGGCACTCCCCCGACGGCGTTCGTCATTTGAACCACCGCGTCGAACGACATCAATGCGGCGTAATCGATGTCGAGCCCGGTCAGGTTAGAGACCGTAGCCACGACACAGGACAGACCGCCACGTTCATAGGCCGCGTTGAGTGGCTGTGCCGAAACCGCGCCAGCGGTTTTCTCAGTCTCCGGGTCCACACATTTCGGCTGGGAAATGACCAGGTCGCGCGGGAAACTGACGACGACGGCCGAGCTATGGTCGTCCGACACATGCAGGAGCATGTTCACGTCGTTGAGCGTGATGTCCCGCTTGCCGTATGCGTTCTTGTCCTGGTCCTCGTCGTTGTCTGCGCCGACAACGAGCATGTTGAAGCCACCCTCGAACGCGTCGATGTTGGGTACGGCGGGAAGCGGGGTCCCCGACTCCTCCGGCTGACCGATGTCGACCGCGTTTGACGAGACGTTCGAGGCGAGGTCATAGACAATCCACGCCGCTACGGATGCTCCACTGACAAGCACGACAGCGAGCGCAATGGCCAGGCCGCGAAAGAGCGTAGCCACCGCACCTCGACGCGGCTGCTGACCATGTTTCATCAGCGGCGCCCGTCTGGAGTTCCTCGCATTCACGAGATAACTCTAAACCGCCGCGGGTGCAAGACCCTTGCAGTACAACCTGTCAGGCTACTTATTACCCTTTGAGCAGGTGTAATCGCCAGCGGTTTGACCCTGCACGGTCTTCGGCAGTTCGACCACTTCCGGCGCCGTCGGCGTCGCCGAGTCGGTCGGTGTCGTGCTGTCCGGAGCAGGCGTTTCGGTGACCGGCTCCTCAGGGGCGACCGGTGTTTCGGTGACGGGAGCGTTCGGGTCGAGCACCGAACCCACACCGGTGTCTCCGGTCAGGGTGATCGGCTGGTCAGCGATCAGCGCGTCGACAAGCTGCTTGGCCGGAACCTTGAGCGGAAGCACGCCGCTCTGCCCACCGCTCTCGCCGGCAGCGTTGGGGTACTGAACAAAGACAACCTGTTCGAGCGGGATGTTCTTCAGCGCCATCGCGATCGACACCATGGTGTTGATGTTCGAGAGACTGTTCGACAGCGTCATGTTTCCGGCTGCCGCCTTGGCGATACCGAAGAGCTTGCCCGGGTCGGTGAGGGTTTCGCTGCTCTTGAGCTGACGAACCAACGACGAGAGGAAGACCTGCTGGTTACTGATTCGTCCCAGGTCCGAGCCATCGCCTACCCCGTGACGGGTGCGCAGGAACTGCAGCGCCGCCATGCCCTGGAGGGTGTGGGTACCGGCATCGAGATAGGTCTGGGTGTAGTCATCGTCGATCGGCTCTGCGACGCACACGTCGACGCCGCCGACGGCGTTGGAGAGTTCGATGACACCGTTGAACTGCACCTCTGCGGCGAACGGAATGCTCAGGCCGGTGAGCTTCTCGACGGTGAGTACGGTGCAGGCCAGGCCCCCATACTGGAGGGTCGAGTTGATCTTCTGCGAGCTCATGGCGTTGTACGTGCCGCCGCCCTCTTTCGGGCACGCCGGAATCGAGACGAACATGTCGCGAGGGAAGCTGATCACGGTCGCTGCCGTGTGGTCCTCCGAGATGTGCATGAGCATCGTCACGTCGTTGAGGTTGCCGGTTTCCTTCTTGGCGTCACCAAAGACACCGTCCTGGCCTGCTCTGCTGTCACTGCCGACGAGAAGCAGGTTGACGCCACCCTCGATCGCGTCGATGTTCGGAACCGAGACACCGGGCGTCTCATTTGCAAGCGTGACGGATGGCTGAACGTCTTTGGCAATATCCCAAAAGGCATATGCCGAAACGGCGGTTCCGCTCACGAGCAGCACAGCAAGCGCGCCAGCAACGAACTGGGCGATGGTCCGGAACGGGTTCGACTTCTTGAGCCGCCCGTGGCGGGCAATCGTCGACACCTGGGGAGACCGCCGGGAACGGCGTGAAAGCTCACTCACTCGACGTTCTCCTCGGGTCGGTTTGTGCTCTGGCGGAGGGCGTGGGATTCGAACCCACGAGACATTTCTGCCCACCAGTTTTCAAGACTGGCTCCATCGGCCGCTCGGACAGCCCTCCATGTCGCACTGTTCGGGTACAGCACGCAACGCTCGATTCTAGCGGATGAGGGCGAGTACATCGTCCCAGCTTTTTCTGGGCACCCCCTGAGCGGATGTTTAGAGCGAGTTGAGAACGGCCGCGAGGCCGTCGTCGACGACAGACCCGGTGACTTCGGTCGCCGCGCTTTTTACCTCGTCCGGTGCCTGGCCCATGGCCACGGCACGTCCCTCGGCACCGGCCCACTCGAACATCTCGATGTCGTTGCGACCGTCTCCAACAGCGACGACCTGCGACCGCGGAACATCGAGCCACTCCCGCACCCGCTCGAGCGCCGTCGACTTGTTGACGCCGAGTGGAGCGATGTCGAGCCACGCGGTCCAGCCGATCGCGTACGCGACCTGGTGCAAACCCATTCCCTCGACGACCGAGAGGAAGTCGAGCTCATCGTGCTCGGGCGACACCACGACCACCCGGGTGACCGGTTCGCTGAGGAGCCCGTCGAACTCGACTTCCTCCGCGTTCTCGAGGTTCCAGTCGGTCATCCCTGCCGTGTACCGGCGGTAGCCGCTCGGGTACTCGACCATGTACCGGCCGTCGGCGAGGTGCGAGCGAATCGTCCGGAGCACGTCGCTCGGGTCGAAAGTTTCGATGAGGTGCCTGCGATATCCGCCGGGTGCCTCGGCGTCTTGCTTCATCACGAGCGCACCGTTGGCGCAGACGACGTACTCGGGACCGATCCCGAGCTCTTCAACGATCGGCAGCGTTGTCTCCCAGCTGCGCCCGGTGGCGAGCATGAGCCGGTGCCCACGCTCGGTCGCGTTCCGCACGGCCGTGGCGACGGCATCCGAGATCGTCCCGTCCTCGTGCAGGATGGTGCCGTCGACGTCGAGCGCGACGAGGAGACCGGCTTCGCTCACAGCGGCCGAATCACGTCGAGGCCGCCGAGGTAGGGCCGAAGCGCCTCGGGCACAACGACAGAGCCGTCCGCCTGCTGGTGCGTTTCGAGCAGGGCAACGAGCCAGCGCGTGGTGGCCAACGTTCCGTTGAGCGTCGCGACCGGGCTCGTCTTCCCGCCCTCACCGCGGTAGCGGATGTTGAGCCGGCGGGCCTGGTACGTCGTGCAGTTCGAGGTGGAGGTGAGCTCGCGGAACGCGTCCTGGGTGGGCACCCAGGCTTCGACGTCGTACTTGCGTGCGGCGCTCGAGCCGAGGTCGCCGGCGGCCGTGTCGATGACGCGGTAGCTCAGGCCGAGGGCCTGCAGCATGCCTTCCTGCCAGCCGAGCAGCCGGAGGTGCTCGGCCTCGGCCTCTTCCGGGGTCGTGTAGACGAACATCTCGAGCTTGTTGAACTGGTGCACCCGAATGATGCCGCGGGTGTCCCGGCCGTACGAACCAGCTTCGCGGCGGTAGCAGGTCGACCAGCCGGCGTATCGGATCGGGGCGTCGGCGACGTCGATAATCTCGTCGGAGTGGTATCCGGCGAGCGCCACTTCGCTGGTGCCGGTGAGGTAGAGGTCGTCGGCGGGCAGGTAGTAGATCTCGTCGGCGTGTGCACCGAGAAATCCGGTCCCGGCCATAATCTCGGGCTTCACGAGCGTCGGTGTGATGAGCGGGATGAAACCTTCGGTAAGCGCGCGGTCGAGCGCCATGTTCATCAACGCCAGCTCGAGCCGGGCGCCGATGCCGCGCAGGTAGTAGAAGCGCGCGCCTGACACCTTGGTGCCGCGCTGCATGTCGATGGCGCCGAGCAGCTCGCCGAGCTCGAGGTGATCCTTGGGCTCGAAGTCGAACGTGGGCTTTTCGCCAACCTCACGGAGGGTGACGAAGTCGTCTTCACCGCCGGCCGGCACGCCGTCGATAATTGGGTTTTGGATCGCACCGACGATCTCAGTGAAGCGAGTTTCGGCATCCGTCACCTGCTGTTGCGCCTGCTTGACTCGATCGGACAGCCCCTTGACCTGCGCGACGAGGGCGGCCTTTTCATCTTTGGGGGCCTGCGCGACCTTCTTGCCGAACGCGTTCTGCTCGGCACGGAGCTCTTCGAAAGTGGTGATCGCCGTTCGGCGTTCACGGTCGGCGTCGAGCGCCTGGTCGACGAGGTCGACCGGAGATCGCCTCGCCTCCTGCGAACGCCTGATGAGGTCTGGATTTTCGCGGAGGAGCACTGGATCAATCACGCCAGCAAGTCTAGCCGCGCGAGGTAGCGTTGCAGATATGACCCTCACCGAGCCCCGCCGCGCCGCTGTGGTCTACAACCCCACGAAGGGTCGCATCGATGAGGTGCGTCGCCAGGTCGACGCTGCGGCGGCCGCAGCCGGCTGGGGTCCGTCGTTCTGGTTCGAGACGACCGTCGAGGACCCGGGCCGTGGAGTCACGCGTCGGGCCGTCGCGGCAGGCACCGACATGGTCATTGCGGCTGGCGGTGACGGCACGGTGCGCAGCGTCGCGGAGGGCTTGCGCGATTCGCGCGTGCCGCTCGCCCTGCTTCCCCGCGGCACCGGCAACCTGCTTGCGCGCAACCTCGGTCTGCCGATTTCCAGCACAGCGGATGCCATCGCCATCGCCTTCGAAGGAACCACCCGTTTCATAGATCTCGGCATTGCCACCCTCAGTCGCACCGACGGAAGTCTCGAAGAGCACGGGTTTCTCGTGATGGCCGGAATGGGTATCGACGCGGACATCATGGCGAACACGAACGAGGCGCTCAAGAAGTCGCTCGGCTGGCTCGCCTACGTCGACGCCGGGTTGCGGGTGCTGCCCGACGCGAAGCCGTTCCGTATTCGGTACCAGCTCGAGAACAAGCCGGTGCACAGCGCTCACGTCTCGACCATCCTGTTCGGCAACTGTGGCACGCTGACTGCCGGGTTCGAGATGATGCCGGACGCCGTGATCGACGACGGGCTGCTCGATGTCGCCGTACTGCAGACGCCGACCGCGCTCGGCTGGATCGACATCTGGCGTCGGTTGAGCTTCGAGAACGGGCCGCTTCGGCGCTCGAGCATCGGTCGGCGCATCATCTCGGCAACGTCGGGCACGGCGTCAACGATCACTTACCTGCGGAGTGAAGGCATCACGGTGTCGCTCGAGAAGCCGCGGGCGGTTGAGCTCGATGGTGACCCGTTTGGCACTGTGGTCGGGGTGCGGTTCACGACCGACCCGGGGTCGTTGGCTGTGCGGGTGCGGTAGCCGCTCGCGGAGCGCCGGCACCCGCGTTTTCGCCCGCTTTGCGCCCTCGCGGTTCGCGCCTCGTGCCTGCCGACACCCGCCACTCGCCGAGCGCCCCGCGTCACCCTCCTGCTCGGACAGAAACGGTCACACCGCCCCATCACCGGCCCCACGAACCGTTGCTCGGTCACTTTGGGCGATGCGAACGGCACTCCTCGGACTGAAAGGGTCAGACCCCTCATTGCTCGGCCGATAACGGTCAGAGTTTGTCGAATTTCCTCGCCCAAAACGACCGAGCAATTCGCGAATGACCAAAGTTGGCCGAGCGGGAGCGGCTCGCGATGAAGCCCCGCCCCTGCTCGGGCACAAACGGTCACTCGGCCCGCTCCCACCCTCCTGCTCGGGCACAAACGGTCACTCGCCCCGCTGCCACCCTCCTGCTCGGGCACAAACGGTCACTCGACCCGCCCGCGGGCCCCCGCCGACCGCTGCTCCGTCAAAACGGGCGACTTGTACAGCATTCCTCCGGCAGAAAGGGTCAGACACCTCAGCGCTCCGTCGATAACGGTCAAAGTTCGGCGACTTTCCTCGCCCAAAACGACCGACCAATTCGCGAACGACCAAAGTTGACCGAGCCAGAGCGGCACGCGACGAAGCCCCGCCCCTGCTCGGGCACAAACGGTCACTCGGCCCGCTCCCACCCTCCTGCTCGGGCACAAACGGTCACTCGACCCGCCCGCGGGCCCCCGCCGACTACTGCTCCGTCAAAACGGGCGACTTGTACAGCATTCCTCCGGCAGAAAGGGTCAGACACCTCAGGGCTCCGTCGATAACGGTCAAAGTTCGGCGACTTTCCTCGCCCAAAACGACCGAGCAATTCGCGAACGACCAAAGATGACCGAGCAATGCGGCTAGTGAGGCGTCGGCGCCCTCCACCTGACCCGCCGTGGCCGCGACGCTCCACAGCAACCGCCCGCGGCCCGCGACCGAAGCCCCGGGCGGGCCATCCTCGACACGTGACCTTCCGTAAACCGTTACCGAGTCAATTGCCAACCGTCTTCTCGGTCGCCGACGCCTACGCTCGCGGCTTCACGCGCTCGCAGATGCGTAATCGCGCGCTCACCACTCCGTTCCACGGCACGCGCATCACCGCCGGAGTGAGCCTCACCCTGGAACTCGCTTGCCGCGCGATGGCCTCCCGCCTACCACGAGGCTCCGCGTTCAGCCACCGAACCGCTGCCCTCCTGCACAGCATGGCGCTCCCGCTGTTTGCGGACGCCCTGCTCGACATCACGGTGCCGACGCCCATCCGCGCCCCTCGCCGCCGCGGCGTCCGCGGGCACAGCGCCGTACTCACCAGCGCCGACCTCATGAGCCTTAGCGGCTTTCCGGTCACGACCCTCGAGCGCACGTGGTGCGACCTGGGCGTCGTGCTCGACCTGCCCGACCTGGTGGCCGCAGCCGACTCTCTGCTCTGGCACGAGTCGCCGCGCACGACACGGCTCAACCTGGCCGCCGCGATCGAGGCCTACCCCTCGCGCGCCGGCCGAGCCGTGTTGCGGCGAGCGCTGACGCTCACCTCCGACCACTCCCGATCGCGGCCCGAGTCGCTCGTCCGCGTCGACCTTGAGCTCAGCGTCCTCCCCACCCCGGTGGCAAACCTCGAGGTGTACCTGCCGATCGCCCGCAAAACCGTCTACCTCGACCTCGCCTATCCCGAGTACAAACTCGAGCTTGAGTACCACGGCGACCATCACCGCTCCACCGTCACGCAATGGCGAACCGACGTCCGCCGCAGCAACGACATCGGCGACGAAGGCTGGCAGGCGCTGCAGTTCACCGGCGACGACCTGCCCGCGCTTCCTGACCTTCGGCAGCGCGTCGCACGGCGGCTGCGCATGCTCGGCTGGAACGGCGAGCCCAGGCGTTAACCGTCGAAGCTCGGCCAGCGCCGGTCGCCCCGTTGAGGGGGTCAACCGATCCTGACCGAGCAAGCGAGCGGATGCCACGGCGTGGCACCCGCCTGCGCCTTCGGCTAAATCACACCCTGCGCGAGCATCGCATCGGCGACCTTCACGAATGCAGCGGTGTTCGCTCCGACGACGTAGTCGCCCGGGCGGCCGTAACGCTCGGCTGCCTCGAACGCGGCACTGTGCACGCCGCGCATGATGTTGTGCAGCCGATCTTCACTGTCGCTGAAGTTCCAACGCTGGCGCGACGCGTTCTGGCTCATCTCGAGTGCGCTCGTGGCGACACCACCGGCGTTCGCAGCCTTACCCGGACCGAACAGAACGCCAGCCTGCTGGAACGCGTGCACCGCGTCGGGCAGACACGGCATGTTCGCGCCCTCGGCAACGGCTTCGACGCCGTTGGCGATGAGCGCCTGGGCGTCGCGCAGTGACAGCTCGTTCTGGGTTGCGCTCGGCAGCGCGATCTGGCCCGGAACATCCCAGACGCTTCCACCCGAAACGTAACGGGCAGACGGGCGGCGATCGGCGTACGCCGAAATGCGCAGTCGCTCGACTTCTTTGATCTGCTTGAGCAGCTCGAGGTCGATACCGCCCTCGTCGACGATGTATCCAGACGAGTCAGACGCGGTCAGCGCCTTTCCGCCGAGCTGCTGCACCTTCTCGATCGCGTAGATGGCGACGTTGCCTGAGCCGGAGACGACCGCCGTCTTTCCCTCGATCGACTCATTGCGTGTAGCGAACATCTCCTCGGTGAAGAACACGGCACCGTAGCCGGTCGCCTCGGTGCGCACCTCTGCGCCGCCCCAGCCGGTGCCCTTCCCGGTGAACATGCCGGACTCGTGCCGGTTGGTGATCTTGCGGTACTGGCCGAAGAGGTAGCCGATCTCGCGGCCGCCGACACCGATGTCACCGGCGGGCACGTCCGTGTGCTCGCCGAGGTGACGGTAGAGCTCGTTCATGAAGCTCTGGCAGAACCGCATGATCTCGGCGTCACTCTTGCCGTGCGGGTCGAAGTCACTTCCACCCTTGGCACCACCGATGCCCTGCGCGGTGAGCGCGTTCTTGAAGATCTGCTCGAAGCCGAGGAACTTGATGATCGACAGGTTCACGGTTGGGTGGAACCGCAGGCCGCCCTTGTACGGGCCGAGGGCCGAGTTGAACTGCACCCGGAAGCCGCGGTTGACCCGCACCCGGTTGTGATCGTCCGTCCACGGCACACGGAACATGACCTGGCGCTCGGGCTCGACAATGCGCTCGAGGATCCCTGCCTCGAGAAACTCTGGGTGCTCATCGAGCGCCGGAGCGATCGACTCGAGCACCTCGTGCATGGCCTGGTGAAACTCGGGCTCGTTCGCGTTGCGGGCCACCGCCGTCTGGTAGACAACGGAAAGAGCGTCTGAGCTGGGGGATTTCTGGAACAAGGGGAAACTTTCTGATCGCACTGAAGAACGAGGGCGACGCTGCCCAAGGACGCGAAACTGCACCGGGCTCTGGATCAGGAGGCGCGGATCACGCGGGGAAAGGTCGTTGTTCGACCGTGTTCAGTTTGAATGGCTCGGGCGCGTCAGTCAATTTCGGAGGCGCTCGATGTGACGCCGGCGCCACCGCGCTGCACCGATAAAGAGCGCTCCGAGCATGAGCGACAGACCCGCAAACGCGAGCACGACCGTCGGAACGAGGTGCCACGTCGGAGTCATCGAGTAGACGACACGCTGATGGCGCTCCTCAATCGAGTACCCGCCTTCGTCATCCATCTGCCGAACCTCATACGTGGGCACATCGGTCCCCAGGGTCAGGCTCTGAACGAGCGCGGAGAACCGTAGGTAGTTGAGCATTCCGTCCGACTCTCCGCCGGAGAGCTCGTCCTGGCCCGGCATGAACTCGATCGAACGGTCGGCGGCATCCAGCCGGCCCTGCGATTCGCTCATCAGCACCCCGAGCCCAACCACGACCAATACGGCACCCATCGTGAACAGCACACCAACGATTGATAAATAACGGCGAGCGGATGCCGGAGCGCTGTTACGCGTCGAACTCATCGTCGATGCCCTCAGTCTGGTCTCGCCGACGCGGCTTCCAGGTGGTCGCCAGATAGAAGAACAGCCCCAGGACTGTGAACGCGCCGGCGATCGCGAGAAGCGGCGCAATTCCCCAGGCGACCTGCACCCACAACCAGCTCTCCCTGGCCTCTGCGCCGGGCCCACCGGTGAACTGCCCGGTGTACACCTGGTCGACGGCCCACCGAAACAGGCTCACCCCACCGATAGTCAAGACGACGCCGAGGATGGCGAGCGTAATCAGGTACGGGTTTCGCCAGAGCGGCGCATCGATCTCCTCGTCGAGAGCCTCCCCGGCGTCGGCATCGGAGAACAGCTCCTCCACCGAGGCGGTGGCGTCTGCCGGGTACGGCGAACCGTCAGGCACGGTCGGGCCGCGGCCGTCACCCGATCCTCGAACCGGCGCCGGGGCGACCGGCATCGGCGCGACCCGCGATCGCTCCGTGCGTTCCCGGCGCAACTCCAGCCGTTCACGCTGGTCATCGGGGATCTGCCTGCCGACGCTCTCGTAGCCGCGCTGGAACTCAGGGCTGTATCGCGGATCAAAATTCCGTGCGTCGCTCATCCGATGCTCCCTTGCTCGCGGTGCTGATTCGGAGTCTAGCCAGCCAGCGGTGGCGCCGGAACCGTGCCGGTCGACGAACCGGCGAGCAGCTCGCCGAGCCATTCGCGTGCCTCGACGAACACCTGGTCGGCGTACTTCGGATCGAACTCAATCGGCGACTTGTCTGCCCGCGGGTATGACCCGAGGAACATCACGCCCGGGCTGAATCGCCGCACACCGAGCAGCGCATCGGCCACACGCTCGTCGCTGATGTGCCCGTCCGCGTCGATGATGAACCGATATCGCCCGAGTTCATCGCCAATGGGCCGCGACTCGATCAGGCTCATGTTCACGCCTCGCGTCGAGAACTGTTGCAGCAGTTCGAGCAGCGCACCGGCCCGGTCAATGGGCAGCTCGGCAACGAGGCTCGTCTTGTCAGCCCCGGTCGGCGCTGGAATTTCGGTGCTCCTGCTGACGTGCAGGAAACGAGTCACCGCATTGGGGTTATCTCCAATCGCCTCCCCGAGCACATCGACGTCGTAGAGATCGACAATGCGGGGAGGTGCGATGGCCGCGTCTGCAAGCTCCGTTTCGAACAGAGCGGATGCTGCTGCCACATTGCTGGTCGCGGGAATGTGCCCGTGATCGGGAAGAGTGGCATCCATCCATGAGTGACACTGGGCGTACGCCACCGGGTGGGCGTTAACCACCTTGACGTCTTCCAGCCGAGTACCGCGACGGGCGACGAGAACAAAGTTCACCGGAACGAGGTACTCACCGACGATGCGCAGCCCCGGCATGGTGGCGAGCGCGTCCTGGGCGACAGAGACGCCACCCTCGATCGAGTTCTCAATGGCGATCACCGCCCCGTCGCTCCGACCGGCGATGACATCGCCGAGTGCCTCGCCGACGTTGTTGACCGAGTGCCAGTTCTGGCCGGCCGCCTCGGGCACCTGCGCGAGCGCCGCCTCGGTAAATGTTCCACGCGGACCCAGGTAGCTGTAGGTGCGGGTGGGTGCCGAGTCGCCGGAATCTGCCATGCAGCGAGCCTACCGGCCACCGGCCCGACGCATTCGGTACCCCCCGAACGGGACCCCGAAGGGGGACTGTGCATGGGCTGCACGCATCGATAGGATTTGGGCGCTGGCTACGCGCGCGTACCAGGGGGAACGGCATCCGTCGTTACGGGGAGTAGTCGGTGTATTCGTATGGGCTGGTCGCGTCCGCGATCACAAAAGGTAAGTCCGCCCTTCGGAGCGCTCCCCGGCTGTCTCGATTCGGCGGCGCGACGACCGCTCTTGCGCTGGTGATCACCGGCGCCGGGATGGTGACCGACGTGTCTGCAACGTACGCGTCACCGCTGACGGCGCAGGAGGCATCCGTTTCTCAACCGTCAGAACGGGTGGTCGGTTCGCTGTCTGGGCTGGGCTTCGCCACGCGATATGGTGACAAACTCGACGATGCGGTCACAGCGCTGGCCACGCTGGAGCCTCTGCAGGTCGCGTCGCTGTGGCTCGATCTGCCGAGCGATTTCCGGGCGACGCTCATCGAGCAGCGGCCCGAGGTGGTCGGCAACCTCGCCGGTGTTCCGTACATCGACCGAAGCACGGCAAACGAGTCACGACTCCCGGGGCTTGAGCGCGAGGCCGAGGGTGATCTGCACCGGGCGGTCCAGAGGAACCACACCCCGGGCGCCGACGCTCAAAGTGAGCTCCTCGTCGCCCAAGCCAGCGACCGACTCGAGGCCGTGCGGATTCTTGCAAAGCGCTATGGCTCGGGGCGGAGCGCGACTCCCGACGTGCCGCAGCACCTCATCGAGCTCGACGCGACAGTGGTTGGCCCGCCGCTTGCCGCCGTTGCCGTGGGCGACCTCGACACGGCCCGTTATGCGAGCTTCTTCGTGCCCGGCATGAACTCGAGCGTCCTCGAGTTGCCCGACTACCTGCGCGGCGTCGAGCGCATGCAGGACGCATCGGCCGACAGCGCGGCGGTGCTCTGGCTCGGGTACGAGAGCCCCGGACCGGTTGACACCGTCTCGACCGAACACGCCGACGCGGGGTCGGTGCGCTTCGCGTCGGCCCTGGCCGGGTACGACGCGGTCCGCGACGCGACCCAGTCCCTTGCGGAAGTGACGGTCATCGGTCACTCCTACGGCTCAACAACGGCGGCCCTCGCCCTCGCTACTGGCAACTACGGCGTCAGCTCATTCGTCATGATCGGGTCGGCTGGCGTGCCCTCCGATCTCTCGATCACCGACCTGCACGTGCGCACCGACCGCGTGTACGTGTCGCAGGCCACCGGCGACGCCCTGGCGGACAGCGGCCGGTTCTGGTCGGGCCGCGCGAATCCCGCCGACCCGGCATGGGGCGCCCAGTTCTTCGGCAGCGACGGAACCACGCTGGCGGACGGCACCATTCTGGCCGCAGTCAACGCACACGACGCTGTCGGCGCGACTGACCAGTCTGACCACAACAAATACCTCGGCGACGGCACCGAGAGCCTCTACGACATTCGCAAGATCATCACCGGCCAGTGCCACGACGTCACCCCGGATTCGCGCCTGTTGGATTCTGGCAGCACAGTGCTGGCCGACGGTCGGTGACACAATCCCCTGACGGGTCGGGGAACTCGATGCCAGAATGGGGGCATGAATGAGCGAGCAGGCACCCCAGCAGCTGAATCCGATCTCGTCGACGTCACGGCTCTTCTCGACGCGTATTTCGAACTGAAGCCCGACGTTTCGATTCCCGAGCAACGCGTCGTTTTCGGAACCAGCGGCCACCGGGGATCGTCCCTCAACACCGCCTTCAACGAGCACCACATCGCAGCGACCACCCAGGCGATCGTCGAGTACCGCGCTGACCAGGGGATCACCGGGCCGCTCTTCATCGGATCGGACACCCACGCCCTCAGCCACCCGGCGCAGACCACGGCCCTCAAGGTGCTCGTCGGCAACGACGTTCGCGTGCTCGTCGACGAGTACGACGACTTCGTTCCGACCCCCGCGCTCAGCCACGCCATCCTCAAGTACAACAACTCCGGCGCCGAGGAGCAGGCCGACGGCATCGTCGTCACGCCGAGCCATAACCCGCCGTCCGATGGCGGTTTCAAGTACAACCCGCCGCACGGCGGTCCGGCGGACAGCGACGCAACGAGCTGGATTGCAAACCGGGCCAACGAAATCATCGAAGCCGGCATGATCGACGTCAAAATGGCGGAGCCGACGGCCGTCGAAACGTACGACTTCCGGGGCAATTATGTCGATGACCTCGGATCGATCATCAACATGGACGCCATTCGTGATTCCGGAATCCGTATCGGAGCAGACCCGCTCGGTGGCGCGAGCGTCAGCTACTGGCAGGCCATCGCCGACAAGTACAACCTCAACCTGACGGTCGTGAACCCGCACGTCGACCCGACCTGGCGCTTCATGACGCTCGACTGGGACGGAAAGATCCGCATGGATCCGTCAAGTGCGTCCGCCATGGCATCCGTTCTCGCGCACAAAGACGAGTACGACATTCTCACCGGCAATGACGCCGACGCCGACCGACACGGCATTGTCACTCCGGATGGCGGGCTCATGAACCCGAACCACTTCCTCGCGGTCGCCATCGATTACCTCTACCGCAACCGGTCCGGCTGGGACCAGGGTGCAGCGATCGGCAAAACCCTCGTGTCGAGTTCGATCATCGACAAGGTCGCCGACTCTCTCGGTCGGACCCTGTGGGAGGTACCGGTCGGCTTCAAGTGGTTCGTGCCTGGCCTCATCGACGGCTCGGTTGGGTTCGGCGGCGAGGAAAGTGCCGGCGCCAGCTTCCTCCGCCTTGATGGCACCGTCTGGACCACCGACAAGGACGGCATCCTGTTGTGCCTGCTGGCCTCCGAGATCCTCGCGGTCACCGGGAAGACGCCGTCTGCGTTGTACCGCGAGCTGACCGACAAGTATGGGGACCCCGTCTACGAACGCGTCGACGCTGCGGCCACCAAGGCGCAGAAGGCGGCACTCGGCAAGCTTGACGGCGACGCGATCACCGCGACTGAGCTCGCGGGAGACCCGATCATCGCGAAGCTCAGCTCGGCACCGGGTAACGGCGCGGCAGTCGGCGGCGTCAAGGTCGTCACCGAAAATGCGTGGTTCGCGGCACGCCCGAGCGGCACCGAAGACGTGTACAAGATTTACGCCGAGTCGTTCAAGGGACGCGAGCACCTGCAGCAGGTGCAGGCGGAGGCGAAGCGCATCGTCGACGCTGCGCTCGGCGCGTAGCCGCACACAACGATTACAGGCCCTGACGAACACGCGTTCGCCAGGGCCTGTCTTCGTTTGAGAGTCGGTTAGGCCGGGATGCTCCAGAACCAGGCATTTCCACCCGGGTGCTCCACCGTGATGGTGTTGTCGAGGTCGCGGTAGTCGAAGTCCTTGTTGTGACCGACAAGCTGGATGACCGTCTTATCGCCTTCGGTGAAGACCTTGGAGACGATCATGACGTGGTCGGGGGTGTCGTTCTTGTTCCAGTCGAACATCGCGACGTCACCGACCTTAACCTGGTCACGCTGGTCGAGCGACAGCCGCTCAACATCAGGGCCCTTCGAGCTGGCAAACCAGTCGTCCATGGCCGGAACGTAGCCCCACGACGGGGTCCACTTCGCACCGGCACCCGTGTTGTGCCAGGCGTCGGACTGCGTCCAGCCGCGCTGAATGAGCGTCTGGCTCACAAAGTTGGCACAGTCTCCACCAACGGGGTTGAGGTTGCCCCACTCCGCTTCGTTGTAGGTGCTCCAGTGCGCCATCGCGTAGGACATCTGGGCATCGATTCCCGTTTCGACCGCGTAGGTGAACGACGTCGGCAGGCCGAGCGGCGTCTCTTTTTCGAGGACGACAACGTCGGCGGCAGCCGGTGTGTAGTTGAGCGCGGCGGGTGCCACGAATGACAGGCTGTTGTCATCCGTCACCGTGACGTCGGTCGCGTCCACTCCGCCAACCGTGACGGCCGTTGCCTTACTGAGTCCCGAACCCGAGACGGTCACGGTTGTCCCGCCCGAGACGGATCCGGTCGCGGGCTCCACTGCGGTGACTGCAACCGCGACGGGAGCTGCTGAGGCTGCGGGTTGGGGCCTATCGCCGACCGCGCTATCGGAGTTCGCTGCCGTCGCGCACCCGGCGAGAACCGCTCCGACCGCAACAAGCCCTGCGACGACCGCGATGCGGCGCTTTCTGACACGGGGGCTGACGGGCTGGCGCGAGATAGGCACGAGGAAATTCCTTTGTTCGAGAGCGGCATTTCCATGCTAGGCGACGGCTGTGAAAGAACGCCCAGAGACACTCGCTTGACACGAGGCTGAGTGTCGCGTAGCTTGTCTCCTAATTCGTGAGAGCGCTCTCACAGCTTCGGATGAGAGCGCTCTCATGAAGCCATTGCACTGTCCACGCACACACAAAGGAGTGACCGTGAACCTTTCACGACGCACCAAGCTCGCGTCCGGCATCGCCGGCGCTGCAGCTTTCGCCCTCCTCGCCACCGGATGCGCCTCTTCAGGCGGAGATTCGGCTGACGGGAACATCGAACTCACCGTTACAACGTTCGGAACGTTCGGCTACGACGACCTCTACAAAGAGTACGAAAAGGCCAACCCGAACATCACCATCAAGGCGACCAACATCGACACGGGCGGAAACGCCCGCACCGACATGGTCACCAAGCTTGCCGCCGGCTCCGGCCTCTCAGACGTTGTCGCCATCGAAGAGGGCTGGCTCGGAGCGATCATGAAGTCTTCCGACAAGTTCGTCGACCTCACCGAGTACGGCGCAGCAGACGTCAAAGACAATTGGGTCCCCTGGAAGTACGAGCAGGGCACCGACCCCGAGGGACGCGTCATCGGGCTCGGCACCGACATCGGACCGCAGGGCCTGTGCTACAACGGCAAGCTTTTCGAAGCTGCTGGCCTGCCGAGCGACCGCGAGTCGGTCGCCGAGCTCCTCGGCGGAGACGACGCAACGTGGGAGAAGTACTTCGAGATTGGCCAGCAGTACAAGGCCGCAACGGGCAAGGCCTGGTATGACCAGTCCGGCTTCGTCTGGAACTCCATGGTCAATCAGATGGAAGAGGGCTATTACACCAAGGACGGCGAGCTGAACGTCGAGGGCAACGCCGACATGCGCGCCAACTTCGACCAGCTCGCTAAAGCAACCGTCAGCGGCCTCTCGGCGAACCAGGAGCCCTGGGTCTGGGGCAAGGGCAAGGGCTTCGTCGACGGATCCTTTGCAACCATGGTCTGCCCGGGCTGGATGCTCGGAAACGTCAAGGGATCCCTCGAGTCCGGCGGCGGCGACGCATCCACCGGTTGGGACTTCGCCGACGTCTTCCCCGGTGGCGCATCCAACTGGGGCGGCGCATTCCTCTCGGTCCCGACCACGTCAGAGCACCCGGAAGAAGCTGCGGCTCTCGCAAAGTGGCTGACAGCCCCGGAGCAGCAGGTCAAGCAGTCCGCAGCAGCGGGCAACTTCCCGAGCACGATCAAGGCTCAGGAAAAGCTGGTTGAAGAGGCGACTCCGAACGAACTGTTCAACGACGCGCCCACGGGTGCGATCCTCGCCTCGCGGGCCGAGGGTGTTATCGCGCAGTTCAAGGGACCGGACGACTCGATAATTCAGGAGAACGTCTTCGGACCGGCGCTCAAGCTTCTCGACACCGGTAAGACGAAGAGCGCAGATGAGGCATGGGACAAGGCAATGTCCCTCCTCAACGACCTGGTCGTCAACAACTAGCAATACCAAACACGAGGCCCCCGGGAGCAATCCCGGGGGCCTGTAACTGGACGCGAGATCATGACAAGCACACTGAACCGACCGCCGGTCGAGAGTTCCTCTTCCGGCCCGTCACGCACACCCCACAAAGCGCCGGTATCCATGAAGCACCGGCTGAGCGCTCTCGATGTGAAGGCATCCCCGTACCTCTACATTGCCCCCTTCTTCATTCTGTTCGCCATCGTTGGACTGTTCCCGCTCGTCTACACATTTTTCGTCTCCCTGTACGACTGGCACACGCTGGAGGGGCAGGGGCAATTCGTTGGCCTCAGCAACTTCACCGCGGTGCTCGCCGACCACTTTTTCTGGAACTCGCTGTTCAACACGGTGAGTATCTTCCTCCTCTCGACGATTCCGCAGCTCCTTGTCGCTGTCGTCATCGCGGCAGTACTCGATCAAAACCTGCGCGCAAAAACCTTCTGGCGCATGAGCATCCTCCTGCCGTACGTCGTCACCCCGGTGGCTGTCGCCATGATCTTCTCAAACGTCTTCGGTGAGAACTATGGCCTTATCAACAACATCCTCGAGAGCTTTGGAATAGACGGAGTCGGGTGGCAAAACGACACCCTGCCGAGCCACATCGCGATCGCAACCATGGTCAACTGGCGCTGGACCGGGTACAACGCCCTCATCCTGCTGGCAGCGATGCAGTCGGTCCCACGGGACATTCACGAATCGGCAGCACTCGACGGCGCCGGCGCCACCCGCCGATTCTTCAGCATCACGCTTCCGTCCATCCGCCCAACCATGATCTTCGTCATCATCACGGCGACGATCGGCGGACTGCAGATCTTCACCGAACCGCGCCTGTTCGATCCCGTTACGGCGGGTGGATCGCAGCGACAATTCCAGACCACGGTGCTCTACCTGTGGGAGATGGCGTTCTTCCGTCAGAACTTCGGTAAAGCGTCGGCGATCGCCTGGCTGCTGTTCCTGCTCATCGTGATCTTTGGGCTGATTAACTTCCTGCTCTCCCGCAGCATTGCGACCGCGGAAGGACGGGGAGCCAAGGCCCGCTCGCAGCGCCGGTTGCTCAAACTCCGCCAGCGCGAAGCTCAGGAGAGCATGCGCGCCCGCCCCGCGGCATCCGTTCTCGCTGAAACAGTCCCCGTGCCCGGCCCTACCGAACCGACCGAACCGAACGCAGAAGGGAGCACCCGATGAGCGCGAACACCCTCACCCGCCCCACCGAGACTCTCGAGAGCCTCCCGACACGGCGCAAGTCGAAATTCTTCGGTATTGACAAGCGTCCGGGCTGGCTGACTTACACCCTTCTCGGCGTCTTCTTCCTCTCCTCGGCTTACCCGCTGTGGTGGTCGTTCGTGATGGGGTCTCGCACCAATGCCGCCTTCGGGTCGACCTGGCCTCCCCTTCTTCCTGGCGGTAACTTTTGGAAGAACGTTGGTGAAGTCTTCGACACCGTTCCGTTCTGGCTCGCTCTCGGAAACAGTGTGCTGATCTCGGGCATCATCACGGTGTCGGTCATCACCTTCTCAACCCTGGCTGGCTACGCCTTCGCGAAGCTCAAATTCAAGGGCCGCGACGGACTCATGGTGTTTGTCATCGCGACCATGGCCATCCCGACCCAGCTCGGCATCATTCCACTCTTTATGGTGATGCGTACACTCGGCTGGACCGGCGAGATTGGCGCGGTCATCATTCCGACGCTCGTGACGGCATTCGGCGTGTTCTTCATGCGCCAGTACCTGGTCGACGTGATCCCCGACGAACTCATCGAGGCAGCGCGCATGGACGGCGCCAACATGATCTCGACATTCTGGCATGTCGCGGTTCCCGCGGCACGACCAGCCATGGCGATCCTCGGCCTGTTCACATTCATGACGGCGTGGACGGACTTCCTCTGGCCTCTGATCGTTCTCAACGCGGGCAACCCAACTCTGCAAACGGCGCTCAGCCAATTGCAGTCCGCTCGGTACGTCGACTACTCGATCGTGCTTGCGGGAGCCATCATGGCAACAATCCCCCTGCTTCTTCTCTTTATCGTGGCAGGTAAGCAACTCATTTCAGGCATCATGCAAGGAGCAGTGAAGGGTTAATGACTATTAACTTCCCCCCAACGTTCATCTGGGGGTCGGCAACAGCTGCGGCCCAGGTCGAAGGCGCCGGCCACGAAGGCGGCAAAGAAGATTCAGTATGGGACGCGTTTGCTCGCGTCCCCGGGGCTATCGCTCACGGCGACAACCTCGAGGTTGCCGTTGACCACTACCACCGCTACGCCGAAGACGTCGCGATCATGAAGCGAATCGGTCTGGACTCCTACCGGTTCTCCACCAGCTGGGCACGCGTGATCCCGGGCGACCGGGAGCCCAACCAGGAGGGTCTCGATTTCTACTCTCGCCTCGTTGACGAGCTGCTCGGCGCTGGCATCCTGCCGTGGCTGACCCTGTACCACTGGGACCTGCCGCAGGCCCTCGAGGAGAAGGGCGGCTGGGCCAACCGCGACACCGCACAGCGCTTCGCCGACTACGCCGAGACCGTGTACGGCACCCTAGGCGACCGAGTGAAGAACTGGACGACGTTCAACGAACCGTTCTGCTCCTCTCTGCTCGGGTACGCGTCGGGCGTGCACGCCCCGGGTCGGCAGGACCCGCGCGACGCCGTCGCGGCGATCCACCACCAGCACCTGGCACACGGACTCGCCGTGAACCGGCTGCGCGACCTGGGCGCCGAGCAGATCGGCATCACGCTCAACCTCTCGAACGCCATCCCGCTCGATGCGAATGACCCCGTCGATGTCGAGGCCGCCCGCCGGTTCGACGTCCTGCAGAACCGGGTCTTCCTCGAGCCCATTGTCACCGGCGCCTACGCCGACGACACCCTGGGCGACCTCGAGCAGTTCGGACTCCGCGAGCTCATCCAGCCCGGCGACATGGAGACGATCGGAACGAAGATCGACTTCCTGGGCGTCAATCACTACCACGACGACCAGGTCTCAGGACACCCCGATGACTCCGGAACCGATGGCCACTCCGGCGCCACCGCGCGCGACATCAAGAGCTGCTGGATCGGCTCGGAGTACATCACCTTCCCGACCCGCAACCTTCCGCGGACGGCGATGAACTGGGAAGTGAACCCGTCCGGCCTGCACAAGCTGCTCGTTCGCCTCGGCCGCGAGTACCCGAACATGCCGCCGCTCTTTGTCACCGAGAACGGCTCGGCATACATCGACGTCGTGTCCGAAGACGGCGCAGTGCACGATGCCGAGCGTACGAAGTACATCGTCGATCACGTCCAGGCTGTTTCCGACGCCATCGCCGACGGCGCTGACGTTCGCGGGTACTTCGTCTGGTCGCTGCTCGACAACTTCGAGTGGTCGTGGGGATACGACAAGCGATTCGGCATCGTTCGGGTCGACTACGACACCCAGGAACGCACGATCAAGGACTCCGGCCTGGCGTACTCGGAAATCATTGCGACCGCCAAATCAGGCGAATAGAAGCATAGAGTGGGGTTCATTAAGGGGGTGATCGCATGACGACGCAGGATTCTCTCTCTGCGCGCCCCGTGGCATCCGCTGGGCAATCACCGACATTGGAAATGGTGGCTGCACGTGCCGGTGTCTCGCGAGCGACGGTGTCCCGCGTCGTCAATGCGTCACCCAAAGTGACCCCGGAGGTTGTCGAGCTCGTACAGAGCGCGATCGCCGAACTCAACTACGTGCCGAATCGGGCGGCGAGGTCACTGGCCAGTCGAAAGACCCAGGTCATTGCCCTCGTCGTTCCCGAATCGACAGCGAAGGTCTTTGACGACCCGTTCTTCGCAGCCGTCGTGCAAGGTGTTGCCCTGCACCTCGCCGACACCGACTACACGCTCAACCTGCTCATCGCGTCGGAAACGAAGTCGGACAAGACACGTCGGTACCTGCTCGGCGGCAACGTCGATGGTGCTCTCGTCGTCTCGCACCACTCCGGCGACCACTCCTACACGCGCCTCGGTTCCACGCTGCCGATCGTCTTTGGTGGGCGCCCCATCAACCCGGAGTCGGCCGAGGGCCACTACGTCGACGTCGACAACGTCGCGGGTGCCCGAGTGGCCACCGAGCGGCTCGTTGCACGTGGCTGCCGCTCGATCGCCACGATTGCCGGGCCACAGGACATGCCGCCGGGCATCGACCGGCTCGCCGGCTGGAAACAAGCCCTGGGCGCCGCAGGTCTCGACGATTCACTCGTCGAATTCGGCGATTACTCCCCCGCAGACGGAGCCGCAGCCATGCGGCGACTACTCGCCCGCAAAGTGCCGATCGACGGACTCTTCGCGTTCTCCGACCAGCTCGCCGCTGGCGCATACTCGGTCATCCGCGAAGCCGGTCTCTCCATCCCCGGCGACATCGCCGTTGTCGGATACGACGATGACCGCCACGCCGGCACTGTCGATCCGCCACTCACCACGGTCAACCAGGCGCCGGTCGCGATGGGCGCGAAGATGGCCGAGATCGTCGTTCGGCTCATCAACGGTGAAGAGGTCGAGACCGCCACGACCATGCCGACGCGCCTCGTTCTGCGCGAATCCGCCTAGCCGGTTCGCACCATCACGGTGGTCCTTCCCAGCCGCGGGGAGGACAATAGGGGAATACCCGAGCGCGAAAAGCGCTTGTCGAGAAGAGACGTCGACCGGCGTGCCCAGCGCGCAATCGTCGATGTGCTTGTTCCGTGCCCCGAAATCAAGATCGTGAGTTGTGCATGTCCCACCCCGCAGGAACGACGGAGCTCACCGGCTCCCTCACCGATGACGAGGTGCTCGTCCTCCGTCGCGACTTCCCCGCGCTGAATCAGCAGGTACACGGCAACGACCTCGTCTACCTCGACTCCGGCGCCACGTCGCAGAAGCCGCTTCGCGTCCTTGACGCAGAGCGCTTGTTCTACGAACACGACAACTCGGCGGTCCACCGTGGCGCACACACCCTCGCGGCCAATGCAACCGAACTGTTCGAAAACGCCCGCGCCACCGTGGCGCGGTTCGTCGGCGCCCGCGACAATGAGATCGTCTGGACCGCCAATGCCACCGAGGGCCTCAACCTGATCGCGTACGGATTCTCCAACGCCAGCCTCGGTCGAGGTGGAGCGGATGCCACGCGGTTCGCTCTGCAGTCCGGTGACGAAATCCTGACAACAGAAGGCGAACACCACGCCAATCTCGTGCCCTGGCAGGAACTGGCGGCGCGCACCGGCGCTACCCTGCGCTACATTCCGGTGAATGACGACGGCACCCTGCGCATGGACGAGGCCGAGCGACTCATCACCTCGCGCACCAAAATCGTCACATTCACCCACGTCTCCAACGTCACCGGCGTGATCAACCCGGTGAAAACGCTCGTGCGCCTCGCCCACGCCGTCGGCGCATTCGTCGTCCTCGACGCCTGCCAGTCCGCACCGCACCGCACCCTGGACCTCGCGGCCCTCGACGTCGACTTCGCGGTCTCCTCCGGCCACAAGATGCTCGCCCCGACCGGGATCGGCGTGCTCTACGGCCGCGCCGAACTCCTCGACGCGCTCCCCCCGTTCCTCACCGGCGGTTCGATGATCACCACAGTGACGATGGAGAGCTCGGGTTATCTGCCCGCGCCGCAGCGGTTCGAGGCCGGCACCCAGAAGGTCTCGCAGGCTATTGCCCTCGCGGCCGCTGTCGACTACCTCAGCTCGGTCGGAATGGACCGCATCGAACGCTGGGAATCCGAACTCGGCGCTCGACTGGTCGACGGCTTCGCGGCGATCCCCGGCGTCCGCGTGCTCGGCCCGGGGTCCGGCGTCCACCGGGCTGGTCTGGCCAGTGTCGACGTTGACGGAGTGCATGCCCACGATGTCGGACAGTTCCTCGACGATCGCGGCATTGCCGTCCGCGTCGGCCACCACTGCGCCCAACCGCTGCACCGGCGCTTCGGCGTAACGGCATCGACCCGCGCCAGCGCCTACCTGTACAACACCACGTCGGATGTCGACGCGGCGATCGACGCCATGGCTTCGGTGCGCTCGTTCTTCGGGGTCTCGTCATGACGTCGGGCGATCTCGCTGGCATGTACCAGCAGGTCATCCTCGAACACTCGCGTGAGAAGCACGGTTTCGGACTTCACAGCGAAGCGGATGCCTCCAGCCACCAGCTGAATCCCACCTGCGGCGACGAACTGACGATGCAGCTTCACCTCGACGGCGATGTCGTTCGGTCGATCTCTTGGGAAGGAGCGGGTTGTTCCATCTCGATGGCGTCGGCGTCGCTCCTGCACGATCTCGTTCCCGGTCTGACCATCGCGGAGCTGCACGCGCGCATCGGCTTGTTTCGTGAGCTGATGCATTCCAAGGGTGCCGGTGTCGACGACGACGAGCCACTCGGCGATGCCGTCGTGCTCGAGGGCGTCTCGAAGTACATGGCGCGTGTGAAGTGCGCCATGCTCGCGTGGGTGGCCCTCGAGGCCGACCTCGCCCAGCTCGCGAAATAGCGGGAGCCAGGCGAGAACCTCGCGCTAAGCGAAGTGCGGAGTGACCTCAGCAGCCAGGAACTCGAGGTGCTCGAGGTCTGAAAGATCAAGGATCTGCAGGTAAACGGTCTCCACTCCATCGTTCTGCAGAGCGCCAAGCCGATCGATGATCTCGCTCGGGGTTCCGGCGAGTCCGTTGGTCCGCAGCTCGCCGGTCTCCCGTCCAATGGCGGCAGCGCGACGCTCGTACTCCGCCTCGGTGGAGCCCGCTGCGGTGACAAACGCGGCCGAGTAGGTCAGGTCATCGGGGTCGCGCTCAATCGCCTCGCATGCCCGGCGCACACCCTCAAACGTCGGTGCGATCTTCTCGAACGGCACGAACGGTGCGTTGAACTCGGTGGCGAATCGCGCAGCCATGGCCGGGGTGCGCTTCGGACCACCGCCTCCGACGATCACCGGGACACGACTTTGAACAGGCTTCGGCAGCGCGGGCGAGTCGGTCAGCGAGTAGTGCTTCCCGTCGAAGGAATAGGTCTCGCCGACCGGCGTCTCGAACAAGCCGGTGATGATCTCGAGCTGCTCCTCGAGCATGCCGAAACGCTTCGGCGGGAATGAAATTCCGTAAGCGGCATGTTCTTCCTCGTACCAGCCGGTGCCCAACCCAAGTTCCACACGACCATTCGACATCTGGTCGACCTGCGCGACCTGAATGGCAAGAATCCCGGGCACACGGTACGTGACACTGGAGACCAGGGTGCCGAGGCGGATGCGGGATGTCTCGCGCGCCAGCCCCGCCAAGGTGGTCCAGGCATCCGTGGGTCCCGGCATTCCGGAGAAGTGGTCACCCATTTTGAGGTAGTGGTCGCTCCGGAAGTAGGCGTCGAACCCGAGCCGCTCGGCCGCTTGGGCAATGGCCAGCTGGTCGTCGTAGGTTGCGCCCTGCTGGGGTTCGGTGAAGATGCGGAATTTCACGCCTGTCCTTTCTGTTGGTCGAGTGTTCGCCAGTCCACGTCCACGGCGGCGAGCCGTGAACGCATGACGGCGATGGCTTCAGGATTCTGGTCCATCAGGATGAAGCGCCGGCCGAGGGCGCTGGCCACAGCACCCGTCGTGCCGCTCCCCGCGAAAAAGTCGAGAACCACATCTCCTTCCCGGCTCGATGCCTGGATGATGCGGCGCAGGATGCCCACCGGTTTCTGAGTGGGGTACCCCGTCTTCTCCTTGCCGGTAGGCGAGACGATGGTGTGCCACCAGACGTCGGTCGGCAGCTTGCCGCGCTCCACTTTCTCGGGAGTGACGAGGCCAGGGGCCATGTACGGTTCACGGTCGACGGCGTCTGAGTTGAAGTAGTACGTCTTCGGGTTCTTCACGTAGACGAGGATGGTGTCGTGCTTGGTCGGCCACTTACTCTTCGACTTGGCGCCGTAGTCATATGCCCAAATCAGTTCGTTGAGAAAACAGTCGCGCCCGAAGATCGCGTCGAGTAGTACCTTGGCGTAGTGCGCCTCGCGGTAGTCGAGATGCAGGTAGAGCGTGCCGTCGTCGGCGAGCAACCGCCACGCTTCGAGAAGCCGGGGTTCGAGAAACGTCCAGTAGTCGTCAAAGGTGTCGTCGTATCGCCGCAATTCTCCGCGAATCCGCTCATAACTCTGGCCCTTAAAACCGGTGCTGCCGCCCTCGGCGACTCGAACGCTCGACGTGACGTGACGCTGCTGTTCCCGCCCGGTATTGAAGGGCGGATCGATGTAGATGAGGGTGACGGATGCGTCGGGCAGCGTGGGCAGGAGAGCCAGGTTGTCACCCTCAAGAACCACGTTCGCCGTGCGGGGCTCTTCGTCGTCGACCACGATGCTGACGGTGCCACCGAAAATACTTTCCGAATCAGGCATACCACCGGGCACTGGAGCGGGTGCCGGGATGTGCGATTGCCGGTCGCGCTCGACCTGGACCTGATGACGCATGGGCGCGAAAATCTCGTCACCCACGCCGGCGATGCCGGCGATCCCGCCAGTCAGGGTACCGCTCGGTCGCTGTCGTTTCGGTGACCGGGGGTGATATCCCTCGGGCAACTGCTCGTTCGGAAGGAATCCGGTCGACGGTATTGCATCGGCGCCCGGCTCGTCGGTAGGAGACGTCACGGAACCCGATTCAGCCAGGCGTCGGTCGAGAACTTCGACGCGACGGCAGCCTCGGCAGCGGCATATTCCTCGGGCGTTATGTCGCCGGGAACCGCGTCGGTGAGACTCACGAACGTGGCCTTCATGCGCTCGATGATCTCGGCGCGGCTGAGTCCGGTCTGGCTCCGCAACGGGTCGACCCGCTTCGCGGCCGACGTTGTTCCTTTGTCGCTGAGCTTCTCGCGGCCGATGCGCAGGACCTGCGCCATGAGTTCACCGTCCATGTCGTAGCTCATAGTCACGTGGTGGAGCACCGCGCCGTTGCCCAGCCGCTTTTGGGCGGCACCGCCGATCTTCCCGGCCGGGCTCGTGATGTCGTTGAGCGGCTGGTAGGTGGCTTCGATGCCGAGCGACCGCAGTGCGGTGAGCACCCAGTCGTCGAGGTACGCGTAACTGTCGGCGAATGTCATGCCTTTGACAAGCTCGGCGGGCACGTAAAGCGAGTATGTGATGATCTGGCCCTTGCCCATGAGCATGGCACCGCCACCCGTGATCCGGCGAACCACCTCGAAGCCGTGTGCTTTCGCCTGCTCGAGGTCGACTTCGTTCTTCACCGACTGGAAGCTCCCCAGCACGACCGCTGACTCGTCCCACTCCCAGATGCGCAGGGTGGGGCCGCGGCGGCCGGCTCCGACTTCAGCGGTGAGGACCTCGTCAAGCGCGAGGTGCATGCGCGGGGATACCGATTTGGCGTGAATGAGTTGCCAGGAGAAATCACGCCAGTCAGCCGCGCCGGAGAGCGACCGGCGTATCGCGGTTGCGATCGATTCGGGGCTGAAACCGAGCAGGGTCGTTCCTTCGGGAAGCCCGCGGCGGATGGCGGCGGCCAGCGCCGTGGCATCCGTTTCTGCCGGAAGTCCGTTCACGGCACGATCGATGTCTTCGAGCGCGCTGTCAGGTTCAAGAAAGAAGTCACCGGCCAGTCGAAAGTTTGAGATGAGACCATCGTCGACATCGAGGTCGACGACAACAAGCTTGCCGCCGGGAACCTTGTACTCACCATGCATATGTCCAGCCTAGTCTTGGCCGGTCATGCCCGCCGGGGACAGAATGATTTGACCACGAGGCGCACAATGGAAGCTATGACTACTCTGTTTTTGGCCCGCCATGGCGAGACCGTGTGGCACGCGGATCACCGGTACGCCGGCATCGCCGACGTCGAACTGAACGAGAACGGGCTCCGTGAGGCCGAAGCGCTGGCCCTGTGGGCCAAGGACGCTCGACTCGACGCGATCTATTCGTCAACGCTGAGCCGCGCCGTCCTCACGGCGGAGCCGAGCGCCCGGGCGACGGGGAAGACCGTTGAGACTGACCCGGACCTGATGGAGGTTGCCTTTGGCGTCGGCGAGGGGAAGACGCTTGATGAACTGCGTCCCGAGTACGCCGCCGAGGTTGACGCATTTGTGGCGACGCCTGCTGAGTCGGTCCTGCCCGGTGGCGAGAAAGGCCTCAACGGCATCGTCCGTTATCTGCGGGCGTTCGACCGGATCGAAGCCGCATACCCGACCGGGCGCGTGCTCATCACGTGCCACGGAACGGCCCTGCGCCTGACCCTGTGCGCGCTGCTCGGCATCGATCCGAACCGGTACCGCGACCTCATGCCGGTCGTGCAGAACTGCGCGGTCACCGCGCTCGATTACACGGCAGGCGCCGCACGGCTCTACGCGTTCAACGTGCCCGCCGACGCGGCAGCGCACCGGTACTAACCTCACGCGGTCAGCGCCCACTGTGCGCGTGGGCGTCGAGCCACTGCACCAGGTCGCCGATGATCTCGTCCCGATTCGTCTCGTTGTAGATCTCGTGCCGCGCGCCCGGGTAGATCTTGAGCGTGACGTCACTGAGCTTCGCCCGCTTCACGTAGGCGTTGCGCAGAAGGGTAAGGCCTCGGGTGCCGCCGAATGGGTCATCGGATCCGCCCTGAATCAGCATCGGGGTGTCACGCGGCATCTTTCTCGGCGGACGCCCGAGGTACACGAGTGCCTGCACCGTATTCCACGCCGGGGTCACACCGATATCGAAGTTCAACTCGTCGGCGGTGAACGCCGCCCACACGGCCTCGTCCCGGCTGAGCCACTCAAGCCCGGTTGCAGTCGGTGACTTCCACCTGCGGTTGTAGTTGCCAGCACCGACGATGCCCAGCACTGCCAGCGACGTCCCGGAGAGGACGACGGCGTCGTACAGCGGTGTCCGGTTGACGATCTTCTGACCCATCATTGAACCCCAGCTGTGCGCGAGCAGTACGAGCGGCAGTGCGGGATTTTCTTCACGAATTCGTTCGCCAACGACCTGAACCGCATCGGTCGCCGCGCGAGTCGGTCGTTCGCCGAGCTTGCCCACCCCGAGGTGACTCGCACCGGTCTGGCCGTGACCTCGGTGGTCATCTGCGGCAACCGTGTAGCCCGCGGCATTAAGCTCCCGAGCCAGCGGCGCGTAGCGACGAGCATGCTCCCCTACCCCGTGGCTCACGTGGATGACCGCCTTCGGATTCGGGACGGCCCAGACGTAGTAGTAGATGGTGACCCCATCGGCGTCGACTACCGTCCGTGTTTCCGGCGCCGAAGCATCCGTTTGCCTGCCATCATCGTTGACCATGCCCATACCCTAGCGGGGTCGCAGCGGGTGCATCGTTCATTAGCAGAGCTAAGAAGTTCTTTACCTATGCTAACTATTTTGCTATACTGTTTCTTGTGGCAAAAACTATCGCTGAGCAGGCTTCTGACCTACGAATGAGCACCTTTCGGCTGGCTCGTCGACTTCGCGCCGAACGCGCAGACGACGAACTGAGTGACGGGCAGCTCTCTGTACTCTTCGGGCTTCGGGCGACCGGCGCTCACACGTTGAGCGAGCTCGCCGAGCGTGAGCACGTCTCCGCACCGTCGATGAACCGCACGGTCAATTGCCTCGAAGAAGCCGGGTACCTGACGAGGGTTCCCGATGCTACCGACAAACGCAAAGCCCACATTTCATTGACGGATGCCGGCACCGGCCTCGTCAAAGACACCGTCAAGAAGCGAGATGCCTGGCTTCACAACCAGTTTCGCGCCCTCGACCACGCAGACAGAGAAATCCTGGCGCAAGCCGCAGACCTGATGAGGAGACTCGCCACCCAGTGAGTGCAATGTTCCGATCGCTTTCGAGCTACAACTACCGTCTCTGGTTCATCGGCGCCCTCGTGTCGAACATCGGCGCGTGGATGCAGTCGACCACCCAGAGCTGGGTGGTTCTCACCGTCCTGACCGACAACGATGCCGTCGCGGTCGGCATCACCATGGCCCTGCAGTTTGGCCCGCAGCTCCTTCTCGTGCCGATCACCGGGCTCATCGCTGACCGGTTCGACCGCCGCAAGATCCTGATGATCACGCAGAGCGCACTGATGCTCCTCGGCGTGGCGCTCGGGCTCCTGCTCATCCTCGGGCACGCTGAACTCTGGCACCTCTACGTCTTTGCGCTACTCCTCGGCATCGTGAACGCGGTTGACGGCCCCGCGCGGCAGACCTTTGTTTCCGACCTGGTCGACGAGCACAACATGTCGAACGCCGTGGCGCTCAACTCCGCGTCGTTCAACGCAGCGCGCATGATCGGCCCGGCACTCGCGGGACTGCTCATCGTCGTCATCGGTTCGGGGTGGGTCTTCATCGTCAACGGTGCCACCTTCCTGGCCGTGCTCTTCGCCCTCTATAAGCTCCGTGCCAACCAGTTGCGCTCTCGCCCACGTGCCCCGCGTCAGCGCGGACAGCTCGTCCAAGGCTTCCGCTACGTGATGAGTCGCCCCGACCTTGGCGTCATCTTCGTGATCGTGTTCATCATGGGTGCTTTCGGCATGAACTTCCCGATCTTCGCCTCAACGATGGCTGTCGAGCTCGGTGGCGGTGCCGGCGACTACGGGTTGCTGTCCTCTATCCTCGCGATCGGGTCACTGACCGGTGCCCTCCTCGCGGCACGTCGCGACCGTGCACGCATGCGGGTCATCATCGCCGCCGTCGGGCTGTTCTCGATTGCCGCCTTTGTCGCGTCGGTGATGCCCACCTTCTGGACCTTCGGCCTCGCCCTGATCTTCATCGGCTTTGCAACGGTCACGATGCTGACAACGGCGAACGCATTTGTACAGACGACGACGGATGCCACGGTGCGCGGCCGCGTCATGGCGCTGTACATGGCGGTCCTGATGGGTGGCACGCCGCTCGGCGCGCCAATCGTCGGTGGCATCGCGAATGCCTGGGGACCTCGATGGGCTCTCGCAGCGGCGGGGCTCGCGGCGCTCATTGCATGTGCGTTTGCGCTCACCTGGGCTGTTGTGGCGCGCCAGCTGCGCCTGCGGGTGCACCCCGATTCGCGGTGGCGCCTGGTCGTCACGCACGCCGGTCGGCCACTGCCGGTGTCGTCGATCGTGCCGGAAGACTTCTCTGAGGAGGTTGCTCTGACCTCGCCCATCTCGCTGCCCGATCTGGCGCGGCGACCGCGGCCCGAGGCACAGGCCCGCGAGAATGCGGGCGTCGGGGCACCCCAACGACGCTAACCCCGCAAACCGGTTACCGCTCACCCGTCGGCTGATTCCCGGTTGAGGCTTCCTCAACTCTGGGTGTCGGTGGTGGGTGATGTACTGGAGTCATGAACGAGGCAGTTCGACACCCAAGGATCCGCAACCGTGCGGCCCAGTGTTGCTCGCGCTTCTGCCCGCCTGTCACATTCGCTGGCCATCTCGGCGTTCGCATCGGTGTCGGGGGTCGGTTGTCGTGACTCTTGCGGTGAGTGACTTTCCGTCGGCGTCGGGGCCGGATGGTGAAGTATTGCTCACCGAGCTGCTGCAGCGTGAGGGTGAGGTTCTCACCGCGCTGGATGTGGACCATCTTGACCGACTGGACAGTGATCGTTTGTTGTCGCAGATGAGTCTGGTGGCACATTTGGTTCGCGGCGGTGAGGCAGTGCTGGCGGCGATGAGCGCCGAGGTCGCTGTTCGTTCGGACCCGGTCCGCGGCACCGACGGTCTCGCGGCGAAGCATACCTATCAGCGGCCGTCACAGTTGGTTGAGGTCGTCACAGGGGTGTCAGCGGCAGCGGCGTCGCGGTTGATCCGTGTCGGCCAGAAGACGTCTCCTCGGCTCAGTGATGCCGGCTTGCCGTTGCCCGTCCTGTTCCCCTTCGTCGGTGAGGCGCTCCGTGAGGGTCTGATCGGGGTAGAGGCGGCGGAGAACATCACGCGGGAGCTGACCTTGGCGGCTCCTCGTGCTGCGGTCGAGCACCTCGCGATCGCTGAGGCGTCTTTGGTCGGCCAGGCAGTCGGCGGGGGTTGGCGTGACGGGTTGCCTCTATCGGCAGATCTGGTTGGGGTGCAGGCGAGGTTGTGGCGCGACCGATTGGACGAGGACGGTATTGAGCCGAGGGCGCAGAAAGCGTTCGAGAAGCGCGATTTCTGGATTTCACGGAGCGCGACACCGGAGGGGTTGGTCAGATTCGGGGGCCAGGTCACTGTTGATGTGGGCACGAAGCTACACGCTTTGTTTGATGCGATCCTCAGCCCCCGCACCGACTGCCGCTACCTCCCACCCGATGAGGACACCGCCGAGTCCGTTGACGGCACTGGCACTGGCACTGACACTGACACTGACACTGACACTGAGTTGCCGAGTGATGGCACGGACCCGGCTCGTGATGCGGGCTTGCGGGATGTGCGGTCCGCCGGGCAAAAGCGGGCTGATGTGTTCGCGGCGATGATTGATGCGTTGGCCCGGTCTGCGGATGTGCCGACAGTCACTGGGGCTTCGCCCACAGTGGTGGTCAGTGTCACCGCGGATGTTCTGGAACGCCAGGCCGGGACCGGGCAGATCGTCGGCATCAACAGCCCGGTCGCGTTCTCCACTATCAAGCAGATTCTCTGTGACGCCAGTGTTGTGCCGGTGTTCCTAGACCCGGACGGCAGCGTTGTCGCGTTGGGAAACAACCAGAGACGGTTCAACCGGTCGCAACGGTTGGGGATGATCGCGAGAGACGGGCCTACCTGTGCGATGGATGACTGCCAGATCCCGGCGACCGGTTGTGAGGCGCACCACATCCAGGAATACAGCGAAGGCGGACCAACCCACATTGATAACGGTGCGCTGTTCTGCTGGTTCCACCACCGGATGATCGACACCGGCGTATTCACCGTGACTATGGTCAACGGTAAGCCCAAGGTCAGCATCGCTGACTGGATCCGCCGCAAACCCTACTTCCAATAATCAAGGGCGGGTTAACCACGAAAGCCACCCGAACGATGGGGGCTTTCGTGGGGACATACTCGTGTCGTGCGTTAAATGCGAAGAGCCCGTCCTGGTGTGGGCGGGCTGTGTGTTGGTGGGTTAAATGCGAAGAGCCCACCCCTTGGGGGTGGGCTCTTCTAAG
>NZ_JALJZZ010000006.1 GCF_024171565.1 Okibacterium sp. HSC-33S16
GTCACATTCCGAACCCGGAAGCTAAGACTCTTTGCGCCGATGGTACTGCAGGGGGGACCCTGTGGGAGAGTAGGACACCGCCGGACTTAACTTAGTAAAATGGCCACCCAAGTGCGGGTGGCCATTTTGCGTTTTAACGCATCATTTTCAACATAATAGGGAGTACCTCATGCCGGATTCTGCGGACAATTCGGGCGCTCAGCGCCCCGATCGCGGCCCGAACGATCGCTCATCGAGCGACAATCGGCGATCCGGCGGCCCGAGCCGAGGTGACTCCCGTGACCGTCCGCGTACGGACCGCGCTGGATCCGGACGCAGCGGTGGAGACCGTCCCGCCTACGGCCGCGGTGGCTCCGACCGGTCCCGCGACGAGCGACCGCGCACCGGCGGCGGCGACCGTCCTCGGTATGGAGCCGGTCGCGATGACCAGGCCCGCAGTGACCGTCCGTCGTACGGCGACCGTCCACGTGGTGAGCGGTCTGAACGTCCCTCGTACGGTGACAAGCCGCGTGGTGACCGTCCGTCGTACGGCGACCGTCCACGTGGTGAGCGGTCTGACCGTCCTTCCTACGGTGACAAGCCGCGTGGTGACCGTCCCGCCTATGGCGACCGTCCCCGTGGTGAGCGGTCTGAGCGCCCTTCGTACGGTGACCGCCCGCGTACTGACCGTCCGTCCTACGGTCATCGCCCCCGTGGTGAACGCCCCACGTACGGTGACAAGCCTCGCGGTGACCGGTCGGATCGTCCGTCCTACGGCCATAAGCCGCGGGGAGACCGTCCCTCCTACGGTGACCGTCCCCGGGGCGAGCGCTCTGAGCGTCCCTCGTACGGTGACCGCCCGCGCACTGACCGTCCCTCCTACGGTGACAAGCCTCGTGGCGAGCGAACGTATGGTGACAAGCCTCGCGGCGACCGTTCAGAGCGGCCCTCCTACGGTGACAAGGCTCGTGGCGAGCGAACGTACGGTGACAAGCCTCGCGGCGACCGTTCAGAGCGTCCCTCCTACGGTGACAAGCCTCGTGGCGACCGTCCGTCGTACGGTGACCGCCCCCGCGGTGAGCGGTCTGATCGTCCCCGCGAAGACCGTCCGCGTGGTGGTCGCGACCGAGGTGGCGACCAGAAGCTGTGGACCCGTGGCGGCGCTCCCGCTCGCGGCGACCGGGAAGCGAGCCGTCCCGAAGACGAGATGACCGAAGAGCAGCGGATGCAGCGGGAGCTGCGTATGGTTCGCAAGGACCACTACGACCCTGAGCTGCCCGACTCCGTGACGTCGAAGGACCTCGACCGAGTTGCGCGCAACGAGCTCAAGACCCTCACCCCTGACAATGCTGAGCGCGTCGCTCGGCACCTCGCCATGGCTGCGATGCTCATCGAGGAAGATCCCGAGCTTGCGCATCAGCACGCGCTCTCGGCCGCACGCCGAGCCGGCCGTATTGGTGTTGTTCGCGAGACGCTTGCGATCACCGCGTACGAGACCGGTGACTACGCTTTGGCGTTGCGCGAGTTGCGCACCCACCGTCGCATCACCGGGTCGAACGACCAGGTGCCGCTGATGGTCGACAGTGAACGCGGTGTCGGTCGTCCCGAGCGCGCGCTCGAGGTGGGCCGGTCTGTTGACCGGGCGAGCCTCGACGCTCCGGTGCGTGTCGCTCTGGCGATCGCCATGTCCGGTGCCCGGCTTGACCTCGGTCAGCCCGAGCTCGCACTGGCGGAGCTGCAGGTTCCTGAGCTGAACCCGGACCGCGCTTTCGAATGGAGCCCGGAACTCTTCGGCGCCGAAGCTGAAGTTCTCGAGGAACTCGGTCGCGCGGACGAAGCAGAGGTGTGGCGCAAACGTTCGCAGGTGGCATCCGCTGCTCTCGCGGAATTGCGCGGTGACCACGAACTCGAGACCATCGAAATTTTCGAGGAACTGAGTGACGACGAGGACGCGGACGACGCTGCTGCTGCCGAGGGAATTCCGCTCGACATCGATGAGATGGGTGACCTCGCCAGCGCCGTCGCAGCGGGCGCGTTCGACGACGCCGATGAGGAGTCTGAGGAAACCGTCGGCGACGACGTCACGAGTGACGAAAACCTCGACGGCAACGTCGTCGCGGACGTTGCGACCAACGTCGGCGAGAACGCCGACGAGAACGCTGAAGAGAACATGGGAGACGAGCTGGATGAGTCCGCTTCTCAGTCGGAAAAGTAAGGGCCGGACACCGCTCGACGGCGTCGACGTTCTGCTCGCCGACCTCGACGGGGTCGTCTATGCCGGGCCGAATGCGATTCCGCACGCCATCGAGAGCCTCAACCAGGCCGCCGAGAGCATTCGGGTCGGATACATCACCAACAATGCGTCGCGCACCGATGCGTCGGTGGCCCAGCACCTCACGGAGCTCGGGCTGACCGTCGCGCCGAATGAGGTTGTCACCAGTCCGCAGGCAGCGGTTCGCCTGCTCGGCAATCACGTACCGGCAGGGTCGACCGTGTTGGTTGTCGGGGGAGACGGACTCGTTTCTGAACTCGAGAAGGGCGGCTTCGTCGTCACCCGCTCGGCCGATGACTCACCGGCTGCGGTGCTGCAGGGCTTCGCACCGCAGGTGAGCTGGTCCGACCTCGCCGAGGCCGCATACGCGCTGCACCCGCGCGAAGACGGTGTCGAGATTCCGTGGATCGCGACGAACACCGACTGGACGATTCCGCAGGCTCGGGGAATCGCGCCGGGAAACGGCACGCTCGTGTCGGCTGTGCACACCGCTGTCGGTCGACTTGCGACGGTCGCCGGCAAGCCCGAGACGCCCATTTTCGATGAGGCCAAGATCCGTTTCGGCTCCTCGCGTCCACTGTTCATCGGCGACCGGCTCGACACCGATATCCTCGGCGCGAACCGGGCCGGCATCGACTCGGTGCTCGTCCTGACCGGTGTCGACAAGGCCAAGCACGTGCTGGCCGCCGACAAGTTCTCCCGTCCAACGTTCATCGTCGAGGACCTGCGCTCACTACACGAGCCGTACCCGGTCACCCGGATGTCCCGCGACAATGCGGAGGCAACCGTCGGGGCCGCCGTGGTGCGGATCCAGGGAAACGACGTGGTCATCGTGAAGGAGGGCGAGCCGATCGACCTGCTCCGCGCGGCCTGCGCTGTGATCTGGGCATCGGGTCGTGCGATTTTCGGGTTCAACGTGCCGGAGCGCCTCTATTCCTGAGGTCGCCGGTAATCTAGGGACCGTGAGTGACACTTCCCCTTTGAGCGACGACGCGCTCGTTCCTCGGCTTCACCTGATCGAAGATCAGCCGCTTGAGGCGCGCGCCGAGGCGTACGCACAACTGCACGAAGAGTTGCGCGCGCAGCTTGAGGGCGGCGACAAGCTGGCGTCGAGGAACTCCGCTTGACCGACCCCGTTGCCGGCACCGACGCCGCCGTCCAGCGCCTCGACGCTGCGCTCGTCTCACGTGGGCACGCGCGCTCGCGCACCCTGGCCGCTCGGCTCATCGCTGACGGCCTGGTCACCGTCGACGGCCGCGCCGTGGTGAAGCCCGCCGCGAAAGTCCGGGCAACCTCACAGATCGAGGTTGCCGGCGCCGACCACTACGTGAGCCGCGGCGCCCACAAACTCCTCGGAGCGCTCGATGCGTTCGGAGTCGACCCCACCGGCCGGCTCGCCCTCGACGTCGGTGCCTCAACCGGCGGATTTACCCAGGTGCTCCTCGAGCGGGGAGCGCGCCACGTCATCGCACTCGACGTCGGGCACGGGCAGCTAGCACCCGAAATTGCGATCGACGAGCGCGTGAGTGTGATCGAAGGATTCAACGTTCGTGACCTGACTCGCGAGAATCTCGCCGGGGCATCCGCTGTTTCACAATCGCCGACCCTTGTCGTTGGTGACCTGTCATTCATTTCGCTGACCCACGTGCTCGGCCCGCTGCAGCGCACGGTGGCCCAGGAGAGCGACTTTGTTCTCTTGATCAAGCCGCAATTTGAGGTCGGCCGTGGTGGCATTCGCGAAGGAATCGTGCGGAGCGACGCTCTGCGAGCCGACGCCATTGCCACGGTGCTCTGGCATGCCTGGGACCTCGGCCTCGGCACATCGGGGCTCATCGAATCGCCCATTGTCGGTGGCCACGGCAACCGTGAGTACCTGGCCTGGTTCCGTCCGGCCGGACCGGCTGTCAATCCCCCGAGCGATGCGGGGCGCAATCCGACAGAATGGTTGGACACGATAACTGAGATAGCTGGAGCGTGACCCGGATGGATTCTGACCGCAGATTCATCCTCGTCGTCTCGCACACGGGTCGCGCTGATTCGGTCGCAGCAGCCGTTCAGGTTATTGCCCAATTGCAGGCGGCCGGCGCACGCCCCGTGCTTGTGCGCCAGGAGTGCGAAGAGATCCAAGCCGACCCGTCGACCGTTGATCCGCTCGGCGACGTCTCGATCCTCGGTGAAGACGTCACCGCCGATGACCTCGAACTTGTCATCGTTTTGGGCGGCGACGGCACCATCCTGCGCGCCGCAGAGCTGGTGCGCGGCTACTCAGCACCCTTGCTCGGAATCAACCTCGGCCACGTCGGTTTCCTCGCGGAGAGCGAACGCGACGACCTCGACGAAGCTGTGCGACGGGTCATCGACGGCGACTACCTCGTCGAAGAGCGCCTCACGCTGTCAGTCCGCGTGAAGGTGCGCGACGAAGTGGTCTGGGAAAGCTGGGCGCTCAACGAAGCCACCGTCGAAAAAGGCAGTAGAGAACGGATGCTTGAGGTCGTCATTGAAGTGGACGGTCGCCCTCTCTCCACCTTCGGTTGCGATGGCGTCGTCGTATCGACACCGACCGGATCAACCGCGTACGGCTTTTCGGCCGGCGGCCCGGTGATCTGGCCCACCGTTGAGGCGATGATGCTCGTTCCGCTCAGCGCCCACGCCCTGTTTGCGCGACCCATCGTTGTCGGACCAGACTCGTCGCTCGCCGTCGAAGTGCTGCGGCGCACCGACGGCACCGGCGTGCTCTGGTGTGACGGGAGACGCACCCACGAACTCGAACCGGGCGCCCGGGTTGTCGTCCGCCGTTCGTCGATCCCGGTGCGCCTCGCGCGCCTGCACCAGAGCCCATTCACCGACCGCCTCGTAAAGAAATTCCACCTGCCGGTCACCGGGTGGAGGGGACCTGACGCGAATGATTGAGGAAATCGGCATCCGTGACCTCGGTGTGATCGCCGAAGCGGCGCTGCCACTCGGCACGGGATTCACAGCCATCACCGGTGAAACCGGTGCTGGCAAGACCATGGTGGTGACCGCCCTCGGGCTGTTGCTCGGCGGTCGCGCTGACTCCGGCGTCATCCGGCAGGGCAGTGGTGCAGCGAGCGTCGACGGTCGCTGGGTGATTCCCGCAGACGGTGCCGTCGCCGAGCGCGTTGCCGAGGCCGGCGGGGGAGTCGACCCGTTCGGAGAAGGCCAGGCAGAACTCACCCTCGGCCGCTCGGTGTCAGCTGAGGGCCGCAGCCGCGCCCAGGTCGGCGGTCGCAGTGCGCCGGTCGGCGTGCTCGCGGAGCTCGGTGAACAGCTCGTCGTTGTGCACGGCCAGTCCGACCAAATCCGCCTGCGCTCCCAGACGGCCCAGCGCGATGCCCTCGACCGGTTCGCGGGAAGTGACCTGGCCGGACTGCTCGCCGACTACCGCAGTGTCTACTCGCGCTACCTCGAGAACACGACCGAGCGCGACACCCTCATCCGTGAACGTGACGCACGCAGCGCCGAAGCCGCCGAACTGCGCGAGATCATCGCCGAGATCGAAGCCATCGCACCCCAGCCGGGCGAAGACGACGAACTCGCCGTGCGCGCCGAACGGCTCACCAACCTCGAAGAGCTCAGGCTCGCCGCCGCCAGCGCTCGAGAGGCCATCTCCGCCGAGGAGTCTGAGGGCCCCGACGTCGCCCTGCTCCTCGATTCGGCACGTCGCCAGCTCGAGCGGGTCTCCAGTTTCGATGCCGAGCTCGGCACGCTCGCCGAGCAGGTGGCGAACGCGAGTTACCAGCTCTCCGAAGTGGCGCTCGAACTCTCGCGTTACCTGGCTGGCCTCGACGCCGACGGCGCCCGCGAACTCGAGATTGTCCAGGACCGCCGCTCCGACCTCAACGTTCTGCTGCGCAAGTACGGCCCCACGTTCGAGGACGTGCTGGCGACACTCGACAACGGTAACGCCCGGCTGCTCGAACTCGACAGTGACTCCGACCGCATTGACGAATTGACCGCGGTCGTCGAGGCGGATGCCGCGCTCGTCGACGCGCTGGCGACTCGCGTGACTGAGACCCGCAGGGAGGCAGCGGGCCAGCTCGCGAACGCCGTCTCCGACGAGCTGTCCGCCCTGGCCATGCCCGACGCGACCCTCGTCATTGAGGTCGCCGCTAGCGACGAACTCACCTTCTCCGGTCGTGACTCCATCTCGTTCCTGCTCAAACCGCACGCCGGCGCAGAACCCCGCGCGCTGGCCAAGGGGGCGTCCGGCGGCGAACTGTCGCGCGTGATGTTGGCCATCGAAGTGGTCATCGCGGGCAGCGACCCCGTCCCCACCTTCGTGTTTGACGAGGTGGACTCCGGGGTCGGGGGAGCAGCAGCGATCGAGATCGGTCGTCGGCTGGCCAAGCTGGCCGAATCGGCGCAGGTGATCGCCGTGACACACCTCGCTCAGGTCGCCGCATTCGCCAACAACCACCTCGCCGTCGTGAAGGACTCCGACGGAACGGTCACGGCATCCAGCGTTCGACAACTGACCGGCGACGAACGCACCGCCGAGATGGCTCGACTGCTTTCCGGCCTCGCCGACAGTGACTCCGGGCTGGCCCACGCGGAAGAGCTGTTGACGCTCGCCCGCTCCGCAACTCACATGGTAGGATAGAAGCCCGTGGTGAACATTACAGACGCGGACCTTTCGAACGACACGACCAAGCACATCTTTGTGACCGGTGGTGTCGTTTCTTCGTTGGGCAAGGGACTCACGGCGGCAAGCCTGGGTAACCTGCTCACAGCTCGGGGACTGCGTGTTGTCATGCAGAAACTCGACCCATACCTGAACGTCGACCCGGGAACGATGAACCCGTTCCAGCACGGCGAAGTCTTCGTCACCGACGACGGCACCGAGACCGACCTCGACATCGGACACTACGAGCGATTCCTCGACATCAACCTGAGCCAGGCGGCCAACGTCACCACCGGCCAGATCTACTCGACGGTCATCGCTCGGGAGCGTCGCGGCGAGTACCTCGGCGACACCGTCCAGGTCATCCCGCACATCACCGACGAGATCAAGCGCCGGATGCGCCTGCAGGCGTCGAACGACCCGAAGCCCGACGTGATCATCACCGAGGTCGGTGGAACCGTGGGTGACATCGAGTCGCAGCCGTTCATCGAAGCCGCTCGCCAGGTGCGTCACGAACTCGGTCGCAAGAACGTCTTCTTTGTGCACGTCTCACTCGTTCCCTACATGAACGCTTCGGGGGAGCAGAAGACCAAGCCGACGCAGCACTCCGTTGCCGCTCTCCGCTCGATCGGTATTCAGCCTGACGCGCTCGTGCTCCGCAGCGATCGCCCGGTCTCCGAGTCGAACAAGCGCAAGATCGCGCTCATGTGCGACGTCGACGAGGCTGCTGTCGTGAACTGTGTCGACGTTCCCAGCATCTACGACATCCCGACTGTCCTGCACGACCAGGGCCTCGACGCCTACATCATCGACCTCCTCGGCCTCGAAGCCGATGACGTCGACTGGTCGGCGTGGTCGCCGGTGCTCAAAGCCGTGCACGAACCCAAGCACGAAGTCACCATCGGCCTGGTCGGAAAGTACATCGACCTGCCCGACGCGTACCTCTCCGTCACCGAAGCGCTCCGCGCCGGTGGGTTCGCCCACGAGTCCAAGGTCAAACTGCAGTGGATTGCGTCAGACGAGTGCGAGACGCCGGAAGGTGCCGCCAAGGCGCTGGCCGATCTCGACGGCATCTGCGTGCCTGGTGGCTTCGGTATCCGCGGCATTGAAGGAAAGCTTGGGGCGCTGAAGTTCGCCCGCGACAACAAGATTCCTACGCTGGGCCTGTGCCTTGGCCTCCAGTGCATGGTGATCGAGTATGCACGCAATGAAGCCGACCTCGCAGGCGCAAGCTCGAGCGAGTTCGACTCGGACACGGCGTTCCCGGTCATCGCGACCATGGCGGAGCAGGTGGAGATCATCGCCGGGGGAGACCTCGGTGGCACCATGCGACTCGGCCTCTACCCGGCACACCTTGACGAGGGATCGATCACCGCGGAGCTCTACGGTTCGACCGAGATCTCCGAGCGTCACCGTCACCGGTACGAGGTCAACAACCGCTACCGCCAGCAGATTGCGGATGCCGGACTGATCTTCTCGGGCACCAGCCCGGACGGCCAGCTGGTTGAGTTCGTCGAGCTGGACCGCGACGAGCACCCGTTCTATGTCGGCACCCAGGCGCACCCTGAGCTCCGTTCACGACCGACCCACGCGCACCCGCTGTTCCGCGGACTGATCGGTGCCGCCCTCGAGCGTCAGCAGGCCAGCCTGCTGTTCGAAGTTGCCGGTGCCTGAGTCGACGACCGGCGCATCGTCGGCGCCGCTCGCGGACGAGCCCACCGAGGTTGAGGTTCGTTCAAGCGAACTCGTCTTCGACGGGATGGTCTGGGGCATCCGTCGGGACGTCTTCGACTATCACGGTGAGGACATCACGCGAGAGTACATGGACCACACCGGTGCGGTTGCGGTGTTCGCCATGGACGAGAACGACCAGGTGCTGCTGATCCAGCAGTACCGGCACCCGGTCGGAATGCGCGAATGGGAGATCCCTGCCGGGCTGCTCGATGTGGAGGGTGAGGACCCCCTCGTCGCGGCCCAGCGGGAACTCGCCGAGGAAGTTGACCTCGAAGCGCGCGACTGGAAGGTGCTCGCGGAATTCGCGACATCACCCGGCGGCAGCGATGAGGTCATTCGGATCTACCTGGCCCGCGGCCTGAGCTCGACCGGGGAGGCGTTCGAGCGGACCGCGGAAGAGGCCGACATCGTGGTGCGCTGGGCGCCGTTGGACGAACTCGTCACAGCGGTGCTCGAGCGGCGGATTCAGAACCCCTCTTTGTGCATCGCGGTTCTTGCGGCTTCGGCCGCCGAGCGTCGCAACTGGGACACGCTCGGCGATGCGAACGCGCCGTGGACGCGGCATCCGAAATTCGGATCGTCTTCGGCGTCCTGACATGGCGCTGACGCGGGACCTTGACCAGTACCTCCGTCATGTCTCGATTGAGCGGGGCCTCTCGGCGAACACCGTGGCCGCCTACCGCCGCGATCTGACGCTATACCTCGAGTGGCTCGCGTCACGGGAGGTCACCGAGATCGTCGACGTCGAGCGGCAGCACGTTTCGGATTTTCTCCGGGATCTCGCCACCCGTGAAGACTCGCCGCTCACCGCGACGTCGCTCGCCCGGGTGCTCTCGTCGGTGCGCGGGCTGCATCGGTTCCTTCTCGACGAGGAGGCGATCGAGGTTGACGTGGCGCGCGACATCAAGCCGCCCAAACTGCCCAGTCGGCTGCCCAAGGCGCTTCCGCTTGAATCGGTGACCGCCCTGCTCGAAGCGACAGGTGGCGATGATCCGCAGTCGCTGCGCGACCGGGCGCTGCTGGAATTGCTCTACGCGACAGGTGCCCGCGTGTCGGAAGCGGTGTCGCTCAACGTCGACGACGTCTTCGATGAAGACATCGTGCGGCTGACGGGCAAGGGGAACAAGGAACGGATCGTCCCGGTCGGTTCGTACGCCCGGGACGCGCTCGACGCCTATCTTGTGCGGGCCCGCCCGGTGTTCTCCGTGCGTGGCACCGCGACGCCCGCGCTGTTCCTCGGGCTGCGCGGCCAGCGAGTGTCCCGGCAAAACGCCTGGCTGATCATCCGCGCGGCGGCCGAACGCGCCGGCCTGACCACCGAGGTGTCGCCGCACACGCTCCGGCACTCCTTCGCCACGCACCTCTTGCAGGGTGGTGCTGACGTGCGCGTAGTGCAGGAGCTTCTCGGGCACTCGTCGGTCGCCACCACCCAGATCTACACTCTGGTCACAGCAGACACTCTGCGTGACATGTACACCACCGCGCACCCCCGCGCCCGCTGACCGGCGCCGTGTGGCGCGCCCGGAACGGCGGGTTTACGCGTGGCCGCACGGCTGAGCGGGGCCCGCCCGATAGAATCGGGAACGAAACACGTCGAGAAACGATGGGAGTGGGGCAAGCCTGGTGGCCAAAACAAGCGAAGAGCTCTTCTCGGTGGAGACACCGATCGAAAAGAAGGGACCGACCGGTCGGACCCTTTCCGAGTTTGCTGTACCCGCACCACTCAAAAGTCATGGCCCTGCCCGCATCATTTCCCTGTGCAACCAGAAGGGCGGCGTCGGTAAGACGACGACGACGATCAGCCTGGGTGCTGCCCTCGCCGACTACGGCCGCCGGGTGCTGTGCATTGACTTCGACCCGCAGGGTGCCCTGTCAGCCGGCCTCGGCGTCAACACCCACGACGCACTCACCATCTACGACCTGTTGCTGTCGAACAAGCACCAACCGACCGATGCGATCCAGCACACCTCGGTGGACGGCCTCGACATCATCCCCGCAAACATCGACCTCTCCGCGGCCGAAGTGCACCTCGTCAACGAGGTTGCCCGGGAACAGATCCTTGCTCGTGTCCTGCGCAAGCTGACGGACGACTACGACGTCATCCTCATCGATTGCCAGCCGTCGCTCGGCCTGCTCACCGTCAACGCGCTGACCGCCAGCCACGGCGTGCTCATCCCGCTCGAGTGCGAGTTCTTCGCGCTGCGCGGCGTTGCCCTGCTCATCGAGACCATCGAGAAGGTCAAGGACCGGCTCAACCCGGCCATTGAGCTCGACGGCATCCTGGCCACCATGTTCGACTCGCGCACCCTGCACTCCCGTGAGGTGCTCGAGCGGGTGGTCGACGCGTTCGGCGACGACGTACTTGAAACCGTGATCGGCCGCACCGTCAAGTTCCCGGACGCGAGCGTTGCGGGCACCCCGATCACCGAGTTCGCCCCCGAGCACGCGTCGGCCCGCGCCTACCGTCAGCTCGCGCGGGAGCTGGTTGCGCGTGGCGCTGTCGCCTGACACCGCCCGGGCGCAGACAGCCACGCCCGATCAGCAGCAGGGCCCGACCGGATTCCAGGTCGCGCTCGGCAACTTTGAGGGGCCGTTCGACCTGCTGCTCTCGCTGATCAGCAAACACGAACTCGACATCACCGAGATCTCGCTGTCGAAGGTGACCGACGAGTTCATCAGCTACCTCCGCAGCCTGGACTCGGCCGAAGAGCTCGACCAGGCCAGCGAGTTCCTCGTGGTGGCGGCGACCCTGCTCGACCTCAAGATTGCCGGGCTGCTGCCGCAGGGCGAGCTCGTCGACGCCGAAGACGTCGCGCTCCTCGAAGCCCGCGACCTGCTGTTCGCCCGGCTGCTTCAGTACCGCGCGTTCAAGGAGGCGTCCGCGTGGTTTGCCGAGAAGTTCGACACCGAAGCCAACCGGCACCCCCGGTCGGTGCGGCTGGAAGACAAGTTCCGGCAGCGCAAACCCGAACTGGTCTGGACCGTCACGCTCGACGACTTCGCAGCCCTCGCCACGCTGGCCCTGACCCCGCGCGAAATCCCGGTGGTCGGCCTCGAGCACCTGCACGCCCCGCTGATCAGTATCCGTGAGCAGGCAGCGCACGTCGTTGCTCTGCTCAAGCACGGTGAACCCATGTCGTTCCGGCAGCTCATCGCCGGTGCCGACGCGAAAGGCATCATCATCGCCCGCTTCCTCGCGGTGCTTGAGCTCTACCGCCGGGCGGCGCTGAGCTTCGAGCAGCTCGAACCGCTCGGCGAACTCACCCTGCGCTGGACCGCCGAAAACTTCACCGAAGAGACCCTCGCGAACCTCGGAGCCGACTATGACAATTGACACCGGTACCCCCGATACAGATGTTGATCACACGGATGCTTCCAGCGCCACGCCAGCTCCCGCCCCGACGCCCGACCTCGAACGAGCCCTCGAAGCCATTCTGATGATTGCGGACGAACCGCAGAGCATCGTCAGCCTCGCAACGGCGCTGCGTTCCCCGGTGAAGGCGGTACGGGCGGCGATCGACCGGCTGGTGGCCGACTTCGACGGCGTCGACGGCACGGTCCGCCGTGGGTTCGAGCTGCGCGAGGTGGGCGGTGGCTGGCGCTTCTACGTCCGTGACGAGTACGACACCGCTGTCACCGACTTCGTGGCGAGCGAAAACCCGAGCAAGCTGTCACAAGCCGCGCTCGAGACGCTCGCGGTCATCGCGTACAAGCAGCCGATCACCCGCGGGTCCATCGCTTCCATCCGCGCGGTCAACGTCGACTCCGTTGTGCGCACGCTCGCCGGCCGCGGTCTGATCACCGAGTTGTTCACCGACAGTGAGACCGGCGCCATCAACTACGGCACCACCGACCTCCTCCTGCAACAGCTCGGCATCAACTCGATCGACGAACTGCCCCCTCTTTCCCCCCTGCTCGCCGACGGCACCGAAGGATTCACCAGTGACTTCCGATAACCCCACCCCCTCCGAGGACTTCGAGTCCGACGCACAGCCGGCCGACAAGCCACGGTTCGACCCGTTCGAACCCGAAGGCGTTCGGCTCCAAAAGGTGCTGGCCGCCGCCGGCGTCGCCTCTCGCCGCGTGTCCGAGCAGTACATCGTAGAAGGTCGCGTTCGCGTGAACGGCGTCGTTGTGCGCGAGCTCGGCCGGCGTATCGACCCGGAGAACGACCAGGTCGAGGTCAACAACGTTCCCGTCCAGCTCGACACCACGAAGCGCTATGTCGTGCTCAACAAGCCGGTCGGTGTTGTGAGCACCATGGCTGATGAGCGCGGCCGTGCCGACCTCACCCAGTACACACACGACTACGACGAGCGGCTGTTCAACGTTGGCCGCCTCGACGCCGAAACGAGCGGCCTGCTCATCCTCACCAACGACGGCGACCTCGCGCACATGCTCGCGCACCCCTCGTTTGGCGTGCTGAAAACCTACATCGCCAAGGTGTCCGGTCGCGTGACCGCTCAAGACATTGCGACGCTCACCCGCGGCATCGAGCTTGAGGACGGCGTCATCGCCGCCGACAAGGCCCGGCTCCTGGCCGGCCAGTCCAGCGGAGACAGCAGCCTCGTCGAAATCACCCTGCACTCCGGCAAGAACCGCATCGTTCGCCGCATGCTCGCGGCCATCGGCCACCCCGTGCTTGAACTCGTGCGCCGCCAGTTCGGCCCGGTCAGCCTCGGCACCCTCCGCCCGGGGCAGACGCGCGAACTGACTAAAGTTGAACTCGGTGAGCTTCTCACGATTTCGCGAGAGGTCACCAAACTCGACAAAGCCGAGCGAGACGCCGAGCGTGCTGCAGCCCGCGCGGCCGCAGAAACCGAACCCTCCGAATAGAGCAGCCCCGTGAGCACTACCCCGTCCCGGTTGACCGGACAGGTCCGCATCGTCGGCGCAGGCCTGCTCGGTGCCAGCATCGGTCTGGCGCTGCGCGCCAACGGCGTCGACGTGATCCTCGCCGACTCCTCGCCGGCCCAGCTGAAGCTCGCCGTCGATTACGGTGCCGGCCGGGTCGAACGGGACGGTGATAATCCTCGCCTCGTAGTGGTGAGCGTTCCACCGGATGTCACAGCGAACGTCATCGAGGCAGAGCTCGCTCGATTCCCGTCCGCTGTGGTCACCGACGTGGCGAGCGTGAAACTCGAGCCGTTCCTTGCCCTGAAAAATCGGGGTGTGGACCTGACCCAGTACATCGGGTCGCACCCCTTGGCCGGGCGGGAACGCGGGGGAGCGATCTCCGCCCGCGCCGACCTGTTCCTCGGTCGGCCGTGGGTGGTCTGCCGTGACGAGGAGACGCCTCCGGAAGCGCTCGCGCTCGTCGAAGACCTCGCCCTCGACCTCGGTGCGAGCCCGATTGAAATGACCCCGGACGAGCACGACAGTTCGGTGGGCCTCGTCTCGCACGTACCGCAACTCGTTGCGAGTCTCCTCGCGAAGCAGCTCGTGCACGCACCGGACTCCGCCGTCCGGCTCACCGGCCAGGGCCTCCGCGACACCACACGGATCGCGTCGAGCGCTCCCGAGCTCTGGGTACAGATCCTCGCCTCCAACGCCGAACCGGTCGTCGACGTGCTCGACGCGTTCGCGGCCGACCTTGCCCGGGTGACCGAGGCGTTGCGCGGACCCGACGCTCCCGGAGCTCGCCGCACCATTGCCGACGCCATCGCGGCCGGCAACAGCGGTGTGGCCCGGCTGCCGGGCAAGCACGGCCAGGACCGCCGCTACGAAACCATCGTCGTCATGGTCGACGACACCCCCGGCCAATTGGGCAAGCTCCTCACCGAACTCGGTGACATTGGAGTGAACATGGAAGACCTGCGACTGGAGCACTCACCCGGTGCCCAAATCGGCCTCGCCGAGATCGCCGTTCTTCCCGAGGTCCAGCAACGCGCCATCGATGACCTCGAGGCGCGCGGCTGGCGGATTGCGAGCACATAAGAGTGACGAACACCGTAGTAGCCGTCGACGGTCCAGCCGGAAGCGGAAAATCCAGTGTCTCCAAGGCAGCCGCGAAGCGACTCGGCTTCGCGTTCCTCGACACCGGTGCCGCCTATCGCGCACTGGCGTGGCACGTCCTCGATTCGAACGCGGACCCGGAGCAGGCGACCGAGGTGATTTCCTCCCTCGCAGGTTTTGACTACGCGATCGGGACGGACCCGGATGGGTACGCTGTGCACGTGGCCGGAACGGACGTGACGGACAGCATCCGTGAACCGCGTGTTTCTGCCGCGGTGAGTGCTGTCGCTCGCGTTCCTGAGGTTCGCAACCACCTCACCGCACTGTTCCGGAGCATCATTCGGGACAGCGACAAGGCCGGAATCATCGTCGAGGGACGTGACATCACCACGGTGGTGGCACCGGACGCCACAGCGCGCATTCTGCTCACAGCCAGCGAAGAGGCTAGAATGTCAAGACGCTCTGCAGAACTTGTGACTGAGTCGGCCTCCGACGTCGCGATTGCGCTGCAGAAGCGTGATCGCGCGGACTCGCGCGTCGTCGACTTCATGACTGCAGCGGATGGCGTTGTCACCGTCGATTCCACACACCTGAACTTTGACGAAACCGTCGATGCCGTACTCGACGTGATTCGCACCTCGCAAGAAACGTAGAGTGCCCGCGCATCCGCGCGGCACGATCGTAGAGAGAGACAACATGGCTGACGCCTTTGACGAGAACACCACCGACTACGACGATCGACTCGTCGAGCGTATGAGCGACATCGACGAAGAGCTCGCCTCTCGTCGCGCCGACGCGCTGCGCAGCGGGCTCAACGACTATGACCTCGGCGACGAGGACCTCGAGATTCTCGAGTTGACGACCGACGACCCCGACGCGATTCACTACCTGCCCGCGTTGCCGGTGCTCGCGATCGTCGGTCGCCCGAACGTGGGCAAGTCAGCGCTCGTCAACCGGATCCTCGGCCGCCGTGAGGCCGTCGTCGAAGACACCCCCGGCGTCACCCGCGACCGGGTGAAGTACAAGGCCGAGTGGAACGAACGCCAGTTCACCCTCGTCGACACCGGCGGATGGGAGCCGGACGCCAAGGGCATCGACGCGTCAGTGGCCGCGCAGGCCGAGGTCGCCATTGACCTCTCCGACGCTGTGCTCTTCGTTGTCGACGCCAACGTCGGGGCAACCGCCACCGACGAGCACGTCGTTCGCCTGCTGCGCAAGATCGACAAGCCCGTCTTCCTCGTGGCCAACAAGGTCGACGATGTGCGCCAGGAGCCGAACGCTGCCTCGCTGTGGTCACTCGGCCTCGGCGAGCCGTACCCGGTCTCAGCACTGCATGGCCGCAACGTGGCCGACCTGCTCGACCTCATCATGACCAAGCTGCCCGAAGTGTCAGCTGTCGCGAAAGAAGAGGTCGGGGGACCCCGCCGCGTCGCGATCCTCGGTCGCCCGAACGTGGGCAAGTCGAGCCTTCTCAACAAGGCCGCCGGTGAAGAACGCGTCGTCGTCAACGAGCTCGCCGGAACCACGCGTGACCCGGTCGATGAGCAGGTCGAGATCGGCGGAAAGGTGTGGCGGTTCGTCGACACCGCCGGTATCCGCCGTCGCGTTCACCTGCAGCAGGGCGCAGACTTCTACGCCACCCTGCGCACGAGTGCTGCGCTGGAGAAGGCCGAAGTTGCCGTCGTCATGCTCGACGTCTCCGAGCCGATCAGCGAGCAGGACGTGCGCATCATCGACCTCGTCCTCGAGTCCGGTCGCGCCCTCGTTCTCGCCTTCAACAAGTGGGACCTCCTCGACGACGAACGCCGTCGCTACTTGGAACGTGAGATCGAGCAGGACCTTGCGCACGTGTCCTGGGCGCCGCGCGTCAATATCTCGGCCCGCACCGGTCGTCACATGGAGAAGCTGGTTCCGGCGCTCGAACTCGCGCTCGAGTCGTGGGACACCCGCCTGCCCACCGGTAAGTTTAACGCGTTCCTCGCCGAACTCACCGCAGAGCACCCGCACCCGGTTCGCGGTGGCAAGCAGCCGCGCATCCTGTTCGGCACCCAGGCCTCGAGCCGCCCGCCGACATTCGTGCTCTTCACCACCGGATTCCTCGACCCGGGCTACCGTCGCTACATCCAGCGTCGCCTCCGCGAGGTCTACGGCTTCGAAGGCAGCCCGATCAACGTCAACATGCGTGTGCGTGAGAAGCGCAAACGGTCATAAACCGCCGGGTGCTGCAGAACTCGTGAGAAGCTGAATTGTGACCAGCGAGTTTGTTCCCCCGCACCCGCGCAACCCGGGCGACGCCTGGGTGCACGCCGAGGACGGCTCCAAATACTGGGGCCGTTTCGGCGCAGCCGGGCTGCTCGTCGTAGACGCCGATCGCGGGATCCTGCTGCAGCACCGCGCCCTGTGGAGTCACTTCGGTGGCACCTGGGGGCTGCCCGGCGGCGCGCGCCACGAGGGCGAGGGTGCCGTCGATGGTGCCATCCGTGAGGCGAACGAAGAAGCGGCGGTGCCAACGGATGCTCTTCGGCCACGATTCTCGGCGACTCTCGATCTCGACATTTGGTCGTACGTCACCGTGGTGGCCGACGCGATCGCTCCGTTCGACCCGCGGATTGCCGACCCGGAGAGCCTCGACGTGCGGTGGGTTCCGCTCGATGAGGTGGACACGCTGCCGCTGCACCCCGGTTTTGAGTCGGCGTGGCCCGCCCTCCGGCGTGACCTTGACCGTCGACCGGTGCTCGTAGTCGACATGGCCAACGTTGTCGGCTCCCGGCCGGACGGCTGGTGGAACGACCGCGCCGGAGCGGCCGACCGACTCGGATCACAGCTGCAGGCGCTGGCCATGACCGGCCTGCCCGCCGAGCAGTTGGGACTGCCGCAGTCACACTGGTGGCCGGATGTGGTTGCTGTGCTCGAGGGGCGGGCGAACGAGGCCACCGTGGACGACGCTGAACGATTCTCGGTGGTGCGCTCGTCGACAGACGGTGACTCGAGGATCGTCACCGAAGTGAGCCGCTTGATGGCTGAGCCAGGGGCATCCGTCACCGTGGTGACAAGTGATCGCGGCCTGCGGGTGCGCGTGGAGGCGCTCGGAGCGGTGACCCGGGGCGCTGGGTGGCTGCGCGAGCTGCTGGACGGGGTGCCCGGCGGGGAATCGTAAGCTGGTCGAATGCGCACTCTTCCCGTGATCCTCGACGTTGATACCGGTGTCGATGACGCCCTGGCTTTGCTTTTTGCGGCGACGCATCCCGCGATCGATGTGCGCGCCGTGACCTGTGTGGCGGGGAACGCTCCGCTCGAGCAGGTCGTCGACAACACGCTGCGCATCCTCGACGCGGCGAATGCTCCGGCGATCCCGGTCGCTGCCGGCGCTGTCCGACCGCTCCTGGCCGCGCCGCGCGTCGCCTCGCACGTGCACGGTGCCGACGGGCTTGGCGGGCTGACTCTGCCGCCAACGAGCCGGCAGGCAGCGGATGTCAGCGCGGTCGAACTAATGCGCCGCACGCTCATAGACAGTGCCGAGCCGGTCACCCTCGTCGCGCTCGCCCCGCAGACAAACCTGGCGTTGCTCGTGCGCACTCACCCCGAGGTGCTCGAGAAGATTGAGCGCATCGTCTTCATGGGCGGCTCGGCGAGTGTGGGGAATGCGACAGCCGTGGCCGAATTCAACGTCTGGCACGACCCGGAGGCCGCAGCCATCGTCCTCGGCGCGGGGGTACCGGTGTTCATGTACGGACTCGACGTGTTCAACCAGGTGACCGTGGACGCGGCGATCGCCGAGACACTGGCCGTGGGCGACTCGCCGCTGGGGCGGGTGGTCGGTGCGCTGCTGGGCAACCGGGTCGCCCTGAGCGAGGACCGCTCGCTCGTTTACACCGGGCTCATCGGTGACGCCGGCGCGGTGTGCGCGCTCGTTGCCCCTGACGCTCTGGTCGTCGAGCGGCGGCCGGTGCGGGTCGAACTGGCGGGCTATGGCCGCGGGCAGACCGTTGTCGATCGGCGCCGGTATTCGGGTGAGGACGCGATTCACGGCGGAGTCGGGGACTGGACGGTGATCGACGTCGCTGTCGACGTGGACGCACCGCGCTTCGCCGCCTTGTTCCTCGAGACGCTGGGACTCTCCGGCTGACGAACGACCGGGGCTTCAGATCGTGAGGTTGAGGCGCATGAGCGCCCGGTCGGGTTTCGGCCGAGACACCTCGGTGAAGCCGTTGGCAAGGAACTGCGAGACGATGCCGTAGTAGAGGTCGGCTGACGCGACTTTCTCGCGGGCGGTCGGGTCGACCGGGTAGCCCTCGAGCACTGTCGCACCGTGAGCTCGTGCCTGCTCGATCGCGCCGGCGAGGAGTGCGGTCGCGATGCCCTTCTTACGAAAACCAACTCGAACCACGAAGCAGGTCACTGACCAGATCGACGGGTCGTCAGCCGGGTCGGGATCGGCCGCAACGCGCGTGCGGTGCAGCTCGGGGTAATTGCGCCGCGGTTCGACGGCTGACCAGCCGACGGGTTCGTCACCCAGGTATGCGATCACGCCGGGTGGCGGGTCGAGTTCTCGAACCTGCTCGGCCAGCAAGGGTTCGCAGGTCGCTCGGCTGGCTTCCTTCCAGTCGGCCTTGTTCATCTTGAAGAACTGGCACCAGCAGGTCGACGGGTCGCCTCGGGTGCCGAACACCGCCTGGACGTCCTGCCAGGGTGTATCCGCAACCGAAACGACGCGAATGTTCGAGTTCCCTTCCATGCCGGAAGCCTAAAGCGTATAAAGGACATCGGTCCATCGGTGCGCGGCTGGCCATGACAAAGTTCCCGATGGAACGGTCACAGCGTCACGTCTCATCTGGTCTTAGCTTGCAGTTCCGCTGAAGCGGATTCGCGAACGGGCTGAAAGGAGACCGGGCGTGGTACATCACCAACCGGGGATCATCATGTCACTCAGCACTGCACAATACTCATCGGTTCAGCACTCCTCGCCGACACCGTGGGCCATGGCCTGGGAATGGCTAGCGCGACCGACCCACTACCGGGCGGTCCGAAATTTGCGGCTGGCGCTCGAGGACGGAGACGCCGCTCGCCTCGCTTCGCTGCTTGAACCCGCTGTCGCCGTCGTCGTCGACGATGGTCATGCCGAACAACACTCCATCAAGGTGGTCGACGGTGAATATGACGCGGTCGCGCTCCTCCTTCTCGGCATGGGAGGCCAACCGGGACGATGCCTTCTCGAGCGTTCCGTCAACGGTCAAGCCGGCCTCTTTCTTCGTCAGGACGATGAAACAACGGCAACAATCACGATTGACTTCACCGGACGCCTGGTCAGCGTGGTGTGGATACGGTTGCGCCCCTTGATGCTGCGTCACTGGAACACCGTCTGAGTGGCGCCCGCCAGTCACACTCGCAAACACCCCGGCATGTGGCTGTCTGCCTGATGCCGGGGTGCTCAGTATGAGAGCCGGGCGACGAAGTTCTATCTCGCCGGATCGACGAGATCGGCATACTGCGGGTACCTCGTGATGAAAGCGGCAACAACCCCGCAGTACACGCGTATGTGTCTTCCTTGTGAGCGGATGTCGTCGAGCGCATCGGCGATCAGGTCGGCGGCGAGACCGCGCCCCCGAAATGCCGGGTCAACGGTTGTCGCCAGCACGTCGATCCGGTCGTCCTCGACGGCGAATCGAAGAGTCGCGATTTCCTGCGAGTCCATCATTGCCACGTAGACACTTTCATCGTCATACCGACGTAGTGTGATTTCCGAGTTCGTCTCCGCTGATGGTCGATCAACCTCTCGGGCAGCATCGGCTGTCACTTCTGCGATGAGCCTGGCCGTTCCTTCATCGAGAAAACCAGCACCGTCAGGGTACCCGGCGGTATCGGGATATTCGAAGGTGTGAAAACCGTCGTGATGAGTCATTGCAGTCCTCCTTGGATGGTCTATGGATTAGTGCGGGTCACGTGGGTTGCTAGCGACCCACAGGCACCGGGTTCGCCGGCAGCCAGCTCTGGAAGCGAGTCGCAGCAAGGCGGGCCTCGGCTGCGGGCAACAAAGTGTGGGGGTCGAGAAGTGCACCAAAGTACCGAGCGGCGGGATCAGCGACAACGCGTCGGCCGTCTTCACGAAACTCCAATCCGGTTCGCACCAGATCGTCGAGATACCACTCGTCAGGCCCGGCCACCTCGATCACAGCGTTCGTCGGCTCGTCGACAGCAGTTTCCGCGACCGCTGCCGCTACGTCAGTGGCGGCCATCGGCCGAATCCCCGCGTGGGCCAGATGGACCTCCCCATCGACTGTCGCCGAATCCGCGATACTTGTCACGAACTCAAAGAACTGGGTCGCGTGGACGATGCTGTACGGGAGTCCACCCTGAACGATGAGTCGCTCCTGAGCAATCTTCGCGCGGAAATAGGGGCTCTCGGAGAGCCGGTCGGTTCCGACAACCGACAGTGCAACATAGTGACGGATGCCTGCGGTGCGTGAGGCGGACAAGAGATTCGTTGTTGACGTGGTGAAAAAGTCCATCACCGCCCGTTCTTCAAAGGAGGGGGAGTTGGAAACGTCAACAACGACGTCTGCGCCGGCCAGCACTTCGGATAGGCCGGCGCCGGTGAGGGTGTCTACACCCGAAGCGGGCGAAGCCGCGATCGCGAGGTGACCGTGATCTCCCAAGGTGGACACGAGTTTCGATCCGATGAGGCCAGTGCCTCCGATGACGACGATTTTCATGGTGTTCCTTTCTGGCTGTGGGGATGGTTCTCCTCCCCGTGCCAGCTTTGACCGAACGGCACCTGCGTCTGTGACGCGTTCACCCTTCAGAGCTCCGGAAATCGCTGTCGGTTCCACGGGAGAAGCTTCCGGGGTGCGGCAGAGAGCCACAGGCGGTCAATCTGCCCGGTGAGGCTGTAACCAGCGGTGAGAACCCCGACATCCCATCCGTCGCACAGTCGAAGCGCCAGTCCAGGAGCTCCGTTGACAGAAACCTCCACAAAGAATGCACCGTCGTATGCGTGACGAAAGCTCTGCAACCGGGCGGCGCACAAAGAGCGACCGTGAATCACACCGCCGGTTTCGTCGCCGGTGTCGAGGACCATTCGCACTGAGTTCTTGAACACAGCGGCGAGAGCGAGGTCATCGCCGGTGTTCAGTGCGTTGAGCAAACGGGCGATGACATCATCACGCGACACGGGAAGTCACGGCACCGAGCTTGTGCGGATTCATCATCCACAGCAGCTGGTCGATGCCATCGATGGACGCGACGACTGAGACAACAGCGAAAACGCTCTCGTCCCGAGAGAGTACGACCGCGGGTTGGCCGTTCAGTGTGGTTTCCTCGATTCGAACGCCGGTCCAGAACTGCCTCTGGAAGGCACGAACGAACTTCGCCACCGTCACCCTCCCGCGCACGGGGAACTTGGAAGCGCGGACGATTCCGCCACCGTCAGAGTACGAGACAATATCTGCCGCGAAGAGGCGCTCGAGGTCTTCGAGCTGGCCGGTCTGTGCGGCGGAAAGGAATGCGGAAAGGAGCCGGCGCTGCTCCGTCGTTGAGACCTGCCGTCGGCGCTCTCCCTCGAGATGCTTGCGTGCTCGACTGACGAGTTGTCGAGTTGCCACTTCTGAGACCTGAACGATCTCGCAAATCTGTGTGTACGAGTAGGCGAAGGCTTCCCGGAGAACGTAAGCGGCGCGTTCAGTTGGTGTGAGCCGTTCCAGCATGACCAGGACGGCGAAGTTCAGCGCTTCAGCGCGTTCCGCCCCCAGCGCGGGGTCGTTGCGGGTGTCGACGGGTTCGGGTAGCCACGGGCCGACGTATGTCTCGCGCCTCGCTCGTGCGGACTGGAGTGCGTTGATGGCGAGACGAGTCGTTGTCGTGGCGAGAAAGGCAGCGGGATTCTCGACAACAGATCGGTTTGTACCCTGCCATCGAAGCCACGCCTCTTGCACAATGTCTTCCGCCTCGTGAGCGCTTCCGAGCATTCGATAGGCGATGCCGAAGAGGCGAGGGCGTACCGTCGCGAAGACCGAGAGCGCGTCTTGGAGGTCGGTAGTCATGGCGATAGTCCTGTCGATTCATCGAGGGTCTGCAGAACGTCCCTCTACCTATTCAGACCAGACAGCCCTCAAACCTGTGACAGCATTCGGACAATTTCTTTTGGACGCACTGACGGGGTGCGACAGCGAACGTCGCCGCACCCCGTTTACCTCGCGGAATCACACCGTAATTGTTGCCTCGGCAACCGTGCGCACGGCGGTAGCGATGGTTGACGCGACGTCAGCCGGCCGCGACACACTGGTCGCGTGTGACGCGCCGGTGAGTTCGGTCGTTCCTCGGGAACCGGCGCGCTCAGCACCCGCACGGAACACTGCGGCGGGGATATTGCGGTCCTCGGATCCGAATACATGCCACGAGGGGTGATTGGTCCAGCCCGGTTGATCCGACTGGACGGTATCGCGCAGTGCTGCCTCGGTGATGGGGCGTTGGGTGGCGCCCATGAGACCGGCAACTTGTACTGGAGCATCCGCGGCGAATTGACTGTGGAAAAGCGACCGACGAATAACAAACTCCACTCCGCCCGTCGACAGCGGGATCGGATCCAGGGCCTCGCCGAGTGTGCTGCCCGGTGCGCTTGCTGACAGCGAGAACGCGCTGTCACCCTGCTCAGGCACGAACGCGGAAACGTAAACGAGGGCCGCGACCTTGTCATTGTTGGCTGACGCTTCGCTGATCACGAGACCGCCATACGAATGCCCGACGAGAACGACCGGGCCGTCGATAGAAGCAATGACGTCACGGACGTATGCCGCATCACCACTCAAGCTGCGGAGCGGGTTTGCGACCGCGACTGAGGTGATTCTCATTGCGTACAGTCGTTCGATGACACCATTCCAACTTGCTGATTCAGCGAAAGCGCCGTGCACGAACACGACCGTTGGGCTTTGATCTGACATGAGTGTTTCCTTTCTCCGTGAACCACCCCTGTCGATGATTCACCAACTCAGACAGCACCAAGGCCGGTGCTGTGACAGGAAATCGGAATCACGGTGTTGCGCCCAGACTTTTTCTTGACATTTACTCACCTTCAGTGACAGCTTGGACGGGTGCCGACCTGCGGGCGTTCTCGGCAATCGCAGGCGTGAACGGTCGCCAACCCGAAAGACAACCAATGCGTTCCCATGAAACAACGCAGCTGGCTTCGTCGCCGCGCGAGTCTCGACGCCCCGGTCGCATCAGTTATCCATCAGCATCGGTCCTTCCGAAGACAGCGTCCCCCGATCTCGATGAGGCATTAGCGGCGTTTTCCGCGGTGCAACGTCGTCTGTTTGGAATCGCGTATCGGATGCTCGGGAGCGCGTCAGACGCGGAAGATGTCGTCCAGGAGGTCTGGGTTCGCTGGCAAGGCTGTGACCGTTCCGTCGTGCGGGAGCCGGCAGCGTTCCTGGCGACAACGACAACGCACCTCGCTCTCAACATGATGACGTCTGCGCGGGCACGGCATGAGGCATACATTGGGCCCTGGCTCCCTGAGCCGATTGACACTGGTGTTAATCCGGAACTGGCCGCAGAGAGCGAGGAGACGCTCGAGCTTGGAGTGCTTTTCCTGCTCGAACGCCTCTCGCCGGCGGAGCGAGCGGCGTATGTGCTTCGCGAGGCCTTCGACTATCCCTATGCGCAGATCGCCGCCATTGTCGGGGTGGAACAAGCCAACGCTCGTCAGTTGGTCAGCCGCGCGCGGAAACACCTCGCGACTGAGAAACATCCACCGGTCGGTGCGTCCCAACAACGGCGTTTCCTGGAAGCGTTCCTCGGCGCCGCTCAATCCGGAGACGTCGAGGGGCTGGAGACCATCTTCTCCGACGACATCGTGAGCTACTCCGATGGCGGCGGCACGAGGCAGGCGGCCCGGATTCCACTGGTCGGACGTACGCGTGTGGTCAAATTCGTGGCCGCTCTATCCGAGTGGTTCTGGGACGGTGTTGACATTCAGTGGATCGAGGCCAATGGTCGCGCGGCGCTGCGCCTTGTGGCCAACGACGAAACCTTTGCGCTCATCACCGTCAGCGTTTCTGCTGAAGGTATCCACCAGCTGTTTTGGATGGTGAATCCGGCCAAGCTCGACAAGATACTGCCTGCCCTCGCGTGACTACTCGTTGGCCAGTTCCTCTCAGTCGTTGAAAGGCCTTCGCCGTTCGCCGTCAACGGTGATGACGCGTGGTAGCTGGAATCTCCGCTTTTAGTCTCCAGCTGGGAGCTGATGCCGCGGGTATCCGACTTTGGTCGACGCGGATTGTCCGCTAGCCGTCACAGACCGCATGTAGTCCCGGTCGTTGCTGATGAGTCGCGCGGTGTTTGCTGCGTGCTGGCATATGAAAGGACTACACATGAAGATCGTCATCGTCGGAGGAACCGGGCTGATCGGGCGTCGCGTCGGACAAATCCTGCAGGAGTCAGGCCATGAGGTGGTTGCCGCGTCACGTTCCACGGGCGTCAACGTGGTGACTGGCGAAGGCCTTGATGATGTGCTCCAGGGAGCTCACGTTGTGGTTGACGTCCCGAATGCGCCGTCATTTGAAGACGGCCCGGTCATGGAATTCTTCCGAGCGTCGACACAAAACTTGGTCGCAGCTGAAGAGAAGGCCGGAGTCGGGCACCACGTGGTGTTGTCTATCGTCGGGACCGACCGACTCCCTGGTATCGGATACATGCGGGCGAAAGCACGGCAGGAGGAAATCGTGCGGGCGAGCGGGATCCCATACACGATCGTGCGCGCCACGCAGTTCTTCGAGTTCATCTCGGCGCTCGCCGACGGCGCTACAGAGGGAGATGTCGTCCGGCTCGCTCCGGTTCTCATGCAGCCGATCGCGGCCGCCGATGTCTCGAAAGCGGTGGCTCACATCGCCGTCGGAGACGCTCTCAACGACGTCATCGAACTGGCCGGCCCCGACGCTCTTCGTCTGGCGGATGTTGCGGCTGACCTCCTCCAGGCGACCTCTGACTCCCGGAAGGTAGTTCCGGAGATTTCTGTCGGCTACTTTGGCGGCACCGTCACAGATGAGTCGCTGACGCCGGGACATGACGACCGCGTGACCCGGCAGCTTCGTGGTGCCACATCGTTCTCGGCGTGGCTGAACTCGATCGTCCGGCACTGATCTGAAGATTCGGGGCGCTCTCGGGATGTCACACGAGAGCGCCCCGTCCGGTCTAAGTGATGAACCCGTCTACATAAGGAGCATCGCATGCACAAGATCGTTATCGTCGGTGGCGGCTATGCCGGTTTTTACACGGCATGGAAGCTCGAGAAGCGGCTGAAGCCGCACGAAGCTGAACTGCTGATCATCGATCCGCGGCCATATATGACGTATCAACCGTTTCTTCCTGAGGTCGCCGCCGGTTCGATCGAGCCCAGGCATGCGGCGATCTCGCTTCGCTCTCACTTGCGGCGGACACGCATTCTCGCTGGTGGTGCCACCATGATCAATCATTCGGCACGGTCGGTGACCGTTGAACCCGCCGATGGGCCGGAGCTGGAGGTGGAGTACGACACGATAGTCGTGACGGCAGGAGCGGTTACCAGGAAGCTTCCGATTCCCGGTGCCGAAGAAGTCGCCATCGGAATGAAGCACGTTGAGGAAGCCGTTGCGATCCGCGATCGAGTCCTCACCGCCTTTGACCGCGCGTCCGTCCTTGATTCCGGTGCTGAGCGGCAACGGCTGCTCACCTTCGCATTTGTCGGCGGGGGCTTCTCCGGTGTTGAAGGCTTTGGGGAACTGCTTTCCCTCGCAACCGGGCTCCTCAAGTCCTATCCGGAAATTCGCTTCTCCGAGTTGTCCTTCCATCTTGTCGAAGCGAGTCCTCGAATACTTCCCGAAGTTACAGAAAAACCGGGTTTGTGGGTGGTGGAGTCGCTTCGATCTCGAGGCGCGCACGTGCATCTCAGTACACGAGTTATTTCCGCCGTAGACGGTCATGTCGAGCTCTCGACTGGTGAGGCGTTCGACGCCAACCTCATCGTGTGGACGGCGGGAAATGCCGCTCACCCCATCATCGCTAAACACACTGACCTGCCAACGGACGAACGCGGCCGGCTTGTGGTGCGGGCCGATCTCCGAATCGGAACGTTCGATGAGCCCGTCGCGAATGCCTGGGCGGCAGGAGACAACGCAGCCGTTCCCGATCTTGCCTTGGAACAGTCCGGGTCGTTCACCGTGCCGAACGCCCAGCACGCCGTGCGCCAGGGCAAGAGACTGGCAGCCAATATCGTCGCGTCACTGCGAGGTGAGCGTCCGCGTCCCTATCGACACGATTCGCTCGGGGTTGTTGCCACGCTCGGACTTGGCCGGGGAATCTTCCAGTACAAGAGAATTGTGATCACGGGCCTGCCGGCATGGCTGATGCACCGGGGCTACCACGTGCTCGCCATTCCGACCTGGGAACGAAAGATCCGGGTGCTCGCGGTCTGGTTGACGGCCTTTGTGAGCGGACGCGACATCGTGTCGTTGCTCTCCGTGCAAGAGCCGCGGAAAGCCTTCGTTTCAGGAGGTATCCCTCATGCCCGCTGACCGCCGTCCTCGGCGTCCTTCCCTGAGTGACCGACTCAGCCTCAAGCTGCTGAACACCAGGGTATTCGGGCACCGCATCGCTGAACTGAACGCTGACGTTCGGCGCAGAACCGTTCCGAACCACTGGACGACTCTGGTCGGAGTCGTGACCATGGCCTGTGTCCTTGTCGTCACCGTGACGGGGCTCATTCTGATGTTTTTCTATACTCCGTCGAGCGATTCCACGCGGTACAGCGGCACCTACGCGGCGCTGCACGGTGCCGAGGTCTCCAAGGCATTCGCATCCATGATGCGCATCACCTTCGAGGTTCCCGGCGGGCTTCTGTTGCGACAGCTCCACCACTGGTCCGCACTGATGCTCCCTGCCGCGGTCTTGCTGCAACTGATCGTTGCCTTTTTCACCGGCGCCTTTCGTCGGCCGCGACGAGGCATGTGGTTGTTGCTCTTCGGTATCTATGTCGTCAGCCTGGCGGGCGGTTGGAGCGGCTATGCCTTGCCGGACGACATGCTCTCGGGCACCGGGCTGCGAATCACCGAAGGCATTATTCTCTCGATTCCGCTTATCGGCACATGGCTGACGTACCTGTTCTTTGGTGGCTCCTTTCCGGGTGCTGTCATCGAAAATCTTTACCCGCTGCACGTCGTCGTCGTTCCGGCGACGCTTTTCGTCTTCCTCATCCTTCGTGGGCTGGCCGGTTGGCGGCATAAACCAGCGCAGTTTCCAGGACGGGACCGCACCGACGAAACTATCGTGGGTTCTCCGCTGGTACCCGTCGTGGCAACCCGCGCAGCCGGGCTGTTCTTTCTCACCGCGGGAGTTCTCGTTCTCGTGTCAGCAACCGTGACGGTGAATCCGATCTGGCTCTATGGCCCAGCCTCTCCTGGAGATGCTTCCGCCGGAAGTCAGCCCGACTGGTACACCGGCTTCCTTGACGGTGCACTCCGTCTCGTGCCTCCGGGCTGGGAATTGCAGCTGTTTGATCGCACCTGGACTCTGGCGTTGCTTGTCCCGCTTGCTGTGGTGACGGTCTACCTCCTCGCCATGGCCGCCTATCCGTTTGTCGAAGAATGGATCACCGGTGACCGGCGCGATCATCACCTGCTCGATCGCCCCCGCAATACCTCAATCCGAACGAGCATCGGCATCGCCGCAATGGTCTTCTACGCGGTGTTGTGGGTCGCGGCGAGCGCCGACCTCATCGCAACTCATTTCTCCATCGCACTCGAGCAGATCATCGGCGTCCTTCAGGTATCGCTTGTCCTGGGTCCGATGATCGGGTTCAGCCTCACCCGACGAATCTGTCTCGCTTTACAGAGGAAAGACAGTGAGGTGCTTGTGCACGGCTTCGAAACAGGGCGCGTCGTCCGACTCCCCGGTGGGGAATATGTGGAGGTCCACCGGAAGGTCGGCGACTCCGAGCACGCAAGACTTGCTCGGGCAGACGACTATCGGCCTCTCGAGCTTCGACCCAACGAACGTGGACAGCTGCCACTGAGTCACAGGCTGAGGGCCGCGCTGTCTCAACTCTTCTTCGAAGACCGCATTCAGCCCGCAGTATTGGCGCACGAGGCACCCGGGAAATCTCAGGACGGTCCCGTCACAACGGATGAACGCGTCTTGTCCTAGCTGGTGGAAGCGCCCAACATCGGTCGCCTTCAACGCACACAAGCTCACTAGTGAAAGGGAAAGACTATGAACTCCAACATTCTCGAGCCAGAGGCACAGGCTCTTGCTGACGCAACATCACAACCTCCATTTCTTTACGAACTCGGAGTTGACGGCGCTCGGAAGGTGCTCGACGATCTCCAGAAAGCGCCGGTAGCTCTTCTCGACGTCAACGAGGAATGGATCACGGTTCCCGCTGCCGTGGGCGATGTCCGTGTCCGAATCGTCAAACCCCACGCAGCGGCGGAGATTCTTCCGACCATCCTCTACGTGCACGGCGGAGGGTGGGTTCTGGGCAACGCCGGTACCCACGACCGCCTCGTTCGCGAGCTCGCCGTTGGAGCTGAAGCCGCTGTGGTGTTTGTTGAGTACGATCGTTCACCTGAATCCCGGTATCCGGTCGCGATTGAGCAGGCATATGCCACAGCCCAGTGGATCACTCGTGAGGGCGAATCCAAGGGCCTCGACGCAACCCGCCTCGCAGTTGCCGGTGACTCCGTCGGTGGCAATATGACGGCGGCACTCGCAATCCTTGCTCAGCAAAGGGGCGATGTTACGTTCATCCATCAGTCGATGTACTACCCGGTTACCGATGCTGGACAAGACACAGCCAGCTATCGGCAGTTCGCTGACGGGCCGTATCTGACTGCCAAAGCAATGGCCTGGTTCTGGGACAACTATCTGCCGGACGTGACGAGGCGCTCGGACATCACGGCTTCACCGCTCCGTGCCACGGTCGACCAACTTTCCGGGCTACCGGAGGCTTTGCTTCTTGTCGATGAAAACGACGTCCTTCGAGACGAAGGCGAGGCATATGCGCGCAAGCTCACCGAGGCTGGAGTGCGAACAACCAGTGTTCGCTATAACGGCACCGTTCACGACTTCATGATGCTCAACCCGCTGCGGCCCAGCGCCGCGACCACCGCTGCGGTGGAGCTTGCGATCCACGCGCTGCGCAAGGCGTTCGGTCGGGTACTCGTCAGCTAAGCGGAAGCGACGGGGCTCCCTGCTGGAGCCAGACGGTGGTCTCGGCCGGGAGCTCGCGGTGGCGGAGCCGGGTGCTCGAGAGCAACAGGGTTCCGGCCGGCAGGTCCGTCGGCTCCGAGCCGAAGTTCATCACGATCTCCCACCCGTTCGGTCGGCGAAAGTGAACCACCTGAGCAGGGGAGTCAATCCACTCGAGGGACTCGTCAGTCTGCAGCCGGCGGCGCAGGTCGAGCGCCCGCCGGTAGAGCGCGAGAGTCGAGTCGGGGTCGAGCTCCTGCACCGACACCGAGACCGAGGCGAACCAGTCGGGCTGGGGAAGATGCGCAGGCGCCGTTCCGAACCCAAACGAGGGCCGGTCGGGTGTCCACGGGAGGGGTACTCGGCACCCGTCTCGTCCGATCTCAACACCCGCGTTGCGGAAGAACGCCGGGTCTTGCCTGCTCGCCGCCGGGATATCGGCAACCTCATGCAGCCCGAGTTCTTCACCCTGGTAGAGGTAGGCAGAACCCGGCAGCGCGAGCTCGAACAGGGTGGCCGCACGAGCCCGCCGCAGACCGCGCTCCCGGTCGAGGACGGGGGAGACGCCCCCGGTGAGCAGCCAGGCGTGGCCGTGTTTTTCCTTCGGGTTCGCGGGTTCGGGAAGGCCATACCGGGTGGCGTGCCGGACGACGTCGTGGTTGGAGAGCACCCAGGTTGTTGACGAGCCGGACACCGCGGCCAACGCAAGGTTGTCTTCGACGACGCGGCGGAAGGCATCCGCATTGAAGTTGGCCTCGAGAAGATCGAAGTTGAAGGCCTGGCCGAGGCTCTCGGGGCTCGCGTAGCGCGGAATGCGGTGTGACTCGACCCAGGCTTCGGCCACCGCAGTGCGCGGTGGCGAGTAGCTGTCGAAGACGGTACGCCACTCGGCGTAGATGTCGTGCACTTCGTCGCGGTCCCAGAGCGGGTGACCGCCGTTGCTCTTTGGTGTCGCGTCGAGGTCGGCCTGGCTCGGCAGTGTCTCGTCAAGCTGCTTGGCGAGGCCGTGCGCCACGTCGATGCGGAAGCCGTCGACACCGCGGTCGGACCAGAACCGAAGGGTGGTGAGGAAGTCGTCGCGTACCTCGCGGTTGTCCCAGTTCAGGTCGGGCTGTTCGGTGGCGAAATAGTGCAGGTACCACTGGCCGTCACCGACCGGCTCCCACGCGGGGCCACCGAACGCGCTGGTCCAGTCGGCGGGCGGCAGCGCTTTGTTCGGCCCGAGCCCGTCGCGGAAGATGTAGCGCTGTCGGGCGGGGGACCCTGGGGGAGATGCGAGGGCTTCGACGAACCACTCGTGCCGGTTCGAGCTGTGGTTGGGCACAATGTCAACGATGAGCCGGATGCCGGCCGCGTGCAGGCCGGCCACGAGGTCGTCGAAATCGGCCAGGGTGCCGAGCCGCGGGTCGACGTCGCGGTAGTCGTCGACGTCGTATCCGCCGTCCGCGAGGGCTGACGGGTAGAACGGGCTCAGCCAGACCGCGTCGATGCCCAGCGTTCGCAGGTAAGGAATGCGAGAACGGATGCCTGGAAGGTCGCCAAGCCCATCACCGTTGGCATCTGCAAAGCTGCGTGGATAGATCTGATAGACGGCCGCTTGACGCCACCACGTGGCATCCGTTTCGCTGATCGACATCTCAGCCCTTGACCGCACCTTGCGTGACGCCTTCCATCACCCAACGCTGGGTGAAGAGGTAGACGATGATGGCCGGGGCCATGGCCATGAGGTACGAGGCAAAGGAGACGTTGTAGTTAGTGCTGAATTGGGTTTGGAAGATGTTCTGCACCACGGGGATCGTTTGCTGGGAGGCGTCGGCGATGATCAGCGAGGGCATCATGAAGTCGTTCCAGGAGGCGAGGAACGCGAAGATCGCCACCGTCGCGCTCATCGGTGCGAGCAGCGGGAAGATCAGTTGCCAGAAGGTTTGCCAGGTGGTGGCGCCGTCGATGCGGGCACTCTCTTCAAGTTCGAGGGGAATCGAGCGGAGGAACGCGGTGAACAGCAGGATGCTGAAGGAGAGCTGGAACATGATGTGCAGGATTGTCACGCCGACCGGGTTCGCGAGGCCGACGAGGCCGGTGAGCTGGATCTGCGGGAGGGCGACGACCGGGAACGGCAGGAACATGGCGGCGAGCAGGTAGAAGAACGAGTAGCGGAAGAGTCGGTGTTCCCAGTTGCGCACGATGGCGTAGGAGGCGAGGGCGGCGAGGAGCACGGTGCCGACGACGGTGCCCAGGGTGACGAGGGTGGTGATGGTGAAGGAGACCGGGAAGTTGGTGAGGTTCCAGGCCTCGGCGAAGCCGGAGACGTCAATCGGCGCAGGGAGGGAGAAGGCGTTGCCGTCGACCGCCTGCGCGGTGCTCTTGAGCGACATCGAGATGGTGACGTAGAGCGGCAGCAGCACGGTCAGCGCGCAGAGGAACAGGATGACCATGACCGACCAGTTGGTGGTTTCCTGGCCGACCTTGCCGCGACGGCGTCGGCCCGAGGACTTCGAACCGTCGGCGGAGGCGGCCACGGCCGGAGCAAGAGGCCGCGAAAGTTCTTGCGTCATGAGAGGGCCGCCTTTCCGCGGGTGAGCCGGAGCTGGAGGATCGAGATCAGGACCGCGATGATGAAGAAGAGCGTGGCGTTGGCCATCTGGTAGGCGTAGTCGCCACCGGTGAATCCGGTGAAGATGGTCATCGCGATGCTGCGGGTGGCGGTGCCTGGCCCGCCGTTGGTCAGACCGACGATGATGTCGTAGGCGCCCAGGTAGTTCTTGAAGCCGAGGATGACGTTGATGACGACGTAGCCGGCGACCAGCGGCAGGGTGACCGAGCGGAGGCGAACCCAGGCGTTGGCGCCGTCGATGTCGGCCGCTTCGTACACTTCGCCGGGGATCGACAGCAGCCCGGCGATGTAGATCAGCAGGGTACTGGGAATCGACTGCCACGCGGTGACGATGACCACGCCGATCCACGCGGTGCTCTCGTTCGTGAGGATCGACTCCTGGAGCCAGCTAATTCCGGTTGCGGCGCCGAAGGCCGGGAGCGAGTTCGAGAACAGGAACTTGAACACGAAGGCGATCACAATGCCGGAGATGACCATGGGAATGACAAAGATCGCGCGTAGGGGAGTCTTCAACCGGATGCGTGAGGTGAGCGCAACGGCGAGGAGGAACGCGATCACGTTCACGAGGATGACCGTGACGAAGGCGAACCCGAAGGTGAAGAGGTAGCTGGAGAGCACGGCCGGGTCGGAGAACACCGCAATGTAGTTGGTGAAGCCGACGAGCTGCCAGTCACCGAAGCCGATGAAGTTGGTGAAACTGTAGAAGATGCCGAGGACCGCCGGAAGCGTGATCGCCAGGGTGAAGAGCACCAGTGTCGGTAGGAGGAAGAGGTAGTAGACCGGGTCGACCTTGGGTTTGCCTCGGCGGGAACGCAAACCGGCGATGTGGGCGGCGCGCCCGCGCTCAGCGTCGGAGACGAGGGAGCCGGCTGTCGCCGATGCCGGAGTGATGGGAGTACTCATGATGTTTCCCTCCTGGTGCTTCAGTCGCGCAGGGCGAGTCGTGCCCAGTCGGCGTCGAGCCGGCGCAGTGTCGCGTCGACGTCGCCACCCGTCGCCATGGTCTGCACATAGTTGGCGGTCGGGATGCTCAGGTGCACGCGTTGTGACGCACCCTGGTAGAACTTGCCTTCGTCGTAGAACTTCTGCATACCGAGGATGCGTTCGTCGGTCACCGGCGCCGCGTCGGTGGTGGTGCCGAAACCGAGGAAGCTGGCGTTGTACTCGTCCATGATCTCCGGCTGCATGAGGAACGAGACGAACTTGCGCGCCGCCTCCTTACTATTGCCAATCTCGGGGATCCAGAGAGCGAGGTCGAGGTTCACCCGCACCTTGAGGTCCTCGGGGTCGTTCGACGCGGGCAGCGGGAACGTGCCGAGCCGCAGGTCCTTGTTTGTCTTGGCGATTTCGCCGAGTGCCCACGGCCCCTGCATGAGCATCGCGGCCTGGCCCTTGGCGAACGCCACGTTGCCGTCGCCGTAGCTGCGACTCTCGGCGTCATCGTTCGAGTACCCGGCGAGCTGAACCATCTTCTCGACCGGTTCCTTGAGGGTCTTCTCGAACGAGACCGGTGAGTCCGGGCCCACCTCGGTGCCGAGCTCGTTCATTTGTTCGTAGAAGTCGGCGACATCGACCGATCCGCCCACCGTGTAGTCGAACAGCCCCTGTGCGACGGTCCACGGTTCCGAGAACGTGCTGTAGATCGGCGTGATCCCGGCGTCGAGGAGCGTGTCGCAGACATCGATCAGTTCGTCCCACGTTGTGGGAATCTCGAGGCCGTTCTCTTCGAAAATCTGAACGTTATAAATGACGGATGCCGCGGCAATCGAATACGGCAGCACGCTGGTGCGTCCCGGGTAGGTCGAATACTGATCGACGAGATCCTGCACCTCGGGTCGAATCCGGTCTGCTTCCGGCATATCGGAGAGATCGGAGAGGGCGCCGCGTTCCATGAACCGTGACATCTCCATGTTGTAGTTGAGGAGCCCGACGTCCGGCGGGTTCCCGCGGAGGAATCCGGCGGAGAGGTTCGACGCGGTGTCGAGGGTGACGTGGACATCCGACTGCTCGCTGTTGAACTCCGTGGCGAGGTTCCGGAAGAAGCCGATTGCCTCGGGCTTGCTCATGTGGAAGGTGATTTCCTCGGGCCCGCTGCCGGAGTTCGCGCAGCCGGTGAGCGACACGGTTGCAGCAGTGAGGACCGCTACAGCGAGTCCCAGTCGATTGCTGATGGATGTGCTGCGTTTCACGACACTGTCTCCCTTGACGAATGTGTGGGTGGCGCTTTTGGGGGATATCACTTCGACGTCGCTTGCGAGAATATTAAATTTAGGACGTATATCTATTGGTGTCGTAAATGATGCGCCCTCAGATTTGAAAGGTCAAGACCTTGAGACCGAGCGTGACCGTGTCGTCACCTCAGGGAATCCGCATGCAAAATGCGCGCGGAGTCCTCGAGCATGCGTGGCAAACGGAGGTTTTTACAGCGACGGATGCCATGGCATCCGTTGGTCTGACCCGTGCGACGATCATCGGGATCTGTGATGACCTCGTCGCGGGAGGCTGGCTGGAGGAACGAGAACTCGACGAGACGGCGCGGAAGGGCAGACCGGCTCGACGCTATGCCCTGCGGGAGCGAGCAGGATTCGTGGCGGGAATCGACGCGGGCACCGACCACATCGGTGCACGGGTTGCCGACCTTCGGGGTCGGGTGATCGGCAGCGCGGACGTGAGGACTCCGGCGCGCTCGACGCTGGGTAGTTGGAACGCAGCCGATGGGGGCGAGCGCCGTCGACTGACGCACGAGGTTGTCGAGCGTGCGCTGTCGGCTGCGGGAGTGAATCGGTCGATGCTCCTCGCTGTGACGCTGGGCGTCCCCGCGCCGGTGGACGCGGCGGGCTTGTCGCCGGAAGGAAAAAACGGTTTCTGGGCGGCCATGAACCCGAACTTCGGCGCTGCTTTCGCGGACGCGGCTCCGATCGTCACGGTGGAGAACGACGCCAACCTCGTGGCGATCGCCGAGCGGGCCTCGGTGCACGGCCAGGGCCGTGATGTCAGCTCGTACATCGCGATGCTCGTGGGGGAGGGCATCGGGTCGGGGCTCATGATCGACGGGCATCTCGTGCGTGGTCGCCGCGGTGGTGCCGGTGAGATGCGTTTCCTCGACTACGTCGATGGAGTGGGCACGGCGAATGGGCTCGCCCTGCAGGCACGGCGGTGGGCGGAGGACGCGATCCGCTCAGGCGAGGCCGGTATCGAGTCGCCACTCGGACGGCTGGATCTCGCCACCCTGACCGAGCACGATGTGGCTCGGGCCGCCGAGTCCGGGGATACCGTCGCCCAACGTATTCTCGACCGCTTGGCCGAGCGCCTCGCACGCATCTGCATTGTGCTCGGTGACGTGCTCGATGTTGATCGAGTGGTCGTCGGGGGAGCGATGGTGGACTCCTTGCCCATGGTCATCGGTGATGCTGCTCGGCTCGTCGCCGAGAGCGGTGACCCGACCGCTCCCGATCTGAGGGCGTCGGCGCTGGGCGCAGAGGCGGTCGCGACCGGGGCGATCGAGCACGCACTCTCACTCGTGCGTGAGCGGGCATTGGAGCTGCGCCCCGCCGCCCGCCCACTCGCGAATCCGGTCCTCTGAAGCCGACGAGCTACTGTCGATCGTCTGGCGAGTCGGACTCGTCGTCTTTCCACGGGATGACGCGAAGGTCCCGTGTCTTGATGTCGGTTGGCCGGTCTCCGGCGTCCCACATCTGGTTCACCGCCACCTTGAGCGAGGTGTCGGCCGCTGCCGCGGCCGCGAGCGTGCGCTCCAACCGGCTTTGGCGGTGACGCAGCCAGAGCCCGAGACCGATGATGAGAATCAGCGCGAGATAACAGATCGCCGCGAAGGGACGGGTGAACAGTGCCCCGAGATCACCCTGGCTGAGTTGAAGCGCTCGCCGAAGCTGGGCTTCTGCCATCGGGCCCAGGATGAGGCCAATGACCAATGGCGCGATCGGGTACCCGTAGCGCCGAAGGAAGTATCCGACGATTCCGATGATCAACAGGATCACAATGTCGACGATCGAGAAGTTCACGGCGTACGCGCCCAACGCCGCAAAGGTCAGGATGCCGGCGTACAGGTAGGGCCGAGGGATCTGCAACAGTTTCACCCAGATGCCCACCAGCGGCAGGTTCAGCACGAGCAACAACACGTTGCCGATGTACAGGCTCGCGATGAGCGCCCAGACGAGCGCCGGCTGGTTGGTGAAGAGTTGCGGTCCCGGTTGGATGCCGTAGGACTGGAACGCCGACAGGATGATGGCGGCGGTTGCCGTTGTCGGCAGTCCGAGCGTCAGGAGCGGAACGAGCACGCCGGCCGCCGCCGCGTTGTTCGCTGACTCTGGCCCCGCGACTCCTTCGATCGCGCCGCGTCCGAACTGCTCCTTGTGTTTGCTGAGCTTCTTCTCGCTCGCGTACGACAGGAAGGTCGCGACATCTGCTCCACCGGCCGGGATCGTTCCAATCGGGAAGCCGATGGCCGTTCCACGCAACCACGGCTTCCAGGATCGACGCCAGTCGTCCTTCGTCATCCAGCTGCGCCATCCGCGTGTCACCGGGATCAGAGCAACGGCTCCGTGCCTCATCCGGCTGGCCACGAAGAGCGTTTCGCCGACCGCGAAGAGCCCGACGGCCACCAGAACGACGTCGATGCCGTCAGCGAGGGGAAGCAAACCGAAGGTGTAGCGCTGCTGGCCGGAGAGGATCTCGGTTCCGACGAGCCCCAGGAAGAGGCCGATGCCCAGCGAGGTGAGGCCTCGCCAGACCGATGAGCCCAGTAGGGCCCCGACCGTGATGAACGCGACGACCATGAGCGCCACGTAGTCGGCGGGGGCCAGGGTGACCGCCCACGACGCGATGATCGGGGCGAACAGCGTGAGGCCGACCGTCGCGAGGGTGCCGGCCACAAAGGAGCCGATCGCCGCCGTCGCCAGCGCGGCAGCACCGCGCCCAAGTTTCGCCATCTTGTTGCCCTCGAGCGCCGTCACAATGGAGGCGGACTCACCGGGTGTGTTGAGCAGGATGCTCGTGGTCGATCCGCCGTACATGCCGCCGTAGTAGATACCGGCGAAGGTGATCAATGCGGCGGTCGGGTCAAGCGAATAGGTCAGCGGAAGCAGCAGGGCCACGGTCATGGCCGGGCCAATGCCGGGCAGCACGCCAACGGCCGTGCCGACGAGCACGCCGATGAATCCGAAGATGAGGTATTGAGGTTGGAGGGCGGTTGCAAACCCCTCCATCAGGCTCAGGATGTTGTCCATGTCAGCCTCTCAGCGTCGCGAGGAGTGGGTCGAGCCACGTGAGCAGCGGACCGGAAGGGAGGGAAAGGCCGAGGAGGCCGCCGAACAGTACGTAGATCACGAGTCCGAGGGCGAGGCCGATGACGAGTGCCATCCACCAGCGTTTGGCGCCCAGTGACCAGGCAACACCACCAAAGAGCACGGCCGCCGCGAAGGGCCATCCGATCAGCTCGATTAGAGCAATGTGCGCGACGACAAACGCTGTGATTTTCGCGAGCGTGATCCAGTCGGTTTTCGCGGCGCTGTCGATGTCTTCGCCCTCTTCGAGGTCGGCGAGACGGCCTCGAATCACGTCTACGACGACCATGGCCGCTGAGACGATGAGGATCGTTCCGACGAGGAACGGGAAGACGCGAGGGCCGACCTGCGTTCCCGCACCGGGAACCCGGATGGAGAACGCTCCGACGAACACGAAGATGCCGAGAGCGAGCGCGAGGGCCGCGAAGATGTACTCGCCGAGCTTCGAGCGCGGAGCGGGGGAAGCGGCTGGAACGTCTCCAGCCGTCGGGCGCGCCGGGCCGGTGCCCGACGCGCCCGTCGATGGGGAGGACATGGTTACTCGACCAGCCCGATGTTCTTCAGGGTGGTGGTGACCTCGGTGATGTTCTCGTCGAGGAACGTCGAGAACTCGTCACCGGCCAGGAAGGCGTCTGCCCAGCCGCGGGTTTCGAGCTGCTCGGTCCAGGCGCCGCTGTCGTGGAGCTCAGTGACCACGTCGATCAGGGCGTCACGGTCTCCGTCGGAGATGCCGGTCGGGGCGAGAATACCGCGCCAGTTGGTAAGGGTGATGTCGTAGCCCTCGTCGGTGATGGTGGGTACATCCGGCAGGTTCTCGGCCGGTTCGGCGCTTGAGACGGCGAGCGCCTTCATCGTGCCTGACTCGATGTGCTCGACAAACTCGCCGATTCCGGAGATGCCCGCGGCAGCGTTGTTGCCGAGGATCAGGTTGACCGCTTCGCCGCCGCCCGAGTTGGGGATGTAGTTGAGGTTCTCGGCGATCTCACTTCCGGACAGCCCAGCCTCTTCGAGCAGCAGGCCGGCGAGGATGTGATCGGCGCCGCCCGCTGATCCGCCGGTCACGGTGACATCCTGGCCGTTCTCGACGATGTCGTCGACGAGGTCCTTGAGGGTGTCGTACTTCGAGTCGGCCGGCACAACGACGACGAGGGCTTCCTCGGTGAGTCGAGCGATCGGGGTGGTGTCTTCCATCCGATTGGTGGCCGCGTTGGTTTCAACGGCGCCCACCATGACGAGCCCGGTGACCATCACGGTGTGCGGGTCTTTCTCGTTCGCCAGTGAGGCGAGTCCGACCGTGCCGCCGGCTCCACCGATGTTGGTGACCGGAGCGCTGTCCACGAGCTTCTCTGACGTCAGCGTCTCCGACATGGCTCGACCGGTCTGGTCCCAGCCGCCGCCCGGCTCAGCCGGAACGATGATCGAGAGGTCGGTGACCTCGGTGGCTTCGGCCGACCCGGAGTCGGACCCGCCGCTCCCGCCCGGTGAGCTGCAGGATGCCAGGGTGAGTGCCGTTGCTGCTGCCACAACGACCAGTGCGATTCGTCGCATGATTCCTCCTCATTGAGTGATTGCCTCGTTGCAAAACGCGATGATGCTGAAATGCACGTTAGTTCGGGCTCTTCGCCAGCCGAGGCTTTCGTAACTATTGGACGCGACTTATCGACGCACTCCGTGGCATCCGTTCGTCGTCGGCACAACGTTGGCGTGACAATGGAGGGGTGAAAGCAATGTCGCTTCGGATGCAACTCCTCCTGCTGCAGGCGTTTATCGTCTGCGCGGTGGTGCTCGTGACGGGTATCGTCGCGGCGAGCCTCATCGAGCGCCAGGTGCGTGATGCCTATTTGGATCGCATGATCGGGGTAGCGCAGTCGGTGGCCACCCTTCCCGCGATCCGAAACGCATACGACGACGCCGACCCGGCGGCCGTGATCCAGCCGATCGCCGAGGTCATTCGTGAGGCGTCGAACGTCACCTACGTTGTTGTGACGGATGCCGATGGCATCCGTTATTCACATCCCGATACGGATCGAATCGGCGAACGTGTCTCGACCGACCCATCGGTTCCGTTGTCGGGGAAGATGTTCGTCGGCACGGAGACCGGAACGCTGGGGGAGTCCTGGCGGGCGAAGGTTCCCGTGCACAGCGCGGACGGCGACGTGATCGGCACCGTGTCGGTCGGCATCCTGGAATCGTCGTTGCGTGATGACTTTGTCGGCGGGCTGGGCGGGCTGGTGATTCCGCTTGTGATTGCCGCCGTGGTCGGCATCTTCGGCGCTGCCGGGGTGACAGCGATTATCCGGCGGCGCATCTACCGGCTCGAGCCCCGGGAGATCGCGTCGTTGGTCGATTCCCGCGAAACCATGCTGCACGGCATGAGCGAGGGCATGATCAGTGTCGACGAGAACGGCGTAATCGTGCTCGTCAACGACGCGGCGCTCTCGCTGCTGGGGCTCGAGAACGATGCGCTGACCGGTCGAGCGGCCGCTGATGTCCTTGACCCCTCGCTTGTCGGTGTGCTGCAGCGCGGGGAGTCTGGCGGGCAGCTCGTACTTGCCGGCGAGCGAATTCTCGTGGCTCGCAGCACCGGTACCGAGTTGAACGGCCGGGCTGTCGGAGCGACGTTGTTGGTGCGCGACCACACGGAGCTTCACCAGCTGCTGCGCGAGATGGACGGCGCGCAGTCGCTCACCAACGGTCTGCGGGCGCAGGCGCACGAGTTCGCGAACAAGCTGCACGTGATCTCCGGGCTGCTCGAGCTTGGTCTGGTCGAAGACGCCCGCGCCTTCGTCGAGCGCACCGGAACGGGTGGTCCGCTGCGGGTGCCCGGCGAAGAGGTCATTCGTGAGATCCCCGAGCTTGCCGCCCTGCTGTTGGTCAAGGCGAGCCACGCCCGTGAGCTGGGAATGTCGGTGTCGATCACGTCGTCCGACCCGCTGCCGATGTGGTTGAGAACGGATGCCGCGCTGACGTTGCGAGGCGACCTCGTGACGGTCGTCGGCAACCTTCTCGACAACGCACTCGAGGCGTGTGCGAGCGGAAACCACATTGAACTCGGCTTCGCCGTCGATGGCGGGGTCATTCGGGTGACCGTGCAGGATGACGGAAACGGGATTGAGCCAGACCAGTACGAGCGGATCTTTGAGGAGGGGGTGTCCTCGAAGGTCGTGACGGGTGACGCGAGTCCGACCTTGCGGCGGCGGGGGATTGGCCTGGCCCTGGTGCGGCGCACTGTCGAGCGTGCCGGCGGAACGGTGACGGTTGGCACATCGGAGCTGGGCGGTGCGCTGTTCACCGTGGAGTTGCCGGTCGGCGATCTGCCCGATCGGCTCGCGGGCGCTCCGTTCGAAGCTGGCCATCCGGGAGTGTTGTCGTGACCGTCTCCGCCAAACTCCGCACGATCATCGTGGACGACGATGTCGAGGTGGCGTCCTTGCACGCGAAATTCGTGTCGGTCCATCCGGCGTTCGACGTGATCGCCACCGCGCACAGTGGGCCGGAGGCATTGCGGCTCATTGCCGAGCGTCGGCCCGATCTGGTTCTGCTCGACTTTGATCTGCCGGGCAAGCCGGGCCTGGAGGTTTTGCGAGACGTCCGCGCCATGGGAGGCGCTCAGCCGGAGGTCATTGCAGTGACCGCTGCCCGTGATGTTGAGAGTGTGCGGCAAGCGCGGAGTGCGGGCATTCAGCACTATTTGGTGAAGCCCTTCACCGCCAGTAACCTCACGGCGCGGCTCGACGATGTGGCCCGGGACCGGCTGGCGCTCGTGGAGTCGGGAGCTCGCGAGGAACTCGCGCAACGTGAGATCGACGCACTCATGCGCTCAGGTGTCCGTGCACGCACGCAGCTGCCCAAGGGGCTGAGTGGCGAAACGCTGGTCACCGTTGAATCGGCGTTGGGGTCCGCGCCAAATAGTTCGGCCGGTGAGATCGCGGAGTTGTCCGGTATTTCACGGGTGAGCGCGCGTCGTTATCTCGAATACCTGGTGGCAGTGAACCGAGCGCAGAGAACGCTCGACTATGCAACCGCAGGGCGGCCGTCGACGCGGTTCTCGAGGAACGACGGAGCCTGAGGGGCGAGACTTGGGCGTGACAAAACCGGTGTCGTTTGTCCTGTAGCATTGATGAGGTTGCCCGCGAGGGCGACTGGTCGCGGGCTGTGGCGCAGCTTGGTAGCGCACTTGACTGGGGGTCAAGGGGTCGCAGGTTCAAATCCTGTCAGCCCGACCGAATGTCCCGGAAACTCAAGGGTTTCCGGGACTTTTTAGGTTAAGAGATTTGATTACCCCATCAAAAACCCACCTTTTACTCCTCTCAAACGGCATTGAGGCCGCGCTCCCGTCCGTCGCGCTGACGTCCTTCTGGGTCCGCTCCGATCGTTCGGGATTCTCGTGCGCACCTAGTGGATATGAGCATCCACGAAGAACACCCAACCTCTTCTCCGACCGACGCATGGGGACTGGAACCACTGATGGACGTCGCCGAACTGGCGTCTTACCTCGGTATACCGCTCTCAACGGTCTACGACTGGCGCGTGCACGGCAAAGGGCCGACGGCCTACCGGTTCGGCAAACATCTCAAGTTCGCCGTCTCCGACGTGCGGGCGTGGATCGCCGAGCAGCGCGAACCGTCCAACCAACCCGGTCACACCGATCGGCGGTGAACTGAGATGGCCCGGCCACGGTTGACGATCGGCACCTTCGGCGACATCACCACGCGGGTGATGCCATCCGGCCGATTCGAGGCACGAACCCGCTACCGCGACTGGGACGGTCGAGCGCGCCAAGTGCAGGCCACCGGCGCCACCGCCAAGGCCGCCGAAGGCGCGCTCAAGGCGAAACTCGCTGAGCGGTCCCTGCTCCGACCCACCGACACCACCCTGACACCCGACAGCCTCTTCGCAGACCTCGTGGCCTACTGGTTGAGCGACATCGACCTGGAGGGCCGGATCTCCAAAACCACCCGGAACCTGTACGAGCGCAATATGCGCACGCTCGTCTCTCCGGCGTTCGACAGCCTCACGCTGCGTGAGATCGGCGTCGCCCGGTGCGACCAGTTCATCAAACAACTGGCGAAGCTCTCCTACAGCCGCGCCAAGCAGGCCCGGGTTGTGCTGCGGCTGGCGCTGGAACTGGCGGTGCGCCATGAGGTTCTCCCGCGGAACCCGATGGACCACGTTTCCCGCCTGCACCGCGAGCCGCACATCCCGGATGCGCTCACCGCCCCCGAGGTGAACGTCATTCGTGCGGCGATCGCTCGGTGGGAGGCCGGCGAAGACCATGTGTCCGGTCCCAAGCCCGACGGCCAGCTCGGGGCGATCGTCGAGGTGATGCTCGGAACCTCGGCTCGCATCGGCGAGGTGCTGGCCATCCGGAAACGGGACGTCGACATCACCAGCGCCGTGCCGTCTATCCGCCTGGCTGGCACGATCGTCAGTCGGAACGGCGAGCGGACGTTCCGACAAGACCACCCGAAGACCGCCAAATCCCGTCGTGTCGTTGCGCTGCCCACCTTCACCGCAGACGCCGTCCGCCGGCGGCTCGCGAATGCAGGGAGCATGGGTTTGGATTCGCTGCTGTTCCAGTCGCGGGACGGCACGCCGCTGACGACCGCGAACGTGCGCCGTCAATTGCGTCACGTGCTCGGGGGAGCAGGGATCGAGGGAGTGACCCCGCACATGTTTCGCCGAACGGTTGCAACCGCGGTCAACACCAACGCCAGCATCGAGCTCGCGGCAGAACTGCTTGGCCACACGGACACGAAGATCACGGTGCAGCACTACATACAGCGCAGCGAGATGGTGAACCCGGCCACTGCCGCGCTCCTCGATCGGGCGTTCGCGAAGGATGAACAGTGAACGCGGTGCTGCCACGGTGGCAGCACCGTCTATCCGGGGGTTTCGCTGGTTCTCCTGGAATCAGCGCCCCGACCGCAACTGCATTCGTCACCGGCTTTTCACGAAGGATGCCGACTTCTCACGGTGCCGCCACGGTGGCGGCACCGCATATCCTGGGGTTTGCCGCCAGCAGTGAATCACTGTTTCCGGTCGCGGCTAACCACATGGACCAGGAGCCGGCGAGCGTCGACCACCGATCACGGTGGTGCCACGGTGGCACCACCGTCTCTTCTGGAGTTGTGCGAGAGCCCAAGAATCAGGTCCGCGATGCAAGGTGCAGGCCTGCTCGGAACTACCTTCCATTGTGCGCCGAGGATTGAGCGTTCGCAATCGCTCCATCCGCGAAAGCGGAACCTTCAACGGGAACGCAGCGCCGCCCTTCGAGTCTCTTGCGTCGAAAAGCTATCGCGGCGCGAAACGGCGGCTACTCACCCCGACCTGACGAGGCGTACAAATCCCGGTCGCAAGACGGTTCACAGGTATTGAGAACGACAAGGGGAAAACCGCGTTAGAACAAAGGAGGTACGAAGAGTGTGGCGGCTACTCCGGCGGTGAAGAAGATGATATTGACCACAAGCTGGGTACGGAAGTCAGATTTGGCGGACCTTTTTAGCTGAAGACCCAACTGCCCGCTTACGAGGGAAGCCACCGCTTGACGCTGTTCGTCGTTTAGCGTTGCAACGCGGTGGGCCTCCTCCGCATCAAATTTCAGTCTTGCTGTCTCCGTCTGCGCCAGAAGGAGTTCAGCTTGCACTTCGCGATTCAGCTGACCCGCCGCCCCGGTCAATTCCGCAAGCTGAAGCATCTTCATTTCGAGCGCCAGGGGCGGGGGTTCAGAGGCTTTTCGACGCTCCTCGATTCGGGCCTCCACCCAAACACGAAGGAGTCCGATGCAGAAGATGAGTACAAGGGCGGGAATGAACCAGCCGAGGACCGGCCAAAGTGCGGACCATATGTCTAACTTCATTGCTGTTTCTCCTGAGCACAATGCCGAGCCGTCGAGCATAGGAGGAGGCGGCCTCGTTCCTCCGAACACGCCAACGATATCGCTGCGCACGTCACGATTAGCGCACATCTGTCACTCGATGACCCACGTATGAGGATGGCCCAGAACCAGAATGGCCTGAATGCTCTTCAGCCGCGATTCTTAACGCGCCGGCCACCCACACAACGTGATCAATAGTGACGCCACGTCAAACATTTCCCCAGGGGACCGGTTTGCAGGTCGCTGTCGTAGTACCAAGCCTTCGCCACCAGGCAGCAGAGTCGCTCCTGCGCGTCCTGTACGCGATGACGGCCGCGAAGCCTCGGACTTGCGACTCCGCAACCCATCCGGCTCTTCTTCGCTGGCGTGACCACATACAAAGACCGGGGAGCACGAAGAAGGACGAGTGGGTTCGGAAACTCGGCGCCAGCGGCTATCGCCCCCAGGCATGCGAACGTGAGTCGCACTAGATCAATCGACGTCGATCCGAGGGGCACCCTCTCTGAGTTAGCGGAGCAATCACGATCGTTGGTTGGCGCAACCCCGGGATACGCCCAGTTTGGGTCCCCGCCGTCTGCCAGGTCGTCCGGACGCTTGCGCACTCAGATAACCCGCCTTCGACGATGCTTATTGAAAGCGTTCACGGGCGCTCCGCCGCTTCAGCTCGCAGCAATGTCGAATATGTCGACGGCGGCTCACCGTGCTCATTCACCGTCCGCGCTGGGTTCGCCTTCGGTCTCCCACTCATCGGCGTCCAAAGCCCATAGCTCACTGGCATCCCAGTCACATTCGCAGCCAAAGAGTTGACCTCCTTGGCGGGGGCATTCCTCTAGAACACAACCCGGGCCGTGGTACTCGTCTAACTCCGCCCCGCAGTCGCGACAGTACCTGGATGGAATCTTGCCATCCATCCAGTCCTGCTCCCACACGTGCTCGCGCCCCCATCGCAACCGGGGATATTCGACGCCGTCGAGGTAAAGACTATGAACCCGCTGCGCCGCAACCAGCTTCCGTGCCCACCGCCGGTGCATCGGTCGGCCACGAAACGTAATGAACTCCCGCTTGAAAGACTCCACGAGGTCCATGGCCGTCTGGACGTGGGTTTCGGGGATATGTTCAGACAGTGAGCCTTCGAAATGCTCCTCGTGGAACTTGTCGAGGAACTCGAAGATGAGGAGGTAGTTTTCGCGCACCTCTGGAGCTATGAGGTCTACCTCGTAATGCGTTATGTTGTTTCGCCACTTGACCGCTAGCCGGATTGCCCGAGTGTCTTCGTCTTCGAGCGAAATACCCGCTGCAATAAGGCGATCAATCGACCTCTCTAGGCTCACGGTGTTTCGACCTGGTCTGTCGACGTCTTGCCAGATAAGGAGCGGGTGCTCGTCGCTCAACTTCTGCTTCAGGACGAGTTCCACTGCATGAACCAGATTGAGCACGGCGAATTTCCAACGTGAGTGGTCGCCCTTAGCGCGCTCGACATCGCTAAGCGACTCCGCGAATGAGTCGTACGCGTTCTCGATGAGAGACATCCGAAGAGCCGGGGCTGTTGAATTCTCCATCCTCTGAATCTAGGACCTTGATGGCGACACGCGAGCGGGATATGTAAGGGATCGCATCTCGGTTGTCGTGGGTGGGGGCATCCTGGCTCGAACCCCACGGTCTCTGAGGGCACTCTGTGCGCTACTCGCCGTCGTCCGTGAACTCCAGCACACCCCTCGCAGGTGCGACGCAGCGAGTAGCGGTAACTCTGCCGCATCGCCACAACCGACGATCTGGACGCGAACCCGGTCCCCTTCTCCGAGACGACGGACTAATCATCGTTCCCGCTCGGGGCCGCTTCGTCGATCGTGCCGCATGATGAACCCCTACGGGCCATCCGCCGCGTTAGCTTCGGACGGATTCACCAGCGCCGAGAGACGCGTCGACCAGGCACACGGCGGCTACTGAAATGCGAGGGCGGCCGTTAGGTATTTCAATGCCGATTTTGAGCCGGCGACGCGAATGCGTCACAAATGGATCGCGCGATACCGTAGTGCCTCGTGTGCAGTGCCGAAGTCGCGGTCACCTGCGAAAAACCGACCGTCACGCTCGTGCATGATGCCACGCGGCCCCCACGGGTAAGTTTTCGCCTGTTTGTACTCAATATGCCAAATCACGCCAAACTCGTCACTTCGTTCGGAGCGCGTTGTCCTATAAGGAATACCGTTGTACTCGGTCTCTTCATACCCATCCGCCATCCAGGAATCCTAGCGGCACCGGCACCGGCGTTGTCGTCGCAGTCGAGTGGAAGCCTTCAGCTAGGCAGAGCGACTCAGCTTCATCCCGTGTGATGGATCGTCCGCGAACCGGCAGGCCTACTGTCCCGCGTGGGGCAGGATAAACAAGTGACCGGAGAGCGCACCCACGAAGCGAAGCGACACCACCATGTTCCTCAGTTCTACCTTCGCGGCTTTGCGGACGGTGAGCAGATTACGACCGTTCGCTTGCCCGGGGACAAACGCTATGTCCAGTCAGTGCGCAAGGCGGCCGCGGAGAACGGGTTCTACTCGGTGCCGGGGCACGAGGACGGCGCGGACGTGTTCGAGAAGATGCTCAGCTCCATCGAGGGCGAAGCGGCAGGCATATTCAGATCGGTGGAGTCCGGCGTCTGGCCACTCGAACCAAAGGACCGGACGACACTTGGGGCCTTTATCGCTCTACAGGTGAGCCGCGGGCCGGAGCAGCGCAGAAACATGCAGTTTCTCAGGGCGCAGATCACCCGGTTGGAAGTCGGCGCCGGTGGCAGGTCAAAGATCAAAGATTGGGCGAAGCGCAAACTCCGCGTGGAACTAAGCGACGAGCAGGCCGAGGAGATGTGGGAGCAAGCGACGCGCCCAGAAGGGCCACCCATTCGGATCTCACCCTTGGCGCACATCCGTCAGATGGCGGAACAGAGCGAGGCGCTCACGCCATTTGTCCTCGGTCGTCCTTGGACACTGGTTCGCTTCGATAGGCGCTCCCTCTTCACGTCCGATACACCGGTTGGTCTCGTGCCGCACGCGGAACGCGAGGATGACCATGGCCTGGAGTCGGGCGTTGGCTTCATGACCGCCTGGGGAGTTACATATCCACTCACGCGCAAACTGGGTCTCCTCATGAGCGATCCGATGGTGCTCTCCGACAGCATCCATGTGTCGCGTGTCCAGCGAGGGGAGTTCGACCTCGCACAGGTAGGGAGCACTCAGATGGGGCGGTTCTTCAATCTGAGCACTGTGACGAATGCGTCGGAGGTTGTCTTCCACCACCCTAAAGACGCGCGTTTCGTTCCGAATGAGCTCCCGGAGGCGAACCCGGTGACGATGCGAATGGCGGGCCTGCCACCGGAGTTTCCTGACGAGGGGATGTTGAAGCCAAGGCCCGCGAAGCCTGAACACGCGGAGCCAGCAGCTGATGCATAGTCCGGCGGCGAAGCGAGAGGGAAACTGAAGGTGTTTCTGGCGGCCGGGTGTCGACACGCTCACCCGCCCGTCGGGGCGATTCTCGGCTCTCGGGTCTTGCGCCGCGCTTGAGTTGGACGCCCGCGGTCTATCTGCAGCTCCATCTTGAAGGGATCGGCTCACGCCCACCCCTCTGGGAGCGGGGGCTGGACCACTATCCCGCCCCCGCTCCCAGAGCTACAAGGGCTCGATAGTGATCGTGATTGCGGTTACAGTGACAGTCACAGTGATGCGGATGCCTGCGTTAATCGGGTCCTCCCTTCTCTCGGGATGCCCCCTCCTGTCTTGCCGGACGAGGGGGCATCTAGCTTATGAGCCAACTTTGGCCCCACAGCTGACCGCCGTGCAACTTCGAGACACAACGCTCTGAGCGGAGCAGAACGACCCTTTTTCGAGGCAGCCCGATGTTCCAAGCGGTATAGCAATGCGACGTGAGCGGGCCGCGAATCCGTCGCGAGCGGTACGGTAAGGAGTAACTCTCGTAGCTCTGTACCGCTGTGTACCCCCGTACTGCATGTCGCTCCGCTGAGGTAGGCAAAAAATCTGACCGGAGCCGCATATATGGACACCCCCGCTGAAGCAATCGAGTCGCTCGGGCTGTTCGCCGACAGGTCAAAGCGGAAGTCCAGCGTGAACTTTCCCATCGAGTATGTGAAGCGTGCGGACGGGACTAAGCCAATGGCAGCTCGGCTCTTTCGATCCAACGACCTTCGACTCAAACTCCACATGACGCTGGTGATGAGGGCCACTAAAGCTCCGCACACGCTCCCCAAGTACACAACTCGCTACCTGGCAAGGCTGCTGAATGTTCCTGGCGACACAGGGCCCCGCCGGATCAACGACGCGATGAAGTGGCTTCGAGAAGAGAAGCTCATTGCGAGCACGACCCTCGCTGATGGGAAAGAGGGAATTCTGCTCCTCCAGCCCGATGGGTCAGGGGATCCCTGGGAGGTTAAGGGAGCGACACGTTGGGTCGGGGTGCCCTTCTCGCTTTGGACTAAGGGGTGGATCCTGCAACTCGGGGGGCGTGACCTCGCCGTCCTACTTGCACTCCTTGAGCTCAACGGAGGGTCGAACCACCCGCATGGGGAGATGATGAGTGGACACCGCAAGAAACAATACGGGCTTGCTGACGACACATGGACGAGAGCCACCCAAGAACTTGAAACACAGGGTCTGCTAGAAACCACGAAGGTCGTGTGGGGCAACGAAGAGCATGAGTTGCGCACCCGGAAGCGCTACCGCATAGTCCGGCCGAGGCTTGACGACCTGCCGAATTGGTCCCTCACGTAGCCTAGGTTTCTGGGGCCCGGCGACGCGGCACCGACGGTGAGGGAAGCCTCAGCGGGACGCTGCACTCACGTAGCGCCCGGCAGCCGACGCCGCACGACCGCCAATCTATGCGGGAGTAGTGACTCGTGCACCACAAGTGATGGCGGCGGTTCACTTTCATTCAAAATCACCGTCCGAACGTACGTCCACCGTTTCTTCGAGGACGGGGACCACCACACGCCTTCCACCCGACCGTCCGCGCGTTCAATATGTACCCGCGCCTCTGGTATTTCCTCAACATCACCAAGCCTGCTCCTGGGTGAGACTGTCACGGACCAGCGCCACCCATCTACATCCCGCTCGAGCAACGTCGAGTACTCCCAGCGACGTGTCGACAGCTGCCGCGTGAACAAGAGGACCGGGATCCCTTCGAGGCGCATTCGCTTCATGGCACGAGCTTACGGTCGGAAGCAAGGCGTTGATCCCGACATTCCACTTCGCTGCGGGGACTAAGGAACGAGTGGCGAGCTGACATGCGCCCGGGTCAGAATTTCGAAGGGCTTTCCCGAGTAATGGAACCACGACAGAAGTTGCAGACTGTACTCATGCCCATGAGTCTTAAAGCCTGTCCATGCATCGATGCACATCGCCGGCTTATGGACGTGCACGAAGACATCCACCGCGCCATAGACAACTATCACGAGCCTGAGGAGTTTCGCCGCAGTTTGAACTCGGCCATCCAGAGCGCTCGAAGCGTCACGTTTCTGATTCAGAAGCGGAAGTCAAAGTGGGCCGATTTTGATGACTGGTATGGCACCTGGGTAGCGACAAGCAAGCTGAATCCAGTTCTGGCTTGGAGCGTGCATTCACGAAACAAAATCGTCAAGGAGGAAGATCTCAAAACGTCGAGCGTCGCAGAGATCGGAATCTACGGCCCGCGTCTTAAAGTGCTCGAGGACGCCTTCGTCGTTCCAGCTGCTACGACGGCAGAAGACGTGCTGCGAATTATCGCGCAGCCATCTCAGGCTGGAACGTCGCAGCAGAATGAACCCATTCCTGCGGGCGATCCAGCGGAGATGACTATTCGCGTTCGTCGCAAGTGGATTGATTCGGGGTTGCCCCATTTAGAACTTGTATCCGCGTTGCGGGAGGTATACAGGGGTGTGGCGCATGTCGTGGAAGAGGCACACACCCGATCTCAAGTCGATCGGTGCACGGCACCGCACTTCTCTAGATCGTGCGTAAACGCTGAGATAGATGCAGGCCTCGGATGTATGGGGCCCGATATCGGCGGATCGGTGATGTTTCTGGATGGGAGGACAGGAGAAGTACGGACGCCGCAGTACGTTCGGGTGAATAGAGACCCGGACATGGACGAAGCCTTCTTCCACGAGCACTACGGGATACCCACGCCGACATTTGGAAAGGGCCCAATCGGCGATCTTGAGGCTCGTTTAGAAATGGCCCGGGCGATGGTACGCACTGAAGGATTCGCTGGCCAATTTCTGATGTTCTACTACGGAGATGAACCCTTCTCATTCGCGCCGCTAACCTTCGAGAGTGATCGACCAAGAGAGGCCAAAATCGAAATGGCTGTTGAGGGCCTGGGGGCGCGAAGTTTCGACGGAGCGCTGTTTGTGACGGAATTGTGGATGGGTACCGGCACTTCCGGAGGAGAGAAAAGCGAAGTGACGCCAACGCCAAACGAAGATGAAGAGCAAGAATCATCGCACTATGCTCGCGACACCATCGGGGGACGGAAAGAAGCCATCTCGGTTATTGGGTTGTCCGCACATTCGACCCCCAGACAACTCATCCAAGTTTTTCGTAGGGTTGACGGTGAAGTCGAGTTCGACAAGCCCTTCGAAACACGCGGCTGGAACGCAATCCCTCCTCTGCTTAGGCCGGTTGTTCGTGGATTCAGTAAGCGCTCAAGTGACTAGAGAGTCAGTTCCTAATCCGCAACAACTGTTGACTCAGTGGAGGCGCGTGCGAGCCTTCCTGTCGAACGCCCCTGCTCTGTCGGCTCTTGGTACAAAGGTGGTCAGTCAGCTAGCCGTACGACGGACCTTGAATGAAAGTGCACGCCGGAGAACTGACTCTAGAGTTGACTCGCAAGAGCAGCGTATGCGAGAGGTTCAAGCGGATCATAGGCACGTTGCTTCAGCAATTCAGCTACTCCATACCCAACCGCTCCCGCCTCAAGCACGCCAGCTCCTACGCTGAGGCCGACCGATAGCGCGGCGCCTCCAGAGACAATGGTTGCCGCGGTCGCGAGAGCGATACCCGTTACGCCTCCGAAGCCAACCAAGACAACCTTTGGCCAGCGCTTCTTCTGCATCTGTTCGCGGAGCTTGGCGAGATCTCTCTCAATCTCCTGCATGACTCCTTTAGCCTTCACCTCGCGCTGCGTAGCGTTGTCGATCAGCGCGAGGTCAACCAATTTAGCGTCGAGGAACACACGGCATCGCTGCAGCTCTTCGTGGTTGTCCTCCTTGAACGCCCTCAGCTCGGCCGCTGGAACCGGGGAGCTTGGAGCGGGCAGTGCGTCCATGATTACGGCGAATCGCAACTCGGCAAGGCGTCGGTCCACGTCATCAATTCCGGGCGCGAGGATTCCTATCGCACGCCTCTGATCTGTGACGGGAAGCAGGCCCTTGCGTGCTCCGCTCATCGCAGCGGCCAGATACGCCATGTAGGTGTCTGCCGTCTCGCTCTCGATTTGCCACCAGCCAAACTCGAGTCCATCGTCCGTCCGCGCGAGGCCTTTCTTACTCAGCCTTTCGAAGAGACTCCAGGACATCTTCCCGGAGTGAAGGCGAACGAATCTCCAACTGCTCGGCGGACCTGCCGGAGCCGACAGCAAACCCAGGAACCCCTCGTCGAACGAGTCACGATCGATCTCCCGCATCGCGTCATCAGGGCTGAGGTACTCAAGCATGCCTTCCTTGCGCAGTTGCTGCATATACGGATGTTCAGCTTCTCCGGCGCGCTGGAACGATCGAGGCACTATAGACGCCACGCTGTCCCAATAGAGAAGAACCTGTGTGAACCATGGCGACTCGGGAACCCGAATATACGGAAAGTACAGCGCTGTCTGCTCCATGGTCTCTCCTCAGCGTGGTTACTGCAGGCTACGGCGATGCGACAAGGTTCCACAAGGTTCCCAGAACGGCGATCACGAAATATTCGGAGCGCGTCCATAGACATAAGGTCGACGTTCGCATTTCGCGGCAGACTGATGCCTTCCGGGAGTAAGGGGCCCGTAGCTGGCTCGCACATGTGCTCCTCACGAGGATCACCATCCCTCGATGCGGAGGGTTGCCATGAACCCCGCATCCGACTCTGCTCTGAAGGTGGGGGCGCGGAAGATTGAATACGCGCGTGCCTCGGCGGTAGCCCGAAGCGAGCGGTAGAGATCTGCGCTCTTGAGCCCCATAGTCACCACACCCTCGCGCTGGGTTCTTGGCGCGACGGGCGGGGCTGGCGCGGAGATGGAGTTCTCCTTCGGTTTGAGGCGCGAGTCTCGTTCTGCCGGGTTGTCCGCATCGCGCTAAGAGCTGACTATGACGGTCCCGAACGCCCGGGGCGTGAGCAACCAGGGGATGCCTCACACGTCGCGAAACGCGTGCTCGGAGAGAGAGACTCGCACTCGCCGACTTTGATTCAGTCTGGCGTTCCGGACCGTGTTACCGCGCTCATCCTCGTACATTTCGAACTCCTGCACTCCGTCTAGTGAGTAACCGTATGCAGCAAGTATCCAGCGAAGGGATTGCTCCGCGCCTAGCGGTGCAGTGGGCCCAAGACGTATCTCGCGAATTGGGAGCGCATTCTCATCCTCTGTCGGCCCGCCAGGAGATGGGGCAAGTGTGGTGAGCCCCACGCGGGGACGAGGTCCCGCTTTGCCCGCGCCGAACCTGATAGCAGTCCGTGGTGGGTCCGTGACGGTGATCCGGAACTCCCTCTCGTCCGCATATGACGGCGACTTGGCCGCAGACAAAATTAGCGTCTGAATGCTGGAGTACCCGGTAATCAAGACACCATGGTTCGGAGCCTCGTCGCCAACTCCGGATTCCTGATACTCCTCAATGATCTGATCGATCAGCGAGTCAACCTGGTTTTGCAATTCCTTCGTAGAGTACGAAACGGACTGCCAGGATGTCTTCTGCCGACTAGTGGACTCTTTGATCCCAAGAGGTACCGCAGGGTCGAGCCCCACCGCGCAGCTCACATCCCCAATTGCTCCATATGTGCGCCAGCAGTACATGCTGTCACCGTCAGCGCTCCCGCAGAGCAAGAAACGTGAACCATCGAGCAATCGATCGAGATTGACGCTGGAGTACGGTGGATCGTTCAGATGCTTCGCGAGATCTACTAAGAAATTTCCGGCGCCTTTGTGCCTTCCGCGTGCACGCTCCAACGCGGCCGTGATCATGCTTTGAGCGTACGAGACTTCGTTTGGATCATTCTGAAAGTTGGCCTCAGTAGCCAGAAGCGTCTGTGTACTAAGGATCTTCTCCAACGTCTCCAGTGTGGTGTAGTGCCAGACTAAATTCTTGGGATTGGGCTGTGTCATGATCCAAAGGCTATTGGTGATGGGCCCGTCGTCCGTTCGTCCGACGCCGCTGGTCGATCAGAGTTCATGACGTATTGGAGTTCACCCAAGGAGGCGGGTTGACGTAAACGAGACCTCCGCCGCTGATCGTCATCTCAAGCCCGGCATCGTTCGGCCGATGTGGACCCCTTACGCGAATCCTCAACGCGTACACGTTTCAGTGATAGGTCCGGTCGGGATGACTTGAGTCTCGACGGGTACTAACTCATTCTCGGATGGGAACAGAGCCCCGTCGCTTGCTCTCCTGAAACGTCTCGGAGCTGTTGCTCCCTAGAGTTAGCACAGCGGCCATCGGTCGGCTAACCCTCGATGATGAACCTGGCCCTCGCGAGGAGCTCGTCAAATGTGATGACCTCGATGTCACTGTGAGTGCGTCGAAACAGTTCGAAAGATTCCATCCGCTCTCCATTCACTCCGTGCTGATTTCGGAATTCGCTCAAGTCGCCGACCAATAGCACCTGACGTGCTTTGGTAGTAGAGAAATCTAGCCCGGTCGGTGAACCGTCCTCCGCCGTGTGGGCTTTGATTTGATCAAGGAAGCTCCGGTACGCCTTTCGCACGGTCTTCTGGAGCTGAGCAACACCACCAACCAATTCTTCTGAAGGCACGTACACGTCCGGCTTCCTGTAGGGCACCGGCCTTAACAGGGGGGTGTCGTGGCGCTTGATCTCGCAAAAGAGCAAAGTGCTAATCACGGCACGCGACCTCATCACGGCGTCGCTGCGCTTACCACCGCCGGTCCAAAGGTTGGCGCCTGTAGTTATCTGCTCCAGCTTTCCCGAGTCGACCGCTTCGTGGCCTACAAGACTTAACCCGTAACCGAATATCCAAGTGGCGTCCTCGAAAAATGACTGCCAAAGCGCCTCGGGCTTCTTGCCGGTCCGGGTGAGCTCCGCAGAAAAGAAGCCTTCCTCGGACAAGAGTCGTTCAAAGTAGTCGATCTGTTCTTTGCGGTTATTGATCAAGCTGATCTCCCGCTCGGTCAACGAAGACTTCAGCAAACTGGAAACCAGTGGCAGAATCTTGTCACGATCGCGCCCGTCGACCAGCTCGATGATTTCCGCGTCCGTCGCATTCGCCATTCGGAAGGTGCCGGCACCCACGTCGACTTCCTCAAGGCTCAGCACGAAACTCATCAACCTCATGAAATTCTCATGCCCACCCTCGGTGCTGACAGCGGCTTTGAGAGCGATAGAGCGAGTCACGACGTCTTCTGTCTCAGCAGCCAGCTTGGTCTTGTCGGCCCGCATAAGCCGGATGCGGGGCGAGAATCGGCCGCCTTTCGCGATTAGTTTCACTTCGCAGAGCAGCACCACACGGGGCGTTTCGCTCAACAAGAACTGCTTGACCAGTGTTTTCCGCGCGGAGTTATAGAAGAAAAAGAAGTGCTCGTCAGCCGGGCGGATCTCCAGAGTGGAGAAATCGTCTACCGCTACATTGAACCACTCCGCTCGTTTCGGCAGCTCAAGCATGCGGTTCCAGTCAACGGTGGCATTCATGATATTTGTACACGGATCGTCAAGTCGGCTCCATCGAAAAGGGGTCCTGGAAGGGTGTCACCTCAGTATGCACAGGTCCACGTGTGAACGCGTCCCTGTCGCTGTCGGAAGCCGCGGCAATGCACGTCGGTCGGATGGTCGAACTACTTGAGGGGACCGCGAGGACGCTTCACTCGCTGCACTGAGCTGTGCCACTCAGGTTCTGGAGGCACCCCTGTGCGGGCGAGGAGCAACCCCGCCGTCCGCAGGACGGACCTTCAATGAAAGGGTACGCCGGACAACTGACTGTGAGAGGGGGAGGCAGAGCGCTGTCTCGCAAGACCTGTTCGGTGAGATTCCCGTTGAACGGGAGACGTACGCATTGCGGCGACCGACGCCTCATGGACGCGGTATGGAATGTCCGAGTACGTCAGGAACACTCGGGAGTTGCGCGGAATCCGACCTCGGTCTCGCGCCGTGTCACGCCGTCATCCCGCCTACGAAACGTCATGCTCGTGACTGCCTGGAAGCCTGCCTCCGACCCTAAGTTCGAATTGCCACGCCTCTTGCAGATTGAGGCGGCGCACCTCCTAAGCGAGAGCGGAGGAGCGCCCGGTGACGGTGTCGATGCGGGTAATGAGTGCGGGCGATGGGTACAAATACTTGCTGCGCACCGTCGCCGCTGGCGACGGACAACGCTCACTCTCAGCACCGCTGACCCGCTATTACAGCGCGCAAGGCACACCGCCGGGACGGTGGATCGGCGGTGGCCTCGACGGACTCGGTGCTGGACTCATTCTCGAAGGCGACCAAGTCACGGAAGCGCAGTTACAGCTGCTGATTGGGTTGGGCCAAAACCCGCTCACCGGTGAGGCTCTCGGGCGCGCATACCCCGTCTACGGAACCGCGAGCGACGCGGGCCCAGAAGACGGACGGATCGAACAGGAGGACGCGACTGCGGGATCAGCGGGGCAGGCACCCCGAGCCAAGCGGCGACGCGCTGTTGCTGGTTACGATTTCACCTTTTCGATTCCGAAGTCAGCGAGCGTCCTGTGGGGTGTTGCTGACGCGGCTACGCAGGCGGTCATCGCGAGTGCGCATCATGAGGCGATTGCTGACGTGATTGCCCACATGGAGCGCGAAGTCGCCGCCACGAGGACCGGCGCAACAGTGTTCGACGGTGCCGTCGCGCAAGTCGGTGTGACCGGCATCATCGCGACGGCTTTCGATCACTTTGACAGCAGGGCCGGAGACCCTCACCTGCACACTCACGTAGTGATCAGCAACAAGGCGCAAGCCGTGCTGGACGGGAAATGGCGCTCCCTTGATGGACGACCCATGCACGCTGCCGTCGTGGCACTGTCGGAACTTCACGAGACTCTGTTCGCGGATGCGCTCACACGGTCCCTGGGCGTGCAGTGGGAGATGAGGGAGCGGGGCCGAGATCGGCACCCTGCGTGGGCGATCAAGTCTGTTCCCGAGGTCCTGGTTGCGAAGTTCTCTACGAGGTCGCGGCATATCGATGTCGAGACCGATGCGCTGATTGAAGCGTTTGTGAAGAGGCATGGTCATCGCCCCGGTTCTGTCACGATCATGAAGCTGCGTGCGCAAGCCACCCTTTCGACACGACCAGCGAAGGTCATGGGTTCGCTTGCTGAGCTCACAGCGGAGTGGCGGGAACGAGCCGAGTCAGTGTTGGGAGAGGACGCGACGACGTGGGCGCGGGCCGCGGCCGCAAACTTTTCATCGTCGGTGCTGCGCGCAGAGGACGTTTCTCTTGCCGAAATTGGCGCGCTCGGATTGAGTGTGATGTCGGCGGTTAGCGAGAAGCGTTCGACTTGGCGACATTGGAATCTTGCTGCTGAAGCAGCACGTCAAACCATGCGACTCCGATTCGCGTCGGCCGCCGATCGGGAAGCCATACTCGGCTTTGTCCTTGATGCCGCCCAGACCGCATCGCTGCGAATCACGCCACCGGAGCTGGCGTCGACCCCGCAGGCATTCCAGCGAGACGACGGGACGTCGGTTTTCCGTCCGAGGCACTCCACCGTGTTCACCTCGTCGGAGTTGCTCAATGCAGAGGCCCGACTGCTCGAACGCGCTGCCGATGTGACGGGACCAAGGGTCGCGCTGGCCACGTTGCGTTCCGTTGCCCGTACGCAGCTGCACGGTGGGGGAGTACTCGCCGCTGACCAGCTTCGAGCGCTCGCGGCGATCGCTGGCTCGGGGCGCGTCATTGATGTACTCGTAGGTCCGGCCGGTGCGGGCAAAACGACCGCAATGCACGCGCTCCGTCTGGCCTGGGAGGTGGCACATGGTCCGGGGTCAGTTGTCGGTCTTGCTCCTTCCGCGGCTGCCGCTCAGGTACTGGGGGAGGACCTTGGCATCGTGGCGGAGAATCTGGCCAAATGGTGGCAAAACCACCTGGTCCTAGGAGAAACGTTCCGCTCCGGTCAGCTCGTGATCATCGACGAGGCATCTCTGGCGGGCACCCTGGCTCTGGACAGAATCACAGCTCTCGCTGCGATATCCGGCGCGAAAGCACTTCTGGTTGGCGATTACGCCCAACTCCAGTCGGTGGATGCGGGCGGTGCGTTATCGCTACTGGTCCACGATCGGGCGGACGCACCAGAGCTCGCAGACGTATTCCGCTTCACCCACGAATGGGAGAAGACGGCATCCCTTGGACTACGTCAAGGTGACCCGGCGTCCATCGACCTGTACATCACGCACGATCGCATCCGCGAAGGTAGCACTGAGGCCATGGCGGATGCCGCATACGAGGCCTGGCGCAAAGACACCCGAGAAGGAAAAGCAACAGTGTTGATCAGCGACTCCAACGAGGCAGTGGCGTCGCTGAACGAGCGCGCCCGCACAGAAATGATCCTGGAGGGCCGGGTGCAGGCCCTTCGTGAAGTCACTCTCCATGACGGAAGCCGCGCGGCTGTTGGTGACACAGTCATCACGCGTCGCAACGATCGTCGGCTGCGCGCCGGCCGACCTTGGGTGCGTAACGGCGACCGGTGGACCGTAATCGGAGTCCGCCGGAACGGTTCGGCCGAAGTGCGACGGTACGGTCGGCGGTGGGGGAGCGCGGTGCTGCTTCCTGCCGAGTACGTCAAACACCACGTCGAACTCGGTTATGCCGTCACTTCCCACCGTGCGCAGGGCATCACGACCGACACGGCACACGTCGTCGTCGCCTCAGGCTCGACACGAGAGAAGTTTTACGTCGCCATGACCCGCGGCCGCGAGACGAACACCGCGTACTTGACGGTGGACCGGCCGGATCTCGCCCATGTTGGAGCACGCCCCTGTGACGACGCAACGGCGCGCGGCGTCCTTCACGGGGTTCTCCAGCACGTCGGCGCCGAATTGTCTGCGCACGAGACCGTCGCGGCGGAGCAGGACGCCTGGGGATCGATTGCACAACTCGCGGCGGAGTACGAGACTATTGCAGCCGCGGCGCAGCACGACAGATGGGCGGCAATGCTGCGAGAGAGCGGGCTCTCGCCTGGCCAGGCTGACGACGCCATCCGGTCGGTCGCATTCGGAGCCTTAACTGTCGAGCTCCGCCGAGCTGAGGCATACCACCTCGATGCTAGGAACTTGCTAACGCGAGTTGTCGCAGAACGCGCTTTCGACGATGTGCAGGATGTTGCAGCGGTCGTTCACGCCAGGATCGCAATGGTGATCGCCCGCGAAACGGGTGCAGGTCGTTTGCGATTGAAGCCCCGTCTGATCGTCGGCCTGATTCCCGGTGTGACCGGCCCGATGAACCCGGACATGCACCGGGCGCTCGTCGAGCGCAAGAAGCTGATCGAAGCGCGAGCGAGCGCCGTCCTAGACCAGGCGCTGCTTGCGGGGGCGCCATGGGCCCGTGCGCTCCGAAGTACGCCCCAGGGCTCAACTGCCGCCTTGTGGCGGCAGCATGCGTGCACGATTGCGGCATACCGGGACCGCTACGGGATCGTCGATGCGAGCCCGCTCGGACAGGCGCCACAAACGCGGAGCCAGGAAATGGACGCTGCCCGTGCTCGTGCCGCACTCCAGGCGGTCCGGCGGTTCGGGCGCGACCGGTACGACGCGCCCCGACCAACTGTTGCTACAGGACTGCCCCCTGCCGGCATTTCGTTCTGAACTTGGCTTCCGGCGTCGTCGGGCTCCACACGGGCGAGGGGGCACCTCGCCTAACGCTCGGGTTTCGTGCTGTCCCAAGATGCATCGCAAGTGGATCGCAAGTGAGTGTCATGTGAAGCGTTAGCGGAGGAGCGCTACGTGGGAGGTGAAGTAGAAATAGGAGCGCCGTCCAGCTCTTTATATGACGTTTGCAGCAACTCGATGTCTCCGGCTTCAATCACTACATAGTCCGTACCTTCGAGTTCCGCGGCTTCCTCGCCTCCGGCAGAACGGTAAGACGGTTGAGTGAGCGTTATCGCCCGGTGCGGATGTGGGTCGGGATCGTTGTCGAAGTTGTACAGGGTTCCCGATACCCAGGCTCCCGACTTCAGGGTGATTGCGACTTCTACGATCTGACGATCTTCTGCTCCTGAGAACAGTGCATTCCATGCGGAGGTGTCACGTGGGATGGCGGACCGCCAAAGCCGCCCGAGGCCGTGCTCGTCCGCCCACTGGGTTCCGAGTCCGAAGCCAAGAGTTGTTGTCAAGGCAAGGACAGCGATGACAAGACCGATTGAAGCCGGTAGATTGTCCTGGATCCATGTAACATCGCCCGCCAGCAAGTCAACGACTTGTCGTTCGAAATCGGCCCAAAACAGCGCGACGATTGCAACCGGAACCGCGACCACCGCTGCACAAATTGCGCTGACCAACACAACGGCCGCGGTTTCGCGTAGGGCGGAGCGTTTAGCCGCAGGCCGATGTCCCTCGCGGGCGAAAAGGAACGCGACGCCTGGAAAGAGCGCAAAGACGTAGAACGCTATTCCCCAGATGTTTGTAGGCATTTGTTCCCTTCGTAAGAGAGAATGCTAGTGGAGGTGCAACCGCATGATTGACAAGTCAAAAGGCCAGTACAGCACATCAGAACGGAAGCTGACGGAGCGTGGTATGCAGCCAGCACGGGTTCAATACCGGCCCGCATCAAGGCCCGCGTCGTCGCAGATCAAACCCCCACCGCCTCAGCCAAAAAATGGCTGACAGAGAAATGACTGAACCGACGAAAAAGACAGCTGGGCGATCTGGAGAATTCGGCATGCAGCCGGCCAAGGTTCAACAGAAGCCGGCAGCGCGGCCCGCAGCGTCGCAGATCAAGCCGCCACCTGCAAAGAAGTCTTTATAGCTGAGTGCATTCCGGCCGATGTCTCTTCGTCGATATCCTCCGTGACCGGCGCTGGGTATGACGGCTATCAGTTCGCTACCCGCATCTAGACAGAGCCGCGAGAATAGCTGGTCCGCACCCTCGGCGTAGTGCTTGTCTAAGGGAGTGAGAGCCCCATTTCGGAGGGCAATCATCCTGCGTCATAAGCGGTGAGACGCCGATGTCGTCGACGTGCGCTAGCTTCTAGAGATGGCAGTCATCGTCGAACCTATCGTCCTGGACAACCGCTTCGTGTTGCCGCGAGAGGAATTCGGATCCGGAGGGCATGCGCGGCTTTTCAAAGCGTATGACAACGAATCCGGCGCCCATGTGGCTGTGAAGCTATTCACTCCAGTTGCCCATGTTGACATAAGAACGCTCGAGCTTTCGTGGAGCAATGAGTTGGCCGTCTACAGCAAGCTGGAGGCTCATCCCAACCTCCTGAAAGTCGTTGGGTTTGGCACTCCGGCGGACGGCGCACCGTGGATCGCTTTCGAATGGTTCGGCGACGACTTGGGTGCGATCGCGGCGCGTTCGATGATGGTGTGGGCTCAGCTGCAACCTATTGCGCTGGAGATTCTTCGGGGACTGAGTGTTCTTCATGCCAGAGGATGGGTTCATCGGGACGTGAAGCCGGGGAACATACTCATCGACGGAGGGCGTGTGAAAGTCGCCGACTTCGGCACGATGCGTTACCGCGAAGTGACAAGCTTCGGTAAGACCATGAGTCAGCTCGGAACGCGACCATATTGTCCGCCTGAGTCCGGCACCGAGAACCCCGTGCCCGCCTACGATGTCTACTCGTTCGCTGTCCTCATCATCTGTTGTCTCCTGAACGATTTCGAGTTGAAAGGCAGTACTCCGGAAGCCGCGCTCGGGCAGGTCGACGTACCGGAGCCCATCCGCCTGTTGCTTGCCAGATGCCTCAGCGACCGAGAGGAAGAACGACCCGGTAGCGCCGGAGTGGTGCTCGCTGAATTGGAGCAAATTGCTAAGGGCGCCCCGGTCGGTGATGACATTCCAGAGATCGGGCTTCATCTACCGGTCAACGTAACCCAAATCTTCCGCGACGTGACGCTCGCGGAGACGGCTGAATTCGACGAGTTCAGACGTGAGTTCGGGCCACGTGTCCGCATCGTCAGAGATCCAAAGGCTGTCGATACACAAGGCCTTTTGCTCGTTGGGCGTTCACTGATCGCCGCAGCCGCACCTCACGGATCGCGTACGGGGGCATTATTTGTGAAGCATGTGTGGCGGCCACCCGTAGCACATCTTGAGCGGCTGCGAAAGCGAGGAATCGGACTCAATGTGAGATGGGTCCCCGTGCCGATGCGGCCATTCGACGCCGACACAGCTATTAGCGAGATCCTCCGCCTGCTCGCAGAGCGCGAAGCGGCTAACCCTGAACAACACGATCGGGCAGAGATCCACGACCGATGGGAGCGCGTTCTGGATGCCAAGTTCGCGTTAGCCCGGGAAAGCGGCAAAGACGTCCCCTACTCTGCAGTCCGCGTGGATGGCGCTCGGGCATATTTCACTACAGGTGGCCATGCAGCTGACCCGCAACTTGGTGAGCTTCGCGTTGTTCGCACCACTACTAACCGGCATCTTCGAGGCGAGATAGAAGCGATCGAAGGGAATGAAGTAGTTCTCTATGTCAGCGAAGGAAGCCCAGAAGACCTCCCGAGGCGTGGAACCCTGACCGTAGATGCCGAGCGTACCGTTTCCAAGTTGCGGCGCGAGCAGGATGCTGTACGTCGCGTATTCGAAGGGCGCGCTGCGCGCGCCGACCTCAAAGACATCTTGAGCCATCCTGCGCTGAATCCTCTTCCAAACGACGCTGTGGTTGAGAACTTCGAACAAGAGCAACTCGACGATGCAAAGCGACAGGTGGTTGCTTCCGTGCTCGGTTCGCAAGGCATGAGTCTCGTCAAGGGGCCGCCTGGCACGGGCAAGACAACCCTAATCGCTGAGCTTGTGGCGCAGCAGTTGCGAAGGAAGCCCGACTCGCAAATTCTTTTGGCATCACAGACACACATCGCTCTCGATCACGCGCTGAGCAAAGTGGCTAATGTCACGCCATCAGCATCGGTCTTGAGAATCGGCTCACCGGACCAGCTCTCTGCAGATTCCGAGGCGTGGACCGTGCCGTCCCAACTTGAGGCCTGGCGTGCTGAGACCGAAGCGTCAGTCACCGCATTCGTTCAGGACCACCTTGAGACGGCGGGGGTGCTGAACGTTGCTGTGCGGGGGACGGCAACCCGCCTGCGTGCCCAAGTTGAACGCCGGGTTCGGACCAGGGACGAGCTCGCTGCAGCCGAGGCTGACCTGAACTCCGCAGTAACACAACATGAGGCTACCCGCGCCGGTATCGAGTCGCTTTTCGTCGCCGTGAGCGGAATCGAAAAGGCGGCCGCCGGTTCGATCGGCGATGTCATCGACGACCTCGCCCGACTCGCCGATGCCGTCACTCAACTGGGTGCCAACTTGGAGAAGCGGTCGCCGGCTCTCCGAAGTATGAGCGGGCTGCGGGAGAGGGCGGTCGAGTTGCGGGAGCGCCTTGACGAACTTGAGGCCGATACCAGAAGTGCGTTCGAGGAACTCCGAAGGGTCGAGGAGTTGGCCGATGCCTCCACAGAGGACGAGATGCTGAAACGCATCGAGGAATCGATGTCGGCCGATGACGAACGTATCCAAGGCCTTCGACTGCTGGCAGAGGAGTGGCTGGAACGATTCCGCCCCAATGGAGAATTCCGGCTGGGCCTTCTCTTTCGGGCCTCGGTTGTCGCATCGACGTGTGTCGCGCTCACAGGATCTAAGGGGGCGGAGCGTGTGGAGTTCGATTTGTGCATTATTGACGAAGCGTCGAAGGCAACCCCAACAGAACTCATGGTTCCAATGGCCAACTCGCGCCAGTGGGTGCTTGTCGGTGACGACAAACAGCTCCCGCCTTTCCTCGACTCTGGACTCGTTGACCCCGATTTCCTTGCTGAACGTGACCTGACGCGCGCGGAGGTGGACGAAAGATTGTTCACTGAACTCGGCGGAGAATTACCATCTGCATGCGTATCCACACTTAGCCATCAGCACCGGATGCACCCCGATATTGGTCAAGTAGTCAGCGATGTGTTCTACGGGGGCCAGCTGCAATCCACAAACCGTGGCACGTCCCCGCTGGTTGAGCGGGCACTTGCCGGTGTTGTCACGTGGCGAGATACAGGCTCGCAGGAGACAGAGCGCAGGGTGGGCCTTAGCTTCGAGAACCGATCCGAAGCGAAGATAATCGCTGAGATCGTCGGCAACATCGACAATTACGCGGTTCTACTGGGACTAGGAGAGGTGGAGGTAGCTGTCCTCTCTGGCTACGCTGCGCAGGTCCGGACGCTCCAAGAAATTCTGAGCAGCACCAAATCGAAGCTCAAGGTCGTGCGCGTGAAGGCAGCAACGATTGATTCCTTCCAGGGACAAGAAGCCGACATTTGCATCATTTCCCTCACACGCAGCAACAGTCGGGGAGACGTAGGATTCCTTGGCTCACCGGAGAGGTTGAACGTAGCGATATCTAGGGCGCGAGATGGTCTTGTGATAGTCGGGAATCGTTCGATGGCTCAAAACCAAGGCAAGTCGCACAAAAAATCCAAGGCGCTCGCCGCAGTCGCGAGAGCTATCTCACCAGCGGAGGTTCAACGCAATGGACGCTGATCGGCCCTTGGGCGCAAACCCCGATTCCTTGCTTCGTCGGGATGGCTTCAGGCTGCTTTCCACGCGCAAAGCGGCGATTCCCGTCTGGCGCACCGCTCTCCGGTGCCGGATCCTTAAGAGAAGTCAGGTGCCTACATTCACCGAGTTCATCCTCCGTGCTATCGGACTTGGAGTTGATAGTGCGGATGAGGTCACACGCTTGCTCAATCTGCCGACGAAGCTTGTAGATAGCATCATCGCCGAACTCCTTCTGGATCGCTACGTGACCGTGAATTCGAGCTCTGGTCAGTCCCTGCTTCAATTGAGTCCCACCGGACGCACGTTGGCGGGCACGCTCGTCCAAGAACGCGTCATTGAGGCCACGGTTAACTATCTCGTTGACGGGCTCACGGGTGAGCCGGTGTCCGTGCAGCGAAACCTCCTCTTGTCCGCAGACGATATCGACAAAGATCCCCGGCTCGTCCTAAGCCCCGAGTCTGACCCCGATCTCGACTTCAGTCCGGATGACACAGCGCGGTTTCTCAGCGTCGAGCCCGTTCGCCCAGACCGAGAGAGTTCGCTGTTGTCTGTCCTCGCGGTCGAATCGATGACGAAGCAGTACATCGCTGTGACGTTGCTGCTTTTCGAGTCCGAAACAGATCCCGGAGATAGATATTTGCGAGTCAGCGTGGATGGGCGCCAAGACGAAAGAGTCGAAGCGCTTGTCCGGGAGGGGGGACTCCTCGATACGATGCGGTTGGCCGACCGCATCGCAGAGGACCAGCGACGTGTCGACAGGCTCCTATCTTCAGACATGCTTGAATTGCGGGCGCCCGACGCTAGCGTCGAAGACGCCCTCGAGGAGCTTCGGAAACTGCGTCTTGTAAGTGCTTCGGGTTCAGATGAAACTGCTTCGGACACCAGGCGCGCGAAAGTTCGGGCGCGTCTCGCCCGAATGCCAGTCAGACGTCTTCCAATAATAGAAGCGGCGGAGTTCACCGAGGTTGCGCTGCTTGGTGCACGTGGGGGTGTGCTGATCTCGGCCTCGAGACTGTGGCCGCGATCCCGGCGGGAGCACCACATCGGCATTCTCCGGCAGATACATGCTGCTGGATGTCCCGTGACTTTAGAGACACCTTCGACTCAAATGATGTCGCGCTCCGACCGCGTCGAACTCGAAGAACTGAAGCGGGAATTCGATGAGAGCGGTTTCGAATTCAGCCAAGCGAAGCCGGCTCACGAGGCTAGCTTCCTCGTGGTTGACCAATCGTCCGTGACAGTTTTCCCGGGCCCACCATTTCCCGAACTTGCAACGCTTCCAGACCGCCTTGGCGATGACCGCCCGACGGTCATTCGGGGTGCCCAGCTTGTTCAAGCGTTCATGGATAACGCGCACGGCCCGAATGAAAGTTCTCGAGGTCGCACAGCGGAGTTGTCTCGCGGTACCCAAACGTCCACCGTGTTCTCGCGGCAGAGTCGTTGATATTCAGGCCATGCAAGTGAGAACTAGCACGACCGGTTGATGATGCGCCACCACTTAGTGCCGTGGCTCGAGAAAGGGGTTTAGCGGCGAGAAACAGTGCTGAACCGACCGTCCCACGAAGTCCACGTTGATTGCGGGTCCGATACCGAGCCCGAAATCCTTCAGCGAAAGGTTGGCGGCCTCAGGACTGGTTCACGCGGAGTTTAGCGGCGAGGGCCTCAGGCTGGCCGGCGTAGCCGAACTCACCACCCATGAAGCCACCATGGTGGCTAGGAACGACCGTCGCCTGTTGGCCGAGTCTTTCGGCCAACGCGATCGCTGTTCGTCCGGTATAGACCTTCACGGACTGGCAAGAAAGCCGAGGGGCCAGTGACAACTTTATTCCGGTGTACAGGAACGACGGGAAAACAGTAGTGGGTACATTCTTGGTCCTCGGCACTGATAATCAAAAGCGAGCGCAAGTGATACCAATCGGCGACGCCACCCCCGTTCTCGGTGGACTTGCTCGAATACCCATCATTTACCCATCATTTACCCATCAAAAACGACCCTGATCGACCGTGTCTCTCCGCGTACAATTGGAGGCAGCGAACCGCCCGGTTCCCTGTAAACACAAGGGAATCCAGCAGTTTTCGGAGATTTTCGGTAAGACCGGAGTTTAGGAAATAACCTCCAAGGGGTCGCAGGTTCAAATCTTGTCAGCCGGACACTGTCAGCCCGACCGTGCAGGTCTCATTGGCGCATGCTTCCGTGAGAGCTCGAGTGGATGCCTTTCGCCCGCTGGGGGAAGCGCGAAGGGTTCGGTCGAACGCCCTTGCCGGTTGGACGTCAACTGACACTCGTTCCGTAGCGGGCGACAATTGTCCGCGCGGCCTCGTCGACTATGTGCAGCGTCTCCTCATCAGTTAGTGACCAGCCGACGTGGACGAGGCGGGGCCAGAACACAACCGTGGCGATCATGCCCAGAAACTGTGCCGCAGCGACATCGAGGTCGTTGACGTTTGCGGTCCCGTGAATGTTCGCAGCCTGGAAGAAACGCCGGAGTGCCTTGAGTGCTGGCAGTGTGCTGAAATCGAAAGTGCGCTGGCGTAGCTCTGGGAATCTAGCCGATTCGGCGATCACGGCTCGAATTAGGTCCACCATTCGTGGTCGGGACAACAGCTCCACGTACGCCATGCCAAGACTGACTAAACCTGCATGGAAGTTTCCCGACGGCGCCTCCAACTGCTCCGAGTTCGACGTGTCGCCTGCGGCCAGCACCAAGGCCTCGAAGAGCTCCGCCTTCGTCGGGAATTGTTTGAACAGCGTCGCTTTGGAGACGCCAGCCTTGCCGGCGACTTGAGCCAGTGAGGTTCGGTCGTAGCCAAGATCGAGAAACAGATCGGTGGCGGCCTCAAGGATTGCGGCTCGCTTATTGACGGCGACCTGTCGATGGTAGGCAGTGAGTTCGCGAGGCATGCTCCCATTATGACGGCGTGGTGAGTCGGTTGACTCATGACATGCCCGGGCATATCCTCTCGGCATGAGGCGAGTTAGTGGTCTCACCTTTCACTGGAAGCAACGGGCAGCAAAGGAGCAGCAATGTCGAAGGTATTCATCCATGCGACCGTGACCCTAGATGGGTTCATGGCTGACCTAGGCGGAGGCGTGGACTGGATGAACGGATTCCCGTCGGCCCCGGAGGACGAAGAGATCGTCGGAAAAATCATGCAAGAACTCGGTGCAGTCGTCGGGGGCGCTAATAAAACGCAGACCATAGACGACGGGGAAGTTCCATACGGGGCCATGGTCAAGGTGCCGGTGTACTTGATGACTCACAGTGCTCATGAGCCGATTGAGAAGGATGGCGTCACATACACCTTCGTCGTCGACGACATTGCGCAGGCGGTTGGATCCGCCAAACAGGCTGCAGGAAACAAGTGGGTCAGCCTGCTCGGAGGGAGCGTCTCGAGGCAGTGCCTCGAACTCGGACTCGTCGATGAAATCCAACTGCACGTTGTGCCGGTCCTCCTCGGAGAAGGGATATCGCTCTTCACTGGACTAACGAAGCAGATCAAGCTGGAACGTGTCGAAACATTGGCCTACGCCAGCGAGACCCACCTCCGGTACCGCGTTCTTGCATAAACGACAGCCGGGGCACCACCCACAAAGTTAACCAGCCTGGGGAGATGGCGTGGTCGACCGTCGAGGCCGCTCACGAGCGTTTTTGCGGGCGCCCGGTAGCTCAGTCGGCGGCGGGAGCGGCGGCGGTGCTCGCGCGCACGGTTAGCGACGTTGCCAACTCAACGTGTGACGAGGTGGGGCTCCGCCCCTCGGCCATCATGAGGACGGTTTGCACCGCCATCGCGCCCATGCCTTCGAGGTGCTGGTAGACGGTGGTGAGCGGCGGCGTCGTCCAAGCGGCCTGAGGTGTGTCATCGAAACCCGTAACGCTCAGCTGCTCCGGCACTCGAATGCCCAGCGAGTGTGCTGTTGCAAGCACACCGACAGCGATCTCGTCATCGGCCGCCATGATCGCCGTCGGCGGGTTGTCCATTGTGAGCAGTTCGTGCGCAAGCTCCGCGCCAGTCGCGACCGCAAAGGAGCCGTGCCGGATGAGCTGCGGGTCAACCGAGAGCCCGGCGGAGTCAAGGGCAGCCTGGTAGCCGAGGCGACGGTCGCGGGCCGCATCTGATGCCTCGGGTCCGCCGATCCAGGCAATGCGTGTGTGGTGAAGAGCGATGAGGTGCTCCGCTGCGGTACGGGCGCCCGACCAGTTGCTTGATCCCACGCTTACCATTCGGCGATGACGGGTGTCGACCGGGTCAACGATGATAAACGGCAGGTTCGCGTCGCTGGCTGCGTCGATGAGACCGTTTGGTCCCGAGAGCGTAAGGCCGATGATGCCAACGACCCCGGCGGCTCGCTGATCGGCAATCCACTCCCGCGCCACCGCACGATGCGCTCGAGACGTTCGCTCGGGAGCTAAGCGGGCCAGGAGGTCAACATGGGAGTCTGTGGCTTCGGCCAACGCGCCCTGAAGAAGCCCGAGGATGTAGGGCGAAGCGGGAAGGTCGAAGACGATCGCGACTGCCCGGCGCGAGTTCTGTGGCCCGGTGAGCGTCGTCGGGCGATACTCCAGAGCGGCCACCGCGGCCAGCACTCGTTCGCGGGTCTCTGGCGATATGTCATCGCGCCCGTTGAGCGCCTTTGAGACGGTCGCCTTTGAAACGCCCACCGTTTTGGCGACGTCCTCCAGCGTTGTCCTACGCCCTAAGGCATCCGTTGTCATGCGCTCATCCTAGCGAAATGTTTTCGTAATCGCGGTACATAACGTCTTGAACGAATCTCGAATTCGTTGTTTCAATAAACCTATTGACAGGCTTGACCGAGCAAACCTAATATGAGGCAACGATACAAGTTGCGAAACAATTTCGCCGAACAACCGGATGCTCTCGGTTGTGACCAAAGGAGGTCCCATGCCTGTCGAACCATCAGCCAGCGTACTGATTGACGGGCAGCCCTCCGGCGATGTTTCACTTCGCCACATCTGGAACGAATGCATCGGCGCTGGTCGGGCGAACGAGGCACTCCGCGCGGACTGGCAGCGGCATTTCCGTGAGGCCGTTGACGTGTTGGGCGCACGGTATGTGCGTTTCCACGGCGTCTTCCACGACGACATGTTCGTCTACCGCGCGTCAAACGGAGGCGGATTTGGGCCACCGACGCCATTGGCGCAACCGGTATACACCTTCGCCTACGTTGACAAAGTCTTCGATGCCATCCTGGACGCCGGTGCGCGCCCGTTCGTCGAGCTCGGCTTCATGCCGCGCGAATTGGCGACGCAGACCGAAACGCTGTTCTGGTGGAAGGCACACTGCAGCCCTCCGAAAGACATGGCTGCATGGGTCGCCCTTGTCACCGCGACGATCGAACACTGGATTGAGCGCTACGGACTCGACGAGGTCCGCAACTGGCCCTTCGAGGTGTGGAACGAACCCAACCTCGTACCCCATTTCTGGACAGGGACCAGAACCGAGTACTTCGAGCTTTACGAAGCGACCGCGAATGCCATCAAGGCGATCGATTTGGAGTTGCGTGTCGGTGGACCGTCATCGTCGGTCTTCGTTCCAGATGCCCGCTACGACGGTGAGTACCACGACACGTCCGTAGAGGCAGCCACGGCGGAAGCTTCGGATCCCGAAGTTCTCCCGTGGAAGCCGGTATGGATCCACGAGTTCATCGCATATTGTGCTGAGCGGAACGTTCCGATCGACTTCCTTTCCACGCATCTCTACCCCACGGATTTTGCGTTCGACACACAAGGTGTTGGGCGGCACATCAGCCGACAGCGCGATGCCACACGCAATGACCTCGTCGTTATGCGGCAGATCATTGCTGAGTCTCCGTACCCGGACGCCGAGCTGCACATCACTGAATGGTCAACGTCGCCGTCAAGCCGTGATCGGATGCACGACACAGTTTTCGCGGCCACGTATATCGCCCGCGCTTTTCTTCAATGCCATGACCTCGCTGATTCCATTTCCTACTGGACATTCACCGACGTGTTCGAAGAAGGCGGCGGCGGCATCGGACCCTTCCACGGCGGTTTCGGTTTCGTCAACGAGCAGGGCATTCACAAGCCGACCTTCCACGCGATGACAATGCTCAACCGCCTCGGCGAAAAGATTGCCCTGCAAACCGAGCACGGCATCGTCACTCGCACCGCCGATGATGCCATCGCCGCCCTGTTCTTCAACTATCCGGACTCCATGGGCGAAAAATCCGTGGGCAGCGCGAACTCCCATGCTGAGACACGTCGCCTCGCCGACGAAGGCCCCGAACGACACATCAGGCACATTGTGGCGGGATTGAACCCCGGCGCCGTCTATGACGTCGAAATCCTGGACCAGGACCACGGAAACGTCGCGGCGGAATGGCACCGGATGGGGGAGCCGCTCAACCTGTCACGCACAGACGTCGCCGACCTCACGAAGATCGCCGACGATCTGGACCGCAGAACGCTCACCGTGAACGTCGACGGTGTCCTCACCATCGACATCTCGCTCGCACCCTGGGCCGTGATGTCGATTTCTCCCGCCACACCACATTCCCTCTAAATCCCACGTACGACGAAGTATTGAAAGGACCCACACCATGAGACTCACCAAAAGATCAGCAGGAATCGCCGCTTTCGCGACGTTCACTGCCCTCGCCCTTACCGCCTGCACGGGCGGAAGGGGAGGCGCCGGGAGCGGCGGTGAGAAAGCCACCGAGGAGAACAAACCCGAGAAGCTGACTGTCGCGGCGTGGATGGATTTTCCGCCGGAACTGCTTGCCTCATTTGAGGAGGAGTACGGGATCAAAGTCGCCGTCGAATCGTTCCCGGACGGAGCCTCCGCTCAAACGGTGCTTCGCAATGGGCTTTCCTCAGGGGGCGCCGGCTTGTCGGATGTGCACCTGATCGAGCTCGACTGGTGGACCGAGATGATGGCAGCTCCCGAAGACTGGGTCGAGCTTCCCGAGATCGACGACCGCTGGGTGGACTGGAAAGTCAAACAGGGCTCCGTCGACGGGGTCATCACCGGATACGGCACCGACATTGGCCCGCTTGGTGTGGCCTTCAATCAGGACATGACCGCCGCCGCCGGTGTGGCGACAGACCCTGAATCATTTGGTGAATTCATCGGCGGTGACGCTGCCTCCTGGGAGTCGTTCCTCGACGCTGGTCGCGCCTATGTCGCGACGTCCGATAACTACTTCGTTGATTCACTGTCCAGCGCTTTCCAGGCCGCGGTCAACCTGCTCCCGTCAGCGTTCGAAGACCCGGAGTCGGGCGACCCGTACAACCTCGCCGACAACGCCGAGATCAAGGAATTGTTCATGACCTTCGCTGAGGCAGCAGCGGATGGCGTCTCAGCGGGCATTCCGATTGGGCACGCTGACTGGGGCGCTGGCTTCCAGAACAAAGAGTGGGCAACGGTCATCACGCCCGCATGGATGACGGGCATCATCGCCGAAAACGCTGACGGCGTTGAAGGCTGGCGCGTATCCAGCGCCTTCCCCGAGGGCGGCGGAAACTGGGGAGGCTCGTTCTTCTCCGTACCTGCAACCGGTAAGAACACCGGGTGGGCAGTCAAGCTCGCTGATTACCTCACCTCCGCAGACGCAGCCGTGCAGTGGTTCCACGAGACCGGCCAGTTCCCGTCGCAGCTCGACGCCATTGAGAACCCCGACATCGCCGAGACCGAGAACGAGTTCTTCGGCGGTCAGCGTCTCGGTGAGGTCTACGGCAGCCTCGCGGCGTCGGCAGGGGACTCCGCAGCAGGTGGCTTCCGTGGCGAGAACTTCGCCGGAATCCAGACTCTGGTGACCAACGGCATCGCCCTTGTCGAGTCGGGCAGCGCGACCCCGGAAGATGCCTGGGCGTCCGTCGTCAGCGAGTTCGAGGCTCTCGGCTTCGACACCGCGGACTAACCCCACCGGATTGTGGTCCGGGCCTTCTCGATCGAGGCCCGGACCACTGTACGGCCGCAACTCTCTCGATTTTTCACGAAAGGCTCGAGCCATGGCTACCGATACATTGGCGCTTCCGCGTACCGCGCGGCGCCTCGGCTGGGGACAGCGGTTATCGCGCTGGGACATCAAGGTCTCGCCCTACCTCTACATTTCGCCGTTCTTCATCGTGTTCGCGATCTTCGGCGCATTTCCCCTCGTCTTCAACGTCGTCGTAGCCCTTCATGACTGGCACCGCCGCACCGGTATGGGTGATTTTGTCGGGCCCGACAATTTCGCCTGGGTACTGCGCCAACCGCTGTTCTGGCGGTCGCTGGAGAACACTTTTTCCATCTTCCTGTGGGGAAGCATCCCGCAGCTGATTCTGGCGTTGGTCATCGCGTCGATCCTCGACCAGAATCTCCGGGCCCGCACATTCTGGCGAATGAGCGTATTGATCCCATTCGTCGTCATGCCGGTCGCCACGTCGATGATCTTCGGTCAGGTCTTCGGCCAGTTCGGTCTCCTCGTCCCCAACCTGCACGAGCTCGGCATCTGGACCAACTACAGTTCACCGTTCTTCCAGGACCGGATGCTTTCTCACATCGCCATCGGATCCATGGTCATTTTCCGATGGACCGGATACAACGCCCTAATCTTCCTCGCTGCGATGCAGGCGGTGCCTCGAGACCTGTACGAAGCCGCCACGGTCGACGGTGCGGGTCGGGTGCGCCAGTTCTTCTCGGTGACGATCCCCGGCATTCGTCCGACCTTGATCTTCGTCATTCTCACCATGACAATCGGTGGTCTCGAAATCTTCGATGAAGCACGGATGTTTGACGGTGGCGGAACCGGCGGAGGAGCCGGTGGCGCAGACAGCCAGTGGACCACCGTTGTGCTGTACCTCTATAACCTCGGGTTCGGAGACTGGCAGGACCGGCTGGGCCAGGCTGCTGCCGTTGGTTGGATCTTCGCGGCCATCATTTTGACCCTCTCCCTACTCAACATTGTCCTTACCCGCTTGATCGCATCCTCCGACTCTGGCGTGAAGCGGAAGCCTCTGTTTCGCCGTTCAGCGTCCAGCTCAGAGGTGCGCGCCGCGCAGTCGGCCGACGCGGTCGAGTTAGTCAAAGGAGACCGCCGATGAATACCGCATTCATTGAGAACACCGCAGGCCGAGGCGCCGCTCAGTACGCCAAGAAGCGCACAGCGAAAGGAAAAGCTGCCGCGCACCAGCCTTCGGGGCGACGCCCAGGGTGGGTGACATACGCCATCCTTGGGGTTGCCTTTGTGCTGTCGGTCTTTCCGCTTTACTCGGCGGCGATGTACGGCTCGTCGACCACCACGGAGATCGCCCGGTCTGTCGGAACGCTGCCGACATGGCTTCCGACACTGACGCTCTTCGAGAACTTCGGCCAGGTCTTCTCGACCGAACAGTTCAACATCTGGGTGGCGTTCGCTAACTCGCTGCTCGTCGCCACCACGGTGAGCGCATCGACGGTGTTCTTTGCATCGCTTGCGGGCTTCACATTTTCCAAACTCCGCTTCCGCGGCCGCCAGGCGCTGTATCTGGCCGTGATCGGCACTATGGTGATCCCGGCCCAGATCGGGACCATCCCGATGTTCGTCATGATGAACGAGTTCGGCTGGATCGATTCGCTGCTTGCGTTGACCGTCCCCGGCCTCATCGGAGCGTTCGGTGTGTTCTGGATGACGCAGTACCTTCAAGAGGCTTTGCCGTTCGAACTCATTGAAGCGGCCCGCGTCGACGGCGCATCGATGTTCCGGGTGTTCTGGTCAATCGCACTGCCGGCTGCGCGCCCGGGAGCGGCTACCCTGGCGCTGTTCACCTTTATCGGCTCCTGGAACAGCTTCTTCTGGCCGTCGGTGGTGATGCGTTCGCAGCTCACGATGCCCCTCGTGGTGCCGCAACTCCGTGGTGCGTTCACGTCGGATACCGGACTTGTCATGGCCGGTGTTTTCCTCGTTGCAGTGCCGCTGCTCCTCGTGCTTGCCATCGCGGGTAAGCAGCTCGTCGCCGGCGTCATGGAAGGTGCGGTCAAGGGCTGAGATTGGCGTCGGGGCACGCCACTGCTCATTCGTCTGCGATCGTCGGCTGTTTAGACTAAGGACCATTCACGCTGTGAGTATCACCGACCGGTCCTACCCATCGAAACTCCTCCATCCCGTCGGCCGAGGATGCCACAGTGAAGGACAACCAGAGGCGGCTAGGAAGAGGAACGCGCTCGAAACATTTCTTGCACGACCGTCGACGGACCGTGGACCGAGTCTCCGTCGCGCACCAGAACGGTTCCTGCAGGTATCTGGACGGTCGTGCGTTCACGGGTGGCAACGATCACGATGTCGCCCTGAGGGGCAGGCATGACGGCGGTCGCCCAGTCGAGGTCGCCGAGTTCCGGATGTACTTCGAACCGCGCCCATCCGTTGCCCAGCGGTCGGACACCGAGAATCGCCTCGGGCAAGATGGCAGCCGGACCCGACGCCCACGCGTGGCTGAGACTTCGCCCGAATGGTCGCCCGTACATCGCTAGCACGTCATCGCCCAGCGTTGCTTCTTCCCAAAAAGTGCCTGGTCCCCGATCGAGCATCGTGCCCCAGATTTCCCGCACCTGGTCAAGCGCGGCCTGCCCGTCGCCCGTTGCGAGCATCGCCCGAAGACGGAAAGCCGTCATGAAGGGGGTTCCCTTCGCGCCCACGCGAATGGCATCCGCTACTCCAATGGGAATGCCGCTTTTGTCGTGTATTCCGGAGAGGACGGCGAGGAAGTTCGCATAGGGTGCCGGGCCCGTGGACACGTCTGCATCGAGATAATCAGCCCAGCGCCCGTGCCGGGAAAGCCACGCGCGTCGATGCAGAGTGTCGGCGAGGCTGTCGGCCAAGTCGCCCCAACGTTGAGCGTTCGAGTGTCCCGCCTCTTCGAGCACCCGCTGTGCACTGCGAAGCGCCCAGTACCAGAGCATTTGAAGTGCGACAGGATCGCGACCGGGCTTGAGCGCCACACCCCAGTCGAGGAAGACCGAGCCGGGTCCAGAGTCGACGAAGCCGCCGGGCTGGTCTGCAGGCCGGAACACCCCATCCTCGTCCGCCTGCTGAGCGAGGTCAGCAACGAAATTGTTTAGCCGTTCCGCTTCGGCTTCGGCGAACGCAAGATCTCCGAAATACCGCAGGCGAAGCTCCGAGTTCACCATCCACCAGAGTGAGTAGTCGGCGATTCCGTTGACGTATCCGTGCCCTGGCTGGCCTAAGGCGACCAGCCCGTCGGCGACAACCCCACCGGCGCCGATTGCGTAGGCGTTGGCTAGCGTGCTCAGTGCCTGGTCGCCGGCCCAAGGCATCCGGTCGCGTTTGATCCCGTCGATCATTAGTCCTTGCATGGACAAACGCAGGGTGTACTGGGAGGACGCCCAGATGCGGGTGAGCTGGTCGTCGGAGCAGGCGAACGCTCCTGGTCGTTCGACGGCTGGTATCGAGGCTTGTAAGTCAATCGCCCCGAGCGGGGTGCTGGATTCCACGAAGAGGTATCGGAAGCCCAACAGGTGTTTCGTGGTCCAGCCTCCGTCGGCGAGGGAAACGAGGTCATGCCGCGTTTCATGAGTCCAGGGGTCGGCGAGTGCTTCTTCGATGCTCTCGCCGCTGGACACACGTGGGGGAGAGCCTGGTGGAAAAATGGGACGGCCGAGCACCGGAGCGCCCACGTCGAAGAGTGAGTTCCCGATGCTGCGGGCTATTACGTCGACCGAGCCGGCCGGTTCGAGATGCGCGGCTTGATCCCCGCCTGGCCGTGGGCTCACGGGCTCCCACGGGTTGTCGCCGATGCGCGCCCGCCAGGCCCGAACTGGTGCGTTATGGTCGACCGCTATCGCCGGCACCCCGCCTGAGCCGGCCGCGACATCGAGCCGAATCTCCGCGCCTGCCGGAGCATCTAAGGTGACCCACGATGTATCTCCCGACTGGACGAGGCCGCGCTCAGCCGACGTGCCGCCAACGGTGACCGAGGTCAGCGTGCCGGAAATGCCCAAGGTGAAGTTTGCGGCCTCCGTTGTTGTTGCGGCGAACGACGCGGTCCTCGACACTTGACCGTAGTTGCGGGGGTAGTGCACGTTGCGATTGGCGGCGAAGCCATCATCCACGAGGCGGGCAAGCAGCGCGAGTTCATACTGCCCAGCTCCGTATATCCACGCCCATTCGTTCGGAGGCGGCCTGACGGCATGCTCGTCGAAGGGCTGTGGGGACATTTTCCGTACCCAGGCACGGATTTCGACTGCCGTGACCGGCGCCTGGTCTTCTCCGGTCACCCCTTCACTGCACCGGAGGTCATGCCGCCGACGATTTCGCGTTGAAAGAAGATGTACATGATCAGCGGCGGAATCGTGATGAGAAGGACATCCGCGAACAGGAGATTGTATGAACTCGTGGATTGGGCAATGAAATTGAAGGTCGTCAACTGAACAGTGGCGTTGTCGTCTCCGGGCAGGAAGTACAACGCATAGGTGAAGTCGTTGAAGACGAACACCGCCTGCACGACGATGACCGTAACGATCACGGATCTCAGCAGCGGGAAGATGACACGGAAGAAGAGCTTGATCGGTCCGGCACCGTCGATGATTGCTGCTTCATCGAGCTCGCGCGGAATCGTGGCGACGAATGCGCGGAACAGGAGGATGCAGAACGACAGCCCGAACGCGACGTGCACTGCGATCAGCCCAGGCAGCGTCTTGAAGATCTCGAGGCCCTGCATGACCCAGATGGTGGGCACGACAGCGGGAGGGATGATGAGCCCGGCCAGGACGAGGCTGTTCACCAGCGGATTCCACCGAGACCTCCGGCGCTGGAGAACGTAGCCCACCATGGCGGCTAGGACGACCATGATCGCGACCGCCACAACCGTGAGGACGGTGCTGTTGAAAAATGCCCGAACCAGCAGGAAGTCGCGGGTCTGAATGACGGTGACGATGTTTTCGAACAACACCCATTCGGTCGGCCACGTGAATTCGAGCGCGGCTGCCTCTGCCTGGGTCTTTCCGGCGGTGAAGAGGATGAACGCGAATGGGATGATGAAAACGACAAACGCGAGGGCGATCGCAACGGTGCCTGCGCCCCACTTCCAGACGACATTTCTCATTGCTCGTCTCCCTTTCGGTTGAGCCACCAGGACAGTGGAAAGATGATGGCGGCAACAACGACGAACAGGACGACGTTGCCTGCGGTGGAGAGGCCAAAGAAACCGGCCTGGTACTGCTTGAAGATGACGGAGGCGAGCACGTCACTCGTGAAGCCCGGACCTCCTTTGGTCATCGCCCAGATGAGGTCGAACGAACGGAGACCGCCGATGAGCGAGAGCAGGACAACGGTCACCGTCGCTGGACGGAGCAGCGGAAGGGTAATGTGCCTGAAGTTGTGCCACGCCCCGGCGCCGTCGACTTTGGCAGCTTCGAAGTATTCCTGGGGAATGGCGACCATTCCGGCGATGTAGATCAGGGCTGCCAGGCCGACGCCTTTCCAGATGTCGACGAGGGCGACGGAGAGGAGGGCGATCGATGGGTCGGTCAGCCACGCCGGGCCCTGGATCCCGACCGCCCCGAGGATCTCGTTGATGGGCCCGCCGAACGGGTCCATCAATACCTTGAAGAGGATGCCGACGCCGATGGTGCTGACGAGCACGGGGAAGAAGATGGTCGCCCGGAGAAAACCACGCGCGATGATCTGCGAGCTGAGGAAGACACCGAGCAGGAGCCCGAGCACGACCTTGGAGGCGGACGTGACGAAGGCGTAGATGAACGTGTTTAGGAAGCCCTGCACCAGCTGGGGTTCCTGGAAGAACCGCACGAAGTTGTCGAAGCCGATGAAGTCGACCTCGAAGAGCGTCCAGCGCGTCAACGAGAAGTAGAACGAGGCGATGGTGGGAACGAGGAACAGGACGACGTAGAAGACGCCGGCCGGGATGAAGAACCAGGTCGGATATGAACTCTTCATTCGTCGACGCAGGGCTGGGCGTGGTGGGCTGACATCGTCGCGCGATCTCGAGGCCGGAGCTGTCGCTGTGGTCATGATTAGATCTCCCAGATACGCCTGCGGGGCCGGACTGTCGGGTCCGACCCCGCAGACTGAAATGATGCGGCTTACCAGCCCTCGATACCGAGTTGTTGGGCCTGCTTCTTCACATCTTCGTCATACTGGGCTGCACCCTCAGCAGCCGAGGTGATGCCGGATCCGACCGCAACCGTGATCTGCTCGAGTGCCGGGCCCTTGATAGGGGAGAGGAATTCGAGCGCGAGGTTCGTCTTCTCATCGTCAAAGTACGGCTGAAGGTCGGAGACGATCGCCGGAACGTCGTCAGGCAGGTCGCAGCCTTCGACGACGAACGGTCCCTGAGGCGAGGTCGTCTCAGACTGGATGTCACAGCTTTCAGGTGTGACAAGCCACTCGACGAACTTCTTCGCCGCCTCGAGCTTCGCGCCCTCGGTGGACTTGGGAATGTAGACGGCGCCGGGCATCCACACGGTGAGCCCGTTAGTGTCTGCGTCTGGGCCGGGGAGCGGGAATGCTCCGACGGCGTCCTTGGCCTCCGGGTTGGTGGTCATCAACTGCGACGCCGCGAAGGTCAGCATCGGGTACTGAGCGCCTGCACCAGTCGCGACCATGGTGACACCATCCGCATACGTGGCTGACGCAAAGTCTTCGTTGAAGAGTTGATCCTCGAACGCCTCCTGGAGGTGCTCGAACCCAGCCGTCGCGGGCTGATCGACGTACTTCGCCTTGTTGTTTGTGTACTTCTCAGCCCAGTCGGGGTCCTCCGCCAGGACGTTGTTGAAGTCTCCGAGGACGAACAACTGTGAGGTCCAGGTGTCGCCATAGGTCTGCACGATCGGAGCGGCTTTGCCTGAGGCCTTGATCGCTTCGCTGTTGGAGAGGAATTCCTCCCACGTGGTGGGAATCTCCAGCCCTAGTTCTTCGTAGATGGCCTTGTTGTAAAGCACGGCGCCGGCCATGGCCTGCCCCATCGGCACACCGTAGAGGCCGTCATCGCCGCCCACCGAGTTGATGAAGTTCTTATCCAGCTTGTCCGCCCAGGCTTCACCGGAAAGGTCGACGAGAGTCGACTGAGGAGTCAGCGCCTCAAGGAGTGAGCCAGAGTTGTAGGCGAAGACATCGCTCATCTCTCCTGTCGCGAGACGAGTCTTGATGACGTTGTCTCCGTCCGCGCCCTGCGGGCGAGTCTCGACGTCGACCGTAATGTCAGGGTTCTTCTCGGTAAACGCCTTGGCCAGTGCCTCTGCCGTCTTGACCGTCGACTCCTGGTTGTCCACAAGGTAGCTGAGGGTGGCGGAACCGGACTCCGAATCCGAGTCGGATCCGCCAGCGGAACAGCCGACCAATGCGAGCGACAGGGCGAGACCGCCTGCGCCGATGGCGACGACCGAGCGTCGCGAAGTACGGGAAACCATCATCTTTACCTCCATGTAAAGCAACTGCGCTGTTGATGCTCCGAATCGACTCGGTGCTGTGGCGTGGCCCACGTTACAAGCGTCGTCAAAAAAATGTCAACCGATCTACACAAAATATTTGAAACGTTTTTATAACACTGCGCCGATTTCGTAGATCGGTCTATTTTTTTGTGGTCGGACGTGTATCGTGGCAGCCAATCGAAAGGGGATGCGGTGTCGAAATCGGGAGGAGCGACGATTGAGGATGTCGCTCGCGAGGCGGGCGTTTCGCGTGCAGCGGTCTCCAAAGTCATTCGCAATGCTTACGGCGTGAGCCCTGCGATGCGGGACCGTGTGAATGCCGCGATCAAGATGCTGGACTATCGTCCAAGCGTTGCCGCCCGAGCTATGCGTGGCGTGAGCTTCACGCTCGGGATCGAACTGCCGGGCATCTCGAACCCGTTCTTCTCGAAAATTGTTGCGGGAGCGACAAGAGCACTGCAGCACACCCAGTACCAACTGATCATCGCGCCTGCGACCGGGGACGATAGCGACGAAGGCGTCCGAGCGCTCGGTGCGCTAGCCGACCGCCAGGTCGATGGCATCATCGCGATTTCCCCCCTCGTGACCTCCGAGTGGCTCGAGAATCTTTCGCGAAAAGTCCCGGTCGTGATGCTGGGCCGGCACGGCGACGCCCATTCATACGACTCGGTTTTCGGTGATGATGCCGAGGGGACCCGACTGGTCATGGAACACCTCTTCCACCTCAGACACCGCCGGATCGTTCACCTCACCCGCAGCGAAGAGGTCACCCGTCCCGGCTCAGGCAATCCGCATGCTGTCCGGCTGGAGCAGTATGTCGCCCGGATGCGCGAGGCTGGCTTCGGCGACGACATCCGTGTCGCTCGCACCGGTCTCACCGAAGAATCCGCGCGGCTCGACACTCTTGCGCTGCTCGACCAGGAGGTTCCCACGGCGATCTTCGCGGGAAACGACGACCTCGCCCTTGGCGCACTACGGGCGATCGACGAGTTCGGGCTTACCTCAGCAGACGTGTCCGTCGTGGGATACGACGATATCGACATCGCCAGTCATCCCGCCGTCTCGCTCACGAGTGTTAACCAGTCCGGCGAAGCCATGGGGGAGCAGGCCATCCGCCTCCTACTCGAGCGAATCGGCGGACGCGTCGAGTCCAGTAGCTTCCGTGTTCGGCCCGAACTGCGGGTCCGACACTCCACCCGTCCCGTTCCGACAAGCCAGAAGTCCTGACTTTTACCGTTCAGACAAGAAAATCAACCAAGGAAGGTCGATGATGACCCAGCACTTGCCTGCTCCAACCACCGCCGATAGCAGCGCTCGGATCGTCGCCTTGGCGACACAGTATCCCGAGGGTTTGATCGGCGTTCCGCTGGACGACTTGCGCCTTACCTGGCAAGCGACGGCTGCATCTCCACAGATCGGCTATCAGGTTCGCTGGGAGGGCGCAACGAGCGGCACGTCGGAGCCGAGAGAGTCCGATGCTTCCATTGGCGTCGCCGTTCCAGCCCCTTCGTTGCAGCCAGGTGAAGTGCGGCGATACGAGGTCCGAATCGCAACGGGTGCCGGATGGTCGCCATGGAGCGAGCAGCTGAGCGTGGAGGCCGCCGTCGATCCGGCGACCTTGATTGCTCGTCCGATCGGTGGTTCCGGGCCTGTCGAAGGCCCGGCCGCGCTGCTGCGCACGACCTTCGATCTCCCGTCAGCACCGCTCCGGGCGCGACTGCGTGCTACCTTCTGGGGCGTCGGGGAGCTGCGCCTCAATGGCCTGCGTGCAACCGATGAGCATCTCACCCCAGGCTGGACCGCATATAAGGACCGAGTCGTCTTTGGCACCTGGGACGTGACGGAATTGTTGCATGTCGGCGAGAATGCGCTCGGCGCGTTGCTCGGCGATGGCTGGTACCGGGGGCGCCTCGGTTGGGAGGATGGGACCGAACAGTACGGGGCTGAAACCGCCGCCCTTGTGCAGCTTGACGTCGACTGTGCCGATGGCACGACCGTTCGCGCTGCGACGTCTGGCGAATGGACGACGTCGACCGGTGGCATCCGCTCGAACAGTCTCTACGACGGCGTAGAAGTCGACCTGCGTGCGGAGCCCGACGGATGGGATACGGCAGGCTTCGACGACTCCGCCTGGCCCCGCGCACGCACGGTCGACATCGACACCGCAAGCGTGGAGCCCCGGATCGCCGGCGGGGTGCGAACCATTGCAGAGTGGGACGTCGACGTCGAGGAACGCGAGGGTCATAGCTTCCTCGATCTCACACAGAATATCGCCGGATGGCTGCGGCTCATCGTCCGCGGCTCAGCCGGCGACCGCGTCGAGGTTCGGCACGCCGAGGTACTCGAACCCGACGGGTCCATTCACACCAAGTCGCTTCGGACGGCGCGGGCGACCGACGGATATGTGCTCGCGCACGATGGCGAAACCACCCTCGAGCCGACATTCACGTTCCACGGCTTCCAGTACGCGGAAATCACCGGCGCCGAGATCGTGTCGGCCACGGCCGTTGCGATCTCCAGCGCGGATCGGCAGCGCTCCGAATTTGCCTGCTCAGAACCGCGGCTGGAACGGCTGCATTCGAACGTTACGTGGTCGCAGCGCGACAATTTCGTCTCGCTCCCGACCGACTGTCCTCAGCGCGACGAGCGACTCGGCTGGACGGGCGATGCACAGGCGTTTGCACCGACCGCTAGCACGCTATTCGATGTCGAACAGTTCTGGGTGTCGTGGCTCCGAGATCTCGGCCTCGACCAGGACGCTGATGGCGCCGTCGCTGCCGTCGTGCCCAACATCCTTCGGGACCCCGAGAATCCAAAGAAAGACGAATGGACGACCATGGGCCGTGCTGGGTGGGGGGATGCCGCGACGCTCGTTCCGTGGGCTGTCTACGAGTCCTACGGCAGTGAAGAAGTGCTCGTTCGCCAGCTCAGCAGCATGCGTCGGTGGGTGGACAGTCTTGAGCGGCGGGCCGCTGGTGGCCTGCTTCCTACCGAATTCCAGTTTGGTGACTGGCTCGACCCGGACGCACCAGGTGATCAACCGTGGAAGGCGAAGGTGTCGTCGGACTATGTGGCGAACGCCTTCTTCGCCCACAGTGCCCGCCTGCTCGCGAAAACTGAACGGCTCGTAGGCGACGCTGACCGCGCGGATGCGGCCGATCGGCTTGCCGACCGGGTAGCTCGAGACACGTGGGAGAACTGGGGCGCTTCTGCGGTCGGTACACAAACTGGAGCGGCGATCGCGCTCGAGTTCCGGATCGCACCAGACGAGGAGCGGGACCGGATCGGCGAGGGCCTTGCGCGGAACGTTCGCGAGGAGCGTGGTCGCATCGCCACCGGGTTCCTTGGGACTCCACTCGTTCTTTTCGCTCTGGTGAACGGCGGCTACACCGACGAGGCTTTCCTCATGCTCCTCCGGCGAGACGCGCCGTCGTGGCTGTACCAGGTGGAAATGGGCGCCACCACTGTGTGGGAGCGGTGGGATGCCCTGGCGCCGGATGGGACCATCCATGCGGGAGAGATGGCCACAGGCGACAGTTCCGGGATGCTCTCCTTCAACCACTATGCCTACGGCGCGGTCGTTGATTGGATCTACCGCTACGTCGCTGGCATCGCACCGAGCGCGGAGCGACCGGGATATCGCCGGATCGTCGTGGCACCACGCCCGTCGACCGCAATCTCCTGGGCACGCGCATCCATCGAGACCCGGCTGGGGAAGGCGGCCGTCGATTGGCGTCTTTCCGACGACTTACTGCACCTGGATCTCGTGATTCCTTATGGCGCTGAAGCCGTTCTCGATCTGCCGGTCACCGAACGCTCGACGATCGAGGTAGACGGGCAGGCTTTCGTCGACGGAACGGTCGGGCCCGGGAAACATCGTGTCGTGGTGACGGCCGCTCGGATCGCAGATCCGGAAGCTCTCCTCGCGCCGATCTCGTAAGGACGAAGGGTCGACGCGGACCGAGACCGCGTCGACCCTCGATGAGTTCTCGGACCTTCGGTTCACACTACAAGGCCGAGTCCCAGAGCGAAGCTGAAGCCGCGGGCCATTGGTCCTGTAAAGGGTGAGCTTGACCGCGGTCATTCTACCCGGGCGGCCCGTCGCGCCAGAAGTCGCTAACCGTCGGATCTGCTCAGAGGTCAGCAGCCCTTCTGGCGACCACTGAGGGCAACCGGAATTCCTCAGCGACGCTCTGCAAGCAAAACCAGACGTCGAGGATCACGCGCGCAACGCCGAGTAGACCTCGAGGGCGCGGTGCAGCAATGCGCAATTACAACGTCGACTTTCCGTCAGGCCACGGTGCCTCAGTTTGAAGAGCTATGGCCCGAGCCGATGGAGTGGTTGGTGATTCAAATCGAGCACCTAGAGTGCCCGACGCCGACCACGCCGCCTCGACGTTATCTCCGACGCCGAGGGCCGCTCGCTCGAAGCGCGCCAGCAAGTCCGGCGACGGTGAAGACCATCGTTGAGATGAGCACAACGCCGATGGGAAGGGTCCAGGTTCCCGTGGCGTCGTGCACAGCGCCGACGAGAATGGCGGCGGTTGCACCAATGGCGTAACCGACTCCCTGCACCATTGCGGACAGCCGCCGAGCATGCGTTCCACTGAGCGCTAGCTGCACGACAAGCATGAACACGATCCTGATGCCGCCACCCTGCGCTACTCCGCCCAGAAAGCCCCACACGAACCAACCGGCAGGAGCAAAGATCATGCCAACGGGAAGACTGATCCACAGCGCGGACACCAGGGCAAAGGTCTTGGGTATGCCGAACCGACGGGAGAGCAGAGGAACGCCCAGCGCACCAACCACGGCGGCGATCTGGAAGATTGACGAACTCGCACCGGCCTGGCCTGCCGAGTAGTCGAGCTCCTGCTCCAGGATGGTCGGGAACCACGCGGTGAGTCCGTAATACGAGAAGGCCTGGGCGCCAAACGCCAAAGCGAGAAAGATCGCGGACAAGCTGCGCCAGGTGCGCGGCTCGGGTCGGGCGACCGGGAGGCCACGAGTATCGATTGCGACGGTTTCGAAGGCACCCGTCTCAAGCGCCGAGCGGAACGGACCCCAGTGGAACGCCCGTCGAGGGCCAACAGCAATGAGCCATGCAGCGGCTGCGAGCACGACGAAACCAACCCAGGCAAGCAAGGCGCCGCGCCAGCCGAGGACGCCCGCAAGCGGCACGGTCCCGAGCGTGGTGATCATCGATCCCACGTTCAGCGCTGAGGTGTATGCACCCGTGACGATGCCGACGCGTTCGGCGGAGATGTCGCGACGGATGATAACCGGGATGACCACATTGCCGATGGTGATGAACGCACCCATGAGAATCGTGCCGACAAGAACCGCTTCGATGCCTCCGGCCGACCGAACGATCGACCCAGCACCCACACCGACGATGGCGATCGTGGTTGCGAAGTTCGCTCCCGCTCTGCCGACAAGCAACGAGGCAAGAGGGGTCATCAGGGCAAAGCAGAGCACAGGAACACTCGTGAGCAGCCCGGCCTGAGCCGCGTTGAGCGAGAGGTCGGAACTAATCTCACCGACGATCGGAGCCACGGCCACAATCGACCCACGGAGTATGAACCCGATTGAGATGATGGCCAAAATAAGGAGGACGGGATGTGGCTGCCACTGAGATCGATTCATCGTTACCTATCTTCCTCCCCGGGAGCGAAGAAGTAGGAATTGAGGCACAAGATGGGGCCGCCGACCCCTATCGCTCAGGACGATACCGATATATCGTTGAGCATCATTCACGTTCTAGTAGGAGGCCAGAATGAATAACACATTCCCAGCCGGAGGATTCGGTGCCGGCTTCAACCCCGACAACATGTGGCAGTTCATGGAGCAACTGAAATCAACGTTCGAGAAGCGCCCGGGCAGCAGCCGGATGGGGAGGGGTGACGTGCGCGCAGCGGTGCTCGCGCTGCTCGCCGAAAAGCCGATGCACGGCTACCAGATCATCCGGGAAATCGAAGAGCGGAGCAATGGCAGTTGGAAGCCGAGCGCGGGCTCTGTCTACCCGACCTTGCAGCTGCTTGCCGACGAGGGACTCATCAGCGCCGAAGAGTCGAACGGCCGCAAAACCTACGCACTCACCGAAGCTGGACGACACGTCGTCGACGGCTCCGACACCGCGGCGCCGTGGGCGACAACGGGCACAGATGACAAGTCAGCCTTCGGCGCCCTGCCCAAGGCGGGGATGGAGCTCGCTCAGGCTGCTGCCCAGGTGGGTCGCACCGGTTCCCCCGAGCAGATTCGCGAGGCGGTGGCGGTGCTCGACGAGGCCCGTCGTCGGCTGTACTCGATTCTCGCCCAGGACTAGCGGCGGTGCCGTCGGTTCGCGAAGGTCGAACAGAGTCGTACACCGGGGCCGAAAACACGCGAGCTCGCTACCGTCGCATCCTCCGGTTCGCCGGATGGAATTTGGCGGTGACGTGGTGGTACGAGCTGTTCCTTCCGCGTGTTGGATTGAGGAGTATCGCGGAGCGCACGCGTGCGCGACGAATGAAGCGATTCGCGCGGCGCTTCCACGTACTCGCAGTTGACCTCGGCGGGCTGATGATCAAGGTCGGTCAATTCATGTCGTCACGCCTCGACGTGCTGCCGCCCGAAATTACGTCGGAGCTTGAGGGGCTGCAGGACGAGGTTCCACCCGTGCCGTTCGCCGCGATCCGCGCGCTTGCGGAAGCGGAGCTCGGGCTGCCGCTCACGAGCGCCTTTTCCACGATCGACGAGGTGCCGGTGGCCGCGGCGTCCCTGGGCCAAGCACACCGTGCCACTCTCGGTGCCCTCGATCGCGCCGACACCGGGTTGACCGGAGCTGTGCTCAAGGTGCAGCGCCCCGGCATCGACGAGATCGTGGCCGTTGACCTTGCCGCGCTTCGCAAAGTCGGGGGATGGCTGAGTCACGTGCGCCTCGTCTCTGACCGGGTCAACGCCCCCGCTTTAGTCGAGGAATTCGCGGTCACGAGCCTCGAAGAAATCGACTACCTTCACGAAGCGGAGAACTCGGAGCGCTTTGCGGAGGACTTCGTCGGTGACGACCGGGTCGCGATTCCGGCCGTCGTGTGGGAGCGCACAACCCGCCGCGTGCTCACCCTCGAAGACGTGACCGCCATCAAGATTACCGATGGGGATGCTCTCCGTGCGGCGGGAATTGATCCCAGCTACGTGGCATCCGTTTTCGCCACGGTGATGTTCGATCAGCTCTTCACCCACGGGTTCTTCCACGCCGATCCGCACCCTGGCAACATCTTCGTCACGCCGATCGACGACCCGACCAGTGACCGCCCGTGGAAGCTGACGTTCATCGACTTCGGCATGATGGGTGAGGTTTCGAATCGCACGAAAAGTGGTTTGCGCAAGCTCCTGATCGCCGCAGCGTCACGTGATGGCCGAGGCCTGGTCACCGCGATGAGCGACGTGGGGGTGCTGTTGCCGACCGCCGAGACCTCCGAACTCGAGCGTGCCATGGTGCAGCTGTTTGCGCGATTCGGAGGAATGGGCTTCGCCGAACTGCGGGAAGTTGACCCACGTGAGTTCCGCGACTTTGCCGAGCAGTTCGGCGATGTGGTCAGGTCGTTGCCTTTCCAGCTACCCGAAAACTTCTTGCTCGTCATTCGCGCCATGTCGCTGACGTCTGGCGTGTGCAGCGCGCTCGATCCCAAATTCAACCTGTGGGATTCCGTCGAGCCGTACGCGGCGCAACTGCTGCGGGACGAGAGCGGCAATGTTGTGAAGGACATTGCGCAGCAGGCGCGAGAGATCGCAGGTCTTGCCGTGCGGCTGCCTCGGCGGCTGGATGAGGTCATCACCCGGCTCGAGGACGGTTCGCTGGCGGTTCAAAGTCCGGCGTTGGAGCGCCGGGTTGCCCGCTTGGAGCGTCTGGCACAGCGACTGTTGTCAGCGGTGATTTTCGGCGGGTTGCTCATCGGCGGAGCTGTGCTTCGTACCGAAGACTCGGTCTTGGGCACGGTGCTCATGGTCGCGTCGGTTGTTCCGCTCCTGCACTCGGTGTTCGCCCGACGGAACTAAGCGGCGATCGCCCGTTTCCGACGGTCCAACTATTCGATCGCGGCAGGAGGATGCGGTGCAATGGCGCCGATCTGACCGGGAGTAACCTAGGGTCCTCACCGCCGAAAGGGAGCCGAATGCCCACCTCCGTTATCCATGTGTTCCACGATGATCCCGATTCGCTCCGGACCGGCACTCGGCTGGCCGGTCGACTCGCCGAGGTGGCGACAGAGCACGGAGTAGCTGTCGAGGTGTTCTGCTTTGGGCCAGCGCAGAAGCACCTGACTCGGAGTGGCGACGAGGACGTCGATACGTTCAACGCACAAATCGATGCGTTGCTGGAGCAAGGGATCCGGGTAGGCGCGTGCGTCAATATGGCTCGCACCGACGGTGTCGAAGACCAATTGCGCGACCGCGGGATCGCGCTTCACGTAGCGCGCGATGAGTTTCTCCGGTTCACGCTTGACGGCGCCACGGTCATCACGTTCTGATATTTCTGGAACGTGACCGCCGGCATCCGTTTGTCAAGCACTAACGTGAGGCCATGGAACTGAGCTTCCGCGGTGAAGTGTGGCACTGGCGTGGGCCGGCGCCCTATTTCTTTGTGACGGTACCCGCTGATCAGAGCGAGGTCATCGCCGAACTGGCGCCCGCGGTGACGTATGGGTGGGGCATGATTCCGGTGACCGTGCGGCTGGGGGAGTCCGAGACCGCCACGTCGTTGTGGCCGAAGGATGGTGGCTACATCGTTCCATTGAGGAAATCGCTTCGTGAAGCGGAGGCGGCAGAGCTGGGCGATGTCGTCGAGGTGACGTTGCTCGTGAGGGTGTAGATAGAAGGCCCGCGGGGCGGATCGGGACGCACCCCTACCGGCTCCGCACGGTTGGCCCTATATTGAGCGCCAGCGTTTGGCACAGCAAGGACGCAGAACCACCACATCGAGTCACCATCGCGACACTCATGAATGGAAGTCCCATGCCAACATCATCCACGCCGACCATCGTCCTCGTCCACGGAGCGTGGGCGGACGCATCCAGTTGGAACGCCGTTATTGTTCCGCTCCAGGCCGAGGGCTACACGGTCTTCGCACCGCCCAACGAACTTCGTGGGCTGACCGGGGACGCGGCGTACATCGCATCTTTCCTGGCCCAGCGCACCTCCGGCCCTGTCGTGCTCGTCGGGCACTCCTATGGCGGTGCCGTCATCACCAACGCCGGGGCGCAGGGTGGAGACGTGAAGGCGCTCGTCTACGTTGACGCGTTCATCCCAGATGAGGGCGAGACGGTGGTGAGCATCCTGGAAGGTTCGGGCTCGGCTCTCGCTGGGGCCGACCCAACGACTGTGTTGGACGTCGCCGGGTATCCGGGTGCTCCGGAGGGTGCGGCGGAAGCGTTTCTCAAGCCGGAGACCGTGCACACCGCGTTTGCCCAAGACCTGTCGGAGCAGGATCGATGGACAATTGTCGCCACGCAGCGACCCGCGTCATTCGTGGCAAACGTGACGCCATCGGGGCCTCCCGCCTGGAAGAGCATTCCGAGTTGGGCCGTGCTGGGCGTCGACGATCTCGTGATCCCGATCGACACCCAGCGCCGCATGGCCGAGCGTGCCGGATCGACGATCACAGAAGTTGACGCGTCTCATGTGTCGATGGTGTCGCACCCCGACGTCACCCTCGCCGCGATTCGTGCCGCGGTGGAGTCAATCAGCTGACCCGTCCTTCTTCGCCGCCCACAGGCATCCGTTCTTCCTGCGAAGATAAAGGGTGGAAAGGTCGAACGGATGGAAACCCAGCAAGACGCAGTGACTCTCGAGGCGGAGCTGCTGCTTCCCGACCTTCCGGCGGTGGAATGGACCTACCCGGCGACGCTGCCCACACCGAAGCTGCACGCCCGATGGATCATCGACGAAGAGCTGACCCTCACGTTCATTGAGATCGGTGACATCGCCATGCACGTCGAAACGACGGATGAGGACACGGCGTGGCACCTCCACGTGGGCGGACACGATGGCCCACCGCTCGAGGGGACGCCGTGGGACGAGGCAACGACCGAAGCCCTGTTGCAGTGGATGGCCGAATTTGTGGGCAAAGTTCACGCCTGCATCGAGATGGTTGACGACGACATCTACGACGCCGTCGACCTCTTCGAAGCGGGCGCGACGGCTGCGCAGCCCTCAGCAGCGAGTTTTGAACCGGAGGACTGGAAGCGGTTCCGTCCGTCGGACTTCAAGGTGTTCCGCGTCCGGATCCCGGGCCACGCCGAACCCCAGGTCTGGACCGGTGCTGGTGACGCCTGGCACATGCACGATGAAGAGCGGAACGGTGACGCCGAGTTGCTCTGGACTCCCGCCGAGGGAGACGAGCCCACTCACCTGGGTGCCGTGATCCTGTCACCGGAGACCGGGCTGCCAGCCACCTTCGCGAACCCCGGCATCAACTGGGACGACGTCGGAATGGCCGAAGACGACGCGATGGACTGGCTGCTCCGCGAGCATCGCAACTGCGTCTGGGCGTCGACCGTTCACGATGCCCTCACCGAAGAGGTTCTCCAGGTACTCGCCGGTTTCACGACCGCAGTTCCGTCGCCGCACCGCTGACACCACGCCGACGGCCATCCAATTCCGTCAGTGGCGCCACGGCGTGAGTCGTGGCAACCACCCGGGGACGTTGCGGCGGTATTCACGGTAGTACTCGCCGTATGTGCTGGTGAGCGTCGGCTCTTCGTAACCCTTCACAAAGGCGACGACGGAGACTAGAAGAACCGCCGCGTACGCCACGAGTCCCCAGCTGCCGACGAGCAGCGCCTGACCCAGAATGATGACCAGGACTGAGAGATACATCGGGTTCCGCACGAAGCGGTAAATCCCGGTCACGACAAGGGTCTCGGTCGGTGCAACCGGCGCAGGAGTTCCACGATGAAGCGCAAAGAGGCAAAACGCGACGAGCAGGAAGCCGGTGCCGAGAACGATCGCGAGCCAGCCAACCGGGACGATGACCCAACCAACCTGGCCCCAGTCGTGCGGCCGCCAGCCGGAGATCAGCCAGGGAACCAAGCCAGCGACGATGCCCGGTGCGAGAAAGAGGAACACGAAAGTTCCGATCCATGCGCGAGCGGCGGACCCCGTCTGGTTCATGGGCGACACGATAGGCGGTTCGCAGTTGAGAGACGAGGGGTTCGGAGACAATCCGCAGCGGTTTTGCACTATTAACTAATTAGTGCAAAAATACACAGCGTGTCCGATAGTGCAACTTCCAACCGTCGTGAGCGACGCATGAAGGCGACCGCGTCGCGTCTTACTGCCGTCGCGCGGCGACTGACCGCCGAGCGCGGCCTGAACGGCTTCACGGTCGAGGAAGTCTGTGACGTGGTCGACGTCTCGCGGCGGACGTTCTTCAACTACTTCCCGACGAAGGAAGATGCCGTCCTGGGCGTTGACCCCGACGACGACATGCAGAGGTTCGGCGAGGAGTTTGCCGCCCGTGGCAGCCGCGGTTGGCCGGCCGTGATCGACGACCTGGCCGACCTGGTGATTGCCCACTTCGGTGCTGTCGAACACGACGCCGATGAACACGCAACGTTCTTCTCGGCCATCGAACGCGAACCACGTCTTTTCATCAAATTTATGGGTGCGACTCGGGAGCGCGAACGGATGGCCGTGGCGCTCGTGGCCTCCCGCGAAGGTGTTGACGTGAATGACCCCCGCGCCGAAGCCGTGATTCACGTGCTGTCGACGCTCCTCAAGAACACCGGCGAGCGGTTCCTCGACCCGGCCAACAGCTCAGATTTTTCCACCATCCTCCGTGCCCACCTCGACGCCCTGCGCGTCGTTCTGGCACCGGCATCCCCCTGAAAGGTCCACAGTGACAACAACCTCCCCCGAGGGGCCCCTGCTCCTCACCCAACGCCGAATCTGGATCATCTTCGGCGCGCTCATCGCCGGAATGCTGCTCTCCAGCCTCGACCAAACCATCGTCTCCACGGCCATGCCGACAATCGTCGGTCAGCTTGGGGGAGTGGAGCACCAGGTCTGGCTCACCACCGCCTACCTCCTGGCAACCACCATCGTCATGCCCATCTATGGCAAGTTCGGTGATGTTCTCGGGCGCAGGAACCTGTTCCTCGTCGCGATCGCGCTGTTCACCATCGCCTCCGTCGGCTGTGCCTTCGCCGGTGACTTCACCCAGCTCATCGTCTGGCGTGCGGTGCAGGGTCTCGGCGGCGGCGGACTGATGATCCTCTCCCAGGCGATCATCGCCGACATCGTGCCGGCGTCCGAACGCGGCAAGTACCTCGGCCCTCTCGGCGCGGTCTTCGGCCTCTCCGCTGTCGGCGGACCCCTGCTCGGCGGCTTCTTCGTTGACCACCTCACCTGGCAGTGGGCGTTCTACATCAACATCCCGGTCGGTATCGCGGCATTCGCCATCGCCTGGTTCACTCTCAAGCTGCCGAACAAGAAGGCCACAGCACCGATCGACATCCTCGGTGTGATCTTCCTCTCGGCATTCACCACCTGCCTGATCTTCTTCACCGACTTCGGTGGCGACTCCGCCCACGGCTGGGACGCCATCGAGACCTGGCTGTTCGGCATCGGCATGATTGTCGCGGCCCTGCTCTTTGTGCTCGTTGAGGCACGCGCGAAAGACCCGATCATTCCTCTCGCGCTGTTCAAGAACCCGGTCTTCATCAACGCAACGGCCATCGGACTCACGCTGGGCCTCGGCATGTTTGCCGCAATCGGCTTCGTGCCGACCTTCCTGCAGATGTCGTCGGGAACGTCCGCCGCGGCATCCGGCCTTCTGATGTTGCCGATGATGGCCGGCCTGATGGGAACCTCGATCGCCTCAGGAATCGCGATCAGCCGTACGGGTAAGTACAAGATGTACCCGATCCTCGGAACGATCGTGACCGCAGCCGCGATGGTTGCCATGACCACCCTGGCTGCCGACACCCCGATCTGGCTGATCTGCGTCTTCCTGTTTGTCTTCGGCGCCGGCCTGGGCCTCATCATGCAGGTCGTCGTTCTGGTCGCCCAGAACTCGGTTGACGCGTCGATGGTCGGAACCGCGACGAGCACCAACAACTACTTCCGTGAGGTCGGAGCGTCGCTGGGCGTCGCGGTGTTCGGAACGATCTTCACCACACGATTGACCGGCAATCTGACGGATGTTTTCACGAAAGCAGGTGCAAACGCGGCGGACGCGTCGAACGCGACCTCCACGCTGGACCCACAGACTCTCGCCACGCTGCCTGACAGCGTTCGCGACGGCATCGTGACGGCGTACGCTGACGCGCTTGCCCCGGTGTTCTGGTACCTGCTGCCGTTCGTGGCGATCGCCTTCCTGCTCTCCCTCTTCCTCAAGAAGGTTCCGCTGTCTGACGTCGCTGGCCTGGTTGCCCGCGGTGAGGCCATCGGCGGCGAAGAGGCTGAAGCTCTCGAGGCCGCCCAGCGTGGCGTGTCCGTTCCGAGCGCGACGGGGAGCGCCCAGACCGACGCGGAGGACGACGCCCTCGAGGGCTCGAGTTCGAGCCGGTAGCGAACTCCGCTCACACATCCACACACCCACACACGAGAGCACCGGCGGACTTCGCGTCCGCCGGTGCTCTCGTATTGTGCGGGGACCGACGCTCGAGCGCGCCCGACTGCGCTCAGCGCTGGAGCGGCCGAAGCGTCTCCGGCGCCGGGAACGGCAGCGCGTAGTAAATCTGCGGGGCGGTCATGTCTCCCCAGTCGTCCTTCTTCGCGCGGATACCGTGGGCGGATACTTCAGCCAAACGCACGCGCAGCCAGTTGCCGTCCTCGAGTCGCAGTTCGTACGGGTCGGCCAGGTAGCCGATGCCCAGGGAATCCAGGGTGTTCTCCGCGTCGAACCAGTCGACGACGCCGGTGCGGACGCGCCCGAGCAGATCGATGACGACGAATCCGTCGTCGACCGGATTCATCCAGCCGAGAAGTTCCCCGTCCACACCGCGTCGATGTTCGATCCAGTTTTGTGACATGGCGACGAGCCTACCCACGTGAACGGGTGCAGGGTCTGACGGGACTATCGCCGGGTCACGCGGTGCAGTAGTTTGAGGCAACCGCGAGCGCACCGGGAGGCATCATGGTGGACCTGACCACGGACGACGTCTGGCGGGTACTGCAGAAGCAAAACTTTATGGTTGTCGGAATGGTGTCGGCTCGGGGCGAGGCTCGTACTGCGGGGGTCATGCCGTACACGGTGGATCGCAGGCTGTGGTTCACGACGAACGAGAACGAGTGGAAGGCTCGTCACATCGCGGCGAATCCTCGCGTGTCCGTCACCGTGGCGATTCCGAAGCGGGTGCCGCTGCTCGCGTGGATCAAAGTGCCCGCCGCAACGATCACCTTCTCCGGCGTCGCCGAGCTGGTTCCGGCGAGTCATATGCCCGCCGCCGCCCGGACGGCGTTGACCAAGGGAATCACGTTGGGTGATGAAGGCTCAGGTGGCCAACTGCTCGGCATTGCCATCCGGCCGGTTGGTGACTTCATCACCTATGGAGTCGGTGTCTCTGTGGTGAAGATGCTGGATACCGAGGCCGCGCGCGGTCGAGCTCCGAGCGGCGGCTAGCGCTGATCGGCCGCCAGTGACGGGCGGGTTGTCAGGTCAGATATGCGTCCACCAGAACCGAGCCGCGGATGTCTCGGAGGGTGTCGATCAGGCGCGCGAGAGCGCTGGCGTTCATCGCGGCCAGTTGCAGATCGTGTGGCCCGAGTTTCTCGAGCTTGCCCGTGCGAATGCGCACCACCTCCCACCGGGCGGCGCGGAGTACCCGGTCTTTTCTGCGGTCAGCCTGTTCGCGTTTGCCGACATGCTCGAGTCCGTGCCGGCCAATGCTGTCGTACTCGATCGCGACGCGGAGCTCGGGGAGAAGGAAATCCGGCCAGACTTCGAGATGGTCGAAGAAGGGGCGTCCGACTCGAACAGCGTTGAGGCCAGCAGTGACGGACAGGCGTCCGAAGAGGTCTGCGCGCAACTGAGATTCAACGGCCGACGCGGGGCGCGGCGCACAGGCGCTCACGAACGGTTCACCAATCGGCAGTGCCGGCGTCTTCGGGCAGATGAGCCTGGTCGGTTTCGTCGGCCGCGGTGTCGGAGCGGGCGAGGCCGGACGGACCCGGGTCGGCTGAGCGAGTTCCGCACAGTTCGGGCACCAGGCTGAGCGTCGTCGCTCTCGCCCCGGGCGGGACCGTTGCTCGAGGGGAGTCGCGACAAACACGTGCCCGGCGTCGCAGGTCCAGAGCAGGAGCACGTCCGCGGCCGGCGGGATTTGCGTGAGCATGATGCCGGCATTGCGGTCGGGATAGTACTGCCGAATCAACGCCGGATACGGTGCCCATGCCTCGCGGTAGGTGCCGATGGCGTAGGGCACGTCAGTGTTTCGCGAGAATTGGCGACGCGCCCACCAATCCTCAATCCTCTCGGCCATGCGGGCACGCTAACAGCAGCATCTGACATGACGCTTCAAGCATCCGCTCTCAGTTGTCAACGCCTAGCCGGTCGGTCCCACCGTTTTCTAGCGTTGGACCCGAACGTGACGCGACTCGATAGAAAGGGCGGCCCGCCATGGGGAAACTGTATGCATTGATGCTCGGAATCGTTCTCGGAACCCACGGCCTCGTCGGGCTCTTCATCGAAGGGGAGCACCTGCTGGCTATCCTCAACGTGGACATCTTCATTGACGTGGTCTACTTGGTCAGCGCGGTGCTCCTTCTCGGTGTCGCGCTGACGAACAGTTCCCCTGGCGCCATCCGCGGCTCGCTTCTCCTGGTCGGAGTGGTGCTGCTGGCCATCGGTGTTTCCGGGCTCTTCGACAACACAGTCTTCGGCCTCATGCCGACGGGCCTGACGCTCGTCGACTATTTCCTCTTTTTCGGGGCGGGTTTCGTTTCGCTGATCCTGCCCGCTTTTCCGAGTTCGGTGCAGCCGTTGACCTCATCGGGCACGGCCCTCAACTAGCGGCGGACGTTTTACTCCGTTTGTGGCGGTCCGGCTAGGGGGAGCGGATTCCTCGACACCCGAGGGGAGTGAATCTACCGTTGACAGCACGAGAAGTTCGGCCCGCAACGGCCGAGACAGATGACCGAAAGTGCAGCACCAGAAGAGGAGGAGAACGAAGATGAGCCCAGATGCAGGCAGCGCCAACTTCGGCGGCCCCAAGGAACGCGAGGGCATGAAAGGTAACTCAGCGGACGACATTCCACTCCGCGATGGACACAATCCGGAGCCGGACATGCCCACCGCCAGTGAGGCGTTCGACGAAGCCGAAGAGAGTGACGGGCTCTCGTTAGAGCCGGGAAGCAACTCCTAGGACTAACAGCAACGGGCGATTGCGACACGTCGCAATCGCCCGTTGCCGCGCGTGCCTACCGAACCGACTTTCGCTCGTAGATGGTGAGCGACCAGACATATCCGATGAGCGTGATGACCACGCACCACGCGACAGCGAGAACACCGTCCCAACCGAGCTCTGTGCCGAAAAGCAGGCCGCGGGTGGCTTCAATGAACGGTGTGAACGGCTGGTATTGAGCGAACCACTGCAGAAAGGCCGGCATGGAATCGGTGGGAACGAACCCGCTGCCCAGGAAGGGCATGAAGGTGAGAAGCAGAGGCCAGTTGCTCGCCGTCTCGACCGACTTCGCCTGCATTCCCATTCCGACAGCCAGCCAGGTGATTGCGAACGAGATGAGCGTGAGCAGCGCGGCGATGCCGAGCCATGCCAGAGGACTCGCGGTTGGCCTCAACCCGATCAGCACGCCCACCCCGAGGACCAGGGCGACGGCGATGAGCGCCTGAATGGTGTTGCCGAGCACATGGCCCGCCAGTACCGATGCCCGGGAGATCGCCATGGAGCGGAACCGGGCCGTGATGCCTTCGGTCATATCCATGGAGACCGTTGTGGCCGTTCCGCCCGCACTGCCGGCAATCGTGATGAGCAGGATGCCCGGCATGACGTATGCGATGTACGCGTCACGTCCAGCGGCCGGATCGACGCCGGGGAGCCCGGCACCGAGGGTGCCGCCAAACACATAGACGAACAGAAGCAGAATGACGACCGGGCCGAGGATGGTGAAGATCGACAGGCCCGGGTATCGGATCATATGCTGGAGGTTGCGGCGCAACATGGTGACCGCGTCTGCGATCACGTGGGACTGTCGGCGAGTGCCCACGAGTGTTGGTTGCTGAGCGGTGAGAGTGGTCATGATGCCGTTCCTTGTGAGTCGGTCCGGCCGGTGAGGGCGAAGAACACGTCATCGAGGTCGGGGGTGTGAATGCTGAGGTCGTCCACGTCGATTCGCGCGTCGTCGAGACGGGCAAGGAGCGTGCGGAGCGCGCCGACGCTGCCGTCGCTTTGAACCGCCAATTCGAGAGCGGCGTCGTCGCGGGAGGACCCGAGCAAGAGCTCGGACGCCGCGTTCAGCGCCGGTGCGTCTGCGAATCGGAGGCGGACGTGGCCGCCGGGAGCGAGCCGTTTAAGCTCGTCCGGTGTTCCCTCCGCGACGATGCGTCCTCCGTCGAGGACCGCGATGCGGTCGGCGAGTTCGTCGGCTTCGTCGAGGTGCTGGGTGGTGAGCAGCACAGTGGTGCCATTGGCGACGAGTCCGCGGACGATATCCCACATGGTGTGGCGGCTGCGTGGGTCGAGCCCGGAGGTGGGTTCGTCGAGGAAGAGGACGCTCGGCGTTGCCACGAGGGTCATGGCGAGGTCGAGCCGCCGGCGCATGCCGCCGGAGTAGGTGGCGAGAGGTTTGCGGGCGGCGTCGACCAGGTCGAACTGTTCGAGAAGCTCAGCGACGCGCGTTCTCGATCGCTTGGCGCCCAAGTGGCGAAGCCGAGCCATGAGCAGGAGATTTTCCTCGCCACTCAGTAGGCCGTCGACAGCGGAGAACTGCCCGGTCAGTCCGATCGCGGCGCGTACGCCGTCAGGGTCGCGCGACACGTCGCATCCGTTGATGAATGCTTCTCCGCTCTCTGCTCGGATCAGCGTGCTGAGAATATGGATGGTGGTGGTCTTTCCCGCGCCATTCGGGCCGAGAAGTGCGGTGACGGTGCCCCGGGCGACGGTGAGGTTGACGCCGTTGAGGACGACTTTGTCTTTGTAAACCTTGCGAAGTTCGGTGACGTCGATGGCTGGGCTGGTCATGATGGGTTCCTTCTGGTGAGGCGCCCGCCGTCAGCGAGCGCGAGAGATGCGGATGTCGCCGTACTGGGTGCGAGCGCGGACGGCGACGGTGTGTTCGGTGGGTTCGGGGGCGCGATCGCCGTCGAGCTCATTGCGGATGCGGCCTTCCTTGGAGGCAAGGTCGAGCCAGGCCGGAACTCCGGCGCGAATGCCGATGGCGATGCCGCCGTAGCCGCTTTCAACGGTGACGGAGCCGTCGGAGACTTCGGCGAGGTCGATGCTCCCGTATGCCGTTTTGGCGGTGAGGGAGCCGAGGACGCGAGCGATCTCGAGGTCGCCGTAGGAGAGTTTGGCCTCAAGGTCACCGCTCGACTGCTCGAGGCGAATGTTGCCGTGTGATGAGGTGAGGATCGCGTTTCCGGCGATGGTGCCCGCGCGGATCTGGCCGTGGTCAGCGATGATTTCTGCGCTGCCGTCGACCGTGCCAACGGTGCCGTTGCCGTGGGACGCGCGGAGCCAGAGGTCACCGGTCGCGTCGATGTTCACGGCGCCCGTGGACGCTTTCAGGCGGGTGGCTCCCAGCGTGCCGACGGTGCGGACGCCGCCAACGGCGATCTCGGCCGTCAGGCGGGATCCGGTGGGCAGTTCAACGGTGAGGTCGATGGATTCGGAGGGGCCGATCCAGACTCTCGACTTCGGTCCGGTGATCGTGAGCCGCTGGCCGTCGAAGTCGATCTTCGTCTCCTCAGCGCCTCGACGGTCGACGGCTTTGTCCGGATTGGTGGGGGACACGGTCACGATGGTGTCGAGCCGGTCGCTCGCGACAATGTCGATAGCGCCGACGGGCAGATTAATCGCGAGGTCAATGGGAGTAGGGGTGGAGAAAATGGGCATGCTGGCGCGATCCTTTCGGGAGGCGTGAGTGACCGGACCTCATGAGGTCATGAGGTGAGCGGTCTGACGTTCTGTGGGTGAAGGGAGAGCTACCTGGCCCAGCCGGCGAAGTTGTCTCCGGTGCGCAGGGATCGCTGGGCGGATCGTCGTTGTTTGGGTTGGAGGGCGGCGGCGACAGCGCGCACCAGCCAGGTGTTCACCGACAGGCCGTCTGCGGCCGCGGCGTCGTCTACCCGTGCTTTGAGGGCGTCGGGCAGGCGCAGCGTGGTTCGTGACGTGCTCGCGTCGTCAAAGTCGACGTGCGCGGCAGGTTGTTCATCGGACTCGGCGTCAGCGGGAGGTTGCGTGACAACGAACTCGATGTCGCGCCCCCGCAGTCGAATGTCGACGGCGCCCGGAGCGAGGTCGCGAGTGATCTCACCGGCCGCAGCCGAGAGGGCGTCGAGCAGGACGAGTCGCGTTGCGGCATCAAGATTCGCGGCGAGCCGTTCAGCGGCGACGCGGGTCTCTTCTGACGCATGCTCCGTGGCATCCATCAGCTGTCGCTGCAGGTCAACCACGTACTGTCCAAGTTCCATGACACCATCGTGACACCATTATGGTGTCACGTCAAGATGTTTTTGGTGTCAGATTGGCGACGTCTCGCGTTCGCTCTGTCTCCGAACGATTTCCGCAATCCAGATCGGAGCGAACGGCGAGGTGCAATTCGGGGGAGTCGGGTAATCCTTGAGCACCTCGAGGCGTTCGCCGATGTCGACGGCCCGTGAGCGAAGCGTCGGGTGGGCGATGCCGATCTGCGCCAGGCAGCTATTCATCGCCCATTGCAAGCGCTCGGGCGCACCCTTCATCTCTGCTTCGATAGCGTCGAGGAGGCCAGGCAGGTCAAGGCCCTCTGGCTTTTTGGCCACTCGTTCGCTGGTAAGCGCCCAACCCGCACTCGCCACAACCGGATCGGCGTCGACAAACCACGCTTCACGCAGCGCCTCGACGTGCGAACTCTTCTTCACGACATAGTTGACGAGCCAATCCTGCACCTTCGGAGCCCGGGCTTCGCGGAGCATGGCGTCCAGTTCGTCGCGCGAGAACGATTTGGGACGACAGATGAGGAGGGCCAGGAGTCGGGCGGCGGTGTCACCTGTTGCCCACAGGTCAAGCGCCAGCTCGTGTTGCGTCTTCAGCCGCTTGGCGATGGCCCGCAACTTGCCGAGATTCACTCCATGGTCGTCACCGTGCCGGAGGTTAACCGCGCGTGCGCCCGGATCATCGAGCGCGGCCAGTTCCGCCATCAACTCCGGGACCGTTGTGCCCGTCACTGGTGTTTGGCTCACCTGCCACCTCGCTTTGCCGTGTGATCCCAGCCTATGCCGGAACCTCCGGGCGAGGGCACGGCCCAGCGAGTTTGCTGTGATCGTGCCACGCTGTGTGAATGGATCTGGAGGTGTCGCCCGCGCTCGTCATTCCGGCCGCTGAGCTCGGCTGGCGATTTTCCCGGTCATCGGGGCCCGGTGGACAGCACGTCAACACCTCGGACAGTCGGGTCGAGCTGTTCTGGAACGTGGCCGAGTCGGGAGCCTTGACCGATGAGCAACGGTCGAGATTGCTGGCGCGATTGCGAGGGCGTCTCGTTGGTGGCGTCGTGACAGTTGCATCATCGGAGCAGCGTTCCCAGTTGCGTAATCGGGAAGATGCGCTGCGCAAGCTCGCCGAGTTGGTTCGCGCCGGTCTTGCACCCGACGCCCCTCGTCGACGCCCGACGAAACACACCCAGGGCTCTCATCGTCGGCGCTTGGCCGCCAAAGGGCAGCGTTCCGAGACCAAGCAGAACCGGCGACGCCCGACCTCCGACTAGCGAGACGCCGAGCCCCGTTGCTCGCGGCATATCCGCGCGCCGATGATACCCAGCGCCAACGGCCCTGGAGAGCCAACGCGTCGCTTGAGTGGAACTCGCCGACGTCAGCGGTGGATACCGTGGGAACTCGCGCAGGCCAGCAGGAAGTATCCGCATCGATCGCACGCCACGGGCCAGCGGCCCGCGACGAAGATTACGGCGGGGTCGTTCCCGCGACGGTCAAACGTGGCGCGGTCGTCCATGGCCGTGGGCAGAAAGCTGGATATGGGAACCTCCACTTCGGCGTGCGAGATGCGCTGCACTGACCTCAACCTAGCGGTGTGCCTGAACTGGATGCGAAAGCTTCTTGGATCGGTGACAACGCTCCGTTCAAGCCCCGGCCCAGCGTCGCCTCAAGTCCGTAACCCAGGAAGCAATCTGCGATAGATTCGCCAACGCTGAGGCACGGAGAGGCGGTACCGAATGAGTCAGCCCGACAGGCAGGACGAAGATGGCGTTCTTCAGCGCATGCTCGACGCCATTCTTGGCAGCGAGCACGCGCGGAACGTCGCAGTGTCGGGCAGCGGGAGCTTGCGGTCAGTGTTTCCGGTAACCGAACTCGCAACAGCGTCGATCGCTGCCGCGGGCGTTGCCCTCAACGAACTGCTGGACAGCGCCGGCTTCGGAAGCCGCACCGTCAACGTGGATCGTCGACTCGCCTCCCTGTGGTTTGGCACGTCGATCCGCCCGCGCGGCTGGGAATTACCGCCCGCCTGGGATGCGGTCGCTGGCGATTATGAGGCCGCGGACGGATGGATCCGTTTGCACACAAACGCGCCAGCCCACCGGGAGGTCGCTCTTCGTGTGCTCGGTGTGCGTGCCGACCGCAAAGCAGTTGGGGCCGCTGTGGCGCGATGGAATGCGAACAAACTCGAAGCAGCGATCGTTGAAGCGGGCGGGTGTGCGGCCGTCATGCACAGCTTGGCCGACTGGCACGCGAGCGAACCGGGACGTGCGGTTGCAACTGAGCCACTCATCGGTTGGGAGAACGGTGGCATGGACGGCGGGGCGATGAACGCACGGTTCGGCCCTCAACATCCGCTGGAAGGGATCCGAGTGCTCGATCTGACCCGTGTTCTCGCCGGCCCGGTAACTACTCGTTTTCTGGCGATGCTCGGCGCCGATGTGCTTCGGATCGACCCTCCGGAGTGGGACGAACCGGGCGTTGTTCCCGATGTGCTTCTCGGGAAACGCACCGCTCGCCTCGACCTGCGGCAGAGTTCCGGCCGGAACCGATTGCTCGAGTTGCTGGCGAGTGCGGACATGCTGGTACAAGGCTACCGTCCTGGGGCTCTCGACAATTTGGGTCTCGACGCCTCCGTCAGGGACAGGGCCCGGCCCGGGTTGATCGAGATCAGCCTCGACGCATACGGGTGGACCGGTCCCTGGGCAGGGCGCCGAGGATTCGACAGTCTCGTGCAGATGAGTAGCGGTATCGCCGACGCAGGCATGCACGCTTTTGGCCTCAACAAGCCAGGGCCGCTTCCTGTCCAAGCGTTGGACCACGCCACTGGTTACCTCATGGCTCACGCCGCTCTGATGGCACTTCGGACACGGGACGCGGAACTCGAGCGTCCCTGTCTCTGGCGCGGACCGCGAAATTGCTTATCGACGCAGGCGCGGTTGAGCTCGAGACTGGTGAGTCCCTTCGGGTGAGGACGAACGAGACCTTGGCTCATCTATCGAAAACACGGGTTGGGGACCCGCTCGTCGGCTCGTTCCTCCACTGTCACTACCCGGCGTCGAGTTCGCCGCGTCGATCCCCGCTCGGGCGCTCGGAAGCGACAGCGCCCGTTGGAGGTTCGGTGCCTAGGCCGGGTTGCTCAAGCTGGAGCGTTGACCGTTCTGTCATCGGTATGGGTCGGGCCGCGATAGCGTGGCCAGGTGCAGTTCAGTGCGTTTGAGAGCTATGCGTCCGAGACAGGGCTGGCCGTTGTGGTGACTCCTGAGTTGCAGAACAGCGACTATGAGTCGGGTGTCGCGCAGATCGACGATGAGGCGTGGCATATCCGGACGGCCAGGAACACTCCATCCAAGCCTGGCGCGTTTCTGGCTTTCTGGCGGCGAAATCTCGACGGGAAGACGACGCCCTTCAGCGATGACGACCCCGCCGTGGGCCTGCTCGTCTTCGTGGAGCAAGAGGGCGGCCGCGGTGTGTTCAGATTCACCGCCGCGCATCTCTCGGAACTTGGGGTCACCGCAGGAAGGCAAGCGGGCAAGCGTGGATTCCGCGTTTATCCGACGTGGTGCACAGGGCTGAACGCTCAAGCGGCGGCCACTCAGCGCGCTCAGGCATCGGCATTCCGGGAGTACTGAAAATCGGAAGTTTGCCCGTTACAACCTCCCTGGCTCGCTGACGCGCGAACAGGCCGTCGAACTCGCGCTCAATCCTCCGGCCGACGATGAGCCGCTTCCCATCCTCATGACCTGAGCATCCCCGCCTTTTCGCCTGCGGTCAGAGCCCGAGCAGCAAACTGGCGGCGATCGCGAACATGACGAGCGCAATGGCGGCGTCGAGGATCCGCCACGCGATGGGCTTAGCGAAGAGAGGCCGGAGCATGCGCGACCCGAAGCCCAGGGCGGAGAACCAGACCACACTGCCGATCACCGCACCGAGTCCGAAAAGCCACCTGCCGTCGCCGTAGGTTGCACCAATCGAACCGAGCAAAACCACGGTGTCGAGGTACACGTGAGGGTTGAGCCAGGTGAGGGCTAACACGGTGACGATGGCGGTTCGCAGTGGAAGGCCCGTGCCGGTCGAGTCCGCCTTGAGTGTGCCCGGTCGCACGGCCCGGATCGCGGATCGCATGCCGTACCAGATCAGAAACGCCGCGCCCGCGATGCGCACGACAACGAGCAGCACGTCCGCCGTCTCGATGAGCGCGCCGAGCCCCCAGATCCCCAACCCAATGAGTACGGCGTCGGAAAGCGCGCAGATCGCGACGATCCACAGCACGTGCTCCCGCCGAAGACCTTGACGCAGTACGAACGCGTTCTGCGCCCCGATCGCAACGATGAGTGAGAGTCCGAGGCCGAAACCGGCGAGAAGGGGCGAGTGCACACGTCAACGTTAGGGCCGCCGATCGAATTAGCCCAGCTAAAGATTCTAACGTCCCATTAGAATCGCTAACCATGGACCTCTCCCAGCTTCAGGCGCTTGCCGCCGCAGTCGACGAGGGGACCTTCGACGGGGCAGCCCGGGCTTTGCGTGTGACGCCGTCGGCCATCAGCCAACGCATTCGAGCGCTCGAAAACACGGTGGGCGGCGTGCTGGTCCGCCGGAGCAAGCCCATCACCGCGACATCGGTGGGCGAGGTTTACCTCCGCCTGGCGCGGCAAATCGATGCGCTCTCGGCCCAGGCGGCGCTCGACGTCTCTGAGCAGATCGCTGCCGCGTGGCCCGCCGTTTCGCTGGCCGTCAACGGTGATTCGCTGGCCACCTGGGTGATGCCCGCTCTCGCCGAACTCGCCGGAGAGATGACCTTCGACATCCACCGTGAAGACCAGGACCACTCCGCCGCCCTGCTTCGAGACGGCACAGTGATGGCCGCCATCACGACTGAGGCTCGGCCGGTGCAAGGCTGCACCTCAACAGCGTTGGGGGTGATGCGGTATCGGCCGATGGCATCCGCTCGCTTTATCGATCGATGGTTTCCAACGGGAACGGATGCCGCGACGCTCGCGGCCGCACCGATGGTCGTTTTCGACGCGAAAGATGACATTCAACACCGGTACCTGCGCATGTTTTCAGACACACCGTTGTCGCCGCCGCAGCACTTCGTTCCGGTGTCAGCGGACTTCGCGGAGGCCGTTCGGCTCGGGTTCGGCTGGGCGATGTTACCCGACCAGCAGTCGCGCGAGCTGGAAGCCCAGGGGGAGGTCGTCGAGTTGCAGGCGGGAAAGCCCGTCGACGTTGCGCTCTATTGGCAGCAGTGGGCGCTGCGGATGACCGCGCTCGATCGGGTGGCTGCGGCGCTGGCGGCTGCGGCGGGGGAGCGACTGCTGCCTCTCGGGGCGAGAGACGGCGAGATTTCCGCGCGTCGACTTCGGTGACCCCCTTTCGACCGTCGCGGTCGACGGGCATGATGGTGCACCAATCGTCAGCCACCGAGAATCGAGGGCGGCGTCAAGGAGACCGTCATGGCACAGGACGAGCTGCGTCGCGCGGGGAGCGGTCGTCGAGGTGGGGTGAGGCCCTGGCGCGCCGTAGTTGCCGGGGTGCTCGCCATTCTCCTGTTGGCCCTGTTGCCCGGGCTGGTTCGGTTGGCAAATTTCGGCGAGCGCGTCGAACAGGGCAAGCTCGCCGAGTCACGGCTGGGACCCTTCTATGCCGCGTCGACGGCGGCGCCCGGAGGTGCACCCGGCGACATCGTGCGCTCGGAGCCGATGGTTGGCGCGCCGCCCGGTGCTGAGGCGTGGCGGGTGATCTACCGCTCGAGCGACGAAGAGGGACAGCCGACGGTGGTCTCGGGCACGGTGGTGGCCCCAACGACGGTGCCGACGTCGGACCGGACTGTCGTTGCGTGGGGGCATCCCACAACGGGGACCGCGTCCCGATGTGCTCCGTCCATCGGGATGGCGCCGTTCGTTCTCATCGAGGGACTCGGTCGCCTTCTCTCGGCCGGTTACGTCGTCGTTGCGACGGACTACTCCGGGATGGGGATGCCCGGGCCGCCGTCGTTCCTCCTCGGTGCCACGGAAGCCGCGAACGTTCTCGACATCGTTCGCGTGGCGGGTCAGATTCCGGATGCCCACGCGAGCAACGACCTCATCCTCTGGGGACATTCGCAAGGCGGTCACGCTGCACTCTTTGCGGCACAGCGGGCAGCCACCTACGCCCCGGACCTGAACCTGCTCGGGGTTGCCGTCGCTGCGCCAGCCACTGACCTGGCCGCCCTGCTCCAGGCCGACATCGTGGACGTATCGGGCATCACGATCGGCGCCTATGCGCTGACGGCCTACGCGTCGGCATATGCCGGCTCCCTTCCACCCGATCCGCTCAGCTCGATACTGACCTCGGACGGCGTGAGCGCGGCGGGCCGCATGAGTGAGCTCTGCCTCCTCGGGCAGAACAACCAGCTCCACGCCATCGCCCGGCCGCTCCTTGGTCGCTTTCTCGCTCGAGAGCCGGCCACCACCGCTCCGTGGGACGAACTCCTCGCCCAAAACAAGCCACACGCCGGACCGCTGCCCGTGCCGCTCTTCGTGGCGCAGGGAGAGTCCGACACGCTCGTTCGTCCGGAAGTCACCGCCGCCTTTGTGCTCGCTCAACAGGCGGCAGGAACCGCTGTCACGTCGCATACCTATCCACGAATCGGCCATGGCACGGTCGCACTCGTCGCCATCGACGACCTCCTCCCATGGATGAGTCGTCTTCGGTCGTAGCCCAGCCGTCAGGCCGCTCCACCGTTGGCGAAGAGCACCTGGCCGTTCACCCAGCGGCCTGGCCCCGCGAGGAAAGCGACCACCTCGGCAATGTCGTTCGGTGTTCCGAGTCGGCCCATCGGATTGCGTGAGGCGATCTGCGCGACGAGCTCGTCACTCTTGCCGTCGAGGAAGAGTGGCGTGGCGGTTGGCCCGGGTGCCACGGCGTTGACCGTGACGTCGCGGCCGGCGAGTTCCCGCGCGAGGATGAGCGTCAATGCCTCCACCGCCCCCTTGGATGCCGCATATGCGCCATAGCTCGGAGTTTGCAGCCTCGTAATCGACGTCGAGAAGTTGATGATTGCGCCACCGTCCCGGACGCGTCTGGCGGCGAGCTGATCGACGATGAAGGTGCCGCGAACGTTTGTGCGCTGCACTCGATCGAAGGTCTCCAGGTCCATCTCTGCGATGGGGGCGAGTGGCATGATGCCCGCGGTATGTACGACCACGTCGGCCCCGCCGAACGTCTGCTCCGCGAGGGCGAACATCCCAGCCATGGCAACATCGTCGGCGACGTCACCGCCGAACGCGATAGCCTGCCCACCGGCAGCGACGATCGCCTCGACCGTGTCATCAGCCCGGCCGCGATTTCCGGCGTAGTGCACGACGACCGAGAAGCCGTCTTGACCGAGGCGCTCGCTGATCGCCCGACCAATGCCACCTGAGCCACCGGTCACAAGAGCGACGCGTTCTAATGTGTGGGGCATTGGATGCCTTCCTCTACGATATGTACCAACTGTATATTTGTGATCGTACGCCGATATGTACGATCTGTCTAGAAAAGGGTGCTGATGGGTGAGACACCGTCGCCACGGCGAGGCCGCGGCCGCCGACCAGCCGGCGAGGTGCGCGGAGCGGTTCTGGAAGCGGCTGGCCGGATCCTTCTTCGAGACGGTATGCGCGCTGTGACCTTCGATCGCGTGGCGAACGAAGCAGGATCGAGCAAGATGACGCTTTATAAGTGGTGGCCGTCACCCGGAGCCCTTGCTGCCGAGGCGTACTTCACGCGTAGTGCACCACAACTCGACTTTCACGACACCGGCGACCTGCGGGCTGATCTCATTGAGCAGCTGACCTCTTTCGTGCGCTGGGTTGTTGCAGCGGGCAACCCGGTGGCGGAGCTGATCGGCGCTGCACAACTCGACCCTGAGCTCGGCGCGGCATGGTCGGCAAGCTATGGGCTGCCACGACGCGAGCTGGCTCGCGAGAGACTGCGGAGTGCGCAACGGAGTGGAGAACTTCGCGAGGATGCCGACCTCGATGTTCTTGTGGACCAGCTGTGGGGTGCGTGCTACCACCGTCTGCTCGTGCTGAGGGTGCCCGTGGAGGAGTCGTTCGTTATCCCCGTGGTGGACCAGGCGCTGTACGGGGCGGCAGCTCACCGACCCTGACCGACCACAAGAAAGTGCGTACTTTCTCGCATCGCCAGCGGCAGGGCAACCCCCTCACCGGCGGAATCGTCAGGCATAGGGTTTTCTCGTGGATGCCAGGAGGCGGCTGGAGGGGGACTCATGAGTACGGACACTCGACGCGCGGCAGGATCGGACGACGCGGTAAAAAAGGGGCTGACCTCTTTTCTCGCTGCACCGCCACCCGGGCCGCGTCTCGACGATGCGACGATCGCGAAGCGCTACCCGCGACTCCGCCTTCAGGTCTTCATCGGAATCTTCATCGGCTACGCCGCCTACTATCTGATTCGAAACAACGTCCCGTTGGTATCCACGATCCTCAAGGACGAACACGGGTTTAGCGTTGTCGGTTTGGGCGTCATCACAAACGGGGTGCTCCTGGCATACGGGTTCAGCAAATTCTTCAGCGCCATCGTGAGCGACCGAAGCAACGCCCGCTGGTTCTTGCCGATCGGGCTCGTGCTGTCCGCATTCGCGAACCTCTTCATCGCTTTCGTTCCTGCCGTTGGGGCGTCCGTCGCTTTCTTTGCAATCGTCATGATTGTCAACGGATTCTTCCAGGGAATGGGCTGGCCGCCAAGCGGACGTACCTTGGTCCACTGGTTCTCGACGTCGGAGCGCGGTGGAAAGACCGCCATTTGGAACGTCGCCCACAACGTTGGTGGAGCAGGAGCCGGTGGCCTCGCCGGTCTCGCGCTGGCTTGGTTCGGAGGATGGCAGAGCGCGTTCTGGTTCCCGGCAGTTGTCTGTCTCATTATCGCGGTGATCGCGTTCATCCTTCTCCGTGACACTCCCGAGTCGGAGGGATTACCGCCCATCGAGGAGTACCGCAACGACCCCGCTCCCGTGGAGGCGGATCACAGCGACGAAGGTGCATCCACATGGCAGACCGTTCGCAAATATGTGATCACCAACGGTACGATGGTCAACCTCGCGCTGGCGAACGTCTTCATCTACACCCTTCGATATGGCGTCCTCGTGTGGGCTCCCGTCTACCTCGCCGAGGTGCGTGGTGCCAGCCTTGGTGAAGGCATCGCCGGTTTCTCCCTCTTCGAACTCGCTGGAATTCCTGGCACCCTGCTTTGCGGCTACATCAGCGACAAAGTGTTTAAGGGCAAGCGATCGCCGACAGGAATCCTCTTCATGGCCGCGGTCGGTGTGGCCGTTGCCGTGTACTGGCTCTCGCCCGTTGAAGGCCCGTTGTGGGTGTCGCTCGCGGCGCTTGTCGCTATCGGCGGCCTGATCTACGGACCGGTGATGCTCATCGGCCTGCAGGCACTCGACCTGAGCCCGCGGAACGTCGCTGGTACGGCCGCTGGTTTCACCGGTTTGTTCGGATATGTGCTTGGCGCGACGCTGGCATCAACCGGAATCGGTCTCGCAGTGCACGCGTTCGGCTGGAACTGGACGTTCGCGCTGATTCTCGTGTGTGTCGTACTCGCAATCGTGCTGCTCGCGATCGTCGGTCGAAAGGAACGTGCCCTTCGCGCCCGCCGACACGAGACTCAGGGGTAGCCGGGAGGACCGGACCTAAAGCAGCGCTTTGGCCTTGAGAGCAGCAAACTCCTCGGGGGTGATCGATCCGGCAGCCAACAGTGACTGGGCTGTGGCGATGTGATTTGAAGGACTGGCCAGCGGGATGATGCGCGGACGATAGTCGTGGGGTTCGGAAACCGTCGCTTCGCCTCGAGGATTCCGGCCATTCATTCCGTTGCCCCGTACAACGAGGTAGGCGAGGACGGTGAGGAACGGCAGGAACACCAGGCCAGCGACCCACACTGCTTTACTCCAGCCGTTCAGGGCCCGATCACCGAAAATATCCCCGAGCACCCTGATCAGAAGGAGGAGATAGGCGATCAGCAGATAGGCCCACACGAACCAAACGATGACGGCCCAGAAGGTGCTCCACCAGTTCATTGCTGTCGGCTCCCTCCGCGATCCCCGGTGAGGCGAAACATAATCGAGCGCTTCCGCTGTGCGATCACCCACGGTGGATGACATTTTCGAACGGCGTCTCGAGCCGTGGACGATCGCGGGGGCCAGTGCTAGTTTGCCGACAGGCCGGGGACCACCAATCGCACCGCTGACGATGCGCGCTTGGGGATGAAACGATGAATCTACGCTTCTGGGGTCGTCAAGACCGGGCGGAGGATCCTCAGAAACGAGCCATGCGGGACGCTGAAGCCGGTTCCTCCTCACCGTCGCCCCTTCCGCGGGCGACTGTGGTCCTCCTCAGCCTCGGCGGCGCTTCAGCCACGATTTTCGGACTCTGGGCGATACAGCCGGTGGCCGCGCCGGTGGCTCTTGCGCTCGTGCTGAGTATCTGTGCGCATCCCGTGCGTGGGGCCCTCGAACGGATCCGAGTGCCTCGCGGTGTCGCCACCGTGCTTGCCATCCTTCTTGTCGTCGCGTTACTCGCCGGTTTCGTCGCATCCTTGTTGATTGCGCTGACCCAGTTCACTACCCTCCTCCCGCAATTCACGCCGCAAATGGAGCAGATAGGTCAGGACATCGTCGCCTGGCTCGCGAGCGTCGGGGTCGGAGTTGAGTCTGCCCAGACCATCATTGCTGGATTCGACCCAGCCAAACTCCTTGACCTCGCGGCTGGCCTGCTCGGTGGGATCACCGGAATCGTGTTCTCGCTCGTCGTCATCATTACTTTGGTGATGCTGATGGCCATGGACGCGACATATCTTCCGCCGCTCTTCTCGGAGCTTCACAAGCGGCGACCGACTCTGGTCTCCGCGATGAACGGATTCGCCGTCAGCGTTCGCCGATATATGGTCGCCGCAACCGGCCTCGGTGTGCTGCAGAGCACGATGAACTTCATCGCCTTAGCCCTGCTCGGAGTTCCGGCCCCATTCCTGTGGGCGCTTCTGTCATTCATCTGCAGTTACATCCCCAATGTCGGTTACTTTCTCGCGATCATCCCGCCCACCGTCTTTGGTCTGCTCGTCGGCGGTTGGCCAATAGCGATCGCCGTCATCCTGATCTACGGCATCATCAACATGATCGTGCAGTCCATCGTTCAGCCCCTCCTGGTGAGCAACGTTGTCGCATTGAACCAAACCATTACATTTGTCTCGGTCCTGTTCTGGACACCCGTCCTCGGGCCGGTCGGTGCGGTGTTGGCCGTGCCATTGACGTTGCTGGTCCGCGCCCTTCTACTCGACGCCGATCCCGATGCCGCCTGGTGGCGACCGCTGACGGGCGACATCGACGCGGCGAAGAGCGTTTTGAGAGCGAAGGACGCCGACAACAGACGAAAGCGGGCTGCGCGGAGAAGTGCAGTGCGGGGCGAGCGGGAAGCCGCGGTCGAGGGCGCGCGTTTGGCGGATGAATAATGCTCTGGTTGGAGCTAGAGCAGTCCGACTTCGCGAGCGCGGTCGATGGCTCCATCGCGTGTCGTCGCACCCAGCTTGCGATAAATATGCGCCATATGCGTTTTTATGGTGTTTACCGACACGTAGAAACGCCGCGCGAGTTCAACGTTGGTGAACCGAGTCGGGAAGTAGACGAGAAGTTCCAGTTCGCGCTCCGTCAGCGGTTCGGACAGACCGAGAGCGGGCAACTGCGACGTCTCTTCACCTGCGCGGCTCCGGATCAGGTCACTGAATGCGGCCTGGGGTCCGGAGATCATGGAAAGCCGCTGCAAAATGAGCGGACCAGCCTGAACGAACACCTCCACAAAACCGTGGATCTCAGCAACCTGCAGCGCGGCCGCAAGTTCTCGTAGGGCTTCCTCAGGCAACTCGTCGACGGCTGCCAGGCGAGCCCTGAGAATGTGATTCTGGACGACCGACAGAGGTGTCGAGACGTGAACCAACTGTTGCCAGGTTTCCACGATCTCTCGCGCGGGACCGGTGTCGCCGAGGGTGATCGATGCTGCTGCTCGTTCAAAGAGCACTGTTGGAACGAGCTTGGGATCATCAGATACGAGCACTTCGGTATCGGTCCTGACAGTCTGTGGAGCGGCAGCCAAGGGATGATGCGTGCCGCGAGCATCGCTGGTGGTTGCGGGTGAGCTGTGAGCTGATTCTTCGCTTCCGGACGGTTCGGCACCCGGATCGGCCTCGGGTTCCAACGAGGTGAGGACGGACGCCAGATAGGCGTCTGCGATGGCGGGGTGGGCGAGCATCCCGGCATCCCGTGCTGTCTCTAAGGCGTCTCGCATGAGTTTGTCCGCGCGGGTCACGTTTCTGCTCCACGCTTCCACGAGAGACAGAGCGCTGAGTGCGCTTACTCGTTCGACGACATCTGACCCCGAAGCCACGAGGGCACGCGACAACCACTTCCGTGCCTCCGTCGTATTTCCGGCGAGGAAGAACGCACGACCCCCTGATACGAGTGCCTGGGCTAATTCCGGGGACGTTGCTCGGCGAACGTCTCCACGCTGCGCGAGGGCGCCAACTTTGCGACGGGCTTCATCGCTGGAGATATCCGGGCGCGCTCGCCATAACACCTGCGCCGCGACGAATCCCCATCCCCGGCGCGGTGCCGCAGACGCAGTCACGTTTCGCTCTGGTTCCGCAGCGGGCGCTGGAAAAGCGGCAGATTCATCTCCCCACGCATGCCGAACACCGGCGAAGAGCTCTTCATTTATTTGGGCGGTTCGCACCAGATTGCGAGCGGTGGGCACGGGCGAGTGAACCGGGGCCCCCACTCCAGTGGCCGCATCGTCAGCGGCGGACGCCAGCATGGTCTCCATCGCACCGTCGCGGGCTTGTGCTCTCAAGAGATAGTCGAGAGCCTTCTTCACCCGGCTTCGACTCAGGTGCCAGTCGGCCGCTGCGGTAAGGATCTGGAGCTCGGCCGCGGGGTTTTCGGCGCGGAGCCGGGATCGAAGAAGTTCTGAGAAGAGATGGTGAAAGCGGAACCACTGGCGCTGGGCATCCAACGGGATAAGAAACATGCACTCCCGCTCCAACTCCTCAAGTGTTTGCTGGGCGTTGTGTGAACCGACCGCGGCTTCAACGAGACCGGCACACATGTCATCGAGTACTGACATCTCCAACAACAGCTGTCTGCGGTCAGCAGGAAGGCCAGAAATCACTTCCTCGCCCAAGTAGTCGGCTACAAGCCGGTCGCTTCCGCTGAATTCGGCGATGAACGACTCAGCGTCCGGTTCGTTCCTCAGATGTAGCCCGGCGAGTTGTAACCCCGCCGCCCACCCTTCGGTCCGGTCACACAGCTTGTGAACCTGTGAAGGCGTGAACGCGTGGCCAACGATGTTTTCGAGGAGTGCAGCTGACTCGGATTCGTTGAACGCAAGTTGGGCCGGTCGAAGTTCGAGAAGTTCATCATTCAGGCGGTGGCGACTGAGCGCGATCGGTGGATCGACCCGAGACGCGATGACGACATGAACGGTACGAGGCACACGCTCGATGAGCTTGCCCAGGTCAGCAACAAGAGCAACGTTTGTGAAGCGATGTACATCCTCGAGGAGAAGGACGGTTTCCGGGCCGCCCTCGAGAGCCGCTGCCAAGCCGGTGATCAGAGCCTGCCCAAGTCCCTCCCCGTCGCGGGAAATGGATCTTGTTGCTCGTGCGCTGGAAGGGTGAGAAAAGGTCAGGGCTGTGATGAGGCGACGTGTGAAGTGAGCCGGGTCGTCATCGGCCGAGTCGATGGAGAGATGGGTAAAGTTCAGGTCGCTGTGCGTCGCAATCCATTGCCGTAAGAGAGTCGTCTTACCGGCACCAGCAGGTGCAGCGACCAAGGTGAGACGCCGCCCCAATGCTCCATCAAGAGCAGCGAGAAGCGCTGGTCGCTCGACGAGAGGTTTTCCTGCAAGGGGCTGGCTGGAAGCGCCCATGGCCACTCCGTTCCACGGTCAGTGTGGCACATCTGACTTTGGTGGCCAAGGGGAGTGGTCATCTGAGGAAATCCTTCATCCTCCGCGGATGATGCTTCCAGTCAGAGTTGTACTCAGAATGTGGATTGTGTGAGAGGACTCGGCCGTGACCAGCGAACCATTCGAAATCGTGATCAAGGGCACGTTGAGTGACCCGGTCGCGGAGCTCATCGACGGATTCCGGATTAGCAAGGTCGATCACGGCGAGACCCATTTAGTCGGAGCGCTGCCGGACCAGGCGAAGCTGCAGGGAATTCTGGCTCTCTTTGGGAATCTCAACATTGAACTGGTGTCAGTCAATCGAGCGACGAGGAGAAAATGATGTTTGTGGTCAGCGACGCTGCGGTTGCCAACCCGATACAACTCGAGCGACCGCGATGACAAGAAAGAGCTGACCGGCGATCGCTTCGGCAATGGCGACGCTCTGGACGGCTGATCCACTCGGGACGAGATTTCCGTATCCCGTCGTCGTCAGTGTCGTGAATGAGAAGAAGAGTTGGCTGGTCAGCGAGTCGTCATTCGCGTTCTCGAAAAGGGGCGTGGCAGTCGTGAGACCGATCAGGTTATAGACAAAGGTGAAGAACATCCCGACCATCACGTAGGCAGCTATCGACGCAAGAAGAGTCTGGCCGTCGACAAGCACTTTCCTTCCCTGGTGAGCGATGATCGCGATCGGTGCGCCAAGATACGCCAACATGGATGCCGACGAGAGCACGATATCGAGCACACGGCCCTCGAGCGCAGCCAGTTGAACGATACCGGCGGCGGTTCCGGTCACAGCGAGGACAACCCAGCCAACCTGACGCACTCCCGCGTTGACGCGAGCCACCCACAGGGTCGCTGCGACGGTAGCGAGTTGGACCAGAAGAACCACGGCGCTCGGGTCTGGTGAGGTCTGAGCGGCGCACATCAGGTACGAAACCGTGAGCAGTGTCAGGACAAGCCAGTAGCCGGATCGCCAACTCGAGGGATGCCGGCCGACCGGGTGGGCCGTCGATGCCAGAGATTCGGCCTTCGTGCGGCGGGGCTTGGTCATTGCCTCCACCCTCTACGTCACTTCCAGATCCCCGGAACGCTACGGCAATGGCTGACAAACGGCGTCATCCGCTCGGGGTGACCGTGGGTCAGGCGAGAGCCTTCATCCTTCCCGGGTGATGCCCGGTCGGTGATGCCTCACTAGATTCAGGCGATCGGCACATTGCCCGATAACCGTCCGTGAAAGGTCGCCCGAAATGAACTTCTGGGATTTCATCCTTTTCGTTTTCTGGAGCTATGTCTTCTTTTCGTACCTCATGGTTCTTTTCGGAATCATTGGGGATATTTTCCGGGACACCAGTCTCAACGGCGGTCTCAAAGCTGTGTGGGTGATCTTCCTTGTGTTCGTGCCGTTCCTTACCGCACTCGTCTATCTCATCGCCCGCGGCAAGGGCATGAGCGAGCGACAGCAAGCTGCCGTTCGACAGGCACGGTCACAGACCGACCAGTACATTCGATCGGTCGCAGGGAGCTCACCAGCCGAAGAGATCGCGAAAGCAAAGACGCTGCTTGATTCGGGGGCGATTAGCCAGGGTGAGTTCGACGGCTTGAAAGGCCAAGCGCTCAAGGTTGCGGCCTAAGACGCACCGGGACGCGGACATCCGCGCCGCCCTCCTCCAGCAACCGCTCGCCCATCTTCACCATCGTCGGGGTCGCCGTGAAGCCGCCAGCGAACAACGCTTCACCCTGCCGGAACTGCGACGCACGCGTGAGCATGTTGCCCGGCACAAAACCGAAGATTGTGCCCAGCTCGTCGAGATCAACGGGTGACGTCATCTTCATCAGCGCAAGGTTGTCGCACTGCGAGATGATGCTCGGATCGATTCGGGACGGGCGCTGTGTGGAGAGCAAAAGCCACAGTCCGAACTTGCGGCCCTCTGCCGCGATCTGGATAAGCCGTTCTCGAACGGCGTCATGCAGGGGACTGTGCTGGTCAGGTGAACCCAGGTTGTGCGCTTCATCAATCACGATGAGCAGCGGCCGGCGTCGTTCCCGGCGCGCCCAGAGGTCGTCGAGAACAGCCATGGCGACAACGAGTGGCTCGTCGGGTGTATCAAATCCACCGAGGTCGAGCACCGTTGCGTCTGGTCGTGTGTCCAGAATGTCCGTCACCGCTTCGAACTCCCGCGCCCAGACGGCCCAGTCGACGAGTCCCAGGTTTTCGATGCGGGACGCGAGCGCGAGAGCAGCTGCTGTTCCGCGCTGGCGAAGCGTTGGAACGACCTCTTCTCCTGTCACCGAACCTACGACTTCCTGGAGATGGATGAGCTCGTTGTATTCGTCGCGGTCGGTCACCGGATCGAGGTGCATGACTGCAGCTTTCGCTCGAAGCGGGAGATCAACAAACCTGACCCGGAGAGAGTCGGGATCGGGCGATGCGGGGCGAAGAATTCGGATGTTACGGCTCAAAAGTGAGCGTATGGCATCCGTTTCTCTCGTCTCTTTCGCTTCCCGAAGCCGAGTGAAGTCACCATTGGGGTCGAAAATCACCATCGGAAGCGATGTGTGCAAGAGCAGTTGTTCAAGCACGACTCCGAGAGCGTATGTCTTGCCCGAGCCGCTCTGGCCGCACCAAAAGGTGTGGCGATTGAACCGATGGGGAAGCAGGTGTGCAGGCACGTCAGTTGATGAAAGGGAGGTTCCGATGTCAAGAAGGTCACCACTTCCGCTGTACAGGGAATTGATCTCGACGGGCTCGGCGGGCTGGATCTGCGCAGAGATAAACGGGAGTGAGCGGCGCGAATCGAGGGTTCTGGTGTCCTCTGAGATGAGCCCCAGAATCCTCCCCGTACCGTGCATGTCGCCGCCCATGGAGAAGGTGACGTCCTCGACTTGGCCGAGTTCTCGCATCCCGCCCTCGAGACGCACGGTGACGAAGCCGCCCGGCTCGAAGAACGACCGAAGTGGCCCGGTGAAGTGAAAGTATCGGCCGTCGAGTGAGACCGCAGTGGTGTCGCGAGGGACAAGCTCAGGGTCGTACATGGCTGGGACCAGAGTCGCTTGCGAGTGCTTCAGGCGTGGCATGGACGATCATTTCTGGTCCGCGTGACACGAGCAGCCACGTCGGCAAGACAGCAATGCACAAGACGGGGAGGACCGTAATCCCGCCGGTGACCGCGACAGCGATAAAGAGGGCGATCCATCCGTCACGGGAGATCGCCAGGACCATCCCGAGCACCCCGCTTGCGGTCGCAACGGCGAGCGGGATCGAAGGGATCAACGCATTCGCGAGGATGCCAATCGCGACCCCGATGAAGACGGCCGGGAAAATGCGCCCCCCACGAAAACCGGCGGCTGCGCTCACAAGCAGGGCAAGGACCTTCACTGCCACGATCACGATGAGGGTGGAAGCCGCGTAGTCGTCGCGGTGAGCGATCAGGTCGCCCATTTGACCGAGCCCCTTGAAGAGCGTGATGGGGCCGCCGACCGCTCCGAGGATTCCCAGGATGACGCCGCCAAGCGTGATGTACAGCGCGGGATTCCTGAGCAGGCGAAAGGCCCGGTGAAGGCGCGGAAAAACGGCGGCGGCGGTGAGCCCCAGAGCCGCGGAGATCACTGCGATGAGCGCGGCACTCAGGAGATCGACCGGTGCAACGGTTTCATAAGCGGGGAGGTCGAGGGTGAATTGTGGATTTGCGAGCAGGGACATCATCACCGCGCCGGCCCCGGCGGACAGCAGTGGGAGGAAGAGTTGGTCCCACAGCGCCCCCTCCCGGAACAGTGAGCCGACCAGGCCGGTGAAGACCAAAGCGGCCGCCACTGGAGTGCCGAACAGCGCCCCGATCGTTCCTGCGGCCGTGACCACAACGACAAGTTCGACCGGAATGCTCGGCCACAGCCAGCGAGAAAGGGCCACCATCAGTCCGGCGTTGATGCCGATGATCGCCGCCTCGGGACCCAGGCTCACACCGCCGCCCAAGGCCAAGACGGCAACGATCGTCAGGGAGGGCAAGGTCTGCAGAGGAAGCGGAGGAGCGATGAGGTGCACCGTCGCTGAGTCCTGTCCGCCGTGCCCCGGCATCAGCCAGACGATGAGGCCCACAACGAGCCCGACCGCGCTCAATACTCCGAAGATCCACCATCGCGAGTCCGGATCGATGCCGAGAGCGTCGGGAAGAGCTGACCACAGCCCGTGTTCGAGTGCATGCGCGATCGCTTCAACGGCATAGAGCAGGATCGCTGACAGTGCGCCGACCATGATGGTGGGAATCGACAGTGCCAGAAGCTTCTGCACGGTCGACCGGGAAGGCCTGTCTCCCTCGACATCCGCGAGGGTGTCAGTTCCCGTGAGCTCAGCCATGAGACCACCCTCCGGCGTGAGCCCGTGCCCTGCGGGTGTTCATCGCCACTTTGCGTTCGAGATCGTCGGTGTTCAGCGACAGAGTATCGCGGCGGCCGAGCCCGTAGCGAGGGATCACCAGATCTCATGCTCGGCGGGTGATCTGCGCTGGACGTGCGTAGAGGCAGAGTGGCAGTCGACCCAGCATTGTGCGACGAAGGAAATGATGACGGATCTGGCCAGTGTCGAACTGCTTCGGCGGATTGAAGAACTTGAAGCTGAGAACTTCGCGCTTCGGGAGCACGAGAATGCGGGTCAGGCTGAATCCGATCCGACATCAGCACCGCGCACAACTCGAAGCTGGGCATGGACCGTTCTTGCAACGCTTCTCATCGTCCTGGGCGCGCTGCTCGCTCCAGTTGCGCTCGTTGCCTCATGGTCGAAGACGGTCCTCACCGACACCGATCGTTTTGTGGCTACCTATGCGCCGCTCTCCGAGAGCCCGCGCATTCGCGCATTCGTCACCGATCAGACTCTTCTTGTCATCAACGAGCAGGTCGACATTCCGCAGATCACCTCGGAGGTGATCGACGGCATCACCGAGCTCGGTACGGGTCCTCGTGCGACCGAAGCGCTGGAGCTTCTCAAGGGCCCGGCAGCGTCAGGCGTCCAATCGCTGATTGAGAATGGCGTCACGAGCTTCGTCGAGTCTGAGGCGTTTTCAAATGTCTGGGCGTCGGCACTGCGGATCAGTCATACCCAATTGATCAGAGCGATGGGGGAGAATCCGGATGCTGCGGTGCAGCTGGGCGACGATGGTTCTGTTGGCATCCAACTCGGCCCGGTCATCGAAGCGGTCAAGTCCGCACTGATCGAGCAGGGCATCGACCTTGCGAACCAGATCCCTGTGGTTGACCGCACGATCATCATCGCCCAATCGGACGCACTCGCCTCGGTGCAGCTCATCTACGGTATGACCGTCGCAGCGGGATCGTGGCTGCCGTGGGTGGCCATCCTCCTTCTCGCCGCTGGCGTGCTGGTGGCGCGCCGACGCGCAGTGGCTCTGATCTGGGCAGCGGTCGCTCTTGCACTGTCAATGATTCTGTCGCTCGCGGGATTCGCCATTGGCAATGTCGCCCTGACCTCCGCTCTCAGCCCCGCGGTGTTGCCCTCCGGGGTAACCGGGCTCCTCTACGAGACTGTTGCGGGTGATATGCGAACAACGGCCGTTGCTGTGATGGTGCTCGCTCTTGTTGTCGCACTTGTGGCGTGGCTCGCCGGACCATTCGATCTTCCGCGTCGTCTGCGGGCGTTTGCTACTGAAGCGGCCGGGGGGTTGCGCGGGGCGGCCGAGCGCAGGGGCATCACGACCGGCCGTGTGGGTGTGTGGATCTACACGAGACGGATGCTCCTGCGTGCGGCCGTTGCCATCGCCGCCGCCGGGATCGTGCTGTTTGTGCGGCCACTGACCGTCGGAGTGACGCTCTGGACCCTGGTGCTTTCCGCCGTTGCCTTGGCCATCCTCGAACTCGCCCAGCGTCCTGTCATCACCGTGCCGGCAACAGTGAACGAGAGTATTCCTATCGTCGACGTCGAGTGAGCCTTCTGGGCAGCGGGCGGGTCGTGTCACTATGTCGAACCTCATGCCACCAGCCGCTCGCGGAATCGGGTCACCGCTCGGTGTGTTCCCAGAAGTCGAGCATCGCACTCGCGAGGAGCTGAGGTTGCTCGAGGGGAATCAGGGTGCGCGCGTCCGGGATCATCGTGGTTCGTGCATCGGGAGTCTGCTTCGCCGCACGCTCGGCACCAGCGGGGGTCCAGTCGCCGCGATCGTCGGATGACACGAACAGGCTCGGAACCGCAATTTGGGGGAGGCGGTCGGTCACGTCGACACGGTTGAGGATGAACGACTGAAGTGCCCAGGCCAGACTCGAGCGGGGCGGACGGCGAATCGCGTCGAGAACGACCGAACGGATCTCGGGATCGGCCGCCGAGGCATCCGTTATCAGAGCGGTGATCATCGCGGTGCGCACCGGTCCGACCGGTCCGGCCAGGCGCAGGATCGGGCGCAGGGCGGCGATCTTTCGACGCAGTGCGTTGTCGATCGGCTCGGTCGGTGCGCTGATCGCCACGAGGCTCCGAACGACGGTTGGATCGGTGGCGAGTTCGTAACCGATGTGGCCACCGAACGCGTTGCCGACCCAGTCGACCGGCCCGCCAACGTCGAGGCCGTCGAGAGCCTCGCGGGCGGCCTCGGCGGCCTCGGTGATGGAGCTCGCCCTGCCCAGCGGTTCGCTGAGGCCAAGACCCGGCGGGTCTATGAGGATCACGCGCCGAGGAACGCTTCGGTCGCGCTGGAGGAGGGGGAGAAGTCGGTCCCAGGTGTGGCTGTCGACAAACATCGATGACCAGAGAACGGTGGGCAGGCCGGAGCCGATCGTTCTCACGTGCAGCGAGCCGAGTCGCGTTGAAACGCGGTCGGTGTGTTCCGAGAGGAGTGTCATTATTTGATGTTAGCGTCATTAACATGAAAACACGAGGGTATCGAATGTCAACGCGTGCGGATGCGGCGCATGTCACGGGCGAGCGCATCGTCGACGCCATGCTGGTGCGGCTGCGTGACACTCCGTACGAGCGCATTCGACTCGACGACGTCGCCGCTGATGCCGGTGTCACGGTTCAGACCGTGCTCCGCCGGTTCGACAACAAGCCCGGCCTGATGAATACAACGGTTGAGAGGGAGCTCGGGCGAATTATTGCCGCGCGCGAGGCGGCAGCGCGGGCGGGAGCAGCCGACACCATCCAGGCACTGGTCGCGCACTATGAAAACTACGGTGCCCTCATCCTCAAGACCTACTCCGAGGCGCCGCTCGTTCCCGGACTGCCTGAGATTGCGGCACGCGGTCGTGAGTATCACGTCGACTGGTGCCGGCGGGCTTTCGCCGATCACCTGGCCCCGGAGGTCGACGACGACACCCGACGTCGCCGCCTCGCCCAGATCGTCGCGATGTGCGATGCGACCACCTGGCGGGTCCTGCGCTTCGACGGCAGCCTTTCCCCCAACCAGGTGGAGGTCGCGCTCATCGAGCTTCTTACTCCACTTCTGCGCAGCGGCGCGCTGGCTCGGGGCTGAGCCGCACCGTCCCAATCAGAAGGTCGTAAAGGAGACGGATGCCGTCGGCTTGCGCAGCGACGCGAGCGGAGGTGCGTGCAGCGGCTCGGTTTCCCAGCGCGTGACGAATGTCGACGTCTCACTGTTGAGGGTGAAGTGCAGGCGGTGCGGTGTCTCGATGAAGATGACATCGACCGCGAGGCCGTCGGGGGTCCAGCCGGCGCTGGCCGACGTCGCGTCGGACGTGAACCAGTTATCAAACCGGGCAGGGACATCGATGTGGTCCTCATCCTCGACCAGGGTGAGGACGAGGTCGCTGCCGTTCGCTCCCGGGGCGAGATCGATCCGGGTGAGCTTCGGATAGGAATGCGGGGGCTTGTGGGTGAAGGACTGCGCTGTCACCGTACGGTCACCGGTGCTGGCGTCGACCGGTGCCAACCGCAGCGATGCAAGCTGTGCGGCCAGCGTGGCATCCGTTCCTGAATCGCCTCGAGAAACGCCATCGCCACCGATCGCGGGCAGCAGGTGCTGCCATGCGAGGTCGAGGACACCCTGCATGTCCTGGCTTTGCCCGGTCATGGCGAGGACGACGTTGTGCTCGGGCAGGATCACGCAGAACTGTCCGTATGCACCGTCGCCCCGGTAACCGTGGCGAGCCATCCAGAACTGGAATCCGTATCCCTGTTCCCAGTCGGATGTCGGATCCGACCCGTTCGCGACCTGCGGTCGGGTCGCCTCGTCCACCCAAGCGGCTGGAATGAGCTGGGTGCCCTGCCACACCCCGCGCTGGAGGTACAGCTGGCCCAGTGCGGCAATGGCTTCAGTAGGGGCATGAAGGCCGCTGAATCCGAGTTCGTGGCCGGACCCGTCTCTCATCCAGCCGACATCGACAATGCCGAGCGGATCCAGAAGGCGCGGCCTCAGGTAATCGACCAGCGACTGGCCCGATGCGCGCTGCACGATGAGTGCGGCGGTGTAGGTGCACGGCTGGTTGTACGCGAAGACGGTTCCGGGATCCTCGTCGGGTGGGAGCAGGAGGAATCCGCGAACGAGGTTCTCAGGGTCGAGATCGAGCGCGCGGTCGAGGGTCTCCTCGCGGTGGCCGCTCGCCATGGCGAGAACGTGACGCACGAGCATGGAACGGCTGCGCGGGTCGGTGATGTCGGCGTCAAACTCGGGGAAGTGGCTGAGCACGGTGTCGTCGAGGCTGAGCAGCCCCTCCTCGACCGCGAACGCCACAGCGGTGGAAGTGAAGCTCTTGCTCAGCGAGTAGAGCAGGTGCACCCGGTCGGCAGAGTACGGCGCCCACCATCCTTCGGCGAGGACTTCGCCGTTGCGGAGAAGCATGAGGCTGTGCGGTTCGATGTGCGGGGCGGCATTCAGTGCGTCAACGAACGCGGCGATGCCCGACGCGTCGACGGAGTGGGCAGACGGCGTGCTTCTCGGCAGTGAGCGATGCATGGGTCCCATGTTAGGGCGAGGAGACCCGGAGCTCGACATCGGCGATGACGGGGAAATGGTCAGACGGGAACAGGCCGCGGACGGGCGAGTCAATCGTGGAAGCTCCGGTGACGGAGATCCCCGCGCCTCGGGCGACGATATGGTCGACACGACGGTCGATCTCCTTGGTAGCTTCGAGCGGGGCGAAGGGAACGGCTGAACTGAGCGTGACGGCCCTGGGATCACCGTTTGCTCGCTCCCAGGTGTCGTCGGCGACGGCTGCGAGCGGGGCGAACTCTGCCTGGGACGCATCACAGTTGAGGTCGGCTAAGAGGAAGCGTGGGACGCTGTCGTCTGCGGCAGCCAGAAGTTCGGCCAGGCGTCGAGTCTGGGCGAGGTGGTCGTCGGCATACTCCGGCTCCCACTCCGTGCCGGCCACGAGAACGTCAAACCGACGTCCGCGCTCGTCCTCCATGCGCGCCTCGAGCGCCACCGGGGCGATCTGCCGGTGACTCACGGGCAGCGCGTGGTGTCGTGTTGAGAGAACCGGCCAGCGACTGACGAGACCGACGCCCATGCGAACGCCGTTCTGGTCGGGATGTTCTGGCGGACTCGGCACGGGCGGCAGTGAAGAGGCGGCGTAGGCCGCGTGCATTCCGAGGTGCTCAGCAAAGATCTCTGCTTGCGTGTGCTCGTCGGTTGCCCAGCACTCCTGCAGCCCCAGCACATCCGGGCAAACCTCTTTCAGCACAGCGAGGATGCGCTCCTGTCGCCCCTTCCAATCCGGGTCGAAGCGCCACAATACGTTCCAGGTCATGAGTCGCATGTGAGTCAGGATACGTTCGAGCTGTCCCAGCGTCGATGGGTGACTAGGTCGTTTCGCGTGGGACGATTCGGCAGGGGAGTGACTCGATTCCCGATCGCGAGCTACCGTCGATCGCTTCGAACAGCCGACGGGCCGCAAGGGCTCCGAGCGCCTCTAGATTGATGTCGACACTGGTGAGGTGCGGCCGGGCACCGGTTGTGAAGACCTCCCAGTTGTCATAGCCCATGACAGAGATCCGACCAGGCACGTCCCAGCCGGATTCGCGGAGTGTGTCCAACGCTCCGCGGGCGATCTGGTCGTTACCGCAGAGGATGCCGTCGACATCCGGATGTTGTTCGATCAGTCGTGCTGTCGCGGTGCGGCCCCACTGCTCGGTCCACGATCCGAACTGCGCTCCTCCGAGAAGAGAGAGACCGTGACTCGAGAGACCCTCGTCAACGCCGCGTGCCCGGTCTTGTGCCGCCGCGTAGTCCGGCTGCCCGGTGATGTGGGCAATCTTCCGACGCCCACGGGAAATCAGGAAGTCGACACAATCTTTCGCCCCCTGAACGTCGTCGGGAACGAGGGACAGATCGTTGTCGTCCGTCGACGGGGCGTACGCGTAGACCACCGGCACAGGCAGATTGCGACCCAGCGATGGGCGTGGATCCGTGCGGGATCCCACCACAATCAGTCCATCGACCCGGCGGCTCAGCAGCGCGTCGAGGTGGTACTGCTCGCGGATCGAGTCTCCCCGTGCGTCGCATAGGAAAACCGACATTTTGCCCTTGCCGAAGGCGTCTTCAGCGCCCATCAGAATCGGAAGCGAGAACCGGCCGTCAAGGTCGCCGGTGATTAGCCCGACGGTTCCGGTTTGCCCGGCGAGGAGGCCGCGTGCCAGGGCATTCGGTGTGAAGGAGATTTTCTCGGCTGCGACCAAAACGCGAGCGCGCGTGTCGGGATGCACCTGGTCGCGACCGTTGAGCGCCTTAGAGGCCGTGGCGACCGAGACCCCGGCCAAGCTGGCGACGTCACGCAGCGTCGGTCTGTTCTGCGGTTTGTCTGCGATGGTCATGGCTGAATCCCCTTGGTGATACCCAGCCCGTCGCGCTGCCCGCACCCGCGGGCGCCTTCGTCGATGAAGCTGATTGTCGTCTCTTTCGAGTGGACTCGAGACTACACGGGTTGACGCAAGTGATCTACCGGTGTTATGTTCGCCGAAAACCTTTTCGGCAAGTTTCGAGAAGGTCGCTCTGCACCGAGTTATGCCCTCATCAATGACGATTCCAGACAAGGAAGTCTTATGGCACTGAAATTCTCGCGGTCCCGCCGCACTCGTTCGCTCCCGTTAATCGGGGGGGCTATTGCCGTATCAGCGGCGCTCGCGCTCACCGGTTGCACTCCGTCCTCCTCGGGCGGAGCAGGAGACAATGGCGACAGCGACACCATCACGGTGTGGCACTACTTCAGCGATGAGAACCAGGTCAAAGTGATGACCGACTACAAAGATCTCTTCGAGAAGAACAACGACGGTGTCACCGTCGACAACGTGTTCGTTCCCTACGACCAGCTGAACTCCAAACTTATCTCTGCGGTGGGTTCGAAAACTGGGCCGGACGTTGTTGTCTTCAACGGAGCCGACGCGTCAACCCTGGCCCTCGGTGGTGCGCTCGCACCGATCACGGATCAGTGGGACGGCTTCGACGACAAGAGCGAATTCCCCGAGTCCGTCGTGCACTCACTTGAGGGCGACGTCTACGCAGCACAGGGCTACGTCAACCTGCTCGGGCTCTGGTACAACAAGGACATCCTCGACGAAGCGGGCGTGCAACCGCCCACAACGATGGACGAGCTGAATTCGGCCCTCGACGCCGTCACGGCCGCAGGCAAGGGCGGCATCACGCTCTCCGGGCTGCCCCAGTCGCAGGGTGAATGGCAGGCATACCCATGGCTGTCCAGCTTCGGTTTCAACTACGACGACCCGCAGGCTGCCCCGCTCGAGGAGGCCTTCGCCGCCATTCAGGACTGGACCGCATCGGGAGCACTCACCCGTGAATCCGTGACCTGGGACCAGACGGTTCCGTTCCAGACGTGGGCCGCCGGAAACGTTGCCTTCGCCGAAAACGGCAACTGGCAGATCGGGACTGCGCGCAGCGATGCCAAGTTCAACTACGGTGTCGTGCCGCTCCCGGTCGGTGAAGATGGTCAGGTCTACCTCGGTGGTGAGGGACAGGGCATCGGTGCGTTCAGTAAGAACCCCGAACTCGCTTGGAAATACCTCGAGGAAACCTACTTCAGCGCAGAGGGCCAGGCCATCGCGCTCAAGGATGTCGGCAGCATTCCCAGCCGCGGCGACGCAGCATCCGCTCCGGAAGTAACCGACGACCCCATCCTCAAGGCCTTCGCCCAGTCACTCGCTGACAACGGAGCGAACTACCCGGCTCCGGCCGTTCCTGCCGAGGCCGTTGCCGACCAGCAGCTCGCCGTAGGACAGGTCTGGAGCGCCGTGATCGGTGGCCAGATGACGCCGAAGGATGCGGCAGCCAAGCTGATCGCAGACCTCGAGCCACTGCTCGCCAAGTAATCCCACACGAGAAAGGAGGAAGACCCATGTCAGCAGATCTGACGGCCGCGCGGCCGTCCCGGCGGTTGTCCGCATCACCGGGGCACACCCGCCGGTTCCCACGACGCCGCTCCCTGTCGCGGCGAGGCAAGCTCCTGTTTGCCCTCCCGGCCGGGGTCTTCCTCCTCATCTTCTCGTTCTTCCCGCTCGCCCAACTGGGGCGAATGAGTGTAAGCGACGTCTCGGCGCGCACCCTCAACTCGCCGTGGGAGTTCGTCGGCGCCGACAACTTCGTCGGGAGCGCCACCCAGGGTTCGCTCGTGCCGGCATTCGGCAACACGGTTGTTTTCGTGCTTATCGTCACGGTGATCGGACTCATCGGGGGTCTGGCTGCCGCTATCCTGCTCAGCACGAGCACATGGCTCTCCGCCTTCGTCCTCGGCCTGATGGTGTTCATCTGGGCACTGCCACCGGTCGTCAACGGAAGCGTCTGGAAGTTCCTGCTCGGAGACGCCGGCCTGATCAACTCGATCATCACGGGAATCGGCCTCTCACCGACCGCCGTTCCATTCCTCTACGACGAGCGCTTCGCCCTGCTCTCGGTCGCCATCGTCAACTCCTGGGCTGTCGTCCCGTTCAACGCCCTGGTCTTCCGCGCCGCAATCCTCGGTATCCCCGGCGAAACCTTCGAGGCCGCACGCATCGACGGAGCCAACCGTTGGCAAGAGATCTGGCACATGATCGTGCCGGCCGTTCGACCCACGACGCTCGTTCTCGCGGTCCTCACCATCGTCTACGCCTTCCGATCGTTCGACTTCATCTTCGTAATGACTTACGGCGGTCCCGGTGTCGCCACAAACACCCTTCCGTTCCTCAGCTACTTGCAGGCGTTCGTTCGTTTCGACTTCGGCATGGGAGCGGCGACCGCCGTCATCTCCGTGTTGCTTGTCCTCGTTCTCGCCGTGATTTACGCGCGCAGTGTGCGTTCAGAGGAGGCTCACTCATGAGTATCGTTATTCCCCGAGCGGATGCCACTGCGTCAGCACCGTCCTCACCGCAGCCTCGCCGTAAGAAGCGTTTCGAACCCGTCGCCGGACCGCTGCGCGTTGTCCTGCTGCTGATTTATGCGGTGCCGATTCTCTTCATCGTTCTCACCTCGCTCAAGCAACCCGGCGACGTGATCTCGTCGCAGTCTTCGTTCCTCTTCACACCGACGCTCGACGCGTACACCAACGTCCTGTCCACCTCGGGTCTCTTTGTCGCCATGCAGCAGTCGCTCGTCATCGCGGCTGGAACCACGGCGCTCACCCTACTGGTGGCGATACCGGCCGGATACGGCCTGGCCCGAGTCGATTCGCGCATCACGACGATCGGTCTCGGTCTTCTGATCGTGCTGCAGATGGTTCCGCAGACGGCGAACGTCATCCCGCTTTACCAGATCTTCGGTGCGTGGGGTTTGCTCGACCAGAACGCCGGCGTCATCATCGCCGACACCGCGCTGCTCATCCCGTTCGCCACGCTGCTGCTTCGGCCGTTCTTTCGCGCGGTGCCCGAGGCGCTCGAGGAGGCCGCCTCCATCGATGGTGCGAGCATTCCGCGCACCTTCTGGTCGATCATGCTTCCCATCGCCCGCAACGGAGTGGCCACAACGGGCACCCTCGTGTTTTTACTCTCCTGGGGCGAGTTCCTCTACGCGGTCAACTTCTTCCTCTCGCCGGGCAATTACCCGCTGAGTGCCCTGCTCGCGCAGCAGGTGTCTGCGTTTGGAATCAACTGGCCCGGACTGATGGCCCTCGGCGTCATCACCTCCATCCCTATCCTCATCCTCTTTACGTTCACCTACCGGCTGTTGCGCGAAGGCCTCACCCTCGGCGCCGTCAAGTGAACACCGTCGTTTCTCACACACCTGGAGTATCCATGCTGACCGAAACCACCTCCGCTGCCGTTCCCGTGAACCCCTCCCGCGGCACCCTGCGACCACTCTCGTTGTCACAGGTGAGTATCGACAGCGGCTTCTGGGCTGACAAACAACAGCTCAATGCCTCCGCGATCATCGACCACTGCGAATACTGGATGGAAAAAGTCGGTTGGATCGGCAACTTCGACGCTGCTGTCGAGGGGCGCCTTCCCGCTGACCGAACCGGCCGGGAGTTCTCCGACTCGGACGTCTACAAACTGCTCGAAGCCATGGCCTGGGAGATCGGGCGCACGGGCGACTCCCGGCTCGATGAGCGTTTCCGTGCCCTCGTCGCTCGCATCGCGCCCGTGCAGGAAGAAGACGGCTACCTCAACACGATGTTTGGGCGCCCCGGGCAGGAGCCGCGATACTCCGACCTGCAGTGGGGACACGAGCTGTACTGCTACGGCCACCTACTGCAGGCCGCCGTGGCGCGCGGCCGCACGGTCGGAGCCGACGACGAGTTCGTGCAGCTCGCCCGTCGAGCGGCCGATCACGTCTGTGACGTCTTTGGTGAGGGTGGCATCGAATCGGTGTGTGGTCACCCCGAGGTGGAAATGGCTCTCGTCGAGTTCGGCCGATTCACGGGAGAGACCCGCTATCTCAACCAGGCCCGGCTCTTCATCAACCGCCGTGGCACCGGGACGCTGGGTGATATTGAACTCGGTCGGAGCTACTTCCAGGACGACACCCCGGTGCGGGACGCCGAGGTGTTGCGTGGTCACGCCGTTCGCGCCGTCTACCTCGCGGCCGGTGCCGTTGACGTGGCCGTTGAGGATGACGAATCCGAGCTTCTCGATGCCGTTGTGAACCAGCTAGACCGCACGGTCGCCCGACGCACCTACATCACAGGGGGCATGGGTGCGCACCACGAGGGTGAGTCGTTCGGTATGGACTTCGAGTTGCCGAGCGATCGCGCCTACTCCGAAACCTGCGCCGGTGTCGGCTCGGTCATGCTCAACCACCGGTTGCTGCTCGCCACCGGAGAGGAGCGATACGCCGACCTGATCGAACGCACCCTGTTTAACGTGGTCGCCACGTCACCCGCCGCCGACGGCAAGGCGTTTTACTACACCAACACGCTGCACCAGCGGGAGCCCGGTTCCACTCCGCCCGAAGACGAACCGAGCCCGAGAGCCTCGTCGAGCCTTCGTGCCCCGTGGTTCGAGGTGTCGTGCTGCCCAACCAACGTGGCCCGCACCCTCGCGACCCTCGGAGCATACGTCGCCTCGTCGACGCCCGATGGCCTGCAGGTTCACCAGTACGCCGCCGGAACCATATCCGCCGACATCGACGGCGGAACCGTGGCCGTGCGCGTCGAAACGGAATACCCGACGGACGGCGTCATTCGTATTGTTGTGACCGAGACGATCGACAGTGACTGGGAACTCGCACTACGCATCCCGGGCTGGGCAGCGGATGGCGCGACGTTGCAGGACGGAGACGACGTGCGGGAGCTTGCTCCCGGTTCCGCAACTGCACGCCGCGCCTTTGCGGTCGGTGACGAACTCGTTCTCACCCTGCCTGTCACGGCGCGCTGGACCACCCCCGACCCCCGCATCGACGCCTTGCGCGGCCAGCGTGCGGTCGAGCGCGGTCCGGTTGTGTTGTGCGCCGAGTCGACCGATGTTGCGTTCACCGACGACGTCGATGAGCTCCGCATCACGGGCGAGCTTTCCGAGCAGGGGGGAGAGGTGACTGTCGGCGTGCACAGAATGGTCGCGCCCGAGCACACCTGGCCCTACGGGGTGGAGGATGCGGAGATTGCGGGTGAGACCCACAGCATCCGTTTGATTCCATATTCATCGTGGGCGAACCGCGGTCCGTCGACGATGCGCATCTGGCTGCCGCTCGAGGATGACGTTCGGGCCTAACACGGTACCGAGGGAGGTCACGGTGGGGCGATGGCCGCTACAGCGTGACCCCGCGGAACGCCAGGAAGGGCTTGGGGTCGATGTACGCACCGGTACGGATCTTGAGGTCGAGGTGGCAGCCGGTGGCAACACCGGTCATGCCGACTTTACCGATGATGGTTCCGGCCTTGACCAGCTGGCCAACGCTGACCCGGTATGAGCCCGTCTGCATGTGGCCGTAGATTGACTCGAGTCCGCTGCCGTGGTCGATGATCACGCGCTCGCCAAAACTGCCCGCGTTACTGGCTGAGGTGACCCGTCCCGGTGAAATGGCTTTGATATCGGTACCGCACGGCGAGCCGAGGTCGATACCGTCGTGGGTCGTGTTTGAGCAGCCCGCCGGGGTGCAGATCACCGGTCGCGGCCCGAAGACGGAGGTGACCTTGCCCGGGACGGGCCGAACCCACGGTGCATCCGCGTCGTGCATGTAGTTGCCGCCGCGGCTGGGCGGGCCCGCGTTGAGCTGCGAGTCATCGACGGCTGCGACGGCGGGAGCCGCAACGGCAGCCGGTGAGGTGCGCGGGTTTGCGAGAACGAGCGGTGTCATCGCCACGGCGAGGGCCACACCCAGCGCGATGATCGATCGGCGACGGAAACGGGTGATCTTCTCGCTGCGCGAGTGCGTGACCGAATCGCTCATTGTGCTCCTGTGCTCGACGGCAGGCAAGCGCTGTCGCGCACCCCCCAAAGGTGTTCGGTCCCACGATATCGGTGTCTGGCGCGATTCTGCGAGAACCGGCTCGTCGTGCCGTCGCCTCAGTGCGAGACCCGGAACCGGGGATACGATCGAAGGATGCCTCCACGCTCACCATTACCGCAGCGCCACGGGCTCGACCCGGCGTGGATGCGCACACCGGATTTCGATCGGCAGCGGCCGACGCCGTGGCCCACGATGGGTGCGTGGTTGGACGAGCGTCTTTCTGAATTCATCGACGTGCCCGAGTTTCTGGGCGCGGGCAGATTCGTCTATGCATCGGGAGAAGCGGTGGCCGAGTCGGACCTGTACCGGCCGCACACGTTCGTCTGGTTCCACCGGGATCTGCGGGAGGAAGCATCCGTACCGGGGAAAATTTCGATCGTGCATCGCGACGAACGCATCGTCGTGATCGACAAGCCGCCGTTTCTCTCCACCATTCCCCGCGGGCGACATGTGAAGCAGAGTGTGGTGGTGCGGCTGCGAGCCGAACTGGGGCTGCCGGAACTGTCGCCGCTTCATCGACTGGACCGGGTGACATCCGGTCTTCTGATTCTGGCGACCGAGAGAAAATGGCGAGCGCCGTACCAAACCCTGTTTCAGCGCGGCGAGGTCGGCAAGGTGTATCGCGCGCTCGCGGCCTACCGGCCTGAGCTTGAGCTGCCGGTCACGGTGACAAACCACCTGGCGAAGCGCCGCGGGCACCTGCAGGCCGAGGTGGTGGAGGGGAGGCCAGCCAACGCAGAGTCGCGGGTGGAACTGGAGACCGTGCTCGATGAGTCGCGTGCGGTGTACCGGCTGACGCCGCGCACCGGGCGCACACATCAGTTGCGGATGCACATGTGGGGTCTGGGCGTGCCGATTGCGGACGACCCGCTTTATCCCGAGGTGCGGGACGTGTCGGTCGACGACTTTGACCACCCGCTGCAGTTGCTGGCGAGCGAACTGAGGTTCACTGACCCGGTGGACGGGCAGAGTCGTCGTTTTGAGGCGGTGCGGTCGCTGCCGTTGTGCGGGGAGTCGGACTAGATCGAGAACCCGCCGTCGGCGGTCAGTAGCTGCCCGGATATCCATCGGCCATCGGGCGAGACGAGAAAGCGAACAACCTTCGCGATGTCGTCGGGTGTGCCGAGCCGGCCGGTCGGCTGGCGTGCGATCCCCGATGCGCGAATGTCATCGTTCATCCAGCCGGTGTCGACCGGGCCCGGGTTGAGGACATTCGACGAAATGCCACGGTCGCCCAGCTCACCCGCCGCTGCGATGACGATGCGGTCGAGTGCCCCCTTGCTCGCGCCGTAGGGCATGTTATGCACGACGTGGTCACTCGTCAGGGCGACAATCGATCCGCCGTCGGGCGGAACCTGGAGCGCGAAGGCACGGATGAGCAGCCAGGCGGCCCGGGCGTTGACAGCGAAGTGGCGGTCGAAACTTTCCACCGAGGTGTCGAGAATGCTCGAGTCCACCGACTCGGAGTGTGAGAGGACCAGGGCGGAGACGGGACCCAGTTCGGATTTCGCGCGGCTCAAGATGTGTGCGGGCGCGTCAGGGGCGGTGAGGTCGGCTTCGATCGGGAGCACTCGCCGGCCGGTCGCTTCAATCTCGGCTGCGATGTCGGCTGGGTCGTCGGCGCTGCCGCCGAGGGACATGCGCTCCTCGTACGGCGTCCAGTAGTTGAATGCGATATCCCACCCGTCATGGGCAAGGGTCAGCGCGATCGCCCGGGCGATGCCATTCTTGCGCCCGACGCCCGTGACGCAGGCCACTGGAGACGGCACGTCAGGCTCGTCTCGACCGGCGTAGCACTACGGCGGTCACACCACTCAGCCACGCCACCTGCGACAGAGTGAAACGGGGCCGGTTGGTGGCGGGGTGGTCATCGTGCGTCATGCAGCCAACGTATCGTGTGACGATTGCTCCTCGATACTTCTCCAGGGGCGGGATGTGCCGTGAGAGATCACGTGCTCTGGACCGCCACGGGCCACCGCGCCTAAACTGCTCCGAAGGACTGGCAGAGCGACGACAGTGCAGGCCGCAACGGCGCTGGCCACGTGTGACAGCCGGTCCCGCCCGCAATCGAAGAGAAGATCCCATGATTCCGCGCCTGTCGATCGCACTTTTTCGCTACACCGATGATGTGCCGGCGATGATCGAATTCCTGACGGTGCTTGGGCTGCGGCCGCCCGCAATCTCCGAGCGCACCGAGCGCCTCGGCCACTCCACCTACCCTCCGCTGGCAGGGCAGTCCACCCGGTACGTGTTGCGCGCGACGACGCGAGCCGCAGAAGTGGGACGGACCAGCCTGGGCCTCGGAACAGATGACCTCGACGGCACCGTCGAGGCTCTCCGTACGTCAGGCGGGACCATCGCGTCGTGGGACACAGCGTTCGGGCGCTCAGGACGTGTGGAGACGACACGCGGGCCTCTGCGGATCGACGACATCTCTTCGCCCAGCGACCTCGACGGCTCCCACACTGACACTGAGCGCCCTGAGCGCCCTGAGCGCACCGAGCACGTCGACGTGTTGCCCGTTCTGTTTTCCTCGACCGTCGCGACGGACCGAGACGTGCTTACCGCGCTCAGCTTCACGCTGGATGACGAACGTGAGGGTGCAGAACTGTGGGAAGCGCCTGCCGGTGGGAGGCTCCTGCTTCATCGCGCACACGGCGATCGAGTCGACCAGAACGACTGGACAGTAGCCCCCGGAATCCACAGCGACGTCAACCCCGACGCGCTCGTACATCGCCTCAGCCGAATCGGATACACCGACGCCCGCCTCACCGAGGGTGCGGTCCACGTGACCGACCCCGACGGTCAGCACGTCGAAGTGCACCCGATGCCGTCCGCATCGTCGCCAGTGCCATCGCCGTCGAGCGGTTGAGCCGGGTACCCGAAATAGCCCTCACCTTGACGGCTTCGATGATGGCTCAGCAGACAGAGGAACCGGGACAAAGCCTCGTTCTCGAGCTCCCGTTCACCGGGCGCTGGCTCGTGCAGAACAGTCCGGCTCGACGGGTACCCAGCCACGGCACGGACCTGCTGGGCGGGCGGTATGCAATCGATTTCGTCGGGGTGACGAGCCGCAGGCGAACAAGTGACGTGCCGTCCTGGCAGAGTGCATTCGGTGTGGAACCGCCTGAGCGTTTGGTCTCGTTTGGCCGGTCCATCCTCTCGCCCTGTGCCGGCGTCGTTGTCGAGGTGCATGACGGCGAGCCGGATCATGTGGCTCGACGATCACCCCTTGCCGCCCTGCCATACCTACTCGCTCAGCGCGCCCGACTGGCGCAGGGAGTTGCGGCGGTCGCGGGCAACTTTGTCCTCATTCAGCTCTCCCAACCCGACACTTTCGTCGCGCTCGTGCACCTTCGACAACACTCGATCCGCGTTCGAGAAGGCGACCGGATTGCGACGGGGCAGCGCCTGGCCGAGTGCGGAAACTCCGGCAACTCAACCCAGCCGCACTTGCACCTGCAGGCAATGAGCAGTCGAGACCTGTCCGTGGCCTACGGGCTCCCCATCGTGTTCCGGCGCTACCGCGAACAACGGTCACGGTCCAGCGCGTTCCAGCCGCGCGCATTCAGCATTCCGGCGGAGGGTTCCGTCATTGAGCCGTGATGACGTGACGAGGGCAGAACGCTCACACCAGCGGTACGGACGGCACCGTGAGCTTCTCCGGATTGACCACGAAAGCGATTTCCGTCACCATGTCGTTCGCGATAGCGAGGTCAACCACGCCGATTATCGTGTTCCCGTCGCGAAGCACAACGCCGGTTCGACCATTCACCGGCTCGAGCGACGGCACGACGGTGACCCCGCGTTTCTGCTGCTGGGCCAAGACGCCGAGCAGGTAGGTCGCCACGGTCTCTGCGCCATCCAGGACCCGGCGCGCGGCATGAACGTGCTCGCCACCGTCGGCACGCGACAAGACGTTCGGGTCGAGAACGGCAGCGAGTGCGTGCAGGTCGCCGTCTGAACAGGCGCGGGCGAACGCCTCGACCACCGCATCGCGATCGGGCCCGTTCACCGCAAACCGTGGACGCGACCGCAGGTTTCGGCGCGCTGTCGTCGCCAACTGGCGACAGGCATCCGCTGTTCTGTCCATAATGAGTGCGATTTCGCTGAACGGCAGCGCGAAAACATCGTGCAGGATCAGGCTGACGCGTTCGGGCGGGGTGAGTTGCTCCATTGCGACCAGAAGTGCGAGCGAAATGGATTCGTCGATGCTGACCGATTCGAGAGGGTCGACGGATGCTGTCGCGTGCGTTACCGAGATCGCCTCGCCGATCAGCGGCTCGGGAAGCCAGATGCCGACGTAACTCTCGCGCCGGGATCGGGCCGATTTCAGGTCGTCGAGGCAGATGCGACTGATCACGCGGGTGAGCCAGGCGGCGGGTTCGCGGATCGACGCGCGCTCGTCGGAGCTGAGGCGCTGCCAGCGTTCGAAGCCCTCCTGCAGCGCGTCTTCTGCGTCGTGCACCGAGCCCAGGAGCCGGTAGGCCACTCCAAACAGGTGTCGGTAAGCGGAGCTACCTAATTCGAACATCACCGTGCCATTGTGGCGCAGGATGGGGAACCTGGCGTCGTTGTGGGCCGCGCGGCGACCAGTATGCGCCCGGTGTCAACTGCTCCTTACGTGTTCTGTTTACGGTCATGCGGCAGATCGCCTCTTTGACGAGGGCGGCGAACCGACCCCCGAGTGCGAGCGGTCGTGGCGAATCGTCGGCCCTGACCACTTGGATGTACCCGTGTGTGCGGCCGAGGCTGATGCACTGGAAGAGGAAGCCGACCGAGACGACCGGCGGCGTTTCGCCGCGCAGAGTCGAGAGCACGGTGTGAGCGGCGGCGCCGCCGAGGGGGAGTGCCATGGCGCAACCCATCCGAACGTGCGCTCCCACCGAGTCCGGCAGCCTCACCGCATCGCCCGCGCCGATGATGTCGGGGCTGTCGATGCTCTGCAGGTGCTCGTCGACGAGGAGGCGGCCGGCGCCATCGACCGAGAGTCCGCTGGTGCGAGCGAGCTCGGGCACCGAGAACGACGCGGTCCAGAGGCACACATCAAATGGCACCTCTTCGCCGGTGTCGAGCACGGCGCCCGTGGCGGTCACCTGCTCGACCCGGCAGTTCTCGCGCACCGAGACGCCGATCGTCGTCAACCTTCGACGGATCGAGCGCTGTGCGGCGGGTCGCATGCTCCCGAGCAGCGCACCCGACGAGAGCAGCGTCACGCTCGCATCCGGGTTCTGTTCGGCAACTTCGCTCGCCGTCTCCACTCCGGTGAACCCGCCGCCGACGACGACGACACGCGCTCCGGCGCCCGCTGAGACGATCGCCCGGTGGGCCGCTGTTGCCTCGGCGGCGTCCGCGATGCCGAGTGCGAACTCTGCGACTCCCGGCACGCTCCGATCCGGGCCACTGCCCACCGCGTACACGAGGCGGTCGTACGGCATCGCGGTCACCGAGCCGTCGGTTTCAACATCGACGAGGTGCCTGTGAGCGTCCACTCGAACGGCTCGACCCAATTGCAACTCGACATCAGGGTGCACCAGGCCGGACATCGCAATTCCGGCATCCGCGCGGGAGCCGGCCGCCACCTCGTGCAGCCGGATCCGTTCCACAAAGGTTGAGGTCAGGGTGACGAGCACAATCCGGGTTCGCGTCATCTCGTCCGGGCCAAGTGACGACCGCAACCGATTCGCGCACAACACGCCGGCGTACCCGCCCCCAACGATGACAACGACCCGTTCATTTCCCACAGCGCTTCTCCTTCGACATTCCGATCCTGCACTACTGACGATTCACGACGCGCAAACGTGAGGGCGCTCAATGAACCGTCTCAGTCGCCGTAGGCTGAAGCTATGCAGAATGCTCCCGCCGCCGCCGAATCACGGGCCCTCGACTCTCTGGAACTTGCGGTCGCGCTCATGGATATTTCGGCGGACGTGCGTCGCAAGTCGCACGAAGGAACCGGCGTTCCCGTCCTCTCGAATGCGGCGTTCGATATCGTCCGTGTCGTCGAGAGCAATCCGGGCATCACCGTGGCTGAACTCGCGGCCCGGCTCGGCCGGCAGCTGAGCAACGTCAGCACCCAGCTCAAGGAACTGGTCATCCGCGGGTTGATCACGCGTCGGCACGATCCGGCCGACAAGCGATATGTCGCCTTGCACCCCACGGCGGAATCCCTTGGCATCAAGACAGTCCTCGAAACCGCCTGGTCGGACGCGGTCAGCAAGGCGGCCGCCCAGTTGAGCGATGAAGAACGTGACCAGATCCAGGCCAGCATTCCGGCTCTTCGGCACCTCGCCGAGGTTCTCGGTCGTGACGCGGACCGCTCAGCCTCGTAACGTCGCTGGGCCGTCCGTGATCGGGCTCGGGTCCTCAGTTCTCGGCAGCGGCGGGCCCACCAGTCTCGGCGAAACCACCGTCGACAGGGGAAGGTTCGACGAGCCGGGCGAGCAACCAGCCCGCGGGAATCAGCGCCGTTCCGAGCGGCGCAAGAGCTCCAAGCAACGGCACGAGCAGGGACAGGATGTCGCGTTCAACGCCGCTTGGCGGAACCCGCTCGACGAAGTGCAGGCTTTGGTCGAGGGTCGCGAGCGCAATGAGCATCACTCCCACCATGACCGTAACCCGCGCGCTCAGCCGGGGCGGCAGCTTCGACGGCTCGGCATCGGCCGACTCGATCTCCTCGACGCGTCGAGGGTGTGCGAGCCGCCCCGCGACGATCGAGGCCGCCAGGAAGCCAGCGCCGAGCGGAACGGTCAGCCCGAGGAGATAGGTCAGGCTCCAGATCGGCCAACTGACTGCCAGATCCTGCCCACCGACGGCGTTTGTTCCTCGCACCAGGGCTACCACTCCGAAACTGCCGACGATGATCAGGGCAACGCCCAGCCAGAACCCGCGCCGCGGATCCAGCCAGGTCGCCGCACCGATGTGGACAGAAGGTGAACCGGCTCGCCGCGGGGGGTCAGTGGACATGTCGGTCCTCAACGGGGTCGAGCTCGTCGAGCGCCACCGCCGTCTGCAGCTTCTTGTCGTCGGTGTATGCATTGAGCGCCCGGGTCGCGGCGAGTATCAACCGTATGAGCAGAACGGCGAACGTCACAACAAGAGCAAAAACAACGATCAGGTAGACGATCCAGCCGATATTCATTCCGAGATCCAATCCGAGGGGCATGTCCCGAAGCTAGCGGCAACCGCAGCGTTGCACCAGAGCCCTTTCCACGGGTCGAGCTGCTGAACCGGTTCCCCGGTTCAGCAGCATCGTTCGATGTCGGCAGAACCTATCGGTCCGAGAGCGACGGCACCAGTCGGACCAGTCGCGCCGTGCTCGTCTCGTCGATCTCGGCGACCGTGTCCCGGGACTTCACGAAGTCCGAGAACGTCCGGAAACCCAGGGCCTTCTCGCTGAAGTACGGGTCCATCCGCTTCATCTGGGTTTTCACATTTGAGCTGTGGAGCCAGTCGGCGTCGTCCTTTTCGTGACCGAGTCGCAGTGCACGCTCGAGGAGCCCGGTGGCGACTTCCTGCGGATCCGGCTCGGCCTCCTGCTCCTCTTCCTCAATCGGGTCTGGCGCGGCCGCGCGCCTCGACGCACGCCGCCGAGGCGGGGCGGGCGGCAGGTCCGGTCCAGAGAACACGAGAGCGGTGGCCGGAAGCGGCGCCTGCGCTGTGTCGGAATCGACAGCATCCGTCTCGGTGGACACCGCATCGGTGGGCGTCTTCTTCGACCGCGACGCGCGCTTGGGTGCGGCGGCCTTCTCCGGCTGCGGCGTTTCACTCACGGTCGCGGGAGGAATCGGCTTCACACCGGGAAGCGCGTCATAGGTCGCGAACTCGTCACACGCCGCAGCGAGTGAGCGGCTCGTCGATCCCGCGACGCCGATGCCGACCACGTACCGGCCGAGGCGCTTGCAGCGCTGGGCCAGCGCGATGTAGTCGGAGTCGCCGGCCACGATGATCACGTGGGTCAGGTCGGGGAGGCGGAACATGTCTTCGACGGTGTCAACCGCAAGCCGGATGTCTGCGCCGTTCTTCGCGTATGCGGCGGCAGGGAACAACTGAACCAGGTCGACAGCACGACTGACCAGCTGGCCCCGGTAATCGGCGTTGAAAGGTGCCGACCAGTCGGCGTATGCACGGGTCAGCACGAGGGTGCCGAACGACGAGGCGAAGTCGATGATCGCGCCGACGTCGACCGTTGCGCGACTGAGCTTCTCGGCGATCTCGGGGTTGGAGTCACGGTCGGCCGCGCTGAAGCCGCGGGCGCGGTCGCGCATGAACTGGCTGCGACCGTGCACCTGGTCGTAGCGCGAGATCACAATGTTGTCGAAGTCGATGTAGACAGCGACCCGAGAATCGACGGGTTCAGGCATGAGGGGCTCTTCTCGATGTAGGCGTGTTCCCAGTCTGGTCGGTCGACGCTCAACGCGCCAAAACCGTCGTCACTCGTCGTCGGAGGTTGAGAGCCGCCGGCGCGCCGAGAGCAGCTCTATTTCCGGCCGTCCGGCCACCGACCGTTCGATCGCATCGAGCACGTCGACGGCGTGGCGTTGGTCGGGCGAGACGACAGCCACCCCGATCGCCGCCCGACGGTGCAGGTCGAGATGATCGACCTCAGCGACGCTGACGTGGAAATGGTGCTGTAGGTCGGCCACAATCGGCCGAATCACCGAGCGCTTCTCCTTGAGCGAGCGCACGTCTCCCAGCAGAATGTCGAATTCGATCCATCCGATCCACATTCCTTCAGAATGCCAGATGGCGAGCGGATGTCACTGGGTCGCGGCCCGCAAATCATCCAACGACCCGGCAAACACGTTCATATCGATGAACTCTTCGTCGCCGTCATAGCCGGGCAGGCGATCACGGCTCGAGTACTGCCACATGGTCCAGTCTCGGCCGTCGGGCAGTGTCGGTTCTGAGGCGATCGAGCGGATCCAGATCGGGTTGTCCGGGTAGTGGTCCTGCAGGTATCGGTCGTATGACTTTTGGGTCGCGTAGATGATCGGCGGAACCCCGTAGTGCTCCTCGAGCGCGGCGAGCAGGGGATCGAGAATGTCCCGAACGGTTGCGCGACTCGGCGGGTTGTCGAAGAAATCGCCGTAGTATTCGAGGTCGACCGTGACGGGCAGCGTTCCTTCCTCGGCGGGTACGGTGTCGATGACGTTCTGCGCCTGGGTCTCGCCGGCGCTCTCGAAGCTCATGAAATGATAGGCGCCCACCACGAGGTCCGTGTCGCGTGCGCCGGCCCAGTTCGCCTCGAACCGGGAGTCCTGGGAGCCGGATCCCTCGGTCGATTTGATGATGGCGAAGTCGATGTCCTCGGTGCCGAGGACCTCCCAGTCGATGGTTCCCTGGTAGGCCGACACGTCGACCCCGCGCACCGCATAGCTGCCGGCCACGCCGCGCGTCGGCCACAGCACGCCCGAGGCGAACAGCCCGGCGACGACGGCTGCAGCGACCACGAGTGCGGTTGCAGCGAGCAGTACGTAGCGTCGGCGTGGGCGTGGGCGTGGGCGAGGGGGTCGGCGTGGGCGTGGGTGTGGCTGCGGGTGCGGGGGGGTATCGGTGATCACCCCTCACCGTCTCACATTCGTGCACGAGCATCAGGCAGGCGCCCGGAATTCGCTCAGCACAAGTTCGGCGCCCTGCGGGTCACGAATTGTGACCAGGGCCGCCCAGGTGTGTTCGAAGCTGCGCAGTATGGTCGCCCCGAGCGATTCAGCGCGGGCGGCACTGTCGTCCCGGTCGGCGACGCTCACGGTGACCTGCCAGTGAGGAGCGTCCGTGTCCGCGGCGCTCATGTTGCCGATCACGTCTGCGAAGCCCGGGGGAGCGTCTGATTGCCGGGCGAAGATATCGGGGTCGGCTGTCGCCGCGAGGTGCTGGCCGTATCCGGGCACCGCGATCATGCCGCCGAAGCCGGGACCGAAGGCCAGGTACGTCCAGCCGAAGACCTCCGTGTAGAACGACTCGGCGGCCTCTCGGTTGGTGGTGAGGAGGTCGCTGAAGTTCCACGCTCCGGGCGTGTTCACCACCTGGGCTCCGAGTCGTCGGTAGGGCTGCCATAACCGAAACTCCGCGCCCTGCGGGTCACGGCAGGTGGCGGTCCTGCCCCCGGGTCCTGCATCTTCGGGCGGGGACGTCACCATTCCGCCTGCCTCGGCGACCGTGGCCGCCGAGGAATCGGCATCCGTCACCGCAAAATAGGTGTTCCAGGCTGAAGAACCGCCGTTCGCACGTGAGCCGATCGCCGCGACGTCCTGGCCGTCGAGCTGCGCGATGAAATATGAGCTGGGAGCGTCGTCGGGCATCACCGATGTGAAGGTCCAGCCGAGCAGCTTGCCATAAAAGTTGCGAGCGGCCGCCGTGTCGGGTTGTTCGGTATCGATCCAGCAGGAGACGCCGTGCGGATAGGTGCGCGGAATGTTCGTCATCACAACCTCCGGTTTCGGGCGGACGAGATGCCGACCGTTTCCCGGTCAGGCTAGTCCTCGCCACCGACGGCCGGAAGGTACGACGGAAAACACCATCGCCCTCCGCTGGAGCAGCGGAGGGCGACGATGTGTATGCCGGATTTAGTAGCGCGGCTTGCGCGTATCGTCGCGTCGAGCCGAGGCCTTGCGGTCGGGCTTCAGCTCGATGAGCTTGCCGCTAATGCGGGTCTCGCGCAGCTTGTCGAGCGTCTCGGGGGAGAGATTCGCTGGCAACTCGACAATCGAGAAGTCGGGAAGGATCTTGATCCCGCCGAAGTCTTCGCGACTGAGTCCACCCTCGTTGGCCAGGGCGCCGACGATCTGGCGTGGCTCTACCTTCTGGCGCTTGCCCACCTCGATGCGGTACGCCGACAGCTGCTGGTCACTCGACCGTGGCCGACGTTCGGGTCGCTCACCCCGCGGTGCCCGGTCGCCGCGGTCGCCGCGGTCACCACGGTCGTTGCGACCCGGACGATCGTTGCGGTCTCCGCGGGCGGCACGGTCATCGCGCTCGATGCGCTCCCGATCGCGACGCTGGGCGCGTTCGTCTTCGGCAGTGAGCAAGAGCGGCGATTCGCCCTGCGCCACGATGGCGAGTGCGGCCGCGACATCGGCTTCCGGTACGTCGTGGTGCTTGACGTAGTGGCCGATGATCTCGCGGAATGCTTCGATGCGCTCGTTGTTGCTGAGCGCCTCGGTGATGGCGTCATCGAACCGTGCGAGGCGCGTGACGTTGACGTCTTCGACGCTCGGCAGCTGCATCTGGGTCAGCGGCTGGCGGGTCGCCTTCTCGATGGCGTTGAGCAGTCGACGCTCGCGCGGCGTGACGAAGCTGATCGCCGCACCGCTGCGTCCGGCGCGGCCGGTGCGGCCGATGCGGTGCACGTACGACTCGGTGTCAATCGGAATGTCGAAGTTGACCACGTGGCTAATGCGCTCCACGTCGAGGCCGCGGGCCGCGACGTCCGTTGCGACGAGAATGTCGAGCTTGCCCGACTTGAGCTGCTCGACGGTGCGCTCGCGCTGCGCCTGCTGTACGTCACCGTTGATCGCTGCTGCGGCGTATCCGCGAGCGCGGAGCTTCTCGGCGAGCGTCTCGGTTTCGTTCTTGGTGCGGGTGAAGACAATCATGCCCTCGAAGTTCTCGACCTCGAGGATGCGCGTAAGAGCGTCGACCTTCTGTGGGTACGACACCATCAGGTACCGCTGCGTGGTGTTCGCCGAGGTCGTCGTCTTGTTCTTGACGGTGATCTCTTCGGGGTCGTGCAGGTACTTCTTGGAGATCCGACGGATTTGGGCCGGCATTGTCGCCGAGAACAGGGCGACCTGCTTGTCGTCCGGGGTGTCGGCGAGGATCGTCTCAACGTCTTCCGCGAAGCCCATCTTGAGCATTTCATCGGCTTCGTCGAGGACGAGGTACTTGAGCTCGGACAGGTCGAGCGTTCCCTTGTCCAGGTGGTCCATGATGCGGCCGGGAGTACCGACGACAACGTGGACACCGCGACGAAGAGCCGACAGCTGAACGCCGTAACCCTGTCCGCCGTAGACCGGGAGAACGTGAACGCCGCGCATTCCGGTCGCGTAGCTCTCGAATGCTTCACAGACCTGGAGTGCGAGCTCGCGGGTCGGTGCGAGCACGAGTGCTTGCGGGCTCTTTTGCGACATGTCGAGGCGGGAGAGGATCGGCAAGGCGAAAGCCGCCGTCTTTCCGGTGCCGGTCTGTGCGAGGCCAACGACGTCACGTCCTTCGAGAAGGACGGGAATGGTTGCTGCCTGGATCGCGGAGGGGGTTTCGTAGCCGACGGCCTTGAGGCCTTTGAGAACTGAGTCACTCAGTCCAAGATCGGAAAATGTAAGAGCTTCGCGGGCAGTTTCTGCCTCGCTTAGCGTCGTCGTGTCAGAAGACGTCATAGGTTCAACGGTAGCCCCTCTTGGGGTGTGCTGCGTCAGGCAGCGGCCGTGATGATGGGTGGGGCCGGAGCAAAAGTGTCGAACGCGGCCGAGCCGATCATGAAGATACCGCGTTGGGGCATCCAGAAATCTCCGAGTTTGTCCTGCTCAGTCAGCTTCTTCACTATTCCGAAGTCGGTGCCGAAGGCCTCTGCCGTGCTGTCCTCAACGAACCAAATTCGCTTGGGGCTGGCGAAGAACCGCTGAGCATTCGGTGTCGTTCCGGTTAGCGCGATCCGGCCGGCGCCGAGCGCGGGGCCGGCGACGGCTCCCATTCCACGGAGGAATGCCGCGCTGCGCCATCCCACTCTTGGGATCAGCCGCATGGCGCCGGTCATCAGCCGAGTGATCGGGCGCGCGGCGAGAGTGACCCGCCAGGTCAAATTCACGTCGTCGCCGATGTGAACGACGAAGCGCCGCTCGTCGCTCCACTCGATCGAGATGGAATGAACCGACGAGTGCGAAAGAGCGTTGCCGAAATAGCGCGGACAGGAGACGTCAGGTGGGACGTTGGTATAAATCGTCCACTCACCGTTCGGGGCGCGCAGCCATACGGACGTGTAACCGGGGCCAACCGACGTGAACGGAAAACGACGGAGCCCAAGAACATAGCCGGAGGAGAACGGCAAACTCATGACGCCGTATCCGGCGAATCGCTCGTTCGTTCCCGGCGGCAGCGCACCGTGTTGCTCGACACGCGTTGTGAGAGATCGAAGGTCTTGCATGTGATCACACTCCACAGATTGTGGTCACTCTAGGCTTGGCCTCGGTCAGCGGCAAGGGCCCATGAATCGGCGCCGAACTAAAGCTGCATCCAGAAAACGCCCAATGAACCGAATGCGGGGCTCAGCACACCGACCACCAAGACAAGAACGACCGCAAGCAGGAGCCAGAGCCACCAGCGCCCTCGGACGTTGGCGACGGCGAGCCCGAGGAAAACCGGAATGCTCACCTCAACCAGGACGAGCGCGAGTACCGCGCCGGTCAGAGGAGAGAGGTAGGAGAAGGCGACGAACAGGCTCGGAGCGATCGAAGCCAGCGTGGCGAGGACCCCGATGATGCCGATCGCCCAGGCGAGGATGATCTGCATGAGGCGAGAAGTGGTCACGGCGGCTTGCGCTGGCATGGCACGATGCTAGCGGCTGCTCGGTCACAACCGGTCACTGTCGCGCTGCTCGGTCGAATGCGGCGGCAAAACGTCGACTTTTCTCGCCCATTTCGACTGAGCAACGGTTCGCGTCGCCACTAGTGACGGAGCAACGGCGCACGTCGCCACCAATGGCGGAGCGACGATGCTGAGTCGCCGTTCGTGGCGGAGCAACAGTGCATGTCGCTGTTCGTGCCCCACGTTCGCGGCTGGCATGGCACGATGCTAGCGGGTGCTCGGTCACAAATGGTCAGTGTCGTGCTGCTCGGTCGAATGCGGCGGCAAAGCATTGATTTTTCTCGCCCATTTCGACTGAGCAACGGTTCGCGTCGCCACTAGTGACGGAGCAACGGCGCACGTCGCCATTAGTGACGGAGCGACGATGCCGGGTCGCCGTTCCTGACGGAGCAACGGTGCCGGGTCGCCGCTTCGTGGCCGAGCATGCGGCAATCGTGACGGCGCGCGCGAAACCTGCCCTCGTTGCATCCGCCTGGAAGGGTCAGAATGGTGCCATGCCGACCGTCACCCAGATTGTCCGCCGCGTGATCGCGCCACTGAGCCGTACCCGAGCCTTCCGCGCGATCGGGCCGAAAGCGTTGCCGCCGTTCGAACGGCTCCTCACCCGCGTCACCGGGGGCAAGGTGCAGGTCAGCGGGCTGCTTGTGCCGTCGCTCATCCTCTCTACGGCGGGGGCCCGAACCGGTGAACAGCGCGAGTCCCCGCTCATGTACACGCCGGACGGCCACGGGCGTGCCCTGGTCGCCGGCACCAGTTTTGCGCGAGAGAAGCACCCAGCCTGGACCTACAACTTAATGAAGAATGCGGATGCCATCATCACCGTAAAAGGACGACGCCTGTCGGTACGCGCGACGTTGATCGACGACGAGGGTGAGCGCGAAGCGGCATGGCAGCGCATCGAGCGGCAGTGGCCCGGGTATCGCGGATACGAACGAGACTCCGGTCGGCGGGTGCGGATCTTCCGACTCCAGCCGGTGAAGGAACTTCGACCGGGGGAGTGATGATGCCCAACGCGAGATCGACCCGGTTCACGGCTCACGCTCAGGTAACGGGGAACAGGGTGGACGTCGCACGCGTTCTTCTTTTTCGGCAGACTGTTTTGAGACAAGGGAGCCACACATGACGAACACAACACAGACCGCGATCCTCGCCGGTGGATGTTTCTGGGGAGCCCAGGAGCTGCTGCGCAAGCGACCCGGAGTGATCTCCACGCGCGTCGGCTATTCCGGCGGCGACACTCCGAACGCCACCTACCGCAACCACGGTACCCACGCTGAGTCGGTTGAGGTGGTCTTTGACCCCGAGCAGATTTCGTACCGCGACATTCTCGAGTTCTTCTTCCAGATCCACGACCCGTCGACAAAGAACCGTCAGGGCAACGACGTCGGGATGAGCTACCGTTCCGCCATCTTCTACCTCGACGATGAGCAGAAGCGCGTGGCGCTCGACACGATCGCCGACGTGGATGCGTCAGGGCTGTGGCCGGGCCCGGTGGTGACCGAGGTCACCGCAGCCGGCCCGTTCTGGGAGGCCGAGGAGGAGCACCAGGACTACCTCGAGAAGTACCCGAACGGTTACACCTGCCACTTCGTGCGTCCGGGATGGAAGCTTCCGCACCGTGAGGCGGAGACCGTCTCCTAAGTGGCACTCATGGAACGCCGTGGCTTTGCGCCACGGCGTTTCGTCGTTCTGCGGGCACCCCGCCTTAGCCGATGAGCGACCGAAGAGTGTCGGCGTTTCGCACGGCGTTGCCTTCGCCGTCGTTGTTGAAGTAGACGTATACCTCAGTGCCCGTGTCGCGCCACTCACGAATCCGGTCTGCCCACCAGGTCAGGTCAGAGTCGGAATAGGAACCGCCGTAGAGCCAGTTGTGGTCAGGCCCATGCAGCCGGACGTAGGCGATCGGTCCGGTCACCCGCAAGACGCAGGGCAGGTTCGCGCCGCTCATCACACAGTAAGCGGCGCGGTGCGCCTCGAGAATTCGAAACACCCGCTCGTCGTGCCAGCTCGGGTGACGAAACTCGACAGCGACGGGGATCCAATCGGGAAGACGCGCCAGAAAGTAATCGAGACGCGCATCATCCCGCTCGAGCGATGGCGGCAATTGAACAAGAAGTACCGCCCGCTTGTCCCCGAGCTCGTGCCAGCCGCTCGCGATTCGCTCGATCCAGGCCTCCGGCGCGTACAGCTGCTTCCCGTGAGTGAGCCCGCGCGGTGCCTTCACCGAGAGTCGAAATCCGGGCGGCAGACGCCGACGCCAGCTTGCAAACGACGAGTCCCGTGGCCAGCGATAGAAGCTGGCGTTGAGCTCGACGGTCTCGAACCGGCTCACGTAGTGGCTGAGGCGGTGCCACCGGGGGAGCCCGGGTGGGTAGAGAACGCCATCCCAGTGCTCGTAGCTCCAGCCAGACGTGCCGATGTGAATGCCCATCCGACCTCCGCCCCGTCGCACTCAGGTTAGCCCTGTTGTCGTTATCCCATTGCCGGTGAGTTGTGGGAGACGCCCAGCGGAGAACAGCCGGGAACGAGGCGGTAGCGAGACTCTCGCTACCGCCTCACGGTCGGCTATCGGGAGACTGGGGACTCCGCGAGGATCCCGTCGATCTGGCCCAGAGCCTGGGCCATGCCCTCTTCCATACCCATCTTGATCATTTCGTCGAGCTGCTCAGCGCTTCTAAACGTGTTAACCACCGTCATTCGAGTGCCACGGTCGGAGGCTTCCAAGGTGACCACGCAGACCGCGACGTCCGTCACGTCGATCGGGTCCCCCTTGTCGTCGGCAAAGCCGTCCTGGAACTCCAGCCGGCGCGGAGCATCCACCGCCGTGATTCTCCACCACCCTCGAGGTTTCGCTCCTTCCGGAGTGGTCATGTAATAACGTGCCTCGCCACCGGCCGAGAACTCGAGCGTCTCGAACGTCGCCGGGTAGTCGGGTGGTCCCCACCACCGCTCGAGCTGCCGAGGGTCTTCCCACAGTTGCCACACCCGCTCAACGTCGGCGTCGAACTCGGTGGTGAAGGTCAGGGTGAGGTTGTCGACATCCTTGTGTGAATCGAGAAGAGTCACGTGTCGCTTCCTTTCTCAGTCTCGGAGAGAATCTCCCCGATACGACTGGCACGCTCGTGCCAGATCTGTTCATAGGCGTCGAGCAGCTCTGCTGCCCGGCGAAGCGTCTCGGAGTTTCCGTGCACAATCTGCTCCCGTCCTCGACGCTCCTTAGTGACCAACGTTGCGCGTTCCAAAACAGCGACGTGTTTCTGCACCGCGGCAAAGCTCATGTCGTAGTGCCGTGCGAGGTCAGAAACCGACTGCTCGCGCCGCAGTATTCGCTCGACGATGTCGCGACGGGTCGCATCTGCCAGAGCCTGAAAGATGCGATCCACCGCGGAGTCACTCAACTGATATACAACCATTTGGTTGTACGTTAGCATCGCGCCTCGCTTCCCACCAGACCCCAATTCATTTCATTTTTTCCCAGCGGATGACACGCTGCAGCGGCCGCGCCATCCCACCTTCTTCCTTCGCTGCCCAGACCGCCCGGCTCGCCTCCCTCACCGCCCAGACCTGCGGCTCGTCTACTCCGCCACGCGGGTCGCCGCCTCCTTCTTCTCTTCCTCGCTCGGCGCCACATCCAGCCCAATCAACGCTGACGCCCTAACCGCATCTAGCCGCCGCCAAGACTTCGCTGCCCATTCATCTATCCATCGCAAAGATGGTGGAGGAAAGGGCGCAAATGCGCGGCAATCTCGGCCCTGGGGCGGCACGCCTGTGCGCTCCAAGCACGCCTCGAGGGTGAAACATGGGCTTGCTTCATAAAGATTTGTTCGAATACACTTTCGAATTCGGAGAATCTGAGATACAATCAAGTATGGCAAGGATGTCTGAGCAAATCCGAGAGGTCGCATCGTCTGTGTGCGACCAGATCGCTCAGTGCGAGTCCTCGGCAGATGCCTCGCTCGACTCCGTGCCGCTCTCCCTTCTCCTCGACCAGGCATCGAACGCTGACCTTGAGACCCTGCTCCATAATGCGGCCCGCGCGAAGTCCGAACTGGATGTCGTCCTTGCCGCCGGTGCCGGCGTCATCGCGAAACGGTCGAGTAGTGAACTCGGCCACTCGGGCTGGGCTCAGTCCACCGGTGATCGAACGGCGGTCAACCTTCTTCAGCGGCTCACCGGGTCAACGAAGTCGGAGGCGTTCCGCCAAATCCGGCTCGGTGAGGCCATGGGTGAGGCTGACGCCGCGACCAATCCGATCGGGTTGCCGCCAATCGGTACGCCAACCAGTCCGGATCCCACGCTCGAGCCCCTGATTGATCCGGAGGGGAACCATGAGGTCGGTCCAGACCCCGAGGCGCCCCCTCACGTGATCGCTTTGCGCCCCGCGCCGGTTGTGCCGTGGCACGAGCCTCTCACCAGAGCCGTGCACGACGGTGTCATCCGATCAGAGGCCGTGACCATCATCATGCGCGGACTCGGTAAGCCTGACGACCGCGTGAGCGACGACATGCTGCGCAGCGCCGCCCGCGAGATCATTTCCGAGGCAGAGGGAGTTAATGCTGATGAGCTGGGCGTCCGTGCGCGGCACCTCCGTGATCGCATCGATCCTGCCGGGGTTGAGGTGCGTTGGACCCAGCGATATGAGAATCGGAAGTGGCGATTCGGTCGTGCGGAGGATGGCACGAAGAACGCCTACATCTCGTTTGACGAGGAGGGTGCCGCGTGGATGGAGTCAATCGTGGGCGCTGCCATGCGCCCACGCCGTGGTGGTCCTCGGTTCGTCGACCCGGTGGAAGCCGAGAAGGCCGAAATGCTTCGACTGGACAGTCGGAGCAACGATCAGATCGTTTACGACATCCTGATGGCCGCGATGAAGACCGGCGTTCAGGCCGACCCGAGCACGACGTACGGGTCACGACAGCCGGGTATCCGCGTCGTCATGACTGAGGAGGGTCTGGAGAACCGTGTTCCCGACGAGGATGGTTCCGAGTATCTGGTCGGCACTGGCTACTTTGAGGACAGCAAGGACGCGGTACCCGGCAGCATGGTTGAGAAGCAAATCTGTATCTCCGGAATCTCACCGATTCTCATGGATACAAGCGGGACGATTCTCGACGTGGGCCGAGAACAGCGACTGCACACGGCAAAACAGAGAGTTGCTATGGCAGTACGAGACGGCGGATGCCGGATCGAGGGGTGCGATTGCCCGCCGTCGATGACCGAGGCTCATCACATCAACGAATGGGTGGCGCACGAAGGCCGCACCGACCTCGCGGACGGCATCCTGATGTGTCCGTTCCACCACACGATGGTCCACGTCAAGAAATACCGAATCGTTCGCATTGAGGGTGACTATTGGGCGGTGCCGCCGCCTGGAGTCGACGGCGAGCGGGTGAGGGTGCGAATGCCGTCAAAGTCACCGCTCGAGAAAGAACGACTTCGAAAGCGTGCCGTCGCTGCAGCGCAGAACGCCGCCGAGGCCGCGAGCCGCGTAACGGTCAGGGCCCTGACCGAGTCAGATGGCATGGCCGAAGGCAGCGGCGGTGGCCGAAGGGTGGGGGAGAACTCCGTCGATCCGCCACCGAGTCGATCCACCACCGAGCCTGACCGGAACGGACTGAGCGGACTGAGCGGCCTAGCTGGCTTAGCTGGCTAGCTAGTGACCGACCCGGCCGAAAAGGAACGACGCGGAGACTCGAACGGCGTCGTCGACGGTGGCACCCATTTCCTTCGGCAGGGCGCCCTGCAGCCACAGTGTTGCGAAACCGTGGACAAATGCCCAGGCGCTGACATTGGTCAGGATGGTATCTCCGCCTCGACGTTCCGGGGGAAGCGACGCGACACCGCGGAACAACGCCGACCGGCTTCGGTTGCGTGCCGTGACCAGAGCCGGGTCATCGTTGTGGAAGAGATCGGGGCGGAACATGACCTCGAAGTGAGCTTCATGGTCGACGGCGAACCGCACGTAGGCGACGCTGAGCTCCACGAAATCGCTTGCCGGTTCTACCTGGCCGAGTTCATCCGCCAGCAGTGTGTAGCCCTCGGTGGCCACCGCGGTGAACAGACCTTCCTTGTCGCCGAAGTGGTGCGCGGGGGCGGCGTGAGACACGCCGATCCGGCGGGCCAGGTCTCGCAGGCTCACGGCGGCTGGACCAGCGTCGCTGATGACATCTACCGCGGCGTCGATTACGGCTTTCCTCAGGTCACCGTGGTGGTACGGGCGGTCGCTCACCGGGTTCTCCTGTTCTCTCAAATCAGGTCGCGGAGGAAGTCCTCGACGCTGACCCCTTTTTGCCGGGCTCGCTCCTGCAGGCGAATGTTTTCGGCCGCGCTCAGGGACAGGGTAACCGTGTGCCACTGGGTGCCGCTCGCTTCCTCATCGAGATCGAAGAGGCTGGGCTCGAGGTCTTGCGGTGCGGGGGCGAGCAGATCGGGTGCGTCCGTTGTGACGGGAGCAGCAGCATCCGTGTCTCCGCCGGGAAAACCGGGACCGGACGGAATATCGCGACCGCGCTGGAACGCCTCGGCGACGGCGCGGGCGCGGGCGTCTGCGGCCTCATTGAGTTCGTGGCCGACGTGGCCCTTAACCCACTCGAACTTGTAGCGGCGCCCGGTGAGTTCCTGGTCCAGCTCCTTGAGCAGTTCGACGTTGAGCACGGGTTTGCCGTCACTCTTGCGCCAGCCCTTGGCCTTCCAGCCACGCATCCACTTGGTCACCGCGTTGATGACGTACTGGCTGTCACACATCACGAGCAGGTCATCGTCGACGTGTGCGGTCGCGCGGAACAACTCAAGCACAGCTTTCAGCTCGGCCTGGTTGTTGGTGGCATGCTTCCACCCGCCAGCACCCCATCGCTCGTCGTCGACGTACCAGGCCCACCCTGCGGGACCCGGATTGCCTAGTGCCGAGCCGTCAGCGGAGGCGGTGATCGTCATTCTGCCCTTTCAGTCGCGACCTGGCGTCGGGACTGATCAATCGTACCGATCAGCGCACCGCGACCCGGGCAGCGCCGTGGGGGAGTCGTAGGGGTTTCGAGCGGGAGCACAGGGGGTGCCGACAACTCGGCCGCGCCGCTAGGTTGGTCGCATGGCAACCGACGCAGTCGTCCTTTCCGTCAACGGGCCGTCCGGGACCCGCGACGTCCGCATTTCGAGCCCGGGTCGGGTTCTCTGGCCCGGGCCCGGCATCACCAAGCTCGACCTCGCGAAGTACATCGTGGAGGTCGGCGACGCGTTCCTGACGGCCAACGGCGACCGCCCGGTCTCACTGCAACGCTTTCCGGGTGGGATTGACGGCGAGCAGTTCTTCTCCAAGAACCCGCCCAAAGGGGCGCCGGAGTACGTGCGGGCCGTGACAGTCACCTACCCGAGCGGCCGCTCGCATCCCCAGGTTGTTCTCGACGAACCGGCAGCCGCCGTGTGGGCCGTCCAGATGAACACCGTGGTGTTTCACCCCTGGCCGTCGCTCGCCGGCAACTCGGATAACCCCGACCAGTTGCGCATCGACCTCGACCCACAGCCCGGCACCGACTTCGACGACGCAATTCCTGCCGCACTCGAGTTGCGGGAAGTCCTCGCCGAGGCCGGTCTCACCGCGTTCCTCAAAACCAGCGGCAACCGTGGCATCCACGTCTTCGCGCCGATCGAGCCCACCTGCGAGTTTCTCGACGTGAGACACGCGGTCATTGCGGCAGCCCGGGAGCTTGAGCGGCGGATGCCGGACCAGGTCACCACGAACTGGTGGAAAGAAGAACGCGGCAAGCGCATCTTCGTCGACTTCAATCAAGCCAATCGTGACCGCACGATGGCCGGTGCCTACAGCCCCCGGGCGCTCGCACACGCGTCGGTGTCGTGCCCCATCACCTGGGATGAAGTGGAGAAGGTCAGTCCGGCGGCGTTCACGATCGAGACGGTGCCTGAACGCCTGCGCACCATCGGCGACCCCTGGGCCGACTTCAGCGCGAAGCCCGGACGCATCGACACTCTCCTCGGCTGGTGGGAACGCGACGTGAAGAACGGACTCGGCGAGTTGCCGTTCCCACCCGACTTCCCCAAGATGCCCGGCGAGCCGCCACGCGTGCAGCCGAGTCGCAAGAACGCGGCCAACTGGGAGGGCGAAGAGAAGAACGAGAAAGCCGGGAAGCTCGACTAGGCCAGGACGTCGTCGAGGTCGTAGGCAATCGGTCGATCCAGCTGGTCGAAGGTGCACGACGTCGCTTCACGGTCCGGCCGCCAGCGCGCAAACTGCACGGTGTGCCGAAATCGCATGCCCTCCATCTGGTCGTACTGCACCTCAACGACTCGGGTCGGCTCGAGCGGCACAAACGAGACATCCTTCGAACCCGAGAACCGGCTCCGGTCGGTCTCGGCCGCAACGACATCGCCGTGAGCATCACGCTTCACGAGCGGTGCCAGTTCGTCGACCAATTCCAGCCGCCGGGCATTACTGAAAGCGGATGCTCCGCCCACGTTCTGAAGGACACCATCCTTCGTGTACAGCCCCAGCAGTAGCGAACCCACTCCGCTGCCACTCTTGTGAACGCGATACCCCACCACAACCACGTCAGCCGTGCGATGGTGTTTGATCTTCAGCATGAGGCGCTTGCCCGGTGCGTAGGCCGCGTTCAACGGTTTGGCAACGACACCATCGAGCCCTGCACCCTCAAACTCGATGAGCCAGCGCCGGGCCACGGTGACGTCGGTGGTCGTCGTTGTGAGATGAAACGGGTGCGGAAGATCACCGAAATGCTCGTCGAGCAACGCCCGTCGCTCGGCGAACGGCGTGTCGAGGAGCACCTCATCACCCCAGCCCAACAGGTCAAACGCCACAAACATCGCCGGTGTCGTCTCGGCGAGCAGAGTCACCCGGCTCGCAGCCGGGTGGATGCGTTGTGACAGCGCCTCCCAGTCGAGCTTCTGTGACCCCTCGGCACCCTGCGGAACCACAATCTCGCCGTCGAGAACGCAGGGTCCGGGCAACAGGCGGCGACAAGCATCCGTCAATTCAGGAAAATAGCGCGTGAGCATCTTCGACCCGCGACTGCCGATCTCGACGTTCTCGCCGTCGAAGTAGATGATGGCCCGAAACCCGTCCCACTTCGGCTCATAGCTCAGGCCGCCATCGACGCTGTCGGGCTCGGGCACAACCGCAACCGCCTTCGCGAGCTGCGGTGAGACGGGATGTGACGGCGAAAGTTCCATGGACCGATCCTGCCCGACTCTCGCGCTGTGCAACAGGGCGCTGCGGTGAGTGCGCCGAAGTGGTATCCGTCAACCCGTTTCCACGCGCGCGGCGCCTGGGTTAGCGTCGTTGAATCGTGCAGACCTTTCTTCCGTACCCCTCGTTCGCTGAAAGCGCGGCCGTCCTCGATCGTTCGCGGCTCGGCAAACAGCGGGTCGAAGCGTTGCAACTGTTGCGGGCGGTCACCGTGCCGACCTACGGGTGGCGCCATCATCCCGCCGCGAAAATGTGGCGAGGCTATGTGCCGGCGCTCACGAAATATGCACTGGAAATGACGGATGCCTGGATCGCACGCGGCCACAGCGACACGGTGCGTCCGCAGGTGCTGCTCTTCGCCCCCGAGGTCGATCGGTTGCGGCAGGACGAACTGGAGCTGCCGCCGTGGATCGGCGATGAGGCCTTTCACTTGAGCCACCGCTCGAACCTGCTGCGGAAGGATCCGGAGTTCTACGGCGAGGTCTTCCCAGACGTTCCTGCCGACCTGCCCTACATCTGGCCAGGGGAAACGCTGCGAGATGACGCCTGAATCGCTGGAGCCAGTCGGCATCGCTTCCGGACGAGCGTCAATCGGTGCCGCTCGGATCGGAATTTCCGGATGGCGCTACGTCCCGTGGCGGTCGGTGTTTTACCCCAAGGGCCTCCCGCAGAGGCGGGAGCTCGAGTATGTCTCGGGGCGGATGAACTCGGTGGAGATCAACGGCTCGTTTTATGCCCTGCAAACACCGGCGAGCTACGTGCGCTGGGCCGCGGAAGTGCCGGATGACTTCCTGTTCTCGGTGAAGGGTGGTCGGTACATCAGTCACATCCTGCGACTCAAGAATGCGGAGAAGGCGCTGCCGAACTTCTTCGCTTCGGGGGTGCTGGCGCTGGGTCCGAAGCTCGGGCCGGTGCTCTGGCAGGTGCCACCTAACCTGGCCTACGACCGGGGAACGATCGACGCCTTCCTCGGGGCATTGCCCCGCACCACAACGGCCGCCGTCGAATTCGCCCGCGGGCATGACGCACGCATGGAGGGGCGGTCGTGGCTGAAGACCGACGCGAATCGGCCCATCCGTTATGCGCTGGAGGTGCGCCACCCAAGCTTTGAGTGCGAGGACTTTGTGGAGTTGGCGCGCCACCATGACGTCGCCATCGTGGTTTCCGACAGTGCCGGCCGGTTCCCGCAGATGTTTGAGGTGACATCGAGTGAGATGTACGTGCGGCTGCACGGCGCCGAGGAGCTGTACGTCAGCGGGTACCCGGAGGAGCTGCTGCAGACCTGGGCAGCGCGGGTGCACGGCTGGCGCACCGGGGAGTCGACCGACGGGCGTCCACGGGATGTCTACGTGTATTGCGATAACGACGCCAAGGTGCGGGCTCCGTTCGACGCCATGCGCCTGGCTGAAATTGTGGCCGAGCTCGCTGGGCCGCTCGAGCGCTCCGGCTAACGCGCCCGACTCTCGGCCAGGTAGGCGTGCACCGACGACACCACCACTGAGCCTTCGCCCACCGCCGAGGCGACTCGCTTCACCGAACCGCGCCTCACATCGCCCACCGCGAAGAAACCGGCGACGGACGACTCGAGCGGCGCGGGCGGGCGTTCTCCTGGCCAGGCTCGACGACCGCCCTCGATCACCATGTCGTTGCCCGTGAAGATGTAGCCCCACCGGTCGCGCAGCACCGTCGGATTCACCCAGTCGGTGTGTGGGGCAGCCCCGATGGTGATGAAGAGGGCGCTGGCCGGCACCGTCGTCTCGTCCCCGGCGACACGATGCCGGAGTACGACGGCTTCCAGTTCATCGTTCGTGCCGATTCCTCCGACGATTTTCCGCTCGGTGAGGATGGAGACACCGGCCGCGGTGAGCTGCTCGATGAGGTAACTCGACATGCTCGCGGCAAGGGTCGGTCCACGTACGACAAGAGACACCGACGCGGCATAGCGCGCAAGGTGCAGAGCGGCCTGGCCGGCCGAGTTGCCGCCACCGACGACGAGGACATGGCGACCGGTCTGTGCCTTGGCCTCGACAGCCGTTGCACCGTAGAACACCGACGTGCCCACGTACCTGTCGAGGCCAGGAACCGCGAGCCGCCGGTAGGACACCCCGCTGGCCACGATCACCGACCGGGTGAGAACCTCGTCGCCCCGGTCCAGGGTCAGCCGAAAGCCGCCTTCCGCGGTCGCCATCCCGGTCACCGTGCGGGTGTGCCCGAATCGTGCGCCGAACGCCCAGGCCTGCTGGTAGGCACGATCGGACAGATCTGCTCCCGACACCCCACTGGCGAATCCGAGATAGTTGCGGATCAGCGAACTCGACCCGGCCTGGCCACCGATGGACTCCCGTTCCAGAACGAGCGTGCGAAGCCCCTCGGATGCCGCATACACCGCGGCTGCAAGACCGCCAGGTCCGGCTCCGACAATGGTGACGTCCACTGAAGAGTCCGTCGGCACCGTGGTGGTCAATCCAAAGACCTCGGCCAGATCGGCGTTACTCGGGTTCACCAGCACACCGCCGCCCGCCACCTCGACAAGCGGACTTCCGGCGGCGGCAGTCTCGCCCGAGTTGCTGATGTCGCTGCCTTCGGTGGACTCCGGGCCGACCACCCGGGACCGAATGCCCGCCCGGGTGAGGTATCGCGTTATCTCATGCACCCGCGGGAGTGAGAGCGGGCCGACGATCGTGGCATCCGGTGTCACCTGTTCACTGCTCCGTTCGACGGCATAGAGCAGCTCGGTGATAGCCCGGTGGAAGTACTCGTCGGGCGACCGGCGGGGCACAACGACGTAGCAGTCGGCCTGGGTGGACGCGAGGGCGGAGTGCACGAGTTCGGCGGTGCGGGGGAGCGCCCACGAGCCCCACTCAATGACGAGCCCACGCCGGACGTCGGGGAAGAGGTGACGGGCGAAACGGAACACCGAACCGTGGGTGTTGTCCTCGCTGAGGTCGTCGGACAGCACGAGGGCCACCCGGGTCGCTGCGGTCGAGGCGTCGCGAAGCACGTCCAGCGCATCGGCCGCGCTCGCCGACTCAACGATGTCGTAATCGGTCGCGTATCGACGCGTGAGCTCGTCACTAATCCGGGAGCGCGAATGGGGCGAGGCCAGGCACACGAGAATGCGCGGGTGCTGGGGCCGGTCGTCGGTCATGGGACCTCCACACCGCGCGAGGACCACCGGGGCGCGGTTCTGCCCGCGAGTGTACTCGCGCGCTGCGTCCGACTCCAGAGCAGCGAGGGGTGGACGCGAGGGAGTGTCACGTTCCAGAATGCCTGCATGCAGAAGCAGTCCGGCGCTATCCGCACACCCGACCAAAAACTGCGGATCTTCGTCAGCTCGACGCTCAAGGAACTCGCGCCCGAGCGCCGGTCGGCGCGATCGGCCATCGAACGGCTGCACCTTGCACCGGTGATGTTCGAGCTCGGTGCCCGTCCGCACCCGCCGCGTGACCTGTACCGGGCCTACCTTGCGCAGAGCGACGTCTTTGTGGGCCTGTACTGGGAGCGGTACGGCTGGGTCGCGCCCGGCGAAGAGGTGTCTGGGCTCGCCGACGAGTACCTCCTCACACCTCGGGAAATGCCCAAGCTCATCTACATCAAAGAGAGTGCGCAGCGGGAACCGCGACTGGTTGAGCTTCTCGACAAGATCCGGGCCGACGACACGGCGTCGTTCACCTACTTCTCCGACGCTGGCCAGCTCGCCGACTTCCTGGAAGCCGATCTCGCCACGTTGCTGGCAGAGCGATTCGCGTTGGCCAGCGCCGAGACCGAGGCGCCGGCCGACGAGGTCAGCCCGACCCGCTCCGGGCTGCCGGCACCGCTCACCGAACTCATTGGTCGTTCTACCGAGCTCGGCGCCGTTGACGCTCTGCTTCGAGACCCTGCCGTTCGCCTGGTCACCCTGGTGGGTGCCGGTGGAATCGGCAAAAGCCGACTTGCCATTGCGGCCGCGTCCCGCAGCGCAGAGACGTTTTCAGCCGGTGTCTGCTTCGTCGATTTGGCTCCGGTTCACGACGACGCGGCAGTCCTGTCCACCATCGCCCACGCCATGGGTGTGCGGGACACCGGCGACGGCTCGCTGGAGGAGAAGATCGCAGTGTCGGTGGGCGGCCGGCGCCTGCTACTCCTCCTTGATAATTTCGAGCAGGTGGTCGATTCCGCGCCGCGGCTGATGCCACTGCTCCGTTCGTCGCCCGGCCTCACCATTCTCGTGACCAGCCGCACGCGATTACGACTCTCGGCTGAGCGCAGTTTCGAGGTAGGCCCGCTCAGCCTCCCTGACAGCACGATTCCCGCCACCGCCGACAACATTCGGTCCGCTCCCGCTGTGGCGTTGTTCACCGAGAGGGCGCGAGCCGTTAAGCCTGATTTTCAGGTGACGGATGCCAACGCATCAGCGGTATCCCGCCTCGCCGCCCGGCTTGACGGTGTCCCGCTCGCTCTTGAGCTGGCAGCGGCGAAGATTCGACTGCTCAGCCCGAGCGCCATGCTCGAGCGGCTCGACAAGGTGCTGCCCTTTCTCAGTGGAGGCCCTCGCGACCTCCCTCACCGGCAACAGACGTTGAGGCGCACCATCGAGTGGAGCACGCAGATGCTCAGTACGGATGAAAACGACCTCCTGTCGACGCTCGGCGTCTTCGACGGTGGGTTCAGCCTCGAGGCCGTCGAAGCGGTCTACGGCGCCTCGCGTGACGCCGACACGCTCACAGTGCTTGGAACGCTCGTCGACAACAGCCTCGTGCGCCAGGACGACCGGGGTACGCACTCGTGGTTCTCCCTCCTTGTCACGGTGAGGGAGTTCGCTCGGGAACAGCTGGACGCTGCGGGTCAACTGCCGGACACCTGTGCACTGCACGCCGCATACTTTGTTGCCCTCGGCGAGCGGGCCGAGCGTTCGCTTGAGGGCCCGGAACAACGCGAATGGATGACTCGGCTGGCCGATGACGACGCCAACCTCCGCGCCGCCGTGCTGTACCTCCTGTCCATCGGCGATGCTGAGCGAGCCGCGCGCTTTTGCTGGACGCTGTATGTGTACTGGTGGGTGGGAGGCCGGCTCGGTGAGGTGCGGACCTGGATGACGCGAGTGCTCGACACCGATCCGCCGGCGACCGGGGTGACCCGGGCGGTCGCGCTGTACTTCACACGGGCGATTGGCTTCTGGGAAGAACCGGCCGGCCAGGTACTGCCGGGACTGCTGGAGAGCGCAGAGCTGTTCGGAGCAGAGGGGGTACGTTCCGGCCAGGCCCTCGCCCTCGTTTCCGCCGCGCTTGCTCGACTGGCCGCCGAACCGCCGGACCCCGCCGCAGCGCAGGAGAATCTTGAAACCAGCCTTCGCCTGTTTCGGGAAACCCACGACAACTGGGGCCAGGCCATGGTGCTCGTCGTGCTCGGCAGGTTGGCGCTTCTCGCCCAGCAGGTCGAACCGGCACTCGAGCGGTTCCGGGAGAGCCTTGCGCTCGCCGAGGAGCAGCGGGATGAGCTCAGTGAGACCATTGCCCTGCACCACGTTGGAGTGGCCCTCGCCTTCGCGGGTGACCTGGAGAACGCCCGAACAGCCTTTGAATCGAGCCTGCGCACATCGGCACGTCTCCGGCACGACGACGGGATCGCTTACGGCCTCGAGGGACTGATCGTTCCGGCGGTGACGAGTGGCGATGTCGAACGGGCCGGAATTCTGGCCGGTGCCGCGCAGAACCTCCGGGAGCAAACCGGCCTGTACAACGCGCCGACCTTTGCCTTCTCCCAGCCGTGGGTGGATGGCGTGCTGGCGGGTCCGGGGGCCGACGCCTTCGAGGAGGCCCGGGTCCGCGGGCGCTCGTTCAGCGTGACAGACGCCCTCGCCTTTGCGCTCGGTGAACCGGCCGCGGAGCTCACTCGTGGATGAGGCGCTGGAAAGCCTCAAGCGGGGGAGCAGTCCCGAGAGCGGTGCCGATTCGTTGTCGCCGGTTACCCTCGCGGTGAGCATCCTTGTGCTGCCCTTCCTCGTGGTGGCGAGCGTCCTGCTCTACCTGGCTCCCGGTCACACCGAACAGCATTTCGCCTGGACGATTGCGCCGCCCGTGACCGCGCTCTATCTCGGGTCTGCGTATATCGGCGGCATTTGGTTCTTCGCCGGAGTACTGCGCACCCGCTCCTGGGTCGCGGTGCGCCGGGGCTTTCCGGCGGTGCTGACCTTCGCGACGCTTCTCGGGATCGCGACGCTGCTGCACTGGGAGAAGTTTCACGCGGGGCATCTCTCCTTCGTGGCCTGGGCCACCCTGTATCTCACGACCCCGGTGCTGCTCGCGCTCGTCCTCGTCCTGCAGTCCCGAAGGGCCCACAGCAGGCCAACCGATGTCGTTGCTGAGGAGACGGTCATCCCGCGTGGATGGTGCAGGGCGCTCGCCGCCCTTGGTGCGGCCTCCCTCACCGTGGGGAGCGTTCTCTTTCTCGTGCCAGCAATCGGCGTCGACACCTGGGCCTGGCAGCTGACTCCGCTGACCGCCCGGGTGATTGGCGCGACGCTCACTCTTCCGGGCGCGGTAAACCTGTGGCTGCTCGTCGACCCTCGGTGGTCGGCGTTCCGGGTGATCTTTCAGGCGCAGCTGGTCAGCCTGAGCTTCATCCTTCTCGGGATCATACTGAGCTGGGCGCAGCTGGACTTCTCACGAATCGCGGCCTGGGCGCTGGTCCCGGGCCTCGCCGCAACCCTCGCCCTGTACGCGGTGTTCTACCGACGCTGCGAAAAGGACGCTCGCCGAAAGCTGCCGGGAACAGATCCGGCTGTCAACCCCCGAGCGGCGTGAGGGCCCGGTTACCCCGAACGCAATAGTCTTCCACTATGTCCTCGCCGACGAGCCCCCTCGACCTCATCTCACCCTGGGTTGTGTCCCAGCGCTGGTTCGCAAGTAAAGGACGGGTTCCCCGTCTCGAACTCATCGGGAGCTGGGAGATCCCCTCAGACGGCCCTCGACTCGTCACCCACCTCGTGATGGACTTCTCCGCGCGGGTGCCTGTGCTCTATCAGGTGCCGGTGACCGAGCGCACTGAGCCGCTCGATGGAGCGGAGGCTGCCCTGATCGCCGAGGTGCCCACAGACGGCGGAACCACCTACCTCTACGACGGTCCGCACGACCCGGCATACGCCGCTGCTCTCCTGAGGATGATCACAACGGACTCCGAGGCCACAGCGCACGGCGCGACAGCACAGGGCCAGGTCTTCGGCGCCATCGACATCTCCGAGATCACGTCGTCTCGCGTCCTGCGCGGTGAACAGTCGAACACGTCCATCATCTACCGGGTCGTGACCTCAAACGGAATCGACCGGGTGATCTGCAAGGTATTCCGTGCCCTTCACCACGGCGAGAACCCCGACGTTGTGCTCCAGGCAGCGCTCGCCGCATCGGGCTCGCCCAACGTGCCGCATTCCATCGGCGCGGTGACCGGTGAGTGGGACGACATCGGCAGGGACACCGGCCGCGCCCGCGGACACCTCGCCTTCGCGCAGGAGTTCCTGGCCGGGTCGGAAGACGCGTGGCGCTTCGCCCTGCGCTCGGCCGAGGAAGGAAACGACTTCACGGAGCGTGCCCACTCGCTCGGCACGGTGACCGCCGAGGTGCACACCCTGCTTGCCGGTTCGTTCGGCACGACCGCTCCCACCCCTGCTGAAGTCGACGCCACCCTCGCCAGCTGGCGCTCCCGCCTGGCGCTGGCCATCGACGAGGTGCCTCAGATCGAGGAGTTCCGTGGCACCATCGATGCGCTGTACGCCTCCACCGAGTCGCTCGACTGGCCGGCGCTGCAGCGCATCCACGGCGACTATCACCTGGGACAGGTCCTGCTGGCCGCAGACGGGCACTGGGTGCTCCTCGACTTCGAGGGGGAGCCCCTTCGCCCCATGCACGAGCGGTCGCAGCCCGACTTCGCCCTGCGCGACGTGGCCGGAATGCTTCGCAGCTTCGACTATGTGGCCGGTTCGCTCGGCAGCACCGACGAGGCGAAGGACTGGACCCGAGCGTCACGCAACGCGTTCCTCAGCGGATACATCGAGCGCGCGGGCATCGACCTGAGGGCGCACCGTGAGTTGCTCGACGCTTTCGAAATGGACAAGGCGCTCTACGAAGCGGTGTACGAGGCGCGCAATCGCCCGGACTGGCTGCCCATCCCGTTGGCGGCCCTCGGGCGCCTGGCGAACCGCCCCCGCACCTAGGCTCCGCTGCGGGCACGGCGCAGCCGCACGGTCTATCGGTGTGACCGCTCCAGCACGCCGCGCAGGAACGCCGCCTGGCCGGCGTGCTGCAGGTCGTCGGCGATGACACTGACGAGCCGAACCCCGAGCGTCACGGGCGGGTTCCAGTTCTCGTCGACCACCCGGTCGAGGTCATCGTCGCTGAGCCCGCGGAGAAAATGCACGGTGCGGTCGTGCACTTCGTCAAAGTAGCCGAGCAGCAGCTCGGGTGCGCTCACCACAACGGCAGCCACGTCGTCACTCGAGTGCCCGTAGCCGGTGTCCTCGGGCGGGAACGGCAGCCGAAACCGGTCCACCCAACCCGCGGAAACCCAGATCTGGTCCGTCTCGAGCAGGTCAGCCACATGGTCGTCCTGCACGCGGGTGAGGTGCCAGATGAGCCAGGCGAGCGTGTTCGCGTCGTCATCGACGCGCGCCAGCAAAGTGGGCGCATCGACGCCATCGATCGCATGATGGACGTTCTCAGAAACGCGCTGAAAAGCATCCGTCAATATTTCTGCACTGTTCATCTGTCACTCCTTGGTTGGCGTCTCTGGACCTCAGGTATGAGGGTTCTCGAAGTCGTCGCTCCCAGCCGTACGTCGACGTGCCCGGCAGCGCGTGTCTCACCGGGTCGAATCGTTCGATCGTGTCGATCGCGCCCGGTTCACGCCAGACCTCCAGAATGGCGAACGGATGCCAGTGGCCCAGCGGGCGGGCGTGGTACAGCTTCAGACGCCAGCTCGAGTTCTCGAGGGCGTGAGCGAGCGCCACCGGGTCGGTGGGCAGGTCTGTCGGCTCCATCGTGCGCGCAGCGAGTAGGAGTGGGCCGTTCTCGGTTTTCAGCGGAAGCAGCGTGGTGAAGCGGGCCCGAGACGGGCACCGGTGGGCGGCCAGCCAGAACCGGGACGGCACCCCAAAGCCGGTCGAGGCCAGGAGCACATCGGCCGGGCCGGTTGTCGTTCCGAACCGCACGGCGAGTCCGATCACGTCGGGCAACGGCGCCGGGACCCCCACGGAGCGTGAGACGCGTGCGGTGAGCGGTAGTTCGCTCGTGTGCGGGTGGTCGATGAGGTCGATGCCGGCCGGAGCCCGGTCGGTGAGCCAGCGGAGCGAGCCCCTCAGCGCGACGCCGTGCGGGTGGATCGGACGCGGATGGCGCAGCGCGCGGAGCCCGTCGAAGACACCGGCGAGCACGCCCCCAGCCAACCCGGATCCAGTCAGTGTCATGAGGCACTCCGTCCGACCCGGAGCGCGAGCGCAATCAGCGGCACCTGCAGGGGGAGCCGGGCGATGGCGATCAGTTGCGCGAGCATGCCCCTGGAGCGCACGATCCGCACGGTGCGGACGTTAGCCGGAAACACGGCCACGAGGAATGCGGCGGAGAGGAGCCCTCCACTGTTGCGGGTGGTGCGGTGCGCCACGAGCGCGGCCAGCGCCCACTCTGCGAGGCCGGACGCCACCGTCCAGGAGCGGCTCGAGCCCGGCAGCCAGCGTGGAACGATCGGGTCGAACACCCGTGGTGCGAGGAAGTGAACGGCTCCGGTCACGGCGAACATCGACGCGAGGGCCCGGGCGGTGCCGGGTGTCCGTCGCGTCGATGAACCGATGTTGTGTACCTGGGTGCGCATTCGACTCAGAGTAGGGCGAGCGCGTGCCAGGGGCAATGGGTTGCGCCGGCGGTCAGTCGCGCTCCTCGAGGGACGCGTCGCCGTACTCACGAGCCTTGCGGGTCAGGTCGCCGAGGTCGGACGCGCTGCCCAACCGATTCGGCAGATCGTCCAGGGTGATGAGCCCGTCGGGGTCGCGGGGATCGCTTTCGCCGGTGATGCGTTTGCCGACGGCGGCCCCTGGCCCGCTCTCCTGTGCCTGCCCGGTGTGATCACCGGAGGTATCGTCGCTGCCCGTCATGCGGTTCCTTTCCTCGAGCCGGTCGATTTATGCCTGCGCCTGGGTTTGCGCGCGGGCTGCCTGGTCCTGTTCCTGCTGCCAACGCGGCGTACCGGGGATGGCTGGCCCGGTCGGCCACCGGAGAACCGCCGCAACGTCCGCCGATTTGGGCAGGATGCCGTGGTCGACGAAGAGCACACGTGACTCGGTCAACACGGCAGCGCGGGTCAGCGCGAGCAGTGCGGGCACGGGGCCGAGAACGTCGGCACCCATGGCTTCTTCCGGTGCCGTCGCCACCCACGGTTCGGAGGCCAGGGCGAGCAGCGTCCGACCGTCCGCGGGGGATTCGTCGATGAGCACAGTGTCAGCCTGGCTCTGCTGCAGGGCGTGAGCCACAGCACCGATCCCGAGCGCCCCGTTTTCGAAGTCGCCGGCGGAGAGTTTGTCGATGGCCGCCGACTGATCTTGCCGGCGCACCTCTTCGAGCTTCTCAGAGATCCGTTGCTCGAGTGCGGTCCGGGATGACCCGGGAGCGAGAACGTGGGCAGCAACGGGGCGGCTGATGTCACGAGCCGCTGGTGAGAGTTCGTCGATGAGCAGTTGCACCGCACGAACGTCTCCGGCCACCAGGACGAACCGCGGACGGAGCGTGCGCACGAGCTCATCGATCGACGATGCCAGTTGGGTCTGGTTCTGCCGCCAGATCTCCTCGGAATGGTGTTGGTATTTGCTGTGCGCCCAGCCGCCGCCCGCTTGCACCTTGTTGAGGCTGTCTGTCCTGCCTTCCACGGCTTCGGAATGCAATACCGCGGTGTGGGACGCGCGGTAGGCGTGGATTTCACCATTGCCTCGGCTCGCCTCGACGACGAGGTACACCACGTCGTTCTGGCGGTGGCGCACGAGCGGCAGCAGATCGGGAACGCTCAGGTACGTGGAACTGTCTGGCCACGCCCTGGGCCCGGTGAGCATTTCGTCGAGCACCGGCTCACCGTTGTGCACGACGAGGAAGCGTGACACCTCGCCGCCGAGGCCGGTGGGTTCGGAAAGGATGCGCTCAATCGTGGCAAGGTCGGCCTCCGGCGCACCGGCGCGCTCGAGAGAATCTCGAATGGCCTGTCTTCGGGACTCGGCGTCCTGTCCGGGCTTATCGACCACGCCATTGGCCTCGACGAACACCGTCGAGAACTTTCCTTCGCGGCGCCAGAGTTCTGCCAGCTTCCGTGTTTCTGAATCCAACACTCGTTTGTCCTCCTCCTCGACCAGCTGTCGCACCGCGCCGAAAGGTTCGTCCCCCACGCCGGTGCCGTAACCACTTCCCATGAAACCCGCCAGCGTCGGACAATACAAGGCCCTGCAGAAGTCGCGCGTGTCGATGTAAAAAAGCATCAATACCATCCGCCCGGCCCGAAAGCTAGACCTTCTGACGACAAAGGGACCTTTCCAAACAACGAACTAGATTTGAGCCACTCGTGTGACCTTTTCGCCCGGGGAACCCCTACAAGGAGACCGATGGAAAGCTGGCCAGGAACCGCGTACCCGCTTGGCGCCACCTACGACGGCAGCGGAACAAACTTCGCGATTTACAGCGAAGCAGCAGAACGCGTCGAGCTCTGCCTCTTCGATGAGGACGGCACCGAGACGCGGGTGGAGTTGCGAGACGCCGACGCCTTCGTCTGGCACTGCTACCTGCCGGAGGCCCAGCCCGGGCAGCGGTACGGATACCGCGTGTATGGCGAGTACGCACCGGAAGAGGGAAAGCGGCTCAACCCGAACAAACTGCTGCTTGACCCGTACGCAAAGGCGACCTGCGGATCCTACGACTGGGACCAGTCGTTGTTCTCCTACAACTTCGGTGACCCCGACTCGCGCAACGATGACGACAGCGCCCCGCACTCCATGCTCAGCGTTGTGGTGAACCCATTCTTCGACTGGTCCGGCGACCGGCACCCGCGGACGCCATACAACAGCAGCGTCATCTATGAGGCGCACGTCAAGGGACTCACCAAACTCAACGAGGAGATCCCGGAGCAACAGCGGGGGACTTATGCCGGTGTTGCTCACCCGGCCACCATCGAGCATCTGCAGCGCCTCGGCGTGACCGCCATTGAATTGATGCCGGTGCACCAGTTCGTTCAGGACTCCACCTTGTTGGACAAGGGGCTTCGCAACTACTGGGGCTACAACACCATCGGATTTTTTGCCCCGCACAACGAGTACTCGTCGACCGGCGAGGTCGGCCAGCAGGTGCAGGAATTCAAGGGCATGGTGAAGTCCCTTCACGCTGCGGACATCGAGGTAATTCTCGACGTTGTCTACAACCACACGGCTGAAGGCAACCACATGGGACCGACCCTCTCCTTCCGCGGTATCGACAACGAGGCGTACTACCGGCTCGAAGAAAACGACAAGCGGTACTACACCGACTACACCGGAACGGGGAACACCCTCAACGTCCGGCACCCGCACGCGCTGCAGCTCATCATGGACTCCCTGCGGTACTGGGTCACCGAGATGCACGTCGACGGCTTCCGTTTCGACCTCGCATCGGCCCTGGCCCGGGACCTCTACGAGGTGGACAAGCTGTCGACCTTCTTCGAGCTTGTGCAGCAGGACCCCATCGTCTCGCAGGTTAAGCTCATCGCGGAGCCATGGGACGTCGGCCCCGGTGGCTACCAGGTCGGAAACTTCCCGTCGCAATGGACAGAGTGGAACGGCAAGTTCCGCGACACCGTCCGTGATTTTTGGCGAGGAGAACCCTCGACGCTGGGCGAGTTCGCTTCCCGCATCACCGGGTCGGCCGACCTGTATGAGCACTCCGGCCGTCGTCCGGTCGCTTCCATCAACTTCGTGACCGCGCACGACGGATTCACCCTGCGCGACCTGGTTTCTTACAACGACAAGCACAACGACGCCAACGGCGAAGATAACAACGACGGCGAATCACACAACCGGTCGTGGAACTCGGGTGCTGAGGGTGAGACCGACGACCCCGAGGTGCTCGCGCTTCGGGCGCGCCAGCAGCGCAACTTTATTGCGACGCTGCTGCTCTCACAGGGCGTCCCGATGATCCTTCATGGGGACGAGCTCGGTCGTACCCAGCAGGGCAACAACAACGGCTATGCGCAGGACAACGAACTGACCTGGCTGCACTGGGACCGTGTCGATGCACCGTTGATCGAGTTCACTTCAGCCGTGGCTCGGCTGCGTAAGGAGCACCCGGTGTTCCGCCGCAGCCGCTTCTTCGACGGCCGCCCGGTGCGACGCGGTGAGGGTGAGCCGCTTCCCGACATCGTATGGCTCAACCGCGACGGCCTGGAGATGCAGCCGGAGGACTGGGACGAAGATCTCGCTCGGACCGTCGGAGTGTTCTTCAACGGTGAGGGAATCAGGGAGCGGGACGCCCGTGGCCAAAATGTCAGCGACGTGCATTTCCTGATGTACTTCAACGCGGACGTCGAAGACACCGAATTCACTCTGCCGCCCGAAGAATACTCGGAGCAGTGGGAGATCGTCGTGGACACCGCAGGTGAAGGAGCGGATGCCATCCCTCGCCCGGCGGGAGCCAAACAAACGGTCTTGGCGCGCTCGCTTCTTGTCATGCGGGCATATCGGACGCCAGAAGCCGAACCGGACCACTCGGTCGCCGCGTCACTCGCTGTGCTCAGCGGGTCCCAAAGCACGTCGAACACCGAGGTGAAGCCGGGGGCAATGAGTTGAGCGAACTAAAAATCCCAGCATCAACGTATCGGCTCCAAATCCGCCAGTCATTCGACCTCAACAAGGCAGCGGCGGTCACGGACTACGTCCATGCCCTCGGTGCCGACTGGCTCTACCTGTCTCCGCTGTTGGAAGCGGAGGCGGGTTCGGACCATGGGTACGACGTGGTCAACCACTCACGCATTGATCCTGCACGCGGTGGTGCTGAGGGCCTGGACAAGCTCGGTGCAACAGCGCGGAAAGCCGGCATGGGCATCCTCGTCGACATCGTCCCCAACCACGTTGGTGTGGCAACGCCCCGGGCGAACGCCTGGTGGTGGGACCTCCTCACCTTCGGCCAGGAGTCTCGCTACGCCGAGGCGTTTGACGTGGATTGGGCCGCCGGAAACGGCAAGGTTCGGATTCCCGTGCTCGGCGACGGCGACGAGGAGCTGGAGTCACTGGCAATCGTCGACGGTGAACTCCACTACTACGACAACCAATTCCCGATTGCGCCCGGCACGGCCGATGACGGTGCCGACGCTCGCACCGTTCACTCGCGTCAGAACTATGAGCTGATCAACTGGCGGCGTGCAGACAGCGAACTCAACTATCGCCGCTTCTTCGCGGTGAACTCGCTCGCGGGCATCAGGGTCGAAGTGCCCTGGGTCTTCGCAGAGTCACACGCCGAAATTTTGCGCTGGGTGAAGGAAGACCTCGTCCACGGACTACGTGTCGACCACCCGGATGGGCTCGCGTACCCGGGCGATTACCTCGACGACCTGCAGAAGGCGACCGGCGGAATCTATGTCCTCGTCGAGAAGATTCTTGAGGGCGACGAGGGACTTCCGCCGAACTGGGCGGCCGCCGGAACAACCGGGTACGACGCGCTTGGTGACATCGACCGCGTTCTTGTCGACCCGGCGGGACGAGGCAGGCTGGACGCCCTCGAGGGACGCCTGGAGGACACACAGGCATCGATGGACGACGTGTGGCCTGAGCTCATCTACGAAAACAAGCGCCACATCGCCGATGGGATTCTCCGCTCGGAAGTGCTTCGACTGGCACGACTTGTTCCGGAGATCGACGACGCTGACGACGCCTTGGCCGAGCTCCTCGCCTGTTTCCCGGTCTACCGGTCCTACCTGCCGTTCGGCGAGGAACACCTCGCAGAGGCAGCGCGCTCAGCGAAGGCCCGCCGACCCGACCTCGCCACTCGCGTCGACGCCCTCTACCCCGTGCTGGCGGATCCGACGCATCCGGCTGCGGTGCGATTCCAACAGACCTCGGGAATGGTGATGGCGAAGGGAGTCGAAGACACCGCCTTCTACCGATTCAGCCGACTGACGTCACTGAACGAAGTGGGGGCAGATCCCGGTGAATTTGCGATCGACGTCGCCGAATTCCACCGCCGCCAACTTTTCCGCCAAGCCTCTCTTCCCGCGTCGCTGACAACCCTGTCCACCCACGACACCAAGCGTGGGGAAGACGTGCGCAGCCGCATCTCCGTCATCTCGGAAATGCCTGCCGAATGGGAAGCCACGCTGAAGCGCCTGCGCGAGCTGGTTCCGCTCGGCGACGGCCCGTTTGAACAACTCCTCTGGGAAGCCGTACTCGGTGCGTGGCCCGCGTCGCGCGAGCGACTGCACGCCTACGCCGAAAAGGCCGCCCGTGAAGCGGGCACCTCGACAACGTGGACCGCACCGAACGAGGAGTTCGAGAACTCCATGCATGCGCTCATCGATGCGGTGTTCGATAACTCCGAGGTGAACGATATCGTCACCGGGTTTGTCGACACGGTGGCTCAGGCCGGCTGGAGCAACTCGCTCGCCGCCAAGCTGATCCAGATCACAGCGCCCGGCGTGCCGGACGTCTACCAGGGCAGTGAACTGTGGGAGACCTCCCTGGTCGACCCGGACAACCGTCGCAGCATTGATTTTGACCTGCGACGCGAGTTCCTGGCGAGGGTGGACCGCGGCTGGCTGCCACCTGTCGACGAGACCGGTGCGGCCAAGCTCCTCGTGACGGCCCGCGCACTTCGCCTGCGCCGGGACCGTCCTGAGTGGTTCTCCCGCTACCTGGCGATTCCCGCGTATGGGTCTGCCGCCGCTCATGCCGTCGCCTTCGATCGCGGCGACGCCATCACTATTGCCACCCGCCTGCCGGTCGGCCTCCGTAAGAGGGGCGGCTGGGGAGACACAACGGTCGTCGTCGCTGGGCGACCGCTCGTCGACGCGTTTACCGGAGAACGGTACGCGGGCGGCACCCTTCGACTGGCCGACCTGCTTCACCAATACCCCGTGGCACTCCTCGTGCCCGATGACACCGACCTCGCAGCGTTGTTGGGAGAATCCGAATGATCAACAGGCGTAACCGTGAACCGTTCAGCGTCTGGGCCCCCGCAGCCTCGCATGTCGAACTCGTGCTGGGGGACTCGTCCTCCGATATGACCCCGGGCGGCGACGGGTGGTGGCGACCGGCATCCGCTGTTCTGATGAATGGCACAGACATTGACTACGGTTTCCGCATCGACGGTGAGGGGCCGTTCCCTGACCCCCGGTCGTTGCGCCAGCCGAACGGTGTGCACGAGCTGTCACGGTCGTTCGATTCGTCGGAGTACGAGTGGAACGACAGCGCCTGGACCGGGCGACAGTTGGGTGGCGGCGTCATCTACGAGATGCACGTCGGTACTTTCACCCCCGACGGCACTCTCGACTCGGCGATCGAACGGCTCGATCATCTGGTCAGCCTCGGCGTCGACTTCGTTGAAGTGCTCCCGGTCAACGGATTCAACGGCACTCACAACTGGGGATACGACGGGGTGCTGTGGTACACCGTCTCGGAAGGCTACGGTGGACCCGCGGCCTACCAGCGCTTCGTGGACGCGTGCCACGCCGCCGGCCTCGGTGTGATCCAGGACGTCGTCTACAACCACCTCGGACCGAGCGGCAACTACCTGCCGAAGTTTGGCCCGTACCTCACCGACGGCCCGGGAAACACCTGGGGGTCCTCGGTCAACCTGGACGGCGAGCACTCAGACGAGGTGCGCAGCTACATTCTCGAAAACGCGCTGATGTGGCTCGACGAGTACCACGTCGACGGACTGCGCCTCGACGCGGTCCACGCACTCGTCGACTCCCGTGCCACACACCTGCTTGAGGAAATGGCAACCGAGGTGGCCGCGCTCAGCGCAGCCGTGCGCCGCCCGCTCACCCTCATCGCGGAGTCGGATCTCAACAATCCCACGCTGATTACGCCGCGGGAAGCTCACGGCTACGGCCTCGACGGCCAGTGGAGTGATGACTTCCACCACGCCGTCCACGTTGCGCTCAGCCGCGAGACGACCGGCTACTACGCCGACTTCGAACCGCTCTCAGCCCTCGCCAAAGTGCTTACGCGCGGGTTCTTCCACGACGGCACCTTCTCGAGCTTCCGAGGGCGCGTGCATGGCCGACCGGTCGACACCGAGCACATGCCGACGTGGCGCCTCGTCGTGGCCAACCAGAACCACGACCAGATCGGCAACCGCGCCACCGGCGACCGGCTCTCTGCCACCCTCGACACCGGACAGTTGGCGATCGCAGCGGCGCTGACCCTCACGGCCGGCTTTACCCCGATGTTGTTCATGGGGGAGGAGTGGGGCGCCCGAACGCCGTGGCAGTTCTTCACCTCCCACCCTGAGCCCGAGCTCGGAAAGGCGACGGCCGAAGGCCGCATCGCCGAGTTCGAACGGATGGGCTGGGACCCGAACGTCGTTCCTGACCCGCAGGACCCCACAACGTTCACGAACTCGAAACTCGACTGGGACGAAGTCCAGAACGCTGATTCGGCACGGCTGCTCGACTGGTATCGCCAGCTGACCGCACTGCGCCGCTCCCAACCCGACCTGCTCGACCCGCGTTTCGGCTCAACCGCTGTCGAGTTCGACGGCGACGAGCGCTGGCTTGTGCTTCGCCGTGGGTCCGTCGCGATCCTCATCAACTTCGATGACGTTGAACGGATGCTCCCTGCCCGCATCGGGGGCGTACTCGGCTCATTCGCGACCGAGGGTGCCGCAATTCTCGACAACGGCGAGCACGGGGTCCGCCTGGCTCCGCACTCGGTCGTGATCGCCGACGCAGCCCTCTAACCTTCTTCGGCGAGTGCCGTCTGAAATGCGGCGAACACCTCGGGTGAGAACAACACGAACGTGACATCACACGGCGGGTCGACCTCGCGCACCGTCCGAATGGCAATCCGGGCGGCATCCGCGGTCGGCCAGCCGTACGCGCCCGCCGAGATCGCCGGAAACGCTACGGTGGCTGCACCGAGTTCGTCGGCGACCGCGAGGCTCTGTCGATAAGCGGATGCCAGCAGTTCCGATCGATCTGCCCTCGGGTCCCAGACCGGACCGACTGTGTGGATCACGTGATGAGCCGGCAACCGTCCGGCCGTCGTCGCCACCGCCTCCCCGGTGGGCAAACCGTCCGGAAGTACCGTCTCCCGAAGCCGTCGGCACTCGGCGAGAACCTCCGGGCCGCCGGCACGGTGGATAGCGCCGTCGACGCCGCCACCGCCGAGCAGCGAGTTATTGGCCGCGTTCACGACCGCATCGACGCGCATGGTCGTGATGTCGCCGTGAACGAGGGTGATCGCGACCACGTGCTTAGGACGCGCCGAACTCGCGCGCCGCGTCCACTGCGGCCCGGATTCCGCCTGACCACGGGTCGCCGTGACCGGGCAGGACGATCCCCGCATCGGTGTCGGCAAGGGCGGTCAGGGTGTCCAGCGCCATGACGGAGTCCGCGGTTGCGGCCCCCGCGATGATTTGAGCTCCCCGCGACCCTTTATACGGGTCAAGGGTGACGAGAGCGTCGCCGCTGAGAAGGGCTCCCCGGTTCGGCAGGAACAGCGCGGTGTGTCCAAAGGTGTGTCCGGGGCTGAACACGACCTGCGGCTGGCCGGGCACATCGAGAGTGCCGGTCTCCGGCAGATGGTGCACGTTCTCGACGCCCTTCACGGCGAGTGCGCCTGCCGCGGTCATCCCGGCGAGCACCGGAATTGCCGCCGGGTAGAGCAGCGGGTAGATGAATGGCGTGCGTTCTCGCTGATAGTGATACGGGTGTGCTGCGAGGTGTTCATCGGCCTGGTGCACCCAAATCGGCACCCGCAGTTCGGCCTGCGCTCGAGCGGCAAACCCGATGTGGTCGAAGTGTGCGTGGGTGAGCACGAGTGCGTCAACGTCGCGCCTGGACCGCCCAATCTCATCCAGCGCGAGGAGGAGCGGAGCCCAGGTCGACGGGAATCCCGCGTCAACGATCGTCACCGACGAGCCATCCTCAATGAGGTAACAGTTCACGTAGGCGTGCTCAAGCCGGTGCACACCTGGTGCGACGTTGCGCGTGAGCGTTGGGCGTCGACCTCGCCGCGGTGCATGTGCCATGTCTCCTGCTTTCTCCCGTGCTTTCTCATGGTCGTGTGTGGGCCAGCGTAGCTTCGCCGCTCTGCCGCGTTACAGGGCTTGATTGTTCGCCGAAAAGACGGAACGGGTTCCGGTCAGCCCGCGGCTGCGCTATACCGGATGCCATGACGTCCCAGATCTCGTCGTGGATGAACGGCTATCTCCGTGCGTGGCAGAGCAACGACCCCGCCGACATCCAGGCCCTCTTCACCGACGACGCCGAATATCGCACCGAGCCCTGGGTCGAACCGTGGCGCGGCATCGACGCGATCGTCGCCGGCTGGCTCGATCGCCAGGACCCGCCGGATTCCGCGGAGTTCACCTGGTCGGTGATCGTTGAAACGGATGCCGTCACGATCGTTGAGGCCAGCACCGACTATCGGGACGGACCGACCTACTCGAACCTGTGGGTGATCCGGTTCGGTCCGGGCGGCCGGGCCACCCAGTTCACCGAATGGTGGATGGACCAGTCGAAGACCTCCTGACCCGGGTTCAGAGGGCGCGGAGCTTCTCGAGCAAAGGCTCGGCGGCCTCAGCCAGGAACGCGTCCTGCCCGCGGTCGCCCACCTGTACCAGGGCAATGTCGGTGTAACCGGCGTCAATGAAGGCCCGGGCGCTCTCCGCGATTTCGTCGAGGTCCGGTCCGCAGGCGATCGACTCAGCCACGTCCTCGAGTCGCACGAACTGCGACGCTCCCGCGAAGCCAGCCGGGGTCGGCAGGTCGGCGTTCACGGCCCAGCCGCCTCCAAACCAGCGGAACTGCTCGTGTGCCTGTGCAATTGCCGCGTCCTTATCGGGGCCCCAGCAGATCGGAATCTGCCCAATCACCCGGGCGTCACCGTCATCACCGCCACGGGCGGCATGCCACTTCTCGACCAGCTCACCACTCGGCTCGGTGGAAATGAAGTGGTCGGCGAGCGGAGCGAACCGGGCGATCGACTTGTCGCCAGACACCGCGATCCCGATCGGAACCCCGTCATCGGGCACATCCCACACCCGGGCGGAGTCCACCCGGAAGTACGACCCCTCCCACGTCACGAGCTCGCCGGTGTGCAGCTCACGAATGATCGTCACCGCTTCCTCCAGCATGTCGTGGCGAACGTCGACAGAGGGCCAGCCCTCGCCGACCACGTGCTCATTGAGGTTTTCGCCTGCGCCAAGGCCGAGGATGAATCGGCCCTCGGCGAGCAGCTGCAGGGTCGCTGACTTCTGCGCAACCACTGCCGGGTGGTATCGCATTGTCGGGCAGGTGACATAGGTGGCCAGCTCCACCCGGTTCGTGGCCTGGGCGACGGCGCCGAGCAGCGTCCAGGCATAGGGGGCGTGGCCCTGCTCGGTCACCCACGGTGAGTAGTGGTCGCTCGACACCTCGAAGTCGAACCCGGCATTCTCGGCCGCAACGGCGTAGCGCACGAGTTCCCTCGGTCCGCTTTGCTCGGTCATCAGTGTGTATCCAAATCGCGTCATGGTGCGACGTTGCCACCGCACAACAAGTGATTCAAGGGCTTGCGCACAAAGCGGTCAGTGCTATGCCCAGCAAGGTTTCTGCTGTTGTTCGCGTGGGGCTCGCGTTGTGCCGCGCCCCCGTGTAGAAACGGAGGGGAGGCCGTGGCGGGCCTGCTGAAATAGTTTTCGCCACCGCACGCAAAGGAGCTGCACATGCTGACCACACTCGCCGCGTTTGGCGGATTCAGCGTCGACGACATCGACGCCGCCGCAACGTTCTACCGGGACGCCCTCGGACTCGACGTCTCCCTGAACGACATGGGCATTCTCGAACTCACGCTTCCGGGCGGTGCCCGGGTGATCGCCTACCCCAAAGCTGACCACGCGCCCGCGTCGTTCACCATTCTGAATTTCGTGGTGGCTGACGTCAGCGTTGCGGTCGGCGAGCTGAACGCTGCGGGGATAACAACCAAGATTTACGACGATGACCAGTTGCCGACCGACGAGAACGGCATCATGCGCGGCAACGGACCGACGATCGCCTGGTTCCGTGATCCCGCGAACAACGTGTTGTCTGTGATCGAGGAGTGAATCAGCACCGAAACCCGGTGGGAGCATGGTCGCCGACGTAAGGTCGGCATATGCGCCGTGTTCTCGTCACGGGCGCCACCGGTTACGTCGGTGGACGCCTCGTTCCCAAATTGCTCTCAGCCGGGTACGCCGTGCGCGTTCTCGTGCGCAACCCGCATAAGCTCGTCGACGTCCCCTGGCGCAACGATGTCGAAGTGGTCGAGGGCGAAATCTCGAACACGGATGCCGTCACAGCGGCGTGTGCCGACGTCGACATTGTCTACTATCTGGTGCACTCCATGGCGGGTGGCGGACGATTCGAAGATCTTGAGGCGGCGGGGGCGCGTGCTGTTGCGTCGGCTGCGACCGCAGCGGGAGTCTCACGCATCATCTACCTCGGCGGACTGCACCCGTCGAACGGTCCGCTGTCAGAGCACCTGCGCTCCCGGGTCGCGGTGGGTGACATCTTCCTGTCCTGCCCTGTGCCGACAGTCGCGTTCCAGGCTGGCGTGATCATCGGTTCCGGCTCGGCTTCGTTCGAGATGATTCGCCACCTCACCGATGTGCTGCCGTACATGCCCGCACCGAAGTGGGTGCGCAATCGCATCCAGCCGATCGCCATTCGTGATGTCCTGCACTACCTGGTTGAGGCCGCCACGATGCCCGACGATGTGAACCGCACCTTCGACATCGGGGGACCAGACATTCTCCGTTACGGCCAGATGATGAACGGATACGCACTCGAAGCGGGGCTGCAACAGCGCCCCATCGCATCGCTCCCGGTGCTGACCCCGTGGCTTGCGTCGCAGTGGGTCAACCTCGTGACGCCCATCCCGCGCAGCTTGGCCGTTCCGATCATCGCCTCGCTGCAGTACGACTGCGTCGTCACCGAACACGACATCGACGAATACATTCCCGCTCCGCCCGGGGGGCTCACCCGGTACCGCTCCGCCGTGCGACTCGCGCTCGCCCGCATGCGCAACGGCGACGTTGAAACCAGTTGGCAGGACTCATCGGTCGCCGGCGCCCCGAGCGACCCGCTGCCGAGTGACCCGCTCTGGGCCGGGCACATCGTCTATACCGATCTCAAGGAACGCGAGACCGCGGCCACGCCTGGCGACCTCTGGGCTGTGATCGAGGGTATCGGTGGCGAGAACGGCTGGTACTCGTTCCCGCTGGCCTGGGCTGCCCGCGGGTGGATGGACAAGCTCGTCGGCGGAGTCGGTCTCCGACGGGGCCGACGGCACGCCACCCGGCTACAGACCGGTGACGCCCTCGACTTCTGGCGGGTGGAGCTGCTGGAGCGTGGCGTCCGGCTGAGGCTTCGTGCCGAGATGCGCGTTCCTGGGCAGGCCTGGCTCGAGCTCTCGGTCGAACACACGGAGGGCGGCTCCCGCTACCGCCAGCGCGCGGTCTTCTTTCCGCAGGGCCTCGGTGGCCGGCTGTACTGGTTTGCGATCCTGCCGTTCCACGGTGTCATCTTCAACGGCATGGCGAACCGCATCAGCGTCGAGGCCGAGAAGCGCACGGCTGACGCCGCCCGTGAGCGGTCGCTTACTCCGGTGGGCTGACCGGACCAAGCAGGGAGTTTGCCACCGTGGCGTGCGCTGACTCCGGGTCGCTCGGGTGGAACAGCCCGGCCAGGGCGTCGCGATAGAGCCGGCTGAGCTCAGAGTCGGCGGAATACGACGCGCCGCCCGAGCACCGAATCGCTTTCTCCACCACGTCCCGAGCCGTGTCAATGGCCCGCGTCTTCGTGCCAACCAGCAGTCGGAACCACGCGCCGCCGTGGTCGATGAGCCGGTCAACATCGGCAGCGAGCGACTCGATCTGCGGCGCAAGCGCGTCGAGAGCGATGGCCGCGTCGGCGAGTTGCCAGCGGATGTCGGGATCATCGGCGTAGCTCTTCCCCGATTTTTTCGAGGTGCGGCGGTGGGCGGCCTCAACCCCGAGCTCGAGCGCCCGATCGGCGATGCCCGCGTACACCGAGCTGATCAGCAGGAGGAAGTTACTGAAGATCCCGAAGATGTACGGGTCAGCGCTCGGGCCGACCGGGAGGACGCGAGCAATGCGATCCGCCGCGACGGGTGCGTTCTCCAGCACTGTCGTGAAACTCTGGGTTGCCCGCATGCCAAGTGTGTTCCACTCGCCGACGGCTCGGTGCCCGCCGCTGTCGCGGTGAAGGTAGCCGTGCACGAGCACGGGAGCGTCCGGATCCGAGTCGTCTCGCCCGAAAATGCCGAGCCGCGTCCACGCCGGTGACAGGGACGTGAAGATCTTGGTGCCGCTGAACAGATACGACCCGTCCGGCTGCGGTTCCGCACGGGTGCCCGAGTCGAACATCACCTCGTCGTTGCCCGCTTCACTGTTGCCGAACGCAAACAGTTCGCCTGCGCGCGCGTCGTCGAGGATCCAGTCCAGGCTTGCGTCGCCGCGCTCGCTCACCACCCGGGCAACCCCGACCACGACGTGGTGCATGTTGATGGCGAGCGCTGTCGCCGGGGCGAATCGTGCCAGCAGCCGCTGGTTACGCGCAGACTCGAGCAGCGATTGTGGGGCCAGGTAGCCCGCCGATCGCAACTCGTCGAGGTCTTCGCTGAAGAAGGTGTTGTCCCGGTCGTAGCCCGGGGCTCGCGAGCGCAGGCGCTCGAGCAGGTCTGGAGTCAGCACGGTCACGAGCCCAGCCTAGACGGGCGCTCAGTCCTCCGGCAGTTCCCGTCCGCGAAGCTTCTCCAGATCCCGGCGTTCCCGTTTTGTCGGTCGCCCTGCACCGCGGTCACGCATCGGCGCGAGTGCCACTTCCTCCCGGGGCGGTGGCGGGGGAGTCCGGTCAACCAGGCACTCAGCCGCGACCTGGGCGCCCACCCGCTTGGTGGCCAGCCGGGCTACCTCAACGATTCGGTCGAAACCGTGCTCGCGAACCCGCACTTCGTCACCGACCTTGACGGGATACGCGGCCTTCACCCGTTCACCGTTCACCCGCACGTGCCCGCCGCGGCACGCGGTCGTCGCCATCGATCGGGTCTTGTACAGCCGAACGGCCCACAGCCAACTGTCGATCCGCACGGTCGATGTCATCGGCCACCGTCCGATCCGGCCAACAGTGTGTAGCCGCGATACACGGCCGCCTCGACGTGTGCATCGGGCAGGCCGGTCTCCGACACGATCCGGTCGACAACGAGTTCCAGCGGTTCCGATCGTGAAAACGATGAGCGGATGCCGGTGGCCACCTGTGCCAGGACGCCCGCCTGGTCGTGAACGAACGATGCATTCACGACGGCGCCGTGCCCGGGTACAACCAGGTCACCGTCGCCCATCAGCTCAGCGAGCGCGTGTACCTGAACTGGCCAGTCCAGCGGGAAACTTCCGGAGCCGTACATGGGGGGACCGGACTCTTCGATCACGTCGCCGACGATCCAGGCCCCGGCGTCCGGAACCTGAACGACAAGGTCCGTGTCGGTGTGGCCCGGGCCGAGGGGGATGAGTCGCACCACACGGTTTCCGAGGTCAAGTTCGGTCGTTGCTGCGATGAGTTCCGACGGCGCAACCAGCTCGACGCCGTGCCAGTCATACTGCGGCTGGGCGTCCGGACTGTGCCGCCATGCGTCCAGTCGCGGAGCCTCCCAGGTGGCGAAGTGAGCGGGAATCCCGGCGTGCCCGTAAATGGTGGCCGTCGGGGCAAAGACCGAATTTCCGAAGCTGTGGTCGTAGTGGGCGTGCGTGTTCACCACCCGGGTGATGTCTCCGAGACCGAGCCCCGTGGCATCCGTCTGGATTTCCTTCGCCTCTCGCGGATTACAGCGGGTGTCGACGAGCAACAGGCCGCCGTCGCCGGCAATGAGGGTGATCGAGATATCGAGCGGTTCGTAGCGCCGAACATAGACTCGGTCGGCAATTTCGGTCCACAGCGGCATGGTCCCGATTCTACGGCGGGCGTCGAGGTTCACGGGCGAGGTCGTCGGTATCGAAACCGGCTCTTACCCCGCCGGGCGGCTCAGGCTACGCTGAGGGGGACGCAGTGTTTCGCTGCCCACCTCCGCGGAAGCGCGGCGCCTGGCATGTCGAATCGCCAGATGGTATTTCGAAAGGTGTGACATGGGAAAGCTTCACTACGACTCCACCCTCACGGTGGACTTTGATGATCGGGTGCTGGCCCACCTGCAGATTGTGATCGGTGCGAAGCTGCGGCGCGGGGAGTCGTTCTACTTCAGCTGGAAGGACGACCCCGCGGTCGGCGACGGTCGGAGCACAATCTGGCTCGCGCCCAACATTCCCCTGCACTACAAGTACTTCGGATCCCGGCTGCCAGCGCTCAACCGGGAGTGGATCCTGGCTCTGAGCGCGTCGTCCAATTCTGCGAGCGGATTACAGATCGTCCCTGAGCCGCAGCAGAAGGCTGCGGGCAGCCACGCGGACGACGAATCGTGAATCGCGTCGACGTCGTCTACGGAGGCGCCAGATATTCGGTCCCTCACCGCGACATCGCCGACCTCCAGGCGGAGATCGGCGATGCGGTGACTGCGGGGCGATCGCACTGGCTCCAGGTGAACAGCGGTGAGGGCATCCTCGAGCCCGCCTACCTCCTGGTGTCGCCCGGTGCGTCGATCGCACTCCTTGATGTGTCGGCGACCGCGTCGGCCGACGACTGAGCGCTTTTAGCCTTTCGACGGGGTGCGGTTCTCCGCGCTGACCATCCAGGCGAACTGCTCAAGCTTCGCGATAATCGCGTGGAGGATGTCGGCTGTTGTCGGGTCTTCCTCATCGACGGCGTCGTGAACGTCGCGCATGGTGCCGACGGTCGCTTCAATGCGAACGGTGATGAGGTCGACGGTCTGGGCGGTGTCGGTCTCGCCGTTGGGGTACGCCGGCAGGGTCGTTGTCGAGGCGACCGTGTCGCTGCGACCATCCGGTACCGCGTGCAAAGCGCGCATTCGCTCGGCAATCTCGTCGGAGAACTCCCGAGCCGCCTCGATAATCTCGTCCAACTGCAGATGAAGGTCGCGGAAGTTTGTGCCCACGACGTTCCAGTGCGCCTGCTTGCCCTGGATGTGCAGCTCGATGAGGTCGACGAGCACCTTTTGCATGTTTTCGGCGAGCTCGCGGGAGGCGATGAATCCGCGCTCCGGCTTCTGCCTGCGAGTGGTCTTTGCTCCGGAATTTGCGGAGGAGGTCCTCGTACGTTCCTGCGTTGCCGTTGCCATAGTCCTGTTGTCCTTTCGGCCGGTGTGATCCGATCAGGCTAGGCCGGTGCGGCCCCCGTCATCAAGGCCTTGCATTTCGGCGCGCGCATCGACAGCACTGACTTCGGTGCTTCTGCCAGCCGCAGTGCTCTGTGGGTTCCGCATGGCCAGCGCAACCCGCCCGAAACTGGCGGCGGCGGTGTTTAGAGTGTGATCTATGCCCGCGCATCTACGAACCATTCAGACCGCTGTCCCGACCACAGTGCTCGACCAGTCGGTCGCGCGAGAAATCTTTGCGCAACAGGACGGGCTGACGCGGTTGGGGCAGCGCCTCGTGCGCACCTCGTTCGATGTGTCGGGCATTGCGACACGCCGCACCGTGATCGACGAGCTCGATGGCTCGCCGCGGGCGGAGGAGTCGACATTTTACGACGCGACGGCCGGCGCTCTTCTGATGCCATCAACCCGCACCCGCAACGATGTCTACATTCGCGCCGCGCGCGAGTTGTTTCTTGAGGCGGCGACACGCGCGCTCGATGCCTGCGACGACATCGAGCCCGGCGATGTCACCCATGTTGTTACGGTCTCCTGCACCGGGTTTTATGCGCCGGGGCCGGACTATGAAATTGTCCGTGGGCTCGGGCTGAACACGGGCACGCAGCGTTTCCACATCGGTTTCATGGGGTGCTACGGCGCGTTCCCCGCACTCAGGGCCGCAGCGGCGTTGTGCGCAGCCGATCCCGCCGCTGTCGTGCTCGTCGTCAGTTGTGAACTGTGCACGATCCACGTCCGCTCGTCGAACGACCCCGACCAGATCGTCGCGTCAAGCGTCTTCGGTGACGGAGCCGCCGCCGCCATCATCACCGCGGCCGATGGACCGGTCGGCACGTCGACGCTTCGGATCGACAAGCTGGTCAGCGACCTCACCCCCGTCGGCGAGGGCGACATGGCGTGGACCATCGGCGACGCCGGTTTCGACATGGTGCTGAGCGCGGCCGTGCCGAAGATTATCGACACCTACATCGAACCGGCACTGCAACCGCTGTTCGTCGACGAGCCCCAGCTTGCTGACGACCCGTCCACCCGGGTAGCGCACTGGGCGATTCACCCGGGCGGGCGCAGCATCCTCGACAAGGTTGAGGCAACACTGGGCCTGACTGTCGAGCAACTGGCACCGTCGCGGGCGATTCTTCGGGATTACGGCAACATGTCGAGCGCCACTGTGTTGTTCGTGCTCAAGGAGATTCTCGAATCGGCGCCATCGGCGCCCGGGGAGAGGGTGTGCGCGATGGCTTTCGGTCCAGGGTTGACCGTTGAGGCCGGGCTCTTCACCCGGGTCACGCGATGACCGCTGTGATCGGCGCCCCACGCGGCTGGCTGCAAACGCGTGACACTGAGGCGACTGAGCGCATGGACGACCCGGACTGCGACCTGCCGACTCTGTTTCGCACCTACGCGCAATTTCCGATCGTCAACGGCGTCGTGGCCGGGTGGGCGATCACCTACCGTAACGAGATTCGCCCGCGGCTCACCGGAACGCACCACACCCTGCTCGATATCGGCTGCGGGGGAGGCGACGTCGCTCGTGCACTCGTTCGCCTGGCCCGGCGCGATGGGATCACGCTGGCTGTCACAGCGATCGACCCCGACCCCCGTGCGACCGCGTACGTGCGCGGGCTTCCGCCCACCGACGGCGTGGCATATCGCCAGTGCACCAGCGGCCAGATGGTCGAGGAAGGAGCGAAATTTGATGTCGTGATCTCCAACCATGTGCTGCACCACCTCTCGCCGGTCGAGCTCGGCGGCATCCTCGCAGACTCCGAACACCTGGCGAGTCGGATTGCTATCCACAGTGATATCCGCCGGACCCGACTCGGATACGTCCTCTATGGCATCATCACCGGGTTGCTCTTTCACCGATCGTTTGTCAGGGAAGACGGCCTCATCTCTATTCGTCGGAGCTTCCTGCCAAACGAATTGCGCCAGGTCCTGCCCCGGCGGTGGCGAGTGCGGTCACAGCCGTTCTTCCGAACCCTCGCGATCTTCGAGCCGAACGACTGAGGTCGACGCGACGTCTCAGTGCTCGATCGCGTCCAGAACCGTTGCGGCGGTCAGCGCCGAGCCGGCCGGTGTCGGGTGCAGCAGGTCGGGCAGCAGGAGAAGCGGAAGGTCGGGGGAGTCGAGGTACGCGGAGCGCACGTCGATCGAGCGAACCTCCGGGTGCTCGGTCAGCCACTCGGAGACGTGCGCGATGACGTCCTCATGGGCGGCCGCATACTGGTCGAGCCGCGGGTTTTCCAGCAACGCGGCATAACCGATCTGTGACGGCCACGATCGCTCGAGCTCGGCGATGAGTGCCGTGAACTCGTCGCCCACCTGGGCTGGCGCGAGAACGTTGTTGAGGCCGTGGTTGAGGATCACCAGGTCCGGTTGGACCGGAACAAGGGCACCGAAGTTGGCCAGGGAGTATGCAGCCGTCTTTCCGCTGGCCGATCCGTTCCACACTTCGAGCAGGGCGTTCGGTGCGTCGTCGTTGGAGCGGATGGGCGAGAGATAGGAAGTGGAGAGGACGTCCCAGGGGTGTTGGACGAGGGGTCGGTCCAGTTCGACGGCAAGTGCACGGAATGCGACGTCGACCCACTCACCCGGTTCATTACCGGTGGAGTCCCCGATCACCTGGACCACGAACGTGCGGTCCGCGTCGCTCAGCAGGTCACGAGCATCCGCGAACGACGCCAGGGACAGTGCCGGATCAGCCGCAGCTGCGATGGTACCGCCCGCACTGTCGGCCGCTGCGCCGGTCACGACAGCGGGGCGCGGAGAGAGCACAAAGAACGCCGCAGCGAGCACGGCAGCGATCACGACGGGAACACCGACGCGGAGGAGTACCCGGCGTCGGGTGGGCGAACCATCGAGCCTCTGTGCATCGGCTCCTGCAATTCGCTCCATAGCTACAGGGTACGTCAGTGTATCGATACGATAACGCCCTCATAGGGGTGTCACGGCCTGGCGCCTTCCACAGCGGAAAATCGGGTCCAGTAGGCTGACGGTGTGAGCAGAAATGGCGATACCGAAGTCAGCGACCGCATTCTGACGCTCCCCAACGTGTTGAGCTTCCTGCGGCTGGCCCTCGTTCCGGTCTTCCTCATTCTGTTGGTCGAAGGACAAGACATTGGGGCCCTGGTCGTTCTTGCGGTGTCGGGCTTCACTGACTTCCTCGACGGGTTCCTGGCCCGGCGGCTCAACCAGGTGTCGCGCCTCGGCCAGCTTCTCGACCCGGCCGCCGACCGACTCTATATCTTTGCTGCGCTGCTTGGACTCGCGTGGCGCGAACTCATTCCCTGGTGGCTGGTCGTCATCATTGTGGCCCGGGACGTCATGTTGCTGGCGATCGGTGTACTGCTGGCCAGGATCGGGCACGGTGCCTTCCCGGTCAACTGGGTCGGCAAGTTCGCGACGGCAAGCCTGTTCCTGGGGCTTCCGCTCCTCATGCTGGCAGCTGCGCTGCCGGATGTGCAGGGATACGTGCAGCCATTCGGCATGATTTTCTCCATCGTCGGTGCCGTGCTTTACTGGTGGGCCGGAATCCTCTATCTCGTCGACACCGTCCGCGTGAAAAGAGTGCAACCAAAGCACCCGGGTTCAGGACACACGGAGCCCCGATCAGATACGCTGGAAACCTAGGAGGTTCACGGTGCAACACCCCGATGAGCAGAACCCCCCGACCGGGGCTTTTCTGCGCGAGCCCGCCGCTCAAGACAGTTCGAGCGGCGAGGTTTCCAACGACACGACGGCGAGTTTCAGCCGCGACTTCAGTCGCGACCTGAGCGCTGCCCTGCAGGCGGTCGAAGCCGACGTCAGCGCTGACGAGAAAGAAGCGATCGCAGCTCTTCCGTCAGGTTCTGCGCTGCTGATCGCCCGCCGCGGGCCAAACACCGGTGCGCGTTTCCTCCTCGATGCCGATGTGACGACGGTGGGCAGGCACCCCGACGCCGACATCTTCCTCGACGACGTCACGGTATCTCGGCGCCACGCTGAGTTCATTCGCCGCGGCGTCGCATTCGAGGTGCGCGACCTGAACTCCCTCAACGGCACCTACTTTGACGGAGTGCGGATCGACAGTGCGCTGTTGAGTGACGGTGCGGAGGTACAGGTCGGAAAGTTCCGCCTCACCTTCTATCCCTCACGTGTTGACCTGAACGCTCAAGCGGGCGCCTAACCCGTGTCGGCCCAGGCAGCCAGACGCCAGGGGGTTGAGCGCGCGCCAGAGAACGTGCGCGCCGGTTCACCGAGGAAGGGACAGTCGTCGCCCGCCCTGCTCGGGATTGGACAGGTGCTCTCACGCCTGGCGAAAGAGTTTCCTGACCTCAGTAACTCAAAGCTGCGGTTCCTCGAAGAGCAGGGGCTGGTCTCACCGCGGCGCACACAGTCGGGGTACCGGAAGTTTTCGCCCGAGGATGTCGAGCGCTTGCGCATCATCCTCTCGATGCAGCGAGACCATTACCTGCCGCTCAAGGTTATCCGGGGTTACCTGGCCGACCTCGACGCCGGCCAGTCGCCGGCTCTTCCCGGGGGCAACGGTCGTGTTTCGACGATCATTCCTGCTGGCCGACGGTACTCACGGGAGGAATTGATTAAGGAGGCGGGAGCATCCGCTTCTCTGTTTAACGACGCGATATCTGCGTCGCTGGTGACGCCATCCGAGACCTACACCGACGACAGCCTCGGAGTACTGCGTTCGCTGGTGGCGCTCAAGCGGTGCGGCATCGAGCCGCGCCACCTGCGCGGCTACCGTGCGACCGCGGAACGCGAAGTGAGCCTCATCGAGAGCGCGCTGTTGCCCATTTCTCGGAAAGACGACGCGGGAAGTCGCGCGCGTGCCGCGGAACTCTCCGGTGAGATCGCCGGGCAACTCGATGTGATCCGGGCCAGCCTGGTTCGAGCGGCGCTGGGCAGGCTCACGTCGTGAACGATCGCCAGGTCACAGAATGATCACGGCACCTCGACACGCCGGGTGCCGTGAGCGGATGTCGTTGCTCGAATCGACGTGGCTCGGTACCGTGGATAACGCGGTACACGCCGCAGCCTTTTTCGACAGGAGCACCAACGGATGAGCGAGAATACCGCCAACGACAATGCTCGGTACGACCTTGGGCTCCTCTTCACCGACGGCATGCCCGACCTCGATGACCAGTCCGGCTACCGCGGCGCCGTCGCCGCACGTGCGGCTGGCATCAGCTACCGTCAGCTCGACTACTGGGCACGCACCGGCCTGGTTGAACCGACCATCCGTGGAGCAGCCGGTTCGGGTTCGCAGCGACTCTACGGATTCCGTGACATCCTCGTGCTCAAGCTGGTTAAGCGACTGCTCGACACGGGAATCTCGCTGCAACAGATCCGTACCGCGGTTAACCAGCTGCGCGAGTCAGGCATCAATGACCTGGCACAGACGACGCTCATGAGCGACGGCGCCAGTGTGTACCTCTGCACGTCAGACGACGAGGTCATCGACCTCGTGAGCCGCGGCCAGGGCGTCTTCGGCATCGCGGTCGGCAAGGTTCTCCGCGAGGTCGAGAGCACGCTGATTGAGTTCGACAGCCAGGCGTCCGATCCGATGGACGAACTCGCAGCTCGTCGCGCTGCACGCACCGCGTAGCATTCCGGCTGGTTGCCCAACGCTGTATTAGGCGTGACTGTCGCGCCCAGGCGCACACTCCGCGGTTGACTGCAGGTGCCTCATGCCCTGGTCGTCTCGTCCATTCGGGCGCGACTCCGCCTGGGCAGCACAATCACCGGTGGGCCATACAGATACCCGGGCGAGGGATCTAGCGGGCAGCTTTCGCGGGATCGGCGTATTCGCCCACACGGCCGGTGCGCAGCACACGGTCGAGCAGCAGGTCGAAGTTGTGCGCCATCTCCTGGGCACTGTCACCCGGCCAGATGTGCAGCGGTTTGGCCGCTCCCTGCGCCTGCTGGAGTGATGTGCGCTCGGGCAGCTGCGGGCTGAGAACCAGCGGGCCAAACATGTCACGCAGCTCCTTGATCCGGAACTGGTGCTCGAGGGACTGTGAACGGACACGGTTGACCACGATGCCGAGCGGCTGAAGCCGGGGGCTCAGGCCGCGACGGATCTCTTCGATCGCCCGCAGCGCGCGGTCAGCGGCGGCGACCGAGAAGAGGCCGGGCTCGGTGACAACGACAACACGGTCGCTTGCCGCCCATGCGGTGCGGGTCAACGCGTTGAGCGACGGTGCACAGTCAATGAGCACGAGGTCGTAGTCGTCCTCGACGTGAGCAAGAGCTTCTTCAAGCTTCCAGATGTCACGAATGGACGGGTGCGGGCCGTCGAAGTTGATCGCAGACGGGCTGCCGATGAGCACATCGACGGTGCCGGGGTGGGTCTTGGTCCAGCCGCTCGGCGAGATCGCCTGGCGGACAGTTTTTTCTTTCGGAGAGGCGAGAACATCTGCGACGTTCAATCGACCCGCGAGGGCGATATCCATGCCGGTCGAAACATCCGACTGTGGATCCAAATCGACGACGAGCGTCCTCACGCCCTTCGCGAAGGCCGCAGAGGCCAGGCCAAGGCTGACGGTGGTTTTCCCGACGCCTCCCTTGAGGCTCGAGACGCTTAGTACGTGCACAAGTAGATACGTTACCTTCACTAAGCTGGCAGAACCTAACTGTTCCCTGTGCGCTGTGCTGCCAGAGAGGTCTGCATGTTCAAAAAAATTCTCGTTGCCAACCGAGGCGAAATCGCGATCCGTGCCTTCCGGGCCGCCTATGAACTCGGGGCAAAAACCGTTGCAGTGTTCCCCTATGAGGACCGCAACTCAATGCACCGGCTCAAAGCTGATGAGGCCTATCAGATCGGCGAACCGGGCCACCCGGTGCGTGCGTACCTCGATGTATCCGAGATCATCCGGGTTGCACTCGAAGCCGGCGCTGACGCTATCTACCCCGGTTATGGCTTCCTCTCCGAGAACCCCGACCTCGCGGAACAGGCCGCCGCAAACGGCATCACCTTCATCGGTCCCACCTCGAACGTTCTGGAGATGGCCGGCAACAAGGTCACCGCTAAGAGCCACGCGATCGAGGCCGGCGTCCCGGTTCTCGCATCAACGCCGGCGTCCCGCGACATTGACGAGCTGCTCGCCGGTGCGGACGAAGTCGGTTTCCCACTCTTCGCCAAGGCCGTCGCCGGTGGCGGTGGACGCGGCATGCGCCGGGTGGAGACAAAGGAAGAACTCGCTCCGGCCCTCGCCGAAGCGATGCGCGAAGCCGACAGTGCGTTCGGTGACCCCACCATGTTTCTTGAGCAGGCCGTCCTGCGCCCGCGTCACATCGAGGTACAGATCCTCGCTGACGCCACCGGCGACACCGTTCACCTGTTTGAGCGTGACTGCTCCGTGCAGCGCCGCAACCAGAAGGTTGTCGAGATCGCCCCGGCCCCGAACATCAGCGATGAGCTGCGCCAGGCGCTGTACCGCGACGCTGTCGCTTTCGCCCGGTCGATCGGATACGTCAACGCCGGAACCGTCGAGTTCCTCCTCGATACCGCCGGCGAGCGCAAGGGCAAGCATGTCTTCATCGAAATGAACCCCCGCATCCAGGTTGAGCACACGGTGACGGAAGAGATCACCGACGTCGACCTCGTTCAGTCCCAGATCCGGATCGCGGCGGGGGAGACCCTCGCCGACCTCGGGCTCAGCCAGGACTCCATCCAGATGCACGGCGCCGCGCTGCAGTGCCGCATCACCACCGAGGACCCTGCACAAGGGTTCCGGCCGGACACCGGCAAGATCACCACCTACCGGTCGCCCGGTGGAGGCGGTGTTCGCCTCGACGGTGGAACCATCAACCCCGGCGCCCAGATCAGCCCGCACTTCGACTCCATGCTCGCGAAGATGACGTGCCGTGGCCGTGACTTCCCCGCAGCCGTGGCCCGGGCCAAGCGCGGACTCGCCGAGTTCCGGATCCGTGGCGTCTCCACCAACATCTCGTTCCTGCAGGCCGTTCTCGAGGACCCCGACTTCGTTGCGGGCGACCTCAGCACCTCGTTCATCGACGAGCGCCCTGAGCTCGTGCGTGGCCGCGTGTCGAAGGACCGCGGAACCAAGATCATGAACTGGCTCGCCGACGTGACGGTCAACCAGCCTCACGGCGCACGTCCGACGAACCTGCACCCGGCAGAGAAGCTCCCGGCGATCGACCTCTCGACACCGGCCCCCGCCGGATCACGCCAGCGCCTGCTCGAGCTCGGCCCGCAGGGTTTCGCCCGTGCGCTTCGTGAGCAGACCGCCCTTGCCGTCACCGAGACGACGTTCCGCGACGCTCACCAGTCGCTCCTCGCCACCCGCGTGCGCACCCGTGACCTGCTCGCTGCAGCCCCCCACGTCGCGAGGCTCACCCCCGAGCTTCTCTCCGTTGAGGCCTGGGGAGGTGCGACTTACGACGTCGCCCTCCGCTTCCTCGGCGAAGACCCCTGGGAGCGCCTGGCCAGCCTGCGCGAGGCCCTGCCGAACGTCGCCATCCAGATGCTCCTGCGAGGCCGCAACACGGTGGGTTACACGCCATATCCCACAGCGGTGACGGATGCCTTCGTGCGCGAAGCTGCGGACACTGGCGTTGGTATCTTCCGCATTTTTGATGCGCTCAACGATGTCAATCAGATGCGACCGGCCATCGATGCGGTGCTCGCAACCGGAACGACGGTCGCTGAAGTTGCGGTCTGCTACACCGGTGACCTGCTTGACCCGTCGGAGTCGCTCTACAACCTCGACTACTACCTGCGTCTGGCCGACGACATCGTCTCGGCCGGAGCGCACGTTCTGGCGATCAAGGACATGGCCGGCCTTCTGCGTCCGGCCGCGGCCGCGAAACTGGTTTCAGCCTTCCGCGAGCGGTTCGACGTGCCCGTCCACGTGCACACGCACGACACCGCGGGTGGCCAGCTGGCCACGCTGCTGGCTGCGAGCCAGGCCGGCGCGGATGCGGTTGATGTTGCGAGCGCACCGATGGCTGGCACCACCAGCCAGCCATCGGCATCCGCTCTCGTTGCCGCTCTGGCGCACACCGAGCGTGACACAGGCCTTTCGCTGCAGAACGTCACCGACCTTGAGCCGTACTGGGAAGCCGTTCGTCACATTTACAAGCCGTTCGAATCGGGGCTGGCTGGCCCGACCGGTCGTGTCTACACACACGAGATTCCGGGCGGGCAGCTGTCGAACCTGCGCCAGCAGGCCATCGCGCTCGGCCTGGCCGACCACTTCGAGCTCATCGAGGACATGTACGCGGCTGCCGACCGGATCCTCGGCCGCGTGCCCAAGGTGACACCGTCGTCGAAGGTTGTCGGCGACCTTGCGTTGTACCTCGCAGCTGTGAAGGCCGACCCGGCTGACTTTGCCGAAAACCCGGAGAAGTACGACGTACCCGACTCCGTTGTGGGATTCATGGCCGGTGAACTCGGCGACCTGCCGGGCGGTTGGCCCGAACCCTTCCGCAGCAAGGTGCTCGCCGGAAAGAACATCAACATTGAGGTTGCGCCGCTCAGCGCCGCCGACCAGACGCAGCTTGACGGCACAGCGGTCGAACGCCGAGCGGCGCTCAACCGCCTGCTCTTCCCTGCGCCGACGCAGCAGTTCCTGCAGACCCGGGAGCTCTTCGGTGACCTCTCCGTCGTCGACACCATTGACTACCTCTACGGACTCGAACCGGGCCAGGAGCACGTCATCGAGATCGACAAGGGTGTGCGCCTGTACGCGGGCCTCGAGGCGATCGGTGAGCCGGACGACAAGGGCATGCGCACCGTCATGACGACCCTCAACGGCCAGCTTCGGCCGGTGTTCGTTCGGGACACGAGCATCAAGGTCGAGACCAAGCCGGTCGAGAAGGCCGACACGTCGAAGCCAGGCCAGGTCGCAGCACCGTTCTCCGGTGTGGTCACCGTCAAGGTTGCCGAGGGTGACGTCGTTGAGGCGGGCCAGCCTGTCGCGTCGATCGAGGCCATGAAGATGGAGGCCGCGATCACCGCTGCGGTGGGTGGAACTGTGGAGCGTCTGGCCATCCCCACCACCCAGCAGGTGGAGGCGGGCGACCTCATCGTGGTCATCAGGCCGGGGGCGTAGAGTCCGGTTCTCGGCGTTCGGGGGCGCTGACGCCTAAACTAGTTGGCTGAACCCGAACGAAGGGGGTTGCTCTCATGGCACCCACTCAAGCTCCACGGGGGAACGCACGGCACTCAGGCGACCGGTCCACACCGGACGGTGTTGCCGAGCCCGTGCTTTCCACCGCTGACATCGACACGGCGTCGATCGACACGATCGACGCCGTGTCGTCGCGGGCCACCGTTTCCGTCCAGTTGCCCGCAGCGCCCATTCACGACATCCCCGACGACGAACAGGCCGTCGCCATCGACGACGTCGCTGTTCAGCCCGACTCGATCGAGGCCGGCGCTGTGTCGCCCACTCAGTCGGTCGAAGTGATCGCGACAATCGTCACGACGCCGATGGCTGCCGAACCGGCACCGGTGAGCGCGAGCGCACGCCGCAGTGAGACCGGAGGGGCAGAGTCATCGGCCCTGCTGACGAGCGAGCGCCTGCTTGAGGGTGCGCACGGCGTACGGCGACCACCGGAGGGTTTCTGGCGCAAACTCGTCTACGACGCCACCCGGCAGCGCGTCCACCTCGGTGACTCCGCGGAGGCCACCGCTCGCAAAGAGCTCGACGAGCGCATCCGCAAGCACTTTCACGGTGGTGCCCGGTTTGTTCCCGTGCTCACCCGCAAGGGCGGCGTCGGTAAAACGACGGTCACCGCACTGCTCGGTATGGCCCTCGCTGACGCCCGAGACGACCGGACAATAGCCATCGACGCGAACCCTGACCGCGGCACCCTGTCTGAGCGCATCGCCCGGCGAACCGACTACACCGTCCGCGACGTGGTTCGCGAGGTCGACTCGATCCGCGGATACAACGAATTTTCCACCATGGTCGCCCGTGACGAGACGCGACTGGACGTTCTGGCATCCGATACCGACCCACACCTGTCTGAAGCGTTCAACGCCGACGACTACGACACCGTGGCAGACCTGGCGTCGCAGTACTACTCGCTGGTGCTCACCGACTGTGGCACCGGAATTGTGCACTCCGTGATGGGGGCAACCCTTCGGCGAGCGGATGCCGTCGTCATCGTTTCCGGATCGAGCGTCGATGAGGCCCGGCTGGCGTCCGAAACGCTGACCTGGCTGGAGCAGAACGGCTTCGAACACCTCGTGGCGAACGCGATCGTCGCGCTCAACACGGCCACACAGGGTTCTCATATGGTGAATCTTGGTGAGATCGAGAGCCACTTCAAGTCCCGGGTGCGCGAAATTGTGCGTATTCCGTATGACCCGCAGCTTGCCGCGGGTTCCGCCATCTCGTTCGCCGACCTCAAACCGGTGACCCGGCACGCGGCACGAACGCTGGCGGCGCTTGTTGTCGAAGGCATGCCCACAACGCGACCCACCCTTTCCTCTCCCGCCCCGACCGAAAGACAGCAGTGACAGAACGACAGATCCGGCTCTTCGGAGACCCCGTGCTCAAGACAGCCTCCGACCCCATCGGAACCATCGATGATCGAGTCCGCGGGCTTGTCGAAGACCTCCTTGACAGCGTGCGCCCGCCCGGGCGTGCTGGTGTTGCCGCGAGCCAGATCGGGGTGAACCTCCGCGCCTTCAGCTACAACGTCGACGGGGAGATCGGATACATCCTGAATCCCGTGCTTGCCGAGACCCGGGGAGAACCGGAACTGGTCGACGAGGGGTGCCTCTCAGTGCCTGGGCTCTGGTACCCCACTCCGCGGTATCCGTTCGCTCGGGTCACGGGCATTGACCTCGACGGGAAGCCCGTCGAGGTCTCCGGCACCGGAGTGCTCGCCCAGGCGCTGCAGCACGAGACCGACCACCTCAACGGGATGCTCTACCTTGACCGACTCGGCAAAGAGCACCGTCGGGCCGCCATGAAGGAAGTGCGCGAGAGCAGCTGGTTCTAGCTCTCGCTCGGCCACGAGAAAAGCATCCCCGCTCCGAAATCGGAGCGGGGATGCTTTTTTCGAACCGTGGTCCGACTTACTTCAGAGACATTCCCTGGGTGGGAACGTCCGTGTAAAGACCGTCGATGACCGGCGCAAAGTCCTTGAGGATGACGTGGCGCTTGATGCTGAGCTTCGGCGTTAGATGTCCGCTCGCCTCCGTGAATTCAGTGGCGAGGACGATGAACTTCCGAATCGACTCTGCGCGGGATACCCGCGAGTTTGCGGTGTCAATGGCGCGCTGGATCTCGGCGAGGACCGCCGGGTTCTTCGCCGCCTGGTCGAGGGTCAGGGTGGCGTCCTGGCCGTTATTGCCCAGCCATGTGCCGATCATCTCAGTGTCGAGAGTGATTAGCGCCGAAATGAATGGACGCTGGTCGCCCACGACAACCACCTGGCCGACGACCGGGTTCGACCGGATAGGGTCCTCGAGCGCGGCCGGGGCAACATTCTTCCCAGCGGCCGTGACGATGATCTCCTTCTTACGTCCGGTGATGGTGAGGTTACCGTCGGCGTCGAACGATCCCAGGTCACCGGTGCGGAACCAGCCGTCGTTGAAGGCTTCAGCGGTTGCCTCCGGGTTCTTCCAGTACTCCTTGAAGACGTTGTTTCCCTTGACCTCGATCTCGCCATCGTCAAGCGTCCGGATGGAGACGCCGGGCATGGGCGGGCCAACGGTTCCGATGGGCGTCTTGCCCGGACGGCCAACGGTCGCGGGGGCTGTGGTTTCAGTCAGTCCGTAGCCCTCGAGGATTTCGATGCCGAGGCTGTGGAAGAAGTGTCCGAGTCGTGAGCCGAGCGGTGCCGAGCCCGAAACGGCATACTCGATGTTCCCGCCCAGTGTGGTGCGGAGCTTGTTGTAGACGAGCCTGTCGAAGAGGAGGAACTTGGCCTTCAGCCCGAACGGCACGGTTCCGGCCTGGCGGGCCTTCGAGTACTCGACCGCGACATCGGCGGCCGCGCGGAAGATCTTGCCCTTTCCGCCGGCCTCTGCCTTCTGCTCGGCGGAGTTGTACACCTTCTCGAACACGCGCGGCACGGCCAGGAGGTACGTCGGTTTGAATGACCCGAGCGCCTGGATCAGCTGTTTGGTGTCTGGCTGGTGGCCGGTCTTGACGCCCGCGTGCACGTTGAGCACAGAAATAAACCGGGCAAAGATGTGCGCGAGAGTGATGAAGAGGACGGTCGACGACCCATTTTTTCCCTCCACCACTTCGTGGAGCGCTACCGCAGAGTTGCGCGACAGTTCAACGAAGTTGGAGTGGGTGATCACACAGCCCTTCGGCTTGCCGGTCGATCCTGACGTGTAGATGAGGGTTGCGATGTCCGAACCGACCGCCAGCGAGCGGCGACGTTCGATTTCCTCGTCGGAAACTTCGGTCCCCGCGGCGGATAACTTATCGAGGTCGCCGAGCGCGATCTGCCAGACATTGCGGATCAACGGGAGATCGGGGTGAACCTCGTCAAATCGTGCAAAGTGGTCAGCGGTCTCGAGGATGACGGCAACGGCACCGGAGTCCTCCATGTTCCACTGGACCTGGCTGGGTGAGCTGGTCTCGTAGATGGGCACGAGGATCGCGCCGGTGAACCAGGTCGCGAAGTCAATGAGCGTCCACTGGTAGCTCGTCTTGCACATCAGGCCGATCTTGTCGCCCGGCTGGATTCCAGCTGCGGTCAATCCTTTGGCGAGTGCAACGACCTGCCGGAGAAACTCTTCGGCGCTGACGTCGGTCCAGCCGCCGTTGTCCGGAACGGCAAACAGGGGAGCGGTTGGGGTAAGTTTCACTCGCTCGACAAGCAGGTCCGTCGTGTTCGCTGTCGGGTCGGCGGTGACAACTGCGGGGACATCGAACTGTTCCAAGGTATCTCCTTCGGTACCTAGAGGGGCAGGGTACGTCTACTCTAGGGGGCTTACGCCGTGCGCCACTGGCTAGATGGCGCGGGTTGGACCGGATCACTAAAGTGAGAGGTACTGGCGCGGCCCGTTGTTGTCGCTTTCGTCAGGTCACTTATCCTTCTCGCAAACTGGAGGCCCGCGCGTGCACGCAATCGGCATCGACATCGGTGGAACCAAGATCGCCGGAGCTCTCGTCGATGAAGATGGCGACATCGTCCGTGAATCGCGGGTACCGACGCCACAGTCCACCCAGTTGATTGAGGATGCCGTTGTGGCCATGGTCACCGAGCTGGCGGCGGGAGAAGCGATCGACGGTGTCGGCGTTGCTGCCGCCGGTTTCATCGACGCGGCTCAGTCAACGGTGTACTACGCGCCCAATATCAGCTGGCGGAACGAGCCGTTCCAGGCCCGCCTGTCTGCGCGGCTCTCTTTTCCTATTGTGATCGACAACGACGCGAACGCCGCCGGCTGGGCCGAGTTCCGATTCGGTGCTGGGCGTCTTTTTAGTGACATGGTTATGCTCACCGTCGGAACCGGAGTGGGCGGCGCGATCGTCACCGAGGACCGACTGTTCCGCGGCGGCTTCGGAGCGGGCGCCGAGCTCGGCCACATGCGACTCATTCCCGATGGTCTTCCGTGCGGCTGCGGCCAGCACGGCTGCCTCGAACAGTACGGGTCGGGGCGGGCCCTTCTGCGGTTTGCCAACAACTTCGCCGACGCAGGCGGCATGGGACAGGCCCTGGCCGACCGTCGGGCCGAGGTCGGCACCCTCTCCGGTCACGACGTCTCCGACCTCATCATGGCCGGGGATGGCGGTGCCCTCGCTGCACTGCGTGAGCTCGGGCATTGGCTCGGTCAGGGCTGTGCAAGCCTCGGCGCCATCCTCGATCCGCAACTCTTCGTCATCGGAGGGGGAGTGGCCCAGGCCGGTGACCTGCTGCTCGAGCCGATTCGCCAGGCGTACCTCGAGCACCTCCCGGCGAGGGGCTTCCACCCCGAGCCCGAGTTCCGCATCGCCGAACTGGTGAATGACGCCGGTGTCGTTGGAGCAGCAGACCTCGCCCGCGTCGCCGCACGGCGTACCACCGGCTCCGCGCAGCTGTAGAGCATACTGGGACAACGATGTTCTACTGGTTCATGAAGTACCTGGTGGCGGGGCCGCTGCTGAAATCCCTCTTCCGCCCGTGGGTCATTGGGCAGGAAAACATACCCAAGACCGGTGGCGCCATTCTCGCTTCCAATCACCTGTCGGTGATCGACTCCGTCTTCCTGCCGCTCTACCTCGACCGGCGCATCTCCTTCCTGGCCAAGAGCGACTACTTCACAGGTAAGGGCCTCAAAGGCTGGGCCACCCGCGTCTTCATGACCGCAACCGGCCAGCTGCCGATCGACCGCTCGGGCGGCAAGGCGTCCGAAGCATCGCTGCGCACCGGCCTGCGGGTCCTCGGCAGCGGCTCGCTGCTCGGCATATACCCCGAGGGAACCCGCAGTCCGGATGGCAAGATGTACCGCGGCCGCACCGGTGTGGCACGCATGGTGCTCGAAGCCGGTGTGCCGATCATCCCGGTCGCCATGATCGACACCGAAAAAATGATGCCGATCGGCACCACCCTTCCACGACTGCGCCGCATTGGAATCGTCATCGGTAAACCGCTCGACTTCAGCCGCTTCGAGGGCATGGAAGGCGACCGCTTCATCCTCCGTTCGATCACCGACGAGCTGATGTACGAACTGCAGCAATTGAGTCTGCAGGAATACGTCGATGTCTACGCAACCAGCGTCAAGGAGAAGGCCGCGATCGAATCGCGCTAGTCTGGGAACGTTGTCTGTTTCCCTCCGGAAGCAGGCTTTTCCCCTTCTCTCAGGACAGGATGTTCCGTGGTAGATCCAAACGACCCGGTGGTATTGGCAGATGACTCTGTGATTGCCGGCTTGGACTATTGGCGTGAACTGCCGATCAAGCAACAACCGCAATGGCCGGACACGGATGCTGTCGCTCACGCGTCAGCACAGATCGCGTCGTTCCCTCCGCTCGTCTTCGCCGGCGAGGTCGACATCCTGCGCGAACGGCTCGCACGCGCGGCCTCCGGAGATGCCTTCCTGCTCCAGGGTGGCGACTGTGCCGAAACGTTTGCTGGTGCGACGGCCGACCAGATCCGCAACCGGGTGAAGACCATCCTGCAGATGGCCGTCGTTCTCACCTACGGTGCGTCGATGCCCGTGATCAAGATGGGTCGCATGGCCGGCCAGTTTGCCAAGCCGCGTTCGAGCGACACCGAGACCCGCGGCGATGTCACCTTGCCCGCGTACCGCGGCGACATCGTCAACGGCTACGACTTCACCCCGGAGTCGCGTCGCGCCGACCCGGCACGACTCGTTGAGGGCTACCACACGGCGGCATCCACGCTCAACCTCATCCGTGCGTTCACGCAGGGCGGCTTCGCTGACCTGCGCGAGGTGCACAGCTGGAACAAGGGCTTCGCGGCCAACCCGGCCAATCACCGGTACGAGCAACTGGCCCGTGATATCGACAAGGCCATCCGGTTCATGGAGGCGGCTGGCGCTGACTTCGACGAACTGAAGCGCGTCGAGTTCTACACCGGCCACGAGGGCCTCCTGATGGACTACGAGCGGCCGATGACACGGATCGACTCGCGCACCGGAACGCCATACAACACGTCGTCCCACTTCCTGTGGATCGGGGAGCGCACGCGCGACCTCGATGGTGCCCACGTCGACTTCCTCTCCCGGGTGCGTAACCCGATCGGAGTGAAGCTCGGTCCGTCGACGACGCCCGAGACCATGCAGAAGCTCATCGACAAGCTGGACCCGAACCGTGAGCCCGGTCGCCTGACCTTCATCACGCGGATGGGTGCCGGCAAGATTCGCGACGCCCTGCCTCCGCTGCTGGAAGCGATCAAGGCGTCGGATGCCAATCCGCTGTGGGTCACTGACCCGATGCACGGCAACGGAATCACGACGCCCAACGGGTACAAGACGCGTCGGTTCGACGACGTGGTCGACGAGGTCAAGGGCTTCTTCGAAGCACACCGGGCAGCAGGAACGCACCCGGGTGGAATCCATGTCGAGCTGACCGGTGACGACGTCACCGAGTGCCTCGGTGGTTCGGAGCAGCTCGACGAAGCCGCTTTGGCCACGAGGTACGAGTCGCTCTGCGATCCTCGCCTCAACCACATGCAGTCCCTCGAGCTTGCCTTCCTGGTGGCTGAGGAACTGGCGAAGTAAGACACTCCGTACGACAACGAACCCCCTCGAGCCGCGGCTCGAGGGGGTTCGTTGGTTGCGGCGCGACCGGGGTCAGGCACAGTCGCCAGTATCGACGTTTAGGGTGCTTCGAAGAGGTACGAGGTCAGCGTCACCGTCGACCCGCGCTTAATGGCGGTGCCGCCTGCTGGGTCTGACTGGTCGACGGTCACGAGTGGGAAGCCCCAGTTGGCCTCGGCCACGTCGCTGATCACCTTCACCGTGAAGCCGAGCTTCTCGAGTTCTGTCTTCGCCTCGGCCAGGATCCGGCCGCTGACGTCCGGAACCGTGACGAGGTCCTGGCCCTTGGAAACCACCAGGGTGATAGTGTCGCCCGGGCGGACGGTGCCCTCGGGCACGTCCGCGCCCAGCACGGTGCCCTTGTCGACGTCGTCGCTGAATTCTTCCCTGCTCTTGTCTGCCACAACGAGGCCGCGATCGGTCAGTGCCGCGCGTGCCTCATCGGGAGTCATTCCGGCGACGGAAGGGATACCCCCGAGTGAGACCGCAATATCGACGGTTTCGCCTTGAAGGATTTCACCGCCTGCCGACAGATCGGCGCCGCTGGAAGCATCCGTCGCTGTCAGAACGAGTCCTTCGCCAGCGTCACCGTTGAATTGTTCATCGACGGCGCCGAGGGTGAGCCGGTTGTCGGTGAGGAACGCTTCAACGTCGGTGCGGCTCATTCCGGCCATAGCGGGCAGTGCGACCGGGGCGCGGCCGAGGGACACATTCACCGTGACGGCGCTGCCCTTATCGACGAATGCTCCGGACGCCGGGTCGGTGCTTGAGACAAGACCGGCCGTGACGTCGAAGTTGTACTCCTCGCCCCGTGTCACCGTGAGGCCGAGTTCTTCGAGTGTCTGTGCCGCCGCGTCTGGGTCCTCATTGACGAGGGAGGGGATCGAGACGGAGGAGCCGGGCCCGGCCGCGAAATACCAGCCGGTACCGCCGGAAAGCGCCGCGAGAAGCAGGATGAGGCCGAGGATCCAGTAGCCCTTGGTGCGACGTTTGGCAGTCACCGTGCTCAGCGCGGATGCGGCGTCGACCGGGTCGACGGGGTCGGTGCGCATGGAGGGTGACGTCAGTACCTGCGTGAAGCCGTCGACATCGCTTGCGGGTGGAGGTGTTGCCATCACCATGGTGGCCTGGCTGTTTGAGGAACCACCGTAGCCGAGCTGCTTTTCGACCTCTCGAAGCCGCTCCAGCAGTTCTCGAGCGTCGGCGGGGCGCTGGTCAGGAGAGCGTTCGGTGGCCCACAGCACGAGATCGTCGAGCGCGTCTGGAACATCGGGGTTCACGGCGCTCGGCCGCGGCACCGACTCGTTGGCGTGCTGGTAGGCGATCTGCATGGGCTGTTCGCCCTTGTACGGCTGCTCACCGGTGAGCATCTCGTACATCATGATGCCGAGCGCGTAGATGTCGCTGCGGGCGTCAGCAACGCCGCGGGTGACGAGTTCGGGGGAGAGGTAGGCGATGGTGCCGAGCAGCGATTGGCCCGTAGCGGTGTTGGCGCTGGCCGCACGCGCAAGTCCGAAGTCGCTGATCTTGATGCGGCCGTCATCGGCGAGGAGTACGTTCTCCGGCTTGACGTCGCGGTGGATGATGCCGGCGCGGTGGGCTGCGGCGAGCCCACTGGTGACTGCATCCATGATGTCCATCACCTGGCGGGCGGTCAGCTTGCCGTGGTCACGCAGCAGTTCGCGCAGGGTGATTCCCGGCAGGTACTCCATCACCAGGTAGGCGAGGTCGGAGTCCTGGCCCTGGTCGAAGACGCTGACGACGTGCGGATCGGCAAGACGCGCGGCGCTTCGCGCTTCCTGGACGAACCGGTTGCGGAAGTTGCTGTCGTCAGCGAGGTGTCCGTGCATGACCTTGATCGCAACGCGCCGTTCGAGGCGGCGGTCGGTTGCCAGGTAAACCGTCGCCATACCACCCCGGGCGATGCGAGAGCGCACGTCATAACGGTCGTCAATGAGACGTCCGATAATCGGGTCGGTTTGTTGGCTGGTTGTCACGAACGAAAGTCTATGGAGCCGTGAACGCTCAGCGCTGGCAAAACACCGTGCGCCCCGCTAATCAGGGTCAATTCGTGACCTGATCGTAAGGTTGTCCCGGCGCGTACGTCGATCAACCCAGCTCGGCGAGCCAGGCGCGCGCCGATGCTTCCCACTTCGCGTATGCGTCGGGATGATCGGACTTTTGTACCGCCTGGGCCGCCGCGGTCACGCTCATCGATTGCCAGCCGGGTACATCGAGCAGGCCTGACGTCAGACCGGGATTCGGATTCGACGAACCGCCGAAGAACGCCTTGGTGGCCCGTATCGGGTCACGTACCTGGTCGGCGGTGCCCCATCCCATGCTCGGGCGCTGCTGGAACAAGCCCATCGAATCGCGGTCGCCGTGCTGCACGTTGCGAAGACTCGACTCCTGCGCTGCAGCGGCAAGCGCGATAACGATGCCGTAGTCACCGACGCCCAATGAACGGGCGGTTGACACGATCACTGACGCGTTCGCGCGCATTTCCGCGGACAGCGGTGTCACAGTCTGGGGTGTCTGGGGCGCCTGCAGAGGCGGCGCTGGGGCAGGAGCCGGAGCCGGAGCCGCTTGCGTGGCGCCGGCTGCGGGGATGGCGATGTTCTGTCCCGGGTAGATGATGCTGGCGGAACTCAGGCCGTTCGCCGCGAAGACAGCGGCAACACTGACGCCATGCGCGGACGCGATGCCGGAAATGGTGTCGCCGGAAACCACGGTGTACGTTGAGGCGGCCGGGGCCGACGGTGCCGGCGTTGGGGCATCCGGACTGGCCGTTGCCCCGGTCAGAAGGAGAACCTGGCCGGGGAAGATCATGCTGGACCAACCCAGTCCATTGAGCGCGAGGACTGACGCCGTGGCGAGACCGAATTTCGAAGCGATGCCAGAAATAGTGTCACCTGACTCGACGGTGTACTGCGCGGGCGCGGCCTGGACGACGACAGGGGCCGGGGCGGCACGTGGGGGAGTCGGTGCAGGAACGCTCGAGCGTGGCTTCGGCGCAGAAGGCGCGGCGTGAGCTGTCGCGGGCAGGGCGATCTGCATGCTGGCCGCGATGGATCCGGTCAAGACCAGCGGCAACGTGAGGTTGCGGGTGCGACGGCGGCTTGCCGCGCGGGCGGCGGTGCGCAGCGCAAGCGCCGATTCGGCGGTGTCGGTGGAGTCCGACGTCCGGTCGGAGTCCGAAGTGGCTGGAGAGAGTAGGTAAGACGCTGGTGGCAACGGCATGGGATGACCCCCGTTCGTGTGACAGTCGGTACACACGTTCCCACAGAGTTGTGTCGCGAGTCAATCAATGTGACTGGTGTGACTGGTGCGAAACAGGCGAGTTGATACTTCGTGAGTGGGATCCGGTCGGGCGGCATGGCAGACTCTTACCGTGACGAACATCTTTCCTGAGCGCCAGTGGCTGACTCTTTCTGAGACCGCTGACGCACTTGGTGTAACCCAGAGCCGAATTCGTAAACTCATCGAGGAGCGCCAGCTCGTCGCCGTCAAGCGCGATGGTGTATTGAGCATTCCCGCGGACTTCCTTCGCGACAATGAGCCGCTGAGCGAGCTGCGTGGCACTCTCTTCGTGCTCGGCGATGCTGGCTTCCGCGACGATGACGCGATTCAGTGGTTGCTCACTGAGGAGGAGAGCCTGCAGGTCGCTCCCATCGACGCGCTTCGTGCCGGTCGCAAGGCCGAAGTCCGCCGGGTAGCTCAGGCTCTCGCCTAAAGGGTCGAGCTCGCTCGGTCGAATTCGCGCGGTCGCTTAGTAAGTTCGCCGCGTGACAGCGTCCGCCAGGTCGCGGAGTTGTGCCGTTGCGGTCGGCGACAGTGATGCCGACGCCAGAGACCTCGTTGCACGGTCGACGTTATTCTCGATCATCGCTTCAACCTGATCGACGGCGCCGGATTCCCGAATCGTCGCTTGGAGGGCCGCAATCTGGGTGTCATCCATGTCGGGGTCGCCGAGGAGCTCGTCGAGGATCCGTCGCGCTGATGCAGGAATTGCGGTGCGAGTCAGGGCAATCAGGACTGTGCGCTTGCCCTCCCGGAGATCGTCGCCACTGGGCTTCCCGGTGACGGCCGCGTCGCCGAAGACACCCAGCAGGTCGTCACGAAGCTGGAAAGCCACTCCCAATGGCAATCCAAACGACCTCAGCGCCCCCAGTTGGTCGGCTGTGGCGCCCGCGAGGAGAGCGCCAAGCGCAAGCGGGCTCTCGATGCTGTACTTCGCAGACTTATAGATGAGGACCTGCTGTGCACGGCTGAGTTGTGACTCGTCGTCGTGTGCGCGCCAGGCTCGCTCTTCGAGGATGTCGAGGTACTGGCCGGCGGTGACTTCGGTGCGCATCCGGTTGAACTCGGAACGGGCGGCGCGGGCGACCGGTCGCGAGCACCTATCAAGGGCGTCGTCGAGCAGCTCGTCGCTCCAGCCAAGCAGCAGGTCGCCGAGGAGCGTCGCTGCCGCGCGACCATACTCTTCCCCGTTTCCAGCCCATCCGCCGTCGGTATGCAGCTGTTCGAAACGGCGGTGTCCACTTGGCGCGCCCCGCCGGGTGTCGGAGTTGTCGATGATGTCATCGTGAATCAGAGCCGCTGCGTGAAAAATCTCTAGCGCGCTTGCCACGGAAATGATGTCGTCGAGGCTGGCTGCACCGTCCGCTGGAGGGTGCCCGGGTGCTTCAGAAACGCTTTGCCAGCCCCAGTAGCAGAACCGTGCACGGAACCTCTTGCCACCGCTGAGAAACTCCCGAGAAAAGGCGGCAAAGGGATCCAGTCCCGACCCTACCTGAGCGAGAATTGTCTTCCTCGATGTAATGAACTCGCCAATCCGAGACTGGACAAGGTCGTTCAGATTGACGGTTTCATTCACATCGCTAGCCTAGCCATCAGAGCGACGCTAGAATTGACAGGGATGAACCTGCGTCGCACCCGAAGTTGGAGGGGAACATCATGCCACTGTCTGAACAGGAGCAACGGCTTCTTGATGAGATGGAGCGCAACCTCTACAGGAACGACGCTGATTTCGTCTCGACCGTCGGAAACCGTAAGGGCCGCCCGAGCTATCGCAATATTGCCGTCGGCTGCGTCGTCACCATTGTGGGTGCCGGAGCTCTCGTCGCTGGCGTGATTCTCCAGCAGCCCATCATCGGCATCATCGGTTTTGCCGCGATGCTGGTCGGGGTCATGGTTGCCATTTCTCCAGGGAAGGGCACACCTGGTGCTGAGCCGCGTTCTGCATTCCCCGGGGCAGCAGGCGGAACCAAGCCGAAGGCGTCCGCGTCATTTATGGATCGGATGAATGATCGCTGGGATAAGCGACAAGACGATCACTAAGTAATTCTTCGTCTCGACGGTCACGCCGAGACCCGCAACGTCTGAGAAGGGCCGACCATCATGGTCGGTCCTTTTTTGTTGCCATTTTTCGGTCGCCGACCGGCTCGCCCGAGCCACGATTCTCGCGCGGATAGCCACGATCGCTTGTACTCCACTTTGCTCCACCGGTTGTCGCCGAGCCACTCGAGCTGAAGCTCACGGGCCTGGGAGACGGCCCCAGCGCCATCCTTTCGACCCGATAGCTCCATTTCCCTCCACCGCTGTGTGCCCCGTAATGGTGCGGAATTTCGACAAGCGAATAGTGCGATTACGCCGGTTTTCGTAGATATGTGGGGCTAAGTGGAGTAAAGTGGAGGCAACCTGATGCGTGGCCGGAATCGAAGGGGGGTCTGCCGATGTTTCTTGGCACCTATGCCCCCAAGCTCGACGAAAAAGGCCGCATCATCCTCCCCGCGAAGTTTCGGGACGAACTGGCCGGGGGAGTCGTCATGACTCGCGGGCAGGAACACTGCGTTTACGTGTTCAGCACTCGTGAGTTCGAAGCGCTTCACGACAAGATTCGCCAGGCGCCCGTCACCAGCAAGCAAGCCCGTGACTACCTCCGTGTCTTTCTCTCCGGAGCGAGCGCCGAGACACCGGACAAGCAGAACCGGGTCACCGTGCCGGCTTCGCTCCGGACCTATGCCGGGCTGTCGCGCGACCTCACCGTGATCGGTGCCGGAAGCCGTGCCGAAATCTGGGACACCGAGGCCTGGGAGAAGTACCTCGAAGAGCAGGAAGCTGCCTTCGCCGACACCGCAGAGGAGGTGATTCCTGGATTGTTCTAGTCCCTGAGCTCTGACTCCCAGCCGTTCGCTCGCCCTGACACACTTCCCCGGTGCCAGGTCCGAATGGATGGGGATCAGGATTCAGGGGCAGTCCGGAGAAACTATGGAATTCCACAACATTCACACCCCGGTCATGCTCGACCGAACCCTCGAGCTGTTGGGCCCCGCGCTGGACAAGCCCGGAGCTGTCCTCATCGACGCCACGCTCGGAATGGGCGGACACGCCGAGGCCTTCCTTGAGCGCTTCCCGGAGCTGCAGCTCGTTGGCCTCGACCGGGATCTTGACGCATTGGCGATCGCCGAGGAGCGGCTCAAGCGTTTCAGCGACCGCTTCCACCCGGTGCACACCGTGTACGACGGCATCGCTGACGCGCTGGCCGAGTCGGGATTCGAGGCCGCTGATGGCATCCTGTTCGATCTCGGGGTTTCTTCGCTTCAATTGGACCGGGCGGAGCGCGGGTTTTCCTACTCGCAGGATGCGCCGCTCGACATGCGCATGGACGCGACAAGCGATCTCACGGCTGAGGTCATTCTCGCGACCTACCGCGAGGGCGACCTGCGCCGAATCTTCGAGGACTACGGCGAAGAGAAACTTGCCGGCCGGTATGCCCGGAAGATCATTGAAGCCCGCCAGGTCGAGCCCATCACTCGATCAGGACAGCTCGTCCAGTTGCTGCAGGAGGCGACTCCCGCGGCGGTGTCGCGCGCTGGACACCCGGCTAAGCGTGTCTTCCAGGCACTGCGTATCGAGGTCAACACCGAACTCAGCGTGCTGAGGCGGGCGATCCCTGCGGCGCTTGGCACCCTGTCAGTCGGCGGACGCATTGTCGTGCTGTCGTACCAGTCGCTCGAGGACCGCATTGTGAAGCGCGACTTTTCGGCGGCCACCTCATCTACCTCACCGGCGGACCTGCCGGTCGAGCTTCCCGAGCACAGCGCGCGATTCCGGCTCCTGGTGCGCGGAGCCGAACTGGCGACAGACGAAGAAAAAGCTGAAAACCCGCGAGCGACGCCCGTCCGCTTGCGTGCAGCAGAACGAGTGAAAGCAGACAACTCATGAGTGCGAACCTGGCGACCGCGTTCCCCCTTTCCGCACCAGCACCACGACGGAGCACGCCGGAGCGGCCGCTCCGCGCCGTCCCGGCGAGTGCTGCACGCCGGGCGCGTCCCAAGATCGCCTACGCCGTCGGCGCCGTCGCCGGCATGCTCGCCATCGTGGCTACCCAGTTGTTGCTGAGCGTTGGACTAAGCCACGGCGCGTACGAGATCTCCGCTCTGACCAAGCAGCAGACCCAGCTGACCTGGGAGAAGCAGGCCGTGACCGACGACCTCCTCGAGGTGTCGTCACCGCAGTTCATCGCGGCGAACGCCCAGGCTCTCGGCATGGTCATCAGCGGGACGCCCGCCTACCTGCGACTGTCGGACGGTGGCATCGTCGGCGTTCCTGCCGCAGGCACCGCCGACAGCAGCGTGCCCGTCGGCGCCTCGACCCTCGTCGCCAACTCTTTGATTGCTGACCTTCCGCTCGTGACCGTTCCGGAACAGACCGTTGATCCCGCCAACTCTGGCGTGGCAGATCCTGATGCTCCGGTGGCCCCCATATCGTTGGACAACGGGATCCCGTCGCCTCAAACCCACTAAACGCCGGGGCTTAGTGCGAAGGAAAACGAAGTGAAGCATTCGCTCTCGACGCGGCGTCGGGTGGCCGCAGCAATCGTCTGCGTGATCGCCATCGTCGGTGTCTTCGTCGTTCGGCTCGTTGACATCCAGGTCGTCCGCGCCAGCCAACTCGTTGACGACTCACTCGCTAAAACGTCGAGCGCAGGAACCATTTACGCGCCTCGCGGGTCCATCGTTGACACCAATGGAACCATGCTGGCTGGCAGCGTCACGTTGTTCGATGTCACGATCTCACCGAAAGACGTGGACGAGTTCACGAGGACCGGTGAGGACGGGAAGAAAGAGACCGTCAGCGTCGAGCAGGCCATGGCTGAGATCGGTGCCGTCACCGGCCAGACCCCGGAAGAACTGCTCGCCATCGTGGACAAAGCTCTTGAGGTCGATGCCTCAAGCAACTTCGCCTATCTGATCAAAGGCGTCGAGTATGACACCTACCAGGCGCTGCTCACACTCAAGAAGCAGGGGATCTGGTGGATCTACCCGAAGCAGACCTCGGGCCGCACATACCCCAACGGGGCGATCGCCGGTGGTGTGATCGGATACGTCGGCAGTGACAACGTGGGCCTCGGCGGACTGGAGCTTTCGGAGAACAGCTGCCTGAGCGGCGTCAACGGCCAAGAGGCCTACCAGCGAAGCAAAGATGGAGTCGCGCTCCCCGGCACCACCACCGTGACGAAGGAAGCGGAGCCGGGTGGAGAGCTCAAGCTCACCCTGGACGCCGACCTCAACTGGTTCATGCAACAACTCATCGCATCGCAGGTGCAGGCGCAGGCTGCAGCGTGGGGAACCATCACGGTCACCGAAGCGAAGACGGGCAAGATCCGGGCCATCGCCGAAGCGCCGTCGCTCGACCCCAATGACGTATCGGCGACCCCGTCAGACGACCGCCGCTCGCGAGTCTTCCAGAACCGGTTCGAACCGGGCTCTGTGTTCAAACCACTCACCGCAGCGTCCCTCATCGACGCGGGAGTCGCGACGCCGTCGTCCCACGTCGTCGCCGACTACCGCTACAAGCCGTCGAATGGCGCAAGCATCAAGGACGCCCTGCCGCACGAGCGCCAGCAACTCACCCTCGCGGGTGTCCTGCAGACCTCCTCCAACACCGGCACCAGCCAGCTCGGTGAGAAGCTCAGCCCCGAGAAGCGCTACAACTACCTCGACGCTTTCGGAATCGGCCACAAGAGTGAAATCGGATTCCCAGGCGAGCAACGCGGAACCCTGCACCCGTGGGAGGAATGGGACAACCAGACCTACTACACCACCATGTTCGGACAGGGCGTTGACGTCACCGGAATTGAGCTGGCCGGTGCTTATCAGGCCCTCGCCAACAGGGGTGAGAAACTCCCACTTCAACTCATTGAGGGCTGCACGTACCCGGACGGCACCGTCACCGACGTGCCGGAGAAGGCGAAGCCCGAGCGCGTTGTGTCCGAAGAGGCTGCCCTGCAAACGCTGGGAATGATGGAAACCGTGGTCACCGAGGGCTTCTGGTCAGAGGAGCTTGAGATCCCGGGTTACCGCGTAGCTGCCAAGTCCGGAACAGGTGAGCAAATCATCGGCGGTATACTTCAAGACACGTTCTATTCATCCATGGCCGGCGCAGTTCCGGCCGACGACCCTGAATACGTCGTTACCGTGACCCTGAAAGATCCGCTCTACAAGCGCTCATCAGCGGCAGCGGCACCCGTTTTCAAGGAAGCCGTCCTCCAGGTGATCAAGAAGTACGGAATCCCACCGTCGACAACGCCCGGCGCCGATTACCCGGGCTACTACTAACCCACGTGCGCGAGACAAAAGTGTCCTCTCGCGCCATCGGCACCCGTGCGAGCGCCTGCGTGCCTGAAAGAAATTTTTTATGATTCGTTTAACCCTGTCCGAGATTGCCGATCGCCTGTCCGGTTCCCTCCATGTGGAAGGAACGGATGCCACGGGCGATACAGCCGTGGACGGTCCCGTTGAGACTGATTCCCGTGAGATCGTGCCGGGTGGGGTTTTCATCGCCAAGCGCGGTGATGACACCGACGGTCACCTCTTCGTGGATGCTGCCGTCGAACGGGGCGCAGCGCTGGCCATTGTGGAGCATCCCGTCGACGCCCCGGTTGCGCAGATCGTCGTTCCGGATGCGGTCACGGCGTTGGGAGAGCTTGCGCAGTTCGTCGTCGAGCGCGTTCGTGCCGTCGGCACGCTGACCGTCGTCGGGATCACCGGGTCGAACGGTAAGACGACCACGAAGAACATGCTCGAGCGCATTCTCGCGGGGGAGGGCGAGACGGTGGCTCCCATCCGCTCGTTCAACAACGCCGTCGGCGCGCCCACCACAATGCTCCGCATCACCGAGTCGACGCGTTACCTCATCGTTGAGATGGGAGCGAGCGGCATCGGGCACATTGCACGCCTCGTTGCCCTCGCGAAACCGGACATCGGTGTTGTCCTCAAGGTCGGTCTGGCACACGCCGGCGGCTTTGGCGGAATCGAGTCGACCCTCGCCGCGAAGACCGAGATGGTCGCCGACCTGTCGGCTGACGGCGTTGCCATCCTCAACGCCGACGACCCCCGGGTTGCGTCTATGGCCGACAAGACCCGCGCCCGAGTTGTCACATTCGGTCAGGATGCCTCCGCCACGATTCGAGCCACCAACGTCGCCGGTACCCGAACGGGCACGTCGTTCACCGCACATGTCCCCGGCGAGGAATCGGTGTCGGTGCGGCTGCGCGTACTCGGTGAGCACCACGTTTCGAACGCACTCGCCGCACTCGCTGCCGCGCACACCCTGGGCGTCCCGCTGGCACGCGCTGCCGCAGCCCTGGAGACGTTGGAGCGCGCTGAGCGCTGGCGTATGGAGGTGCTCGGCGGTAAGAACGACGTCACTATCATCAACGATGCCTACAACGCCAGCCCCGACTCCATGTCGGCTGCGATCAAGACTCTTGCCCAGATTTCAGAGCCGGGGAAGCGCACAATTGCCGTCCTCGGGGCGATGAGCGAACTCGGTGAGTATTCCGGTGATGAGCACGACCGCATCGGTCTCCAGCTCGTTCGTCTCAACATTTCCCGGCTTGTTGTGGTCGGCCCCGAGGCGCGCCGCATGCACATCAGCGCCATCAACGAAGGTTCGTGGGACGGTGAGAGCGTGTACTTTGGCGATATGGATGCTGCTTACGACTACCTCGCTGCAGAAATCATCCCCGGAGATACGGTGCTCGTAAAGTCCTCGAATTCCGCCAAGTTACGATTCCTGGGTGACCGGTTAGGAGAACTCTTCTCGTGGTAGCACTCCTCACGGCCGGCGCACTGTCCATGGCGTTCTCGCTGTTCCTCACACCAGCGTTTGTGAAACTATTCCGGAAGCTCCAGTGGGGCCAGTTCATCCGGGACGACGGACCCAAGTCGCACCACGCCAAGCGGGGAACGGCGACCATGGGCGGCATCGTCATCATCGCCGCGACTCTCTTCGGCTTCTTCACCGCCATGCTCATCACGGGCGACGCGATCAGTGTGTCCTCGCTCCTCGTGCTCTTTATGATGGTGGGTCTTGGCGTCGTGGGCTTCATTGACGACTTCACGAAGACCCGCAAACAGCGCAGCCTCGGGCTCGGGGGATGGGCGAAGGTCTTCGGTCAGGTGATCGTCGCGGTGATCTTCGGTATTCTCGCGATCAACTTCCCCAGCGCTGAGGGCGTCACACCCGCGTCGACAGCGATCTCCGCGACCCGCGACTTGCCGATCAATCTCATGATCCTCGGGCCGGTCATTGGTGTGGTCCTCTACCTGCTCTGGACAAGTTTCATCGTGACCGCAACCTCCAACGGAGTCAATGTCACAGACGGTCTCGACGGACTCGCCACAGGTGCGTCCATCCTGGCCATCGGCTCCTACGTCGTGATCGGGTTCTGGCAGTACAACCAGTCCTGCTTCGGTTCATCGCTCGCAGACGAAGTCGCATACAAGTGCTACGAAGTTCGAGACCCACTGGCTCTGGCCATCGTCGCCGCAGCTATTTGCGGATCCCTCATCGGCTTCCTATGGTGGAACACATCCCCGGCGTCCATTTTCCTTGGTGACACCGGTTCGCTCGCCCTCGGTGGTGCCATTGCGGCCCTCGCGATCCTCACCCGCACCGAGCTGCTCCTCGTCCTCATCGGCGGCCTCTTCGTCATCGAGACGGGCTCCGTCATCGTCCAGCGTGCCTACTTCAAGATCACCCACGGCAAGCGGATTTTCCGGATGAGTCCAATCCACCACCACTTCGAACTCAAAGGCTGGGCCGAGGTGACGGTCGTGGTCCGGTTCTGGATCGTCGGTGGGCTCCTCGTCGCCGCCGGTGTCGGAACCTTCTACCTGGAATGGATCCTGCGCTAACCATGTCCGATCGTTTGAACTCGCTGACCAGCTGGCACGCCGACTGGAAAGACCTGAAAGTTGCTGTCCTCGGTCTGGGCGTCACGGGCTTTGCCGCAGCGGATACGCTGGCCGAACTTGGAGCAGACGTTCTCGTCCTCGCCCCGGAAGGTGAGAACGAGCGAGCCGGTCTCGTCAACGTGATCGGCGCGCGACTCGTTCAAACCGAGCTCAGCACGGTTCCCGCCGAACTGGTTGAACTGCGCCCAGACGTCATCATCGTTTCCCCGGGATTTCACCCCGATCACCCCATTCTTGAATGGGCCGCCACGCAGAGTGTCCCGGTGTGGGGAGACATCGAACTGGCCTGGCGCGTGCGCGACAAAGTGGGAACTCCGGCCGAGTGGATCCTCGTCACCGGCACCAACGGCAAGACGACCACCGTCCAGCTCACGGCCGCCATGCTCGCCGAAGCTGGGCTGCGAGTTGCTCCCTGCGGCAACATCGGCGTGCCCGTGCTCGACGCCGTTCGCGACCCACAAGGTTTCGATGTCTTCGTCGTCGAGCTCTCCAGCTACCAACTGCACTACCTCAGCGGTCAATCGGGTCCCGACTTCGTCACTCCGCACTCGAGTGCGTGCCTCAACATCGCCCTGGACCACATCGACTGGCACGGTTCCTTCGAGGCGTACGTGACGGCAAAGGGTCAGGTCTACGACCGCACGCGCGTTGCCTGCATCTACAACAAGTCCGACTCGCGCACTGAGGCGCTGCTTCGGGACGCGGAGGTCGAGGAGGGCGCCCGTGCGATCGGTTTCGACCTCGGTGTTCCCGGTCCAAGTGACTTCGGCATCGTCGACGGCATCATCGTCGATCGGGCGTTCCTCGATGAGCGATCCACCTCGGCGCTCGAGATCACCACGATCGACGACCTCGATGCTGCCGGCCTCGCGGCCCCCCACATCGTCGCCAACGTACTTGCCGCAAGCGCTCTCGCCCGCTCGTATGGAGTGACACCCGCCCAGGTCCGCTCGGCACTTGCGAAGTTCCGGCTCGATGCCCACCGAATCCAGCTGGTCCTCACCAGCGGAAGCATTAGCTGGGTTAACGACTCGAAGGCTACGAACCCGCACGCCGCGAACGCATCACTGGCCGCATACCCATCAGTGGTGTGGATTCTGGGCGGCCTGTTGAAGGGCGTTGACGTCAGCGAACTCATCGCCCGGCACAGCGACAGGCTCCGAGGAGCGGTCGTGATTGGTAAGGATCGGTCGGCCGTGCTCAGCGCATTCCAGCGACACGCGCCGCACGTCCCCCTCGTCGAGGTCGACGCAGATGACACTGAAGATGTCATGCCGCAAGCCGTCGATCTTGCATCGAAAATCGCGGTGGCTGGCGACGTGGTGCTCCTTGCACCGGCTGCGGCATCGATGGACCAGTTCATCGATTACGCGGAACGTGGCCGACGTTTCTCGGATGCTGTACGTGAACGATGGGAAGGTGAGGCAGATGACCGCCCCACCAACCGACCGTCTGCGTAGCGAGGAAACCGGCGCCAGAAGCACGAGAATCCGTCTGGGCGCATACATCCGCCCGGAGTCCAGCAATTACCTGCTCGTCCTCTGCACCACCGTCTTCCTCGTGGGTGTCGGACTGGTCATGGTGCTTTCGAGCTCATCGGTCGATTCATTCCTCGACAACAAGGGTTTCTTCGGCGGATTCTGGAAACAGGCCACCTACGCACTCATCGGCATCCCGCTCATGCTGGTCATCTCCCGCATCCCGGTGCGCTTCTGGAAGAAGTGGGCATGGCTTGCACTCTTTGGCGCCCTCATCCTCCAGCTCCTCGTCTTCAGTCCTCTCGGTATTGCCGAGGGTGGTAACCGAAACTGGATCGCGGTCGGACCCATCAACGGCCAGCCGTCGGAGCTGCTCAAGCTCGCCCTGGCCGTCTGGCTCGGGTTCATCCTGGGCAAAAAGATCAACCTGCTGAGCAACTGGAAGCACGCGCTTATCCCGGTTGTTCCTGTCTCCGCTCTGGCGCTCGGACTGGTTCTGGGCGGCCACGACCTCGGAACCGTTGTCATCATGGCGGGCATCGTCATCGGCGCCATGTTCTTTGCCAACCTCAAGCTTCGTTATGTGCTCGTGCCTTTCCTCGCCGGCATCGCGCTTTTCGCGGTTATGGCTCTCATCAGCCCGAACCGCATGGCGCGCATCCTCACCTTCCTCGACGCGGAGTGCGCTGACTACGAGAACCTGTGCTGGCAACCCCTCCACGGCACCTGGGCGTTGGCCAACGGGGGAGTGTTCGGACTCGGCCTCGGAAACTCCCGCGAGAAGTACTCCTGGCTTCCAGCGGCATCGAATGACTACATCTTCGCCATCATCGGTGAAGAGCTCGGCCTCATCGGGGCGACCGTCGTGCTCATCATGTTTGTCCTTCTCGCCGTCTCTTTCGTTCGCGTGATCCGATCGAGCACCGACCCATTCGTTCGCATCACCACCGGCGCCATCATGGTCTGGATTATCGGCCAGGCTTTCGTCAACATTGGCGTCGTTCTCAGGCTTCTCCCGGTTCTCGGTGTTCCACTTCCCTTTATCTCCGCGGGAGGAACGGCACTCCTGACGTCCCTCTGCGCCGTCGGCATCGTGCTCTCGTTCGCGCGAGAGCAAGCCACGAAACCCCGATTCCCCGTAACAGGAGAGCGATACACCCGATGACGAATTACCTCCTCGCCGGCGGAGGAACCGCTGGCCACGTCAATCCACTTCTTGCAATTGCGGATGCCATCACTGAACGTGATTCTGACGCTCGCGTTTTCGTTCTGGGTACGAAGGAAGGACTCGAAGCCCGCCTCGTTCCCGAGCGAGGCTATGAACTCCTCACCATCGAGAAACTCCCGTTCCCCCGACGGGTCAACCGCTCGGCGTTCAGCTTTGCCCCGCGCTTCTCCGCAGCTGTTCGCAACGTTGTCGACATGATTTCCACCCATCAGATCGACGTCGTCGTTGGCTTCGGTGGATACGCATCGGCTCCGGCTTACCTCGCCGCCCGACGTGCGAAGGTGCCCCTCGTCCTCCACGAGGCGAACGCCAAGCCCGGGCTCGCCAATCGCCTCGGTGCCCGGTACACCCGGTTTGTCGGCGTCGCCTTCCATGGAACCCGCTTGCGCAACTCCCGGTTCGTCGGAATGCCGCTCCGTCGCGAGATTGAACGGCTCGACCGTGACGCGGCCCGCCGGGAAGCACGCGACGTTTTCGATCTTGCTGACGACCGCCCAACACTCCTCGTCACCGGCGGTTCCCTCGGAGCACGCAAGGTGAACCGCACGATCTACGATTCCCGCGACATGATTATCGACGCCGGATTCCAGATCCTGCACATCACCGGCGACAAGTCAGACCTGACCGATCCGGGCACCCGGCACTACCGCATGGCACCGTACTGCGACCGCATGGATCTCGCACTCGCTGTGGCGGACTTTGCGGTCTCACGCGCGGGAGCCGCGACGGTGTCGGAGCTCAGCGCCCTGGGTATTCCGGCGGCCTACGTTCCCTACCCGGTTGGGAACGGTGAGCAGCGCTATAACGCCGCTGACGCCGTGAACGCCGGCGGAGCGGTGATTGTTCTCGATGCGAAGTTCACCCCCGAGTGGATCTCGTCGTCGCTCATCCCGCTCATGACCGATCGCATGCGGGTCCAGGACATGGCCGTTCAGTCGCGGCTAATGGGAACACTCGAAGGATCCAGCCGAATGCTGACCCTCATCGACGAGGCAGTCGGCTCGTCCTCGTCCTGACTCCCATCCGACGGGCTTAAACTCAAGCTGCCACACGGCGCGAACCATCAACAGGAAGTACAGCGTGATCAAACCCGACTTCAGCATCGAGATTCCGAGTGAACTGGGCGCTGTCCATTTCGTGGGCATCGGCGGATCAGGGATGAGCGGCATTGCTCGCCTCTTCCTCGCGGCCGGTCACACGGTCACCGGCTCCGATGTTCGTGACTCCTCGAACATCGCGGCGCTGCGTGAGCTGGGCGCAACCATCGCCATCGGGCACGACGCCGCCAACGTCGGTTCGGCTGACACCCTCGTGGTGACCAGCGCACTCTGGCCGACCAACCCGGAGTACGTCCTGGCGCAGGAACGGGGCATCCCGGTGCTGCACCGCTCCCAGGCCCTTGCCTGGCTCATCAACCAGAAGCGCCTGGTGGCAGTTGCGGGTGCGCACGGCAAGACCACTTCCACGGGCATGATCATCACCGGCCTGCTTGGCCTGTCCGAGAGCCCCAGTTTCGTCAACGGCGGCGTCATCGAGTCGCTTGGCGTCTCGAGTGCCACCGGCACCGGCGAGCTCTTTGTGGTCGAGGCTGACGAGTCTGACGGCTCCTTCCTCCTCTACGACACGGCCGTCGCTTTGATCACCAACGTGGATGCCGACCACCTCGATCACTATGGATCGCTCGAGGCGTTCGACGACGCGTTCGTGGAGTTCGCCCAGAAGGCATCCGAATTCGTTGTGATCTCGTCCGACGACCCCGGTGCTGTTCGGGTCACCAAGAAGCTGACCAACAAGCGCGTCATCACGTTCGGCGAAAGCCCTGATGCAGACGTTCGAGTATCGTCAATCAGCACCGAGGGACCCGTCTCGTTCATCGTCAGCTTCGAGGGGCAGGACAACGGCGCGACGCTCCGCATCCCGGGCAAGCACAACGCCATCAACGCGGCCGGCGCTCTCGCCGTCCTCGTCGGCCTCGGCTTCGGAGCCGCTGAGTCCCTCGCTGCGATCGCCGAGTTCGGTGGCACCGAGCGGCGCTTCGAACTCCACGGAACCGTCGACGGCGTCAGCGTGTACGACGACTACGCTCACCACCCGACCGAAGTAGCTGCAGCCCTGTCGGCCGCGCGCACGGTCGTCGGCACTGGCCGCATCATCGCTGTGCACCAGCCGCATCTCTACAGCCGGACCCGGCTGATGGCTCGCGAATTCGCAGACACCCTCGAGTCCCACGCCGACCAGACGATCGTCCTCGACGTCTACGGCGCTCGGGAGGATCCCGAACCTGGCGTGACCGGTGCCCTGGTGTCGGAGAAGTTCACCGACCCGTCTAAGGTGAAGTTCATCTCGGACTGGCAGGACGCCGCAGACTACGTTGCCTCGATCGCCCAGCCCGGCGACTACGTCATTACGCTGGGCTGCGGAGACGTGTACCGGATCGTCCCGCAGCTGCTGGGGTCGCTCACGGCCGCGCGGGACTAAGCAATGAAACGACCCTCCGGCTTTACGCCGCAGCGGCCGGCGGAGACCGGTGGAGCGGCCGAACGTCCGGCCGACGGCGCACGGGCCCCACGGGCAGATCCGATCCCGTTATTCGGTCGAGAGGCGTCGACGCCGTCTGCCGAGACACACACCGAGGCTCCCGCGCCACGGCCCGATTGGGTGAACCCGCGCGAGGCGCGCAAGCGCCGTAAGCGTGTCGAAAAGGCCGAGGTCAAGCGATTCACCGCAACCTCGCGCCGCCTGCGTCGCAATTGGCTGATCGGAATCGGCAGCATCCTCGCCCTGGCGCTCATCGCTGTTCTTGCGGCGTACACGCCCGTTCTCTCCGTTCGCCAGATCCAGGTCGAGGGTGCCTTCCGGGTCAATTCCGACGCCGTGGTGAAAGACCTGTCTAGCCAGCTCGGCTCGCCGTTTCCCCTCGTTGACGACACCGCCATCAAGGCAGCGCTCGTGCAATACCCACTGATCGAGTCATACTCGGTCCAGGCGCGACCGCCATCGACACTGATCGTGCGTTTGGTTGAGCGTACTCCCGTCGGCACGGTCGCCACTCCGACTGGATTTTCTGTGGTGGATGCCGCTGGCGTCGTTATTGAGCAATCGGAAAGTCAGCCGGCGAACTATCCGTTAATCGCCGTTGACGGTGGAACGGAAGCACCCGGTTTCCTTCCCGCCGCTGCCGTGCTGCGGAGTCTCCCTGATGAGCTGTTTGCCACCGTCGATGAGGTCACCGCGACGACCCAGGACGATGTGAGCTTCACCCTGCGCGAGAGTGAGGCGCGCATCGTCTGGGGCAGCTCGGACGAGTCAAAGCTCAAGGCATACACGCTCACTAGGCTCATGGCGTCACAACCGGGGTTCGACGTCTACGACGTCAGCTCGCCGAGCGTCGCCGTCGTTCGGTAGTCGCGCGATTTTCTCCACCGGATCACCGACACGCGGGGAGTCGTCCCGTCCGCGGGGGGAACTGGCCCTAACGTCAATCACAAGAAATGCATACTGAGCATAACTTTAAACCTTAACCTGAGGTTGAGAGTTCTCACCGGAGGCCGGACGTGACTACAAACCAGAACTACCTTGCCGTAATCAAGGTCGTCGGCATTGGCGGCGGCGGCGTCAATGCTGTCAATCGAATGATTGAGCTCGGCCTTCGCGGCGTCGAGTTCATCGCCATCAATACCGACGCGCAGGCGCTGCTCATGAGCGACGCCGACGTAAAGCTTGACGTCGGTCGCGAGATCACTCGCGGTCTCGGCGCAGGTGCCGATCCCGAGGTTGGCCGACGCGCCGCCGAGGACCACGCGGAAGAAATCGAAGAAGCACTCGCCGGCGCAGACATGGTCTTCGTCACGGCGGGTGAGGGTGGTGGCACCGGTACCGGTGGCGCTCCCGTCGTTGCTCGCATCGCCAAGTCGATCGGCGCCCTGACCATCGGTGTCGTCACGAAGCCGTTCGGTTTCGAAGGCCGCCGTCGCCAGGCCCAGGCCGAGCTCGGCGTCGCCAAGCTCAAGGAAGAAGTCGACACACTTATCGTCGTGCCGAACGACCGCCTGCTGGAAATCAGCGACCGGGGCATCAGCATGCTCGAGGCGTTCTCGACCGCCGACCAGGTGCTCCTGGCTGGTGTTCAGGGGATCACCGACCTCATCACCACCCCCGGCCTTATCAACCTCGACTTCGCTGACGTCAAGAGCGTCATGCAGGGCGCGGGTTCCGCACTCATGGGAATCGGTTCCTCTCGCGGTGCCGACCGTGCCATCAAGGCGGCGGAGCTCGCCGTCGCATCTCCGTTGCTCGAAGCTTCGATCGAGGGCGCTCACGGAGTGCTGCTGTCCATCCAGGGCGGGTCCAACCTCGGTATCTTCGAGATCAATGACGCAGCGCGTCTTGTGCAGGAAGCGGTCCACCCCGAGGCCAACATCATCTTCGGTGCCGTTATCGACGACACCCTCGGTGATGAGGTTCGCGTCACGGTCATCGCTGCTGGTTTCGACGGGGGAGAGCCCCCGTCGCGCGGTGGCGAGTCGGTTCGTGACGCCGTTATGACGACCGGTGGCGTGATGACCAGCACTCCAGCCGCAGCTGCTGCTGCGTCTTCCGGAAGCAGTGAGACGCCCGTGAGTAGTTCGGTGCTGACCGAGGCACCGCAGACTTGGCGCGTGACCGAAGAAGCATTGTCGACTCCGCCAGCAACCGCCGACCCGGCGTTCGCTGACGAAGACGAGCTCGACATCCCCGATTTCCTCAAGTAGGAATGAACTCTTCGAACGAACAAACGCTCGGTCAGCTTCCGCTGGCCGAGCGTTTGGCGTCGGTCAGTGCCGGAATCAGCGCGGCCGTGGCCGATGCCGGTCGAGCAACCGACGCGGTGACGACCATCGTTGTGACGAAGTTCCATCCCGCATCACTGATTGAGGAGCTCTACGCGCTCGGTGTACGTGACGTGGGCGAAAACCGTCACCAGGAGGCTTCAGCCAAGGCCAGCGAGCTCGCCTCGCTGACAGATCTGTCCTGGCACTTCGTCGGACAGCTCCAGTCGAAGAAGGCTCGACAGGCGCGCCAGTACGCGTCAGTGGTTCACTCGGTCGACCGCCCAGCCTTGGTGAGCGCACTGGACGCCGCCGGCGGTGATTTCCCGCCGCTGCCGTGCTTCGTCCAAGTCAATCTGACGGACGACGAAGGGCGAGGGGGAGTGCAGCCCGACGGCCTGGAGGCACTCGTCGAACGGGTTCTCGACGCCGAGAGCCTGGAGCTCTGGGGCGTGATGGCCGTCGCGCCGCTCGGCGAGGAGCCTCGCGCCGCGTTCGCCCGGCTGCGCGGATATTCCGAGCGCGTTATCGCCCTTGAACCGAGGGCGACACGCATCTCTGCCGGGATGTCACACGACTACACGGAAGCCATCCTCGAAGGCGCGACACACCTTCGGATTGGGACGGCAATCACGGGAAACCGACCATCAGCCGGTTAATCTTCATAGAGAAGGAACCGCACAAACGGAGGTAGCGATGTCCAACCCGCTGAAGAAGACCATGGTCTACCTTGGCCTCGCAGACGATGATCTCGAGTACGAGGAGCGCGAGGCGCCCGCGCAGCAGGCAACGCCTGCCGCACAGGGCTCGAACGCCAGCAGCAGCTCGACCAGCGCTTCGGCGCAGGGGGCGACTCCCGTTGCGAACCGTGCCCCGGTTACACCTCTTCGTCGGCCGACGGCGACCAAGCAGGCCGCACCGAGCGAGCTCAACGAGATCCTTACCGTGCACCCCAAGCAGTACCGCGACGCCCAGGTCATCGCGGAAACATTCCGTGACGGCGTTCCCGTCATCATCAATCTTTCACAGATGAGCGAGGGCGATGCGAAGCGCCTGATCGACTTCGCCAGCGGGCTGTCACAGGGCCTGTACGGCAAGATTGAGCGCGTTACGAGCAAGGTGTTCCTGCTCTCACCGCAGCACGTTGCCGTGCTCGGAGATGCCGGTGGAGCTGCCGCGGCAGAATCCACCTTCTTCGCTCAGCAATAATTGACGGGTGGACTCCGTTCTTTCTCTGATTCGTAACATCCTCTACTTCGCGCTGCTGCTGTACTTCTTCGTGATGTGGGCGCGATTCGCGCTCGATCTCGCGCGGACGTTCAAGCCGCGGTGGCGGCCTCAGGGCTTCGGCCTTGTCGCCGCTGAGTTCGTCTACTCCCTGACCGACCCACCCATCCGCTTCTTCCGGCGTATCCTTCCGCCGATCCGGATGGGCGCGCTTGCGCTGGACTTCGGCTGGAGCATCACGATGCTCTGCGTGATCATCGCCATGACCCTGGTCAACGTGATCCTGCGCTAAGTCCGTTCGTAGCGGTATCCTGAAAGACACGTGTCCCGGTAGCTGCATCCTCAGGTTGAGATCCGAGGATTTTGCTAGCGTAGGCACGTCCAATCGAGCCAAACAAGTAAGAGGTGGGAAGCCATGGCGCTAACTCCGGAAGATGTTGTCAACAAGCAGTTCCAGCAGACCAAGTTCCGCGAGGGCTACGACCAGGACGAGGTCGACGATTTCCTCGATGAGGTCGTTGTCGAACTGCGTCGCCTGCTCCAGGAGAACCAGGAGCTCCAGGCCAAGCTTGAGGCTGCCGGATCGGGCACCGCTGAGCGCCCCGCCGAGCCTGTTGCAGCCACTCCGACCCCCGCTGCCGCCGCACCGGTTGCCGCTGCTCCGGTTGCACAGCCCGCCAGCGCCCAGGACGACTCCGAGTCCTCCTCGAGCCTCCTGCAGTTGGCCCGTCGCCTCCACGACGAGCACGTTCGCGAGGGTGCCGAGAAGCGCGACTCACTCATCGCCGAAGGCCACGCAACGGCCGCTCGTGTCGTCGCCGAGGCCGAAGCCAAGCAGCGCGCGCAGATGAACATCCTCAACGAGGAGCGTTCGAAGCTCGAGAAGAAGATCGACGGCCTGCGCGAGTTCGAGCGCGAGTACCGCCAGAAGCTGCGCGGTTACATCGAGGGTCAGCTCAAGGAACTCGACGCCAACGGCGGCCCGAGCTCTCAGGGAACCGGTTCTGGCTTCGTGTCCAGCACCGAAAAGTCCAACGTCTAAGGTTTTGCCCAAGACACCAACTGGTACTTCCAGTGCTCGAGCGCTCGTCGTTCTCGCGGTCCTCGCGGGAACGGCGCTGGCGCTCGATCAATTCACGAAACACCTCGTCGTCACCAACCTGCCGCTCGGCGAGCAGGTCCCGGTTCTTGGCGAGCTGCTCATCCTGCAGTTCGTCAAGAACCCGGGGGCGGCGTTTTCGCTTGCTGCCGGCAGTACCTGGATCTTCTCGATCCTCGCTACCGGCGTCACCGTCGCCATCATCATTTTCGCGCGAAAGATCCGCTCGATCGGCTGGGCCGTTGTCTTCGGCCTCCTGCTCGGCGGGGTTCTCGGTAACCTCACCGATCGCCTCCTGCGCGAACCGTCGTTCGGCCTGGGCCACGTCATCGACTTCATCTCGACTCCGTGGATGATGCCCGCGATCTACAACGTCGCCGACGTCTGCATCGTGTCGAGCATGGGCTTGTTCATCATCCTCACCCTGCGCGGCATCAACCTGGACGGCACACGAACCGTCTCCAGCAAAAAACCTGAAGCGGATGCCACGGCGTTGCCAGGCTCAGACGCCGTCAGTTCTGAACGTGGAGACTTAAAGACAGATTCAGCGTCGACCACCTCCGCGCCCGAGTCCCCGGCCCAGCCGGACTCGAGCCCAGACGCGAAGCACTTGCCCGCCTGATGGAGTCGCGCAGCCTTCCCATCCCCGACGGGCTGGACGGATCCCGAGTGGACGCCGGACTGGCCAAAGTGCTCGGGTTCTCCCGAAGCTTCGCGGCCGAGGTCGCTGAGGCCGGTGGAGTGAGCGTCGACGGCCGCATCCTCGACAAGTCCGATCGACTGCGCGCCGGCGGCTGGCTCGAGGTCAACTGGGCCCCCAGGCAGGAAGCAGTCATCGTTCCCGTTGTGGTCAGTGACCTCGGCGTGATCTACGACGACGACGACATCATCGTCGTCGACAAACCGGTTGGCGTCGCCGCGCACCCATCGGTGGGGTGGACCGGCCCGACCGTCCTCGGTGCCCTCGCCGGCGCCGGCTATTCGGTGTCGACGTCAGGGGCGCCCGAGCGCGCCGGGATCGTGCACAGGCTCGACGTCGGCACAACCGGACTCATGGTCGTCGCCAAGAGCGAGCGGGCATACACCGCGCTCAAGCGGGCGTTCCACGACCGAGACGTCGAGAAGGTGTACCACGCCATCGTGCAGGGTCACCCCGACCCGCTTGCCGGCACCATCGACGCGCCGATCGGCCGTCACCCCAGGCACGACTGGAAGTTCGCTGTCACGGCCGACGGCAAGCCGTCGGTCACGCACTACGAAACGTTGGAAGCTTTTCCGAGCGCTTCGCTGCTCGAGGTGCACCTCGAATCTGGCCGAACACACCAGATCCGCGTGCACATGGCGGCCCAACGGCATCCGTGCGTCGGAGATCCGCTGTACGGCGCCGACCCGACGATTTCCGCCCGACTGGGACTTACGCGGCAGTGGCTTCACGCGCGCCAACTGTCGTTCAACCACCCAGGCTCGGGGGAGTGGGTCACCTTCACCTCCGACTACCCGGCCGACCTGCAACACGCTCTCGATGTCCTCCGCGAGGATTAGGCTTGTAGTCCAGCCCCTCAGCTTCCCGGAGAAGTCTTGACCTCATCAGACGACTCGTTCGTTCACCTGCATGTCCACAGCGAGTATTCGATGCTCGACGGCGCCGCGCGCGTCAAACCACTCATTGATGCGGCCATCGCCGAGAAAATGCCCGCTGTTGCGGTCACCGACCACGGCAACATGTTCGGCTCGTTCGACTTCTGGCGTACCGCGACAGCAGCCGGTATTAAGCCGATCATCGGCACCGAGGCCTACGTCACCCCAGGCACGCACCGGAGCGACAAGACGCGTGTGCGTTGGGGCTCGAGCAGCCAGGGGCGTGACGACGTTTCGGGTAGCGGTGCCTACACGCACATGACGCTGCTCAGCGAGACCACCGAGGGCATGCACAACCTGTTCCGGATGTCGTCGCTCGCGTCGATCGAGGGCTACTACTTCAAGCCGCGAATGGACCGCGAGCTGCTGTCGACATACGCGAAGGGCGTCATTGGCACGACCGGCTGCGCGGGTGGAGAGATCCAGACCCGCCTTCGGCTGGGGCAGTACGACGAAGCCAAGAAGGCGGCCGCTGAGTTCCAGGACATTTTCGGCAAAGACAACTTCTTCTGCGAGGTGATGGACCACGGCATCGACGTCGAACGACGAACGATGACCGACCTGTTCCGCCTGGCGAAGGAACTCGACCTGCCTCTCCTGGCGACCAACGACCTCCACTACACGCACGCACACGACGCCAAGGCGCACGCCGCGCTGCTGTGTGTGCAGTCCGGCTCAACACTCGACGACCCCAACCGGTTCAAGTTCGACGCCGACGAGTTCTACCTGAAGTCGGCCGAGCAGATGCGACAGCTGTTCCGCGATCACCCCGAGGCCTGTGACAATACCCTCGCCATCGCCGAGCGGTGCAACGTCGAGTTCAACACGAGCGCGAGCTACATGCCCCGGTTCCCGGTCCCCGCCGGTGAGACGGAGGAGACCTGGTTCCTCAAGGAGGTCGAGCGCGGTCTCCACGTTCGCTACCCGAACGGCATCCCAGACGACGTGCGCACCCGCGCCAACTATGAAGCCGGCGTCATCGTGCAGATGGGCTTCCCCGGTTACTTCCTCGTGGTCTCCGACTTCATCAAGTGGTCGAAGGAAAACGGCATTCGCGTCGGCCCTGGCCGCGGTTCGGGTGCTGGCTCCATGGTCGCGTACGCCATGAAGATCACCGACCTTGACCCACTGGTGCACGGCCTCATCTTCGAACGGTTCCTCAACCCCGACCGTGTGTCCATGCCCGACTTCGACGTCGACTTCGATGACCGGCGACGTGGTGAAGTGATTCACTACGTCACCGAAAAGTACGGCGACGAGCGCGTTGCCCAGATTGTCACCTACGGAACGATTAAGGCGAAGCAGGCACTCAAAGACTCGTCTCGGGTCCTGGGCTTCCCGTTTGGCATGGGTGACAAGCTCACCAAAGCCATGCCGCCACCCGTGATGGGCAAGGACGTGCCGCTGACGGGCATCTTCGACAAGACCCACCCGCGGTACAAGGAAACCGTTGACCTCCGCACGATCGTTGAGACCGATCCGGAAGCGAAGACGGTGTTCGATACCGCGCTTGGCATTGAGAACCTCAAGCGTCAGTGGGGTGTGCACGCCGCCGGTGTGATCATGTCGAGCGACCCGCTCATCGACATCATCCCGATCATGAAGCGCGAGCAAGACGGCCAGATCGTCACCCAGTTCGACTACCCGGCGTGTGAATCTCTCGGGTTGATCAAGATGGACTTCCTGGGGCTTCGTAACCTCACGATTGTCAGCGACGCGCTCGACAACATCGAATCGAACCGTGGTCACCGCATCGAGCTCGAAGAGCTGCCGCTCGATGACCCCGGGGCATACGAGCTTCTCGCCCGCGGAGACACGCTGGGTGTGTTCCAGCTCGACGGTGGCCCGATGCGTAGCCTGCTGCGGTCGATGAAGCCCGACAACTTCGAAGACATCTCGGCCGTCATTGCGCTCTACCGTCCGGGCCCGATGGGTGCTGACTCGCACACGAATTACGCCTTACGCAAGAACGGCCTGCAGGCGATCACTCCGATCCATCCCGAGCTCGAAGAACCGCTCCAGGAGATTCTCGGCCAGACCTATGGCCTGATCATCTATCAGGAGCAGGTGATGAGCGTCGCGCAGAAGGTCGCTGGCTTCTCGCTGGGCCAGGCAGACATTCTGCGCCGTGCGATGGGTAAGAAAAAGAAGTCCGAGCTGGACAAGCAGTTTGAGGGCTTCAGTGGCGGAATGCGCGAGCGCGGCTATTCCGATGCCGCAGTGAAGGCTCTCTGGGACATCCTCCTGCCGTTCTCCGACTACGCATTCAACAAGGCACACTCCGCCGCATACGGTGTGGTGTCGTATTGGACCGCATACCTCAAAGCTCACTATCCGGCTGAGTACATGGCGGCGCTGCTCACGAGTGTCGGCGACGCCCGCGACAAGCTCGCCGTCTACCTCAACGAGTGCCGGCGGATGGGCATCCAGGTTCTCCCCCCTGACGTCAACCAGTCAATCGGCTTCTTCGCCGCCGTCGGTGAAGACATCCGGTTCGGCTTAGGCGCTGTCCGCAACGTCGGATTCAATGTCGTCGAGGCGATTCGTGCCACCCGCGAGCGTGAGGGGGAGTTCACCTCGTTCCACGACTTCCTTCGCAAGGTTCCTCTCCAGGTCGCCAACAAGCGCACCATGGAGTCCCTGATCAAGGCCGGTGCCTTTGACTCGCTGGGAGCCACACGACGCGGACTCATCGAAATTCACGAAGACGCGGTTGAAAGTGCCGTCAGCCTCAAACGCAATGAGGCGAACGGCCAAGTTGATCTCTTCGGTGGCATTTTCGAGCTGGATGCGTCGGCTGAAGCTATCCCGGACCGTCCGGAATGGTCGAAGAAAGACAAGCTCGCCTTCGAACGCGACATGCTTGGGCTCTACGTGTCCGATCACCCGCTGGCCGGCCTCGAGCTCGAACTGGCCAAGCACGCGTCGACGACAATCACCGACCTGCTCACATCCGACCACACCGAAGACGGCGACACCGTCACCATCGCCGGTTTGACGACGAGCGTGCAGCATCGAGTTGCGAAGACCTCGGGCAACCAGTACGGGATGATCCAGGTCGAAGACTTCGGCGGTGAAATCACCGTGATGTTTATGGGTAAGGCGTACCAAGAATTCGCGCCAACGCTGGTCAACGACTCCGTGGTTGTCGTGCGCGGCCGCGTCAGCATGCGCGACGACGGTATGAACCTGCACGCATACAGCATCTTCTCGCCCGAGACCGGACAGGGTGGCTCAACCGGTCCGCTCACGCTCACCATGCCGGACTTCCGCGCGACCACAGACGTTGTTACCCAACTTGGCGGCATCCTCACGCGTCACTCCGGTGATTCTGAGGTGCGATTGAAGCTCGTGCGCGGCGACACAGCGCGCCTGTTTGAGATTCCCTATCCGGTCAAAGTGACGCCCGATCTCTTCGGAGAACTGAAGTCGTTGCTGGGGCCGAATTGCCTCGGCTAGTATCGGCTGCACCCGTTCGGGGTACAGTGGTGCCTCGTCGGAATGACCGTGCCCGTCACGGTGATCAAAGGAAACTGTGATGAAGAACCCCGAAAACCCGCCCGTCGAACCTCAGCAGCCGCCGGCGCGTGACTCCGGTCAGAGTGTCGACGATGCAGGGGCCTCATTCCCGGCAGCTCAACCAGCAGAGCATCCTGCGACGTCCGGTCACGAGCCGTACTCGGCTCAACCGTCTGTCCCGCAGGGTGGCTTCCCAGAGCAGCACCAGTACGTTGCCCGGCCGGGAGTCGGCGAACCGCACCCTGCCCAGGCAGGCCAGCCCCAGCAGTACGGCCAGCCCCAGCAGTATGCGGCACCTGCTTCCGCATACCCACAGCCGCGGCAATATGGTGCTCCGAATTCCTCGTACCCTCAGCCCCAGCAGTTCGGCACACCGGCACAGCCGAAGCCGCGCCGTCCGCGTGTCAACGAGAACGGGGTTGCGTATGGTGTGGGTCCGTTCACCCTGCGTGAAGCGATCTTCGTGGCCCTCGCCGCACTCGTTCTCATCTCCTCCTTCCTCCCGTTCATCGGCGGTGTATATGCCGATCTCTTCGGATACACCAGTCTCTGGGCGCCGGCGCCGTGGCTCGCGATCCCCGGTGCGCTCCTGCTCGCTGCCGCTGCCGCTCTGATGGTGCTCCGCCGGCTGCAGCCTGCGCGCCGCATTCGGATCGGTTCTCTCTCCGTCGACCAGTTCGCTTCAGCGATGGCCATCGCGACGGTCGGCTTCTACGTGGGCGCCCTGTTCCTTCTCCTGGGCTTCTCCGCCTGGTTCGGAGGAAACGCGTTCGGCCGCGATGCCGATGTGATTGTGCCTGGACCCGGCTTGATCCTCGGCCTTATTTTTGCCGTCGCAAGCCTTGTCCCGACGACTTTCGCACCGTTCACAGCGCCGCTCAAGGACGACTTCGAACGCCGTGAAGACATTTCAGCGCACCCACTTGCCCGAGAGGCGAACCCGGTTCCTCGCCGGCCGCGTTCGGTCCGTCCGGACAGCGCGCAGCGCGCGGAGGTCCACTCCTACAGCCAGGAGAACACCGGCACGGTGCAACTCACACCGGCAGACGCTCGTCCTGAAGACTTCGCGGCCTACCGCCGAAAAGGGTGGTCGCCCAAGCCCGCTGGGACGTATGACGAGAGCCTCGGCGGCTTATACGCTGAGCCCAGCACAGGGGAGGCGCGCACGGAGTCGCCCCAGCCAACTGAGCCCCCGAGTTCGGCGCAGCCGGCTGCCGGGAGCGACGATCCTCAGCCCCGTCGGAGTGACGACGATGTCGACGAGGTCCATTTCGCCGACGAGCCTGCTCCCGTGTCAGCGATACGGCACGTCGCCGAGCAGGAAACGCTCGGTGACGCCGAAATACCCACTCCGGAACCAGCAACTCGCTCGTCTGAGCCACCGCAGGTTGAAGAGCCGGCCGAAACCGAAACGTCACGGATCGATGACTCTGTGCCTGACGCCGCGGCCTCAGCCGCTACGCCGCCGGCAGTGTCCGCCCAGCCGTTCTGGGTCTACTCACCGGTGCCCCTTCCCGTCGTGGACGAAACATCGGGACAGACGGTGTTCGAGATCGGACCCAGCGCGTGGGCGCTTGCCATCGTCGACCGCGGCAGTGAACTTGTCATCCGCCATGACGACGGACGGGTTGGCGTCCTCCGTCAGCTCGGCGGGATCATGCGAGGTTAGGCAACTTCGCCCGGGCGCAGGTACTGGCGCTCATGGTAGAGCAGGGGGGCGTCGTCGGCGCCGACATCGCCGCCCTCGATCTGCACGACGACCACGACACTGTTGTGGACGGGGAATCGTTCGATGATGCGCCCGACCATCCACGTGGTGACGTTGTCGAGGACCGGCAGCCCATGCGCTCCCTCATGCCAGTGTTCGCCGACAAAGCGCGACGCGTTGTCGCCGCTCATGATTTCAGCAAGCGACCGGTTTCGCGCCCCAAGCATGTGAATGACCAGTCGCTCGGTCTCAGCGATGGCGGGCCAACTGCTCGCGCTTCGCGCCATGTTGAAGGTGGCCAGGGGAGGCACGGCGCTCAACGAAGCGAGCGACGTTGCCGTGAACCCCACCGGTTTTCCCTGGGCATCCAAGGCCGTGATGGCTGCGACTCCCGCAGCATGCCGACGGAAAGCGGCTTTGAACGCTTCGAGATCGTCCTGCATGGGGTTCATCGTATGTTGAGTTCCTTTCAGCTGCGCCGAATGCCTGACCTTGCGACGTCGGGCGATAGGCTGGTATCGCCATGATCCAGAGCACAATCCACACACTCGACCTGCGCGGTCTTCAGCCTACTCGCGCTGAACTACTGAACCTCATCCCTCGACCTGTCGTGAATATTGCGGTAGCGAGCGAAGCCGCTGAACGACTCATCAGCGAGGTGCGACGTGACGGCGAGGTGGCCCTCCAGCGCCACGCGGCCGCCTTCGATCGCGTCGAAAACGTTCAGGTGCGTGTCGAACCAGCCGAGATTGCCGCGGCTGTCGCTGGTCTGGATCCCGAGGTGCGCAGCGCTCTCGAAGCGTCGATCGACCGTGTGCGTCGCGCGAGCGAATCTCAACTGCACTCTCCGGTGACTACGACGCTGAGCCCCGGCGCATCAGTGCACCAGCGCTGGCAGCCCGTCGACCGCGTCGGACTTTACGTTCCGGGCGGGAAAGCGGCCCTGTCCTCGAGCGTGGTCATGAATGTCGTCCCGGCGCAAGTCGCCGGTGTTCCCTCCATTGCACTGGCCTCTCCGGCGCAGAGCGACTTCGGCGGGCGCGTGCACCCCACAATTCTTGGAGCGGCCGGTCTGCTCGGAATCGACGAGGTGTACGTCATGGGTGGGGCGAGTGCGATTGGCGCACTGGCTTACGGCGTCCCCTCCCTCGGACTCGAACCGGTTGACGTGGTCACCGGCCCTGGGAACATCTACGTCGCGGCGGCTAAACGCCTGGTGCGCGGCGTCGTCGGCATCGACTCCGAAGCCGGCACCACCGAGATCCTCGTCATCGCGGACGCGAGTGCGAACGCGCGCTTCGTCGCGGCGGACCTGATCAGCCAGGCCGAACACGACGAGGCTGCGGCGTCACTTCTCGTCACGACATCGGCAGACTTTGCTGCCCAGGTGGTTCGTGAGCTGGACGAGCAAGCAGCTGTTACCCCCAATTCCGCTCGAGTGCGCGAAGCCCTCGGTGGTCAGCAGTCCGCCATTGTCCTTGTGGACGACCTCGCCACGGCTGCCCGGTTCAGCAACGCTTACGGTCCCGAACACCTCGAGATCCAGACCGAGGACAACAGCGCTGTGCTCAGCACGATCACGAGTGCCGGTGCCATTTTCCTGGGCGCCCACTCGCCGGTCAGTGTCGGCGACTACCTCGCCGGTTCTAACCATGTGCTGCCCACCGGCGGTCAGGCCCGGTTCTCGTCAGGGCTGGGGGCGTACACGTTCCTGCGCCCGCAGCAGATCATTGACTATGGCCGCGATGCGCTCGAAGAGGTCGCTGCCCAGGTTGTTGCGCTCAGTGGCGCAGAAGCGCTGCCCGCACACGGTGCCGCCGTCACCGTGCGATTCTCCTAGGCGTTGTCCGAACCGCGCGAAGCATCCGTTACCAGCTGGAGTCCTCATGTTCTGTCCTTTCTGCCGTCACCCCGATTCGCGCGTCATCGACTCCCGCACCAGCGACGACGGGCTTTCCATTCGACGCCGGCGTCAATGCCCCGAATGCGGACGTCGCTTCAGCACGACCGAAACCGCGAGCCTCAACGTGATCAAGCGGTCCGGTGTGGTCGAGCCGTTCTCGCGGGACAAGGTGGTCTCCGGTGTGCGCAAGGCCTGCCAGGGCCGGCCGGTCACCGACTCTGACCTCGCCGTTCTCGCCCAGAAGGTCGAGGAGTCGATTCGCCAGACCGGCACCAGCCAGATCGATGCCAACGAAATCGGGCTGGCCATCCTCACCCCGCTGCGGGAACTCGATGAGGTCGCCTACCTGCGCTTCGCGAGCGTGTACCAGGCGTTCGACTCGCTGGAAGACTTTGAAGCAGCCATCGCCTTGCTGCGCGTTGAGCATGCCTCCGGCGCGGCAGCCGAGACGACGGGCAGTGTCGAGGGCTGATGTACCCCTTCTTCTTTGCAACGGTCCTGTCGAAGCTCGACCCTGAGTTCGCTCACCACCTTGCCTTCGACGTGATTCGCGCTCTTCCCAAACTGCGACTCTCGTCGGCGATCCGGAAGCACACCCGCCCGACTACCGACCTCAGCGTGTCGACCCTCGGGCTCACCTTTCCCACGCCGTTCGGTGTCGCTGCTGGCTTTGACAAAGATGGCAAGGCCGTCATCGGGCTGGGGCTTCTCGGCTTCGGCCACGTGGAGGTCGGTACGTTGACCGCGCACTCCCAGCCCGGCAATCCGACACCACGGTTGTTCCGCCTGGTCCGCGATCGCGCCGTGATTAACCGCATGGGCTTTAACAATGGTGGAGCGGCGGATGCTTCGAAGCGGCTGAGCAAAATTCGTCACGTCGCACACCGCCCGGTGCTCGGAGTCAACATTGGCAAGAGCCGGGTCGTGAAGGTCGATAACGCTATCGACGATTACCTCACCAGCACGAAGTTGCTTGCCCCGGTCGCCGATTACCTGGTAGTCAACGTCAGCTCGCCGAACACCCCGGGCTTGCGTGGACTGCAAGAGCTCGACAAGCTCGCGCCGCTCCTCACCGCGGTGAAGGCGGAAGCCGGATCGACCCCGCTCCTGGTGAAGATCGCCCCCGACTTGAGCGACGATGAGGTCGTGCGCATCGCCGAACTGGTTGTTTCGCGCGGGCTCGACGGCATCATCGCCACTAACACCACGATCTCGCGCAACGGACTGGTGAGCGACCGGGCCGTCATTGACGCAGCGGGTGCAGGTGGGCTGTCCGGGGCTCCGCTCGCCGCACGCTCACTCGAGGTACTGCGGGTGATCCGACGGGTCGTGCCGAGTTCCCTCTGCGTCATCTCTGTCGGGGGAGTGTCAACGGCTGACGATGTCGCCGAGCGCCTCGATGCCGGAGCCACCCTCGTGCAGGGATACTCGGCGTTTTTGTACCTCGGGCCGTTGTGGGCACGCCAGATCAACCGAGGGCTCTCGCGTCTCCGAGCCCACTAACCGCACGCGCATGACACGCAAAACCGCCTCACCGGAATTCCGATGAGGCGGTTCTCGATCTGAGAGTGAGTTACGCCGGGTAGTTGCCGCGCTTGACCTGCGGCTTCGGCAAGCGCAGTGCACGTAGCTGGAGGGCGCGCATGCCGGCGTACCAGCGAACTCCCCGCTCATCCTTGTCGGCGCCGAACTTCGCGCGAAGCTTCTTGCGAACGGTGAAGCCCAGGAATACGCAGTCGGCCAGGGCGATGATGAAGAACGCCCACAGTGCGAGCATGCCGTACACCTGAATCTCAGGAGACGGAATGAAGGTCAGGATGATGACGACGAACATCACCGGAATGAGGAATTCGCCGACGCTGAACCGGGCGTCAACATAGTCACGCACCCAGCGCTTCTGCGGACCGCGGTCCTTCTGAGGCAGGTAACGCTCGTCGCCAGCGGCAAGCCCGAGTCGCTGCTTCTCCCGTTGCTCAGCCAGCTTCGCGCGCGCGGCCTGCTTCGCCTCTTTGCGATCTCCGGGCACGAGCGGACGCTTGTTGAGTGCTTCCCGCTCCTTGCGCGTGGGAGTGGGGCGCCCCTTGCCGGCGGCGATTCGTTCTGCCGTCTGCTCAGGGGTTTCGATGGTGGGCTCGGCGGGCGAGCCGGGAGTGTGTTTGGTCACGGTGGGTCCTTGCGCTGGATACCTCTTAAGATTACCTGCATGACCTCTCCCGCGGAAAACTCCACAGAACAGCCGAAGACTCTCGATACCGACATCACCGCCGCTGTGCAGGGGCAGCTGCCGTCGACGATCGCTGACCTGTCTCGCCTCGTGCGAATCCCGAGCGTGTCGTGGGCTGCCTTTGATCCGTCGCACGTTCGTGCGAGCGCTGAAGCTGTCGCCGCGTTAGCTGAGGAGACGGGGCTCTTCGAGTCCGTCGCCATCAAGCAGGCCGCGATCGACGACACGCAGGAACTTGGCCAGCCGGCTGTCATAGCCAGGCGCGCGGCTCGCAATGGAGCGCCGACCGTGCTGCTCTACGCGCACCACGACGTTCAGCCTCCGGGAAAAGACGAGGACTGGGATTCCCACCCGTTCGAGCCGACCGTTCGCGGCGACCGCATTTACGGACGCGGTGCTGCCGACGACAAGGCCGGTGTCATGGCCCACATTGCGTCTCTCCGAGCCCTCAAGGACGTCCTCGGTGCCGACTTCGACCTGGGGCTCGCGCTCTTCATCGAGGGCGAAGAGGAGTTCGGCTCGCGCTCATTCGCGAACTTCCTGGTCGAGAATAAGGACGCCCTCGCGGCCGACGCGATCATCGTCGCTGACTCAAACAACTGGGACGAGGTCACCCCAGCCATCACTGTCGGGCTCCGTGGAAACGTCACCTTCCGGCTCACCGTCCGCACCCTGGAGCACGCGTCACACTCCGGCATGTTCGGGGGAGCGGTTCCCGATGCCATGCTGGCCACCATTCGGCTGCTCAACAGCTTCTGGGACGAGGCGGGCTCGGTCGCCGTGAACGGACTGACGAGCTACGACGGACAAACCCCTGACTACTCCGAAGAACAGCTCCGTTCCGAAACCGGACTGCTGCCCGGAGTGTCCCCCCTCGGCACCGGCTCTTTCCTGTCCCGCATCTGGAACCAGCCCTCGATCACCGTGACCGGCATCGATGCGCCGAGCGTCGCAAGCGCATCGAACACCCTCTCACCCGCGGTTTCGGTCAAGGTCAGCGTGCGTATCGCTCCTGGACAGGATGCAACGGATGCCGCGAGCGCGCTGCGAGCGCACGTCGCGTCGAACACTCCATTTGGAGCGGAGGTTGTGATCGACGATCTCGATCTCGGTAACCCATTCCTCGTGGACACCTCCGGTCCGGCATTCGGCGAAGCGAAGCGCGCGATGAAAGACGCGTGGGGAGTGGACGCTGTGGAGCTGGGTGTCGGCGGATCGATCCCGTTCATCGCGGATCTCGTACGGGTTTTTCCGTCGGCCGAGATCCTCGTCACCGGCGTCGAAGATCCGCACTCACGAGCGCATAGCCCGAATGAGTCGCTTCACCTCGGAGTGTTCGCCCGGTCCGTGCTCTCAGAGGCGCTCCTGCTCGCGCGACTCAACGCCACGGCGCGCTGAGCAACGGCGCGAACCGACTCTGCCCATCACAGGGATTTGCCCGGTTGAGGGATTACACTGAAGCCAGATTTGAACCATGCTTGACCACGATCGAGGAGAGTCATGAGCGACACAACGCTGACATCCACCCTGCCCACCACGTCCGCACACGGTGTCGGCCTGAGCGATGCCGCAGCCGCAAAGGTAAAGAGTCTCCTCGAGCAGGAGGGTCGCGACGACCTTCGCCTCCGTGTGGCAGTGCAGCCCGGCGGCTGCTCCGGACTGATCTACCAGCTGTACTTTGATGAGCGCGTGCTCGACGGTGACGCAACCGTTGACTTCAACGGCGTCGAAGTTATCGTTGACAAGATGAGTGTTCCCTACCTCGACGGCGCTTCGATCGACTTCGAAGACACCATCCAGAAGCAGGGATTCACCATCGATAACCCCAACGCTGGCGGTAGCTGCGCGTGCGGAGACAGCTTCCACTAGGCGCTTTTTCAGGAATTTGTGCAGGGGACACGCCAGATCTGGCGTGTCCCCTGGCGCATTTAACCCGCAGCGACCGGCGGAAATCGGGCCATGACGGTGCAAATGGTCGAGAGCGGTAGCCCCATTCGGGCTAGACTAAAAGCTGAAACAACACTGTCATCGAAAGGTCCCAGGTGCGCTCGAATCGTCGACTCCGATGGGCTGCTATACCGGTCGCAATCACGCTTGTCGTGGTTCTCGCCGGCTGTACCCAGGCCGAACTTCACGGTTATCTTCCAGGTTTCCTGGAGGGTGAACCGCCCGTAACAAACCACACTGAGCGTGTGGCAGGTCTGTGGGTAACCTCATGGATCGTACTTCTGTGCGTTGGTCTCCTCACCTGGGGACTCACCCTGTGGGCAATCGTCGTGTACCGGCGCCGGAAGGGCCAGACCGGCCTGCCCGCGCAGATGCGCTACAACATGCCCATCGAAATTTTCTACACCATCGTTCCGCTCATCCTCGTGCTTGGGTTCTTCGCGTTCACCGCGCGTGACCAGGCGATCATCGAGACGCAGTTCGATGAGCCTGACGTTGAGATCGAAGTATTCGCCAAGCAATGGGCATGGGACTTCATCTACGCAGACGCGGTTGATGGCGAAGACGTGTGGACGTCAGGTATCCAGGCGCAGCGGTCTGAAGGCGGCAGCGTCGACCAAGACCAGCTGCCGACTCTGTACCTGCCGGTCGGGGCTGACGTGCGTATCGCTCTCCAGTCGCGAGACGTCATCCACTCGTTCTGGGTCATCGACTTCCTGTACAAGAAGGACATGTTCCCCGGCAAGACCAACTACATGTCGATCGTGCCCGAACGTGAAGGCACCTATGCCGGCAAGTGTGCCGAGCTGTGTGGCGAATATCACGCCGACATGCTCTTCAACGTGAAGGTCGTCTCTCAGGACGAGTACGACAACTACGTTCAGTCGCTGTCCGACCAAGGCAATGTCGGCGACTACGGAGATGAGTTCTCCCGTAACGCAACACTCCCCGGCACGGACGCACCGGAGCGTGTAGAGGAAGGCGCTTACTAATGGCTACGACTATCGAGCTTCCCGCGGGTCAGGCGAAGGTTGTCAACCGCAACCGCGTCGAGAGCAAGGGAAACGTTCTGGTCAAGTGGATCACCTCCACTGACCACAAGACGATCGGGTACATGTACCTGATCGCGTCCTTCCTGTTCTTCTGCCTCGGCGGTGTGATGGCACTGATCATCCGCGCGCAGCTCTTCGAACCGGGCCTGCAGCTGCTCGAGACGAAGGAACAGTACAACCAGCTGTTCACCATGCACGGCACGATCATGCTGCTCATGTTTGCGACGCCACTGTTCGCCGGCTTTGCCAACGTGCTCATGCCACTCCAGATCGGTGCGCCTGACGTTGCGTTCCCTCGACTGAACGCGTTCGCCTTCTGGCTGTTCCTTTTCGGCAGCCTTCTGGCTATCGGCGGCTTCCTCACCCCTCAGGGTGCGGCGTCCTTCGGCTGGTTCGCTTACGCACCACTATCGAGTACGACGTTTACGCCGGGAATTGGCGGTAACCTCTGGGTTCTCGGCCTCGCACTCTCCGGTTTCGGAACGATTCTCGGTGGTGTGAACTTCATCACCACCATCATCACGATGCGTGCTCCGGGTATGACGATGTTCCGCATGCCGATCTTCACCTGGAACACCCTGGTGACATCGCTGCTGATCCTCATGGCCTTCCCGGTTCTCGCTGCCGCGCTGTTCGGACTCGGTGCAGACCGCGTGTTCGATGCCCACATCTACGACGCCGAAAACGGTGGAGTGATCCTGTGGCAGCACCTGTTCTGGTTCTTCGGCCACCCCGAGGTGTACATCATCGCGCTGCCGTTCTTCGGAATCGTGAGCGAAGTGTTCCCGGTCTTCAGCCGCAAGCCGATCTTCGGGTACAAGACGCTCGTCTACGCAACGATCTCGATCGCTGCACTGTCCGTCACCGTGTGGGCACACCACATGTACGTGACCGGCTCGGTGCTGTTGCCGTTCTTCTCACTCATGACGATGCTCATCGCGGTCCCAACGGGTGTAAAGATCTTCAACTGGATCGGCACCATGTGGCGCGGATCTGTGACGTTCGAGACCCCGATGCTGTGGGCAATCGGATTCCTGGTCACCTTCACGTTCGGCGGACTGACCGGTGTCATCCTGGCGTCACCGCCTCTGGACTTCCACGTCTCTGACACCTACTTCGTCGTCGCCCACTTCCACTACGTGGTGTTCGGAACTGTCGTATTCGCGATGTTCTCGGGCTTCTACTTCTGGTGGCCCAAGTGGACCGGCAAGATGCTCAACGAGAAGCTCGGCTACTGGCACTTCTGGTTGCTCTTCATCGGTTTCCACACAACGTTCCTCATCCAGCACTGGCTCGGTGTCATGGGCATGCCTCGTCGTTACGCGACGTACTCGCCTGAAGACAACTTCACCTGGATGAACCAGTTGTCGACCGTTGGTGCCATGATCCTCGCGCTCTCGATGCTGCCGTTCTTCCTGAACGTCTACATCACCGCTCGTAAGGCACCGAAGGTCACCGTCAACGACCCGTGGGGCTACGGCGGATCGCTCGAATGGGCCACGTCCTGCCCACCGCCTCGCCACAACTTCACGTCGATTCCGCGGATTCGCTCGGAGCGCCCCGCGTTCGACCTGAACCACCCTGAAGCAGGTATCCCGGTCGGCGTTGGCCCCGCGAAGGATGCGCCCGACACCCCAACCTACGACCGCGCTGAAGGTGAAGTGAAGTAATGAAGGCTAACGTCAACCTCTTCTGGATCCTCGCCGTCTTCTTCGCGATCATGGCCGGTGTGTACGTAGTCTGGAGTCTCACCGACCCCAACTACGGCGCAATCGAATGGGCAGGAACCACGGCGCTGACCCTGTCGGCCGTGCTCGCTCTGTTCGTCGGGTTCTACCTCAGCCGGGTGTTCAAGCACCAGGGCGGGGCTCTGCCCGAAGACACGCTCACCGCCAACATCGATGACGGCGACCCCGAGCTCGGGCACTTCAGCCCGTGGAGCTGGTGGCCCATCATCCTCGCGGCCGGTGGCGCCCTGATGATGCTCGGCCTTTCCGTCGGGTTCTGGATTTCGTTCATTGCAGGCCCGCTCCTGCTGATCGCAATCGTCGGCTGGACCTACGAGTACTACCGCGGATTCCACGCTCGGTAGAGTCAACCTCAGACAGAGGGCTACACACCAGTCGGTGTGTGGCCCTCTGTCGTTGTATCCGCGCTCCTGAAAGCCACACGGCACACCTCGCCACGAGACAGGAGAGCGGATGCCACATTGCGGCTTCCAGCACGCCGAACGGTGTGCGGCGCGACGTGGTGCTGCACACCGGCCGTGCGTCTCTCACAGCCTCGAGCGCTGTGGTGCCATCGGGTGTAGGACGGAACGCCGGGCGTGCCGCTCACGGTGGCGCTGAACGTCATTGGGCTGTGCTCGCTGGATGGCGGTGTCGGTGTCGGTGCTCTTCCTGCGTTGGCCGTGCTCGGTGCCGGGCATTCGCGGCGTGCTTCGCGCCCAGTGGACCCATAAACGGTTCGCGGGTGTCAGGCGCGGGATGTGAGGCGGAAGGTCTGGACGGTCACGGATGCCGTTATGACGGAACGCCCAGGTTTCGCCGTCGACGTCCCGGTCTCCTCGGCACTCGTTCCAGCCGCCGCAGCAGGAGTGTGGTGAGCTGAGGGTCCCATGCCGATGAGGTTGTCGACTGTGACCGGGTCGAGGTTCATCTCGAATTCCACGAGGGTTCGCTCGACCTCGGAAAACCACGGTGCGGCCGACTCGGCGAGTGCGCCAGGCTTGCCGTCAGGGATGTCGAGCGCACGCCCCGCGGCGCGGAGCTCGCGGAGGTGGCGGGTCGTCGGCACGACCGCAATGAGGAATCCGCCCGGCCGAAGGGCACGAACGAACTCGGGCAGGTTTCGTGGAGCGAAGACGCTCACAATACCGGAGAGTGAGCGGTCCACAAAGGGCAGGGGCTGCCAGACGTCCATGACGACGCCGGCGGCCTCCGGCACGGCGCGCACGGCCATCTTGACGGCTGCGGGGGACAGATCCGCCGCGACCGGCTCGACGACAGTGCTGTTCGAGCGGAGCGCGTGTGTCGCTGTGCGCAGGTAATAGCCGGTGCCACAGCCCAGTTCTGCCAACCGCACCGATGGTGTGTCGTCAGACTCAGCGACCCCAGAATCGAAGTGCTCATTGGGTGGAGTCGCAACGGCTGCAACGCAGGCGGAAGCGACAGCATCCGCTATTCGAGAATAGCTCCCGGTCTCGAAGAAGCGACTGCGTGCGTCAAGCATGGCCTGACTGTCGCCGATCATCCGGCTTGACGGCGGCAGGAGTGAGACATAACCGCGCTTGTTCACGTCAAAGCGGTGCCCCACCTCGCAGCCCATGACGAGTGCATCGACGGGGGAGAGGAGCCGGTTCTCGGACCGGGAAGAAAAGCAGAACGGGCAACGAAGCCCCTCCGCAAGATGTCGGAGGATCAACGTTGCCCGTTCTGGAATCTGAATTTAGTGGTGTTCTCCGTGCGAGGACTCGATTTCGGTCCGGCTCACGGGGGAGATGCGGTCTTCGAAGAACCAGCGGGACAATCCGGCGCGAACCTTCTGTCCGGCAGTGATCTTGCCGCGAGAGTTCGGGCGGATCATGAGCGGCTTGTACTCTTCGTGGCTGACGAGCTTCCAACGCTCGTAGTCCGAGACCGGCTCGTGAACCTCGATGTACTCGCCGCCGGGGAGGCGGACGATGCGACCGGATTCGTAACCGTGAAGGGCAATCTCGCGATCCTTCTTCTGCAGGCCGATACAAATCCGCTTCGTGACGAAGTAGGCGATGATCGGGCCGAGGAAGAGCAGCGCCTGGAGCGTGTGGATGACACCCTCCATCGTGACGTGGAAGTGCGTCGCGATGATGTCGGAGCTTGCTGCTGCCCAGAGGACGGCGTAGAAGGTCACACCCGCTGCGCCGATCGCCGTGCGGGTAGCCGCGTTGCGAGGACGGTCGAGGATGTGGTGTTCGCGCTTGTCTCCGGTGATCCACGCCTCCAGGAAGGGGTAGAGCATGACGGCGACGATGAAGAGCCCGATGACCGCGAGCGGCAGAAGGATTCCGAACGAGAACGTGTGGTTGAACAGGACGAGGTCGAGATTCGACGGGGCCAAACGGAGCCCACCGTCGGCGAATCCGATGTACCAGTCAGGCTGTGTTCCCGCCGACACTGGCGACGGGTCGTACGGGCCATAGTTCCAGATCGGGTTGATCGTAAAGAGCGATGCGATGAGCATCACGACACCGAAGACGATGAAGAAGAATCCGCCGGCCTTCGCCGCGTACACGGGGAGGACGGGGTATCCGACAACGTTCTGCTGTGTGTGGCCCGGCCCGGCGTACTGGGTGTGCTTGTGCACCACGACGAAGAGCAAGTGCAACGCGATGAATGCGAGGACCATTGCCGGAAGCAACAGGATGTGCAGCGAGTACAGGCGGCCGACGATCTCTGTGCCGGGGAACTCTCCACCGAACAGCAGGTAGGAGGTCCATGTTCCGATCAGCGGGATTCCCTTCACCATTCCGTCGATGATGCGCAGACCGTTTCCGGAGAGCAGGTCGTCGGGGAGGGAGTATCCGGTGAAGCCTTCGGCCATCGCCAGGATGAACAGGACGAACCCGATCACCCAGTTGAGCTCGCGCGGCTTGCGGAACGCACCGGTGAAGAAGATGCGCAGCATGTGCAGGCCGATGGAGGCGACGAACAGCAGTGCAGCCCAGTGGTGCACCTGACGCATCAGGAGGCCACCGCGGATGTCGAAGGAGAGATCGAGGGTCGACGCCATGGCGGCGCTCATCTCGACACCCTTGAGCGGGATGTAGGAGCCCTCGTAGTGGACCTCAGCCATCGACGCCTGGAAGAAGAAGGTCAGGAAGGTACCGGACAGCAGGATGATGATGAAGCTGTAGAGCGCAACCTCACCGAGGAGGAACGACCAGTGATCCGGGAAGATCTTCCGGCCGAATTCCTTGACGGCAGCCGAGATGCTCGTGCGCTCATCCAGGTAATTGGATGCCGCAGCGGTGAAGCCGCCGGACTTCTTGGCGGGTGCCTTAGTGGTGTCGGCAGGGGCCGTGACGGTGCTCAATGACGCTCCCAGAAACTTGGGCCAACAGGTTCGAGGAAGTCGCTCTGTGCAACGAGGTAGCCCTCGTCGTCAACAGCGATCGGAAGCTGCGGAAGGGGACGGGCGGCCGGTCCGAAGATCACGGCACAGTGGTTGGTCACATCGAACTGCGACTGGTGGCAGGGGCAGAGGAGGTGATGCGTCTGCTGCTCGTACAGAGCGACGGGGCAGCCGACGTGGGTGCAGACCTTCGAGTACGCGACGATGCCGTCGTACGACCAGTCCTTCTTGTCCTCGTCTTCGACGAGTTCCTCGGGGTTGAGGCGCATGAGGAGAACGATAGCTTTCGCCTTCTCCTCGAGGTAGCCGTCGCTGTGGCCGAGGTTGGCGAGCTCTTCCGGGATGACGTGGAAGACAGAACCGATGGTGACGTCGGACGCCTTGATCGGAACACCGGAAGGGTCACGGGCGAGACGGTCCCCCTTCTTCCACATGGTGTTCTGAAGCAGGTTCACCGGGTTGGCGTCCTCACCCTCGGGAGCGAGGCCGCGGAAGAGGACAACAGCGGGGAGCGGGAACGCAATGAGTGCACCGATGAGGCTGTTGCGAATGAGCGAACGTCGCCCGAAACCGGACTCTTCGTTGGCTTCAGCAAAGATCTCAACGGCACGTTCACGTGTCTCGACCGAGCCGCGCGTCGGGTGACGCATGTCGATGCCCTCGCGGTCGTGCATGAGGGCTTTGCCCCAGTGAACGGCGCCGATACCGAGCGCTAGCAGTGCGAGCGCAAGACCCAGACCGATGAACAGGTTGTTCGTGCGTACCGATGCCAGGTTCTCGGGCTCGATCGGGAACATCATGTAGGCGGCAATGGCCCAAATGCTTCCCGCAGCCGAGAGGTAGAACAGCGTGTAGACGGTGCGTTCCGCGCGCTTTTCTTTCTTCGGGTCCAGATCCGTCACGCGGGGCCGGTGCGGGGGGAAGCCCGGGTTCGGTACCGCGTCCGTGGCCACAACCGCCGTGCCGACGGCATGTTCAGTGCCGTGGCCGTGGTTTGACGAGTCGGCAGCGGCGAGATCCGTGCCGCTGTTACCGTCCTGTGCCATTGTGCTCCTTAGTAGTTCTGCGCTGTGTCATTGCTGCACTGCTGCTTAGTTTGATCGCGCCGTGATCCACACGGTCAGGGCGACGACTGCCCCGAGTCCGAAGATCCACATGAAGAGACCTTCTGCGACAGGACCAAGGCTCCCGAGGGCGTGTCCACCCACTGTGGAGTTCGCCTGGGTGAATTTGAGTGACGTAATGATGTCGCGCTTGTCCTCGGGGGTGAGGTTCGCGTCATTGAAGACGGGCATGTTCTGCGGACCGGTGACCATGGCCTCGTAGATGTGAACCGGCTCAACTCCGGTGAGTGCCGGTGCGAACTTTCCCTCGGTTAGGGCTCCACCTGCGCCGGCAACGTTGTGGCACATTGCGCAGTTCACGCGGAACAGTTCAGCACCGTTGGCAGCATCGCCATCAGCCTGGAGCAGCGACTCGTCGGGGATGCTGGGGCCGGGGCCCGACGTTGCGACGTACTCAGCAAGCGCGCGCACCTGCTCGTCCGTGAATTGCACCGGCTTCACAGGAGCCTGCGGCCCCTGGGCCTGCAGCGGCATGCGGCCGGTGCCGACCTGGAAGTCGACTGAGGCTGCTCCGACACCGATCAGGCTTGGTGCCTCATCGGTGCCCTCGAGGGCAAGGCCGTGGCAGCTGGCGCAGTTGGCCTGGAAGAGCTTCTTGCCTTCCGCAACGGTGCTGGCGCTTGCGGCGTGTGCCGTTTCCGCGCTGGCCGTTGAGGTCGAGAAGGCGGCGTATGCGCCTCCCGTGAAGAGAAGGCCGACGGCGATCAGGGCTGTTGTCGCCAGCGGTGAGCGGCGTCCTGTGTTCCTCTGTTGACGAGGAGAACGATTGTGATTCCTAAACATTCGCGTGCAGTCTTCCGGTTCTATTTCAGTACGTAGATGACGAAGAAGAGGCCAATCCAGACCACGTCAACGAAGTGCCAGTAGTACGAGACGACGATGGCGCTCGTCGCTTCCTTGTGGCCGAAGGTCTTGACGGCGTATGCGCGACCGATGACGAGGAGGAACGCGATAAGGCCACCTGTGACGTGGAGACCGTGGAAGCCGGTGGTGAGGTAGAAGGCCGAACCGTAAGCGTTCGAGGAGAGCGAGACACCCTCGCTGACGAGCGTTGCGTACTCGAAGATCTGGCCGGCGACGAAGATAGCACCGAGCGCGTAGGTGAGGAAGAACCACTCGACCATGCCCCACTGGGACGGCTTCGGACCGACCGATCGCGGCTGCATCCGCTCGGCTGCGAAGACACCGAACTGGCAGGTGAACGACGATGCAACAAGGATGATCGTGTTCGTTGTCGAGAACGGGATGTTCAGCAGCGACGTTTCGCTCGCCCAGAGGTCGGGGGCGACCGACCGAAGGGTGAAGTAAATGGCAAACAGGCCGGCGAAGAACATTACTTCGCTGCCGAGCCACACAATGGTGCCAACGGCTACAGGGTTCGGCCTGTTGATCTTCTGGGCTCTCGCCGCGTAGTTCAATGAGGTGCTCGTCACTGTTCCATTATGGCCGATATTCCGGCGCGTTTTTCGCATTCGGGCCCTCGAACGGGCAAGTCTTAAGTTAGGTAGTCCTTAGTTCTGACCGGCAATGTGCAGTGAATTCGCCGCAGGAACCCCGCTAGCTAAGCTTGGCCCTATGTCTGATTCCCTTTCATGGCCGCAACTTCTGTCGACACTGCTCTCCGGGGAGGACCTCAGTGTCGCTGAGGCGACCTGGGCGATGGAGAGTGTGATCAGCGGACAGGCCAGCCAGGCGCAGATCGCCGCGTTCCTCGTGGCCCTCCGGGCGAAGGGTGAGTCGGTCAACGAGATCGTCGGATTCCGCGATGCGATCCTTGAGCGTGCCGTTCCGCTTCCCGTCGATTCGATGGCACTCGACATCGTCGGCACCGGTGGAGACCGTTTTGGCACTGTCAACATCTCGACCATGGCCTGTGTTGTCGTCGCGTCGACCGGCGTTCCCGTGATCAAGCATGGCAACCGGGCGGTCAGCAGCGTTTCGGGAGCGAGCGACGTTCTTTCCGCGCTGGGAATCGACCTCACGCGCTCACCGGACCAAGTGGCATCCGCTCTCAAAGAAACGGGAATCACGTTCGCCTTCGCGTCCGCATTCCACCCCGGATTCAAGCACGCGGCACCGGTGCGGGCCGATCTGGGCATCCCAACCGTCTTCAACTTCCTCGGGCCCCTGTGCAACCCGGCGCGACCGGAAGCGTCCGCGGTCGGCGTTGCCCAACTCGACCGGGTGCCCCTGTTCGTCGGAGTGTTCCAGACCCGCGGGGCAACCGCACTGGTTTTCCGCGGAGACGATGGGCTTGATGAACTCACAACCACCGGGCACTCGCACATCTGGGAAGTCAGCCGCGGACTGGTCACGGAGCATGATCTCGATCCGCGGGACCTCGGGATCCCGTTGGTCAAGATGAGCGAGCTCATCGGCGGTGACCCGGAGCACAACGCCGGAGTTGTGCGTCGGGTGCTCGGCGGGGAGAAGGGTGCGGTGCGCGACATCGTGCTGCTCAACGCCGCAGCGGGACTGGTGGCGTACCGGCTCGCCGAAGACCCGGCCCAAATGCAGGTGTCGATCCTCGACCGTTTTGCTGCGCAACTCGAGGTGGCCCGAGACGCTCTTGACTCCGGTCGCGCGGCTGCCAAGCTCGATGAATGGGTCCGAGGAGCGAGCGCCTGAACCTTACTTTCAGGGGTGCTTCGGCGCTAGGTTGAGTGACAGGCCCTCCGGGCCCCCGGGACCTACCATTTGCCACACCTGTTATTTGGAGAGAGTTCAATGAAGAAGCTCATCAATGACCCGAAACACGTCGTCGACGAGGGCGTCGCCGGATTCGCGGCCGCTCACGACGACATCGTCCGGGCATCAACCGATCCTGTCTTCGTTGTGCGCACGGATGCGCCGCGAAGCGGAAAGGTCGGAATCGTGTCCGGTGGAGGAAGTGGTCATGAACCGCTGCACGCTGGATTCGTCGGCTACGGCATGCTCGACGCTGCCGTTCCCGGTGCCGTTTTCACCTCGCCAACGCCCGACCCCATTGTTGCCGCCACGAAAGCGGTCGATGGGGGAGCGGGCGTGCTCCACATCGTGAAGAACTACACCGGCGACGTTCTCAACTTCGAAACGGCTGCGGACCTCGCGGCTGCGGATGGCGTCAACGTACGCAGCATGATCGTCAACGACGACGTTGCCGTGCAGGATTCTCTCTATACGGCAGGGCGGCGAGGCGTTGCTGGCACTGTGCTCGTCGAGAAAATCGCCGGAGCAGCTGCGGAGCGTGGTGATTCGCTCGAGGAAGTCACCGCCATTGCTGAACGGGTGAACGCCAACGTCCGCTCCATGGGTGTCGCTCTCACACCGTGCGTCGTCCCGCATGCGGGGGAGCCGAGCTTCATCCTCGCGGAGGATGAGATCGAGATCGGCATTGGTATCCACGGCGAACCAGGTCGCGAGAAAATCAAACTCGAGCCTGCAGACAGTATTGTCGAACGGATGCTCGGACCCATCGTTGATGATCTCCCGTACACCTCCGGCGATAAGGTCCTCCTGCTCGTGAACGGAATGGGCGGCACCCCGCAGGTTGAGCTCTATATCGTCTACCGGCACGCCGCTGAGGTGCTGAAGAGCCAGGGGATTGAGGTTGTGCGTTCACTCGTCGGTAACTACACCACATCGCTTGAAATGCAGGGCATGTCGCTCTCCGTGCTCAAACTGGATGACGAACTCACCGAACTGTGGGATGCACCGGTGCAGACCGCCGCGCTGCGGTGGGGGCGTTGATTCAGCGTCGTCAATCACTTCCGTCGAGGTTCGAAAGGGCACGTACATGACACTGGGAACGCAATGGGCAATCGACTGGACGCGGGCTTGCGCCGCGGTGATTGCCGAGCATCGTGTTGAACTAATCACCCTCGACCGAGACATCGGAGATGGGGACCACGGTGAGAACATGGACAGAGGGTTCTCGGCCGTCACGCCCAAACTCGACGAACTGTCGGCCGACGCAGTGCCAGCCGATGTTCTCAAGATGGTGGCAACGACGCTGATCTCCACCGTCGGAGGCGCCTCGGGTCCGCTCTATGGCACCGCGTTCCTCAAGGCGTCCGTTGCTGTCGGGTCTGAGCCCGAGCTCGATCCGGCCGCTGTAGTGGCGCTTCTCCGTGCCGCTCGCGATGGAATCGTGCTGCGCGGAAAGGCGGAGACTGGCGACAAGACCATGATCGACGCCTGGACACCAGCCGTTGACGCTGCTGTCCAGGCGCAGGTCGCCGGTGAGGATGAGGCCGGGGTTTTGGCTGCGGCGGCAGCCGCAGCCGAGCACGGTGCTGAAGCCACCGAGCCGCTTGTCGCCCGTAAAGGTCGAGCGAGTTACCTGGGTGAGCGGGCGATCGGTCACCGCGACCCCGGTGCGCAGTCCACCGCGCTCCTGTTGCGGGCTGCCGCTACGGTTGCCGCTGGCGGCTCGGGGAACGGATCGTGACTGTCGGCATCGTTTTTGTTTCGCACAGTACCCGAATCGCGGAGGGGCTCGTGGAGCTTGCCCGCCAGATGGCGCCCGACGTCACGCTTGTTGCCGCAGGCGGCACCGACGACGACGGAATCGGCACGAGTTTCGACAAGGTGACGGCAGGTATTACTCAGGCGGCTTCCGGCGACGGAGTCGTTCTGCTCTGCGATCTCGGCTCTGCCGTGCTGACCACGGAAACGGCTCTCGACTTCCTCGACGACGCTGAACGGGCATCGGTTCGACTCCTCGATGCGCCCTTTGTCGAAGGCGGAGTGGCGGCAGCGGTTGCCGCGCAGACCGGCGCAGACCTCGCCGGAGTTGCCGCCGCCGCGAGGTCCGCCATCGATGCCTTCGCGGCATCGCCAGGTGATAACGCCGGCACAAGGGCAGGTGAGGCGAGCGTCGCCGACCCGGCGCCAACTGACAGCCGAGCGCCCGCGGGCTACTCGCGGTCGGTGACGATCGTCAACCGCGACGGTTTGCATGCGCGGCCAGCTGCAGACTTCGTGAAACTCGCGAGCACGTTCGAGCCACGGGTCACCGTCAACGGCAGGGACGCGAAGAGCCTGCTGGCGATCATGGCGCTCGGTCTTGTCAAAGGCAAGATTGCTGAAATTGCGACCGAAGACCCTGACGGCCGCGCCGCTGTCGATGCCCTCGCCGATCTGGTGGAGACGGGTTTCGGGGAAGCCTGACGGTTCCTCACCTTAATCCGAAATCGGGCGTACGATGGCCCCATGGACACGTCGAAGAAGACCCCAAGCCAAGACGGGCGACTCGTTCGGAGCGCTGCCTGGGTCGACCGCAAGTTGACGCCGGTCTTTGGCCCGCCTCCCGTCGGGCCATACGGTGCCGAAGAGAAGCACGCCGCCGCCCCGTGCCCCGTGTGTGGGCACCCGATGGGGGAGCACGTCATCGACCACACCACCTCCAACGCGATCCTCAACTGCCCTGCGCCGATCGACCACAGCCTCGAGCATGAGAACACCTCACCGCTCGACGAACTGGGCATGCCGCTGCGCGAAGCGCGGCGGTCCCGGGCGGGCGCGCGCTGAGCCCGACTCGGCATGACGCCACCCGCTGTGCTGGTGCCCTAATCTCGAACTAGCCGACGGAGAAGCACACCTCCGAGGCTGGCGGAGGATTCGTGGTGACCGAGCACTCGACATCGCATGTTGCGGCGGTACTGGCCGCGGCCGTGCTGTGGGGTACGACCGGAACTGTTGCTTCCTTTGCCCCAGCAGGAAGCTCGCCCCTGCTGATCGGGCTGGCCACCTTCGGCTTTGGCGGTGTCCTGCTCCTGCTCCGCGCCCCGCGGGCGATCCTGACGCTGCTTCGGCGACCGGGCGCGAACTGGCCCTGGCTTCTCTTCGGAACCATCGGCATTGTGGTGTACCCCACCACGTATTACATCTCGATGAGCCTCATCGGCGTTGCTGCCGGAAATGTGGTGGCCCTGGGCTCGGGTCCGCTCTTCGCTGCGCTGCTCGATCGCCTGCTGCGGCGCAAACGATTGACCGCGCGGTGGGTCGTCGCGACAGTCGTGGCGGTCACGGGTATCGGACTCTTGTCCTTCGGTGTCTCTTCCCACGGGGTGGCAGGAGCGACATCGACGGACGCGACAGTCGCCGGCGTCGCCCTTGGGCTCGTGGCAGGGCTCGGATACGCGGCGTACTCCGTTGCAGGTTCGGCCGTCATCGCCACCGGTATATCGTCGTCGGTCGCTATGGGCACGATGTTTTTCGCAGGTTCGCTGCTCATGGTGCCGTGGTTCTTTGTTGCCGGGCCCGGCCCACTTGCCGAACCACGTGGCATCCTGATTCTGGTTTATCTCGCAGTGGTTCCGATGGCGCTGGCGTACCTCGCATTTGGATATGGATTGCGGATGTTGTCAGCCTCCACCGTCACCACCCTGACTCTCGTCGAACCTCTGGTGGCGACGGCGCTGGCGATCGTTGTGGTGGGGGAGAGACTCAACCCGGTCGGCTGGATCGGGTTCGGTCTCGTCGCTCTTGGTCTCGTGATTGTCACGAGTGCCGGCGTGCGGCTCGCCCCGCGATCGCGCCGGACGTCAGCGGTCGTCGCGCCGGGCGACATTTCGGATTAGCGCAGGTACGGGCCGCTTCTGGCTCTGTGACGGCGTCAGACGCCGACCTTCGTCGCAGCCCCCCGATATGGGGTGGATTCGTCGTGGCAAAGGGGACTAGCCTGAAGTCTGGATACGAGCATTCCTCAGCTTATTATCCTGTCCGCCCCACAGGTCATCCGTTACACAGGGACTTCAATGACTCCACTCCAGCGCCCGATCCGTAGCTTCCTTCGCCGTAACCGGATGGACTCCGGCCGATGAGCGCGCCGGTGGGGGCACGCGACGCGAGCCTGCCTGCGGATGGGGCCGTCGAAGAATCACACGATGTCCGGAGGCTGCCGATCCGGCTGCCGGTCGACGGGGGAGCGGTGTCGGGAGCGGTCATCATTCCAGCCCACAACGAGGCGGCCGTGATTGCCCGGACGCTGAAAAGCCTGGGCGCCCTGTCTGACGCACCGCAGCTGGAGATTATCGTCGTGTGCAACGGATGCACTGACGACACCGCTGAGGTTGCACGACGTATGCCGGGCGTCACGGTGCTCGAGACGACCGAAGCGTCGAAAACTGCGGCGCTCAACCATGGCGACGCTTTCGCATCCCGGTGGCCGCGCCTTTACCTTGATGCCGATATCGACATTTCGCCATCAGCGGTACTCGCCGTCTTCGACGAGCTGAGGTCGCCTGGGGTGGATGCGGCTCGGCCACGCTACGTGTACGACACCTCCAGTGCTTCTCGTCCCGTTCAGGCTTACTATCGCGCACGAAGTCGCATTCCTGCGCCTCCGCTCCGCTTGTGGGGCGCTGGCGGGTATGCGGTCAGCGAGTCCGGGCACCGTCGCTTCTCGGAATTTCCTCAGGTCACGGCGGACGACTCGTGGATTGACACGCAGTTCGCGGACCATGAAAAGCGCATCGTGCCGACGCTGCCGATGCGCGTTCGCACTCCGCGCGACCTCTCCGGACTCCTTGCCGTTCTCACTCGACAACGGCGGGGGCAAGTGGAACTCGGAGTCCCGTCGACGACGACCAGTCGCGGACGGTCACTCGTTGCATCGGTGCGAGGACCGCGCAGCGCAGGTGATATGGCATGGTATGTCCTCCTGACCGCGGTGGCCAGAAGGAGGTCTCGCATTGCGCTTCGCGCTCGAGACCGGGCGTGGGAGCGGGACGCCTCCAGTCGACCCGCCGAGGGGGTAGAGGCATGAACGGTAGAAACAAACGTCCGATGCGCGTGGGGGCTGTCGATTGCTGTGTGGTGGGGGCGGGCCCGGTCGGCCTCGCCCTCGCCCTCGAAGCGGCCGATGCCGGTCTCTTCGTTCTCCTGGTGGACGCGGGGTCCGAACGCTCAGCCGAGCGGAATATCCCGAAACCCGCTGGCGGCCCGGATCTCATCGCCAACCCCGATCGGCACGCACCCATTGAGCAGGTGACGCGACGGGGGATCGGGGGAACGTCCTCGCTGTGGGGCGGGCGCTGTGTCACATTTGAACCGATCGACTTCGAGCGCAGAGACTTCGTGCCCGATTCGGATTGGCCTCTCACCCTCGATGACATCACACCGTGGCAGGCTGCGGCTGCTGACTATCTTGACTGCGGCCAGGCGCGCTTTCGAACGGCTAAGGCTGACTGGGCTGAACTCCCGGATATCGAGACGACGCAGCTTGAGCGTTGGTCAAAGCAACCGAAACTCGCCGATCGCCTCGGGCGTCGCGTGCGGGAGCACCCCAATATCACCGTCCTGCTCAATGCCCCTGTCGTCGATCTGACCTTCGCGCCCGGGGGAGAGGTGACCGCGCTTGTGGTTCAGCAACGCGGTGAACGCCAGGATGTTCGGGCCGCGCACTATGCACTGGCCATGGGGGGACTTGAGACCACGAGGCTGCTGCTTACCGTCCAACGTTCCCACCCGACGATGTTTGGTGGCATCGATGGTCCGCTCGGTCGCTACTACATGGGACACGCCTCGGGGAGTGTCGCCGATGTTGTTTTCACAGAGCCGAAGCGCGCCAGGGAAATGGATTTCACCCAGGACCCTGATGGCACGTACTTGAGGCGGCGGTTCACGCTGTCCGAAGAGGCGCAACGGCGTAACGAGATCCTCAACACGAGTTTCTATGTCGACAACCCGCCGTTTTACGAAGTTGGGCATCGGAACGCCACCCTCTCGCTCGTCTACCTCGGACTGGTCATCCCTTTCATCGGGCGACGGCTCCTCGCCGAGGGTATTCGGCTGCGGCACATCGGTGAGCCACCGCGTCGGATCGGAGCGCACATCCTGAATGTTTTGCGGCGACCGTGGAGAGCAGCTGCGGACGTTCTCGACGTCCTGGTCCATCGCTATATTTCGGCTGTGCGCAAGCCGGGCTTCATTCTTCACAATGACTCGGGACGCTACGCCTTGCACTATCACGGTGAACAGATCCCGAACCCCGACAGTCGACTAAAGCTTGCGTCCGGTCGGGAAGGCCCCCGGCTCTCCATCGACTTTCAGTTCGCCGACCAGGACATCGAATCAGTTCTCCGTGCCCACCGCCTCCTGGATGCACAGCTACGGTCGGCGGGCATCGGCCACGTCGAATACCTGGCGAAAACCGAGGAGGAGGTACGCGCAGGGGTGTGGGAGCAGGCGATTGACGGGTTCCACAGCATTGGGACAACCCGGATGAGCAGGGAGCCGGGCGACGGCGTCGTCGACGCCGATTGTCGCGTTCACGGATCAGCGAACCTCTTTATCGCATCGAGCAGCGTTTTTCGAACCGCCGGCGAAGCGAACCCAACCTACCTTGCCGCGTGCCTGGCAGTGCGGTTAGCTCATCACCTGGCCGAACTCAGTGCTGAAGTAGCGCCGATGCGGATCGAGAAAAGCCCGTCGGTCCCGTTGGCGTCCTAGCGACGAGGGGTGCCGGAACCTCCGGGCAGACGGGCGACTGGGGAGATGGTCGGGAAGGGCCGCCCGTAACTTACTTGACATAATGTGCATTATCGGAACAAAGTGAAGTGGGGCTTGGGCTCAGAAGGCTCTGGCATCAATCCGCTTCTGTGGTGCACAATCGAGCACAGCGGCTTCCGGCACGGGAATCAGGATCACGCACTAGCGACGCTCAGTGAACCGGACAGGAACCCGAGATCGGAGATCATCGTGTCGTATTTCTTCCGCGTCGATTCGACGTCAATTTCGGCGTCCCAAGTGAAAACTGTTCGACTCGCCATCATTGTCGCCGGCGTCGTCGCAATTCTCGTCGGAATCGCCATCCTGGTGTGGCCGCAAGCAACGCTTGCCCTCGTCGCCTGGCTCTTCGGCCTGTACTTCATTGTGAGCGGCGTCGCCCGAATCGTGAAGGCCGCGATGTCTCGTGGCCTTGCAAATTCCTACCGAGCGTTCCTCGCGGTGTTCGGGATATTACTGGTGGTCGGCGGAGCATTCGTTCTGGCGAACCCGCTCTTTGGCGTGACGGTCGTTGCGACGCTCATTGGCTTCACCTGGATACTCGAGGGCATCGGAGTCCTCGTGGATGTGCCACGAGGCCGAGCCACCTGGGTAACCGTTCTCTTCGGAATCGTCAGCATCGCCGCTGGTGTCATCGTTCTTGTCGCGCCCGTCGCCGCGACCGTGTTCTGGTTGCAACTCACGGCCGTGCTGCTGATCGTCGCCGGTCTGATGCAGGCGATCCAGGGCGCCATGATCGGCCGCGCTCCCCGCTCCGGGTAACACCTGCCGTTACTTGACATAACGGCAGGTCGTCCGCGCTACTCCGCGATGAAGTCGCTGGTGTCCCCCACATAGCGCGTGTTGTTCTCCGGGATCGGCTGCACAGCGGCCAGAGCCACCTCTGCGGCAAATTCGCCGACGTTGTAGAGCTTCCCTGCCGCGTCCTTCCGCGAGCTGATGGCCCCGGGATTTGCGCGCTCGAGCAGCGTTGCGGTGATGGTGCCCTCGATCATGTCGCCGGAGACCACAACGAAACCGATGTTCCGTTCGGTCAGTTCCGGCAGCTTCGCCCGCAGTGCGTCCTCCCCGGCGCGCTTCGACAACGCCACCGGAATGTACTCGGGCATCGTCGGCGTCGTACGGATGAAGTGCGCCTGGTGACTTGTCACGAACACTACGCGCGAACCCTCAGCGAGAAGCGGCATGGCGGAGTCGAGCACGTTGAGCTGGGCGTCCCGGTTCAGCTGCATGGCGTAGTCCTCGGCCATCCCGCTCTCCATTCCCCCGGATGCGTTAAGCACGAGCACATCGAGCGAACCGAACTCCGCGCGCACCGCGTCGAACATTGCCTGAACGCTCACGGGGTCGGTTAGATCGGCACCAACAGTGATCGCAGTCCCCCCGGCCGCGCGAATCTGGTCGGCCAGTTTCACCGCCCGCGCTTCCTTGTTGCGGTAGTTGATGACGACTCGAGCCCCGGCTTCAGCGAAGTACCGAACCGTATCTGCGCCGATGCCACGAGACGACCCCGTGACGAGGATGTTCTTTTCAGCGAGCGAACCTGGAACGAGCGGATTGGACACGATGAACTCCTTAGACACGGGGCGGTACAGCCGGAAGGGGGCGATTCCCGGCACCCGAGACTATCAAGAAGTATCGATGCGCCGCCTTTCAGCGACTGCTAGATTCGATCACAAGGCAGCCAGCACCGGCGCACTGCTTCAGCACCAGAAGGGGGTTCCATGGACTGGATTATCGAGTACATCTGGATCATCTGGCTCGTGCTCATCCTCCTCTTCGTCACCGTTGAGATGTTGAGTCTCGAATTCACGTTCCTCATGCTCGCCATCGGATCGGCCATTGGTCTCCTCTCCGGGACGATCGGCGTCCCGTGGTGGGGTCAATTCCTCATCGCGGCCGCGGCATCCGTCCTCCTGCTCCTTCTGGTCCGACCGTCGCTTCTTCGCGCGCTGCGCAAGGGTGAGGACCCGGCCAAAAGCAACATTGACGCCCTTGTCGGAGCCTCCGGCCGGGTAGTGCAAACGGTGTCCGGCCACGGCGGACAGGTGAAGCTGGCCAACGGTGAGCTCTGGACGGCCAGTGTCGATCCCGACTCGCCAGCAACGAGTCTCGAGCCCGGTACCTCCGTGCAGGTCCAGGCCATCCGCGGCGCAACGGCCGTGGTTATCCCCTCAGAGAGGAACGCATCGTGAGCAGTGCATCCGACGTCATTGGAACGGTTATCGCCTGGGTTGTTGGCGTTGTCGTTGTCATCTTCATCCTGGTCGTCCTCTTCCGGGCCATTCGCATCATCCCGCAGGCCTCGGCCGGAGTTGTCGAGCGGCTGGGCCGCTACCACAAGACGCTCCAACCCGGCTTGAACTTACTCGTCCCGTTCATCGACCGGGTGCGCCCGCTCATCGATATGCGTGAGCAGGTCGTTTCGTTCCCGCCGCAGCCGGTGATCACCGAAGACAACCTCGTCGTCTCCATTGACACTGTCGTTTATTTCCAAGTGACGGATGCTCGCGCCGCCACCTACGAAATCGCCAATTATCTCGGTGCTGTCGAGCAGCTCACCACGACGACATTGCGTAACGTCGTGGGTGGGCTGAACCTCGAAGAAGCCCTCACCAGCCGCGACAACATTAACGGCCAACTGCGGGTGGTCCTCGATGAAGCGACCGGCAAATGGGGCATTCGCGTGGGTCGTGTCGAGCTCAAGGCCATTGACCCGCCCCTGTCGATCCAGGACTCGATGGAAAAGCAGATGCGTGCCGAGCGCGACCGTCGCGCGTTGATCCTAACCGCTGAAGGTACCAAGCAATCGGCGATCCTGACGGCCGAAGGTGCCCGGCAGGCCGCGATCCTCAGTGCTGAAGGTGACGCACGAGCAGCCGTTCTCCGCGCCCAAGGTGAAGCCGAAGCCATCACGACGGTCTTCGACGCGATCCACCGCGGTGATCCGGACCCCAAGCTTCTCGCGTACCAGTACCTGCAAACTCTACCGAAGCTCGCGGACGGTTCATCGAACAAGTTGTGGATCATCCCGTCTGAGTTGACCGAAGCACTCAAGGGGCTCGGAAAGGCGTTCGTCCCCGGAGCAGAGAATTCTCGGTCCGCTCCCCCGGCAGGACCGGTGCCCGACGTGCCGTCCAGCGTCTTCCCGGCCAACGTGCCGCCGTCGTTCCCGCCGGCCGGTCCGCCTGCACCGCCCGCGTCGCCACCGGCGTCCGAGTAGCGACGGTGATCGACGAGTCCTCGCCGCAGTCCCGCTTTCTGACTCCGCAACGTCCCCGCGTCTTCGCGCACAGGGGGCTCGCGCTCGGGGTGCCGGAGAACACGCTCGCCGCGTTCCAGGCCGCCATCGATGTGGGCGCGGAATACATCGAAACTGACGTGCACGCCACAGCGGACGGAATCGCCGTGCTCGTACACGACCCGGATGTCACGGTGGACGGCGTGGTCCACACGGTGCGTGACCTCACTCTGCACGAGCTGAGCGAAGTGGATCTCGGCGGCGGACACCGCGTGCCAACACTCGCGGCCGCACTCAACCGGTTCGGGAGCACTCGCTTCAACATCGACGTGAAATCAGAGCATGCTCCCGAGCCGACGGCTCACGCGATCCGTGCAGCCTCAGCGACTGACCGGGTGCTCGTGACCTCCTTCGACGAACGGCGGCGTGTACGGGCTATCGATCAGCTAACCGCCGTAACCAGCTCCGCGTCGTCGCGCCTTGTCACCCGGGCGCTTATCGGAGCAAAAGCCGGTTCGGTGGAAGTCGTCCGACGATCGCTCGCCGGTGTGCCGGTGGTTCAGATTCCGGAACGGCACAGAAACATTCAGCTCGTGACGCCCCGAAGCCTGTCGACCATGCACCGGGCCGGTGTCGAGGTCCACGTGTGGACCGTCAATGACGTCTCCGACATGGAACGGTTACTGGCGTTGGGTGTCGACGGACTGATCACGGATCGGGTCGATCTTGCCCTCCCCCTCGTCGACGCCTGGCGGAGTCGCTCCCGCTGAGTCTGGGCGTTAGCTGCGAGTTTTGCGGCGACGGGAAGCTTCTCCCCAGTTTGGGGGTCTATAACTGTGAGAAGCGAGCGAGGAGGGGACCACACAATGGCTGATCGCAGTTTGCGCGGAATGCGCCTGGGCGCCCAGAGCTTACAGAGCGAAGAGGGCGTCGTATTTTCAGACCGAACACGGTTCGTGTACCTGTGCCCCGAATGTAACCACGAGACAGCGCTGATGTTTGCGGCTGACGCGGAGGCTCCCGAAACCTGGGAGTGCCGCCACTGCGGGCATGAGGCCGTTCTCATGGTGGGTTCGGAGCCGATCACGATCGACAAGTCCGACCAGAAGCAGGCACGCACCCACTGGGACATGCTGCTTGAGCGCCGGTCGCGTGAAGAACTTGAGGAGCTGCTCGAAGAGCGCCTGTCGTTCCTTCGCGAGCGTCGCGGATTGAATAAGAAGGTGGGAGCCTAGGTTCCCAGCACACAAAAAGGCGCTCGGTCACCGAGCGCCTTTTTTGATGTCGCTGTGAGACCACAGCTGGTTTCATGTGATCGGCGGTGGTGCGGCTTTTTCGAGAGCCTCTACGCGGTCTGCGTGTCTCGCAAGCGAGGCTTCTTTTCTGCCGTACCGGTCGCGCCTCGCCGCTTCCGTGGAGTACTGAGAGCAGCAATCGCGAGGCCAGCCAATCCGAAGAAAGCCATGACGAATTCGATGACGGCGCCGTACCGCATCGCCGGCGTCGTGGTGGTCGACAAGGGGACGCTTTCCACCATTGCACCCGGCTCGTACGCGGGAATCTGGGTCAGCGTGCGACCGTCCGGGGCAATCATCTGGCTGGTTCCCACCGTCGAAACGTTCACGACTGAGCGCGAAGACTCGATGGCTCGCAGACGCGCAATGGCTAGCTGCTGTTGATTCTCGTCGGTTCGGCCGAAGTCCGCATTGTTGGTCTGCGCAATGATGACTTGCGCGCCACGGTCGACGGCCTCCCGGGTGAGCGCGTCGTCCACAATGTCAAAGCAGATGGAGATTCCGGCAATGACGCCGTTGACGTCGAAAATGTTGTCGCGGGTGCCCGGTGTGTATTCGCGAGCAACCAAACCGATCAGGTCGGGCGCGAACGGTTCCCAAAACTCGCGATCCGGCACGTACTCGCCGAACGGAACGGGATGACGCTTGTCGTAGTAGTCGAGCGCTCCCCGGCCCGCAGTCCAGAGGAGAGAGGTGTTGAAGAACTTGCCCTCTCGTTCGGTGATTGTCCCGGTGAGAATCGGCGCGTTGAGTTGGGAACCGAGGTAGTCCAACACTCCGGCCGCTTCGGGTACCTCAAGAGGATTCAGGTCTGAGCCGTTCTCCGGCCACACCACCATGTCGACGTTCGTTCCCACAACATCGAGGCTCGCCGACGCTTGAGCCATGAGGATGTCGCCCGGCTGTCTGTCGTCGAAATAACCAGCTTTGGCGTTTCCCTGGACGGCAGCGATCGTTGAGACCCCGCTCACCACGACAGGAACAGACGGGACAGCGAGAACCAGGGCGATCGCGGCCGCCGGGAGGGCAATGCGTGTGAAGACGCTCACGATGTCAGGTTCCCGCACGATCTGGATCGCAAAGGCGATGAGCCAGACCATGAGAAAACTCAAACCGCTGAGTCCGACCCACGCCACGAGCGGGGCGAAGGGGCTTTCGGACTGGCTGAGCGCCATCCGTCCCCAGGCAAATCCCCCGTATGGCCAGGTGCTAACCAGAGCCTCGCGTGCCGTCCAGAGACCAGCGACCACGAGGGGCAAGAGAACCAGGCGACCAAATCGGTGAGCCCACACCCGTGGGATGAGACGGAAAGCCAGGGTGATCAGAAGAGCGCCAACCGCGAAGAAGAGCGACTCAAGAACCGACAGGGCAATCCACGGAACGGGCCCGAGGTACAACGCTGTCCATGACACGTGGACGAGGTAGAACGACACACTGCCGAGGAAGCCGACCAGGAGAGAACCACCGACGCTCCGGCCGATGAGGGACACGAGGATCAGTGCTGCACCAACGAATGCGAGCGGCCAGATCCCCTTGTCCGGGAAACCGGCGTCGAGCACGGGACCAGCGGCGATCGCGACCACCGCGGCGACGAGGAGAGGCAGGGGCGGGCGTTGTGGGGGCGTCACCTCCCCAGCCTAGATCGTCGTCGTGCTCTCAACCTCACACCGAGCTGTATGCGACGATCCCGCGCCGAATGGCCTCCAACGCTTTGCGCGCATTGCGGCCAACTCCCCCGTCAGCGACGAGGGACAGTTGGTCAAGAAGGTCGATGGTTTGCTTGGTCCAGCGAACGAAATCGCCGGCCGCCATGTCCGCGTCGAGGAGGACCGAATTCAGGGTCGAGCCGCGCGCCCACTTGTGCATCGCAATGGCGAGACCGGTTGCGAGCGGTTCGCTCCCCGGCAGCCGGTGCTCCTGCTCGGTATCGTCGAGCCGCGCCCAGAGATCCTGTGTTTTGTCGAGGGCGACCCGGAACGCGCCGCGGGGCAGGAACCGTTCAGGCACCTGGCCTTCGTCTCGGCGAGGCTCAAAGACGATGCAGCTGGCCATGGCCGCGAGGCTTGCCGGATCGAGATCATTCCAGAGGTTGCGGTGCAGCGCCTCGGCCACCAGCAAGTCGCGTTCGCCGTAGATCCGCTTTAACGTACGACCTGCTGCGCTCAGCTCAAGCTGGCCTTCGTCGTTCTCAAGAAGATACTCGTACTCGACGAGAACATCAGTCACCCGATCAAAGATCTTGGCGACCGCACCGGTGCGGGTCGCGATCTGGCGGGTGAGCTGGTCTGTCTGTTTCTTGAGCCGGAAGTACCGCTCGGCCCACCGCGCGTGGTGTTCACGATCAGGGCAGTGGTGACAGGGGTGCGCCGACAGCCGTTTGCGCAGGCCGTTCACGCGGCGCTGGCGTTTTTCACGAGCAGCGCGGGTTGATGTGTCCGCTTGCGCGCTTCCGCGTTCGAGGTCGGTCAGCTCGCGTCGCATCGAGGCATACTCGCGAAAGTTGCCGAGGTGGCAGGTCATCGACTCGGCATACTTCGCCAGCGATGCCTCCTGCTCCCGTACCTTGCGGGCAAGGCCGACAACCGCGCGGTCTGCCTGAAATTGAGCGAACGACGATTCCAGAATCTCGCGCGTACGCTCGCGCCCGAACTGGTCGATGAGGTTCACGGCCATGTTGTAGGTGGGCTTAAAACTCGAGTTCAGCGGATAGCTCCGGCGCGACGCAAGCGACGCGACCGATTGCGGATGCAGGCCCTCCTGCCAGGTCACAACGGCGTGACCCTCGACGTCAATACCTCGCCGACCGGCACGACCGGTGAGCTGGGTGTACTCCCCCGGCGTGATCGGCACTCGCGCCTCACCGTTGAACTTCTCCAGCTTCTCCAGCACTACGGTTCGAGCCGGCATGTTGATTCCGAGCGCGAGCGTCTCGGTAGCGAACACGGCTTTGACAAGCTTCCGCCGGAACAGCTCTTCGACGACTTCCTTGAAAGCAGGCAGCATTCCGGCGTGGTGCGCAGCTACCCCTCGCTCAAGTCCTTCAAGCCACTCCCAATAGCCCAGCACCGCAAGGTCTTCGTCGGGCAACGGTGAGCAGCGCTCCTCGACGATCGCCCGAATCTCCTCCCGCTCCTGGCTATCAGTGAGACGGATGCCTGAGCGCAGCACCTGCGCAACCGCCTGATCGCATCCGACCCGACTGAAGATGAAGAAAATGGCCGGCATCAGATGATGCTCGTCCAGCAGTCGAATAACGTCACCCCGGTCAATTCGCTGTGGTGGGCGACGCCCACCCTTGGCGTTATACCGGGAAACGTCGTTGTATTGCCGGGAGTTGAGGTTGCGTCCGCCGAACTGGGCCATCCGCACCAGTTCAGGATTCACCTGGTTGGTGTCGGCAAGGGTGGGCGCCGCGAACAGGTCGATCAGCTTGCCGCGCATGAGAACGTGTTGGTCGAGCGGAACAGGCCGCTCCTCCGAGACAATCACCTCGGTGTGTCCGCGAACCGCCTGCAGCCAATCACCGAACTCCTCGGCGTTGGACACGGTCGCGCTGAGCGACACCATCCGCACGTCCTCGGGCAGGTGGATGATGACTTCTTCCCACACGGCGCCGCGGAACCGGTCGGCCAGATAGTGCACCTCGTCCATGACTACGTAGGCAAGGTCTGCCAGCAGGTCGGAGTCCGCGTAGAGCATGTTCCGCAGCACTTCCGTCGTCATGACGACGATGCGGGCTTTCGCGTTGATATTGGTGTCACCGGTGAGCAATCCAACCGATTCCGCACCGTATTCGGCGACAAGCTCCCCGAACTTCTGATTGCTCAGGGCTTTCATGGGAGCCGTGTAGAACACCTTGCGGCGAGGGCTTTGCATTGCTGCATAAATGGCGAACTCGGCAATGATGGTTTTGCCGGCGCCGGTCGGTGCCGCGACGAGGACGCTGTTACCCGCTTCGATACTGGCGCACGCCTCAACCTGGAACGGGTCGAGGTCGAACCGTTGTTTCTCGCGGAAGGCGTCGAGCAGAGGAGTCTTACGTCGGGAAGCCGCGTATCGTTCCGCGGGGCTGAGTTCTGCGGTCACAAAGCCAATTCTGCATCAAGCGCCGCCTGGCGTTTAGCGGCGCGACGGTCGTGGATCCATGCGATACCATATGCGGCGAAATAGAGCACCACCATGGGGACCGCAAGCACGAACATCGAAATTACGTCGGCAGCGGGGGTGGCCACCGCGCAGAACAAGACGATGACGAGAATGGCGATTCGCCAGGATTTGATGATGGATGCGGCGCTGAGGACACCGACGAAGTTCAGCAGAACGAGGAATACCGGCACTACGAATGCGATACCGACCGCGAGCAGGAGCTTGAGGACGAAATCAAAGTAAATGCCGGCGTTGAAGAAGTTCGACGCATCCGCCGGGGTGAAGCCCACCATGAGCTCCACGATGTGTGGCATGACCCACCAGCCCGCAGCGCACCCGGCGAGGAAGAGCGGTACGGCGCTGAGCAGAAAGCCGAGCGCGTATCCGATCTCTTTGCGTGTGAGACCCGGCACCAGGAACGCCCAAATTTGGTAGAGCCAGATCGGGCTCGACACGACAATGCCGAGAGTGAGCGCCACTTTCATGCGCAGATCGAATGCACCGGTCACCGCATCGAAGTTGAGCAACGCCTGACCGCGGTCATCGGCGATCTCCGTGATCGGAGCCGCCATCTGGTCGATCGCCCACTCAGAGAAAATGAATCCGGCGATCATGGCCACGACCACTCCGGCCGCGATGATGAACAGGCGTTTCCTCAGTTCGACCAGATGCTCACCGAGAGACATCCGGCCATCAGTGCTTTTTCGCCGGGTAGTGCCCTGTGCCACAGACCTTACGGTTTCGTGTGGGACTCGTGTGAACCGGACGCGGTGGTCTCAGTTGGAGCGGGAGTCGGGGCAGCAGGTGTCGACGGCGTCGTTGCCGGCGGAACCGAAGCTGACGTGTCCGTGGTGTCGACCTTGTCGCTCTTGATCTCGTTCTTGAAAATCTTCATCGACTGGCCGACGCTCTTGGCGAGTCCGGGGAGCTTGGGTGCGCCGAAGAGAAGAAGCACGAGGAACACAATAATGAGCAGGTGCCAGCCGGTGAGGTTTGCTAACATGATCCATCCTTTGGTTCTGTGCTGTTGGCCAGAAGTTTAGCTGGTTCCACGCTAGCGTGGGATACCTGTCTTCTGGCTGGAAGCGTCAATTGTGGCGTATCTGTCGAGTGCCGCCTGCGCCCAGTCTGCCACGCGTGAACGGGCCGAAGCCGGATCAACGACCGTAACCACTCCGGCGAGTCCCGCGACCAGGCGTTTGAGCCCATGAGTGTGCGCCAGGTGGAGGGTGACGCGCGTGCGCTTCCCGGCCGACACCGTGGGCGCTTCGGTGGTCAGGTAATCGGCAATGAGCGGAAGCGCATTGCTGTCGAGCTCGACCACAACGGTGAGATCAGTGTCGCTGGGCTCAAACAGTTTGTCGCCGAGTGTCACATCGCCCGCGCGTGGACTCACCGGTTCCGAAGTGGTTGTGAGTGCACTCATTCGGTCCACTCGGAAGGTCCGAGCTGCTTCACGCGAATGATCCCAGCCGCGGAGGTACCAGTCCTCGTCGAGTGACTCCAGTCGAAGCGGGTCGACGATGCGGCGTTCGTGCGTTCCCCGCGAGTTGAGGTAGTCAAACTCGATGCGGAGTCCACGGGCCACCGCCGTACGGATGTCGCTGACGAAGCCATCGACCTCGGTCGAGCCGACGGCCACCTCCGTGGGCCGCCCGGATGCACCGTGCGACAGCTTGGCCAGCAGCGAGACGAGCACTCCACGGTCAGCCTGGTCGGGGAGGGAGGAGAGGTATTGGAGTCCGGCGATCAGTGCTGCCGCTTCGCGGGCGGAAAATCGGGGAGAGTCGTCAATGGCGACGAGGTGGGTGATGACGATTTCGTCATGCTCGTCGAACAGGTCCCAGTCGATATCGAAGAGATCCTCATGCTGGTACGCGCTCGTCTCCCCCGGAATGCCGGAGACGGCGATGAGGTTGACCGAGTCGCGGATCTGGGATTCGGACACTCCGAAATGGCGCGCGGCGTCCGCGACGGAAACTCGGCCCTTGTCCATGAGGTAGGGCACAAGAGCGAGCAGGAAGGCCAGCTTGTCCCTACCGTGCGGTGTTGTGCTAGCCACGATCGGTGTCCTCTCCCCCGCCGGAGGGGATGTCCCGGTGTCGTTCCACCGTCGTGCGGTGCCTTGACAACACCGCCGAACGGAGACGGTCGGGAGTTAGCACCAGTACCTCCGGACCATAGCTGGCCAGTTCGTCCGCAAGAACATCGATGTCTGTGTAGTGCAGGTGCAATTCATGACCCGATGCCGCGTCGGATGCCCGATCGGCCCGCTTGGAGAGCCGCGTCGACGCATCCGTTCCTGGCTCAACCTGGACGACGGCGACCTGGGCGTTCCAGAGGGCGTCAAGTTCCCGAAGGGAACGCTCGGCGTGTCCGGTCGCTTCCGGCGGGGTCCAGGTTTTCGAAGTCGTGGTGACCGGACCGACGATGCGGCTCAGCAGGAACGTGCGGGGTGCGTCCGCCTCCATGTCGTGGGCCGACAGGTGCCACCGGCCATGGTGTTGCACGAGCGCAAGCGGTGTGACGGTCCGGGTGCGGCCGGTGTCTTCTCCCGGCTTGAGGTAGGCGAAGGTGACCACGGCATGTTTGTCGAGCGCGACGCGGAGGGGGTCGAACGCGCTCTCGCGAATCCGCACGCGGGGTGCGTAGCCAATAACCGGCTCGTCTGATTCAAGCCCCAGCGAGTTGAGCTTGAGCATGGCACGCTGCGATTCGGCGGAGAGTGAGCCCTGCCGCCACACTGTTGCGGCAAGCGACAGGAGGGCGATCTCGGTCGGCGAGAAGGTAATGTCGCTTGGCAGGTCGTATTCCCCTTTGGGAATGCGGTAGCGCAGGGACTGGTTGTTGCCCGGCTCCCCCGGCTGCTCGAGCGTCTCGAGCGGAATGCCGAGCTCACGGATGTCGTCTTTGTCTCGCTCGAACTGACGATCGAGGCTCGCATTGTCGCCAAACGCGGAGTACCGCTGCCGGTAGCCCTGCACCGTCGACAGGATTTCCGACTTGGTCAGCCCTTGTTCGGTTGCGAGAAGCGCCAGCACAAGGCTGAAGAGTCGTTCCTCGACGGGGACGGGCGCTACAGCGGAGGGTTCTGACACAGCATCATCCTAGTTGCGTGCGTGTTCCGTGGCGGCCCAGCGATCTGCCGAGCCGCACCGGAGTATTAGCCGACGGTGCCAAGGATGTCGACAACGAAGACGAGCGTTGATGCGGGCGGAATCGCGCCGGAGCCCTGCTCGCCGTAGCCAAGCTCGGGCGGAACGATCGCCACGATCTGCGAGCCGACGGTCTGTCCCTCGAGCGCCGTTGCGAGGCCGGGTACGATCCCGTCCAGGCTGAAGACGGCTGGTGTGCCGTCATCCCATGACGTGTCGAAAATACTGTTGTCCGCCCACAGTGCACCGGTGTAGTGCACGACCACGCGGGTGTTCTTGGTTACTTTGTCGCCGTCGCCGGTCTTGAGTGTGGCAACCTTGAGTTCGGTAGGGGGCTCTGACGTGGGGATGGTGATTCCGGGGGTGCCGTCCTCCGCGGTCACAACGCTCGGGAAGCCCGACTGGAAGACCGGAGTGTTGGCGCCGTTGGCCTTTGCCAGGAAAGAGTCGGTGATGTCCGCGACCATGACGATCGAGTCGTCGCCCGCAACACCGAGCTGGGCGCTGCCCTCTTCGCCGAACGCATCGGCCGGTGTCAGAGCGGCGGCGATGCGGGATCCGACGGTGGCGCACTCAATACTGTCGGCCATCCCGGGCAGCAGTTGCGAGGGCAGGTAAATGCCCGGCTCGGCGTATGCACCCTCTTCAACCGGCTCACCGGTCGTTCCGTTGAAGAAGGAGAAGCTCATCTGGACGAGCTGGTTGTCGGTAACCGGTGCTCCCTTGCCCTCGATGAGCGTCGAGACCTGCGTCTTCGACGTTTTCAACGGGGTTGGGAAATCGACGGTCGGAGTCGAGCCCAGGGCGCCGGACGCCTCGATGAGGTTCGACGCGTCGCCGGAGGTGACCGGGGATTCGCAGTCGCTGCCGGGGGCTTGCGCACACCCTGTGAGGGCAGTCAGGACGACGCCTGCGGTCAGGAGCAATGCGGGTGCCTTCTGCACGGTGCCTCGTTTTCGTACTGGAACGTTCGGGGAGGAAATCGAACCGGATGGCGTTTCCTTGAGATTCGGGGACTGCTCGCGGCCGCCCCGGGCCATCTTAGCCACGCGATGCGTCGTCAGGCTCAGAGTTGTCGGTGTGTGCCGCGCCATCGGCGGTCGCCCTCTCGCGATCGGCAGAATCGGATGTCACGGGGCCAGCCCCGAGACCTCTCGCCTTGGACAGCTCTGCCGAGGTCGTGACGTTGCGGACGCGTTTGCGGAGGATCTTCGCACTGACGTTGCGTTCACCGAGCGCGCCGGGCGTCCAGAGCTCGACATCCTCGTCGCTGAAGTCCGATTTGCTCGGGCGGCGCTTAAGTTCAGGAAGGACCGTACCGTCGGCGAGTTTCCGTGCCGTGATGAGGAAACCGGTGTGACCGATCATGCGGTGATCCGGGCGAACAGCCAGCCCTTCGACGTGCCAGCCGCGCACCATTGTTTCGTTGGAATCCGGGTTCGTGAACCGACCAGAGGCGCGGATCGCTTCTGCCACGCGCGACAACTGGGTCACGGTTGCCACGTAGCAGAGGATAACTCCGCCGGGCTTGAGCGCGTCGGCGCAGGCGTCGATACATTCCCACGGCGCGAGCATGTCGAGGACAACCCGATCGACCGAGTCGCGCTCAACTGTGGTGGGCAGGGTCTCGGTGAGATCGCCCACTGACACGCGCCAGTTTTCGGGGTCGTAGCCGAAGAACGTTGCGACGTTGCCGCGGGCCACGTCGGCGAATTCATCCCGTCGTTCAAAGGACTCGAGACGCCCGGTCGGACCGATGGCCCGCAAAATCCACAGGGAGAGGGCGCCGGAGCCCACCCCGGCCTCGACGACAGTCGCGCCCGGGAAGATGTCGGCCTGCCCGATGATCTGGGCGGCGTCCTTCGGGTAGATAATCGCGGCACCGCGTGGCATCGACATGACGAAGTCAACCAGAAGCGGCCGCAGGGCGAGGTACTCGATACCGTCGGTGGTCGTGATGACCGATCCGTCGGGAAGCCCGATGATCGTGTCGTGGCTGACGATGCCGCGGTGGGTGTGGAATTCCTTGCCGGGCTGCAGCGTGATGGTGTTTCGTTTACCCTTGGGCCCGGTGAGCTGAACCCGGTCGCCGACCCGGAAGGGGCCAGAATTTTGGGGACGCTCGTCGGCAGGCACGTCGGTGCCTGGCGTCGGGGTGGAAGTTTCGGTCATGAAGAAGGTCCTTCGTTTGCGCGCTCAGCCACGAGGGCGGCGAGGTCTCTGCTGGTTTTGCCAGCGAGGGTTGGCCAGATGGTGTGCGTGTCAGCGGCCTCGATGGAGACGGCATGCGGAACGGCGACCGCGATGGAGCCGGCGGCGACGGCTGACGCGAGCCCGGCTCGCGAATCCTCGATAGCGACGCAGTGGGCAATGTCAACGTTGAGAAGCCGTGCGGCCGTGAGATAAGGATCAGGGTGGGGCTTCGGGTACTCGACCTCATCGCCGGTGACGAGCACATCGAAGGCGTCGAACGGGATGTGAGAGACCACCTGTTCAGCCATCCGGCGGACCGACATGGTGACAAGCGCCGTCTTGACGCCCAGCGAGCGGAGTTCTTCGAGCAGCTCTCGAGCTCCCGGGCGGAACGGGACACCGTCAGTAGCAAGCCTGTGCTGCACCCGGCTGGTGAGGTGATCGACGATGGCATCCGCCGTCATGTCGACACCGTGATCCTGGAAGACCTTTGCCGATTCCCAGAGTCCGGCACCGACGAGGGTCATGGCGTCCTCGTAGGTCCAGGTGTGCCCAAACGACTCAACCAGGTCCGTCTCGGCAGAGATCCAGTACGGCTCGGTATCGACGATGGTGCCATCCATGTCCCAGAGGACGGCGGCAGGAAGCTGAGTGATCACGAGTTTCAATGCTACCGGTAGGCAGACAGCGCCTATTCTGGGAGAAGGACAGTGCAGGCTGTCGTCACTACAGCGGGTCGCGGCTCGTGGAATGGGGATTTCGTGCTGAATGGTCGGTTGCTCGTCGTCGCCTTCGAGGGCTGGAACGATGCAGGAGAAGCAGCCACCGGTGCCGCCCGGGTGCTGCAGGAGCAGCTCGACGTTTCCTCCTTGTTCGTGATTGATCCCGAGCTGTATTACGACTACCAATTCAACCGGCCGATGCTGGCCTCCGACGATGACGGCCGACGTCGCATCACCTGGCCCTCCGCTACGCTGTACGGACCGTCAGCGGTTGCCGCTGAGGGTGAACCCGAACCGCTCGCGGACGACGCCGAACTTCGCGTGAGCGGTGCGAACGGCGGCAACATCTTCTTGCTCATCGGCAGTGAACCCTCCCGCAGCTGGAAAGCGTTCACGGCGGAGGTTGTGGATGCCGCTCTGACGCACGATATCTCGACCATCATCTTCCTCGGCGCCATGCTCGCCGATGTGCCTCACACGCGCCCGATCTCCCTCTTCGCGTCGAGCGAGAATGATGACATGCGGGCAGAGCTGGAATTGGAGCGGAGCAGCTACGAAGGCCCGGTCGGCATTCTCAGCGTCCTGGCCGAGGCGGCAGAGGACGCAGGAATTCCTACCCTCTCGATTTGGGCATCCGTTCCCCACTACGTTCACAACGCCCCGTCGCCCAAGGCAGTGCTTTCGCTCATCGACAAACTCGAAGAGATGGTCGACGTTGTCATTCCCCGTGGCGACCTGGTTGAGGAAGCCGGTGAGTGGGAGAACGGCATCAACGTGCTGGCCGGCGATGACGAGGACATGGCGGCGTACATTGCACAGCTCGAGCAGGCACGGGACACCGTTGAATCACCGGAAGCGAGCGGCGAGGCGATCGCCAAGGAATTCGAACGCTACCTGCGGAAGTCTTCGGACGGAAAAGGTGACGGCAGGAACGAACCGCCGAACCCTCGGTAACCTCTCTCGTTCACGGCATACGCGCGAGAAGCTCTGCGTGCGGCATGGAAAACCACGCGTCGGGATGATCTCCCCACTCGCGCCAGCCCGTGGCCATGGCCCGTACCTGCTCGGCGGAGATGCCATGTTGAGCTGCTTGTTGAACGAACGTCGCGCCGAGTACGCGGTTGGCCTGACCGTTTCCCCACCACGCGCATTCTTCCGCAGTGGCGTAGGTCCAGACCGAGGTGCTGAAGACAGCGTGAGGGATGCCTGCCGCCCGAGACCAGGCGCGCATTCGACGCCCAGCGCCAGGCTCGCCCCCGTTCGCTCGTGCGATGCGGCTGTACACCGAACGCCAACCGTCGATTTCTCTGATTTCGGGATACCAGGTCATCGCGGCATAGTCAGCGTCGCGCGCTGCGATCCACCCGCCCGGACGACAGACTCGCATCATTTCGCGGAGAGCGCCGACCGGGTCCATCAGGTGCTGCAGCACCTGATGGGCGTGCACGACGTCGAACGACGCATCCGGATAAGGGAGATGCATGGCGTCTCCTTGTTCGAAGCGAGTGGTGTGATCGCCTCGCGCGGCGGCGGTCAATCGGGCGCTCGTCAGAGGCTCCTCAACTCTCTCCAGTCCCGTCACGACGCCAGGAGCGACGATCTCGGCGAGGTCGAGCGTGATCGTTCCCGGTCCGCATCCAACGTCGAGGACGGCCATTCCGGATGAGAGATGCGGGATCAGGTAAGCCGCCGAATTCGCCGCTGTGCGCGCTCCATGTGAAGCGAGCACTGCCCGGGCGTGGCCATGGGTATACCGTCCCGCCGGCTCCCCCGTCATCACTGAGGTGTTCATGGACGAAGCCTATCGACACCATGACCCGGGCTCGGCGAGAACTCGGCGCGGGCTCGTGCGCCGAACGTGTCAGACTTCGACGCCGAGCAAGGCGTGAATGGCGCGCCGGGCCAGTTCTGAATCGGTCACACCGCTGTGTGCTGCCGCATCGATGACGGACAGCGCCTCCGGGGTGTCGAGATCGTTCCGCAATGCCGTACGCAACTCCGACAGCACCTCGGTGCCTTCCCTGGCGCCAGCGGAGTCGGCAGCGAACCCGTCGATCCAGGTGCGGAGTCGATCCTGTGCATCGCTGAGCACGGACGCCGTCCATTCCCAGTCCGACCGGTAGTGGTGGGCAAGAATCGCCAGTCGGATTGCCCGAGGGTCAACGTTATCCGCGATCAGACGGGAAACCAGAACCAGGTTCCCGAGCGACTTGGACATTTTCTCGCCCTCGTACGCGACCAGGCCAGCGTGGCTGTAGACCCGGGCAAGGGGGTGGCCGCTGAGTGCGGCAGCGTGACCGGCGCTGAGCTCATGGTGCGGGAACACAAGGTCGGAGCCGCCGCCCTGGACGGTGAAATCCGTTCCGAGTTCCATGAGCGCGATTACCGAACACTCAATGTGCCAGCCCGGTCGACCACGGCCAACACTGGACGGCCAGCTGGGTTCATCCTCTCGAGCCGCACGCCAGAGCAGTGGGTCCAACCGGTCGCGCTTGCCTGCGCGGTCGGGGTCTCCCCCGCGTTCGGTGAAGAATCGCAGCATGGTATCGGCGTCGTAGTTGCTGACCTCGCCGAGCGACCACGGCCCGAGCGTCGCCGCCTGGGCACTGTCGAAGTAGATGTCATCGCCGACGGATGAGTCGGGGGTGGGCACGGAATAGGCGGCGCCAGCAACGAGGAGCCTGCGCACTGCTTCGGCGATCTCGTCGAGGACCTCGGTGACCGCAACATAGTTTTCGGGAGGGAGGATGCTGAGGGCCTCCATGTCACCGCGGAAGAGCTCGACCTGGCTCTGTGCGAGGTCACGCCAGTCGACACCCGTCGCCGCTGCCCGCTCAAGTAGCGGGTCGTCGATGTCAGTGATGTTCTGTGCGTAGTGCACCTCGAGTCCGGCATCGAGCCACACCCGCTGCAGCGTGTCGTAAGCGAGGTACGTTGCCGCGTGCCCCATGTGCGTTGCGTCATACGGTGTGATTCCGCACACGTACAACCGTGCGATATCGCCGGTATGCGCCTCTACCAGGCCATCGGTCGCCGTGTCGTACAGGCACGGGGCAAGCGATTCGCCGGGAAGAGTAGGGACGAGAGGTCTATTCCATGCCTTCACTCGTCCAGCCTATGCCGGGTTTCTAGGCGTTGAGGACACCGGTGCCGACGAGCACAAAGATCACAATGCCGAGAAGGATCCTGTAAATCACGAACGGCATGAAGCTGCGCTTGGAGATGTAGCTCATGAAGAACTTGATCACGAAAATTGCGACGACGAACGCGACCACCGTGGCGATGAGCGTCTCACCCGGTCCGTAGATTTCTGGAATGCACCCCGTCGAGCCCTCAACACAGGGATCGGCAATGGACTTGTAGATCTGGAAGAAGCCACTGCCGAGGACCGCGGGAATGGCCAGCAGGAAGGCGTATCGGGCTGCTGCGGCACGCTCATAACCGAGGAACAGCCCCGCAGTGATGGTTCCGCCCGACCGTGAAACGCCCGGAATGAGCGCGAGCGCCTGCGCGAGTCCAAAAATGATGCCGTGGCGGTAGCCGAGGTTCTCGAGCTTGAGGTTCTTTCGCCCGATCCAGTCGGCGATTCCGAGCAGAATACCGAAGCCGATGAGCATCGACGCGGTGAACCAGAGAGACCGCAGCGTTGTTTCAATCTGATCCTGGAAGAGCAGACCCAGGATGACGATGGGGAGCGATCCCAGAATGATGAGCCACCCCATCCGGGCGTCAGGGTCATTCCGGGGAATCTTGCCCACAAGGGCGCGGCACCAGGCCCCGATGATCCGAACGATGTCTTTCCAGAACAGGATGACAACGGCCAGTTCGGTTCCGATCTGGGTAATCGCGGTGAAGCGGGCGCCCGGGTCTCCACCGGTGCCGAGGAACTCCCCGACGATGCGCAAATGTGCGCTCGATGAAACCGGGAGGAATTCGGTGAGCCCCTGCACGAGGCCGAGGATGATCGCGTTCAGAATGTCCACAGAGAGAAAAATCCTTGCCTGTTGTCAGTACGTGCGCAGCAAATCGGTCAAGACCCGCCTGCCAAAGACTAATGCGTCGAGCGGGACACGCTCGTCAACACCGTGGAACATGGCCGGGAAATCGAGTTCAGGCGGAAGCAGGAGCGGTGCGAAGCCGTACCCGGTGATCCCCAGTTTGGACAACGCTTTGTTGTCGGTTCCGGCGCTGAGCAGGTACGGCAGAACCTCCGCACCCGGGTCATGCGTGGCCAGGGTGGAGATCACGGCATCGATGAGTGGGCCTGAGAAGTCGTTCTCCAGGCCCACATCACGATGCATGACCTCAATTTCGATGTCCGGACCAACGAGCTCTTGAACGGCGGCGAGAACAGCATCTTCTTCGCCGGGAAGCGAACGGATGTCGACAAGCGCCTCGGCCGTGTCTGGCACGACGTTGTGCTTGTAACCGGCGGTCAACACCGTGGGGTTGGTGGTCGTGCGCAGCGAGGCTTGAATGAACCCTGATGCCGTTCCGGTGGCGAGGGCAAGTTCGTCAGGCCCAACCTTCTGCGAGTCGACGCCGAGGATCCGGGCCACCTCATCGAGCAGTGCTGTCGTTGTGTTGGTCAGGCGGATCGGCCAGTCCTGGCGACCGACGGCCGCAACTGCTTCGGCCAGGCGGGTGATGGCGTTGTCACGAACGACGCGTGACCCGTGGGCGGCGGGGCCTCGAGCAATCAGCTTGACCCACAACAGCGCCTTCTCGCCCGTCTGCACAAGGTAGGCGCGTTTCCCGCCGAGGGTGATTGAATATCCACCGACTTCGCTGATCGCTTCGGTCGCCCCTGCGAAGAGGTCAGGGCGTGTGTCGACGAGGTAGTGCGATCCGAGCACCCCTCCGTTCTCTTCGTCCGCGAAGAACGCGAGGATGAGGTCACGGGCGGGCCTCTCGCCGCTGCGGAGGATGTCGGCAACGGCCGTGAGGATCATGGCGTCCATGTTCTTCATGTCCACCGCTCCCCTGCCCCAGAGCATGCCGTCTGCGATGACGCCGCCGAAGGGATCCACGGTCCAGTTGCGGGGGTCTGCGGGGACCACGTCGAGGTGCCCGTGGACGACGAGGGCACCGCGGGAGCTGTCCCGCCCAGCGACGCGTGCGATGACACTCGTGCGCCCCGGCTCCGAGTCGATGAGCTCCGGCTCGAGTCCCAATCCACGCAGGTAGGCGGCGACATATTCGGCCGCAACGGTCTCGCCTTTGGACGTGCCGCCACCGTAGTTCGTGGTGTCCATCCGGATCAGGTCCCGCGCCAGCCGCACCGTCTCGTCGAGTTCGGTGTCTGTGTCGGTCGAGCCCGGCACCTGGTCAGGGGTATGTGCGTCGAAATCCATGTTCCAACGCTATCGGTGTCGACAGTGCCGGCGTGTGTTCATCCGCGTCCGAAAACCGTGCTAGAGTTTTCTCTCGGCGGGCTGCTCCGGTAGCCAGCCAAAGAAACAAAATAACAATGCGCGGGTGGCGGAAATGGCAGACGCGCTAGCTTGAGGTGCTAGTGCCCTTACGGGCGTGGGGGTTCAAGTCCCCCTTCGCGCACATTGTGAAGAACTGTGTTGAGACAGTAGAAGAGCCGGGCCCATCGGGTCCGGCTCTTCGCTTTTAACGCTCCTGCCGCCAGGTATGACCAACAGATATGACGAACGGATGCGTCCGGCTGGCGTTCGATGATGCCAGCCCGCGAAATCCGCCACGTTCGGCGAGCCGGTGCAGAAGGTGCCGCGCGTGCGGCGACCCGTGGGTCAGCGGCGACCGCTCATCTTTTTGCGCAGCCACTCGATCCGCGACTGCAACTGCGTAACGCTGGCTTGCTGCACAGCCGGGCCACCGCAGATCCGGCGAAGCTCCGCGTGTACGAGCCCGTGCGGCTGGTTCGTGGACTTCGCGTACAGGCCGACGAGGCTGTTCAACAGGCTGCGCTGCTCCTTGAGCGTCCGGTACAGCGGAGGCGGCACATCGTCCGTCTTCTCGGCCGTCGCCGTGTCAGGGCCGGCGCTCCGAGTCGACTGACGCTTGGCCTGGCGCGCCTGTCGCTGCTTGAGCAGTTCATGTACCTGCTCAGGCTCGAGGAGCCCGGGCAGCCCAATGAAATCGAGTTCTTCTTCCGTGCCAGGCTCGGCCCACTGGCCAAACTCATCGCCGTCGTAGACCACACGGTCAAACGTGGCCGACGAGCTCATCGCTTCATACTTGAACTCGTCGCCCAGCGAGTCCGATCCCTTGGAGTCGCGGTTCGCCTCGGCGACCATCGCATCTTCCGGGTTCCACATGTCGCCCTCGCCGCTGCCGTCGCTCCTGCGGTCGAGGGCGTGGTCGCGTTCGAGTTCGAGCGCACCGGCAAGATTCATCAGGTTCGGTACGTCAGGCAGGAACACCGACGCTGTCTCACCGCGGCGGCGCGCCCGCACGAAGCGGCCGATCGCCTGCGCGAAGAACAGCGGGGTCGACGCGCTCGTTGCGTACACGCCGACAGCCAGTCGCGGAACATCGACGCCCTCAGACACCATCCGGACCGCGACCATCCAACGACTCGTTCCGGCGGAGAAGTCGTCGATGCGGTCTGACGCTTCCTTCTCGTCACTGAGCACGACGGTTGGCGCTTCCCCGGTGATTCCGTGCAGGATCTTGGCGTAGGCGCGGGCGGCGGTCTGGTCGGTGGCGATGACGAGTCCACCGGCGTCCGGAATGCTGTGGCGCATCTCACTGAGTCGGCGGTCGGCTGCCTGCAACACCTGCGGGATCCACTCCCCAGCCGGGTCAAGCGCCGTGCGCCAGGCCTGGGACGTGATGTCCTTCGTATTGCCCTCGCCGAGCCGGGCTTCCATTTCGTCGCCCGCGTTCGTGCGCCATCGCATGTGACCGGCGTAAACCATGAACATCACCGGACGCACAACGCCGTCGGCCAGGGCACGGCCGTATCCGTAGTTGTAGTCGGTGAGCGAGGTTCGGATGCCGTCCTTGTCCGGCAGGTAGCTCACGAACGGGATCGGTGCCGTGTCTGACCGGAAGGGGGTTCCGGTGAGCGAGAGTCGGCGCGTGGCCGGTTCAAACGCCTCACGAATGGCGTCACCCCAGCTGAGCGCGTCTCCGCCGTGGTGAACCTCATCGAGGATGACCAGGGTGCGATGCGACTCGGTGATCTCCCTGTGCAGTGCAGCTCGCACAGCGACCTGGGCGTACGTGACTGCCACGCCGTGATAATGACTGCCATAGCGACCGTCACTGTTCGAAAACATGGGGTCGAGACGGATGCCCGCGCGATGCGCGGCATCCGCCCACTGCCTCTTCAAATGTTCGGTGGGCGCAACAACGGTGATGCGATCGACGGTGCGGCGAGCGAGCAGCTCTGCAGCCAGTCGCAGAGCGAATGTCGTTTTTCCTGCCCCAGGCGTCGCGGCAGCAAGGAAATCTCGTGGTTCGTGCTCGAAGTACGCGGTGAGCGCTTCCTCTTGCCAGGCGCGCAGCTTAGAGACGGTTCCCCACGCGGCACGTTCCGGGAAGGTTGGCGACAGATGTTCGGCCGCACTGGTTCCGATTCGGATCCCTGAAACTGCGTCTACGGACTTAGCGATGCCCGATTCGAACTCTGTACTCACTGGCAACCAATCTACCCGACTCATCGCCGGTGAACGACCGAGAGCGAGGGGAAGCGAGCGAGTACGATGCTTCGAATGGACATTCACGCTTCGGAAGAAATCGCTGGCGGCGTCGAGCCGCCCCACCCATGGACGCGTTATGTGGCGATCGGCGATTCGTTCACCGAGGGCATCGGCGACCCCGAGCCAACCTTGCCTGACGGGCATCGTGGCTGGGCAGACCGGGTCGCTGAGGTGCTGGCCCAGGGCGTGGACGATTTTGCCTACGCCAACCTCGCTGTGCGCGGCAAACTGATCGCTCAAATCGGGGCGGATCAGGTCGAGCCAGCGCTTGAGCTGAAGCCAGACCTCATCACCATTTCGGCGGGAGGCAACGACGTGTTGCGTCCAGGAACCGACCCTGACGTGATCGCGCAGAAGATGGATGAGGTCCTGTCGCGACTGGCCGTCAGCGGAGCCACCATCGTGCTGTTTACGGGCGTCGACGTCGGGTTCTCGCCGGTGCTGCGGACGATTCGGGGGAAGGTCGCGATCTACAACGAGAACCTGCGTAAGGTCGCCGCGACGTACGACTGCATCGTGGCGGACCAGTGGGCGCTGACCGAGATTCAGAACCCGAGGATGTGGTCGAACGATCGGCTGCACCTCAACCCGCTCGGGCATCACACGGTGGCGCGCATGGTGCTCGATGCCCTTGCGGTGCCCAACGACCTGCAGCCGCAGAAACCCGAGCCCGTGCCGCAGTCGACCTGGCGGCAGGCGCGAACCGAAGATCTCGTCTGGGCTCGGCAGTACTTTGTACCGTGGGTGCTTCGACGGCTCCGTCACCAATCGTCTGGCGACTTCATTACGGCAAAACGACCACAGGCGGAGAAGTATTTGCGCGACGGCGAGATTCCGACCGGCAGCTGATCTCAGTCGGTGGGGTGAGTGATCCGCCAGCCGGTTCCGGCGTCGTCCAGTTCGCCGGAGAGCGCGAGGGGAACCTCGATGACCGAATCGGCCACGGTGAACGTTGCGGTGCCGACGTCGAGCCCCGCCTCCCCCGACACGAGCGGCTTCGCGGTGACGTCGACCGCGACAGTTTCATCCTGCCAGAGAAGAACGGATGCCGATTCAGTCGCGACGATCTCCGTGCTCGCGCCCCACGGTGTGGTGTATGTGCCGAAGGTGTCGCCCTCTGCGACGAGCGGAAATTCACGGAATCCAGCCTCGACGGTCGTGAGAAGGCGGAGGACAGACGAGTTCAGCGCGTTGTGGTTGGGGGCACCCAGGATGACGCCCACAACGGTGACCGTCTGGCCGCCTACCGGAAGCTCGGCGGCGAACAGTAGGCAGGCGCCCGCAACGCGCGTGGTTCCGGTCTTCAGGCCGATCACTCCGCCCTGGCCGAGCAGCTTGTTCGTGTTTGTGACGGGCCCGATCACGGGCAGGGTGGCGGACTGCTCGGCGACCACTTCGGAGAGGACCGGGTGGGCGAGGGCCATCTCGCCGATGCGAACGAGGTCGGCGGGGGTGGATCGACTGTTCTCGTTGAGTCCACTCGAGTCAGCCAAATGGGTCCCGGCCAGGCTGTTTTTCTCGAGCCAGGTCTTAGCCGCGGCGAGGAATTTGTCGACTGAGCCATACGCCCAGTTCGCCAGGGTGATGCTGTAGTTGTTGGCCGACGGAAGCATCATGGCTTCAAGCAGCTGACGTTCGGTGAAGACGGACCCAACGGCGACAGGAGCCGCCGACCCGCCTTCGGCGATGACTTCGGTGTAAATGCGCTGATCGGCGGCGGTGAGCGTCAGTTCGGGCCCAGATTCGCCGGCTCCAAGGGGCATCGAGTCGAGCACCACGAGTGCTGTCACCGTTTTCGTGATGCTCGCCATCGGCGTTGACTCCTGCGCACCTGTGCTGGACAACACGCCGTCGAAGCCGACCGCTCCAATCGCGCCGCTGCCGAAGGCCGGCCAGGCGATCTGCGTCTGCGTTTGGGTCAGGTTCTCGGTCGGCTCGAGCGTCGCTGCGGTCGCCGGGAGTGGACGCAGGATCGCGAACGCGAGGTAACCGATGATGGCCAGGAGAACGACGAGAACACCGAAGACAGTGAGCCTGCGCCGCAGGTACACCCGTCGGTCGGGCAACGGCTGACGGGATGAATACACGGGAGAACAGTCTATCCGCGAGCGGTCGGCATCCCCTCGGAGGCTCGCTGGTCACGCACGGCCCAGAGTGCAACGGCACTGGCTGACGCGACGTTGAGCGAGTCAACTCCGTGCTTCATGGGGATGATCACCGTGCTGTCTGCGGCGTCGAGAGCCTGCCTGCTGAGGCCGTCGCCTTCCGCACCGAGGGTCAGCGCCACTTTGGCCGGGAGGTTGGCGGCGAATTCGTCGAGGGTGATCGCGCGGTCGTCGAGGGCGAGGGCGGCGACGTGGAATCCCGCGTCATCGAGAATCCGACGGGCTTCGGGCCACTCAGGCATCCGGGTCCATGGCACCTGCAGAACCGTGCCCATGCTGACGCGAACACTGCGACGATAGAGCGGGTCTGCGCACCGTGGTGTGATGAGAACGGCGTCGGCACCGATACCAGCGACGGCACGGAAGATGGCACCAACGTTGGTGTGGTCAACGATGTCTTCCAGAATGACGATGCGGGTGGCATCCCGAATCAGATCGTCCATGCGAGCAAGTTCAGGGCGGTGCATTGCCGCCAGGGCGCCACGGTGCATGTGATATCCGGTGAGCGATTCGAGGGTGGCTGCGCTGCCAACGTAGACCGGAACGTCGGGAAAATCGGTGAGGAGCGGAGTGACATCCGCTATCCACTGTTCCTGGAGAAGGATGGAGCGAGGGACGTGGCCGGCGGCAAGCGCGCGGGCGATGACCTTGTGCGATTCGGCGATGTAGAGGCCGCCCGCCGGTTCGCTGACGCGGCGCAGGGCGACATCGGTCAGTCGGGCATAGTCTTGCAGGCCGTCGATGTCAAGGCTGTCGATTGGCACGAGGCGCACGGTGTGTCCTTCAGGTCTGTGGCGTAGGGTTTCCGAACCGGTAGATCGGCATGACGAAACAAACTCGACACGTGAGTTGTTTACGATCGTGACATGCGCGGGGTTCGGAGGTTCATATGACAACGCTCGCACGCACAACACCACAAACGTCCGATACCGATCGGCTGAATGCAGCCTACGCGCTCCTGTCCGGTCGCCGGTTCGCGGTACTCACCGGCGCTGGCCTGAGCACGGACTCGGGAATCCCCGACTATCGCGGTGAGGGCGCCCCCAAGCGGACCCCAATGACGGTCACCCAGTTTCTCCTCAACGACGCATCGAAGAAGCGGTATTGGGCGGGAAGTCACCTGGGCTGGGCGATGTTCGATGCGGCTCGGCCGAACGCTGGCCACCGCGTTCTGGCGACCCTGGAAGACGCGGGACTTGTCACCGGCGTTGTCACGCAGAACGTCGACGGGCTGCATGTGAGGGCCGGTTCGAAGCGGGTCGTTGACCTGCACGGGTCAATGGACCGGGTGAGTTGCCTGGTCTGCGGGCAGACGTTCGCCCGGGCGAGTATCGCAGCCCGGATCGACGCGGAGAACCCCTGGCTGTCGAAGCCGGAGGCCGTGACACTCAACCCGGATGGCGATGCCGAAATCGCACACGTCGACGACTTCGTCGCACCGGTCTGCTCGGTGTGTGGTGGGGCGTTGAAGCCGGATGTGGTCTTTTTCGGTGAGTTCGTGCCCCCTGAAAAATTTGCCGAGGCTCGGGACATCGTCTCCACAGCGGACGCCCTCGTCATCGCTGGTTCATCGCTCGTCGTGAATTCAGGCATCCGTCTTCTGGAACATGCCCGGAGAAACAAGCTGCCGATCATCATCATCAACCGCGGAGTGACGAAAGGTGATGGCCGCGCTGACGTCAAAATCGACGCCGGTGCCAGCGAGACGCTGACCGCGCTGGCCGACCGGTTGCTCGGCTAGCGCCGGTTACGAGGCAAGCAGCTGAGCTTCGAGCTGCGGGTCGAGCCCGACGGGCGGTCGATCGGGGCGCTGTGGTGCTGCTCCCCCGATGCTCTCGAGCCATGCCCAGGTGTCGCGAACTGTTTCTTCGATGGGGCGGATGCTGCACCCCGTGGCGATGGCTTGTGACACGTCGATGTTGAAGAGGGTGTCGTAGACCTCTCCCGGTGGCAGCCAGATTGGGAGTTGAGACCACGGTTCGATGCCCGCAGCAAGAATTTTCTGGGCTGGCACCCATTCGAGCGAGGCGTCTGACCCGGTCGCTTGAATGCATGCTGTGAGGAGCTCTTCCAGCGTCGCCGCCGACGGCGTGCTGATGGCGTTCACCGCGCCAGAGACCTTGGCTTCGGCTGCGCTCAGAGCCCAGGCCGCGAGATCGCGCGCGTCGATGTACTGGATCCCGGTGTCTGGCGTGCCGGGTGCGAGCATGCGACCGCCCGTGGCTGCGCGGAGCAGCCACCAGGGCAACCGCCCGATGTTCTCGTGTGGGCCGAGGATGAGCCCGGGGCGTGCGATGAGGGCTCTGTCGCCGAACACATCGGTCACCGCTCGCTCGGCGCCCGCTTTGGCTCGAGCGTAGTCATCGAAGGTGGGGTCATCCGGCGAGCTGTCCACCACGGTGGCGCTTTCGTCCGAGCCAGGGGCGGTCGGAAACTCGTAGACCGAGCTACTGGACACATACACGTATCTGTCTACTCGCCGAGCGAGAGCTGCGGCGGTATCTCGGACGACGGCGGGTGCCCAGGACCACGTGTCAGCGACGACGTCCCATTCGGACGATGACTGCGCGAGTGCGGTGATCCCTTCGGGAGTGGTGCGGTCACCAATCAGGCGCGCGGCCCCATGGACGCCAGGATGTCTGCCGCGGTTGAACGTTGTCACGTCCCACCCTTTGCGGAGGCCTTCCTCGACGATGGCTCGTCCAACGAACTCGGTCCCGCCTAAAACCAGAAGTCTCATTCGCCCATATAACCGCACGACCGAATGCTGAACCAGAGCATTTCACCTCCGGCGTAAACCTTCAGGATCGCTCATGGTGGTGCTTCAACTGGATCACTTCACGCGAGGATCATTAGAACGGTGCAACCTCCGGATTGAGCAAGTCTGCGCCTTGGTCGTCGAACGTGTCGTCGCTGTTGTGTTTGTTTTGTGTGAGTCGATCGGTCAGGCGCGAATAGGCGTCGTGTCCTCGTTTCTTCTCCTGCTCGGCGTCGGTCATTGTTTCACCGTTCGACGGTGAGTTCGCCGTTTCGCCGTTGGCCGGTTTGGCCGTGGCCACTGGCGGGATGGGTCCTCGGGCGGGGTTTTCGGGGTGGGTGAGGTATTCGCGGCCTTGAGGTGAGGTCCATTTCAGGGTGCCGTTGCCGAGTTGCTGAACCTGCCACCGGGTTTCGTGTTTCATTTTGTGGTGTTTCGGGCACAGGCTGGCGAGGTTGTCGATATCGGTGCAACCGCCGGTGCTGAATGGGTCGGTGTGGTCGATATCGCAGGTCACCGCCCTGCGGTTACAGCCCGGGAATCGGCAGTAGCCGTCTCGGTAGCGAAGGAATCGTCGCATCGCTGCTGATGGGGTGTATTTCGTGCTGCCGAGCGAGAGCACGACCCCGGTTTCGGGGTGGGTGAGCATCCGGTGAAACTCCGGTGCCTGGGCGGCAAGGTCACGAGCGGTTTGCGGGTCGATCGGCCCGTAACCGTCAAGATCCCCCGGCTCATCACTTCGGCCCAACAATGTGAGCACGGGAACGGTGACCATCACGGTCGGCACGATCTTCCGGAACGGCCGGACCGGGTCAACACCCGGACCGGCACACGACACCCGATACACCGTCGCCCCCGATGTCGCTAACA
>NZ_JALJZZ010000007.1 GCF_024171565.1 Okibacterium sp. HSC-33S16
TTTGGCATTTGACATTGTGCACGCTGTTGAGTTCTCAAGGATCGGATGCTCCCGCTTTTCACCCCTCAGGGCTGCTCCGCAGGGCAACTTCTCTAGCCTACCACATGAATCAGCTGTGTAAAACAGCCGGTTCCCGCGATATCCAGCTCAGCCGGACATCACAAAACGACCAAATTTCTTCGGTTGCTCGTGGGAGGGTTTATATCCTAAACCGAAAGAATGCAGACGCTCAAGAGCATCTATCTTTTGGTGAGGATTTGGTCCCGCATGAGGCCGGCGAGCGAAGCTCAGCCGCACCTTTGGGGTGACGTGTAGATACTTTACGTTTGAGAAGGATCTGCTCGCAAATCTAGCGTGCAGCCCGGGCGTGTCGTGCCCGAGGGGCGCGGAAAGTCGGGGATTTTGCGTGCGCGCGGCAGTTCAGGCCTTGGGCGCGGATGACTCACGAACAATGAGCTCGGGCTGGAACACCACGTGCTCTCGCGTGAAGTCCGCCGAGGCATCCGCTTCTTTCATGAGGAGATCGACCGCCGTCGACCCAATCAGGGAACTGGGCTGGCGAATGGACGTCAAGGGCACCACGGCAGCGGTGGCGAAATCGATGTCGTCGTAGCCAACGATTGCGATGTCTTCCGGCACCGACAGTGCGCCCAGCATGCTGAGCGCCTGGAGGAGCCCCATGGCTACAAGATCGTTCGCGGCGAACAGGCCGTCAGGCAGGTCCGTTGCATCCCGTTCACGGATACTCTCGCCGACCTTCCTCCCTTGAAGGACAGTGAGCCCGTCAGTCGCTATGTACTCGAGGGAGGCGTCAGCGATCTCCGCCACAGCCTTCTGTGCCCCGGCCAAGCGGTCAGCAACCTGCCGGAGCTCCTGGGGGCCGCCCACGAAAGCAAGTGTGCGCCGACCAGTCTCGAGGAGGTGCTGCGCGGCCAGGTAGCCACCCGCCACGTCATCAACAGCCACCGACGAGAAGCGGTCATCGGTGGTGGGCCGGTCGACCAGCACCGTGGGAATCCCTCGACGATGCAGCGCATCAAGCCGGCTGCTCGCATCTCCGACGGGAGAGATCAGCACGCCGTGAACACGCTGCTTCTCGAACAGATCGACATAGGCAGCTTCTCGGTCTTCGTTCTCGTCGCTATTGCCGAGCAAGACCGTGAGTCCGTCTTCGGCGGCTCGATCCTCAGCGCCTCGCGCGACGTCGGTGAAGAACGGGTTCGAGACGTCAAGCACGATCAGGCCAATGCTGAGACTCCGCCCGGCGCGCAGTTGTCGGGCAGCGTCGTTGCGGACGAAGCCAAGTTCTTCGATGGCTGCCCGTACTTTTGCGACGGTGCTCGGCGAAACTTTGTCGGGACGGTTGAGAACATTCGAGACGGTTCCGACCGAGACGCCGGCCCGTGTCGCGACGTCGCGAACACTCATGCCCATAACAAATCCTCCGTGATCGGTGATGCCAGCGTAGCGGCCAACTTTGTGCCGAGAGCATGCGAGCGTTCTCATCCACGACGGGCGCCGTGGTAGAAATGACGCAATTGAAACATTTCATTTAGTGGTTTGCGGTACACAACTGCCAGCCGTTTGTTTCCACGGAGCCTGCCGAGCACTACGGTCTCGCCCTAAGCGGAAACCCCGAATCATGACCAAAGGAGTTCATCGGCAATGGCCAACGACACTGGACGCGTCTGCTTCCTTATGCATCTCAAGCCAGAACGGGTCGAGGACTATCTCGCGGCTCACGAGACCGTCTGGCCCGAAATGCTCGAGGCATTGACTGCCTGTGGCTGGCGCAACTACTCCCTGTTTCTGCACAAAGAAGACGGTCTCGTCGTCGGGTACCTCGAAACCGATGACTTCGACCGCGCGCGGGCCGAAATGGACCGCACCGACGTCAACGCTCGTTGGCAAGCGACCATGGCGGGCTTCTTCGCCGAAGAGACGGCACCTGACCAGACGATGATGCAGCTCCAGGAGTACTTCCACCTGGCATAACTTTGCGCACCTCGCCCTCAGGCGACGCACCCCCACCCCCAGCACACGCCTTGCATTGCAGCGAGGTTGAGAACGGAGCGTTCCCACCGATGAGAATCGGAAGCAAAAACACCACTGGCTGGAAAGCCACCATTTCGGTCGCGATGTCGAACTACATCGAATCCGGGTCGATCATCGCCATCGCCACGAGCCTGGTGTTCTGGCAGGCCGAGTTCGGAATCGATGACGTGGGAGTCGGACTCCTCGCTGCCCTGAGCGCAAACGCGTTTGGTGCGGCCGTCGGTGCACTTCTCGGCGGTCCGCTATGCGACAAGTTCGGCCGCAAGTTCATCTACACCTACGACCTCATGCTGTACATGGTGGGTGTGCTGATCGCGGCGTTCGCCTGGAACTTCGGCTCACTGCTGCTCGCCTTCATTCTGACCGGCATCGCGGTGGGTGCCGGTGTTCCCGCGTCGTGGACCTACATCGCGGAAGAAGCACCTAAGAATGCTCGCGCCAAGCACGTCGGCACGGCCCAGCTCGCCTGGTCGGTCGGCCCGATGATCGGATTCCTTCTCGCCGTCGTCCTGTCGCCGCTCGGGCTTATGGGCAGCCGGATTATCTTCATCCACCTCTTCGTCGTCGCCTTCGTCACCTGGTGGATCCGGCAAGGCTTGTCCGAGTCGGGTATCTGGAAAGACACGAAGGCGATGCCCGTTGTGGTGGGACGCTCCGGTGGAATCCGCGGGCTCCTCAGTAGCAAGAAGAACCTGATCGCCATCGCCTTCCTCTTTGGCGTCTACGGACTGTGGAACACCGTCGCGGGACAGATGGGTATCTTCATGCCGCGCGTCTATGCGACAGCTGGCGTGGAAGACCCGATCAACCAGAACCTGCTCCAGGTACTTCTGTGGGGCTGCACCGTTCTCTCGACCTACTTCGGCTTCATGAAGTTCGGCGACCGAATGAGCCTTCGCAAGCTGTACATCATCGGCGGGCTGCTTGGAATCTTCTCCTGGGTGCTCCTGATCTTCGTCGAGGCAACCACACCGATTCTTGTCCTCTTCGCCGTCAGCTGGGGCATCGCGGCCGGTATCGGCGCGCAGGCTTTCTACAGTCTGTGGACAAGCGAGCTGTTCGCCACCCGCTACCGGGCCAGCGCTCAGGGCGTGCTCTTCTTCCTCGCACGTATGGCCGTCGGTATTCTCAGCTACTGGTTCCCGACCCTGCTCGTCGCGCACGGAGTGCCGTTCGTCGGCTGGATCATGCTGGGGCTCCTCGCAGCATCGCTCCTCATCGGTGCCATCTGGGCGCCGCGAACCCAGGGTCGCAGTCTTCAGGACATCGAGGAAGAACGGGAAGGGTCTACCGTCGCTGTGGCAGACGATGCTTCAACCGGGGAGTTCGTACCGAGCGCCGGTCGGTAGGCGCCAGACGGAATCGCCTCGAAAACCAGCTGCATAAAGGGGAGTACTGCACCGCAGTGCTCCCCTTTACCGCGCAATTCTGGTACTTTAATCTTGAAACGATTCATTCATTCGCCCGTCGCGAGTGAACTTCAGTAAGGACGAAGAACAATGACGATCGACTCCACAGTGCTTGCGACGCTCGAGAAGCAAGCGATCGAGCTACCTTCCTGGGCCTTCGGCAACTCCGGAACGCGATTCAAGGTGTTCGGCACCCCCGGCACTCCGCGCACGATTGAGGAAAAACTCTCAGACGCCGCCAAGGTCAACGAACTCACCGGCCTGGCGCCCAAGGTGGCGCTTCACATCCCGTGGGACAAGGTTGACGACTACGCCGCCCTCCGCGAGTACGCCGCGGAGCTCAACGTGACGCTCGGCACGGTGAACTCCAACACGTTCCAGGACGACGCCTACAAGTTCGGCTCCCTGACGCACACCGACGCCGCCGTCCGCCAGAAAGCCATCGATCACCACGTCGAGTGCATCGACATCATGGGCGCGACCGGGTCACAGGACCTGAAGATCTGGCTCGCCGATGGCACCAACTACCCTGGCCAGGGCGACATCCGCGGCCGCCAGGACCGCCTCGCTGAGTCACTCGAGAAGATCTACGCTCGGCTCGGTGACGACCAGCGCCTGGTGCTCGAGTACAAATTCTTCGAGCCTGCGTTCTATCACACCGACGTTCCCGACTGGGGAACCAGCTACGCCCAGGTCAGCGCTCTCGGTGACAAGGCACTGGTCTGCCTCGACACCGGCCACCACGCGCCAGGCACCAACATCGAGTTCATCGTCGCCCAGTTGCTTCGCCTCGGCAAACTCGGTTCGTTCGACTTCAACTCGCGTTTCTACGCCGACGACGACCTCATCGTCGGTGCGGCTGACCCGTTCCAGTTGTTCCGCATCCTCTACGAGGTCGTCCGCGGCGGCGGGCTCGACGACGACTCACCCGTCGCTTTCATGCTCGACCAGTGCCACAACGTCGAAGACAAGATCCCGGGCCAGATCCGCAGTGTGCTGAACGTGCAGGAGATGACGGCGCGGGCGCTGCTCGTCGACCGCGAGGCTTTGACCGCAGCGCAAAATGCGGGCGACGTGCTTGGGGCGAACGGCATCCTGATGGATGCCTTCTATACGGATGTCCGTGCGGACCTGGCAGCATGGCGAGAGTCTCGCGGTCTTCCGGCCGATCCACTGGCTGCATACGCAGCATCCGGTTACCAGGAAAAGATTGCGGCCGATCGCGTTGGCGGTCAGCAGGCGGGCTGGGGCGCGTAAGTTTCACCGACGGGGTGTCGGCGGTTCGGAGTATGTCCGACCGCCGCATCTCGTTCGTACGTCTGGGTGTTAGCCAAGTCGTGCGAGAAACTGGATCACCCGTCCGGTGAGGACGGCTGCCGAGTCAGGTTCGTACGAGGGCAGGCTGGAGTCGGCGAACAAATGTCCGTCGCCCGGATAGAGGAAGAGCTCGCCATCGTCGGCTTCGCTGATGAGCGCGCGAGCGGCGTCGATGTCGCCGGAGTCGACGAATTCAGGGTCAGCTTCGGTCGAGTGGATCTCGACGGGTACCCCGGCGGGCCAGGCCGAACCGAACTCCGAGACGGGCAGGCATCCGGAGAAGAACAGGGCGCCTCGCGCACCCGGTCTCGATTGTGCAAGCGATTGAGCAGGCATGACGCCAAGCGAGAAGCCCGCATAGACGAGCTCAGCCGGTAAGCCCGCGGCAACGGCTGCGCCCTGCTCGATGATGTTCGCGAAACCGATACTCCTCGCGTGGTCGACTCCCTCTTCAACCGTGGCGAATGTTCGGCCACGGAAAAGGTCGGGAACGTGCACGGTGTGACCGGCAGCGCGCAGTGTTTCGGCGAACTCGACGACGCCGGGCGTGAGGCCCTGGGCGTGATGAAACAAGAGGACCTCGGCCATGAATTGAACCCCTTCGTTGAGTGACGCAGTGCGCGGCTCTTCCGATTCTTGCCGAATACCTCACGAGGTCAAGGCTCCGGGGTCAGATACCGCCGTACTTCCGTTTGGTCAGGCCGTTGAGGAGCGACGCGAACACCAGCACGAGGCCGAGGGCGAGCAACTGAACCTGAACGCCGTCGTTACCGGGGAAGGCGAGCAGGATACCGGCGTTCAGCCACACGATGAGGATCGTGGCGAGCACCACACCGGACACCCGACCGATCCCGCCGGTGATGGCGACTCCGCCGAGAACGGCGATGGTGATGGCGGGGAGCGCCATGCCGTTTCCGCTGGTGCCGGCATCCGGTCGAGCAGATGCAAATTGCGCGACGGTGACAACCCCGACCAGGCCGGATATGACACCCGAGAGGACATACACGGCGAAGCGGTTGGGCCGCACGTTGATGCCGGCCCAGGACGCAGCGGTGTCATTCGTGCCGAGCGCGTAGATGCGCCGCCCGAATGTCGTCTTGTTGAGGAGCACCCAGACCACGATGACCACGGGGATAAGAAAGGTGAAGATTCCGAGCGGGACCAGCGGCAGGTAGGAGCCGATCACGGGAAGCTCGATGGCTTTCGCCGCCGAGTAAAACGACTGGATTTCCGTCGAGTTAACCGGTTTCTGGCCGCTCCAAACCAGCGCGATCGACCGGTACGCGTAGAAGGTCGCAAGAGTTGCAATGAGAGGGGGGAACCCGACAAACGCAACGAGTCCGCCATTGATCCCGCCGAGAACTCCGCCGAGCACGACCGCAAAGATCATGGCGACCGGCAGACTCCAGCCCCAGAGGCCATAGGACATTCCGAAGGCGATCCCGGTCACCGAGACCATCGAGCCGACCGAGAGGTCGATGCCGCCGCGGCCGGAGAGGATCACGCCCAGTTGCGCCAATCCGAGCATGGCGAGAGGGACCGCGTTGATGAGTGCGGCCGCGAGGTAATCGGAGTTGTACGAGCCACTCAACGCTCCTGCAGCGTCAAGCACCGTCATGACGGCCACAACGAGAACAATGAGCACAGCCAGGAGAACGACCCGTTGGGTGAGGAGGGCTTCAAGCGCACGGCCGACGATCGACCGCTTCTGCCCCTGAGATTTCACCCGGGGAACCGTTTGCGTCGTCAGGCCACTCATGCTCTGCTCCTCCGTGTTCGCTCGCGCAGCAGGTCGGTGCCGACCGCGATGATGATGAAGATGCCGACGAAGAGGTTGGCAAGCTGGGACGGCCAGCCGAGTTGCGTCACACCCGAGTTGACGGTCTGCACGAGTATCGCGCCGAGGAGTGTGCCGATGACCGACCCGCGTCCGCCGAGAATGGAGGTACCACCAATGACCACTGCGGCGATCACCGCCAGCTCGCGACCCGCTCCGACACCCTGGTCGAGTGTCGAGGTGCCGGACGCGATGAAGAAACAGGCACCGAGACCGACCAACGCACCGGTGACCGCGTACGCGAGAACAACGCGAGGTTGGACGCGGACCCCCGCGAGGCGCGCGGCGTTCGCGTTGCCTCCGATGGCAAACAGATGTCGTCCGCCCGCCGTATTGCGCAGGTACCACCAGGCGAGGACCACGATCACGAGGGTGATCGCGAAGCTGTGGGGAACGCCCAGCGTCCGGCCGGCTTCACCTCGACCGAAGACATCGAGGGTCGACGGAATTCCGTTGACGGTCGATGAGCCAAACACCCGCAGCGCGAAGAACTGGAAGATGTTTGCGGTTCCGAACGTGATGATGATGGCGTGAACCCGGCCGTAGGCGATGAGGGTGCCGTTGATCAGCCCGAGGACAACGCCGAGCAGCATGCTGACGGCCACCGCCACGATGAGAGGGACGTCGAAGTTCACCAACAGCTTGGCCGTCACCACAGCGCAGAGTGCAATGGCTCCGCCCACCGACACGTCAATTCCGGCCGTGATGATGATGAAGGTCATCCCGACACCGATCAGCGCAATCGGTGCCACCGATACCAGCAGGGGCTGAATCGAGGACGGGCTGAGAAACGACGGAGTGAAGATACCGAGCAGCACCCACAGCACCACGATGACACCAACCAGGACGAGTTCCTGGCCGGTGACCGGAGGCGGGAGGATACGTTTCGCGATCGGCGCAGCCGGCGACTCGCGGGTGACGGTGGTCATGGGTTTTCTCCGCTTTCGTGGGTTTCTCCAGCCGCAGCCGCAAGGATTTCGACCTGCGTGGCATCCGCTGTGAATTCATGGGCGATCTCACCGCTTCGCACCACGAGGATGCGGTCCGAGATTCGGAGGACCTCGCCGAGGTCGCTCGTCACCACAAGCACCGCGGTACCTTCGGAGGCGAGGTCGTCGATGATGCGATGAATCTCTTCCTTGGCGCCGACGTCGACGCCCTGTGTCGGTTCGACGAGGACGAGGAGTTGCGGGCGGTTGACCAGCTGACGCGCGAGGACGACCTTTTGGGCGTTACCTCCGGACATGGCGCTGATCGGCTGGCGCTCGCTCGGCGTCTTCACGGAGAGCCGGGAGATGAAGTCGCGGGCGATGTCACGTTCGATGCGGCGCTCGACCCAGCCGCGGATTCGCGACAACAACTGGAGCTCGCCGATGGTGATGTTGAAGGCGATGCTCTGAAACGAGAACGAGCCCTGAGCGGAGCGGTTGGCCGGGAGGAGGTGAATGCCGCGTTTCTTGGCGGACGACGGACGGTGGAACAGCGCCGGGGAACCGTGGATGAGCATTCGCCCGCCGGTGGGACGCTGCATTCCGTAGATCGTGCTCGCAATCTCACCCGCGCCGGACCCGATGAGCCCGTAGAGGCCAACGATTTCTCCGGCACGAACGCGAAAGCTCACGTCACTGAAAAAGCCCTGGAGAGTCAGCCCCTCGAGGTCGAGGACGACGTCGCCTCGGGTCGCTTCGACGTCGGTGCGCGACTCAGCGAGCGCGCCTCCCACCATGAGCTCGGCGATCTCCCGAACGGTGAGGTCGCCGATGGGCCGGGTCGCGATGGTCTCGCCGTCGCGCATGACGGTGACCACGTCGGCGATGCGGAACAGTTCATCGAGGCGGTGCGAGATGTAGATGACCGACACCCCCGTTGCCGTCAGCCGGTGAATGACGGCGAAGAGGACGTCGATCTCCGCATCGGTGAGGATGGCGGATGGTTCGTCGAGGATGAGCACGCGGGCCTCTCCGGCGAGCGCCTTCGCGATCGACACCTGTTGCTGTTGGGCAATGGACAGGGCGCCGACCGTGCGGGTGGCGATGTCGGTGTCGAGTCCGACGGTCTCAAGCAGGGAACTCATTTGCTCGGCCTGCCCTGCCCAGTCCACGCGCACGCCCTTGCGGAGTTCCCGCCCCACGAAGACGTTCTCAGCCACACTGAGTTCCGGGAAGAGTTGCGGCTCCTGATAGACGGTCTGGACTCCCAGCCCAATGGCATCCGTTGTTGAACCGATCGATACCGGCTCACCGTTGAACTGCAGGGAACCCGCGTCTGCCCGCTCTGCGCCGGCGAGGATCTTGATGAGGGTGGATTTGCCCGCACCGTTTTCCCCCACGAGCGCATGCACGGAACCGGGAGCAACGCTAAGGTCGGCGTTGCGGATGGCGCGCACACCCCCATAGGTTTTGACGATTCCCGTCAACACCACACGGGGGACGGCTGTCGCCTGTTCGGCTGCTGTGTTGGACATGGTTCTCCACTGCGATCGAGGGCAGATCCCGGAGGGCTCCGTCGGCGGAACCCTCCGGAATGGGCGATTAGTAGTCGAAGTCGTCGACGTTCTCGGTGGTGATCTTGAGCGGTGGACCGAGCAGGAGCACCTTCGAGTCAGCGTCGTACGTCACCTCGGGCAGGTCATCACTGACGTTGTTCGTCGCTTCGAGCTCGGTGCCCTCTGCGAGCTGGAGTCCGACCCAGGCGGTGAGGTAGCCCAGCGCTTCGACATCCCAGAGGATCGAAGCGCTCGAGGAACCGTCTTCAAGGTACGGCTTCATCGACTGCGGAGTTCCGAGTCCGACGGTAAACACCGTGCCAACCTTGCCGGCGTCAGACACCGCTTGGGCAACACCAGGCGCGCTCGACGTGCATTCACCGACGAGACCGGTGAGGTCGGGGTGCGCGTTCATCAGGTCGGTCGCCATGGAAGTCGCAGCCGCTTGGTCTTCTCCGGCATAGACGGTGTCAACGATCTCAGCGTCCGGGTACTTCTCCGCGGTGTATGCCTTCTGCACGTCGATCCACGCGTTGAGGTTCGCCGCGGTCTCGCCGCAGGAGACGATCGCGTACTTCCCTGAACCACCCATCGCTTCAAGCAACGCGTCGGTGAGGCCCTCGCCGATCCCGTCAACGGAGGCTTGGTTGACGAACACCTCACGCACCGAGTTGGGAGCGTCGGTGTCACTCGTAGCGACCTTGATCCCGGCGTCAGCAGCTTCCTGCAAGAGAGGCGCCATGGAGTCGGGGTCGTTGGGAGCAACGATGAGCGCGTCGACGCCCTGTTGGATGAAGGAGCGGACGATATCTGCCTGGGCGGCAGCATCGGCTGTGGTTGGACCTTGGTACAGCCACTCGATGCCGAGTTCCTCTGCCGCTGCCTTACCACCGGCGTTCATGGCCTCAAAGTAGGGGATGCCTTGCAGCTTGGGGACGAAAGCAACGCTGATCTGGTCGTCGCCGCCTCCGCCTCCGCCGCCGTCACTTCCTCCACCAGAGTCTCGGCTCGTGCACCCGGTAGTGGCGAGTGCCGCTGTCAGCGCGAGTGCGCCGAACACAAGTAACTTCTTCCTGATCAACACAGTGGTGCCTCTTTCTTCTCTGAATTGGGCAACAGTGCCCTGCGGGTCGCAACACTCTTGTCGCGAAGTCGATGCGGAGAACGACGGTGACGTGCGGTCATGCCGGCACCGCCTCGTTCGATGGGGTTGGTGTGCGGGATGGCACCGGCACAATATGGACGTCGACTCCTGAGCCTCTCCACGTTTCGGCAAACTCAGGACCGACCGCTTCATCGGTGTACAGCGCCGAGATCCGCTCGGGGCCAGCAAACGGGTGGAGGCCGAATCCGGTCGCCTTCGCCGCGGTGAACAGGCCAACCACCGAATCACAGGAGCGCGCCAACACTTTCTTCGCCTCGCCCTCTTCGCTGGACAACTCGAGCAAGCCCAGGCTGCGCGAGACGCTCGATGCGCCGAAGAACCCGACCTTCAGCCGGCCTCGCCCCTCAAGCACGTCGCTGAATGCGCCGACGACCGAGCGGGATGCACGACGCAACACTCCACCGGGAAGGATGACCGTGGCATCCGTTCGTTCCATCAACAGACCGGCGAGGTGGATGCCATTGGTCACGACGACCAGGCCGGTGCGACTTATCAGTTCGGTAGCGAGATAGTGCGTCGTCGTGGATGAGTCGAGCGCGATGACGTCTCCGTCGCGCACCAGGCTGGCTGCCGCAGCAGCGATGGCCCGTTTCGCCGCGGCATCGGATCGGAGCCGACTCTCGAATGCGCCCTCGTCACGGGGCGCGGTCGCGACGGCTCCGCCGCGAACCCGGCGCAACAGCGAACGCTGCTCGAGCAGGTCGAGGTCTTTTCGTACAGTGACCGGTGAGACACCGAAGCGTGTGGCGAGGTCGTTGACCGTGACACGGCCCTGCGACGTGAGCTCATCGAGGATGGCCTCCTCACGCACGAAGTCGTATCGACTCATCGCTTTCTCCGTTCGACCGCACTGACGAACTCTCACGTTTGATGTTGAAACATAGAGCCAATCGTCACTTCGCGTCAAGAAACGAAATCAAACTGTTGCTTTACGGTTGCGCGAGCGTGCTAATTGACCTGCGCGGTAGCATTTCCCCGAAGCGAGGAGCGCAGGGATCATGGCCACAACATCGACGGTTGACGCTGAATCACGTCGGGAGCGCCTGCTCGACATCCTCTCCGCCGACGGGATTATCCGTCTGGAGGCCGCCGCCGAGCGACTCGGCGTTTCGGCCATGACAGTGAGACGCGACCTCGCCGACCTGGAGGCGGAAGGGCAGCTTCGACGCGTGCGGGGCGGAGCGGTACCGTCGCTGAAACCGCGCTCGTTCGTTGACCGGATGTCCACAGGCGCGGAGGCGAAGCGGATCATCGCCGACAAGGCACTCGCCCTCATGCCGACATCGGGCGCCGTTGCCTTCGACGCATCCTCCACGGCTGGCACCGTTCTCTCGCGCATGGATGGCCTCGACCGGGACCTGACGATTGCGACCAACTCGTACGAGAACTTCCAGAGCGCCCGACGCGTCGGGGGCACCGCTGTGCTCATCGGCGGCGAAGCGGAGGAACGGACCGACAGCTTCGTCGGACTGCTCGCCTGCCAGGCCGCCGGCTCGTTGCACTACTCGCACTTCTTCACGTCGGCGGGTGCCGTAGACCCTGAACGAGGCAGCAGCGAAGTGACGCTCGCCGAAACGCAGGTGAAACTTGCCTTTGTGGACGCCGCCGACGAAACGGTGCTTCTCGTCGACTCGTCCAAGCTCGGCCAGCGAGCCCTCGCCCGGGCCCTCGAGTGGCAACGGATCAGCGTCCTGGTGACGGAACTGGATCCGGCTGACAGCCGCCTCGACCCGTACCGTGAGCTCGTCACTGTGGCGTAGGCGCGGCACGGATTCTTGACGGATTCCGCGGTCGGTGTTACTTTCTGTAAGAGTTAACACGAACGAACAACGGAGATTGCGCATGACGAACGAGACCGCAGCGGCACTGATCGCGCGAAGCAACCGGCTCGGCGCCGACCCGAAGAACACCAACTACGCTGGCGGCAACACGTCTGCCAAGGGAATCGAGACGGACCCGGTCACCGGTGAAGACGTCGAACTGCTCTGGGTCAAAGGCTCGGGCGGTGACCTCGGCACCCTCACCGAGAAGGGCCTCGCTGTTCTGCGGCTCGACCGCATGCGCGCCCTCCAGAACGTCTACCCGGGCGTCGACCGCGAAGACGACATGGTCGCGGCATTCGACTACACCCTCCACGGCAAGGGCGGCGCTGCCCCCTCGATCGACACGGCCATGCACGGACTCGTCGATGCCGCACACGTTGACCACCTGCACCCCGACTCCGGAATCGCGATCGCCACAGCCGCCGACGGCGAAGAACTGACGACGACGATCTTCGGCGACAAGGTGGTGTGGGTTCCGTGGCGCCGCCCCGGCTTCCAGCTCGGGCTCGATATCGCTGAAATAAAGGCGAAGAACCCGGAGGCAATCGGCTGCATCCTCGGCGGGCACGGCATCACCGCGTGGGGTGACACCAGCGAGGAGAGCGAGAAGAACTCCCTCTGGATCATTGACACCGCCGCTGAGTACATCGCCGCGCACTCGCGGCCCGAGCCGTTCGGTCCGGCACTCGACGGATACGCCGCCCTCCCTGAAGCGGAGCGCCGCGCCAAGGCCGCGGCCCTCGCGCCGACCCTGCGCGGACTGGCATCCACCGACAAACCACAGGTCGGTCACTTCACCGACGACGCTGTCGTCCTCGACTTCCTGGCTCGCGCCGAGCACCCGCGCCTCGCCGCACTGGGCACGAGCTGCCCTGACCACTTTTTGCGCACCAAGGTGAAGCCGCTTGTTGTCGACCTGCCGGCATCCGCTTCTGTGGAAGAGACGATCGAGCGACTCACGACGCTTCACGAGGAGTACCGCGCCGATTACTCCACTTACTACGAGCGCAACGCGACTGCCGACTCCCCCGCAATCCGAGGCGCAGACCCGCTCATCATTCTCGTCCCAGGTGTCGGCATGTTCAGCTACGGCGCAAACAAGCAGACCGCACGCGTCGCGAGTGAGTTCTACATCAACGCGATCAACGTCATGCGCGGCGCCGAGGGGCTGTCGACGTACGCGCCGATCGATGAGGCGGAGAAGTTCCGCATCGAGTACTGGGCACTCGAGGAAGCGAAGCTGCAGCGCATGCCCAAGCCCAAGCCGCTTGCCACCCGCATCGCACTGGTGACGGGTGCGGCCTCCGGCATCGGTAAAGCCATCGCGAAGCGCCTCGCCGCAGAGGGAGCGTGTGTCGTCATCGCCGACCTCTCCCTCGTGAAGGCACAGGACGCCGCCGCCGAGATTGGCAACACCGATGTGGCTGTCGGCATCGCCGCAGACGTCTCGAACGAGAAGGCCGTGCAGGCAGCGATCGACGCGGCTGTTCTCGCGTTCGGCGGGCTCGACCTCGTCGTGAACAACGCTGGCCTCTCGCTGTCGAAGTCGCTGCTGGAGACCACCGAAGCGGATTGGGACCTGCAACACAATGTGATGGCGAAGGGCTCGTTCCTCGTTTCCAAGGCCGCTGCTCGGGTGCTCATTGACCAGAAGCTCGGCGGCGACATCATTTACATCTCGTCGAAGAACTCGGTCTTCGCCGGACCGAACAACATTGCATACTCGGCCACCAAGGCTGACCAGGCGCACCAGGTGCGACTGCTTGCCGCCGAACTCGGCGAGTACGGCGTCAAGGTCAACGGCATCAACCCGGACGGCGTGGTGCGCGGCTCAGGCATCTTCGCCTCGGGCTGGGGCGCCAACCGGGCCAAGACCTACGGCATCGAGGAGGAGGACCTCGGCAAGTTCTACGCCCAGCGCACGATCCTCAAGCGTGAGGTTGTGCCCGAGAACGTCGCGAACGCCGTGTTTGTTCTCTGCACGAGCGACCTCTCGCACACGACCGGACTGCACATCCCGGTCGACGCCGGAGTTGCTGCGGCCTTCCTGCGATGAGTCGACCCGCTTCTCGAATCACCGGGGTCGCGGCGTGACCGGCACGGTTGCCGCCGTCGACCTCGGTGCAACCAGTGGCCGGGTCATGCTCGGCCACGTTGGTCCGAACGAGCTTCGGCTTGAGTTGGTGTCGCGCTTCCCGAACGGCCCGGTGGAGGTCAACGGCTCGTTGCACTGGAACCTCACGGGGCTCTACCAGTCCGTGCTGGCTGGCCTCACCGAAGCCGCCACTCGCGCTCCGGACCTCGCGAGCATCGGCATCGACTCGTGGGCCGTCGACTACGGGCTCCTCTCGGGTGGCGCGCTTGTCGGCGAGCCGTTCCACTATCGCGACAGCCGCACCGCCAAGGGCGTCGCGGCCGTGCACGCCCGGGTTCCGTTCGCCGAGCTCTATGCCCAGAACGGCCTGCAGTTCCTCGCGTTCAACTCGCTGTACCAGTTCGCGGCCGACGGCGACGCCCTGCACACCGCCGACTCTGCACTCCTGATTCCCGACCTACTGGCCTACTGGCTGACCGGCGCCCGCGTTACCGAGTCCACCAACGCGTCGACCACCGGCCTTCTCACCGTGACGGGTCAGTGGAATGAGTCACTCATGGCCCAACTGGACCTGCCGCGGGAGCTCTTCGCTCCGCTGGTTTCCCCCGGCGCTCCCATCGGCACACTGGTGCCGCAGGTCGCCGAGCACACCGGCCTGGCGCCGAGTACCCCCGTGACCGCCGTTGGCTCGCACGACACGGCATCCGCCGTCGTTGGGGTTCCGATGACGGCCCCGGACGCCGCATACATCTCCTGCGGAACCTGGGGGCTCGTCGGGCTCGAGCTCGATCGCCCGGTCCTCAGCGACGCCAGCCGCGACGCCAACTTCACCAACGAGGGCGGTGTCGACGGCCGAGTGCGGTTCCTGCACAACGTGATGGGCCTCTGGCTGCTCAGCGAATCCGTGCGCACGTGGGAACGCGAATCCGGCACAGCCATCGACCTGCCGACCCTTCTGGCCCAGGCCGCCGCCGTGACCGGTCCGGTTCCCGTCTTCGACGCCAACGACGCGCGCCTGATGGCTCCCGGCGACATGCCGGCCCGCATCGCCGAACTGTTGCGTGAATCGAACCAGCCGGTACCGCTCTCGCAGGCGGAATTCACCCGATCAATTCTTGACAGCCTTGCGGATGCCTTCGCACACGCCGTGCACACCGCGTCGCGCCTTGCAGGCACGAACGTTTCGGTCATCCACATCGTGGGTGGTGGGTCGTTGAACACCCTGCTCTGCCAGCTCACCGCTGACCGCGCCGGACTCCCCGTGCTGGCCGGACCGGTCGAAGCAACAGCGATCGGCAACGTGCTCGTGCAGGCCCGAGCGGTCGGACTCATCGACGGCGACCTCGAATCGCTGCGGGCGCTCGTGGCCGCTTCGTTCGAACCGGTGCGCTTCGAGCCCCGAACTCGGCGCTGAGCTGGCCCGCGCTGGGGTGATGAAGGCGAGTTAGCCGATGAGGGCCGCAACGGCCGCGATCGCGCTGGCCAGGGTGACTACTGCGGCGACAATGACGAGCACGACGTGCACGGTGAGGAATCTGGTGGCTCTGCCCGAGGCATCCCGCGCCCGAGGATCTTTCACGACCCGGCGATACAGCGGAGGCCAGACGATGAGGTTGAACACAACGTTGACGAGCAGGAGAGCGACGAGAAGCGGGGAGTCCATCCTCCGAATCTAACAGCGCGGCCGATGTCAACTCCCCGGGCGGCCCACCACCCTTCGCTAGGCTCGAATCATGACTGCCCCGCTGATCGTGAGTGTTCCCGGCAAGACCCTTCGCAACGCCATCGGCGAGATGGACGGTGTGGAATTCGTCGAGTGGGATTTTCGCGGACCGGCCCCGCGGTCGGAATTCGACATCGTCATCACCCCGTACATGGGAGCGACCGACAAGCTCGGCGCCCTGGCCGGGGTGACAACGAGGCTCGTACAGAGCCAATCGATCGGGTACGACGGAGTTGAGAATGCGCTGCCGGCGGGCACCGTGTTCGCCAATGCCAGTTCGGTGCACGAGACCTCAACCGCTGAGCTCACCCTCGCCCTGGTGCTCGCGGCGCAACGCGGGATTCCGGACTTCGTCCGGGCGGCGGCGGAGGGTCGCTGGGCGCCGGCCCGGCACCAAAGCCTCGCCGACCGCACGGTGCTGCTGCTCGGCTACGGCGGAGTGGGCAAGGCCATCGAAGAGCGATTGCTGCCATTCGAGGTGACCGTCGTGCGGGTGGCGACACATGCACGCAGCGATGAGCGCGGCGCGATCCACGGCATCGACGAGCTGCCTGACCTGCTGCCGAGCGCCGACATCGTGATTATCGGAGTTCCGCTCACCGACGCGACGGCTGGCCTCGTCGACGATGCGTTCCTCAACGCACTCCCCAACGGCGCCCTGGTCGTCAACATCGCGCGCGGTGCAGTGGCCGACACCGACGCCCTGTTACGCTCGGCGCAGTCGGGACGGTTGCGGTTCGCACTCGACGTCACCGACCCCGAGCCGCTGCCGGACGGACACCCGCTGTTCGCGCTGCCCAACGTGCTCATCAGCCCGCACGTCGGCGGAGCGTCCACCGCGATGATGCCCCGGATGGCGAAGCTCGCGCGGCGGCAGATCGAGCTCATGCAGCGCGGCGAGGAGCCCGTGAACGTGGTTCTGCGGACGTAGAGAGGCACCCGGTCCCTCCACGTCGCACGGCGCTCCCCTCTCGCGCCACGGCCAGCACTCGTGTAACGTATGTGGTCTGACCACAGTGGTCTGACCGCACCAGCGACGGGAGCAGCGTGACGGATGAGCCCCGCGCCTGGCGCGTCGTCCTCGATTTCATCGAGCGCGACCTGCTCGACGGCCGCCTGCGCCCCGGCGATCGGCTCCCCGGCGAACGCGCCCTCTCCGCCGAACTCGGCGTCGGCCGATCGAGCGTGCGCGAGGCATTGCGCGTGCTCGAGGTCCTCGGTCTCATCCGCACGGCATCGGGCTCCGGCCCGAACGCCGGCGCCATCATCGTGGCGCTGCCCGGCGGCGGCATGTCGGCGCTCATGCGACTCCAGGTCGCCGCGACCGGGTTCCCGGTTGCCGACATCGTCTCTACGCGACTCGTGCTCGAGACAGCCGTCGCGGCGGAACTCGCCGACGCGGACCCGCAGCCGAGCCTCGAGGCATCCGTCACCCTTCTGGATGTGATGGAGAGCCGCAGCCTCTCCGACGCGGAATTTCTCGCGCTCGACGCCGAATTTCACCTCTCGCTCGCCGAAGCGGCCGGCAATCAGGTGATCATGGCGACGATGGCCGGGCTGCGCAGCTCAATAGAGGGCTACGCACGCGCCGGCGCCGCCACCCTGCCGTCGTGGCCAGACACCCGCGCCAGGCTCAGGGCCGAGCACCGCGACATCGTCGCGTCGATCCGTTCCGGCGATGCCGCGAGCGCCCGCGCCACCGTGCACTCCCATATCTCGGCCTACTACGCCGAGACGAACCTGCCGACCTCCCGAGTTCCCGCGACGCCGCTGTAGGTACCGGATGCCGCTTGTGCGGCACACACACCCGTTGCGTCGCTTCCCCGCCCACGACACCGACACTGACACCGACAGAAAGAGATCCCATGGTCGCCAGACGAATCCCGAAGGTGCATGACCTCGCACCGCTCATGCAGTTCAAGAAGCCGGAGTTCAACGCACGCACCCGCCGGCTCGCCGCGGCGACGAGCATCAGCGACCTGAGGACCATCGCCAAGCGTGTCACCCCGAAGGCGCCGTTCGACTACACCGACGGCGCGGCCGAAGGCGAAATCTCGTTGGCGCGTGCCCGTCAGGCGTTCCAGGACATCGAATTTCACCCCTCCGTGCTCCGCGATGTCTCGAAGGTCGACACCACGCGACAGGTGCTCGGCAAGACCAGCGCCCTGCCGTTCGGTATCGCTCCGACCGGGTTCACGCGCATGATGCAGACCGAGGGCGAGCGCGCCGGCGCGACCGCTGCAGAGGCTGCCGGGATCCCGTTCACGCTGTCCACCATGGGCACCACGTCGATTGAGGACGTCGCAGCGGCCGCCCCCGGCGGGCGTAACTGGTTCCAGCTCTACATGTGGACGGACCGCGACCGGTCACTCGCCCTCGTCGACCGTGCACAGGCCGCCGGCTACGACACCCTGATGGTCACCGTCGACACCCCGGTTGGTGGCGCGCGCCTCCGCGACGTGAAGAACGGCTTCTCGATTCCGCCGGCGCTCACCCCGAAGACCGTTATCAACGCGCTGCCCCGCCCGGCCTGGTGGATCAACTTCCTCACCACCGAGCCCCTCGCGTTCGCGAGCCTCGACCGCTGGTCCGGCACCGTCGCCGCGCTCATCGACACCATGTTCGACCCGACCGTCGGGCCCGAGGAAGTCACCTTCATTCGCCAGCAGTGGAAGGGCAAGCTCGTCGTCAAGGGCATCCAGTCGGTCGCAGACGCGCGTCTCGCGGTCGAGCTCGGCGCCGACGCCATCGTGCTGTCGAACCACGGCGGACGCCAGCTCGACCGCGCGCCGATTCCCTTCCACCTGCTGCCCGCCGTTGTCCGTGAAGTCGGCAACGAGGTGGAGGTGCACCTCGACACCGGCATCATGAACGGTGCCGACATCGTGGCATCCGTCGCCCTCGGCGCCCGGTTCACGCTCATCGGTCGCGCCTATCTCTATGGCCTGATGGCCGGCGGCCGCCAGGGTGTCGACCGCACGATCGCGATCCTGTCCGAAGAGATTCGCCGCACCATGAAGCTCCTCGGTGTCGCGACACTCGACGAGCTCGAACCGCGCCACGTGACCCAGCTCGCCCGGCTCATGCCGCTGGCGCAGCCTGCGGCAGACGCGGTCGCCGCGGCGAAGTAACACGTCCAGCGCGGGAAGGGCCTGTCGTTCACTCGAGCGACAGGCCCTTTCCAGCCTGCCCAGGCGTCACCCAAGCGCGCCAGATTAGCGGACCAGCCGCCGCCGTAGCCGACCCGGCAGGGCGCCGATCCCCCACAGCGTGACGCGCAGCATCGCCTCCGCCACAATCCCGCCGGTCATCTTCGACTCGCCGCGTTCACGTTCGACAAAGGTGATCGGCACCTCAACGATCGCAAGCCCAGCCCGCTGAGCGTGAAACAGCATGTCGACCTGGAAGCCATAGCCCTGGCTGTGAACGTCTTCCAAACGGATGCTTCCCAGCGCGTGAGCAGTAAGCACCCGATATCCGCCGGTGACGTCGCGTTGGGGCAGCCCCAACACCAGTCGCGCGTACCCGCTGCCGCCCCGCGACAGCAGTTCGCGATACTTCGGCCAGTTTTCGACCCCACCGCCTGCGATCCAGCGGGATCCGAGAACGACGTCAGCACCGGCATCCGCTGCTCGCAAGAGGGAGGGGAGCTGCTCGGGCGCGTGCGATCCGTCCGCATCCATTTCGACGATGCGGTCGTACCCGCGAGCCAGCGCCCAGCGGAACGCCTCGCCATACGCCATACCGAGGCCGTTCTTGGCCGTGCGGTGACGGACGAAAACCCGGGGGTCGGATGCCGCAAGGCCGTCGGCGATCGCCCCGGTGCCATCGGGGGAGTTGTCGTCGACCACGAGCACGTCGACGTCGGGCGTTGCGGCCCGAACCCGGCCCACGATGTCCGCGATGTTCTCGCGTTCGTTGTACGTCGGAATGACGACAAGCGTTTCAGCCACGTGCGTCCTCCCGGGGCGGCGGGCGCCGCGCGACTTCCCAGCCTAATCCGTTCAGTCGAGCGGACCCTCGGTTAGCGCACTCCGCTCATGAGCTTCAGCACCGGTCGGGCGATCACCGCGAGAACGACGCCGATCACGATCGCGATGCCACCGAGCACCCCGAAGTAGAGCGACTCATCGACCGTGAGGTACCACTCGGCCAGAAGGCCCGAGACGGCCGAGCCGAGAGCGACCGAGAGGAAGAACAAGGCGACCATTTGGGTGCGGAACGCCTCGGGCGCGAGCTTCGTGGCAACCGACAGCCCCACCGGTGACAGCAACAGTTCGGCGATGGTGAAGACGAGCAGGATGCCGACGAGGGCGAGCAGCGGCGTTGAGTTGGCCGGGCCGCCCGCGAACGGCAGGAAGAGCAGGAACGCGAGTCCCATGATCGCTGTTCCTGCCGCGAACTTGAGCGCCGTGCTCGGCTGCTTACTGCCCCACTTCGTCCAAATCGCCGCGAAGACACCGGACAGGATGATGATGAACACCGGGTTGATGGACTGCACCCACGACACCGGCATTTCCCAGCCGAACAGGTCGCGGTTCAGCCGCTCGTCGGAGTAAATTGTGACCACCGTGAACTGCTGCTGGTACAGCGACCAGAATGCGGCACTCGCGATGAACAGCGGAATGAACGCGTACACCCGCTTCCGCTCCGTCGGTGAGACCTGCTTGCTCGTCAAAATGACAATGAAGTACAGAATTGCGGATGCCACGGTCAGGCCGATCACAATCGTGACGAGGTTCGTCGCCGTGATGACACCGACGAGCACGAGCACCACAATCACGACGACGGCGGCCACGGCGATGAGTGCGTAGATCAGCCAGCGCTTTCTCGGCAGCGGGTCGGGAACGTGGCTCGCGATGGCCGGCAGTCGCTTGCGGCCGAGCGAGTACTGGATGAGGCCAGCGGCCATTCCGACAGCGGCGAGGCCGAATCCAAAGTGGAAGCCGATGCTCTGTTGCAGGAGACCGGTGAGGATCGGACCGAAGAACGCACCGAGGTTGATGCCCAGGTAGAAGAGAGAGAACCCGGCGTCGCGTCGCGGATCTTCCTCGGCGTAGAGGGTTCCGACGACGCTCGTGGCGTTCGCCTTGAGCCCGCCCGAGCCGACGGCGACGAGGATGAGGCCAATCCCCACCCCGGCGATTCCGGGCACCAGGGCGAGCGCGAGGTGGCCAAGCATGATGACGATCGCGCTGTAGAACAGCACGCGCTCGCTGCCGAGCAACCGGTCGGCAATCCACGCTCCGAGGATCGTCGACAGGTAGACCCCTCCGCCGTATGCGCCGACGATTCCGGCTGCCGTGACCTGCGGAATCCCGAGCCCGCCCTCAGCCGCCGAGTAGTACAGGTAGATAAGGAGGATGCCTTGCATCCCATAGAACGAGAAGCGTTCCCACATCTCGACGCCAAACAGGTTGGCGAGCGAGCGGGGTTGTCCGAAAAAGCTGTGGTCTTCGCGTGCGGAGGCCGGAGTGGTGACCTGGCTCATACCTACGACGGTACTCTCCCCGGAGAGCCGAGCCCAAGGGGGTAGCGAACGGCTACGCTTCGCGGAGTTCCTCGAGCACGGCCTCGAGCTGGTCGACGGCCCAGTCGAGATCGGTCTCCTCCACGACGATCGGCGGCGCGAGTCGAATGGTCGACCCGTGGGTGTCTTTGGCGAGAACGCCGCGTTCCATCAGCCGCTCGCAGACCGTGCGCCCGGAGGCGAGAGCGGGGTCGATATCGATTCCCGCCCAGAGCCCTGCCCCGCGCACCTCGAGCACGCCGTGCCCGACGAGTTCGCCGAGTCGCGCGTGCAGTTGCGCGCCGAGCACACGTGCCCGTTTCTGGTATTCACCGCTCGCGAGCATCCGCACCACAGCGCGGCCGACCGCCGCGGCGAGCGGGTTACCGCCGAAGGTCGAGCCATGTTGGCCCGGCTGGAGCACGCCGAGGATGTCGCGGTTGCCGACGACCGCGGAGACCGGGACGATGCCGCCGCCGAGCGCCTTGCCGAGTAGGTAGAGGTCAGGAACGACGTCGACGAGGTCGCAGGCAAAGGTGGCACCGGTTCGGCCGAGGCCGGACTGGATTTCGTCGGCGATGAAAAGCACGTTGTTTCTCGTGCAGAGTTCGCGAACGGCCGGGAGGTAGCTGGCCGGTGGCACGACAATTCCGGACTCACCCTGAATCGGTTCGACGAGCACGGCGACCGTGTTCTCGTCGATCGCCGCGACGAGAGCGTCCGCGTCGCCGTAGGCAACGGTGCGGAATCCGGGTGTGTACGGGCCGAAGTCGGCACGGGCATCCTCGTCGTCGGAGAAGCTGATGATCGTCGTGGTTCGGCCGTGGAAGTTGCCGGCCATCACGATGATGTTGGCCTGCCCTGCAGCAACGCCCTTGACCCGGTACCCCCAGGCGCGAGCCACCTTGATCGCGGATTCGACCGCCTCGGCGCCGGTGTTCATCGGCAGGACCATCTCCTTGCCGGCGAGGTCGGCCAGCGCCTGCGCGAATGACCCAAGCTGGTCGTTATAGAACGCACGGCTGGTGAGGGTGACCCGGTCGAGCTGCTCCCGCGCGGCGCCGAGGAGCGTGGGGTGCGAGTGCCCGAAATTGACGGCCGAATAAGCGGCCAGGCAGTCGAGGTAACGCTTGCCATGCACGTCGGTCACCCATGCACCATCAGCGGATGCCACCACCACCTCGAGCGGGTGGTAGTTGTGGGCAACGAACTCTTCTTCGCTCGCAATGACGCGTCGCGCATCACTGGTCATGACGGTCAGTTCTTCATTCACGATGCTCATGATTTCCGCAGCTCCAGGGTGCAGCACTTCACGCCTCCGCCGCCGAGCAGCAGCTCGGAGAGGTCGACGCCGATGGGGTTGTAACCGCGCTCGCGCAGCTGGCGTTCGAAACCGACGGCGCGCTTCGCGATGACGACGTTGTAGCCGTCCGAGATTGAGTTCAGGCCGAGAATGGAGGCATCCTCTTCGCTGACGATAATGGCATCCGGGTATCGATCCTGAAGGATGAGGAGTGACTTCGCATCGAAAGCGCTGGGGAGGTACGCGATGTTGGCGTTCGCGTCGCCGGTCAGCGGATCCAGGACGGCGATGGCCGTGTCGAGGTGGTAGAAGCTCGGGTTGATGAGGTTGAGGGTGACGACCTCACGCCCGTACAGCTCGGCAACTTCGGCGTGGCTCTTCGACTCACTCCGGAACCCGGTTCCGGCCAGGATGGTGTCGCCGACGAGGAGGAAGTCGCCCTCGCCCTCGTTGATGTTCTCGGGAACCCGCACGTCGAAGCCGTGTGCGCGGAACCAATCCATGTATGCGGGGCCCTCGGGCATGCGTTCGGGGAAGGTGAAGCTTGCGCCGTATGCGATGTTGTCGATGACGAAGCCGCCGTTGGCCGAGTAGACCATGTCGGGCAGGCCCTCGACCGGGTCGATGAGCTCCACGTCATGGCCGAGCGAGACGAAGGTGTCGTAGAGAACCTGCCACTGGGCGAGGGCTTTGGCCGTGTCCGTCGGGTTCGCCGGCTCCATCCACGGGTTGATCTTGTACGAGACTGTGAAGTGCTCGGGGCGGCACATCAGGTAGCTGCGGGTCGTGGGGACGCGGCTGCCGGCCGGTGCCTGCGTCAGGGTGTCGATGTTCGTCATGCTGGTCTCCGTCAGGAAAGCGGCGGACGGTGTCCTGGTTGGCCAGCGGCTCGCAGATCGCGACCCGGCAGGCACGCCGTATGCCCAGTGTGGCACGCAGGGATGGGGAGGTGTTCGCACATCGGCGCATAATTCCTGCGTCGATTTCGCCCTGCACGCAAGATCCCGTCGTAGACTGCCGCCATGGACAATCTCGATCGCGGAATTATCGACCTGCTTCGGCAGAATGCGCGTGCCGGGTACGGCGACATCGGGCAGGAAGTCGGCCTGTCGGCCTCAGCGGTGAAACGCCGGGTCGATCGCCTCGTCGCCGATGGTGTGATTCGGAGCTTCACCATTCAGGTGGACCCGGCCGTCGATGGCCTGCACACCGAGGCGTATGTCGAGTTGTTCTGCCGCGGGACTGTCGCGCCCGATGAACTGCTGAAGATCCTGTCGGGCGTGCCCGAGGTCATCGACGCCGGAACGGTGACAGGAAGCGCCGACGCGATCGTACACATGCGTTCGCGGGACATCCCGAGCCTGGAGGCCGCGCTCGAGCGCGTGCGTCACGCCCCGCACGTCGACCACACCCGGAGTGCGATCGTGCTCTCCCGCCTGATCTCGCGCGCGATCGACTGAGCGGCTTCAGCGCACCGACTTGCGTGCCTGGGCTCTCGACCGCGCCCGGCCGCCCCTTGAGGATTCGACCGAGCCTGCGAGAGTGCCACTTGTAGGGGGGTGAGGGAGCACCACACCCTACACAAGTGGCGCTTTTGCGCGGCCCCTCACGTGGAGCACGAAATGAAAGCGCCACTTGTTGTGGGTATATCAGACGCGCACCGGCGACAACTGGCTCTATCGGGTGGGACCTGCTGAACGCGCCCCGGCCCAAACATCCGCTTAACGACGCAAGGCCACACCCGCGTGCTGCGATGGTGTGGCCTTGCGATGTTGTCGCACCCAGCCTCAGGGCTGGAGTGCGATGGGCGGACAGGGAACTAGATGCGCTTCTTGCCGGTAACGACGCGGAGCAGCCAAGCGATGATGGCCAGAACCAGGAGAACGACGCCGACCCACAGAAGGAAGTTGAGGGACTGCACGAAGCCACCCGTGACAAGAAGGATGATGGCGATGATTGCGACCACTACAAGGAGAATGTTCATGTCTGCGACCGTAACAGCGAGCCGGTATCGGCTGCAGGATAGGGCCAAACCCTTGACGCGTAACGCTCGTTGCTGGTAACGGGGTGTGAGTTGGGTGAGTTTTCACCGCAAAATGAGCTCAGGAGGGACACATGATCTCCGTCATTAAGTCCGCCGACCTCGTGACCGGCAGTGGTCGCACCGGCCGGTTCGAGGGCGTATCGCACGGTTCCGGGGTGTCGTTCTACCTCGTCGACAACGATCCGGGTCAGGGCCCCGGATTGCACCGCCACCCCTACACCGAGACCTGGGTGGTTCAGGCGGGCTCAGCCACGATCACCGTGGGCGATGAGTTCGTGGATGCCGTGATCGGCGACATCCTCACCGTTCCAGCACACACACCCCATAAGTTCGTGAACTCTGGCTCAGGCGTACTCCGCATGGTGTGCATTCACGCATCACCGAAGATGATTCAGGACGAGCTCGAATAGAGAAGCGGATGCCGTGGGTACGGCATCCGCTTCATAATTATTTCTGGACGAAGGTCAGGAGAATCTCGGTGACCTCGTCGGCGTGGGTCCAGAGCAGGCCGTGCGGGGCACCCTCAATCTCGACGTATTCGGCGTTCGGGAGGAGCTTGGTGAACTCACGGCCGGTGGAGTCGATGGGCAGGATGCGGTCGGCGGTGCCGTGCACGATGAGCGTCGGCACGGTGACCTTGGGGATGTCAGCACGGAAGTCGGTCAGCCAGCTCGGCACGACGGCGGAAGCCGCGAACCACGAGGCGGAGGTGGCAACGCTCCAGCTGCCGCGAACCGCAGCCTCGCTGATGCGAGACCCGAGGTTCTCGTCGAGGTTGTAGAAGTTGCTGAAGAAGTCGTCGTACCAGGCGTAGCGGTCACTCTTCGCGGCGGTCGAGATGTCGTCGAAGACACCCTGCGGGACACCAGCGGGGTTGTCGTCGGTCTGCAGCAGGAAGGGCTCGAGCGAGGCGAGGAACGCGGCCTTGGCGACACGCTCCGATCCGTAGGTGCCGAGGTAACGACCCACTTCGCCGGTGCCCATGGAGAACCCGACGAGGATGGCGTCGTGGAGGTCGAGGGTCTCGAGGATCGTGTTGAGGTCGGCGGCGAAGGTGTCGAAGTCGTACCCGGTGGTGGGCTGGTCGGACTGGCCGAAGCCGCGGCGGTCGTAGGTGATCACCCGGTAACCCGCTTCGAGGAGCGCGGCCGACTGCTTCTCCCAGGAATGACCATCGAGGGGGTACCCGTGGATCAGGACGACGGGCTGTCCTGTCCCGTGGTCTTCGTAGTACAGGTTGATGTCGGTGGAATTCTCGGTGCCTACTGCAATAAAGCTCATAATGACTCTCCGTCTTCTCTAACCGCCTCGCGGCGTTTATCTGGTTGTAACGACAGAGAACCACATCCTTTCCAACCTGTCAAGTCGTTTGATATGGTTAGGTCATGAACGATTCGGATACCGAGCCGAGCACGCCCGTGCTGCTCGATCTCGTCAACTCGCGCCTCACCCTTTCCGACGGCGTCTTCGACGAACTCGACACTGATCATCACGCGCGGGAGTGGTTGCGGGCCCGCGGCGGACGCGGAACCCCGGCGGAAATTGCGGGAGCACGTCGGGTGCGCGACGTGCTCGTGCCGTTCCTTCGCGGCGAAACGGGCTCCGACGTTCTCGCGCCGTGGCTCGCCGGCATGCGTAAATCCGCGTCGCTCGAGGAGGGCCGGCTCGTCTGGTCGCTCGACGTCGCCGACGAACTGGCCATCGGGGCACGGGCGATTGAGGAATGGAATGCGCTGCAGACCCCGACCGGATCTCGCATTCGGCCGTGCGCCAACCCCGAGTGCCAGCATTTTCTCGTCGACCACAGCAAGGCGAATTCCCGCAGGTGGCACTCGATGGAGTCGTGCGGAAACCGCATGAAGTCGCGTCGGCACTACGCGAAGAGCCGTGAACTCGCGAGCTGATCCTCCCGGGCGACGACCAGCAGCCGGGTGGCAGACTGAAGGGCGGCGAACAAACCGGCTGCCGGAAGGAGTCCCGCCCATGTCAGACGCCTCTGACCTCACAGGCCTGCGTACACTGACCGACGACTTCACACGATTCATGCTGTCGTACAAGTTCGGTATTGACGAGATGATGACGAAGATCAACATCCTCAAGGAAGAGTTCAATCACCGGCACGACTACAGCCCGATAGAGCATGTCAGCTCTCGGCTCAAGTCGCCACAGAGCATCCTGGCCAAGGCCGACCGGAAGGGGTGCGAGCTGACGCTGACAGGCATCCGTTCGACGCTTCATGACATCGCCGGCATTCGGGTGACCTGCAGTTTCATTTCTGACACCTACAAGATTTTCGACATGATCGCGGCGCAGCGAGACGTCACGGTGCTGCAGGTACGCGACTACATCCGGGAACCAAAGGAGAACGGCTACAAGAGCCTGCACATGATCGTCGAGGTGCCGGTCTTCATGTCGGATCACGTGGAGCAGGTGAAGGTAGAGATTCAGATCCGAACGATCGCGATGGACTTCTGGGCCAGCCTCGAGCACAAGATTTACTACAAGTACAACCGCGACGTACCCGAACGGCTCATCGATGAGCTGCGTGATGCCGCGCTCACCGCGAACCGGCTCGACGTCAAGATGGAGCGCCTACACGACGAGGTGATTGCGCTCAGCGACGTTGCGGGCGAAGACGACGGCGTGATGGATGCGCGCGACATTGGCCGGACCGGTGTGCCCGACGCGCTGTTGCGGATGCTTGCGGCAGCCCGGGTCGCTGAATAGCCGTGAGGTGTGGCAGTCGACCAGAAGGTGGCGCGCCCGCGAACGATGTGCGGTGGCAAGCGGCGATGCTGGCGCTCTCGACGGTAGAGCCTAGGGCCGCAGTTCGGCGAGGACCCCGGTCTCGAGCGCGATCCAGACGGTTCCATCCTGCGCGATCGCGAGCCCATGCGGCTCACTGTTCGGCGTGGGCAGGTCGGTGACCGCCAGCGTGCCATCTGCCGCAATAAAGCCGATCTGATTCGAACCCCACAGCGTGAACCAGCATCCGCCCTCCGGGTTGGCCACGATGGCGTGAGGCTTGCTGTCGCGGTCGGGCAGTTCAAACTCGGTGAGGTCACCGTTGCGATCGATGCGCCCGATCTTGCCAGCGGCGATCTCGGTGAACCAGGCGGCGCCATCCATCGTCACGGTGATGCCGACGGGACCGGCGCCATGCGTCGGGAGTTGCGTCAGGGCAACGGCGGAGTTACCGCCGCGGATGTAGCCGACGGCGTTCGCCGCGTTGAGTGTGAACCACACGCTCTCACCGGAGCAGGCGATCATCGACGGCGTACCGTGTTCGGCCCCCGCGGTGAACTCTGCCACCCGTCCAAGAATGTCGATGCGTCCGATGGAGTCGGTGGTCATCTCCGTGAACCAGACCTCGCCGGAATCGGCTGAGGCAATGCCGAACGGTCGAGCTCCCGCGGTGGGCACGGCGATCTCGGCGCGAACACCCTCGGGTCCGACCCGAACTATGCGGTTAAGCGCCGCGTCGGTCACCCAGACCGAGTCTTCGGTCGCCACGGCCGGGAGGGACGGCTCGGATCCGTCGCCGAGCGGAATGAGCGCGAAGCTTCCGTCCACATCGCGACGCACGACCGCTGAGCCGCGGATCAGTGTGACCCAGACCGCGCCGTCCTCGGTCACCGCGACACCGTACGGGGCGGCCTCCGCGTCAGAGATCCGGTGTTCGGTGAACTGCGTGGGCTCGGTCATGGATCCAGCCTAAGCGTCTGTGCGCACAGCGTCGGGCGCGCTTGCCTGAGCCGGATTGTATTGCTACATTGAGGTGCGGGTCCGGCCAACCGGGCCCGCGAAGAGCGAGGACACCATGCCGCACACCTTTCGACTCGACACCTCGTCGTCAACACCGCCGTTCGAGCAATTGCGAGTGCAAGTCATCGACGCGGTGCGCGACGGCGCCCTGGTTCCTGGCGACAAAATGCCGACGGTGCGCAACCTCGCCAGCGAACTTGGCATCGCCGCGAATACCGTGGCTCGCGCCTACCGCGAACTCGAGCGCGACGATGTCATCGAGACGCGGGGACGTAATGGTAGCTTCGTCTCGGCCGTCGGCGACCCGACCCACCAGAAGGCACAACTCGCTGCCGTAGCCTATGCCGACAAGGTGAAGTCGCTCGGCATTCCGGCCAAGGAAGCACTGGCCATTGTCTCTGCCGCACTCGGCGTGCGGGGCTGACCTCAGGCCGCAGGCACAGATGCCTCGGCTTGCACCGGGTTGCGGATGCCGATGAAGGACACGACACCACCGATGATCAAGGCGATGGCGGTCGCGACGACGGCGCGGTGGAAGCCCGGTAGATCGAGCACCGTGCCGAGAACGAGGCCAGCGCACGCCACAGCGACGAGACCGGCAACACGAGCGACCGCGTTGTTGATCGCCGAGCCGATTCCCGCCTGGCTCTCGTCGATGGCCCCGAGGATGGCGCTCGTGAGCGGAGCGACCGTGATCGAGAGGCCGATGCCGAAGAGCACCAGGCCCGGAAGCAACTGCGCCCAGTAGTTCACCTCGGCGCCGACCGCGAGCATGAGGAGAAAGCCGATGCCGCCGACGATGGGCCCAATCGTCATGAACAGTCGCGGTCCAATCCGCCCGGCCCACGCGCCGATCCGGCTCGACAACACGAGCATGACGAGCGTCGGCGGCAGAGTCGCAATGCCCGCCAGCGTCGCGGGCCACCCGGCCACCTGCTGCAGGTAGATGGCGATCACGAAGAAACCGAACCCAAGCGCACCGTAAATGAACACAGTTGCGATGTTTCCGGCCGAAAAGTTGCGGGAGCCAAAGAGCGAAAGCGGCATCATCGGATCGGTCGTCCGCCCCTCCCACCAGAGGAACGCCGCGAACGACACGACGCCGACCACGAGCGGCACCCAAACGACCGGGCTGGACCAGCCGAACCGCCCCTGCTCGATGAGCGCGAACACCGGCCCGCCGAGCCCGATCGCGCCGAGGACGGCACCGACCACGTCAACGCGGGGCCGCATTGTGCGCGCCGGCTGCTTCTCCATTCGCAGAAGCAGCCACAGCGTGACGGCGATCGGCAGCACATTGATGCCGAACACGAGGCGCCAACTGACCGTGTCAACGAGCAGCCCACCGATGAGGGGCCCGACGATCATCGCGGTTCCGGTCCACGCCGTCCAGGTGCCGATCGCCTTGGCCTGCGCTTGGCCGGTGAACGTCGAAATGATGAGGGCGAGCGAGCTCGGCACGAGCAATGCAGCGGTCGCACCCTGCAATGCACGCACCACGATGAGGAATTCGGCGCCCGGCGCGACGGCACACAGCAAGGAGGTCACTCCGAAGCCGACCAGACCACTGGCGAGAATGCGAACGCGGCCGAAGGCATCCGACAGAGAACCGGCGAGAAGAATGAACGCGCCGAGCGTCAGGAGATAGGCGTCGACCACCCACTGCTGCACCGGGAGGCCGCCGCCAAACTCGCGCGTGATGGCGGGAAGTGCGACGTTGATGATGGTGCCATCGAGAAAAGCCACAAACGACGCCAAAATAGCGACGACAAGGACGATGCGCTGGCTGGCGGAGTCACTGCGAGGGGCGGATGCCATTGCTCCAGTATGCGCCGGAGCGCACGACCGCGGGAGGGGTGCGATTCGCTCCCTCCCGCGGTCGGGTGCCTAAATGACGTCTTCACTCCACGGGTCAGGGTTTCCGAACCGGTGCGCGGTGATCGAGATCGCCTGCTCATGCAGGAACGGCAGCAACTCGATCCGGCCCGACTGTGTGACCGCAGCGGAGTAGATCGCGAGGTCGGGGTTACCCTCGGCCGCAATCGCGAGCTTCTGGTGCAGCGCATGCCGTGCCTCGGCACTTCCGACGAGCCGCACGCGACCGGCGTCGGCGTCCGGCTGCGTCGCCCGGGCGATCCACTCGTCGTCGGTCTCCACCGACACCGGAACGAGGAGGTCGCCCAGCACTCCGCGAATCGCGGAGGGGAGACCGGATGCCACGCTCAGCGTGAACCGGGACCGCGAACGTACCGCAGAAATCACCACGCGCAACACCTCGCCGAGGTCTGCGTCGGCGGTGGCGCGCACGGCAACCGGTACCGGGCGGTAGCGGAAGAGGTTGCGTTCGACACCGAGCGCCGAGGCGTCTTTCACCTCGCCGTACTCATTGCCCCAGGCGATGGCGTCGGAGAGGGCCGACCGGCGGAGCACGTCGAACTCTTCGTAGCCGAGCGACGGCTGCGCCGACTCGATGATGCGGGTCACCCGCGAGTCGAGGCCGCGCAGGTGCAGTGTCTTACTGCTCGAACCGGAGTCAGGCAGCCACGAGCCCAGGGTCAGCAGGTAGTTGGGGCCACCAGCCTTGGCGCCGGCACCGACGGATGAGCGCTTCCAGCCGCCAAACGGCTGGCGCTGCACAATCGCGCCGGTGATTCCGCGGTTGACGTAGAGGTTGCCCGCCTCGACGGTGGCGAGCCACTCCTCGAGGTCACCCGCGTCCTGGGTGTGCAGTCCGCTGGTCAGCCCGTAGTCGATGGCGTTGGTGTAGCGGATGGCCTCGGTGAGGTTCGCGGCGTGCATGACGCCGAGCACCGGACCGAAAAACTCGGTGAGGTGAAAGTACGAACCCGGTGCGACGTCGCCACGAATACCGGGCGACCAGAGCCGGCCGGTGTCGTCGAGCTGCCGTGGCTTGACGAGCCACTTTTCACCAACGCCGAGCTCGGTGAGCGCGTGCAGCAACTTGCCGTTTGCCGGTTCAATGATGGGGCCCATCTGGCTCGTGGGGTCATCGGGGTACCCGACGCGCAGCGAGGTTGCCGCGTCGATGAGCTGCCGGCGGAACCTGTCACTCTTCGCCACCGAACCGACGAGGATGACGAGGCTCGCGGCCGAGCACTTCTGCCCGGCGTGGCCGAACGCGCTCTTCACCACGTCGGCCGCGGCCAGGTCGAGGTCGGCGCTGGGCGTGACGATGATGGCGTTCTTCCCGCTGGTCTCGGCGAGCAGGGGAAGCTCGGGACGCCAGGAGCGGAACAGCTTCGCGGTCTCCCACGCGCCCGTGAGAATGACCCGGTCAACACTCGGGTGTGACACGAGCTGCTTGCCGAGCGCTCCCTCGTCGAGCGACACCAGGGTGAGCAGTTCCTGCGGGATTCCTGCCTCCCAGAGCGCTTCGACCAGAACGGCGGCCGAGCGACGCGCCTGGTGTGCCGGTTTGATGATGACGGCAGACCCTGCGGCGAGCGCGGCGAGCACTCCACCGGCCGGGATCGCGACGGGGAAGTTCCACGGCGGCGTGACCACCGTGAGTTGTGACGGCACGAAGCGGGCGCCGCGGATGGCATCCAGCTCGCGTGCCTTGGCGGCGTAGTAGTGGGCAAAGTCGATCGCTTCGCTCACCTCGGGGTCGGCCTCCGCGATGGTCTTTCCGGTTTCGGATGCCATCACCTCGATGAGCCGGTCCCGATTGGCGGCGAGCGCGAAGCCGGCGCGGTCGAGGAGTGCGGCGCGTTCGGCGGCTGGGGTGCTCCCCCAGGCTGCGCCCCGGGCGCGGACCCCTTCGATGATGAACTCGAGCGTTGCGGAGTCGGTCACCGTGCAGGCGTCGATGGTCGCCGTGCCGAGCTCGCTGCCCGGAACGCGGGCGAGGATCCGACGGGCCCAGGAGCGGTTCGCCGGGAGCGACGGGTCGGTGTCGCGGGTGTTGACGAACCCGGGGGCGCCAAGGTCGGTCGCCGGGATGGTGTTCAGGGTCGTGGTGTCGAACACCCGCACCGTGTCGAACGGCGACTCGGTCTTCGAGCCGCGGGCGAGGCCGAGCACCTGCTGAGTCATGCCCATCTCGTCCTCGTCGCCGATCGCCCTGGTGAACGACTGTGCCTGGGCGGCGGCGGATTTTCCGGGCGACAGGTCCTGGGCGGGCGCCAGCGTCCATTCGGTTTCGCGGTTTTGCGTGCGGCGAGGCGACGGAACGTCGTGAGCCGTGGCATCCAGAGCATTCGCACTGGCGAGAAAGCGCCGCTTCTCCCGCTCGAACAGAGCGGTGTTGCTGGTCAACTCGAAGACGGCGGACATGAAGTTCTCCTGCGACGCGTTCTCCTCGAGTCGGCGAATCAGGTAGGAGATCGCGACGTCGAACTCGCGCGGGTTCACGACCGGCGTGTAGAGCAGCAGGTTGCCGACGTCGCGCTTGACCGCATCGGCCTGCCCGGTGGCCATTCCGAGCAGCATCTCAAAGTCGACGCCGTCGGTCACGCCACGGTTCTGGGCGAGAAGCCAGGCAAAGGCCAGGTCGAACAGGTTGTGTCCGGCGACGCCGACGCGCACATTCCGGGTGCGCTCGGGGGTCAGCGCCCACATCAGCACGCGCTTGTAGTTGGTATCGGTGTCCTGCTTGACGTCGTACGGCGCGGTCGGCCAGTCGTGCATCCGTGCCTCGACACCCTCCATCGCGAGGTTCGCGCCCTTGACGAGTCGCACCTTGATGTTCGCTCCGCCCGCCGCAACACGCTGCGCGGCCCAGTCCTGGAGCGTCTGCATGGCCGAGAGCGCGTCGGGCAGGTAGGCCTGCAGCACGATACCGGCCTCAAGCCGGCGGAGCTTGTGCTGGTCAAGCACGCGCATGAAGACCGCGAGGGTGAGGTCGAGGTCGCGGTACTCCTCCATGTCGAGGTTGATGAATTTCGGTGAAGCGGATGCTGCCGCCAACTCATACAAGGGAGTCAACCGTTCGACAATCCGCTCGACGGCCTCGTCAAACGACCACATCGACAGTTGTGAGGCGATCGCCGATACCTTGATCGAGACATAGTCAACGTCGTCCCGGGCCAGCAGGTCGCGGGTACCCTCGTAGCGGTTGTGCGCCTCGTGCTCGCCGAGCACAGCCTCGCCCAGCAGGTTGAGGTTGAGCCGTGACCCACCCTCGCGGAGATGGGCGATGGCCGGGCCGAGCTTCTCCGGAGTGGCGTCGACAACGAGGTGACCGACCATGCTGCGCAGCACCCGACGGGCGATCGGAATCACGACGCCAGGGATGACCGGGCCGAGCACTCCACCCGCGGCGATCGCGGTCTTGAGATACCAGGGCAGGAACGCCGGCGTGAGCTTGGCGACCCGCTGCAGGTTATAGCCCGCGACGAAAAGGTCTTCGGGGCGCATGACGCCGTCGACGAACCCGACAGTGAAGGCGAGCCCGTTGGGATCCTTGAGCACCTCGGCGAGGCGCTCGGCGGCGGGATCAACGGGAGCACCGGCGCTCTCGGTCACCCACTTCTGGGCGAGGACGACGGCGTCTGCGGCGAGCTGGGTGGCGCTGAGTTCTGCGCCGGCCGAGGTGTGTGGCATGGTCACGAGACTATTCCCTCTGTGATGGGTCGAAAGTGAGGTGCACGCGGGTTGCGTCAACTCTCAGCTTCAGTGTGCAGCTTCCGCTCGATTCAGAAAAGCGAACGTTTCTTACCTATATTCATCAGGTTTCCTGACGGTTAGGCTGGGCGCATGCTCGACATGAGACGACTGCGGTTACTGCGCGAAGTGCAGCTGCGTGGAACCCTGGCCGGCGTCGCCGAGGCGCTCGCGTTCAGCCCCTCCTCGGTGTCGCAGCAGCTCGCCCAACTCGAGCGCGAGGCCGGGGTGAAACTCCTGCACAAGAGTGGTCGTCGGGTGCAGCTCACCCCGCAGGGCGAACTCCTCGCCACCCGCGCCGCCGAGTTGCTCGACGGCCTCGAGCGGGCCGAGGCCGAGCTCACCACGTCCCTCGACGCCGTGATCGGCACGGTGCGGCTCGCCGTGTTCCAGTCCGCCGCCCACGCGGTCATCCCCGAGGCACTCACTCTCCTTCGCGCGGAGCACCCCGAGCTCCGCGTCGAGATCGTCGAACGTGAGCCCGAGGCCGGTCTCTTCGACCTGGCCGCGCGCGACTTCGACCTCGTCCTGGCCGAACAGTACCCCGGCCACACCCGACCCCACCTGCCCGACCTCGATCGCGAGTTTCTCGCGAGCGACGCCCTCCGCCTGGCCGTACCCCCGACATCCGCTCTTCAATTTCTGACGGATGCCACGAAGCTCCCGTTCGTCATGGAACCCGAGGGCACCGTTGCGCGGCTGTGGGCAACGCAACTGTGTCGGGCGGCGGGGTTCGAGCCCGATGTGCGGTTCGAGACCGCTGACCTCATCGCGCACATTCGGCTCATCGAATCGGGCAACGCGGTGGGGATGTTGCCTGACCTCGTCTGGGCGGGGCGCGAGCCCGGTGTGCGGCTCGTCGACCTGCCGGGCACTCCGTCGCGGACGGTGTTCACCTCGGCGCGGCGAGTGAGTGCGGCGCGGCCGGCGGTGACCGCTGTGCGGGGTTCGCTCGCGCGGGCGACGGCGTTCCTCGAGCCGCCAACGGGACGGAGCACCCGGTAGTGTTGCGAGATGCTGAGTTTGCGTCCTCTGGCTGGTCCGCAACCCGGTAGATCCAGCAACTCGCGGCGAGGGGCGCATGGCAGAATCACGGCATGACGACAACGACGTACGACGCCATCATCGTTGGCGGAGGCCACAACGGGCTCACCGCCGCGGCCTACCTCGGAAAAGCCGGTAAGCGGGTGCTGTTGCTCGAGCGGCTGGAGACACTGGGCGGCGCTGCGGTGTCTGCGCAGGCGTTCGACGGCGTCGAGGCGTGGCTGTCGCGCTATTCGTACCTCGTGAGTTTGCTGCCGCAGCGCATCATCGACGACCTGAAGCTCGACATCACACTAGTTCGGCGCCGGTACTCCTCCTATACGCCTGACCCGCGTGACCCGCGCCGAGGATTACTCGTCGACAACGATGATGCGAGAGCCACTGCCGAGTCGTTCACACGCATTGGCGCTCCCGCCGACGAGTTCGAGTTGTTCTCCCTCTTCTACGAGCACTGCCGCCGACTCACCGAGGCACTGTGGCCGACCATGACCGCTCCGCTGCTCACCCGATCCGAGGCGAAGCGCCTCGTCACCGGGGCTGGCGGATCGAGCGAGTGGCAGGCGATGATCGAGCGCCCGATCGGCGAGGTGATTTCGACTCATCTTCAGAACGACCTGGTCCGTGGCGTGGTCTTCACCGACGGCCTCATCGGCACCTTCTCTCGCGCGGACGACGCTGACCTGCAACAAAACATCTGTTTCCTGTACCACCTGATCGGCGGTGGCACGGGTGACTGGGACGTGCCTGTTGGCGGCATGGGCGCCGTGTCGGCCGAGCTGACGCGAGCCGCGCGCAACGCCGGAGCGACTCTCCTGACGAGGGCCGAGGTGGTGGCTGTCGCCCCTTCCAGCTCCGTCCGCTATCGGGTGAACGGCACAGAGCACGAGGCGCACGCCGACTGGATCCTCTCCAATGTCGCGCCGGCCGTGCTCGACCGGCTCCTGGTTGCAGGCACCGAAGTGCGATACGGGCGCGAGCAGCTCGCGGCAGGCGAGCCATCGGCCGGGCCGTTCGAATCCCGCCCGTTCGGCATTGGCACGGCCGCAGCGGCCAACCCCAACACCTCCCGCGAGGGCGCCCAGGTCAAGGTGAACCTCCTCCTCAGCCGCCTGCCGAAGCTTCGGGATTCGAACGTCACCCCCGAAGCCGCTTTCGGCGGAACCTTCCACATCCACGAGTCCTGGTCCGAGCTCGACGCGGCCTACCTCGCCGCCGCTGCAGGCAGCATCCCGGACCCCCTGCCGTGCGAAATTTACTGCCACTCCCTCGCAGACCCGAGCATTCTCTCGCCCGAGCTGCGTGAGGCGGGGGCTCACACCCTCACGGTCTTCGGCCTGCACACCCCGGCACGCCTGGTCACCGCCGAGAATAACGACGAGATGCGCGAGCGCCTTCAGGCCGCTGTCCTGGCGTCGCTGAACTCCGTGCTCGCCGAGCCGATTGAAAATCTTCTGATGACGGATGCCACGGGGCGGCCCTGCATCGAAACCAAAACGACTTTGGACATTGAGCGGGCCGTCGGCATGCCCCTCGGCAACATTTTCCACGGCGGGCTCGATTGGCCGTTCGCGAAAGATGATGCTGTGCTCGACACTCCGGCTCAGCGCTGGGGAGTTGCGACCGCGCACCCTCGGGTGCTGGTGTGCGGGTCGGGGGCGCGCCGCGGTGGCGCGGTCTCGGGGATCGGTGGCCACAACGCCGCGATGGCGGTCCTCGAGAGCGAGTAGCCCGCCACGCGTGGTCGTTGGCGCGCTGGGAGTGGGCCGGCTTACCCGTGCTCGGGCAGGCGGGCCTGTGCTCGGCCAGTTTCGGCGGCACGTACCCGCACGCTCGGTCTCAATCGGCGATGCCGGTTTGCTCCGGCAGAAGTGGTCGAGCAAACCGGCTTGCTCCGTCACTTCGGGCGGGAGCCCACCTTACTCGGGCGGTATGGGTCAAGAAATCGGAAGAAACGCGACCACTACCGACCGAGCAATGCAGTCCGACCATTTGTGGCGGAGCAAGGTGCGCCACCCCTCCGTGCTCGGCCAGTTTCGGCGGGACGCACCCGCACGCTCGGCCGCAATCGGCGATGCCGGTTTGCTCCGGCAGAAGTGGTCGAGCAAACCGGCTTGCTCCGTCACTTCGGGCGGGAGCCCACTTTGCTCGGGCGATACCGGTCAAGAAATTCGAAGAAACGCGACCGCTACCGACCGAGCAATGCAGTCCGACCATTTGTGGCGGAGAACTATGCGCGCCAGCGTCGCGAGACCCTCGAGAATCTCGGCCCGTGGTACCTGTGCTGGGAGTGTTGGGCCAGACGTTCACGGGAGCGAGGCCGGGGTTGCGGCGGCGCAGGCGGTGAGTGCCTCGGGCAGGCACTCGACGTTTTCAAAGTCAACGAACCCCCTCGATGGATAGGGTGGGCGAGTGCTTCCGCATGCATCGGACCATGAGAAAGGGTCAATGAGCATCATCGCCAACACCGGTCTCCCCACAAACGGGCACGCCACTGTCAGCGCCGAAGAACTACTCCGTCTCGAGGAGTGCGTCCGCGAACCTATTCGCACTCCGGGGTCAATCCAGCCGTACGGCGCGTTGATCGCCTTGGACCCGCTCACGTTCACCGTGAAAATCGAGAGCGCGAACTGCAGCGATTTGCTGGGCATCGACGCCCCGCTTCTGGGGCGCTCGTTGGCCGAGATCGCCGGGGTGGAGTTCGATCGTGAGGTTCGGGCATCCGTCACCGACTCTCCGAGCGACGTCAACCCGCTGCACCTAAAGATCGGTGAGCGGGCTTTCGACGCCATCGTGCACAGTGTCGACGACTTCCTCATCGTCGAGTTCGAGCCGGAGCTTGCCGCCGGATCGCCACTGTCGACGTCGGCCCTCTACGCCCTGATTCACCGACTCACGCTCAGCACGACGGTCGACGCACTCCGGGCCGACGCGGCCGCCGGCCTTCGGAAACTCACCGGGTTCGACCGGGTGATGATCTACCACTTTCACCCCGACGGGCACGGCGAAATCGTCGCCGAGGCTCACGCGCCCGGCATGGAACCCTACAACGGCCTGCATTTTCCAGCGTCCGACATCCCGGCGCAGGCACGCGAGCTCTACCTCACCAAACTTTCGCGCGCGATCGTTAATACCTCGAAGGCGCCCGTCGACCTGCTTACCGACGCCGACGAACCTCCCGTCCCCCGCCGGGACCTCAGCAACGCCCAGTTGCGCAGTGTTTCGCCGCACCACCTGCAATTCATGAGCAACATGGGGCAGGAGTCCACTCTGTCTATGTCGATGGTGCGCAACGGCGAACTCGTCGGCATGATCACCTGCGCACACCGCGGCGTGCTGCGCATCCCGTTCCTGCTGCGTGGCGGACTGGAAGTCCTCGCCAATCAAATCGCGCTGCAGCTTAGCGCGCTTGATCGTGTCGAAGAGCTCACACGGCAGGTGGCAGTGCGAAATACACGAGCACAGCTGATGAGTCAGTTAGCTGCAACGGACAACATGGTTGAGTCCCTGTTGCGCGGCCGCGTGACACTGCAGCACGTGATCGAGGCGGACGGTGTAGCCATACGTCTGGGAGGCGCAAGCTCAGCCGTCGGCGACGTACCACCGAAGAGTGAGCGTGAACTCCTGATTCGTCACGCGGAGCGCACTTGGTCAGCTGAACCATTCGCGAGCGATGCTCTCGCGGTTGAATATCCCGAGCTCGCCGCCGTTGGCCGATCATCCGCCGGTGTGCTTGTGCTTCCCGTCGGTGGAAACGGCGACTACCTGGCCTTCTTTCGCAACGAGATTCTGCGCAGTGTCTCCTGGCTTGGCGACCAGACCAATGCCAACCGCAATACGGTGCTCTCCCCGCGCAACTCGTTTTCGTCGTGGACCGACAGTGTCACTGACACCGCCGAACCATGGGGCAATCTCATCTTCGAAGCCATCGAACTGGCACGTGACCTCGAAGGTGCTTTGCTTCGGAAGGCCGAGTCTGAGCTCGCGCGTCTCGCCATGCACGACGCTTTGACAGGACTGCCGAACCGCCGCAGCCTGCTCGGTCAGCTCGAGCGAGCACTCGACGGCGTGGACGACGCTCCGGTCAGTCTTCTTTTCATCGACCTCGACGGCTTCAAGGGCATTAACGATACCCACGGGCACGATGTGGGCGATTCGTTGCTTACCCTCGTCGGGCAACGCATCCTGTCCGCCATCCGCGCCGACGACGTGGTCGCCCGACTCGGCGGCGACGAATTCGTTGTACTCTGCGAGGGCACGGACGCCGCCGAAACCGAGGTCATCGCCTCCAGGGTACGTGCGTCGATCGCGGCGGACATCAGGATCGGAGAACTGCCGCTCGCAATCACCGCGTCCATCGGAACGGCCGTGGCCACGCGACAGATGCCGGCGTCTGAGGTGCTGTCGCGTGCCGATGTCAACATGTACCGCGCAAAGGCACGCCGGCCGAAAGCCGAATCACACAGCCACCCCTGATCCGTGCTGGCGATGGTCCGACCATCGATCTAACCCACTCTCGCTGAGGGCTACCGGGCGTCAACCGCTGAGCGTATCCTTGCGCTGCGCATTCTGCCCCGATCCAGCGCCATGAAGCATGGGAGACGGGACGATGGCCGACATCGAGTTGAAGATCGAACAGGAGACGCTCTTCGTCGGAGCGTATACGCCGGTGGTCGTCGGGATCGACCCAAATACCGGGTGGACGATGGACGACCTTCAGTTCTCTGTGGGGTCAGGCCTCGCCGGTGGTCTCATCTCCACCGCTCGGGAGCGTGAAGCGGATCTCGAACGTCCGACGGTCATGCTGCTTGCCGGTTTCGAGCCGGGCACCCACGTGGTCGAGGTGTCCGTCGGTGGATCGCTCGTCGGTGAGGCAAAGTTCGAGGTCGTCGGCACCTGGACAGACGAGAAAACAGGACCACCGTTGTGGTTCAGCGGGCGCCCCGACGCGGGTCTCGCAGGCGCGGCGTGGGGCGGCGGGCCGGTTGGGCCACAAAACGTGGGCATCTCACCGCAGCTCGGCACCCGGCGGATCGCCATCCTGCTGGTCGATACCTCGTCGGAGCGGTACACGACCGACGCGTCGACGTTGCAGGGCCACCGCGACCGTTGGATGAACGAGCTCATCACCGGTGTGACAGCGTCGGGGCAGACTCGCTCGACCCGGGCGTTCTATCAGGAAGTGTCGTACGGCGGACTCGACCTCAGCGCTCAGGTGTTCGGACCGGTCTCCCTCACTGACAACTGGGACACCTATTTCAACGCCGACGGGACCCCGAAAGGTAGCTATTTTCAAGCCGCCATCACGGCGGGTGACGGCCTCATCGACTACAGCCAGACCGACACTGTGTTGTGTGTGTCGCAGAGCGTGCTTGACGATGGTGGCGCGGTGACGAACTCGGCCTGGCCGTACGCGAGCATCGGCCGCTGGGGGCCGTATACGACATCGGACGGGAACCTCAATCTTGGAGTTGCTTCGATGCCGAACGACTGGGGCGTGATCGGGAATCGCGAGATTCACGAGACTTTCGCCCACGAGCTCGGTCACAACCTTGGGCTGGGTGATCAATACGCCCCCGCAGTGTCCGGACGGAATCCCGGTGGCTGGGAGATGATGCACGACGATGACTCCTTCCCGCATTTCAGCGTCGCCCATCGAATGATGTTGGGCTGGATTCAGCCAGCCTGGGTGCGCTCATTCAATTTCGCGACGGCTGGCGCCCCGCTTGACCAAACCGTAGAGCTGCATGCCATTGAACGCGGCGCGCCGCCAGCCGGCCGCTCGAGCGCCGTTGAGGTCCGCATCGGCGACGGGTTGAATTACTACTTCGAATACAGGAATGGCGAAGCACCACAGATCGGGGACCGCTCTCTTCCGAGCGACAACCGCGTTCTTGGGACGGACGTAGCCTCTCCTCCCTTCGTTGCACCATTTTCGCGTCCGGCCGTGCTGCTTCTGCCTGCCGACGGTGATGACGACGGCACGGTGCTCGACAATGGCGATTTTTACAAGGAACTCGACGCATCACCCTTCCCGGTCGAATTCCGGGCAGACGTTTCCGGGATCGACGGGACATCGGCTGACCTGCGCATCCGGTACGGAGCCAACGGCAGGCCGGATCCCTCGATCCGCCCTTGGCCAGCATCGCCGAGCAGGCCCTGGCAATCACCAGACATCGAGGTGCGCAACGCAAAGAATGCCGCGGATTCCTCCTGGGCAAACGTGCCGTGGGTGGGCAACCCAAACACTGTCGTCGCCAAGGTGAAGAACGGAGGCACGGTGCTCGCCCCGCAAGTTCGGGTGAACTTTTACGTGAAGGACTACACCGTCGGTGGTGCCCCCGAGGTCTTCCTGGGCTGGGACGTTCGCAACGTCGCGGCGGGCGCAACCGTCGAGTTCACAACAAATTGGGTGCCGCCCACATCCGGTCATTACTGTGTGGTGGTTCGTATCCCTCTCTACATTGACCCGAATGTGCCAACGATCGTGGAAATGACTGAGCTCAACAACACGGCACAGTCGAACTACGACAGGTTCAACACGGCAACCAGCTCACCATCGACCCGCGAACATACCAGGGTTGCAGTGGGCAATCCGTACGAGAAGGCCACGCGGGTATGGCTTATCGGCCAACAATCGAATCCCCTCTACCGGACGTACGTCGAGCACACCTGGCTCCTGTTGGAACCCGGCGAGGTTCAACAGGTTGCCGTCATGCTGGAGCACACCCTGGATCCGAAGCGACCAGACGTCATCCCAGAGGATGCACGACCGTTCGAACGGCAGATCGAAAAGTACCTGCGCTCTCCCAACAGCGTCGGCTTGCACGCGTACGCCGAAGATCCGACCGACGAGCCGCGCCACGCTTTGGAGTTGATGGGGGGCGCTGGCCTCATGGTGACGACCGGTCGTGGAACTAAGATCGACAACTTCGGCAACGATGGGCCGGTTATCTCGGGAAACGTCGTGACGACGGACGACGCACAGAGCGTCCCAGGAGGCATGGTGGTGGTCACGGTGACTGAAGCTCCGGATAAACCGGAACAGTTTGTCACGCTCAGTGCCGCTGTCCAAGACGGCGCTTTTCGCGTCCTGGTCTCAAACAGGCAGAAAATCTCACTACGCCGACAGGCAGCTGATATCGGCAAACTCGGTCCGATCGACCGGATGAAGAACCCCGAAAGATTCCGCCCGAGCGCACCGTGGTCGGTGATGCGCGTGGAGTACCTCGGAACGCCCGGTTTTGCTCCCTGTGAGGAAGACTGGACGAAGCGCCGCGATTGAGCGCCGGTTCAATTCCCCCATCTGGTCAATGCCAGCGGTGGTCCTGAATGGTGATCTTCGGTCCGCGACGAGGCTTCCGAATCCCACTGGCAAGAATGAGCCTCACCACCCGCTGCCGCTGCCCGGCCCACGGGGCGAGAAGCTCGAGCATGCCGTCGTCATCGACCGGTGAGCCGGTGAGCGCCATGCCGACGGTCGCCGCGAGGTGGTAATCGCCGACACTGACAGCATCCGGATTTCCATGAGCTCTCGACGTCACCTCCGCGGCGGTCCAGAGACCGATCCCAGGCAGGCTTTGCAGGCGAGCGGATGCCATCGCGGACTCTCGAAGAGCATCCTCACCCGTCACGATGGTGCGTTCTAAAGATTCGGCCACCCGGCTGGCGCGAACGGCCGTTTCGGAACGTTGAGGACCGACGCCCGCGCGATGCCACTCCCAGCTCGGGATGAGTCGCCAGGTCTCAGCCGCCGGCGCGACAACCATTCCCTCCGGTGCGGGCCCTGGCGCAGGTTCACCGTGCCGACGAACGAGAATCCGCCAGGCGCGCCATGCCTCCACAACAGTGACCTTTTGCTCGAGCACCGCCGGTACGAGCATCTCAAAGACCAACCGGTTTCGACTCAGCCGCAGGCCTGGGTTGCGGCGGCGGACGTCGGCGAGCATCGGGCTTGTACTGAGATCGAGGTCATCCCAGTTATCTTGAGCGCCGAGCAACTCAGGCACCCCGTCAAGCGCCCATTCGGCGCCAGCACCCCACGCGTCCGCAACGACACCGTCCGATCGCTGGTCGAGATGCAGCGTTGCCGGCCCCATCGGTGTGCGGAAGGTCAGCCACACGCCGGTCGCCGTTCGGCGGAAGCACGGACCGTCACCACCGCGGGAGAGCGGCGACAGGATTTTTACAACGGAGACCGGATGCGGCGGCGCGTATCGGGTGTGCAGCCCGGAGTCGGGGGCTGCGAGGGTGTCCATGCGCACCACATTACGTGACGAGCACCGACACGCCGCGGTCGACCAACCTTTCACCGTATCGGACAGTCCCGGTTGCGACGGAGGACTGGCGCCTTGTCGTTCTAACTCATAGCATCGACGATATAGCTGACACTCCCCCGGACCCTGGGAACGACAGTTTCGTGCAAACGATAATTCCAGGAGGAAGCTATGGGCACTCTGACGTACAACGGAAGCCGGTCCATCGAGTTCGATGACCGCGCTCTGGCGCACCTCCAGATCGTGATCGGGGCCAAGCTCCGGCGCAACGAGGCGTTCTACCTGTCCTGGTCGGGTGCGGACGACGGCCGGTCAACAATCTGGATTCACCCCACGCATTCACTCACATACGACTACCTCACCAACGACAAGCCCGCGCTCAACCGAGCCTGGATCGATCGACTCACCGAGTGCTCGTTCAGGCCCAGTGGCCTCGTCCTGCTTCCCGAGCCAGAGATCGATCCCGCGATGCTGCCGGATGGGGCGCCGGCAACGGATCGTGCAGCGCGAGAGCCCGTCGGCGCAGGAAGCCACTGATGCCCACTTCTTTCTGAGCTTTTCTCAGAGATGGCTGGTGGCGCGCGCGCCGGCCGCCGTAGAGTTCCGGCATGAGTTTTTCGAGCACCGATGTCACGAGCCTCCGCGCGGCCGCGACCGGCGATGTTTTCGCGCGCGGAGACAACGGGCTGGTCGACGCGGTCGCCGCCCAGAACACCCTGATCCTTCACAATCCAGATATCGCCGTTGTCGCCGCCGACGAGGCTGATGTTTCCCTGGCTGTGCGCTTCGCCGCCGAGCACCGTCTTTCCGTGACAGTGCAGTCAACCGGACACGGGGCGTGGAGACCGGTTTCCGAGGGACTCCTCCTCGTCACTGGGAAGCTCGACACGGTCTCCGTCGATGAGGACGAGCGAATTGCAACGATTGGTGCCGGTGCGCGATGGAGCGCCGTAATCGACGCTGCTGCTCCGTTTGGCCTGACGCCGATCACCGGTTCATCGCCCCACGTCGGTGCCGTTGGCTACACCCTCGGCGGTGGCCTGGGGCCGCTCGCCCGGAGCCATGGCTTCACAACGGACTGGGTGCATGGCTTCCGGGTCGTCATCGGCGATGGTTCGGTCGTGATTGCGACGACCTCAGAGAACCCCGACCTGTTCTGGGCGCTCCGCGGCGGAAAGGGTGGACTCGGGATCGTGACCGAGATGCGGTTGGAGCTGGTGCCGCTGCGCACGGTCTTTGGCGGCAGCCTGTTCTACGACACCCCGGACGTCGAAACCGCGCTCCGGGCGTGGGTCGACTGGACCGCCACGGCCCCGGACAACGTCACGACGTCGGTTGCCCTCTTGTCGATGCCGCCGATCGAGGAGATTCCCGAGCCATTCCGCGGCAGGTTCCTCCTGGCTTTGCGCTTCACCTATCCCGGCAACCCCGAGGACGGTGACCGACTCCTCCAACCACTGCGGCAGGCTGCCCCGGTCTACCTCAACGGCGTGACCGAGATTCCGACCACCGCGATGGGGTCGATCCATGCTGACCCCACAGAGGCCACACCCATCTGGGACCTGGGACTCCTGCTGAACCGGATCGACCAGGACTTCGTTACCGAGCTGCTCGCCAGTTTCGGCCCGGGAACAAACTCACCGTTCGTTGCGGTCGAGATTCGGCACCTCGGCGGAGCAACGCGGCACGACGTCGAGGGTGGCTCCGCCGTTGGCGGTCGCACCAGTGCGTTCACCCTCACCCTCATCGGGGTCGTTCCCCCATTGTTCGAGCGGATGGAAGCGATCGCCCACGATTTCCTCGATCGAACCGAGCGCTGGGTGTCTGCAGAGACGAACATCAACTTCTCGTCACATGTCGACACACCCGAGCACTTCGCGCAGGCCTGGCCGCCCGAAGTGTTCGACCGGCTCGCCAGGGTTCGCGCAACCTATGACCCGGAGGGCCTGTTCGCCTTCGGACCCGTGGAGGCTGTTCCACAGGCCTGACCGGCGTCGCGAGATGCTGACTTTGCGGGGATTGTCCGATCAGCAACCCTGCAAAGTCAGCAACTCGCGCTCCAAGGGACTAGAGGTGGCGTTCGTCGGGGCCGTTGTATGCAGAAAGCGGACGGATCAGCGCGTTCGACGCGGCCTGCTCTCTGATGTGCGCGGTCCAGCCGACGACCCGAGCCGCCACAAACAGTGGGGTGAACGTCAGGGTGTCAAAGCCCATGAGGTTATACGCGGGCCCGGACGGGTAGTCGAGGTTCGGCTTGATGTTCTTGCGCGACACCATGGCCTCTTCGAGAGCGGTGTACAGCTCGAGCATGTCGGGCCGGTCGTAGTGCTCCACGAGCTTCTCGAGCGACGCCTTCATGGTCGGCACGCGTGAGTCGCCGTTCTTGTACACGCGGTGCCCGAAGCCCATGATCTTGCGCTTCTCGGCGAGCGCCTGCTCAAGCCACCCCTCGGCTTTGTCGGCTGTGCCGATCTCGTCGAAGGTGTGCATGACGGCCTCATTGGCACCACCATGCAGTGCACCCTTGAGCGCGCCGATACCGCCGGCGACCGCGGAGTACAGGTCGCTGAGTGTCGAGGTGATGACCCGCGCCGTGAAGGTGGACGCGTTGAAGGAGTGCTCGGCGTAGAGAATCATCGACACGTTGAACGCGTCAACGACCACCTGGTCTGGCACCTCACCGAAGGTCATGTAGAGGAAGTTCGCCGAGTAGCCGAGGTCGTCACGCGGGGGAACCAGGTCTTCACCCCGGCGTCGACGCTGGTCGTAGGCCACGATGGCCGGGATCTGCGCGTACAGGCGTGCGGCCTTGTTGAGGCTCGATTCGTCGGTGGCCACGTCGGCGTCCGGGTCGGTCGCCCCGATCGCGGATACCGCCGTGCGGAGCACGTCCATGGGGTGTGCGGACACAGGGATGAGGTCGACAACGGCCTTCACGTTGTCGCCCAGGGCACGCTGGCCACGTTCGACGTCCTGAAATTCTTTCAGCGCAGCATCCGTCGGCAATTCACCGTGCCACAGCAAGTACGCCACCTGCTCAAAACTGCAGTTCGCGGCGAGTTCCTGCACCGGGTAGCCGCGGTACAGGAGCGAGTTGGTCTCCGGGTTGACCTTGGAAACGGCCGTGTAGTCAACAACGACTCCGGCGAGGCCTTTCTTAATGTCGGTATCGGTCATGCCGTGCTCCTTTGCGTGGGTGTGTGTGAAATTGTGAGAATCCTCAGGGGGCGACATCGAAATAAACGGATGCTGTTCCGCTTTCATCGCGGGAAAGGTCCAGCGTCCAGCACCCCGGCACGTCGAAGGTGAAACCGGTGCCCCACTCCTGTCCTGGGCGGTCATAGGTCGAACCGCCATGGTACTCGGGACCCCAGTCGAGTTGTCGAGATGTTCCGGTTGGATCGGTCAGTGTTGCACTGAGCTCGTCGCCCTCACCAGTAAATCGCCAGACCACCTTGATGCCGTCGTCACTGACCGCGAATGGGTACGGATCTGTTCCCATCACCAGGCCATACAGGGTGGCGCCGTCGTGACCGGTGCCCTGAATCTCCGGGAACGCCCCGGGCGCGACGGGTGACGCCGGGTCGCACCCGGGCCGACCGAGCGGCGCCGAGGATTCCGTCGTCGCTGCACGCGGGGTCGGGCTGGCGCTGCTCGTGCTCGCCACCGGACCGGCGGCCGTGCACCCGGTGAGCGCGAGAACCATCGTTCCCGCACCCACCGCGTACAGCGCCCGATTCATGCTGCTACCGTGCCACCGTGAAGTTGAACACCGAGGTGTCGAACGCGTTGTAGCCCTCATAGTCGACGAGTTCGTAGAGGTCGGCGCGGTGCTGCATCTCGCCGAGCTTCGAGGTGAGATGTCCTTCGTCGGTGAGCGTGTCGAGCGCACGCCCGGCAGCGCCCATCGCGATGCGCAACAGCGACACGGGCCAGATCACAATGTTGATGCCGACGTCGGCGAGCTGTGCGCTCGAGAAGAGCTCGCTCTTGCCGAACTCGGTCATGTTGGCGAGGATCGGCACGTCAACCGCGTTGCGAACGGCCTCAAACTCGCTGAGATCGCGCATTGCCTCGGGGAAGATCGCGTCCGCTCCCGCGTCCACCAGCTTTTTCGCCCGATCGATCGCCGCGTCAAGACCATCGACAGCACGGATGTCTGTACGCGCCATGATGAGGAAGTTGTCGTCGCGACGCGCATCGGCCGCCGATCGAATGCGTTTGAGCGCCGTCGACTCGTCAACCACCTGTTTTCCATCGAGGTGACCGCAGCGCTTCGGATTGATTTGGTCTTCGATGTGCATGCCGGCGAGCCCGGCGTCTTCGAGTTCCTGAATCGTTCGGGCCACGTTCATGGGCTCGCCGAAGCCCGTATCGGCGTCGACGAGGGCGGGCAGTTCGGTCATCCGCGCGATTTGCTTGGCGCGACCGGCCACCTCGGTCAGGGTGGTCAACCCGATGTCGGGCAAGCCGAGGTCGGCGCTGAGCACGGCGCCAGAGATGTACACACCGTCGAAGCCCTTCTGCTCGATCAGCCGGGCAGACAGTGGATTGAAGGCACCGGGAAAACGGAGCAGCTCGCCGGTGGCGAGGCGCTCACGGAAGATTCGGCGCTTCTCGTCGGCAGTGGTCTTGGCGTACAGCATTTAGAACAGTCCCTTCGGGGATTCGACCGCTGCGAGCACTCCGGCAGCGGCGGTAATGGTGAGCCCGCTGAGTTCGTCTGCAGTGAGTTCAGGCAGTCGTTCGACGGTGCTAAGGAAGCGCTCAATCTCTTCGGGCTCAAGGACCGGCTCGGCGAGGGTGCGGAACTTGCGGATGTAATCCTCGCGAGCAAACGGCCGCGCGCCGAGCGGGTGAGCGTCGGCCACCGCGATTTCGTCGACCACGGTGGAGCCGTCGCTCAGCGTGATCTCCACGCGACCGCCGAACGCCTTCTCGGCCGGGTCGAGCGAGTGGTACCGACGAGTCCACTCGGCGCCCTCCTCGGTCGTGACCTTGTGCCACAGCTCAACAGTGTCGGGGCGGGCGGCACGCTGCGGTGAGTATGAGTCGACGTGGTGCCAGCGACCGTCCTGCAGCGCAACGGTGAAGATGTACGGAATCGAGTGATCGAGAGTCTCACGCGACGCCGTTGGGTCGTACTTCTGGGGGTCGTTCGCGCCGGAGCCGATGACGTAGTGGGTGTGGTGCGAGGTGTGGAGGACGACCGACGCGATCGCACCGGCTTCGAGCAGCTCCGGGTGCTCCGTGTGCAGCTTGCGTGCGAGGTCAATCCACGCCTGCGCCTGGTACTCCGCCGAGTGCTCCTTCGTGTAGCTGTCGAGGATGGCGCGCTTGGCCTCGCCTGCCTCGGGCAGGGGAACCTCATACGACGCATCGGGGCCGTCAAGCAGCCAAGCGATGACGCCGTCCTCGCCCTCGTAGATCGGCTCGGGCGAGGTCTGCCCACGCATGGCTCGGTCAACCGCTTCGACCGCCATCTTGCCGGCGAAGGCCGGGGCGTGAGCCTTCCACGTGGAGATCTGGCCCTTGCGCGATTGGCGCGTCGCCGTCGTCGTGTGCAGTGCCTGGCCGATGGCCTGGAAGATGGTTTCGACGTCGAGCCCCAGCATCGTGCCGATACCTGCGGCGGCAGATGGACCGAGGTGCGCGACGTGGTCGATCTTGTGGGCGTGCAGGCTGATCGCCTTCACCAGGTCAATCTGGATCTCGTAGCCGGTGGCGATCCCGCGAACGAGGTCCTTGCCGGTTGCGCCGACGTGCTGTGCAACGGCGATGAGCGGCGGAATGTTGTCGCCCGGGTGCGAGTACTCGGCTGCCAGGAATGTGTCGTGGTAGTCCAGTTCACGAACGGCCACACCGTTGGCCCATGCCGCCCATTCGGGGCTGACGCGGCGAGCGGCTGGCGAACCAAACACCGTCGAGCCGCTCCCACCGGTGGTGACGGGGTGGGCGAGGGCCTGCGAACGCGCGGCGACAACGGGTCCGCGGGTGAGCGACGCGGCGGCGACCGCTGCGTTGTCGATGATGCGGTTGATGATCATGTCGGTGACCTCGCCAGTGACATCGACCGGGTCAGCCGCGACTTCGGCGAGCGCCCAGGCGAGCTGTCCTTCACGGGCCAGGTTCTCCTCGCTGCGGTGGACACGCAGGTGGTGGGTCTTCATAGTGTTCCTTTCGTCGAAGACGCGGGTGTGCCGGCGGACAGCGCGGCGGTGTCAAGCAAATTGGTGAGGCTCTTGCGGAGGTGGACGGCGGTCGCTTGCGCGGCAAGGAGCTCGTCGCGCTCGAGAATGGCCTCCACGATCAGCAGGTGCTCGCCAACGGATTCGGTGAGGCGTGCCGGATTGTCCTGGGCCAGCCGGCGCGCGCGCGCGAGGTGCCCGCGAAGGCTCCGGAGCGAGCTGAGCAAAAACGTGTTCTCCATCGCCGCGTCGATGGCGGCATCCAGCCGGGCCACAAGTGCGTAGTAGCCCGCCGTGTCACCGGCAACGGTGGTGCGTGCGCTCTCGAAATCGCCGCGCAGCGCTTCAAAGACGCGTGCGTTCCGGCGGCGAGCGGCGAGTCGGGCCGCCTGGGTCTCGAGCGCCTCGCGGAGCTCGAAGAGTTCGGCGAGGTTTGCGGCTGACACGTCGGTCACCACTCCGGCGCGACCACGCTGAGTGTCAACCAGCCCCTCCGCGGCGAGCCGGGTGATCGCTTCGCGGAGCGGAGTGCGGGAGATGCCGAGCCGTTCCGACTGCTCAGTCTCGCTGAGGATCGTGCCGGGCCTCAGGCGCCACGACAGAATGTCATCCTTCAGGACGTCGTAGGCCTTGTCGCTTGCTCGCACCCGGTCAGTATACGCACGATCGCCCGCCTCGGTATACAGGAACCCCGCTATCGAGCTGAACTTGCCTGATCAAGCGTGGCTTGGTATACCGGTCAGTGTCGGGGAGGCTGGTGCGACAGTGCGGACTCGGCGAGCGTGTCTGGCACGGCGTCGAGCGTCGACACCGCCCAGACCGGGGTGCGGTCCTTATCGACAACTTGCGCACGGATGCCCTCAGCGAGGTCAGGCTGCTCGGCCAGCCACGCTGAGGTGCGGTACTCCTGGGCCAGCGTGTCGCGGAGCGACCCCAGCTCGCGGGCCCGACGGATCGCGGCGAGCGCCACGGTCAGCGCGACGGGCGATAACGCCTCAAGCTCGGCAACGGCTCGAGCCGCCGCGTCGGCGGGCTCGGCGCGCAGGCGCTCGAGGATCTCGCGTACCGAGTCCGCTGAGAAGCAGCGGTCGATCCACTCTCGGTGCTGCAGGAGCTCGGACGGCGGCGGGGTTTCGTCGAAGAGCAGAACCACTTCGCCCGGGGAGCCGGGGTCGGCCCGCTCGCCGAGCGCCTGGATGAGGTGTGGAAGGCGATCTGCGGGAACGTAATAGTCCGCGAAGCCGCAGGCGATGGCATCCGCCCCGCTCATCGACGCTCCGGTGAGGCCCAGATAGGTGCCGAGTTCACCGGGCGCATGTGCGAGAAGCCAGGTACCACCAACGTCGGGGCTGAAGCCAATGCGGGTTTCGGGCATGGCCACGCGACTGGTCTCGGTGACGATGCGAATGCTGCCGTGCGCGGACACGCCGACTCCACCGCCCATGGTGATGCCGGTCATGAGGGCGACGTAGGGTTTCGAATACTCGTCGATGGTGGCGCAGAGCTCGTACTCCTCGCGCCAGAAGGACCGTGAGAGGTCGTTGCGGCCGCTGAGCGCGTGCTCCCGCAGCCCGCGAATGTCGCCACCGGCGCAGAGTCCGCGGTCGCCGGCTCCTTCGATCACGACCAGGGCCACCTCAGAGTCGGTGCGCCAGGTCTCGAGTGCATCTCGAACGCCGAGGATCATCTCGTGGGTGAGCGCATTGAGCACGCGCGGGCGGTTGAGCGTGATGCGGCCAACGCCGTCGGCCACGCTCGCCTCGAGGTCTGCCACCGAAGGTTCCCTTTCGTTTCTCCCAGTAGATCACCGCGGCACCACGCCGCCGCGCGCTAGAGGAAGATGTCGGGAAACAGGTCCTTCTCATCAACGCCGGGCGAGTACTGCGAGAAGTCGGTGACGCCCGCCGCGGTCAGCACGTCTTCGACGATGAGCGACTGGCCGGTGTACTCCCGCGCGGGTTTCGTCAGCACTTCATACGCCGCGTCCGCGTAGATCTCCGGCGTTCGACTCTTCGCGAGCAGCGCTTCGCCTCCGAGGATGTTGCCCACAGCGGCGGTCTTGATGGTCGTGCGCGGCCACAGCGTGTTGGCGGCGATGCCATCGCGGGCGAATTCGGCGGCAAAACCGAGGGTCGCCATCGACATGCCGTACTTCGCGAGCGTGTACCCGGTGTGCGCGCCGAGCCACTTCGGGTCAAGGTTGATTGGCGGGCTCAGCGAGAGAATGTGTGCATTCGGCGCTTCCTTGAGGTGTGGAATTGCAGCGCGGGACAGCATGAAGGTGCCGCGCATGTTGACATCCTGCATCAGGTCGAATCGCTTGGGTTCGAGCTCGAGGGTGCGGGCCAGGCTGATGACGCTCGCGTTGTTGATGACGATGTCGATGCCCCCGAACGTCTCGACCGTTTGGGCGACCGCGTTGGCGATCGCCGCGTCGTCGCGCACGTCACCCACGATCGGCAGCGCTTGTCCTCCCGCGTCACGGATCGCCTCGGCGGCCGTGTGGATCGTGCCCTCCAGCCGCGGATCCGGAGAGTCGGTCTTCGCGAGCAGCGTGATATTCGCGCCGTCCTGTGCCGCGCGCAGGGCGATGGCGAGGCCAATGCCTCGGCTGCCGCCCGACATGATCAGGGTCTTGCCGGCGAGAGTGTCAGTCATGAAAGTCCTTCGGTCGAGAAGCAGAACACGGTGAGCGGATGCTATCGGCGGGCTGAACGAGCGACGAACGCGGCGATCCGCGCCCGCGCCTCGTCGGTGGCGGCGGCCGCAGCTATGGTGCGGGCCTCGTCATCGAGAGAGGTCGCGAAGTCGCGCTCAGTACCGCCGCGGAGCAGGCGCTTGGCCTGCCCGAAGGCCGCTGTCGCGCCCGTCAACCAGACGTCCGCAACCGCGCGCGCACGGGCATCCGTTTCATCGGCGGTAACGACTTCGGTAACGAGCCCCCAGTCGAGAGCCTCGGCCGCGCTGAGCGAGCGGCCGCTCAGGGTGAGCTCGAGCGCCCGGCGCATGCCGATGGCCTCGGGAAGCAGGGTGGACACGCCACAGTCGGGGGTCAGACCGATGTCGGCGTACTTCGAGACGAACCGCGAGGAGTCGCTCGCAACGATGTAGTCGGCCACGAGCAGGAAGCCGAGTCCGCCGCCGGCAACGGCTCCGTTCACGGCGGCAACCATCGGCTTCGGCGTCGCCAGGAAGATCTGGTGCCCGGCGTGGATGATGTCGGCGAGCTCGCCAATCGTCGCCGCACTGTCGCCGTCCATCGCGCTCATCTCGGCAACGTCGCCGCCCGCGCAGAATGCCGGGCCTGCTGCGTCGAACAGCACGGCACCAATGTCGTCGCGCTCAGCGACCTGCTGCGCCAGCGACAGCCAGGTGCGGGCCGCGTCTTCATTGATCGCGTTGAGCCGGGTCGGGCGGTTGAGAGTGAGGTGGGCGAGGCCGTTGTCGACCGTGAAAAGAATGCTGTCGGTCATGCTGTTCCTTGAGGGATACTCGGGGCGGAAAAAAATGAGGCGAGCGGATGCGTCGGGCTTACTTCGGCGCCATCCGGATGGCACCGTCGAGGCGAATGGTTTCGCCGTTGAGATAGTCGTTTTCGGCGAGGTGCTGCACGAGCGCCGCGTATTCGTCGGGGCGGCCGAGGCGCGAGGGAAACGGCACCTGGGTGCCGAGGGAGTCCTGCGCCTCCTGCGGCAAACCCATCAGCATCGGGGTCTCCATGATGCCGGGCGCGATCGTGTTGACCCGAATGCCAAAACGGGCCAGTTCGCGGGCGATCGGCAGGGTCATGGCGTGTACGGCACCCTTGGAGGCGGCATAGGCCGGCTGGCCGATCTGCCCGTCGAACGCGGCGACCGAGGCGGTGTTGACGATCAGTCCACGGCCGCCGGACTCATCGGGTTCGTTCTCGGACATGACGGCCGCGGCGAGCCGCAGCACGTTGAAGGTGCCGACGAGGTTGACCGAGATGACCTTCTCGAAGCTCGCGAGCGGAAGGGTCCCGTCGCGACCGAGCACCTTGCCGGGAGTGGCGACACCCGCACAGTTCACGACGAGGCGGAGCGGCGCCAGCGCGACCGCCGCATCGACGGCTGCCGAAACCTGGTCTTCGTTCGACACGTCGGCGGGAACGAAACGGGCGTTGTCGCCCAGCAAGCTGGCGGCATCCGCCCCTGAAGAATTGGGCAGGTCGACAATCACGACCGAGACGCCTCGAGCGGCGAGGCGCGTGGCCGTGGCGTTGCCGAGGCCGGAGGCGCCACCGGTGATGAGGGCGGAGATTCCGTCGAGCTTCATTGCTTGATCCTTCCGAGAACGGGTCGGTTGCAGCCTAGGGGTGCCCGGCGACACGGTGCTGCGGGCTTGTGCCGCACGGTGCTGCGCGGCGTGGAGCGGGGCCGGGCCATTGTGCCGTCCCCACAACTTCCGCTCGCCTCAGAGCCGCTCGATGATCATGGCGTTGGCCATGCCGCCGCCCTCGCACATGGTTTGCAGGCCGTAGCGGCCGCCGCCGACCTGCAGCGCGTTGACCAGGGTCGCGAGGATGCGGGTACCCGATGCGCCGAGCGGGTGACCGAGAGCGATGGCCCCACCCCACGGGTTGAGTTTCGACACGTCGACGTCGAACTCGCGCTGCCAGGCCAGCGGCACCGAGGCGAACGCCTCATTGACTTCGAACACGTCGATGTCGTCGAGCGCGACGCCGGTGCGCTCGAGCACGCGGCGGGTGGCCGGAATCACGCCGGTGAGCATTTCGAGCGGGTCACTGCCGACGACAGCGAACCCGAGAAAGCGGGCGCGGGGGGTGAGGCCGAGCTCGGCGGCTTTCTCCTCACTCATGATGAGGGCCGCTGAGGCGCCGTCGGTGAGCGGAGACGAGTTGCCCGCCGTGATGTTCCAGCCGATCTCGGGGAAGCGCTCGGCAAACGCGTCGGTGCGGAAGGCGCTCGGCAGGGTGGCGAGCGCATCGGCCGTTGTGCCGCGGCGAACGGTCTCGTCGACGCCGAACGACGTGGTCGACCCGTCGAGTGCGGTCTGGACGATGGGCACCACCTCGGGTGCGAAGAGCCCGCGGTCGATGGCGGCCGTCGCACGGGTGTGTGACTGGGCGGCATAGGCGTCGAGTTCGGCGCGGCTGATTCCCCACCGCGCCGCGATCAATTCGGCCGAGATGCCCTGGTGCACGAGTCCATCGGGGTAGCGCGCGCTGAGCATCGGTCCCCAATAGTCCTCGCCGATCGTCGCGTAGCCGATGGGCTGTCGGCTCATCTGTTCGACACCGCATGCGATCACGATGTCGTTGGTGCCGGCGATCACCGACTGGGCAGCAAACTGCGCGGCCTGCTGGCTCGAGCCGCACTGCCGGTCAACGGTGGTGCCCGGCACACTCTCCGGGAACCCGGCGGCGAGCACCGCGTTGCGTGCGATGTTCGTCGATTGGCGACCGGCCTGGGTGACGCAGCCTGCGATCACGTCCTCGATCAGCGCCGGATTCAGCCCCACGCGCTCCACGAGTTGCTGCAGCGTCTGGGCGAGCAGGTCGACCGGGTGCATGCCGCTGAGCCCTCCGCCATGCTTCCCTCGCCCTGAGGCCGTGCGAACGACATCGACAATTACGGCGCGCGTCATGAGAACTCCTTCGTCAACTGCCTTCGAGCGTACGACGGATGCCTCCTGCCGGACTACCGCAGATCACCCCCTTTCCGAATTGTGTGCGTGGTGGCACCGTAAGGAAGTACGACGGATCAGGGGTGGGTCTCATGGGAAAGATCATCGTTCAGCAGCTCGTCACCCTCGACGGCTTTGCGGCCGACAGTGAGGGCGACGTCAGCTTTTTCGAGTCGGTCGAGGACTGGGCCGAGTCGGATCGCGACCAGCTCGCTTTCCTCAACTCGCTCTCGCTGATGGCGCTCGGAAGTCGCACCTACCGCATGTTCGCGGGCTACTGGCCGACCGAGCAGTCCGGTCGCGAGATCATCGCCGACACACTGAATGCGCTCGACAAGGTGGTGTTCTCCCGCTCGCTCGAGACCGCACCGTGGGGCACGTATTCCGAGGCGCGAGTGGTCGCGGGTGACGCGGCGACCACCCTCCGTGCGATCGCCCACGAGGCGCCGGGGGATGTTGTGGTCTGGGGCAGCCTGTCGCTCACCGACCAGCTCTTCTCCTCGGGTGGGGTCGACGAGATGCACTGGCGAGTGTGCCCCATAGCACTGGGCAGCGGCCGGAAAGCGCTGCCGGCCGGGTTCTCGACGGGTGCGATGCGCCTGCTCGGTAGTAAGGCGTATGACTCGGGTCTGCTGACGGTCGACTACGCCCTGATCTGACCCACCGCCATCAGGTTTCTAGTCATCGGCGGCCGCACCCGAAAACTCGGTGGACGCTGTGCTGGCCAGGAACGAGACGTCAGTGCCGATCAGCAGCAGTCGAACGCCACGCTGGCGGTACCGCTCAGCCTCTGCCGCGTCGGCGCAGTGGATTCCGGTCTGGCGCCCGGCCGCGTGTGCCGCCTCGAGAATGCGGGTCACCGCGTCCGCATGCTCCGGACTCCCCACAGTCGTCCCGAGACTGGAGGCAAGGTCCGCGGGCCCGACCATGATGAGGTCGATGCCGTCCACCGTTACGATTTCGTCCACCGCGTCGAGCCCCGCACTGGTCTCGATCATGGCGACCACGAGAAGGTCGTCGTTGGCCGATGCACGGTAGGTCGGCACGTCCAGGCCATACGCCGTCGCCCGGGCGGGGCCGATGCCCCGTGCACCCATCGGCGGGAAGCGGGTCGCGCGCACAATGGCCTCTGCCTCGCTCGCACTTTCGACGCGGGGCACAACCACGCCCGCAGCACCCGTATCGAGTGCTCGGCTCAGATCCAGTCCGATTCCCGGAACCCTGATCACAACGGATGCTCCGCGAAACTCGCCAGCGCGAACAAACTGTTCCAGAATCGGCAGGTCGAACGCCGCGTGCTCAGCGTCAGCCACGATGACGTCCGCTCCCGCGACGGCGAGGACCTCGGTGACGGTCGGGCTCGCGATGATCTGGAACGTACCAACGACCGCGCGCTCGGCGATGGTCGGCCGGAGGGCACGTGCGGATGCAGCGCGGGCTGACGGAAGAGAACCGTATGACATGGCAGTACCGCTTTCTGTTCGAGCGAAGTGAATGACCGATTCTACGAGGTCGAGCTCACAGCCGGGGTCACGCTGCCTCCGTCCCGCCACCGTCACCTGACTCGCCATCTCGGCCAACGGTCAGCGCGCCTCGGATAAAATCGGCGAATGGCCATCTCGAAGATCCTCCTCTACTACGTCTTCACACCCCTGGCCGACCCCGACGCCATTCGGCTGTGGCAGCGTGACCTCTGCGAGTCCCTCAACCTGCGCGGACGCATCCTCATCTCGAAGGACGGACTGAACGGCACCGTCGGCGGCGACCTCAACGCCGTCAAGAAGTACTTGCGCAAGACACGTGAGTACCCCGCGTTCAAGGACCTCGATGTGAAGTGGTCGGAGGGCACCGGGCTCGACGAGACCGGCGCGAGCCTGGACTTCCCGCGACTGGTCGTGAAGGTTCGCGATGAGATCGTCTCGTTCGGTGCGCCTGGCGAACTCGAGGTCACCGAGAATGGCGTTGTCGGCGGCGGTACCAAGCTGCAGCCGACCGAACTTCACGAACTCGTGGCCGAGCGTGGAGATGACGTCGTGTTCTTCGACGGGCGCAATGCCTTCGAAGCGGAGATCGGCCGATTCAAGAATGCCGTTGTTCCCGACGTGTCCAACACCCGCGAGTTCGTCGCGGAGCTGGAGAGTGGAAAATACGACCATCTGAAGGACAAGCCGGTCGTGACGTACTGCACCGGAGGCATCCGCTGTGAAGTGCTGTCTGGGCTCATGAAGAGCCGCGGCTTTGGCGAGGTCTACCAGCTCGACGGTGGCGTCGTGCGGTATGGCGAGACGTTCGGTGATGACGGCCTCTGGGAGGGCTCGCTCTACGTTTTCGACAACCGCATGTCGATGGACTTCTCGGACAACGCCGCCATCGTCGGTGAATGTGCGATCTGCGGCGTTGCCAGCAAACATATGCAAAATTGTGCGGATGCCTCCTGCCGCACCCAGTTGGTTCTGTGTGAAACGCATGCGGCTGAAGCTCCACTCTGTGAGGCCCACGCGGCGGTGGGCAGCGTAACGCCGTAATCGCTTAGAACGAGATTCGGCAGTGCCGATGCCTCGGGCACCCGAAGCCCCACGCCGCGCTAGCCGGCTCCCTCCACAGGCACCGATCTGAGACTTTTTCGAACATAGCTTCTAATCTCGGGCGGGGTCTGGGTAGAATGGAGCATGGTCCAGATGTCGGAGCAGATTCGTCAGATCGCGCAGGGTGTGTGTGATCGGATCGCTTCGCTGGAAACCCCTTCACCCTCTCTCACCTCTCCGTTGGCGCCTTCCCTTCAGCTGGCGCCCTCACTTCACCCGGCGCCCTCACTTCACCCGGCGCCCTCCCTACAGCCGACGCCCTCCCTACAGCCGACGCCCTCGGTTCATGTGCCCTCTTCGGCTGAATTGTCGGCTGTGCCGTTGTCGGTGTTGATTGATGCGGCCTCTGATGCTGAGCTGCAGCAGTTGTTGTGTGAAGCGTCACAGTTACGGTCAGAGGCTGATGCTGTGGTGGCCGCGACAGCAGGGGTGGTCGCGAAACGTTCGCTACGTGAGCTGGGCTATTCCGGGCTCGCGAAACGGCAGGGCGATCACAACGCGGTAGACATGGTGCAACGACTGACCGGCTCCACCCGGGTCGAAGCGGCCCGGCAGGTCAAGCTTGGCGAAGCGATGGGTTCGGCCGATGCCGCCACCTACCCCCACACCACGAGCACTGACCCGGACGCTCCCGGCTCTGGCACTCCCGACGCTGACGCGCCCGACCCCAACACCGACCCTGACCCGGGTGCGACTGGTGGTGCTGCTGACCGGCCGGTGCTGGATGTGCCGTGGCATGAACCGTTGACTCGGGCTGTTCGCACCCGGGTGCTGAGGCCGGAAGCGGTGACAGTGATCATGCGTGGCCTCGGTGACCCGAACGACCGGATCAGCACCGACGACCTCCGAGTTTGCGCTGAGCAACTCGTCGCCGACGCGGCAGGAGCCAACGCTGACGAACTCGGCCGCCGGGCACGGCTACTCCGTGACCAAATCGACCCGGTCGGGGTTCAACTGCGGTGGGACCAACACTTCGACAACCGCAAATGGCGTTTCGGCCGCACCCCCGACGGGGCCCGCACCGCCTGGATCGAGTTCGACGACGAATCCGGTGCCTACATCGACCAACTCGTCGGCGCCGCGATGCGACCCCGCCGCGGCGGACCCCGCATGATCGACCCGGTCCAAGCGGAACAGGCCCAACAACTCCGCGACGACCCCCGCAGCAACGACCAACTCGTCTTCGACCTGCTGATGGCAACCCTGAAAGCCGGCGCCGAAGGCGACCCCCGCAGCACCGCCAGCGCCCGGCAACCCGGCGTCCGAATCGTGATCACCCAGGAACAACTCGACACCAGGGACGAGAACGGACACCTCACCGGCACCGGCTTCAACGAAGACACCGGAGAAGCGATCCCCGGCCCCATCATCGAACGCCACATCTGCAGCAACGGCACCCGCACCATCACCGTCGATGGAAACAACAACCCGCTCGACGTCGGCCGGGACGAACGCACCTTCACCACCAAACAACGCATCGGCCTCGCGATCAGGGACGGCGGCTGCGTCTTCGAGGACTGCACCCAACCACCCTCAATGACCGAAGCACACCACATCAACGAATGGGCCAGCCAAAACGGACTCACCGACATCGCCGACGGCATCCTGCTCTGCCGAGACGACCACATGCTCATCCACAACAACGGATGGAAAATCATCCGCGAAGACACCAAGTACTACTCGATACCCCCAAAAAGCGTCGACCCCGACCAAAAACCCCGACCCCTCCGCAGCCGCTCCACCCTCAAACAACCCCCACCCCAAGCCCACACACAACAACAAACCGCCCCAGCACAGCCGACGGGGTGCGAGTCGCCACCGACCGAGGTGGCACCTCCTAATGAGGAGATTGCTCAGACGACTGCGCCGCCCTCGGAACTGCCGCCAACTCCTCGGCGACAAGCGGCAGGAGCACCGTCAGGTTCTCAGACGCCGTCCAGACGATCGCGACCGGCGATTCGAGAACAGGCAGCCGGCGCCAGTCTGCCAGTCCGGCGTCGACCACAGAACGTGCGCGCCATGGAGGCTTGGTACGTACCGGAAGAGCCTGAGAAATAGCGAATGCGGCTGTGCTCGCGAGAGCACAGCCGCATCACTTTGCGAACTCAAGCCGCTCAACCGTCAGTTCGACCGTCAATCTGGTCGTCGAGAATGTCGTCTGCGGCGTCAAAATCGGTGTCAGAGTTGTTGTAGTGCTCCTTGAGCGTTTCGTTGTCGCCCTCATAATCCTGTGCACGAAGCTCGGGAGTCGAGACAATGTCTTCGCTGAAGCCCTGCTCAACGAACTGAGCGTCGACGACCTCGGGCGTCGCGGCAAGGCCATCGGGGAGTGCGTTCTTCGGCGATTCTGCATCAGTCATGTGGTGCCTCCTTCGTATAGCGTGCCTCTACGGTAAACCGATGAGCCGTGCGCTGGCAGGGGCTTGCGCAGTGGTTCGAGGACACGCAAGGGTGCCGCCGTCAGGTTTGCCGACGCCACGCACCGAGCTCTTCGACGTCTCGAATGGAACCAAACGCCCGCATGAGAGGCAGAGGTGACAGGAGGATGAGGGCACCGGCGACCCAGAGGGTCGCTCGTAAGCCAACGAGCTCTCCCAGCAACCCGCCGACCACCGCGCCGAGCGGAAATAGCCCCATGATGAGGACCCGCATTGTCGCGTTGACCCGACTCAGCATGTCGTCCGGACACAAGCGTTGCCTCAGGCTGACGTTCGTCACGGCGTAGACGATCTGCCCGAGTTCGCCAGCGGCCATGGCAACGGCCACAAGAATGACCGCCCAACCCGGCTGCGCCAACGGCGTAAGAACTGCCAGGGGCCCGGTAACCACGAGCGATAACCAGATGATGCGGACGCTTCCCACTCGTCGAGACACGAGCGGGGTGAGAGCAGCACCCGCCATCGCTGCGACTGATCCGACTGCCACGATGAGCCCGATCACAAACGGCGAGAGCTCAAGCGTTCGCGAGAGGAAGATGAAGGTCACAGCGGAGGAGATGGCGAAGGAGAAGTTGCCAGCCGCGCTCGCGAGTGCGGTCGCCCGAAGGATGCGGTTCCGACCAACGAAAACGAGTCCCTCGACGATCTGTGAGCTCAGCCGCGGGCGATTCGACGGCACCGGGATAGCGGCCTCCCGAGTGCGGATACCGAGCAAGCAGGCTGCCGACATGGCAAAAGTCACCGCTTGGATGAGCACCACGCTGGCCGCCCCGAACAGGGCAACGAGGCCGCCGCCTAAGCCCGGACCAACGACCTGGCCCGAGGCGCGGATGGTCTCCATGAATGAGTTTCCCGCGAGTACTCGTTCCTTACCGAGCACGGTCGGCACATAGCTCTGGTACCCGACGTCAAAGAAGACTCGCGCGAAGCCCGTGAGTAACGAGACCACGATGAGGTGAGCCATCGTGAGCACACCGAGAAGCGCTGCCAGCGGGATAGTCGCGAGGAGAAGCGCCCTGACCAGGTCGCTCGCGACGAGGACGGGAAGTTTCCGCCACCGGTCGAGCCACGCCCCTGCGGGAAGGCCGATCAACGCAAAGGCAACAGTGGACGATGCGGTGACCAGTCCCAACTCGATCGGAGAAGCGTCGAGAGTGATGACTGCCAGCAGTGGGATCGCCACCCCACTGACTTGCGCCCCCAACTGGCTCGTCGTCTGACCGGCGAGAAGTAACCGGAAGTCACGGTTTCGGATCAGTGGGGCATCGGACATGGAGTCCCATTGTGCTCGCCAGACTCAGCGCTCACAACGTCTCATCACCGGCGAGCGGCGACTTCCGCACCGGCGTGAGCCGACATACGCCACGCTTCGACCGCCGGCACGAGGAGGAGCACGGCGAGAACGGCGAACGCCCAGCGATAGCCGAGCTCGGACGCTCCAGGGTCGACCAATGATGCCCCGGCCGTCGTTGCCCGCACGATGAGCGCAGCCACCGCAATGCCCAAGCCGACCGCTACTTGCTGCAGCGTCGAGGCGAGAGTGTTGGCACCCGAGGTCAGCGACGCGGGGACATCCGCGAACTGCACCGAGTTGTAGCCGCTGAAGCCGATGGATCGGAACACTCCGCTCAGGAAGAGGAGCACGGCGATCAACGCAACCGGTGTCGACGAATCAACGAACGCGCACAGGCTGAACACCACGGCACCGCAGAGGTTGCTCCAGACGATCACCGCCCGAAAGCCAAACCGCCGAATGAGCGGACTCGTCGCCGGTTTGATCACGACGTTGCCCACGAAGACGGCCATGACGAGCAATCCAGCCTGGGACGCAGACCACCCGAAGCCCGACTGGAACAGGAGAACGAAGAGGAACGGTGCTGCTCCGATCACCAGGCGATACACGCCGCCCCCGACGTTGCCCACCCGGAAGGTCGCAATTCCGAGTGCGGACAGGTCAAGCAGCGGATGCACAGCCCGCCGTAAGCGCACGACGGCACAGACACCTGCGACAACGGCGAGCGTCAACATACCGGCCGCCCACATCCCGTCGGTACGGCTCCCGCCGAGCTGCTCCATGCCGAGTACCAGAGCGGCCAAGGCCACCCCGACCAGCACGAATCCTGCCCAGTCCAGTCGATGCCGGGCAATGGTGTCGACCGCTGGCACCAGTTTGACTGCCGCGACAAAGGCAACCACACCGATGGGAATGTTGATGAGGAAGATCCAATGCCAACCGACCGTGTCCGCGAGCACCCCGCCGATCACCGGCGCGAGAACCGGCGCGAGCAAGGCCGGCCAGGTGAGGTACGCCATCGCGTCGAGCAGGTCACGCTTCTCAATCGAGCGCAGCACGGCGAGCCGCCCAACCGGCACCATCATGGCTCCACCGATGCCCTGCAGCACCCGCATGACAACGAGCATCGGCAGGGTCGCACTCAGCGCACACAGCGCCGACGCCAGGGTGAAAATGACGATCGCCAGCATGAAGATGCGGCGCGTGCCGAAGCGATCAGCGAGCCACCCGCTGACCGGGATCCCGATCGCCAGCGTGAGCAGATACGCGGTCATTGCGATGTTGATGTCGACGGCCCGAACACCGAAGTCGAGCGCCATAGCGGGCGCCGCCGTCTGAATAATCGTTCCGTCGAGGTTCTCCATAAAGAACGTTGCGGCGACCAGAAGGGCGAGCGGCCTGTTGAGCGTCGCCGATCGGGTCATCGTCCCATTCTGCCCGACTGGCAACCGGCTGCCGCACACCCGGCCCCGCGTCGTTCGGTCAGCGCCTTAGGCTGGGCGGATGACAACGACGTTCCGGGCCTGGCAGGTTGAGAAGCAAACGGATGCTTCAGGCACCGCCACGCACACAGCATCCGTTTCACATCTCACCGACGACGATCTGATGGACGGAGACGTCACTCTCGACGTGTCGTGGTCCAGCATCAACTACAAAGACGGGCTTGCCCTGATGGGTAAGCCCGGTGTGGTGAGAACCTGGCCACTCATTCCCGGGATCGACGCCGTGGGCACGGTCACCGCGACGGAGTCCGACCGGTTTCAGGTCGGCGACGAGGTGCTGATGAACGGTGCGGGGCTCGGCGAATCACACCACGGTGGCCTGGCCGAGCGAGCCCGCGTCGACAGCGCGTCGCTCGTGCGGGTTCCGGAATCGCTCGGCGCGAAGCGGGCTGCAGCGATCGGCACAGCGGGCTTCACCGCCATGCTGTCGGTACTCGCCGTCGAGCGTCATGGTGTCTCACCCGGAGACGGGCCGGTCCTCGTCACCGGGGCAGCCGGCGGCGTGGGCTCGATCGTGATCGCCGTTCTCGCACGGCTCGGCTTCGAGGTGGTCGCCTCGACCGGGCGGGTCGACAGTCAGGGCGACTACCTCCGCCGACTGGGCGCGAGCACCGTGATCGACCGGGCCGAGCTCAGCGACGCGGGCAAACCGCTGCAATCGCAGAAGTACCCGGCCGTGGTCGACGCGGTCGGCAGCACGACGCTCGTCAACGCACTCGCCCAACTCACCTACGGCGGCATTGCGACCGCCTGTGGACTGGCTCAGGGCGCCGACCTGCCCGGAACGATGATGCCGTTCATTCTCCGCGGCGTCACGCTCGCCGGCATCAACTCAGTGGACGCGCCGCTCTCTCGTCGTGAGGAGGCGTGGGCCCGGCTGGCGACCGATCTCAATACCGATCTCCTCGACGAGCTGACGACGCGAATTGCCCTCGCTGACGCGCGGGACGCTGCCGACCAGATCCTTCAGGGCAAGCTGCACGGCCGAACGGTCGTCGACGTTCGCGCCTGACCTCAGGAGGCGGCAGAAGCTCCCGTCGACGGTGTCGATTCGGTCGACTCGGCTGTCGACGGTGCCGATGTGGTCGGCTCGCTTGGCGACGATGCCGCGACCTCGGTCGACGCGGTGCTCGCCGCCGCGGCCTTCGCCGGGGTCACCGGCTTCGCAGCAGCCGCGCGAGCCGTTGCCTTGGCGGCACCGGCGGCCGGCTTCGTGACTGTCGTCGCCTTCGCCGCAGCGGGCTTCTTCGTCGCGGCCGACTTCTTTGCGGCAGCCGGTTTCTTCTCAGCGGCGGGAGTCTTCGCGCGAGCCGCCCCCGTGCTGGCGGTTGCGGCCTTCTTCGCCGGGGTGACCGCGGCTTCTGGAACCGACGTGACCGCCTCAACAACCGAACCTGCCTCGGCGTCGCTGGCCGCGGCATCCGTTTTCGGCTTCATCACTCGCTTGGGCTTCGGAGTCACTCGCGGCGTGGCCTTGCGCGCGCGGGCCGTCTTCTTGGCCGGCTTCACATCGAGCTGCAGCTTCGCGACGAGTTCGGCGCCGTGCTTGGTCGTGATGATGACACGCGAGAACTCTTCATCGGCGATGTCGATGACCACCGACGACTTGGTGCCTTTGAGCACGAGGAAGTCCTTGCCGCCGTGGAACTTCCACTGGCCGACCGCCAGGGTGAGCGGAATGGCCGCGCCGGGCGCACGAATACCGCGCACCCAGATCCACGGGTCGTCGGTGAGCGTTGCGGAGCGAATGGCCGATCGCGGGATGATGATGTCGTCTTTGCGCAGCGCCAGAGTCTTTTCAGCCCTCGACAGGGTGATCTCGAGTCGGTCGGGGTGCAGGTGAAGACGGGCCATGGTTCCAGTCTGCCGTTTGGGTCATCGAATTCGGGTGGTGAAACCTCACAAAGAGGTAACAGCGGCGTTGTGGCCGGGTGGTCGGGTCGTAACCGATTAGACCGGCTGCGCTGCGGCGGCGGCCTTCGCTGCGGCGGGCAACACGTCGATGATGCGGCCGAGTACCTCGTCATCGTGCATCGCCGAGACGAACCATGCCTCGAACACGCTGGGTGGCAGAGACACTCCACCGTTGAGCATCGTGTGGAAGAACGGGGCGTATCGCCAGGCGTCCTGCGCCTGCACATCGACATAGTTGCGCGGCGCCTCGTCGGCGAAGACGAAGCTGAACAGGTTGCCCGCCCGCTGCACAACGTGGGCGACACCCTCGTGTGAGAGGGCGTCGGAGACGGCGTTGGAGAGGGTGACGGATGCCTCGTCCAGGCGGGCATACACCTCGGCAGTCGCTCGTTCGAGTGTCGCAATCCCGGCCGCAACGGCGACGGGGTTACCCGAGAGCGTGCCGGCCTGGTAGACCGGGCCAACCGGGGCCAGGTGGTCCATGATCTCGGCTCGGCCACCGAGAGCAGCGAGCGGCATCCCGCCACCGATGACCTTGCCGAACGTGAAGAGATCGGGCTGGTAGGCCGGGCCCTCAGCGACCGAGAGGCCCCAGTAGCCGGCCGGGCTCACTCGGAACCCGGTCAGGACCTCGTCGAGGATGACGAGCGCACCGTACTCGTGCGCCAGTTCGACCAGTGCGGCGTTGAAGCCGGGAAGCGGGGCGAGCACACCCATGTTCGCCGCGGCGGCCTCCGTGATGACCGCGGCGATCTGGTCGCCCCGTTCTTCGAACACGAGCCGGAGCGCGTCGATGTCGTTATACGGCAGCACGAGCGTCTGGGCGGCAATGGCGGCGGGAACACCCGCGGAACCGGGGAGCGCCAGCGTCGCGAGACCCGAGCCCGCCTGCGCCAGAAGACCATCGGAGTGGCCGTGGTAGTGCCCGGCGAACTTCACAAGCAGGTCGCGACCGGTGTAACCGCGCGCCAGCCGGATGGCCGTCATGGTGGCCTCGGTGCCGGTCGAAACGAGTCGCAGCTTCTCAATCGGTGCAAGCCCCTCGGCGGCAACACGCGACTTCACGAGTTCAGCCAGCTCGGTCTCGGCCGGCGTCGATGCACCGAACGACAGGCCGAGTGCGGCGGCGTCCTGAACGGCGCGCACGACATCGGGCTGCGCGTGGCCGAGGATCGCGGGGCCCCACGAGCCGACCAGGTCGACATACTCGGTGCCATCGGCGTCGGTGACGTATGCTCCCGACGCCTTCACGAGGAAGCGCGGGGTGCCACCGACCGAACCGAAGGCACGCACCGGTGAGTTCACACCGCCCGGGATCGATTCCTTGGCTCGGGCGAAGAGCGTGTCGTTGTTCACTTGAGCCACCCCGCGGCCTCGGTTGCCCAGTAGGTGAGCACGGCGTCGGCGCCGGCTCGGCGAATGCTGACGAGCGACTCTTCGATCGCCCGGCGACGGTCGATCCAGCCGTTCGCGGCAGCGGCCTCGATCATCGCGTACTCCCCGGACACCTGATACGCCCACACCGGAATGTCGCTCATCGCGGCAACGTCGGCCAACACATCCAGGTAACTCATCGCTGGCTTCACCATCACGATGTCGGCCGCCTCAGACATATCAAGCGTCGACTCCCGCATGCCCTCGCGCCGGTTGCCCGGGTCAAGCTGGTAGGTACGGCGATCGCCCTGAAGCTGCGAATCCACCGCCTCACGGAACGGCCCGTAGAACGCCGATGCGTACTTCGCCGAGTAGGCGAGAATCGCGGTGTCGATGAAGCCCTCCTCATCCAGCGCGGATCGGACCGCATCCACCTGGCCGTCCATCATGCCGGACAGGCCCAGAATCGCCGATCCGGCGTGGGCCTGCGAGAGGGCCATGTCGACATACCGCTCGAGCGTCGCGTCGTTGTCAACGGCACCGCGCTCATCGAGCACGCCACAGTGCCCGTGGTCGGTGAACTCGTCGAGGCACAGGTCAGTCTGAACCACGAGCGCGTCGCCCACCTCAGCCACGAGGGCTTCGGTAGCGACGTTCAAAATTCCTTCAGGAGCGGATGCCTGTGAGCCCGTCGCATCACGTATGAGGGGCACCCCAAAGAGCATGACTCCACCAACGCCGGCTTCGGCCGCCTCGGTCGCAGCGCGCTTGAGCGAATCGAGCGTGTGGTGCATCACGCCCGGCATTGAGCCGATCGCCGTCGGTTCAGTTGCGCCTTCACGAACAAAGAGCGGAAGCACCAGTTCGGCGGGATGCACCCGGGTCTCTGAGACCAGGCGGCGCATGGCCGGGGATGAACGAAGTCTGCGGGGTCGAATCACGGGAACATTCACCCGTCCAGCCTACGCTGGGCCGGCTGTGACCCAGCTTGAAGCCGGCTCCCAGCACGAGGCGAGAAAGCGACTCAGAACTCGCTCGGCTGTGGCTGGTTTGCTTCGACCGTTGCAACGATCGAGTCGAGCAGCGCTGACACCGTCTGGTGCCTCGAGACGACATCGACCTGCAGTCCGTAAGCGACAGCATCCTTCGCAGTTCGCGGACCGATAGCGGCAACCAGGGTTGCTTCCGGCAACTCACCGAACTGCTGCACAACCTGCTCGGCAACCGATCCACTGGTCACGAGGATCGCGTTGATGCGTCCGGACTTCACGTCAGCAATGATGTTCTCGGAGACCGGCTCACCGATGGTCCGATAGGCAACGACCGACTGCACGTGGTGGCCGGCTTCAGCGAGCCCCTCACTCAGCAGCGGCTTCGCGATCTCCGACCGCAGGGTGAGGAAACGCTTGGGGGTCGGCTCGAGCTGTGTGAGTTCAGACACCATGCCGCGCGCGGAGTTGTCCTTCGCGGGCACGAGGTCTACCCGGTACCCAACGGCCTGCAGTGCGGCGGCCGTTGTTTCTCCAACCGCGGCGACGCGAGTGCGATCAGGAATTTTCACGCCCTGCGAATACATGACGTCGACTGTGGTCGCACTCGTCACGGTCAACCAGTCGAACTCGCCGTTCTCCAGCGCCTGAAGCGCGTCGGTGAGGCGCTCCGGGTCGTCGGTCGGAGCGAAGTTGATCATCGGTGCAACAACGGGAGTCGCCCCGCGTGCACGCAGATCAGCGGCGACGCTGTCTCCCCAGGGGCCTCCCCGGGGCACAAGAATGCGCCAGCCCTTCAGGGGCTTGGATGATGGTGCAGAGTTCATCGGGTCCTCAGTCTTGCTTCAGTGGCGCGAGTGCGGCTGCTCCCCGCGCCAACAGTTCGTCGGCGAGTGCTGTGCCAACGGCTTCGGCTGTCTCTATGATGCTGGCTGAACTCAAACTCACGAAATCCTCAGCTTCGCCAGCCCCGGTGCGGGGCGCGCCGGCGACGGCTGAGTGAGTCGACGCGAGCTGTCCAGAGCCGTCAGGAGCATAGACCGCCCCGTGCAGCGTGACGCTGTTGTTCTCCACGACGGCGTGTGCACCAATGGGTGCGGCACAGCCCGCTTCCAGCCGGAAGAGAATCCGTCGCTCGGCGACGGCAGCTGCATGGGTGGCCTCATCCTGAATCGACGCGAGGGCCCGCGCGAGATCATCGCTGTGCTCCTCGTCGCGAACCTCGATGGCCAGCGCACCCTGGGCGGGAGCGGTCGGCCAGGAGTCCAGGTCAAAGTACTCGGTGACTCGTTCGCTGCGCCCCAGTCGGCCGAGGCCAGCCGCTGCGAGGACGACGGCGTCGAGCTCACCCGAACTGACGAAGTTCAGCCGCGTGTCCACGTTGCCGCGAATGTCGACGATTTCGATGTCCTGGCGGCGCGACGCCAGTTGTGCGGCACGGCGCGGCGATCCGGTTCCGACTCGAGACCCGGCGGGCAGGGTGGCCAGAGTGAGTCCGTCTCGCGCGCAGAGGGTGTCCCGCGCATCAGCGCGGACCGGCACTGCACCGATTCTCAACCCGGGGTACGCCGCGGTCGGCAGGTCCTTCATCGAGTGGACGACGAGGTCACAATTGCCGGCGAGCAGAAATTCGCGCAGCGCCGATGCGAAGACACCGGTGCCTCCGAGGCTCGACAACGACTCACGAGAAACGTCACCGTGCGTCGTGACGGGCACGAGCTCGGTCGGTACACCCGTCCGCTCGGTAATCTCACGCGCGATGTCACCCGCCTGCGCGAGTGCGAGGGCACTTCCACGCGTTCCTACTCGAAGGGTCACGGCTGGAGGCCTGCCAATGCTGGCTTGAAGCCGAGTCGCACGTTTTCACAGCACCCGGGCCGGCACACGTCGTACCAGGGCCCGAGGTCGGTCATCGCGGGGCGATCGGCAACCGCAACACCATCACGACGCTCAAGCACGAGGTCGATCAGGCCGGTCACGTAGGCCTGGTGCGTTCCCGGCGTCGGTACGCGCACCGAATACAGCCCGTTCTCCTGTGCCGACTCGGTTGCTTCGTTATCGAGGTCCCAGAGAACTTCCATGTGATCACTCACGAATCCGAGCGGAACAATAATGACCGCACGGATGCCTCGGGCTGGCAATTCAGCGATCGCGTCATTGATGTCCGGCTCAAGCCAGGGCATGCTCGGGGGGCCAGAACGCGACTGGTACACCAGCTGCCAGGCCAGCTTCGCGTCGAGCGAGAGCTCCTGCTGAACCGACTCGATGACGACTTCAGCGACAGCGCGGTGCTGGGCCGCATACGCGCCACCTTCACCGAAACCACGCTCGGCCGGGCCGGACTTCGCGGCATCTGTCGAGGGAATCGAGTGCGTCGAGAACAGGATCTCAACCTCGGTCGCGAGGTCGATGCCCGGGTTCTCCCGCTGAACCTCAACAAGGCCATCGCGCACACCGTCAATGAACGGGGTGACGAAGCCGGGGTGGTCGAAGAACTGACGCACCTTATCGATCTGGATGTGCCCGAACAGGCTCGTCTCGTCGAGCGCGATCGCGAAGTCCTCGCGGTACTGCCGGCAGCTCGAGTATGAGGAGTACGCGCTTGTCGCGATGGCAATGAGCTTTGTGTAGCCGCGGTCGTTGGCCTCGACCAGCGCATCGCGCAGGTAGGGGTCCCAGTTGCGGTTTCCCCAGAGCACAGGCAGGTCAATGCCCCGCTGAGCCAGCTCGGCCTCGAGCGCTGCCTTGAGCTGACGGTTCTGGTCGTTGATCGGGCTCACACCACCGAAGTGACGGTAGTGGTGAGCGACCTCCTCCAGGCGCTCCTCGGGGATCCCGCGTCCACGGGTGACGTTGCGCAGGAAGGGGATGACATCGTCCTGTCCCTCCGGTCCACCGAAGCCGGCCAGAAGAATAGCGTCATAGGCGACGGGCTCGGTGATGTGCGGCTCACCGGATGCCGCAGCCTCCGTAGCGCCGAGAACGAGATCGGTCACTGAATTACCTCGGGAATCTCTGCCGTCGAAATACGACGGCCGGTGTAGAAGGGAACTTCTTCGCGAACGTGTCGACGGGCATCCGTCGCTCGAAGGTCACGCATAAGGTCGACGAGCTCGGTCAGTTCGTCGGATTCGATGGGGAGGATCCACTCGTAGTCGCCGAGCGCAAAAGCCGAGACCGTGTTGGCGATGGCACCGCGGAACGCAGCGCCCTTGCGGCCGTGGTCTGCGAGCATCTGGCTGCGTTCAGCGTCCGGGAGCAGGTACCACTCAAAGCTCCGCACGAACGGGTACACGGTGAGCCAGTCCTTCGGCCCGATTCCGCGCAGGAAGCCAGGCACGTGGCGTTTGTTGAACTCAGCCTCACGGTGAACGCCCATGGCGTTCCACGTCGGCAGCAGACCGCGAAGGATGCTCGTGCGGCGCAATTCGCGCAGGGCACGCTGAAGGGAATCGGCGGTGTCGCCGTGGAGCCAAATCATGATGTCAGCGTCGGCTTTCAAGCCGGAGACATCGTAGAAACCTCGAACGACGACGCCGTTGTGCTCGACTCGCTTTACGGCGGAGTCAAGCTCGAATACAGCGTGGTCGCTGATCGAGAGCGCAGATTCGGGTCGGCGCAGAACGGCCCAGAGGGCAAATCCTGTCGGGTTCTCTTCGGGTTCGATTGTTTCGTGGGGCAGAGGTGCCTCGGCAGAGGCCGGGTGAGTCATACCTAACATCATCACCCCTTAATCTCTCCCCACCAAATGGGTGCCTTTTCCCTGAACGTTCGCTCAAAGCCGAAGCTCCGCCGGCGATCAAAACCGCTCGCGGAGCTTCGGAGAAGTTCTTTCTGTCCGATCTAGCGCCGGGCTATCCCGCGGACAATCGCCCATGCGGCGAGCCCGGCGACGGACGCGACTGCGGCAATCCCCGCGTAGATCGCTGTCGGGTTTTCGCGCTGCAGAGTTGCTACCTGTCTTTTGCCCTGCGTGACGAGGCGGTTGAACTTGCGCGGGACGTTGAGCTTGTCCTCGATGGCATTGAGTGTCGCGACGAGTTCGGCGCGGGCAGCGGCAGGTGATCCTGGATTAGTAGCGGTCATATTCACCCTCGCCCTTCACAGCACGAATGTCCTTCTTGACGCTCTCCACTGGGTTCGGGTCATCGCTGAGTTTCTTGAAGAATTTCAGCCCGATAAGCGCAAGCACCACGGCGATAAGCACGAAGGCCACAAAGACGATGAGCGCGCTGAGCCATGCCGGCAGCACAAGGGCGAGTGCGAGGATCGCGACCGCGACAAGGGTGCCGATGGCGAAGAACAGGAAGATTAGCGCCAGGACGAAGAAGATGACGCCCTTACCGGCGTAGCTTCCCAGGTGTTTCGCCTTGGTCTTGACCTGCTCGATCTCTGCCTTGATCAAGTTGGTGATCAGGTTCGGCAGGTCCGCGAGCAACTCAAAGAGCGATTCGCGGCCCTTATCGCCGAAATTTCGGTCCGTCATAGTCAGACGCTCCAGGTGCTACTTCGTGGGTGTTCCGGTTGACGGGTTTGCGTCGTCGTGCGGCAGGACTCGCTCCGCCACGTCATCGACAGCATCTTTGGTCTTCGCGATCGTCCGGTCGAGCTTCTGGCCCGGGGTACCCTCGCCGCCTACGGCGGTCGAAACCTTTTTGACGCCAGCGAACACGGCACCGGGCACCTCGCTCAGGCGCGCCTTCGCAAATCCCTGCACGACCTCGACCTTGTCCTGCACCATGTCGGTGTTCCAGACCTTCAGCCAGTTCTTCTTGATCTGGTTGTACCGCTCGCGGCCCGCACGGGATCCGAGGACGTATCCGGTGGCCATCCCTGCCACAAAAATCAGCTTGCCCTTCATGGGTCGCTCCGTTCAATTGGCGGTCAGTGGCTCAAGCGTAGTCCCTAGCTGGGGTTCGCGTCCGGGCTGGTGTCGTTCATGCCTGTTCTGGTATGCGGATCGATCACGACGCCGTCTGCGAGATAGCTCGCAGCCACCGCAGAACGGATTCGTGCGGATGCGGCGAGCGCATCCGGGACCACCGAAGCGAGGCCGGTGCCGGAGAGCCACCCGCCCGTGACGTCGAGTTCGCCGATCGCGAGCACGGAGGTGCGAAGCCGTTCTGCCCGCTCCCGCTGCCCGATGGCTGCCCCCGGGAGAGTCCCTACCCAGCGAGTGCGGGTGAACCCGAGCACCTGGCTGTCCTCAAGCGGAACACCAAGAATCTCTGCAGCGTCCGAGACAGCGAGCGCACGCAGCGCGTCGTCTCCCAGGTCCAGGCTCGGGTTTGCTGAGCCCAGGCGCCCGTAGGAGAGCCGAACGACGTGGCGGTGCGGGTGTCCGCTCGTCGCTTCGTCAGCGAGCCACTGCCATTTGGCCGTCGAATGAGTCAGCGCCTTAGCGGTCACTCGCGGACCTGACGCGCGTTGCCCTGGCGTCGCCTCGGCAACGAGAACCCCGGTTCCACGGGGCTTGGCATCGAGCTCCGGCGCGTCGAGAACGAGTGTCGCCAGCTCGACGGTGGGCGTTTCGAGCGGTTCCTCGTTCGAGAGGTCGTCGGACAGTGGCGCGAGCAGCGTGAGCGCTGCCTCTTCCGGCGTCGCGACAATCACATAGTCCGCGTCGACGATCTGGTCGTCATCGAGCACGGCCCGCCAGCTCGCGGTGGCGCCGTCTGCGGACTCGGAACGTTCCTCGTCGGTGAGGCGGCGCAGCTGAGCCACCCCCGACCCCAGAACGATGGTGGCTTCCCGTCGGCGAAGCTCATCGAGCATGGCCTCGACGAGCGTGTACATTCCGCCGCGGAGTCCCTCGACGTTGGACCCGGCCGGCGCAGCCGAACGCAACATCGCCACGGCACCCGAGAGAGAGCCGGCCGTTGTCAGCGCCTTGTTCAGTCCCGGCGCTGCACGGGTCACGTCGAGATCGTAGGGGTCCGCCGAGTAGACGCCACGCGTGACCGGCGCGACGAGCGAGTTCAACACCGCCGCGCCCATGCGTTTCGAAACCAGCTCTCCGAGGTTGTGTTCGAGCCCGATGGTCAGAACCGGCCGGATCCGATCCAGGTACGCACGGAGCGCTCCTCGCCACCCAATAACCCGCCGCACGTCATCGGCGAGAGGATTGGACGGGATCCCGAGCAGCCCCGCTTTCGGTAACGGTGCACTGACGCCCGACGGCAGTCGAACCCACGCCCCGCCCGCGGCCGGTCGGACGACAGAATCGGAGAGCCCCAGCCCGTCGACGAGCTTCCGCACCGTCCCTTGCCGGGTGGCGAAACTTTCTGCCCCGGTATCGACCCGAATGCCTGCAACAGTCTCCGTTGCGACCGAGCCGCCCGCGCGCTCCGCCTTCTCGACAACCGTGACGCGAATGCCCACTCGCGCACAGTCGAGCGCAGCCACCAGCCCGGCGACGCCGCCGCCGATAACGAGAACGTGGCGCGGTTCGATCACTGGGCGTGGACGAATTCGACGAGTCGGGTCAGCACGGTCGGATCCGTTTCGGGCGGAACCCCGTGTCCCAGGTTCAGGACGTGCGACGGGGCGCTCTTTCCACGCTCAAGCACGTCGAGGACATGCGCTTCGAGCACCGGCCACGGAGCAGCAAGCAGTGCCGGGTCGATATTGCCCTGCACCGGCACGAGTCCGCCCAGCCGACGCGACGCCTCATCGAGCTGAACCCGGTAATCGACACCGACAACGTCCGCCCCAATGTCGTGCATCGCTTTGAGCAGTTCGCCGGTGCCCACACCGAAGTGCACAATCGGCACATTCCGGGTCTCGCGCGCATCCTCCGTGCTTCCTGCCACCGAATAGGTGAGGTCTCGAACGTGATCAAGAGCGTGGGCGGATGCTGGCGCAACGTACCGCACATAGTCGTCAAGAGAGAGGGCGCCGGCCCATGAATCGAACAACTGCGCGGCACTGGCTCCGGCCAGAACCTGGGCGCGGAGGAACCGGCCGGTCACATCGGCCACCCAGTCCATCAAGCGCGCCCAGGCCTCAGGGTCGGAGTGCATGAGGGTTCGGGCGTGGATGTGGTCCTTGCTCGGGCCGCCCTCCACGAGATACGCAGCGAGCGTGAACGGCGCCCCGGCGAACCCGATCAGCGGAGTCGAACCGAGCTCAGCGACCGTCAGCGCGACGGCGTCGCGTACCGGCGCGAGCGACTCATCGAGAACCGACGGGTCACGGGCAACGAGCTCATCGACGTCTGCGGCCGTTCGAACAGCCTTGCCGAGTACCGGCCCCTTGCCCGGGACGATGTCGACGTCGACGCCGACCTGCTTGAGCGGTACAACGATGTCGCTGAAGAAGATACCCGCATCGACACCGTGCCGCCGCACGGGCTGCAGGGTGATTTCGCTCGCGAGTTCCGGGTTCAGGCAGGCGTCAAGCATGGCGGTGCCGACGCGAAGGTCGCGGTACTCGGGAAGCGACCGGCCGGCCTGCCGCATGAACCACACGGGAGTGACATCTGGGCGCTCACCGCGGTAGGCGGTGAGAAGCCGGGACGATGGGGTCAGTCCCGCTTCAAGCGGGTGGTTCGAAGAAAGCTGCACCCGACAATCCTCTCAAATTGCGGAGGCCCCCGACACTTCTGCACAGACGTGCGCACCGGCACCCCCCGCCGGGCGGACCGAACACTCAGAATCCCCCGGTATCCTTAACGGGTGCTCATGTGTCTGACGGCGAGTCACAAAAACGCCTCCTTCGATCTGCTCGAGCGACTCTCAACGGGTGCCGAGACCGTCGGCCAACGCATCACCGACCACTCCGAGTGCGTCGCCGGGGCCATCGTCATCGCGACCTGCAACCGGTTCGAGGCGTACATTGATCTCGATGAGCCGGTGACGGCGGGTGCGCAGGTTGCCCTTCAGGCCGCAACGGATGCCGTCAGTGCTGCGACAGGAATTCCTACGGAAACCCTGCACCAGACCTGGCACACGCACACCGATGAAGAGGCGGCCCGCCACCTCTTCGCTGTCTCCGCCGGACTCGAATCTGTCGTTGTCGGCGAGGGCGAAATCGCCGGCCAGGTGCGCCGCTCACTGCAGCAGGCTCGCGAATCGGGAACCACAACAAGCGACCTCGAACGCCTCTTCCAGCGCGCGTCGCAGACCTCGCGCGGAGTCAAGAACAACACTCCCCTCGGCCGAGCGGGCCGCTCGATCGTTCGCCTGGGCCTCGACCTCGCCGAAAGCCGTATCTCGGACTGGTCGAAGGTCCGCGTCCTCCTCATCGGCACCGGTGCATACGCTGGCGCGAGCCTCGCCGCGCTCCGTGACCGCGGCGTCACCGACGTGGCCGTCTACTCGCCGTCCGGCCGCGCAGCCAAGTTCGCCGCCGGCCACGACATCCGGCCCATTGACGCCGATATGTTTCCGCGGGAGGCCGCAGAGGCAACCGTCATTGTGACCTGCACGACAGCATCCGGTTTCGTGCTGGATGCTGAGACGATCACCGCAGGCCGTCGGGATCTCGAAGCGATGCTGCCCGCCTTCCCCATCGACGGCACCCCCGGCTGCCCAGTCGATCACTCGGCCGGTCAGCTGGTGATCGACCTCGGGCTGCCGCGCAACGTTGACCCCGACGTCGCAACGCTCGCCGGAGTCGACCTGCTCGACCTCGAGACCATCCGCATTCACGCGCCGCTCGAAGAGCTCCAGGCCACCGACCACGCCCGGCAGATCGTCAACAAGGCCGCGCGGAAGTTCGCGGCAGTGACCGACGAGCAGAGCCTCGCGCCGGCCGTCGTCGCCCTGAGGTCGCGTGCGACCGAGGTGCTGGAGCAGGAGATTGCGCGCGTCGCGCCCCGCGATACCGACGGAAATATTGAACGTGCACTCCGACACATGATGGGCCGGCTGCTGCACACCCCGACAGTTCGGGCCCGTGAACTCGGCCGCGCCGGTGATCACGACCGCTACGTCGACGCCCTCGACGCGCTGCTCGGCATCACGCTCGACGAGGAGGACGTCGACTCGGCACCGATATCCCTGCCTTCGACCGAGGACGAACGCGGTACTGAGCTCACCGCTGAGGCGTCCTGACCCTCGGAGCTGTCACGACAACGCCCGCCCCACGAAACCGTGGAGCGGGCGTTTCTTTCGGAACTGATCAATCGATTTAGTAGCCGGTGTAGAGATCGGGGCTGTTCAGCAGAGCGACGAAGAAAATGATCGCGATGATGTACCCGATGGTCGCGAGCGCGCCGATCACGATACCGACGATGGCGAGGACCTTGCCCTGCTCACCCGTGCGCTTGATCTGGTTGAGCGAGATGATGCCAAGCACGATCGAGATGATCGAGAAGCCGAGGATCGAGCTGACCAGGGTGATGATCGAGAGCACGTTCCACTTTGCGGACTGCTGCTGACCGTAACCCTGCGCACCGTACTGGCCCTGGGGGGCACCGTACTGCGGGGCCTGGGGAGCGCCATACTGCGGAGCCTGAGGGGCTCCGTACTGCGGAGCCTGGGGGTTCTGCCCGTACGGGGGCTGATTCGATCCAGCGTTGGCTGGCGGAATGTTGTTGGTGTTTTCGTCAGTCATTGTGCTCCTTTGTAAGCCGGCTTCCAGAGTGGCAGTGAGCTGTATGGGTGTCAATTACAACGGGGGCCCTTGCGTGGGGAGAAGTCCCCGTCGCCAGGGACTCGCGCTCTAGAACGGTGCGTTACGAGCAGCGCCCGCGGCCATCGCCGAGGCTTCGGCTTGGGCTTGCCGGGTAGACGGTGTGGAGATCTCGCCGTCGTCAAACGGCGACTGATGGTTGCGCCGATCCCTGACCGCAAGCGCGATGACGAGACCGATGATCAGCGCGGGAACAGCGATAACCACGATGAGCAGGAATGGGTCCATGACTGCACCTCTGTTTCTTTGCCGTCAACCTACGCCGATTCCGGCCGACGCGATAGGCCTCAGAAACGGACCGAGCGCCACACCCGTTGACGGTGTGGCGCTCGGTCGAACACACTGGGCTTAGGCTCCCTTGAGCCGCTCAGCCAGGTAGACGTAGAGCTTCTCGATCGGCACCCGCTCCTGGGCCATCGTGTCACGGTCACGCACGGTCACGGCGTTGTCCTCGAGCGAATCGAAGTCGACGGTGACACAGAACGGCGTTCCAACCTCGTCCTGGCGGCGGTAACGACGGCCGATGGCACCGGCGTCATCGAAGTCGATGTTCCATGACTCGCGGAGTTCGGCAGCAACCTTTCGGGCGAGAGGCGACAGGGCCTCGTTGCGACTGAGCGGGAGGACCGCTGCCTTCACCGGAGCGAGGCGCGGGTCGAGCTTGAGTACCGTGCGCTTATCGGTACCGCCCTTCGCGTTCGGCACCTCTTCCTCGTGATAGGCGTCGACGAGGAATGCCATCAGCGACCGGGTCAGACCCGCCGCTGGCTCGATGACATAGGGAACCCAGCGCTCGTTCTTGCCCTGGTCGAAGAACGAGAGATCCTTGCCCGAGTGTTCAGCGTGGGTGGTGAGGTCGAAGTCGGTGCGGTTGGCGACGCCCTCGAGCTCGCCCCAGTCACCACCGGTGAAGCCGAACTTGTACTCGATGTCGACGGTGCGCTTCGAGTAGTGCGACAGCTTCTCTGCGGGGTGCTCGAACAGGCGGAGGTTCTCGGGGTTGATGCCGAGGTCGGTGTACCAGTTGAATCGGTAGTCGATCCAGTACTGGTGCCACTCCTCATCCGTGCCGGGCTCGACGAAGAACTCGAGTTCCATCTGCTCGAATTCACGCGTGCGGAAGATGAAGTTTCCTGGCGTGATCTCGTTGCGGAAGCTCTTACCGATTTGCCCGACACCGAACGGCGGCTTCATGCGCGCCGCCTGCAGCACGTTGGCGAAGTTGACGAAGATGCCCTGTGCGGTTTCCGGGCGCAGGTAGTGCATGCCCGACTCGTCCTCGACCGGGCCGAGGTAGGTCTTCAGCATCATGTTGAAGTCGCGCGGTGGGGTCCACTCCCCGCGGGTGCCACAGTTCGGGCAGGCGATCTCAAGCATGCCGGTCTCGGGCGCCCGGCCCTTCTTCTCCTCGAATGCCTCGAGCAGGTGGTCTTCGCGGAACCGCTTGTGGCAGTGGAGGCACTCGACGAGCGGGTCGGTGAAGACGCCGACGTGGCCCGATGCTTCCCAGACCTTCTTGGGAAGGATGACGCTCGAGTCGAGTCCGACAACGTCGTCGCGGCGGGTGACCATGTACTTCCACCACTGGCGCTTGATGTTCTCTTTGAGTTCAACGCCGAGGGGCCCGTAGTCCCAGGCGGATCGCGACCCTCCGTAGATCTCACCGGCCTGGAAGACGAATCCGCGGTGGCGGGCGAGGGCGATGACTGAGTCGAGACGGCTGGATGCTGCCACAGTGGCTCCTGATACGAAAAAGAGTGCCCGTGCCGGCTGCACGGAAGCCCCTCCAGCTTAGCCGCGGCCACCTGAGCGGCGGTCCAGTGCACGTGCCCGTGCACCGCGCAACCCCATCCGGGCCCCCAGATCGCCTCCGTAGACTGGCGGCATGCCGACCCCATCCGCCCATGAGTTTCGCACTCGTGAACGCGTGACGGTCGTTGCGGAGAGCGGGTTGCACTCCGGACCCTCTTTCGTCCTCTTGCATGGCATCGGGATGGGCCGGCACTACTGTGGCGCGCTCACCGAGGCACTTGGGATGCACGGTCGGGTGTACGCCCTCGACCTGCCCGGTTTCGGTGATGCACCTGAACCGGAGAACCCACTCACCATGGCGCAGTCCGGCGATCTCATCGCCGAGCTTGTCCAGCGGAAGCACATTGTTCGACCCGTGCTGGTGGGCCATTCAATGGGAGCGCAGGTTGCGGTCGAAGCCGCCGCGCGGCATCCGCAGATCTTTGAATCGATCGTCCTGATCAGCCCAACGGTGAACCCCGCCGAGCGACGTGTACGCACCCAGGCTCTTCGGCTGGTGCAGGACCTCTGGGGTGCACAGGCGCGGGTCTTCGGCATTGGGCTGATGTACTACCTCAAGGCCGGCCCGCGCTGGTATGTAAAAAAGCTCGGCTCCATGATGAGGCACGAGGTCGAGAAGACCATGCCGAACGTGCGGGCGAACACGCTTGTTGTGCGGGGAAGCGAAGACAAGGTGTGCCCACGCGAGTGGGTCGAGACGATTGTGGCGGCGATTCCGCGGAGCCGCCTGGTCGAGATCCCCGGGTCTGGGCATGAGGTGATGATGACCCACGGCAAGCGCGTTGCCTCGCTCATCGTCCGGCACACGGAGGGCCGAGTGTGAATCTGTTCGACAAAGCGGGCGTCTGGGCACTGGACTATCTCGACGCAGCGGCACTGCACGTGCGAGCGATCGCCGGTGGCTGGCGGGTGCCCTCTCACTACGCACACGGTGAGCCCGGAAAGCCCACCATCGTCCTGATCCCGGGTGTCTACGAGCGGTGGAACTTCCTCAAACCGATCGCGGACCGGCTCTGGGAGGACGGCTACCCGATCAGCGTCGTGCACGGCCTCGGCTACAACCGCCGCCCCATCGTCGAGACCTCAGACCGCCTGGCCGCGGCACTCGCGCGGGTGAGGGCCAACCCGGCCGGTCGCATCATCGTGGCTCACAGCAAAGGCGGGCTCGTCGGCAAGCACCTCATGCTCAGCCACCACGAGGATCTCGGCGTCCGCGGCCTCGTTGCCGTGTGCACGCCGTTCGCCGGCTCCCGCTACGCCAAGTACCTGCTCGGCCAGACGCTGCGCGCGTTCTCGCCGACCGACGACACCATCGTGCTGCTCGGCCGGGACTCGAGCGTGAATGCCCAGATTGTGTCGATTTTCGGACCATTCGACCCGCACGTTCCCGACGGCAGTGTGCTCGTCGGAGCGACCAACGTGCGGATACCGGTGAGCGGGCACTTTCGGATCTTGCACTCGGCCGAAGCGGTTGACGCTGCCGCAGACGCGGTTACGCTTCTCGCGAGCCGTCCTGAAGACGCCGTGGCGGCATCCGTTTCACAAGGAGAACAGTGACGCGTCACCCCGACATTCTCGTGGCAGCTGTTGCGTTCGTTCGAGACCGGCAGGTACTCATGGTGCGGGCGCGGGGGCGCGACGTCCTGTATATGCCCGGCGGCAAGATCGATGAGGGAGAAAGCCCAGCGGATGGTGCCGCCCGCGAAGCATCCGAAGAGGTGGCGGTCGGTCTCGTCCCCGGCACGGTTTCCGAACTCTTCACCGTCGTCACGCAAGCGCACGGCGAACCCGACGGGCGACTCGTGCGAATGGTTGTGTTTGGCGCTGAGGCCGATGCTGAGCCGCGGCCGAGCGCGGAGGTCAGTGAGGTGCACTGGGTGACGACGGCAGCCATCGACCGCTGTCCGCCAGCGGGTGCGGACGTGCTGCGGCGGCTCGCGGCGCTGGGCATGATCGACTAAGGTCGCGGCCGTCGGCGCCTCCGGCTCGCTCAACTAGCGCTGATCGCCGGCCTCATCGCTCGGCGGGGTGGGCGCTGGAAGAGCGGCCGGGTGCGCCTGGGTGCGCGCCGCCTCGTCGAGCTCCTCGAACAGAGTGATCTGCAGCCCGGCTGGCGCGTCGAGCCGGGCGTTGAGGGAGTTCCACGGCGTCACTCGAGGTGCGGCGACCAACGTCGCGCCGTGCTCGGTGAGGGTTGCGGTGTGGCCCGCGGCATCCGTCACCTCAAAGGCAACCCGCAGGCGCGGTGCCACCTGGCGGCCGACCTCGACGTCGTCGATCATGCGCTTCTGGGCCGGATTCGCGATCTCGAGGGTGGCTCGGCCAGCATCGAGGATCATGACACGGGCGTCACCGTCGCCCTCGAACGCGGCCTCTTCGGGCAGGCCGAGGGCGTCGCGGTAGAACGCGATGGCCTGATCGAAGTCGTCGGCCTCAACGACGAGGCGCATCTGCAGGACGTTGCTCATTTTCGGGTCTCCTCTGCGGTCGTGTCAGAGGCAACCATTGTGAGGTGCGAGCTCTTCCCACGGGTGTGGATGCGTGTGCGCGGGCGTCGATGGCCTGCGTTGCTCGAGCACGCAGGGCGGGCACGGCGGCAACGGCCCGGACGGCGGCTTGAGACGTTGCTCGGACACTAACGGCGGGAGAGGGAGCCCCCGGACGTTTGCTCCGACACTAACGGCGGGAGCATGAGCCCCCGCACGGTTGCGCGGACACTAACGGCGGGAACGGGAGCTCCCGGACGGTTGCTCCGGCAGTAAGGGCGAGGAAACCCGGCACTTCCTCGCCGCTTTCGACGGAGCAATGGTCGGTCCCACCCTTTCTGACCGAGGAGACGCGTGATTGCCGCCACTTGTGGCGGAGGGCGAGGAGGGCGGCCGGCGTTCCGCCATTTGTGGCGGAGGGCGAGGAGGGCGGCCAGCGTTCCGCCATTTGTGACGGAGGTCGACGTCGAGCGGCCGGTGGCTGTCGCCATTTGTGACGGAGCTCGCGAAAGGCGCTCAGGCTTCAGCCACGCGTGACCGAGCGTCAGCGTTAGTGCACGTACTCCACGAGGTCGAGTCCGATCGTGTGCATCGCGTCGAGCACGGCCAACCGCGTGGACAACCCGGTATCGGTGAACGAGGCCGACACGGCGTAGGCGACTCCGGCGCGCGGGCCACGAACGGCCCCGACATCGGTGCGCACGCCCACATCGGTGCCCGTCTTGTTGAAAATCTGAATCCCGTGGTCGCCACCGCGGTGCGCGAGCGGGTCGAGGCCGAACGCCGAGGCGACCATCGACAGGTCCGTGTTCAGGGACAACCAACTGGCGACGCGCTGGCTGGTGGCCTGGTCGACGACTTCACCACGGGCCAGGGCCGAGAACAGCCAGGCGAGTTCCTTCATCGATCCGACGGAGAGGTGCGGTGCGTCGTCGGGTCCGCGGGTGTCGCGCACCTTGTCGAGCAGGGCGAGCCGCTTGAGGCCGATTGACTCGGCGCGCTCCCGCACGGAGTCGAGGCCGACGAGACGGAGCAGCACGTTGGTTGCGAGGTTGTCGCTCGTGGCTGCCACGAGCGCCGCAAGGTCAGCGACCGGGAAGGACGGTACCTGAAGGTGCTGCCACAGACCCGAGTCACCCACGGAGTCGTCGGACTCCCGGTCAAGAATGGTGAGTGCGGCGAACTCGGTGTCGGAGAGCCGGGCCGCGACGTCGATGAGCAGGAGAACCTTGCCAACCGAGGCCGTCGGCATCACGACGTAGTCGTCGACGCTGAGCAGTTCGCTTCCGCTGGCCAGGTCAGCGACCCGTGCTGACACCTGCACGCCGTTGCGAGCGAGGTAGCCGAGCGCCTTGAAGCTTCGGGTGAACGACTCGGTCGGCTCGGTTGAGCGGTGCTTGGCGCGCCGACGATCCCGGGCCCGCAGTCGTCCAGTGGACTGGGAAGCGGGGGGTTGCTGAGTCGGCGGTACCACGCAAGTTCTCCATCACAAGAGTCGACTCGGTGGAAACCAGACGGCTCCCGGCCCCCACGACGAAATCGACGTCGATAACGGTCGACTGCTGCACTGCCCCGTTCACCCTCGCGAGCGGTTTCGACCATTTTCCACGCTACCTCAATTGCCTCCCTCGTTTCGAGAAAATCCTGAGGGAGGCAATTGGGCGGGTTACCAGATGGTGACGCGCTCGGCTTCGTCGAGCCACAGGGCGTCGGACTCCGTGACGCCGAAGGTCTCGTAGAACTCGTCGATGTTGCGCACGATCTGGTTGCAGCGGAACTCGTTCGGTGAGTGCGGGTCGATCGCCAGCAGGCGGATGGCCTCAGCGTCTCGACTCTTCTGCTGCCAGGCCTGGGCCCAGGAGAGGAAGAAGCGCTCGGCGCCGGTGAGCCCGTCGATCACGGGCGGTTCCTCACCGTCGAGCGAGAGTAGGTAGGCCTTCCACGCGATCGACAGGCCGCCGAGGTCGCCGATGTTCTCACCGATGGTGAGCGCCCCGTTGACGTGGTGGTCGGGAACCTGGGCCGGCGCGAGCGCGTTGTACTGCTCGATGAGCGACGCTGTGCGCTTCTCGAACGCGGCGCGGTCGGCTTCGGTCCACCAGTCGGTGAGTCGACCATCGCCGTCGTACTTGGAGCCCTGGTCGTCAAAACCGTGCCCAATTTCGTGCCCGATGACCGCACCGATTGCGCCGTAATTCGCCGCGGCATCCCGTTTCTCATCAAAGAAGGGGAACTGAAGTATTGCCGCGGGGAAGACGATTTCGTTGAAGCCGGGGTTGTAATAAGCGTTGATGGTCTGCGGCGTCATGAACCACTCGTCGCGGTCGAGTGGCTTGCCAATCTTGCCGAGCTCGCGGTCGAACTCGAAAGCGCTGGCCCGACGTACATTGCCAAGCAGGTCACGCGGGTCGACGGTCAGCGTCGAGTAGTCACGCCACTTCACTGGGAACCCAATCTTCGGGGTGAACTTCTCGAGCTTCTCGAGGGCCCGGGCGCGTGTCGCCTCGCTCATCCAGTCGAGGGTTGAGATCGACTCGCGGTACGCCTGCACCAGGTAGTCGACGAGAACGTCCATTTGCTCCTTGGCCTGCGGCGGGAAGTGCCGCTCGACGTAAATCTTGCCGACAGCTTCACCCATCACGCCCTCGACCAGGGAAACCCCGCGCTTCCACCGCTCACGCAACTCGGGGGTCCCCGAGAGGGTGCGGCCGTAGAAGTCGAAGTTCTCCTCCACGAAGTCGTTCGACAGGTAGGGCGCTGCGCCGTGGATGATCTTCCACGCCAGCCAGTCCTTCCACGCCTCGAGCCGCGACGGCACGAGCAGCGGCGCGAGCTCCTCGAAGAAGCTCGGCTCGCGTACGACGACCTCGTCGAACGCCCCGGCCGGAGCACCGAGGGCGGCCCGCCAGGTGTCGAGCAGCCCGGCTGCGGCGCCCGATACGTCACGTTTGTCTCCCTCAACGCCAGCGGCACCCGCGAACAGTGCCGTGGCATCCGCCCATGAATAAAGGTTGTAGGTGGCCTCACTGTCGCGGGTGCGCACGTTGTCCCAGTGCGCGGCCGCAATGCTCGTCTCCAGCTCAAACACCCGCTGCGCGCGAACGTCGGCGGCTGTGGTGTCATCGGGGAGGCTTTCGGCGGCCAGCTCGAAGAGGCGCTGCACGTGCGCGAGGTAGGCCTCACGAATGGCCGCAAAGGAATCTTCGCGGTAGTAGCTCTCGTCGGGCAGCGAAATGCCACCCTGCTCGATCAGGACGAGGTAACGCTCGGGGTTGCCCGGGTCGTTGTCGACGTAGAGCTGGAAGAACCCGCTGACGCCAACGCGTTCAAGCCCGGCAACCGTTGCGACGAACTGCTCGATCGACTCGATGCCGTCGATCGCGGCCAGTTGCTCGGCGATCGGCGCGGCGCCGAGCGTCTCGATGAGCTCGTCATCCATGAAACTCGTGTAGAGGTCGCCCACCTTGCGCTGCTCGGCCGCTGTCGGGCCTGTCGCATCGGCCGGTGCGTCCTGCGCCTCGAGAATAATGTCCTTGACCGCCTTCTCGGCCTCTTCGGCAAGCTGGTGGAAGGATCCCCAGCGCGCCTTGTCTGCAGGAATCTCGGTGCGGTCCAGCCATCGGCCATTCACATGCCGGTAGAGGTCGTCCTGCGGACGCACCTCCGGGTTGAGTTCATCGAGTTCAATACCGGAGTCAAGCGGTGCGTTCGTCATGAATCCACCCTAGTTGCGACCCTTGAGATTGAGGCAGCGGATGCTTCGCGTTGCGTTCGCGGCTCCTCCTCGGTTACGACGTGGCCGGTTCGGTTACCAGTGTGCGAGCGAACGTCAAAACGAGTTCACGGTGCTGTGCGACCTCGCCTCCCCCGTACGTCGGCGAGTTCGAGTGCCAGCGCTCGCTCAGCGCGATGATCGCTTCAAGCAGTGTGGCGGCGTCCCAGGCCGATGTCACGAGGCCTAACGACTGCAGGTCGGCGATGGCCTGGATTGGCGTCATCTCCTCGAGCCCGATCTCGATCATCTCGAAGAACTCGTTTTCACGCTCCAGCCGGGCCCACGTCATGATGCGGGTGTTGCCGGGGTTCTGAACGACGTAGTCGAAGGCGGCGCCAGCAAACGCCTCGATGTTGGGTTGCCTTCCGCCAATGGCGGTCGAGAGGCTCTGGGCCGCACCACGGACGACGGTGTCGAAGAGGCCCTGCTTGTCGCCGTAGTAGGCATAGATGCGCTGCACATTGGCACCGGCCGCCTTCGCGATCCGATCGACCCGGCCGCCGGCCATCCCATGTGCCGCAAATTCTGCCCGAGCGGCCGCGAGAATGACCTCTTTCGTGCGCAGGGAACCGGTTGTCATGCAATCATTGTAGAGCTAAAAAGCAAATACTTATTTGGAAGGTTTCCTGTGTCACTTCCGTCCGAATCTCCACTCACCGCCACGCGCCGCTGGTGGGTGCTGGCGATCGTCGCCCTGACCCAGCTCGTTGTCGTCCTCGACGGCACGATCGTCAACATTGCCCTCCCCCAGGCGCAGCAGGACCTCGGGCTCACTGACGTCCAGCGGCAATGGGTCGTTACGGCATACGCCCTCGCATTCGGCGCACTGCTCCTCCTCGGCGGACGCATCGCCGACTACTGGGGCCGCAAGCGCTCCTTCATGGTCGGCATGATCGGCTTCGGCATCGCGAGCGCATACGGCGGCCTCATCGGCACGGGCGTCGAACTCATCGTTGCCCGCGGACTGCAGGGCGTGTTCGCCGCACTCATGGCGCCAGCGGCCCTCGCCATCCTCACCACGACATTCCCGTCCGGCCGGGAGCGCAACACGGCATTCGCGGTCTTCGGTTCCATCGGTGGTGCGGGGGCAGCGGTCGGGCTGCTTCTCGGCGGTGTGCTCACCGAATTCTTCAGTTGGCGCTGGTGCCTCCTCGTCAACGTCCCGGTCGTCATCATCGCCATGATCGCTGCCGCCGTCCTGCTGCGGGAGAGCAAGGCGGATGGCGACAACAAGTACGACTTCCTCGGCACGGTACTCGTCGCTTTCGGACTTGGGTCACTGGTGTACGGCTTCACCCTCGCCGAAGAAGGCTGGGACTCGCTCGGCGTCTGGGCCTGCCTCGGCGCCGGCGTTGTGCTCATGGCGCTGTTCTTCTTCTCCCAGTCGAGAGTCACACAGCCTCTCCTTCCACTGCGCGTGATCGCCAGCCGGGTGCGTGGTGGCTCGCTACTCCTGCAGATGGTCTCCGGCAGCGTAATGATCGGCATGATGCTCTACGTCACCCTGCACCTGCAGATCGTGCTGGGCTTCTCACCCCTCCTCTCCGGAGTCGCCTCACTTCCGCTCACCATCGTGATCGGTGTTGTTGCTCCCATCGCCACCAAGCTGCTGCCGCAGATTGGTCCCAAGGTGCTCATGGTCGTCGGTCCGCTCATCGCCGCGGGTGGCATGGTCTGGCTCAGTCGCCTCAGCTCGACCGGCAGCTACTGGACCGAGGTGTTCCCCGGAATGGTTCTGCTCGGCATCGGGATGGCCATGCTTTTCGTGCCCATGCAGAACCTGGCCCTCCTTGGTGTTGAACCGCACGACGCGGGTGCGGCGAGCGCGGCCAACACCGCAGCCATGCAGGTCGGCGGGTCAATCGGGCTCGGCATCTACACGGCGCTGTACACCGCGGGCAGCGCGAGCGGCACGGGGCTCGATGCCCTCGTCTCCGGCTACTCAGCGGTGTTCATCGGCACGGCCATTGCTCTCGTGGTTGGCTCTCTCATCGCGGCCACCTTCATCCGTGGGTCCAAGGAGTCACTGATGCCCATGGGTGAAACGGCCGAGAAGGTACTGCACCTCGGCTAAACCCGCTCCGTGCCCTCCGCGACGTCCTTCATCGGTATCTCGCGGAGGGCATCAGGGGTTAAAGGGCGGCAATCCCCGCTTCGGCCACCGTCTGGTCCTGCTCACCCGTGCCACCGCTCACCCCGAGGCCGCCGATCACAACGCCGTCGCGTTGAATCGGGATCCCACCGGCGAAGATCATGACCTTCCCACCGTTGCTCGCGTGGATGCCAAAGAATTGTTGACCCGGCTGCGAGTTCTCGCCCAGGTCCTTCGTCGAGATGTCGACGCTGCCGATCCAGGCGCCATCCATCCGCACGTGGGCGATGAGGTTTCCGCCCGCGTCGACCACAGCGATATTCATCGGCTGCCCAATTTCGTCGGCTCGCTGCTCAGCGGCGGCGATCAGGGCGCGGGCATCCGCGAGTGTCAGGGTGTTCATCGTTCTCCTCGGTGAATTGAACTGTTCAGTCGGCTCGCTCGAGCGTTCCGATTTCGTTCTGTTCGGCATCAAAGATCTGTAGCTCGTCGTCGTCATCTGCGAGTTGCGCCGATGACACGCCGCTGAGCCAGGTGTCGACGTCCTCGCACGCCATGAGCGTCGTCACTACGTCGGACAGCGTGACCGAATCCCCGTCGAGTGTCCACGACCCGACCAGCCGATTGCACCCGTCCGTGCCGGTCACCCCGCCCTCCTCGTCGAAGGTCAGGTTGGGGTGATGCTCGGCAGTGGATCCCCACGTGCCGACAAGCGTCTTGGTAGTGAGCACTTCTGCGGTCTCTGTCGGCTCCGATGAATCCTGCTCATCGTCGGAGGCCCCTCCTGACGACGCGCACGCCCCCAGCAACACGACCACGGCGGCGACCGACATCGCCGCAGACAATCGTGCGAAACGTGACGCGATCATGGAGCACCTCCCAACCGGCACCTCGGTGCTGCTCGTGGTCCGATCCCCTGCAGTCGAATACCGTCGAAACTCATCGCACCAGCGCCCGTTCCGGCGAGTCTAGCGACGTCCCCACCGAGCGGCTAGGCCTCGGTCACACCCGTCGATTACATGCTCGCAATATCCCGCCGTTCCAGGAGAACGGATGCTCCCACCCCGGCCACAAGCGCGAGGGCAATCATCACAAATCCCCCGCTCCAATCCACCTCGGTTCCGAGCGCGACGGGTGTGTGGCTGAACGGCGAGAGATTCTCGGCCCACTCGGGCAGGCCAACCAGTTTGCCAAACAGGCCAAGGAACGCCCCGGCGACCAGCACTCCCCAGCCGACCGGCGCCGTGAACCGCGGCCACAGGACAAAGACCAAAGCGACCAGACTCAGATACAGCAGCGCCGCAGGAAGCTGGGCCAGCGCCGAAGCAAACGCATCCCGTGCCGCACCTTCCTCCGCATCGACCGCCGCAGCCGAGAGCGACGCAGCAACTGCCGCCACGATCAGCACGATGAGCACGGCCGCGATCCCGACCGCGAGGTAGTCAGCGAGCCATCTAACGCGGCGCACCGGCGCAGCAAGCACGAGTTCCGCGGTTGTGACGGCCTCCTCTTGCCGAGCCCGAATGACGGCCTGAACGGCGCAACCGGCCGCGAGGATGCCGACCGCCGTGAAGATCACCGAGAGGAAGGCCTGGCTGAGCGATTCGCCGTCACCCGACAATGCTCGCAACTGCTCGGCGATCGGGTTGGTCGCACCGTCACTGCCTGCAATGGTGCCCAGCGCGCCACCGAAGGCACCGAGCAGCGCAGCACCGAGCGCCCACCCGATCACCGACGGCCACTGTAAGCGCCAGGCGAGGCCCAGCGACCCCGACAGCGTTGCGCGGGCCGTCGCCCGTCCCCGTCCGGCGCCGAAAACACTCGCGCCGCTGTCGCGACGCACATGCAACAGACACGCGGATGCCACCAGCACCGTCGCGAGACCGACATTCAGCACCAGCGGGGTCGCGTCGTTTGCCGTGAACGGGTGGCTGGCAAGCCCCCAGCCGATCGGTGAGAGCCAACTGGGCCAGGCGCTGGTCACAAACAGCCCGTCATCCGACACCGCGCCCAAGGCGTCCCCGACGCCTCGAGCCAGATAGGCGAGCACGACGGTTCCGGCCGCGATGCCGTTGGCGGCACGGGAGGTGAGCATGAGTTCCGAGGCCAGCAGCCCCACCGCCAGGAAGGAGATGCCGATGGCCCCGAGGGCAACCCCCGTGAGGATCGAACCGGCGACGTCCAGACCGGCGGCCACGCAGCATCCGCTCACCATGAGAGCCAGCAGCAGATTGACGATCAGTCCCCACAGGAGTGTTGCCGTCAGCGGAAGCAGCCGCGGGATCGGAGTGGCTGCAACGAGTTCGGCGCGACCGGTTTCCTCCTCGGCACGGAAATGACGCACCGCGAGGAACGTGTTGACCAACCCGGCGAGGAGGCCGAGGAACGCGAAGATCGAGAAGATAAAGAGCGCATCGAAATCGGCGCCCTGTGGCGGACCGCGGAGGACGACGATCGCCGGGTTCGCCGTCGCCAGGCGGAGGAGTACCTCGCGTTGGGCCTGGCCGCCGAAGTTGTCCTCGAGCGCAGTGGCCGCGAAAAACACCAGCGCGCCGATCGCGAGGAGCCAGCTGAGCACCTGCACGCGATCGCGTCGAATGCGCTGCCGGAGCAGCGAGCCGAGGCCGGTCACCGACCACTCCGGGCGTGCCGGGCGTGGGCCGGCTCTGCTGCCACGGCGGCGGTGGGCGGCTGGGCGTCGTTCCTGTCGAGACCGTAGTGCCGAAGGAAAAGCTCCTCCAGCGACGGCGGTGTGATCGTCAGGCCTTCGACCCGTAGGGCGGCGAGCACGGGCAACGCCTCGAGGAGCGTTGCGCTGTCGACCGTGAAGGCGACGCGGCCCGAGTCGATGCGCACGTCGCGTGCCGCCGGAATTCCGGCCAGGTCGGCTTCGGTGAGGTTCGCGGCCGAGAACGACACCTCCGTCCGGGTGAGCCGGCGGAGTTCGGCGAGTGACCCTTCCTCGACACGGCGCCCGGCGCGAATGATGCTCACTCGTGAGCAGAGCTGCTCGACCTCGCTGAGGATATGACTCGACAGCAGCACCGTGCCGCCGTCGGCAACGCGCTCACTGAGCTCGCGGCGGAACACGGCCTCCATCAGCGGGTCGAGCCCCGACGTCGGCTCGTCGAGCAGGTACAGCTCGGCCGGCACGGCGAACGCCGCGACGAGCGCCACCTTTTGCCGGTTCCCCTTCGAGTAGGTGCGCCCCTTCTTGCTCGGGTCGAGCTCGAACACGTCGAGGAGGTGCCGTTTGCGTCGATCATATTCATCGCGTGAACGGATGCCACGCAGCCGGCTGAGCAGATCGATCGCTTCGCCGCCCGTCAGGTTCGGCCACAAACTGACGTCGCCGGGAACGTAAGCGAGCCTGCAGTGAATGCTGACGGCATCCGTTCGGGAATTCTGTCCGAAGACCGTTGCCTCGCCGCCTGTTGGCCGGGCGAGCCCGAGGAGGATGCGGATTGTCGTCGACTTTCCGGCACCGTTCGGGCCGAGGAAACCGTGGATCTCACCCGGCTGTACGTCGAGGTCGAGGCCGTCGAGGGCGTGCACCCGACCGAAGTGTTTCTGCAGGTTGCGAGCCTGGATTACCGTGCTCATGAAGCCGAACACTACGCCTCAGGGCGACGGTTGGTAAGGGTGTCGGCGGCGACTACTCGACGAGGCAGAACGGGTGACCGGCTGGGTCGAGGAACACCCGAAAGTCGTCCTCGCGGTAGCCGGCATCGGTCGCTCCGAGGGCGAGCACCTGTTCCTCGGCGGCGTCGAGGTCGTCGACGGTGACGTCGATGTGGAGCTGTTGCGGCACGACCTGCCCGGGCCACTGCGGTGGGGTGTAGTTCTCGATCTGCTGGAACGAGACGCGGGGACCGCCTTCGGGCTTTTGCAGGGCAACCCAGTCATCACGGTCAATGATGCGATCCATGCCGAGGAGTTTCTCGTAGAACGAGGCGAGGCCGCGGGCATCCGGGCAGTCGAGCACGACGCTTCTGAATTCACCAATCATGCCGCGACACTACGACGGAAAGGGCCGCGAACGGAAGGGGCCGCTGCGACCGCCTCGGTTGCCCGGTCGATAGTGGTCGCTCGAGCCCGCTCCCCCGGGCACGACGCCTGGGGCACGACGCACGGGGCGCGCCCCGGGGCGACGCCCTGGGCGATACCCCGGCGTCGCATTGCTCGGTCTCTAGTGGTCACACACGAGGCCGCTCCCCGGGCACACCTCCGCGTCGCTGCGTTGCTCGGTCTCTAGTGGTCACACACGAGCCCGCTCCCCGGACACAACGTCCGCGTCGCTGCGTTGCTCGGTCACTAATGGTCGGAATACCCCTCACTTCGAGGTGCCGCATGCGGGTCAGTGGGTTGCTCGGGCAGAAAGGGTCACTGCACCGCGGTTGCTCCGTCAGTAGTGGTCACTCGCCTCCTTGCTCCGGCGGTAACGGCGGCTTTAAGGCTCGAAACGTGACCTAAAGTGACCGAGCAACGAATGAGTCGCCCTTTGTGACCGAGCAACGAATGAGTCGCCCTTTGTGACCGAGCAAAGGCTCGAGCAGCCCGTATCGACCGAGCACCGCCCGGAGGCGGCGGCGAAGGGCACGGCACAGCGCGGCGGCGGCGGCGGCGGCGGCGAAGGCTGCGGCACCCCGCCAGACCCGCCCTCCCGTAGGCTCGAGGGGTGAGAACGGTTGACCGCGACATCCTGCGCCTCGCCGTTCCGGCTCTCGGTGCGCTCGTCGCCGAACCGCTTTTCCTCCTCGCCGACTCAGCCATGATCGGCCACCTCGGCGTCGCACCACTCGCGGGCCTTGGCCTTGCTGGCGCCATCCTGCAGACGATCATCGGCCTCATGGTGTTTCTCGCATACGCCACCACCCCGGCCGTGGCCCGCCGACTCGGTGCCGGCGACGAACGCGGCGCCATCTCGGTCGGAATCGACGGCATCTGGTTATCGGTGGCGCTGGGTATGGTGCTCGCAGTGGCCGGCTTCGCGGCGACGCCACTGATGTTGTCTTGGTTCGGTGCGTCGACGAATGTCACGCAGCAGGCATCCGTTTACCTCTCTATTTCGATGGCCGGCATCCCCGCGATGCTCCTCGTGTTCGCGGGCACCGGTGTGCTTCGCGGGCTCCAGGACACGCGCACCCCGCTGCTCGTCGCCGGTGTGGGGTTCGCCGCCAACGTCGTGCTCAACTTCGTCTTCATCTACGCACTCGGCCTCGGCATCGCCGGTTCGGCGATCGGCACCGTCATCGCCCAGTGGGGCATGGCCGGTGTCTATCTGGCCGTCGTGATGCGGCATGCCCGCCGCACCGGCGCCGACGTCCGGCCATCGCGCGACGGCATCTCCGGCTCAGCGCTGTCTGGCGGCTGGCTGTTCGTGCGAACGGCGAGCCTCCGCGCGGCCATCCTGCTGGCCACTTTCGTTGCCACGGACCTCGGCAGCACCGAACTCGCCGGCTTCCAGGTCGTCATGACCCTTTTCACCCTCACGGCCTTTGTGCTCGACGCGCTGGCCATCGCCGCACAGGCCCTCGTCGGCAAGGGCCTCGGCGCGGCCGACACCGCCGGCGTGCGCGCCATACTCGTCCGCTGCCTCAGCTGGGGCGTCGGCTCCGGAGTCGTGCTCGGCCTCCTGGTCATGGCCACCGCCCCGGTCACCGGCCTGCTGTTCACGGGCGAGGCGGATCTCGCGGCGCTGCTGACACCGAGCCTTGTCGTTCTGGGCATCAGCACCCCGCTTGCCGGGTTCGTCTTCGTGCTCGACGGCGTGCTGATCGGCGCCGGCGACGCACGCTATCTCGCGCTCAGCGGCATCCTGAACCTCGCCTGTTTTCTCCCACTCGCGATCTGGGTCGCAACATCGGCACCGAGCGATGCGGCCGGCCTGGCCTTCCTCACCGCTGCGTTCTCGCTCGGCTACCTCGCGGCACGGGCCCTCACTCTCGGCCTGCGGGCCCGCACAACGGCATGGATGCGCACCGGCATCTAATGCCAGACTCGAACAATGGCACCACGCATCATCGTTGCTCACGGCTACAACGCCGCCCCCGATCGTCACTGGTTTCCCTGGCTGACCGAACAGTTCGCGCCGGGCATGGTCCGCGTTCCGGCCCTGCCGAACTCCACGGCGCCCGAGCGTGAGCCGTGGGTCGAGACGCTCTCTGCTGCCATCGGCGAGGTTGACGATGAGACCATCCTCATTGGACACAGCCTGGGCTCCATAACGACGCTGCGCGTTCTTGAGCGGATGCCACGCCCCTGGCGGTTGCGCGGCCTCATCCTCGTCGCCGGATTCGTGTCTGCGCTGCCAAATTTGCCCCAGCTCAGCGCGTTCACGGCGCCACCCATCGATCTTCGCGCTCTCGCGGACACCATCACGCACCGCGCTGTCCTGGGCTCGGACAACGACACCACCGTTGCCCCTCCGTTCACTGCGGAGTTGGCCCATGAGCTCGACGCTCCGCTGACGATCGTGCCGGGTGGAGGGCATTTCGTCGACAGGTTGGGCTGCTATTCCATACCTGAACTGCTTCCCGTGGTCAACGGGATGCTGGAAACTCGGGTGCCCTGACACCATCGAAGAACGGCGCTGAGGTATCGCGTCGTTCCCCGATGAAGCAGGAAAGGTTCTCATGTCGCCCGACCAGCACACGTTCGAAGATCCAAGCAAGAAGTACTCCGACATCGACACCACGGCCCAGTCGCAAGACGGCCCCGGCCTCGACGCCGACCTCGTTGAAACCGCCGACCACGGCGAGAAGAGCTACCACGGCGCTGGCCGCCTGAAGGGCCGTAAAGCCCTCATCACCGGCGCAGACTCCGGCATCGGCGCTGCCGTCGCCATCGCTTTCGCCCGTGAGGGTGCCGACGTCGCCATCTCCTACTTGCCCGAGGAAGAGGAAGACGCCCAGCGCATCGTCGGTCTCATCCAGGACGCCGGGCGAAAAGCCGTCGCGATCCCCGGCGACCTCACCGACGTGACCTACTGCCGCGACCTCGTTGAGCGCGTGGTATCTGACCTCGGCGGCCTGGACATCCTCGTTAACAATGCCGGAAAACAGCAGCACGTCGAAGACCTGCTCGATCTGACCGACGAGCAATTCGACGAGACCTTCAAGACCAACGTCTACGCGATGTTCTGGGTCACCAAGGCGGCGCTGAAGCACCTCGGCCCCGGCTCGACGATCATTAACACCTCGTCGATCCAGGCCTACCAGCCGTCGGAGAACCTGGTCGACTACGCCACAACCAAGGCCTCGATCAACACCTTCTCCAAGGCACTCGCCCAGCAGCTCGCGCCTAAGGGAATCCGGGTGAACATCGTGGCGCCCGGCCCGATCTGGACTCCGCTGCAGACGGCGGGCGGCCAGCCCACTGAGGCACTGCCCAGCTTCGGTGAGGACACGCCGCTCGGACGCCCCGGCCAACCGGCTGAGCTCGCACCGGCCTACGTGTTCCTGGCGTCGGGCGAGTCGAGCTATGTCTCGGGAGAGACCCTTCACGTGAACGGCGGGATGCCGACGCCGTAACACCCGCGTGCCGTCCGCCGCATGGCGGGCGGCACCTTCTTCAGTGAGGTGATCCGACCGAGGCGGACAGGAACAACGGTGACAGCGAAACGTGGGACCGGGCCGTTGCGACCGGCCAACCCTGCCGGTGCGCTCGAGCGAACCGACGGATACGCCGACCTCCGCGGTTACGCCGGAATCGGCGACGGCCGAACGGTCGCTCTCATCGCGCTCGACGGCTCGGTCGACTGGTTGCCCATCCCGGCGCTCGACTCCAAGCCGGTGTTTGCGGCCCTGCTCGATGCCGAACACGGCGGACGCATCACCCTGTCACCGGTGGAACCGTTCACGGCGACGCGGGCCTATATTTCCGGAACGAACGTGTTGCAGACGACGTTCGAGACGGCATCCGGGATCGTTCGCATCACTGACGCGCTGGTGACAGGTGTCGCCGGACGGCTGCCGTGGACGGAACTGGCGCGGCGGGTCGACGGTGTTCGAGGCTCGGTTGCCGTGAGGTGGTCGGTCCAGCCCGGGCGAACGCTCCGCACGACGATGCCGTGGGTGGACCGGACGGCAAACTGGCCGGTGATCCGGGCAGATGGCGTGATGCTCGCGGTCACCGGGGTGGAGCACGGGCCGAACGAACCGGGCACTCACCAATTGGACGGGAAGTTCACCACGAGCGAGGGGTCACGGCACCTCATCGCGGTGTCGGGCACGGCGCGCGAGCCGATTCATCCGCCGAATCCGCGCAACGTTGACCGCGGCATCGACCGAACGGTGGAGAACTGGCGCGCCTGGTCCCGGGAGTTCTCGTTCGACGGGCCGTGGTCGGACGCGGTCCAGCGCAGCGCCCTCGCTCTCAAGCTGCTCATCCACAGCCCGACCGGGGCGATCGCCGCCGCAGCGACGACCTCGCTGCCCGAGACGATCAGCGGGGGTAAAAACTGGGATTACCGGTTCGCCTGGGTGCGGGATGTGGCGTACACACTGCAGTCCATGATCCGATTCGGACTGCGCGAGGAGAGCCAGGCCGCGGTGTCCTGGCTGCTCACCACGATCCGGAAGCACGGGCCGAACCTCGAGGTGTTCTACACGCTCGATGGTGAGATCCCCGACGAAATCGAGCACACCGAGGCACCCGGCTGGCGCGAACTCGGCCCGGTGGTGTGCGGTAACGATGCCAAGCACCAGTTGCAGCTCGGGCCGTACGGCGACCTGTTCGACGTGATGCGGAGCTATGTCGACGCGGGCAACGTGCTCGACGCTGAAACCGGTCGCTCCCTCGCGGCGGTGGCCGATCGAGCCTGCGACGACTGGCAGAAGCCCGATGCTGGCATCTGGGAGCTCAAGGAGATTCGGCACTACACCACCTCCAAGCTGGGCTGCTGGCAGGCGCTGTCGAGCGCCGTTCACCTGGCGGAGCTCGGCGAGGTACCCGGCGATGCCGCCCGCTGGGAGGTCGAGCGCGACCGCATCGCCGACTGGGTCGCGGAGAACTGCTGGTCGGAGGACCGCCAAAGCTACACCATGTACCCCGGTTCAGACGAGCTGGATGCGTCCATCCTGCTGCATGCGCCGAGCGGCTTTGATCGCGGCGAGCGGATGTCACGCACGATCGATGCGATTGCCGCCGAGCTCGGCGAAGGTCCGCTCGTTTACCGGTACACGGGCATGCGTGAGGAGGAAGGAACCTTCGTGGCCTGCGCCTTCTGGCGGGCGGCGGCGCTCGCGTGTGTGGGCCGGATGGCTGAAGCGAAGGCGCTGATGGAAGAGCTCATCGGCTTGGCCAACGACGTGGGAATGTACGCGGAGATGATCGACGCTGATTCGCTCGACTTCGTCGGAAACCTGCCCCAGGGCCTCAGCCACCTCTCGCTCATCTATACGGCCATCCTGATCGCCGAGCTGGACGACGGAAATTAACGGCTCGGTTGACCGGCCATCCACCGATCGGTTGACCTGTGAATCAGCCGAGCCACCTCTGTTGCGCAAGGGGGTGACAGGACGATCCTGTAACCATGACCTCTTCGACGAGCGCGCCACAGGCATCCGCAGATCTGTCCGACCCGCCCGTCGTCCAGGTGCGGAACCTCGTCAAGCGCTACGGCGCACACGCCGCCGTGCGTGGGGTGAGCTTTGACATCTCGCGCGGCGAGACGTTCGCGCTGCTCGGGCCGAATGGTGCGGGCAAGTCGACGACTATCGAGATTCTCGAGGGCTACCGCGACCGCTCGAGCGGCGAGGTGCGCGTGCTCGGCGTCGACCCGCAGAAGGGCGACCTGGCCTGGAAAGCACAACTCGGCATCGTGCTGCAGTCGAGCGCGGAGGCCGCGCACGTCACCGTGCGGGAGCAGGTCGAGCAGTTCGCGGCCTACTACACGCACCCCAGGGACGTCGACGAGGTGATCGCCGCCGTCGGGCTGACCGAGAAGGCCGGGACCCGCATCGGCAAACTCTCCGGCGGACAGCGTCGGCGCGTCGACGTGGCGCTCGGTGTCATCGGGCGCCCGCAACTGCTCTTCCTGGACGAGCCCACAACGGGGTTCGACCCCGAGGCACGCCGCCACTTCTGGGAACTCATCCGCTCGCTCAAGGCCGAGGGCACGACGATCCTGCTCACCACCCACTACCTCGACGAGGCCGCCCAGCTCGCTGACCGGGTCGCCGTCATCGCCGCGGGGCAACTCGTCGAAATCGGGCCGGTCGGCACCATCGGCGGCGCAGACGCCCGGACTCCGGTCGTGCGCTGGCGCGATGCGACCGGCCTGCGCGAGGAACGCACCTCTGAACCGGCCGCTTTTGTCACGGCGCTCGCGTTGCAGTCCGGCACTGAGCCGCGCGATCTCGAGGTGATTCGGCCGAGCCTTGAGGACATTTACCTCGGCCTCGTTGCAGCAGCCGATGCTGAAGCGGCTGAAGCGGCGGAAACGACCGAACCGACTGGAGCAGCGCATGTCTGAATCGACACTCACTCGACCGACAGCGGCGAAACCGATCCCAGCGCTGCCGCGTGGCCGTGGCATCCGTTTGGGCCTGAAGAGGATTGGGTATGAGACGAAGACCTACTTTCGGGTCGGCGACCAGGTGTTCTTTACCTTTCTGTTTCCGGTCGTCATGCTCGCAATTTTCGCGACGGCGTTCAGTACGTCGGGCAACATTGGGACGAACCCCGATGGCAGCGGCGGCATCACGCAGGGCGCGTATTACCTGCCGGGGATGATTGCGGCGGGCATCCTGCTCTCGGGGGTGCAGAACCTCGCCACCGACATCGCCACCGAGAAGAGTGACGGGACGCTCAAGCGGTTGGGCGGATCACCGCTGCCCGTGATCAGTTACTTCATCGGCAAGATGGGGCAGGTCTTCGTCACGTCGCTCGCGCAGATTGCACTGTTGCTGCTGGTCGCTCGGGTCGTGTTCGCCATCGAACTACCGACCGAACCCGAGCTGTGGGCCCGGTTCGTCTGGCTCTACCTCCTCGGCATCATCACGTCAGCGGTGCTGGGGATCGCACTGTCGGCCGTGCCGCGGAGCGGGAAGAGTGCGACGGCCGTCGTAATTCCGATCGTGCTGGTGCTGCAGTTCATCTCGGGTGTCTACCTGATGTTCACCATGCTGCCCGAGTGGCTCCAGAACATCGCCAGTGTCTTCCCGCTCAAGTGGCTCGCGCAGGGCATGCGCTCGGTGTTCCTGCCCGAAAACTTCGCACCGCTTGAGCAGAACGCCGGCTGGGAACTCGGCTGGGTGGCAGCCATCATGCTCATCTGGTGCGTCGTGGGGCTGCTGCTCTGCCGGTTCACCTTCCGCTGGATCCGCAAGGACGGCTGACGCCGGAGGTGTCCGAACCGGCACCCGCCCGTCACCGAATGCGAGAGAGTAGTGCCGTGAACAATCCGAAGTGGTGGGACATCGCGGTTCTTGCGACGGTGGTGATCGTCGGTGTGACCGTGATCTACACCTCCGACGGATTCGACCGCTGGGCCGCGCTCACCGTCCTCGTTCTGGTCTGCGTGGCCTACGTCACGCTCGGGCGCAAATTGCTCGTGCTTGCCGAGCACCCGTCGCCCTCCCAGTCGGCAGCGGCCAGCGTCACCTTCCAGGCGGTGCTCGCCGTCCTCGTCGGCTGCGGGGCCGCATTCGAGCCCAATGTCGTGACCGCCCAGGCGATCGCGTTTCCCCTGATCTGGGTCGTCTCGCTCACCACACGGCAGGCAGTCCTCGCCAATGTCGGCGCGGCGATCATCATGGCCGTCGGGTTTGGCATCGGGCTCGGCGGTGGGACCGACGGTGTGATCGAGGCGCTCTTCGTCGGTGGACTCTCGCTGGCGTTCAGCCTCGCCCTCGGCCTGTGGATCACGAGCATCAGCAACTACGGCGAGGAACGCGGCCGCCTGCTGGGCGAGTTGCGGCTTGCGCAGGGCGAGCTTGAGGCGTTGAGCCGGGACGCCGGCGCCACCGCTGAGCGCGAACGCCTCGCCCGCGAGATTCACGACACCATCGCCCAGAGCCTCACCAGCGTGGTGATGCTGGCCCAGCGCGCCCGGCTGGAGCGACCGACGGCCGAGGCGACGCTCGAACTCATCGAGTCGACGGCGCGAGACGCACTCGGCGAGGCCCGCGCCCTTGTCACCGCCAACGCGGGGCTCGGCTCGAGCGACGCGTCACTGTCTGAAACGCTTGCTCGACTGGGCGAGCGCTTCTCGCGTGAAACCTCGGTCGCCGTCAGCACCCACGTCGCCGTGGCCGAGCTGCCCCGGGCGATCGAGGTCGTCCTGCTGCGGTGTGCACAGGAGGGCCTCGCGAACGTGAGAAAGCACGCGGCCGCACAGGCGGCATCCGTCACCGTCTCGCAGACCGAGGGAAGCGTCAGGCTGGACATTCGGGACGACGGCATCGGGCTCGGCCGTTATCGGCCCGGCGACGACCGCGGTTTCGGGCTCAGCGGCATGCGCGACCGAGTCGGCCTGGTCGGTGGCACGCTCACCGTGACGGATGTCGTGACTGAACCAGGCACGCTGCTCACTGTCGATATTCCCCTGTCGAAAGCGCCCACCGCATGACCGATCAGCCCATTCGGGTGCTTGTCGCCGACGACCATCCCATCGTGCGGTCAGGCATCGCCGCGCTGCTCAACCTGGCCGACGGCATCGAGGTGGTCGGCGAGGCGGCGAGCGGAGCGGAAGCGGTGGCACTGGCCGACGCGCTGAGACCCGATCTGGTGCTGATGGATCTGCGGATGCCCGTGGCACACGGTCCCGAGATCGACGGCGCGACCGCGACCGCTCAGATCATCGAGACCAGGCCGACAACCCGGGTCCTGATTCTCACCACCTATGAAACCGACGATCACATCCTCGGTGCCATCGAGGCCGGCGCGAGCGGCTACCTGCTCAAGGCGGCACCGCACGACGAGATCGTCGCGGGGGTGCGGTCGGTCGTGAGCGGTCAAACCGTGTTGGCTCCGGCGATTGCCGCAAAACTTGTGGAGCGGATGCGACAGGGCGCGGCAGCTGAACGACCGAAGCTCAGCGCGCGTGAGCGTGAGGTACTGAGGTTGGTCGGGGCCGGTTCCAGCAATCCCACGATCGCGAAGCAGCTCTTCATCAGCGAGGCCACAGTGAAGACCCACCTGATTCATGTGTTCGAGAAGCTCGGGGTTTCTGACCGAACGCGTGCGGTCACGCTCGCGCTGGAACTCGGGCTGCTCTGACGCTTAGCGGCGGTGCTGGTTAGCATGAGGCATGCGCGCAACGGAATTCACCCGGCCCCTCGAGACGGAGCGGCTCATCCTCCGGCAGCCGACCATGGCGGACGTCGACCCGATCCACGCCTTCCAGTCGCGCGAGGACGTCTGTGCCTACCTGCTCTTCTCGCCGCGCGACCGTGAGTCGGTAGAGGCCAAGGTCGCGGAGAGCCGAACCAAAACCCGACTCGAAAAGTCCGGGGATTACCTGCAGCCCACGATGGAGCGCCGCGACGACGGTCGGGTGATGGGGCAGATGTACCTCGCGGTCGACAACGCCGACGCCGAGTGCCTCGAAATCGGTTGGATCATGCACCCCGACTACGCCGGGGTGGGATACGCGACCGAAGCCGCTGAGGCGCTTCTCGAGTTCGCGTTCACCGTCGTCGGAGCCCATCGGGTGATCGCGACGCTCGACCCGGCCAACGACGCGTCGATCCGCGTGTGCCGTCGACTCGGTATGCGGAAGGAAGCGCACCTCCTCGAGGACATGAGGATCAAGGGCGAGTGGGCAGACACCGGCGTGTACGCGATCCTCGACCGGGAGTGGTCAGCCGCGCACCGCTGACGTCCGTGGTGACACTGGCGGGGTACCCGCCTTCGACCTCCCGAGCGGGAAGGTGCTCTGGGACGCCAGGACCAGTCCGGCACCGGCCGCCCCGAGTGCGGGCACCGTCCCGAAAGCGAGAGTCGGTTCGATAACGGTGGCCGCGGCGATGAGGGCCACCGATACCGACAGTGCCACCCGCACCGCGACCGGCGCCCGGAGAACACCGGTGAGAGCGAGTGCAACGGCCGCGACGGAGAACAGCACGGTGGGTGTCGCCATGACGAGCGACCACGCTCCCTCCGGAATGGCGCTGGCCGGGTGCCGGTTTCCCGACGCGACGAGGGATGCGGCGACCGTGAAAGCGAGGCTCGTGATCGCCACTCCCGCCACGGCCCGAACCGCGACGAGAGGACGCGGTATCCAGATGGCCACGACGAGCGCCGCCGCGAGGAGGAGCAGGGCGACGACGATCCCCAGCACGAGGCCAGGGCCGATGTAACTGATCCCGTCTGCACAGAGGAACGAGCCGGGGTCTGATGCGCCCATTCGCGCGAAGTCGCAGTAGAGGTACATTCGGTCGCGGAGGAACGGGATGGCCGCCATCGACAGCGGAAGCACGAGCAGCAGGTTTCCGACCAGCGTGATGCCGACCGCCAACCACACCCGTTCCCTCGTTGTCATAGTTCACTGTAGCGAGCAGAGATAGCCTTCTCAGGGTGAACCTGTGAGGATGAATCGATGACGTCAGCCCCACGCGCCGCCGTGCGCAGCACCGGGACGCGCGTGAAGTCCTGGCTCTCGCACCCCCGGTTCCTCCTTGCCGTGAAGACCGCGATCGCCGTCGGGATCGCCTGGCTCATCGCCCCACTCGTGCCGGGGGTGGCCGAGCAGTACCCCTACTACGCTCCGCTCGGCGCGCTGATCAGCATGTACCCCACCCTGATGAGTTCCGTGCGCACGAGCATCGAAACGCTGGCGTCTCTCGCCATTGGCATCCTGCTCGCCGTCCTTGTGCTCGTGCTCGCCGAGCCCAACGTGATCACCATCGCCCTCGTCTGCGGCGCCGGCGTGATCATCGCCGGCAGCCGCTGGCTCACAACGGGTGGTGACTACGTTCCGGTGGCCGCCCTCTTCGTGCTTATCATCGGCGGTCCCAACGCTGACGCCTACTCCATCGGCTATATCGTGCAGATGAGCGTCGGGGTCACGGTCGGGCTCCTGGTCAACCTGCTGATCCTGCCCCCGCTGAACTTTCGCGGCGCCGTCATGAAGCTCGCCCAGTTTCGGACGCTACTCGCCACCCACCTCGACGACATCGGGGACGCGCTGACGGAAAGCTGGCCCCCCGAACACGAGGAGTGGGCGAGTCGCAGCGACACGCTGGTCACGACCGCCGATGCGGTGCGGCAGGCCGTCCGTGATGCGGATGAGAGCCGACGAGGGAACCCCCGTGCGCGACTGCACCGTCGAGACGTCGATGAGGATTACCGTGACCTCGAAGCGCTCGAGCGCATCACCTTTTACGTGCGGGACCTCACCGAGGTGCTCGCGGCCGCGATTTGGGGCGCCGGGTTCCACTCGGAGGTGCCCGATCGGCTGCGCGAGCCGCTGTCTGACACCCTGCACGCGGTTGCCGAGGTCCTGAGCGACCACAACTCCGGGGAAGGCATCGAGGAGACCGTTCGTGCAGCGAACGCTGCTGCCGACACACTCATCGCGCGACTGGATGAAGACCGAAGCGCGCCCTCGGTGCTCAGCCCCGTGGCATCCGTCGCCATGGATCTTCGCCGCATTCTTGCCACCATGGACAACGCGGCCGACGGGGCCTGACGGGCGTCAGGACGGGGCGGGCCCGGTCGTGTCACCCGGCTGGAAGTCGACGTCGAAGGCGACCTCGTCGGCAACGTTCCCGGCCAGCATGTCCACGATCGCACGCCCGGCCGCTGCACCCTTGCCCTGCGCCGGTTGCCGGACGGTGGTGAGCGAGCGCTCAAGCCCGTCGACCCGAATACCGTCGAAGCCCACGACACTGAGGTCGTCGGGAACACGGAGGCCGAGCTCCTCGGCCGCGGCGATCACCCCGGCGGCGAGCAGGTCACTCTGCGCGATGATCGCGGTTGGCCGCTTCTCGGCTGGCACGTCGAGCAGGACGAGCCCTGCTTCGCGGCCCGCGTCGCTGCGACTTCCAGCGGCGATCATGCCGGTGACGTCGGGGAAGACGTCACGCGCACCCGCAATGCGCTCGAGCGTCGTGGTGATGGTGGCCTCGGCCTCCCGCTCAGACGTGAGCGGGGCGAGCCCGCGATTGCGGTCGATGCTGAGCGTGACGAGGGCAACCCGGGCGTGGCCGAGGTCAGACAGGTGCCGGGCCAGCAACCGCGTGCCACCCCGATTGTCGACGCTGATGGTCGGAACATCGTTGTCACCCGGGCCCTCGATCTGCACGATCGGAATGTTGCGGCGCCGCAGCACTTCGAGCGTGGAGATGGCGTCGGCGTTGCAGCCCACGAGGACAACGGCGTCGACCGGCGCCGTGTTCACGTTCATCACGTCGCCCCCGATGTCGGGCATGAGCAGCAGCCCAGCCCCGATCACGCTGATCTCCTCGGCGAGGCCGTCGAGCGTCTGGATCAGCACCGGGTCTCGAAACGAGACGCCGATGCGCGCCGGAATGAGGGCGCCAACGATACCGCTGCGCCCGCGACGCAATGACTGGGCGAGCGGGTCTGGTCCGCCGTAGTGCAGCTCCTGCGCGGCCGCCAGCACCTTCTCGCGAGTCGATTCCGACACCGGGCCCTGCCCGCTAAAGGCGAGTGAGGCGGTCGACGGCGAGACTCCGGCGCGCGCAGCAACCGCCGCCAGTGTCGGCCTGGGTTCGTGTGAGGGGACAGCGGATGCCTGTGGCTGCTTCGTCATACGTCCTCTCGTTCGGGCGAGATGAGTGGTCGCGGCACGGCGCCCTTGACCGTGGCTCTGTCTGGCGTTAGCTTAGGCGAAGCGCGCGGTCGAATCGATTCGATTCGATTTCGGTACAGTCGATTAACACGCTCGGCTCGTCCCGCGCCTTCCACCCCAGACACGTCCGGACCGCTATGCCCTCCCTGCTTCCTTCCCCTGCTCGTCGACCGAGGCAGGAACTCATCGCCTGGCGCAACGCCATCTTCGTGATCTTCACCCTGTCTGGGCTGAGCATCGCGACCTGGGCGGCCCGGCTGCCGGAGATCAAGTCGAACCTCGACGTCTCAACGGGCTCGATCGGAATTCTGATCCTCGGCATGAGTGCGGGGTCCATCCTCGGCCTTATGGCCTCGGCCTGGATCATGGCCCGGTTCGGCGCCCGCACGGGCATGGTGATCTCGCTGAGCTGCGTTGCGGTCGGACTGGTTCTCATCGGCATCGGTGCCGGGGTGGTGTTCTCCCCCGTCCTCGTCTTTGTCGGACTAGCCCTCTTCGGCTTCGGCAACGGCAGCGTCGACGTGATGATGAACGTCGAGGGCGCCGCCGCAGAAACCGAACTGGGCAAGACTGTCCTGCCGCTCATGCATGCCTGCTTCAGCCTGGGAACGGTGATTGGCGCTGGGATTGGCGCCGCAGCATCCGCTCTACGGATCGGTGTTGTGTGGCACGCCGGAGCCATGGCCGTCATCATCGCGGTTGCCGTTGTCATCGCTGTTCGATTCGTTCCGCTGCGCGAAGACCTGGGCGATGAGACCCCGACCCACTCGCACAAGCAGGACTGGCGGTCACGCCTCGTCGCCAACCTCGCGGTGTGGGCCGATCTGCGCCTCATTCTCATCGGTGTCATCATGCTCGGCATGGCCTTCGCCGAGGGCAGCGCCAACGACTGGCTGGCGCTGGCCTCCGTTGAGGGCCACGGCCAGTCGGAGCCAACCGGTGCAATCGTCTTTGGTGTGTTCGTCTCAGCGATGACCGTCGGTCGGGTCGCCGGCGGACCGCTCATCGACCGGTTCGGCCGGGTGCTCGTGCTGCAGGTGTCTGCGGTCTCCGCCGTCGTGGGTCTGCTCGTCTTCATCCTGGGCTCCGAGCTGTGGGTCATCGTTGTCGGAACGGTGTTCTGGGGACTCGGCAGCGCACTCGGCTTCCCGCTCGGCATGTCGGCGGCGGCCGAGGGCAAAAATGCAGCGGCCCGAGTGAGCGCTGTGGCCATGATCGGCTACCTGGCGTTCCTCGTCGGGCCACCGCTCATCGGTGTGCTTGGCGACCACATCGGCCTGCTGAACGCGCTGTTTGTCGTGCTTGTGCTCGTCGTTCTCTCGGGCCTCGCCTCGCCGGCCGCACGGGAGAGCCGACAGCCCTCGACGTCGCTCAAGTAACCCGGCTCGGCCTGCCATTCCTCTCGGGCTACACTCGTCGAGTGCGTTTGGTGATTGCGAAGTGTTCCGTTGACTATGCCGGACGACTCTCCGCGCACCTCCCCCTGGCCACGCGCCTGCTGATGGTGAAGAGTGACGGCAGCCTGCTCGTGCACTCCGATGGCGGTAGCTACAAGCCGCTCAACTGGATGAGCCCACCGTGCACCCTCACCGTCGGTGAACCAGATTCTGTTCAAACGGATGCCGGAATCACCGAAACCTGGACGGTCACGCACGCAAAAACCGGCGACAAGCTCGTCGTGTCCATCTACGAAACGCTGCACGATTCGGCACACGAACTCGGTAGTGACCCCGGACTGCAGAAGGACGGCGTGGAGGCCCACCTGCAGAAGCTGCTGGCCGAGCAGATCGACCTCCTCGGTGACGGCCACACCCTCGTGCGGCGCGAGTACATGACAGCGATCGGCCCGGTGGACATCCTGGCCCGCGACGCGCAGGGCGCGTCAGTCGCGGTCGAACTTAAGCGCCGCGGTGACATCGACGGTGTCGAACAGCTCACCCGCTATCTCGAACTGATGAACCGCGATCCGCACCTCGCACCCGTTTCTGGCGTGTTCGCTGCCCAGGAGATCAAACCGCAGGCTCGCACGCTGGCCGAGGATCGAGGCATCCGCTGTTTGGTTCTCGATTATGACGCCATGCGCGGACTGGACAACGCTGACGGGCGACTTTTCTAGCGTCGGTTGTTGCTTTCCCACAGATAATTGTGGTTTGCCTCACCAAATTGCCTATTATCGGATTCATATGTCTATTACCTCACCCGACCTGATGAGCACCGACTCAGGCGTTACCCGCACCTGGTCATGCGTGCTCTTCGACCTTGATGGGACGATCACCGACTCTGCCCCCGGCATCGTCGCGCGCCTCGCCAAAACGTTTGCCACACTCGGCCTGCCCGTTCCCTCCGAGGACGAGCTGCTCAACTGGGTCGGCCCGCCCATGCTCGAGTCGCTGGAGCAGCGCGCCGGTATGACACCGGCCGAGGCGCTCGACGCACTCACCGTGTACCGCAGCATCTCCGCCGTCGACGGACCGTGGACCGGCTCCGCCGTTTTCCCCGGCATCGCCGGCGTCATCAAGAACCTCTTCGCGGCAGGGATTCCCCTCGCCATCACGAGCAGCAAGCCGGAGTCCCAGGTCACGGCCGTTCTTGACCACTTCGGCCTCAGCCAGTACTTCACCGAGCTCTGTGGCGCATCAGAGGACGAGGTGCGCAGCTCGAAGGCCGACGTCATCGAAGAGGCGCTGCGCCGATTGACCGACCAGGGCATCGACCTCAGCCAGGTCGTGCTCGTTGGCGACCGTCACCACGACGTCGAGGGCGCCGCGGTTCACGGCATCCCCACCATCATGGTCGAGTGGGGCTATGGCTCCCCGGTCGAAGCGGAACACGCGATGGCTGTCGTGCACTCGACGGACCAGCTCAGCAAGCTCCTGCTCGGCTAAGGTTTTTCGCCCCCGGCTCTCGGCTTCTTCCCACCGGCCAGCCATACACTCAGACCATGCTGAACGGACTGTGGTGGCTCCCGTCGCTCATCGTCTTTGGCACAGCAGCCGTCGCTGTCATCCTCGGTGTTCGCGCGATGCGTTCGCGGCAGCGCACGCAGGGCATCGACCCGGTTTCGACGCGGGCCGCTCTCGAGCAGTCGGCGGGCGTTGAGCTGGTTCGTGCAGACGACCTGCTGCGAAACGCCCAAGATGAGGTGGAGTTCGCGCGCGCCCAATTCGGCGACCGGGCGGCTGCCGACCTCGCTGCCGCGGTCACCGCCGGGCAGGAGCAACTGCGTGAGGCGTTCCAGTTGCACCAGCAATTGCACGACGCCGTTCCCGACAGCGATGCCCAGCGCCGCCGCTGGTCGCAGCGCATCGTCGAGTTGTGCGGTGGAGTGTCGGAGTCGGTGCGTACACAGATGGCGCACCTCGACGGCCGACGAGCAATCGAACGATCAGCCCCCGAACACTTGGCCGAGCTCGACCAGAACATCAGCGACCTCTCGGGTCGCGTTGCCGACGCTGAGGCCACCCTCGATCGACTCAGCGAGACCTATGCGCCAGCGACATACGCCCGCGTCGAGACTGCCCCGGCGGCGGCGGCCCAGGCGCTCGACACCGCTCGCGCAGAGCTGGCCACCGCCCGTGCGCGCGTGGCGGCCAGCGAGCCAGCGTCTGCCGAGCTCGACGCTGCACGCACACAAGTGCAGGCCGCCCGGCATGCCCTCGACTCGGTGACCCGCACGGCCGCCGGCCTCGACGCGGCGAGTGCCGAGCTGGCCACTGTCGTCGCCCAGACCCGTCGAGCGGTCAGCGACGCCTCCGCACAGCGTGACGCCGCCGCGCTGCCCGCGTCCGCCGATGAAATTTCACGGGCACTGGATGTTGTCACAGCGACAATCGCGCTCGTCACGGACCGCAGGCAGCTGCCAGATCCCCTCGCTCGGCTCGATGAGCTGCGAGAGGCGGTCTCACGACTGGACGCGGCGCTGGCCAGCGCGCGCAGCGCCGAGCAGCGTATCGAGAACGCCCGTGAGGCACTCCGCGGAGCACTCTTCTCGGCGCGGAGCCACCTTGAGGTCGCCAAGGGCTTCATCGAAGACAATCGCGGACGCGTCGGAGCAGATGCGCGCACGCGGCTCGCTGAGGCGGAACGCCAGCTCGCTCTTGCCGACGCGGCAGACGACCCGGTGGAGGCGCTCGACACGGCCCGCCGGGTGTCGCGTCTTGCCCAGGATGCGGATGCTCTCGCGCGCTACGACGCCGGTCCGCGAACGGCGCCACTCAAGCGCTAAGTCATCGGACCCGCTCGCCCGCTAACCCACCGGCACCGGCTCGGTGCCCACCGGTGTAAACGACTCGAAGACGCCGTAGGCAGCCGGTTCGCCTGAACAACCCGCTTTTCGACGGGGGTAGGTGCGCCCCAATTCGGGGGCTAGAGCTTCAAGCGGCACATGAGACTGTTGTCGGCTGGGATGAGTTTCTGGTCGACCAGCATGGGTCGTGAACGTCCCGATCAGAGGGCGTTTACCGGGGGTCGCTCGGCCGACGAAAGTCACCGGCGGGAGCATGAGCACACGTCCGCTCTCAATAATACCTGACAAATGCTCGCGATTTCAAGTTGGAGAGAACCATTGCCAGGGGGCCGCTCGCGGATAGAGTTCCAGACGTACGTTGAGCGACGACCCGAAAGACGTTGAACGGACATCGAGATCAGCCATGTATGAAGTGGAAGAGTGACCGGGGTCCAGCCTTGAATCGTGTTGAACGCAACCAATTAGTCGTCGAGAATTTACCTCTCGTCGGCTACCTCGTATCCGAGTTGTGCGCTACTGCCAGCCACCTCTCCCGCGACGATCTCGCTTCGGCGGGCTCCATCGCCCTGATCACATCGGCCGACTCCTTCAACACCGACCTTGGAGTTCCCTTCGGCGCATACGCCCGCAGGCGTATCCTCGGTGCCTTCGCCGATGAGATGCGGTCGAACGACTGGGCTACCCGTGGAGCCCGGCGCCGGATCAAGGAAACGCTGGCGATTCAGGAGACCCTCACCGCGGCCCTTGGTCGCGCACCTGGTATTGACGAGATGGCGTCTGCCCTCGGCGTCGACCGCGAGACTGTCGTCGCTGGCCTCACCGACGCTGCACGCACGGTGTCAACACTCGACGACACGACCGCTGAGTACCTTGCTGCGGACATTCCGCTTCCTGAAGAGTCGCTCCTCGTCGCTGAGCGCCTCACCTACCTGCGCGCCGCAGTAGCTGCACTGCCCGAAAGCATGCGCTTCATCATTGAGCAGATCTACTTCGAAGACCGTGCGGTGAAGGACGTCGCTGCAGAACTCGGGATCACTCACTCCGCGGTGTCACAGCAGCGCGCTGAGGCCGTCCGTCTCATTCGCGACGGCATGTCGACGCACTATGCCGACGCGCCAGAGGAAGAGGCCATCACGCACTCTCGTGTTGCACCGGCTCGCCGCGCTGCGTACCTGACCGGCGTCGCCGAGCACGTTCTCCGTGCCGTGCAGCCCGCAGCCGTCGCAAGCTAAAGCGGAAGTCGACGACAGCCCAAAACATTTCTCCAACGGGAGCTAACGCTCGGTGAAAACCAGTCGATAGCTGAGAGGGAACACACCGGACCATGGATGGGCCGGATCTCAACACCCAATCACGGAGGAAATCACCATGGGTATGCAAATCAACACCAACATTTCGGCACTCAACTCGTACCGGAACCTCTCCAACACGCAGAACGACCTGTCGAAGTCGCTGGAGAAGCTCTCCAGTGGTCTCCGCATCAATCGTGCTGCAGATGACGCAGCTGGCCTCGCAATCTCCGAAGGCCTGCGTTCGCAGGTCGGCGGTCTCAAGGTCGCTGCACGCAACGCCCAGGACGGCATCTCGGTCATCCAGACCGCTGAAGGCGCCCTGACCGAAACGCACTCCATCCTGCAGCGTCTCCGCGACCTCGCGGTCCAGGCCGGCAACGACTCGAACAACGCTGAGTCGCGCACGGCGATCAAGGTGGAGTCCGACCAGCTCGTATCCGAACTGGACCGTCTCAGCACGTCGTCCAACTTCAACGGAATCGACCTGTTGAAGGGCGACGTGGGCAACGGCACGGCGAAGCTTAGCTTCCAGATCGGCGCCAACGGCACGAAGGATAACCAGATCGACGTCGACCTCAGCAAGGCGAACGTTTCATCGATTGCATCGGCGCTTTCCGGCGGTGCGATTGGGGCTCCTGCCGCAACCTTCTCGCTGCCGACTGATGCCGCTGCGAGCACCATCGCGGCGGGCGCAGCCACGTTCAGTGCTGTGCATGCAAACGGAACGACTACGGCAGTCTCGGTGAACATCACCGCCATACCAGCTGGTGGCGGTGTTCAGGGAGCTGTGGACCAGCTCAATAAGGACGCCGCCTTCAGCGCAAGCTTCAATGCAGAGGTCGTCAAAGATGCGAACGGTGCCGGCGTTGGAATCGCTGTCACTGCCAAGGACGGTTCGGTTATCGACCTGGGCGCTTCCGGCTTCGCAAGTGGCCTAACTGTCGAAGCGGCGGGTGCTTCCGTAACGGGTGGCCTGAAGTTCGACACCGCGGCAAACGCAAAGGCAGCGATCATCGAGCTGGATAAGCACATCACCTCCGTCTCCGCAGCCCGCGCAGACCTCGGTGCCGTGCAGAACCGTTTCGAATCGACCATCAACAGCCTCAACGTGTCGAGCGAGAACCTGGCAGCTGCCGAGTCACGCATCCGCGACACCGACATGGCGTCCGAGATGGTCAACTACACCCGTGCGAACATCCTGTCGCAGGCCGGTACCGCCATGCTCGCGCAGGCGAACCAGTCCAACCAGGGCGTTCTGCAGCTCCTCGGCTAGACCGGGTCCTAGACAACGCCCGGTGGCAGCCGAGCAGAAACTGGACCTTCTGTTTCGGCCGCCGCCGGGCGTTTCCGGCATCCACCCACAACGACGGGATCACAAATGGGACTCGCACTCGACGGCCTAGCTAGCGGTCTAGACACCAAAGCCCTCATCACCTCCCTCATGCAACTTGAGGCGATCCCCCAATCCCTTCTGAAGACCAAGGTCTCAAACACCCAATCTGCCATCACCGCACTCCAATCGCTCAACACCAAGATCTCGTCACTCGGCGACCTCGCGAACAAGGCAGCAAAACCGGACGCACTGGCCGTCTTCGCAGCGACGAGCAGCTCGGATAAAATTTCGGTTCGTGCAGCGCAGGGCGCGACACCCGGCCAGCTCGAAATCTTCGTGGAGAAGTTGGCGCAGGCGCAGACAACTGTGTCTGACACGGTCACAGCATGGCCGGAATCGGTCCTGACCATCACCGGATCCGACGGCAAACCAATGACAGTCACTGCCGCGTCAACGGCACTCGACGATGTGGTGCAAGCCGTGAACGCAGCAAAGGCTGGCGTCACAGCAACCAAGGTGGCAGCGGGAAAAGACTCGTCTACCGGCGAACCACAGTACCGATTGCAGTTCATCGGGTCCGAGACAGGGGCAACGGGAGCCTTCTCGATATCCGGCACAGCAGTCGGACTGACCACTATCAAAGCCGCTCAGGACGCTGAAGCAACGCTCTGGAAAGGCACGTCCGCAGAGCAACTTCTCACCTCTCCGACTAACACTTTCACTGACATTCTTTCGGGCGTTTCCGTCACCGCGTCCGCCGTGTCGACTGACCCTGTAAGCATCAGCGTGAAGCGCGATGCCGCTGCAGCGACGAAGGTCGCTCAAGATTTTGTTGGATCCCTCAACGAGGTTTTCGCACTAATTTCTGTCAAATCCGTCGTGACAACAACTACGACAAACGGCGAGACGTCTGTCAATGGTGGCGTCTTCACCGGAGACAGTGCGGTGCGAAGCGCCCGCCAATCGCTTCTGAGCGCCGCCTCAATGCCCGTCAATGGATTCTCGCCATCCGAGATCGGGATCAGCATCACAAAAACAGGCGTGCTGGAATTCGACGCGGATAAGTTCAAGACCGCACTCTCCGAAAATCCAACCAAGGTCGAATCGATGATTCACGAACTCGGATCACGTGTGGCAGGCGTCGCTAGTCAAACTTCGGACAAATACAACGGCACTCTCACCTCGAAAATTACCGGGCAAGAGTCGTTAGCGAAGAATCTCAACGGGCAAATCGAGGAATGGGATACCCGCCTCGAAAACCGGCGTGCGACCCTCTCACGCACTTACTCCGCAATGGAAGTTCGACTCAGCGCGCTGAACGCTCAGTCGTCCTATCTCACCTCGCAACTCGCTTCACTGAACCCCGGAAACTCGCAGAAATGACTCTGACAAACTTCGCTGCACAGCGGGCCAAATTCAACCGCGAGGCCATCCTTTCGGCTACCCCTGCAGCACTTCTTACAATGCTTTACGATCGACTTCTGCTCGACTTGGGACGCGCGGAAGCGGCCCAGCAGCGGGAGGACTGGGACGCCGCGAGAGAGAATCTGCTGCATGCACAGGACATCGTCGCCGAACTTTCGGGCTCGCTCGACCTCGACGCTTGGACTGGCGCTCGGGACATGTTCAGCCTCTATACGTACGTCAACGGCCTCTTGATCACCGCAAACATCAACCGCAACATTTCGCACACGCAAGAGAGCATCGCGGTGCTTGGTCCCCTACGCGAGGCATGGCACCATGCCGCTGAGTCGGCGGCCGCTGATCGCCCCGTGGTGGCAGCGAATGGGACGCTCGGAATTGGCTGACCAACAGCTGTCTGTGTGGACCGACATCCTCGATGCCTTGGAGGCAGACTTGGCGCGGGGGGTCGACTTGGACCAGATTGACTCCTGGGCAGCGCCAACTGACGCTGGCCCCATTCCCGAGGAACTCGTCGACCGTGCTCGAACCGTTCTTGAAGCGCAACACCGACTAGCGGCCGAACTGACGCTCGAGCGCGAAACCATCGGGAGGCACTTGGCCGCTTTGCGAACCGTGCCCTCCGCCCAGAACACCTACCGCTCGGTGTATCTCGACACCATCGGATAGCGCGAGGCCGAACGCTTAATCTGTTTCTAACGAAAACTCCGGTCCCGCCGATAGCTAAGAGTGAGCACGGATTGCTCACCCCTTAGGCCACGGATCGGCCGCACTGATTTTTCTCGCGAAACGGTTAATCGTGCTTGAATCCGTGACTTCTGCTGCGCTCTCGAGCGCTCTCGACGGGCTGTCGATGCGTCAGCGCGCCATTGCGAACAACATCGCGAACGTGAACACGGCGGGATACCGCGCACAGCGAGTGTCATTTGAAGATGCGCTGGCGAATTCCGTTCGATCTGGAAGCGGCGTCACGGCCGCGACCCTGCAGGAATCGCTTGAGCCCACGCAGCTCAACGGCAACAACGTGAACCTTGACACCGAAACACTCTCCAACATCGACACCGTGCTGCGCTATCAGTTCGCCGCACGAGCCGTTGAAGGAACATTCACGAGCGTTCGCTCAGCGATGAGGACCAGCTAATGACTTTTGACGCAATCGGCATCGCTGGCTCGGCCCTGACCGTGCACCGCAAATGGCTAGACGCTGTCTCGGACAACATCGCCAACGTGAACACGGTGACGAGCACCGACGGTGATGCGTTCCAAGCCCGATACGTCCTGGCCCAGGCCGGGGAGGGCACCAGCGGGGTGCACGTGGCCGGAGCCGCCTACGGCGACGCCGAGGGCCGGATCGTGTACCAGCCCGACCACCCGCTCGCCGATGAGGAGGGCTATGTCCGATACCCGGACATCGATATGGCCTCGCAAATGGGACAGCTCATCATGGCCCAGCGCGGTTACCAGGCGAACGCTGCTGTGGTCGACCGGGCCAAGGAAACCTACCAGGCCGCACTTCAGATCGGACGCTCATAATGCCTATGCCCATCGATGCCATCTCGGCACTTCAGGGATCCGTCGGCGTCGGCTCGGCCGCGACGACCGCACCGGCCGTCACCGACGGATCTGCATTTGCCAACGTCCTCGGCGGAGCGATTGACAACGTTCAGCAACTTCAGTCGACCTCCAACGAGCTCGCTGTCAAAGCCGTGACAGGCGATCTCAACGACATCCACACCGCGACGATCGCCTCGACGCGCGCGCAGGTCACCCTTGAGCTCGTTGCCGCAGTACGCAATAAGGGCGTTGACGCGTTCAACGAGATCATGAGGATGCAGGCGTAATGCCCCAGCAGATCACGTCAGCTTTCGGACGGCTCATGGCCGCCGTTCGGAGTTTCAGCCTGGCACAGCGAACCATCGCCATCCTTGGCGTTGCCGTGCTCGCCCTCGGCATCTTCGCGGTGTCGGCGTGGCTGATGAAGCCGGCGTACACGCCGCTGTTCTCCGGGTTAAGCCCCGCCGACGCCAGCACGATCGTCGAGCAGCTCGACGCCAACGGCGTCAGCTACGAGCTGGCCAACGGTGGCGCCACCATTCTCGTTCCCGAACAGAACGTCTACGCCGAGCGGCTTACCGCGGCAGCGGCGGGTCTGCCCTCGTCAAGCACTGGCGGATACTCGCTGCTCGACGAGATGGGTGTGACCTCGTCAGAGTTCCAGCAGTCCGTCACATACAAGCGGGCGCTCGAAGGCGAGCTGGCCTCGACCATCTCCGCTCTGGATGGCGTGACAACCGCGACCGTTCGACTTGCTGTACCGGAAGAAACGGTATTCGTTTCGGAAAAATCGAGCCCAACGGCATCCGTTTTTGTGGAGACGAAGAATGGCGTCACTTTGACGGCAGAGCAGGTGCAGGCGATTACGCACCTGACGTCGGCGTCGGTGGACGGCATGAAGGCGGAGGACGTGGCGGTCATCGACTCGAAGGGCACCGTGCTCTCGGCGGTCGGGGTTGGTGCGACCGGATCTGCGGCGCAGCAAACGAGCGACTACGAGCAGCGCGTGCGCGCGTCGGTTCAGGCAATGCTTGACCGGATCGTCGGGCCAGGCAACTCGTCGGTCATCGTCGCGGCGGGGGTCAACCTTGAGACGGCCGAGCGGGTCGAGGAGTCGTTTGTGACTCCCGAAGGTGCGCCGGTTCTCGACGAAGCGTCATCGAAGGAGTCGTATGTCGGCTCGGGCGGCGGAAACGCCGGAGTGCTCGGACCGGACAACATCGCTGTTCCGGAGGGAACCTCCGGCAACGGCAACTACACGTCCGAATCGACCACCAAGAACAATGCGGTCGACAAGGTGACGGAGACGCGCACCATTCCGGCTGGCTCGATTGACCGTCAGACGGTATCCGTGGCGCTGAGTGCTGAAGCTGCAGGAAACATCAACGTGAACGACATCACTTCGCTGGTCGAGTCAGCTGCTGGTATCGACGCGGACCGGGGCGACGCCGTCACCGTCGAGGTGGTCAACTTCACGACCTCAGCAGCGGACGAAGCGGCCGCGGCCATCTCTGCCGCCGAGAAGGCTGCAGCCGACGAGCGCACCACGCTCCTCATTCGCACCGGCATTATCGCTGCAGCAGTTCTCGCAGCTGCGATCATCGCGCTCGTGCTGGTGAACCGTAACCGCCGCCGCCGGCAAGAGGCGCTGGCGAGCCAGTCCAACCTCGAGCCGGGCGAGTTCCGCGACCTCGTGTTAGCCGACGCAGGCGCGACCGAGGTGCTGACCGCCCTGCCCGAACCGCAGCCGCTCGCTGGGCCGAACTCGATGGAGCGTACTCGCGCCGAGATCGGCTCGCTCGCCGAGCGGAACCCCGAGAAGACCGCCGCCTTCCTCCGCGGCCTCATGGATGAGAAGCAGCCCGTATGACGAACGCAACAGCCGAGCTGACCGGCACCCAAAAGGTCGCGGTCGTGCTGATGAACATGGAGCAGCAGCAGGCCGCCCTGGTCATGCAGCAATTCACGGACACCGAGGCCGAAGAGATCACTGCCGAGATCGTGCGGATGCGACGGGTCGAGTCGCACGTCGCCGAGCAAGCCTTGACGGAATTCCACGAACTCACTCTCGAGGATCGACTGAATTCCCGGGGCGGCAGCGACGTCGCTGCTGGGCTGCTTGAAGCATCATTCGGTTCCGAGCGCGCGACCGGCGTCATGAATCGAGTGACGGCATCCATGGCTGGGCGATCATTTGAATTTTTCAACACCGCCGAGCCGTCGCAGATCGTCACACTGCTGGAGGGTGAACTTCCCCAGACCATCGCACTCGTTCTGGCGCATCTCCGGCCCGGGCTCGCCTCGGCGGCACTGGCCGGACTTACCGATTCCCTGCGCACCGATGTGGCTGAATGCATCGCCGCGATGGGCCCCGCAACGCCCGAGGCTGTACGAATTGTCGCAGGCGCACTTCGCCTGCGCTCAGGCGGCGTTGTAGCTGCACGGTCAGCAACGGATGTTGTCGGTGGCGTTCGCCCCCTCCTCGACATCATCAATCAAAGTGACGTGGCAACCGAGCGGGCGCTGCTGGCCGGACTGGAAGAGCGTGACCCGGCACTCGCCGAGGAGATCCGCGCGCTCATGCTGACCTTCGCCGACATCGTCAAACTCGAAGAGCGCGACGTGCAGCTCGTTCTCCGTGGTGTCGATCCCGCCAACCTGGCCCTCGCTATGAAGGGTGCGGCCGCGCCTGTCATCGAGACGATTCGATCGAACCTGTCTGAGCGCAACCGTGAACTGCTCGACGACGAGATCGCCAACCTAGGTCCAGTGCGCATGTCCCAGGTGGACGATGCGCGGGCCGCCATCGTCCGCTCGATCCGCGATATGGAAGCGGACGGTCGCATCGTTCTCACTCGCGGGGACGAAGATCAATATGTCGACTAACACGTCCTTCTCTATGTTCGCGCTGCCGAGCCTCAGCCACCCCGAAGCGGATCGCGCTGAAGCGCGGGCCAAGACCCGCGGTCACGCGGCCGGCTACGCCGCGGGGCTGCACGCCGCACAGCGCGAACTGGCCGATCAGCGGATCGCACTCCAGGCAGAGTTCGACGAGGCCATGGAACGTGGTCGCGCAGATGTTCAGCGAACCCTGGACGCGCTGGCCGCAGCAATTCGGGCTGCCGATGCTCGGGCGCTGCCCGTGGTCGAGGACGCCCAAAACACCCTTGCCGTCGCGGCGATTGAACTCGCCGAAGCCGTGATCGGCCAGGAACTCGCCGATGGCGAACGGGCGGCCAGATCCGCCCTCGCGCGAGCACTTAGCTCCGTCCCCGTTGACGGTCTGACCAACATTCGAATGAACCCCGACGATATCGCCCGGCTCGCCCCAGAGGAACGCGCCGAGGTCCCCGCCGAGCTCATCGCCGATCCAGCACTGCAGCCCGGTGACGCCATCGCGGTGCTGCCGAACGGCTGGCTCGACGCACGAATCGAGACGGCTCTTGCCCGGGCGAAATCGGCTCTCCTCGGGGAGGAGTCATGAACGACGCATGGCGGCCACGGGCGAATCAATTCGGCACGGCCCTCGTAGCGGCCCGTCCTGAACGCGTGGGATCCGTCACATCCGTCGTCGGCCTCGCCTTGGAAATCCAGGGACTCGAAAGTGCCGTTGGCGACCTGGTTACCGTAGGCGATGACCGGCGCGCGGAGGTCGTGGCGACGAGTCGTGACGGCATCCGGTGCATGCCGCTTGGCCGCATGAGCGGCATTAAGGTCGGCACACCGGCTCGGTCCTACGGCCGGCCGCTCCAGGTCCCAACCGGCGACGGTCTGCTCGGACGGGTCCTCGACGGCCTCGGCCAGCCAATCGACGGCAAAGGCCCGCTGCGGTACGACCGCATGGTGCCCCTCGACAACGAGGCGCCATCCTCCATGGACCGAGCTCGAATCGACACCCCGCTCCAGCTCGGAGTGCGCGTGCTCGACACGCTCACCACCGTCGGCATGGGCCAGAGAATGGGGCTTTTCGCCGGCTCGGGTGTTGGTAAGTCGTCTCTGCTTTCGATGATCGCGCGCGGCACCGACGCAGCGGTCTCGGTCATCGCTCTCGTCGGCGAGCGCGGACGAGAGGTTCGCGAGTTTCTCGAAGATGACCTGGGTGAAGAAGGATTGGCGCGCTCGGTCGTCATCGTCTCGACCTCTGACGACCCCGCCCTGCTGCGCCTCCGCGCGGCGTTCACAGCCACCCGCATTGCAGAGTCCTTCCGCGAACGAGGCGAAGACGTCATCTTGATGATGGACTCGCTGACTCGAGTCGCCATGGCACAACGGGAAATTGGCCTTTCCGCCGGTGAACCGCCCGCCACCCGGGGTTACCCGCCATCCACGTTCTCTGTTCTGGCCCGAATCCTGGAACGTGCGGGTACCGATGCGATCGGATCGGTCACCGGCCTGTACACGGTGCTCGTTGACGGGGACGATCACAACGAGCCGATCGCAGACGCCGCGCGCTCCATCCTCGATGGGCACGTGGTCCTCGATCGAAAGCTCGCTGTCACCGGACACTTTCCTTCGGTGAGCGCCCTGGACTCGATCTCACGCGTAGCGAGCAGGGTCAACCCGCCGGAACGTACGCGCCAGGCAGCGTTTCTGCGGAAGGTACTTGCAGCAAAGAGAAACGCCCAGGACCTCATCGATGTTGGGGCATACCAGCGGGGAACCAATCCCCTCGTCGACGCCGCTTTGGATCACGACGGCGCGATTCAAACATTCCTGCAACAGCGGATGGATGATCAGACTCCCGCAGACCAGACGTGGGCGCATCTCGCCAGGCTTAATCACCTTTTAGGAGGATCCGCATGACTCGGTCGTTCTCACTCGCAGGGCTCCTCCGCTTGCGTCGACTCCGCGAAGATCAGGCAGCAGGCAACCTGGCGGCAGCCAATGCTGAGGTCCATGACGCTGCGATGCGAACCGCGCACGCACGCGACCTTCTCGCTGACACCCCGGCGGAGGTAAAGAACACCGCGGCGCTCAACGCCATCAACACGGCGCGGACGGCCTCCCGCAGCATGCTTGCAGAACTCAACGCACTCTCAGCGCTCAAGCAAGCCGCTGCTGACGAGTCAGCCGCGGCATTTGCAGCCGCTCGCTCCGAATCAGTACGCATCGAAAAGCTCGAGACCCGACACAGTGACCTCCTCGCCCAAGAAGACCTGCGCGCCGAACAGTTGGTTCTGGACGAGATCGCCTCGCGCTCGTGGCATTCTGCGCAGAACGAGGTAACCGCATGACCGTCATCGACGCCGTCGGGCGCATCTCCGAAATTCAGACCGCGTTGGTGTCGCTCGCGAATCCGACCCGGACGGATTCACTCGCGTCCAGCGCATTCGCGACCACCCTGTCCAAACTCGCTGGCAGCACGGCAACCCAGTCGGTGAGCGCTCCCTCGGCCGAGCCCGCAACGGATAGCCCCGGTGGTGACGACGTGGTCGCCACCGCAAAGAAGTACCTCGGCGTGCCGTACGTTTTCGGCGGCGAGGACTCAACCGGAATGGACTGCTCAGGCCTGGTTCAGCGGGTTTACGCCGATCTGGGAATTGATCTCCCTCGAGTGGTGCCCGATCAGGCAAAAATGGGCACCGCCGTCGGCTCGCTGGCCGAAGCGCAACCCGGCGACCTCATCGTGGCAAAAGGCAGTGGCCACATCCTCATCTACGCCGGTGACAATAAGGTCATTCACGCTCCTCGCCCCGGCACAACAGTGACGCTCGTCGACAACTGGCGGAAGGATTCCGACATCGAGACGATTCGTCGGATTGTGCCGGCCGCGTCTGCCGCGTCTGCCGCGTCTGCCGCGTCTGCCGCGTTGCCGAGCGGAGTCTCCGCGAGTGACATCGATGCACTCATCCTCGCGTCACAGCGCTCCGCGTTGACTGGGGGTGCGTGGTGACGATAATTCAAACCACGATGGTTTCGCCGTTCGCGCCCACCAGTTTCCTCACGGGCCAGGCCACCGATGCACGGTCCGGAGCGTTCGCTTCTGTCCTGCAGGGTGCGCTTGATCTGGAGGAGGCGACCACTGCTGCGACCGGAGCCGACGATCAAATACTCGGCGGGCAGGCTCAGGAGCAGGATGCTGCTCCGGTTACGCCCCTAAGCCCGGTTGCGACGACCCTTCGACCGGCAGAAACCGCTTCAGCCGCCGTATCCCTGCCCGTGAAGGCACCATCGGCGAACGTCGAGTCGGACGACATGCGTGCATTCTGCGACCGGCTGACAGCACCGTCGTCAGCGCTCGCACCTGCCGAGACAGACACGCCACCGGCTGCGCCCGATCCCAAACTTCCGGAGAGCGCGGATGGGTTCGCAATACCCCTCGTCCCCGCATTGGTGACAGCGTCGACAGTCGAAACTGCCGCCGTTCCCGCTGCAACTCCAGCTCGTCACAACATCCAGCCCGCGGAAGCACGAAACATGACCGAACCGTCGGCAGTCGTCTCCACCCCGACGGTTCCAGGACCAGGCGTCGACCTCGCCCAAGCGACCCCGCAACCGACGTCAGCGAGCACGGCAACGCCGCAGTCGGCCACATCACCGACCGCCACCCCGATCGTGCACGGGACTACCGCACCGTCGCTGACGACTCCGACAGAGGGCGCAACCGTGCCCAACGAGTCGTCTCTTCCCGCCGCGAACGAAGCTCCCGCACCGTCGTCACCGCCTCAATCAGAGAGCACAACCGTCACGGGAGAGTCGCCACTACCGGCCGCAAACAATGCCCTCCCGCCGGTTCCACATCGGACAAACACTGAGAGCAGCGGATCACGCTCCGCACTAGCTTCCGCAGCGGCACCCCTCGGTGCTCCGGCATCGGCGACTGTGCCCGCCAACTTCCCATCGGTCGAAGCCGACACGGACTCATCGCCAAGCACTCCGGGCGTAGCTCCGACCCTCACGGCAACGCTGATCCCAGTAACGAGCACCCCAAGTACACCCGCCGCACCAGCACCTGCCGCGCCCCCGCCACCCGCGCATGCGGCGCCTCCGACCCTCAACGCTCAACTTGCGCAACCGCTCTTCACGCTGGCGGGCGCGCGCGCGGGTGAGCACATCATGACGGTCCAGGTGAACCCGGACACCCTGGGCCCCGTTACCGTTCGCGCGGTCATCAGCTCCGACGATATTCGCATCGAACTTTTTTCAACGTCCGACAGTGGGCGCGACGCGCTTCGCCACATACTTCCTGAGCTGCGGCGAGACCTCTCAACTGGTGGTTTATCAGCAACTCTCGACCTGGGTACGAAGGACGGGACAGACAGCAAGGAGCAACGAGCACCTCAGCACGAGCAGCTCCCTCGACAGTTTGCTGAGTCCGCTCCAACACCTACACAGGGCCTTCGACCCAACCACTCCGCCACCTCGGCCCTCGACATCACCGTTTAACCCCAAGGAGATCACCAGTGCCCATCGACGCAATAGCACCGACAGACGCAGCCACCTATGCGGCCAAGGCGACGTCGGCTCCAAAACAGGAAATGGACGGTGAGATGTTCCTTTCGCTTCTCGTCACACAACTGCAGAACCAAGACCCCAGTTCACCCATGGACACCAACCAGATGATCTCCCAGACGACTCAGCTCGCCATGATGGAGCAAATCACCGCCCTCACAACGACCGGCACCGAAAACTTCTCGCTGCAAATGCGGACCTCCGCTGCCGCGCTGATCGGCCAGAACGTCAGCTACACCGGTGCTGATGGGTCAACCGTCTCAGGTATCGCCTCGGCGGTGTCCTATGTCGGATCCGTTCCACAAGTAACTATCGATGGGGTCTCCATCGCCCTCGACGCAATCTCCGGCGTGACAGCGCCCGTCACCGCCTAACTCACAACCGACCTAAGGACTCACCCATGCTTCGCTCCCTGTACTCAGGAATCTCTGGCCTCCGCTCACACCAAACCATGCTTGACGTGACGGGCAACAACATCGCCAACGTCAACACCGCCGGTTTCAAGGGGTCATCCGTACAGTTCCAGGACACCCTCTCGCAGCTCACCCAGGGAGCTGGCGGCCCGCAGGCCGAGGTTGGTGGAACGAACCCCGCTCAGGTGGGCCTCGGCGTCCAGGTCGCAGGTATCTCAACAAACTTCGCTCAGGGCTCGGCCCAGAGCACCGGACGAGCAACCGACCTGATGATCTCCGGTGACGGCTTCTTTGTGACCAAACTCGGCGGCGAAACGCTCTACACCCGCGCTGGCGCCTTCGACTTCGACCCGCAGGGGCGACTTGTTGACCCGAGCGGAGCTCTCGTCCAGGGGTGGGGAGCCGTCGACGGCAAGATCAACGAAGGTGGTGCGATTAACACAATCACGCTGCCACTCGGTGCCATCTCGCCGGCGATCCCCACCTCGACCGCCACGATGACCGGCAACCTGCCGTCCGACGCGATCGTCGGAACTCAACTGGTGCGCGACCTCGCCGTGTTTGACGCCAACGGCGACTCGACGAACGTCGCCCTGACGTTCACCCGCACGGCGGGTGGTTGGTCGCTCGGCGACGGCTCCGGCACCGCTCCGGCTCAGCTCACGTTCGCGAACGGTGCGCTCACCTCCGGACCGTCCGCCAACGTTGCTGGCGTGACGGTCGACGTCAGCAAGCTCACCGGCTTCGCTGGTCTCAGCACGGCGTCCATTTCCGGTCAGGATGGCCGCAAGGCCGGCACCCTAGAATCGTTCGCCCTGTCGAAGGACGGAACGCTCATCGGCTCGTTCAACAACGGCGCTTCGCAGGCCATCGGCCGCGTGTCATTGGCGACCTTCGTCAACCCGGGCGGGCTCGAAAAGGCTGGCTCATCCGCATACCGGGCGACATTCAACTCGGGAACCGCTGACCTGGGTACACCGGGTTCGGCCGGTTTCGGTTCGATCGTGTCCGGCGCCCTGGAGATGTCCAACGTCGACCTGTCGCAGGAATTCACCAACCTGATCGTTGCCCAGCGTGGTTTCCAGGCGAACGCCCGCATCATCACCACCTCGGACGAAGTACTGCAGGAGCTCACCAACCTGAAGCGATAACCGTTCCCGCTTCGGCCGCAGTCACCGCTAACTGAGCGGTGACTGCGGCCGACAGTATGCAGTGGAGGCTCATTCGAGCTCCGTGAGCAGGGATGAAACCAAATGATCGTAGTGACCCGTCTTAACGACGCGCAGTTCGCGATCAACCCTGACCTCATCGAGCGGATCCACGAAAACCCCGACACGACTCTCGTCACTGTGGACGGCGCCAAGTACATCGTCACCGAGTCAATGGCCGAAGTAATCGACAAGATCGCCCACTACCGCGCTCACGTGTTGACATTGGCGAGCGATCCACGCCCCGATGAGCTGGCTAGGCCCATCCGCATCCACCCGAGAGAAAACTAATGGATCCCGCAACACTGATCGGGCTCGTCGTCGCATTCGGCGCGCTCTACGCGATGCTCACCCTTGAGGGTGTGCACCTCGAAGCAATCTTGCTTCCGGCGCCAATGATCCTCGTCTTCGGGGCGACGATCGCCGTCGGAATCGCCGGCGGTACGATCAAAGACTTCTTTCAGGCGATCAAAGCGCTTCCTCGCGCTTTCAAGGGCAAGACCACTCCGCCGCAGAATGTCATCGAGCAGGTAGTCGGCTTCGCCGAGCGCGCCCGGAAGGATGGACTGCTCGCTCTCGACCAGGAGGCCGAGAACGTCGACGATCCCTTTCTCCGGCGGGCATTGCAAAACATCGCGGACGGCACCGACGGTGAAGAACTGCGGATGTTGCTCGAAGATGAGATTCACACGAGTGCGAAAGCCGACCGTGCCGCAGCGAAATTCTTCACAACACTCGGTGGCTATGCGCCCACCGTCGGAATCATCGGTACCGTGGTTTCGCTTGTCCACGTGCTCGAGAACCTCTCCACACCGGACAAGCTCGGACCGATGATCGCTGCGGCGTTCGTGGCGACACTGTGGGGTCTTCTTTCGGCCAACTTCATCTGGCTGCCGATCGGCACTCGGTTGGCTCGACTCTGCGATCTTGAGGTGGAGCGGATGACGCTGCTGATGGAAGGTGTTCTTGCGGTTCAGGCCGGAAGCCAGCCTAGGCTGTTGGGTGAGCGACTGCGCGCGATGACTCCGGCCTATACCCTGCCGGAAGCGGCATGAGGTCGCGGGGTTCCCGCCGGAGTTTCGAGGCAGAGGAAGCCCCGCACGCCGACGAACGCTGGATGGCGTCCTACATGGACATGGTCACCGTACTCATGTGCACGTTCATCGTGCTCTTCGGCATGTCGACCGTCGACCAGGCCAAGTTCGAGGAGCTGCGCAATTCGCTGGCGACCGGTTTCGGTGTCACCGAGTCTGAGTTCGCGGATACAGCGGACGGCATCGTCGTCGAAGCGGAGAAAGTCGACGAAGAAGGTGAAAGCCTCACCGACCTTGATCTCGCCCAGGCAGAACTCGACGATCTCGTTGCGCTTCGAGAAAAGATCAAATCGAACCTCGACGCGCAGGGCCTGGGTGGTGCAGTCCAGTTCGAGATCGGTGAGCGCGGCCTCACCGTCCGCCTCGTGAGCACCGAAACGTTTTTCGAATCGAACAGCGACACTCTGAGTGCCAGCGTCGTCACTGTGCTTGACGCCGTAGCGCCGCCGCTCGCCGAAGTGGAGTATCACATTTCGGTCGAAGGTCATGCCGACTATCGCGAGCCGAGTGGACCATTCCCGACAAACTGGGAACTCTCATCCGGCCGTTCCGTTCAGGTTCTTCGACACCTCGTTGAGCAATGTGCTCTTCCTGCTGAGAGGGTCGCCTCGGTCGGTTTCGGCTCCGCGCAACCTCTGACCGCCGGGGCGACACCGGACGAACTCGCCCTCAACCGGCGCGTTGACGTGGTCGCACTGTCTGACCAACCCGAGTCGGTCCGTTCTCTCCTGCCGGAGCTGGCCGCCAAGCAATAGTTCGGGATCTCGGCGCTCCGCTAACCCCCATGGGTTCGCAGCCGATAGTGCTTTGTGTGACGGTCCAGAAACAAGCATCATTCAGCGTGCCCGAGAAGCCGGTAAGTGTCTACGACTTCCGCCGCCCGACGACGCTTGCCCGGGAACACTCGCGTGTGCTCGAACTTGCCTGCGAGACGTTCGCACGGCAATGGGGAACCCAGTTGACCGCGAAGGTTCGCGCCTGGTCACAGGTCACCTTCGACAGTGTGTTGATGCAGACCTACGATGACTACGCATCATCGCTTCCCAACACCACGGCAATGGTGCTCTGCACGCTCGCCGGCCCGTCGCCCAAAGCAGTCATTCAGTTTCCGACCAGCGCAGCGCTCAGCTGGATCGATCGCATGCTCGGTGGCACACGCAACACTCCTGCTCCCGAGCGACGATTCACCGCGGTTGAACAGGCGCTGATCCGGCAGCTGATGGATGACGCCCTCGACGACCTGCTGTACTCGTTTGGTGCCATGCTGACCACGCCAATCGCCGTCGACTCGATCCACTACAACTCGCAGTTCGCCCAAGCCGCCGCGCCGTCTGAGCTGATGATCGTTGCCGGCTTCACGATTCAGGTCGGAGAGCACAGCGCACCGGCCACGGTCGCGATTCCGGCCGAAGCGTTGCTCAGCCAGCTGGGCGACACGGCGGTCGTGGACACCCCGGCCGAATTCACCGCGTCGCTCAAGGGCCAGCTCAGCCAGGTACCCGTAGACGTTTCGGTTCAACTGGCGTCCGCCGACGTGCGCCCCGGCGTCATTCTCGGCCTTGCGGTTGGCGACGTCCTTTCCCTTCCCCACCCTCAACACCGGCCGCTCGACGTCACCGTCGGCGGTCAGCCCCTCGCCCGCGCAGCGATGGGAGCAAACGGCTCCCGCTTGGCGTGTGTCGTAGTCGAAACTCAGGAGATCAGCCGATGACCATCACTCAGACTCAGCTCCGCTCAGCCGCTGACGCCGCGGCCGCTCTGTTGCCGACCATGCCGGCTCTTCGGGCCATCCAGGGCTACGACCGTGAGTCGATCGGTGATCACGCCCGGTCGGCGACGGTTGCCACGCTGGTCGGCGCGCCATCCGCCGATTTCGCGCTCATCCTGGTTGACCCGGATGCCCTCACGGTTGCCGCTGGCAGCGACTCCCCGCTGATTTCGGCACTGGACATCGTTCGTCCAGCGCTTGACGCGGCATCCGCTGCTTTCGGTGCGGGGGTACTGGGCGAGTCCCGCAGAGAAGACGCCTCGGCACTGTTCGCAGACGAAGATACCGTTGTGTTCGCCCTCGCTGGCGATGCAGGCACCGCGGGCTGGTTCGCCATCCGGGTGCGTGAGCACGGCACCCTCGGTGCGTCGGCCGCCCCGACGACCACTGCCGTCGGCAAACTCAATCGCATCAACAATGTCGAAATGGCGCTCACGGTTGAGATCGGCCGCACCCGCATGTCGGTGCGGGATGTGCTAGCCCTCGAGCCGGGCGGAATCATCGAACTCGATCGGTCGGCGGGCGCTCCGGCTGACGTTCTGCTGAACGGTCGACTCATCGCCCACGGCGAGGTCGTTGTTGTTGACCAGGACTACGCCGTTCGCATCACCCAGATCCTCGACGTTGCCGACGGCCAACTCTAAATGGACACCCTGTTCGTGGCGCTTCGCGTCATCCTCTCGCTTGCGGCCGTGCTCGGCCTGCTCTGGTATGCCCAGCGCCGCCTCACGCGTGGAAAGTCTCGCAGCAAGGCCGCCGAGCTTGTGACGGTTGTCGGGCGCCAAGGCATCGGCCTGAAAGCCTCGGTTGTTGTCGTCGACGTTGACGGCAAGCGGTTTTTGCTCGGCGTCACCGAGCACGCGGTGAACGTGCTGCACAGCGACGATGTACCCGCCCTCGAAACCGCGACGACCGCAGAGGTGACCTCGGAGTCACCCGCGAAGTCCTTCGCGAACACGCTCGCGGAAGTGACGGACATCAGCGGCGCAGCGACCGCTCCAACGGCTCCCCTTCGGCCGCGCAAGCACCAGCCGTCGGTACAGGCATCCGGTTCCATTCTTTCTCCGTCCACCTGGAAACAGACGGCCGCTGCTCTTCGACAGATCCGTTGATGACCGCCCGCCCGACGCCGACCGTGTCTCGGCACGTGCAGCGTCGTGTCGTGCTTGCCGTTGTCACTCTCGCCCTCATTGTCGTCTTTCTCCTGATCGCGCCGACGGTCTCACACGCGGTACCGGTTGACCCGACACCGCCGACCGACCCCACGAACCCGAGTGATCCGGGGGACGTGACCGTCGATATTAACGGCATCAACGGCACACCGTCGGCCGCCGTTTTGACGCTCGTCGGAATCACATTGCTGTCGGTGGCACCGGCACTGCTCTTGATGATGACGTCGTTCACCAAGATTTTCGTGGTTCTGGCGATGACCAGGAACGCGCTGTCGCTGCCGTCGATCCCACCCAACCAGGTGCTTGCCGGCCTCGCGCTCTTCCTGTCGCTGTTCATCATGGCGCCGGTGTTGACCGACATCAACACCCTCGCCGTCCAGCCCTACCTGGGCGGCTCACTGTCGTTCACCGACGCGCTCGACCTGGGCTCGGGGCCGCTTCGCGACTTCATGCTCGCCCACACCCGCGAAGAAGACCTCGCCCTGATGACGCGGGCGGCTGATCAGCCCAATCCTGAGAACGCGGATGCTGTTCCGCTCCTGACCCTGATTCCAGCGTTCATGATCTCTGAACTACGCGCCGCCTTCATCATCGGTTTCGTAATCTTCGTGCCGTTCCTCGTCATCGACCTTGTCGTGGCCGCGGCCCTGATGTCGATGGGCATGATGATGCTCCCGCCCGTAATGATCTCGCTCCCGTTCAAAATTTTGCTGTTCATCCTTGTCGACGGCTGGGGTCTCATCATCACCTCGCTTATCTCGAGCTATGGGGCCGGCTAATGGACTCCAATTCCGTTCTCGACATCGCGATGCAGGGCCTCATCGTCGCGGCCAAGCTTTCTGCGCCCATCCTCGTCACCGCCCTCGTGGTGGGCTTCGCGGTCTCACTCGTCCAATCGATCACGCAGATCCAGGAGGTCACGCTTTCCTTCGTGCCTAAAGCGATCGCGGTCGCGCTGGCCCTCCTTGTTGCCGGGCACTGGATGATCGCCGAAATCGTCTCGTTCACCCACCGAATGTTCGACATGATCCCGTCACTGTTGAACGGCGGCTGAGATGGCGTTCACACTGGACTTTCCTTGGATCGAAGCTGTTTTGCTTGCCAGCGTCCGCATGGTGGCCTTTCTGGTCATCGCACCGCCGTTCTCCTACGGCGCGATTCCGGTGCGGGTCAAAGGCATGCTTGGCGTGGCACTTGCCCTCGCGGTCTCCCCACGCCTGACACCGGGTTACGAGTCCTTCGACACCGGCCCCTTCATCGGGGCGCTCATCGCGGAAATCCTCATTGGAGCGGTTCTCGGTTTCCTGGTGATGCTGGTGTTCGCGGCTGTGCAGTCCGCTGGCAACCTGATCGACATGTTCGGCGGATTCCAGATGGCACAGGGATTCGACCCACAGTCAATGATCAACGGTGCCCAGTTTTCCCGTCTCTTCCACATGACGGCCCTTGCCCTGCTTTTCGCCTCCGGCGGCTACCAGCTCATCTTCGGTGGCCTGATCCGCACCTTCACCGCGCTACCGCTGGGCGGAATGATCGATCTCACGGCGCCGGCCCAGGCGATGACCACCGGCGTAACCCAGATGTTCCTCGCCGCGGTCCAGATCGCGGGCCCTCTGCTCGTCGTTCTGTTTCTCGCCGACGCCGGGCTCGGCCTACTCACCCGTGTCGCTCCCGCGCTCAACGCGTTCGCACTCGGCTTCCCACTCAAGATCTTCTTAACGCTTACCCTCGTCACCGTCACCTTTGTGGCCCTGCCGCAGCTGGTCTCCTCACTGACCGGCGATGCCCTGCGCCAACTCACGGGGGTGAGGTAATGGCCGAGAACGATTCAGGGGAACGTACCGAGCAAGCGACCGAAAAGCGGATGAAGGAAGTCCGCGAAAAGGGACAACTCTCCAAGTCGCAGGACCTCACGGCCTGGCTGGGCATCGGCGCCGCTGCGCTCATGATGCCGGCGACCATGGGCCTGGCCGCCGACGCCGGAACACTGCAGCTATTTCGGATCGGTGCTATCGCATCTCAGCCCGACCCAAATGTAGCGCTGGGCACGCTTGGACTCGGCTTGTCCTCCCTCATGTCCAGCCTCGCACCCCTCCTCGCCGTGGTTGGCGTAGTCGTGCTTGCCGGTGCCGCCGCCCAGGGCGTTCACCTCAAAAAGTTCACCGGAAAGTACGAACAGTTCAACCTCGTCACCGGCATGAAACGTGTTTTCGGAATGCAGGCGCTGTGGCAGGGCGCCAAAGCTCTCCTGAAGACCATCGTCGTCGGCGTCGTTCTCTATCTGGTCATCCAGGGCCTCATGCCTCTGCTTATGGGCACAGGCGGGCTGTCGGTCTCTGCGGTGGTGCAGGCCGCTGCGGCAGGAACCGGCTCACTTCTCCAGTCGGCCGTCGCGGCCGGGCTGATCCTCGCCGCTGCAGACGTGTTCGTGGTCATGCGCCGCAACCAGAAACGCACTCGGATGACGAAGAAAGAAGTGCGGGACGAGAGCAAGAGCTCCGAGGGTGACCCGCTGATCAAATCGCAACGCCGGTCCCGGCAGCTTGCCATGAGCCGCAACCGCATGATTGCGGCGATCGCCGATGCCGATGTCGTCCTGGTGAACCCCACACACGTCGCCGTCGCCCTGAAATACGAGCCCGGCAAATCCGCCCCCCGTGTCGTTGCCAAGGGCGCAGGAACCATCGCAGCCCGTATCCGGGCCGAGGCGGAGACCCAAAACGTGCCGATGGTGCAAGACATTCCGCTGGCCCGTGCACTGCACGCGGCCTGCGACCTCGGCCAGGAAATCCCCGTTGACCTCTATAACGCCGTCGCTCGCGTTCTCATGTTCGTCATGGCGCTTCGACGCCGTGGCTCAGCCAGTGGGATGCACACCATGACTTCTTCAGTTCTCAGCCCAGGAGGCGCCTGACGTGAACCGTAACCTTCCCAAGATCGCCGTTCCCCTCGGTGTGGTCGGCATCCTCATGTTGCTGATCGTGCCGGTGGCCGCCGGACTGCTCGATGTCCTCATCATCGTGAACATCCTCTTCGCGCTCGTCATCCTGCTCACCACCATGTTCGTGCGCAAGCCGCTCGACTTCTCGGTGTTCCCGTCGCTCCTCCTCGTCGCTACCCTGTTTCGGCTGGGCCTCAACGTCGCCTCGACACGCCTGGTCTTGGGCGAAGGCTACGCCGGCCACGTCATCGAAGCCTTCGGCAACGTTGCGGTCGGCGGCTCCATCGTCATCGGCGCAGTGGTGTTCCTCATCCTCGTGGTGATCCAATTCGTTGTGGTCACCAAGGGTGCGGAACGTGTCGCTGAGGTCGGCGCACGATTCACGCTCGACGCGATGCCCGGTAAGCAGATGGCGATCGACGCCGACCTCAACGCCGGCCTCATTACCGACACCCAGGCGCGAGAACGCCGGGCCGAAGTCTCTGCCGAGGCCGACTTCTACGGCGCGATGGACGGTGCATCCAAGTTCGTCAAGGGTGACGCAATCGCCGGCATTATCATCATCATCATCAATGTCGTCGGCGGCATCGCGATTGGCATGTTGCAGAACGGCATGGAGATCGGTGAAGCGGTCAGCACCTACACCCTCCTGACCATCGGCGATGGGCTCGTCACCCAAATCCCAGCACTCCTCATGGCGGTTTCTACCGGCATGATCGTCACTCGTTCCAACGCCGAATCCGACATGGGCTCCACGGCATCCGCCCAGCTCTCCCAGTCGCGAAACGCGTTGATGATTGCTGGCGGCGCCGCCATCGCAATGGCGCTGATTCCCGGAATGCCTGTGCTGCCGTTCATTGGCGTCGGCCTGTTCCTGCTTTTCGCCGCCCAGCGCATCAAGACGTCGGAAGCAGCCAAGAAGGCATCGGCAGAACAGGCAGAACTCGCGGAAAACGCGCCGGCTCCCGAAACGACGGAAGAACTGATGGAGCGGATGCGTGTGCACGCATTGGAGATTCTGCTTGCGCCAGACGTCGTCAACATCGTTTCCGGATCCTCGGACGACCTGCTCGCGCGGGTGCGCGCGCTCCGCCGCACGATCGCGATGGACCTCGGCATCATCGTGCCTCCGGTTCGCACGAGGGACAGTGTCGACCTGCCCTCCTCCACTTACGTCATTCGGATTTCCGGAGTCGAGGCCGGGCGCGGGCTGGCACCATCCGGCAAGGTGCTGGCACTGGGCGACGCTCTCGACAACCTGCCAGGGCAGGTCACTATCGAGCCGGTCTTCGGCCTCGCCGGCAAGTGGATTCCGCAGGAGATGCGGCACAGCGCAGAAATGACAGGTGCAACAGTGATTGACCGCGTCTCGGTCGTGGTCACCCACCTGTCATCCATCATCACCGGCAACGCGGCCCGCCTGCTCACCCGCGAGGACGTGAGGCAGCTCACCGACAGCATCAAGCAGGTGAACCCATCTGCCGTCGACGAGCTGACGCCCGCACTGCTCAGCCTCGCCGAGGTACAGCGCGTGTTGCAGGGTCTTCTCGCGGAGCAGATCCCCATCAATGACCTCGCCCGCATCTACGAGGCACTTGCGCTGCGGGCCAAGGTGTCGACCGACCCCGAAGGGCTGATCGAGGCAGCGCGCCAGTCGCTGGGCCCGGCCCTCACCAGCCAATACCTCGACGGCCGCATACTTCGTGTGATCATGATCGACCCGACGCTCGAGCAGTCCATGCTCGAGGCAATGCGTCCGTCAGAACTCGGCACCCAGATTCTGCTTGACCAGGGCCGGATCGAATCGGTCTTCACTTCGCTGAAGGGCGCCGTCGCGCGCGCAGAGGCTAATGGTCACTCCGCAGTGCTGGTCTGCGCACCGGCGTTGCGACCGGCCATCCGGCGCCTGGTCTCGAGCCAGTCCAACGGCCTCCCGGTACTCTCTTACCAGGAAGCCGGAGCAGCTAACGTCGACATCGAAACAGTGGGAGTGATCGGCAATGCCGAACCGATTTCAGCGAACTGACCCGCCCACGGTACCGACGGTGCCTGGCGCCGCGATGGCCGCACTACTCGACTCCGTAGACGGCGCGGAACGCAAGCTCTACACAGAGCAGGCCCAGGCCGAACCGGTTTCGCCGGGCGGCCACGCTTTCGCGCAGGTACTGGATGACCTCACCGCAAACCTGGACACGGCGTCCCCCGTGCTTCCGCCGCTCTATCGACGTCGCCCGGCCGCGCCAGCACCGCTGTCGGCTCCCGGTGACCTGGTTCTCGTGATCGGTGCCCCAGTGGATGCGCTCGCTGTCGTGCGATCGATGGCGGCGGCCTCGGATGCCGTGGAGATCGCGGTCGCCGGTACCGTTGAGAACACCGGAGCCCCGCGAGTGGATGACCGCCGCACCGCCGTGCGCGCCCGAGCCATGGGCGTGCAGAACTCAAGCCCTGTGTTTGTCGCATACGGACTTGACCGCGGGCCGAGCCCGGCACCGGGCTGGGCCGACACCGTGGGCAGCATCTCACCCGACCAGGTCTGGGTGGCCATTGACGCCGGGCGCAAGCCGGACGACACGGCGGCCTGGGTCAACACGGTGGCCGCACTCATTCCGGTGGACGCCGTGGCCGTGGAGGGCAGTGCTTTCACGACGAGCCCCGAAACCGTCGAGCAACTCAACCTGCCGATCGGCTGGGTCGACGGCCGGACGGCTCGTCCGGCCCCGGCACAGCGACCCGTATGGGATAGTTGACCGGTGCTAGTTCTCACGCGTAAACCCGGTGAGCGGGTTCTGATCGGCGACGATATCGTGGTGACGTTCCTCGAATCGCGCGGCGACAGCATCCGTATCGGAATTGATGCGCCATCGGGCGTTCGGATTCAGCGACACGAGATCGTTGAAGCGGTCACCGAAGCCAACCGCGCGGCGACCGAGGCCGACACGTCGGCCGAGGACCGTATCAAGGCGGCGCTCGGCTACATCCCGACCGCCGACTGACGGGGGTCTTAGGCGGCGTTCGCGAGCTCGGCCTTGATCGGCCAGTCCTGGCCTTCGAGAATCAGCTGTGCGCAGCCGCCGGTTGTCATGTTCACCACGATGGGTGCCATGAGGTTGACGGTCGTCTTCTCGTTCGCGGCCGGATTGACCACCACGAGCACCGAGGCGTCCTCGGGCTTCTGCAGCGCGAGCAGCTCGCACTGCTGGTCGGTGATGGTGGGCTGGTAGCTGGGCAGGTGCACGGCGGCATCAAGCACGAACAGGCGGGGGCCGCCCTCAGCTGCAGCGGTCACCGTGTAGAGGCCTGGTGCACCCTCGATCTCTACCAACAGAAAGTCGACGAAAGGTTCAAGGCCCGGAGGCGAGACGAGGAACCGAAGTGGTGCGCTCATCGGAGGAAGTCCATCAGGGTGGGCTGGAGCACCCGCGCGGTAACCGCCAGAGCGGTCTGGTAGGAGACCTGCTGCACCTGCAGATCGAGCACAGTCTTCGCCAAGTCGATGTCTTCAACGTTGGACCGCTCGGACTCGAGCGAAACAGATTTCTCCACGTTGACCTCCCCGGCCCTCAGGATTTCGGCGTGGCGCGCACCGATGGTGGCGTGCTGGCCGAGCACGGCTTCGTGGTGCGCGTCAATGGCGGTGAGGTGACTACCGATGTTCGTTCCGTTTCGCAGGTCGCTGACGATGTTTTTGACCAAGGCGAAAACGGAGTCGTCACCGACACCGAACGCGGCCGCGCCGTCGGCGTCGACACGCACAGTGGTTCCGGAACTGACGCGCCGTTCAACCGTCGCGCCGGGCTGGCCAGTGAAATCAAAAGCTGCCGTGAAGGCGGCGCCCGCATCGGAATTGCCCGCGAAGACGGAGCGACCCAGGTAGCTGGTGTTTGCCTCGCTGAGCAGCTCTGATTGCAGGCTTTCGAGTTCGAGTGCGATTGCTTCCTTGGCAGGTGCCGACAGGGCACCATCGTTGGCACCCTTCACCGTGAGGTCACGGATCTTGATGAGAAGCGCGGAGGAATTGGAGAGAGCGGAGTCGACTGTTGTCAACCAGGCGTTGCCGTCACTGATATTTCGGCCGTATTGCACGGTTGCCCGCTGTTCGGAACGGATCGCCATTGCGCTTGCCGCCGCTGTGGGATCGTCGGACGGCCGGTTGATGAGCTTCTGGCTTGAGGCTTGCTCCTGCAGCTTGGCCATCTGGCTCATGTTCGACTGCAGGTTGGTGAGCGCTGAGCGCATCATGGTCTGATTCGTCACACGGTTAATCACGATCTACCTCCCCACGATTCCGGTGCGGTTAATGAGTGTGTCCAGCATCTCGTCTACCGCGGTCATCACGCGGGCGGCACCCTGATAGGCCGACTGGAACATCACCAGGCTGACGTTTTCCTCGTCGAGGTCGACGGTGGCATTCGCCAACTGGGCGCTGGAGGCGGATCCCGCAGCAAGTTCGGCCAGTGCCGCCTGCTGCAGTTCGGTGCGGGCCACTACTCCGGTACGGGTGACGAAGCTGGTCCAGATCTTGTCGGGTGCTCCGGCTGATGTTCCGATTTGGGCGATGGCGTCCGCATTGGATCCATCGAGCCCACCCTTACCGGGTGCACCAGCAGCGAGGTCGCCGACATCCTTCGGCACCACACTGATGCTCCGCGCGGCAGGACCGGTGCCAAGTGAGAAGAAGTCGCCGCCCGGGGCACCCGACTTGGTCTCACCGGTACGGTGAATCGCGTTGACTTGGCCGGCAAGTGAGAGGGCGAGGTCGTTGTAGGACTCGGCGGCTTCAGCGATGGATCCGCCGGTTCCCGAGGCGTTAGCTGGCGCGAGCATCGACAATGCGCCGGCAATCTCGCCACCGCCGAGCGCCACTGCGCTGCCCGGACGCTTGGCCCATTCGAGCCGCACCGGGCTGTCGGTCGCGCCGTCCATCTGAAAGGAGCCGGTGACCGTGATGGGATTGGCGGTGTCGCCCGTGACCAGGGCGTTGCCGGCGATGAGTACATCGACCGTTCCGTCGGGACGCTCGGCGACCGTGGCTCCGGTGAGAGCAGCCATTGTCGTCGTCAGTGCGCTTCGCTGGTCGAGGAGTTCGTTCACCGAGCCACCTGCAGCAAGAGTTGAACGAATAGTGACGTTGAGGTTCGCCACTTGGGTTGCCGCGGAATTCAATTCATCCGCCATACCGCCCAATTCGCTTCGCACCTGCGTCCACTGAGCGTCGATTTCGTTGTAGCCGCGCGCGATTTGCGAGACCAGCACGCCCGCCTGTTCAAGCACGACGCCGCCGGACGCTGCGACGCCGGAGCTGTTCGCCAGCCCCTGCCACGACGCCCAGAATTCCTGCATTTGTGCCGAGAGCCCGTTCTTGCCTGGCTCACGGAGCGAGTCTTCAATTCCGCTCATGACGTTGGCGCGTACTGCGGAGTACCCTGCGACGCCCGCTGTCGTGCGCACACGCGCGTCGAGATACACGTTCCCGAGTCGGGCGATTGAGTCGACCGACACGCCACCGCCGACACGGGGTGCCCCCGCGAGGGGGCCGACGTGGCCCAACGAGCCAATCGCGCTGGTGGTCACTCGCTGACGCGTGTACCCGACCGTGTTCGAGTTGGCGATGTTCTGACCGACTACATCAAGGCTCTGCCGCGCCGCGGCCAGTCCGGTGTACGCGGTGTTCAATCCACTGAAAGTACTCATTTGGCTCTTACAGGTCCCTGTCGAAGATGCGAGCAGAAGCAGCCGACCCGTCGGACTCACCGTTCGCGGTGTAAACGCCGGCCTCCGGCGTCGTTTGCGCGAGTGTCTCCTGGGTCGATCGAGCCGCCGCTCTAAGCATTTGTTCGTTGGCGTCCCGAAGCGATTTGATGTCGGTAGTGAACTGGGTCAGCGCCTGCAAGTGGTCGGAGAAGATCTCGGCCCACGGCCCCGCTGGAGCGTTCTCTATCAAGTGCCGCAGAGTGGCGTTCTCCGGCGTTCCCCACTCCCGGGCTACGACGGTGACCTCGACGCTGCGGGCGAGTCCTACTTCGCGCAGGCTCTCGACCACTTGCTCGATCTCGGTCGTGGCTTGGTGCAACCATTTCGTCTTGCCCGTCGTGAGCAGCAGTTGCTCCACCTCAAGCTTGAAGACCACGAGCTCGAGCAACTCCCTCTCTCGCCAAATCAGCGCTGAGAGTTCGTTTGCGCCCATGTCTTCCAACTTCCAGGGTCTGTCTGTCCAGGCACTCAGTCTGCTGGGCAGGAGCGCGATGTCGGGTTCGCTCATTTGCGGCCGCTCCTCGTTAGTCTTTTTCGACTATCGGCGGAGGTATCGTCCATGTTAGGACGACTGGGCAGTTGAGCACACGAGTTCGGCGGCTGATGGCCGTTGAACTACAGCCGAAGGCCGCGGCTCGCGAGGTACGGGACCGGGCTGGTGAAGCTGCCGTTGATGCCGATCTTGAGGTCAAGGTGGCATGCGGTGACCACACCGGTCGCGCCGACACCGGCCACCACCGTTCCCGCCTCAATGAGGTCGCCCACCGAGACCTTGAACGACCCGGTCGAAAGGTGGCCATAGATGGAGGCCACTCCATTGCCGTGATCAACCACGACGCGGTTTCCGTAGCTGCCCGCGTTGCCCGTGAAGGTGACACGGCCCGCCGAGACCGCCTTGACCGGGGTGCCACAGCTCGTCCCGAAGTCGATTCCATCATGGAACGAGTTGGAGCAGCCCGCACCGTTGCAAATGAGTCCGCGGGGACCATACGGCGAAGAGATCGACGCGGCGACCGGACGAATCCAGGTGTCGCTCTTCCCGGTCAGGAAGGCGGCGAGCTCGGGATCCGACGTGCTGTACGGGTATCCGCCCGACCCCCTGGATCCCATGGATCCGCTAGACCCACTCGACGCCTTCGCCTGGGCGGCGCGAGCAGCGGCGGCAGCCTGCGCGGCAGCAGCGGCCGCGGCAGCCTTCGCGGCCGAGAGTTCTTCGACGGTCGTGGCCGAGTAACTGTCGCGCGCAACGCTCTCGCCAGCCCAATCGTTCACAATTAACGACTGCGCGCCGGTGTCGTAGACCGGGGCGGTGGTTGCCGCCGGGGTGGTCTCGAAGGCATATGCCGGCAAGGCAATGGTGCCGAAAATACCGGGCACGACAAGCGCCACAATCACCATCGAACGGATGCTTCGCCACCTCGATGCGACCGTCGTGCGTGACACTGTCGGTGCGGCCGATTCACTGCGCGCTGCTCGCGCGCTTCGGCGGGCGTGACCGGTTGTCGACGCCTGGGCCGCACGGCGGACGCTCGCCCGCGTGGGGAAGGGGTTACCGGCCGATGGGTCGATGGAACCGCTCTCACGGGCGACGTTCTCGGACATTCGATCTCCAGCCTTGCGGCAGCTCCAAAGCACACCGGGCGGCAATTCTTCGGCGGGTGACGAGGGCGATGGGGCACCACTCGTCGAACGGGTTCATTCGAGACTAATCGCTTTGGCTGGGAATTCCACTCCCCGAGCGAGGGGCTGTGGAAAGAGCGTTCCGATTCGATCACTGTGGAGTGCCTATCATTGGACAGACATGGTTACGCGTAGAGAAGCCGCACAGCGACTGGACATTCCGCTCGAAATGGCGGTTCGCCACGGCATTCCGGCCCGGTTATCGGAAGAAGAACTCACCGAGCTCGACACCACCCCTCCGGCCTGGCTCGTACAGTCCCGGGCGAACCGTACGGGCAAGAAAGCGGTGTGGGTTTCGCTCACCTGCGACGTCTGCGGATACACCGAGACCACCCGTCCCAAGAAATGGTGGCCCTCGTACACCTACCTCACCTGCTCGCACCATGACCCTGACGAATTGCCGGCTCCGGCGGCAGGGAAGAGCCGCACCGAGGTCGACGGCATCGGCGACGGCTTCATCGCAATCGTCGACGAATAGGGCTCATCGCCGCGGTCCCGCGAGCTGCATTTGCGCTTTATCACGGAACAGATCGACCGTTGTCGGACACGTGTCCGAGAAGTGGTAGACTGGCTTGATGTTGCGCTCAGAAGCCCCCGTAGAGGCGGAGCGCTCTCTCAAATCTGATCCCCGCGCCGAGAAGACCCGCCGGGCGATCTTCTCCGCGGTCGAGTCGCTGACCACCGCGCAACGAACTCCCATCACCGTGAGCGATATCGTGCGAACGGCATCGATCAGCCGCAGTTCGTTCTACGCGCATTTCAGTGGCCTCGACGACCTGGCCCGCGAATATCTGCACGTCCAGCTCGCGGAAGTGCGAGCATCCGTTGCCCTTTTGGTTCGCACCGATTCCGCCGACAGGCAGGACGCCGCCCAGCACAGCTACCGTCGCCTGCTCACCCACATGGTGAAGCACTATCCGGTGTACGCGAATGTGCTCGACCTCTCGCTGTCGCGCGGCGCCTATGACGAAGTGGTGCACGGCTACGCGAGCCTCTGGCTGGACTCCATCGATACGTTGGGTGGCCTGCCGATCGGCCCTCGCCCCGAACTCACCGCGACGTTCGTTGCTGGCGGGGCGCTCACCCTGATCGGGTCAACCCTCAAAGGCCGGGTCTCCGTCTCAGACGACGACCTGGTGGACGAACTCGCACAACTTTTGCCTGCCACCCTGCTCGAAACCCAGTTTTGCTGACTCCCCGACCGGTCGCTTCCCGCGCCGACCGGCACCAACGCCGTCCTTCGTTGAAGGACCGATTGAAAAAAGAGGTACACCGGAAATGAATTTCACCGTCGGAGAAACACTCGTCTACCCTCACCACGGCGCGGTCACCATCACCGAAATCTCCACTCGGCTGATCAAGGGCGTTGAAAAGAAGGTCATGACGCTCAGCGCTCACACCAGCGAGCTCGTCATTAAGCTGCCCATCGACAACACTGAGCTCGTCGGCGTTCGCGACGTCATCGATGCCGCTGGCGTTCAGGCCGTCTCAGACGTGCTGCGCGAGCCGTTCGTCGAGGAGCCAGGCAACTGGTCGCGCCGCTACAAGGCGAACCAGGAGAAGATGGCCAGCGGCAGTGTCTACCGTGTCGCCGAAGTTGTTCGCGACCTGTGGCGCCGCGACCAGGACCACGGTGTCTCGGCCGGTGAAAAGCGACTGCTGATGAAGGCACGCCAGATCCTTGAGTCCGAGCTGGCCCTCGCGCAGAAGTTCACCCCCGAGGAAGCATCCGCTGCTCTCGAGGAAGTCCTCGCCAGCGCCCACGGCACAGCGGCGGTCGCCCAGGCGTAACCGCTTCTTTCGCATAGCCGATCCGGTCGGCTCACCGCAACCATGCGGCGAGCCGACCGGATCGCTGCGTTCGGTGCGGCACCATGGAGTCGAAGCGGCATTCGCTTCCCGGCCGGGTGCCGGATCTCACAGGGCAGCAGGGAACGATGCGCAGAAACCGCAAGCAGGTCTTGGAAGACGCTCGAAACCTCAAACCTGATATCGCCATTCAAACGGGCGGCGACGCGCCGGGGTTCAGCATCAACGCCTTCCGCATCGGCTTGGTCGGCGGGCTCGGTGTTCTCGCCGCGCTCGTCATTGGCGGCATCGTCACCCAGCTCGGCACTGTCCTGATTTACATCGGTGTTGCGCTCTTTCTCTCGCTGGGTCTCGATCCCCTTGTCACCTGGCTGGAAAAGCGGATGCCACGTGCGATCGCCATTCTCCTCGTCGTTGTTGCCGTCCTCGGAGTTTTTGCCGGTCTGCTCTTCGCGGTCGTTCCGGTCCTCGTCACCCAGATCGGCAACCTGGTCGAGGACCTTCCCCGCCTCGAACAGGAGCTGACCAACAGCACCTTGATTAAAGACGTGCAGAACGCACTCGGCGGCGCGTTCAGCATCGACGAAACAATTTCCAACGGCGTCACATTCGTGAGCGACCCGAAGAACCTGCTCGCCATCGGAGGCGGCCTGGCCGCGGTCGGTGCCGGTGTAGCGAGCGGCGTCACCGGGGCGACCATCGTGGTCATCCTCACCCTGTACTTCCTCGCCTCGCTCCGCTCGATGAAAGGCATCACCTACCGGTTCGTCCCGGCATACCGCCGCGTGCGTTTCGCACAGATTACCGAGGAGATCACGAGCGCCGTCGGGCGATACGTCGTTGGCCAGGTATCCCTCGCCCTCTGCAACGGCATCCTCAGCCTCATCTTCCTGTCGATCATCGGGGCGCCGCTGCCGTTCCTGCTCGCCGTTATCGCGTTCCTTGGCTCACTGATTCCCCTCGTTGGTACCTTGACGGCCTCAATCATCAACACCCTCATCTGCCTGTTCGTTTCGCCGATCACCGCGCTGATCGCCGGAATCTACTACCTGATTTACATGCAAATCGAGGCCTACGTGCTGAGCCCGCGCATCATGAACCGCGCTGTCGCCGTCCCCGGAGCGATCGTCGTCATCGCGGCCGTCGCTGGCGGCGCGATCGGCGGCATCCTCGGCGCGCTCGTTGCCATTCCGGTTGCAGCGTCCGGCATCATCATCGTTCAGAAGGTCGTCTTTCCCTTGCAGGATGCAAAGGAGACACCGGCAGGGCCCGGCGCTACCGCCAAGTAACGACGGCCCCAGGCCGAAGGACCCCTTGACCTCCCGCACGGCGCGGAGAAAGATTCTCCGGAGATCCCCCACCGGCAACCTGCGGAGTAACGTCCATGACCACCGTCGATCCATCTCCCATTCACCCTGACGCTGTCGCCGACCTCAAGCAATCACTCGCCGGCTCCGTAGTTCTTCCCGGCGATCCCGAGTACGAGTCTGCGGCGACCGTTTACGGCACCGTCTACGGCGCCACAGCCGCACCCGCTCTCGTGGCACAGGTCTCCGACGCTGACGACGTTGGAGTGGCCGTCGCGTTTGCTCGATCACACGGGCTGGAACTCTCCGTCCGCAGTGGTGGACACAGCGGCAGCGGTTTCAGCACGAACGTCGGTGGAGTAGTCATCGATCTGCGTCGACTGAACAGCGTTGAGATCATTGACCCGGTCCGTCGACTCGTCCGAATCGGGGCAGGGGCCACCTGGGGCCAGGTCGCCGCCACATTGGACGGTTCCGGGCTTGCTCTGTCCTCCGGCGACACGACGTCCGTCGGGGTGGGCGGGCTCAGCCTTGGTGGCGGCATCGGTTGGATGGTGCGCACGTGCGGCCTCGCTCTCGACAGCGTGGTGGAAGCAACGATCGTCACGGCAGGAAGCGAGGTGCTTCGGGTCAGCGCAGACGAACACCCGGAGCTGTTCTGGGCGATCCGTGGTGGAGGGGGCAACTTCGGGGTTGTGACAAGCTTCACCTTCCACGCGCGCTCACTGTCACGCGTTTTCTCCGGAACACTGCAGTTCGGCGATGCAGACCTCGCCGAACTGCTGGCCGGCTGGCGTGATGTGATGCGAGCAGCGCCCGATGAGCTCAACACCACGTTCCTGGCCATGCCCGCGTTTCCGGGCATGCCCGGTGGCGTACAGGTCCTGGTGTGCTTCGCCGGGGACGATGCTGTCGCAGCTGAGGCCGCTCTTGCTCCTCTCCGTGACCTGCCCGGGCTCACGAGCGATGACGTTGCGGCTCACCCTTACGTCGACCTCCTCGAGGAGGCCCACCCGCCCGAGGGCATGACGATCATCGGGCACAACGCCTTCGCTCGAGAACTGACCGATGAAGCTTTGGGCGACCTCGCGTCGATGTACGCCGAGTTGGGCGGCTCGGTCCTCATGATTCGCAGTTTGGGAGGCGCCTTTAGCCGGGTGCCGAACGACGCAACGGCCTTTGGCTTCCGGGACAGCGAAGCTCTGATCATCTCGGTGGCGTTCCTCCCACCAGACGGACCGGCCGAGGCTGGCTCACGCGTGCGTGACCTCTGGCAACACGTCTCCCCTCATCTGCAGGGCACGTACGCCGGCTTCTCCAGCGCGCCGGGTGGTGAGGAGCCAGCACTCCTTTACTCGCCTGACACTCTGTCGCGACTCATGAGCCTCAAGCGCACGTACGATCCGGAGAACCTGTTTCGGCGCAACCACAACATCCCGCCCGACCTGGCGCGCTAGCACGGCCGGGCAGGAGCCGATCAGGAGGTCGGTTCCTCCTGCCTGGGTATGTCCGTCCCCCGGAGGGATGCGCCTGCGGTTTCCGGAACGAAAAGCAGTGCGACGAAACCAACAGCACATGCAGCCATCATGTAGAACGCCGGAATGAGCAGATTGCCGGTGGACTGGATGAGTGCTTCGTTGACGAGGGGAGCTGTTCCTCCGAAGAGCGCGGTGGCGACGTTGTAGGTGATCGCAAAACCGGCGAAGCGCACCTGAGTGGGGAACATCGCGGGAAAGGTCGCTGAAATCGTCGAGAGCTGCAAGACGTACAGCACTCCGAGGATCGCGAAGCCAACCAGCGCGCCGAGGAATCCTGTGCCCATCAACAGGTAGAGGGGAATCGCGCCGATGAAGAGCCCGACGACCGATACTCGCCACATCGGCTTCCGTCCAACGCGGTCGGAGAGGCGGCCCGCGAAGGGGATAAGGGCCATCATGACGAGTTCACCGACAAGGATGAGCGCCAGCGACGCACTCGCGTCCAGCCCAATCTGGGTCTCCAGGTAGGTCGGCATGTAGCTGATGAGTGTGTAGTTTGCGACGTTGAGGGCGATGACCAGTCCCGCCATCGAGACCAACGGACGCCAGTAGTGGGCGAACAACTCTCGGAGCCCCGAACGAGCGCTCGGCTCCATCTCGTGCTGTTCTTCGACCTCGCGGAACACCGGCGAGTCTTCGAGCTTGCTGCGAAGATAAACGCCGATCAATCCCAGCGGACCCGCGAGGAGGAACGGGATTCGCCAGCCCCACTCGGTCATGGTGTCCTCGCCGAGCAGCAACTGCAGAGCGAGGACAACGGCGGTTCCCAGAACAAAACCGCCGAGGGTGCCGAACTCGAGGAAGCTGCCGAAGAACCCGCGCTTCTTGTCGGGTGAATACTCGGCCATGAACGTCGCCGCTCCGCCGTACTCTCCACCGGTCGAGAAACCCTGAATGAGTCGCATGAGGATCAGCAGGATGGGTGCCCAGATGCCGATCGCGTCGTACGTGGGCAACAGGCCAATCGCGAACGTCGCACCGGCCATCAGAATGATCGTGAGCGCGAGAATCGCCTTGCGGCCGATCCGGTCGCCGAGGGGACCCCAGACCAGACCACCCAGCGGGCGCACCAGGAACGAGATGGCGAATGTGGCGAGGGCGAAGACGGTTCCGCCGGGAAAGAAGTTTGCGGTGATGTAGGTGACGGCGACCGCGTACACACCGTAGTCAAACCACTCGGTCGCGTTTCCGATCGCCGACGCCGCGATCGCCTTGCGGATCGTGCGGCGCCCCTCGGTGGTTCCAGTTTCCGGCGGCGCGAACTCTGCCGCCGGGTCCTCGGGCAGGTTGGTGTTGTTGGGGCCGGTCGACATCACAGCACTGCGCCGCATGTTCTGGGGATGGACGGCTGTGCTGCGGTGAAAATGAACATTCAGCGAGGATAAATGTGCACTTAAAGGGTCGCAACCCCCCGCTGCATCGAGGCTCTCATCACCGGACCGAGGTAAAATTCAGCCCTCGCGTAGCGGAACTCAGGCGCCGTCGACCGTTCCCTCTGCCTGGCGACGCGCACGCCTGGTCAACGGTCCGGGCTCTACGGGCGATGGTGACGGCACACTCGGCGACGCGCTCGAGGATGTGGAACGCGGTGCCGGTGGAGACGCTGGCGAGTGGTTCAGGCCAGCCGCCCACGAGACGCTGGGCGGTCGATTGATCGACGCGACAGCATCCGTTTTCGTCTCGTCAGAATGAGCGTGAGCCTCAACCTTCTCCGCGGTCGAACTGGAGCCGACCGCTTTCACGACGAGAACGGCGATGGCGGTGGTCACCGGAATCGCCAGCACGAGACCGATCGACCCAACGAGGGTGCGCACGATTTCTTCGGCAAGCTCACCACTCGAGATGGTCTCCAGGAATGGGCGGTCCTGGAGGGACAGCAGGATGAGGAGAGGAAGCGCGGCACCGGCGTAGGCGAAAACGATCGTGTACACCGTGGAGGCGATGTGGTCGCGTCCGACCCGCATCGCGCCGGCGAAGAGCCGACGTGCGCTCGATTCCGGTGCAAGTTCGTGCATCTCCCAGACCGCGGATGACTGAGTGATGGTGACATCGTTGAGCACACCGAGTCCCGAAATGATGAGTCCGCAGAGCAGAATGCCCGACAGCGAGATCGAGTCGGTGGCGTAAGCCAGCGTGTAGTCGGCATCATCGTTGAGACCGGTGAGGTTGGCGGCTCCGGTGGCCCAGGCCGCCACCAGGGAGGTTGTCACCAGGCCGAAGATCGTGCCGAGCAACGCGGTCGAGGTGCGGGCGGAGAACCCGTGCGCGAAGTACAGCACGGCGATCATGATGACGCTCGACCCCACCAGCCCGAGAAGAAGCGGCGGTTTCCCTTCGACGAGACCGGGCAGAATGAAATTCGCGACAACCAGGTAGGCGCCGAGCAGTCCGAGCAGCGCACGGAGCCCACGCCAGCGCGCGACAAGTATGACCACGAGGGCATATACCGCCGCCAGAACACCCATGGGCACGGTTCGCACGAAGTCGATGAACGAATAGCGTGCCTCTGGACTCTCCGCTCGCTCCCCCAAATCGATGAAGCGGATGCGATCGCCCACCTTCACGGTCACCTCACGACCGATCTCAGGCGGCACTTCTACTGAGACGGAGTCACCGCCCCGATCGGTGACGAGGCGCGTCACCACACAGGTTTGTCCCTCCGGGGCGTTCGCGGAGGGGTAGAGACACGGAGCGACGGTAGTGCTTTCCACCGTTCCGACCTGGAACCCACCGCCCACTGCCGTCGCGTAGGGGTTGCCTACCTCGACGTTCTCGCTCGCACCGCTCGGCCACAGCAGCGCCATGCCCACGAGCGTCACGAGGGCCAGCGGAATCAGGATGGCGGCCAGCAGGCGGTTCGCACGCTGCCGGATGGCCAGGGCATCGGTGCTGGGAGGGCCAGAGGGTGCCGCGTGCGAGTGTGACATGGAGTCGACCCGGCTCAGGCCGCGAGCAGCCGGCGAGCCCGCGACGCACGCATGACATCCGTTCCCACGGTGAGAACGAAGGCGATTCCGACGAACAGCACGAGCGTGCCCGGCAGTGACTCGATACCCCGGCTGTCGAGGAGGAGCCCGCCCACGAGCGCACCGCCACCGATACCCACATTGAATGCGGTGGTCTGCAGCGCGGCCGCAAGGTCACGCGTTCGGAATGAGGCGGTGTGAAGCATCCGTGTCTGAAGCATTGCGGGGATACCACCGAACGCCGTGCCCCAGACAACGATGGCGACCGTCACGACAACCGAGTTGGCCGACCAGATTGCCAGCGAGAGGACGGTGGCCATGACGCCGAGGAGGGCGATCGCGAATCCTCGCTTCGGGAATCGGTCTGACGCGAAGCCAGCGAGCACCAGGCCGATCGCTCCCGCACCGCCGTAGAGGAAGAGCAGGAACGGAACGCTCGACTCATCAAACCCAGCCGCGTTGATGAGCCACGGCGCGATGTAGGTGTAGTAAATGTTCTGTCCGGTGATGAGAATCACGATGACGACACAGAGCAGCACAATTCCGCGCATGCTGCGGTCCTTGCGCAGTGGCAGCGGGATTTCCCCAGTCTTGAGCACGACGTGGTGATTGACCGGAGGGAGGAACTTCATAACGGCGAGCGCGAGCAGTGCGATGACAACCGCGATGATGCCGAATGCCACGCGCCAGCCCAGCCCGTGACCAAGCGCCGTTCCGACCGGAACCCCGAGCACGAACGCCGCCGACCCGCCGCCAGCGGTGATGGCGACGGCCTTGCCCAATTGCTGCTTCGGAACGAGATGCGCCGCGTACGCCGCAACGACAGCCCAGAACAGCCCGTGCGCCAGTCCGCCGAGCACACGAGCACCGACGAGCACTTCATAGGTGGGAGCAACGGCGGCCAGCACGTTGGCGAGGGCCAGCACAAGCAGCACCACAACGACGAGCCCCTTCCGCGAGTACCGGCGGGTGAGCGCCGCGAGCGGAGTGGTCGCAATCACCACCGTTCCGGCGAACACACTGACCAAAAAGCCCGCCGTCGACAGGCTGACGTCGAGGTCGCCGGCCATCTCCGGCAACAGCCCTGTGGGCAGGAATTCGCTCGTCACCGAGATGAAGATGGCACCGGCAAGAGTGAGCAGACCGATCCACGGGAAGGCGGGCAGTACGGCAGAGGGGTTCGTTGATGTGGACACAGGCGTCGCCGATCGAGGTCATGAGCAAGAAGTACGTGCCGACGTCGATGTGCGGCGTGCGAGTGCCAAGTTTATTCGAGCCGTTGTCCCGATCCGTCAGTTTTCAAGAAGCGGATGCCGTCGGCCGGTTCCTAACATGAGGTTCAGTACCGAAATTTCACAAGGAAGGACAGGACCATGGCAACCAAAGACAGCAGAGTGTCAGATACCCAGGACGGGTTTTCCGCCGAGGAACGCGAGGCCATGAAGGAGCGTGCCCGGGAGTTGAAGGCTGAGGCTCGTCGCGGTGAGCGTGATGCCAAAGCGCGCGAGAAGGGCGAGGCCGACTTGCTGCAGAAGCTCGCCGAGATGTCCGAGACCGACCGGGCTCTGATCGAGCCCTTGCACGCCCTCATCATGAGGACCGTGCCGGAGCTCTTGCCCAAGACCTGGTACGGCATGCCCGCTTACGCCAAGGATGGCGACGTGCTCTGCTTCGTGCAGCCCGCCGATAAGTTCGGCACCCGCTACACCACCCTCGGTTTCAACGATCCGGCCATGCTCGACGACGGCGCCATGTGGGCGACAACGTTCGCCCTGACCGCACTCACCCCCGAGGCAGAGGACCGAATTGTCGCGCTCCTGCACAAGGCAATGGGCTGAACGAACGGCAGGCGGTTGTCAGCGTCCCGACGCGAGCAGCTTGATGACCCGATCCGGTGAGTGAAGAAGCTCCCGAGACGCAGGGTCATCGACCAGGCGGCTGAGAAGGGCCGACGCGGCCCGCACACTGCGTGTCCAGTATCCGCCGACGTGGTGCCGGGTCACGGGCATTAGCACCGGTTCCGCACCCGCCACGCCCACCGTCAGCGTGCCGTCTTCGAGGTCTTCACCGAGGTTCCAGTCCGCAAAGACCGCCCCCAGCGCACCGAGCACCACCGTTGATACGAGCCCGGGCAGTCGAAAACGGGTCTCCGGCACCTCCAGCTGCACGCTCGTTACCCGCGACCAGTCAAGGATGAGAGGCTGCTCCCGGAATCGACGAAGAATGAGAGCGGATGCCGTCAGCTCGGCATGGTGACCGCCTGCGTCTCCGAGAACGAGGGTGGTTCCCCTCGTCTCGAGCGGTCCGAATCGGCTCATGAATCCCAGCCTAGCGATGGATGGTGGGCGCCGCCGAGCCCGCCTATATCCCCGGGCTCCGGGTGAGACAAGCCCCTGTCGCTCACCGGGACGGGATGTGATTCTGTCTTCACGGAACAACGACGGGAGTACAAATGCGAGCGATGGTGTACCGGGGACCGTACAAGGTCCGCGTCGAAGAGAAGGACATACCGCCGATCGAGCACCCCAACGACGCGATCGTGCGGGTCACCCTCGCGGCGATCTGCGGCTCAGACCTTCACCTCTACCACGGCATGATGCCCGACACCCGGGTGGGGATGACCTTCGGCCACGAGTTCATCGGGGTTGTCGAACAGGTCGGCTCGTCGGTGCAAAACCTCAAGGTGGGCGACCGCGTGATGGTGCCATTCAACATTTACTGCGGCTCGTGCTACTTCTGTGTTCGCGGGCTTTACTCCAATTGCCACAACGTCAACCCCAACGCGACCGCTGTCGGCGGCATCTATGGCTACTCGCACACCTGCGGCGGGTACGACGGCGGCCAGTCTGAGTACGTTCGCGTTCCGTTCGCCGATGTCGGCCCGTCGATCATTCCGGACTGGCTGGACGACGAAGATGCACTCATGTGCACCGACGCACTGTCCACCGGGTACTTCGGAGCGCAGCTGGGTGACATCAGCGAAGGAGACACCGTAGCGGTCTTCGGCGCGGGGCCCGTCGGCCTCTTCGCCGCGAAGTCAGCGTGGCTCATGGGCGCCGGCCGGGTCATCGTCATTGACCAGCTCGAGTATCGCCTTGAGAAGGCCCGCAGCTTTGCCCAGGCCGAAACCCGCAACTTCGCCGAATACGACGACATCGTCGTTGAAATGAAGAAGACCACCGACTACCTCGGTGCAGACGTTGTCATTGACGCGGTCGGTGCTGAAGCCGACGGCAACTTCACCCAGCACGTGACGGCCGCGAAGTTCAAGCTGCAGGGCGGATCACCCATTGCGCTCAACTGGGCCATCGACTCGGTCCGCAAGGGCGGAACCGTGTCGGTGATGGGCGCATACGGGCCAATGTTCAGTGCCGTCAAGTTCGGCGATGCCATGAACAAGGGTCTGACGCTCCGGATGAACCAGGCCCCGGTGAAACGCCAGTGGCCGCGACTGTTTGAACACATCCAGAACGGTTACCTGAAACCGAACGACATCGTCACCCACCGCATCCCGCTCGAACATATTGCCGAGGGGTACCACATGTTCTCAGCGAAACTCGATAACTGCATCAAGCCGGTCATCGTCCCGAACGCCTGACAGGAAGGTCTGAACTATGCCGTACACAGCGAACCAGCCTCCACGTGCGGAGTCGAACGATGAGCTTCGTGCACGCATCCCTGGCTGGGGTGCCGATCTCGATCCGAAAGACCGACCGTCGGTTCCGCGCGAACGATTCGATCCGGGCGCAACCGGTGCGCACTGGGAGTTCCCCGACCGCCAGGAGGAGAAGTGGCCGCGCGAACGCTCGATTGAGCATAAGTTCCTCACCCCGGTCTTCGGAACCTCGTCTCCACCGAAAGGGTTGTCTGGGGTGCTGCGCAAGTTTGCCTACGCGACGTACAGCGAAGGCCGAGCTGCGCACTGGCTCATCCTCCTGGGCGCCGACCGGGTGGACGCGATTGAGAGCCACCTGAAGTCGTTCCTCACCACGCGACCCGACAACCCCATCACCGAGACGGGCGTGCTGAGCGAGTTTCACCGCAATGGCTTCTCGTCGCGGTTCGGCCGGAAGCGTGTGGACCTTCACCACCAGTGGATCGACCCGATCCTCGTGGCCGGACCGTGGATCGCGGCAGTGTGTGCGATCGTCTGGGGAGCCAGGGCACTCGCGAAGCGCTAACCCGTCAGGCGCTCTGCGCCTTCGGCGCGCGGTCCGCCCGCTCCCGGCTCCAGAGAACGAGCGGGCGCATGAGGGCAATCAGGCGCCTGCCGTCATCAGTCGGGGTGTAGCTGATCGTCACGGGCGTCGTCGGTGTCACGTCCCGCCCGATCAACCCGTCGGCTTCAAGTTCGCGCAGACGGGCGGCGAGCAGGCGGTCTGAGATTCCGTCCACGCTGTCCCGGTACTCCGAGAAACGACGCGCGCCCCTGGCTCCGGCGAGGAGGATTGCCGCGTTCCACTTGCGCCCGGCAAGCTCGACCGCGGCCTGGAATTGACGACACTCGTCGTCATTGATGTGTTCGAAGCTCGTTCCGCGCATTCGTCCTCACTAACTTTCAGTTAGTAGCTTACGCCTCGTTGGTGGACTCGGCAAATATCGACCACACTGAGGACATGCATGCCCACTCCATCGTCGTCGGCCCGGCATCGTGAGCCCCACCCGTAAGGTGACCTTCGGGCTGGCGCTCACACCGTCCGCCACTCATCCCGAGCACACCATTGCCCAGGCGCAACTCGGCGAGCGCAGCGGGTTTGACCTCGTCACCCTGCTCCGCGCCCCTGGGCAGGTGGTTGACGGGTGGACACTCCTGTCCTGGATTGCTGGAAGCACCGAGCGCATTGGTCTCCTCGGCCAGCTCGCCTGCCTTCCTTCCGAGATGCCCACGGTAACCGCGGGTGCCGCCGCGAGCCTCGACCTGCTCTCGCAGGGGCGGCTCACCCTGGCCATCACGAGCGACGAACCGTCAGACGACAACCAGCATCCCGTCGAAGGTGTGGAGGAGACCCTCGACATCATCCGCCGGATGTGGGCGATTGGCGAGCCAGGAACCGTGCGGTACACCGGAAACGTCCACCGCGTCGACGGTGCCCAGCGCGGACCGGCACCGGCGCACGACGTTCCGCTCCTCATTACTGGCGACAGTCCCGAGCTTCTTCGCCTGGCCGGCGAAAAGTCCGACGGCTGGCTCTCGGAGATCAACGGCTCATCACTCGACAGGTTCATCGCGGGAAGCACCTTGATCGGCCACACGGCCGTCGCCAACGGGCGCGACCCGCGCGAAGTGCCGAAGATCGTGACGATCCGTGGGACGTTCGCCGACACGCGGGGCGGTTTCCTTCACGGCCGAAGTGCCGACTGGGTCGACGACCTGCTTCCGCTCATCGTGGATCACGGCGTCACAACGCTCCTTCTCGCCACCGAGGAGAACGCCGTCCTCCAGCAGTTTGCCGAGGAGGTCGCTCCTCGGCTCCGTGACGCTGCATCTTCGCTGTTACCGGCCCAGACACGAACCGGCCGCCTGCGAAAGTCGACGGCGATCGCCCAACGGCGCAGCGGCATCCGTTATGACGACGTTCCTGACCTTCTGGTTGACTCCGCGATTGAGCCCGGGGATTTCGATTTTCCCCGGGTCAAGTCGACGTATCTGCGCGGCGGCTCGCCCGGCCTCGTTCTGCGGACGCGTACGGTCGACGAGGTCGTTGCCGCGCTCGGCTTTGCCCGCGAACACCCCCACCTTCCGCTCTCGATCCGGAGCGGAGGGCACGGCATCAGCGGCCGGTCAACCAATGACGGCGGGATCGTGATCAACCTCAGCCTCATGAATCGCATCGACGTGCTCGACGAAGCCACCCGACGGGTACGCATTGAGCCGGGAGCGCGATGGATGGACGTTGCTGCCGCACTACAACCGTACGGCTGGGCACTGACGTCAGGTGACTATGGCGGCGTGGGCGTCGGCGGCCTCGCCACCGCCGGAGGTATCGGCTTCCTGGGCCGAGGGCACGGCCTCACCATTGACCACCTGCGTGCGGTCGACATGGTGCTCGCCGACGGATCCCGGGTACGCGCGAGCGACACCGAGAATACTGAGCTGTTCTGGGCAGTGCGCGGTGCCGGCGCGAACTTCGGCATCGTCACCGCCTTCGAATTCGAAGTCGACGAGGTGGGCGACGTCGGGTGGGCACAACTGGGTCTCGACGCCACAGACACCGCGGAATTCCTCGAGAAGTGGGGCCACACGAGCGAAGCAGCGCCCCGCGACACCACGAGCTTCCTGATCATGGGACCGCCGCGTCACGGTCAACCCGCCCTCGCGCAGCTGATGGCCATGGTCGACTCAGCGAACCCCGACACCATCATCGAGCGGCTCCAGCCGTTCGCGAACATCTCGCCGCTGTACAGCCAATCCGTGCAGCTGATGCCGTACGCCGCAGTAATGGCCAACGCACAGGGCGAGTCGAACGGTGGCCAGGGCGAACCGGTCACCCGCAGCGGGCTGCTCGATCACATCACTCCCGAGTTCGCGGCTGCCGCTGCACGCCTGATCTCGAGCGGCACTGTGTATTTCTTCCAGATTCGAGCGGTCGGTGGCGCTATTTCCGATATCGATGCGGATGCCACAGCGTACGCACATCGGTCGGCGAACTTTTCCGTTGTGGCGTTCGGTTCACACCGCCAGCGCCTCGACGCCGCGTGGGAGGAGCTCTATCCGTTCTTCACCGGTGCGTACCTGAGTTTTGAGACCGATCCTCGACCCGAGCGACTCACCGACGCGTTCCCGCCGGCGACCCTGGCCCGATTGCGCGAGGTGAAGGCGCGGCTTGACCCGGATTCGGTCTTCCGCGACAACTTCCCGATCTCCATCCCGACGCTCACGGAGGCGACCTCATGATCGACTACGGACACGACCTGCTATTCGGCGCATTCATCACGCCCACGAACAGTCCGCCGATGCACGCCGTCGATATGGCGATCGCCGCCGACCGCGCCGGGCTCGACCTGGCAACGTTTCAGGACCATCCCTACCAACCGTCATTTCACGACACCTGGACCCTCCTGTCATACGCCGCGGCTCGAACCGAGCGCATCCGCCTGAGCGGCAACGTGCTCAACCTCCCCCTGCGTGACCCAGCGGTCCTTGCCCGGAGCGCCGCAAGTCTCGACCTGCTCAGCGGTGGGCGATTCGAGCTCGGCATCGGCGCCGGTGGCTTCTGGGACGCGATCGAAGCCATGGGCGGCAGGCGGCTCACACCCGGCCAGTCGATCGAAGCTCTCGAAGAAGCGATCCGGATCTTCCGCGGAATCTGGGCGACGGATGCCACGGGGCGGCTGGTCGTGGACGGTTCCTTTTATCGCGTGAACGGCGCGAAACGCGGACCGAAGCCCGCGCATGACATTGGCGTGTGGGTTGGCGCGTACAAACCGCGGATCCTGCGAATGACCGGCCGTGCGGCCGATGGCTGGCTGCCTTCTCTGGCCTACCTGCCCGGTGGGCCGCGGGACCTGACGGCGATGAACGCGCACATCGATGAGGGAGCAACCCGTGCCGGCCGGGATCCTCGATCGATCCGGCGCCTGCTCAATATCTCCGGGCAGTTCTCGGCGACCGGGCGGGGGCTGCTCGTCGGTCCGCCCGAGCAATGGGTGGACCAGCTCACCGGCATCGCACTCGAGTACGGCATCTCGGGCTTCATTGTGACCGCAGACGATGAGGCGACGATTCAGTTGTTTGCCGAGGTGGCCGCCGGCGTCCGTCGACAGGTCGCGGCCGAGCGCGGCTGAGGACAGTTTCGCTCGCCGTCAGTTCGCGCTGAAGGCACGTGCGAAGAGCGCGACCGCTCGTTCACCGACGGCGACTCGCTCATCGGCGTCAGTTCGCGCCAGGACCCCGGCGAGCATCGACACGGCAAGCAAGACGTCATCGACTGTGACATGGGTGCCGATCGCACCTGCCGCTCGTTCCCGCTCAACCTCGCGCGCGACCATCCCGGCGAGCCGGTCACCCAGGTGGACGACGCGCTCGTCATGGGAGTGTGCCCAGATCAGATCGATGAGTGCTGTCGCGACGACCGCCTGGTCAATCACCCGCTCCAAGAGGTCAGCCATTGAGCTGTCCGGCCGGTCGATGAACTCCTCAAGCTGAGTGAGGTTCTCGTCGAACACCGCGACCGCCAGCGATGTCCGGTCGGGGAAGTGCCGATAGAGACTTCCCTGGCCGACTCCCGCGCGCCGGGCAACGGCACTGAGCGGGGCGGACAGCCCTTCAGCCGTGAACACCTCGCGTGCGGCGGCGATGAGCGCCCGTCGATTCTCGGGTCCAGCACTGGGACCACGATTTGCTTTCGACGTCGGTGACACGGGTGTAGCCTACAACCGGACAGCGTTGTCCGGTTTTGCGCAGAGAAGAAAGAGAACCCATGACCACACCACTTACCGCCGACTCCACCATCGGCACCTGGATCGACCACCCCGTCGGAGGAGCGGTCCTCGGCCAGATGCTCTCGGCAGGAGGGCAGACGCCTGACGCCCTCCGCCCGGTCAGCGCTTTGCCGCTCAAGCAGCTCGTCAAGCTCAGCCAGGGCGCCTTCAGCGAGGAAATGCTCGATGGCCTGGTTGCACGAGTCGCTGCCGACCCCGCCTCACAGTCCGACTCTGATGACGCTGACGCTGACGCTCAGTCCCCTGAAGCTCCGGTTGTTCGCCCCGAGTGGGTCGAACGCATCAGCACCGGCCGCTTCACCGGAAAGACGGTCATCGTGACCGGCGCCGGCTCGGGCATCGGCCGCGCGACCGCGTCTCGGGTCGCCCGCGAAGGCGGACGGGTCGTCGCTGTTGACATTTCGAGTGAGCGCCTCAGCGAGTTCGCCGCCGAACTGCCCGACGCCGACATCGTGACCGTCGTCGCCGACATCACCGATGACGCCGCCATTGCGGCCATCGTCGAAGCATCAGGTGACACTATTGACGCTCTCGCGAACGTTGCCGGGATCATGGACGACATGACACCGGTCCACGAGATCTCCGACTCGGTATGGAAGCGCGTCTTCGCGATCAACGTCGACGGCACCATGAAACTCATGCGCGCTGTCGTTCCATCCATGCTCGCGCGAGGCGTTGGCTCTATCGTCAACGTCGCTTCCGAAGCCGGCCTCCGCGGTTCGGCCGCTGGTGCCGCATACACCGCGTCAAAGCACGCTGTGATCGGGCTCACCAAGTCGAGCGCATTCATGTACGGTCCCAGCGGCCTCCGTGTGAATGCTGTCGCCCCGGGCGCCGTCATCACCAACATCCAGGCGACGTTCGCTTCCCCGCTCGGAGCCGGCCGTGTACAGACTGCGATGGCCATCATGCCGACCCCGGTTGAAGGCGACGCACTCGCCGCGTCCATTTCCTTCCTCCTCAGCGACGACGGCGTGAACGTCAACGGTGTGGTCCTGGCCAGCGATGGTGGTTGGTCAGCAGCGTAAGAAAATGTGCCGGTCCGCGGCTAATTGTGGACCGGCACAGTCCCTCCCTGAGTATTGGATGGGCGCCCCGTAGGCTTTTGGATATTCAGTGTGTAAGCTCGACCCTCGTGTTCGGCAAAGTAAAGTCACATTCGTCATCTCAGACGGACTCAGCGGTCATCGACCGTGAGTCCCCCGCTGTGGATTGGGACGCGTTTCGCGTCAACATCGAGGCAGCGCCTCGTGCTCGCGCTGGGTCGTCCTACGCTGAGGCGACTCCCCGGGTCCTCGTTCTCGGCGACGACGGTGGAACGTTCGACGCCATCGTCAGCGAATTATCTGAGCACGGCGTCGACACTGTCCGTGCGAGCGAAATCGCGGCCTGCGCCGCGTCCCTGAACGAACACGAGGCCACGGGAGTGGTCCTCACCGTCGACACGGCAAGTCTCGCTGACCGGCGTGCCCGCAAGGAGTTCGCGACAACTCTGTCAGGCACCCTGCACAGGCTTTTGCCCCTGTTGGCGCAGCCCGCGCAGGTTCTCGTGCTCGCGCGCGGGGCCGATGTCTCCCTTAAGTCTCGCCTGGACAAAGAAGTAGTGTCGGTTATCACCCGCACGAGCCGTCAGGCGACAAACGAGTACGGGATGAACCTCAGCATCAACGCCGTGGATATCACCGGCGATGTCGATGCCGCACTGGTCGCCCACCGCGCCGCCGAGCTGTTCAACGGACGGGAAGAAGTCTCCACGGGCGAGGTGCTGGACTACTCCGAGATCGAGGCGCAGTCCATCGGCTGTGCGCTCGCGTTGCGCTTCGTCTACTGATTCCTCTCCACGTCCGCTAACAGATCCGGTACGGGATCGGAACACCTTTTTTTCTTCTGCATGAAGATCGAGAGTTAACTCTCCAGTCTTTGCACAGGGAGGGAAGCATGGCATCCACCCACTCGGCAGTTCCGCCGCCGGAACGCGTCGCAGCTCGCGACGCCCGCTCAGCGCAGAACGCCTGGTCAGGAGTGCTCTTCGGGGTGGGTCTGATCGCCTTCTGTGACGAGGCGGTCTTCCACCAGTTGTTGCACTGGCACCACTTCTATGATCGATCCACTCCCGATGTGGGGCTCGTCTCGGATGGCGTTTTTCATGCGATCAGCTGGTTCGCCACGATTGCCGGCCTCTTCCTCTTCGCCGACCTGAGACGACGAGGCGCCCTGTCGCCCCTGCGATGGTGGGGCGGTGTCCTGGTCGGTGCCGGAGCTTTTCAGCTGTACGACGGAACCATCCAACACAAGGTGCTCGGGCTCCACCAGATTCGATATGTTCCCAATCTGCTGGTCTATGACCTGATCTGGAACATCACCGCGGCTCTCATGCTGGCCGCGGGAATCATTGTGCTCGTTTATACGCGCCGACGGGCGCCTTCGGCGAAGTAGGGACGCAGTGCATTCGCACGGTGGGAACGGGCTCCTATCGCTCGACACCATGCTCGGCCTGGCCGTTCTCGGCGTTGCGAGCCTCTACCTCGCCGGGACGGTTGTCACACGTCGACGGGGACGGCCGTGGCGGCGTATGCGAACCGCCTCATGGCTGCTGGGAGTGGGGACGATCGGTGTCGTGATGATCGGCCCGTTGGCGGTTGCGGCTCATGAGAGCTTTCCCGCTCATATGCTGGGGCACCTTCTGGCAGGGATGGTCGCGCCCCTGTTCCTCGTCGCTGGGACACCGGTGACGCTGGCACTGCGAGCACTGGACAGCCGGCAGGCTCGCGTTCTCTCGCGTCTCCTCCGCAGCCGCCCCGCTCGAACTGTTGCCCACCCGGTGACAGCGGCAATCATCAACGTCGGAAGCCTGTGGCTGCTCTACCGCACTCCCCTCGCCGAGGTCATGTTCTCGAGCGCGTTTGTCCACTCCCTCATCACCGTGCACTTCGTCCTGGCCGGATACCTGTTCGTCGCTTCACTCGTCGGCCAGGACCCCAACCCCCATCGCGCGAGCTTTCCGGTCCGAGCCGGCGCCCTCGTCGCCGCACTCGCGGGCCACAGCATCCTGGCGAAGTACCTGGTGGCCCATCCGCCCTCCGGAACCACCGCAGCCGAGGCCGAGGTGGGCGGCATGCTCATGTATTACGGAGGGGACATCGCGGATGCTGTTCTCATCATTGTTCTCTGCCTTCAGTGGTACCGCGCGGCCGGCAAACGCCTGACACCCGTCACCGCGCGCTTAGCCGACGGATGACCTAATCTCCCGTGTCGCCTCGAGCCCGACCGTGCGGACCGCTCGTCAGGCGCGATCGTGCAGGGTGATGCGGTATCCGTCTGGATCTTCGAAGGTGAACGTCAGTCCGAAGGGACCGCTCACCAGTGGCGAAATGATCGGAACACCGACGCCGTGGAGCCGGTCATGGATACCTTGCACGGCGTCCGCGTGCATCCAGACACTCACCCCGACTCCCAATTGCGAAACAGAGCTCAGATCGGTGCCCGGCATTGCCTCCCTCACGGCGAAGCTTGCCGGACGCGTGTCGAAGACAACGGCCTGAGGCGGTCCGGCCTGTCGGGCAAAACCGAGGTACGCCTCGTAGAAGGCAGCCGAACGCTCGAGGTCGCGCACCTGAAGTGAAATAAAACCGGGTCCGGAAACGGACATAAGAACTCCTTGTCGAGTGTCAGAAAACTGACATCGCCATACTATGTCAGAATGTTGACATGGCGCAAGGTGAAACTATCAACCTCGAAACCTCTCTCGGTTACCTGCTGAAGGAAGCCGCCAGTGCGCTCCGCTCGGCGATGGAGGATGTTCTCCGTCCGCTCGGCATGAACGTAACCCACTACTCCTGTCTCGAACTGCTGGCCCAGCGACCCGGGCTGTCGAATTCAGAGCTGGCTCGAGGTGCTTTCGTCTCGAGACAGTCCATGAACGTTCTCCTGCAGTCGATGGAACGAGACGGCTTTGTCGTGCGGGCCGAGGAGGCGCCGACCGGTCGCGCGCTCCCGACGCAGCTAACGCAGGCGGGCAGGAAGCGGCTGGCTGCGGCGAGCGCCGCCGTACGCGGTGTCGAACTCCGAATGAACTCCACCCTCGATGCCGCAGAGCAGGACCAGTTGCGCGCTCTGTTGACGCGCTGTGCCACATCGTTGCGACAACACGCCCAACCCTCGACCGGTTCATAACCTCTGGACAGCCCGACCGCCGCATGGCACGATCGGGCCTGTGACACGCAAAACCGCCGACACACAGCGCCTGCTCGATCTGGCGCAATTGCGTCGCGTCCGCGATCGGATTGATCGGGAGTACGCTCGACCCCTCGATGTCGAGTCACTTGCCCGGGGTGTCCACATGTCTGCCGGGCATTTGAGCCGACAGTTTCGGATGGCGTTTGGCGAGTCGCCATACTCCTACCTCATGACCCGGCGAATCGAGCGGGCGATGGCTCTGCTGCGGACGAGCGACCTGAGCGTAACGGACATCTGTTTTGCGGTGGGATGTTCCTCCCTGGGAACATTCAGCACGCGATTCACCGAACTGGTCGGCGTGCCTCCGACGATCTACCGTTCCCACAACGCCGGGACACCCCTGACGATGGCACCCTGCGTTGTGAAGCAGGTCACGAGACCGGTCAGGAATCGAGAAGCGAAGCCCCTGCAGTCGGAACTAGCGTGACGAACATGAACATCACCATTCACCAGTCCTTTCTCCCCCACACCGATGCCGATGCATCACTCGCGTTCTATCGGGACGTCCTCGGCTTCGAAATTCGCAACGACGTCGGCTACCAGAACATGCGATGGATCACCGTTGGACCACCTAACCAGCCGGATACCTCCATCGTGTTGATGCCACCCACGGCGGCTCCCGGTCTCACCGAGGAGGAGGCTCGAACACTTCTCGACCTCATCGCCAAGGGCAGCTACTTCGGCGTCAACCTGGCGACCCACAACCTCGACGAGGCATTCGCCGAGGTGGAAGCGGGAGGCGCAGAAGTGGTGCAGGAACCGACTGATCAGCCGTACGGCATCCGTGATTGTGCATTTCGTGATCCTGCAGGCAATTTGATTCGCATGCAGGAACTGTCTTAACCCTTCGCCACCGACGTATGCTCGGGACTGTCCACGCCACGACCAGCTACTCTCGCGGGTCGCAAACACGCTTCCGATGGGACGACACAGAGTGAGCATCGCTACTGAAACCAGCAACAACGCCGCCGAGACGCACCCGGCTGACCGCCATGACCTCATTCGCGTGCAGGGTGCTCGGGTCAACAACCTCAAGGACATTAGTCTCGTCCTGCCCAAGCGCCGACTCACGGTCTTTACCGGACTGTCGGGATCCGGGAAGAGTTCGCTGGTCTTCGGAACCATCGCCGCAGAGTCGCAGCGCATGATCAACGAGACCTACAGTGCATTCGTCCAGGGGTTCATGCCCAACCTGGCGAGGCCAGACGTCGACGTGCTTGAGGGCCTCACGACCGCCATCATCGTCGACCAGGAACGAATGGGCGCCAACTCGCGGTCGACGGTCGGCACCGCGACGGATGTCAACGCCATGTTGCGCATCATCTTCAGCCGGTTGGGCCAGCCGCATGTGGGCTCACCGCAGGCGTTCTCGTTCAACGTCGCATCGATCAGCGGTGCCGGAGCCGTCACGGTGGAGCGCGGGGGCAGGACAACCAAGGAGCGGCGCGACTTCGAGATCACCGGAGGAATGTGCCCGCGGTGTGAAGGTATGGGGACAGTCAACGACATCGACCGCACCCAGCTTTACGACGAGTCAAAATCGCTGAGCCAGGGCGCCCTCACCATTCCCGGATACACCGCCGACGGCTGGGGAGTAAAGATCTACAGCGGATCGGGATTCTTCGATCCGGACAAGCCGATTCGGGATTTCTCGAAACGTGAACTCGATGATTTTCTCTACAAAGAGCCGGTGAAGGTCAAAATCGGCGACATCAACATGACGTACGAGGGGCTGATCCCCCGGATTCAGAAGTCGCTGCTCTCCAAGGATCGCGAAGCCATGCAGCCGCACATCCGGGCATTCGTCGATCGCGCCGTGACGTTCACTGTGTGCCCGGAGTGCAACGGGACCCGGCTCAATGAGGGAGCGCGCTCGTCTCGCGTCGCAGGAATCAACATCGCCGAGGCGTGTGCCATGCAGATCAGCGATCTGGCGGCCTGGGTGCGAAAGCTCGACGAGCCGTCGGTGGCACCCCTGCTGGTCGCACTTCAGGAAACACTCGACTCGTTCGTCACTATTGGTCTCGGCTACCTGTCGCTCGACCGACCGGCGGGAACACTGTCGGGTGGTGAAGCGCAGCGGACCAAGATGATCCGCCACCTCGGCTCGTCCCTCACCGACGTGACCTACGTCTTCGATGAGCCCTCCATCGGATTGCACCCCCACGACATCCAGCGGATGAACGAGCTCCTGCTTCGGCTGCGTGACAAGGGCAACACGGTCCTCGTCGTTGAACACAAACCGGAGATGATCGCGATCGCGGACCACGTCGTCGATCTCGGACCGGGTGCCGGAACCACGGGCGGAACCATCTGCTTCGAAGGGACCCTCGACGCGCTGCGCGAGAGCGACACCCTGACCGGACGCCACCTGGCTGATCGCGTCGCTCTGAAATCGGCCGTGAGAAAGCCCACCGGTGTCCTCCCGGTTCGTTCTGCGACGAAGCACAACCTCAAGGGCGTGGATGTCGACATCCCACTGGGGCTGCTCGTGGTCGTCACCGGAGTGGCTGGGTCGGGCAAGAGTTCGCTCGTGCATGGCTCGCTGCCGGCAAATTCCGGCGTGGTCTCCATTGACCAAGGCGCCATCCGCGGATCCCGTCGAAGCAACCCAGCGACATACACCGGGATGCTCGAACCCATCCGTAAGGCGTTTGCAAAGGCAAACGGCGTGAAGCCGGCACTCTTCAGCTCCAACTCCGAGGGTGCATGCCCCAACTGCAATGGAGCGGGCGTGATCTATACCGACCTCGGCATGATGGCAACTGTTGAGTCACCGTGCGAAGTATGCGAGGGCAAAAGATTCCAGGCATCCGTTCTCGAATATCGACTCGGTGGACGTGCCATCAGCGAGGTGCTCGGCATGTCGGTGCTCGAGGCCGAGGATTTCTTCCGCTCCGGCGACGCACGCACCCCGGCCGCTCACGTCGTACTGGAACGCCTGGTCGACGTCGGGCTCGGGTACCTGAGCCTCGGACAGCCGCTCACCACACTGTCGGGCGGCGAGCGCCAGAGACTGAAGCTGGCCACGCAAATGGGCGAGAAGGGGGGAATCTACGTGCTCGACGAACCCACCACCGGGCTGCACCTCGCCGACGTGGAGAACCTCCTCGGCCTGATGGACCGCCTCGTTGAGTCCGGCAAGTCCGTCATTGTGGTGGAGCATCACCAAGCGGTGATGGCGCACGCTGACTGGATTATCGACCTGGGCCCGGGTGCCGGGCATGACGGCGGCCGGATCGTCTTCGAGGGAACTCCAGCGGACCTCGTCGCTCAACGCTCGACCGTGACCGGTGAACACCTGGCAGCATACGTCGGCGCGTAACCGATGGTCGCGGTGCTCTGCTAGAACTCCGCGCCTTGAATGAGGAACACCACAAGAAGCCATCCGGCGACCATCGAGCCGGTGAACCAGATCACCCAGCCGAGGATGCGGTTGGCCAGGATGAGTTTCCACGCTCCCGTCCGATTAGCCAGGGCGTACTCCTCCGCACGCACATAACTGCGACCGTAAATCCATGCGGCATTGACGGCGATCTCGAGCGCGCTCAAGATCGCCGCTAGACCGTAGAGGAAGATCAGCCCGCCGTAGAGTTCCTCGTCTAGCCACGGCTCGAGCAGTGTTTCAGCGAGGATCACGAGGCCAAGCACGCCAAGTACAGCGCCATTCATCAACGACCAACGCTGTGATCGGCCACCGAAGGTGACGAAGGAGGCGTGAACCTCAGAGTCGCCGGTTTCGGCGAGCGCTGCCCGAGCAGACCGGCGCATGCGCACGATGATGACCGTGGCGATCACGGTGTAAGGGATCGCGATACTGACGAGGAGGAACGCGATCGGAAGCATGGCGATCACCGCGAACACCCCACCGAGGCCGAGGATGACCGCGAGTGAAACGTACCCGATGACGGATCGCGTCCAGCTCTCCGGCGCAGCAACCGGTCTCCCGGGAACGGCTTTGGGGAGCACTGGGCTGTTCGTCACGCGTTAGTCGTCGCTGACAAGGCGCGGCCGTCTGCCGGCGGACTAGCCGACACGCTGAGCCGTGAACTGCATGCGCGGGTTGGCATAGAACTCTTGCGCCTCGATGAGCCTGAGCTCGCGCTGGCCCGAGTGATAGGTCATCTCCACCAGGTCGAAGACACTGGATGCGGTGCGCTCGAGGGCCAGGGCTGCGTCTTTCGTCGAGCCGTAATGCGCCGCGAAGAGAGCGGCGGTCACGTCGCCCGATCCGTTGGCTTTGAACGGAAGCAACGGTGTCGTTACGAGCCACTTGCCCGAGTCGTCGACAACGAGCATTTCGATGGTGTCTGGCTCACGGTCGGGGCGCTCGACACTCGTGACCAGCACGGTCGACGGGCCCATCGCGCGTGCAAGGTCCACCGAGTCGAGCGTTGACTCCAGGGAGGACGGCTCGGTGCCGGTGAGGTAACCGAGTTCGAACTGGTTGGGCGTGATGATGTCAGCGACCGGAACCACCCGGTCGCGCAAGAGGTCGGGAATCTCGGGTGCCACGAAGCACCCTGATTTTGCGTTTCCCATCACCGGGTCGCAGGCGTACAGGGCCGACGGGTTAGCCGCCTTCACCCGCTGCACCGCGTCGACGATGACGTCGCCGATTCCGACGCCACCCTGGTAGCCGGAGAGAACGACGTCGATCTGCGGGAAGGCGCCTCTCTCTTCAACCCCAGTGATGACATCCGCTACCTGACCGGGATCGATCAGAGGCCCGCGCCAGGCACCGTACCCGGTGTGATTCGAAAAATTGACCGTATAGACGGGGATGACCTCGACGCCGATGCGCTGGAGCGGAAAGACGGCGGCCGAGTTTCCGACGTGGCCATAGGCAACAGCGGACTGGATAGAGAGAATCTGCACCATCTCACACTAATCACCGATCGGCGTTCTGTCCCTCTTCGACGGCGTCAGTTCGCCGCGCGAGAGAAACTATTCCACGCTCAAGGCCAGATCGACGGCAGCCTCAACGTGAAGACGTGTGGTCGGAAAGACAGGAACCGAGCTGTCCTCGGCCCTCACGAGCAGCTCGATCTCCGTGCAACCCAGAATGATTCCCTGGGCGCCCTGGTCCACAAGCTGCGCGATGATGGCCCGATACTCCTCCCTCGATTCCTGCCGAACGATCCCGTGGACCAGCTCGTCGTAGATGACGCGATGAACGATCTGGCGAGCGGATGCCTCTGGCACCGTCACGTCGATACCGAACGTCGCGAGACGGTCGCGATAAAAATCCTGCTCCATCGTGAAGGACGTGCCGAGGAGCCCGACGTGGCTGAGTCCGGCACGTTGGATGGAGGCACCGGCAGCAGCGGCGATGTGCAAAACCGGAATCGTCACGGCGTTTTCGATAACCCCGATCACCGCGTGCATCGTATTGGTGCAGAGCACAAGCATGTCCGCGCCGGCATATTCGAGTGCGCGGGCACGACTCGCGAGCAACTCCCCGGCTTCGTCCCACTGACCCGACGACTGGAACGCCTCGATGTCGGCGAAATCGACCGAGTCGAGCAGAACCCGTGCCGAGTGAAAGCCGCCCATTCGCACTGAAACGAGCTCGTTGGCCAACCGGTAGTACTCGGCAGTCGACTCCCAGCTCATGCCGCCGAGCATCCCGATAGTTTTCATGACGACTCCTTCCGTAGACGACCGAGCCTATGGCTCCTCGGCGACCCCTGCCGCAACCGACTCGGGCACTTCTCCGGGTGCGTACTTCGCCAGTCGCTCGCAGATCGCAACCGCGCTGTGCCCGGCGACTACGAGAAGCCCGATCCGGGGTACACCGGCCGCGATTGCCAGCACAAGAACGAGCGCCGACCATTGGGATCCAGGACGCGCGTTCCTGAACACCGGAAGATGCTCCGGTCAGTGACGTACCTCTCTCTTAGTAGTGGGACTACTCCGAGCGAAAGTGAGATCCCGAAGCGAAAATATTCAGACCCATCGCGCGCGACAGATATGCGGTCGCAATCTGCCCTTGAACGCTGTTGCCGGCAAGGTCGAGCCGCGGTGCGTACGAACCGATACCGACCTTGCCCGGTGCGACGGTGATGAGACCGCCGGAGACCCCCGATTTTCCCGGCAGCCCGATGTCGAACAGCCATTCCCCCGACGCCTCATACAGTCCGCTCGCTGCCAGAACCGCGAGTGTGTCACGGCAGACCGTCGCAGATACGACGCGTTCGCCCGTCACCGGATTTACCCCACCATCAGCGAGGGTCGCCGCCATGGCCGCGAGGTCCCGGGCGTCGACCGAAAGCGAGCATTGGCGCGTATAGACGTCGACGACGTCGAGCGGGTCGCGTTCGATCCGGTCATAACTCGCGAGCAACTGCGCGATCGCCCGGTTTCTGAGGTTGGTGTGGGACTCGGACTCATACACTTCGTCGTCCATCCGAAGGTCTCGACCGGCGAACAGTGACAGTCCCTCTCGAACGGCCTCCCATTGCTCATCCGCTGTTCGCCCCGGCACGAGTGCGGTGGTGGCGAGCGCGCCCGCGTTCACCATGGGGTTCATCGGGTGGCCGTCATTTAGCTCGATTGCCACCACAGAGTTGAATGCAAGCCCCGTGTTGTTGACGCCAACGATCTCGAGGGCGCGCTCGTGCCCAATCGCTTCGCAGACGAGCGCGAATACAAAAGCCTTGGAGATCGACTGAATGGAGAACTGACGTCGGGTGTCGCCCAGTTCATGGAGTCCACCGGACACATCGGCGATGCAGAGTCCAAATGCTTCAGGGTCGGCCCGGGAGAGAATCGGGATGTAGTGAGCGACCGTTCCCTCGGAGTGCTTCGACGCGTGTGCGAATGCTTCGGCCAGGAGAGCGTTGATGCGGGAATCGGATGGTGGCGCACCGGTTGCTACCGCCTGCTCGATTCCTGCAACGTCCAGTTCCACGGCGCCCTCCAAGGGTGCACTCACGTGCGACTGATCTGAACCTAGTCGATCCCAGCCGGGGTGGACAGAGTGGACAAGGATCCCGCACAAGCTCCCGGTCAGGACGTCCCCAGGTGACCCAGTTCTCCGCTTCAGAATGTCAGCGAAGACGCAAGCGGTTCCACCCCGAACTGGAGGCTATCCGACGGCACGGTGAATGGCTTCACTGAAGACAGTATTGAGGGGAGTCACCGTGGATTCTGAGGAGAGCATTCGACCGCACGCTCAGCCGACGAGGTGCACCTCGTGATCCCCCTGGGTGTTGCGCTTCTCGCTGTCGGTCTCACGGTTTCCGTTGGATCCGGCATCCTGGAGACTCAAGCGGCGGGTCGTCAGCGAATATCTCTTTGGCCCAATCGCCGTGGCTACCGACGCCCGCGATCGACCGCCATTACGGGGTGGGTCGCCGGTTTGCTGGTCGGAGTGGGGGCCGTGATCTTCATCGTCGTCTGGGGACCAGCTGCGCTCTACCTGGCAGGCTTTGTCGTACTGCCGCGTCTGTTGGTGGTCGCCATCCACAATAGGGACGTTCGGGTGCGACAAATCGCGCGTGGGCCACTGAACAGCGGTGCGCCGGGCCGCACCACGAGTCACACCAGGCCGGAGGCGGCCGATTCTCCGAACACCTGAATACCGCGGATGTGATCGCTGTCCACGGGCCGACGTTGGCCGTGACACGGCTCAGTCCTCGGTTCGCATCCTGGTGGGCCGGGAGAACAGGTTGACGAGGTTTCCGTCGGGATCCCGAAAGAGCGTCGAGCGATTGCCCCACGGCATGGTGGTGGGTTCAAGCACGATGTCGTCAAGCTCGTCGCGGAGACGAGCGAAATCTGCGTCGACGTCGCTGACGAGGAACTCGACGATAACGGAATTGTTGCGCTCTGGCTGAGGGGCTGCGTCCCCCAACACGGCGACGGTGGCGGTGCTTCCGATCGCCAGAGCGCCGGTGGCAGTACGGATTTCGGCGAAGATCGGTGCCGGCCGTTCTGCGGTCACGCCCGTGACCTTCTCATAGAAGCGGGCCAGGCGATCGACATTGTTCGTGATGATGCGGATGGATGCGAATTCCATGGGGTTCCCTTCAATCGGACCAGTTGTGCTGGATCACTCCATGGTCGCAACGCCTGGCGACACCGTCCTGTCGGTGATTAAGGACGTGTGCTCTCTTCGCCGATCGATGTGAGGTCACCGAATGGGATAGTCAGATCCTCGACTCGCAGGGTGCGCGCTGGGCTTCTCTCCTCAGTGGGGTCGGCCCGCGCGATGCGATCAGCGCGGAACGCGCGGACGCCGCATCGAAGCCGGCACCATGCGATGAGGTACCAGGTGCGGCCCCGGACGATGTATCCCATCGGCTCAACAGGCCGAGACGTTTCAACTCCGTGACGATCCTGGTACAGGATTCGGAGTACACGACCCTCGCGTAAAGCACCGGCCAGGACGGCGGGCACTCCTGCCCTCGGGCCGTCACTTAAGAGGTGCACGCGAGTGGCGAGTTCAACCGTCTCGGCGAGCTTCCGATCATCGGTCACCGCTGTGACTTTGCGCAGGGCTGACCTCGCAGCGTCGGTAAATGGGCTGTTCGTCAACATCTCCAACGAAACCATGATCGCAAGGGCCTCATCGACAGTGAAACTGAGGGGTGCCAGGGTGTGCGAGGTATCGAGACAATACCCGCCGGTGCGGCCGGGTTCCGCCCAGATCGGTACGCCCGAAATTTGAAGCGCTGTGAGATCTCGCTCAATGGTGCGCGAACTAACCTCGAACCGTGCGGCGAGCCACCGAGCACTTCGCGGCCGCGGTGCGACGGCGCGCAGTTCTTCCACAAGCGAATACAAACGGTCTGTGCGGTTCACCCTCTGACCCTAGAGGGTCCCAGGTAAGTGCGGAACGCTCTGAACAACACCGTGAAATGACAAAAGGCCACCGAAATTCGATGGCCTGTCATTGAGAATCTAAACTACCCCACTGTGCGCGAGGGGGGACTTGAACCCCCACGCCCTTTCGAGCACTGGCACCTGAAGCCAGCGCGTCTGCCAATTCCGCCACTCGCGCAGTGTTGCGACATGCGAGCATGTCAACTCAGCGAGATTAGCATGACCCGACGCCAATCGCCATTCGAGGGCCACCCACGAGCTCCTGATCCGCGCCGTTCCGCGCCACCGACGCGCCCCGACACCCGTTTGAGTGGCACTCACAGCCCCGCCCACTAACATGTGCATAGCCATTTGACGCGATCGGGAGACCTGTGGGCATTCTGGACAACTTCGAGAAAGGTCTCGAACGTGCCGTAAACGGTGCGTTCGCCAAGACCTTCCGTTCGGGGCTGCAACCGGTCGAAATCACCTCCGCTCTCAAGCGCGAAGTCGATACCAAAGCGGCGGTCGTCAGCCGCGAGCGCATCCTCGCTCCGAACCAGTTTGTCGTGCACATGTCGGCATCGGATTACGAGCGGATGACCGCGATCGGACCGGCGCTCATTGACGAGCTGACCGGCCTTCTTCAAAAGCATGCGAAGAATCAGGGTTATTCCTTCGCCGGTGGAATCAGCATCCGTTTGAAGTCTGATCCTTCGCTCAGTGACGGAATGCTGTCTGTCGACTCCGTAAACGTAAAGGGTGCGGTGTCGTGGACTCCCGTTCTCGACATCGGTGGCAAGCGCCACCCGCTGGTGAAAAGCCGCACGATCATCGGTCGGGGAAGCGATGCCGACATCACCATTGATGACTCGGGAACCAGCCGCAAACACGTCGAAATCCTGTGGGACGGCGAGCGCGCCCAGGCCCGTGACCTGGGCTCAACCAACGGCTCCACGCTCAACGGCCAGCCGTTCAGCCAGGCCGCCCTCGACCCCGACTCGGTCGTTCAGATCGGCCGAACGCGTATTGTGTTCCGAGTGTTGGCACAGGCTTCGACCAGAAATTCCCCGGCAAAACTCGACGATTCGACCCGGGCATACGAAGCCGGCGACGGATTTTGGGGGCCCGCCCGGTGAGTGAACTCACATTGCTGATCCTCCGGATCGGCTTCCTGCTTTTATTGTGGTTCTTCGTTTTCGCAATCGTCTACGCGTTGCGGTCAGACCTCTTCGGTGCATCGAACCGAAAGAACACCGCAGCACCCGCGGCTTCCCCGGCTCCAGCCCCCAGTGCGGCACCCCGTGCACCGGCTGTTCCTCCCCGCTCGGCCGCTCCACCCCCCGTGCTCCCCACTCCCGCGCGCAAGCACGAGAAGGCGACCATCCACAACGTCAGCCGCCTCGTGATCACCGCGGGCCCCAAGGAGGGTCTTGAAGTTTCACTCGGCCGCGACCCGCTGACCATCGGTCGGTCGCCTGACTCCGGCCTCGTCATTCGCGACGATTACACCTCCACCCACCACGCCAAACTCCTGCTCTGGAACGAAGAGTGGATGATCCAGGACCTGGACTCCACCAACGGCACTTTCCTTGGCGGCAAGCGCATCAGTTCACCGACGCAGATCACGCTCGGCACCCCGATCAAGGTCGGCGCGACCAGTTTTGAACTGCGGCGGTAGACGATGACGAAAGCGGGCGACTCAGCGGCCCTCTCCCATGTGGGAAAGATCCGCTCAAACAATCAGGACTCCGGTTACGCCGGTTCACACCTGTTTGTCGTCGCCGACGGCATGGGTGGGCATGCAGGTGGCGACGTGGCATCCGCTATCGCTTTGAAAAGAATTATTGAAGCGGATGCTGTGTACACCAGCGCGCAGGACGCCGAAGCGGCCCTGCAATCCGCGATTATTGCCGCGAACAACGAGCTCGCTGACGCTGTCTTTGAGCATCCCGAACTCGGCGGCATGGGTACGACCGTTGACGCCATTGCCGCGGTGGGCGATGAGATTGCCATCGCGCACATTGGTGACTCACGCATCTACCTGCTCCGTGACGGCGAGCTGAGCCAGATCACGACCGACCACACCTTCGTGCAGCGCCTCGTCGATTCGGGCCGCATCACCGAGGAAGAGGCGATGGTGCACCCGCGCCGCTCGGTGCTCATGCGAGTGCTCGGCGACGTCGACTCGAACCCCGAGATCGACACCATGGTGATGGGAACCCACCCGGGTGACCGCTGGATGCTCTGTTCCGACGGGCTGTCCGGTGTCGTCGAAAAGGACGCCATCGAGGCGACCCTGGCCCAGGATCTGCCCGCACGGCAGGTCGGTGAGCAGCTCATCCGCAAGGCACTCGACGGAGGAGCGCCCGACAACGTCACGGTCGTGATTTACGACGTCGGCGTTGAGCGGTCCGCAAACGCACAGACGCCGGTCATCGTCGGATCGGCCTCGCGACCCCTCGCCTACCAAAACGAGGCGCCCAAACGAACGGGCCTGCTGCCGTCACTCCGACTGCATGCCGCACGCCCCAACCCGCTGGCATCGAGCCACTTTGAGCCCGCCTCAGAGGACTACCTCGACGAGCTCATCGAAGAGGACGCTCGCCGTGCGCGCCGCCGCCGACTGACCTGGCTCGTCGGAACCATCACCCTCGTGCTCGCGCTCGTCCTCGCCGGTCTCCTCGGCTACGCCTGGACGCAGTCCCGCTACTTTGTCGGGGCAGACACCAACACCGTCGTCATCTTCCAGGGCATCCAACAAGACATCGGGCCGTTCAGTTTGTCGCACGAGTACAAGGACACCGGCATTCCCGTTTCCCTGCTCTCGACATACGACCGACAGCAGGTCGAGCAGACCCTCAGTGCGTCGTCGCTCGAGGAGGCGGAAGAGATCGTGTCTCGGCTCCGAACAACGACGTCACAGGACGAAGAGGGCGGCGAATGACGAACACCACCACTCCGTCATCGACCGACTCTTTCGCCCCGGACACCGGCGTGCTGCGCACCATGCGCAAACTGCACCTTCCCCAGAAGCTCCGCAACCGTGAACTCGCCCTCCTGCTCTTCGCCTGCGTGATCAACTCGGTCGCCATCGTTCTTGTGCAGCTCGGTGCCACGGGAGCCGTTGACCTCGATCTCGTGTACCTCGGGGCCGGGCTCTCCGCGCTCGTCATCGGGCTTCACGTCTGCTTGCGCTATGTGGCGCCGAAGGCAGATCCGCTTCTCCTTCCGACCGCCACTGTGCTCAATGGGCTCGGCATCGCGATGATCTACCGCATCGATCTCGCCAAGGGGCTCGTGGGCTGGAGTGCGGCGTCGACCCGCCAGATCACCTGGTCAGCCGTCGCCATCATCGCGGCGATCGTCGTCATCCTTGTGATCCGCAACTACCGGGTCCTCTTCCGCTACACCTACGTCTTCGGCGCGCTCGCTTTCGTTCTCCTGCTCCTCCCTCTGGTTCCGGGCATCGGCCGCGAGGTCAGCGGGGCACGGGTGTGGATCAGCCTGGGTGGGCTCGGCAGCTTCCAGCCCGGTGAGATCGCCAAGATTGCCCTCGCGGTGTTCTTCGCGGGATACCTGGTGCGCACACGTGACAGCCTGTCTATGGTTGGCAAGAAGTTCCTCGGCATACGCTTCCCCCGGTTGCGCGACCTTGGCCCCATCCTCGTGGTCTGGGCCCTGTCCATGCTCATCATCGTGTTCCAGCACGACATGGGAACCGCTCTTCTCTACTTCGGCTTGTTCACCGTGATGCTCTACATCGCCACAGGCCGCCTGAGCTGGATCCTCATCGGCTTCGCCCTCTTCGGCGGTGGAGCGTTTTTCGCGGCGCAAACTCTGACCTATGTGCAGGGACGTTTCCAGAACTGGCTGGATGCGTTCAGCCCCCAGGTCTATGACGCCAGCGGCGGCAGCTACCAGTTGGTTCAGGGAATCTTCGGGCTCGCACAGGGCGGGTTGATCGGTACGGGCCTCGGACAGGGGCGGCCACAACTCACACCGCTGTCCCAGAGCGACTACATCATCGCGAGCCTCGGCGAAGAGCTGGGACTTGCCGGCCTGTTCGCGATTCTCGGGCTGTATTTGCTGTTCGTTTCACGTGGCATCCGCATCGGCTTCGCCGGTCAAGATGACTTTGGCAAGCTCTTTGCCATCGGCCTCGCCTTCACCGTTGCCCTGCAGGTCTTCATCATGGTCGGCGGCGTGACTCGTGTGATTCCGCTCACCGGCCTGACGACGCCATTCCTCGCAGCAGGTGGTTCGTCACTTGTCGCGAACTGGATCATCGTCGCGCTGCTTCTTCGGGTGAGCGACAGCATTAAGACCGGCCCTGCATCGGAGGTGTCAGCATGAATCGTGAACTCAAACGAGTGAGCATTGTCGTGCTCGCCATGTTCGCCGCACTTTTCCTGTCCACCACGGTCATCCAGGTGGCACAAGCCGACGCTTTGCGCCTCGACCCACGCAACACCAGGGCCCTCTACGACAGCTATGACACCGAGCGGGGCCCGATCCTGGCCGGAGGCACAGTCATCGCCCAGTCGGTACCGACCGGTGACCAGTACGCGTTCCAGCGCCAGTATCCACAAGGCGAGTTGTACGCGCCCGTTACCGGTTACTTCAGCCCGACACAGGGTTCAGCCGGCATCGAGCAGTACATGAACGACTACCTTTCCGGAACCTCTAACACTCAGTTCCTGGACACCATCAACCGCATCGTCGCTGGTCAGGCACCCAAGGGTGCCGCGGTCGAGGTCACCATTGATCCGGTCGTCCAGCAGGCCGCGTTCGATGCGCTCGGAGATCGTCAGGGTGGTGTCGTCGCCATTGAACCTGCGACCGGACGGATCCTTGCCATGGTGAGCACGCCGACATACGACCCCAACGTCTTGGCTAGTCACGATTCCAAGGCCGTGATTGACGCTTACAAGACGCTGGAATCCGACGATCTCAAGCCCCTGTCGAACCGCGCAACAAGCGGTGACATGAACCCTCCGGGCTCGTCATTCAAGATCATCGTTGCGGCAGCTGCCTTAGCCAGCGGTGACTACACACCGGAGAGCGAGTTCCCGAACCCCGTGAGTTTGCAACTCCCGGGGAGTAGCTCGGAAGTATTCAACTGGACACGGGCTGCCTGCGGGCCCGGCGAAACGGTGACCCTCCGCGAGGCCATTCGCCAAAGTTGTAATGTGCCGATGGCTGAACTTGCCATCCAACTCGGCGACGACGCTATTCGCGAGCAAGCTGAGAAGTTCGGCTTCAACTCCGAGATATCGGTGCCGTTTCCTGCGGGCAAGAGCATTTACCCATCCAAGCTTGATGACGCGCAAACCGGTTTGACCGGTTTCGGTCAGTATGAGGTTCGCGCCACTCCGCTGCAGATGGCCATGACATCCGCGGCAATCGGCAATGACGGAGACCTCATGGCACCCACCCTGATCGATCGCGTTACCGGGCGAAACCTCGAGGTCCTGTCGAGCTTTGAGCCGGAAGTCATGACCGAAACGCTCAATGAAGAGAGCTGTGTCGCCTTGACCGAGATGATGATCAACAGTGTCTCTGACGGGCAATCCAACGGTGCAAGAATAGAGGGGGTCGATGTGGCTGGAAAGACCGGAACAGCGCAGAACGGCACGGGCGAACCATATTCACTGTGGTTCACCGGCTTTGCGCCAGCGGACAACCCTGAAGTCGCGGTCGCGGTCGTCGTCGAGAACGATGGAAACCTCGGGCATCACAGCTCGGGCAACATCGTGGCCGCTCCCATAGCCAAGAAAGTCATAGAGGCGGTGCTGAACAAATGAGACCCACAGCAGGGGCCACCTTCGGGGGCCGCTACGAGCTCGAGTCCCGTATTGCTATCGGTGGCATGGGCGAAGTGTGGAATGCCACCGACCTGGTCATCGGGCGCAACGTCGCCATCAAGATCCTCAAGGATGAGTATCTAGGTGATCCCAACTTCCTCGAACGCTTCCGCACCGAAGCGCGGCACGCCGCACTGGTGAACCACGAGGGCATCGCCAACGTCTTCGACTACGGCGAAGAGGAAGGCAGTGCCTTCCTGGTGATGGAGCTCGTTCCTGGCGAAGCACTCTCGACGATGCTCGAGCGCGAACACGTACTGTCGACCGACAAGGTCCTCGATTTCACCGCTCAAACCGCCGCCGCCCTGCAGGCCGCTCACGCGGCCGGGCTCGTGCACCGTGACATCAAACCGGGCAACCTGCTGATCACGCCGGACGGCAGAGTCAAGATCACTGACTTCGGCATCGCGCGCATCGCCGACCAGGTCCCGTTGACGGCAACCGGCCAGGTCATGGGCACCGTCCAGTACCTCTCCCCTGAGCAGGCGTCTGGCCACGCGGCGTCACCGACAACAGACATCTACTCGCTCGGGATTGTCGCTTACGAATGTCTCGCGGGCAAGCGTCCGTTCACGGGCGAGTCGCAAGTCGCGATCGCCATGGCGCAGATCAACGAGACGCCCCCGCCGCTGCCCGTGACCGTGGCTGAACCGGTCCGCAACTTTGTGCTCTCCATGATCGCCAAGAACCCGGCCGACCGTCCCGCGTCCGCCGCACATGTTGCTCGCGCCGCACAGGCGTTGCGCCGCGGCGACGTGAGTGCAGCGACCGTCGCGGTTCCCGCTGTCGCGGGGGATGCCTTGCCGACAGCCGCAACGACGCTCCTGGAAGCCGACTCGGACGCCGCAACCACGCTTCTGGGAACGTCCAGCCTGAATGCAACCGAGGTCACGACGTCGACGGCCGAAGTTCCCACAACGGGCAAGAAGAAGAGAAGTCCCTGGACCTGGCCTCTCATCGCTCTCATCGCAATCCTCGCTGTCGTACTCACGGGCACGGTTATCGCCCTGGTCAATCAGAACGGCGATGACACCCCGACTGAAACGACGACGAGTGCGCCCGTCAAAACCACGGCGCCTCCGTCGAACACCCCAACGCCGACGCCCACCTCGAGCCTGATCCCGGTCAGTCAGGGCGACTTCGTCGGTCTGTCCTATGACGAGGCCGCCGCCAGGCTCTCCTCGCTCGGACTCGCCTCAGAACGGGTCGAAGGCAATGCGGCAAGCTCGCAGGACGAAGTCGGGATCGTTTATGCGATCAACCCAGAGGGAAACCTCGAAAAGGGCCACATCGTCAAGGTCACCGTCTACAGCGCGATGGCTGAGATCCCGAATCCGACCGCCACACCGACGTTGTCCGGTGCAGCGTGTGATGACCCGTCGTGCACCGTTTTGAAGCCGGGTGCCGAGGTCACGGTCGACTGGGCCGCGTTCACCCGCTGCCCCGCGGGCATGCAGCAGCTCGGCTACCGCATTACCGTCACCGGTGGAACATCCCAGGCCGCTGGCGGAGCCGTGCAGTCCAACACCGCCAAGGTTACGGTCGGCACGACCGAAGGTCCGTTCAGCGTCACCTACAGTGCGTTCTGCGGTTCTGAAGAGACCGGTCAGTCCCCAGCCGCAAACGCCACAGTGAAAGCGGCACCCGCCACCGTGCCCGGTGAGTGAGCAATCTTCAGCGACTAAGCTGTACCCAGTGAAATGTGACGGCTGAAGGAGTTCATGAGTGGCTGACGAACAACGCCTGCTCGCGGGGCGCTATCTCGTCGGCGACCTCATCGGTCGCGGTGGAATGGCCAACGTTTACCGCGGTACAGATACCAAACTTGGCCGCACCGTCGCCATCAAGATCCTGAAGGCCGATCTGGCGACAGACCCGGCTTTCCGCACGCGCTTTCGCCAGGAAGCACAGGCGGCGTCTCGAATGGCGCACCCCACCATCGTTCGCGTCTTTGATGCCGGCGAAGAGACCATCAAGACCAACGACGGTCGGGTGACGCGCGAGCCGTTCATCGTGATGGAGTTCGTTCACGGTGAGACACTCAAATCGGTGATCTCTGAAGGACCACTCGAGGCGTCGCGTGCTGTCACCATCGCCGAAGGCATCCTGACGGCACTCGAATACTCTCACCGGGCCGGAGTCGTTCACCGCGACATCAAACCGGGCAACGTGATGATCACGCCAGAGGGCAACGTCAAGGTCATGGACTTCGGCATCGCCCGTGCCGTATCTGACTCATCGTCGACGGTCGCGCAAACGACCGCGATCCTCGGTACGGCGTCCTACTTCTCTCCGGAACAGGCCAAGGGCGAAACGGTCGACGCCCGCACCGATCTTTATTCAACCGGTGTTGTGCTCTTCGAGATGCTCACCGGTCGCGCGCCCTTCCGGGGCGATACAGCCGTGGCCGTCGCGTACCAGCATGTGAGCGAAACGGCCGTCAAGCCGTCGAGCGTGAACTCCAAGGTTTCGCCTGCCCTTGACACCGTCGTCATGCGCGCCCTCAAGAAGGACCGGTACGAGCGCTACCAGACCGCCGCCGAGTTCCGCGACGACGTCGAGCTGGCGGGCCAGGGCAAGATTCCCGTTCATCGCAATAACGAGGAGGTCGCAACCGCTCTGTTCGGCCAGGCGCCCCACGTCGCCTCAAGCACCGAACAGGCCCTCCGTCAGCTGACCAGCGACGACTCCGTCACTCGCACGCAGCGCCGCCCACCGGTGGTCTGGATCTGGGCCGGTATCGCCTCCATCGCCGTTGTGATGGTCGCCGTCATGATCTGGGTGCTTTCACTCGGTTCGGCACAACCGCTTCCGGCAGCCGCGCGCGCGGTCCCGGATCTCGTTGGGGTCAGCGAGCAAAGTGCCGTCGACACCCTCGCCGAGCTCGACCTCGTGGCGAGCGTGGTCAACGAGATCAGCGCCGACGTCGACGAAGGCACCGTCATCCGCACCGATCCGGGTAAAGACAGCAAGGTTCCACCCAAGACGGTGGTCAGGGTCGTCGTATCAACCGGTGCGCCCACGGTTGCGGTGCCCGACGTCTCGAATAAGTCCACGGAGCAAGCTCAGGCTGATCTCGAGGCTGTCGGCTTGTCGGTCGGCGCAATTAACCGGCAGAACTCGCCAGACAAATCCACCGGCACCGTGCTCAGCACCGATCCCATCGCCGCCAGCGAGGTGGCTGAGGGCACGACGGTCAATCTCCTCGTCTCCAGCGGCCTCGTCACCATCCAGGACGTTCGTGGACAAAGCCTCAACGTGGCCACAGATCTTATGGAAGACCCGACAGTGGGCCTGACTGTGACTCCCAAACCCGACCCGACGTGTACGACCGAGCCCGGCAACCCGGTGACAAACCAGTCGCTCGCTCCGGGAGACGTTCCCCAGCAGTCCGAGATCGAGCTCACGTACTGCACCGGCTAGGCCGGTTCGCCACCGTGCGAGAGCAGGCGAGCGGATGTCACGACAAACGAAAAACGGTGGCTGCGACGTCGGTCGCAGCCACCGTTTTCTGTTGAACTGACTTACCGCAGCGTGTCGTCCGATCCCGTCGGCGGCATGCCGCCACCATCCGGAGAGACGTAGCCCTCGGTGGAGTACGAGGCCGTGTCACCTGACGTGCCTGAACTACCTGACGACGAATCGTCGCCGCCACCACGGATGTCCTGGGTCTGCGACTTCGCGTCGTCCTTCACCTGCGAGACTGCGTCGGCTGCGGCACCTTTAACCGAATCCGCTGCGTCCATGGCAGGTTCCTTGAGGTCCTCGGCGACGCCCTTCGCGGTCTCCTTGAGGTTGTCGACCAGGGGCGCCGCTTTCTCCTTTGCCGTCTGGCCGAGCTGCTTCTCTCGACTCGACGCGGGGATCAGCGACGCGGCAAGCAATCCGACACCGAAGGCGATGACGCCAACGGCCACGGGGTTGCCCTTGGCCTTACTCACCGCCGTGGACGGCATGCTTCCCGCGTGGGATGCTGCATCCCCGACGTGTGACGCGGCGTCACTGAGGTGTGATGTTGCGTTGTCTGCGACTCCCATAACGTTGTCCTTAATCTTCCTGCCGAATCCCTTGACCTTGTCGGTCTGGCGCTGAGCGATGCTCGACGGGCTCACCTTGTCGGCGAGGGCGTCGACGTCGTTACCGAGTTCACGGCGTGTTTCCTCGATCTCCTGACGGATTTCTTCGGGATTGTTCGTCATCTCTGGTCCTCACTTGTCTTGAATGCCTCGGGCACCTTCTTCAGAGTTTCTGCGGTCTTCGGTGCTCCGTTGATCTCTTCAACTTCCTTACGGCCGCGCATGGCAAGGATTCCGGCCACGATGCCCCAGATGACGGCGACGATGATCGCCGACCAGACATTGCCCATCAGGAGGCCGAGGCCCCACCAAAGGGCGATCGAGAGAAACAGCAGTGCGAGGAAGCCGGCGACTCCGGCTCCACCGAACATTCCGGCGCCCTTGCCTGCCTTTTTGGCCGACTGCGACAGTTCTGCCTTGGCGAGCTCCACTTCCTGCCGGAACAAGGTGGAAATGTCTTTCGACACCTCGCCGAGGAGCTGGCCCAGGGATTCCGATCTCCCGTTGGGATCGGGAACGTAGGGGTCAGTCATCGAAGATCACCGGTTTCCGTGTAACCGCCGGTGGCCGTCGTTCCGGGCTCGACCGTGCCGGTGCCCTCGGAGTAGATACCGTCGGCCGTCGTAGTGTCGGCGTAACCCGGCGCAGCAACGTAACCGAGGTCCGCAGCGGTCGCATCGTAGGTCTGGGTGGGTGCCGCCGACGGAGTGGACGCTGCCGACGATGGTGCAGTGGAGTTGAACGTCGGTCCGCTTGTGGTCGAAGATGTGGTCGAGTCGTCTCCGCTGGTGAGCGACTTAGCCAGGCGACCGACGACGATGCCAGCGCCCGCTGCCAGGGCAATGAACACTCCGGGGCGCCGACGTGCGAACCGCTTGACGTCATCGAGCATGCCGGCCGGGTCGCTGTTTTCAAGCCATCCGGCAACGTCACCAACGCGGTTAGCGGCCTGGGACACCAGATTCGAGGCCATTCCGGAGTCCGATGAGTCAGCCATGCTGCGCAGCTGGTCACTGACGGTGCGGATGCCGCCCGCTGCGCGTTCTTGCTGGGTGGTGACTTGTCCGCTGAGCTGCGAACGTACTTCGCCGAACAGGTTCTTGGCCTGAGCGCCAACCTCCTGCTTGACGTTCGATGCGCCCTCCGCGGCGGTCGACGCAACGTGGCTTCCGGCTCCGCGAACGCGATCAGTGGTGGTTGTCTCGTCTGCACCTGCTGAGGTTTGGGTCATGATTCTTCCTCCTCCCAGGAGACCGAGTCGCTGTTCGGTGTTGAACGGCGACTGGTTGGTCTCGAGTCGTGGGAAGAGTCTCGCTCAGGTAACGGAGGCGCGACAAGCCTCAACGTGAGGCTTGACACCCCGCAGATGGGGGAGTAGCGAACACCGTGACGGGCAGTCGTTAGGCGCGGCTGGGTTCGACCTGCATCAAAGGGGTGAGCCCCTTGGCTGTCTCCGCTGCCGCCGGCAGTCCGGCCGCGGCCAGCCAGTTGCCGAGCATGAGATAGCCGCCTTCGGTGAGGACACTCTCGGGATGGAATTGCACGCCGAAGATGGGAGCGGTTGCGTGACGGAGGCCCATGATGACCCCGCCGGCTGTGTAACTCGTGACCTCGAGATCGTCCGGCACCGTGTCGGTGACGACGGCAAGCGAGTGATACCGCGTGGCAGTGAACGGCTTCGGGACTCCCGAGTAGAACGCGCTGCCGTCATGCTCAACGAGTGAGGTCTTGCCGTGCATCAGCTCTTCGGCATTCGTCACCGTTGCGCCGAACGCCTCAGCGATCGCCTGGTGCCCAAGACAGACCCCGAGCAACGGCGTGCCGGAGTCAAGGGCGGCGTGAACCACCGCAACGGAGACACCCGCGTCGGCCGGTGTTCCTGGCCCAGGTGAAACGAGAACGGCGTCATATTCGGAAAGACGCGCTGCAGCATCCGCTTTCTTAAAGGTGTCGTTACGAACGACGTCAGTTTCGGCACCCAACTGAAGCAGATACCCATTCAAGGTGTAGACGAAGCTGTCGTAGTTATCGATCACAAGTACTCGAGTCACGTCAGCCCCTACTCTTCAACGGTTACTTCCTGGGTATCGACGATGTCTTGCACCCATGGGAAGACCCAGGTCGCCAATACATACAAAACTACCGCGATAATCACGATCATGATGATGATGCGAACCCAGACCGGTCCGGGGAGCGCGCGCCACAGTGCCGCATACATTCTCAGCCCTCCAGCGGTTCAGTCAGGGCGGCAGGCGGGCCAGCCTCGGTTGGTGTCCAGGACTCAAAGACGCCGTACGCGACGATGCGCTCAGCCGTCGAGAAATACGGGTTGCAACTGGTGAGGGTGATGAAGGAGTCGGTTGCCTCGACACCGTCGGCCTGCGGCACAGGGTCGAGCACGCCGACTCCCGAAGGCTTCACGTATTCAGTGGAACGGTAACGGTAGGTGTACCAGCCTTCGGGCACCTGGATGACAATGGCGTCGCCGACCTGGAGGCTACTGATGGCGTTGAGCGGCTTGCCATGCGTGTTGCGGTGACCGGCGATCGCAAAGTTGCCGATCTCGCCCGGCATCTGCGTGTCGGGATAGTGACCGATTCCGAGGGGGTCGAGGGTACGTGCTTTTGTCACACCGCCCGCAAGCTTCGCCGCGTACTCGGGACCGAACCGGGGAACATGCATGACACCGAACGTTTCAGCGTCCTTGGGCTGGGGCAGTATGACCGGATCACCGTAATCCACAGGCTGTGGATGAGTTTCGTCGGGGCTGGGAACAGTTGTGGGCAGTGTTGATGCCCACTGTTTGCTGAGCTCTGCGGCCTCGTCGTCTTGCGCCGCACGAACGATTGCGTCGTTCAGCCAGAGCTGCCAGACGAGGAAGAGCATGACCAAAACTCCGCCTGTGATCAGGAGTTCTCCGATCACGCCGATGACGCTGATGCGGGACTTCGGCCGCGGTGATGCCCCCGAGGAACGCTTGCGTCGGTCTGCCCGGGTCTCTAACACGACGGGCTCGGTCGAAGGCATGCGGGCAATTCTATCTGTCGGACATGACGGGGAGATGTCCACACATTCCACTGGAGTTTCCACATTGTTATCCACAGGCTGGGGATAATTACACGGGTGTAATTGTCCACAGTGTTAATAAGGGTGTTAATAACTTTTGACCCGGGCTTTTTTGTCATTCTTCGGTGAGACACAAAAACACCCGTCCCTCTGCCGCAAGGCGGTGGAGGAGCGGGTGTTCGAGGTGAAGGGAGGCTAGCGCCAGCGCGTCGTCATGAGGAAGCCAATGAAGGCGATTCCGAACCCGACGACGATGTTCCAGGATTCGAGGGCGGCGATTGGCAGCGCGCCCTGGCTGACGTAGAACACGATGATCCAGATGAGTCCCACGAGCATGAAGCCGAACATCACCGGCTTGAACCACACTGGGTTGGGTGCCTGCTCGCCGGATCGTTGCGCGCTGGTGGGCGCCGGGGTGCTCTTCGTCTTCTCGCGTGCCATAGGCATGATTCTAGCCGGTCGAGCCTGAAGACCGCGCCTGCTCGCCTTAGAGAACGAAGTGAACGAGGCTGAGAGCCACCAGGACAACAGCGAGAGCAGCAATAAGCACGGTCTGGAGACGCTTATGCCGGAGTCGACGGGTCTGATAGTAGATCAGCCCAACAAGTGCTCCACCGATCAATCCGCCAACGTGCGCCTGCCATGCCACGTTGGTGCCTGGAATGAACCCAATGACGAGGTTGATGCCGACGAGAACCAGCAAGCCGTTCATATTGCCGCCCAACTTTCGTTGGATGACAAGGAAAGCGCCCATCAACCCGAAGATCGCACCCGATGCGCCCACCACGGCCTGGTTGGGCGCAGACAGGAACAGAACGCCCAGCGATCCCGCAAAAGCCGATATCACGTAGAGCGTCAGGAACCGTGCTCGGCCCAGCATCGGTTCGAGCGCTTGCCCGAAAAGCCACAGCGAGTACATGTTGAGTCCAACATGCAGAATGAAGTTCTGCGAGTGAACGAGCGCCGTCGTCAGCATGCGCCATGGCTCGAAGGCGAAAGGATATGAGTACAGTCCTGCGTACAGCAGTCGGTCGGTGATCCCCAGACCGGGAATCAGCTGTAGCAGGAAAACCAGGGCCGTCAGGGCGATGATGCTGTACGTGACGACGGGTTTCTCGGTCGACCGGCTGAAGAAGCCTGTGCGAGTTCGGGCGCGCGGCGCAGTTCCGCGCTGCTCCCTCATGCACTCAGGGCAAATAACACCAACAGCGCCCGGTGTCTGGCATTCGCCACACACGGTGCGACCGCACCGCTGGCAGAGCACAAAGCTCTGACGGTCAGGGTGCCGATAACAAAAGTTGTTGCGCTGAACCGGGGGAGTGGAGTTAGAGGTCATCTAATGACCGGCGGCGTCCGCTAGTTATACGGCGTCGACCGTGACGCTCTCGATGACGATGTCGTCGAGGGGGCGGTCACGAGCATCACGGGGAACCTCAGCAAGCTTGTCGACGACCTTGCGGCTCGCCTCATCTTCGACTGCACCGAAGATGGTGTGCTTACCCTGCAGCCAGCTCGTCGGGCCAACGGTGATGAAGAACTGTGAACCATTGGTTCCGCGTCCACCGATTGATCCGGCGTTTGCCATTGCGAGCATGTATGGCTCGTTGAAGTTCAACTCAGAGTTGATCTCATCGTCGAACTTGTAGCCGGGTCCGCCTGTGCCGTTGCCGAGAGGGTCGCCGCCCTGGATCATGAATCCGGGAATGATGCGGTGGAAGATCACGCCGTTGTAGAGAGGTGTGCCCTTCTTGGACTCACCGGTCTTCTCATCGGTCCAGTCAATGTCACCGGTTGCGAGCCCAACGAAGTTCTTTACCGTCTTGGGGGCGTGGTCACCGAAAAGGTTGACCTTGATCTCTCCGTAGTTGGTTTGAAGGGTGGCTACAGCGGTGTGCTTTGACATGTTCCCAATTCTTACACATCCGCTGAGCCTGTCAGGTGGCGTTCAGCCCATTCGGTGGCAAGATGGAGACCTGTCGCGTTTAAACGAGATCAATGGAGGTCAGCGGTGAGCCTGTCACGCAAGCGTAAGAAGGAACTCAAGCGACTCAAGGGAGACGCGAACGACCTGTGGCGCGCCCAGCAGGAAATTCTCGACCACGCCAACCATGTCGCTCGCGAAGCGTCGAGGCAGCTGTCCGCTTACGGCCGTGAGCAGGTTGTGCCGTCTGTGGTGAACACGTATGAGAGCCGCGTCCAGCCCGTCGTCGAACGGGGTTACGCAGCTTCTCGCGGAATCGTCGATACGGCGAAGCACAGTCTGGACAAGGCAGTGCTCCCGGCAATCGGCGGGGTCGTTGGTTCTGTCCTGTCGATCAGTGACATCGCCAAGGACACTCGTGTTCGCTCGGCTCTCGAGCGGCTTCAGCACGCTACCAAGCCGGCGCCCAAGAAGAAGAGCACCAGCGCAGGCAATGTCATTGCCGTTGGCGTCGGTGTTCTGGCAGCTGCCGGAGTCGCATATGCGGTCTGGCAGACGTTCCGTGCCGACGACGAGCTGTGGGTAGCTGACGAAGAGCCGGCTCTGCCGAACCTCTAATTTCTCAGCATCGATGGCCGGTCCCGAAAGGGGCCGGCCATTTTTCGTTACGCTCTGTCGCTTGATCACTGGATCCAGCAGAATGGGCCACACCGGCTCTACACGCACCGCCGTTCCAGGAGGGCAGCATGTCAGTTGCAAATTTGACCGAGCACGAGTCCCTTGCCCGACTGGCCGAAGCACCCGTCGGTCGCATCGTCACCGTCGTGGATGGCATTCCCTATATTCACCCGGTTTCGCACTCCGTCATCCAGGGATTCATCTACTTCCGCACTCTGCCCGGCGACAAGCTCGTGGGCATCGCCGTCAACGCGTCAGTCTTGTTCGAGGGCGACGGGATCGAAGGTGATTCTGCCTGGAGCGTTATTGTGCGAGGAATGGCACGTCGCGTTGACGACGACCCCGATGAGTTTGGCCCCGTCGAGTCGCAGCTCCGAGCGCCCTTCGTCGGCGGTCGCCGCGAAGCCGTTGTCCGAATCGTGCCGCAGTCGATCACAGGCCGCCTGTTTACTCAGGAAGCGATCGAAGAGGGCGACGTCACGGACCCGACAGACTAGGACTGTCAGTCGTTCCACGCCCGGTCTGCGGGCTCTCCAGCATGCCCAGCGCCACAGTGACTAGGCCGACCGTGTCGAGGTGTTTGAGAGAGGCGAGCGGATGCCACGCGGCAGCGTCGGTTGACCCCTCAAGCTCATCTGTGAGTTGCCCACCCGTGACATGGGCACGATAAACAATCCGAAGGGCGTGGAGAGACGTTGCCGCCGACGGATCTAGCCGTTGTTCTGCCGGCACAACATAGGAGTGAATCCCGAGAAGTTCGTCAAGGTCGGCCGCATAGCCGGTCTCCTCGAATATCTCGCGCACCGCCGCGTCGGCAGGGTCTTCGCCGGGATCTATGCCGCCGCCCGGTAACGTCCACCCGCTTCGCCCTCGTTCGTTCCAATGCGCGAGCAGGATCTCGCTGCCCTTGATGATGACGCCATATGCGGCCACGCGGATGTCCATGGGCCCAATGTACAGAGCGGTCCGCACACATGCTGGGAAGAAACCGTTCGCTTAACGACGGATGTTCGAAACGTTCGATGACGAGTGTGAATAACTCCCAGGTCGTTAACGCCCCACGATCTGGAGATCTATCCACAGCTGTGGATACTCCTGTGGATAACTACATCGACGTAATTCGGCTCAGCCACCGTCGCTGTCGACTGAATCTCGAACGTTAATTCGGCTCGGTCGAGTGAGTACCACGGGCCGCACGAGGATAGCCTCAGAACCCCGACCAGCGACCGGGATGCGCGGCAGCGCAGAGTGCGTCTCAAGACGACGCAGGCGGGCGGTGAGCGCCATTGAAGGCGTCGCGGGGCCCGTCCGAGGCGGTGCCCCGCTGGGACCAGGAGCGAACTCACGCTGTCTGACCGATCCAACATTGCAGCGCAGATACGCAAAAAGCCCCGGCTGAGCCGGGGCTTTCGTTTTGTGGAGCCTAGGGGAATCGAACCCCTGACCTCCTGCTTGCAAAGCAGGCGCTCTACCAATTGAGCTAAGGCCCCAATTACGGGAAGAAACTAGTGAAAATTTTCTCCCGAGTGGGGATACCAGGACTTGAACCTGGGACCTCTTCGTTATCAGCGAAGCGCTCTAACCGCCTGAGCTATATCCCCGTTTGGGCAGATTAGAGACTACCTGAGATCTGCCGATTTTTATAATCGAGCGGCTTTCGCCGCCCGATCATGGTCAATTTAGTTGTTGGTGAAGCCGACGAGAAGACCACCGGTGATCTTCACGCTGAGGTTGTACAGCGCAGCAGAGAGCGCTCCGAGCGCGGTGACGACGATGAGATCGAGGATCGCTACGACGACCGCAAAGCCCATGACGCGTCCCAGGTTGAAGATGGCGGTCAGATCATCACCGACGCCCGCAACGTCCTTGTACAGCCCGTTGATGTTCTCGAAGATGCCCGTGGTCTCCAACACCGTGTAGACGAGGAAAAAAACCACGATGGTGATGACGGCAAGGGCGATCGAGACCAGGAATGACAGCTTGACCGCAGACCAGAAGTCGACGTAGACCAGCTTCAGTCGTACCTGCTTGCTCGTCGGCCGTTTTGTCGACTTCTTTGCCAGCTTCTCGGCAACGCTACTCATTCTTACTCTTTCTGCTCTGACTCGCCCTCGGCTGCTGCAATAACCTCTGCATCCGCCTCGGCGACAAGATTACGGTCAGTGTTCCTGGCCAGGGCGATAATGCGGTCGTCGTCTGCAAATCGTGCGAAGACGACACCCATTGTGTCCCTGCCCTTGGCCGGAACTTCGGCCACGGCAGACCTTACCACCTTGCCGCTGGCAAGAACCACAAGGACCTCGTCTTCCTCGCCGACGATCAAAGCGCCGGACAGGTGACCCCGGTCTTCGTTATATTTGCCCACCTTGATGCCCAGCCCACCACGGTTCTGCAGCCGGTACTGCTCGATCGAGGTACGTTTTGCATAACCGCCCTCCGTTGCGATGAACACGTATGCATCAGAATCGGGGTCTGCGGGAAGGACGGAAGCCGACAGCAATTCGTCGTCCTCACGGAAGTGCATACCGATCACGCCGGACGTGGAGCGGCCCATCGGACGCAGCGCTTCATCGCTCGCCGTAAAGCGAATGGACATGCCATGGCGGGACACCAGGAAGATGTCGCTGTCATTTTCGACGAGGAGCGCGCCGACCAGTTCGTCACCCTCGCGCAGGTTGATGGCGATGATTCCACCGGTGCGGTTGGTGTCGTACTCGCTCAGCGCGGTCTTCTTGACCAGTCCGTCGCGAGTCGCGAGAACCAGGTAGGTTGCTACCCCGTAGTCGCGGATGTCGAGTATCTCTGCGATCTCTTCGTCCGGCTGCATAGCGAGCAGGTTGGCGACGTGTTGGCCCTTAGCATCGCGACCGGCTTCTTGCACTTCGTACGCCTTGGCGCGGTATACCCGGCCCTTGTTGGTGAAGAAGAGCAGCCAGTGGTGGGTCGTCGTGACGAAGAAGTGATCCACAACATCGTCTGCGCGAAGCTGGGCACCCTTGACGCCCTTGCCACCGCGGTGCTGTGACCGGTAGTTGTCACTCCGAGTGCGCTTGATGTAGCCGCCACGTGTGACGGAGATGACCATCTCTTCCTCGGGAATGAGGTCCTCGATGGACATGTCACCGTCGTATCCGAACATGATCTCGGTGCGGCGGTCGTCGCCATACTTTTCGACGATTTCGGTGAGCTCTTCACTGACGATGGAACGCTGGCGCTGGGGATCAGCAAGGATCGCCTTGTACTCAGTGATCTCGAGCTCGATCTCATCGTGCTCGTCCATGATCTTCTGGCGCTCGAGAGCGGCGAGTCGACGCAGCTGCATATCGAGAATGGCGCGCGCCTGGAGCTCGTCGATGTCAAGAAGCTCGATCAGGCCGTCGCGTGCGTCCTCGACGGTCTTCGACCGACGGATGAGCGCGATGACCTCGTCCAGAGCGTCGAGCGCTTTAAGGTATCCGCGCAGAATGTGGGCGCGTTCCTCAGCCTTGGCCAATCGGTGCTGTGTGCGGCGAACGATGACATCGATCTGGTGTGCAGTCCACGCCGTGATGAAACCGTCGATCGCGAGGGTGCGAGGAATTCCGTCCACGATCGCCAGCATGTTGGCACCGAAGTTTTCCTGCAGCTGGGTGTGCTTGTACAGGTTGTTCAGAACAACCTTGGCGACCGCGTCACGCTTGAGCACAATGACCAGGCGCTGTCCGGTCCGACCCGAGGTTTCATCCCGGATGTCGGCGATTCCGGAGATCTTGCCGTCCTTGACCATGTCGGCGATCTTGATGGCAAGGTTGTCGGGGTTGACCTGATACGGCAGCTCGGTAACGACGAGGCAGGTGCGACCCTGGATTTCTTCGACGTTGACGACGGCGCGCATAGTGATTGAGCCGCGGCCCGTGCTGTAGGCGTCGTGGATGCCCTTAGTACCGAGGATCTGCGCCCCGGTCGGGAAGTCCGGGCCCTTGATTCGCTGCATGAGCGCTTCGAGGAGTTCCTCGCGAGGTGCCTCGGGGTGAGCGAGGTGCCACAACGCACCCTCGGAAACCTCACGGAGGTTATGCGGCGGGATGTTCGTGGCCATACCGACAGCGATACCGACGGAACCGTTGACGAGGAGGTTCGGGAATCGAGCCGGCAGGACAGCCGGTTCCTGCGTGCGACCGTCGTAGTTGTCCTGGAAATCGACGGTGTCCTCATCGATGTCCCTGACCATTTCCATGGCGAGCGGAGCCATCTTGGTCTCGGTGTATCGCGGTGCGGCAGCACCGTCGTTTCCCGGGGACCCGAAGTTACCCTGGCCGAGGGCCAGCGGGTAACGCAGGCTCCAGGGCTGGACCAGTCGAACCAGAGCGTCGTAGATGGCAGAGTCACCGTGCGGGTGGAACTGCCCCATGACGTCTCCGACAACACGGGCGCACTTCGAGAATGCCTTGTCCGGACGGTATCCACCGTCGTACATCGCGTAGATGACCCGGCGGTGCACCGGTTTCATGCCGTCACGCACTTCGGGGAGCGCACGTCCGACGATGACGCTCATCGCGTAGTCGAGGTATGAGCGCTGCATCTCGAGCTGAAGGTCGACCTGGTCAATGCGACCGTGCACACCGTGATCGATGGGCGCTACAGCTGCCGTGGTCTCAGCAGCAATGTCGTCGCTGTTGTTCGTTTCGTCTGCCATCAGTCTTCTCTACTTGTCGGTCGGCGGTCTCGATGTGCTGGTTACGTCAGCGCGATGACGGGCTGTTCTGGCCCGCTTAGATATCGAGGAACCGCACATCCTTTGCGTTCTTCTGGATGAAGTTGCGGCGTGATTCCACGTCTTCACCCATGAGGGTGGAAAAAATCTCGTCCGCAGATGCCGCGTCATCAAGGTTGACCTGCATCAGGGTGCGTGACTCGGGAGCCATCGTGGTTTCCCACAGTTCCTTGTAATCCATCTCGCCGAGACCCTTGTACCGCTGGATGCCGTTGTCCTTCGGAATACGGCGCCCTGCAGCGAGTCCTGCCTCAAGGCGAGCGTCACGTTCCGCGTCGCTGTAGACGTACTCGTGAGCAGCGTTCGACCACTTCAGTTTGAAGAGCGGCGGCTGCGCCAGGTAGACGTAGCCGGACTCGATGAGAGGCCGCATGTACCGGAACAGAAGTGTCAGCAGCAACGTGGTGATGTGCTGGCCATCCACGTCGGCATCCGCCATCAAAACGATCTTGTGGTATCGAGCCTTGTCGGGATTGAAGTCCTCACCAATCCCCGCGCCGAAGGCGGTGATCATGGCCTGCACTTCGGCGTTGCCGAGAGCACGGTCAAGGCGTGCCTTTTCCACGTTGAGGATCTTGCCGCGGAGCGGAAGAATCGCCTGGGTCTCCGGGTTGCGCCCCTGTACCGCTGATCCACCTGCGGAGTCACCCTCAACGATAAAGATCTCGGAGAGCGACGGGTCCTTCGACTGGCAGTCCTTCAGCTTTCCGGGCATGCCGCCACCCTCGAGCAGGCCCTTCCGTCGGGCCGTCTCGCGCGCCTTGCGAGCAGCCATACGAGCGGTAGCCGCCTGGAACGCCTTGCGGATGATCTCCTTGGCCTGCACTGGGTTCCGTCCGAACCAATCACCAAGCTGATCGCCGACGACCTTCTGCACAAACGCCTTCGCCTCGGTGTTACCGAGCTTGGTCTTTGTCTGGCCCTCAAACTGCGGTTCAGCGAGCTTGACGGAAATGACAGCCGTCAGACCTTCACGCACGTCGTCACCGGAGAGGTTGTCGTCCTTCTCCTTGAGCAAACCCTTCTCACGGGCGTACTTATTGACGAGGGTTGTCAGTGCAGCACGGAAACCCTCTTCGTGAGTTCCGCCCTCGTGGGTATTGATGGTGTTCGCGTACGTGTGGACACTCTCCGTGTACGCCGTTGTCCACTGCATGGCGACTTCGAGCGCAATCTTGCGACCCTCATCTTCGGTCTCGAACGAGATGATCTCATCGTTGACGAGGTCGGCCTTGCGTGCGCGGTTGAGGTATTCGACGTAGTCGACGAGTCCGCGCTCGTAGTGGAACACGTTCGACTGGTGCACCATTTCGGGCGCAACGCCCTCCTGAACCGGCGCCTCAACCAGGTGGTCGTCGCGCTCATCGGTGAGGGAAATGCGAAGGCCTTTGTTGAGGAAGGCCATCTGCTGGAAGCGGGTCTTGAGTGTGTCGTAGTCGAACTCGATGGTTTCGAAGATGTCAGCGCTTGGCCAGAACGTGATTGTCGTACCGGTCTCTTCTGACGGCTCGTCTTGAGAGAGCGGTGCGTCGGCAACACCGTCGTGGAACGTCGCGCGCCAGACTGAACCTTGCCTGCGCACCTCGGCATCGAGGCGTGTGGAGAGAGCGTTGACGACCGAGCTGCCGACGCCGTGTAGTCCACCCGAAACGGCATATCCGCCACCGCCGAACTTTCCGCCCGCGTGAAGAACGGTGAGCACGACCTCAACAGTCGATTTGCCCTCTGCCGGGTGGATGTCGACGGGAATTCCTCGACCGTTGTCGACGACGCGCACGGCACCGTCCTTGAGGATCGTTACCTCGATGTTGTCGCAGTACCCCGCGAGGGCTTCATCAACGGCGTTATCGACGATCTCATAGACCAGGTGGTGCAATCCGCGGGGACCGGTAGAACCGATATACATTCCGGGACGCTTGCGTACGGCTTCGAGACCTTCGAGAACCTGAATCTGGCTTGCACCGTAGCTGCTGTTATCCACGGACCTGTTCGGTTCTGATGACATATGAAATTAGGCTCCAAACCGTGTTCTTGCTCGACATGTAATTCTATCAAGAAAGGGTCGGCTTCGGGGCTGAATCGCCCGTTTGAGCCACTTTTATCGGTCAGGCGACCTGATTTGTCAGGCTAACCGTAGGTATCGCGCACGCCACGCCCTTGAACCGATCTGGGACCACGTTTGAAGGAAGGGACGTTAGGGCCCAGAAAACGGATGCTTTCAATCCCCGCCTCCGGATACCGCACGGCGATATGCGTCATGATGTCGACGCGCATGAGTCGCAATTGCGTCGCCCACGCCGTCGACTCGCACTGAACGGTCAGTATTCCGTTGTCGATTCCGACCGGCGTGGAGTGATTGGCCGTTTCTTCCCCGGCCAGCGACGTCCAGTTGGCAACCAGCTCGGACTGCGCAAGTGGTGAGTCCCACCCCAGCGACGTCGTCAACGCCCCGACGATGTCGCCGAGTCCTTTCGGATCACGCCCGGCACCGAATGGAACGCTCTCCGCGGCATCCGCTCGACTCTTTCGTTGTGTGCGCACGTAGTGTTTGTGCCCGCCGAAAAGTTCTTTGAATCGCACGTAAACGCGGCCGGCTTCAGTACCGCGATCGTATTCGGGCTGCTCAGCCACGGATCTCAACCCCGTCCCTGTCGACAACGATGTCTTCCGGTGCGGCCAGGATGCGTCCGGCCTCAATGTGCACGGTGTGGGCAGCCAGAGAATCGGGCACATCATCGAGAACCGCAGCCGTGATCAGCACCTGTTCGAATGACGACACGGCTGCCGCGAGTCGAGCACGTCGATGTGCATCGAGTTCGGCGAAGACGTCGTCAAGAATGAGCACCGGATCACCCAGGTTCGAATCACGTCGCAATAATTCAGCGGATGCCAATTTCAATGCGAGAGCGAAAGACCACGATTCGCCGTGACTCGCATAGCCCTTCACCGGGAGCGAGTTCAGCTCGAAGAGAATGTCGTCGCGGTGCGGACCAACCAGGGTGAGTCCTCGTTCGATTTCACTCCGTCGACGCGCGGCAAGCGCAGTTCGGAAACGGTCGGCCGTTGAAAGGTCCGTCGCCACCGGAGCTCCGGCGACCGAATCGGAATCTTCCTCTGCGTCGACGCCATCGATCGACAACACCGGTGTGAGCGATGGGCCGTGATCATCGCCGACGACGGCCGCGTATGCATCGCGAATCGGCTGTGACAGCGCATGCACGAGGCGTACCCGCTCATCGATGATTTCGCTGCCGAATGCGACCAGCCGGTCGTCCCAGATTTCCAATGTGGTCAACTGATTTGCTTTGAGTCCCGACGACCGGGCCGACTTGAGAAGGGAATTGCGTTGCTTGAGCGTCCGTTCATAGTCACCCATCACCCCGGCAAGCCGAGGCGTGTGCAGGACGAGCAGTTGGTCAATGAACCGCCGACGCGCAGACGGGTCGCCGCGAACGATACCGAGGTCTTCCGGTGCGAAGAGCACACTCGAGAAGTACCGCGGGAGTTCCCGTGGCTTGATCTGCCCCCGGTTGACCTGCGCCCGGTTGGCGCCACTGCGGTTGATTTGGACCTCGGCGAGGAGGTCACGGCCATTGTGCTGAAGCCGGGCTCTGATCACCGCAGCATCAGCTCCAGCCCGAATCAAAGCCTGATCGCTCGACACTCGATGCGATCCCAGCGTTGATAGGTAGCCAAGCGCCTCGACCAGGTTCGTTTTTCCCTGGCCGTTGCGCCCGACGAAGAGGTTGGCCCCTGGGGCGAACGTCACATCAGCGACCGCGTAATTGCGGTATTCGCTGAGGTTCAGGTGGGTGACGATCACTCAAACAGGGTACTCGTGAACCACTGACGCGACTATTCGTCTGCCTTCTTCACGGCGTGGCCGCCGAACTGGTTGCGCAGCGCAGCAACAGCCTTCATCGCCGGCGAATCTTCCTGACGGGAGACAAACCGGGCGAAGATCGATGCCGAAATGGTGGGAACGGGAACCGCGTTGGCGACAGCCTCTTCGATGGTCCAGCGACCCTCACCGGAATCTTCGACGTAACCTTCGATTTCCGACAGGTCGTCATCTTCGTCGAGAGCGCGCACAAGAAGCTCAAGCAGCCAGGAACGAACAACGGTTCCGCGCTGCCAGGCCTTGAAAGTTCCCGGGACATCGCGAATGATGTCTTCGCGCTTTTCGAGGAGCTCGAATCCCTCCGCGTATGCCTGCATGAGCGCGTACTCGATGCCGTTGTGCACCATCTTCGCGTAGTGCCCGGCACCGACTTCACCGACGTGAACGAAGCCTTCTTCGCGGGGACCCTCGGGACGAAGCGCATCAAAGACCGGCATCACGCGTTCGACCTGGGCGGCGGAACCACCCACCATGAGGCCGTATCCGTTGTCCACGCCCCACACTCCACCGGAAACACCGGCATCGATGTAGTCGATTCCCTTGCCCGAGAGGAGTTCGGCGTGCTTGAAATCTTCGGTAAAGCGGCTGTTTCCTCCGTCGATGACCAGGTCACCCTCGTCGAGGAGCCCGTTGAGCTCCTCGATAACGTCGTCGGTGATCTTGCCGGCTGGAACCATGACCCACACGGTCCGCGGTGTCGGAAGCGCTGCGACCAGTTCCTCGACTGTGGCGACATCCGTGACGTCGGGATTTCGGTCGAAACCGGTCACTTCAATACCTGCGGCGCGCAGTCGAGTGCGCATGTTGCCGCCCATTTTGCCTAATCCAATGAGACCGATGTGCATAGCCATGCCTTTCATGAAACGATGCGGCGCGGGTGGGGCGGAGGCATCTGATTCGGTGGTGAGTTTGTCCTAGCGCAGCAGCAGGTTGGGCTGCAAGAGGTACTTGAAGCTGTCGGCGCCCGGCTGGTCCTTCGACGACTGGCTCGTGATGAGCATGGGCCCGGGTTTGTTGGTGTTCTCGCTCTTTGTGAAGGAGAATCGCACAAATTCACTCCGAACGGCGGTCAGTCCGTCGATGAGGAACTGCGGCTTCAGGCTCAGGACGATGTCGTCACCGGTCAGCAGCGCGTCGATCGCTTCCGAAGCTTGGGCGTGCTCCGACCCAACGGCTTCCATGGTGAGTCCGTCAATCGTGAAGGTGAACCGGAGAGCGGCCTCACGCTCGAGGACGAGCGAGACACGCCGCACGGCCTCGATGAGTTCACCGGTGTTGATGACAGCGTAGTTCTCCGTCGTCTCTGGGAAAAGCCGTCTGACCGGGGGGAAAGAGCCCTTGATGAGCAACGACGTTACGGTCTTATTGTCCGCAGTGAACGCGATCAACTCGCGGTCGTCCTTGGCAGTGAATGACACGGAGATCGTTTCCGAGTGCCCGAAGGTCTTGCCGACTTCCTGGAGAGTCTTCGCGGGAACAAGCGCGGTGAGTCCGTCTGGGGCGGTGTTGTCACCGTTGTCCCAGTCGATCTCCCGAACGGCAACACGGTAGCGGTCTGTCGCAACAAGACCAAGTCGGTTATCGGTGACCTGGAGCTGGACGCCCGTGATTACCGGTGTGACGTCATCTCGAGAGGCGGCAACGGCCACCTGGGCGACCGCCGCAGCAAACTCTTCGCCTGGAACGAGGCCGGTCTGTCCGCTGATTTGCGGAATGCTCGGGTATTCCTCGACCGGCATGGACAGAAGCGTGAAGTTGGCTGAGCCACAGCTCACCACGATGCGGTTGTCGTTAGTCGAGAACACAACCGGGGCATTGGGAAGGCGGCTGGCGATGTCAGCGAGAAGACGGCCGGAGACGAGGACTGTGCCGGGTTCATCGACCTGTGCGTTGATCTCGGTCTGAGCAGATACTTCGTAGTCAAAGCTCGAGAGGACGAGACCGGCATCGGTGGCTTCGATCAGTACGCCGCTCAGGATCGGCAAGGTGGTGCGTTGTGGCAGAAGCTTGACAGCGAATGAGACCGCTTCACTGAAGACATCACGATTGACGCTAAACCGCACGGTGGATCCCCTGTCATTTTCAGGTACGAGTGGATCCCCATGTTAGCCGGGTCTGAAAGTCGCTGTCACACACACCTCGGGACGAGGTGCGCCAGCGGCAAAAGGTTATTGGCGGATTAAGTATTTAAGAATTCTTTAATGGTCTTAACCGTTGTGGAAACTGTGGATAACTTCTGCGATGCCAGCGATCCAAAGGGAACTACACCCGTGTGACTTGTGAGCGCGCTGTGGACTTGGCACGGCGAGAGATCCTTGCCATTACTGGCATCCACGGCGGTTGTGCACATTAAGAGCGGCTTCGTTCACAGCTCTCGATGAGTTATTAGATTTCTTTCCACAGAGTTATCCACACTGTGTAAGAACGGCTAAAGCTGTGGAGTTTAAACCGCGCTGAGCACCGCTTTAACGGTTAAATCGGTGGCCCTGTTTGATTCGACTCGTGAGTTCGGTCACCTGGTTGTAAATCGATCGACGTTCCTGCATGAGGTCGGAAATCTTCTTATTTGCGTACATCACAGTGGTGTGATCCCGGTTTCCGAACAACTGGCCGATCTTCGGGAGTGACAGATTGGTGAGTTCGCGACAGAGGTACATGGCGATCTGGCGGGAGGTAGCGATGGCCTGTGACCGGCTCGAGCCGTAGAGATCATCGACGCTCAACTTGAAGTAGGCCGCGACGATGTTGATGATGTCGACCGGCGAGATGACGTTGTCGTCATCGAGCGTGATGAGGTCCTTCAGCACGGTCTGCACAAGGTTCATGTCGACCGGTGTGCGATTGAGGCTCGCGAAAGCGGTGACGCGAATCAGTGTTCCCTCAAGCTCACGAATATTTGAGGACACCTTCGACGCGATGAACTCAAGCACCTCGTCGGGAATCTGAAGCTTCTCGCTCTGGGCCTTCTTACGAAGGATTGCGATACGAGTTTCGAGGTCAGGAACCTGGACATCGGTGATGAGGCCCCACTCGAAGCGAGATCGCATCCGGTCTTCAAATCCGGTCAGCGCCTTGGGTGGCAGGTCGCTTGTAATAGCGACCTGCTTGTTGTGGTCATGCAGCGTGTTGAAGGTGTGGAAGAACGCTTCCTGCGTCTCCGCCTTCCCCTGAAGAAACTGGATGTCGTCAATCAGCAGAATGTCGATGTCGCGGTATCGAGACTGAAAGACCGAGCCCCGGTTGTTGGCAATCGAGTTGATGAAGTCGTTGGTGAACTCTTCGCTGGAGACGTAGCGAACCCGGATACCCGGATAGAGGGACATCGCGTAGTGACCAATGGCGTGCAGGAGGTGGGTCTTTCCAAGCCCTGAATCACCGTAGATGAACAGCGGGTTGTATGCCTTGGCGGGAGCTTCAGCCACGGCAACGGCGGCCGCATGCGAGAACCGGTTGGACTGCCCGATCACGAAGTTGTCGAATGAGTACTTCGAGTTGAGGCGCGTGTCGTTTTGACGCGCCGGCAGCGCGGTCTCGTGAATTGGTGCGTGTGCGGTGTTGTCCAGGTAGTTGGGCTGTTGTTGCTGAACGGGAGCCTGAGGCAGAGGCTCAAACTCTTCGTCGATGATTTCGGGATTGACGACGACAGCAAAGGTCGATGCGCCGTGAGTCTCCTGAAGCGTTCCGATTGCGTTGAGAAGCGGAGCTCGCATTCTCATGTTCAACTGGCCGGCTGTGAACTCGTTTGGAACCTCGAGATACAGAGTCCCCGCCATGATGCCCTTGGGCACGACCAGGTTGAGGAACCCATGCAGAGGAGGAGTAATTCGCTCGTCTGCGGCGAGTACATCGAGCACGGTCTGCCACGTTTGCGTGATTGACTCTTGCTCGTTTGACATGATTCCCTTACGAAGTTATTCACAGAGTTATCCACTGGTTGATCCAGAAAGCCCGGATCTGTGGGTAACTTGACCGGTCAGGCTGGGGATAACTAATCCCTCACGGTAACGAATCACCGTGAAAGGCCCAAATTTACCTCAGATAACGGCCCGCGTGTCAGGCGCATCGAACCTGTGCAGTCTGTGGATAATTAGTCTTTTGTGCTCCCTCGGTTTGACCCCAGAGGTTCGAAGACGTAGGTTTAATCAGTTGACTTCTGCCTTCGGGCACCCAATTCTCCCTGTGCGCGTCCAGCGGCAGTGGAATTCCAAACGTGGAGTAAGTGATTATGAGCAAGAGAACTTTCCAGCCGAACAACCGTCGTCGCGCCAAGGTGCACGGTTTCCGTCTGCGCATGCGCACCCGCGCCGGCCGCGCTATCCTCAGCGCCCGCCGTGCCAAGGGCCGCACCGAACTCTCCGCCTAGTACCTCCCTCCGGTAACCCGTCGTCATCGTGCTTGCTTCGGAACAACGAATCACGAGCGCCGATGACTATAAGCGGGTGGTCCGCAGAGGTCGACGGTCGGTGAGCGCGAATTGCGTCACCTATCAACTGATGAACCCGAACGGCGGTACACCGCGGTTCGGGTTCATTGTTGCAAAAACCGTCGGTAACGCCGTTATGCGTAACCGAATCCGGCGTCGCCTTAAAGCGATCGCTCACGATCTAGCTCCGGAGATTCCGCTCGGCTCGGAAATAGTATTCCGTGCTCTACCGCCGGCCGCGGTGGCGGTCTTTTCGGATCTCAAAGCAGAACTCACGCACAGCACGACGAAGTTGGCTGGGCGGAAATGACCGAAACCGTGATGAACGAGACGAACAGTACTGGCGCCGCACGCGGCATCCTGTTGCTGCCTCGAAATACCGCGGTGGCTGCACTGATCGCCTACCGCACAGTCGTTTCACCGCTTTACGGTGATGTATGCAGGTACTATCCCTCGTGTTCGGCTTATGCCATGCACGCCATTCAGCAGCACGGTGTGGTTGTTGGATCGGGTTTGGCGGCGAGACGCATTGCCCGGTGTCATCCCTGGGCGCCAGGTGGCGTCGATGACGCGCCACTCAAGAAGAACTTCCGATACTCCGTGACCCCGCGTGGTTTCGTTGTAACAGCCAGCCATCGAAAGGGCTAACCCCGTATGGATCTCATATCGATCATCCTCTGGCCACTGAAGTGGGCCGTGGAGCTCGTGCTCGTTGGATGGCACGCACTTTTCGAGCTGGCGGGTATGGCTCCCGAAGCCGGTCTCACGTGGGTGCTGTCGATTGTGGGACTCACGATCGTTGTTCGAGCCGCGCTCATTCCGTTGTTCGTGAAGCAAATCAAGAACCAGCGGCGCATGATGGAAGTCGCGCCGCAGCTCAAGAAGATCCAGGACAAATACAAGGGCAAGAAGGATCAGTTCAGTCGCGAGGCCATGAGTCGCGAGACGATGGAACTGTACAAGAAGACGGGGACCAACCCGTTAGGGTCTTGTCTTCCGTTGCTTGTGCAGATGCCCATCTTCTTTGCTCTCTTCTCGGTTCTCAATGACTCACAGCACGGAAAATCCGGTGTTGGCCCGCTGAACGAAGCTCTCTCCGAACAGTTCGGTACCTCTTCACTGTTCGACTTCGCTCCTTTGCACATGAGTTTTTCATCCGCTATGAACGCCGCCGGTGGCCCCGAGGTTGGCGTCATGATCGTGGCAGCCATCATGGTCGTGCTGATGACGGCGTCGCAGTTCATTACTCAGCTGCAGATTGTCTCGAAGAATATCTCGGACGAAACTAAGGCGAGCCCGATGTTCAAGCAGCAGCGCATTCTGCTGTACATCCTCCCGTTTGTCTTCCTCTTCTCAGGCTTCACGTTCCCGCTTGGCGTGATGTTCTACTGGTTGGTTTCCAACATTTGGACCATGGTTCAGCAATTCGTCATCATTCGGAACATGCCGATGCCTGGAACCGAAGCAGCGAAAGAGCGCGAGGAACGTCTGGCACGCAAGGGCAAGCTGAAGCCGGTGGAGTCCGCGGGAGACACCCTGGTGATCGAGGAGAAGAAGCCCGTGCAGCGCCAGCAACCCGTCGGCAAGAACCGTGCGAAGAAGATGGCCGCGAAGCCGGCCACAGCACCGAAGCAGACAAATCCCACCAAGTCGGGGAATCCGGCCAAGGCCGCGCAGGCGGCGCCGAAGGCACAGCCGACTGTCGCCAAGCCCTCCGGCGCGACAGACGCAGCCCCCGGAACACCCTCCTCTCAGAACAACGGAAAGTAGCGCCATGAGTGACGTTATCGAAGAGCCCATCAACGCCGACCTGTCCCGGCACGACTCCCCTACGCCTTCTCAGCTTGAGGAAGAGGGCGATGTAGCGGCTGACTATATCGAAGAATTCCTCGATATAGCCGACCTCGATGGCGACATTGATATCGATGTGCGCAACGGCCGGGCCTACGTCGCAGTCACAGCGAGCGAAGGCAGCAACATTCGAGTTCTTTCGAAGCCGGATGTCGTCAGCGCTCTTCAGGAGCTGACTCGGCTTGCGGTACAAAGCAAGACCGGCCAGTTCTCGCGGCTGATCCTTGACATCGGCGGGTCTCGTGATGCGCGGCAGGCAGAACTGACGGTGTTGGTGGATAGCGCGATCGCCCAGATCGAAGCCGGTGCAACGTCGGCGGCGCTCCCGCCGATGTCCAGTTACGAGCGCAAGCTCGTGCACGACGTGGTTTCAGAGCGCGGATTCACGTCGAATTCACACGGCGAAGGCCGCGATCGCCACACGGTGATCACCCGGGCCTAGCGGCAGAGCATCGCATCCACCGGGTATGTCGGTCTGGATGCCGACACGACCTAGCGAAGAGCTAAGGGCAGGTGGCGCGCAGGAGCGCTCGTTGGTCTCGGCTAGTTGAGATTCGCTCCATCGACTGAGTTAGGAAAAGGATGACCGAGCCACAACTTGAGGCGGAGCCGGACTTTGCGTCGGTTGTGCTCGGCGATCGTCTGGATCTGGCGCGTCAGTTCACTCAGAATCTTGCGAAGTTCGGGGAAGAGCTAGGGCTAATCGGTCCCCTCGAACTCCCCCGCCTCTGGACCCGGCACGTGCTCAATAGTGCGCTGGTCTCGCCGCTGCTTCGCCCAGGTTTGGTGGGCGACATTGGTTCCGGCGCCGGCTTGCCCGGGATCGTTCTCGGAATCGCTAGACCCGATGTGCAATTTGTTCTCATTGAGCCGATGGAGCGTCGTGTCGCTTGGCTGAATGATCAGGTCGACGAGCTTGGCCTTGACAATGTGGCAGTTCTCCGCGCCCGTGCGGAGGAGGTTCAACTTCAGAAGCCCTTGGACCAGGTCACCGCTCGCGCTGTGAGTGCGTTCCGGAAGCTACTCCCCCTGACGGCGCCTCTCCTGCGCGACGGTGGCGAGTTGGTACTCATGAAGGGTGCCAACGCCGAGGCAGAGATTGCTGCTGCCTCGAAGGAGATCCGCAAGTATCGCGTCTCCAATGTTCGGGTGGAGGTGCTCGGCGAAAGCATCACAACGGACACAACTCGAGTGGTATTGGGCACCGTTCGAGGGTAGTAACCCTGCCGTTTCCGGACAGCGTCGAAAATCCGTCGAGTGTCGGTCACAGCATTTACGACGCGATCCGCCGTCGCAGATCTGCCGCCGGTGCAACTAATCTCGTCGTAGAGAAAGCCGACTCTTCCGAGTCTCCGGATGCAAGCACCGTCCATGCGCGTAGTTTGTTTCACGTGAAACGGAACCTTGCTCGTGGGAGGCCCACCCACGTCACGCGGGCCCGCTCCTTCCCGGCTGTGGTTTCGCAGAGGCACGCCGGACCAATCATTTGGATGACCCTGGCGAGCACCAACTTACTCGAGTCGTTTTGGGATGATTGGTGGACCGAAGTAGCCTCAGAACGCGCTACCGACCGCTCAATACGAGCGAGGGTGCCTTCATAGCGGCCGAATCTGCGTCGAAATAGTCCCTTTCCGCTCTGTGGGAGCGATCCTAAGCTCAAATCCGTCCATCTCAGGCGAGTGATTTCGGCGGGATACGTATGGTGTTTCTGTATATCCGGGCTGTGAAGCGGAAGTCAACTGACTTCATTGCCCCGGTGCCCGGTGCCCCTTACCCGGTGCCCAGGGCTTTGCCTCAGTCCATCATGCTTGCTCGTGCCTGCACCCGTCGGCCCTCTCCCCATTTGGTTCCGTTGATATGGCATTCCTACAAACGTTGTGTCGGACGACGACGGCCGCGATTTGCGGTGCGACACGACCCCCCCGATGCTGAACACGGGGGCGAAGTGCGATGCGGCCTTCCCCTGCCCGTTCTCTAGGTTGGCGTTCACGGGCCTTCATAAGAGGACGTTTCACGTGAAACCATGTGGCACTGTCGGTTCTGCGCGTTGGTCAGCTCACTGCGCTGAGACGGTACGTTTTGATCCATGTGCTCGCCCGATGCTTGCGTACGTAACGCCGCGACCCAGCCTGCACCGCTGTGAGGTGGTGGGTTGTGGAGTTTGAGGGCAAGTCGCAGACGATACCGACCAAACCTGAGCCGTGCGCTGACTCTGGCGCGGGCCGTAGAACGCGAGATATCGGATCAGCATGGTGCAGTGTGACCATCCAAGACTTGAAAATTGGTCAGTTCAGCTCTGTGAGAGCCATCCTAAGCTGGAATCCGACTTCCCCCATTGACGCAAATATCGGTGGTATTTGCGTCGTTTTCTCCCGGTTGATGCCAGCTCAGCTGGTGGATGTGTCTCGACATTCGGCTGTACGGCGCCGCAGCCGAGCGCCTTACCCGACCCCGCCCGGAGATCCTCAGCTGCTCCCCCCGCCGAAGATAGGCACTATTCTTCAGCGCCACCGGTCGCAGTCGTCTATGCAGACGCATAACTGTCTTGAAACGCAATCGATGGAAACGATGAGTGGTCACCGGCCTTGCGCAAAAACCCGGATGGGTGGTGAGTGGCGGCAGAGTCCGCACCACCTGAGACCCTTTCACCGATGCTGCTTGAAGGCGCTTATCCATTGAGGAACGGTGACGCCGCAGCGCAGAGCTAACCCAACGCTGGCGGGGTGCATGCCATTATCACCGCGAACGCATGTTTCACGTGAAACTAGCCGCGGCAGCACGTTGCCTCCGGTGTCTTCTGTGGCTTCCGCGAGCACCGCGTGCGGTACCGCCGCGATGTTTCAC
>NZ_JALJZZ010000008.1 GCF_024171565.1 Okibacterium sp. HSC-33S16
CAAAACTCATGCTCCACCCAGGGGGTGGGATGATTGGTAAGTTATCGGCTTATTAGTACCGGTCAGCTCCGAGAGTCTTTAGTCCTCTCTTCCACATCCGGCCTATCAACCCAGTAGTCTAGCTGGGAGCCTCTCACCATAAATGGTATGGAAATCTCATCTCGAGGCCGGCTTCCCGCTTAGATGCTTTCAGCGGTTATCCATCCCGAACGTAGCTAATCAGCGGTGCTCCTGGCGGAACAACTGACACACCAGAGGTTCGTCCAACCCGGTCCTCTCGTACTAGGGTCAGATCCTCTCAAATTTCCTGCGCGCGCAGCGGATAGGGACCGAACTGTCTCACGACGTTCTAAACCCAGCTCGCGTACCGCTTTAATGGGCGAACAGCCCAACCCTTGGGACCTACTCCAGCCCCAGGATGCGACGAGCCGACATCGAGGTGCCAAACCATGCCGTCGATATGGACTCTTGGGCAAGATCAGCCTGTTATCCCCGAGGTACCTTTTATCCGTTGAGCGACAGCGCTTCCACAAGCCACTGCCGGATCACTAGTCCCGACTTTCGTCCCTGCTCGACTTGTCAGTCTCACAGTCAAGCTCCCTTGTGCACTTACACTCGACATCTGATTGCCAACCAGATTGAGGGAACCTTTGGGCGCCTCCGTTACTTTTTAGGAGGCAACCGCCCCAGTTAAACTACCCACCAGGCACTGTCCCTGAACCGGATTACGGTTCGAAGTTAGATATCCAATATGACCAGAGTGGTATTTCAACAATGACTCCACCAACACTAGCGTGCCAGCTTCACAGTCTCCCACCTATCCTACACAAGCCACACCGAACACCAATACCAAGCTGTAGTAAAGGTCACGGGGTCTTTCCGTCCTGCTGCGCGTAACGAGCATCTTTACTCGTAGTGCAATTTCGCCGAGTTCGCGGTTGAGACAGCTGGGAAGTCGTTACGCCATTCGTGCAGGTCGGAACTTACCCGACAAGGAATTTCGCTACCTTAGGATGGTTATAGTTACCACCGCCGTTTACTGGGGCTTAAATTCTCAGCTTCGCCTTACGACTAACCGTTCCTCTTAACCTTCCAGCACCGGGCAGGCGTCAGTCCGTATACATCGTCTTGCGACTTGGCACGGACCTGTGTTTTTAGTAAACAGTCGCTTCCCACTGGTCTCTGCGGCCCTACCACGCTTCCCGGAGTAAATCCGTTGACGTGTCAGGCCCCCCTTCTCCCGAAGTTACGGGGGCATTTTGCCGAGTTCCTTAACCACGATTCTCTCGATCTCCTTGGTATTCTCTACCTGACCACCTGAGTCGGTTTGGGGTACGGGTGACTTGAACCTCGCGCCGATGCTTTTCTTGGCAGCATAGGATCATCGGATCTTGCCCTTGCGGGCTCCCCTTCAGCTCTCAGCCTTAGATGAGAGACGGATTTGCCTATCTCTCGGCCTACAACCTTGGCCTGGGACAACCATCGCCCAGGACCGACTACCTTCCTGCGTCACACCTGTTAATACGCTAACCGCACCAGCATAGGGTCGAGCGCTAGGCCCACCGTCTCACCCCGAAGGGATCAATCAGTGGGATTCAGACTCTTAGCATCACTGGATTAGCTTGGGCGGTTCTTCGTCAGTACGGGAATATCAACCCGTTGTCCATCGACTACGCCTGTCGGCCTCGCCTTAGGTCCCGACTTACCCAGGGCGGATTAACCTGGCCCTGGAACCCTTGGTCTTTCGGAGGACGGGTTTCTCACCCGTCTTTCGCTACTCATGCCTGCATTCTCACTCGTGTGGCATCCACGGCTGGTTTACACCGCCGCTTCGCTCGCCACACGACGCTCTCCTACCCATCAATACGGCTGGACCACGAAGGCCTGCCTATAAATATCAATGCCACAACTTCGGTGGCGTGCTTGAGCCCCGTTAAATTGTCGGCGCGGAATCACTTGACCAGTGAGCTATTACGCACTCTTTCAAGGGTGGCTGCTTCTAAGCCAACCTCCTGGTTGTCTATGCAACTCCACATCCTTTCCCACTTAGCACGCGCTTAGGGACCTTAGATGGTGGTCTGGGTTGTTTCCCTCTCGACGATGAAGCTTATCCCCCACCGTCTCACTGCTGTGCTCTCACTTACCGGCATTCGGAGTTTGGCTGACGTCAGTAACCTTTTAGGGCCCATTAGCCATCCAGTAGCTCTACCTCCGGCAAGAAACACACAACGCTGCACCTAAATGCATTTCGGAGAGAACCAGCTATCACGAAGTTTGATTGGCCTTTCACCCCTATCCACAGCTCATCCCCTCAGTTTTCAACCTAAGTGGGTTCGGTCCTCCACGTGCTCTTACACACGCTTCAACCTGGCCATGGATAGATCACTTCGCTTCGGGTCTAGGACATGCGACTGAATCGCCCTATTCAGACTCGCTTTCGCTACGGATACCCCTCACGGGTTAACCTCGCCACATATCACTAACTCGCAGGCTCATTCTTCAAAAGGCACGCTGTCACAGCAACAAGGCTGCTCCAACGGTTTGTAAGCAAACGGTTTCAGGTACTATTTCACTCCCCTCCCGGGGTACTTTTCACCTTTCCCTCACGGTACTTGTTCACTATCGGTCATCTGGGAGTATTTAGGCTTATCAGGTGGTCCTGACAGATTCACACGGGATTTCTCGGGCCCCGTGCTACTTGGGATCCTCTTCACGCCATCACGAAATTTCGACTACGGGGTTCGCACCCTCTATGACCAGGCTTTCAATCCTGTTCGTCTATCACGCTCTGTAACGTCGCACCGGCGGCAGCCA
>NZ_JALJZZ010000009.1 GCF_024171565.1 Okibacterium sp. HSC-33S16
TTCCGCTGTAGACAGACGGACTGGCACATGCTCCTTAGAAAGGAGGTGATCCAGCCGCACCTTCCGGTACGGCTACCTTGTTACGACTTAGTCCTAATTACCAATCCCACCTTAGACGGCTCCCTCCCACAAGGGGTTAGGCCACCGGCGTCGGGTGTTACCGACTTTCATGACTTGACGGGCGGTGTGTACAAGGCCCGGGAACGTATTCACCGCAGCGTTGCTGATCTGCGATTACTAGCGACTCCGACTTCATGAGGTCGAGTTGCAGACCTCAATCCGAACTGGGACCAGCTTTTTGGGATTCGCTCCACCTTACGGTATCGCAGCCCTTTGTACTGGCCATTGTAGCATGCGTGAAGCCCAAGACATAAGGGGCATGATGATTTGACGTCGTCCCCACCTTCCTCCGAGTTGACCCCGGCAGTATCCCATGAGTTCCCACCATTACGTGCTGGCAACATAGAACGAGGGTTGCGCTCGTTGCGGGACTTAACCCAACATCTCACGACACGAGCTGACGACAACCATGCACCACCTGTATACGAGTGTCCAAAGAGAACGTGATCTCTCACGCGTTCTCGTACATGTCAAGCCTTGGTAAGGTTCTTCGCGTTGCATCGAATTAATCCGCATGCTCCGCCGCTTGTGCGGGCCCCCGTCAATTCCTTTGAGTTTTAGCCTTGCGGCCGTACTCCCCAGGCGGGGAACTTAATGCGTTAGCTGCGACACGGAGACCGTGGAATGGTCCCCACATCTAGTTCCCAACGTTTACGGGGTGGACTACCAGGGTATCTAAGCCTGTTTGCTCCCCACCCTTTCGCTCCTCAGCGTCAGTTACGGCCCAGAGATCTGCCTTCGCCATCGGTGTTCCTCCTGATATCTGCGCATTCCACCGCTACACCAGGAATTCCAATCTCCCCTACCGCACTCTAGTCTGCCCGTACCCACTGCAGGCTGGAGGTTGAGCCTCCAGTTTTCACAGCAGACGCGACAAACCGCCTACGAGCTCTTTACGCCCAATAATTCCGGACAACGCTTGCACCCTACGTATTACCGCGGCTGCTGGCACGTAGTTAGCCGGTGCTTTTTCTGCAGGTACCGTCACTTTCGCTTCTTCCCTGCTAAAAGAGGTTTACAACCCGAAGGCCGTCGTCCCTCACGCGGCGTTGCTGCATCAGGCTTTCGCCCATTGTGCAATATTCCCCACTGCTGCCTCCCGTAGGAGTCTGGGCCGTGTCTCAGTCCCAGTGTGGCCGGTCACCCTCTCAGGCCGGCTACCCGTCGTAGGCTTGGTGAGCCATTACCTCACCAACTACCTGATAGGCCGCGAGTCCATCCTTGACCAAAAAATCTTTCCACCAACACTCGATGCCGAGGCTGGTCGTATCCGGTATTAGACGTCGTTTCCAACGCTTATCCCAGAGTCAAGGGCAGGTTACTCACGTGTTACTCACCCGTTCGCCACTAATCCCCCCAGCAAGCTGGAGTTCATCGTTCGACTTGCATGTGTTAAGCACGCCGCCAGCGTTCGTCCTGAGCCAGGATCAAACTCTCCGTAAATGTTTAAT
>NZ_JALJZZ010000010.1 GCF_024171565.1 Okibacterium sp. HSC-33S16
CGAGCCTGTCAAGTTTTTTGTGTAAGTGGGGCGGTTGGGCTTATAGGTATTTGTTGATTCGGTCGGGGTAGGCCAGTGAGAGTTGGCCGAGTGCTTGTTTCCAGTTGGTGACGGTCTGGCCTTCGACGAGGTGGCCTTCAGCGTTTCGTGGTGCTCCTCGGGACCGGCCTTTCTCTTTCGCGCGGTCGCGTGCTCGTTTGTCTTCGATGTTGCAGATCGCGAGCCAGAGCAGTTTCACGGCAGCGTCGTCGGAGGGAAAATGGCCGCGGTTCTTAGTCACTTTGCGCAGTTGGTAGTTCAGCGACTCGATGCTGTTGGTCGTGTAGATCACTTTCCGCAGCTCTGGCGGGAACGCGAGGAACGGGGTGAACCTTTCCCATGCATCCTCGAATGTTTTTACCGCTGTTGGATATCGTTTGCCGAGCTCCGAGGTGGAGAACGCGGCCAGCGCGTTTAGTGCCGCGTCAGCGGTCGGAGCTTGGTAGATGGGCTTCAACGCAGCAGACAACGGTTTGCGGTCTTTGTAGTTCACGAACCGGTTCGCCGCGCGAATCAGATGAACGACGCAGGTCTGGATCGTTGTTTCCGGCCAGGTTTCAGCGATCGCTTCGGCGAAACCTTTCAGCCCGTCGCAGCAGACGATGAGAACGTCTCGGACGCCTCGGTTGGCGAGATTCGCGCAGACGCCGCCCCAGAACTTTGCCCCCTCGGTCTGCTGGATCCAAATTCCGAGGACGTGTTTGATGCCCTCGATGTCAACGCCGACAGCGATATGGGCGGCCTTGTTGATCACGTGAGCTCCGTCGCGGACCTTGACGATGATCGCGTCGAGGAACACCACCGGGTAGAACACATCCAAGGGCCGGTTCTGCCACGCGATGACCTCCTCGAGGACCTCATCGGTGATCTTCGAGATCGTCTCAGGCGACAGCTCGGTGCCGATCGTGGACGCCAGATGGTACTGAATATCGCGAATCGTCATCCCGCCGGCATAGAGCGAGATGATCATGTCGTCCAGCCCACCTAACCGGCGGGAGCCCTTCGGCACCAGTCTCGGCGTGAACGACCCGTCACGGTCCCGGGGAATCGCGAGCAGGATGTCCCCGGTCTCGGACGCGACGGTCTTCGCCGAGGTCCCGTTGCGGGAGTTCTCATAGAACCGCGCCTCGGGATCGCCCTTGTCATAGTGAAGGTGCTCGCTGAGCTCAGCCTGCAGGCCACGTTCGAGTGCCGCCTTAATCAGTCCCGGGACCAGACCGCCATCGCCGGTGAGTTGCACCTCACCGGCGTCGATTTTCGCGAACAGGGCATCCAACGCCCCCGTCGCACGCAGTTCCTCAATCGCGTCAGCCGCGGACTGCGGCGACACGTTCCTGTCGTCTGTCATAGACATCAGTGTCTGTTCCCTTCAGAGCCCCCCGCCACCCCTTACACAAACAATCTGACACCCTC